>CAVQNS010000006.1:0-543100 GCA_963714285.1 uncultured Solirubrobacteraceae bacterium
CCCCTTGCGCGCGGCTACTGCGGATGGCGCAGCGCGTGCGTGGTGAAAACCTCAGAGCACACCATTCCCACGCGCAAGGAGGAAGTCAAATGCCGCTGCCATCCCATTTCAGTGAACTCGCCGTCGCCGAGGTGATGCACTCCGGGGTGATTGACTGCCCGCCACAGACACCGCTGCACGAGGTCGCATCATTGATGGCCGAGAACAGCGTCCACTTTGTGATCGTCGACGGTCTCGCGCCTGGCCCCCATCACACCGAGCAGCTGGTGTGGGGCGCCATCGCCGATATCGACCTCATGCGCGCCGTCGGCACGGGCGGCATGGACGGCGAAGCGGGCGAGATCGCCGCGACTGAGATCGTCACGATCGAGCGCGTCGAGGAGGTTCAGCGCGCCGCGCAGTTGATGGGCGAGCACGAGTGCTCGCATCTGATCGTGACCGACCCCGACTCGGGCCGCCCGCTCGGCGTCGTCTCAAGCCTGGACGTGGCCCGCGCGCTCGTGTGGGGGGTGCGTCCGTCGAACAAGGTGCCAGCTGCGTAGTTTCCACCGATCGCGCACACGGATTTACTCGACTGCCACAGCCAACACCCGACCGTAACCTGCAGAGCATGACCACTCAAACCACCAACACCAACAGGCAGCGAGTGCTGGTCGCCGGCGGCGGCGTAGCGGCGCTTGAGGCCGTCCTTGCGCTGCACGAGCTCGCGCCGGAGCTGACCGACGTGACCGTGATTGCGCCCAACCCCGACTTCCACTATCGGCCGCTGACCGTTCGTGAGCCGTTCGCCGCGGGGCAGGCACGCCGCTACCCGCTCGCGCCGATCATCAGCGACGCCGGCGCGCGGCTCGTGACCGACGAGCTCGCATGGGTGGACCCGGACAAGCAGGTCGCCCACACCAAGGGCGATGTGGAGCTGGAGTACGACCGGCTTGTGCTCGCGCTCGGCGCGAAGGCCGTCCCGCGCTATCAGCACGCGGTCACGATCGACGCGGCGCACATGGATGAGATCCTGCACGGCGTGATTCAGGATGTCGAGGGCGGCTACATCAAGAGCCTCGCGTTCCTGGCGCCTGGCAGGATGGCCTGGCCGCTGCCGCTGTATGAGCTGGCGCTGATGACCGCCGGCCGCGCCTACGACATGGGCGTCGAGGTCGCGGTCACGCTCGTCACGCCCGAGGACGCGCCGCTGGCGATCTTCGGGCAGAACGTGAGCAGCACCGTCGCGGGGCTGCTCGGCCGCGCGGGCATCCAGACGATCCACTCCGCCTACGCCGAAGTCCCTAGTGCCGGCGAGCTGGTAATCAACCCCGGCGACCGGCGCCTGCACGTCAACCGCGTGATCGCGCTGCCCGAGCTTTACGGCCCGAGCGTGCGCGGCATCCCGTTGAGCGAACACGGTTTCTTGCGCGTGGACCCCTACGGGCATGTTCTCGATGTCGAGCACATCTACGCGGCCGGGGACTGCACCGAGTTCCCGGTCAAGCACGGCGGCGTCAGCTCCCAGCAGGCCGATACGGTCGCGCTGTCGATCGCTGCGGGCGCCGGTGCCCAGGTGACACCCGAGCGGTTTCACCCCGTGATCCACGGGATGCTGCTGACGGGCGATAAGCCGCTGTATCTGACGGCGCAGATCACCGGCGGGCACGGGTTCAGCTCAGAGATCAGCGACACCCCGGCGTGGGAGCCGCCGAGCAAGATCGCCACGAAGTACCTGGCGCCCTACCTGGACGCCCTGGACCGCGAGACGACGCCGGCATGACCCGCTCAGCCGCCACCGGCAGCGACGCGGGAGGGCCGTGCCTCGTGCTCGGCTATGACCGCAGCGAGGGCTCGCGCAACGCCGCCCGCTGGGCAGCAAACGAGCTGCTCTCGGGCGGCAAGCTCGTGATCGTGTACGCCTGCCGAGCGCAGCACATGCCGCCCACGCCGCTGAGCAGCAGCGGCGAGCGCCACGACGAAGGCCGCGCGATCCTCGATGAGCTGATGCTCGACGGCGACCCAGCGCTGTTTGACATCGAGCTGGAGACGGAGGTCTCAGACCGAGACCCCGCCGCCGCTTTGATCGACGCCGCTCAGCGCCACGATGCTCGCGCGATCGTGCTCGGCGCCAAGCCGCACTCGCGGCTGCACGAGGCGATTGGCACGGTCACTACCGAGCTGCTGCGAAGCTCGCCGGTGCCCGTGATCACCGTGCCGTTGAGCGCCGAGCCGCAAGTTGGTGCGCCGCTCATGCAGTCCGCCGCCGCAGAGTGAGCGCCCCGAGCGTCAGCGCGATCAACGTCGCGCCTACGATCACAGCGACATCGAGCGCAACCCTGCCGCCGAGCGGGCCGGGATGGGTGGCGCGCGCCAGCGCGTCGTAGGCGTAGGTGAGTGGCAGCACGCTTGATAGCCCGTAGAGCACACTGGCCATCTCGTGACGGTCTACGAACAGCCCGCATAGCAGTAGCTGGGGGAAGATGATCGCGGGCATGAACTGCACGGCCTGGAACTCGGTGCGCGCGAACGCGCTGACGAACAGGCCAAGGGCCATGCCGAGTACGGCGTTGCCGACGGCGAGCAACCCGACCAGCCACGCGCCGTGCGGGGCGTGCAGGCCGAGCAGGAGAAACCCGACGAGGCACACGACGAGCGCCTGCAGAGCGGCGAGCAGACCGAAGGCGATCCCGTAGCCGGCGAGCAGGTCGGTCTTGGCGAGCGGGAGGCTCATCAGCCGCTCCAGGGTGCCGCTGGTGCGCTCGCGCAGCATGGCGATCGAGGTGACGAGGAACATGATGATGAACGGGAACAGGCCGCACATCGGCGCCCCGATCGCCTGGAAGGTGCTGGGCTGCCCGTCGAAGACGTAGCGCATCAGTACGAGCAGCCCGACAGGCACGACGAGCAGCAGCGCGATCGTGCGCCGGTCGCGGCGTATCTGCCAGAGCACACGCTTGGCCGTGGCGAGCGTGATCTGCGCGCTCACCTGGACGCCTGCCCGATGATCGCAAGGAACGCGCGGCCGAGGTCGTGCTCGCCGGTGCGCTCCCGCAGCCGCTCGGGCGTGGTCTGCTCAAGCAGCGCTCCCTCTCGCATCAGCAGCAGCTCGTCGCACTCGCTGGCCTCGTCCATCACGTGGCTTGAGATCAGCAACGTGCTGCCCGCCTGGGCGAGCTCGCGGAAGGTGCCCCACAGTTCAGCGCGCAGCACCGGGTCGAGGCCGACGGTGGGCTCGTCGAGCACCAGCAGCTCGGGGTCGCCAAGCAGCGCGGTGGCGAGTGACACGCGCGAGCGCTCCCCGCCGGAGAGCGAGGCGACGACCTGCCGTTCACGACCGGCCAGGCCGACTGTCTGCACGACCTCGCCGATCCGCCGCTCGCCGACATCGAGGATCGCGGCGAAGTACCGCAGGTTCTCGCCGATGCTGAGATCGCCGTAGACCGACGGGGCCTGTGTGACATACCCGACGCGCCGGCGCAGCTTTGGGGAGCCGGCGTGTTCGCCAAGCACGTTCACCTGGCCAGCCTGGATGATCTGCACGCCGACAATCGCGCGCATCAGCGTGGACTTGCCGCACCCGCTTGGACCGAGCAGACCCGTCACCGACCCGCTGGCGACCTGCAGGTTGAGACCGTGGAGCACGGGGCGCCCGCCGCGCACGACATGCAGATCCTCGATCTCGATTGCCGTGTCGGCCATGTGGCCGCACAAGCTATCCGCTGGGTTCTGCCTGCGCTTAGAATCGGGTGGGTGCAGGTTTGGGAGCTAGATCGTCTGCGTGTCGCGGCGCACCATCCACAGATCCTTCGCTCCGACGAGGACGCGAATCGCGTGATCGCGCTGCTGCTGCCCCAGGGTGAGGCTCTGCAGGAGCACCAAGTCCATGAGCACGCGCTCGTGTTCGTCCTACGCGGCGATCTGCTGGTGAGCGCGGGCGCGAGCGAGCGAACGTTGTCCGCGCCGAGCCTGATCCATTTCGACCCCGGCGAGCGCCACGAAGTACGCGCAATCAGCGAGTGCCAGCTCGTTCTGTGCCTAGCGCCGTGGCCCGGCCCCGGACATCCGAGCCACACCGCCGCGGCATAGGGGTCTGCGTCAGTTGAGCCATGTTTGGTTCATCGTGCGTTGGCTGCACGTGCTGGCGATGGCGTTCTTTGTGGGCGGCCAGATGATGCTCGCGGCCGTGGTGGTGCCGGTTGGACGGCGCTCAGGCGACCGTGAGAGCTTGCGCCTGATCGCGCGGCGGTTCGGCTACGGCACGCTCGTCGCGCTACTCGTCCTGGTGGCGACCGGCACCGCGATGGCGTTCCATCTTGACCTGTGGGGCGATCCCACGTTTCACGTCAAGCTCGCGCTCGTCCTTGCTGTCGGGGTACTGCTGGTGTGGCATATTCGCCGCTCGGACCTGCACATCCTTGAGGCGGTCATCTTTCTGTTGTCGCTGGCGATTGTGTGGCTTGGTCTGTATCTCTCAAATGGTTACTCCTGAGTCGGTTTCGCCCCGCGATGGCTGACGCTCGCACCTGGTGCGGGAGCGCGACAACGAGAGGTGAAGGTGCGCCTGTTCGCCGTATCTCCCGAGCGGTCGAGAGCGCCGTTGTTCAGATGAGCCGGTAGCCGACTCCCCACTCGTTTATGACCCAGCGTTCGCCTGCAACGCCCAGCTTGCGGCGTAGACGGCTGGCGTGGCTGTCGAGCGTCCGTGTCGTCCCTGGCGAGCGGAATCCCCATACTGTTTTGAGTAGCTCGTGCTTGTTGAATACCCGTCGTGGATCGCGGGCTAGATGCACCAGCAGCTCGTACTCCAGGCGACGCAGCTCAACGGGCTTGCCGTGGAGGCTTGCGGCGTAGCCGGCCCGGTCGATCGTCAGAGCACCTATGCGTAGCGGCTCGTCTTCTGGCGTGCTCTCGGCGCGGCGCAGCAGCGCCCGCAAGCGCGCCCGCAACTCCAGGTAGCCGGCGCTGCGTCGCAGGAAGTCATCGGCGCCCGCCTCGAACGCTCGCAGCAGGTCGGCCTGCGTGGTTCGAGCACTGAGGACGATCACCGGCAGCCTGTCCGGCCACGGCGAGGGCATCTGCCCATTGTCACGCTCCGGTGGGTCGGCGCGGACGCTCTCCAGCAGGTCGATCGTGCCTCTTGGCCCGTCGAGTTCTCCAAGCACCAGCAGCCGCGGCGGGCGCGCTCGGGCCATCCAACAGGCGTGACCTGCGGTGCGGGCAAGCTCCGCTGGATGACCGTCTGCGGCGAGCTGGTCAACCAGCACCCTGCCGAGGTCGGGGTCGGCCTCGACGACGAGGATCGGCGCGCGGTCACTGCTCGTCGTGCTCACCTTCGATGCCTCTCGTCAGGCGGGCTGTCGCTCTGGCGGCCACCGTGCTGTGGGCCGACGGGCGTGTCGAGGAACTGCACGGAGTCGGCGATGATGCTGACGGCCTGGCGCTTGTCGCCCTCGGCGGTTTTCCACTCGCGCCACTCCAATCGGCCTGCGAGGGCCACACGGGAGCTTTTGCGCAGATTGCGCTCGACATCCTCCCCGTGGGCTCCGAAGACGCAGACGTCGAAGTAGTGGGGACGCCTTGTAGACGTCGCCGTTCTTGCGGACACCGTTGCAGGCGATGCGCAGTCCGCAGACAGTGCCGCCGGAAGGCAACGCCCGCAGTTGCGGGTCGCGCGTGAGGCGGCCTACGAGGACGACGCGGTTGATGTCAGCGTAGGGCATCGCTGCTCCTTCGCTCGGCGCTCATTTCGCGGTCCTCTTGTTCGAGGCGTTCTAGGAGCTTTTCGAGGCGGCGTTTGCGTGCGCGGATGACCGCGAGCACGGCCCGCAGGCAGACGCTCACAGCCAGCAGAGCGTCGATGCCGTGGTTGACGCTGAGCAGCGAGCCGATCATGCGGCGATCGCCTCCTGCAGTTCTTGGCGCCGGGCCTCCAGGGATCGAGTGCGGTAGGTCGAGGGTGAGAGCCCGTAGCGACGCCGGAAGGCGTGAGCGAAGTGACTGGCCTGGCGATAGCCGACCCGCTGCGCCACGTCGGCAACCGGGACCGACGTGCCTTGTAGAAGTCGTGCGGCAGCATCAAGACGCCTGACAGTGAGGTCGTCGTGGAACGTGCTCTTGCCGAACTCGGCGTAGGCGCGCTGCACCTGGCGAGGGGAAGCGGCAACGGTCCTGGCGACTTCCTCCAAGGTGAGGGGCCTGTGGTAGTTGCGCATCACGGTCAGGCGCGCGAGCCGGTACATGCGGCGGCGTTCGCTGGTCGTCAGTGGCCGGGGCTTGATGGGCGGTCTTCTTTTGGCGGCGGGCGGTACGCCGCCGAGACCGAAGTGCAGTTTGAGCAGTTGGCGCACCCGCTCGCCCTTGATGTCGAACTGCGCGCCGATCCGCGCGAGGGTCCAGCCCTCCACGACACGCAGCCTGAACATCTCCAGCTCACGCTCGGTGTGGAAGTGTGCGCCGTGGGCTGCGAACGGTGTCAGGCCGTGGCGGTGTAGCTCGCGGATCAGCTCGTAGAGCTCGACGCCGCTTCTGAACTCGGGCTGGCGGAGCAGCCCGCCGAGGTTCTGCTCGGCGAGCTGCTCTACCGTGTGGATGCCGACCTTGGCCAGGCTCGGGAGGAAAGCCTGGCTCAAGGCCAGCTCGTTGACGCGCATGTGGGGGAATGAGCTCGCGCGTCAGACGGTCATCAGTTCGTCGAGGCGCAGCGCGACCTCCGAGGCGATCGAGCGCCCGCCGCGGCGTTCGATCAGCCCGGCGCCCTCCAGGCGGTCCACCGCGTCGGCGACCTTGAGCTGCTTCTTGCGCTTGGTCGCACCGAACGCTTCGTAGGTCTGCTGCAGGGAGCGTGGCCCTTCGCCCTCGGCGCTGCGCACGATCAGACCCTCAAGGACTGCGTGCTCCCAATGGCGCTCCGCGCGATCGCCGGGGGTCAGGTTCTCGATGGCCTGGCTGATCTCGTGGAAGCGCACCGCGGCGTGCGCGGCGACGGCGAGGTCGTTCCAGCGGTGGATGAGCTTGCACGCGCGCAGACGGCGCAGGCTTTCGCGGACATCACCGGGGACGCTGAGCGTGCGGTCAAGCTCGTCTTCGGCCCACGGTCGCTGGCGCTCGGGGTCCAGCATGAGGTTGAGTACGGCGCGGTCGAGGAGCGCGTGCTCCTTCAACCCCTCTGGGGTACGGTGTTTGTGCATGGGGAGGTATTGCTCCTTGTGCCACGGCGTCGGGGGCAGTTACAGCTGTCCGCCGGCGCCAACATTTTCAGTTGTGCTGGAACCGTAGAAGGTCTGTGTCCGCCTGTGAGCCGGTGACGCGAAGTTGACACAGAGCGAACCGAAGATGTAACGCAAGCAGCGATGCGGTCCTCGTGATGCGTTAGGATGTATGTATGAGGCGCACGACGATCATGCTGCCCGAGGATGTCGATGTGCGGTTGCGGCTGGAGGCGCGTCGGCGCGGCACGTCGGTCGCTCAGGTTGCCAGGGAGGCGATCGAGCAGCAGCTGCCCGAGCAGACCGATGGGACCTTGAGCTTCTTCGCCGTCGGCGACGGCTCGCCTCGAGATGCCTCTGAGCGGGTCGATGAGCTGGTCGCCAAGAGCGTGCGCAAACGTCGGGCTGGGCGCCGGTAGTGCTGATCGTGGACGCCGGGCCGCTGTACGCGGCGGCGGCGAGGAAGGACAAGCACCACGAGCGCGCCGTCGCGTTGCTCTCCAGCAGCCCGCGGCCCCTGCTCGTCCCCGCGCTCGTGGTGACAGAGGTTTCCTATCTACTCGCCGACCGGATCGGCGCTCACGCCGAGCTTGCGTTTGGCCGTGCGCTCGCGGACGGCGAGCTGGTGGTCGAGCCGGTGGCCGACTCGGACTGGTCTCGCATCTACGAGCTGATGGAGCAGTATCTCGACCTGCCGCTGGGGATGGTCGACGCTTCGGTGATCGCCCTGGCCGAGCGGCGTGAGGTGGACGTGATCGCCACGCTCGACCAGCGGCATTTCAACGTCGTGCGGCCACGCCACGTCGAGGCGTTCAGGCTCGTCCCCTAGCCGCACGAGCCCAGCCGGGAGAGCCGGCTGCTCTCCTACTCGCCGGCCCACTCGGGCGGTGTGGCGCCGGGCTTCCACTCCTTCGTGGCGCCGCCGCCTTGCTGGCGAAGTAGCTGGGAGTAGTCGGCGAGCTGGTGCTGGAAGGCGAGCTCCTCGCGCGGGTCCTGCCCGCCGTCGTCCAGTTCGGCTCGCCACACCGCCAGCGCGCACAGTGTCTCGGTGGTCGCGTCGCTGCTCCACCATTTGTCCTTGAGCGCTTGCAGCTGGTCGGGGTAGCGGCCGTGCAGGGCGACGATCGCGCCCCACATCTGCCGGCGCCACTCGCTGTCGCCGCCGTAGGGCTCAAGCCACGGTGCGCGCTCGCCGCCACGCGCGCCGGTGAGCGCGGCGTGGAGCGCAGCGGGCGAACCTTGCCGTCCTTGGCTGCCTGGGCGACGCCGGCCTGCACCATCTGCGCGGCGAGCGTCGAGGGCGGCGTGTCAGCGGCGGCGGCCAGCTCGCGTAGCTGCTGGTCTACGGGGTCGGGCAGAACGATCTGTCGTCGTTGGCTCATCGTGTCCTCTCGGGTGCTGGTGGGTTGATGATCCGGTTGATCGCCTCGCGGACGATCCCCGGTATGGGGCTGGTGCGGCTGGGTGCGATCGGAAGGTGAAGGCCGGGGCCGTAGCTTGGGTCGGGCAGCTCGGGGTGCGCGAGCGATGGTGTCTGCGCGTGGCTTCGGCTCATGCTCTGCGCGAGCCTCTGGATGCGGTCAGTGTCGTGGCCCTCCACGCCGAGGTCTTGGCGGGAGACGTACCAGTCGGTGCCTTGGCGGGCGCGGGACGCCTCGACGTAGGCGGGCTCCTTGCTGGTCTGCCAGCCGCCGGTCACGACGAGCGTGCGTGTGACGGTGGCGCCCTGGGCGCGGTGGATGTGCTGGGCGTAGCCGAGCCGCAGCTTGCCCAAGTCCTCACCGGAGAGTCGTTGCTGGCGGCCGGTCACGTCGAACTCGACCAGCACCTCTCCGGCGGCGGTGATGTCGAGGATCTCGCCGCGGCTGCCGTTCTCGATCCGCTCGATGCCCGGCTCGCGGTGCTGCTCGATGAGCGCGATGCGGTCGCCTTGGCGGACGCCGTAGTGGACGCCGGGCACGGGGACTTCGAGGTCGCCGAGTTCGCCGCGCTCGGAGCGGAAGTGTTGGGCGCGGGCGTTCAGCCGGGCGATCTCCTGGTTGGACGCATCGGAGATCAAGGCGACCTCGCTGGGATCATGGGTCTCGGTGAGGCTCGCCCACTCCTGCGCGGCCTGCTCGACTGCCTCATCGCGGGTGTCTGCCATGTGCAGCTGGCCGCGGTTGTAGTAGTGGGCCATCGCTCGGTCTGAGCGGCCGGCGCGCAGGTCCGCCCACGCGCGCTGTTCGTCGGGGTCCAGGGTGCGGCGGATGTTCGACAGCTCCGCGGAGGGCGCGATGCTGGAGAGCCGCTCGAACATGCCGCCGGCGCCGATCGAGGGGAGCTGCGCTGCGTCGCCGATCGCCACGAGCTTCGCTCCGGTGTGCTCCACGACTTCGGTGAGCCGCTCAAGCCTGTCGGTGTCGGCCATGCCCGCCTCATCGAAGTAGATCGTGGTGTCCTGGCTGACGGCGAGCTGGCCGCGCTCGACGCGCGAGACGAGCGCGTCGAGCGTGAGAGTCTGCCCGGCGAGGGCGGGGCTGTCTTGGCCGAGGCGCTGGGCGGTTGAGCCGGAGACGGCGATGCCGAGGGTTTGGTGGCCGGTGTGCTGCTCGGCGCGGGCGGCGGCGTCGATGACGACGCCCTTGCCGGTGCCGGCGGGGCCGACGAGGATCGCGGCGCGCTCGGGGCCGGTGATGACCTGCAGCGCGTGGGCCTGCTCTGTGCTGAGGCGTCCGCCGATGCGCTCGGCAATTTGATCGCCGGCGAGCACGCGGGCCTGGGCTCCTACGTCCCTGCCGGCGTGCGTGGCCAGCGCGGTGAAGCGGCGCTCGATCGCTTGCTCGCGCGCCCTGACCGTGAGCGTGGTCATCAGGCCGCCCTGTAGGGGCAGCACGCGGCGTTCGGCGATCATCGCTCGCGTGCGGTCGAGGGCTTGCCGTGGGGAGAGCTCGCCGACGGACTGCTCCAGCATGACGGCGCGCAGCTCGCCGGGCTCGAAGGTGGCGGCGCGCTCGGTCAGGCGCTGCTCGACGCGATCCTCGAGCGGCGCCTGCACCACCGGCGGCGTGTCCGCGACGGAGCGCTGTCCGGGCTGCTGGGCGGTGAAGTCGAAGCGGGCGGCGGTGTCGTTCCATGCCTGCTGCAGGTCGGTGCGCGTGACGAGCACCTTGGCGCGGCGGTTCTCCAGCTTGAGTGCTCGTAGCTCGCCGCGCTCGGGCGCCCGCCCGTACTGTGCGCGGAAGCGCTCGGCGGCTCCGGCGACCTCGCGGCTGCGGGCGCTGAAGGCGTCCAGCAGGCCACGCGGCACATCGGCGATCTCAAAGTAGCGGCCATGTTTGCCGGTGCCCCGCTCGATCGCATAGCCGCGCTGCTGGAGTTGGTGCGCGAGCGCCGAGCGGTAGTAGGCGCCGAGCTCGCGGGCGGAGCGAAAGACGGGCCGCGAGGCGACGGCGACGATCCTGCCGTCCTCGCGGATCGCGCTGGTGATGACCACGTGGCTATGCAGCTGCGGGTCGGGCGCGTCGCCCTCGAGCACGCCGCGGGAGGTCGTGTGCCGGTACTCGGCAGCCATGAGGTCGCGGGCGTGCTCCTCGATCACCTGGCCATCGTGACGACGGCGAACCGTCGGCACCGTCTCTGTGAGATGTCCGATCGTCTCGCTGACGGCGGCGGCGTGCGCGGCCTCGATCTCCCGGCGCTGTGCCTCACCGGCGAGCGCCCACACTGCAGAGACCGACTTGGGCGCCGAGAACGTCAGGTCGATGCCGCCAGCGCGACTGCCGTCGGCTCCCGCCCGACGCAGCCACCGACCACTGCGGGGATGCTTGCCTTCCATCAACGAGATGAAGTCGCGGCTCTCGACGCCGGCGCCCTCAATCCCGAGCCGCGCGAGCGTGTCCGCCGTGGCGAGCCACTGGCCAGGAGCCTGGGTGGGCTCCCCCTCCGGGGAGAGGTAGTAGTCGCCGCGCTCGGGCTCGATGGTCTTTGACTCCAGGTAGCGGGCGTACCCGCCACCTTTGGAGGCGCCGATGCTGGCTGCGGTCATCACAACGGGTACTGACCCCGAGGCCCTCAGACCGGCCAACGAATTACATGGCGCGGACACAGCGCCGGCACGGCTGTGCATCTAGTCTGTCCTTTCTGCCAGCTTTGTGGGGACCGCGAGCTTGCTCCGGGATTCGGAGCTGGTTTTCGGTCGCAGCGGCCGGCTTGCCGGACGCCAGCTGGCAGGAAGGTGCTGTTGCAGTTGCCGTCCGGCTTGCCGGGTTGGGTCCTGGGCTGGTGGCGGACTGACTCTTAGTCTGTCTGTCGGCCGTTCATGGCCTGACCGACGCTCGTTGTGTCGTCCGCTACCACCCAGGACCTGCGGCGTGACCTGATAGGAGCGTGGCAACCGCCCCGAGAAAGGCCTGTCCGCCGAGGGTCCAGTCAAACGAGAAACCATCGATTGAAGGGACGGGCTGGATGATCGTGATCGGGGCGGATGTCCACAAGAGCACCCACGCACTCGCGGCCGTCGACGCGGCGACTGGCCAGTTGCTGGGCGAGCGAGAGATCCCGGCGAAGGAGCAAGGCCATCTCGAAGCGTTGCGCTGGGCTCGAGCGCTCGGCGAGGAGCTGGTGTGGGCGATCGAGGACTGCCGTGACCTCTCCCACCACTTCGAGCAGGCGCTGATCGCCGCCGGCGAGCGAGTGCTGAGGGTCGCGCCGAAGTTGATGGGCATCTCGCGTCGCGGAGAACGCGAGCCCGGCAAGTCTGATCAGATCGACGCACGGGCCATTGCTCGCGCTGTGCTCAGGGATGGCGTAGAGCGGTTCCCCGCCGCGTACCTCGACGAGAACGCGGTCGAGATTCGGTTGCTCTGCGATCACCGCGACACGCTCGTCGGCGAGCGCACCCGTCTGATCAACCGGCTACGGATCAACCTCGTGCTCCTTGACCCCGAGCTCGAGGCCAAGATCCCCTCGCGCAAGCTGGACTACCCAGGTCAGCTATCGCGCATCACGAGGCGACTGCGGGCGATGCCGCAGACCGCCCGAGTCCGGATCGCGCGCGAGCAGACCCTGCGGATCGGAGCGCTGACACGGGAGGCAGAGCAGCTGAAGCGCGAGCTGCGCGACCTGATCCGTGTGCAGCGTCCAGAGCTGCTCGCCGAGACCGGATGTGGCCCGCTGACGGCTGCGATCCTGATCGGCCAGACAGCCGGTGCCGAGCGGTTCGCCACGGATGCACAGTTCGCAAGACTCGCCGGCGTCGCGCCGATCCCCGTCTCCTCGGGCCGACACGACCGCCATCGCCTGGACCGCGGGGGCAACCGCCAGATCAATCGGGCTCTGCATATCATCGCGATCACACGCGGACGTCTGGACCCTGAGACCCGCGCCTACCTGCAGCGCAAGGAAGCCGAGGGCAAGACCCGCATGGAGGCCAGGCGCTGCCTCAAGCGCCACCTCGCACGGCGCTACCATCGGCTGCTGATCGCCCCGACCGCACCGGCTGCGCACGGATAGGTCCATCTCGCACGCGAGCATGCAGGTGCACGTCATGCCAGCCGTCAGCGAAGAGCCAATGCTCGCGCTTGGTGCCCTCGAGCAGATAGCCGACCTTATGGGCGACACGGCAGGAGGCCTCGTTGCCGCTCGAATGCAGCAGCTCGATGCGGTGCAGGCCGACCTCGGCGAACATCCAGGCCGTGGCGGCGCGCAGGGCACGTGGCGCGACTTGACGCCCTCGAGCCACAGGCAGAACCCAGTACGCGGCCTCGGCTAGACCTGTGGCCAAATCCAGCGCGTTGAACCCCATTCGGCCGAGCACGATGTCGTTCTCAACAATGGCCCAGCTCGCTCCTGTCTCGGCCGCCCATCGCTCTGACCAAGACCTCACCCAGCGAAGCGCCTCGTCCTCGGTCATCGATCGCACGTGCCACTTCTGAATGGCCGGGTCGCTGTAGGCCTCGACCACGCACGCGGCATCCGTCGACTGCCAGGGCCGCAAGACGAGCTCGTCTACCGTTAGGCACGGCTGGACTTGACCACAGAGCTGGCCAGCGGGAACCACTGGTGAACTCAGGTCAGGCACGAGGACCATGATGCCGAGTCAGGCCGCGAACGCAGGCGCCATATCCCACCCGCGACACCGAAGCGTCACCTCGCGCGCCACTATCACCGGATGCTCGCCGCTCCTGCAGCTCCGGCGTAGAGCGCCCACTGACGATCAGACTTCGACGAGCCCGGACAGAAGGAGGAGCCCATAGGCGGCGACGGACGGAGCGTCCTTGATCTCGCCGCTGCGGACCATCGCCTCCCACTCTTCTCGCGCGATTCTTCGTACCCGCATGTCCTGCTCCTCGACCTCACGGCTGACGAGCACTTGTTCGAGCCCAGACGCCAGCCACACGTCAAACCCCTGGGTGCTGAACCCGTAAGCCTCGTAGAGATGGCCGATGCGCCGTAGAGACCCGGCCTCGAGGCCTGCCTCCTCCCGCAGCTCGCCGCGTGCGAGGGTTGCAGGATCAACGCCTGGCTGTTGCTCCCACGAGCCCTGAGGGAACTCCCAGAACCGGGCCTCGACCGGGTAGCGGTACTGCTCGACGAGCCAAAGCCCGCCATCAGTGTCGACCGGCACGATCAGAGCGAAGTCAGGCTTCTCAACAACGCCGTAGATACCTCTGCTGCCGTCGGCTCGCTCGATCTCATCCTCACGCACCCGCATCCACTGGTTCTCGTAGACGGCGCGGCTCGAAACACGACGAATGCTCATCGTCTGGCAGCGTATGCGACGGCAGGGCAGTCGTCGAGTCAGGCCCCGCAAAGATGCAATTTCCGAAGATCTCTTGACATAGGAGCAACGGGCTTGGCGGTGTGCCGCCAGCCGCGTGAGCTTGCGAGCGTCAGCGAGCGGCGAACGAGCAGCCCGCAGGGCTGCAAGGCCGGCGTGTCACGACGCCGGGGTCGGTAGAGAGCCGACCTTGGGAGGCTCGGTTACAGCCGGCGCAGCCGGCGTCCGGTATCTGGCCGTTCGGGTGTCGGGGCCGATCGAGGAGCCGGGCGCAAGCCCGCGCGGGGGCGATCCCGCGAAGCGGGGAGCGAGCGCACCGGCGCTGCCAGCTTGTTCGTGTAGGCCAGCAGAGCGGGTTCAGCGAACCGACCGCCTAGCGCGCACGCTGGGCGTCGCGCCGCGCCGTGCACGCAGCGATGTCCGCGCAGCGCGGAGACCTCCATGCCCAGGCGGTCGGCGACTTGCGGCGACCGACACGATGCTTGGTGGGCTGACCGCAGACCACACACGGCCGCAGGTCCTTGTGCTCGCTGGCGAGCAGCCCGTTGGCTCCCGGCTCGATCAACGCACTCATCGAACGTACACCTGATCGAGTGAGCCGATGCGCCGGCCGCGGGTGCGCTTGCCCTTCGGCAGCACGCCGCTCGGGCGGTGCTGCTCGTCGGGGATCACGCGAGCTTCCTCGAAGCGCTGGACGGCGTAGAAGCGGTCGAAGACGACGACGCTTGAGAAGCGCTCGCGCGTGGCGAGCTCGGTCAGGCGCCGGTATCCGCCGTCGAGGGTCTGCGCCAGCCGCTCGTGTCCTTCCACGAGACCGCGCAGCCCCTGGAGCAGGTAGATCGGCGTTTCCTCTCGCGGGAGGGCATCCTCAAGGCCGGGGATGCGCCCCTCGAAGTCCGCGTTGTACGGGTACTTGCCCGCAGCCTTGATCTGCTCGTAGATCGTCCAGTAGGGCTCGATGAACAGGATGATCTGCGCGAGGTCGTGGTAGTCGCCGTTGAAGACCCACACACCGAGCTGTGAGAGTTGGGCGCCGATCTCGCGGGCCTGTGCGCCGGCTGCACGCCGCACGGCGTGATCGTGGCCGTGGTCGCGCTCGTGCGCGGCGGCGCGGTACTCGCGCAGCAGCTCCTCGCGGGCGGGCACGCGATCGTCCTCGCGGGCGATCTCGGCCTTGTCTACTTGGGTGGTGATGCTCATGCCGCTCCCTTCAGGGTTGGGCTCGCCGGGGCGCGGGCCGTTGCCCGACCTCCACGCACGCGCAGCGTGCGAAGATCAGGAGGGCGAGGTCCGTGCCGACGCAACGCCGACGTCCGCCTCGCTTCGGACAGGCGCGTCGGATGGTCAGGAAGCTGGCGCGCACAGGGGCGGATCGCTCTCGCCGTCGGCACGCTGGTGAAGCTCGATCGGCCACCAGTCGCTGTCGTCCCAGCGTGACGCGCGGGCCTCCCGCTGCGTCCTGGCTTGGGAACGGGCCGATCACGGAGAAGCCGCCGCGCGGGTCGCCGACGAGCAGCACCCACCCCTTGAGGTTTTCGCGGGCCTCGCTTGCGCCGGCGAGAACGCCTGCCTCGAACGCATCGAAGCGGTCCATCGCTTCTACGTCCCGGTAGCTGTAGCCGTATGCCCACTGCTCGTCTCGATCTTGCTCTGCGCCTGTCGTCGTCATGCGTGATCCTCTCTGTGGGTCGTCGGCCTCACCCGTTGCGGCCGTGGAGCCCGACCGTGCACACCCGCAGGGTGTGCGAGCCTGGGAGAGGCGACGGCCGCAACGGAGGAGCGTTCAAGGCCCCTGGCGAAGTCATTAATCGCTCGACCGCTCGCTAGTTGGCGAGCGTGGCAGGGCATCCCGGCGAGTGCTCGATGACGCTGGGGAGCTTCCGCCAGGGCTGGGAGAGCTTCCGGCGCATCATGCTTTCGTGCTCGTCAATCGCTGGGCCTCGTATTGCCTCGTGGTGCTCAGCGGAGACACCAGCCCCGGTGTCCGGCAGACCCGCTGCCTGCCACATGCGCATGTAGGTCCCGACGCCCGCCACCGTCAACGGAGCGATCTGGCTTGTCTCACAGCAGACGATGCAGCACTCGGCCGCAGTCCCAGGCCGGGTGTCAGCGCCGTCGATGACGCGCTGCAGGATCTCCCGGCAATGGGATCGGTAGATCATGTCCGTCTTGTGCATGAGGCTGTGCGTAGGACGCAGCAGGCTGAAGCTGTGCCAGATCGGGTCTGCACGCTCTGGGTGCTCCCGACCGAGTTCTTCGATCAGGCCCTCGGCGATCTCCATGCTGCTCATCGCGGCATCGAACGCCTCCATGAATCCACCAGGGAGCAGATCCTCGAGGCCGCCGGGAACATCCCCGTTGATCGGCATAGCTGGACCGCTTCCGGCTCCGTCTCGGCTGCCTGAGACGCGAAGCATTTGCTGACTGGCTTCGTGCGGTGTAGGTGAAAGTGCAGACTCCATTGAGGTCCCGTCCCTTCGTGGGTTGAGGCCCGCCGTGTGCGGGCCATTGCCCGACTCCCGCGCACGCGCAGCGTGCGAAAATCGGAAGGGCGAGGTCCGCGCCGGCTACATGCACATCAGGCGGTGCCCCGCTCGAGCTCACAGAGGACGAGCTGCTGGTGAGCGGGCGCAGCGACAGCGCGCGACGCTGGGGCGCGCGCCTGCCTTTCGCGGTATGGCACCTCGCGGGTGGCGTCCCGGTCGAAACCGGGAAGCGCCCGCCGTGGCGGTGCACTGACGGCCTGCAAGCCTTCGGGCAGGCGGATGTTGCGCCAGCACACCCAGCCGGTGCCGTCGATGCTGTCGCAGCCGATCTCGGTGGCGTAGGCGATCCGCTTGACGCTGTTGACGCGCCCCATGTGAACCCACAGGTCTCGACGCTTGGCCTCGCGCACGAGCGCGCGTGCGGCTGGCCCGAGCTTCCAGCTGGTCGAGCCGCCGATGAACAGCGCGTCGATGCGCGGCCAGGCTATGCCCAGCCACCGCTCCATGCGCTCAAGGCCATCCTGTGCCACCAGGGCGACCGGCAGGCCGCGGCGCGCGATGCCGCTCCACCAGCGCTCGAACTGGCGTGCGGTCTGGTGCGCGTCGCTCACCACGTCAGGCACGGCGACGAACAAGCACCGGCCACCGACGTGATGCAGACGATCGAGCATCGCGTAGTAGGCGTGAGGGTCGAGGCCCTGGTAGCAGTCGTTGTCGGCTGCCCACGGGATGCCACGCTCGATCGTCGCTGCCAGAGCGTTGTGGTGGCGCGGCTGAATCAGCCGCCCGAGCTTCGGGTGGGCGTGCTCGATCATCTGCGGCTCGGCCTGCGTTGCGAGCAGCAGCATCAGATCGCCGGCAGCATCAACTGCTCGTTGCCGCGAACGTGGCCGCTGCTCTCGAGGATCGCGCCGGCACCGATGTCGATCGCGTCGAGACTGCCTACGTGGAGCGCCACGTCGGCGAGCCAGTCGATCGCCGCCTGCGATCTCAGGTCCCGGCCACAGTCAAGACCCGTGCGCATCAGCCGACTGGCGGCCTTGCGCGCGGCGTTTCGGCGTCCCCTGAGAGTGCTCACAGTTCCACCTCGCGCGGGCAGATGCCGAGCCCGTCTCGCGCGATCAGCGCGAGCACGTCGATGTGAACCCACGGGCAGGGCTTCTCCTCGCCTGCCTCCGGCATTGCGCCGATCCGGCGCGCGAGCCAGCTCGATTCGCCGGTGCGACCACCGGGAGGGTCGCGCCTGACCCGGCCACAGCGCGCGGCGATGTCGCTCATCGTCACCACACCGAAACGGAGCTCACGCTTGACCGCTTCGCGCAGGCCGCGGTTGAGCACGATCGCGCTGCCGGCGAGCCGCTGTGCCTCCTCTCGCAAGCGCCGAGTGGAGAGAGACTCTGCGCAGCGGGCGAGCGCTTCGCGCGTCAGCGTTCGGGCTGGCTCGTAGGCTTCGAGGCTGCCGACGACCTCGCGGAGGGTGACAGCCTCGCAGTCATCCTCACGACCTGGATCGTGAGAGCGCGTCCAGCGAAGCTCGGGCGCGTGGCCGGGCACCTGCACTTCGCTGATGCGGTACACGTGACCGGCGGCGTCCTGCAGTCGGCTGACTGCCTGCGGCGCGAGGCGGCTGGACGGAGCTGGCGTGGCGTGACGGGTGGCCTGGAAGTCCTCCGGCGTCACCGCGCGGCAGCGACCCCTTCGCTCATCATCGGCGAGGTACAGCTCGCAGACGATCTGCGCGTTCTCAGGCGGCTCGTCCGGCGACAGGTGTGCGACCAGGCGCCCCTCGCTGAGGGTGCCGAGCTCGTAGTCGATGACGAGCGCGCTGCCATCGGGGCGCTGGACGCGCAGCACCTCGCGCTCCTGTCCAGTCTCCGGCGCGCGGTATCTGCCAAGGCTTTGGGTGCGCCGCACGATTGCGTCGGCTTGCGGCGCTGCCGTCGTAGGAGGGTTTGCGGGTGTTGCGGTGGTCGTGCTCACGGTTCTCCCTTCGCAGGGGTCTGAGCCCGCCGGACGCGGGCCGTTGCCCGACTCCCGCGCACGCGCAGCGTGCGATCATCGGGAGGGCGAGGCCCGCCGTCCGCGCTCAGGCGCTACGTCGCCCCGCCAGCAGATGCAGCTCGCCGTGACCGTCGGGCGCAAGGCGATAGCCGACGCCGCGCACCGCGATCAGCCAGCCGGACGCGCCAGCGTCCCCGAGCGCGCGCCGCAGACGGCAAGCGTGCGTGTCAACCGTCCGCGTGGAGCCGGTGCCCTGATAACCCCACAGCTCGCGCAGCAGATCCTGCTTGGTGTGGACGCGGCCAGGGTCGCGTGCGAGGTGAACGAGCAGCGCGTACTCGAGGCGGCGCAGGTGCAAGGGAGTGGATGCGAACGTGGCTGCGTGAGCGTTGGTGTCGATCCGCAGCGCCCCGAACTGGATCACCCCGGCGGAGCTGAGGATGCCCCGGCGCAGGAGTGCGCGCACGCGAGCAAGCAGCTCCGCGTGCAGGAACGGCGAGCGAATCACATCATCGGCGCCGGCCTCAAAAGCGCGCAGCACCTCGGCAACCTCGTCGCTGGCGCTGACCCACAGGACGCGCACGCCGGGGTTGATCTCGGGATCGAGCTCGCCCGCGCGCAGCGCGCGTACCGAGTGAAGCCGGCTGGCCTGCTGTGAAGTTGGGTTGAGGATGATGAGGTCGATCTCGTCGGGCTCGGCCAGCGCGCGGCAGAGTCGTAGAAGGCGAGGGGCGCACAGCACTCGGTAGCCGTCGAGGACAAGCTCGCGTGCGAGTGGATCGCTCGACGGTCTCTCACCAACGATGAGGATGACCTCGGGATCGTTATCCATTGCCGGGCCTCCGATCTGGACTGTGGCCCCGCCGGGTGCGGAGCCGCGGAGCCCGAGCCCAGGCACGCCCGGACGGGCGTGCCACAATTCCGGGGGCGACGGCCTCCGCCACGCCCGTCGATCGAGTGACCAACGGGGACGCACTGGACACCGCGGAGCCGCTAGGCATCCGCAGCCACCGCCTCGCGCCGCCGCGGCGCTGGCGCCATCGGTATGCGCCCAAGCTCGCCGGCTTGCTCCAGGTAGTCAGCTACCAGCGCCTTGACTTCGCCATAGCCGCCCTTCTCCTGCAGGTCCTGCTCCACGGTGTAGATGCGCCCGGTCCCCTCTGCGGCGGCGTCGATGATCCTCGGCTTGCCGTCCACGCGGATGCCGTACAGCGCGCGGTGTTCTCCTGAGCACGTCACGTAGCGCCCCAGCTCGAACGGCTCGTCTGTCCGTCGTGGCGCCGGCGCTGCACACCGCGGGGCCGGGTCCGCGCGCCTTGCGCTCGCACCGTAGCCAATGACCTCGCCGGGCTTCTGCTCGGTCGCGTAGGGCTGCTCCAGCGGGTCCAGCTCCACCGGGTCCAGCTCCAGCTCGGAGGCTTCCAGACAACGCCCGCGCCTCGCCGTGAGCGCCCTCAGCCGTTCGATTTCACGCCCCGCCTGGTAGCCGCTGCGCGGGACGGTGAACGTCGTGCCGGTCTGCGAGGCAAGATCCTTGAGGTAGGAGAGCTGCTTGGGGGATGCGCCGGGTGCTTTTGTGCGAGGGCTCATAGTGTGAAAGTCCTTTCTGTGGTGAACTTGTGAACTTGCCCCCTGCTCATCACGCCCCGGAAGGAGAGTCAAGCAATTGATAATGTGAAATCCGTGCGCCCCCGCAGGGGGCGATTCTCAATTGCTTGAAGGCGTAAGCCGATCTCTCAGGGAGGGGTGTGATAGGACTCTCGTGTTAACTCCCCGAAGATCGGCCGCGCCGAATGCCGAGTGCGGCGTTCATCTCGCCGGCCATGAACTGCAGAGCTTCTTTGACGAGCCGGCGATCGTTGTCAGGCCGCGGGTCGCCTTCGGGGCACACGATGTTCTCGACATCGCGCCAGCCGCAGGTGACACCCGCGGCGCCGCTGGTCGGATAGACGGCGAGGATGCAGCCGCCGCCCTGCGCGTCGTCGTCGCTGTAGCACTCGGCGCGAAGCTCGTCGGGTATGACGAGAGCGCGCGCTGCCTTGGCCTGCTCGAACAGGCTGGCGGCGACTTCACCAGGGCACGAGTCGGCCTGAAGCGGATCGTTGCGGCCGAGATTGGGGACCTACATCTCGCGGTTGATCCGTCGCCCGTCGACTTTCACGGGTGGGCCGCTGTAGTTGATGGTGATTGGTGGAGCGAACGTGCTCATATGCCGACCCCGTTCGCGTGAGAGATGGCGTTGCTGTCCAGCACTTCCTGTGAGAGCGCCTCGGCGTCACTGGCATCATCAAGCAGGTAGCCGCAGCCGGTGAACGACTCTCGACAGTGCTCGCAGCGAGACGGGAGCTGATCACGCCGCACCGGCTGGATGTGGCCGCAGGACATGCAAACGAGATTTGTGTGACTGTCGGTCTGCTCGACAGCCGCTGTAGTGGTAATGGTCACGCTTCACCTCTTTCTTGCTGGCCGTGGCATCCACCGTTTGCGGATGCCGGTGGCAGCCGCCGCGCACCCCGCAGGGGTGCGATCATTCGCGGCTGCCGGCAGCCGGCGATAGCGCCGTGCCGTGGTGGCTCATCGCTTGTGCTGCAACCACTCGATGTCGGCATCGCTGGGATGCACGCCGTCTGGTAGAACGGCGCGCTGGATGACACGAAGATGGCAGCGCTCGCATTCGAGGTAGCCGGGTCGAATGTGGACGAAGTGGTGCTCGGCGTCGGCGCATCGTTTTGCTGGGTCGTAGAGCATTGCTCCTCCTGGTAGATCGGTTCTCACCAAAAGCGAGACGATCTGCAGCGGCCCGAAGGGCCTCGGCCGCACCGAAGCGACGCGCAGGTGCAACATAAGGCCGAGCCGCGAAGCGGTGCCAGATCGCAAAGCGTGGGAAGCGATCGGACAGGCGGAGCATCACAACCGGCCCAGGCGACTGCTCACGACGCGCACCAGCCGCCGCACTCGCCGTCGAGGACCCTGAGCTGCCCGCGCTCGCAGGGAGAGCGTCGGTCGATCTCGCTGAACGGCTGGCTGTCGCGGTGGCGATAGGTGCTGCCGACCATCTGCGGTACGTGGCGGATGGTGGCGTTCGACTTCGATCGCGTCCTGTCCCTCGGCGCCGGCGCCGCGCACTCCCCTACGCGGCGAGCGCCAGCCAGCGCTCGCGCTCTCCCGTGTTCGCGTTCGCCAAGTGCACCAGCACATCGCCGTGGCAAGCGCGCGGCGCGCACCAGCATCCGAGCACCAGCCCACGCAGCTCATCCAGCGCTGCGAACAGCGTCGTGTTCTCGCGCAGCCACGCTTCATACAGCGCGATGCACTCACCCCGCGCACCGTGCTTGCCGACCACGAATGGGTTGCCCCACTTTGAGGGGCGCCCGATGTAAATGTGGTGGCGCTCGCGCTTGCAGTGAACCGCGCGTGGCTTGCCGAGCTGCACATGCGCTGGGACGAGTAGACCGCTGGGTCGCCGCGTGGGCTTGTTCATCGCTGTCTCCTTGAGGTCGGGGTCGGGCACGTCCCGGCCTTGAGCGGGCCGGCGCGGCGGGTCAAGCCCTGTCCCGGAGGGATCGCCGCCAGGCGACGCGAAGCGCAGGGCTTTACGCGCCCTGAAAGCCGGTCTGCTGGCCTTGAGGGATGTGCTCGGACCCGGCCTGGAGTAGCGACTTCTAGCCCTTGCGAGTCAGCGGGCTGCGTTTACTGCATTACGGTGAAGTCAAGCTCTCGCCAGCGCGTGATGCGACACAGGCAGCCGTCGTCGGTGCAAAAGCGCGAGCCGCCCTGGTAGGTGAAGGTGCTGTGCGTTTGGCCGTTGGTGAACGTGATCGCCTTGGAGAAGGTGACGGTCTGACCGTCGCGCGGCCGTGGCTTGGCCAGGCGGGCGCGGCAGCGTTCGCGCCACTTGCGTGCCCAATCGTTGCTGGGCTCGGTCAGCAGATCGAGGATGCGAGCTGGGCACTGATCCTCGCTGGGTCCCATGTCCTCGCTGATCGGCTTGGTGTAGAGAATGCCGCCCTGGCGCTCGGCGAGCAGCACCAGGCCGAATATCTGCTGTTCGTCGCGTGCGCGGACGGCGGCGTAGATGACGGTGCCGTAGCGCACGGTGTCGATCACTCGCGTCAGGAACTCCGCGCCGAACTCGAACTCGATCGCCGCGCGTGCGGTAAACGGACCTTGTAGTGCTCCGCCGGTCCAGCCAATGATGCCTCCTGTCGGTAGCTGGCCCGCCCCTGGTAGGCGGGCGATTCCCCGCCCTCCAGCGCGCCCGCAGGGCGTGCCACCCTGGGGCGGGATCGACCGCCCTACTCGCCGGCGTGCACCAGGCACGCGCCGGGCGGCTCCTCGACGGCGCCGACGATCTCCACGCGATCGTCGTCTTCGTCTTCCTCGTCGGACACGGTGAGGATCGTCACCTCGCCGTCGGCGAGGTCGGTCAGACCGTTGGGGACCGGAAGCGCAAGCCAGGCGCGGATCGCCTCGACCAGATCCTCGGCTTTGAGGGAGCCGCCCTCGAGCTCCTCCAGGTCGCTGGCGGTGAGCAGCGGCTCGCCGTCGGCCATCACGCTGAAGTGCCGCTCGATCCCACACTCGGGGTCGAACTCGCGGCCGCTGCCAGCGATCTCGCCCTCGCGCACGTCCCAGGCGACGTAGGAGATGCGCGCGAGGCGCAGCGTGGCGAGCACTGCTTCAAGGCCGGTGAGCCCGTACTGGCAGCACTCGAACGTGATGTCCAGCACGACCGTCCCCGCGGGTGTGCGTCTCACGGCGAGCCGGCCGCCGTTCACCTTCTTTGCGGCGAGGTCGACGCCGGCGCTGTGCCAGCTGCGCTGCGACGCTGGCGGGCAGTGGCGTGGCGGGCCAGAGGATGATTGCGGCGTTGTAGGACTCGTACACGGCGAGCGTCCTTTCACTGACAGGGCTCCCGCTCGGTGCGGGTGCCGGTAGGCGGCCCTACGCACCCCGGCAGGGGTGCGATAATGGGGCTGCCGGCGCCCCCACCATTCACACTTTCTCTTTTGTGAATGTGTCACTCCGCGGCAAGCTCGATGTCACGACATCGCTGCGGTGAGCCGCTTCACGTGCTCCAGCCGCGCGATATTGAAGACGGGGATACCGTGGTGGCGGGCGATGCGCAGCGCCTGGCCGGTCCCGCCGACACGCCGCCCACGACCGTCGAGGCTGCCGTCAGGGGTCCAGCACAAGACGAAGCGTGCCGGGCTTGCCAGATCGGCGCCGAGCACCTGATGAGCGTTGCGTGCGTGCAGAGCGCGAACGGCTCGCGGCAGCCGAGACCAGGCAGGGTGAAACGTTGCCGCCAGCTCGTAGGCCGCCGGCGTGGGCTGCCCGAGCACGAACTGATCTGAGCCGCGGCTCGGCGCGTGGGCGTCCGCCTCGAAGGTCGGCCAGGGCAGGTACAGCTCCAGCGGCCCGCGTGTGCTGGCGCCACGGTAGAACGCCTGGTCGGCGCCGGTGGCCATGCCTGTGCGCAGCACCCAGCCCGTGGTCGAGAGCCAGCGTGCCGCGCCGGCCATCAGGTCAAGCACGGCAGGCGGCGTAGCACGCGATCCGATGCCGGCGTAGGTGGGGCGTGTCTGTGCGGGCGAACTGGCGGCGTTGTGAGGCATCGCGCTTCCTTTCGGTAGGCGGCCCTGCCGGTGCGGAGCCGATCCCCCGACCAACCCGCACGCGCAGCGTGCGATCATCGGAGGGGACCTCGGCTCAACGCCCGGAGCTCTTGGGTCGCTTGAAAGGGCCGGCGCGTGCCGCGCAGGCGTCAGCGGGGCTCTACGCGCTCCAGATCCTCAAAAGCATCGTCGGGCACGTCGATCGCCACCTCGTATCCGAGCTGCTTGAGCGTCGCAAGCACGATCTGGACGTGCTCGTAGGCACACTCCCTGGCCCTGAGCATCGGGTCGAGGCTTGCGTGAGGGTGCTCGACTTGGGCGATCGTGGGGTCGTGGTCGACGGGGCCAAGCGTCAGGTGTGTAACGCACGTCGGCACGCCTTGGTGGCCGACGAAAGTGGAGTGAACCTCCAGCGCGAGCCCGTGGTCGGGCAGCGTTGTGGCGATCGTCAGCACGTAGGCTCCTGCCCAGATGCAGGTCGTCTCGCTGGCGACTTGGCGACCGTCGAGGGTCACTCTAAGTGGAACTTTGCGACGCCCGCTCATAGCCGCCGAACCGTAGCGCGGCGAGCCGACCGAGGCTGCGCCAGCGCTGGAGGCCGGCTCTCAGGCTGGTGAGAGGCTGCTCGCTACGCGCCTAGCCGCCGGGCGGGTAGGCCCGTAGGACGCGCTCGCCGCCGGCGGCGCGATAGAGCGCGATCCAGTCGCTTGCCATCTCGTGCTGCAGGCGAGCCAGAGGTATGTGTTCGGCGCAGGCCATCCGCGCCGCCCAGGTCTCGAGCTGGTCCTTTTGCTCGGCGTTGTCGGGGCCGGTGCGCGGCTCGGGCCAGAGGTTGTGCGGGTCACGTGGCGCCCCGCCGATCGAGAGCGGCACGAGGTGATCCTCCTCGTATTCGCTCGGGGAGCCTGGTAGGCCGTAGGCGCGCATCTGAGCGAGCTTCAGCGGCTCGGTGAAGCTCTCGGGCGGTCGCACCGAGCGGCTGTAGCCGAACGCGCAGATCGTGGCCAGCGGCACCCCGGCGCGGATCGCTCCGGGCGTGCAGCGAGGGTCGGGCAGGCCGTCATGCTCGACGCACCGCGACGGCGGCCGGTCAACGCTCGGCCATTCGGTTTCGTTGGGCGGTGCGCAGCCGGCGAGCAGCATTGCGGCGAGCAGGCAGAACGGCACGGCGAGCTGCCCTGGCAGCCGTGCGAGTGCAGTTGACCTGGAGCTCACCGGGACACCTCGCCGGCGGGTTCGGTAAGCCCGAAAGTGCGCGCGAGGCGGCGGCGCAGTTTGAGGAAGTCGCGTTCGCGGGTGCCGATGCCCCACAGCAGCGCCGCGAAGTCGAAGATGGTGCCGCCCTTTTTGCAGCGTGCGCCGAAGCAGTAGAAGGTGCCGTCCGGGTAGAGCTGCAGGCTCGGCTCGGTCTCCTCGTGAAACGGGCAGAGCACCTTGCCGGCACGGTTGGGCTCGCGGCCTGTCAGGACGCGCACGTAGTCGGCTGCGGGGATGGCGAGCAGCTCGCGGTCCAGGGCGGTGCGCCCAACGCGGGGGCTCGCCGACCATGCCGGCCGCTCGTGGTGGGGCTGTGGATCGTGGGGAAGCCGGGTGAGGACGTCGGCGAGCGCGTAGCGCGCGCTGGCATCGTGCTCGAGGAGCCTGACTGGTGCCGGCGGCGTGTGCTTGTGGTTGAGGCTTTCGGGCGGGCGGAGCATCCGCACGATGTCGGCGCAGCCGGGCTCGCCGTGCAGGCCGAGCGCGAGCCTGCGATTGGTGCTCTCGATCGTGGCGGTGCTCGCGCGCTCGTGCAGCCGCCAGTAGACGTGCAGGTGCCCTGGTGAGCCGGAGGCAATCACCATCGAGGGCGAGCAGGCGAAGCCTTCGAGTCGCTCGCGGGCGGCGGGATCGTCGCACTCGATGTAGAGCAGATGGGAGCCGCTGATCGCGGTCTTGTCTCCGCGGGCGCGGTCGCGCAGCGCCGCGCCGACATACACGTCGGCGCCAGCCGCCAGCTCCGTGATCCGCTCGGCGATCTGCTGCAGGCGCAGCACGGAGACGTAGCGCCGGCGCATCACGCCGGCGGGCGGACTGTAGCGCAGGTCAAAGAACTGGGTGGGCTGCGAGCCCTCCGCGAGGATGCGCAGGTAGGTCAGCAGTTCGCCGGGGTAACGTTCAGGGAGGCTCAATCGCGGACCTCCGGGGTGAAGGCGGCGAGGTACTCGAACTCGCCGTTGAGCAGCGGCACTTGCTTGGGGTAGCGCGCGGCCCACGCCGCGCACTGCTCGAAGCGTGAGCTCACCGCGGCGCATCGCGGCGATCCGCTGCGCCGGGGTCATCTCCCACAGTGCGCGCAGGCGCGCGTCGCGGGCTCGAACCCTCTGGAGGGCTTGGTCGAAGACGGTGGTTTCGTTCATCCTCGGCGTCCTTTCTCTGAGGGCTGTGGCCCGCGCCCTGGTGAGGGCGCGGGCCACCTGAGCCCTAGAACGGGGTGTCCTCCTCGGCGCCGGCACCGACGCCGACCAGCTCCGGCTCCTGCTCGGGCGCCTCGCCGCCGTTGCTCGCGCCGTTCCCGCTGTTCAGGAACTGCACGGAGTCGGCGA
Source organism: uncultured Solirubrobacteraceae bacterium (assembly GCA_963714285.1). Classification (GTDB taxonomy): domain Bacteria; phylum Actinomycetota; class Thermoleophilia; order Solirubrobacterales; family Solirubrobacteraceae; genus Palsa-744. Next base: position 26,635 of record CAVQNS010000006.1, read on the forward strand.
TGATGTCCACGGCCTGCCGCTTGCCGCCCTCCTGGGTCTCCCACTCGCGCCACTCCAGGCGGCCGTCGATTGCGACGGGGCGGCCCTTGGAGAGGTAGCGGGCGACGTTCTCGCCCTGTGCGCCCCAGACGGTGACGTTGAAGTAGTTGGGCTTGTCCACCCACTCCTCGCCCTCCTTGCGCCGGGTGTTGCAGGCGACCCGCAGGTTGCAGACTGGCTTTCCGCTTGGCGTCGAGCGCAGCTCGGGGTCGGCGGTCAGGTTTCCGGTGATTACGACTCGGTTGATGTTGTTCATCGCTTGTTCCTCCTGTTGGTGGTTGGTGGTGCTAGTGACGCAGCCCAAAAAAGACGCCGACCGGCGCGCGGAGCCGAAGCCCGTCAGGGCGTAGGGAAGCCCCCGTAAGGGGGCCGAAGCGCTAGTCCGGCGGTGTCCAAAATGGGGCAAGACACGACGCGCCGACAACCAGCGGTGGCTGCGTGAACAGCGAGTCGGTTCATCTCGTGTGGGCTGAGCGTGACCCGTTCTCGACCGCAGGCTGAACGGCATCCTCTGTCTCTCCTTGCGTGTCCCGGCCGCCTCGGATTGGCGGCCTTTGTGGGTACTGACCACAAGTGCTCGCCAGCGGCCAACAAGTTTGCGCAGCGCTGGATCTGCACAGAGAGCCGGACAGGAAGGGACTGGCCGTGTAGCGCTGCTTGAGGGGGGTTGAAAGTCGTTGGCCGGTGTGGGCCGCTGGAGGTCAGTAGCAGCGATGACCGACACCAGACCAGCGCGGACGGTGCAACTGGATGTGCCGTTTGCTCGTGCAGCGAGGCCGGGCAGCGCATGAGGGTTCACACCGTTGGGCGGCGCCCCGCGACGAGAATGCTCATCTGCATCCTCGGCGTGCTCGCGCTTGCCGGCTTCGTCAGTGGCGTGGTGCCGTGGTGCTGGACGCAGGCGGCGTGCCTGGTCTCGCTGCACGCACCGATCAGGCTGCCGGCCGCCGACGCCGCGGCGGCGATGTGGCGGCTTTTGATCCGCGGCGGCTGGAGCACGCCATACCGTGCATTTCCGACTGCAGCCGAGCGTGCGGCGGCGCCCGCCGCGCCGGCCTATGCGCTCGTCGGCGGCGTCTCGTTCGTGTTCGTCTGCTGGGCGGCGTGGAGGGTTCACCGTCGTGTGCGCTCCTGGCGGGCAGGCTCGCCGCTGGGCAAGGAGCAGCGGACGGTCGCGCGCCGCGCGGTCGATCGCGGCTGGGTGCGGCCACGCACCTGGGCGGTGCCGGCAGACCTGCGGCGCCTATGGGTGCAGGGGCCAGCGGCGGGGCGCCCCTATCTCGGTGTGATCGGGCGTGTGCCGGCTCGGACGCTGGCGGCTGAGCTCGAGGTGCAGCCGATGGTCGTCGCGCCGCCACGCGCAGGCAAGTCCAGCGGCTACGTGGTGCCCTGGCTTTTGGATCACCACGGGCCGGCGCTGGTGCTCTCCACCAAGCGCGACATCTACGACGCCACGGCCCCGTACCGTCGAAGCCTCGGCCGTGTTTGGGTGTATGACCCCTTCGGCGACCGTGCGAGCGCCGGCTTCACGCCGTTGATCCCGGCGCGGAGCTGGCCGGGCGCGATCCGCGCAGGCGAAGCGCTCGCCTCAGCTGCGCACCCGGACAGCAGCAACGCCGCCAACGAGTTTTGGGACAAGGAGGCGGCGAGCATGTTGGCGCCTCTGCTTCACGCCGCCGCGATCAGCGGCCAGAGCATGAGCGAGCTCGTCAGGTGGCTGGACGCGCGTGACTTCACAGACGCCATCGCCTGCTTGAAGGCAACGGGCGCCTCGGCGGCGGCGGACCAGCTCGAGGGCGTGAGCCGCCGCGACGAGCGCAACCGCGAGACGACGGTGATGAGCGCCTTGAATCTGCTGCGCGCCTACCGCTACCCGCAGGTCGCAGCGTGCGCCGTCGGCGATCTCACACCCGAGCGTTTCCTCGACGGGCAGGCGAACACGATCTATGTCGTCGCGGCTGGGCACGATCAGGATGCGCTGCGGCCGGTGATCCTGGCGCTCGTGGCCGCGATGTATGAGGCGGCGATCGTCAAGGCACGCACGAGCGGCGTGCTTGACCCCAGGCTGTTCATCTTGATGGACGAGGCGGCGAACATCGCCCCGGTGCGCAACCTCGCGTCGTATCTTTCACAGTGCGGGGATCACGGCATCGTGATCGCAACGATCTGGCAGTCGATCGCGCAGATCGACCAGCGCTACGGCCGCCCCGCCCGCGATGCGATCTGCGCGGCGTCGACGGCTCAGGTCTTCATCCCGCCGCTTGCGGAGCCCACGAGCGCGGGATACCTCACGGAGCTGCTCGGCGAGGAGCCGGTCGCCAACGCCTCGACCTCGACCGGGCTGGCGCGGCACACGTTGAGCGTCGGTCATCAGAAGGCCGGGCCGTCGCCGTGGCTGAGGCAGATCGGCCGCGGGCGCGCGGTGCTCGTCTACCGGGATCTGCCACCGGCGGTCGTGCGCGCGCCGGGCTGGTTTGAGGACCCGCGGTTCGCGCGCTATGCGCAGCTGCTGGCTGCTCGCAGCTAATCGTCTGCCACTCGTTCATCTGCCACTCGTCTATCTGCCACTTGAACGTCTGCGCCTACACCGCCACTCGTCGTAGGACGAAATCGACGACGGTGGATGCCGGTATGTCAGTCGCGCCGTCGAGCAGCGCGCCTAGCTGGATGCCGTCGAGCGTGTCGTAGATAGTCACGCGGGACAGGTGAATCCCGTGTGTTGGTGCGGTGTCCTTCACCGCGTCATAGAGAGCCCGCTGCTTCCAGCGCGGAGCGCCGTCTCCAGAGAGATCGCCCGGATCGCCTCCTCGAAACATTCGCGCACAGGACGCATTTGTCCAACGCTTCCCCCACCGGCCGGCAGTGAGGCAGTCGTTCTCGTGGCTGTGGCAGTGGCGGCGATAGTCCTCGATCCAAGGTAGGCGGGCGGACCACGACGACGCAAGCGTGATGGCGCGGTAGCGATTGAAATGCAGCTCCTCGTCCAGCTCGACCACGAGACCATCCCCGAAGACGAGATCCCAAGAGCCGGGGCGAAGCGGCGGCTCGTCCAAGAGCCCCCCGAGCTGACGATAGATCGCCTGCAACTCATCGAAATGCTCAGCGCCAGTTGGCCGTGCGGGAGCCTGCGAGGCGACCACCAGCCCGCCTTCGATCAGCAAGCCGGCTAGCGCGCGTGCGCGTCTACCCGTTCGCGGCAAGGCGATTGGCCTCGTCGTGGCGGGGGCCGAGCGCGCCGCCAACGACGATCTGGAGCTCCCAAATCACCCCAGTGATGGCATGGAGTGCCTTGGCGAGCGTGAACTCGTATGCCGTACTCGACCACCGTCCGACTCGCGCGATCCGATCCTCGTCGGCGTGGAACGGGCCGCTGTAGAGCCAGTCGTCGATGACCTGGCGGGCACGGATGACTTCCTTCGGCTTTCCGAGCGGGTCGTCCTCCCAAACAATCCTCATCATGTCCGAGCGTGTCGCGGCCTTGAAGCGGCTGCCGAGCACGTCGAGGAGCACACGGACATCGACTTGATCGCGTGGCGCCAGCACGTTGTCGCGGAGCAGCTGACGCACCGCATCGAAACGAGCTGGCTCGCTCGCGCCCCATAGTTGACGGAAAGACATGCTCATCGAGCGCAAGGCGTCGTGTCCGGCATGTTCAAGGCGCTGATAGCTCTCCTCTGGAGACGCCTTCACCGAGAAGGTCAGCCGCTGGGAGAAGAACGACGAGCGGCCCAGCTCGTGCGCGAGCTCGTGGTAGCGGCGCAGTTGCCCAAGTTGACAGGGCGTAAATGGCACGAACCGGCCGTGCCAGTCGGTCGACGCGAGCGTCTCGAAGAAGTCCAGTGGCCCTGCAGGCATTGATCGAGCTTAGGCACCGCTTCGGCTGCTGGCTGAGCGCGGCGTTCGGCGCGGTCGAGAAACTCGTTGGCCGGTCTGGGGCGCTTGAGGTCAGTAACGCCGATGACCGACAGAACGGCAGTTCCCGAGCGTGTGACTCAGCGCGCAAAGACCGCCCGCCGTGGTGGTGGCTCCGGCCCGCAGGCGGTCGGCGACTACGTGGGGCAGCCCGCCGGCGAGGCGGCGCAGGCAGTGCGCCGCGGCGGGCTGCGCCCCGGCCTTGATCGCTCGTTCGGCTGCCCAGCGGAGCTGACTGGTCTGGTTGTCGCGCAGGACCCTGCGGCCGGCAGTGGCTTGGCTCGCAACGGGATGGTGACGCTGTACGTCGCGGCCCCAGGAGGCGAGCCGCTCGACGGCGATGCCGAGCTCGCCCCCGCCGCCAGCGACGCATCCGAGGGCGAGCTGCGTGCGCTAGAGCCGTCTGACGAGTCGCTGAGCACGACGCCGGTGCCGGCGCGGCCGCGGAGGCGCAAGCGGGGCCTTGCCCAGCGCCCGCTGACGGCGGTGGAGCCCCCGCCGGCGCCCACCATGCCCGGTGAATCGGCAAGCGAGCGCGTTCCCGCGCAGGGCGCCGTGGAGCCGTTGGGCGAATGGCCCGCAGAGATCGACGCGCCTGCCGGCGCGCTCGAGGACGAGCCCACGGGCGAGCTCGACGAGCGCGAAGTCCCGCACGACGACGAGTTCGTGGTGCAGGTCGAGGACGTGCTCGCCGGACGCAGCGGCCCGCCCCGCTGGCGAGGGGCCTATCCGCGACGGCGAGCAGCGATGCGCGGACTCCGGGGCCAGGGTCGCGTGCGCAGATGGCTCGGAGAGCACCGGACGCTCGCTGGCGCCATCGGCGCGGCGCTGGCCCTGTGGACGCTCGTCGGCGCCATCTCCGCGGTGGACGGCCATCACCCGCGCACGCCGCCGGCCAGCGCGCTCGCGCCGAGTCGCGCGCCGACGGTGAGCCATCCCCTCCCGGCGACCAAGCTGCCAGCAGCGCCAAAGCCGGCGCCGCGCAGGACGCCGGCGCGATCTCCGCACCCACACACCGCCCAGCATGGGGCGCCCCGCGCTGCGCAATCTCGACCAGCTCAGCACCGGACACCGCGGCCTGTGCATCCGGTGGCGCCTGCCGTCAGGGAAACAGTCGTGTCCGCAGCCACACCCGCGCCCGCGCATTCGCCGGCGCCGCAGCCGTCAGTAGCTGCGCCGCCGCGAGCGAGCGCCGCGCCTGCACCCGCGCCTGAACAGAGCGCAGGGGGCCTGTTCTCGCCGTGAGCTTGCAACCCAACACAAAGGAGGTGAGGCCAGTGATGGCGCTCACGTTCAGACGGGCGCTTGCCTGTCGAGATCGAAGGCAAGCGGCTCTGCTGCTGGCCTTGGGAGCGGCGACGGGGACCGTGATCGCGGTCGCGGTCCTGGTGGCGTTCCCGGACTCCCACGCGCACGCGCTGAACGCCGCGGGTGCATTTAAAGGCACGCCGATCACCGGGGTTCAGAACTTCGTTGAAAAGCTGAAGGGCAGCCTCGTATGGCTCGGCGGCACGGCGATGAGTCTCGTGATCGCGGTCGTGGGGATCATGTTCATGGCCGGGCACTCCCGCGCGCATGACGTGGCGATCAAGACGCTCGTGGGTCTTGCGATCCTCGCCTCGATCAGCGGGATCGTCGCCTAGAGGGGCGTGTGCGGGTGGCCCTTCAACGACACGCACGGTTACTGCCGGCGGCCGTGGCGGGCTCGCTCTGCGTGATGCTCGTGTACGCGCCGGCAGCCTCCGCCAGCACGGGCGGCGGGCAGCTCGCGCCGCTGGCGTTCCTCGGCCTGCCGAGCCTGCACAGCATCATCGAAGCGATCGCCAACGGGTTCTTCTCCGCCTTGGCGGGCGCGCTGGTGCCTGGGTTTCTCAAGCACGGCACCGTCGCCACGATCCAGCATCTCGTCGCGCTGCCCGACCCCGCGACCTGGGGGCACGTAGGCGAACTGGAGAGCGACATGACCTACCTGGGCATGTCGCTGATGCCCGTGACGTTGGCGGTCTGCACGCTGCGCTACTGGATGATGGGCCTCACCGGGGCGGCGCATCCGGTGAGCGCGCTGGGCCGCTGTGTATGGGCGACCGGCGTGCTTGTGATCTACCGCTGGCTGGTCGAGCAGACCGTCGACGCCACGAACACGATCACGCACGCGATCCTCGGCTTCCCGGTCGTCGCCAACGGCCTGGCGAGCATCATCACGGTCCTGTTCGGAGGCGCGCTGCTGCTCGGCGCCGGCGGCGTCTTCGGCGCGTTTTTGGTGATCGTCGGCGTCGTCTTCGCCGCCGCCCTGTTCGCCTCCTCGGAGGCGCTGACCGTGCTGCTGGCGCTTGTGTTCTGCGCGGGGCCTCCGTTCATCGCGCTGGCGCCGATCCCGGAGCTTTCACATCTAGCGCGGGTGTGGGGCCATGCGCTCATGGCGATCGTGCTCGTGCCGATCGGCTGGACGATCCTGTTCGCCACCGCCGGCGCGCTGACGCTGGATGCAACCAGCGTCACCCACGGCGCCGCCGGGCTACCTGGACATATTGCCGCCGCGTTTGCCGGGCTGATCACGTTCATCCTTGCGGTGAAGCTCCCGATGATGCTGTTCGGGGAGCTGCGGCAGATCCTCGGCGGCGCGCTGCGCGGTGGCGGCGCAGCGGGCGGCTCGCAGATGGCGAGTGCGATGCCGGGAGCCGAGCGGATGCGCGCTGGGCACGCGCGGCTGCGTAGCTTCGCGTTGGAGGGGATGCCTGCGCTGGGGCGCAGCGCGGGCGCCGCCGCCGGCGCGTTGGGCGCCCCACAGGGAGGGCCGCTCGGTGCCGCTCGCCGGGGCTTGGCGGGCGCAGCACGACGCACGGGCCTGGTCTCGGCCGTGACCCCGGCCGCTGCGGGCGCGGGTGCCGGCGCCTTGGGCGGCGTTGCAGCCGGTGCGGCAGGACGCGCAGGCGGGCGAGCAGCCGCGCGCTCAGGCGGGGTGCGCGAGCGAATGGCACGAGCACGCACGATTCTCGCCAACGCGCCGCGCGAGGCGCGGGCGGCGATGGCGGCCAGCTCACGTTCTGGTATCCGGCGGCCGGCGCGCGGACCTCGGGGTGCGAGCAACGCGACGAGCAGGGCACCGGCGCGCGTCGGCAGCACTCGGGCAACTGGTCCCCAGGGCGGCGGGCGAGCAGCCGCGCCCGGCGGCACGGGTGCGACCGCGGGCGCACGCACGAGCACTCCAAAAGTGGTGGTCAAGCCAGCGCCAGCGCCGCCTTCGGGCGGGCCGGCTGGCACGAAGCCGTCTGGAGCTGGGGGTGCTCATCCGGGGCGCAAAGTCACCGCGAACGCGCGCAGCGAAGCCCGGCCGCCAGGCAAACCAGCGAACACGCCCTCAAGCAAACGCGGCCCTGCGCCAGGCGCGGGGCGCCAGGCGCCCAAGTCTGCGCCGCCGCCCAAGCCGGCTGGGAAGCGCAGGCTGCGTCCTCGGAGTGGGCCGTGATCCATCGCACTTTTCGCTCGCTGGATGAGGACCCGAAGCTGGTCTGGTTCACCGTCAAGCAGTGGGTGGTGCTGATCGTGGGCAGCGGCCTGCTGCTCGGCGTGATCCACCTCGCCCATGTGCCGACCAAGCCCGCGATCACGCTCTGCGCGTTCTTGATCGGGCTGCCGGCCGCCCTGACGTATGTGTCTGAGAGCGGCGGCCTGCAGCTCAGCGTGCTGCTGCGCTCGATGTGGCGCTGGCGCTGGAGCGCCCACACGCTGTTGGCGAGCTCGCCGGGCGAACCGTGCCGTGCACGGGGAGTGGTGATCCTCACCGAGCACCAGGTGCCCAGCGAGCCCTCCGGGGAGAACCCGCCCGGGCCGTTGGACGAGCTGCCTTGGGAGCGCTGGGGCTGATGCGCCGAGGGCGCCGTGCCTCTGACCTGCTCGGTGTGGCCGCGATCGAGCCCGACGGGCTGCTGATTCGTGAGGACGGCGCGTATGTGCGCTATCTGGAGGTCGGGACGGTCAATCCGCTCGCTGTCGAGCAAGCCGAGGGCGAGCAGATATCGAGCGCGTTCGCTCAGATCGCCGCGCGGCTTCCCGATCGCCAGTCCTGCAGCTGTATGTGCAGGGCACGACGCTCGATGTGGAGGCGCTGTTGGCGGAGGAGACCTACCGCTGCGAGCGCGCGGCCGGCGCTGCCGAGGACGCCGGCCAGCCCGATCGCGCGACGGCGATCCGCCGCCTTGGGATCGCCCAGGAGCAGTCGCTCCGCAAGACCGCCAGAGCGATCAGCCCCCTGCGGCTGCGCTACCTGGTGGTGTGCCCCTGGCAGCCATCGCGGCGGCCAGCGCTCGGCGCTCGGCGTGGTCGGGCGCTGCGCATCCGCGAGTCGGTGCATCTGCGGGCGATCCGTGACTCGCTGCGCCACATCGAAGGGATACGCACCGACCTCGACGCGATGGGTCTATCGGCTCGGTCGCTGTCGGGAGGCGAGGTGCTGGACCTGCTGTGCAGCCGCTTTGACCCCGACGCGCAGGGTTCGGGCGCGCTGCCGGCGAGCTTCATGCAGAGCGAGGTCGTCGCGCCCGTGAGGGTCGGCGAAGACGAGGATGAGGCGGACGCTCGCACACATGCCCTGAGCGAGGCGATCTGCACCGCGGAGATCGACCTGTCGGATCGCAGCCGCATACGGGTTGGTTCCACGCTGGAGCAGGTCTCCTATGTCTCGCTCGCGCCGGAGCAGACGTGGCTTGGCTGGCTGCTTCACATGATGCAGTCGCCCAGCCCGTTCGTGCTGAGCGTGCATATCGAGGCGACGGAGCGCTACCGCGAGCGGATGGCGCAGAAGCGCCGCTACAAGCGCCTCTACGGCGTCAACCGCGGGGTCGAGAGCAACGGCCGCCCGCTTGACCCCGACGCACGGGTGCGCGAGCAGGAGGCAGCCGAACTGGTCGACGAGCTCGCCACGAGCGTCGGTGCGGGCATCTACCGCGTGAGCATCTACCACGCGATCAGCGACCGCGACGACGAGCGGCTGGCGGAGCTCTCTCAGGCGACGGCGAGGGAGGTGACGATGGCAAGTGACGCTCGGGTCAACCACGGCCTGTTCGCGCAGCAGCAGCTGTGGTGCTCGACGCTGCCGCTCGGCCGCGATGTGGCTGCCCGCAAGCGCAAGTACGTCAGCCGCAACGTCGGAGACACCTTCGCGCTGGTCGGGACCAGCGCCTCAAGCCCTGGCGGCATCCCGCTCGGCTACTCCTTGCCGGGTCGAACGCTTCGAGCGGATCGACCCGTTCGACCCGGCCCACACCAACCATCTGATGCTGGTCGCGGGGATCACGGGGTCGGGCAAGACGATGGCGACGATCATCCTGTTGATCCGCGCGCTGGCGCAGGGCGCGACCGGGTTCATCATCGACAGGGCGGGGCACTTCGCGTTCCTGGCGTCGTTGATCCCCGGCGCTGCGTCGGTTGAGATCGGCGGCGACGCGCACGCGATCAACTCGTGGGATGTCGAGGACCCAGGCGATGTGTCACCGGAGAAGATCGACTATCTGCTGGCGCTTCACGCGCAGCTGCTCGGCGAGCATCACGCCGAGCGCGACAGCTACGGGCTCACCGACCTTGAGAGCAACCTGCTCGGCCTGGCGATCGCCGAGGTGTATGAGCGCTGCGCGCTGACCGGCGAGGAACCACGCGAGCTCCTGCTCCAAGAGGAGTTGGAGCGTCGCTACCAGCTCGAACGTGACGAGGGCTCAGCGGGGGTCGCCGAGGCGCTTCGCAACCTCTCGATGCGCCTGAACAACTACGTGCTGGACGGCCCCTACGCCTACCTGACCGACAAGCCGACGACGATCCTCCCGGACGCGCCGCTGATCGTCTTTGACACGCAGAGCGTGCCGGAGGCGAAGGCCGCCGCGGTGCTGTTCGTGCTGTGCGAGCACGTCAAGCGCAGGATCGAGCGCACCCGCCGCGAGTACCTGGCAGGCGAAGGCCCCAAGCACGCCTGGGCGGGCCGCACGATCTTGGCCGTCGATGAGTGCTGGAAGCTGACCGAGCGCCCCTCGACCGGACGCTGGTTTAACGAGTTCTGTCGTCGCAGCCGTCATTGGGCGACGTGGGTGATTGCGATCTCCCAGCAGATCACCGACTTCGATACCGAGTACGGCAAGGCGCTTCTGGCGAACGCGCGGATGCGCGTGTCAGGGCGTCAGGAGGCGCGGGAGCTGGCGCGGATGCGCAATGCGCTGAGCAACACCGAGGAGCGTGAGGCGGCGATGGCGCAGTTGCGCACGGTCCCCGGCGAGTACGCGCTCGTCTATGTGGAGAACGGCACTCGCGGTGAGGCGATCGTCCAGGTCATCGTCGCCGAGCTTGAGTATTGGATCGCCACCTCTAGCCCTGCGCGCGATGACCCGGTGCGCCGCCTGGCTCTGCGTCAGACCGGCGATGAGACTTGGGAGGAGCGCTGGCAGGCGCTGCTTTTGTGCGCGGATGAGACCTGGCGCACGCAGGCGATGGCAGAGCTGGAGCTGGCCGCGTGATGCAGGCGCGCATTGCGATAGCGCTGTTGAAAAACCGACAGGTCCAGACGGTCCTGTTGGTCGCGGTGTTGATGGTCGTGCTGCTGCCGGTGATCGTGGCCGCCGGCATAGCCGGCTTGTTCAGTCAGGAAGCCGAAAGCGCGTGCGGTGGCGCGAGCGTCGGCGCGGTCAATCAGCCGGCAGGCGGTGGACCCGTCGCGCAGGGGCTCTACGCGGCTCCGTTGGAATTGGCGCCGGGCCGCTGGTATGAAATCGGGGCGACCGAGTACGGCGGGCCGAGCGACCCGACCTCGGGCGACTACGGCTCGATCCCGAGCCCTGGCGAGTCCTATCTGCCAGCGCACCCCGACTCGTTCGCCGAGCTGTCGGTGCTCAACAGCAACCCGGCAAACACGAGCGGCTTCACGTTTGGCGACGCGAACGCGCTGAGCAACCTTCCATATCTGAGCGGGCTTCGTGTCGCCCACGATGGTCGCAAGAGCCTGCTGCTCAAGCGTGATGTGGGCTATGGGCAAGGCCCCGGCCAGTTCATCGCCGATGGTCAGCCGTACCGACTCGATGTTTGGTGGCAGGCCGCGCAGCCGCTTGGGATCACCAAGAGCGCGGTGAGGGTGCAACTCGCGCCGAGCACGGGCACGGCGCCGACGCTCGGCGCGCTCCCGTCCTCCAGCGAAGCGAGCGGCGCCGGTGAAGCGGGCGCCGCCTGTCCGGCAGCCGAAGGCGTGGGCAGCATCCCGCTCCCGCTCACGCCCGGCACGCAGACAAAGATCCTGCCGAGCGGCCTTGCCGCCGCAGGCGAAGAAGCCCCGCGGGCGGTGAAGCGCATGGTGGCGGCCGGCAACCGCCTATTCAATGCTGGCTACCTTTACGGAGGCGCGCACGGCACGCCGCTCAGCCAACTGGAGCCGGCCTATGACTGCTCATCGGCGGTCTCATACGTCCTACACGCCGGGGGCGTGTTCGGCGAATACGCCGAGGGCTCGACCGAACTTGAGTCCTACGGTCAACCTGGCCCCGGCAGCTATGTCTCGATCTACGCCAACGCCGCCCACGCCTTCGTCTACATCGGCGGCCTGCGCTTCGACACCGTTTACGAACGGGCCTATGACACCGGACCCAACTCCGAAAAGTCCGGCCCGAAGTGGCGCGTCTCATCGTCGGTCCCCAACTGGTCGACCTGGACCGTCCGCCACCCCCCTGGTCTATGACGGGGCGTCGCTTGAAAGGACTGATCGCGGCGTGCCTGCTCGCAGGCGCAGTCGCGCTCGCGGGATGCACCAATCCTGACGCGCCCAGTGCAGGGAAGCGGACGAGTTCGACTGCCTCGCCTCAGAACGAAGGCGAGCCACCGGCACCGGCACCTGCCTCGCCGGCATCTCAGCTGCCCGCGGACGTGCAGAGCACGCCGACTGCCGCACTCACGGCGTTCAGCCGCCTGTACTCAAACTGGACCTACCGCACGCTGACGAGTGATCAACGCGAGCTGGCGGCGATGTCGGTCGGCGCGGCGCGGCTGGCCGAGCAGCAGGCCGCAGTGTCAAGCCAGGCGGACGCGACGATCGCACGTGGACACATCTGGAACAGCGGGCAGATCGTCAGCATCGCCGGCGACCTCTCCCAGCCCGGAGCGTGGGCGGTCGTCACCCGCGAACAGACCGGAGGCTCGACGCAGTACGAAGGGCTGCCCGCCTCCTACCACGTCACACTGGCGCGGCTTGCTCACGTGCGCGGCGGCTATGCGGTGAGCGAATGGCTGCCGCAGAGCTGAGCCCGCGTCGACGCGCCCGTCGTCGGTGGTTGCCGGCGGGCTTGGGTGCCGTCTGGGTTCGCGCCTACGCCGTGGTGTGGCTCGGGGCGCTTGCTGCGGCGGCGCTCGTGACGCTCGTCGGGCAGCCGCTCATCCTGCCCGCGCGTCGACTGCTCGGGGCCACGCTCAGCGCGCAGCACAACCCGCCGCCGCAGTTCGGCCACGTTCTCGTGCTGGCCGCCCACAACATCCCGATCTTCTCCTGGCCGCTGCTGCTGGGAGCTTTCGGCGCACACCGCAGTCGCTTCCAGACCCATGTTGCAGACGGGTTGCTGGTGGCGTGCATCTTCGTCAACACGGCGCAGGTGGGCGTCGGACTAGCCGCCTACGGATGGGCGCTGCTGCCCTACCTCCCGCAGGTCCCTTTGGAGTGGGTTGCTGCGGCGCTCGGGGTGAGCGCATGGCTTGTACAGCGCCGCCGCGCGCTCACCGCCAGGGAAGGATTCGGCGTGTTCGGGCTGATCGCCGTGGTGATGGTGTGCGCCGCGGCGCTGGAGACCGTTGTGGTGCCGCACCGATGAGCCACGCATGTGGGCATGTTTGGTCTGCCGAGATCGGCTGGCGTCGCATCGAGGGCCAACGCTTGAATGAAATGTTGCAAGTAGAATGGTGCTCCCCAGAACTGTTCCGGTTTGCTGGGACTTTCTGGCTTGGTCAGGGCTGACCTTGGAGATGCCGGAATGGACATAGGAGATGACAAGGTTGGGGCCAGAAGCCCCCGTGACTCACCGGGGGAAGGAGTCGCGCTTGCGTCTCGATCCGGCCAGCAGCGTCCGTTTGGCTCACAACGGGTATGGCAGCTTCTCGGCGAGTGGCAGCCGGTGGAGCTGCGGATCGCCCGCGGCTTCGCGGAGTGCCGCGGGCTGAACAAAGAGCAGCTCGAGGACCTTTACCAGGAGACGGCGCTCGCGCTCTACAGCCGACCCTACGCCGGCGAGGAGCACCTGCGCAACGCGCTGCGCGACGGGATCAAGCGGCGGGCGCTGCGGGCGCACCGCGATGAGCGGCGCCACAGTCAAATCCTCGCCAGGAACGCTCCCAGCTTGCGTCTCATGGCCGAGGCCCAGGAGGGCCAGAGCGCACCCGAACCGGCCGTGCTCGCTCACGAGGATCGCCTGATCGCCACCGAGTTCCTGACCGAACTGAGCGACACCGAGCGCCGTGTCTTTGGCTGGCTGGTCGAGGGGCTTGCCTACCGCGCGATCGCCACTGCAGAGAACATGCCCGTGAACGAAGCTCGCAGTATCGCGCGGGCGTGCGCGCGCAAGCGGGAGCGCTTCCAGTTGCTCTATGACACTGGCCGGCTGTGCGGATACCGCGCGCAGACGATCCAGGCGTTGCAGAACGGGCAGAACACGAGCGAGGAGCTGGCCGAGCGTGCCTTCGCCCATCTTGAGAGCTGCGCCCACTGCCGGCTGGAGCACAAGACGAACGCCAAGCGGCTGCGGCGCACCTTCCGCGACCAGGCCGCGGCGCTGCTGCCGCCTGTGGCCATCGGCCATCTTGGCTGGCTTTCGCGGCTCGGCGTGCGAGCACGGCTTTTGGCCCACCGCCTGGGGATCGAGACGGCTCCGTTCGGGCAGGGCGGCGTGCGTGAACGCACCATCGCGGTGCTCGCAGGTGGCAGTGCTGGCGCGAAGATCGCAGTCGGTGTCGTGACGCTTGGCGTGCTGGCGGGTGGAGCGGTCGCCACGCACGTCCTCGATCAGAGCCCGCGGGCTCCCCATAGGCACTCGGCGCATAGCGCGGCCGTGGCGCCGCTGCCAGCGTCAGCGACTCCGGGACCCCTGAGCGCCTCGCCGTTTACCTCCACGCCGCGCACGGGCGCTCATCGCAGCAGGCATACCGTCAGTCGTCCGCGGCACCAGCGAACGGCCGCACACCAGGGCCGGGCGCGATCGAGCACAGGCGGGCAGCGCGAACCGGGCGGCTTTGCCTACCTCGGCGTCCCCACAACGACCGGCGTACCTGCTGCACCGGCGCGCGTGGCAAGCAGCTCTGAAGACCAGCACGGCGGAGGAGCGTTCAGCCCATGAACACGGCCAAAGAAATCTGTTGGCCGGTTCGGGACGGTTGGGGTCATAGACCCCGAAGCCCAAGAAAACGGGGCCTGAACACGGAATGAACGCGATGATGAACAAGCAGAAGAAAGTGCCCCACCACCGCGCGCTGGCGCTCGCTTTGACGTTGACGATCGCCGTGGCGGGCGGCTGGCTGACGGCAAGCTGCGCCTATGCGGGGTCTTGGATGGAGGTTTCCTGCGTGAACCCAAGCCAGTCGGCGGCACCGAGCGAAGGCTGGTCGAGCTTTGCCGCAGGCGGCGGCTATGGGTCGAATGTCGGGACGAGCTGCGGGCCGGGGAGCCCGATGTACGCGATCCTCAGCACCGACGCCGCCGTAGGCGTCGGCTCCAACGAGACCCTCCAGTACACCCCGCCTGGCGGCTCACGGCTGATCGGCGGCTCCGTCGACGTGAGCTTCTATGCCGACGGTGGTGGCTACAACGCCTCGGGCACGGCGGTCGCCTACACGCCCGAATACGCCTACAACGGCTCCAACGTCTTCTACCAGTGCGCTTCGGGGTTGCCACCGTGCGCGAACGGCACCTACGACTTCTCGGGAGTGCTCGGGATTCCCGGCGGCCGTGGCGGCGACCTGTATCTCAGCGCTGGGTGCGGAGGCGCCGAAGGCTACGCCTGCAACTCGGGCGGCAGCGAAGGCGCGTGGTCGCTCGTGCGCCTGTGGTGGGCGAACCTGCTGCTCTCAAACGAAGCGACGCCGACGGGCAGCGGTGTCAGCGGCACGCTGTTGAGCGCGAACGCCGAAGGCACCGCCGAACTGACGCTCAACGCCGGCGACCCCGGCGGGCCGGGCGTGTACTTGGTGGTCGTCCAGATCGACGGCAAAACGCTCTACTCGGGCACGCCGAACAGCAACGGCGGGAAGTGCGTGCCGGTGGGCTCTAGCGGCGGCGCACTGATGTTCGACTACAGCCAGCCGTGCCCGGCGAGCGAGTCGGTGGATCTCCCGATCAACACGACGATCTTGCCCAACGGCCAGCACACCTTGAAGGTGATCGTGCAGGACGCGGCGGGTAACTCGGCGGTCGTCTACGACGGCAGCATCTCGACCAAGCAGCCGGCCAGCAACTCGCTCGGCGCGCTGCCCGGTCCTGGCACGGGCGCAGGCGGCTCCCAGGCCACCGCCGCTGCGGTGCCGAACGGCACGACGGCGAGCCGCACGGCGCGAATCACGCTCGGGCTCAAACGCAGGATCACTCGCACTTACGGGCATCGGGCGCTGCACGTGACCGGGCGCCTGCTCGACGGGCGGGGCCATCCGATCGCCGGCGCGACGCTGGACGTGCTCCAGCAGGTCGACGGCTCGCCGAGCGCGAGCGTGATTGGACACGTCCACACTCGCGCCAATGGCACGTTCGTCGCGCGGGTGCCAGGCGGGCCGACGAGGACGGTGCAGATCGCCTACCGGGCGTTCTCCACAGACGCCGGCTATGCCGCCGTGGGCACGATCACCGAGACGGTCGACGCGGGCGTGAAGCTCAGCGTGGCTCCCAGCCGGACTGGCTCGGAAGGCACGATCACACTCAGCGGCAGAGTGCTCGGCCCGGTTCCCGCGCAGGGCGTCGTCGTCGAGCTGCTCGTGCACTACCGCGGCCGGTGGGAGCCGTTCCGCGCTCCACGCACCGACTCGCGCGGACGCTTCGAGGTCGTCTACCAGTTCCAGGGCGGCATCGGCCGCTTCCCGTTCAGGGCGCTCGTGTTTGGCGGACAGGGCGGCTTCCCGTTCACCAGCGGCGAAAGCAAGGTGGTCGATGTCACCACGAACTGACACGACGCTCTCTGCGGCGCGGCGCGGCGCTTCCGTCTGCTCGCTCGCGGTGGTGGCGTGCATCGTGATCCTGGCGCTGGCCGGCTCGGCTCACGCTGGAACATGGACGCTGCTCTCATGCCGCCAGCCCGACGGTCAGCCCGCTTCGACAGAAGGCTGGAGCACGGGCGCCACAGGTGCAGTTGGGCCGGACAGCGGCGACACGAACTCCTGCGCTGAAGGCGGGGAGCTGAGCGCGGTCACGAGCGGCGAAGCGCCGCAGGGCGCCTATGAAGGACCCGAGTGGGTGTTCAGCGCACCGTCAGGGTCGACGATCGCCGGCGGCACGATCACCGCAACGCTGAGCTCGCCGCACGGGCAGGCGTGGCTTGGGACACCGAGCGCGAGCTATGACTCCGCGGATGTGCTGGCCAACTGCCAGTACAACCTCGCCTGCGGCGCGGATGGCACGCTCACCGGCGCGTTCCCGATCACGCACCTCGGCGGTAGCAGCCTGTATGCCGTGGCGGTGTGCGTCGGCCCGTATGAAGGCGCCACCTCCTGCCCGTCGACGGGCGGGATCGACGCAGCCATAAACGTCAGCAGCGCAGCGATCGAGCTGGCCAACGACGCCACGCCCACCGCGAGCGGCTTCGGCGGCACCCTGCTGAACCCAAACGCCCACGGCACCCAGGAACTGACCTTCCAAGCCAGCGACCCCGGCGGCCCAGGCGTGCGGCTCGTGATCGTCCAACTCGACGGCACAACGGTCTACTCGGGCACGCCGAACACCAA
The DNA here is from genome assembly GCA_963714285.1 of uncultured Solirubrobacteraceae bacterium. Taxonomy (GTDB): domain Bacteria; phylum Actinomycetota; class Thermoleophilia; order Solirubrobacterales; family Solirubrobacteraceae; genus Palsa-744. The sequence goes on from CAVQNS010000006.1 coordinate 43,513, forward strand.
CGAAGGGCGATGTGTCCCGCTCGGCTCAAGCGAAGGCGCACTCGAGTTTGACCACAGCCAGCCATGCCGGACGAGCGAGTCCGTCGATGTGCCGGTCAACACCGCCACGCTCGCCAACGGCGCACACACCCTGAAGGTCACGGTCGAGGATGCCGCTCAGAACGCGAGCGTCGTCTACGACGGGCAGATCAGCACTCTGCAGCCTTCCAATGGCTCGCTCGGCGCGCTGCCCGGCGCGGGCGCGGGCACCAGCGCTGTAGTGCTCGCCAGAGAGCCGAACGGGGTCGCGGCGAGCGAGGGAGCACATCTGGAGCTCGGCCAACACAGGCGGCTCACCCGCTCGTTCGCCAAGCGTGGATTGCGAGTGTCGGGCAGGCTGCTGAGCATCCAGGGCGAGCCGATTGGTGGCGCTGTGCTCGACGTGCTGCAGCAGATCAGTGGTGCGCGCAGCTGGGCGGTGATCGGGCACGCCCGCACGAGCGCGAACGGCACGTTTGCGGCATCGGTGCCGGGTGGCCCCTCGCGGACGGTCCAGATCGCCTACCGCGCATTCTCGACGGATGCAGGCTATGCCGCTGTGGCGAGGATCACGGAGAGCGTCGCAGCGGGCGTGGAGCTGCGTGTGAGTCCACGGAGCACCGGATCGCAAGGCACGATCACGCTCACCGGCAGAGTGCTCGGCCCGGTGCCACGCCAGGGCGTGAGTGTGAACCTGCTCGTCCACTATCGGGGGCAGTGGGAGCCGTTCCGCACGCCGCGAACGGACGCCGCGGGTCGCTTCACGGTCGTCTATCAGTTCGAGGGCGCGGTCGGACGCTTCCCGTTCCGCGCCGAAGTGCCGCCAAGCCAGGCTGATTTCGCCTTTGGCCGCGGGTTGAGCAGGGTGGTGGACGTTGACACCAACTAAGCCATTCGCCAAGCAGCTTGCTGTCCTCGGACTCGCCGTGGCGATCATCGTGCTCACCGCGAGCTTGATGCTCGCGCCGACTGCAAGCGCAGGCACATATCCGATGTATCAGTGCGCCGCCGGCGTACCGTCCGTCTCTCCGGGCTGGAACGTGTTCGGTTACAACACGCAGGCTGACACGGTGCTGTCTGACACCTGCTCGGCTGGCGGGAGCATCGGTGTCTACGTGTTCACTGAAGAACACGGCGGGATCGTGACCGAGAACGGGCACAGCGGCAGCCAGGTAGGTCTGCAGATCGACGTTCCGGGCAGCGTGCCCGCAGTCACGATCCACTCGATCAAGGCGCAGGTCATCGGGTCTCCCGTGACCGGCGATGACGCCTTCCTCGGATTCTCCTCGGCTGGCCAGTCGCTGCCCGGCGGCGCGGAGCTGCCCTACGGCGGCGGGAGTCCGTACACGGCAAGCGAAACCTGGACCCTTCCGCAGGGAGCCCGCGACTTCGAGGCATACGTCAACTGCTCCACCGACGACAGCTCGCCGTCTTGCGACTTCGCCGACGCGACTGACGTGCCGGCCCTCAGCGACATTACGCTGAGCCTGGAAGACAACACACCGCCGAAGCTGGCGAGCGTGAGCGGCCCACTTGTCACGGCCGCCGCCTCTGACGCATCGGTGATGGGCTCACAACCGATCACGTTCAGCGGAAGCGACGCCGAGAGCGGCGTTCGCAGCGCAGCTTTGACGCTCAGCCCGCTGAATGGCGGCACGACTTACGTTCACACGTTCAACTTCTCAGGCGAATGTGCCTATGACTCTTGGAACGCCTGCCCGCTGACACAGACCGTCAGCGGCTTCTCGGTCAACACCGACGCGCTTGCAAATGGCGCCTACGCCGCGAGCCTGGCGGTCACGGACGCCGCGGGCAACGTGACCAACGATGCGCTCGGCTCGGTCACGGTGAACAATCCGAGCGCCGTGGCCAGCTCGCTCGGAGCGCTGCCCGGCCCCGGCGCAGGAGCACACGCCGGTTCGATCGGCATCGGCAACCCGAACGGCGCCGGCGCCAGCGAGGACGCTCACCTGCAGCTTGGCGTGCGCGCGGCCATCTCTCGCAGCTACGGCAGGCGAGCCCTGCGAGTCTCAGGGAGGCTTCTGAACGCTCAGGGCTTGCCGATCGTGGGCGCGACCCTGGAGATCCTGCAGCAGGACAACGGCGCCACCCTGGAACTGGTCGGCCATGCGCGCACGGGAGCGGGTGGCACCTTCGTCGCCGCTGTGCCGGCAGGGCCGTCGCGCATGATCGAGATCGGCTACCGCGCATTCTCGGCGGATAGCAGCTACGCGGCGAGCGCCAGGCTGCACGAGTCGGTACGCGCGGGCGTGCGGCTCACGGTGAACCCGCGTAGGACCGGCTCAGCAGGCACGATCACGCTCACCGGCAGAGTCCTTGGTCCGATCCCGCCACAGGGGGTCGTGGTCGAGCTGCTTGTGCACTACCGCGGGCGTTGGGAGCCATTCCGCGACCCACGCACAGACGGACGAGGCCGGTTCCACGTCGTCTACCAGTTCCAGGGCGGCATCGGGCGCTTCCCATTCCGCGCACTGGTGTTCGGCAGCCAAGGCGACTTCCCATTTGCACCCGGCGAAAGCAAAACGGTCGATGTCACCACGAACTAACCGACGCAAACACGGCAGGCGCGCACCGCTCGTCACAGCGGCTTGCTCGCTACTGCTCGGGCTCCTGGCACCGGCGACGGCGAGTGCACTGCCTTCGGATGGTGGCGGTAACTACACGCAGATCCTTTGCGCGAATCCCGCGACAGGAGAAGGGCTTGGACTCTCGGGGATGCCGGAAGGACTCAGCAACCCTGCGAGCATCGACCTCTGGCAATCGACCGGCGCCGAAGTCAACTGTGGCACCGGCCCGATGACCTCGAGCCGAGGCGTGCCGATGAGGGTCGGGTTCAGCACGACCTACGCGCAGGGCACATGGTCGGCCCTGCTCTACCAGGCACCCACCGGCGCGATGATCAACGGCGGCACGATCTACCGAGCAGAGAAGGCCGAAGGGCCAAACAACGGCTTCATGGGGATCATCCAGCAAGGCGGCGAATACAACGTCCTCTACTCACTGCCACGCAACTGCTGCGACCAGGGAGACTGGTATGTCGGCAACGTCGCAGCGAGGGGCACGTTCGCCGTCCCGTTCTCGCCGGGAAACCTCGTGAACCTGACGATTTCCCCGGAAGGCGACCATTGGGATGTCAACGCCACCTGTGACCCGAACGGGAACAACAACAGCAGCTGCACGCTGACGGCGGGCCAGTGGGAATACCGCATCTTCGGCGGCGAAGTCAGCTTGCACGCGCCGCATGATCCGCAGGCAAGCAACATATCCGGCCCGCTGTTGACGGAAACCCCGCTGCGAGGTACGCAGTCGATCACGTTCTCAGCCACCGATGAAGGGCCGGGGCTCGCCTATGTGAAAGTGCTCGTGGACGGCGCTGTCGTCCAGTCGCAGATCATTGACACCAACGACGGTCACTGCATCCCCGTTGCCGGCCATGATGCCTATACGTGGGCGTATCAGGTGCCTTGTAAAACGTCGCTTGGCGGACGCACCTACTCGCTGAACACCGCGGGGCTCTCCAACGGAGTGCACCACCTACAAGTCATCGTTGAAGATGCGGCGGGGAATGAGTCAGAAGTCCTCAACCGGACGGTGGCGATCGAAAACCCTGGCGTCGGCTCGCTCGGAGCGCTGCCCGGCCCAGGATCGGTGCTGCTCTCGGGAGCCCCGAATGGATCGAACGCGAGCGCAAAGGCGCAGCTGCGTCTAGGACTATCGAGCAGGATCTCGCGGCCTTTCGGGCGGCGAGCACTGCGAATCCCTGGCCGGCTGGTAAACGAGGCTGGCCAACCGATTGCCGGCGCGACGCTTGATGTGATCCAGCGGGTGACGGGAGCAGGCCACAGTCAGCTGGTCGCTCATGCGCGCGCCGCCGCAAATGGCTCGTTTGTGGCGAGCGTTCCAGGCGGGCCTTCGCGGCTGATCGAGGTGGCTTACCGCGCGTCTACCGGCGAGGCTGGGTATGCCGCAGAGGCCAAGGTTCAGGAGTCTGTCCGCGCGGGCGTGCTGCTCGACGTGAGCCCGCACCTGACAGGGCCGGAAGGCATGATCACGCTCAGCGGCGAAGTCGAGGGGCCGGTCCCTCGACAGGGGGTCGTCGTTGATCTGCTGGTGCATTACCGTGGCCGCTGGGAGCCTTTCAGGACCCCACGAACGAACAGTCACGGGCGTTTCCACGTGCTCTACCAGTTCGAGGGCGGAGTCGGGCGCTTCCCGTTTAGGGCGCTCGCGTTCGCTGGCCAGTCAGGCTTTCCGTTCAGCAGCGGCGAAAGCGGGGTGGTAGATGTCACTACGGGCTGAGACGACCTTACGCGCCGCGGTCGATCGCGCTCGTCGATCGTTGCGCAGGTTCGCCCTGCTCTCGTTCGCCGCCGGCGCTCTGGCGTTGACGCTCGTCTCGGGCGCGAGCGCGGGAACGTATGTGATCGACAACTGCCCTTCGGCAGGGTCTGACGACGCCGGCTCGTGGACCGTGTTCGGCAGTCCTCAGAACGTGAAGGGAACATGCGGCGGCGGCGCCGGCGACTACATCGGACCCAGGGGCGGCAGCATGAGCCCTGGCAGCACCGCAGGGGTCCAGATCGGGGTGCCGGCAGGGAGCGGCATCACGATCATCGAAGCGAAGGTGTGGTGGCAGGCTTCGCATCAGATCGGCGGTGCCGACACGTTTGCGATCGCCGCCGACAACGACGGCGCAGTCGGTGAAAGCACGACGCCGATGACGGGTAGTGAACCCAGCACCTACATGCTGCCGTCGACCACCACCGAGATCACCCTGGCGAACTACTGCTCCAACGACGACGCCGGCGCGGGCTGCACGTTCGGGTCGGGCGAGAACAACATCCTCGAGCTGTACGGCTCGCGGTTGACGCTGCAGGACACGACCCTGCCGAGCGGGACCGTGACAGGCGGCGCGCTGGCGAGCTCGGGGACGGTTTCGGGCACGTCCTCGATCAGCTATCAGGCGGCGGACACGAGCTCGGGCGTGCGGCTGGTGCAGTTGCGCGTCGATGGCGAACCCGTCGCCGTCAAGGACTACCTGGCCAGCTGCTCCTACACGAACTTCCAGGCGTGCCCGCCGAGCGTGTCGGACACCGTGAGCTGGAACACTGCCACGGTGGCCAACGGCCAGCATCGAGTCGAACTCGTCGTCGAGGATGCAGCGCAGAACACGAGCGTCATCTACGGCGGTGAGGTCACGGTCCAGAACGCCGCGAAGACAGCATCGTTGGGTGCGCTGCCTGGCTTCGGCAGCAGCGGCTCGCAGACGCTGGGCATCGGCAGCGCCAACGGGATCGGGGCGAGCGAGCAAGCGCAGCTGAGACTCGGTTTGCCGGCCGCGATCACCCGCGGCTACGCGCACCGTGCGATCGTGGTCTCTGGGCGACTGCTCGATGGGCAGGGCCGTCCGATCGCGCACGCCAGCCTGGATGTGCTGCAGCAGGTCGACGGCGCGGCGGCGCCGATGGTTGTAGAGCACGGTGCCACTGGCGTCGATGGCACATTCAGCGTGCGTCTACGCGGCGGGCCTTCGCGGCTGATCGAGGTCGGCTACCGCGCGTTCTCCCGTGACGCGAACTACGCGGCTCTCGGGCGCATCAAGGAGACGGTGGCCGCTGGGGTGCGGCTGCGGATCAGCCCGACGCGCACGGGCTCGGAAGGGATGATCCTTCTCTCGGGGACCGTCGAGGGACCGATCCCGCGGCAGGGAACGATCGTGGACTTGCTCGTCCATTACCGTGGCCGCTGGGAGCCATTCAGGACTCCTCGCACGAACCGGCGTGGGCGCTTTCGTGTGCTCTACCAGTTCGAGGGCGGCGTTGGGCATTTCCCGTTCCGTGCCGAAGTGCCTGGCGGTCAGACGGGTTTCCCGTTCGGCAGCGGCGAGAGCCGGGTGGTGAATGTCAGCACGAGCTAAGCGCGATCTTCGAGTATCGACGATGCTCTCTCGCTGGACGTGCATCGTCGCGGCGCTTGCCCCGCTGATGCTGTTGTCGCCGTCGATGGCGAGGGCTGAGACTGCGATCACAACGCAGGCCGTCGCCGATGACGGTGCCTTTCTTCCCTACGCTCCCGCGCCAGCGCAGCTTGCCGGCCTTTGCCTTGTTGATACTGGCGTGAATCCGAACCCCGACACGGAAGGTGTCGTAGTGGAACGCACGGCGCTCGACGGTGGATCGGGCGGGGATGTGTCTCCGACGCTGCATGGGACTGTGCTGGCGATGATGGCGGGGGCGCCGGCAAATGGGTGGGGCATGGTCGGCACGGCCCCACACGCAATCCAGATCGTCTCAGTACGCATCCTCGAGTCGGGTCAGACGACGTTCCCGTTCAGCTCCTATGCGTCGGGGATCACAGAATGCCTCGAACAGCGGCATAAGTACGACATCCGGGTAATCAATCTCTCGCTTGGGACATCCGAAACACCGTCCGCGCAGAGTTACGAAATGCTCGGCAACGCCGTGCAAAAGGCGGGCAACTACGGCGTGGCGGTTGTTGCCGCAGCAGGCAACGACGATGGCGGCCCCGTCGAGTACCCGGCGGCGTATCCGGGCGTGCTGTCCGTCGGTGCGACCGACACGCAGGGTGGCGGTTTCTGCTCCTTCAGCAACCGCGGCGAAGGGCTGCGGTTGCTGGCGCCCGGCTGCGACCTCGACGGGGCAGACCCGACGAGCGGCGCCCCGAACTACAACTACTGGCAGGGCACCAGCGAGGCATCGGTTATCGCAGCCTCGGCACTGGACGCGCTCTACTCCTATCAGCCGAGCTTGTCCCCTGAAGCGGGCGAGAAGGAGCTGACCGAAGCCCATGATGGCGTGCTCGACATCGCGCAGACATTTCGCAATGCCGGCCTTGGAGCTGTGGTTTCGGCTGGCGAAGCAGCGGAGCCGGGCGCGCAGACCGGCTCGCCCGCGGGATCGTCTCCTCAGTCGGTGGCACCATTGACCGCGATGACGCTCACCCGCCCGTTCCCCCGGCCCCAAGCGCGACTGAGACGTGTCAAGCACCGGCTCGTTCTCGCGTTGGTCGGCCGCCCCCAGGAAGCCGAAGTACAGGCACGCTACCTCGGCCACCGTGGACACTCGCGCCAGCTGCGCGTCCTGCGCACTCTCCACGGCGCCTTCACGAACTTGACCCTCCCGACCTCCGGGATCTCAGAGGTCTCGGTGCGCTACGTCGACCCCTTCGATGTCGGACGGTCGAGCCCGTGGACGACACTTCGCCTCCCTGCATCACCGAGCACGGCAAGGAAGGCGCGGCGCGGGCGATGAGAGCATGGAGCGCGACGATCGCTGTGATGCTCGCCGTGGTGGCCTGGGCGTCGCCTGCTCCTGCGCTCGCGGCGGGGAGCTATCAGGTCAGCGCGTGCAACTTCGCCCCGGAAGCTGCCAACAACTCTTGGACGTGGGCGAGCAACGACCCTGCCCAGCCCTCCCATTACGCCGAGCACGTCAACTGCCCGTATCGGCTGGGAGGCTCAGGCGGCAAGGCCGACCAGGAAGGCGGGCTATCGACAACTGATGCGCTCGGCCTGTCGAGTGGCGCCACGCCTGGGACAAGCGCCGGCTGGACGTTCTCTGCGCCGACAGGCACGACGATCACCGGCCTCACCTACGAACGCTATATCGGGCATGTCTTCGACCCTCGGAACTCTTGGTCGCCGGCGCTTCGTGCGGACGGGACGGTTATATCTGGAGAAACATGCGAAGACTCCGTGCAGAACGGTGAGACATGCTCTGTCGGTGGGCCGCCTGGCACGGGGGGCGAACCGGCAAGGATCACGGGACTTTCGACACACGAACTGTCGCTCGGCATCGTCTGCCAGGCGCCATCAGGCGATGAATGCGTGACGGGTGCTACTGAATATGCAGTTTGGGCGACGATGTATGGAGCAACGGTGACTGTCTCCGACACGACACCGCCAACGCTGAGCGCACCCTCGGGGGCGCTGTGGGGGCGGGGCGAAGCAGGCTTCCACAAAGGCACAGAAGGCGTCGCCGTTTCCGCCCAGGACGTCGGCGGTGGCGTAGCGAGCATCGTCCTGTCAGCCGACGGGCACCCGATGGAGACCTACGCAGCATCGTGCAACTTCACCTTCGCCCAGCCGTGTCCGTCATCGACGGGCACGCAAACGCTGAGTCTGCCCACGACGCAGCTATCAGACGGCAAGCACACTCTGACCCTCGTCGCAACCGATGCGGCCGGCAATCAGTCGACCGTTGCCTCCGAGGAAATCACAGTGGACAACAGCCCACCGGCGGCGCCCGTCAGCCTGGCGGCGACTCCCACTCAGACAGGCGGCTCGACGTTCACGGTCACTTGGAGCGATCCACAGAGCCAGCTCGCACCCATTACCGGCGCGCTTTACCAAGTATGTCCCGCAACCGGGTCGGGATCGTGCACCGCTCCCGCCGCGGCGCCTGCAGCAGGGCCGGCAAGCGTGACTGTTCCCGGCCCTGGAGGCTGGAGCATCGCCGTGTGGCTGAGCAACGCAGCGGGCAACGCGAGCCCCGCCAACGCCGCACACACCAACGTCGTCGTGCCGCCCTCAAGCTCGGGCAGCTCTGGCTCAGGCCACACCGCGACAACGACCACGCCGAAAGTTCACGTCACCGAGACGCTGCGCGGACGCGAGCTGATCGTGCATGTGATCGGGCCGGCAAACGGAAAGGTCCGCATAGGCTTCACCGGCCGGCTGAAGGGAAGGATCATCGCCTCTGGCGCCAAGACCGTCGTCCTCAAGCACGGACGGCTGACGGTGACGTTCAGGCTCGGGCCGCGGACGGCAGCGCACGCCCTGATCCGCGTGAGCGCCAGGTTTGACCATGAGGCCGCGGTGACGAGCACACTCCACCGTCATCACACCCGATCGTCGGAGGTGGGCATCCGTGCCCAGCCTCCGACTGTTCGAGCAGCGGGTTAGGCCGCGGCCTCGGCGAGCTCGCGCTCGTCGGCGGGCTCGATGTCGCCGCTTGGGGCCTCGCGCCGCTCGCGCTCTGCCGTGACGGCCCGTTCTACCTCCGAGCGCTTGAGGCTGTACTGACCCCACGCGAGCTCAGCGTCAGCGAGCAGCTGCTCGAGATCCTCCTCGGAGAGCTCGCCGATGCGTGCTGAGGCGTCCTGCACCCGCAGGCGGGCCTGCTCAGCCTCGGCCTCGGCCTCGGCCTGGCGCTCGTCGTTGGCGACGCGGTTGGCAAGCAGCTCGTCCAGCGCTGGGCACTGGCCCTCCTTGATGCGTTCGCGGACGATCGCGTTCAGGTCGCGTGCTGCCTGTGTAGCCCACGGACCCTCGAAGGCAAGGGTGTAGAAGCTACGGTTGGACTGTGCTACGGCGTCCTCGTCGGCGAGCGCGGCGAGGGCGATCAGCGTGATTGCGCGACCCGCGATGTCGCCGGCGCTCTCGGCGTCTCCGAGGAAGGTCTTTGCTCTGCTCTCGGCCTCCCACGTCTCGAGGTAGATGGTCTTCGTCTTGTTCTTCTGCTGGACCTGCTCGACCCACGTAGGCAGGGCGAGCCTCGCGCCGCGTGCGGCGATCTTGCTCAGTGAGCCGCCGAGGTCGACGCTGGCAAGGATGCGCAGCACGCGCTCATCGACCTTGACCTTCGGCAGGTGCTTGAACACGAGCAGGCCGAGATCGAGGTTGAACTTCGTCGCGTCCTCGCGCTTGCGCTGCCGCTCGGCGCGTTCGGCTTTTGCCTCGTCGGCTTCACGCTGTGCGCGCTCCTCAGCACTCTCTGGCTCGTCTACCGCAGGCGTGCCCGCGGACGAGCTGGTGGTCACGTCCGCGGAGTCCGCGGTGCTCGAACGTGCCATCTCGCGTTCACGGCGCTGGCGGGCACGGGCCTCTTTGACGACCCCCGCGATGTAGTCCTCGGCGAGCCGGCTGGCTACGTCGTCACCGAGAATGATCGAGAACCAACTCGCCTCGTGGGTTGCGCCCAACAGCCGTGCCTGCTCGACGAGCTCCGTCCCGAAGCGAACGCCGGTGATCTGCCCGCCGTCGGTGAGCTTGGTGTAGGCCGCGAGGTCCTTCTGCGCCTTCTCGCTCAACGTGAACTGGTCGACCGGGTATGAGTTGCGGCTCGAGTACACACCCGCGGGCAACTCGTCCATGTGGTTCATGGCGATGTCGACAGGGTTCTCGATGAGCTCCTGCCAGGTGTACGGTTCGCTGTCGTCGCCGTCAGGAGTGACCGCACGCAGCGCTGCGTGTGCGAACTCCTCGTGGATCTCGGCGAGCTCGACGAGCGTCTTGACGGCGAGCAGGGGGATCACCTGCTCAGCGACCAGCGTCCTCAGCCGCTCGGGGAGCGAGAGGATCGCCAGGTGCTCCTTGATGCGCTTTTCGCGCGAGGAGCGCTTGGCCTTGCCGCCGAGGCGTTCGGCGACCACGCGGACGCCCAGCCCGCCGTCGATCATGGCCTGGTAGCCGCGGGCGCGCTGGAGCGGGTCCAGATCGCTGCGCAGCTCGTTCTCGATCATCGCGTCGGTCAGCAGGTCCAGGTACTCACCCTCGTCGCCGGCGCCCGCCGTCAGCACAACCGCGGGAAGTGTTGTCAACGCGGCGAGCGTTGCAGCGCGGTAGCGCCGCTCGCCAGCGATCAGAGCGAAATCGCCGGTCTCAGTGGCACGCACGCGGATCGGCTGCAGGCAACCGCGCTCGCGCATCGTGGCGGCCATCGCCTGCAGATCGGCGTCCTCCACGACCTCGCCGCGAGGGTTGAAGCCCTCGGCGACGACGATCTGCGAGATCGGGATGTCCCTGAGCTCTACCGTGGCAACACCGTGGCCGTTGCCGTTTTGAGTTGCGTTAGTCGTACTAGCCATGTGATCTTCCTTTTCAGACAGGGCTCCCACCGGACGGGGAGCCGACCCCGACCAACCGCACGCGCAAGCGTGCGACCATCGGGAGGGGCGGCACCCCGTCCAGCGGCAAGCCCTCGCGTCACCAGCAGCCGCGGTCAGAGATGACGGAGCTCAAGAGCGCCTTGCCCACACGGCTGTCGAGCACACGCCCCAACCCGCTCGCTGCCTGTGCACAGGGCCGCAGATATCCGGCTGCCGTATCGTCAGCAACCAATGGCTCGCGGCCGCGATATCGTCGCTCGGCTATCGCGGAGTGCAGCCTGGCCCGGCATACAAGAGCAGGCGAACACGGTGGCTCATGCCCACCAGCATCCCGAGGGTGCGGTCCCGCTGCGGGTCGTCGCAAAGGAGTGGACGCGGATCGGATTGACAGGGTTCGGCGGCCCGCCGGCGCACATTGCGATGCTGCGGCGGCTGGTCATCGACCGCTACGAGTGGATGGACGCCCGCGCGTTCGAGGACGCCAACGCCGCGTGTGGCCTGTTGCCTGGTCCGGCTTCGACGCAGCTTGCGATCTTCTGCGCCTATCGCGTGGCCGGGCCGTGGGGTGCGATCGTCGGCGGGCTCGGGTTCGTAGTGCCCGCCGTGGTGATGGTCCTGGCGCTGTCGCTGCTGTTCCTCTCAAGCGCGCCACCGCGGTGGGTGATCGGCGTCGGGGCCGGCGCGGGCGCCGCGGTCGCGCCCGTGGCCGTGCACGCCGCGCTGGGTCTGCTTTCTCCGAGCTTTCAGCGGGTGCGAGCTGCGCGCGGACGAGCACTGCGCTGGCTGGCCTACCTGCTCGTCGCGGCGGGCGCGGCGGCGACGGTCGGCGGCTATCTCGTCCTCGTGCTGCTGGCGTGCGGGGTTCTCAAGCTGGCCTCGCAGCGGCGTGCAGCGGCAGCGCTGTCGTTGAACCCGGTGCTGCTCGGGACCGTGACGGGCGTTGGCGGGGTCGGCGCGCTGGTGTGGACCGCATTGAAGGTGGGCGCGCTCTCCTACGGTGGCGGCTTCGTGATCGTGCCGCTGATGCAGGCCGATGCCGTTCACGTCTACCACTGGATGAGCGGCGGGCAGTTCCTGAACGCTGTTGCTTTGGGGCAGGTCACTCCTGGCCCCGTCGTCGCCACGGTCGCCGCGGTGGGCTATGCCGCGCACGGCATCGCTGGCGGCGTGCTCGCAGCGAGCGTCGCTTTCGCTCCGTCCTTCTCGTTCATCCTGCTCGGCGGTCAGCGCTTTGAGCGCCTGCGCCAAAACGCCGCCGCCAGGGCGTTCCTCGACGGCGCCGGACCAGCGGCGATCGGCGCGATTTTCGGTGCTGCAATCCCGTTGACGGGCGCGCTGCAGGAGCAGTGGCAGTACCTCGTGCTAGTGGCCGCCGCGGTGGCGCTCCTGGTTCTGCGACGTGGGATCGTGCAGACGCTGCTCGCTGCAGGCGCCGCCGGATGGCTCGCAACGGTGGTAGGCGCTCCGCTTCCCCGTTGACGAGGCTGAGCGTTCCAGGCAAGCGTCAGCGGGCAGCGGCCTCGGTGGTTAGTCGTTCCCAATCGTCGCGGAGTGGCCCGACGCCGAGCTCGACGATGGCGAGCGCGATTACTTGCTCGAGGCCGACCATGCCGGTGGGCAGATGAACCTTTCCCAGCCACCGATCACCGATCTGGACGGCGGCGCCGACGTGCATGTGCGGCTGGGTGATCGTGCTCTTGCCGCTCGGATGCCAGTGGTAGGAGACGAGCTCGTGGTCTTCGTATCCGATGGCGTAGAGGTAGCCGACGATCTCGACATACCAGCCTGCGGTGCTCTGGCGAACCTCGTACTGCTCGGTGACGAGGAGCGTGAGACGTGGCTCGGCGTGCAGCCGCGCAGCGTCGCCGCGGGCGAGCAGCAGACGGTGCGGATGATCGGCCGCGTGGTAGCCGCTGACGGTGGTATGGGCGCTGGTCAAGCAAGACAGCAGCCGCACGGTGCGACCGCGATAGTGCTCGACGGCCTCGGCGGGATTGTTACTTGGAGGTGCCACTGAGCGGGAGCATCATTGCAACGCGCGTGACCTCGGGGCTGTCGTCTATGTCGATCTCGCCTGAGTTCAGACGCCGCTCGAACTCCTCGCCGCTCATGCCCAGCAGAGCACGGGCCTTCTCATCGACCAGCTGAGCCCACTCCTCGGGACCCAGCTCGCGGATTTCGTTGTCGGTTCGAGTAGCCATTGCAAACGCTCCTTGGAGGATCGGCCGCGTGGGCCGGCTCCTTGATCTTGATTGTAGGGGAGAATGCGGGCGAGCTTTGACGGCGAGGTCTTGGGGCTCGGCGAGCTTGGGACGCTCGCCGAGCCCCAACCTTTCAGGCGGCGGCGACGAGCTGCAGGGCGCGGGTCTTCTCGGGTCCATCGCCCAGTGCGCGGGCGAAGCGCTGGCCGCTTGAGCGCAACGGGCGCAGCCAGTCGCCGTACTCCACGATCGCGTTCACCGCCGCCCACTTTGAGCCGGGCGCGTTGCCCTGCGTGTTGCCGGACAGGAACAGGTCGGCGATACGGTCCTTGGTCTGCTGGCGCGAGCTGCGTGTGCGGCTGCTCACGGAGTCGCTCGTGCCGTTCGGGTAGAGCTTGTCGAGGACGGCGCGGAGCTGGCGTTCGGTGCAGCGCTCTGAGGCGAGCCGGTCGCCGAGGCGCTTGAACTGCTCGTAGTAGTTGATGGAAAGATCGAGGACTCGGCGAGCCTCGTGGACGCGCTGCGTAACCGCTTCGGTGTGGCGGATCGAGAACTTCTGCCGGGCGTTGGTGAGACCCCAGTTAAGGGTGTTCTGGCAGACCACGCGAATCGGGGTGGTGGCCGCGATCACGGCCGTCGAGCCGTCATGGCTGTTCATCAGCAGCACGTATGGGCGCACGTCGTCGCCCCCGACCTCGACGTGATCGGGCAGCGTTGCGAGCACCCATACCCGGCGACCGCCGTGCAGGCTGCCGGCCGTCTCGAAGTGGATCGAGCTGCCGAGCAACTGGTCGACGAACGCAAACGCTTCGTGGTTCTGCACGATCCGGTAGCGCTCGCCGACGACGCCAAGCACCTCATCATTGTCTTGCCGGACAGTGGCGTAATGACCAGTGAAGCCCCGATAGCGCAGTACATCGGGCAAGTCAGCACCGCAGTCGATCGCCAAGCGCCGCTTTGCGACGCTCCAGCCGAGACCCGACGCCTCGATCGCCTCACCGACTGTCGCCGGCGGCCGATCGAGTACGGCACCGAGGCCGTGCCAGGGCGTCTCGCGCACCGAGAACATGGTGTCCGAATCTGTGAGTCCTGCAGACATTTTGAGCCTCCTTTGGCTGTAAAGCCCCGCTCGGTGCGGGGCCGGTCGCAGCCCCGGCCGCATCCCCTTTGGGGATGCGAAAATGGCCGGGCAAGCCGGCTCCCGCTACAGGCGCTCAGCCATCGAGCGCGCTACCGCGACGCCCTTCCCGGCGCATCGACGGTAGGGGCCTTTAGTCGCCGGCAGGCGAGGGATTGACCATGACCTGTCGGACCTGCGCTGCGCGCAGCCCCGCGCGAACCTCCTCGTCGAGCTCGGCGACGAGCACTGCAACGTCCCATGCGTGCAGCGCCTCAGCGAGCCAGCTTGTGCCCGTCACGCACGCGGCGGCATCAGGATCACCGAACGCGAGGACGAGCTGTGCCGCCGGTCGGGTGCGCTTCAGGGTGATGAGCTTGAGCGCGTCTCGCGCGACCTTGTGGAACTGGCCACCACGGAGGCGCCCTTGATGCGCGAAGACCTCGACGAGTACAGACTCGTCGGGCGCGACACCATCGACATCGACACGGGCGCCGTGCTCAAGACGCAGCGATCGAGGCGCAAGCTCGACGCGCAGCTCCTTCCCGACGCTGGCGAGAATCAGCGGCTCTGCGAGCCGCTGCTCGTGCGAATCACTCGCGTGCCCGCTAGTTCCGGCGGCTGGCATACGCGGGATCGCAGTCCGGCTGCTTGTGGCGATCGAGGAGACCGAGGGATGCGAGGCGGTCGAGCTCCTGCTCTAGCCCTGCGCCCCTCCACCGCGTCTCGTCGGCGACCATCTCCAGCGGCGCCGGGCTACAACCTCGCTGCTCGACTGCAATAACCGCGGAGATGAGCTTGTCGTTGTTCATTTGCGTGGCCTCCATTCGATCCCGTCATCGGGGGATCGCACCGTCAACAGGTTTGTCTGACAAGACGGTAGACCGCGCAGGTGTCGGCCCCCGCTTGCCGTCCACTGTGTCGATCACTACCGAGGCTGTGCAGCTGCTCGATCAGGCCCCGTCAGGAGCTACACGGACAGGCATGAACAAGCCTGGCGGCTCCATGATCTGCGCGAGGTCAAGACCGTATTGAGCTGCTACCTGCGTGATCGCGTCCCGCACACGGCTGTTGCTCGACCAGTGCAGGCGCAGGTGCATGGTCGCCTCGTACTCCATCTTGCTGGCGGGCTTGGCATCGACGCGCTCGTAGTTGCCGGCGCAGTGCTCGGCGAACGGGTCCTCGGAGAACTGGTCGCGCGTCGGATCGAGCAGCAGGCCCTCGGCTTCTACCCACCAGTGTTCCTGCTCGGGCGAGCCCGAGTAGTACCCCCGCACATACTCCGCTTGTACTCCTTGGCGATCCAGGTCGAGCGTGAGCAAGGATGCACCCAGCTGGCAGCCCGTGCCCTGGATCACGAGGCGAGTCGCTGCATGTGCGCGTTCGACCGCTGGGAGTAGCTGGACGAAGGGCACGATCTCGCTGATGCTAGATGGCCTGCAGTCCATGCTTCAAGTTAGTGCTCTCGAGAGCATCGGCGGCGATCGCTACCGCCCGCTTGGTCGATACGCGCCTCGCTGTGATCTGGACGCAGCACTCCGGGCAGAAGTCTCTGCCGCCGGCCACGTCGGGCTCGTGGTCCCTAACGTGCACCCAGGCATCCAGGGGCGCGTCGGCTGTCACGGCGTACCACTGCCCGCGAGGCTGTTCATCCAGCGCGAGCAGGTCAGCGGGTGAGCGCGCCAGGTCGATCTGTCCTTGACCGACACGAATGAGAAAGAGGCGATCGAGATGGTCAGCGGTGTCGTCCAATCCAGAGAAGGTGCCCCGCTCGATCGCTTGCGTCAGCTCCTCCCAGCTGCCTTGCCAGATCATCTCGCAGGGGAATCGGGTGGTCTGGAAGCCGGGCTGATGCGTGAACCCGATGCCATCACGACCGGGCGCGATCAGCCGATCGTCCTCGACGGCAAGGAACACGGCGTAGGTGTAGGCGCGCTCACACTCGTCGGCTTCGGGTAGTTGCTCGAGACGCATTTCACAGCCGCCGTCGCCCTGTGGCGCCACGGCGGCGACCCTCGGCTGGCGTGCCACCGGGGCAGGAAAGAGGCGTCCGCCTGGCGTGTCGTGGCCCCATAGCTTGTTGATCGTCTCGGAGACATCGCGCAGCGTGCGAGCGGAGTCCACCGGCATATTGATTGCGTGCCCGACGGGATGGGCGGCGTGGTTTCGCCGTTCGGACAGGATGCCCTCGATGATCTTCGCTCTCGTACCAGCGAGCAGCTGCTCGCGTCGCGCCCAGGAGAGCAGAGCGTCTGCGCCCAGCGGAAGCCGATGGGTAGCACCGCCGGCTCCGCGCAGCTTCGCACCGCGCGCAGCAAGCACGTCGTCGAACGTGCTCGCCCACAACAGCTGTTCATCCCCTGCACGCACGAGAGGAACGCCGTCGCTGTAGAAGGCGAGGAATCGCACGCGGAGGGCACCCTCCAGCACGAGCAGCGCATAGTCGCCGGCGGCTGTGAAGAACTCGTACTCCAGCACGCCGTAGAGGTGCAGCTTGCGTGCGCGCTCGAAGTTGTTGCGCACATCTTCGGGCACGTTGTCGGCCAGCACGGCGCGAGCGATCGTGGCGGCCTGGAACTCGGCGGCGTCCTCGGGCTCCAGCCGGCCGCCGAGCCCGAAGCTGTTGAAGGCCAGCGTCGCCTCGTCGGGCGTCTGGAGCTCTTGGAGGATGGCTGAGCGCTGCGACTTCATCGCTGTATTGAATCGGGCCAGCCCGTCGCCACGCGCGTAGAACCGCCCGGCCTGAGCTTCGCGCCGGTCGTTGTGGCAAGCTGGCGACTAACGATGCTCAGCCTCACCCCTCAGCGAGTTCGGCCCAGCGCACACGGTGCCAAACAAATGTTCGGGGTGGAACCTTGTGCGGCATTGGGACGCGCGATGCCGGCTCGGCGAGACTTGGCACAACTCGGGCGTGGCACATCTTTGGCACAAGTCATTTCGTCCGATGTGTCCGATGCGTCCGCGATCCCGCACAAAACGGACGATCTGGACGCGGGCGGACCCATATTTCATGGGCGTATGAGGTTGAGGGCCTTGTGGGGAGTTTTCCCCGTGGTGGTTCGAGTCCACTCGGGCGCACCAAACTTGTCGGACTAAAACCCCCGCTCCCGAAAAGGGCGTGGTTTGGTGCGTTCCAGGGCCCGTTTCGTTGGCTCAGGGCCTTGTGTACGGCGCCTGTGAAGGCATCGGCCTCGCGGGCAACCACGGCGGCGCGTAGCTCCGGGCCAAGCAGAGTGTCGAATGGCTCAGCAAGCTCGCCCGAGATCCCGTCGTCATCGACCAAGAGGCGCCGGAAGAACGCGAGGTTGAACTGACGCCGCAGAGCCGGCCCAGCCTCGGCGTGGGCGGCAGCGCAGTCGCCGACGCGTGTCAGGGGCCCGCTCCAGGTTGGTCTTGGCGACCTTGAAGTTGCTGGCCACGGCGACGAGCGTGCCTTCCGGCGAAGTGACGTCCTGGTTCTTGTCAGCGGGCAGAAACCCGATGAGCCCCCACTGATCGATGACGCCTGACAGACTGCGGTGGCGAACTTCCAGAGGGCGAGATAGATCCCCGTGACCTCAGGGGTCGACCAGCGCGAGCCTGGGCTGCGCTGGCGTATTGGGCAAGCAAATTGCAAAATTGTTCGTATAAATAGGAGCAGGAGACATGATCAATTGGGAAGGCAGGTAGGCAGCGGCCATGGCTCGCGGAACTCGCGGAACCAAGACAAAGACCCTTGAGCAGCGACTCTGGGACGCTGCGGACGCGCTCCGCGGCAACCAGGAGCCAAGCGAGTACAAGCACGTCGTCCTCGGCCTGGTCTTCCTCAAGTACATCTCGGACCGCTTCGAGACACGTCGCCGTGAGATCGAAACAGCGCTCTCCAACCCGGACTCCGCCGACTACATCCCTAACGAGGAGCGGCGGCTGCGGTTCCTCGAGGATCGCGACGAGTACACCAGCCACAACGTCTTCTGGGTCCCCGCCGAGGCTCGCTGGGACCTACATCCAAGACCGGGCCAAGCTGGCCCGAGATCGGTCAGGTCATCGACAGCGCGATGGACCTGATCGAGAAGGAGAACCGCTCGATCAGAGGCGTGCTGCCTCGCAACTACGGTCGCGAGGGCCTCGACAAGGGTAGGCTCGGACAGCTCGTCGACCTCATCGGCTCGATCGGCTTCACCGAGACCGACGACCACGGCAGCGATGACGTACTCGGCCGCGTCTACGAGTACTTCCTCGGCCAGTTTGCCGGCAAGGAGACCGGCAAGGACGCCGGTGCGTTCTACACGCCCCGCTCGGTAGTCAAGACGCTGGTCGAGATGCTTGAGCCGTTCCAGCGGCCGCGTCTACGATCCGGCTTGCGGGTCCGGGGGAATGTTTGTGCAGTCGGCGGAGTTCGTGACGGCTCACGGCGGCAAGCGCACCGACATCTCGGTCTATGGGCAGGAGTTCACAGACACCACCTGGAAGCTGGCCAAGATGAACCTCGCCCTTCGTGGCATAGAGGCCGACCTCGGCGATCGGTCCGCCGACTCCTTTACGCAGGATCTCCACCCTGACCTTCGCGCCGACTTCGTGCTCGCGAATCCGCCGTTCAACGTCAGCAATTGGTGGAACGCAAAGCTTCTGACGATCCTCGCTGGAAGTACGGCACGCCTCCTGAGGGCAATGCCAACTTTGCTTGGGTACAGCATTTCATCTACCACCTCTCGCCCAACGGCACGGCCGGATTCGTGCTCGCCAACGGCTCGCTGTCATCAAAAACGAGCGGTGAGGGCGAGATCCGACGCAAGCTCGTCGAAGCCGATCTCGTGGACTGCATCGTCGCTGATGCCAGACAAACTCTTCTTCAACACCGGTATCCCGGTGTGCCTCTGGTTCGTCTCCAAGGATCGGCATGGCAACGGGCACCGCGAGCGCCGGGGTGAGTGCTGTTCATCGACGGCCGCAAGCTTGGCAAATTGGAGACGCGCCGTCTTCGCGTGCTAGCCGACGAGGACATATCCGCAATCGCCGGCGCGTATCACGCGTGGCGCAACCACGACGGAGGCTACGAAGACGTCCCTGGCTTCACGAAGGCCGCGACGCTAAGCGAGATCAAGGCCCATGACTTCGTCCTCACTCCTGGGCGCTACGTTGGTACTGAGGAGGTAGAAGCCGATGGTGAGCTGATAATGGACAAGGTTGAGCGCTTGACCAAAGAGCTATTCGCAGAGTTTGCCCGTGGCAGGGAGCTTGAGTCCGAGGTTACCAAGAGACTCGGAGAGCTTATTCCATGAGCCGGGACGTGCCGATGCGGCAACTCGTCGCTCATGCCATAGGTGGTGGCTGGGGATACGATGAACCTTCTGAGGACACCGCTCAAGTCGCCGTCATCCGCGGTGCGGACTTTCCGGCAGTGGCAGTTGGGGACGCGTCGCAGATACCGATACGCTGGGAGAAAACCAAGAAGCTTCCGTCGAGGCATTTGAAGCCTTGCGACATTCTTCTCGAGATCTCGGGCGGTAGCTCGGGTCGCCCAACAGGCCGCACTGTGTTTATGTCTAGGCGCCTACTCGACAATATCGGCAGGCAGGCAATCCCGGCCAGCTTCTGTCGCCTAGTTCGCATCGATCCAGCTCAGGCAGACCCCTACTACGTCTATTGGTGGCTGCAAGGTATGTATGCAGCCGGTCGTACCTGGGCCTACCAAAACAGGTCTACTGGTATTGCAAACTTCCAGTTCGAGTACTTCCTCGACACTGAGCTAGTGGTCGCTCCGCTTAATTCGCGGTTTGTTGTAGGGCTCCTTTGATGTGCGCCGAATCGAGTCGCTGGTTGTCCAGCGATGATGGAGGTTCGGTATGGCTGCGCCAGCGAAGTGCATCGAGGTTCCAAACGAGGATCGGGCTGAGCTCGAGCGGATTGCGCGTTCGGCGACTGAGCAGGTGCGGATGGTCGAGCGCGCCCAGATCGTGCTCTGTGCGGCCGAGGGTCACTCGGCGGCTGTGATCGGCCGGATGATGGGGTGCGCGACGGTCACCGCGCAGAAGTGGCGCTCGCGTTATGAGCGCGAGGGGATCGCGGGGCTCTTCGATCTGCCGCGACCCGGCAAACCGCTCACCTACTCCTGCGAGGAGCGGGCGCGGCTGATCGCCAAGGCGTGCACGCGCCCGTCGGACACGCCGGCGGGCCAGCGCCGAGAGCGTTGGACCTATGAGGAGCTCGCGGCGGAGGTTGGGATGTCCTCATCGCACGCGCACACGATCCTTGCCCGCGCCGACATCAAGCCGCACCGCAGCGACTACTGGGTGATGAGCGACTTTGACGACCCCGAGTTCGAGCAGCGCCTGAAAGCGGTCTGCGGCCTATACGTCGATCCGCCGGAGAACGTGCTGGTCGTCTCGATCGACGAGAAGACAGGTATCCAGGCCAAGGCGCCGACCAAGCCCGACACCCCCGCCGCGCCGGGCAAAGCGCCACGGCGCGAGCACGAATACACCCGCAATGGCACGCAATGCCTGTTCGCCTGCCTGAACATCAAAGAAGGTGACGTGCTTGGGATGGCGTCGAAGACCCGTAACCGCCACGACCTGATCCGTTTCCTGGATCGCTGCGACCAAGAGATCCCCGAGGTCGAGGGTCAGCAGATCGTCGCGATCTCGGACAACCTCTCCACACGTCGAACCGAGGAGGTGCAGGAATGGCTGGAAGCCCATCCCCGTTGGTGCTTTCAGTTCACCCCCACCCACGCCTCATGGCTGAACCAGGTCGAGATCTTCTTCTCGATCCTGCACAAACGCCTGCTCAAGCACGGCGCCTTCACCTCAGAGCAAGACCTCGCCGAGCAGATGCTCGCCTTCATCGAGACCTACAACCAAACCGCCAAGCCATTCAAGTGGACCTACACCGGCAAGGTACTCAAGGCATGAACCTGCGAACTACCCGGAGCGACCACTAGTACGGCTGCCATCGATCCAGGAGCAGCAAGAAATCGCCGCTACTCTGGGCGCGCTCGACAACAAGATCGAGTCGAGCCATCGTCAGCGAGAGTTGTCGAGACTGCTCGGTAGCGCCAAGCTTCAGATGGCTGCCGCGGCCGAGGGCATCGATGTCCGTCTCGCGGACGTTGCCACGTCCATTGCGCGGGGAGTAGCTCCCAGATATGCGGACGACGATCCCGCTGCTCCGCTCGTGATCAACCAGAAGTGTATCCGTAGCGGCTGGATCGACACGACGCTCGCGCGACGGATGGTATCGCGCAGGGTCTCCCCTGGCAAGAAGGGTCAGTCCGGGGATATTTTTGTTAATTCAACTGGCACGGGCACACTTGGCCGTGTTGGCCGCTGGCACCGCGGCGAGGTCTTTGTCGATGGGCATGTCACGATAGTCAGGCCCGACGCATCTTCGATTGGACCTGCGGTCCTCGCATATGCACTATTGGGCCGCGAGGCCGACATCGAGGCGATGGCGACGGGCAGCACCGGTCAGACTGAGCTTAGTCCCGCAAGACTCGGTGATCTCGTTGTGAGGGTTCCTAGCAAACCCCCCGCAGAGCAACTAGAGGCGGATCTCGTCGGCGTGGAGGAACATATCGCTTCGTTATTTGCTGAGGAGGCCACGCTCCTTCAGCTCCGCAACGTCCTCCTTCCCGAGCTCCTGTCCGGTCGCATCAGAGCGTCGGAGACCGCCGCGACGGTGGAGGTCGCCGGATGAGCATCTTCAACGAGTCGGTCGTTGAGGATGCCGCACTGGAGTACCTCCGAGGCCTTGGCTATCAAACCGAGTTCGGCCCGAATCTGGCTCCGGACAGTCCAAATCCAGAGCGCGACTCTTTTGGGCAGATTTATCTTTACGAGCGCTTGCGAGAGGCTGGCCGGCGACTAAACCCGGACCATCCGGATCTCGTCGACGAAGCGATTAAGCGGCTGGAGCGAGCTGAGTCGCAGAACCCGCTCGCCGAGAATCTTCGCGTCTGGAAGCTTCTCGTTGAAGGCGTCCCAATCGAGTATCGCGATTCCGGCGGCAACGTCCGCACGGAACAGGTAAAGCTGGTCGACTTCGAGAACGTCTCGAGCAACGACTGGCTGGCCGTTAATCAGTTCACGATCGTCGAGCACAAGAACCGCCGCCCAGACCTAGTCGTCTTCGTCAACGGCATCCCGCTCGGCCTGCTGGAGCTAAAGAACCCGGCGCGATGAGGACGCGACGATGAAGGGCGCCTGGAACCAGATCCAGACCTACCGTACCGATATCCCGAGCGTCTTTGCCCCGAATGCCGTGACCGTTATCTCTGATGGGCTGACGCGCGGCTATGAGCGCTTTCTCCGGCGGCTTCGAGCACTACGCGCCGTGGAAGACGATCGACGGCCGCGACGTTGTCGCCGGCCTGCCCGCGCTCGAGGTGCTTGTCCGAGGCGTTTTCGAGTCAGTCCCGCCTGCTCGAATCGTTGTTCGCAACTACACCGTCTTCAGCGACGAAGCCGGGCGGCTTGGTCAAGCGTGTCGCTAAGTACCACCAGTATTGGGCGGTGAACGCGGCCGTCAAGTCGACCGTCGAGGCAGCGGGTCCCGACGGAGATCGCCGAGGGGGCGTAGTCTGGCACACACAGGGCAGCGGCAAGTCAATCGAGATGCTGCTGTACGCGGCCAAGATCATGCGCGATCACCGCATGAACAATCCGACGCTCGTCTTCCTGACTGACCGGAACGACCTAGACGACCAGCTCTTTGGCGAGGTCTTCGCTCCCGCCGAGATACTCCCCGAGCGTCCAGTCCAGGCCGACTCCCGCGCTGATCTGCGTACGTTGCTGAGCCGCGTTTCGGGAGGAATTATCTTCACTACGCTGCAGAAGTTCGCACCAGAGCAAGCTGGCGACTCGAACCCTGTCTTGACTGGTCGCCGCAACGTCATCGTTGTAGCCGACGAGGCGCACCGCTCGCAATACGGCTTCAACGAGTCGCTTGGCGCGGACGGTACGTTGCGGTCGGGGCTCGCGAAGCACATGCGCGACGCTCTGCCGGGCGCCACGTTCCTCGGGTTCACGGGTACGCCTATTGAGTCGGCGGACAAGTCGACGCGCGCGGTCTTTGGCGACTACATCGACGTTTACGATCTCACTCGCGCTGTTGAGGACGGCGCGACCGTCAAGATCTTCTACGAGTCGCGCTTGGCCAAGGTCAACCTGTCCGACGCCGACTACGACTCGCTCGACACTCTGGCCGATGAGATCACCGAGCAGGTGGAAGAGGAGACCGCGCGCAAGGCCAAGTCACGCTGGGCTCGGCTAGAGGCGATCGTTGGCGCGGAGGATCGCTTGGACCTCATCGCCGAGGACATCGTGAAGCACTGGGAAAAGCGACGTGAGGCGATGATCGGCAAGGCCATGATCGTCGCCATGTCACGCCGGATTGCGGTGCGGCTCTACGAAAAGATCGTCGCACTTCGCCCTGACTGGCATAACGAGGATCCGAACAAGGGCGCAATCAAGGTCGTAATGACGGGCTCGGCAGCCGACC
Source organism: uncultured Solirubrobacteraceae bacterium (assembly GCA_963714285.1). Taxonomy (GTDB): domain Bacteria; phylum Actinomycetota; class Thermoleophilia; order Solirubrobacterales; family Solirubrobacteraceae; genus Palsa-744. The sequence continues at coordinate 67,198 of CAVQNS010000006.1, forward strand.
CGCCCGAGTTCCAGCCGCACCTGCGCTCCAAGGACGTGCGGAAGGAAATCAAGGCTCGAGCCAAGAACCCGGAGGATCCGCTCGAGCTCGTGATCGTCCGCGACATGTGGCTGACTGGCTTCGATTCTCCGTCGATGCACACCATGTACGTCGATAAGACCATGCAGGGCGCCGGGCTCATGCAGGCAATCGCTCGCGTCAACCGCACTTTCCGCGACAAGCCAGGCGGCCTAATCGTTGATTACATCGGCGTCTTCGCGAACCTACAGAAAGCGCTTGCCGAGTACTCCCCCAGCGACCGTGACCAAGCCGGCGTGCCGATCGAGGAGATTGTCGCGGTCATGCTCGAAAAGCATGACATCGTCGCCGGCCTATTGCACGGCTGCGACTTCGATTCCTCGCCGGAGCTCCCGCCCGGGCAACGGCTCGCTCAGCACGCCAAGGTCCTCGACTTTGTGATTGCCGACCCCGACCGCACTGAGCGATTCCTCGACCAGGTGCTTGCCCTGGCCAAGGCATACGCTCTAGCCGCCTCCCGCGACGAAGCCATCGAAATCCGTGACGATGCACGCTTGTTCGCTGACGTACGTGCCGCGATCATCAAGATCCAAAACCCCGACTCCGGACGGGGCGGCTCTGGCGCAGTAGAGATTGATACTGCCATCGGCCAGCTGGTCAACGAGGCTGTGACCGCCGACGAGGTAGTCGACATCTACAAGCTTGCCGGCGTCGAGACACCGGACCTGTCCATCCTGTCCGACGAGTTCCTGGACTCCCTTACACATAAGGACAACCCGAACCTCCAGATGGGCCTCCTGCGCCGGCTACTGTACGACCAGAGTCAGAACGATCCGTCGGACCAACGTTGTCCAAGGTCGCAAGTTCTCCGAGCAGCTCGAGGACGCTGTCAACCGATACACGAACCGTTCGCTAACAACCGCTGAGATCATCGCTGAGCTGGTCGCGCTGGCCAAGGACATGCGCGATCAGTCCAATCGCCACGAGCAGCTCGGTCTTACGGAGGCTGAGGCGGCGTTCTACGACGCCGTCGTGCAGAACGACGCCGCCGTGCTGAAGATGGGCGACGACACCCTCAAGAAAATCGCTGCAGAGCTTCGTGACGTCCGTTCGCCAGAGCGCCACAATCGACTGGAATCTCAAGGACTCCGTCCAGGCCGCGATGCGGGCTAAGGTCCGCAGGCTGCTCGCCAAGTACGAATACCCGCCAGATCTTGAGGAGCGAGCCGTCGAGCTCGTTCTCGAACAGGCCGAGCTGTTCGCCGTGGAAGAGAACGTCGGCTGATCGTCGACGGACATGCTGACATGGGCAAATCTACCGCTATCGACGACTACGCCCACGAGTTTTCAGACAGTTACTAAGAACACGCATAACCCATCGGACCACCATACGGGAGCCGGTCAAAGCCCCGTCGCCCGCGCAACAGCACGAATCCCGCCGCACCCATGCGAAGCAGCCTCCGCGGCCGTCCACAGCCGCCGCGAGACGCTCGTTGAGCATCTCGCTGGCACTCGACAGCCGCAAACGCTCCGCGATCGCCGCCTCATCAATCACACCACCATATTCAACAACCTACCCCCAACTTCTACCCTAATTTAGTCGTGAATCCAAACGGCCCGGGACACAAATGTGGATCATGCGAAGTTGACGCGGTGCCGACGGCCGGCCGGTGCCTCGCGTTCGCAGATGGGCCTGGTGTCAGGGAATCGCCGTCAAAACTGATGCCCGTTTCATGGACCCAAGTAGTTGCCGGTGGCTCTCAAGAGCAGGACGTTCGATTAGATCCGCCGTCGCCCGCGTTTGTTGACCGGCACAGGCACGCGCAAGGATAACAGCGACTACTTGCTCAGCCATAACAGCGAGTTCCTGTAGCGGTCGATGACGGTTCTGACGGACATCGAGGTCCACCTCTGCCATCTCGCCCAGCCCAATCTCTTGCCACACGTCTATGAGAAGCGCAATGTCGACTCCGTAGAGTGTGGCGATCGGGAGACGTTCGAGGAGGTCTCGCTCGGCTGCGATCTCTCCCGACAAAGGTTGGCGAAAGGCGAGCAGCTCAGGGAAGAGGGCGCGTATGAGCGGCCTGGCCGTCAGCTCGGTCACGCGGCCGCCACCGGTGTGCTCAGTGCTCAACTCGGTTCGAAAGGGGCGACGATACGCTCCCTTCGCGAAGCGAGCACCGCCAAGGGCTATTGCCCCGATTAGCCCGCACGGCAGACGGACGCCAAAATCCTCTGAGTCAGCATCGACAAAGCAGACGATCTCGCCTTGCGCAACCGACAACGCTCGCCACATCGCGTCACCCTTCCCCAGTACCTGGCCGCACTCTGGCATAAGGTCGGCTTGCCGGTACACTTCGGCGCCGAGGGAAGCCGCTATATCGGCGGTCTCGTCGGCGGATTCGTCTACCACGACAACTTGATCTATTACACCAGCCCGCTGGAGGTCCATGAGGCAAACCACGGTCGGACCGATTGTTTGAGCCTCATCTTGGGCAGGTACGCACACGGTAACCGACCGTTCGCGCGTTCTCGCGATCAGGTCGGGAGGAAACCGCTCGTGATGGAAGCGACGAACAGGTGTGGGCAGGGGCACGCTAGCTAAGATGCTCGGGAAGGCATCGCGCTAAACGTCGGGCGAGGAGATCACTCGTTTGGCCGGAGTAGGCGCTGTAGCGCTCGCGCCCTTTCGAAGTTCAGCCGGTGGACTAGGGCTCTGCTCGCGCGATAGTCCTTTGCTCGCGTCATCTGTTGGTCATGTTGACGATACAGGTAGACAGGCTTGTCAACATAGTAGTGAGGAAATAGTGACTCGCAGGCTAGAAACGGGTTTGTATCGATCGATCGCGGAAGGGCCGCGTATCCGCCCACCCCGAGTAGATGAGAGCGTCGCCAGAGCATCGCTCCAACGTGGACCGGGAAGTGCCCATCCGTTTCAAACGCGTCTAGGACGGTAGCCGGTGCAATGACTCCCGGCCTTATCCATTGCTTGAACGGCTCGCTGTTACTCGGATCATTGGTAAATAAACGTGTTGCTCCCCAGGCGCCGAAGCATTCGGGATGGTCGGCCAAGGCCGAGGATAGGTGAGTTAGGGCGCCCGAAACAAGTAGATCATCATCGTCAACGCAGATGACGCTGTCGCTAGTAGCATGCATGAGCGCCTGGTTGCGAGTGACACCAGAAACCGAGGGTTCTTGGGTTGTATCTGATGCTCACTCGCTCGTCGGTGGCCCACGGCACACCCGTTGGCGGATGCCATCCAAGGGCCGGGCCGTCGAGTTGAACATGCCACTCCCAGTCGACCCCTTGCGCGACGATCGACAGGTAAAGTCCATCGAGATAATCTGGACGCGTGACGGCGGTAAGCACACTGATGGTCGCCACGTTCACCTGTCTATGATGATAGTCAGTACTGCGAATGCGATGATGCCCGCGATCAGTGCACGCAACGCCCACCGTCGTCGGCGGAGCTCCAACAAGCGCATGCATCCCCCGGTGGTTGCTGCCGCGATCAGTGCGTAGAGTCCAATGTAGAGCAGCCCAGATTCCTTCTCGTACCCGGGCAGACCGTAGACGTCAGCTCCATAGAGACTAACGATCAGTCCAGGCACGAGGATGAGTGCGGTAATGAGCGTCGCGGCGTTTTGGAAGCGCTCTTGGAGACGCTGAGCCTCCATCTGAAGCGCGTTGCTTTGGCGCTGGAGATCGAAATGCTTGCCGGTAGCGGCCCCAGCAAGTAGTGTCCACCCTTCTCGGAGGCTACCGTTAAGTTGGTCAACGTTCTGTTGAATGGCTGCTGCCCGGATCATGATCTCGTCGCGCAGGCTCTCGACGCGGTGGTCGCTGCTGTCCACCGCGGGTGTTGGTAGCCAGTTCAGCCGCGCACGGCGGTCGAGATCACGGTTTACTTTCCGCAACGCGACAACCAGCATGTGGACCTCGTCCAAGTCAACGCCAAGCGGCTCTGAATCGATGCCCTCGAAAAATGTTCCCGAGCGCGCGGCCCCGAAGAAGCGACGCTCCCAGGCCTCTACATGCTCGGTGACTTGCCAGCGAGTCCACTCGTGGTGTTGCAGAATGTCCTGTATGAGGCGTCCGACCTGCGCTGGACCGTCATTCGTCACGATCTCGGTGAGGTAGCTGTGACGCCTGTGGCACTCGGGCAGGGGGATGACGAGTCCAGTAGCCTCCGATTCCGGGATCCAGTCGTGAGCTTTGTCGATTGGATGCCAAGCAAAGACGGCGGTGCTTTCGGTGTAGAGGATCTTTACGCACCGCCAGCACCAGGGCACACGTTTAGCGACGGTGAGCGGGGAGGCTGAAGTCAGCAGCCAGAGTTCGGTCGTGTTCCACCCGGCGTCAATGAGGGTCTGGGCAGGTAGCTCGCGCTGAGAGGCCACGGGGCCGTAGGGCGGCGCGAGCAGGAAGTCAGTAACCATGGCGCTGATGGAGTGACCGATACACCACGTCACTAGAGGCAGGAGCTGATCACGTGTGTGTTCTTGCCAGCCGGAGTCCAGGGGCCCACCTGAGCGGTCGAGGCCCGGCTGAAGATCAAACTCTGCCCTGACTAGGGGAAATGGCTCTAGTTGGGCACACGGCCACCAGTGCGGATCGCCAAGAACACGGACGCTCCCCAAGACGTCGTGATCCAGCTCCGGTGCTCCATCAAACACACCTGACTCGAGCTGAAGCCTTGCGCCGCGCGCCCATCGAGCAACGGTCTCGCCCCGCTCGTTCTCCGCGCGAATGTCGAAATCGATCGAAGACATACCTGCGCGTCTAGAGATAGGGAATCAGACCACCGGTCGACCGTGCTACAGCAAGGGCCAAGCGCTCCACAATCGCGAACTCTACCCCAAGTTCTACCTCCCACCGCGCAACCGTCTCACGCTCGGCCGGCCGGTCAGCGTCGTCGAGTAGAAGCGTAAAGTCCTCCGCCAAACAGTCCCTAAGGACAGGGACTGCGGGGTGCCGAACGAGTACATCCTCCTGTCTACCAGCCGGAGGGCCATCAACTACGAGCAAGTCGATGTCGGGCGGTACTGCGGATCGAAGAACGGCGGACTGATACCAGACATCCGGGATCTTCCAGTCCGACGGGCCAGTCGGGTGGGCCTCGGTATAGGGCTCGAGGTCGACCCGCTCGACTCTGGCCGCGTCTCCCAAGCTCTCGGCCCGAATCAAGCCAGCTACATAAGAGGCCCAATCCTCGTCATGCTCGATACTCAGAAGGGTGCCGCCGGAACGCTGAAGCGCCCGCGCGAGGATGATCGTCGAGGTTCCGCTGCCGAGCTCGACAACTCGCCGTCGCTTCTTGAGGACGATCTCATTGATGATCGAGACCAACGCAGCGGGTCGCATTGACCACGCCGTCCACGCAACGTACTCGGTTACGAGTGGACCGAGCGCCGCCAAGGCGACTACATCCGACCGATCCCACTTCGCTGGCGAGCCGTGGATCAACACCAGACGAGTAGGGGCCGTGCACCGGTAAACAGCGCGGGATCCATCCAGAAAGCAGACTGCACGCGGCCGAATATACTCGCTGGGCGCACCGGCGCACCGGCGAGTGCGGCGGTGCTGGGGCCGACTCGCGAATCAACGGCACAACGACCGGATAGTGATTGCCAACCATGTCGACAGCCCTCAGCCCTACTCCCGGTGGCTGGAACCCAGTAGCCCCGAGATACCATCTGTCGCTATGTCTGATGCGCTAGAGATACGCTCGGCGAGCCTGTGCGTCATCGGGGAACCTACGCCACAGCTGGGCGCCACGGTCGATGAGCTAGTAGCTAAAGGCCATGTCGAGCAACTGGTCATGGTCTCGTTCGATGGACGAACCGCGTGGATCACCGGGGATGGCTTGGCGCGAGCGCCCCTAATGTCCGAGCTCGGGCCAATACAGGGCCGAGCCGACGCCCTCTGGCGTGCCCAACGCTACCTGCGGACGGAAGTCGTGTGTGTCATAGAACCTAGCCTCGCCTCTGGGGCTTCCGTAGACGCCGTTTTGCAAGTACTTCACCGAGCAAACTCGAGCGACCTCGTCATTGGGGGCCCGGACGTCCGTAACCCGGTACAGTGGTCGTCAAGCAGCTGGCTTAGGGTGGTGACCGAAGTCGCGCTGATTCCGTCTCTCGCTCTCTATACTTTGGCGCTTGCCACGAAGGTACCGGTACCACTCGCAGGTATCTACGCTATAGACCGCGAATTGCTGGCTTCTATGCCAATAATGACGGGCAATGCGCCGAGTCTCGATCTTTTGCTCAGTTTCTTTTTTGCGGGGGGCATCGAGGATATCTCTTACGTGCCCGCAGAGATACATGCTCCTCCAGCACCGGAACCTACGAGCGGCCAGCTCGCGAACGAATCGCTGCGGATAATTACAGCAGCCCTGGTCCGACATCGAGGTGTAACTCCACCTATTGACGATCCACGTATGACCTTGCGCCAGCTGGATGGCGAGCTGGTCACGCATAGCGTCGTCATGCAGGAACGATCGCCTGATGACCATCTAAAGCTTCATGCTCATGAGGCTAGCCTGCCCTCGGACATGTAAGACGCTACGGCATAGGTTTAATACTCGGTCTCTCGTCTCTAGTGGTCGCTCCGGGTAGTTCGCAGGTTCATGCCTCGAGTACCTTGCCGGTGTAGGTCCACTTGAATGGCTTGGCGGTTTGGTTGTAGGTCTCGATGAAGGCGAGCATCTGCTCGGCGAGGTCTTGCTCTGAGGTGAAGGCGCCGTGCTTGAGCAGGCGTTTGTGCAGGATCGAGAAGAAGATCTCGACCTGGTTCAGCCATGAGGCGTGGGTGGGGGTGAACTGAAAGCACCAACGGGGATGGGCTTCCAGCCATTCCTGCACCTCCTCGGTTCGACGTGTGGAGAGGTTGTCCGAGATCGCGACGATCTGCTGACCCTCGACCTCGGGGATCTCTTGGTCGCAGCGATCCAGGAAACGGATCAGGTCGTGGCGGTTACGGGTCTTCGACGCCATCCCAAGCACGTCACCTTCTTTGATGTTCAGGCAGGCGAACAGGCATTGCGTGCCATTGCGGGTGTATTCGTGCTCGCGCCGTGGCGCTTTGCCCGGCGCGGCGGGGGTGTCGGGCTTGGTCGGCGCCTTGGCCTGGATACCTGTCTTCTCGTCGATCGAGACGACCAGCACGTTCTCCGGCGGATCGACGTATAGGCCGCAGACCGCTTTCAGGCGCTGCTCGAACTCGGGGTCGTCAAAGTCGCTCATCACCCAGTAGTCGCTGCGGTGCGGCTTGATGTCGGCGCGGGCAAGGATCGTGTGCGCGTGCGATGAGGACATCCCAACCTCCGCCGCGAGCTCCTCATAGGTCCAACGCTCTCGGCGCTGGCCCGCCGGCGTGTCCGACGGGCGCGTGCACGCCTTGGCGATCAGCCGCGCCCGCTCCTCGCAGGAGTAGGTGAGCGGTTTGCCGGGTCGCGGCAGATCGAAGAGCCCCGCGATCCCCTCGCGCTCATAACGCGAGCGCCACTTCTGCGCGGTGACCGTCGCGCACCCCATCATCCGGCCGATCACAGCCGCCGAGTGACCCTCGGCCGCACAGAGCACGATCTGGGCGCGCTCGACCATCCGCACCTGCTCAGTCGCCGAACGCGCAATCCGCTCGAGCTCAGCCCGATCCTCGTTTGGAACCTCGATGCACTTCGCTGGCGCAGCCATACCGAACCTCCATCATCGCTGGACAACCAGCGACTCGATTCGGCGCACATCAAAGGAGCCCTACAACAAACCGCGAATTAAGCGGAGCGACCACTAGGTGTTGGTGTGGGGTGAGGCTGGGGCTCGTAAGGCTCAAATAGATATGCGTAGTAAGTGCTTTGATCGCTCATTTGGATAGCGGCAGGAGCCCTACCCCTAACGGTGACATCGGAGCATTCTGACGTTTGGGGTAGCGAGATGCTTGATCTTGGGAAACTCGACCCTCGACGGGCAAAGGAGTTCGCTGGCTCGTCGCTTAATGCTTTAGTTCTCGTTGCAGTCGCGCACGTCCGGTCGCGATGCGTGCGCGCAGTGCCTGTGTTTCGTGATGAGCTTCCTCGCTCTTTTTTCTGCGTCTTCCCCGTCTCTGCACGGCTTCGACGTTGCGCTGAATGCGCAAGGATTGTTGCTGTTCCCTGCTCTTTTGTCCGTAGCCGGAGCCGCCGCAGAGGTTGTCCCGTTTGCCGTGGAAGTTCGCGGCGGCGGTTCCGGTTTGATCGTTACACGGTGATGGCGACGGGCGCGTCCTGGTTGGTCGTGGTGTGAATCGGTGGGCGCTGGGCGGTGAGGTCGGCTTCGACGGCGAGGGCGAGCTTTGCGAGGTCGCTGTAGCCCATGATCTTTCGGAACTGGGTCTCGGCCTCGAGCATCCCGGCGGCGGTCCATCTGAGGCACATGTCGCCGGACTGCCAGCGCTTTACGTTGCGGCTCGTTTGCCGGACGGTGGCGATCATCGACTCGATCGGGTTCGTGCTCTGGAGCGTCGTCTTGAGCTTGCCGCGGATCCCGAGGCGGGTCAGGGTCAGCGTCTCCTCCAGCCCCTCCCGCAGCGACGCGGCGGCGCCGGGATGGGAGCGCTCGAGCTCGCCCGCGAGCAGCTGCAGTCCGTCGAGCGCCTGCTGATAGTTCTCGTGGCCGTGACGGACAGCGCTACGGCCCTTCACGGTCGCGTGCTTGGGCCCGACGACCTCATCGAGCTCGGCCTCCATCATCTCGCTCAGCACGCCCAGGCCGACACCCACGCTGAGCGCGAGCAGCCCCTCCTTCGCGGCCCCAACGAGCTCCCCGAGCGCCTCCTGCACCCGCAGCGGCAACTCCTCGGGGCGGCTGTCCTGCTCCTGCATTACGGTCTTCATGGCGGTTCCCTTCGTCTCGATGGACTGATTTCGCACTCGCCAAGGTCCCAACGGGACCGGACGAGGCGAAAGGGACCGCCACTACAAACTTCTACGAGCTACGGGACAACCTCGCCGCCGCAACTAGCCAGTGTCAAAGCTGTAGTCACCGCGCCTAGATGATTGACTCGTCGCCGTCGCCTGGCGGACACGCTGGAGTGGCTGATGAGCGTGTTCGCGTCCCAGAGCCCGGGGTTCTATGACGACATGCTGCTCGTGGACTCCACCCCGGTTGAGTGCGCCCGCAGCCGCGAGACCGTCAAGCGCTCCGCACTAGCCTCCAAGACTGCTGTGGCGTCAGCGTCTGGCACGGGCTGCACGTTCTCGGCGCCGCGAGGAGTCCCCCGCTGGCGGCGACGTGCCGGGGGCACCCCAGCGTCACGGTCCGCACTGCGCGCGGGGTCCGATGGAGCAAGATGCGTCGCATGTGGCGGCCTCCTTCGGCGGGATCGTCCGTAGAGAGCTGTCCGCATAGCGTGTGGTGTCGCTAACCGTCGACGGAGCCTCGCTCTATCTCATCTACGAGCTCGCGTAGGCCGACGCCGTAGGCGCGCAGTAGCGCAAGCATCGTGCGGTAGCTGAGTCCGCGTTCGCCGCGCTCGACAGCCGAGACGTGGGTGTTGCGGATGCCGACCAGCTCGCCGGCCTGGGTCTGGGTGAGCCCGGCGCGGTGGCGTAGCGCTGAGAGCGCGCGGCCGAGGGTCACGTAGTCGTCATTGGGAGTAGTCATCTATTCGGATTCCACTGTCAGGCGTAATCTGCTAGCCTCGGCCGCATCGCCAGTAGATGGCGTGCGATCGGGACCGAACCCGACCGCACGCCCCACATAAGACAGAAGGGATGTACTTCTGCCCACGTCGGATGATCCTACCGTCGCTGAACGGGCTGTCGTCGTGCAGCTGCTCGACCGGACCGAGGCCATGGCACCTGCCGAGCTTTACGCCGCGATCCGTGGCGGGCTGACACCGAGCGACATCGACGTCGCCGTGCTCAGCCTCGGCGAGGCTGGCATCGTCACCACCGACGCCCGCGGGTGCCTCTGTCCTTGTGCGGCACTGACTCGGCTGGACAAGCTCGGCCTTATCGATGTCTGATGCCAGACCGCTGGATGATCCTGGGCATACGGCTGCTGCCCCACGAGTTTGAGAACCTCTGCGAACTCGCACGGATGCGTGGCATCTCCTTGGAGGATGTCGTCCGCCAAGAGCTGAGCCTACCTCCCGAGCGCGTCGCACTCGAACACCACGCCCGCACCGAACGCCACCTGGCGCTCATCGACGACGAGAGATGAGTAGCAGTTTCGGCAAAGGGCTCCGAACTGCACGCCGGGAGGCCGGGATGTCCCAGGAGCAACTCGCCCGCACGACCGGGCTGCACCGCACGCACATCTCACTGCTCGAGCGCAGCCAGCGGTTGCCGAACCTCGAAACCATCGTTAAGCTCAGCCGAGCCCTCGGCATCCCGCCCGGCAAGATCGTCGAATGGCACTCGGGCCAGGCGAAGCTGCCGCCGGCCAAAGCCCGCAGACACGAAAGCTAGCCTCGGCGCCGCGCCCTGCCCCCGTGGGGCGCGGCGCCCGCGCTTGACTCAGACGACTAGCCCGACCAGCTGGATCTGGCGAACAGCAGCTCGCGAGGCGAAGACGTACCCGTCCAAAGTGCGGTGGACCAGCCCGGCGCGGTGTAGCGCGTCGACGGCGTCGACGACGCCGGGATCTTCCATCTCGCGGGCCAGATCCTCAAGCGACCAAAGCGGCTGGTTGTCGTCGGGGTTGGCCAGCGCATAGAGGATGTCGCGCTCGGTTTCGCGGGCTACCGCCGCAGGATCAGGGATAGGCTGGGCGTCAGGCATGGGAGGGCCACCTCTCGTGTCTTGGGCCTCGGCGCGGATGTCACCCGTGCCGGGGCCGCTATGGGTAAGGCCGGGCAGCCTAGGGCTGAGTGAGCTGCGTCGTCAAGGTGTGAGATCACCCAACACCAGGCTCTACATCAGCGGCGGGATGACGCGGCAGGCAGCCTCCTTTAGATCCAGGTGACCCTCGCCTTGTGCGGGCCGCTCGCAGCCCGGCCGCAGCCCCGCAAGGGGATGCGGCAATGGCCGGGCAAGCTGGCTCCGGCACCTCAGTTGCCGTCGCCTACGCAGTGAACTGCCCGATCCCAGCCCCAAGCTGCTGAACCTCTCGGAGCCACTCCCGCCGGGCGGCGCTCACGCTTCATTGGTGCTCCATTCAGCATCTACATCTTGCTTCCGCGCTCGTTCTCCCCATGACGATCTCGCGTTCGCCTGGGACCGACAGCTTCATGCCGCCGTCACAGCATGCGAACTTCAGCTCGTATCGCAAGCAATCGACTGACACTGGCGAACGTCTGCGGCTAACGGACCAGGTTGAGACTCGCTGTCGGAGACTCGTTGGTCACGGCGATACGGACATGCACGACCACATCCGCGACACGATCCAGGAAGCACGGCCGAGCGGACGGCCGAGCCTACCCGCGACAACACGCGTCCTAGGCCCGTGCCAGTCGTAGCAACTCAGAGAACGCATCTACGACCCGCGGGTCGAATTGGCTACCGGAGTATCTGTTCACCTCGGCGAGCGCCTCGTTGACCGTGATCGCATCAGTAAAAGGCCGATGCTTCATCATCGCGACGAACGCGGCGCACACGGCGATGATGCTCGCCCCGATCTGGATGCCGTTGCCGGCGAGCCGATCTGGGTAGCCGAAGCCGTCGTAGCGCTCGTGATGTGATCGCACCAGTTTCGCGGCGTGCGCTAGCGACGGCGCGGCGGCAAGGATCCGCTGCCCGATTTCAGCGTGAGTGCGCATCACGGCCCACTCCTCCGCGTCCAACGGCCCGGCCTTGCTCAGGATCGAATCTGGGATCGCGAGCTTGCCGACGTCGTGCAGGCGCGCCGCGATCTCGATGCGCTCCACCTCGGACTCGGGCAGGCCCAACCCCTGAGCGGTCGCGGTAGCAAAGCGAGCGACCCGGTTGAGATCCTCAAGCACGCCTGGCGTGTGCTCGTTGAGGATCTTCAGCAGCAGGCCCAGGCTCTCGCGGCTCCCCGCCGTGCGGCTGCCGTCGTGTCGCGCCGTGTTCGACCTACTCATCTGCTCTGTTTATCGACGCTCGGCGGGGTCCACTTGAACACCCCTGCGGCAGCCAACACCCCAAGGAGCCGGCCCTGGTATCCGTCTGCCTCCATGCCGTCCGCCTCCATGCCCGCGCCCACTAGCACCTACGCAATTTCAACGTATGGCCAACTGAAGCAAGCGCTCGGTAGGCTGGCATCTTGCCGCACGGCCACCCGCACGCATGCCACGCCGCGTGGCTAGGATGCGCGGATGGCGATCTTCGATCAGCTGCACACGCTGGCAGGCGATCCGCTGGACCCCTCCGAGCTGGACGGTCGCGCGGTGCTGGTCGTCAACGTCGCCTCTCGCTGCGGACTGACGCCTCAGTACACGGGGCTCGAGGCGCTACAGGAGCGCTATCAAGAGCGCGGCTTGACGGTGCTCGGGGTGCCCTGCAACCAGTTCGGCGGGCAGGAGCCCGGCAGCGCCGAGGAAATCCAGACCTTCTGCTCCACCACCTATGGCGTCAGCTTCCCGCTGACCGAGAAGCTCAACGTCAACGGGGCCACGCGACACCCGCTCTACCAGACGCTGACGGACACCGCCGACGCCGACGGTGACGCCGGTGACGTGCAGTGGAACTTCGAGAAGTTCCTCGTCTCGCCCGACCGGCGCTCGATCGCCCGCTTTCGCCCGACGGTCGAGCCTGGTTCGGCCGAGCTGGTCGCGGCGATCGAGTCGACGCTCCCAGCCTGAGCGGCCCTCGGCACCAACGCGATCGCCCCATGGCCTCAGCTGGAAGCTCGCGCGAGATCTACGCGGCGCTCAGTACGAACTGGCCGACGAGCTCATCGAGATCCTCGAGCTTGCCGCGCACCTCATCAACGGTGTGCACGCCCATCCTCGGCGCGCTGCGCACCGAGCTCGACCGCCTCGACCGCGCACTGCGTCTCGGTCTGGATCTCACCGATCAAGCTCTGCGCCGCTGCCGGCTGCGAGTCCTCGGCCAGCTTCCTGACCCTCCTCGGCCAGCTTCCCGACCTCCTCGGCCAGCTTCCTGACCTCCTCGGCGACGACCGCGAAGCCACGGCCCTTCTCGCCGGCACGGGCGGCCTCAATCGCCGCGTTCAACGCCAGCAGGTCAAGATCCGTTTGTAATCGTTGATCCGATTATCGGAACAACGCTCCGGACACTTGAGCCATCCCCCGAACGAGCCTCCACACTCCCACCAAGCAGTCCGCGGCAGGCGCGTCAGCCGGCGCTGACCGGGGCGCACGACTCAGCCGTCACCTCGAAATCCGTCAGCGTCAGCGGCCCGAACGAAGTCATCAACGCGACGTCCACCGCATCCCGCCCGCGACCCACGACGACGCGCCCGAGGCGCGGTCGGTTGTTGCGCGCGTCGAACGTGTGCCAGCGGGCGTCGAGGTAGACCTCGAACCAGGCTGCGAAGTCCATCGCCTCGCCTGCCGGCAGCGGAGCGTCGACGTCAGGGATGTAGCCGAAGACATAGCGAGCGGGGATGTTCAGCGCGCGCGCGAACGTGATCGCCAGGTGCGCGAAGTCGCGACACACGCCTTGGCCCGCGCGGTAGGCGTCGGCGGCCGTCGTCCAGGGGTTCGAGGCGCCGGGGACGAACTCGAGATAGCCGTGGACGTAGTCGACGATCGCCTGCACCCGCCCCCAGCCCGGCGGGAGCGAGCCAAAGCGCTGCCACGCCTCGTGACCGAGCTCATCGGGCAGGCAGAAGCGGCTCGGCATCACGAACGACAGAACGTCGGCCGGCAGCGAGCCCACCGGCGTCTCCGGCAGATCGGGCTCGATGCGATCTGCCGGGCCGCACAGGATGACCTGCGCCTCGTAGGCGATCCGCGATGCTCCGCTCGGGAGCGCGAAGCGCTCGCAGCGGTTTCCGTAATGATCGACGTACCCGTGGTGGGCGGCGCCCGTCTCCCAGCACTCGCTGCCAATCGTCAGGCCGGGCTGAGGACGCGGCGCCACCTGCACGATCACCGATGCAGGCTGACTCGAGGCCAAGCCCGAAGCGGCAGCCGACCGTCAGCGCGAGCGGCTGCTGCGCAACGGGGCCGGAGTCGCCCATCGGCGCAAGGTCGGACATCTACCCCGACAGCATGGCAGCTCACGAGGGCGACGCGGCGAGGGCGCGTCTCCACACGTCAGGCATTGATCCAGGGTCCGACAGGTCTGTCGCATTAGGCTCGGGCGAGGCTATGAGTCAGCCCCGCCCGAGCCTCTGCCCCCGTGACCTAGAACACGACTTCGAAGTTGTTGCTTTCGTTGTCGAGCACCGTTGCATCGCCGCTGAAGGTGCCGTCCGTGAAATCGAAGCTGCCCGGAATGTCTTTCACGCTTTTGTCGGATTCCACCTTGATGGCAGCGTCGCTTTGATCCTCGACCTTCGTATGGGTAGCGCTCGACTCCGACGCGAGCGTCTGTCCTGCTGTCTGCACAAGATCGATGCCGACGGCACCGCTGCCGTTGATCGTGTCCTTGTTGAGCAGCGCCTTGCCCTGTTCGAGCACGAAGCTCTCATAGCGGTTGCTCGTCAGCACGTCCTTCGTGAACGTCACCTCCGGCGAAGCCGGCTGCGTTTTGCTCGTCGAGTCGTAGTAGGCGCCGATGTCGTTTTCGCTCAGCGTCGAGGTCGCGACGCTCGAACCGGAGGCGGCGCCGTAGAACAGCACGCCGGTAGCCTGGTTTTCGAGGTTCGTCGAGCTGCATGCCACTGGGAGGCTGCACTCGTTGCCCGAGACGGTCGTCGACTTGACCGTGCCCGCGCCGCCAAAGGCAATCTGGATGCCGTTCTGGGCGATGTACGGGCTCGGCCCTTCGCCCGTGACCTTAGAGCCGGTCACGCTCATCGTCGAGCCTTCTCCGCTGACCGTCGGACCGTTCTTCTCGTAGCCGTAGACGGTGACGTCCTTCAGCAGCGCATGGGCGACCTCGGTCGGTTCGATCGACCCGACGTTGATCGCGACCCCGTGCTGGCAGCCTTTGTATTCGTCCAGGCTGCTGCTCGCGCCATCGACGACCACGCTCGTCGCCTTCAGCATGCCTTCACCGACGAAGATGCCGTTCAAGCCGCCGGTGCAGGTCTTGAGGGGTACGACGGCTTCGATGTCGAGGCCGGTGATCGTGACCGTGGCGTTCAGGGGCGCAGATCGAGATCGCGTCGACCTGAGGTTCGATGTCGCATTCGCCCGTCGACTGCGCGGGAACAGCCGGCATCGCGACCGTGGCCGTGCCCGCGCCGCTCGCGGCGCTCAGCTTGACCGCGTTTGTGATCGCAAGCTGTTCGGTGTAGGTCCCGGGACAGACGTTGATGTGCGCGCTCGCGCCGCCGGCTTCGATCGCGGCCTGGATGCCGCTGTAGCCTGGCTGGGCGCAGCTTTTGCCGCCAGCGACGACCGGGGCGCTGTTCGAGACATAGAGCGTGGCGGCTGACGCGCTGGCGGTCGCGGTGATCGCGAATGCCGTGCATAGCCCCAGGCACAGGAAAATCAATCTGCGAGGACCGGCTTTGCTGAACAAGAGTTCTCCTTTTGTATGCGTTGACCAGAGAGCGTCCGCTCTCGACCCCACGCTGTCCATCGGCTGGGGTTACGCTCGGCGCGCCACCACGCATCCGTTCGTGCGCCGGATGTCCCCATCATTCCAGATAGATGACTCAGCGTGCGTTACGGTGCGTCTTGCCCGAGCTTGACGCGGTCGAACGTCATCCGCGCCACTTCGAAGCTCGTCTTGCGATAGATGAAATGGTCGGTCATCATGTAAATGGAGACGCATCTGAGATAGCGCCACGCGCTCCAAGAACAGATCGTCCCTGGGGCCGCTGTAGTGCCGATACACACCTTTCACAAAATCGTCACCGTACTCATATAGCTCGGCAAAGTCGAAGGCCGCCTCGCTGAGATTCATATCGCTGAAGTCGATCGCCCTGAGCCGACGTTCGCGCCCGACCCACAGCAGGTGCTCGCTGTTGGGCCTCCTCGAGATCGGATGCCGGGATCGGACCGCGATCGACGCCGGGATCGGCATCCGCAACGGGGAGTGCGTGAATCAGTGAAATCAGCTCCGCCAGCTGACGCGCGAGTAGCGCTTGTGGGCCGCGCGCCGCATGCTTTCCCAGCTCCGACATCGCCACGGAGGCTATCTGGAGCCCGCTCCTCGCCATGGCTTGTAGAGTCCATGGCGTGAGCTTGGTCCTGATCACGGGCGCGACACGCGGCATCGGCAAGGCGGCGGCGATCGCGCTCGCGAGCCAGGGCGTCGAGCTGGCGCTCGTCGGTCGTGAGGCGGAGCGCGTGAAGGCGGTCGCGCGAGAAGCAACGGCGGCAGGCGCGGGAGCGCCGGTCCACGAGCACGTGGCGGACCTGATGTTGATGTCGGACGTCCGCGCGCTCGCCGCGGAGGCTCGCGAGCGCTACGAGCACATCGACGTGCTCGCCAACAACGCAGGCGCGCTGTTCAGCTCGCGCAAGGAGACATCCGAGGGCATCGAGCGGACCTTCGCGCTGAACCATCTCGCGCCGTTCCTGCTCACGAGCCTGCTGCGTGACCGTCTCAGCGGGGGCCGCGTCGTGACCACCTCATCCGATGCGCACAAGGCCGGCGTCCTCGACCTCGAGGATCTGCAATCCGAGCGCGGCTACGCGGCGATGCGCGTTTACGGGATCTCGAAGCTGTGCAACATCCTCTTCACGCGCGAGCTTGCAAAGCGCGCGCCGGAGCTGCACGCCAACTGCTTTCACCCCGGCGTCGTGCGTACCGGCTTCGGCAAGAACGAGAACGGGGTCTGGAAGCTGCTGACGACGCTCGGCGCGCCGTTCTTCCGCACGCCCGCGAGCGGAGCGCGCTCGCTCGTGTGGCTCGCGACCTCCGAGCAGGCCGCCGGTCTCACCGGCGATTACATCCAAGACGAGCGGGTGCTCGAGCCGAGCGCTCAGGCGCAGGACGAGACGCTCGCGCAGGGTCTGTGGGAGCGCAGCGCCGAGCTCGTGGGCCTCCCCGCCGGCACCCCCGCCTGATCGCATCGACGTGATCGCACCGCCCCCCGTCCCCCTGCGGAGCTGAGCATGTTGGGCCTGCCCGATCAGGTGCACGCGTGCCTGTTCGATCTCGACGGCGTGCTGACGCAGACCGCGAAGGTGCACGCGGCCGCTTGGAAGAGGGCGTTCGACGAGTTCCTGCGTGCCCGCGCCGAGAAGCAGCACGAGAACTTCGTCGCGTTCGACGAAGCCAAGGACTACGACGAGTACGTCGACGGCAAGCCGCGGGAGGATGGCGTGCGCTCGTTCCTCGAGTCGCGCGACATCGAGCTCCCCGAGGGCGATCCCGACGACGCACCCAACAGGCAGACCGTACATGGGCTGGGCAACCGCAAGAACGAGATCCTGCTCGAGATGATCCACAGCGACGGCGTGCAGCCGTATGCGGGCTCGGTGCGCTACGTGCACGCCGTCCGCGATGCAGGCCTGCCGCGCGCGGTTGTCTCCTCCAGCGCCAACGCGCACGACGCGCTCGCGGCCGCCGGCATCGCGGATCTGTTCGATGCGGTCGTCGATGGTGTGCAGGCTCAGCGTGAGCACTTGCAGGGCAAGCCCGCGCCGGACATGTTCCTGGCGGGCGCGAAGGCGCTCGGCGTCGAGCCGCCGGCGGCGGCGGTGTTCGAGGACGCACTGGTTGGCGTGCAGGCGGGCCACGCCGGTGAGTTCGGCTATGTCGTCGGCGTCGACCGGGCCGGCCAGGCGCAGGCTCTTCGCGAGCACGGCGCCGACGTGGTCGTGGAGGATCTAGCGGAGCTGCTGACGAGCTCATGATCCGCCAGTTGGCCTTCCCCGCCGAGCCGTGGGCGGTGCGCGAGACGACGCTCGACGTCGAGCGTCTCGCACAGACCGAGTCCGTGTTCGCGCTCGGCAACGGGCACATCGGCCTGCGCGGCAACCTCGACGAGGGCGAGCCCTTCGGGCTGCCGGGCACCTACTTGGGCGGCTTCTGCGAGACGCGTCCGCAGTCCTCTGACGAGCCGGCCTACGGCGAACCGCGGGTGAGCCAGACGGTCGTCAACGTGAGCAACGGCAAGGTCATGCGCCTGCTCGTCGACGACGAGCCGCTCGACATCCGCTACGGCGAGCTGCGTAGCCACGAGCGGGCGCTCGACCTGCGCGACGGGGTGCTGCGCCGCAGCGTGGAGTGGGTCTCGCCCACCGGACGCGCGGTGCGCGTGCACACGACGCGGCTCGTGTCCTTCACGCAGCGGGCGGTGGCGGCCATCCTCTACGAGGTCGAGCCGCTCGAGGACTCGATTCCGGTGGTCGTGCAGTCGGAGCTGGTCGCGAACGAGCCGCTGCCGGAGCCGGGGGACGATCCACGCAGCGCGGCCGCGCTCAGCTCGCCGCTGCGCTCTGAGCACGTCGACGGTGAGGGGCAGCGCGCGATCCTCGCGCATGCGACGAAGCTGAGCGAGCTCATGATGGCCGCCGCGATGGACCATGTGATCGACGCGCCGAATGCCACCGAGCTGGCGCTCGAGACCCATCCCGACCTCGCGCGCCTGACGATCGCTAGCGAGCTCGCGCCGGGGCAGACGCTGCGCGTGGTCAAGCTGCTCGCCTATGGATGGTCCGCCCAGCGAACGGTGGCCGCGCTGCGTGATCAGGTCGCGGCCGCGCTCGCGGGCGCGAGGCACACGGGCTGGCAGGGGCTGCTCGACGAGCAGCGCGCATATCTCGATCGCTTCTGGGATCGCGCTGATGTCGAGATCGATGGCGACATCGCGCTGCAGCAGGCTGTCCGCTTCGGGATGTTCCACGTCCTGCAGGCGGGTGCGCGGGGCGAGCAGCGGGCGATCGCCGCGAAGGGGCTGACCGGCTCCGGATATGACGGGCACACGTTCTGGGACACCGAGACGTTCGTGCTGCCGCTGCTCACCTACACCGCCCCGCAGGCGGCCGCCGACGCGCTGCGCTGGCGCCATCGCACGCTCGAGCCTGCAAGAGCGCGGGCGCGCGAGCTCGGGCTGGCCGGCGCGGCGTTCCCGTGGCGCACGATCGCGGGCCAGGAGTGCTCGGGCTACTGGCCGGCGGGAACCGCTGCTTTTCACATCAATGCCGACGTCGCTGACGCTGTCGTGCGCTATCACGCCGCGAGCGACGACGAGGCATTCGAGCGCGAGGTCGGGCTGGAGCTGCTGGTGGAGACGGCGCGGCTGTGGCGCTCGCTTGGACACCACGACGAGCGCGGGCGCTTTCGCATCGACGGCGTGACCGGACCCGACGAGTACAGCGCGGTCGCCGACAACAACATGTACACCAACCTGATGGCGCAGCGCAACCTGCGCGCAGCCGCGGACTGCGTCGAGCGCCACCTCGAGCGCGCCGCCGAGCTCGGCGTTGACAACGAGGCGACGGCCGCCTGGCGCGAGGCCGCCGAGGCGATGCTGGTCCCGTATGACGCCGCGCTCGGAGTCCATCCCCAGGCCGAGGCGTTTACCGAGCACGCGCTGTGGGACTTCGACGCGACGAGCGACGAGCAGTATCCATTGATGCTGCACTATCCGTATTTCGAGCTGTACCGCAAGCAGGTCGTCAAGCAGGCTGATCTGGTGCTCGCGATGCACTTACGCGGCGACGCGTTCACCGCCGAGCAGAAGGCTCGCAACTTCGCCTACTACGAGCAGCTGACCGTCCGCGACTCCTCGCTGTCGGCCTGCACGCAGGCCGTGCTAGCCGCCGAGGTGGGCCACCTCGAGCTGGCCTACGCGTACCTGTGCGAAGCGGCGCTGATGGACCTTGACGACCTCGAGCACAACACGCGCGATGGCGTCCACATCGCGTCGCTGGCCGGCACCTGGATCGCGACAGTCGCGGGGTTGGGTGGCATGCGCGACCACGACGGCGCGCTGAGCTTCGCGCCGCGCCTGCCCGAAGCGCTCACGCGGCTGGCCTTCCGCCTGTCCTTCGCCGGGCGCAGCTTGCACGTGGAGGTACGCGACCACGAGGCCGCCTACTCGCTGCTGGAAGGTCCCCCGCTCGAGCTTGCCCATCACGGTGAGCAGTTGCTGCTCAGCGGCGAGCGGCCGTTGATCCGCCCGATCCCGAGCGCACCGATCCTGGAGCCGCCGCGCCAGCCGCGCGGGCGCGAGCCGCAGCAGAGCGGCGACGCGTCCGCTCGCTAGCCCGGAAGGTGAAACGGCACGGTCGTGACGACGATCTTGGGCAGCGGGCGCAGCGCGCGGCGAAGGCGCGGCGCGGTCCCGTTGTGCAGCAGCCGCTGCCACGGGTGGCGCACGACGATCTCGGGCAGGATCATCGTCAGCGTCAACTCCGGGCTTTGGCGGTGCAGCGACTCGATGTAGTTGACCATCGGCGCGACGATCGCGCGGTAGGGCGAGACGACGACCTCGAGCGGCAGGTGATCGCCCCAGGTACGCCAGTAATCGCCGAAGCGCTCAGCCTCCTCGTCGCTGGGGCTGACGTGCAGCGCGAGCACCGGCTGCTGCAGCGAGGCGGCGTAGGCCAGCGCGCGCATGCTCGACAGGTCGAGCGATGCGACCGCGACAAGCACCATGTGGTGGATCTCCTCCGGGGTCTCCTCGGTCTCCGCGTCGCGCCCGCGAACTTCGCCGCCGGCACGGACGCTCGGCGAGATCGAATGGCTGGGCAGCTCGATCGCGTGGGGATGCAGCGCGATCGCTCTCGCGACCGCTTCGTAGTGGCGGCGGATGCTGGTTGCGGTCGCGACGAACAGGCCGACGACCAGCAGCGAGACCCAGGCGCCGGCCGTGAACTTCGTGATCCCGGCGGTGATGAACACGATCGCCGAGAGCAGCCCGCCGGTGGCGTTGAACATCAGGCTCCGTCGCCAACCAGGATCGCGCCTGCGCCACCAATGCATCACCATCCCGGCCTGCGAGAGCGTGAACGCCAGGAACACGCCGACGGCGTACAGCGGTATCAGCGTCCCGGTCTTGCCGCCGAACGCGACGAAGATCGCTCCGGACGTGAGCGACAGCACGAGGATGCCGTTGCTGAACGCGAGCCTGTCGCCCATCCGCAGGAACAGCCGTGGCGCCTGGAAGTCCCGTGCGAGCAGGAACAACACGCGCGGGAAGTCGTTGTAGGCGGTGTTCGCGGCGAGCAGTAGGATCGCCGCTGTCGCTGCCTGTGTGACCGGGTACATCAAGCCCGAGCCGAAGCTGCGGTGCGCGAGCTGCGAGAGCACCGTTTCGTGAGCGCCGGGCACGATCCCGTCGAGCTGGACCATCGCGATCGTGCCGGCGAACAGCACGATCAGCAGGCCCACCATCCACGTCAGCGTCCTGCGTGCGTTACGCCACTCGGTCGGCTTGAACACCGGCACGGCGTTGGAGATCGCCTCGATGCCGGTCATCGCGGTCGAGCCGGAGGCGAACGCGCGCAGCACGAGCAGTACGCCGACGCCCTCGGTGGCGCTCAGCGCCGGCCTGGGCGTGGCGCGGAAACCATGGCCGGCGGAGTCGATCAGACCGACGGCAACGAGCACGAACATCGCGAGGATGAACAGGTACGTGGGCGCCGCGAACAGTGCGCCGGCCTGGCGCACGCCGCGCAGGTTGCCGGCGAGCAGCACCGCGATCACGACGACGCCGATCGCAACGGTGTCGGAGCGGAGCGACGGTATCGCGGAGGTGACGGCTTCCAGGCCCGAGGCGACAGACACGGCGACCGTGAGGATGTAGTCGGTCATCAGGCCGGCAGCGGCGAGCAGCCCGGGCGTGCGTCCGAGGTTGTCGGTGGCGACGATGTAGGAGCCGCCGCCGTGGGGATAGGCGCGGATCGTCTGGCGGTAGGAGACGCCGACGGCGAGCATCAGGAAGGCGATCGTCGCGGCGATCGGCAGCGAGTAGCCGAGACCGCCGCTGCCGGCGAGCACGAGCACTGCGAGCATCGCTTCGGGGCCGTAGGCGACCGACGAGAGCGCGTCCGCGGAGAGCACGGGCAGCGCGACGAGCTTGCGCATGCGCTCGCGCGCGATCGCGCTGCTGCGCAGCGGCGGCCCGAGCAGCACACGTCGCGCGTCGTATACGAGACGCCCACTCCGGGTAGGCTCGGCCTCGGCCTCCTTGGTGGCCTGCACCGCGGGCGGCAAGGAGCTCTGGACCGCCACGAAGCGCCCGAAGCGCGTCGGGCGGACGTCGGTGGAGGCCGGGTAGCTGGCTGCGCTTGGGTCGACGGGCAGCGCGCGCCGCCACAGCTCCGGGTTGCCGCACACCTGTCCCCACTCGTGCCCGACGCGACGCAGGACCGCGAGCTGGCGCTCGTCGAGCTTCACCAGCAGCGCGTCGGGGCTCGGTGCGCTCGCGTCGCCGTCGCTGTGCTGATCGCCCGTCGCGTGCTCAGGCGACATCGCACGCATGCTGCCCGATGCGCGCCGCGATCGCAAGCCCGTCTCCTTCCGTGCGCAAGAGGTCCGACTCCAGTACCTTCACGATCGTGACTCTCGAAGAGCTCTCAGAGGCGGTCGCGCAGGGCAGCGTCGACACGGTTCTGCTGGCGATGACCGATATGCAGGGGCGCCTGCAGGGCAAGCGCCTGACGGGGACTCACTTCCTGTCCGAGGTGGCCGAGCACGGCGCGGAGAGCTGCAACTACCTGCTGGCGGTCGACGTCGACATGCGCACTGTCGACGGCTACGCAATGTCCTCGTGGGAGGGCGGCTACGGCGACATGGTGCTGAAGCCGGACCTCGCGACGCTGCGCCCGGTGCCCTGGCAGGAGGGCACGGTCGTGTGTCTGGCCGATGTGGCGTGGCCCGACGGCTCGGACGTGGTGGCCTCGCCGCGCCAGATCCTGCGCCGCCAGCTCGCGCGCCTGGCCGAGCGCGGCTGGAGCGCGAACGCGGGCACAGAGCTGGAGTTCCTGGTCTTCCAGGACACATACGAGCAGGCTTGGCACAAGGGCTACCGCGAGCTTTCGCCAGCGAACCTGTACAACGTCGACTACTCGCTGCTCGGCACCGCGCGCGTCGAGCCGCTGATCCGCCGCATCCGTAACAGCATGGTCGCGGCGGGGCTCGTCGTGGAGGACTCCAAGGGCGAGTGCAACTTCGGCCAGCACGAGATCAACTTCCATTACACGAACGCGCTGCGCACGGCCGACGAGCACGCGATCTACAAGAACGGCGCGAAGGAGATCGCGGCGGCCGAGGAGATGGCGATCACGTTCATGGCGAAGTTCGACGAGCGCGAGGGCAACTCGTGCCACATCCACTTCTCGCTAGCGGACGCTTCGGACCCATCCAGCCCGCTGTTCGCATGCGACGAAGGAATGTTCCACTCGTTCCTGGCGGGGCAGCTCGCGTGCCTGCGCGAGATGACGCTGCTGCTGGCGCCGCATGTCAACTCCTACAAGCGCTACGCGGCGGGGACCTTCGCGCCGACGACGGTCGCGTGGGGCCACGACAACCGCACGTGCTCGCTGCGCGTGGTCGGCCATGGCCCGTCGCTGCGCTTCGAGAACCGCGCCGGTGGCGCGGACCTGAACCCGTATCTGGCGCTGAGCGCGATCATCGCCTCGGGGCTGCACGGCATCGACGCGGGCCTCGAGCTCGAACCGGCGCTCGAGGGCAGCGCCTACGCCGCGCACGAGCGCCCGCGGCTGCCGGCGACGCTCGCGCACGCGCGTGAGCTGTTCGCCGCGAGCGAGGTCGCCGGCGCGGCCTTTGGCGAGGACGTCGTCGCGCATTACCTGAACGCGGCTGATGTGGAGCTCGCGACGTTCCAGTCGGCGGTGACCGACTGGGAGCGAGTGCGGGGATTCGAGCGACTGTGACCGTGTAGGAGTCGACAGCGATGGCGAGTGGATCTGGAGACCGTGATGTTGCCGCGACGCTGACGCTTCCAAACGCGGTGTTCGCGCCGGTGCGCTCGCAGACGGCGTTCGAGGAGACGGTCGAGCGCCTGGGCACTGCGATCAAGCTGGGGCTACTGGCGCCGGGCGCACAGCTACCGGCCGAGCGCGAGCTGTGCGCGCGGCTGGGGATCGCGCGCTCGACGCTGCGCCAGGCGCTGACCGCGCTCAGCCAGAGCGGCCACGTGTTCGCCACGCGCGGACGTGGCGGCGGCACGTTCGTGTCAGATCCGCAGCCGCCGACGGACCCGCCGTCGGCGCAGATGCTCGCGCGGTGGCGCGATACCTGCGACCAGCGCCTGGCGGTCGAGCTGGCGGTAGCGGTGCTGGCGTCGGAGCGCGCCGAGAGCGCGGAGCTCGACGCGCTGGATGAGGTCGCTGCGACGCTCGAGGCGACGCTCGAGGACTTCGCCGCCTATCGCCAGGCGGACATCCGCCTGCATGTGGGTCTCGCCGAGGCGGCACACTCGACGCAGCTGGTGCGTGCGATGACGGAGGCGCAGGGCGCGATGACCGACTTGATCGCCTACATCGCGCACCCGCCGCAGGTGCTCTCATCCTCAAACACGCAACACCGCCGGCTGCTCGCGGCGGTACGCGAGCGCGACGCGATGCGCGCGGTGCGGGTGATGACCGAGCACCTGCAGGGCACCGAGCACATCCTCGCGGGCCTGCTGCCGGATGGCTGAGCGCCGCTTGCCATGGGTCCGCCTCGAGCATCGTGATTTGCGCCAGCCGCACTTGACACGAATCGACGATCGAGCGTATTGTCACGTTTGAAGGACGGATGATCAAACCTTTTCTTGTCAGGGGGAGCCGATGAGCGCAGCGGAGACTTTGAGCACGGACGAGCAGCGCCTCGCCGAGCTGGGCTACAAACAGGAGCTGAAGCGCGGTTGGAGCGGGTTCTCCAACTTCGCGATCTCGTTCTCGATCATCTCGGTGCTCGCCGGCTGCTTCACCACCTACGGGCAGGCGTTCAAGAACGGTGGCCCGATCGCGATCTCGATCGCGTGGCCGCTGATCAGCGTGCTGATCCTGATGGTCGCGTTCTCGATGTCGGAGCTCGCCTCGGCGATGCCGACGGCGGGCGGCATCTACTACTGGGCCTCGAAGCTCGGCGGCGCCGGCTGGGGTTGGTTCACCGGCTGGTTCAACCTGATCGGCCTGGTGGCTGTGGTCGCGTCGGTCGACTACGTGTGCGCGAGCTTCCTGATGAACCTACTCGGGCTCTACAACGTTCACTTCATCTTCAACTTCACGAGGGCGGCTGCTGGCGAAAACGTTCACTACTCCGCCCACGTGAACTTCGCGTTGTTCGCGAGCCTGCTGATCATCCACGGGCTGATCAACGTCTTCTCGAGCCATCTGGTATCGATCTTCAACGGCATCTCCGTGTGGTGGCATCTGCTCGGCGTTGCGGTGATCGTCGTGATCCTGATCGCCGTCCCCAGCCACCATGCGAGCTTCTCCTACGTGTTCGGCCACCGCGCTAACGCGTCGGGCTTCAGCGGGCATATGTACTGGTTCTATGTGCTGCCACTGGGCTTTCTTTTGACCATGTACACGATCACCGGCTACGACGCCTCTGCGCACGTCTCCGAGGAGACCCACGGCGCCGCCGAGCAGGCGCCAAAAGGCGTGTGGCGCTCGGTGTTCTACTCGGCGGTTGTCGGATGGATCGTGCTGCTGGCGATCACCTTTGCTATCCAGAAGAGCAAGGAAACCGAACTGCTCAGCGCGGGCTTCCCGGCGCTTGCGATCTTCGAGAACGCGCTCAGCACGTCGGCTGCCAAGGCAGTGATCCTGATCTCCACGGTCGGTCAGATCTTCTGCGGCATGGCGTGCGTCACGAGCGCCTCGCGCATGACCTTTGCATTCTCCCGCGACGGGGCGGTCCCCGGCCACAACCTGTGGCGGCGGCTGGGCAGGAACCGCACGCCCACGTGGTCGGTGCTGTTCGTGTGCCTGATGGCGTTGATCGTGACGATCCCGGCGTACTTCCCGAACAAGCTGGGCACACCGGTAGCGTTCTACGCGGTCACCTCGATCGCGACGATCGGACTTTACATCGCCTACACGATCCCTGTGTTCCTCCGCTGGCGAATGGGTAACAAGTTCCAGGCGGGCCCGTGGACGCTGGGCAGCAAATACAAATGGATGAACCCGATCGCGTTCAGCTGGGTGGCGATCTGCGTGGTGATCTTCTGCCTGCCGTTCGCGCCCGCGGGCGTGTTCTTCAAGCACGGCTTCGAATGGTCGGCGGTCAATTACGCTCCACTGGTGACGATCGGCGTGATGGCAGCGGTAACGCTCTGGTTCGTGGTCTCCGCGAAACGATCGTTCACGGGCCCGGTCCGCACAATCGACGATCTCGACGCGAGCGTCGCGCTGCCGGATATCGCGCAAGCGCCCTGAGGGAGCGGGGATTTATGTGAATGGGCTCCGCCTTACGGCTCCGCCGACGATGGATGGCGTAGTGGCGCGAACTGGAGGTGAGCGGTGAGCGAGCGGCTGTCGGTGCTCGAGCCGGCGACCGAGATGGTGCTGGCCGAGGTGGCGCGGGCTGACGCGGGCGACGTCGACCGCGCGGTCGCGGCGGCCAAGGCGGCGCTGCCGGGATGGCGTGCGCTGGCGCCGGGTGAGCGCGCGCGGATGCTGCACGCGCTCACCGACACGCTGAGCGACCATCGCGAGGAGCTGGCGGTGCTCGAGGCGCGCAACGCAGGCAAGGCGATCGGCGACGCGCGCGGCGAGATGGGCATGGTGGTGGACACGTTCCGCTACTACGCCGGCGCGCCCGAGCGGCTGCTCGGCGACACGATCCCGGTCGCGGGCGGGCAGGCGTTCACGGTGCGCGAGCCGGTCGGCGTGGTGGGCCTGATCGTGCCGTGGAACTTCCCTCTGACGATCGCTGCATGGAAGCTCGCGCCGGCGCTTGCGGCGGGAAACACGGTCGTGCTGAAGCCCGCGGAGCTGACGCCGCTGACGGCGCTGCGCTTCGCGGAGCTGGCGCGCGAGGCGGGTCTGCCGGAGGGCGTCGTGAACGTGGTCGCTGGCCCGGGACGCACTTGCGGGCAGCGCCTCGTGGAGCACCCGGACGTGGCGAAGATCGCGTTCACGGGCTCGACCGAGGTCGGCCGCTCGATCGCGGCGGGGGCGGCCGCGTCGATCAAGCGCGTGACGCTCGAGCTGGGCGGCAAGTCGGCGAACGTGATCTTCGCGGATGCCGACCTCGAGGCCGCCGCTGCCGCGGCGCCATTGGCGGTGTTCGGCAACGCCGGCCAGGACTGCTGCGCGCGCTCGCGGATCCTCGTACAGGAGGGCGCGCTGGAGCGTTTCCTGGAGCTGCTGGAGCCGCAGGTGAGGGCGCTGCGGGTTGGCGATCCGCTCGCTGAGGACACGCAGATGGGGCCGCTGATCTCCGCTGCGCAGCGCGACGCGGTGGCGTCGTTCCTCGACGGCCAGGCACCTGTCGCCTTCCAGGGCAGCGCGCCCGATGGGCCGGGCTTCTGGTTCGCGCCGACGGTGCTCTCACCCGTGAAGCCGAGCGACCGCGTCGCCCAGGAGGAGGTGTTCGGCCCGATCGCGGCGGTGATCTCGTTCATCGACGAGGCCGACGCTGTGCGCCTGGCCAACGATACGATCTACGGCCTGTCGGGCTCGATCTGGACGCGCGACGGGGCGCGCGCGCTGCGCGTCGCACGTGCGGTGGACACTGGCGTGCTGTCGATCAACGCCAACACCTCGGTGCGCGTGAGCACGCCGTTTGGAGGCTTCAAGCAGTCGGGCTACGGACGCGAGCTGGGACCGCACGCGCTGGAGGCGTACACAGAGGTGAAGACGATCTACTACGCGACCGAGGAGCAGCGATGAGCGCCCCGACAACCCCCGCGACGGCCAGTGCGAGCAGCGCGAGCGCGCCTGCTGGCACCGCGAGCGAGCGACGATGAGCGCTCCGGGAAGGCTCGCGGGCCGCGTATGCGTGGTGACGGGCGCTGGCGGCGGCATCGGCGCTGCGACCGTCGAGCTATTCCAGCGCGAGGGTGCGACGGTCGTGGGCGTCGACCTGCACACGGACTCGCCGGGCGAGCTTGCGCTGCAGGTCAATGTGACCGACGAGCAGCAGGTGCGCGACGCCTACCGGCAGGTGCGCGAGCGCTATGGGCGCATCGATGTGCTGTTCAACAACGCCGGTATCTCCCCGTACGACGACGGCTCAGTGCTGGAGACGACGCTCGAGGCATGGGAGCGCGTGCAGATGGTGAACCTACGCAGCGTGTTCCTGTGCTGCAAGCATGGCATCCCGCATCTGCTCGAGAACGACGGCCCGGCGCGTGGCTCGGTGATCAACACAGCTTCGTTCGTGGCCGTGATGGGCGCAGCGACCTCGCAGATCTCTTACACAGCCTCCAAGGGCGGCGTGCTGGCGCTCTCGCGCGAGCTCGGCGTCGAGTTCGCGCGTCGCGGCGTGCGCGTCAACGCGCTGTGCCCAGGACCGGTCGACACGTCGCTGCTGCGCGAGCTGTTCGCCAAGGATCCTGAGAAGGCTGCGCGCCGTCTGGTGCACGTGCCGATGGGCCGCTTCGCGCACGCGGAGGAGATCGCCAAGGGCGCGCTGTTCCTCGCCAGCGAGGACTTCGAGCTATGTGACCGCCTCGACGTTCCTGATCGACGGCGGCCTCAGCGGCGCGTACACCACCCCGCTGGATTGACCGCGCAGCCGCGCGTCGAGCCCGGCGCCGCTCCGCGCGGTGCGCTCACGCCGAGAGCTTGCGCAGCTCCTCGCGCACTGCAATGATCGGCGCGAGATCGCGCGTGGCACGAGCCAGTAGCAGCGCCCCCTCGATCGAGCTGAGCACAAGCAGGGCTCGCTGCCGGGCAGCGGGTGCGGTATAGCCGTCGCTGAGCAGCCGCTGTTCGAGTGCTGCGAGCCATGAATCGAACTGGGCCGCGGCGGTGTCGCGAACGGGCTCCGAGTCGCTTGCCGCCTCGAGCGTGACGGTCGCGATCGGGCAGCCGTCGCGGTAGCCGGATCCCTCCAGGCTGCCGGCGAGCGCATCCAGCAGCCGCGCGAGCGCCTCGCCGAGATCGTCGCTCGAGGCGAGGATCGCCGCGATCGCGTCGCGCAGCTGCTCGCCGGCGCGCTGCATCGCGGCAAGCGCCAGCTGCTCCTTGCCGCCGGGAAAGTAGAAGTACAGCGAGCCCTTCGGCGCGCCGCTGCGCGCGACGATCTCGTTCAGGCCCGTGCTCGCATAGCCCTGACGGCGCAGCAGCCGCGCGGTGGTGGCGATGAACGCGTCCCGCGAGGACATCCGAGTACTATAACGATCGGTCTACCGAGAACAGGAGGCAACGCAATGCAGCAGCTCACGTACACGGGTCCCGGCGCGCTCGAGTGGCGGGAAGCTCCAGAGCCGCCGCTGAGCTCTGACGCCGCCGCGCTCGTGCGACCGCGCGCGGTCGCCACCTGCGATCTGGACGCGCTGATCATGGACGGCAGCTCGCCGTTTGCGCCACCGTTTGCAATCGGTCACGAGTGCGTGGCGGAGGTGCTGGACGTCGGCGACGACGTCACGACGCTGCAGCCGGGCCAGCTCGTGAGCGTGCCGTTCCAGATCTCCTGCGGCGAGTGCGACGCGTGCCGGCAGGGACGCACGTCGAACTGCGGCGGCGTCGCGTTCATGTCGAGCTACGGCTTTGGCCCCGCGGTGGATCAGTGGGGCGGGTTTTTGTCGGACGTCGTGTGCGTGCCCTACGCCGAGCACATGCTCGTGCAGGTTCCCGCGGGTCTCGAGCCGGCGGCGGTGGCGAGCGCATCGGACAACATCAGCGACGCGTGGCGCACGGTCGGCCCGGCGCTTGCCGAGCGGCCTGGCGCGGACGTGCTGGTCGTCGGCGGCGCCGGCCCCGGCTCGATCGGCCTGTACGCGGCGGGGCTAGCGGTCGCGCTCGGCTCGGAGTCGGTGCTGTACGTCGACGCCGACGAACCGCGGCGGCTGACAGCAGCGAAGCTCGGCGCGCAGACGCTCGCGGAGATGCCCAAGCGCGTGGGTCCATATGCGATCACCGTCGACGCGAGCGCCGATCCCGACGGCCTTGCGCTGGCACTGCGCTCGACCGCGCCCGACGGTCTGTGCACGAGCACGGCGATCTACTTCGGCGAGCAGCCGTCGCTGCCGCTGCTCGAGATGTACACCAAGGGCATCACCTTCAAGACCGGCCGCGCGAACGCGCGCGCCGCGATGCCACACGTGCTCGAGCTCGCCGCCTCCGGCGCGCTGCGCCCCGAGCTGGTCACCACCAGCGTCGTCGGCTGGAGTGACGCGGCCGAGGCGCTGCTCGAGCGTGACTGGACGAAGCTCGTGATCGAGCGCTAAGCCGATTCGGCCTCCGCAATCGCCCGCTCGAGCGCCCGGTGCCCGCCGCTGAGCACTGGCTCGCCGTGTGAGACGAGAATCCGCTCGATCGGCAGCTCGAGCAACGGGCGCAGCAGCCCCGCGACGTCCGCACGGTTCGCGCGCACGCGCGAAAGCCAGCTCTGGGGGCACACGCGCATGCCACCGGCGCCATCGCCGATCAGCCTATCGCCGGCGACAAGCGTGGCCACTGCGGGCAGCCAGAACAGCGTCTCGCCGGCACCGCGCAGCGGGCGCTGCTCGACTCCTGGCGGCACGTAGTTCCACGCGCGCGTGGTGTTCGCGCGGTAGCGCTCGGCCAGCTCGTCGCGGTCGCGACGGTGCCAGTGGATCGTCGTGAGGGTGCTCACCGGTCGTCCGGCAATGCGCGCATCGAGCCGAGCGAGGAACTGCTCGCGCTCGGTCGAGGGGAGCAGCGGATCGATCAGCACGACCATCGCGTCCACTTCGTAGAGCACAGAGCCGACCATCGGATCCCAGTCACTGGAGCTTCCCGGCTCGGCGTCCGGGTTCCACTCGGGATGCGGTGCGCTCCAGCGAAGCAAGCCTGCGGCTATCACTACCTCGCGGGCACTACCGAGCATCAGCTTTCGGCGGCGATATTCAGCGCGACTATCACCCTCTCAGATCTGGCTCCGCTCATCCTTTAGGGGTAGACCTCGGCCAGGCTCTCTGCCCTGCACGCGCCGAATCCGCTCTCAGCATAGGCATATCCTACCGCTGGACACTGTGTCGTAGACGAGCACCAGACTCCCCGAGACCAGCATGTTCGCCCAACCAGCCAATCCCCGCAGAAGACCCAGATCGGCCGCCGGACCATAGTTCGCGGTCGAGCTAGCCGCCGATCGGGGCACGCGCGTTGGTGCCCCAAAAGACCTGCGTGCCGAGCGCGTCGATCACGTTCACGAGCACCAGGTTCAACGCCATCGACTTGGCCGTCGCCTGCCCCACGCCCACAGGCCCACCGCTGGCGTTGTAGCCGTAGTAGCAGCCGACGAGCACGATCGCAGTCGCCATCGTCATGCCCTTGATCACGCTGAACAGGTAGTCGCCCGGATTCTGGAACTGCCAGAAGATCAGCAGGTAGCCGCCCGAGGAGATGTAGCCAACCTGGTGCACGATCGCGATGTAGGAGCCCAGGTAGGCGACGCCGATTGCGCCCACGTACATGAACGGCAGCACCAGCCAGGCCGCCAACAGGCGCGTCGCGCACAGGAACGTCATCGAGTTCACACCCATCACCTCGAGCGCGTCGATCTCCTCGGAGATCCGCATCGCGCCGAGCTCCGCCACGATCCCGGTGCCGACCTTCGCAGACATCATGTAGCCGAACACCAGCGGCACCGCCTCGCGCAGGTTGCACCATGCCGAGAACACGCCCGAGTAGCCGGGCGTACCGGCCGCCTCGGTGATGTACGCCGCCTGAATGCCGCACGGACCGAGACCGTTAATGAACACGAGCCCCCAGATCACGCCCGTCGAGCCGACGATCAGAATCCCCGACTGGCGCAGCGCCTCGCCGAAGAAGCGGAACACGCGCAAGCTCCATACATCGCGCAGCACTTCGCCCATGAAGCCGCCGAGCTCGCCCGTGGCGGCCAGCCATTCGCGTGGCATCGCCAGCAGATCGTTCACTTGAACACCAGGATCTGCGGGTGGGTGGCGAGCAGCGTCTGCGTGAACACGTAGTTGAACGCGCCGAGCGCTAGGAACGAGACGACGACCGCCTCGTTGACCGCGCGCCCCACACCCTCCGCGCCGCCGGAGGCGGTCATGCCTTTGTAACAGGAGACGATCGCGATGATCGCGCCGAAGATCGTCGTCTTCAGCACCGAGCCCCACAGGTCGGTGACATCGGCGTTTGCGAACATCGTCGCCCAGAACGGCCCCAGCGAGCCGCCGTTCTCAACTGTCGCGAGCAGGCCGCCGTAGAGCCCGAACAGGATCGCGTAGATGTTGAACAGACCCGTCACAAGCATCAGTGACAGGAAGCGCGGCACGACGAGGTTCTTGACGGGATCGACGCCGAGCACTTGCAGCGCGTCGAGCTCCTCGCGCACCTTGCGCGCGCCCAGGTCCGCGGTGATCGCCGTGCCCCCCACCCCCGCGACCACGATCGCCGTGATCAGCGGACCGATTTCGCGCACGACGAGGACAAAGAAGGCGCCGCCGAGGAAATCGAGCGCGCCGAACAGCTTCAGGAAGTTCGCCGCCTGCAACCCCGGCGCCCCGTAGTTGATCGCGACCGTCGAGACCAGCAGCGGCAGCCACACGAGCCGCAGCACGAACATGAACTGCGCGACCAGCTCGCCGCCGTACACGTACGGCGGACGCGCCGCCGAGGAGATCGTCCTGCCGGCCAACAGCATCATGTCGCCGAATTCCTCCAGCACATGCCTCGCCGGGAGAAACGTCCTCCTCGGGAGATCCAAGATCGCTTCGGCCCCTCGCCTCACTTCTCTAGTGTACTAGTTGACCAGCACACTATGCAACATTGGCGTTGCGCTCTACAGTTGAGCGATGAGCCACGAGCCAGTCGAGGCGTCCGGCTTGGACATCAGCGTCGACCGTGACGCCGAGATCCCGATTGGCGTGCAGCTCGCATGGGCGCTGCGCTCTCGCATCCGCGACGGCCGCTTCCAGCCGGGGCAGCGGCTGCCCGGACTGCGGGAGGTCGCGGAGGCAACCGGCGTCAACGTCAACACCGTGCGCACCGTCTACCAGCGCCTCGAGCAGGAGGGCCTGATCGACAGCCAGCAGGGCAGCGGCACGTTCGTGGCCTCCACGCCGCGGCGGTCCTCGACGGTGACCGCGATCGCCGCAGACGCCGCGCGCGAAGCGCACGAGACAGGCGTCGACCCGCGCGAGGTCGCCGCCGCGCTCTATGTCTCGCCGAGCGCCCCGCAGCAGGACGACGACGCAGCCGAGCGCCGACGCATGCTGCGCGGCCAGATCGCCTCGCTCGAGCGCACCATCGGCGAGATCGAAGCCAAGCACCCCGGCGTCGCACCTGCACCCGCGACGACACGCGCAGGCATCGGACCCACGCTGCTCGACGCCGACGAGCTCGAGCAGGTGCGCACGATGCTCGTGCGGCGCCTCGCCGCCGTGCAGGCTGCGATCGACGGGCTCAGCGGCGATGCAGTTGGCGGCGCGCCGACAGCCGGCGAGGTAGCGGGCGCGCCGGTGGTGCTTGGCGGACAGGAGGCAGGCGGCAGGCAGGGGGCGGCCACCGATGGGTCGACCAGCAAGCGGGGGGGCCGCACCAAGCCCGCCGGACGGCGGGGGTCGCGCCCGCGACCCCCGCTACGACCCGCGCCGGAGGGCGCCTGACGCCGACAGGCGCCGGCGGCGAAGCGTGCAGACCTACTTCCTCTCGATGGTGATCGGATTTCCGCTCGTGATCCTCGCGCTGGCGCTAATCGCAGGGCACTTTCACCGCGACGGCTACGCCGAGCTGCTCGACTGGAAGCCCACCCGCTCGCCCGAGCGCGAAGTCGAGCTCGAGCTCGGCGACATCGAGCAGATGCTCAATGCGCAGAACCGGCACCGGCGACGGCGCGGGGGGGCAGAGCGGACGCTCGCACAGGTGCGCGAGCGGGCACGGGCGACCGGCGTCAGATAGGGATACGTGCCGCCGCCGGTCGCTGACCGCGCAGCTTGGTTTTAAGGGGCTTGCAGCCAACTGTCGATCACGTGGCTGTGGGAGTAGCCTAAGCCGCTCGCAAGGCCCCGTCGGTGTCCAGCTCGCCGTCTGAGACGGTGGCGTTGGCAGCGAAGATGTAGTGCAGCTCGGCCATCTTCGCTTCGAGTCCCTTGAGGCTCTGCTTGAGCTCGTCGCGATGTGTGTGGAGTACGCCAATCAGGCGCTGCTCGGTGCTGGTATCGGTGCGCTCGATCGAGCTCTCGACGTCTGCGAGCTCGGCCTGGGTCTCGGCGATTTGCTGGGCGGTCGTCTCGAGGCTGTCGGGGTCGAGCCGGTAGCGGCCTGGCAGCGATCCGCGTTGGACGGCCGGCGAGTCTCGTATGTTCGTCAGGAAGCTCGCCACGGGATCCTTGCCGCCTACGGCGTATCCCGCGGTGATTACCCGCTCGAACCACTCGCGGTAGTGGATCTCATGGTCACGCTGTGCGTTCCAGAGGAGACGGCCAGCGACTCGTCGTAGCTCTCTGCCCTTGATCGACCCCTTCGCGGGCTGTCGTGCTTGCGCGACGGTCGCAGTGCTCGGCACGGCGTGCTCGACGTATGCCAGTTCCTCGAGAAGCCGCTTGCGCCGGGCGTAGATCTCGGCCTCGTCGTCCAGCTCGGCCATCTGGCCGAGCAGTGCCGCGCGACGCTGCTCGATCCTGGTCATGGCGCGCTTGATCCGTGCCAGCTCGCTTTGAGCGGTGCGACGCAGGGCGGCGCTGGGAGGAGCCGGGGAAGCCATCGGCCACTTCTAGCGCACCGTGTCGCCGGACATCTCGCTCGGGACCGCCGTGCCTGTGCATAGCGACGCCTAGCCTGTGGATAACTAGCTCTATAGCCTTGAGATCCTGTGGACGCTAGGAAGGCGCGGGCGGATATCTGCTCGGAGATAGCGGGATTTTGGCTTGCTATTGAGGCTTTGCACAGGCGGACGCTCGCCTGAACCCGCAATCTAGGACCCTTCTAGATGCGGGCAAAGTGACGCTGGGGCGCCTAGTAATCACAGTCCATCCGACCTAGTGCTTATTTTCTAGCGCATAAGAACCTGGCGTGAAAGCGCATTTCATAGCTTGCTATCCGCTGGGACGTGCCATCTACAGAAAGGAAGCACATGTCCTGCACACGTTATGTCGAAACCCCCAACGCCACGATCTTGGTCGTCGACATAGAGCCTCAGCTGATGATGAACGAGCTCGTGGCTACGAAATTCCGCAAGCGTCTCAGCGGCACGCGCGGCGGAATGCCCGTGCTGCTGCGCTGTCAAGTAGGGGAGGCGTTCTTCTTCAACGGCGACCGAAGCCTCTGGCGATACGGCATCGATCCGGTCGTCGACGCCCTGCCATCTGTCGTGATCGACCTGAACTCCCTCCTGGACGAGGCAGCGTGAGCCGCTGCGACCAGGCGTATGCCATCGTGAATGGTCACGCTCGCTGGCTCCGGTCGCCTGCCGCTCGTCACCGGAAATGCCTGATTTGCAGACACTTCCGAGGGGTGAGCGATGGGGCTCGAACCCACGACCGCCTGGACCACAACCAGGAGCTCTACCAACTGAGCTACGCCCACCACGGGTTGAGGACCGGAGTTTAGCGAGCACGCGTAGCGCCTGCGCGTTTTCGCGCAGCACGCCGCTCAAGAGCTGATCTGCCGTTCCGCGAGCGCGAGGGTCTCGCTCGGAGACAGCCCGCTGGAGCGCGCAGCGACCTCTTTCCAAGCCGACAGCAGCCCTCCCGGGTCATCGCCGAGCAGCGACGCGAGCTGTACGCCGAGCGCGAGCGGGTCGGCGAGCGCTCGTGCCTGCGCGGGTGCCCCTGCCTGCACAGGCGACCGTGCTTGCGTCGACGGCGGAGAGCCGTCGGGCACTGGCACGCGCTGCGCAGCCGCGAGCGCCTCTCTGGCAGCCGCGATCACGGCGTCGGTGACGTCCTGGCTCTGGCGCTGGGCAGCGCGCCAGCCGCGCCCCATCGTCAGCTGCTCGAGCGGCATCTGCGGGCCTTCGAGGATCGTGATCCTGGCGGTCTGCGAGCTCCACTTGCGTTCGCCGAACTCGACCACCCTTTCGCGTGCCCACGGGTCGACGATTGCACGCAGCTCCCCGTCGGTGAGGTTGAAACGGCACATGTTGTGCGGGAATTGGCGCAACTCCACGTGGTACATGCCGAAAGGCTTGCATGTCGGCGCGCATGACGCCGCGCTCTACTTCGAAGCGCCGCCAGCCGTACGCGCGGCGCGACGAGCGTCCGCGACTGTATGCGGACCCGCGGCCTCTGGCGCCTCGCCCAAGCGCGCGCGCATGATCCGTACCGCCTCGGGGTTCGAGTCGATCAGCACGTAATGTCGCGCGAGCTGCGCCGCGACCGCCCCGAGCGTGCCGCTGCCAGCAAAGAAGTCCAGGCACCAGTCGCCAGGACGTGTCGAGGCGCTGAGCATGCGGCGCACGATCCCCTCGGGCTTCTGCGTCGGGTAGCCGGTCTTCTCATGGCCGCTGGTGGGCACGATCGTGTGCCACCACACGTCGGTTGGAAGCTTGCCTCTGGCGGCCTTCTCGGGCGTGACCAGGCCGGGGGCCATGTATGGCTCGCGGTCGACCTCCGTGGAGTCGAAGAAGTACGCGGCTGGATCCTTGACGTAGACGAGGATCGTGTCGTGCTTGGCCGGCCAGCGGCGCTTGGTGCGGGCACCGTAGTCATAAGCCCAGATGATCTCGTTCAAGAAGCACGCGCGCCCGAAGATCTCATCGAGCAGCAGCTTGCAGTGGTGCGCCTCGCGGTAGTCGATGTGGAAGTACAGCGTGCCCTCGCGCGCCAACAGCCGGTGCGCCTGCTCCAAGCGCGGCGCCAGAAACGCCAGGTAGTCGTCGAACGCGTCGCTATAGCTGGACTCCGCGAGCAGGCGCGCGGTGTAGCGCCGGCCCTGGAAGCCCGTGCGCTCACCGTCGGCGCTGCTCACCGCCTGCATCGTCCTGCGCGCCTGCACTTTGCCGGTGTTGAACGGAGGGTCGACATAGATCAGCTGGAACGACTCTGCGGCGAACGCGGGCAGCAGCTCGAGGTTGTCGCCGAGCAGGATCTTGTCGATGCCAGCTGACTCGCTCGGGCTGCTCACGCCAGGGAGACTATGGTCGCGCCCCGATGGAGCCTATCGTCGCGCCTCGACGGAGCCAGGGGCTCAGGTCACCAGCTCGACCCATTGGTACGCGCGCCCGCACAGGCTCTGCCAGTCCGCGGGCGCGGCGACGCGCAGGGGGCTCTGCGCGTGGGCACCGGCGGGCGTCAAGAAGATCGCATCGAGCACCGCCTCACCGCCATCCCCCGGCGTCAGGCTGAAGCCTGGGCGCATCAGCGTCAGGGTGTGGCGCCCGGCGCTCAGATCGACTGGGATCGGCGGCACAGTGTTGGGCACCAGCGAGTTGCCATCGAGCTGGCCGGCGATCGAGGCGATCCTTCGCCCGTCGACGCTGAGCGTGACCGTCGGCATGATCTCGCCCTGTACCCATACGTCCCACCTCCCGGCTGCCGGCAGCGTAACGCTCGCCTTCAGCTGCCCCGGGTCGCGCATCACCAGGCCCTCGCGCTGGCGGCCCCAGCGAGCCGGGTGTCTAGCGTGCGCCAGCGAGACCTCGACCAGCCGTGGCGCTTCAGCCGCGATCACGCGCTCCCGGGGCGTGCCCGCCTGTCGTGCGACGCTGCCGATACGCGCACACTGCTGAGACGGCGAGCCTCCGAGCGCAACGTGAGCCTGGGCCGCGGGAGCTCCGGTGCGCCGACCCCACACCTGGTAGTAGAAGCCCTGCCACAGCAGCCGGTAGGCCGCCGGCGGTCGGCTGGCAGCAGGATCGCGGCGAGTGACGATTAGCGGGTAGGCCAACAGCGCGCTTGGCGCCATGCGGTTGAGGTCGACGGGGTCGCCGTAGCCGCCGGCCGCGGCCGCAAGCGCGGGCGGCGGGTAGACGAAGTCGGGGCCACCCACGTCCAGATCGCGCAGCTCGTACATCGAGTATTCGTCGAAGTCCGTGAACAGCGTCGGCCCCTTCCCGGCGAAGCGTGCGTTCAGCGATGCGAGCTCGCGGTAGCGCGCCGTCGGCGCAAGGTCAGAGCTGTGGTACTGCAGCGCGTCGGAGGCAAGCACCCCTCCCGCGAGCGCGAGCGCGAGCAGCATGGCGGCGGGACGTAGCAGGCGCGGGCGCGGCGCTGCCAGCAGCGCGGCGACGCCCGCCCACGCAAGCAGCACTGTCAGCGGTGAGGTGAGCACGAGCGTCTTCGCGTCAGCCCACGTGGTCACCGACTGGCTGACAGCTAGCGACGCCAGCAGCGTCAGCGCGAGCCAGCCCGCAAGCGCGTACGCGCGGACGCGTAGCAGGTAAGCAGCGCCGAGCAGCGCCGATGCGAACGCTAGGGCGATCAGCGCATGGGTGGCGAGCAGCTGTGCACCCGTCGGTGCCAGCTTGTAGCTGCCGTTCAACCACACGCCAAACAGCTGGATCGCGCGCAGCGGCGCGTGCAGGTTGCCAGAGTTCCCTGTCGAGGCGATCGTTTCGGCGACGCGCAGCGCCGCCGACAGTTCAGCCCAGGTCGGCCACGCCGCGACCAGCAGCGTGAGCGTGGCAAGCGCCACGAGCGCAAGCGGGCGCAGGCCCGGGCGGCGGGCGCGCAGCTCGCCGAACAGCACGAGCGCGAGCACTGCCGCGGCTGCCAGCGCCCACGCTCCGAACGCCAGCCCGAGTGCCGAGACCCCGGCGGCGAGCACGAGCGCGAACGGAATCGCGCGGATTGGTGCGCCGCCGAGCCAACGCCGATGCGCGACAACGAGCGCTCCGAGGCTCAGGAGCATCGGTAGCGCGGTGATTTCCTTGACCGAGCCGAACAGCTCGTACGCGTAGACGAGCGCCGGCAGAACGGCCGTGAGAGCGGCCAGCGCGGCGCAGGCGCCAGCGAGCCGCATACGCCGAGCGAGCATCCAGCACGGCCCGGTGGCGACCGCCAGCATGAAGGCGTTGAATGGCTGGAAGGCCCAGATCAAGGGCAGCCTCAGCAGCGAGGCGCTGCCACCGAACAGCGTGTCCGCACCCGACGGGTAGCTCGTGTTGTAGTAGTCGTTGAGAAACTGACCGTAGGAGTTGTGCAGATCCAGGTGCGCGAAGTCGCGACCGTGGCTGATCAGAAAATCCGAGCCGACTAGGTGCACCGCGGAGTCCGCGAGCGCCATGTAGGAGGAGAAGCTCGTGCGCCCGATGGCGAGCACGGGTGCCAGCGCGATCGCGTAGACGAGCAGCGACGCCGCCACCGGCCAGGGATTCCCGCGCACCAGCCGCGCGAGCCCTCGCGCTCTCCCCGACTCCAACACTAATCCCGCGAGCGCGAGCCCGGCCATCAGATAGGGCGTCGCAGGAGCGATCGCCGGCAAATCTGTGCTCAGCTGTGAGAGCGCGATCAGCGCAGCGGCCCCGACGCTCAGCAGCAGCGGCGTGGGCACGCAGCGATCGCTGCAGCGATCGACCGCCAGCCCCGCGCCCGCGCACAGCGCGGCGAGCACGCATGGGTACAGCAGCACCGTGGCGAGGAACACCGGCGCGATGGTAGTTCGCGCGCCCGCGCATCTCCTACGTCCTTCACGGTCGCCCCGTGTCAGCAAGCCGTCCGGTGGCCCCCGGCCCGCGGCTCTACCAGGCCGGATCGCCGCCTGGCACGTGCGGGATCGCCGCCTGGCACGTGCGGCTGGCCGGCCTCGGTCCGGCCGACCCGACTGGGTTCCATGCCCCCGGCTGGATTCGAACCAGCGACCCTCGGATTAGAAGTGCGGCCCTGTAATGGCGTGGAATGGCGTGGAATCTGCCATGTCGCTCCCTAGAGCCGAATCGCTCTCCGTCGCGCCCTCGCCTGTGGCGTGGGATGGTGTGGGGCATGTTCGCACGCTGTTAGCACCCTGCACGGGCAGCGTCAGCGCCTCGCCAAGGTCCTCATCGAGCAGGTGGACATACGTCTGGAGCGTGAACGCGGCTGAGTGGTGGCCTAGCCACCGCTGCACTTGCACGGCGTTGCGCCCGTCTGCGAACAGCAGCGAGGCACAGGTGTGGCGGAACGTGTGGAAGCCGATCCATGCTGCGTCCGCCTCCTGAGCGGCCGGCGCGAGCGTGCGCCGACGTAGGTTGCTCACGTCCAGCGGCGTGCCGTCGAGCGACGGGAACACTAGATCCGTCTCCCCAGGCCACTCGCTGTCCTTGCGGTGCGCCCGGAGCGCCACCACAAGCTCGTGTGAGAGCGGGATGGAGCGCTTGCCGTACTTGCTCTTAGGCGGTCCCATGACGCCCCGCACGAACGCACGACGGACCCGCAGGCTCGGCTCCGAGCCGTCGAGGTGTAGGTGTCGCCACTGGAGCGCTATCGCCTCGCTGATACGCAATCCCGTCGCGGCCAACACGTCGAACAGCGCCCTGTGCCGAGCGTCGATCAGCGTGAGCACCGTCGCCAGCTCGTCGCGGCTCATCGCCTTGACTTGCTCATCCTCGTCATCGTCCACGGTCAGCCGTGTGGGCAGCACAGTTTCGCTCGCCGGGTTCGACCGGATCAACCCCTCGCTTCGCGCCGTCGCTAGACACGCCCGCAAGGGCGCCATGACATTACGGATCGTCGCGTCCGAGAGCGGCGCGCGCCCGTCGGGGTCGTCTTTCGTCGGCGCGGGCTTCGTCTCTTTCGAGAGCCACCCGACGAACGCCGACACCTTCTTGGGCGTGATCTCCGTCAGCCTCACCCGATCGCCGAAGTGGGGGTAGACGTACTGCTCAAGCTGGCGGCGGTATTCGTCGCGGGTCGCCTCACGGAACCCGCCCTTGCGGCGCCCGACGTAACGCTCGATCCACTCCGTTGCATACGCGCGGAACGTAATCCTCGAGTCCTCCTGGTGCTCGCCACGGTCGATGTCCGTCGAGCGCTGCGCCTTTGCCTTGCGGGCGTCCGCGAGCGTTCGCGCGGACTCCCAATGCTGCTTGCCGTCCACGCGGTAGGAGAACACGTAGCGCGAGCCGCGCTTGAAGATCCCCGGCGTCTGTGTCTTTTCGAGTTTCGCCGCCATCAGCGATCACCCCCGAACAGCGTCTCCACGGGCTCGCCGAGCGCGCGAGCGATGGCAAGCGCGATCGTCACGGACGGCGCGTGCCCGCCCGTCTCAATGCGCGCGATGGTGGGCCGCGAGACGCCGACCTTCTCGGCTAGCTGCGGCTGGGTCAGTCCCGCTCGCTTGCGGGCTAGTGCTACGCGGTGCCCGCGCTCAGGCGCGCGGCTAGGCTTGCTAGCTGGCATGGGAGATGCAACCTCCTGTGTCGGCCCCGGTGGCGTGTCAGCGCTGCCGGGGCGCTTCTTGTTGTCGCCTGACATCGTATCAGACACGATACGCGGTGTGGCGGGCGGGATGCTCCGCTAGCCATTCTCAGGCGCGCCGGGCGGCGCTTCGTGAAAACCGCAGGAAGGTCGCGACGCTCTCGGCGGCGGGGTCGCTCTCGATGAGCTGCTGCATCGCCGCGGAGATCGTCTCGGGGTCGTTCCCCAACTCGGCGGGCAACTTGCGTATCACCCTCCAGAACAGGCCCCGCATCTGCTCAATCGCGCGGACCGCCATCTGCTGCTCGGCGTCGAGCAACGGATCGTCGGCGCTGACGAACTGCGGGACGCCCGCCGCGAGCGTCCCGAGCATTCCCGCCATCACGGTGGCGTGCATCATCGCCGCGAACATCACCTCGTCCCGCTCATCGGGCGGCAGCTCCGCGAGCATCGCCTGCCCCTCGGCATCAGGGAGCGTCGAGAAGCGTTCGGCCGCATCGATGATCCGGTCGTCCATCTACCCAGGCGCCTCGGCGGCCCACTGTTCGGGGGTGACTTCCCGCCGGGACATCAGCCGTGCATCCTACGCGCTCCCACGGCCCTGCTGCGCCCCACACGGCCCCTATGCGGCGTCTCATGCCGCGCGGCCCGCTGGTGGCTCTGTAGGGCGCTCTGCGGCGTGCTGGTGGACTGCTCGCACGTCGGCGCGCAACCGCTCGTCCGCGATCACGTCGGCGGCGTGCCGCGCTCGCGCGTCGGCGTGCTGCTGCGCCTTCCAAGCCCGGTTCGCGGCAAGCGCCACGATCGCCGATCCGATCACGCCCACGTCTCCCCGGCCCAACGCCTCCGCGCCGATCCCGAACAAGATCAAGCACGAGAGGATTCGTACGAGCCCGCCCACCTACTCGCCCTCGTCCGGGAAGCCGTCGGGGAACATCGTGCGCTCCGAGTAACCCGGCAACGAACTCTCGCCAGCAAGGCCCACGACCCTAGCGCCGGTCTTATTCGCACACTCGCGGCAGAGTCGATAAACGCGGGTGGATTCGCCGACGGGCGCGAAGACGAGCACCAGCTTCTTTGCCTCGTCGTAGGACACGCCGACGAGCTTGACGAGCGATACGACGTGGAACTCTCTCGAACCCTCCACCGCCAAGCCCGTAGACGTGTCGCCCTTCATGCAGCCCAAACAGCTATCGAACGGAGCCGGCGCCCCAACCATGTCCATGTCCTCGCCGCGTGTCATCGCGCCTGCCTTCCTGCCGCGAGTGCGGCGATCGTGTCCAAGTTCATCAGCTCAGCACCCCCACGCGCGGCGGCGGCGCCAGCAGCCCGACGGCGGTAGCCGGGCGATCCGTGTCCGTGGCTGCGGTTCGCTGACGGGACGCCGAGCGAACGTCAGCCCGAGCGCGGCGCCTACGATCGCCCACCGGCAATGCG
The DNA here is from genome assembly GCA_963714285.1 of uncultured Solirubrobacteraceae bacterium. Lineage (GTDB taxonomy): Bacteria > Actinomycetota > Thermoleophilia > Solirubrobacterales > Solirubrobacteraceae > Palsa-744. The sequence goes on from CAVQNS010000006.1 coordinate 109,966, forward strand.
TCCGTGAGCAGTGCCTGCCGCTGCGCATTCACTCGCCCCCCGCGTCGGGCGCTTCGCTGCTTTGCAGCAGTGTCCACGCGGGCACGTCCAAGCCGGCGGCGATCGTCCGGAGCGTGTCTATGGTGATGTTGAACTCGCCGCGCTCGATCGCGCCGAAGTAGCTGCGGTCGATGCCCGCGTGCGCCGCGAACGCCTCCTGCGAGAAGTCGCGCGCGGTGCGTGCCGCACGTATCGCGATGCCAAGCGCACGGCTCGCCGGGGTGACTCGCCGGCTCACTGTGACTCACCAGCGGCCGGGGTCTCCAGCCCGGCGGTGCCCATGAATCGTTCGATGGCGAGCGCGTTCCTACTGGCCTCCTGCACCTGTAGCTCGGCGTCCCGATAGCCCTTCTCGGCCCCCTCGCGGCCGTCAGTGACCGCGAGCCGTTCCGCCCTCAGCCTCTCCGCTAGCGCGTCCTGTAGTACGCCGCGATGCGCCCCCACGTCGATCTCCGCGACTGCACCCTCGATCGCGGCGAGGACTGCCCTAATCGCGTCGAAGCGCTCCAGCGTGTCCCGGCGAGAGTCGGGGTCGAAAGCGACCGCCTCCATGAGTATCGCCGCTTCCTGCAACTCCAACAGCACGGCTTCCCGCAGCGTCGGCAAAAAGTCCTGCGGGACCGTGACCACCTGCTCGGGATCGGCTGCGAGGTCCAGCCCGGCGGCCTCGGCGAACGCTTCGATCCGTTGCGCTTCCGCGCGGGCACGCCAGCGCTGACCCTCGGCGGCGTCGCCCTCTTCGTCCACGAGCGACCGCGCGACCTCCAAGTCGCTGCGCAGCGAGTCCACGATCGCCCTGCGATGGCGGTCCAGGTCGATCTCCGTCGGCCCTTCGGCGGCTTGCTCGCTCCAGCCGATCCGGTCGAGCAGGGCACGGGTCCGGTCGAAGCGCTCGATGTGCTCGGACCATTCGCCGCGAACCTCGCGGCCCGGCTCATTGTTGAGTGCTGCTAGATCCTCGGCGACGCTGCCAAGCTGGCCAAAGAGCGCGCCGCGTAGCTGCCGAACAACGGCAGCGGGGATGCTTTGGGTCATGTCGGTACCTCCTGTCGTATGGAGGCTCCGGGAGACGGCTATCTAGCGAGGAAGACACCGGCCCGTCCCCGGTAGGGTGTCTAGCGCGCCGGGAGGGTCGTAACTCTCGGTGCCGCCCCCGGCCGTTTCGGCGGTCGGGGGCACTTTTAGTGGGTTCTTCCCGTACCCACACTACGCCTTCGATGGCGGGTCGTCAACGTCGGCGCATCTACGACCTGGTTTAGACAGCGGCGCCGTGCGATGTTTCCCGCGTGCCGCGAGCGCCCGACCCTGACCCCGCCCTCTCGGCGGTGCTCAAACGCCTACGCGAGCAGCGCAACGTCACGCAAGAGACGCTGGCCTTCCACGCCGGCATTTCTGTGGGCACGCTCGGGCGGATCGAAGTGGCCCGCACCGCGCCGAGTTGGGACAGCGTGTGTCGGATCATCGACGCGCTGGACGTGTCGCTCGTGAAGCTCGCCAAAGCAGTCGAAGCCGAGCGCAGGTAAGCCCGCACGACCGTCGATAGACGCCCCCACTCGCGCAGGCGATTACAAGCGCGACCCCCGCGCAGGGCCTTAGAACGCCCTCACGCGCCCGTCAATGGACGCTCAGCCCCGATTTGGGCGCCACAGACGCGCTAGTGGGCCTCTCGCGGACGTTCCCGGCTCAGACGCAGTATCGGGCGTCTGAGCCTCCACGGCCTTAGAAGGCCGCTAGCGGGCCTCTCACGCGGCGACTAATAGGCATCGCTTCTGCTGCTGCCCTCGGAGCATCCCGTAGGAGAGCAGCAGCCATGTCGATGTAGGGACGCGACACTCCGAACATCCGGGCCGACTCACTGACGGAGGTGCAATTTATTGCAACCGCCTCTGCTGCTGCGATGGCGACTTGTCCCCTACTACGCTGTTTCTTCTCCGCATCCGAAAGGGTGCCACGCTTGGCACCCTTTTTCAGCCGGCCAGGACTGGTCGTAGGTTTTCGCCGCTCCCAGCAGCTCGCCTTTGCGTATCTCTACGACCCGGCGGGCCTTTGTGATCTCGAAGGTGTCCTCACCGATGATGCGGTAGCCCTTGTTGAGGTTCCGGCGCTTGACGTTCAAACGAGGCGACCATCCCGTCTGTCGGCGATAAGTGAAAGCATCCCCCGCCATGAGCGCCGCCGAGCGAGTCTGGATACGGGGGGTCGGCTACGGCGTGCCCGACACCCCGAAGCCCGAGCGCGTGAGCGCGCCGGCAGCACAAGTCGAGCGCGAGCCCACACCCGAGCCCGTGGAGGATTTGACACCCGAGCAGGTGGCGGCGAAGTGCCGCGCAGCGATGACGCGCGTACTCCGCTCGCTCGACGAACTGAAGCCCCACCAGTACGACCAGCAGACGCACGAGGATCTTCGCTGGCTACGCAGGCGAGCAGGCCAGATTCAACGCGAAGCGTGAGCACTCCGCAACGCATCGCGCCCGCGTCCCGATACCCAGATAACGCGGGCGCTGCGAGGGGTCGCTACACGAGCGGACAATTTCCCTTGTGCAAAGGAGGCAACGGGCAGAACCCGCTGCTTGGAGCACCCCGGATGATCGCAGCCCGCGCGGTCACGTTCACCTGTTCGGAGCCGGAGGCCGCTGGCAGCTCCCCCCCAACAGGTGAAGCGCCAGCGGCCCGGCCTCCGCGCGGAGCCTCAGAAAGCACGCCCCGCGTATGCGCCGCCACGGAGCCGGCGAGCCAGCGGCGGCGCACGCTTTGTCGAGCCTAGCGGCCCGCCGCCCAACGAGAGCGGAAGATTTTCAGATGGCAGCGTGCATGCATTCACGCGCCAATTGTGGGTTGAACCTGCGGGCCGCGTCGAGCGCCTGCGAGCGGGTGCGCTTCGGGTCTTTCGCCATGAGGTCTTTCACCTCAATCTCCATCCGCCCGAGCGGGCTAGCGCTGCCAGCCTTCGCGAGCGTCGATGAGCCCGCGATCTTCGCTAGCGCACTCGCGCCGTCCTCGAGATCCCGTGAGGGGTGCGCGATTTGGTCGATCTGCCGGTGAAGGGCCTTCACCCGCTCATCGGTGCAATCGCCCAACAGCACGAGGCACGTCTCCAATTTGCTCACATCATCCGGCGGCAGCGCGCCTTTAGGGTCAGCTGTCCCTGCGGTGCTCACAGACATAATGAAGTTCCTCTCGATTGTCGGGATAGGCTAGGCGCGGTTCGGGAAAGCGGCGCTGGCCACCTCCCGCATCAAGCCGGGGTCACTGCGGCGAATGTGCTCGTGCGCTCCGCTGCGCGTCAACGTCGGGTCAGCCTTCCGCAGCTCGACAACGCGCGCGTCGAACTTCGCCATAGCCGCCGCTTCCGGGTCAGGGTGCCTGAGCCCGTCGAGCCTGCCATGAATCTCCGTGACCGCCGGATGCTGGCAGCGGGCGAGCAGGATCAGCGCGGCGTCCACCGCGTTACCTTCGTCGTCGCTCAGCTCAGCCGGACGGGTTGTGTCTGTCGCAGGTGAAGCCATGTAGATCAGTCCTCTCGGGTAGAAGTGTGAGTGTCACGCTCGAACGCCTGGCGCGGCAGCGTCTCGGCAAGCAGCCCCGGTCGCGGCGCGATGCCCGCGAACTCCAAGTAAGAGCCGGGGACACGCGCCTTGCGTAGCGCCAGCAGCAGCGACGCCGTGACGGCGCTACCGGCAGGCAGCAGTGCGCGCTCCCCGCCGCGCTGCGCGGTGGCGTTCAGGTCAGCCTGCACCCGCGCCAGCTCGACCAGCTTCTCGGCGTACGCCTGCCCAGCGCTATCGACCTCGCCAGCGAGCCCCCGGTAACGCGCCGCGAGCTTACGAGCCTTCCCCAGCTCCCCCGCGATCCGCTCGCGCTCAGCGTCAGCCTCGGCCTCCGCGCTCAGCCGTGCATGCTCGGCTATCGCTAGCTCGCCGTCCCTAGCCCTGAGCAGGCAGGCGTCACGCTCGGCCTGCACGGCCGCCAGCTCGATGCGGTCGTGCTCGTCACCCGCCAAGCCCGAGAGCGCCAACGACGCTTCGCGGGCCTCAAGCTCAGCGGCGCGGCTGTGAGCCTCAGCGATCGTGCGGTGGATCGCGTTCAAGTCGGGGAGCGGTCGGGTAGGGGTCGCGGTGCTCATTGGTTTTGTCCTCTCGGTGGTTGGATTGTGGCGGGCGGCGCGGCGGGCGCTCCGACCTCGCGGCGTATGTCCTCGACCTCGGCGGGTTTCGTGCGCCCGTACTGCTTGCAGATCGTCTGCAGCGCGCTCTCGGGAGACACCCCCCGCTCAACGGTCAGATACCGGTAATACTGCGTCCGGTCCATTCACTCGCTCCCTTCCGGGTCTAGGTAAATATCGAAGCCGAGCGGTGGCCCGTCGCGCCTGGTGCGCTGATGGATCAAACCGTCAGCCTCAAGGCGACGCAGCAGCCCGTACAGCTTTTGTGCGCCGCCGATCGCCGGTACGCGGCGCAGCATCTCATCGGTGGGCGGGTTACACACCCCGCCGTTCGCGTCGCCATAGGCGCATAGCAGGATGAACAGCTTCCGTCGCTTCTCGCCGTCCACTTGCATACGGCACGCCGCGCGCGCCCTCTCACCCATGACCGGCGCGTTGCCTGTCGCGGTCGCGTTCACCTTTTCACCCTTTCCTGTTGGCGTTCCCGTACCTTGAGCGCTTGGCGCTCACTGAGCGCCGTTCGCGCGCAGACGCCGGACGCGGCGCAAGTTCTGCCGCACGGCTAGACGGAGAGCGCGGCGGAAACACACCCGCGCGCTCCAGCGCCACACGAACCGACGCGCGCGGGATGCCCATACTCGTCACCAGTACGTCGATCGCGTCCGCGTGGCTCGTGCCGCCACCGCGCAACGTCTCGTAAGCGGCGCGTAGCTCACTCATCACTGTCCCCCAGCTCCGCGTGAAGGACCCCGAGCACCCCGGAGAGCTCACACAGAATCGCACGACATTCCAGCACCCCGCGCAGCATCACATCGACCGACGCCAGCGACGACGGGTCAAGGCTCGGAGGCATCGCGAGCCACGCTGCGAGCGCAGCGACCGCGCCGAGCTTCGAGTGCGCTTCACCACCCGGATCATCGGGGAACTGGTAGCCAGCGAGCGCAGGCAGCCACGTGCTTTCACTACTGCTGTCGAAGTTGCGCCGCTCGCAGCCCGCGTCGATCGCAGCGCGCCACACCTTGGGGTCCACACCGTTCACCTCGCCCTCCTGGCGGCGCGCTTCGCCGCAAGCCGCTCACGGCGCAACACCCGCGCCGCGACACTCTCACTGGACGGCACGCCCGCCGCCGCGATCACCTCGGCCCGGGTCGCGTTCTCTCTCAACGCGACGACCGCGACAGCAGCTCTCCGCGCCAACCCTCCGCGCCGTTCACGGCGGTAGGCCTCGCCAAGATCCACGCTCACCGCAACCGCTCCCGCCGCTGCACGCGCAGCGCATCGTCACTCACACGCCGCACGCTCCCCGGCCCCAGCTCACGCTCACGCGGAACACGAGCCGCACCGGCCTGCTCAATCGCGCGGCGTCGCCCCACAAACCGCTGGAGCGCTAGATCAGCCTCGATGCTCGCGCGCAACGCCTCACGCGCCCGCTGAGCGACCTCTACCGGCACCGGACCCACAGCAGCAGCCGCCACCAGCTCATCGCCACCATTCACCCCCAGCGCGTCACACACACGCCGCGCGACCAGCTCAAGCTCACACATTCTCGACCCCCCCACGCGCCAAACGCTCAGCGAGTGACAACGAGCCACCACGCGGACCCCCGCCCTTCGGGACACCCATCCGCAAAACCCCACGCCCGGACACCACGCCATCCGAACCCATCGCCAAAGCTGGCTCGAAGAACAGGCGCCGGCTCACCCTCACCCTCATCCTCGTCACCCTCACCCTCCGCGTCCTCCACCAGCTCCAACACCGGCGCAGGCGAAAGCGCACCCTCATCCGCCCGCACCTGCTCAGCCGCGACCTCCAGCTCAGCCGCAACCTCCGCACGCAGTTCCTCCCGCAACATCGCACGCACCGGCCCCCAAATCTCATCCCGCGCCGCCTGCGCACCCTCCAACTTCACATCACGCAAATCCTCGCCAGCCGCCGCCGCAGTCAACAGCTCACGCAACACACCCCTAAGCGCCGGACCCATGTACTCACTCGACATGCCCTCGTCAAACGACCGCACCGACACACACCGCAACGCCGCAGAGATCACGGCAACAATTTGCTTAGCCCGAAACTCCGACAAACGCGACTCCGACGCCTCCGCAGCCGCCAGCGCGCTCTCCAAATCCTTCACCGTCGCCGCAGTCAATTTCGCCCGCGCAGCAGCTTCACGCGCAGCCGCATCATTCCCCAACTTCGCCATCTGCCGAGACCGCGCCACAGCCTCACCAACCGACGCCCTCGCCTCCACAACCGTCGCACGCAGCCGCTCAAGCTCACCCCCACCCTCACCATCCCCCAGCCCCTCACCCACCGGCCCCGGCAACACAAACCCACCCGACACCGGCACCGAACCACCCAGCCGCCGACGCCAGCTCCTGATCGTCGCCATCGACACACCCGCCGCCTCAGCCGCCACACGATCACCCACCCGCGCCGCATTCGCAACAGCCGCCGCCCTCGACGCAGGATCAGTCGGACGCGCCTTACCACCAGCAGCCCTCACAGCCGCCGCACGCCGCGCCCTCGCCTTCGGCTGACCAGCCACTAACCCTCACCCCGCAACAGCCCCACAAGTGAAACAACACCTGGCGTGCAACCACACGCAGGGAGAACGGACCATCCACGTAGCGATTCAAGCGCGCTCGTAATCCTCATGCAGGGGCCTCCGGGGTCGTCGTGTACGGGCATCGCGGCGCTGGCGGGCGTCCTGCGACCCTCGGATACAGCATCCGTTGCGCCCTGGCGATCCCGGATGGATACAGGGGATTGGGCGGGGGTGCTAACGGGGTGCGAACACGGCTTGATCGGGCGTCTCGGGCTCACTCGCTGCCCTCCAAGTAGGCGTCCAGCTCACTGCGCTTGAACACGAGCCGCCTGCCGTCACGTCGCGGGCGCAGCGCTCGCGCTTGCACTAGATCGTGGATGCGAGCAGGTGAGCACGCCATGTACTCGGCAGCTCCAGCGGTGCTCAGCCACGGGGCGACAGACTCCGTGCTCGTGCCCTGTCGCTCGGCAAGGATCTCGGCCGCTCGCTCGGCGATCCGCTCGACAACCTCAGCCGGGAGCGCGAGCGCGAGCTGTAGCGCCTGGTGGTCGTCGTGACGCGGGCTCAAGCCGTTGACGCTCACGAGCACCCCCAGCGCGGCGGCACGCCCGGCCGCTCAGCTCGGGCACCTTCACGCGCCCACAGCCGCACGGCGCTGGTGCCGAGCCACGGGCAGGCAGCACGAGCAGCGAGCAGCCATGCACGCACCCTCCACGGCGCTCCAGCCTGCCCCCGGCCCTCCGAGCAGCCCCGAGCAGACCCTGAGCCTCCGAGCGTCCGGGCAGGGTCTGGGTCGCCCGGATTGACGTACGTCCGGGTCGGCCACTTTGACCGCACGATCGACTGGACCGCCACACGATCAAGACCACGCGCCGACGCACTCACCAGCGACACCGCAGACGATCCACGCGAGCGACCACACACACGCCAAGCCCGACTCAGTACACGCAAGCTCGCGCGCACACACGCGCTGGTCGAAGTCGCTGGCGGCGGCGGCGTAGACAGTTCTGCCGTGCGGCGTGGTCGTTTTGTGAACGGCAGCGCCGGGCGGGTGGTGGTGTTGCCGTTCATGCGGTTTCTCGGTAGTGAGCGGTTGGGGTTTCCGGGATTCCCGGTGTTTCTTGGTCGTGCACGTTCCCGTCACGCTCACCCCCCTTAAGGGGGGATGGAGCGGTGACTGTGGCTGTGTGGGCGAGCGTGAGGGGTGCGTGTGGCTCTGTAGAGCCGTTCGTGGGGGTGCGTGTGGCTGGTGTGGACCCCTCACGCTGACCCTCACGGGGCTCCACGGTCTGTGTTGGCCGGTAGCGGGTTGGGTCGCCGGGTTGGGTGCCCTCGGCCTTGCTTGCCTTGCCTTCGGTGTGGAGTCTGTCGAGCGTGCGGCGGGCCTTCTCGACTTGTGCCCTGGTAGCGTTCGTGCCGTACGTTGCGCGGGCGGCGTCGGTTGCGGTGAGCCCGTCTGTGTTGGCACGTTGCAACGTGCTCCATACGTCGGCGCGGTCGCCTCTGGCGGTAATGCCGTGGGCGTGGTCGTGTGTCAGCTCTAGCGGGCCGATTTCTTCGGCGGGGCTCTTGAGGTGCGTCAGCTCGACCACGGGGTCGCCTGCTTCGCCCGACAGGCCGATGACGGAGCCCGCGCCGCTGGTGATCCAGACCGACCCGTAGGAGTCTGCGAGCTTGTCGGGGCGCTTGTTCTCGCTGGTGGCCTTGCGGTGGTGGTGAGCGCCCGCGACCTCGATGTCCTCAGCGAGCACGCACGCTATGGCGCGGTTGACGGCTGAGCCGACGTCGTCGTTTGAGAGGGGCGACGCCATGTCCTTCAGGCTGTCGATGAACAGGCTGCCGACTCTCTGTTTGCGTAGCGCGGCGATCTCCAGCACGAACGCCGCTAGCTGTTCGGGGTCCTGCACGACGTTGAACGGGAGCGGCCCGCGCCAGATGGCGAGTTGTTCCAATCGGCCTTCGTACTCCCGAATGACCATCCGCCTGAACGACCGGGCGATTTGGCGGGGCCTGTCGAGCGCGAGATAGACGCTCAGCTTGTCGGGGTCGGCCTTGACGGGCAGCCCGATCAGCGGGCCGGTGAGTACCCCGGCGCGGCGTAGCGCGATCTGCTGTAGGAGCGTGCTCTTGCCGACGCCTGGCGGCCCGACGATCAGCAGGCTCTCGCCTTCGGACCAAAGCACCTCGCCGCCGTCGTGCCCCATGACGGCGGGTACACGCTCGGGCGCATCGAGAACGAAATCGGGGCCGCCCGCGAGCTGGCGCATGTTGCGGTCGGTGAGCAGGCTCACGCCGGCACCTTCACGCGCCGCGAGCTCGGCCGCCGCACCCTGAGTCTCGAGCGACGCGGCGGCGCCGTGTCATCGACCCTGCGAGCGGTCGTGACCGTCAACGATGCGCGAACAGCAGGACTCCAAGGCGGCACGTGAGCGGCCGTGTGCGCTTCGCCCACGACGATCCGGCACGCCTGGGCGCAGTCCACCGCCGGGACCGTCACGCGCCGCTCAGCGAGCCTGTAGCGGCCCTCAGCGAGCCGGTGCGCGCGCATCTCGACGCGGTGCAAGGGTGCGGGCCTCGGGCCGGTCACGCGGCACGCTCCATCCATGCGAGAGCGAGCCGCGCCGCCGCGCTAGAGCGCGGGATCTCTAGCCGGGCAGGATCGGGCCGGCTAGGTTCACCGGGAGGCTCATCGCCTCCCCGCGATCGTCGAGGTTTGCCGCGCTCCGTCGAGCCCGTGCGGCAGGCGTGCTCACGACGACCACGAGCGCGCGGACGTGCGCGCCCCACGCGAGCGCATACCCCGCGACCGGGGCGTATCCGCACGTCCGCACGGCGCCACGCCTGGCGGCGTAGCTCAAGGTGGGAGACCCGGCGCGGCGTAGTGAGGTGCTCGCGGGCGAACGCGTCTAGCTCGGCACCGTGCTCGCGTTCATAGGCGCGACCGGCGGCGACCTTCGCCTCGTGCTCGGGCGTTTTCCACGCGGGCGGCGATTCCGTGGCGTGCCGCTCGTTGCGCTCGGCAGCCTCAGTTAGCCAAGCCGGCAACCGCCGCGGCGGGTCGGTCATGCCAAGACGGCGGGCGCAGGTGCGTGCTAGGTCGTCAGACGGCATCGGCATGTAGGGAACGTTCGGCGCTTCATCTCGGAGTCCAGTGTAGGCCGCCGTCGGATGGAGGAAATTGAGCACCCTCAAGAACGCGTCGAGCCCGCCTCCCGCGGAACGGGTGACGGGCTCTCGGCTGAGATGAATCCGAAGGCGTACCTCTACGGGATGCCGCTACTCATCCTAGAGGGCGTTGCGGCGCCGTTGCATGGGGGCAAGCTCAGCGTCTCGGCGCTACGCGGTCCGCTCCAGCGCTTCGAGGATCTGCGTCATCGTCGGCAGCTCGTCGCAGCTCTCCGCGAGCACGGCGACTGCATCCTCGTAGGCGCGCAGAGCGGCGGCGCGGTCGGCATCGGACACGTTCGTCGGCAGGCTCGCCGCGAGGGCGCGGGCGGCCTCCATGATCTGCTCACTCGTGGCCGGGGGCTCCTTCACAACGGAGCCGACATTACTCGGGCGCGCGAGCGAAGCGTAAACCCACCCTGCGCGCCCGTGTTCGCACTTTGGTTATCACCCCTTCCGATCGGCGTCTGTGCGTCGCGTCTCGGAAGGGGTAAAAATGGCTTGGCTACTGGCGATTCTCGGGTATGCCCCCGGCTGGATTCGAACCAGCGACCCTCGGATTAGAAGTCCGATGCTCTATCCAGCTGAGCTACGGGGGCCCGCGGACGCTCTCGGAGACATGCGGCGGACGGGCGAAACGCCGCTCGCAGTCCTCCATCGACCTCGCTATCGTGGCATGTTCCGAAGAAAGATCGATCGGCGGGTCGTTGGCCGGCGGAGGCTGGCCAAACGGCACTTAGGCACGCTTGAGCGAAAATCTGTAAAAGTTCCCCTTATGACCCCAGTGGAGAGCGACGAGGCAGACCTGACACGCAAGCAGCGCCGCGAGCAGGCGCGGGCGCAGCGCAAGGCGATGGAGCAGGCTGCGGTCGCCAGCGCCATGCGCCGGACGCGGCTGACCCAGCTCGGGATCGTGGTGAGCGTTGTAGTGGTGGCGGTCGTCGTGATCCTGATCGCGACCGGCGGCGGCTCCAAATCCGGCCTCCCGAAGACCGCGCACGAAAAGAACGCCACGGTCAACGCGATCTCCAAGCTTATCGGCGGCATTCCGCAGAGCGGCAACACGCTGGCGGTCGCCGACGGCGCCGGTGACCTTGCAGTACTTCGGCGACCTGGAGTGCCCGATCTGCAGGGAGTTCACGACCGAAGCGCTGCCGTCGATCATCCCAAAGCTGGTGCGGGCGGGAAAGCTCAGGATCGAATACCGCTCGATGTCGACAGCCACCAGCAACGCGGAAAGAGATGGCTCGGAGCCTCAGGAAATCTTCAAAACCCAGCAGACCGCAGCCTACGCCGCGGGCAAACAGGACAAGGCGTGGTACTTCATCGAGACCTTCTACCACGAGCAGGGCGAAGAGGACTCGGGCTACGTCACTGAAAACTACATCCAGGACATCGCCAAGCAGGTGCCCGGATTGAACCTGACTCAATGGTCGGCAGATCGCGGCGATCCGACAACTCGCCAGCGAGTTGTCAACTGACGCCCAGGCAGCCAACAACGAAGGCTTCAACGGCACGCCGTCGTTCCTGGTCGGCCACACGGGCGGCAAGATGGCCAAGCTCGAATACACGAGCTCCCCGGGCGATCCCGCGTTCGTGGAAGAAGCCGTCGAAAAGCTCCTCTCCTAGAGCGCGATGAGCCCGCGGACGCTCAGGGTCGTGCTGATCGTGATCGCCACTGTAGGGCTGGGCTGGGCCACATATCTGACCTACGTGCACTACTCCGGCGAAGCGCCGGTGTGCTCGATCAAGGGCAACCCCTGCGCGCAGGTACAGAAATCGGCGTACTCGGAGCTTGCGGGCGTACCGGTCGCGCTGATCGGAGCGGTGGGATACCTGCTGATCCTCGGCACGCTGCTGGCCTCCGACGGTGAACGGACGCGCTTCGCGACGGCCGCGTTGACGCTGGGAGGCTTCGGGTTCAGCGCCTACCTCACCTACCGAGAGGTCTTCACGCTGCACAAAATCTGCGAGGACTGCGTGGCGAGCGCGGTGATCATGACGATCCTGATGTGCCTGTCGATCTGGCGCTTCCTACGCGGCGATCTGCTCATGCCACCGAGTCCGGGTGGCCCCGGCGTGCTGGCAGACGAGCCGAGCCCGGCAGGCGAGCCGGCAGCGCGGCTCGGCACCGCTTCCTGAAGCTGTCAATCCGTCCACTGACACGGGGCGCCTGGCAGCAACCCGGCTGACGAGCCGACTTGGTGGGCAAGGATGGACTCCCACGCAACGAGCACGAAGGGCCATGCGAGCATCGAGACGTCGCTCGACGGCAAAGCGCGCATCGCGCGGCTGTTCGAGATGACCAGCGACCTGCTGGCGACGATCTCGCTGGAGGGGCGCTTCACCCTGCTGAACCCCGCCTGGGAACAACTGCTCGGCTGGACGCGCGAGGAGCTGCGCGAACGGCCGATCCGCCAGTTCGTGCACCCAGACGACGTCGAGCAGGCGCTCGGCCAGATACTAGACCGCAACAGCACGACGAGCGAGCTGCAGAACGTCACCACGCGCTACCAGCATCGCGATGGCTCTTGGCGCTGGCTGCTGTGGAGCGCCCGCCGCGACGGCGACAGCTGGTACGCGGCGGCCACGGACGTCACAGACCGCGTGTGGCTGGAGCGCCAGGCGCTCCACGACCCGCTGACGAGCCTGCCAAACCGGCTGTTGCTGATGGACCGTGCACGCCAAGCGCTCGCGCGACTGCATCGCAGCGACGGCGTGGTCGCAATGCTGTTCGTCGACCTGGACAAGTTCAAGGCGATCAACGACAACCTCGGTCACGACGTCGGCGATCGTCTGCTGCGGTCCGTGTCCGAGCGCCTCGCCGAGCTGATGCGCGACAGCGACACGGTGGCGCGCCTCGGAGGCGACGAGTTCGTGATCTTGGCCGAGGACATCGAAGGCGAGGACGAGGCGCTCGCGCTCGCCGAGCGCGTGCTCGACGCGCTCGAACACCCGTTTCCTCTGGGCTCAGCGGAAGTGGCGGTCGTGGCGAGCGTGGGCATCTCGGTCTCCCGCCGGCCTGACAGCGACCCCGCGGCGATGCTGCGCGAGGCCGACGTCGCGATGTACCGAGCAAAGGCGGCCGGCGGCCGGCGCTGGGAACTGTTCGGCGAGCGTCTGCGCCGCGAGCTGGATGCACACGTCGAGCTCGAGGGTCGGCTGCGCAACGCGCTCCCCCAGCACGAGCTGCTGCTTGCATACCAGCCAATCCTGCGGCTGGCCGGCGGCCAAGCGCTTGGAGTCGAGGCACTCGTGCGCTGGCGCCCGACCGGCGCCGGGCGCTCCGCGAACACGACTGTGCTTGCCTCGGCCTTCCTCCCGCCCGCCGAGGACAGCGAGTTGATCGTGCAGATCGGCAACTGGGTGCTGCACGAAGCGTGTGCGCAGGCGGAGATCTGGCGTCGCGCTGGCATCACTATCCCACTGTCGGTCAACATCTCCGCGCGCGAGCTGACGGAGCTCGACCTCGCCGAGCGGGTACGCGAGGAGCTCGCTCATTTCCGCCTTCCGGGCCGCGCCCTGTGCCTCGAGATCAGCGAGGAGGCTGTGCTGCGTGATCCGGACCGCGCGCGCTCGGCCCTGAAGGACCTCAAGCGTCTCGGGGTGCTGATCGCTCTCGACAAATTCGGCTTCGGCCAGCTCTCGCTCGGCCTGCCCAGCAACCTCCCGCTCGACATCGTAAAGCTCGACCGCGTGCTAACCGAGAGCTTCCACCAGGACAAAGAACGCCGCGCGATGTTCGCCGCGACGATCGCGCTCGCCAAGGAGGCTGGCCTGACAGCGGTCGCTGTGGGAATCGAGACCAACCGTCAGCTGGCACTCGCACGCGAGCTGGACTGCGCGGTCGGGCAAGGGTTCCTGCTGCACGGGCCGGCCTCACCGGACCGGGTGCGTCTCAGAGCGCCAGCCGGGTCGGTAACGTCCGCGCCATGGCGTCCTCTCGTGCGACTCCGCGGCAGCAACAGCAACAACTGAACGACGACGCGATCCTCTCCGACCAGAAGCGCGCGGCCGCAATTGCCGCGGCAGAGCTGGTCCAGGACGACATGCGCGTGGGGCTGGGAACCGGCTCCACCGTTGCGCACCTGCTGCCCGCGATCGCCGCTCGCGGCTGCACGGGGCTGCGCTGCGTCGCCACCTCGCCCGCCACGGAGAGCGCAGCGCGCGCACTCGGGCTGGACGTGCAGACACTCGACGAGCTCGGCGAGCTGGACATCGCGATCGACGGCGCGGATCAGATCGACGAGTGTGGATGGCTGGTCAAGGGTGGTGGCGGAGCACACACGCGCGAGAAGATCGTGGCGGCGGCCGCGCACTCGTTCGTGGTGATCGCCTCGGCCAACAAGGCCGTGAGCCGCCTCGCAGCGCCGGTGCCACTCGAGCTGGTCGCCTTCGGAGCCAAGCACACGCTGCGGAGCCTCGACCCCGCGCGGCTGCGCGGCATAGAGAGCCCGGACGGGGGCTTGATCGCCGATTACCTGGGTCCGGTCGAGCAGCCACGCGAGCTCGCAGCGAGGCTGAGCGCAGCGCCCGGAGTGGTCGAGCACGGCCTGTTCGAGCCGGAGCTCGTCAGCTTGATCTTGATCGCCGGCGATGGGGGCGTCGAGCGCCGCTCCGGCGCCAAGCGTGTCGGCTAATCCTCCGCGGCCAACGGGCGCAGCTCATCCTCGTATGACATCGGGTGGCGTGCCAGCACGCCGTCCTCGCCGATCACGTACGCACCCATCCGCAGCAGTGGCGGCGAGTAGACGTGCAGCGTGACCGCCGGATCCGATCCGGCGTGGCTGACCCGGTGGATGTCAGACGCCGCGAAGTGGAAGCTGACACCAGCGCGAAAGACGCCGTTGCGCGTCGGGCCGTCGATCGCAAGGCGCTCCTCGCGCACGGCGCCGCTGACCACCGCCACTGCTCCGCAGGAGACGTCATGGTCGTGAAAGCCGGTGTCGTGCTCGTCCATCCAGCAGATCAGCCACGCGGTCACGTGCTCGTCGCTTAGCAGCTCCTCGTATACCCGTTGCGTGGTGTCGTGCTTGACCAGATGGATCCATAGCTCGGGCCGATCCGCGAGCTCGGTCACGAACGCCTGTAGCTCGGAACCCGACAGGTCGCGTCCATGCGGGCGCGGGACGCGCTCGATCTCGCGTGGATCGATCGCCGGCGGTGGGACCACCAGCGGGGCGACGGCCGGCGACGGCGACACGATTGCGGACGAGCGCAATGACGTGGCGCTCATCTCGCCACCGTCACGTCGTTCGTGCCGAGCGCGCGCCGGGTGCAGTCGAGGATCGACTCCCACGCCAGCCCATCGGGCATGCCCAGCTCACCCGGTTCGACTACAGGCCGATCGGACCCGTAGAGCAGCTGTCGCGCGCCGACGATGTGCTCGATCACGGCTACCGCCGCCGGGCCGTAAGAGGACGTCTCATAGAACACCAGTGGATCTGGCGGTGACGGGCATGGGCCACCACGCGAGGAGAGCCGCTCGGCGTGCAGCGGCGCGAGCCCGGCAAGCATCGAGAACACGACCCGCAGCCGCGGATGGCGCGATCGCCCCGCCGCCAGGAACGCTAGCCAAGCTGCCTGCATTCCGGCCACATAGCCGGTGAGCGCGGGCCACCACAGCGGGTCCCCCAGGGAACTCTCCCCCATGATCCGCGCCGCTCGGCTGCCCAGCCGCGGTCCCGGGTGCACCAACAGCGGCGCGTCGTTTGCTTCCAGACGAGCCAGCACCGGACGCAGGCTCGCAATCGCCTCGACACTGCCGAGCGCGCCGGCGGGCAGCGACAGGCCGACGCATCCTCGGCCGAGCACGCGATCGACGTCGTCTGGGTCGGCATGGTCCAGCGCAAGCGCTCCCCACACGCCGAATGGCTCATCCAGCGACAGAGCCCCCTCCAGGTAGGCGTCGATCAGCACGAGCGCCTGCTCTCGCGCAAGCCACTCGATCCCCAGCGGGCTCGACAGGCATACCAGCGCCCGGTCGAGGCCGTCGAGCTCCACCAGCGCGGCGCGGCGAGCCTGATTCTCGGCGGCGAGATCGATCACGTAGGGGCGCTCGCCAGCCAAGTAGAGCACCGTCAGCCCGTTCTCAGCGCGAACAAACGGAAGCTCGCTGCGAGCGGCAAGCGCCTGAACAAACGGCTCGGTCCAAATGTGTTGGTGTACGTCAATCTTCATCAGATTTCCGATCAGATTTATGTAGATTAGCAGATCCATCGGCCGCCGAGCGAGAAACCTTGAGGCCTCTCGTTAGCGGGCAAGAGGTCGAAGCGCTCGCGCGGACGGATGTTCGATCCAGCGCAAAGTCGCGATTTAGGCGATCTGACGCCTACTTCAAGCGGGGGACCCAGGAATCGAACCTGGCGTTGCGGTTTTGGAGACCACCGTGTTACCGATACACCAGTCCCCCATCGCCGGCCGCCACTGGGCCGGCTGGACCTGCCGCCGAGGCGGCACAGACCGTCGGGGCCGGGATTCTAGCCGGGCGCCGACGGATGCCGGAGCCCATAGGCCTTGAGCGACGGTGTTCTACGGGCAAGCGGCGCCCCTAAAGCTCGAAGAGGTGCGTGCCGAAGCCATGGTTGTAATCCACCGCAGACTTGTGATGATCGACACATACCATGCAAGGCTTCCCGACCTTGCCTCGCAGCGCGGCGACACGCTGATCGAGGTAGTCATCAGCGCGCTGTTGCTCGCGGTGATCGTCGTCGGCACGCTCACAGGCCTCAACAGCGCCAACCGGGCGACCTCGGAGGACCGGGCCCGCTCCCAGGCCGACACGCTGGCCCAGCAGGAAGAGGAACAGTTCCGCAGCCTACCGGTCGAAAGGCTCTCCGAAATCATCGCTACCCATGAAACCGTTGTTCACGAAATCAACGCGAGCGGCACCAGGTACGTCATCACGTCGACCGCGAAATACATCAACGACACGACCGCGACGTCCAGCTGCAACTCCAGCACGGCGAAAGCCGACTACATCCAAACCGCCTCCGAAGTGACCTGGAAGCCCCTCGGCACGGGCAAGCCCGTCATCGAGACGAGCATCGTCAGCCCGCCGCCGGACTCCGCCATCATCGCGCGCGTCACCGACGCCGCCGGCGAACCGGTCACCGGCATGACCGTCGACTCGAAAGGGCCGTCGATCATCTCGACGACCACCTCTAGCGACGGATGCGCGGTCCTCGCGGCGCAGCCGGGCGAATACAAGCTCAACGTCTTCAAACCCGGCTACGTGGATCTGAATGGCTATTCCCAGTCCATCGAAGACCCCGCCTACGACACCCCCTTCTACATCGCCGCCGAGGAAACGGTCAAGGACGGGTACGAGTTCGATGCCGCCGGACGCCTCGCGGTCAGCTTCACGAACCCCAGCAACAACACCCCGGCGGAAGGCGACACGTTCGTCGTTGCGAACGTCGTCATGAACCCGCCGTATAAAGAAGAGGGGAAACTCGGCGTCTACAGCGAAAAGGTCACCTCCCAAGCGCTGTTCCCCTTCACGACGCACTACAGCGTCTATGCCGGGACCTGCGAAGCCGACAACCCCCATGTCGTCAACGCCGCAGTCGCAGAACCAGCGGTGTCGGTAGTGGGCGGCTCGGAAGTGACAGCAACCGTTCCTGTTCCCCCGGTCACCATCCAGGTGATGAGCGGCACAGCCAGCAGCCCGGTGGGCACGCTCTCGGGAGCCTCCGGGATCATCACCGACACCGGCTGCCACACCGAGCGCTCGCTCACGACCACGGCGACGGGATCCCTACTACATCCGAACCTGCCGTTCGGGAAATACAACCTCTGCCTCGAACACGCGGGCAAAGTATGGGAACACGAATTCGAAAACAGCACGACGACCGGCCCCCCCGCAAACTGGACGGGTGAAGGTGTCGTCGCGGGAGCGACCCGCATCTACTTCGGCTCGGCGACAAAAACGGGGTTGTGCACATGAACAAGCCCCGCAGCCGGCCCGGGTCGATGCGCGCGGAGCACGGCTTCAGCCTGATCGAACTTCTCGTCTCGATGCTCATGGCGACGGTCATCACCGGTGCCGCAATGTCCTTCCTGATCTTCACAACCGAAGACGTCTCGCACATCACAGCGCGGGTGGGCGTGGACCAAAACGGCCGCTTGGAAATGCAAAGGCTCATCTCGGAGCTGAACTCCGCCTGCTTCCAGCCGACGATCCATCCGATACTCACCGGTGCGAGCGCGAGCACGCTGATCTTCGAAAGCGAAGCGGGAGAAGGCTCTGAATTTCCGACGGTCCAGAAGCACGAAGTCGTCTACACAAAAGGCACCGGCACGACCGAAGGCACGCTGGTCGAAAAGGCATACGTGAGCACTGCGACAAAAGAAAGCGGCGGCACGATAACTCGCGAATACGCGAGCGGCCCGACCACCACGAGACGTCTCCTCACGGGCATTCGCCAGACCAAATCTGGAACCGAAGAAGTGCCAATCTTCAGGTACTACCGCTACTACCACGAAGGCGACTCACCCCCGCAGGGGAGCTCGGCGGTGCCCTATGGTGAAATCGATCCGACCGCTCTCACAAACCCGTCCGCGGAAGCAGCCAACATCACCAAGGTGACGGTCGCCTTCACGCTGGCGCCCCAAGGCAAAGAAGCCGTGAGCTTCAACCACGACCGTCCCGTCGCGCTCGAAGACTCGGCGCTGTTCCGCCTCGAACCGTCCTCCGAAACCCCAACCGTCAAGAACCTCCCATGCGAAAAAGAGTGATCACCCGAGCCCTACGTTCAGCCCGGCGGCTGACAGCTGCACTGCGTCGCGAGGATGGCCTCACGATGATCGTACTGCTCGGCGTCATGACCGTGACCTCGCTGCTGGTCGTCGCAGCATTCACGTCCGCCAACGGCGAGATCCACCTCGCGTCGACCGACACCGAACAGAAGAAGGCCTACTACGCTGCCGAGGCTGGAGTCGAGGACTACGAGGACAACCTGACGCAGGACGGCAACTACCTGGACTACTGCACCTCGCCGACGCCCGTCAACGAAGCGTTGAACCAGTACTACAAGAAAGGCACGAAAACACCTTTGACGCGAGCCGAACTCGAAAAGCACAGCGTCGAATTGCCGAAGCCGGACGAAGAAAAGAATCCGAACGAAACGAGCAACGAGCGCTATGCGATCCAGTTGATCCCCGCGGAAAGCGACAAACGCGTGGGGGACTATGAATGCGACCCCAACCACCTGGTCGAAACCATGGTCGAAGAGCAGGGCAAAGCGGTCGGGACGTTCCGCATCAAGTCCACCGGCTTCTCCGGCAGAGCAGAGGCCTCGATCGTCGCCACCTTCAAAAACGCGAACTTCGTCAGCTATGTGTGGTACACGGACTACGAAGTGGCCGATCCTGTGATCGACGGCGAAGCACCTCCCGGCGAACCGAGCTATTGGACCGAATGCGCGCACTTCTATGAAGAACGGGAAAAACTCCCCAAAAAGCAGTGCCAGTCGCTGAACAACTACTTCGCGGCCGGGGAAACGGTAAACGGCCCCGTGCACGTGCAGGACCATGCCGGGATCTGCGGAGAACCAAGCTTCGGTCGCGTCCCGAGCGACCGCATCGAATTCGGGGGCGGCAACAACAAGACGGAAACCAACGGCTACTCGACCGAGAGCGCCGGCGGGTGTGGGTCCTCCGTGCCAAAATTCGTCGGCACGCATATCCCGCCCAAAGAAGTCCCGTCGATCCAGCCTCCGCCGGGCGATGAAGAACTCGAACACGTCGTCGAACCCGAATACCACTTCCATGGCAAGACGGAATTCATCCTCGAAAACACGACGATGACGATCAAGAAGTACTCGCTCTACACCAACCCGGCGACGGGCAAAGTCGAAGTCAAAGTGACGACGACCCCGAACGTCGCCTTCCCGGAAAACGGCGTGATCTACGTATCTGGCGGCACCAGCGGCGGCTGCCCTACGTACTCGCCCTTCGGCCCGGTGCCCAACTACAACGAAGACACCGAATGCGGCAACGCGTACGTACACGGTAAATACGAAAAGTCGCTGACGATTGCTGCCCAGAACGACATCATCATCAACGGCAACATCACGACAGCGACCTATCCGGAAGAAACCGCCGACGCCACCCCGACGACGAACTCGCTGCTGGGCCTGATCGCGAACAACTTCGTGCGGGTCTATCACCCGCTGACGACCACGCGGCCAAAGAAATACCTCTCCTGCGGGTCGGCCGCCAACCTCACGACGGGAAGCGAACCGGACCTCAAGAACCCGCTCATCTACGCGGCCATCCTCGCCGTCAAACACTCGTTCATCGTCGACAACTTCGACTGCGGGACGCCGACCCTCGAACACTTGAACCTCTATGGCGCCGTCGCTGGGCTCTTCAGCAACGGGCTGTCGGGCGTGATCAACGGCACCACGCTTCAGTCGGGCTACGGCTACGCCGCCAACTACGACGACCGCCTGCAGGTCTCAGAGCCGCCGCACTTCCTCAACCCGATCCAAGCCGCGTGGTACATACAGCGCCAGACGCTGGCGGCAAAGCCCTAGCTGGGTGCTCCGGTGAGGGGAAGCAGCATCATCAGTGTGAGCGCGTCGATCGGCGACTCGATGAAGCCGTAATGTCGGTAGAAGCCGTTTGCCAGCTCGTCCTTGGCGTGGACGAGGACGAGCCTCACCCCAACGATCTCTGAGACCTCGAGCGCCTTCGTGGTGAAGTGCTTGAGCATGGCCGCACCGAGACCCTTGCCCTGGTGGCGGCTGTCGACGGCCATTCGCCCGAGCAGGATCGCCGGCAGATCGGCGGGCTGGTCTCGGGCGATGTGACGGGGCGCCGCGGCGCGCATCACCGAAGCGGTTGAGGATGCGTAGTACGCGACGACCGTCCTGGCCGGCTCGTCGATCACGACCCACGTCCGGCTGCTGCCGGCCTGCTGGTGGCCGAGCGCTCGGCGTGTGAGCCAGTCATTGAGCGCAGGCTCGCCACAGTCGAATCCCTCCAGCCCGTGCTCGCTGGTCAGAAGCGTCGGGCCGCTGTAGATCAACGTTCAGGTCGCTTGAGCACCGACTGCTTGGAAAGCAGCTTGGCCATCGCTGGCGGAAGCTGCGACGGCGTCGCCGAGAGCAGACCTTGCAGCTCGTTCCAGGCCGCGTCGTCGAGTGCGAACACGCGACGGTCGGCGAGGTCGAGCTCGGCGGCTTCCACGGCATGGCGCAGCACGTAGTCGCCCGTTGACTCGCCGCGGGCCTCTGCGGCGCGGCGCAGCACCATGTCCTGCTTGGGAGTCAGGCGGAGGCTCAGTCTCTCGGTCTTCGACGCCATGCCAGTATTGTACGTCATTAGACGTACGGAGGAGAGCCGCCGCGTCCGCGCGCGACGGGTGAGGCTGACGCCAGTCGAGCCTTCCATCTGGGGTGGCATGTACCGTGCGCAAAAAGCCGTGTTCTGGCCAAGGGCTTGCGATCGGAGGGTGACATGAGTAGACCAGTGGACTCCGTCCTACAGGTGAAGATCAGTCTCCTCGGAACCTCGAAGCCGCCGGTTTGGAGGCGGCTGCTGGTCCCGGCAACCATCCGGCTGGATCGGCTGCACGACGTGATCCAGGCGGCGATGGGCTGGGAGGACTACCACATGCATGCCTTCGCCGACGGCTCAACCGAGTACGGGCTGGCGGATCCGGAGTTGGGGCACCGAGACGAGCGCAAGGCGACACTCGACCGGCTGCTCAAGCGAGAGGGAGAACGGATTCGCTACACCTACGACTTCGGCGACAACTGGGAGCATGAGATCGTCGTTGAGAAGGCGCTCGCCGCCGAGCCGGGTGTGCGTTACCCGGTCTGCCTAGCCGGCAAAGGTGCCTGCCCACCCGAGGATTGCGGCGGTGTGTGGGGGTACGAGCATCTGCGCGAGGTGCTGGCCGACCCAGCTGACGACGAGCATAAGGAGATGCTGGAGTGGCTTGGCCTTCAGACGGAGGCGGAGTTCGACGCGGCTCGCTTCGATGTGGACGAGGTCAACAGGGTGCTCGGCAGCGGCGATGATGCCCGGACGGCGGTCAAGCGGGCGGCGTAGACGAGCGGGGTCGAGTGGGCGTGCGAGCGACGGCCGGTTCGGTAAGTCTCTCGGCGCGCTAAAAGAAAAGGCAATGCCGGCGGGGGTTCGTAAGCCTCCAGTGGCCAGGGCGGATCTGAGCGCTGGCTGAGCCGTGCGGATAGCGGATCGAGTTTCGCGACGATCTCGAGCGTGGTTCGACTAGCGACGTTCTACTCCCCAGAAATGCGGGCGAGAGGACTCGAACCTCCAAGGCCGCTAGGCCACCGGCTCCTAAGGCCGGCGTGTCTACCAATTCCACCACGCCCGCGTAGCCCTCGCAGATTACCCTGGCCCGTGCGCTGACACGAGCGCGCGCCGTTGACGTGGGCGTGCGAACGGCCGCGCGAGCTTGTATCGTCAGGCACGCGATGTCGTCGATGGCCGGCCAGGATAGGCAGCAAGGCGTGATCATCACGCACCCCAACCGCGACAAGCCGGTCGTGCGGGCGACGCGCGCGACGGTGGTGGTGCTGCTGCTGATCAGCGCGGCGCTGGTGCTGGTCGTGACGGTCGGCGGCTGGAACCTGCTCGAGGGCGCGATCCCGGTTCAGATCGGCTACATCGTCGTGTATCTGACGTTCGCCTTCTACGCGGCTCGCTGGAACCGCGGCGTGCTGCCGATCTCCGCCGCGCTCGCGGTGCTGCTCGGGATCTTCGCTGCGGTCGCGGGGCCCGGGTGGTTTGCCCGCGACAAGTCAGGCTTCGCGCAGCCAACCCTCAACGCGAGCTTGCTGGGTCTGCTCACGCTGCTTGTCGTGCCGGTGCAGATCCTGCTGGTCACGTTCGCGATGCGCGGCTTCTCGCAGGGCTGGAACGTCGAGCTCGAGCGCCGCGAAGCGGCGACGGGCGGCGACGGCGAGCGGATCGCGCCGGCTCAGCCCGCCTGAGCCGGCGCTGGCGCGTCCCGAGCGGCGCGGTTATCCTCGCTTGCTCGACCACAATTGCGGCGGTGGCGGAACGGTAGACGCGGAGCCCTCAAAAGGCTCTGTCCGAAAGGGCGTGTGGGTTCGACTCCCACCCGCCGCATTGATGGCGAGCGAGCGGCTAAGGTGGGCAGCCTCCGGGATGTGCCGACAGGTGCGGTTCATCTGGCCTCCATCTTTCGGGCACGGTAGACGATGTCTGCGGGGATGCGTCCTTGTGTGAGTCTGCCGTGGTGTACGCGGTCGTTGTTGTAGAAGCGTAGGTAGGTATCGAGCTCGCGTTTCAGTCCGGTGTAGCGGGGATATAGGTAGCGAGCGAACGCTGGCCTCCAGCACTCATCGAGGATCGTCTTGTGCAGTGCCTCGACGTGTCCGTTGGTCTGTGGGCGTCCTGCGTGGATGCGGGTGTGGCGCACCTTCAACGCATCGACGGTGGTCGTGAAGTCGCCCTTGAACTCGTTGCCGTTGTCGCTGAGCATCCTCTCGAGCTTCCAGCCGGTGGCCTTCAGCTCCCTGGCGACGCGCTGAGCGAGCTTGCTGGTCTGCGCTGCGGTGGGGTTGCCTTGCTTGCAGATCACGAGTTCCGCCCACGCGTAGGAGGAAGCGATGTCGATCGCGGTGAGCTGCCAGATCGCGCCCTCAGTGCCTCTGAGTCTGCCGACGTAGAAGCAGTCGATCCCGACCAGCTCACCGGGCCGTGAGACATCGATATGGCGCTCTGGCTCTGGATCTCTGGGCGGCTCGTAGGGCGCCGCGTAGCCCGCGATCAGCCCGAGGCGCTTGGCGCGGGTGTTCAGACCGTGGCGAGAGAGCACCTTCCATACGCCGTTCGCCGAGACGATGATCCCGCCCCACTTCTCCCTGGCCAGCTCCGATGAGACACGCCGTGGACCGAGGCCGGGATGGGCGATCGAGAACGACACGATTCGCTCCTCGATCATCTTCGGCAGCGCGTTGGGCATCTGCGGCCGCCGGCGCTCCCGGGTCTGAGCATCTCCAGGCCGTGCCGGTCGACCTGGCGCTTCCAGTGGTAGTAGGTCGAGCGGTGCACCCCGAATGTCCTGCACGCTGCCGAGACGCTCGTCCTCGCGGCCTCCGCGAACAACTGCTGGCGGTAGCCGAGCAGCACGTCATCCTTCGTCATATGGCTCTGCTCCTCTTCACTTTGGCGGTGAAGGAGGCAGCCTGAGCCACGGCCCAGACGGGTCCCGCCGATCGGCGGGACCCGTCTGACCTCAAAGACCTATCGAGCCCCCAACTGTCGGGAGCACTCGGAGACCGGCCAGGCTAAGGCCCGCCGGCCAGCTCCAGCAGCGGCTCTGCGAGCGCTTCGCAGGTGACGAGGATCCCCCACGGCAGGTTCTCGTGGACGGGCAGCTCGAGCACGCTCAAGCCGGCCCGCTCGCAGATCAGCTGTCCCGCGGCGATGTCCCACGGCTTGACGGTCCGCTCGAAGTAGGCGTCGTAGCGCCCGGCTGCCGTCCAGGCGAGATCGAGTGCGGCGCTGCCGAAGCGACGCACGTCGCGCACGCGCGGGATCAGGCGCGCGAGCACCTTGGCCTGCTCGGCGCGCACCTGCGCGTCATACGCGAACCCGGTGGCGACCATTGCCGTGCTCATCTCGACTTCGCGGTCGCTGCCGGAGAGCTCGAGCTCGCCCCCTGGCCCCACGAGCACCGCGGGGCCGTCCCTGCGCGCGCTGAAGAGCTCGTTGCGGTTGGGGTCATAGACGGCGCCGGCGACGGTGCCGGCGCGATCGGCGACGGCGACGCTCACGCACCATTGAGGTATCCCGAACAGAAAGTTGACGGTCCCGTCGAGCGGGTCGACCACCCAGCTGAGCCCGCTGCTGCCCTCCTCGTCATCGCTCTCCTCGCCGATGAAGCCGTCGTGCGGACGCCGCTCGCAGAGCAGCGCGCGGATCGCCTGCTCGGACGCCAGGTCGGCTTCGCTGACGAGATCCGTGGGCGTGCTCTTGGCGCTGATCTGGCGCTCGGCGCCGTGACGCACGCGCTCGGCCAGCAGCGCGCCCGCCATCTTGGCTGCTTCGACTGCGAGATCCAGCAGCGCGCCGGCTTCGTGCATTTCGAGCGCCGGTGCGTCGGTCCCGCGCGCGCCCGCTGCCGGCGTGTCGGCGTCGCTCACGAGAACTCGGGCGGGCGCTGTTGGGCCCACGGGCGCTCGCGCTCGAGCTGCGCGGCGAGCGACAGCAGCGTCAGCTCGTCGGCCGCTCGCCCGACGAGCTGAACCGCGCGGGGCAGCCCGTCTGAGCCGAAGCCGGCGGGCACCGATGCCGCCGGCTGCCCGGTCACGTTCCAGATGCCGTTGTAGGGGACCCAGCCGGCGACGGTGTTGAGCGTCAACAGCGCGCCGCGCCCCTGCAGCCGACCGATGCGCGGCGGCGGCGCCGCTGTCGCGGGCGTCAGCAGCACGTCGTGGTCCTCGAACACGCTGTTCAGCTTGCGCGTGAGCTCCGCCTCGCCAGCGAGCGAGCGCTCGAGCAGCGATGCCGGGATCAGCCCACCCATGCGCGACATCGCCTGCGTGCGCCGTTCCAGGCGCTCGGGGTGCGCAATCGCGACCGCGTTGTCGTGGACCCCGCGCAGGTAGCGCGCGACCACCGCGGGGATCGCGCCGGCGCCGTAGTCGGGGTCGCGCTGCTCGAGCTTGTGCCCGAGCGAGCGCAGCAGCTCGACCGTCTCGTCGAAAGCACGACGCGCGTCCGCGTCGAGCTTCGCGATCGCGCCTATCGGCACGCTCGTGGAGTATGCGATCCGCAGCGAGCCGGGATACGTGGCTGCGGCGGTGGCGAACGGAACCGGGGGTGCGGGCACGCGGTCGACGTCGGTGTCGATCGCGCCGGAGGCGACGTCGTGGAACAGCGCGGTGTCGGCGACCGTGCGCGCGAGCACGCCCTTGACCGACAGCCCGTGCCAGCCGCGCGTGCGCGGCGCCATCGACACGCGTCCACGCTGGGGCTTGAGCCCGAACAGGCCGCACCACGCGGCGGGGATGCGAATCGAGCCGGCGCCGTCCGAGCCGAGCGCAGCGCCGACGAGCCCTGCCGCCACGGCAGCGGCGCTGCCGCCGCTGGAGCCGCCGGGCGCGTGCTGCAGGTTCCAGGGGTTGCGCGTCGCGCCGAACGTGGCGGTCTCGGTGAACGGCCATTGCATCAGCTCGGGCACGTTGGTCTTGCCGATGATCACCGCGCCGGCCTCGCGCAGCCGGCGCACCACCTCCGCGTCTGCTGCCGCCGGCGCGCCGTAGGCATTGGTGCCGTAGGTCGTCACCTCGCCCGCCACCTCGATGTCGTCCTTGACCGCGATCGGCACGCCAAGCAGCGGGCGCTGGGCGCCCGCGCCACGGCGCGCATCGGCCTGGTCGGCCTCGAGGCGCGCTCGCTCGGCGAACACGATGCGGTAGGCGTTGAGGTGCTCGCCGCTGCTGGAGCGGTCCAGCCGCTCGATCCGCTCGAGGTAGAGGTCGACAAGCTCACGCGAGGAGATCTCGCCCGCGGCGATCAGCTCGGCCTGACGGGCGATACCTGCGTAGGCGAGATCGACGAGCGTCCACGGCCAAGCAATCTAGTGCAACCAAGCGCATCGCCACCGCCTCCAAGCGCATCGCCACCGCCACCAAGCGCTCGACCACCGCGACGCCACCCAAGACCGCCTCACCGCCGCCGCAACGTGACCTACGCTAACGCTGGAGGGAGGCAATGCTGCACGAGCAAAGGGGGAGCATCTGATGGGATCCTATCCGGCCAGCTTCGAGGTCGACTACGTGGAGCGGCGGAGCCGGCTAACGGCGTTCTTCAGGCTGATCCTCGTGATTCCCCTGGCGATCGTGCTGTACGTATTCGGGATCTTGGCGTGCATCGCGATCCTGATCGCGTGGTTTGCGATCGTGATTACCGGCCACTATCCGAAAGCCCTGTACGACTTCGTGGCGAGATTCACGCGCATGCTCGCGCGCTTGACCGCCTATGCAGCGCTACTGGCGGATCCCTACCCGCCGTTCAGCGGCGAGCTCGACAGCACCTACCCGGTGCGCATGGAGTTCGCGGGGCCGCTCGAGCACTACAGCCGTCTGAAGACGTGCTTCCGCCTGCTGCTGGCGATCCCGATCGCGATCATGCGCTACGTCATGAACATCCTGCTGGAGATCGGCGCGCTGGCGGCGTGGGTGGTGATCGTGATCACCGGCAGGCTCCCACGCGGGCTGTTCGACGTGATGGTCCTCGCGAACTCCTACATGGCGCGCTCCGATGCGTACCTGTTTTTGCTGACCGAGACCTATCCGCCGTTCCAGGACGAGCAGACGCGGGCGGCGGGCACGGCGACAGCTCGACCGAGCCCAGCAGCTGACAGAGCCCTATACGGGCGTCACGGCATTGCGCTTGGCGGGCCAGTCGCGCTGCTTGCCGGCGGCGTGCGCGAAGCGGCGCACGAGCTCGGCGCGTAGCTGGTCGGGCTCGATCACGGCGTCGATCACGAGCTCGGAGGCGAGGTGCAGGATGTCGATGTCCTCGGCGTACTCGCGGCGCAGCTGCTCGGTACGCGGCGGCGCGCTCGTGCTCGTCGTCGATCGCCTGCAGCTGGTTGTAGTAGACGGCGTTGATCGCGGCCTGCGGGCCCATCACGGCGATCGACGCGCTCGGCAGCGCGAGACAGCAGTCGGGGTCGAACGCGGGACCGGCCATCGCGTAGAGCCCGGCGCCGTAGGCCTTGCGCACGACCACGGAGATCTTCGGCACGGTCGCTTCGCTGACTGCGCTGATCATCTTGGCGCCGTGGCGGATGATGCCCTCGCGCTCGACCTGCGTGCCGATCATGAAGCCGGGCACGTCGGCGAGGAACAGCAGCGGCACGTTGAACGCGTTGCACGCCCAGATGAAGCGCGCGGCCTTGTCGGCGGAGTCGCTGAACAGCACGCCGCCCTTGTGCTTGGGCTGGTTGGCGACGATCCCGATCGCTTGACCGTCGAGGCGCGCGTAGCCGACGACCAGCTCCTTGGCCCAGCGCGGCTGGATCTCCAGCAGCGAGCCCTCGCGTGCCCCTGGGGGCATCGACGAGCGCGTCGATCAGCAGCTTGATGTCGAACGGCTTGTTCTCATCGGCTGGGATCAGCTCGGCGATCGTAGCCCGATCGGGCGCGGCGACCGGCGCCGCGGGCGGCGCGAGCGGCGGCTGCTGTGCCAGTTGCTCGGGAAGATAGGAGAGATAGCGGCGTGCGAAGTGAATCCCGTCAGCGTCGCTTGCGACGAGCTGGTGCGCGCATCCGGAGACGCCGGTATGCATGCGCGCGCCCCCCATCTGCTCGAGCGTGACCTTCTCGCCGATCACCATCTCGGCCATGCGCGGCGAGCCGAGATACATCGAGGCGTTTCCCTCACGCATGATCACGATGTCGCAGAACGCGGGGATGTAGGCGCCGCCGGCGGCGGAGGGGCCGAACAGCACGCACACCTGCGGCACGAGGCCGGAGAGCTTGACCTGGTTGTGGAAGATCCGCCCGGCGCCGCGGCGGCCGGGGAACATCTGCACCTGCTCGGTGATGCGCGCGCCGGCCGAGTCGACGAGGTAGACCATCGGGATCCGCAGCTCGAGCGCGCGTTCCTGGATGCGCAGGATCTTCTCGACCGTCTTCGGCCCCCAGGAGCCGGCCTTGACGGTGGGGTCGTTGGCCATCAGCGCGACCGGCCGCCCGGCGATCTCCCCGACCCCGTGACGACGCCGTCGGCGCCGAGACCGTCCTCCTGCCAGTTGGCCAGCAGCGCCTCCTCGGCGAAGGAGCCCGCGGGCTGCCGTGCCGAACCGGGCGCCCCCTCGTAGCTGTCGAGCAGCAGCGCGACGCGCTCGCGCACGGGCAGCTTGCCCTGCTCCAGCGCCTTCTCGCGGTGGCGCTCGGGACCGCCACCGAGCGCGCGCTCGGTGGCGTCGCTCAGCGAGCTCACGGTCGCGGCAGCCCTCGATAACGATGCGCCCCGCCCGCCGCGTCTGCCTCGCGCGAGGTGGCGTTCGTGGCGCGCCTGCAGGCGCGCGTGGACCACGTCGAGGTCGGAGCCGGGGCCCGAGCAGCGCCCATGCGTCGCGGACGACGGGCAGCAGCGTCACGCCCGATCACCCAGCCTGGCCAGAAGCGGGCGTGCGCGCCGACGGCGAGCCACACGCCGACGCAGATCGCGGAGACGCCGAGACTGCCCCCGGCCTCCTGGACGAGCCGCCGGCGCAGCTGTCCCTTGCGCTTGCGCAGCGCGAGCGCGACCGAGGTGCGAGCTGACGGGCAGGTCGGCCCGCAGCGCGTCGAGGTCGGCGCGCGTCCGCGCGCCGGTAGGCGCTGCCGATGCGCTCCTCGATCTCCTCGGAGGAGAGCCGCCCGGCGAGCGCGTGCTCGCGCAGCTCCTCGACCAGCTGCTCGCGGTCGGCGTCAGCGACACGCAGTTGGGAGGGGTCGCTCATGCCTTGAATGTAGTCCATGCCGGCGCCATGCCGGCCAGCATCGGACTCGATAAAGTGTGCCGAGGCAACGAAAGTGTTGCCGGGGCACGGAAAGCGTGCCGGGGCACACTTGCCGGCTCGTTGCGTCTAGATGCCCGCGTTCTGGACCGGCGCCTCGCCGGAGTAGTCGTAGAAGCCGATCCCGGACTTGCGCCCGAACCAGCCCGCGCTGAGCATCTTGCGCAGCGTCGGCGGGCGCGCGAAGCGGCGCTCGCGGAACTCGTCGAACAGCACGTCGCAGATCGAGCCCATCGTGTCGAGGCCGACGAAGTCGGCGAGCGTCAGCGGCCCCATCGGGTGCCCGGCGCCGGCCTTCATCGCTTCGTCGATCTCTGCGACCGAGCCGACGCCCTCTTCGTATGCGCGGATCGCGTCGAGCATGTAGGGGACGAGCAGGCGGTTGACGATGAAGCCGGCCTTGTCCTTGGTGGGGATCGCGAGCTTGCCCTCCGAGCGCGCGAACTCGAGCGCGGTGTCGAAGGCGTCGTCGGTGGTGGTCACGCAGCGCACGACCTCGACGAGCTTCATCACCTGCGCGGGGTTGAAGTAGTGCAGTCCGACGAACTGGCCGGGGCGGCTGGTGGTGGCTGCCTGGTCGATCACGGCGAGCGACGAGGTGTTGGTGGCGAACACGGCCTCGGGCTTGACGATCTGATCGACCTCGCGCCACATCTCGAGCTTCAGCGCGAGGCTCTCGGTGATCGCCTCGATCACGAGGTCGCAGTCGGCGAGCTCTGAGTAGTCGACCGTGCCGTGGATGCGTGCGCGCAGCGCGTCGGCGTCCTCTTGCGAGGACTTGCCCTTCTCGACGGCGCGCGCCAGCTGCTTGTCGATCTTGCCGAGACCCTTCTGCAGGGTCGCCTCGTCGACCTCGCGCAGCACCACCTGCATAGCCGGCCTGGGCGGCCACCTGGGCGATGCCGTGGCCCATCAGGCCGGCTCCGAGCACTCCAACCTTCTCGATCCTCTGCGCCATCAGCCCTCCGCTCGCGTTCTTCGTCTTGGCGACGGAGCCTATACGCCCTGCGCACAACCGAGCCGAGGGAAAGGCCAAGGTCGTTGGCGGCGCTGTGGCGCAGCGACGGTGCGTCAGGCCCTCCACCGACGGGTACCCTGCAGTGGTGAGCGATGACGAGGAGACCTTCGACCTGGCGGCGGCGGGCCTGCGCGGCGACGGCACCGATCTGGCGATCTCGGTCGAGGTGCTTGCGAAGAAGCTCGAGCAGGCGCTCCCGACTCGGCGCGCGTCGAGCGGCGCGGCGGCGGCCTGCTTGGGCCGCGGCGAGAAGCGCGTGCGCGCGGTGCGCGTCGAGCTCGGAACGGCCGCGTACCAGCTCGGCGTCGAGGGCGGGCGGCTGGAGGGCTTCCGCGAGCGCCAGGTCGGCGGGATCGCGATCAAGCGCGAGCCGCTCGACCCGGACGAATGGATCGCGGCGCTGACCGCGGATCTGCGCGCCGAGGCGGAGCGCAGCGCGCACGCGCGCGCGGCGCTCGAGGAGCTGCTGCGCTGATGAGCGAACCCGACCAGCAGCAGGAACAACAGCAGGAACAGGAGCAGTCGCTCGCGCGGGTCGAGCAGGGCGGCATCCCGCTCTCGGCGGAGCGGCGTCTGAAAGAGCTCGGCGAGCGCGGCGGCTCGTTCACCTCCGACCTGTCGGTCAACGGCTTCGCGCTGTGCCACCAGCTGGGGCTGAAGCCGCTGTCGCAGGTGATGGGCAGCTCGATCTACCAGCTGGGCTACCAGGGCGCATGGGGTGCCGGCTACAGCGGCGGCGGCGGGATCCTGTTCGAGCTCGACACGCTGTCTGAGGCGCTCAACGAGGTGCGCGGCAGAGCGCTGGTGCGCCTGGCCGAGGAGGCGCACCACGTCGGCGCGGACGCGGTGGTGGGCGTGCAGACGCGCGCCGGCGAGAGCCAGCTCGACACCGGCACGCTCGCGCTCGAGCACGTCGTGGTCGGCACGGCGGTCTCGCGCAAGGGCATGCACGCCAAGCAGCCCGGTGCTGACGGAGCTGTCGGTGGCGGAGTACGCGATGCTCGTGCAGGGCGGCTTCGAGCCGCTGGGGATCGTCGCGTGGAGCGCGGTGTTCTTCACGAGCTACGTGTTCGGCGGGATGCTCGCGGGCGGCGGCGGCTCGTTGACGATGGGCGTGCAGAGCTTCGAGCTGCGCGAGTTCACGCAGGCGATCTACAGCGCGCGCGAGGCGGTCATGCAGCAGATCACCGGCCAGGCTTCAGCGCTGGGCGCTGCGGGCGTCGTGGGCGTGCAGATCGGGCACACGGTGCGACCGCACACGCTCAGCGGCGGTATGGGCATGGGCGGCGGCCTCGCCGGCGGGCGCGAGCTGAGAGGGCTGATGGTGACTTTCACCGCTGTCGGCACCGCGATCCAACAGCATGGCGACGCCACGATCAAGGCGCCGAAACCGACAATCGACCTGTTCACCTGAGAAGGAGCACGACATGAACGAGCGCGAGACCCCGTACGACCCGTCCTCGCTGGAGGGCGTACCCGAGGCGGGCCGCGCCCGCCTCCAGCAGAATCGTCAGGGACTGTTCACGTCAGACCTGTCGGTGAACGAGTTCCTGCTGGTCAAGCAGGCGGGCTTCGAGCCGCTGGGGCTGGTGGTGGGCAGCTCGATCTACCACATCGGCATCCAGATGTCGGGCTGGAAGAAAAGCCAGGAGATGACGGTGCTCTCGGAGGCGATGTACGGGGCGCGCCAGCTGGCGATGACGCGCATGGAGGAGGAGGCCGACCAGCTCGGCGCGGACGGCGTGGTGGGCGTGCGCTTGGACATCGGCCGCTACGAGTGGGGTCAGGACATGGCGGAGTTCATCGCGATCGGCACTGCGGTCAAGCACCGCGACGGCGTGCTGCACCGCGCGCCCAACGGCAGGCCGTTCACGAGCGACCTCTCAGGCCAGGACTTCTGGACGCTGCTGCGCACGGGCCACCGCCCGGTGGGGATGGTGATGGGCAGCTGCGTCTACCACGTGGCGCACCGCGGCATGCTGCAGTCGATGGCGCAGACGGGCCGCAACGTGGAGCTGTCGAACTTCACCCAGGCGCTGTATGACGCGCGCGAGCTGGCGATGGAGCGGATGCAGTCGGAGGCGCAGGAAATCGGCGCGGAGGGGATCGTGGGCGTGGAGCTGCAGGAGAAGAGCCACGGCTGGGGCAGCCACACGATCGAGTTCTTCGCGGTCGGCACCGCGATCGTCCCGCGCGAGGGCCACGACGAAGAGATCGAACCGCCGACGACCGTGTTGGACCTGAGCTGAGAGAGACCTTAAGGGGCTCCGCCTACCGGCTCCGCCGCGTGCGTCGCTGGCGGCGCGCCTAGCCGACTACGCCGGCAGCAGTTCGAGCGCGTCGACGTGCCGCGGGCGCATGACGGAGAAGTGGCGGTGGTCGAGCGTCGCGAGCTTCGGCTCGCGCAGCCGCTCGACGACGCGAGCACGGCGGCGTCGACGAAGCCGACGCGTAGGTCGGCGTAGGTGGTGAGCAGCTCGCGCGTAGCGTCGATAGTCGCTTGCAAGTAGATCCTCGACCCGTACGCGCCCTGCTCGATCTTGTCGAGCAGCGCATCGACCGCTCCACGATCGCGCTGCGCGCGAGCGAAGTGGTCGAACTCGACGAGCACCGGAGCCGGCAGGATCCGGACTCCGCTGCGCTTCGGTCAAGAAGCTGCGAGCAGGTGGCGTGATCGGCGATCGGTCGCGGTCGAAGGTGGCCCACAGCGGGCCTGTGTCGACGATCAGCGGAATGGCTCAGGCTCGAAGATGTCTTCGCTGGCCAGCGCGGGAAGGTCGCTGCGACCGGAGGAGATGACGCCGATGCACTGAGCGGCGGCGGAATCGGCTCCTCCTCGTCGATCGCCAGCTCGTGCTCCATCGCCTCGCGCACCACCTGGGCGACCGACACGCCGCGTTCGCGCGCGCGGCGCTTGGCGCGCTCGACGAGCTCTGGCTCCGCCTGGATCATCAGCCTCTGCATCATCGGTGCAATCATGCTAGCAGTGGCCTCCTTCCGTAGGCTGAGTGACCAATAGGCCCTGTACGAGGCTCATCCGACCGGAGGACGCCCGACGGGACGCTCACTCACAGGAGGGCAACGCCATGAGCATCGTCTTCACCGAGGACCGCGGCCACGTCAGGCACGTCGTGCTGAACCGCCCGGAGAAGCGCAACGCGATGAACCAGGAGCTGCTGCTGGCGCTCGGCGCGGCGCTGCGCGAGGCCGCGGCGGACCCGTCGGTGCACTGCGTGGTGCTGCGCGGCGAAGGGCCGGTGTTCTCCGCCGGCGTGGACCTCGTCGAGCTGGCCGACTCGGCCAGCCGGCCGGGCATGCTGCGCCCGTTTCGCAAAGTCTTCCTCGACTGCGCCAACTTCTGCGAAGAGATGGCCAAGCCGGTCGTCTGCCAGATCCACCGCACGTGCGTGGGCGGCGCGCTGGAGGTGGCGCTCGGCTGCGACCTGCGCATCGCCTCCAGCGACGCGAGCTTCGGCCTGCCGGAGGTCAAGTTCGGGATCATCCCCGACGTCGGCGGCTCCACACGCCTGCCCGCCGTCGTCGGCCTCGGGCGCGCCAAGGAGCTGATCATGACCGCGCGCACGATCGACGGCGAGCGAGGCCGAGCGCATCGGCCTGGTCAACCGCGTCGTCGCGCCCGAGGAGCTCGAGCAGGCGACGCAGGCGCTCGTCGACGAGCTGCTTGCCAACTCGCACATCGCGGTCGGCCGCGCCAAGCGCGTGATCGACGCCTCCGCGCGCCCGGCGCTCGCGCAGACGCTGGAGATGGAGGTGGCGGTGCAGGAGTACTGCGTCGCGGCGGCGCGCGAGCAGCGCGCGCGAGGCTCGCAGTGACTCGGCGAACGGCACGCGCGACGCGGAGCCCGAGCCGCTCGCTGCGAGCTAGAGAGCTCGGATCACAGCGCCGCCTGGTCGGTTCAGCAGCTCCCGCCGCGTCCCTGAGCGAGGCTCGGCGTCCGCTGGCAGCCTCGCGAGGCCTAGCGCGGCGCCAGTCGACCGGCCCGGCAACGAGCGTGTGGCTGCCGAGCGGGCGCCCGAGGATCTCCTGCGCGCGCCGTGCGCAGGCGAGCAGCGCCTCGAGGTCGATGCCGGTCTCGATGCCCATCTCGTGCAGCATCGAGACGAGGTCCTCGCTGGCGATGTTGCCGGTGGCGCCCGCCGGCACCGGGCAGCCGCCGAGCTCGCCGAAGCTCGACTCGAAGCTCTCCACGCCGGCCTCGAGCGCCGCGAGCACGTTCGCCAGACCCTGCCCGCGCGTGTTGTGGAAAGTGCGCGGTCAGCTCCACGCCTCGCTGCCCCCGAGCTACTCGCGCTCTGCGCGCGGCGACGCGAAGAACTCGCGCACCTGACGCGGGTTGGCCATGCCGGTCGTGTCGCCGAAGCCGATCTCCTGCGGCGCCCGCGTCGCGCAAGCGCGCGGCGATCTCGAGCACCCGCTCGGCCGGCACATGCGCCCTCGTAGGGGCAGCCGAACGAGGTCGAGATCACGGCCTCGCAGCGCAGGCCCGCCTCCCTGCCCGCGTCGAGCACCCGCTCGAGGCCGGCGAGCGACTCGGCGATCGAGCGGTTGACGTTCTTGCGGTTGTGGGTCTCCGACGCGGACATGAACACGTTGATCTCGTCGAACGCCGCGCGCCCGCCGCCGCTGCTCGCGCAGGTCGAGCGCGGCGTCGAGACCGCGCTCGTTGGGGATCAGCACCGACACGCTCACATCGCTCGGCACGTCGATCCCGCGAGCACCTCGGCGGCGTCGGCGAGCTGCGGGATCACGTCCGCGCGTACGAAGCTCGTCACCTCCAGCCGCCGCAGCCCGGTGCGCGCGAGCGCGTCGATCAGCTCGATCTTGCGCTCGGTGGGGATCACCTCGGGCTCGTTCTGAAAGCCGTCGCGCGGGCCGACCTCCCTGATGCTGCACCGGCTCCGCGGCAGCTCACTCACCGCGCGTCGTGCGATCGCTCGAGCTTCACAGCATCGCAGCCTATACTCGGCCGCCGTGCCCCAGTCCAGCCCCGATCCGGTCGCTGTCATCGGCGCCTCAGGGGCGCTCGGCTTCGGCCTCGCGCTGCGCCTCGCGCGCACCGGCGTGCCGATCGCGATCGGCTCGCGCGACGGCGCTCGCGCGGCTGAGACGGCGCAGCGCGCCCGCGCGATCCTGCCCGAGGGCTCGTTCTCGGCGCATGAGAACGCCGACGCGGTGCGCGCCGTCGGCGCCGCGGGCGTGGTGATCCTGAGCGTGCCGTTTCGCAACCAGTCCGAGACCCTCACGAACCTCAAGGACGCGCTCGCGCCCGGGCAGCTGCTGATCGACGCGACCGTGCCGCTGGCGGCGGCCGTCAGCGGCAAGGCCACGCGCATGCTCGGCGTGTGGCAGGGCTCGGCCGCGCAGCAGGCGCTGGAGATGGTGCCCGACGGCGTGCGCGTGGTCTCCGCGCTGCACACCGTCAGCGCCGCCTCGCTGAGCGACCTCGACGATCCGCTCGCGCAGGACGTGCTCGTGTGCGGCGACGCGCGCGCCGACAAGCGCCAGGCGGCCGAGCTGATCGAGCGCATCGACGGCCTGCGCTGCGTCGACTGCGGGCGGCTGGAGATGTCGCGCACGACCGAGTCGCTGACCGCGCTGCTGATCGCCGTCAACTCGCGCTACAAGACGCACGCGGGCATCCAGCTGACCGGACTGCCCGAGCAGCTATGGCAGTGAGCGAGCCCGACATCGTGATCCTCACCGGCGGCACCGGCGGCGCCAAGCTCGCGGCGGGGATCGCCGACGTCGCCGGCCCCGAGCGCCTGAGCGGCGATCGTCAACACCGGCGACGACATCGAGATCTACGGCGCGCACGTCTCGCCCGACCCCGACCTCGTCTCCTTCTGGCTGGCCGACTCGATCGACGAGCGCGGCTGGGGCCTGCGCGATGACAGCTTCGCGGTGATGGATGCGCTGCGCGAGCTCGGCGTCGAGGTGTGGTTCAACCTCGGCGACCGCGACCTCGCGTGGTGCATGGAGCGCGCGCGCATGCTCGCCGAGGGCCTCTCCCCCACCGCCGCGCTCGCGCGCCTGAACGAAGCGATCGGCGTGCGCTCGCGGGTGCTGCCGATGAGCGATGACCCGGTGCGCACGTGGGTTCGCACCGGCGCCGCCGGCTGGTGCTCGTTTCAGGAGTTCATGATCCGCGAGCGCGCAGCCGGCATGATCGAGGGCCTGGAGTACCGCGGCGCCGAGCAGGCGCGCGCCGAGCGAGCAGGTGCTCGCTGCGATCGCCGCCGCCGGCGTGATCGTGATCGGGCCGTCCAACCCGCTCGCCTCGATCGCGCCGATCCTCGCGGTGCCCGGCATCCACGAGGCGCTGCAAAGCGCCTCCGCGCCGGTCGTCGCGGTCAGCCCGATCGTCGGCGGCGAGGTGCTCAAGGGGCCGACGGCGTCGTTCATGGCGTTCGCCGCGCTCGAGTGCAGCGCCGCCGGCGTGGCGGACTTCTACGGCGAGCTGCTCGACGGGATCGTCGCCGACGAGGACGTCGGGCGGCTGCCCACGCTGCAGACCGACACGCG
The DNA here is from genome assembly GCA_963714285.1 of uncultured Solirubrobacteraceae bacterium. Classification (GTDB taxonomy): domain Bacteria; phylum Actinomycetota; class Thermoleophilia; order Solirubrobacterales; family Solirubrobacteraceae; genus Palsa-744. Next base: position 146,964 of record CAVQNS010000006.1, read on the forward strand.
CATGGACGACGCCGCCGGGCGCGCGCGCGTGGCCGAGCAGACGCTGTCCTTCGCGCAGGCCCTGGCCGCATAGCGCGGCAGGCGAAGCATCAGGCGCCGCTGAGCACCGCCCCGTCCTGGCGCTCGCGCCAGGCCTGGAGCGCGTCCAGCGCGCCGGCCATCACGCGTTCGAGGAACGTGTCGCGGTCGTTGGCGTGCGGCAGCGGCTCGTCGGGCACGTCGACCTCGAGGAACTCGCACAGCGGCTCCCAGCCTTCGCCGACCTCCCACACGAGCAGCCGCTCGGCGGGCACGACGCGCTTGACCTCCTCGTTGTGGGCGAGCATCTGCTCGATCAGCTGCTGCCGGCTCGTCGTAGCCCTTCGCGAAGGTGCCCTGCGGGCCCCAGAACATGCGGTCGACGAACTCCAGGTAGCGCGTGCCAGCGCGGATCGATCTCGGCGCGGGCGTGCGAGAGCAGCGGCATCAGCGTCTCGCCGTGGCACATCGTCCAGATCGTGTCCCTGAAGCTGCGCTCCCACGACTGCGGGTCGCGCACGCTCAGCAGCACCTTCGCGTCCGGGTAGTACTCCATCAGCTCGCGGTAGAAGTAGCCGCCGGGCCAATCGACCGTCGAGCGAGCATCGCCGAAGATCTCATCCCAGAGCACCTCGCCGTCGAGCGCCCGGTTCCACAGCTCGACCCGGTCGAGGTCGGCGAGCACGTCGACCCAGTGGTAGCAGGGGCTCAACCCGAGCTGCTCGAACGCCAGCTTCTGCGTCAGCGTGCCCGTACGCGGCAGCCCCGCCCCTATCAATTGCATGCTCATCTGCGATCTCTCCCAAGCCGCCTGTATTGCCTGTAACCTATCGTGCTCGCAGGCCGAGACCGTTGTGTGAGGGCCAATCGGCCTACAGGCACGCGAAGAAGTCGATAAGAAGGCGCATCCAGTCCGGGACTGTGGGGTTATTCCTCATATCGTCGGACAATCAGCCGATGACCAGGAGCGGGTGTCAACCCTCGACAAAGGAGCCCCAACAGTGCAGAGTGCCTCGAACCGCAGCGGTGGACTTTCGGTTCTCCCCGAGCCGATCCGCGCCCCGCGCAAGCCGATTCGGCGCAAGGGCACCCGCATCCCGGCGATCGCGGTCTCCAACTCCGAGCAGGCACTCTCGCAGGCGCAGGTGCTGGAGCGTCTCGGGCTGGCCGACGACGAGTTCGCCGAGCGCATCTTCGCGCGCAGCGGCGTCAAGCGCCGCCACCTGAACCTCAGCGCAGACTTCCTCGCGCGCACGCTGCAGGGACGCACGCGGCAGATCGAGCAGGAACTGCTGGAGCACTCGATCCACGCGGTCGAGCAGCTGCAGATCGAGCCTGCGCAGGTCGGCACGGTGCTCAGCGCGAGCCTCTACTCGCTCGGCTGTCCAACCCTCGCCCACCGCCTGGTCGACCACTTCGAAATGAACCCTGCGACAGACAAGTACCACGTCACTGGCGTCGGCTGCGCGAGCGGCGTGCCGCTGATGCGCCTGGCGGCCCAATCGCTGCCCGAGCACCCGGACAAGCATGTGCTGATCGTCGCCGCCGACAGCATGAGCGGCCTGCTGATGAGCGCCGCGGCGGAGGATCCGAAGGCGAAAACGGTGGGCTCGGCGATCTTCGGCGACGGCTGTGCCGCCGCGCTGCTCTCCAGCGACCCGCACGCCGACGGACCGCTGATCCTCGCCTCGCAGGTCCACCAGATCGGCGGCACGCTCGGCGCGGTCAGCCTCGACATCCAAGCTGAGAGCAGCTACCTGCACCTCGCGCGCGAGCTGCCCGACCTCGCCGGCGCGGGCCTGCCGGGAGTCGTCGGCGGCTTCCTGCGACGCAACGGACTGGAGCACTCCGACATCGATCATTGGGTCGTGCACCCGGGCGGCAGGCGCATCATCGAGAACGTGCAGCGCGCGCTGGAGCTCTCCGACGAAGACGTCGAGACGAGCTGGAACGCGCTGGCCGAGCACGGCAACATCGGCACCCCCTCGATCTTGTACGTGCTCAGGGACACGATCGAGCGCTATGAGCCGGGACCGGGCGAGCGCGGCATGCTCGTCACGATCGGGCCCGGCGTGACCGTCGGGATGATGCTGCTCGGCTGGTAGCAGGGCTCGCGGCTCGCGCGCCACTATCGTCTGGCGACAGATGCGCACCGCAGCGATCCTGCCCGTCAAGCGTTTCGCGCGCGCCAAGCAGCGCCTCGGCGAAAGCGTCGCCGACCCGTTGCGCCGGGAGCTCGCCGAAGCGATGGTCGCCGACGTGCTCGTGGCACTCGCACAAACCGACTCGATCGAGCAGACGATCCTCGTTACCGGCGAGCGTTCCGTTGCCGTGAGCGCACGCGAGCAGGGTGCGATCGTGATCGAGGACGACGACGAGCGAGGGCAGCCCGCGGCAGCGATGCTCGGCGTGCTGCGCGCGCTCGCCGAGGGCTTCGAGCGCGTGCTGTGCGTGCCCGGCGACTGCCCAACGCTCGACCCCGCCGAGCTGGGTGCGCTGCTGCACGGCGCACCGGAAGCCGGCCGCGAGCCCGAGGTCGTGATCGTGCCCGACCGGCACGGCAGCGGCACCAACGGCCTGTTGCTGGCACCGCCCGACGCGATCTCCCCCAGCTTCGGAGCGGACAGCTGCGAGCGCCACCGCGGGCTCGCGCGCGCCGGCGGCATCCGCTGCCGCGTGCAGCGGGTCCCGTCGCTGCTGCTCGACATCGACACCGGCGCCGACCTCGACTTCCTGCGTGCGCGACTCGCGGCCCACCCCGCCCGCGCTACACGCACGCGCGCTGTGCTCGGCCAGCCCGAACGCACGAACATGATCTCCATCACAACCCCCGCCTGAGCAGCGCGCGACCGTGACCAGCCTCAGCGCACGTGGACTGCACGGCATCCCCGAGGTGCACCCCGGCGACGATCTCGCCGCGCTGATCCTCGCCGCGCTCGGCAGCGAGCGGCTGCGCGAAGGGCAACTCGTGGCAATCGCCCAGAAGGCCGTCTCGAAGGCCGAGGGCGCGCTCGTCGCGCTCGCCGAGGTGCAGCCGAGTGCACGCGCGATCGAGCTCGCCGCGGCCGCACCGGACGGCCACGAGAAGGACCCGCGCGCGATCCAGGTAGTGCTCGACGAGTCCGTCGAGGTGCTGCGCGCCGAGCGCGGCGTGCTGATCAGCCGCACGCGCCACGGCTTCGTCTGCGCCAACGCCGGCGTCGACGCCTCGAACGCCTCCGACGGCACCGCCGGCGAGACGCTCGTGCTGCTGCCGCGCGACCCCGACGCCTCCGCCAGGCGCATCCGCGCACGCCTGCGCGAGCTCGCAGGCGCGAACGTAGGCGTTTTGATCAGCGACAGCTTCGGGCGCGCCTGGCGTCACGGCCAGCTCGACGTGGCGATCGGCCTCGCCGGCATGCAGCCGCTCGACGACTGGCGCGGGCGCGCCGACGCCACCGGTCTCGAGCTGAAGGCCACCTGGCTGGCGGTCGCCGACGCCGCCGCCGCGAGCGCTGACCTCGCGCGCGCGAAGGACTCACGCGAGCCAGTCGTGGTCATCGACGGGCTCGAGCGCTACATCACCGCGGCGGACGGCCCCGGTGCGGCCGCGCTCATGCGTCCGCTGCAGGAGGATCTGTTTCGCTGACGTTCAGCCAGAAGCGGATGAACTCCCGCTCATGGCCGATCCCGCACTCGAGCGCGAGGCGCTGGCCGAGCGGAGCGTCCGCCAGGCCCTCGCGCAGGCGCTCGTAGACATCCAGCTGGCGGCGATGAGCCTCGACCTGGCTCGCCGCGAGCGCCGCCGGATCGCCGCCGAAGAACAGCTTCAGCGTGGCTGCGTCGCGCAGCTCGTAGAGCTCCGAGGTCGGTTGGTCGCGCCACCGCGCCAACAGCTCGCTGCCGCGCTCGGTCAGCTGATAGGTCCGCCGCCGCCGACCCGTCTGCTCCTGGCGCTCGTCCAGCAGGCCCTCGCGCGCAAGCCGCGCGCACTCCGTGTACAGCTGCGTGTGGGGAATCGACCAGAAGTTGCTCGTGGACATCTGCGCCACGCGCTTGAGGTCATACGGCGTCGCCTGCCCCGCCAGCTCTACCAGACCCAGCACGATATAGGAGGTCTCGGTCAGGCGCGGCGGGCGCTCTCCGGAGGGCGATGGTGGCGGGGGGCTTGACATGCCCGCCAGAGTAGCCTACGGTGTGGATGATCCGAGTCGAACCATTCAGGAGAAACTATCATGTCTGTGACTGCTAGCCCCGCGACCGCGACCGCACTCGGCTTCTCGACGCTCGAGCACGAGGTGGTGAGCGACGAGCTCGAGCTCTCCGGCGAGCTGCCTAGCTGGCTGCACGGCTCGCTGCTGCGTACAGGCCCCGCGAAGTTCGAGGTCGGCGGCGCAGCCGCCGTATCGTCCTCGGAGGGAGAAGTCGGGGGCGCCGCCGCCGGAGGCGGTGCTCAGCAGATGCGCCACTGGTTCGACGGCCTGGCGATGCTGCACCGCTTCACGATCGATCAGGGGCGTGTCTCCTACGGCAACCGTTTCCTCGAAAGCCGGTCCTACCGGGCGGCGCGCGAGCAGAACCGGATCGTCTTTGGCGAGTTCGCAACCGACCCTTGCCGCTCGCTGTTCAAGCGCGTGCAGACGCTGTTTTCGCCCGGGAGCGTGCTTCCGGACAACGCGAACGTCAACGTCGCAAGGCTCGGCGAGCGCTTTGTCGCGATGACGGAGACGCCGCTGCCGGTGCAGTTCGACCCGCACACGCTCGAGACCGCCGGCGTGCGGCCGTTCGCCGCGCCAGGGCAGCTCACGACCGCGCATCCGCACCTCGATCGCGCGAGCGGTGGCATGCTCAACTACGCGGCCAAGCTCGGAGCACGCAGCAGCTACCGGTTCTTTGCGCTGGCGCCGCTGCACGGCGCCGAGCAGCAGAGCACGCCGCGCGTGATCGCCTCGATACCGGTGAAGCAGCCCGCATACATGCACTCGTTCGGGCTCACCCAGCGTTGGCTCGTGCTCGCCGAGTTCCCGTTCGTCGTCAACCCGCTCGCGCTCGCGCTGTCCGGGCGCCCGTACATCGAGAACTACCGCTGGAAGCCCGAGCTGGGCACGCGCTTCACGCTCGTAGACCGGCTCACCGGCGAGTCGCTCGGCGGCTTTCACGCGGACCCGTGCTTCGCCTTCCACCACGTCAACGCCTACGACGACGGCGAGGAGGTCGTCGTCGACCTGTGCGCGCTGAACGACGCCGGCGTGATCGAGGATCTGTATCTCGAGCGGCTGCGCGCCGGCAAGCCCGTAGCCGCGGCCGAGCTCACGCGCTTTCGCCTGCGCCCATCCGATCGCTCCGTCAAGCGCGAACGGCTCGCCGACAGCGACATCGAGCTTCCCCGCATCAACTACGCGCGCTGCAACGAGCGCCCATACCGGTATGTGTGGGGTGTGCGCAATGGGCCGGCAGGCTGGTTCGAGGGGATCGTCAAGGTCGACACTGCCGAGCGCTCGACGCTGTCCTGGTCACAGCCGGGCTGCTATGCCGGGGAGCCCGTGTTCGTCGCGCGCCCGCACGCGCAGGATGAGGACGACGGCGTGCTGCTGTCGGTTGTGCTCGACGCAAGCGCAGGCACGTCCTTCCTGCTCGTGCTCGACGCCCGCGATCTGGGCGGGCTCGCGCGAGCGCAGGCGCCGCACCACATCCCATTCGGCTTTCACGGGCAGTTCGCGCGCGGCTGAGCCGCCGGCGCGCCGTCATGGCAGCGACGCCAAGGGGATGGCAACCGGAGAACCGCGTAGCTTCCTAAAGTCGGCAAGCGCATCGGTCGATCCCTCTATATGAGGCCAGCGACGGCGCCACGCGCCGAGCGAACCGGCCTCGAGGAGGTCTGCGTCTGACCAGCGGCCCTGGCAGAAGCTCAGCGATGACGACCGCTCCCGACATCCACCGCTCCCATCACGCGCGCAGACGCCGAGCGTGGCCGATCGCGCTGGCGGCGATCGCGCTGCTGACGCTGCTGGGCACGCTCTCGGCCGGCATCGTGCTCTCGCGCCAGCAGTCAAGGGCGCACATCCTCTCGACGTTCGCGCTGCGGGGAAGCAGCTCCGCAACGTTCGTCTCGGAGTTCCTCATGCAGCAGGCCACCCGCGAGCAGCAGGCGGCTCAGCAGTTCCTCTCCGCCAAGCAGGTCTCGCCGGCGCGCTTCCAGCTCGTCGTGGCCGCATTCGGTAGCAACGCCGCCGTGCTGCTCGACTCCTCCGGAGTGCTGCTCGACATCGTTCCCTCCGATCCCGCGCTCATGGGCCACCCGATCGCAAGCCGCTACGAACACCTCACCGCGGCCGAGCAGGGCAGGCTCGCGATCTCAAACGTCGTCCCGTCCGCGGCGCGAGGAACTCCAGTGACAGCGATTGCCGTGCCATTCGCGACCGCGCAGGGCCGGCGCGTGTTCAGCGCGGCCTACAACGCCTCCAGCTCGGCGCTGGGACGCTTCGTCGAGCACACCGTTCCCTACCACCAGCACGAGGTGCTGCTCGTCGACGGCAACGGGCGCGTCGTCGCTGCTAGCCCAGCCACGAGCGCGACCACGCTTGCCCAGGCTGATCCCGCGCTCGCGCACGCGGCCGCCCACGCATCGCGTGGCACCGTGCCCGGCGCCAGGACGCCGACGACGTTCGCCGAGGAGCCGGTCCCGGGAACGCCATGGCGGCTGCTGATCGCGGTTCCCAACAGCCGCCTGTACGCGTCCATCGCCGGCTGGACGCAGCTCACCCCGTGGCTTGTGCTCGCGCTCCTCAGCATCCTCGGCGCACTGCTCGTCGCACTGTTCGCCCGTTCGCTCGCGGACCGCGCGCGGCTCACCGCCCTGTCCTCAACGCTCGCGCACGTCGCACGCACAGACGCGCTGACCGACCTGCTCAACCGGCGCGCGCTGAACGAGCAGCTCGGCCGCGCCGCCGCTCACGCGCGCCGACGCGAGGAGCCGCTGTCGGTGCTGATGATCGACCTCGATCGCTTCAAGCAGACCAACGACCAGTTCGGGCACGAGGCCGGCGACACGGTCCTGTGCGCGTTCGCCGACTGCATGCGCGGCGCGCTGCGCGCCGATGACGTCTACGGACGCTGGGGAGGCGACGAGTTCCTCGTCGCGCTGGCGGACACAGATCGAGAGCACGCAGAGATCGCGGCCGAGCGGCTGCGTGACTTCGCGCGCAAGCTCGAGCTGAGCGATATCGGGCTGCCCGAAGGCGTGCCTTTCAGCGTCGGCGTAGCCACCGCCATCCATGCGACGCCACTCGAGCTCGTGCGCGCCGCCGACGTCGTGCTGTACGAGGCGAAGTCACGGCGTGGCGAGCAGCTTGCGGCGTCCGACCGCAGCTAGCTGCTAGTGTGGTGAGTTGGTAGTAGTTGTGCAGTAGCGGGTGATGGATTCGAGGATCTGGTGGGCGGTCTTGGTCCAGACGTAGGGTTTGGGTTCGTCGTTCCAGGTCTCGATCCACGCTCGGATGTCTTTGTTGAGCGCGGGCACGGAGCGGTGCGCTGAGCGCTTGAGCTTCTTGGTGGTGAGCTCGCCGAACCAACGCTCGACGAGGTTCAGCCACGACGAACTGGTCGGGGTGAAATGCAAGACGAACCGGGGGTGCGCGAGCAGCCAGCGCTTGATCATCGGCGTCTTGTGCGTCGAGGCGTTGTCGAGCACCAAGTGCACCGCGAGATCGCCCGGCACCTCGCGGTCCAGGGTCTGCAGGAACTTCTTGAACTCGATCGCGCGATGGCGTGAGTGCAGCCGGCCGATGACCTTGCCGGTGGTGAGATCCAGCGCGGCATAGAGACTGCTCGTGCCGTGCCGCTTGTAGTCGTGGGTCGCGCGCTCGGGGATCCCCGGGCGCATCGGCAAAATCGGTGCGGTTCGATCCAATGCTTGGATCTGGGACTTCTCATCAACGCACAGGACCACGGCCCGCTCGGGTGGATTGAGATAGAGCCCGACGACATCCCGGACCTTCTCGACGAACAACGGGTCCTTGGAGAGCTTCCACGTGTCCTGCCGGTGGGGCTGCAGGCCAAACGCCCGCCATATCCTTGATACCGCCGTCTGCGTCAACCCGATCTCCTTTGCCATCGATCGCGTCGACCAGTGCGTCGCGTTCTTCGGCGCCGACTCCAACGTCCTGGTGATCACCTCCTCGACCTGCGCATCGGTCACCTTCCGGGGCTGCCCCGGCCGCGGCTCATCGAGCAAGCCATCCAGGCGGAACTCAAGAAACCGACGGCGCCACAAGCTCACCGTGTTGCGGTGAACCCCGAGCCGCGCAGCGATCTCCGTGTTGCTTGCCCCGCCCGCGGCCGCCAAAACGATCCGTGAGCGCAACGACAGCGCAGCAGCCGTCGTGCGCCGACGTGTCCAGCCCTCCAACACCTCACGCTCTTCCCCAGACAGCTCTATCGACACAGCAATAGGACTCGGCACCCCCCAATCCTACTACTGCATAGAAACTAACAACTCACCACACTAGACCGCCACCGGCAGTTCGCCAAGCGCGGGCGGAGAGGCCAGCGGGAACTCGCGTCGGATGTCGTAGAGCGTTGTGCGCTCAGCCGCCGGTCGACCGGCCTCGTGCGCGGCAGCGACAAGCTGCTGGGGCTCCAAGCGGGTGCCGTGGTAGCTGCCTGCGAGGCGGCTGATCGACTCCTCCATGAGCGTGCCGCCGAGGTCGTTCACCCCCCAGCGCAGCGACTCGGTGGCGGCGTCGAGGCCCATCTTCACCCAGCTGGCCTGCAAGCTCGCCACGGTGCGCCCGAGCGCCAGGCGGAACACCGCGGTGTGCTTGAGGTTCTCCTCGCGCGAGATCTCCTCCACCCCGTGCGTGCGCCCGAGCAGCGTCTGAAATGGGATGAACGACAGCGGCACGAACTCGGTGATCCCACCGGTGCGCTCCTGCAGCTCGCGGATCACGCGCATGTGCTCGGCCAGCTCCCACGGCTCCTCGATGTGACCGAACATGACCGTCGCGGTCGAGCGCAGCCCGGCCGCGTGCGAGGCCTCGATGATCTCCACCCAGCGCGCGACTGGCAGCTTGTTCGGCGAGATGCGCTCGCGCACGCCGTCGTGCAGCACCTCCGCGGCGGTGCCAGGGGTCGAACCGAGACCCGCGTCGCGCAGCCGCGCGAACACCTCCGCCGGCGGAAGCTCGGAGATGTCGCACATGTGCGCGATCTCCATCGGGCTGTACGCGTGCAGGTGCAGCTCGGCCCTGGCGTCCGCGGCGGTGGCCTTCGCCAGGCGCAGCCAGCCAAGGTAGTCCTCGAGCCCCCAGTCAGGATGGATGCCCGACTGGATGCACAGCTCCGTGGCGCCGAACTCGAGCGCGTCGTGGATGCGCGCCACGAACTCCTGCTCGTCGTGCTCGTAGGCGTCCGGCGAGCGCTTGCCCTGGCCGAAGCCACAGAACGCGCAGCCGACGGTGCACACGTTGGAGATGTTGATGTTGCGGTTGACCACGAACGTCACCGTCTCGCCAGCCAGCTCCACACGCAGCTCATCAGCAGCCTGGCGCATGTCCTCGATCACCTCCGAGCGCGTCTCGGCGAACATCGCGGTCAGCTCGTTCGCGCTCAGCGCGAGCCCGTCACGCGCGCGCTCGAGCGCTCCGGCGACCAAGTCGGGGCGAATCGGCGCGGCGCCGCTCGCGGCCGGGTCGGTGCGGCCGGAGCCGTGGCGGGGGATGAAGCTCCAGTACTTGACCTTGATCGTGTCCATCACGCCCTGCGCGACCCACTCCGGGTCGATGTATTGCGGATAAACGCACAGGCGCTCGGTGAGGGCCACACCATCCTTCTGCAGCTCCTTGCGAACCTGGTGCGGCGAGGGGAACGGGTGCTCCGGGGAGATGTGATCGCCGTTGGCGGACAGCCCGCCGAGGTCGGTGGCACCCGCAGCCACGAGCTCCGGCCACCAATCGGCGAGGTTCGGCGGGATCTGGATGCCGACCTCGGGCATCAGCCGCCGGGTTTCGGCGATCAGGCGCCGCATGTCCTCGATGCTCACCGGGCACGCCCACTCCGGCAGCGGCAGCTGTGGCCGGTAGAAGGCTTCTGCGCTCTCGCCGACGCCGGTCCGCCAGTACTTGCGCGCGGCCGCATCTGCGATCTGCGCGGGCTCTTCGCCGTAGTAGCGCTGGTGGGGGACGAAGTTCTGCAGGATCACCTCCTGAATGTGCCCGTACTCGGCATGCACCGCCGCGATCGCCTCCAACGATTCGACGCGCTCCTGCTCGCTCTCGCCGATGCCCACGAGGATGCCGCTCGTGAACGGGATTCGCAGCTCGCCGGCGGCGCGGATCGTCTCCAGGCGGCGTGCCGGGTGCTTGGTCGGCGAGCCCGCGTGCACCGTCTGCATCAGCCGCTCGGAGATCGACTCGAGCATCAGCCCCTGCGAGGCTGTGACCTCGCGCAGCCGCGCCAGATCCTCGCGCGTGAGCACGCCGAGGTTGGTGTGCGCCAGCAGGCCGCGCTCGAGCGCCCGTTCGCAGGTCCACATGACGTACGCCGTGAAGTCCTCGTGGCCGTACTCGCGCAGCTGCGCGGCGACCTCTGGATTGACCTCGGGGTGCTCGCCAGTCAGCACCAGCAGCTCCTTGACCTGGCGCTTGGCCGCGCCGTCGAGGATCTCCAGGACCTCGTCGGGCGCATACAGGTGCGCCTGGTGCGTGGCGAACGCGCAGTACTTGCAGTAGCAGCGGCACGTGCGCGACAGCGACAGCGTCAGGTTGCGCGAGAAGGTGACCCTGCGGCGCATTGCAAGGAGTCTAGGACGCTCCGAACGGCTCAGCCGAGAACACGCCGGTGCAAGCGCGCTCCGGGTCCGCGTGCGGGCATAACGTCAACGCTCCATACAGGTGCTCCAAGAACGGTGAGAATGAGCCCGGCACCGTGATCGGACGGCTCGTAACACTCGCGGTAGTGCATCGCCGGCGCGCGCTGGCGGGCGCCGCCGTGCTGTTCGTGATCGCGGCGGTGCTGGGCGTTCCGGTCGCCGGCATGCTCGGCAGCACCGCCAAGGACTTCGAGTCGCCGGCGTCGCAGTACGAACGCACGAACGCCGCGATCACCGCCGCGACCGGCCAGAACGCCTTCTACAACGTCGCGCTGCTGCTGCGGAGCCCCCACCAGATCCAGCCCCACAGCGCCGCTCAGCGGGCTGCTTCGACGCTCGCGCATCTGCTCGCGGCCCAGCGCGGGTTCCAGCGCGTGCTCGACTATCAGGGGGCAGGAATCGATTCCCACTCCACGGCGCTGCTCTCGCGCGACCACGATGAAACGGTCGTGCTTGCGGCGTTTGCGAGCGAAGCTGACGCGACCAGAGCGGTCTCACGCGTGCGCGCCGGCACATCCACGCCGCCGGCAAGCGCGAAGCTCGCCGGGATCACGGTGCGCTACGGCGGGATCGCCCTGATCAACCAGGAACTCAACGAACGCACGAGCAGCGACCTCGCGCGCGCCGAGCTGCTCGCGTTTCCGATCTTGCTGGCGCTGTCGTTCTGGTTCTTTCGCGGCCTCGTCGCGGCGCTGCTGCCGCTGTTCGTCGGCGGCTTTGCGATCGTCATCACGTTCCTGGCGCTGCGGCTGATCGACCAGTTCACCCCCGTATCGGTGTTCGCGCTGAACCTCGTCAGCGGCATGGGCCTCGGCCTCGGGATCGACTACAGCCTGTTCGTGCTCTACCGCTACCGCGAGGAGCTGGCCGGCGGCGCTGACTCGCGCGCGGCGATCGAGCGCACGCTGCAAACCGTCGGCCGAACGGTGATGTTCAGCTGCCTGACGGTCGCAGCCGCGATGACCAGCCTGCTCGTGTTCCCGCTGCGCTTCCTCTACTCGATGGGCATCGGTGGGGTGATCGTCACGCTCTGCGACGGCGCCGTAGCGCTGCTCGTGCTGCCCGCGCTGCTGATCGCGCTGGGGCCGCGCATCAATGCCGGATCGCCGACATGGCTGCAACGCAGAGCATCGCGAACTGCGACTGCGGCGCAGCCGGACGGTGGCTGGTGGCGGCTCGCGCGCGGCGTCGTGCGCCGGCCGGCAAGAGTCGCTCTGATCAGCGCGACCGTGCTGATCGTCGCGGCGATACCGGCGCTGCACCTGCAATTCACCTCGCCTGGAGCAAATCTGCTGCCGGCAGCGGCGGAAAGTCGCATCGTCGAAACGGCGCTGGCGATGAACTTCCCGGCCAACGAGGGGGAAGCCACCGAAATCATCGTCACGGGGCCACGATCCACGGCGCAACGTCTGGCTGCCGCGGCAGCCGGCGTCACGGGCCAGATGGCGAGCGTCGCCGCCCCAGCAGCGCTTGGCCGCCGAGCGTGGGAGATCGTGCTGACACCCCACGGCTCCCCGTTCTCCGACGCTCAGCAGCGTCTGCTCGCGAGGCTGCGCTCGCTGGCGCACTCCTACGGCGCGCTCGTGGGCGGCGCGACGGCCTTCTTCGCCGACCAGAAGTCGGCGATCGCCGCGCGCATCCCGCTCGCGTTGTTGATCCTGCTGCCGCTGACCGCTTGCTTCCTGTTCGCGCTGACGGGCTCGCTTGCGATCCCGATCAAGGCGCTGGTGATGAACGCCCTCAGCGTCGGCGTCGGCACCGGCCTGCTCGTGCTGATCTTCCAGGACGGCCATCTCTCCGGCCTGCTCGGGTTCTCGCCGATCGGCGGCCTGGAAGAGTCCAGCCTCGTGCTCATGCTCGTGCTCACCTTCGCGCTGGCCACCGACTACGAGGTGTTCGTGCTCGCCCGCATCAAGGAGGCGCACGACCACGGCCTGTCGAACCGCGAGGCGATCGCGCTCGGCATCGAGCGCACCGGCCGCATCGTCACGGCCGCCGCACTGCTCTTCTGCGTCGCGATCGGCGCCCTCGTGACCTCCGATCTGTTCTTCACGAAGCAGCTTGGGCTGGGCGCCGCGCTCGCGGTCGCGATCGACGCGAGCATCGTCAGAGCGCTGCTGGTGCCCGCCTTGATGGCGATGATGGGCAAGTGGAACTGGTGGGCGCCGGCGCCGCTGCGGCGCCTACACGACCGCTTCGGGCTACGGGAGTCCGCGCTTGCCGAGCCGGCCCGGGCGGTCGTCGCCGCCGAGGACCTCCACTAGCGCGCCTCTTGCATGGCCAGCCGCACTTGACGGCCAGCCGCACTTGACGGCCAGCCGCACCTGGCAGCGCCGCGACGACCGCTGGTGGTTGCCCCGGCGCTCCAGGAGCCTGAGGCTCAGCCCTGCGTTGGCGCCGCCACCGGCGGCTCGCCGCCGGCCACGCCCGCGCCCTGCTCGGCGGGCTGCCCTGGGTGCTCGGGCACAGCGTCGTGGCCGGCGCCGTCCAGGCCGATCCCGCCTGCCAGCCGTGCGCCGAGGTCCGCGTCGACCTTGCGCCAATGATCGACCGCGCGCGTCTGGATGTGCTTGTCGACGTCAGTGCCGAGGTGTCCGACCATGTTTGCCACGAGGTTGTCACGGTCGGTCTGCGACATCACCTCGCGGTAGAGCGTGCCCGCTTGGCCGTAGTCGTCGTCCTCTGAGTGCAGCGTCTGCGCCGCGCGCACGATCTCGCCGTCGGCCTGCCAGGAGACATCGGTGCCGGCCTGCGGCTGCGCCTTCGGACCGCCGAAGCTGTTCGGCGCGTAGACCGGCTGGGCGCCCGCGTGCTCGTAGCGCATCGCGCCGTCCTTGTTGTAGGAGTTGACCTCGCTCTTTGGCTTGTTGATCGGCAGCTGCAGGTAGTTGGGGCCGATCCGGTAGCGGTGCGTGTCCGGGTAGCTGAACAGCCGCCCGAGCAGCATCCGGTCTGGACTCGCGCCGATTCCGGGTACGAGGTTCGCGGGCTCGAACGACGCCTGCTCGACCTCGGCGAAGTAGTTCTCGGGGTTGCGATCCAGGACCAGTCGCCCGATCGTGATCGGCTCGTAGTCGGAGTGCGGCCACACCTTGGTCAGGTCGAACGGGTTGAAGCGGTAGTCCTTGGCGTCGTCGAACGGCATGATCTGCATCTCCAGGCGCCATTCCGGAGCGTCGCCCTTGGCGATCGACTCGAACAGGTCGCGCAGGTGGAAGTCCGGATCCTCGGAGGCCATCGTCTTGGCCTCCTGGTCGGTGAAGTTCTCGATCCCCTGCACCGTCTTGAAGTGGTACTTGACCCAGAAGCGATCGCCGCCGGCGTTGACCCACATGAACGTGTGGCTGCCATAGCCGTTCATGTGCCGCCAGCGTCTTCGGCGTGCCGCGATCGGACATCAGGAACTCGACCTGCTGGTATGACTCGGGCGAGAGCGACCAGAAGTCCCACTGCGCATTGTTCGAGCGCGTGTGCGTGTCCGGCATCCGCTTCTGCGAATGGATGAAGTCGGAGAACTTCGACGGGTCCTTGATGAAGAAGATCGGCGTGTTGTTGCCGACGAGGTCGTAGTTGCCCTCCTCGGTGTAGAACTTCAGCGCGAAGCCGCGCGGGTCGCGCACCGTGTCGGCCGAGCCGAGCTCGCCCGCGACGGTCGAGAAGCGCAGGAACGTGTCCGTCTTCTTGCCGACCTCGCCCAGGAACTTCGCGCTCGTCCACTGCGTCACGTCCTCGGTTGCTTCGAAGAAGCCATGTGCAGCGCCGCCCTTGGCGTGCACGACGCGCTCGGGCACGCGCTCGCGGTTGAACTGCGCCATCTTCTGGATCAGGTAGTGATCCTGCAGCAGGATCGGGCCGTCGGGGCCGACCGTCAGCGAGTGCTCGTCGCTGCCCGCGGGGATGCCCGCGTCGGTGGTGGTGCGGGGTGGCGTGTCGCTCATATGCGTCGTTCCTCCGTCATCGTTGGTTGTTAGCTGTGCGCCTCGCGCTGACAGCCTGGACATGTACCCCAGAAGGTGACCTCCGCCTCGTCGATCGCGAAGCCCTGAGCCGCCGAGGGCTCCAGGCACGGGGCAGCGCCGACGGTGCAGTCGACGCCCCCGATCGCTCCGCACGAACGACAGACGACCGCCCGCAGCCGCTGCGTCGTCTCGGTCACTCGGTCCAACCTAGCAAAGCGTTCTGGACTGAATCAAGGAAACGAGCTGCTCCTGGCTCCGGCTACGACCGGCTCGCTCGCTCTATCCTCCCGGCCGTGTGCCCAGCCCCCGCGAGCGACACCAGCCGAGCCTCCCGCGTCTACCTCGCCCGTCATGGCGAGACCGCCTACAACCACGAGGGCCGCTTCCAGGGCCAGCAGCAGGTGCCGCTCAACGACACCGGACGCGCACAGGCCGCGGAACTGGCCGAGCGCGCGGCTCGCTACGGCTTTCGCGCGCTGTGGTGCAGCCCGCTGCTGCGCGCCCGCGAAACCGCCGACTCTGTCGCGCAGCGGATCGGCCTGGAGCCGAAAGAGGATCCGCGCCTGATGGAGACTGACGCCGGCGACTGGACCGATCGGACGTTCGCCGAGGTACGCGCGCAGGCGCCTGAGCGCTTCGACGCGTTCGCCGCCGCCGACCCCAGCTTCGGATTCCCCGGCGGGGAGTCCTTCGCCGCGCAGGAGGTGCGCGTGAGCGCCGCCCTCGCGGATGTCGAACGCGGCGAGCTGCCCGCGCTGGTCGTCTGCCACGGGATGGTCATCCGCGCCGCGCTCGCCAGCCGCTCCGACGATGGCGGCGCGAGCTTCGAGCGCGTGCCCAACGCCGCGCTCGTGCCGCTCTCATCGTTCCCGGCCGCCGCCGCGCAGGCCGACCTCGGCGGCGGCGAGGCGACGCTCGCCAGCTGATCCGGCGCCATCAGTCAATTCGCGCGACGCCGTTGACGTCCTCGCCGGCGACGAGGAAAAAGGCGCTGTGCGTGCCCTGCTGGCGCGTCTCGCGATAGGGACGGTACTCGTCGCTTTCGTAGAACATCTCGGCAACATCGCGCGAGGGCCACTCGATAATCAGGAACAACTGCGGTGCGAGGCGCTCCCCCTCAACCTGGTCGATCCTGTTGGTGCGCGCCAGGAAGCGCCCGCCCCGTCGCTCGACCATCGGGGTGACGTGATCGACGTAGTCCTGCACCCAGCCCCGCTCGGTCAGGTCCATTTCCGCAATCGCGTAGTACTTCACGGCTGGCTCCCTTCTCTCTACCGCCGCCCGGCATCCAGGCCGCCAATCTCTCGAATGGTGGAATTGTACTGCTGGTGGCGTCGAGCGAGATTACTGCGATCAGCCTGAGCGCGTGCGCTCGGGCATGCTCGCGACTTCAGCAGTGTCGCTGGCCGCGCGTGCTCATGCCGCGCTCTCCCCGATGAGCGACGCGTCCGCGAGCGGCGGCTCCGCCAGTGACATCTCGGCCAATGCCTCCTCCGCGAGCGGCAGACCGGCGATGGCATCTGTGGAGCGGGACTTCGCGGGGCGCCCGATCGCCGCGAGCGCAAGACCCGCGCTGAGCCCGCCGACGACGCTGATCAACCAGGCGCTGTGAAAGTCGGAGGCCGTGCGGGTCGCCGTGCCCAGCACCGCCACGAGCACCGCCACGCCGAGTGCCGCGCCGATCTGGCGGCCCATCGTCAACACCGCAGCGCCGGTGGCGAAGCGCTCTGGCGCGAGCGATGAGGCGCCGGCGCCGGTGAGCGTCGGGATCACGAGCCCCACCCCGGCGCCGCCGATCATGATCCCCGGGAGGTACTCGGACACGTACGCGGGCTTGTCGCCCGTCTGTGTGATGTAGAAGACCTGGCCGGCGACGAACAGCAGCGCCCCCAGCACTCCGGGAATGCGATAGCCGACACGTGCGCCGAGCCGCGCCGAGGGAACGCTGAACGCGGTTGCCATCGCCGGGCCGGGGAACAGCATCAGGCCGGCCGTCAGCACCTGCTCGTGCCACACGCCCGTCAGGAACAGCACGCCCGCGAGCAGCATCGCGCCGAAGCCCGCAAAGAACAGCACCGAGGCGCCGACCGCGAGTCCGAAGCTGCGCACCCGCAGCATCGCCGGCTCCACGATCGGCGAGTCGTGGCGTTCGGAGCGCCACCAGATCGCCGGCAGGCCGACGGCCGTGACCGCGAGCAGCGCGAGGATCGCCGGCGATCCCCAGCCCCATTCCTCGCCCTTGACGATCGCGACCACGAGCGCTCCGATCGCGACGATCAGGGCACCGGCGCCGAGCAGATCCGGGCGCCCGGAGCCGAGCTCGCGCCGCTCGGCGAGAGTACGCAGGCCGAAGCCGAGGCCGAGCAGCCCGATCGGAACGTTCACGAGGAACACCAGCCGCCAGTCCGCCTGCACCAGCAGGCCTCCGAGCGGCGGCCCCGCAGCGGCCGCGATGCCGCCGGTGGCAGCCCATACGCCGATCGCCACATGGCGCTCGTGCGGGCCGAACTCCGGGAGCATCAGGCCGAGCGAGGTCGGCAGCATCAGCGCGCCGCCGGCGGCCTGCACGACGCGCGCGCCGATCAGGAAGCCGACCGACGGCGCGAGCGCGCACGCGGTGCTCGCCGAAACGAAGATCCCGAGCCCAAGCAGGAACGCGCGCTTGCGTCCGAACGCGTCCGCCCAGCGGCCCGCGGGAACAAGCAGCGCGGCGAACACGATCGCGTAGCCGCTGAGGATCCACGACAGCGAGCCGAGCGAGGTACCGCCGAAATGCTTGCTGATCGCCGGGAAGGCGATGTTGACGATGAACAGGTCGAGGCTCGCCATGAACACCCCGACACACACGATCAGCGACACGCGCCATTTCCGTTGCATGATGAAACGGACCCTAGCACAAGGGTTGCATCATGCAACCAACTCGTCTAGAATCGTTTGCGAGATGCTGGGGAGCGACTACGAGAGCCAGGCGTGCAGCATCGCGGGCGCGCTCGAGGTGGTCGGCGAGCGCTGGTCGCTGTTGCTCGTGCGCAACGTGATGCTCGGCCTGCGCCGCTTCGACGAGATCCAGGAGAACCTCGGCATCGCCCGCAACGTGCTGCAGACGCGCCTGACGCGCCTGCTCGAGCAGGGCGTGCTCGAGAAGCGCCTCTACCAACAGCATCCCCCGCGCTACGAATACCGCCTCACGGAGAAGGGCCTTGACCTGTGGCCCACGATCGTCGCGCTGATGCAATGGGGCGACCGCTACGCCGTCCCCGCCGGCGGCCCGGCGGTGCTGCTCGAGCATCGCGGCTGCGGCGGCGCCGTGGACGGGCACCGCGTGTGCGAGGCGTGCAGCGCGAAGCTGTCCGTACGCGAGGTGCTCGCCACGCCGGGACCGGGCGCGCCGCCCGCTCATCCGCTGGTGCGCCGCGGCGTTCGCGCACAAGCTGCATAGGCTAGAACAGCCCCGCCACGAGCTCGGGGCCTTCGCGAGCCATACGCGAGCGCGGCACCACGAGGTCGAAGCCGGCCCGCTCGGCGCGCTCGCGCATCGCCGCTTCAACATGCGAGTAGAAGCCAAGGGTGCGCGTCGCGCCCAGCCCCTCCCGGCGCGCGATCGATTCCACGATCGCCGCCCCGTCGAGCTCCGTATCGGTCAGATCGACGAGCAGCAGCTCCCCGGTGGGGCTCGCGGCCTCCTCGGCGGCGGCAAGCCGTTCCCGCAGCTGCGACTCGTTCGCGATCAGCTCGACGTCGTGGCCGGCGAGCGTCAGCGCTCCCTGCACCTGCGAGCCGAACAGCAGGTCGCGGGTCAGCGCCAGCACCCGCGCCATCGGCTACTGCGCCCGGAGGCGGCGAAACTCCTCGCGCGCGGACTGCGGCCGGCCCCACATCTGCGTGACCTCCGTGCGCCCGCTGCGCATCTCGCGCATGACCAGCTCGCCCTCGATGCCGGCGTCGTCGAGCAGGCCGAGCGTTCCGTGCACGGTCGGCGCGGCGGCGGCGTGCCCGAAGCGATGCGCCACCAGCAGGCGCCAGTGCCAGTCGTGATGCGAGTATGGACGCGCGTTGCAGGTGGCCAGGTACAGCGCTGCCTCGACGTAGCGGGACTCGTCGGCGATCCGCAGATCGAGCTCGAGGTCGGTCCAGTCCTCGGGCAGCGAATCGACGACCAGCTGGAAGTCCTCGGCGAAAGCCATTGGCCGGAAGCCTAGCGCGGCTATTCTCGAAGCAATGGCAAGCGCTCGCGCTGACACGATCGGCGACCCCCGAACAGGTGACGGACCGGGCCTCGACGCGCGCACGGCGGAGCACGAGCACGCGGCGCTCCGCAACGGCTGCGGCCTGCTCGATCGCTCCGCGCGCGGCAAGCTCGCGCTGAGCGGCACAGGCGCGGTCGAGTTCCTGGGCGGTCAGGTCACCAACGAGCTGACCACGCTGCGCCCCGGCGACGGCTGCTACGCGGCGTTCCTCACGCACAAGGGCAAGATGCTCGGCGACCTGCGGATCCTGGCCATGGGCGAGAGCGAGGACGCCGCGCCATCTGAGCTGCTGCTCGACACCGAGCGTGTCGCACTGCAAGCGCTGTTCGACATGATCCGCCGCTTCAAGGTCGGCTTTGAGGTCGAGCTGCACAAGCGCACGCTCGAGCGCGGGCTGCTGTCGCTGATCGGCCCGCAAGCGCCCGCGGTCGCCGGCGCACAAGCGCTCCCGGATTTCGAGCACGCCAACACCCCGATCGAGATCGACGGCGTCCCGGCGCTGGCGGTGCGCACGGACGTCGGCATCGATCTGATCTGCGAGGCGGCCGAGACCGGCGCGCTGAGCGCCGCGCTGAGCGCACGCGGCGCCAGGACGGTCTCCGAGCAGGCCGCGGAGTGCCTGCGCATCGAGCACGGGCGCCCGCGCTATGGGCTCGACCTCGACGACAGCGTCATCCCTCAGGAGGCGGGGCTGAACGAGCGCGCTGTCAGCTTCACCAAGGGCTGCTACGTCGGTCAGGAGACGGTCGCGCGTCTCTACTACAAGGGCAAGCCCAACCGTCATCTGCGCGGCCTGCGCCTGTCCGAGCCCGCCGCCACAGGCGAGCAGCTGCTGCTCGGCGAGCGTCCGGTCGGACACGTCGGCAGCACCGCCCTCTCCCCCAGCCTCGGCCCGATCGCGCTTGCGCTCGTGCGCCGCGAGGCCGGGCCGGGCAGCGTCATCAGCGTCGGCGAGCACGGCGCGCGCGGCGAGGTGCTCGCGCTGCCGTTCGCGCTCGCGAGCAGCTGAGCGCGGCTCCGTTTATTCCTGCGGCTGCTGGCCTGGGCGGGGCTTGCGATCCTGGAGGTGCTTGCGGATCGCGGCGTCGTGCGCCTTGACCGCATCGGGGTGCGGCGGCGAGTCGAACGTGCTGATCACGTTCGGCCCCTTCAGCGGGTGCAGCTTCGGCTCGATGCCCTCTGCGCCTTTGAACGGCTGCTCTTCACTCATCGCCTTCGCCTTCGGGGGGTATGCCCGACTCCTCAGTGTACGCCTGCCACTGTTCGCCGAGCAGGTCCAGCAGCTGGCTGGCAAGCAGCGGCGAGAACGACACGCGCGAGACGACCATCCCCTGCTGGCCCTGCGGGCCGATGCGCATGAAGTCGAGCGTGAACTCGTGCGGCGTGCGTGCGATCGAGGCGGCGTTGGCCCACTTGCCGGCGAACTCCTCCGGCGGCATCATGATGTTCGGGCCCTGCTCGGCGGGGCTCTGGTCCTGATCGTCGGGTGGCTCGGAATCTGGCACTTCCCATCGAGCGTAGCGCGATGACCTGTGTGATGCATGACACACAGACAACCATTGCGTGGTCTATATAGTTGTGTTCATGCAAGCAACTACTGCGCACGCACAACCGGCCCGCACCGCGCTGACCCGCGACATGTACGCGCTGGCCAGCTATCTGATGCGCACCGCCAACGTGGGCACGTTCAACACGATCGCCGAGCTCGACCTGTCGTTCACCCAGATCAAGGCGCTGTGCGCCCTGGAGGCCGACGGCGAAGAGCGCTCGGTGAAGGCGCTCGCGGAATCGCTCGGCGTCTCCCTCCCCGCGATGAGCCGCGCCGTGGACAGCCTGTTCGAGCGCGGCTTCGTCGAACGCGAGGAGGACGCGGAGGACCGGCGCATGAAGCGCGTGCGCCTGACCGATGCGGGGCGCACGGTGCCGCAGGCCCTCAACGAGGCGCGCCTGTCGGCCCTGCAGGAGCTGCTCAGCTCGCTCGGCGATGAGGAGGCCGACGCGCTGGAGCACGCGCTGTCGCTGATCCTCGAGCGCCGCGCGGAGATCGCCGCCTACAGACCTACGAAGAAGGGAAGCGCCCGATGACCAACAGGATCCGCTCGCTGCAGATGACCGACGACAACCGCCGCTGGTGGGCGCTCGGGGCGATGTGCTTCGCGCTGTTCATGATCATGCTCGACAACACCGTGGTCAATGTCGCGCTGCCCTCGATCCAGCGCAGCCTGCACGCCTCGACCGCGTCGCTGGAGTGGACGGTCAACGCCTACACCCTGACCTTCGCGGTGCTGCTCGTCACCGGCGGGCGCCTCGGCGACCTGTTCGGCCGGCGCAAAGTGTTCCTCTTCGGCGTGGTCGTGTTCGCGCTCTCCAGCGGCGCGATCGGCTTCTCTCCGAACGACACCTGGCTCGTCGGCTGGCGCGCGATACAGGGCATCGGCTCGGCGATGATGATGCCGGCGACGCTGTCGATCATCACCAACGCGTTCCCGGCCGCCGAGCGCGGCAAGGCGATCGGCACGTGGGCTGGCGTATCGGCGCTGGCGCTCGCGATCGGCCCGGTCCTCGGCGGTTTTCTCGTGGAGAGCGTCAGCTGGCAGTCGATCTTCTTCCTGAACCTGCCGGTAGCGGTCGGCGCGATCTTCATCACGCTGTTCGCGGTCCGCGAGTCGCGCGACGAGAGCGTCGCGCAGCGGATCGACGTGGCGCGGCGTGCTGACGCTGACCACGGGCCTCGCGGCGCTCGTGCTCGCGCTCGTCGAGGGCAACGAATGGCACTGGGGCTCGACGCGCGAGCTGTCGCTGCTCGCCGTCGCCGCGATCGGCCTCGCCGCGTTCGGCTTCGTCGAGCGCCGCCAGCCCTCGCCGATGGTCGACTTCAGCTTCTTCCGCTCGCGCACGTTCCTCGGCGCGAACATCGTCGCGTTCATCGTCAGCTTCGCGATGCTCGCGATGTTCTTCTTCATGGCGCTGTACATGCAGAACGTGCTGCACTACTCGCCGCTGCAGGCCGGCCTGCGCTTCCTGCCCTCGACGCTGATGATCGTGTTGATCGCCCCCGGCGCCGGACGGCTGTCCGACCGCGTCGGCTCCCGCCCGCTGATCACATTCGGTCTGCTGGCGGTCAGCGGGGCGCTGTTCTGGCAGTCGCACCTGACGGTCTCGAGCGGCTACGGCGCGCTGCTGCCCGGCTTCGTGCTGATGGGCATCGGCATGGCGTTCGTGATGTCGCCGATGAGCACCGCCGCGATGAACTCGGTCGCGCAGGCCAAGGCGGGAGTCGCCTCGGGGATCCTGTCGATGAATCGGATGGTCGGCGGGACCTTCGGCGTGGCGGTGCTCGGCGCGATGGTCGCGACCCTCGGACGCTCGAAGATCAACCAGCTGCTGCCGCAGGCATCGTCCACCGTGCGCTCGCACCTCGCCGCCGGCCTCGGCTCGGGCGAAGCCCCGCACGGCGTCCCCGTGCAGATCGTCGACGCGGCCCAGCGCGCGTTCGTGTACGCGCTGCAGTACGGGCTGCGCCTGGGCGCGGCCGTGGCGCTGCTCGGCGCGCTGCTCGCGTGGGCGCTGATCCGGGCTCGGACGAGCGAGCGCGAGCTGCCCGCGGAGCTACGCGCCGAGCATCCGCAGAGTGGCGTTCCGCGAGACGACGCTCACAGCTCGCCGCCGCCGATCCGGGTCATCGTCCCGAACTCGCGCCTGCGATAGAGCAGCGGGTTGCCCGGAGCGCTCTCGGCGTGCTCGACCAGGCCGACGGCGATCAGATGGTCGCCGCCCTCGTGCAGCCGCTCGAGCTTGCACACGAGCCAGGTCGCGGCGCCAGAGATCCGCGGAACGCCACGTTCGAGCTGCCAGGCTACGCCGTCGAACTTGTCGGCCCCCTTGCGCGCGAAGTTGAGCGCCAGCTCCTGCTGGCTGTGGTTCAGGACGTTGATCCCGAACACCCGCGACTCGCTGACGATCGCCAACAGGTCCGAGCTACGGTCGAGCGAGACGAGCACCATCGGTGGCTCGAGCGACAGCGAACAGAAGGCGGAGACGGTCGTGCCATGCGGGTGGCCGTCGCGATGGCTGGTGACGACCGACACCGGCGTGCAGACGCCGGCGAGCGCCTCCTTGAACGTCTCAGAGTCCATTGGCGGATACTCGGTCTCGATCGCAGCCCACGTTGTGCCGCCATTAGATCAGGCTGGCGCAGATCGATCGGTTTGCGAACATGAGCATGACCGTGATCGGCTCCAACTACGACAACCGCGACGATGGCTGAGCGGGCCGCCTACGTTTACGAGGCGGTGCGAACGCCGTTCGGTCGCTTCGCTGGCGCGCTCGCCGGCGTGCGGCCCGACGACCTCGCTGCACATTCGCTGCGAGCGCTGCTCGGGCGGGTGGCCGAGCTCGCACCCGATGCGATCGACGATGTGATCCTCGGCAACGCAAACGGCGCCGGGGAGGAGAACCGCGACGTGGCGCGCATGGCTGTGCTGCTCGCCGGACTGCCGACGGCGGTGCCAGGCGTGACCGTCAACCGGCTGTGTGGATCGAGCCTCGAGGCCACGATCCAGGCAGCCCGGGCAATCGAGTGCGGCGACGCCTCGATCGTCCTCGCCGGCGGCGTCGAGTCGATGACACGCGCCCCGTGGGTTCTGTTGAAGCCTGCCAAGGGCTTCCCCGCCGGCCCCGAGACGCTCCACTCCACGACGCTCGGCTGGCGCATGGTCAATCCGGAGATGCCCGGGCGGTGGACGATCTCGCTCGGCGAAAGCGCCGAGAAGCTGGCGGGCATATACGACATCTCGCGCGATGCCCAGGATGAGTTCGCGCTGCGCAGTCACACGCTCGCCACGCGCGCCTACGAACAGGGCGCCATGAGCGAGGTGATTCCCGTTCCCGGAGTCGAGCTGGATCGCGACGAGGGGATCCGCGCGGAGACCTCGATCGAGAAGCTCGCCAAGTTGAAGCCCGCTTTCGTCGCCGGCGGCAGCGTCACCGCCGGTAACAGCTCACCGCTGAACGACGGCGCCGCGATGGTGCTGATCGGCGCCGAGGCCGCGGCAGCGCGGATCGGCCAGGATCCGCTGGCGCGGATCGTCTCGCGCGGCGTCCACGGCGTCGACCCGGACGTATTCGGGATCGCGCCGGTCGAGGCGGCCAACCAGGCACTGCGCCGAGCAGGGATCGACTGGGGAGACGTCGATGCGGTCGAGCTCAACGAGGCATTCGCCTCTCAATCGCTGGCGTGTCTCGCCGGCTGGCCCGAGCTGGACCCGGAGAAGGTCAACGTCCGCGGCGGGGCAATCGCGATCGGGCACCCGCTCGGGGCTTCCGGCGCGCGGATCGTCGGCCGCCTGGCGCACGAGCTGCGCGCGAATGGCGGCCGCTATGGCCTCGCGGCACTCTGCATCGGCGTCGGGCAGGGACTCGCGGTCGTGCTCGAAGCTTGAGCTACGGGCACGCTGGAGCTCCGCCACACAACACGGCCCACCTCGGGGTAGGATTGAGCCTCTTCCTGATCCCGACCGACGAGGTTCCAGAGCACGTGGCGATCGATCTTCAACAAGTCTCAGCCGTAGACGCCGAGCCCGGCGAGCTGCCCGCGACGATGGCGGCGTGGGTGATCCGCGAGGAGCGCTTGGGCGAACCCAAGGACGCCTTCAAGATCGAGGAGATCGAAGTCCCGGATCCGGGCGCATTCGAGGTGATCGTGCGCGTGATGGCGGCGGGCGTGAACTACAACAACGTGTGGGCCGCGCTGGGCAAGCCGGTGTCGGTGATGAGGTACGGCGACCACCCGGAGTACGGGCATCACATCGGCGGCTCGGACGCTTCGGGCATCGTCTGGAAGGTCGGCGCCGGCGTCACGCGCTGGAAGCCGGGCGATGAGGTCGTGGTCCACTGCAACCAGGCCTCCTACGAGGACCCCGAGGTGCACGGCCTCGACCCGATGGCCGCGCCTTCGCAGAAGATCTGGGGCTATGAGACGACCTGGGGCTCGTTCGCGCAGTTCACGAAGGTGCAGGCGCAGCAGCTGCTGCCGAAGCCCGAGGCTCTGACGTGGGAGGAGGCCGCCTCCTATGGCCTCGTGTACTTCACCGCCTACCGCATGCTGATCACGCGCTGCAAGATGCAGGCTGGCGCGAATGTGCTGATCTGGGGCGCCGCGGGCGGCCTGGGGGTGTTCGCCACGCAGCTCTGCGCTGCCGCGGGCGCGCATTGCGTCGGAGTGGTCTCCTCGGCGGAGAAGGGCGAGCTGGTGAAGCGCTTGGGCGCGGTGGACTACATCGACCGCGCGGAGTTCGCCGGCATGATGCGCACCGGCAAGGAGACGCCCGAGCAGGACAAGGCGCGCTTCGGCGTCTCGCGGGAATTCTCAAAGCGCGTGAAGTCGATCCTCGGCGACGCGCCCGACATCGTCTTCGAGCACGTCGGCCAGGCGACGTTCCCGACGTCGGTCTTCACGGTCAAGCCGTTCGGCAAGGTCGTGATCTGCGCGGGCACCACGGGCTTCAACCTCGACTTTGACGTGCGCTACCTGTGGATGAAGCAGAAGGAGATCCTCGGCTCGCACTTCGCCAACGCGTATGAGTGCATGAAGGCCAACGAGCTGATCGAGAGCGGTCAGATCCGCCCCGTGCTGTGGCGCACGCTCGGCTTCGAGGGCGTCGCCGAAGCGCACCAGCTGATGCTCGAAAACAAGCATCTGGGCAAGATCTCGATCCTCGTGGGCGCCGACTCCGAGGGCCAGGGCAAGACCGCCGATGGCCCCGGCGCGATTCACGCGGAGGTGGGAGCCTGATGGCCGGCACGGTGATCGTCCCGTGGTACGCCACTGGCTTCCGCGGGGATCAGTTCGAGAAGGACCTGAACGAGGTCGCGGCGAGCGCGCTGCGCTACGGCGCGAGCTCCTACGCGGTCTACCGCGCGCGCGAGGATCGCTACCGCTTCCAGCAGCTGGCCGCGTTCGAGGAGTACCTCGAATGGGAACGCTTCTGGGAGGGCCCGGAGATGACGTTCTTCAGGGCCAGCCACTCGAGCTGGTACCAGGTGCCGGTGCTCTACGGCTGGTGGGACCGGACCGCGCACGGCGCCGTCACCGGGCAGACCGCGGCATTTGCCAACGGCCGCAGCAACGGCCACGGCGTCGAGGTCGGCGACATCACCTGAGCTTCAGCCCTGCTCGAGGGGGGCCATGGTGAGCCCCGCGCCCTTGAGCTGCTCCCAGTAGTGCTCGGCGGCCTCTTGATGGCCGCTGTAGACGACGGCGCGCCCGGAGGCGTGGATCACGTTGGCGATCTCCATGCCGCGCTTGAGCGTGATGCCGGGGATGAAGCGGGCGAGCGTGCGAGCGACGTGGTCGAAGGTGTTGTGATCGTCGTTGCAGACGATCACCCTCCAAGCGCCTCCGAGACCGGTTCCCGGCCCCCCGCTGCGAGGCTTCTCGAGTGTTTGGCTCATCAGCCGCAGGATAAAGCCCGCGGCGCAGCCGTACAATTGCTGCATGAGCGGTGAGCACTCTGCGCGACTGCCCGAGCGCGACCGGCCTTGGATGATGCGGACCTATGCCGGTCATTCGACGGCGAGCGCCTCCAACGAGCTCTACCGGCGCAACCTGGAAAAGGGCCAGACTGGCCTGTCGGTGGCGTTCGACCTGCCGACGCAGACCGGCTATGACCCCGACGACGAGCTCGCGCGGGGCGAGGTCGGCAAGGTCGGCGTGCCGATCTCCCACCGCGGCGACATGGCGGCGTTGATGGATGGCATCCCGCTCAGCGAGATGAACACCTCGATGACGATCAACGCGACGGCGGCGTGGCTGCTGGCGCTGTACATCGTCGCCGCCGAAAATCAGAACCCACCCACCCCGCCCGAGCAGCTTCAGGGCACGACGCAGAACGACATCATCAAGGAGTTCCTGGCACGCGGCACCTACGCGTTCCCGCCCGCGCCTTCGATGCGCTTGATCGCGGACATGATCGCCTACACGGTCGAGCACGTGCCGAAGTGGAACCCGATCAACATCTGCTCCTACCATCTGCAGGAGGCCGGCGCGACGCCGATACAGGAGATCGCCTATGCGATGAGCAACGCGATCGCGGTGCTCGACGCGGCCCGCGAACGGGTGCCGGACGAGCGCTTGGAACAGGTGTTCGGGCGCATCTCGTTCTTCGTCAACGCGGGCGTGCGCTTCGTCGAGGAGCACGCGAAGCTGCGCGCGATGTCGATCCTCTGGGAGGAGCTCGGGCGCGAGCGATATGGCGTCAAGCAGGAGCGCCACCTGCGCTTCCGCTACGGCGTGCAGGTCAACTCGCTCGGCCTGACCGAGGCGCAGCCGGAGAACAACGTGCAACGGATCGTGCTCGAGGCGCTCGCGGTGACGCTCGGGCGCGACGCGCGCGCGCGCGCGATCCAACTGCCGGCGTGGAACGAGGCGCTGGGGCTGCCGCGGCCGTGGGACCAGCAGTGGTCGCTGCGCATCCAGCAGGTGCTCGCCTATGAAACGGACATCCTCGAGTACCCGGACATCTTCGAGGGCTCGAAGGTGATGGAGGCGCTGGTTGCGGAGCTGCTGGAGGGCGCGCGCGCGGAGATGGCGGTCGTGGCCGAGCTTGGCGGTGCGGTCGAGGCGGTCCAGTACATGAAGGCGGCGCTCGTCGACAGCCACCGTGAGCGCCTGCGCAGAATCGAGACGGGCGAGCAGGTGGTCGTCGGGCAGAACCGCTTCGCCGAGACCGAGGTCTCGCCGCTGACGGCAGATGCCGAGGGCGGCATCCTGGTCGTGGATCCTGCCTTGGAAGCGCAGCAGGTCGAGGATCTGCGCCGCTGGCGGGCTGAGCGCGATGAGACTGCTGTCAAGGAGGCGATCGCAGCGCTGGCCGCCGCTGCCGGTGACGCCAACACCGATGTCAACCTGATGGTGCCGACGATCGCGGCCGCGAGGGCCGGCGTGACGACGGGCGAGTGGTCGCGGACGTTGCGCGAGGTGTTCGGCAGCTACCACGGCCCCACGGGCGTGGGCGACGCGGCGGCGCTGCCTGGCGACGAGCAGCTGGACGAGCTGCGCGGCGAGGTTGCCCGCCTGCAGGAGCGGCTCGGGCGCCGCCCCAAGATCCTCGTGGGCAAGCCGGGCCTCGACGGGCACTCCAACGGCGCCGAGCAGATCGCGGTGCGTGCGCGTGACGCGGGCATGGACGTGGTCTACGAAGGCATTCGCCTGACCCCCGCGCAGATCGCGGCCTCGGCGCTGCAGGAGGGCGTGCACGTGATCGGCCTGTCGATCCTGTCTGGCTCGCACCGCGAGCTGATCCCGGCGGTGATCGACGCGCTGCACGACGTGGGCGTGGACGTGCCGGTGATCGTCGGCGGGATCATCCCCGAGCAGGACGTGGCGGCGCTGCGCGACGCGGGCGTAGCCGCTGTCTATACGCCCAAGGACTTCGACATCAACCGCATCATGCGCGACATCGTGGCGATCGTGGCAGAGCGCGCCGAGCGAGCGACGCTCGCTGCGGACGGCGCCTCCGCCAACGCCACGGTGTGAGCGCCGGCACGTGAGCGACGATGGCGCCGGACTCGGTCAGCGCCGGCACGTGAGCGACGATGGCGCCGGACTCGGTCAGCGCCGGCACGTGAGCGACGATGGCGCCGGACTCGGTCAGCGCCTGCGAGCGCGTGACCTGAGCGCGGCGCCGGCGGCGCTGAACCTGCTCGAGAGCAGCTCGGCGGCCGATCGCGCGCAGGCGGCCGAGCTGCTGCGCGAGGTCTCCCCCGCGGTCCTCGGCGGCGAGGCCCCCGCGCACGTGATCGGCGTTACGGGACCGCCGGGCGCGGGCAAGTCGACGCTGCTCTCGGCGCTGCTGCACGCTTGGCGGAGTGGAGGCCCACCCACCCGCACGGTGGCGGTGCTGGCGGTCGATCCCAGCTCGCGACGCTCCGGCGGCTCGCTGCTGGGCGACCGCGCGCGCATCGAGTTCGACCCCACCGACCGCGGCGTGCTGATCCGCTCGACCGCCGCGGGCGAGCGGCTGGGCGGGCTCGCGCAGGCTACGCGTAGTGCCGCGCACGCGCTGGCGGCTGCGTTCGACGTGGTCGTGATCGAGACCGTCGGCGTCGGGCAGGCGGAGACCGATGTGGCCGACGTGGCCGACACCGTCGTAGTGGTCGTGCAGCCCGGCAGCGGCGATGTGCTCCAGTTCCTGAAGTCGGGGATCATGGAGATCCCCGACGTGCTGGTCGTGACGAAGGCCGACCTCGGTCAGATCGCGCTTCGCGCGAGACGCGATCTGAGCGCGGCGCTGCGCTCGCTCGGGGGCGACGCGAGCCGCGGGCGTGTGCTTGCGGTGTCCTCGCTGGCGCCCGCGAGCGGCATCGAGGAGCTGGTGGCGGCGCTCGACGAGCACCGCACCGCACTCGACCTCGGCGAGCGGCGCGCGGCCGCGCGCCGGGCAGCGGCGCTAACGGAGTTCACAGTCGAGCACGGCGAACGAGGCCTCAGGGAGCTCGGCGGCCGCCGCGCCGCGCAAACGCTGCTCGCCTCCCAGGACCCCGGCATGGGCGTGCCCGCGCTCGTGGCGGTGCTCGAGCGTGGCGGCGGATGAGACGCAACCTGCTGGCTATGCTCGGCGCGTTCGTGCTCGCGAGCATGCTCGCGAGCACGCTCGGCGCCGTCAACCTCGGCACTGCGCTCGCCTTCGGGCAGATGGCGTTCGCGGCGAGCACGGTGTACGTGATCCTGAGGCGCTGAGTGCGACCTGCCGCGGCGCCCGCGAACCGGCGCGTAACGAAATCCGGCCACGCGAGACTGTAGGACAAGCCGATGCTCGTTCTCGTGACCTTTGCAGTGCTCGCCGGCGCAGGCACGGCCCTGTCGCCGTGCGCGCTGCCGGTGCTGCCGGCGCTGCTGTCCGCGGGCGGAGTCGGCGGCCGGCGGCGGCCGCTTGGCATCGTCCTCGGCCTATCGATCACGTTCACGGTGACGGTCGTCGGGCTCGCGAACGTGGTCGACGGCGTCGGGCTCGGCAGCGACCCGCTGCGCGACGTCGCGGTCGTGGTGCTGCTCCTGTTCGGCCTCGCCCTGTTGTTGCCCGACGTGGCCGCGCGGCTGGAGGCGCCGCTGTCGCGGCTGGCGCGCTTCGGACCGCGCAGCAGCGGCGATGGCTTCCGCTCGGGCCTGCTCGTCGGCGGCGCGCTCGGCTTCGTCTACACGCCCTGCGCGAGCCCGATCCTCGCGGCGGTGATCTCCGTCAGCGCCGCCTCCGGCAAAACGATCGTGATCGGCCTCGCCTACGCCGCCGGCTCGGCGGTCGTGCTGCTGGTGCTGGCGCTCGGCGGCAGACGCGTGTTCGAGCGCGTCCGCAAGGCCGGCCGCGGGCCGATGCTGCAACGCGTGCTCGGCACGATCATGATCCTCACGGCGGTCGCGATCATCGCCAACCTCGACGTCGACTTCAACCAGTTCGTCGCCGAAAAGATCCCAGACGTCAACCTCACAGCGTCGCTCGAGTGCTCGAGCACCGTGACCAAACGCCTCGATCAGATCACCGGGCGTCACCCCAAGTTCAAGGCCGCCAACGGCTCCTCCCCCTGCGAAGGTTCTTCGACGAAACTCAACCATGCGCCGCTCGACGCCTCGGAGGCGATCCTGCTGGCCGACGCGCGAAAGCTCCCCGACCGCGGCGCGGCGCCTGAATTCACCGGTACCGAGGACTGGTTCAACACGCCGGGCGATGAGCCGCTGTCACTCGCCGGGCTGCGCGGACGCGTGGTGCTCGTGGACTTCTGGACGTACACGTGCATCAACTGCATCCGCACCCTGCCCTACCTGAAGGCTTGGAACGCCGCCTATGCCAAGGAGGGCCTGACGATCGTCGGCGTGGAGGCGCCTGAGTTCGCGTTCGAGAAGCAGGCAAGCAACGTCTCCGACGCGATCCAGCAGTTCGGGATCCGCTACCCGGTCGTACAGGACAACAACCTCGAAACGTGGAACGCGTACGAAAACGAGTACTGGCCAGCCGACTACCTGATCGACGCTCGCGGCAACCTGCGCTATACGACCTTCGGCGAGGGCGAATACGGCACGACCGAAACGGCAATCAGGGCGCTGCTCGCCGAAGCCGGCTACCAGGTCGGCGGCAAGAGCCACCCCACAGACGTGATCGTGCCCTCCGAAGTAGCCACCCCTGAGACCTACATGGGGACGCTGCGCGGGCAGGGCTGGATCAACGGGCCAAAGCGCGGCACACACGACTACGGGCCGCCGCCCAGCGGTCCGCTGGCCCTCAACGACTTCGCCTACAGCGGCACTTGGGACATCACCGAACAACCGGCCGAAGCGATCTCGGGGGCGGGCGTTGACATGGAGTTCAAGGCCAAGAACGTGTACCTCGTCCTCAGCTCCCCTGGAGAAAAGCCACTGCCCGTGCAGGTGCTGCTCGATGGGCATCCGATCCCCGCCGCCGAGGCGGGCTCAGACGTCCG
The DNA here is from genome assembly GCA_963714285.1 of uncultured Solirubrobacteraceae bacterium. Classification (GTDB taxonomy): domain Bacteria; phylum Actinomycetota; class Thermoleophilia; order Solirubrobacterales; family Solirubrobacteraceae; genus Palsa-744. The sequence goes on from CAVQNS010000006.1 coordinate 178,505, forward strand.
CGACGGCGTCGTCACCGTCCGCCGCCAGCGCCTGTACTCGCTGGTCTCGCTGCCGGATGACCAGCAGCATCGCTTGTCGCTGCGCTTCGCCGACGGCGTGACCGGCTACGACTTCACGTTCGGATAGCGCACATCGCCAATGGCGCTGTTCGGGCACATCGCCAATGGCGCTGCTCGGACGGTGGCGCCCGCCGCTGCGCGGGCGCCACCGTCAGGCGATCAGTGGTGTTTTTTGTGTTTTTTCGGCACGCACGTGTGGAACGTGCGCGTGTCCTGGTAGCTGGCGCCGCTGGCGGTGAATGTCACGAGCTCGACTTTGTAGGCGCCCTTCGGCAGGCCGATCAGGTCGACCGAGGTGGCCTTCTTGTTGAGCTTGCCCTGCTTGACGAGTTTGCCGTTGATGAACTCCTCGTAGGAGACGATCTTGGCGCCCTTCGGGAAGCGCGGGTGGATCGCGAAGGCACGTTTGCTGAAGCACTTCTTGCCGTTCGGCAGACCGAGGTTCGCTTTCCTCGAGACGATCAGCTTCTCGCTGCCGCAAGCGCTGGCGGACGGCGCGTTGAGGCCCCCGCCGCTGTAGCTCGCGATCCAGTAGTAGGTGCCGACGGGCTCGTTGACAGGCGCGGACGATCCCGCCACCCCGCCGACGACGCTGGCGACACTCGACGTGACCGCGACTTTGCATTTTGCTTCCTTGTAGAGCGTGTAGGTCACCGTGCCGGTCGCGCTCGGCGCCTCCAACCCGGCGATGTGCGCCAGATCGGTGACCGCAGAGCCCTTCAGGACCGGGATCGAAGCGCCCATCACGCCGCCACCGGTCTGAATCGTGGTCGCCGTTGTCGGCGCCAGCACCGTGAGCACCTCACCTGTGGGGCCACAGGTACTCGAAACCGCCTGGTTGTTGACGTCGCCCGAGTAGCTGGCGCGCCAGTAGTAAGTGCCGGGCCCAAGGCTCGAGATGGGGCTCGAGGCTCCCGCCGAGGCGCCTGAGACGGCGCCGGAGCCCGCCGCGGCGGCGACCGTGGTGCATTCGGGGTTGGAGTAGGCCGTGTAGGTGACTGCTCCAGTGGCCACCGAGGCGCCGGCGCCGCTGATGGTCGCCGTGTCGGTCACGGCGGTACCCTGCAAGACACTGATCGCGGAGCCGCTCTGCCCCCCACCCGCCAAGGTCGTGGCGAGGGTGGTGGGGTCACCGACCGTTAGCGAGCTTCCAGCAAGGGTTTCCTCCAGCGCGAAGTAGTCATGTGCGCCCGGCGCCAGTGCTGGCGAGAAGTTGACGACTCCGCTTTCGCCACCGGGGGTGATGTTCGAGAACCAGATGCCGGGCCCCTCGTAGCCGCCGACGGCATCCCCATTGGCCGCGAATCCGATCGCATCGAGTCCTTCTGGGAAGGTCAGGCCCGCGGGCTCGCCCGCCGTTTCATAGCCGCACGGTTCTTCGGAGACGTTGTCGGTGTCGGACGCGTTGACTTCGCATTCGGTTCCAGGTTTTTTCACCGTCGGTGGTTCATGGTTGCTGTTCTCGGCCAGGATGACGCACCCGGACGGGCGCGGCGCCGCCGGCGGATCGCACAGCCCGTCGCCGTCGAAGCCATAGATGTTTTTCACGGACGAGAGCGGGAACGATGAGATCGGTTTGGACGAGGTGTTTTCGATCCCGACGAGCGTGTCGTCTTCCCCGTCATAAGGCCCCAAGCCTTCGTTGTCTTCGGAGACCGCGACACCCCCAGGACCCACGGTGATCAGGAACTGGCACCCGGCGTCTTTGTCTACGGGAGGACACTGGGAGAACTCGGCGGCATTCGCCGTCGCTGGCACCAGCCACGCGGCGCACATCGCCACCGAGACGATCAACAGAGTTCCGATCCGACGCATTGCAACCCCCGCTTCGCTAGTGCCTCGGCCAGACGTCCACCGCGCCAGGCCTCCGATTGCCGAGAATCTACACGCTGTGATGGCGGCACGACACAAACCCGGACAACTCGACAACCGCGGCGAGCGGGCAACCGGTGCACAGGCGCCTACAATGAGCTCGATGGAGGGCTCGATGGCCGAGACGAGCGCACGCAGCTGGCTGCGGTGCTACCGCTGCTGGTCCCAGGATCTGGAGGTTCAGGTCCACTACGAGGGGATCCACAAGATCGACCCCGACACCGGCGAGCGCGCGGAAGTCGTCGATGAGCTCCAAGAGGCGGTCGTGCAGTGCCTGGACTGCATGCACGACCAACCGCACCTCGGCTTCAACAACGGCCGCGTGGAGCCGATCGAGGATCGCTGGGAACGGATGATCGCAGGCACACCCTGGGTTGCCTCGTGCACCGTGACCGTCGACTCCGAAGACGTTGAGAGCTGCTCGGGCCCGGAGGCCGGCGACGCGCTGTCGTACGCCGCGTTCGGTGAGCACGGCGTCCGCGAGTTCTTCACGCACGTGCGCTTCCACAAGCACGAAGACGACGCGCGCATCATCGTGCACCTGCTCGTCGAGCTCTATGCCCGCTCGCTGGAGGAGGCCACCGAGGTGCTCGAGTCATCCGCGCGCGGCGCGCTAACGATCACCTCCCTGGCCGAGGAGTCACGCCCGCCAGCAGCCGGCGGCGAGAACCACGGCCACGACTAGCAGGCCGCTGGCGCTTCGTCAGCAGACGTCCTCCCTCACTCGTGTTGCGAAGCGCACTTCGCTGGCTGCGTCCTTGCGTGGCTCGACCAGCGACCCTTTAGGGCTGGTGGCAGCCGACGTCAGGCCGGTGAGAGGCGCATCACGGGGATGCGCCTGATGCCAGCGGTGCGATGTTCGTACTGGCTGTAGCCGCTGTAGACGAGCTTGGCCAGCTCGAACAGGCGGTCACGATCCTCGCCCGCGGCCTCACGGGCGAGATACGCGCCGGAGCGTCCCCTGGCCTCGAGCGTGACGTCGGGATTGGCCTTGAGGTTGTAGTACCACGCCGGGAATTTCGCCCGTCCGTAGCTCGAGGCGATCAGGATCACGTCCCCGCCATCGCTGAAGTACAGCAGCGGGACCGTTCGCTTCCGTCCTGTACGCGCGCCTCGCACGGTAACCAGCACGACGGGGATCTGGCCGAGCGTGTGGTCCATGCGTCCGCGCGTCGCTCGCAACAGCCACGGGTCGATCCGTGCTCCCACCTGCGACGAGAACCAAGTGCCGGCCTTGGTCAGCGCAAACGCCGTGACGCGACGCTTCAGCTCGGTGCTCTGGGCCTTCTCGGGATCGACCGCTGGGATCGCCCCGACCATCGGCTCAGCCCAAGCGCTGTTCGAGCGCGTCCAGCTGAGCGGTCAGCTCGGCTGGCAGGTTCTCGAATTGGGCGAGGTAATCGCGGAACTGCGGCAGCTGTGCCTTCCACTCGGCTACGTCGACGCGTAGCAGCTGCGCCATCGCCTCATCGCTGACGTCAACCCCGCGGGTGTCGATCCCGTCGGGCCCCACCGGCGGCATCCAGCCGATCGGCGTCTCGGTCGCGGCCCCATGCCCGGCGCAGCGCGCGAACACCCATGAGAGCACGCGCGAGTTCTCGCCATAGCCGGGCCACAGGAAGCGCCCGCTCTCGTCCTTACGGAACCAGTTGACGTAGAAGATCTTCGGCAGCTGCGCGCCGGCGCGGCGGCCCATCTCCAACCAGTGGCCGAAGTACTCGGCCATGTCGTAGCCGCAGAACGGCAGCATCGCGAACGGGTCGAAGCGCAGCTCGCCGACAGTGCCGGCCGCCGCGGCCGTCTTCTCCGAGCTCATCACCGAGCCGAGGAACACGCCGTGCTCCCAGTCGAGCGCTTCGGTCACCAACGGCACGACCGTCGAGCGCCGCCCACCGAACAGCATCGCATCGATCGGCACGCCGGCGGGGTCCTCCCACTCCGGCGCGATCGCGGGATCCTGCGACGCGGGCGTCGTGAAGCGAGCATTCGGATGCGCCGCGGGCGTCTCCGACTGCGGGGTCCAGTCGTTGCCGTGCCAGTCGATCAGGTGCGCAGGCGGCTCCTTCGTCAGCCCCTCCCACCAGATGTCGCCGTCGTCGGTCTTGGCGCAGTTGGTGAAGATCGAGTTGCGCTCGATCGTGCGAATCGCGTTGGGGTTGGTGTCCTCGCCGGTTCCCGGCGCAACGCCGAAGAAGCCGGCCTCGGGGTTGATCGCGTACAGACGACCGTCCTCGCCGAACTTCATCCACGCGATGTCATCGCCGATCGTCTCGACCGTCCAGCCCTTGAGCGTCGGGATCAGCATCGCCAGGTTGGTCTTCCCGCAGGCGCTTGGGAACGCGCCCGTGATGTACTTGATCTCGCCCTCGGGCGAGATCAGCTTCAGGATCAGCATGTGCTCGGCCATCCAGCCCTCGTCCCGCGCCATCACCGAGGCGATGCGCAGCGCGAAACACTTCTTGCCCAGCAGCGCGTTGCCGCCGTAGCCCGAGCCAAATGACCAGATCTCGCGCGTATCGGGGAAGTGCACGATGTACTTGTTCTCCGCGTTGCACGGCCACGGCACGTCCTCTGCGGGGTGGGTGTGGTCTTCATCAAGCGGCATGCCCACCGAGTGCAGGCACGGGACGAAGTCGCCGCTGCCGAGTGCGTCCAGCGCACCCTGGCCCATGCGGGTCATGATCCGCATGTTCACGGCCACGTAGATCGAGTCCGTCAGCTGCACGCCCACGTGGCTCTTGTCCGAGCCGAGCGGCCCCATCGAGAAGGGCACCACGTACATCGTCCTACCGTGCATCGAGCCGGCGAACAGGCCGCTGAGCATGTCCCGCATCTCGCCGGGCTCGCGCCAGTTGTTAGTCGGGCCGGCTTCCGCCTCGGTCGCCGAGCAGATGAACGTTCGGTCCTCGACGCGCGCCACGTCACCCGGATCTGAGAGCGCCAGGTAGGAGTTCGGGCGCTTCGCGTCCGAGAGCCGCTCGAAGGTGCCGGCGTCGACGAGCTCCTGACAAAGACGGTCGTACTCCTCCGCGGACCCGTCGCACCAGTAGATCGCGTCAGGCTCGGTGAGCGCGGCGACCTCGTCGACCCAGGCCAGCAGGCGCTCGTTCGTGGTGGGGGCGGGAACGGTGGTGTTCATAGGGTCGATACGGCTCCTAGGTTGGCGGGCAAAATGGGCACGCGCCGTACGGCGCTGCTGCCGGGGCGGGGTGGCTCCGGGAAACAGAAAACGCCCATCCGTGGGCGAGCTGCAAAGCGTATCGCACGATCAAAGCGCCCGACAAGTCGCGCCGCTACTCGACATTCCCCTCGGCGGAGCTGCTCCCGGGAGTCCTGCGAGGAACGAGCACGAGGCGCTTGAACTCGGCCACCAGGACACCGTCCTGGTTGAGCACACGCGTGTGCACCTTGACAGTGCCGCGGTCAGGCTTCGACTGGGACTCCTTCTTCTCGAGCACCTCGGACTCGCAGTAGAGCGTGTCGCCGTGGAACACCGGCGCGGGATGCTTGAGCTCTTCGGTGGCGAGGTTCGCGATCGCCTTGCCGCTGACGTCGCTCACGGACATCCCCAGGGCGAGCGAGTACACCAGCGAGCCGACCACGACGTTGCGACCCTGCTGGGATTTGGCCGCATAGACGTCGTTGAGGTGCAGCGGGTGGTGGTTCATCGTGATCAGGCAGAAGAGGTGATCGTCGGACTCGGTCACGGTCTTCGCGGGCCAGTGCTTGTAGACGGCGCCGACCTCGAACTCCTCCAGGTAGCGGCCATACGGGTGGGCGCCGCTGGCCTCGCGTGCGGCCTGCTCGGTCTCAACTGTCTGGACGGTCTCGGTTGCGCTCATGTAGCTCGTGGCTCTCCTGTGGCAGGGGTAACGGATAAAGCCCCATGAACTCTAGATGATTGATTCCACGTTTTTAGGCGCAGTAGTTGACGAGGGCGCGGCTTGGTCGGCCGAGTTGGTGGTTGAGGGTGATGGCAGCGGCGAGGGTGAGCAGGCGTTGCACGATGCGCTCTCTGACGCCGGGGAGTGTTCTCGCGCCGTGGCGCTCCAGTGTCAGTAGGTCCTTGCAGGTCCAGAAGATCGACTCGATGCGTTGGCGGATCGGTGCGAGGTGGGGACCCTGGCCGGGCTCGTCTTTGCGTGTTGGTCTGAGGATCGTGGCGTCGAGTTCTTCCACGCCAGCCGCGAACGCTCGTCCGACGTAGCCCTTGTCACCGATCACGGTCTCTCCACCGATGCGCGGAGCGCGAGCGAGCAGCTTCAGCGCGACCTCGCGCTCATCCTGCTTGGGGGAAGTCAGCGCAAGCGCCCTGGGTGTGCCGTCGGGTGCGAAGAGCGCGTGCAGACGAAAACCCCAGAAGAAGCGGGAATGGGAACTGCAGTAACCGTAGTCGGCGGCATCACCGAGCGCCGAGCGCTTGACCGTCTCGCGGCTGCGGGCACACTCCACGGGAGTGGAGTCCACGAGCAGCGTCCGGCTGTGGAATCCCGGGCTCTGGCTTGCGAAGACGCCGATCAGCCACTCCAGCGTCTCGGCCAGACGCCGACGGCGCTTGAAGTAACCGGCCTGGGCGGGGATCTTCGGGAACAGGTGACGCAGGTGCTTGGAGGCGACCGCGAGGAACCGCCGGTCCGACGGTATGCCCATGATCGCCTGGGCGACGCACAGCGTGACGACCTCCGCGTCTGTGACGCTTCGTCTGGCGTTCTTCGGTCGATCGGGCAGGAGATCGTCGGCTGTGACATAAACAGCGGTGAGTAGCAGGTCGAGGTCGGCGTCCATCGAGGCCCCCCTTTTGGTCAGCGATGTTCTTGAGCACCGCCGACTTCGACCCTGCTACTCAGAAACCCCCCAAAACCACGACACCCGCCGTGGAATCAATCATCTAGTGGGCGCCCGGCGCTCGCCAGCTGCTAGCCGCCCGCGCCAGCCGCTCGGGAGCCGCTGCTGACGGCACCCGGACAGGCGTAGCCGGGAGTTGGGACGCAGCCTTCGCCGGGCAGCCGGCCCACGGGCGGCGAGGGAGTCGGCGCCGGCGGAGTCGAAGGTGCCGGAGCTCGTTCGACCGCCTGTGCGAAGGAGCTCGCGTGCGGCAGAGCGCAGACCAGGTCGTATGCCTGTGCAATCGCGGCGGCCGCGTCGAACCCTGTGAGCGCCTGACCTTGCGAGTGCAGTGGGCGTACCTCGTCGGCGCTGAGGGCAGCGCCGTGCAGATCGAGGTCGCAGAGCGCCGGCGGGTGGACAGCGGCGCGCGTGAGCGGGTCGGCGAGCTTACGCACCAGCGGCGTCCCCAGCGCTGAGCTCGCCGTCAGCCGCACGCGCACGGACACGGGATCGAGCAGCCCCGAGGGCCTGTTGACGAGCAGCACCAGCAGCCGCGGGGTGCCCGCGCTCGCCAGCCGCAGCGCACCGGCAGCCAGGTAGTCATCGCCGAATGGTGGCGCCACCGACACCCGCAGCGAGCCCACGGAGAGCTGCTCACCCTTGGCAGCTGAGCGGAAGCTGAGCTGCGCGAGCGCAAGGTCACCCGGCGCGGCGGACATGCTCAGCGGCGAGCTGCGCTGGGCCGCGGCTTTAGCTCCGCCAGCGGCGCCCGCACCCGCACCCGCGCCGTTCGCGATCGCGAAGGCAGCGCCAAGCGCAAGCACTGCGGATGTGACCGCCAGCATCGGCTTGGTCAGAGGACGGCGCATAATCGATACTTCCCAGCAGCGATCGTAGCGCCGTCACCCGAACCGACCCCAGGAGAGCCCTTGCGCAACCCCCGCGATTTCCTCAAGCCCCTCGCCATCGACGCGCCCGAGCCGGTGCGCGAGATCCCCTTCAAGCCGTCCCGGATGATCCACTTCCTGGACTTCTCGAACGAGAAGATGGTCGCCAAGGTGCCGGACATCGCGCCTACGGTCGACATCCTGCTCGGCAACCTCGAGGACGCCGTGCCGGTCGACCGCAAGCTCGCCGCTCGCGCCGGGCTGATCAAGGTCGGACGCGAGATGGATCTCGGGGACACCGCGCTATGGACGCGCGTCAATGAGCTCGCGTCCCCGTGGGTGCTCGACGACCTCACCGAACTGGTGATGGAGATCGGCGACAAGCTGGAGGTGATCATGGTGCCCAAGGTCGAGGGTCCGTGGGACATCCACTACGTCGACCGCCTGCTCGCCCAGCTGGAGGCCAAGGCGCGCCTGCAACGCCCGCTGCTGATCCACGCGATCCTCGAGACCGCGCAGGGCGTGGCCAACCTCGAGGAGATCGCATGCGCCTCACCGCGAATCCAGGGCATGAGCTTCGGCCCCGCCGATCTGGCGGCATCGCGACGCATGAAGACCACGCGCGTCGGCGGCGGGCACCCCGGCTACCGCACGATCGCCGACCCCGACCCGGAGAACCCCGGGGCGCCGCGGCCGAGCTACCAGCAGGACCCGTGGCACTACTCGATCGCGCGCATGGTCGACGCCTGCACGTCGGTGGGCGCGCTGCCGTTCTACGGCCCTTACGGCGACATCAAGGACATCGAGGGCTGCGAGACCCAGTTCCGAGCATCGTTCCTGCTCGGCTGCGTGGGCGCGTGGTCGCTGCACCCCGTGCAGATCGCGATCGCCAAGAAGGTCTACTCGCCCGACCCCGATGAGGTGGCGTTCGCCAAAAAGGTGATCGCGGCGATCCCCGACGGGCGCGGCGTGCACATGATCGACGGCAAGATGCAGGACGACGCCACCTGGAAGCAGTGCAAGGTGATGGTCAACCTCGCGGAAATGCTCGCGAAGAAGGATCCGGAGCTGGCGGAGGCGTACGGGCTGGCGCAGCCCGCCGCCGTGTAGGCTTCCGCGCCGCATGAGATTCTTCGAGTTCGAGGCGCGCGAGGTCGTCAAGCGCGCCGGCATCCCCGTCACCGACTACGGCTTCACGACCGATCCGGCTGAGGCGCGCCAGATCGCCGAGCGGATCGGCGGGCCGACCGTGATCAAGTCGCAGGTGCTGACGGGCGGGCGCATGAAGGCCGGCGGCGTCAAGTTCGCGGACACTCCAGCGGAGGCCGAGAGCTACGCCCGCGAGATCCTGGCGCTCGAGATCAACGGGCATATGCCGCGCGGCGTGCTCGTCGACCCCAAGGCCGAGGTCGAGCAGGAGTACTACGCGGGCGTCGTCTGGGATGGGGTCCGCAAGCAGCCCGTAATGATCTTCTCGCCGGTCGGCGGCATCGACATCGAGCAGGTCGCCGAGGAGCAGCCCGAGAAGGTCGGACGCCGGCACTTCTCCAACATCCTGCCGTTCAGCGAGTTCATGGCCAAGGAGGTGATCGCCTCCACGGGCGTGACCGGCTCGGCTCTGAACAAGCTCGTCCCGATCGTCACGCGCCTGGCGAAGCTGTTCGTCGCCAACGACATGGTGCTCGCCGAGATCAACCCGCTCGGGCGCCTCGCCGACGGCTCGTTTGTCGCGCTTGACGCGCACATGGACATCGAGAACGAGGCGCGCGGGCGCCACAAGCAGCTGCTCGCGGATCTCGGCGTCGGCGACGAGGAGACGCGCCAGGCGCGCGAGGCGACGCCGTTCGAGCTCGCGGGCGAGCAGGTCGACGCCCAGGACCACCGCGGCGTCGCCGGCAATGTCACCGAGTTCGACGGCAACCTCGGCCTCGTGATCGGCGCCGGCGGTGGCTCGCTGACGCTGTTCGATGCGGTCCGCGCGCATGGCGGCAAGCCCGCCAACTACTGCGAGATCGGCGGCAACCCGTCCGTCTCGAAGGCCTGCGGCCTGGCCAAGCTCGTGCTGCAGAAGCCCGGCGTGGACAAGATCGCGGTGATGATGTCGATCGTCTCGAACACACGTGTGGACATCGTCGCGCGCGGCGTGATCAAAGCCTGCCTGGAGCTCGACTACAACCCGTCCGAGAAGATCGCGATCTTCCGCATCCCCGGCGCGTGGGAGGAGCAGGGCTTCAAGATCCTCGAGAAGTACGGCGTCGACTACGCCGACCGCTCAGTGTCCCTCAACGAGGCCGCGCGGCGTGCGGTCGAGAAGATTCAAGGGGCTGCGGCATGAGCATCTTGATCGATGCAGAGACGACCTTCATCGTCCAGGGCATCACCGGCCGCGAGGCCGTCAACCTGACGCGCGAGTGTCTGGACTACGGCGCCGGCGCGAAGGCGCCACCGCCGGGGGGGCCGGTAGTCGGCGGCGTCACCCCCGGGCGCTTGGGACGCGAGGTCCACGGCGTGCCCGTGTTCGACACCGTCGCCCAGGCTGTCTCCCACCACGGCAGCCAGATCTACGGCTCGGTCGTGACCGTACCCCCCGCCTTCACCAAGGATGCGGTGTTCGAGGCGATCGAGAACGGCGTGCAGCTGATCGTGATCGTCACCGAGCGCATCCCTCGCCGCGACGTCGCCGAGATGGTCGAGCTCGCGACGCTGCGCGGCGCGCGCATCATTGGACCCAACTGCCTCGGCATCATCGTGCCCAACGTGATCAAGATGGGCGGCATCGGCGGCCCCGCGAAGAACGCCGCGCAGGCATACACACCGGGGCCGATTGGCGTGATCTCGCGCTCCGGCGGCATGACCACCGAGATGTCCTCGACGCTCAGCGCCGCCGGCCTCGGCCAGTCGACCGCCGTATCGATCGGCGGCGATGCGATCATCGGCTCGAGCTACGCCGAGCTGATGCCGCTGTTCGAGGCCGACGAGCAGACGCAGGGAATCGTCATCTACACCGAGCCAGGCGGACGCATGGAGGCCGAGCTCGCGCGCTGGGTCGCCGAGAACAACTCACGACTGCCGATCGTCGCGTTCATGGCCGGTCGCTTCATGGACGAGATGCCGGGCATGAGCTTCGGCCACGCCGGCACGATCGTCGAAGGCAAGGAGGACACCGCCTCGGAGAAGATCACGCGCCTCGCGCAGGCCGGCATCGCTGTGGCGGAGCGGATCGAGGACATCCCGGGGATGATCAAAGCGAAGATCGCCGAGCAGAGCGCAGCATGAGGAAGGACGGGATCTTCATCGCCGTCGAGGTCGACGACAGCGTCGCCGACGACGCCACCGTCGCGGCGAAGCTCGCGGAGGTCTGCCCCGTGGACATCTTCGCGGCGACCGGCGGCAAAGTCGAGATCGTCGAGAAGAACCTCGACGAGTGCGTGCTCTGTCGCCTGTGCCTGGACGCCGTGGGCGGGCGCGATCCGATTCCGGTGCACGTGTTGAAGCTCTACGAGGACGGCGCCGAGCTCTAGTGAAGCTCTACGAGGGCGGCGCCGAGCTCTAGTGAACCGGGCGGGGCGCCACCGCCCGCCCTGTCCACTATCTTGTAGGCACGCCATGAACGAAAACTTCTCGCTCGTCGTCATGTGCATCTTCCTGCTCGCCTCGCTGGCGTTCCTGGCCGAGCAGCTCACCTCATACCATTGACGGCCCGAACGCCTTCTCCCCCTGACGGACGGCGTCGCGGCTAGGCGTGCTTGCGCGCCTTGGGCGTGCGCTCGCGCTCCTGCTGGCGCTCGACCACGTTGACGATAAGCCGCACGATCTGCGCTGGGCCCGAGGCCTTGGCCTGGCCGTAGGTGAACGCCTCGATCCAGTCGGCCACCTTGCCTTCCTTGGCCATCACGTTGAAGAACTCCCTACGCATGTCCACGCGCAGGCGCGCGTCGGCTGCCGGCCCCTTGGTGACCTTGACCCCCGGCATCTCCACGCGGAATTGCTGCACGTCGCCGCGGCCGCGCAGTTCGACGCCGACGACCAGCTTGATCGGCTCGAGCGCCGGCACTTCGCCGATGAAGCGGCGAGTAGCAACCTCGATCAAGCTCTTGGCGTCCTCGGCCATGCGGCTTCGCTCCTCCTGGACCGATCGCGGTCCGTGGCTTTCTTCGTGTCAGATCTTATGACGCTGCAGCAACTTGCGACCAATCACCATGCGCTGAATCTCGGAGGTGCCCTCGCCGATCAGCAGCAGCGGCGCGTCGCGGTACAAGCGCTCGATCTCGTACTCCTTGGAGTAGCCATAGCCGCCGTGGATGCGGAACGACTCCTCGACGCAGAAGCGCCCCGCCTCCGAGGCGAACAGCTTGGCCATGCCCGCCTCCAGGTCCGAGCGCTCGCCCGCGTCCTTCAGGCGCGCCGCGCGCAGCGTCAAAAGGCGCGCGGCTTCGACCTGCGTGGCCATGTCGGCGAGCTTGAACTGGATCGCCTGGTGCTCTGAGATCGGCTTGCCGAAGGTCTTGCGCTCCTGGGAGTAGCGCAGCGCCAGCTCCAGCGCGCGCTGGGCGATGCCGACGCCGCGCGCGGCCACGTTGACACGCCCGACCTCGAGCGCGTCCATCATCTGCGGGAAGCCCTTGTTCAGGCCCGCGTCCTCGCCGCCGAGGATGTTCTCGGCTGGACAGCGGTATCCGTCGAACACGAGCTCGGTCGACTCGACGCCCTTGTAACCCATCTTGCGAAGCTTCGGCGGCACTGTGAGGCCAGCGTAGGACCCGGTGTTCTCGTGGGCGCCGCCCTCCTTCTCGGCGATGAAGCAGGTCATGCCCAGATAGCGCTTCTCGGCGGTCGGGTCGGTCTTGACGAGCACGAACACGAGGTCTGAGCGCAGGCCGTTGGTCACCCACATCTTCTGGCCGTTGATCTCATAGCCACCGTCCTCGAGCTTCTTGGCCGAGGTTTTGATCGCCTGCACGTCGGAGCCGAGCTCCGGCTCCGACAGCGAGAAAGCCGCCCGGATCTCGCCGGTGGCCATCCGCGGCAGGTACTTCTGCTTCTGCTCGTCGCTACCGAACTTGATCAGCAGGTAGGAGCCGATGAAGTGCGTGTTGATGACGCCCGAGATCGAGATCCAGCCGCGCGAGAGCTCCTCGACGATCAGCGCGTAGGTCGTCAGGTCCAGCCCCATGCCGCCGTACTCCTCGGGGATCGTCACGCCGAACAGCCCCAGCTCCTTCATCTGCTCGACGATCGGCTCCGGAAAGGCGTCCTCGTGGTCGTAGTGCTCGGCGTTCGGCAGGATCTGCTCGTCGGCGAACTGGTGCACCATCTCGGTGATCGCCTTCTGCTCGTCGGTCATCTCGCTGTGCTGGGGGGTGGCTACGGCCATCTGATCAATGCTCCAAGGTCGTTTTGGCGGCTGAATGAACGGCGGAGGCAGGCGGATTGCCGGGAACGCACAGCCCGGAGGGCTGGGTCGGCCGACTGCACCACCCTCAAGAGGGAGAATACCGGCGTGAACTTCGCGCGCGACATCGTGGACGCAAGTCCTACCGAGCGGCTGGCCCTCCTCGAGCTCGCGCGCGACGGCACCCGACGGGAATGGAGCTTCGGCGAGGTCGCCGAGCGCTCCGCGCGCATGGCGGGCACGCTGCGGCAGCTGGGCGTGAGTCGCGGCGACGTCGTGATGACGCTTATCGGCAACCGTCCCGAGTGGGTGCTGAGCATGCTCGCCTGCTTTCGCATCGGTGCGATCGTGTTGCCGTGCACCGAGCAGTTGCGCGCGAATGACCTGCGTATGCGCATCGAGACGGTCGACCCGGCGCTGATCCTCGCCGATCAGCGCAATCGCCAGGAGCTGGAAGCGGCCGTGAGCGCCTCGAGCACGTCGATCGCCGTTGTGTACGTGCCCGACGAGAGCCTGTTCGCGTCCGAGCCGATGGCGGCGGTCGAGCTCGGCGAGGAGGACCCGTGCCTGATCACGTTCACGAGCGGCACCGCCGGCGAGCCCAAGGCCGTGGTGCACGCGCAGCGCTACCTCGACGGTCAGCGCGTGCAGGCCGAGCACTGGCTGGGCGCGCGCCAAGGCGAGCTGGTGTGGTGCACAGCCGCCAGCGGCTGGTCGAAGTCGGCGCGCAACGTGTTCATCGCGCCGTGGCTGTCAGGCGCGGCGGCGCTGCTGCACGACGCGCGCTTCGATCCGCACGAGCGCCTGGAGCTGCTCGGACGCGAGCGCGTGAACCTGCTGTGCATGGCGCCGACGGAGTACCGCGTGATCGCCAAGCGCGCCACGCTGCGCCCCCTCCCCCACCTGCGCGGGATGGTCGCCGCCGGCGAGGCGCTCAACCCCGAGGTCCTGCGCGCGTGGCACGAGGCGACGGGCCTCGAGATCCGCGATGGCTACGGACAGACCGAGACCGGGCAGACGACAGGGACGCCGCTCGGCGTCAACGCCCGCCCCGGCTCGATGGGCAGGGCGCTGCCGGGTATGCGCCTTGCGATCGTGGACGGCGAGCTGACAGTCGAGCCGGCGAGCGTGCCGACGTTCTTCCTCGGCTATCTCGGCGAGCACGTCCTGCGCGGCACGGACGGCACATGGAACGTCGAGGACCGCCGCGCCGGTGAGCCGTGGCGGACAGGCGACAGGGTCACCGAAGACGACGACCGCTGGCTGTACTTCGAGGGACGCAGCGACGACGTGATCGTCTCCGCCGGCTACCGCATCGGCCCGTTCGAGGTCGAGTCAGCGCTCGTCGCGCACCCGGCGGTGGCCGAAGCCGCTGCCGTCGCCGCCCCCGACGAGGAACGCGGTTCGGTGGTGCGCGCGGTGGTGGTCCTTCGCGACGGTGACTACATCCCCTCGCCCGAGCTCGTGCGCGAGCTGCAGGAGCACGTCAAGCGCGAAACCGCCCCCTACAAGTACCCGCGCATCATCGACTTCGCCGAGGAGCTGCCGAAGACCGCTAGCGGCAAGGTCAAGCGGGCGCAGCTGCGCGGGTAGCCAGCGGCAAGGTCATGCGCGCGCAGCTGCGCGGATGCCAGCGGCGGGGCGCAGCTGCGCGGATAGCCGGCAGCTGCGCCCGCAGGCGCTCTGGCGAGAGCTAACCCGGCTAGAAGGCGATCAGCTCCGCGTCAGCCCGCTGCTCGACCACCTCGTCGACCTCGTCTGCAACGACCGCCGGCGGGCGCAGCACCAGGAAGGACGCGATCACGCCGATGCTGACGGCGATGGCGCCGACGAGATAGGCGAGGTGATAGCCACCCGTCAAGGCGCTCGCCAGCGAGTGCCCGGCGGCGCTCAGCGAGTTGGTGTGGTCTGTTGCGATCGTGCCCAGGCTCGCCAGGCCGATCGCGCCGAACAGCTGCACCGACACGTTGATGATGCCCGACGCGAGGCCCGCGTCGCGCGCCGGGGTGTCGGACATGCCCATTGTCAGCAGCGGCAGGAACGAGGCGCCGGCACCGAGCCCCAGGGCGAGGAACGCGAAGAACAACCCTGGGAAGTAGCCCGCGTGCACGCCGTCACCGGCGAGCAGCAGCAGGCCGACGATGATCCCGACGAGGCCCGCCGCCAGCGTCCGCTGCGCGCCGAAGCGCCCTACCGCTTTGGTCGAGATCCCCATCGACATCGCTGCGATCGAGAACGTCAGCGGCAGGAACGCCAGCCCCGTGTCGATCGCGTCGTAGCCGAGCACGCGCTCCAGGTACAGCGCGCCGAGGAAGAACGCCGAGAACATGCCCGTTACGAGCAGGCCCCGCACGAGGCTCGATCCCATCAGCATCCGCAGCCGCAGGATCCGCAGCGGCATGATCGGGTTCTCCAGCCGCGACTCGAGCACCAGGAAGCCGGCGAGCAGCACCAGCGACGCGCTGCCGACACCAAGCGTGCGCGCTGAGAACAGGCCGTATTCGCTTGACTTGACGATCGCGAACGCGCCCAGCATCGTCGCCAGCGTGATCAGGACCGAGCCGGCCACGTCAACGCCGCCCGCAAGGCCGATGCCCTCGTTCTCCTCGATCAGCATCCAGCCGAACACGAACGCGAACACGCCGACCGGGACGTTGACGAAGAAGATCCAGTGCCAGTCCAGCGACTGCGTCAGCGCGCCTCCGGCCAGCAGGCCGACCGAGCCGCCGCCCGCTGAGACGAACGCGTACATGCCCATCGCCTTGGCCTGCTCGGCCGCGCCTTGGAACTCCGTGACGATGATCGCGAGGATCACGCTCGATGCGACCGCGCCGCCGACTCCCTGGATGATGCGCGCGACGATCAGCATCGTCTGATCCTGAGCCAGCCCGCATAGCACCGAAGCGGCCGTGAACATCACCAGGCCGGTAAGGAACACGCGCTTGCGTCCGACCAGGTCTCCCATCCGCCCCGCGAGCAGCAGGAAGCCGCCGAACGTGACCAGATAGCCGTTGATCACCCACGTGAGGTTGCCCTGCGAGAAGTGCAGTTCACGCTGGATCGACGGCAGCGCGACGTTCACGATCGTCGCGTCGAGCACCATCATCAGCTGGCCGAGGCACAGCACTCCGAGCGCGATCCAGCGCCGGCGCTCGCGCTTCTCCGCGCTGCTCGCCGCGCCGCCGTCGCTCGCGCGCCGCTCCGCAGAGCGATCGCTCCCGCGCCGCTCCGTAGAGCGATCGCTCGCGTGCCGTCCGGCCGAGCCGTCGCTCGCGTGCCGTCCGGCCGAGGCCTGTGCGCGCTCGGCGTGCACGAGCTCCGCCGTGTATGCCTGCTCCCCTGGATGCGCCCGCTCGGAACCGCGCGAGCGCACGGAGGCGCGCTCCTTCAAACGGGCGATGCGGCGTGCTCCGGTGGGGCTGCGGGGGGTGGTCGTGTTGCTCATTGAGGCTCCTTCCTGTTAGGCGGTAGGAGCACCATATCATGGATCATCCCTTTTACATGGATGATCGCTGAAAACTTTATTATCGATGCTAACCTGATGACAGATGATGCGATGACAGGTACACTCGGCGATATGGGACATGAGACCGGCTGCACGCCCGGATCGATGGTGCTGTGCTCGCGCCTGGCCAAGCAGTTCTACCGGCGCAGCGACGAGGATCTGCTCGGCATGCACCTGCGCCACCTCGTCGCCCTCGCATACGTGCGCGACCACGACGAGTGCCCCCAGCAGGATCTCGCGGACGCGTTCTGCATGGACGCCAACAACGTCGTACTGCTGCTGAACGAGCTCGAGCAGCTCGGCTACGCCACGCGCCTACGCGACCCGCATGATCGCCGCAGGCACGTGGTCCAGCTGACGAGCGCGGGTCGCACCGCGCTGGAACGCAGCGAGCAGGCACAGTCCGCGATCGAGGACGACGTGCTCCAGGCGCTCGATCCGGACGAGCGCAGGACGCTGCGCGAGCTGCTCACCCGCGCGCTGCGCAGCATGGAGCCAACCGACGCGGACGCCTACAGCGCGACGGTCGCGTCGATCTCGACCTGAGCGCCGCGCGGCAGCTGCGCGACCCCGACCGTCACGCGCGCAGGCGGATCCTCGCCGAAGAACGACCCGTAGACCTCGTTGACCTCGGCAAACGCCGCCAGGTCCGTCATGTAGATCGTCATGCGCAGCGCGCGCGCGAGCGTCGTACCCGCAGCCTCGCACACGGCGCCCAGGTTCTCCAGGCAGCGCCGCGCCTGCTCGGCGGGGCTCGCGCCGACGATCTCGCCGCTCTGCGGGTCAAGCGGTATCTGGCCCGAGCAGAACAGCAGCTCGCCCGCGCGCACCGCATGGCTGTATGGCCCGATCGCGGGCGGCGCCGCCGGTGAGCTGACGATCTCGCGCTCGAGGGTCACTGGGCAGACCCTAGCGTGTGGCTGCAGGCGCGAGCGTCGGTCGCGGTCGGCGCGCGCTTCGGGTCGGCGCGCGGTTCGGCTGTCCTGTGCGCGGTTCGGCTGTCCTGTGCGGGCGGCCGGTCACCAAGCGACGCCATCCACCCGCGCGAACCAATAGATTCTGATTGTGAAACCTGTGGGGAGCAAGCTCGCGAGGGCGCTGCTGGCGGCGTGCGCTTGGCTGTGCGTGCTTGCCGGCACGCAGTCGCTCGCCGCCGCGCAGGCGCAGATCGCGTTCACCCCATGCGGGAACAGCAACAACTTCGCCTGCGGGCACCTCACCGTGCCGCTGGACCCAAGCGGCGCGATACCGGGGACGATCACGCTCGCGATGCGCCGCCACCGCGCAGCGGTGGGCGAAGCGCACAGCGCGATCATCGCGCTCGCCGGCGGCCCTGGACAACCAGCGCTGCCGTTCGCCGAAGAATTCGCCGAACTGCTCGGCCCGATCGCCGCGACACGCGACCTGATCGTCTTCGACCAACGCGGCATCGGCCTGTCCGCACCGCTGTCCTGCCACGCCTTTGAAGCCGCCCATCTGTATCACTCGCTTGGAGCGCTGATCGAAGCCTGCGGCGATCAGCTCGGCCCTTCGCGCACGCTCTACACGACCGCCGACACCGTCGCCGACATCGAGGCGATCCGCCAGGCCGGCGGCTATGAAAAGCTGGTCCTGTACGGCACCAGCTACGGCACCAAGGTCGCCGAGCAGTACGCGCAGGACTATCCCAGCCACGTCGAAGCGCTCGTGCTCGACTCGGTCGTGCCGCCGAACGGACCCGAAACGCTCGATCGCTCGACCTTCGCCGCGATACCCAGGATCCTGCGCCAGCTGTGCGCGGCAAACGCCTGCGCGCACGTCACCGCCAACCCCGTCGCCGACCTCGCGCGCGTCGTCGGCGAGATGAGCCGCGGCGGCCTGAGCGGGCGCGCGATCGACGGCAACGGCCGCGCACACACGATCCCGCTGTCCTCGAACGAGCTCGTCGACCTGCTGCTCGCCGGCGACTTCTCCTCGCTGCTGCGCTCCGAATTCGTCACCGCCGTCGCCGCCGCCGCGCGAGACGACACGGCGCCGCTCGCGCGCCTGATCGCGAGCAGCGCTGAAGGCGAAGGCGAAAGCGAAGACTTCGACAACCCGCTGTACTACGCGACGACCTGCGAAGAGCAGGAGTTCCCGTTCAGTCGCGCTGCCACACCGAAGGAACGCATCGCCGAGGCGCTCGCCGCCGCGAAGGCGCTGCCGGCAAGCGCGTTCGCGCCTTTCACTGCAAGCAACGCGCTCGCGCTCAGCGACGTTCCGGCCTGCGCGTACTGGCCGTACACCACACCCGCGCCGGTAGTCGACAACGCGCCCCTTCCCGAACGTCCCCACGCTGATCCTCAGCGGCGCCGACGACCTGCGCACGCCGACCGCGGACGCCCGTGAAGTCGCGGCCCAGATCCCCGACTCGCACCTGCTCGTCGTCCCCTACACCGGCCACTCGGTGCTCACCGAGGAGCAGACCGCGTGCGCAAGCGAAGCGCTGCAGGCGCTGTTCGCCGGGACGCCCGTGAAGCCGTGCGCAGCAGCTCGAGCCCCAGCAAGCCTGCGCCCGCCGTCGCTGCCGCCAACGACGATCGCGCCAGGTCTCACCGGCCGCCGACTACTCCGGCCTACCGGCACGCACCGTGCACGCGGTCGCCCTGACCTACGGCGACTTCGCGCGCCAGCTCGTCTTCCAGCTGACCCTGAGCGGCGCGCTCCAGAGCGGCGCGCTGCCGACGCTCAGCTTCGGCGGCCTGCGCTCCGGCTGGGCGCGGTTCGCCGGCGGCACGTTCAGCCTGCACGACTACTCCTATGTGCCGGGCGTGACGCTCTCCGGCACGATCGACGACGGCTCGATCGACCTGCAAGTCAGCGGCCCGAGCGCGGCGCACGGCGGCCTGCGCGGCGGGGTCGACAAGTCGCTCGTCGGCACTCTCGGCGGTACCCACGTGGTCCTATCTGGCAGCTACCTTGCGGGTGCGCTCGCGACGGCAGCTATTGTCGGCTCCGATGCGCAGGAGAGCTCAAACGCTGGCTCTAACGGCTCTGCTGCCCGCAGCGCTGCTCGCCGGCTCGCCCAGCTCCTCCGCCGCCTCCGGCCTTAGCTTCATCCCCTGCCCCACCGCCACATCGTTCGAATGTACGTCGCTGGCCGTGCCGCTCGATCGCAGTGGCGCCGTAGCGGGAACGATCTCGCTGAGCGTCGAGCGCAAGCTTGCCAACGCCACACCAAGCCGCGACGCCGTCGTCGCGCTCGCCGGCGGACCCGGCCAGGCGGCGCTGCCGCTGTCGGAATTCATCGCCCAGGCGATCGCCCCCGCGCTCAGCTCGCGCGACCTGCTCGTGTTCGACCAGCGCGGCACCGGCGCATCGGACCCGCTCAGCTGCGCCGCGTTCGAAGCGTTCAGCGCCAGGCCCGCCAGCGAGCTCTTCGAACAGTGCGCCACCGCGATCGGACCAGCGCGCGGCGCCTTCACCTCGGAGGAATCCGTCGAAGACATCGAGGCTATGCGCAAGGCCGGCGGCTACGAAAAGCTGGTGCTGTACGGAACCTCCTACGGCACCAGGGTCGCACTCGACTACGCCGAGCGCTATCCGCAGAACGTCGAAGCGCTGGTACTCGACTCGGTGGTGCCGGCCGAAGGGCAGGAACCGTTCGCGATCCCCACCTTCCAGGCGATCTCCGGCGTGCTCGCGGAGCTCTGCGAAGACGACGCCTGCGCCGGGATCACCTCCAACCCCATCGGCGAAATCGCCAGCCTCACCGCGCAACTGCGCAAGCGCGCACTCAGCGGCTCGGTATACGACGGCTCGGGCAAGCGCCACGCGAGCTCGCTCGACGAGCAGGGCCTGCTCGACATCCTCGAGGCCGGCGATCTGAACCCCGCGCTGCGAGCGCTGCTGCCGGCCGCCGTGCGATCGGCGCTCGACCGCGATCCCGACCCGCTGCTGCGCCTGCACCTGCTCTCGGAGGGCCTGATCCCCAACGTGCCGATCGAAAACATCTCAAGCATCGAAAGCTCGCAGGAGATCGACGAAGCCCTGTTCGTGACGACCAGCTGCGAGGAGGAGCCGTTCCCATGGCAGCGCGCCGCCCCGGCCGCAACCCGCCTGAGCGAAGCGCTCGCCTACCTGCACACGCGGCCCACGAGCGACTTCTACCCCTTCGACGACGTCACCGCGTACTCCAACAGCCTCGCGCCAGGCTGCGCCGGCTGGCCGGACGCATCCGCGGCGCCGCCGGGCGCGAGCGCACTGCCGAACGTACCGACGCTGATCCTCTCCGGCGAGCAGGACCTGAGGACGCCCACGGCCGACGCGCGGCGCGTCGCCGCGCTGATCCCCGACGCCCAGCTGCTCGTGGTCCCGTTGACCGGGCATTCGGTCATCGGCAGCGACATCAGCGACTGCGCCTCGCTCGCCGTCAAGGCATTCTTCTTCGCGCAGCCGGTGCAGCCGTGCGCGGCCACCGCGGACCCCTTCGCGCCCACCCCAGTCACCCCCACCAAGCTCTCCCGCATCACCCCGCCCGCCGCAGCTCGACGGCAGGCCCGGACGAACGCTCGTCGCCGTGCTCGACACGCTGCTCGACTTCAACCGCCAGCTGATCGCCGCCACGCTGCAGGCCAACGCGCAGCTGCCGAGCGGCTCGAGCTTCGGCGGCCTGCACGGCGGCTACGCCAAGCTCACCTCATCGTCGGCGATCCTCAAGGAACTGTCGTTCGTCCCCGGCGTCAAGCTGACCGCGACGTTCCCCGTTCGCGACGGCAAGCTGCTGTCAGCCGATATCAAGCGTCACCGGAGCGGAAGCCTCCCCCGGAGCGATCCGCTTCGGCTCGAGCCTCCACGCGAATCACCGGCACGCTCGCCGACAGGCACTTCGACGTGGACCTCGCCAAGGTCAGCCTCGCTCGGCGTTCGACCAGGCGCCTGGCCTGCGCTACGCCGCGGTCGGCAAGCTGCTCGGACAGCGCGCACAGCGCGGCAGGCGAGCCGCTGCGCTCGCCCTGGCTACCCTGAGCCGGTGCCCAACGCGCTGGCGCAGGAGACCTCGCCCTACCTGCGCCAGCACGCCGAGAACCCCGTCGACTGGCTGCCCTGGGGACCGGTCGCGCTCGCCCGCGCACGAGCTGAGGATAAGCCGCTGCTGGTCTCGATCGGCTACTCCGCCTGCCACTGGTGCCACGTGATGGAGCGCGAGTCCTTCGAGGATCCACGTACCGCCAGCCTCATGAACGAGAGCTTCGTGTGCGTCAAGGTCGACCGCGAGGAGCGCCCCGACGTCGACGCGCTCTACATGGAGGCCGTGCAGAGCATGACCGGCCAGGGCGGCTGGCCGCTGAACGTGTTCCTCACGCCCGAGCAGCTGCCGTTCTACGGCGGCACCTACTTCCCGCCCGACGCCCGCCATGGCATGCCCGCCTGGACGCAGGTGCTGCAGGCGATCGCCGAGTCCTGGGAGCAGGACAGCGTGGAGATCCGCGCTGGCGGCGAGCGCCTGCGCGAGCGTCTGTCGGGCGGCGCCACGCTCTCACCCTCCGACGAGCCGCTACGGGAGCGCAGCCTCGATCAGGCGGTCGCGCAGCTGGCCGAGAGCTTCGACGCGCGCAACGGCGGTTTCGGTGGGGCGCCGAAGTTCCCCCAAGCGCCGGTGCTCGAGTTCCTGCTGCTGCGTGACAACGGACGCAGGATGGCGCTCACCACGCTGCACGCGATGGCCAGCGGCGGCATCCACGACCAGCTCGGCGGCGGCTTCGCGCGCTACAGCGTCGATGCCAGCTGGACCGTGCCGCACTTCGAGAAGATGCTCTACGACAACGCGCTGCTCGCGCGCGCGTACCTGCACGGCTGGCAGCGCTCGCAGGACGATCGTCTGCGGACCGTCTGCATCGACATACTCGAGTGGGCGCTGCGCGAGATGCGCGGCCCCGAGGGCGGCTTCTACAGCGCGCTCGACGCCGACTCCGAGGGCGTCGAGGGTCGCTTCTACGTGTGGAGCGTCGCCGAGCTCGAAGAGGTCCTCGGCGAGGACGCCGACGCCGCGATCGCCTGGCTGGGCGTCACCGAGCAGGGCAACTTCCACGATCCTCACCACCCGCAGCCCGGACTGAACGTGCTGAGCGACCGCGCCAGCGCGCGGCGCCCGACGACGAGCCCCGAGAGCGCATCCGCCGGCGGCTGCTGGCCGCGCGCGAACTGCGAGAGCGCCCCGCGCTCGACGACAAGCGCCTGACGAGCTGGAACGCGTTGATGGCAGCGCGCTCGCGGAGGCCGGCGCCGCGCTGGCGAGAGCCGCGCTATCTCGATGCGGCGGCCAGCCTGCGCCGAGTTCCTGCAGAGCACCATGCGCGACCGCAGCAACACCCGAGCTGGCGAGGCAGGACGCCTGCTGCGCACCTATAACCACGGGCAGGCCAAGATCGAGGCCTACCTCGAGGACCATGCGTTCCTACTGGAGGCGCTGATCGCGCTGTTCGAAGCGACCTGCGAGGAGCGCTGGTTCCATGATGCGATCGCGCTCGCCGACGAGCTGATCGCGCGCTTCGCCGATCCCGACAAGGGCAGCTTCTTCTCCACCGCCGCCGACAGCGAAACGCTGATCGCACGGCGCAAGGACCTCGAGGACTCGCCAATCCCCTCCGGCGCCTCCAGCGCCGCCGTCGGCCTGCTGCGCCTCGCGCAGCTCACCGGCAACGACGACTACGAGTGCCACGGCACCTCCGTACTGCGCCTGCTGCACGAGATCGCGCCACGCCACCCCAGCGCCTTCGGCCACCTGCTGCAAGCGCTGCACTGGCACTTCGCCCCCGCCCGCCCGATCGCCTGCGCGGTGCCGCCGTCCAACACGGCGCCAGCCAGCGAGCCGAAGCCCGATAGGGCGTAGGCCCTCAAATCGAGGGGAAGGCGGGTCCGGGCGGGTAGGCCCGGGGGCAGCTGGGTGGGCCTGATTACAAGATCGACAGGTAGCGGTCGAGCTCCCACTGCGTCACGTGCACGCGGTAGTCGTCCCACTCCTGGCGCTTGATCTCCACATAGCGGTTGAACATGTGCTCGCCCAGCGTGCGCAGCACCAGCTCCGACTCAGCCGTCAACTCGATCGCTTCGCCGAGGCTCTCCGGCAGCTGCTCCACGCCCAGGCGGCGGCGTTCCTCGCCCGGCAGGTGGTACAGGTTCTTCTCCATCGGCTCCGGCAGCTCATAGCCCTTCTCGATCCCCTCCAAGCCCGCCTGTAGCAGCGCCGCAAACGTCAGATACGGGTTGCACGCCGGGTCCGGGCAGCGAAGCTCCATGCGCGTCGCCTTCTCCCTGCCCGGGTGGTACAGCGGCACGCGCACCAGCGCCGAGCGATTGCGCCGCGACCACGCCACATAGACCGGCGCCTCAAAGCCCGGAACCAGGCGCTTGTAGGAGTTCACCCACTGCGCAAAGATCGAGCAGATCTCGCGAGCATGCTTGAGCTGGCCCGCGATGAAAGCCTTGCCCACGTCCGACAGGAAGTACTGGTCGTCCGGGTCATAGAACGCGTTGTTGCCTTCGCTGAACAGCGACTGGTGCGTGTGCATACCCGAGCCGTTCTCGCCGAACAGCGGCTTCGGCATGAACGTCGCATGCCAGCCGTACTTCATCGCGTACTCCTTGACCGTGATCCGGTACGTCATGCAGTCATCCGCCATCTTCATCGCGTCCGCATAGCGCATGTCGATCTCGTGCTGCGAGGGGCCCACCTCGTGATGCGTGTACTCCACATGGATCCCCAGCTGCTCCAGCGCCAGCACCGTCTCGCGGCGCACGTCCGAGCCCGCATCGAGCGTCGTCAGGTCGAAGTAGCCGCCTTCGTCGAGCACCTCCGTCGAGCGCGAGTCCTTGAACAGGAAGTACTCGAGCTCCGGCCCCACGTTGAACGTGTCGAAGCCCATGTCCTTCGCACGCTGCACCGCACGGCGCAGCACATGGCGCGGGTCGCCCTCATACGGCGTTTTCTCGGGCGTGATCACGTCGCAGAACATCCGCCCCACGCCCTGCTCCTCCGGACGCCACGGCAGCACCCTGAACGTGCTCGGGTCTGGCATCGCGATCATGTCCGACTCCTCGATCGCGTTGAAGCCCGTGATCGAAGAGCCGTCGAAGCCCATCCCCGCCTCGAACGCGTCGTCCAGCTCAGCCGCGTTGATCGAAAACGACTTCAACTGACCCAAGATGTCCGTGAACCAGAAACGAATGAAGCGAATCTCGTGTTCCCGGACAAACGCCTTCACGTCCTCCGCGGTCTTTGGCTGGTCCGGCATCGCGCAGGACCTTAACCGATGCCCGATCTTGCGGCTATCGACTAATGGCTAAACCGGCGAGATCAGCGTCGCGCCGCGGCTCAATGGCCCGCGACGGCCGCGACGAACTTCGCTACGTCTTCGGCTTCCTTGCCCACGTACAGCTCGGCGGGCATGTCGCCGACGCCGAATG
Organism: uncultured Solirubrobacteraceae bacterium; assembly: GCA_963714285.1. GTDB lineage: Bacteria > Actinomycetota > Thermoleophilia > Solirubrobacterales > Solirubrobacteraceae > Palsa-744. Next base: position 203,472 of record CAVQNS010000006.1, read on the forward strand.
CCTGGCCTTCGGCGATCGTGTGCAATACGAGTGACCTGCGCGCCGCGGTCGTCGTCACCTCTTTGCCTACGAGGATGTCGAGGTTGGGCCCGGTGCGCCCGACCGACTTGACCGCCGCCAGCGTGTGGCACACGCCGCACGCGTGCGCGAACAGTTCGCGACCCTTCTGCTCTTCTTTGCTCAAGCGCACGCCCCCGACAGCCACGCTCGCCTTGTGCTCCCCGTTGAACGCGAGCACGATCGCCGGCACCACCAGCGCAAACACGAACATCACGACCACGCCGAGCGTGATCAAGCGCTGTGTCGGCCCCGACTTCGTGCCTTCCTCGCGCGCGTTGCGGCCAGCGCGCACCATCGACACAAGCAACACGATCACGCCGACGACGCCGCAGAAGATGACGAAAGCCAAGAGCATGCGCGCGAGAAGATATCGGGTGCGGCCGCCGGACGGTCGAACGACGCGTCTCGAAGACCCAGGCCGAGGACCAGAAATCGGGGCACCGAAGCGACCGCATGAGAGCTCTCCCACGTTTAGGAGAGCCAAAGCCGGCCCGCTAACCTGGATGGGGTACCGGCCATCCCTATAAAGGACGTGGACGCACGCCGTGAACATCCTTCGCCGCCTGGCGCTCTCCCACCTACTGCTGCTGTGCGCGCTCGTGCTCGCGATCGGCGTATCGGCCACGGCGCTCGCCTCCGCGCTCAGCTCCGGGCCGACCCCGGCCCCGAAGCCGCTGGCCCAAGCGATCCACGACGCGCTCGGCGCTCCAGCCGTGGAAGGCGTCAGCGCCAGCGTCACGTTGACCGACCATCTGCTCGAAGGCGCCAGCCTCGCCAGCGGTGGGCAATCGGGCGAACTGACGTCCAACCCGCTCCTCACCGGCGCCTCCGGCCGACTGTGGATCGCCAAGGGTGGCCGCGTGCGCCTCGAGCTGCAGTCCCAGCAGGGCGACACCCAAATCCTCTACGACGGGCACACGCTCTCGCTGTACGACGCCGCCACCAACACCGAGTACCGCTACACGCCGCCCGCCGGACAGGAAGGGTCGAACTCCAGCACGCCTACCGGCAGCCCGCACGAAGCTCCGAGCGTGAGCAAGATCGAAGAAGCGATCGCCCATCTGAGCAAGCACGCAGACGTCTCCAGCGCGACGCCCGGCGACGTGGCCGGCCACGCCGCTTACACCGTGCGCGTCTCGCCAAAGGAAAGCGGCAGCCTGCTCGGCGGCGTCGAGCTGTCATTCGACGCCGTCCACGGAGTGCCGCTGCGCGCTGCCATCTACTCATCGACCACCGTCGCGCCGGTGATCGAACTCGCCGCCACCGAAATCTCCTACGGTCCCGTCGCGGACTCCGTGTTCGAAGTCAACCCACCGGCCAACGCCAAGATCGAGGAAGTCAAGCCGCCGTCCTCGACCGAAACGCAGGCGCAGCAAAAGGCGGCACGCGCCGGCGAAAAGCCCACCTTCACCACCCAGGGAAGCGGCCCGACGGCGATCGCAGTAGTCGAAAGCAAGGAAAAGTCCGGCGAGGAGACAGGCGCAAGCGAACCGCTCGAAGGCCTGCCGAAGGTCACGATCAACGGCACCAGCGCCAGCGAGTTGCGGACCGAGCTCGGCACGCTGCTGACGTTCGAGCGCTCCGGCGTGCGCTACCTGCTAGCGGGCTCAGTCACACCCGCCGAGATCGAAGCGGTCGCGCGAGGCCTCTAGGCATGAGCGGCAAGCGGCGAGGAGCCCCCGCCCCGGCGGAGGGATCGTCGTTCCTGGCAAGGACGCAGGGAGCGTGGCGTGCCTGGCACGCGAGCGACTGAGGACGCAGCCAGGGAGGACGAGGCCCTCCCGGTCCAGACACGGGGGCTGGTCAAGCGCTACAAGGACGTGCTCGCGGTCGACCGCATCGACCTCAACGTCCGCCAAGGCGACGTCTATGGCTTTCTCGGACCCAACGGCGCCGGCAAGACCACGACGCTGCGCATGATTCTCGGCCTGATCACGCCGACCGAGGGCAGCGCCGAGCTATTCGGGCGCGATCCGCTGCGCTACGGGGCGCGCGCGCTGGAGGGCGTCGCCGGTTTCGTCGAGGCGCCGCGCTTCTATCCGTATCTGACCGGGCGCAAGAACCTCCAGCTGCTCGCCGCGCTCGACGGCGACGGCGCGAACGCACGCATAGACGAGGTCCTCGACGTCGTCGAGCTCGCCCCGCGCGCCGGGCACAAGGTCGGCGGCTACTCGCACGGCATGCGCCAGCGGCTGGGGATCGCCGCGGCGCTTCTGCGCAGGCCCCGCCTGCTGATCCTCGACGAGCCGGGCACCGGCCTGGACCCGGCCGGGATGCGCGACATGCGCGCGCTGATCCGCCGTCTCGCCGATGAAAGCATCACCGTGCTGCTCTCCAGCCACCAGCTGCCCGAGGTGCAGGAACTGTGCGACCGCGTCGCGATCGTCGACTCCGGGCGCGTCGTCTACGAGGGCGCGCTCGCCGACCTGCGCCGCCAGGGCGGCGCAGGCTACCGGCTGCGCACCAGCGACGACCCGCGCGCGCTCGAGGTGGCGCTCGCGCAAAGCGGCATCGACCACGCCTCGGTCGGCGAGCACGGCGTGGCCTTCCAAGCACAGGAGCACGACGCCGGCGAGCTGTCGCTCGCGCTGGCCCGAGCAGGGATCGCGATCCTCGCCCTGACACCGGAGCTGGCCACGCTCGAGGATCTGTTCTTCAGGCTCACCGAGGGCGGCGCCGTCAACGGCGGCGCCAACGCCGGCAACGGCGCCAACGCCGGCGACGGCGGCAATGCATCCAAGCCACAAGCGCTGGAGATAGGATGAGCAGCGCGGCCGCCGCCACCCCTTCCAGAGCGCCTCTGGCCGCCCCGACGCCCGTGCGGCGGCGACGGCCCTCGACGCTGATCGTCTACCGCTGGGAGCTGCGCAAGCTCGCCGCCCAGAAGCGCACCTACCTGGGGCTCGCATTGGTGGTCGTGCTGCCGCTGTTCTTCGTGGTCTTCCAGAACGTGCACCAGCGCGGCGACCGTGGCAACGGCAACATCTTCGCCGCGCAGATCACGCAGTCGGGCCTCGCCACGCCCGTGCTGATGCTGCTGTTCCTGTCCGCCTTTCTGCTGCCCGTGGTGGCCGCGCTCGTCGCCGGCGATATCTTCGCCAACGAGGACGGTAACGGCACCTTCAAGACGATCCTCACACGCTCGGTCGACCGTGGCCAGGTGTTCGCCGCCAAGGCGCTCGCCGCAATGACCTACGCGGCGATCGCCGTGTTCCTGTCCGCCGCCGTGGCAACCGTCGCGGGCATCGCCTCGTGGGGCTTTCACGCGGTGCGCACGTTCTCCGGCACTGTCGTCTCCGCCCCCGAAGCGCTGTTGCTCGTCTTCGCCGCCAACGCCATCTACCTGATCCCGCTGCTGACGATCGCGAGCATCGGCGTGCTCCTGTCCGCCACCACGCGCAACAGCGCCGGCGCCGTCGTCGGCACGATCGGGCTCGTGATCCTGCTGTTCATCGTCGCCCAGATCCCCGGGCTCGAAGGCATCCATCCATACCTGCTCACCGAACAGTTCCAGAATTGGCAGGGCCTGCTGCGCACCCCCACCGACTGGGCCCCGATCTCACACTCCGCATGGGTCTGCGCGCTCTACGGCGTGCCAGCGCTGATCGCTGCCTATCTGACGCTGCTACGCCGCGACGTCACAGGAGGCTGATAGGGCTCAGCTGACCTGCGCCGGGTGCTCGATCACGGTGAGCTCAACGCTGCCCATCAGACGTCGTGCCTCGCGCGAATCGATCAGCCCGGCCCCGAGACGCGCCGTGGACTCGGCCCCACAGGCCACACCGAAGCGCAGGCACTGATCGGGCGGACGCCCTTCATAGCGCGCCGCTAGATAGCCCGCCAGGAAGGCGTCGCCGGAGCCGCTCCTGGCGACCGGCTCGCGCAGCTCGATTCTGGCGCGCTTGAGTCGTCTCTGGCCGTCGACGAGCACCTGCGCGAAGCAGCCGTCAGGGAGCGTCATGATCGCCTCATGTGGCCCGAGCGCCGCGATCTCCGCGACCGCAAGCGAGCGCTCCTCCTCACCGGCGAACTCGTGGCCGACGAGCTCCTCGGCCTCGAGCACGTTGGGGGAGACCACATCAGGCTCAGCGCGCACCGCCTGGCGCAGCGGCTCGCCATCCGTATCGATCACCGTGATCACGTCGAGCCGCTCCAGGTCGCGGATCAGCGACGCGTAGATGTCCGGCTCGACGCCCCGCGGCAGCGAGCCCGCGAACACGACGATCGCGGCGCCCCGCGCGAGGTACAGCAGCTTGTCACGAAACAGCTCGACCTCGCGCGTGGAGACCGACGGCCCGCGTTCGTTGATCTCAGTCTGATCACCGGTGGTCGGATCGAGCACCGACGTGTTGGTACGCGACTCGTCACGGATGCGCACGAAGTCGTTGAGGATCGACTCCTCGGTGAGCTGCTCGACGATGTGCGTCCCCGTCGCGCCGCCGGCGAAGCCCGTCGCGATCACCGGCTGGCCGAGCGCCTTCAGCGTGCGAGCGATGTTCACGCCCTTGCCGCCGGCCATCGTACGTTGATCCACCGTGCGGTGGCGGCGTCCGAGCCTGAAGTTCGGCACGGCAAGCGACTTGTCGATCGCTGCGTTGAGCGTGACCGTGATGATCATCCTGGCTCCGTCCCAAGCTCCCGGTGCGCCCGAACGTCAGAGAATGCCCCGGCGTGCACGACCCAAAGGCTAGCGGAACGGTTTTGCAGAGCAAGCATCATCCGCGCGCGAGCGCATCTTTGCGCCGTGCGGGGGGCGCGCCCGCTCACTAGACGACGCGCAGAGCATGATCAGAGAGCCTCCACGCACTTTCGCGCAGCCGCTCGGCCTCTGCGCGCGCCGCCACCGCGGGCTCGCCGCCCACCGTCCGGTGAGCGTCCGCGATGCTGCGCGACGCCGCCACCAGGCCACCCGCCCGGCCCGGCGCGAACGCCGCCGCCAGATCCTCGACACGACCACCCTGAGCACCGACCCCTGGCAGCAGGAACGTCGCGTTGGGCATCAGCTCGCGGGCGCGCTCCAGATGCCCCGGCACGGTGGCGCCCACGACGGCCCCGACGTCGCTGAGACCCGCCTCGCCAACCCCCGGCGCACCCAGCTCGTCGACGATCAGCGCGATCCGCTCCCATACCGCCCCGGAATCGGCCAGCCGCAGATCCTCGATGTCAGCAGCGCCCGGGTTCGAGGTGCGCACGAGCACCAGCAGCCCCGCGCCCGCCTGGCGCGCGGCGCTCACGAACGGCTCGATCGCGTCGCTGCCCATCAGCGGGTTGACCGTCACCAGATCCGCGCCCAGGCCATCGATTCGACCGAACGGGCTGTCTGCGCCCGCGACCAGCGCGCCGGCATAGGCGCGTGCCGTGACGTCGATATCACCGCGCTTGCCGTCCGCGATCACCAGCAGCCCGAGACGGCGCGCATACGCTGCGACGGTTTCCAGCGCCGCCCATCCCGCGGCACCGAGAAGCTCGAAGCGCGCGAGCTGCGGCTTGACCGCCACGCACGAGCTGGCCGTCGCGTCGATCAGCGCCCGGCAATGCTCCCCCACCGCAGCCGCAGCGGCCTGCGCCGGCGAAAAGCCTGCCGACGCCTGCCCGCCGCTGCCCGGCCACAGCGAGCTGAGATCGGGGTCGAGACCGAGCACGAGTTGCGACTCGCGCTCGGCGACCCGCGTCGCCAGGATGTCGCCGAAGGAACGCGCGAGCCTCAGCGACCCTTCACAGCGCTCTTCAGACCGCTGCCCGCCGTGAAGCGCGGCACCCGCGACGCGGCGATCTGGATGCGCTCGCCGGTGCGCGGGTTCACACCCACCCGCGCCCCGCGCTCGCTCACATGGAACTTTCCGAACCCCGAAACCGACACCTCGCTGCCGCGGCGGAGCGCATCCTCCACTGTGGCGAGCACCGCATCCACCGCCCGCGAGGCATCCTGCTTGGTCAGATCGGCGCGATCAGCGACCTGGTCGACCAGCTCGGACTTTGTCACTTCGCCCTCCTCGTTCGTGAAACCATTGCAGCGAAGCTAACACTGCGTGCGGACACGCGCATCAGCGTGCGAACGGCCCTATCGGCAAGAATACGCAAATGGCGTTCGCCCGCATCGCGTGGCTGGCGACGGTGGCCGTGGCGCTGGTCACCGCGCTGCTGCTGCTGCTCTCCGGCTATGACGGCTACGCCGGGCTCGGCGTAGCCGTGGCCGCATCCGCCGCGATCAACCTGCGCTGAGGGGCCGACCGGCACCGCGCTGGGCGCCCTGGCTTGCTAGCCGCGCTCGAGCCACGCCAGCAGCGTCCGCGCCGCGCGACCGCGATGGCTGATTGCGTCCTTCTGCTCGTCGCTCAGCTGCGCCATCGTCATGCCCGCAGGACCATCGTCTGCAAGGAAGGCCGGGTCGTAGCCGAAGCCACCGTCGCCCCTCGGCTCCGCTGCCAGCCGCCCCGAACAGCGACCTTCGAACACCCGCTCGGCGGCGGCCGCCGGATCGACGTAGGCGATTGCGCACACATACTCGAGTTGGCCGTTGGACGGCACCTCGCGCAGCAGCTTCTCGAGGTTCTGCTCGTCAGTCGCGTGCTCGCCGGCATAGCGCGCCGAGCGCACGCCCGGCGCCCCGCCCAGCGCCGCCGCCGCGATCCCCGAGTCATCCGCAATGCTCACGCGGCCCGTCGTCTGCGCCGCCGCGCGCGCCTTGCCGAGCGCGTTCTCAGCGAACGTCTCGCCATCCTCCGGCGGCAACACCACGCTGTCGGGCAGCACGTCGATCTCCCAGCCGCCCGCGGCGCGGGCGAGCAGACGCGCGAACTCCCTGCGCTTGTGCTCGTTGTGCGTGGCCAGGAGCAGCTTCAACTGGCGGCGGAGATCGCTTCGTCCTGAGCTGCCCGCAGGCGCTCGATGCCCGCGGCGGCGAGCCCCAGCAGCTCGTCCAGATGGGTCCGCGACAGCGGCGTGCGCTCGGCCGTCGCCTGCACCTCGACGAGGCCGCCACCGTCTGTCATCACCACGTTCGCGTCGACCTCCGCGGTCGAGTCCTCGGAGTAGTCGAGGTCGAGCAGCGCGACGCCACCGATGATCCCGCACGAGACCGCCGCCACCGAGCCCTTCAGCGGCGAGCTCTCGAGACGACCCTCGGCCTGTAGGCGCGCGCACGCCAGCGACAGCGCCACGTACGCGCCCGTGATCGACGCACAACGGGTTCCTCCGTCAGCCTGCAGCACGTCGCAGTCGAGATACACAGTCCGTTCACCGAGCGCCTTGAAGTCGATCACGACGCGCAGCGAGCGTCCGATCAGACGCTGGATCTCGACCGTGCGCCCATCCTGGCGCCCGCGGGTTGCGTCGCGCTGCTTGCGTTCGCCCGTGGACGCGGGCAGCATCCCGTACTCGGCCGTCACCCAGCCGCGACCCTGCCCGTTCATCCAGCGCGGCACGCTCTCCTGCACGGAGGCGGTGCAGATCACGCGCGTCTCGCCGACGGAGATCAGCGCCGAGCCGCTCGCCGTTCGCACGAACCCGGGCTCGATCGTCGTCGGGCGCAGGCCATCCGCCCCGCGGCTGTAGCTGCGCCCAGTTCCTCCGTTGTGCACGCGGACCATCATTCCAGAGCGCTACGGTCGTGGCATCTTGCGTGTGCTGGTGGTCTCGAACATGCTGCCCGACAGCGCCCATCCCGAGCGGGGCACCTTCGTCCGCGACCAGGTCGCGGCGCTGCGCGAGCTCGGCGAGCACGACATCGAGCTCTACGAGTTCGCGCCGGGGCCGCGCGCGCTCGCCGACGCGGCGCTCGATCTGCGCCGCCGCTATGGCAGGCGCTCGATGCCGAGCAGGCGCTCGATGCCGAGCGGAGACCATGCGCTCGCGCCGTTCGACATCGTGCATGCCCACTACGGCCTCACCGCGTGGCCGATTCTCGCCGTGCCCGCCAGCGTGCGCGCGCTGACAGTCCACGGCAACGACATGCGTCACCCGCGGACCCGGATGATCACGGGCGCCGCCCTCGGCTGGATCGATCTGCTGGCAGCCGTGTCGAGCTCGCTCGCCGAAGAACTGCCCGGCCGCCGAGCGCGAGCGCGTGCTCGGGTGCTGCCCTGCGGCGTCGATCTCGCGCGCTTCTGTCCACTGCCGCGGATGCAGGCGCGCGCCGAGCTGGGCCTCGACCCTGGCAAGCCGTACCTGCTGTTCGCCGCTGATCCCGCACGAGCAATCAAGCGCTATGACCACGCGCTCGCGTTGGCGCGCGATGTCGGCGTCGAGCTGCTCGCGCTCGGCGGCGTCGAGCCGGCCAGCGCGCCACTGTGGGTCAATGCGGTCAACGCCGTGCTGATGCCATCCGACCACGAGGGCTTTGGCCTGGCGGTGCTCGAGGCGCTCGCCTGCGACGTACCGGTCCTGGCGACGCCCGTGGGCATCCATCCCGCAGCCCTCGAGCACGTCGCTGGCACCCTCTGTGCGCCGTTCGAGCTCGCCCGCTGGCGCGCCGCGCTCGCGCCGCACCTGAGCGACGCTGACCCACGCATCGAGGGGCGCGCGCGTGCAAGCCGATTCTCGGCGCCGAAGATGGCAGCGCGGGTATCCGATGCATGGCGCGAGGCGCTCGCGCGGTCGGGAAAGCGCTCGGCGGGAGCGTCGTCGCCGTGAACGTCTACTCGCGCGGCCTGCTACCGGTCTGGGTAGCATGGATCGGACGTGGAGCAAACAGGCACGACCCCCGCGGACCCCTCGCCGCCGGCCAAGGACGATCAGAGCCAGCCCACCCCGTCAGCTGACGAGGCGGTCGGGCTCTCATCCGAGTCGGCCGGCTTCCAGTCGCGCGGCCGCGCACGTCGCCGCGCGCGCTTCTTGCGCAAGGCGCGCGAGCTCGCCTATCGCGATCTCGGCGGCCTGGTGTTCAACCTGCATCGGTTCGGGCAGCGCAACGACGCGCTCGTGCTGGCCAAGCTGACGACGCTCGGGCAGATCGACACGGAGCTGCGCACGATCGAAGGCGCGCTCGGCGAGCGCCGGCCGATCACCGTACTGCGCGAGGCCGGCGTCACCGCGTGCCCCCGCTGTGCCGCGATCCACAGCAGCGAAGACAGCTTCTGTCCGAACTGCGGGATGTCAATGGGCCGGCACGCCGACCTTCCGATAGCCGGCGCCGCCACGCAACCAGCCGCAACCACGCAGCCGGCGCCTGTCGCCCAGCCCACGCCTGTCGCCCAGCCCACGCCTGTCGCGCAGCCCACGCCTCCCGCGCCGAGCGCACCTGCTCCGGCGCCCGATCCGGTCACGGCCTCGCCGCAGGCCGGGCGCTCCCCGACTCCGCCCCCGAGCGACGAACCCACCGAAATCCTCCGTCCTCCCGTGTCTGGCTCATGAGCGTCGCGGTCTCGCCGCATCCCAGCGGTGGCGCGCCCGCGATCTCGCCCGCGGCGCCTCCCCCGGCCGGCGAGGCATGTCCCCTCTGTGGCGCGCCGTTGCACTCACACCAAGAGTGGTGCCTGAGCTGCGGTGCTGCCGCCCGCACGCGCCTGGCGGCGTCCCCCAGCTGGAAGGGCCTGATCGCGGCGCTCGCCGTCGTTGTGGCGCTCGCGCTGGGCGTGCTCGCGGCCGCGCTCGTGAGCCTCGCCGGCGGCTCATCGACGGTACCTGCAAGCACGCGCACCGTGACGACCGCGGCTGCAGCGCCAACCACCACCGCGACCACCAGCCCGACTGCCGAAACTACGACCACCGCCACCGCCGGCACAAGCACACCAGCCACGGCCGGCAGAAGCGCACCAGCCACCACCACGATCGTGCCCGGCGGCTCTACGCCGACGAGCACCGCTGCGGGCGGCGTCACGGACAAGATCGCACCGGGGAAACCCGCGTCGAGCGTAGGCGCGAAATGATCGTCGCCTGCTGAGCAGCGCTCGCCGCGCACCTGCGGCACAGCGGGATACGGGCCAAGCGCCTCGGCTCGATACGGTTTCGCCGATGCCCGCACCTCCCTCGGCAGGGATCCACCAGGCCGACGTCGCAGTGGTGGGCGCAGGCGCGGCCGGACTGTACGCGGCACTGTGCGCGGCGCGCGAGCGGGCCAATGTTGTGCTGATTTCGGCTACTCCGCTCGCGCAGACAGCCAGCTACTGGGCACAGGGCGGCCTCGCGGCGGCGTTGGCGGCGGACGACAGCTTCGAGTTGCACCTCGGCGACACCGAGATCGCGGGCCGCGCGCTCGTGCGGCGCAGCGCCGCTGAAACGCTCGTGCGCGAAGCGCCCGAGCGCGTGCATGACCTGCAGGCGCTCGGCGTGCGCTTCGACGCCGACCGCTTCGGACATCTCGCGCTGGGCCTCGAGGGCGGCCACTCGGTGCGGCGCGTCGTGCACGCGGGCGGCAGCGCCACCGGCCGGCGCGTCGTTCGCCAGCTCTCGGCGCTCGCCGCCGAGGAGCCGCGAATCACAGTTCTCGAGGGTGCGCGCGCCCAGGCGCTGTGGCGTTCTGAAGGTCGCTGCCGTGGCCTCGTCTGCGACGACGGTCGTGTGGTCGCCGCTCGCGCCGTCGTGATCGCCACCGGCGGTGCAGCCGCGCTGTGGTCGCGAACGACCAACCCGCCCGGCTCCCAGGGCGTGGGCATGCTGCTCGCTCATGCAGCCGGAGCCACGCTCGCCGACCTCGAGCTGCTGCAGTTCCATCCCACAGCGGTGACGGGCGTCCCCGGGCGCGAGGGCTACCTCGTAACAGAGGCGATCCGCGGCGAGGGCGCGACGCTGCACGATGCCGAGGGACGACGCTTCGTGGACGAGCTGGCGCCGCGGGACGAGGTCTCGCGCGCAATTCATCTACTGCTCGAGCAGACCGGACAGCGGTCGGTCGGCCTCGACATGCGGGCAGTCGATCCGGCGCAGTTCCCCAACGTCGTCGCCGCGCTGCGCGAGGCCGGCCTGGACCCCACGCGCGAGCGGATCCCGGTCGCACCGGCCGCCCACTACATGATGGGCGGGATCGTCACCGACCTGGATGCCCGCTCTACGCTTCCCGGCCTGTACGCGGTCGGGGAGTCCTCGTGCACGGGCCTGCATGGAGCCAACCGGCTCGCGTCCAACTCGCTCAGCGAGTGCTTCGTGTTCGCCCGCCGCGCCGTCACTGCTGCTCTGTCGCAACCAATCCAGGAGCGCGCGCCAGCGATCGCGACCGAGCTGACGCGGCTGCGCGCGCTACCGGCGCCGGCGAGCGCCGAGCCCTCGACGCGCACGGCGCTGTGGCGCGACGCAGGCGTCGTGCGCACATCCGCGGGCCTCGAGCGCCTGCTCGGAGACCCTCACCCGCTCGCGCGGCTGATCGCCCGCTGCGCGCTCGCACGCACCGAGAGCCGCGGCGCGCACCTGCGCGATGACCATCCCGAGCGCAACCCTGAGCTCGATCTGCACCACGTCCTCGTCAGCGGCGAGGACGCGATCTCGTGGCAGAGCTGGCGCTGAGCTTCATAAGAAGTTCGGAAGTTCTCGCCAAATCCTTCATCCGCCGATCCATTTGAATCGCAACAGTGTTGATTGTTGTGGAAGTTCTTGGAGTCGGCGGAGTCTCCAAGCACGGCGGGTGTGCTCTCTCTGACCATCAGATCGAGCGAAAGAGGGCGAGGAGTAGACACCATGTACCAGTTCAGTAGAGCCATCTACAGGGAGCTCGCTGCCCAGATTCAGGCGCCAGCACCCGGCGCGCCTCCGACAAGCAACCACACCGCAGTCCTGAGCGCGTGCGAGCAGGTGATCACACGGATGGCTACAGATCGCCATTACTTCGCCCGTCCGGAGCGCACGCTGTTCCTCGACATCCGCAACTACTTCCCGATGTCGGCCCAGAGTCACGTCCGGCGCGTGATCAACCGCTACATCGGCTACGCGCAGATGTTCCTGTCCGAACATCCCCACGAGGGCTACACCGCGGTCAGTGGCGCACCGCCGCAGTGCCGGGCCACCACGCGCAAGGGCTCTGCCTGCCAGCGCACGCCGCTGGCGCACAATGGCTACTGCCCGTCCCACCAGCACCTGGCCGATACCGAGAATCGCGAGCTGGCCGCCGCTTGAAGCTGGCATAGGCTCCCAGGCATGCTCCTGGGCGTAGACGTGGGCGGCACCTTCACCGACGCGGTCCTGCTCGACGACGACGCGACCGTGCACACAGCCAAGGTCCCCTCGACGCCCTCCGAGGAGGCCGTGGCGGTGCTCGAGGCGGTGCGCGCGGTGCTCGCGCTTGCCGGCGCGCGAGCACATGACGTCGAGCGCTTCGCGCACGGAATGACCGTCGCCACCAATGCGCTGCTGGAGGGTCGCACCGCGCGCACCGCGCTGCTTGCCACCGCCGGCTTCACCGACGTGATCGAGCTCGCACGCCAGAACCGACCCCACCTGTATGAGCTGTGTAGAGCCGCGCCCGCGCCGCTGGTGCCGGCGGAGCTGCGCTTCGCCGCGCCCGAGCGCATGGGCCCCAACGGTCCGCTGCTGGCCCTCGAGCGGGCGCCGGCAAGCGAGCTCGTCGAAGAGCTGGCGGTGAACGAGCCGGAGGCGGTAGCGGTCGCGCTGCTGCACTCCTACGCCGATCCCGCCCACGAGCTGCTGCTGGCGAGCCTGATCGCCGAGCTTGCGCCCACGGTCCACGTGTCGCTCTCCAGCGAGCTGGTGGGCACGTTCCGCGAGTACGAGCGCACGGCCACGACCGTGCTCGACGCGGCGCTCTCCCCGCTGCTCGCCTCCTACCTTGGCCGACTCACGCGAGACGCCCGCGCGATGGGGCTGTGCGAGCCGCAGATCATGCAGTCCTCCGGCGGTCTCACCGACCCCGCCCGAGCACGCGCGCACGCGGCGCTGACGGTGCTCTCCGGGCCCGCCGGCGGCGTCGGCGGCGCGCTCGCACTGGCGGCGCTCGCGCAGGAGACCGACGTGCTGTGCTTCGACATGGGCGGCACCTCCTGTGACGTCTGCGTAATCGAGTCCGCGCAGGTTCCCGAGACCGCCGAGCGCACGATCGCCGGCAGGCCACTGGCGCTGCCGACGCTGGACATCCACACGGTCGGCGCCGGTGGAGGCTCGATCGCATGGCGCGACGCAGGCGGTGCGCTGCGCGTGGGACCGGCCTCAGCGGGCGCCGACCCGGGGCCGGCCTGCTACGGGCGCGGCGGCGAGCAGGCGACCGTCACCGACGCCAACCTGCTGCTCGGACGGCTGCTCGACGACTCGCCGCTCGCGGGAGGCCTGACGCTGGACCGACAGGCGGCCGAGCGGGCGATCGCACGCCTCGGGCGCGAGCTGGGCCTGGAGCCGATCGCGTGCGCGCTCGGCATCGTGCGCGTCGCCGAGGCAGAGATGCTGGGGGCGCTGCGCGTGATGAGCGTCGAGCGGGGGATCGACCCGCGCGGCTTCGCGCTGATGCCGTTCGGCGGCGCCGGCCCGCTGCACGCGACGGCGCTCGCGCGCGAGCTTGGTATCGCGCGGGTGCTGTGCCCGCGCGCCTCAGGCGTGCTGTGCGCGCTCGGCCTCGCGGCCGCAGCACCCCGCTACGATGCTGCCCGCACGGTGATGCTGGGAGCCGACTCCCTCGCGCCGGAGCGCCTCACGCACGAACGCGCGGCGCTGATCGCCGAGGCAAGCGTGGCGCTCCCCACCCGGCCCTGCCGGATACGCGTCCGCTACGAGCTGCGCTACCGCGGCCAGTCATTCGAGCTTCCCGTCGAGGAGGAGCTCGAGCCCGCGTTACTGGCGCCGGCAGTGGACCGAGCGCCGGGCCAGGGGCCGTCCGAGCTCGGCCCCGGCCTCAGCCCGGACGCGCTGCGCGCGGCGTTCGCGCAGGCGCACGAGCTGCGCTACGGCTACAGGGACGACAGCGCGGCCGTGGAGCTCGTCAACATGCGCGCGTCCCTGTGGGGAGCTTCCCCCGCGCTGCGGCCCCGCGCGGCGGCAGGCCATGTCGTGGAAGTCGGCACGGGTTCGATCGTGTTCGACGGCGAGCCGCTCGCCGCCAGCATCCTGCGTGGCGAGCCAGAGCCCGGCATGCACGTGTCCGGACCGGCGCTGTGCGCGCTGCCTGAGGCCACGCTGCTGGTGGCACCCGGCTGGTCTGGCGAGGTCGATGAGTTCGGGACGATCCAGCTGGTGGACGCAGGGTGAGCACGCTCGACCCGATCGAGCTGCGGGTCGTGACAGGCGCGTTGCGCGCGGCATGCGAAGAGATGGGCGTCGTGCTGATCCGCTCGGCGCACTCCTCGAACATCAAGGAGCGCCGCGACGCCTCCACGGCGCTGTTCGACCCCGCCGGGCAGATGGTGATGCAGGCGGAGCACATCCCTGTGCACCTCGGCGCGATGCCGGCGGCGGTGGCGGCGGTGCTCGCCGAGAGCCACGAGCCGGGGCTCTCGTGGATCCTCAACGACCCGTTCGCCGGCGGCACGCACCTACCCGACATCACCGTGATCACGCCGGTGTTCGCACAAGCGCTCGGATCGCGCAAGCGATCCCGCGCGTCGCTGCTCGGGTTCGCCGCCAGCCGTGCCCATCACGCCGACGTGGGGGCACGGGTGCCGGGCTCGATGCCCGCCGACAGCCGCCACTTGGAGGAGGAGGGCATCGTGATCTCACCGCGGCCACTGGACACGCGCACGATCGATGGGCTCGTCACGCGCATGCGCCAGCCGCAGGAGCGACGAGCGGACCTGCGCGCGCAGCTTGCCGCCAACCGCGTTGGAGCGCAGCGGCTCGCCGAGCTGGCGCACAGGGTCGGGGCCGGAAGCCTGCACGAGGTCACCGACGCGGTGCTGGACTACTCGGAGCGACGCACGCGCGCCTGCCTGGCAGCGCTTCCCGATGGCGTGCTGCATGCCGAGGACGTGCTCGAGGCGCCGCAGGGCGAGCTCGTGCTGCGCCTGCGCGCGGTCGTCGACGGCGAGCGCCTGCTGCTGGACTTCTCCGACAGCGCGCCGCAGCACGACGGCAACCTCAACTGCCCGCTCGCGGTGACGCGCTCGGCGTGCCTGTTCGCCGTGCGGGTGCTCACCGACCCGGACATCCCGCCATCTGCCGGCGCCTACCGGCCGATCGAGGTGCGCGCGCCGGCGGGCACGCTGCTCAACGCGAATCCGGGGGCGGCGGTGGCCGCCGGCAACGTCGAGACATCCTCCCGCGTCGCCGACCTCGTGCTGAGCGCCTTCGGCCGCGCTCAGGGCCAGGGCACGATGAACAACTTGACGCTCGGGAACGAGGACTTCTCCTACTACGAGACGCTCGGAGGCGGCCAGGGCGCCTGCGCTGACGCCGACGGACCAAGCGGAGTGCACGTCGCGATGAGCAACACGCTCAACACCCCGATCGAGGCGCTCGAGCGGGACTTCCCATTGCGAGTGGTCGAATATGCCCTGCGCCGTGGATCCGGCGGCCGCGGGCGCCATCGCGGCGGCGACGGCGTCGTGCACGAGCTCGAAGCGCTCGCCGAGATGACGTTCTCGCTGATCGCCGAGCGCCGCCGCCACCCACCGCGCGGAGCCGACGGGGGCGAGCCGGGAGCGTGCGGACGCGACTTGCTCGACGGGCGCCCGCTCCGGTCTAAGATCACCGGGACGCTGCTCCCGAAACAGCGGTTGCGCGTCGAAACCCCCGGCGGAGGAGGATTTGGAGATGCCCGAGAGCGAGAGCACTGAGCGCATCGGTTTCCTCGGCTTGGGGATCATGGGCTCGCGCATGGCCGCCAATCTGGCGCGCGCCGGGTTTCAGCTGTCGGTATGGACGCACACGCCCGGCAAGGCCGAGCGCTGGGCCTCCGCGCATGGGGCGAGCGCGTTCGCGACCCCGGCTGAGGTGGCCGAGCACAGCGACATCGTCCTCAGCATGGTCGTTGACGGCGAGCAGGTCGCCTCGGTGCTGCTTGGCGAGCAGGGAGTCATCCGCGCTGCACGTGCCGGCCTGCTGTGCATGGACATGTCGACGATCGGCCCCGTCGATGCGCGTCGCGTAGCGGCTGCGCTTGCCAAGCGCCGGGTGGCGATGCTCGATGCGCCGGTCACCGGCTCATCTCCGCGAGCAGAGGAGGGCTCGCTGACGATCATGGTCGGTGGCGAGCCGGAGGACTTCGCCCGCGCGCGTCCCGTGCTCGAGCCGATGGGCAGGCTGATCGTGCACGTCGGCGGTCTCGGTCAAGGCCAGATGCTGAAGCTGATCAACAACTCGCTGGGCGCCGCCAACGCGGCGGCGGTCGCCGAGGCACTGCTGCTGGCTCGCGCCACGGGAATCGACCTCGACGCGCTCGTCGAGGTCGCCTCCGCCGGCTCAGGGGCCTCGGCCC
This sequence comes from uncultured Solirubrobacteraceae bacterium, assembly GCA_963714285.1. Classification (GTDB taxonomy): domain Bacteria; phylum Actinomycetota; class Thermoleophilia; order Solirubrobacterales; family Solirubrobacteraceae; genus Palsa-744. The sequence goes on from CAVQNS010000006.1 coordinate 219,814, forward strand.
AGCTGACGCTGAAGTCGGGGCCGATGCGCGAGCACGACTATGCGACCCTGTTCAAGACCGCCCATATGCTCAAGGACGTGCGTCTATGCCTGCAGGAGGCGGAGAGCGCCGGCGTGCCGTTTCCCACGGCCGCCCATGCCCGAGACATGCTGGCGGCGACTATCTCACGTGGGCACGCCGAGCACGACTATGCGGCGATGATCGAGGCCGCGGAGGGGTTCGCCGGGCGTCGCTTGTGAGCACAATCTAGGGCGCCAGGCTGGCTGCGCTGCCAAAAAACCGCCCATTTGCAGGTGATTTGGGATTTCAGCTGAGATTTCGTATCTTTAATGAATGTGCAGTCTCCTCCGCAGGGAGACGCGCGCAGTTTGGTCCTGACGTTTCTGTCCCACCTCGTTCGTCTTTATTTCATGCCAATTGCTTTCAAAGAATGGGCTGTCACCGTCCGCGCGCTGGCCGAAGGTGAGCAGCTCCTAACGCTCCGCAAGGGCCTGCCGCAGAACGGCAAGCCGTTCAAGCTCGCCGCACGAGCGCTTCTTCCTCTACCCCACATTCGACCACCAGCCCGGCGACCTCGTCCGCGAGTCCCATCAGCCCGAGCTGCGCCGCGCGCTCGAGGAGGGCGTGTGGAGCGATGGCGAGCCGCCGCTGCATACGTTCGTCTCAGGCGCCCCGCTCCAGCAGCCCGACCGCGTTCGCATTCGGGCCTGGGCGGAAGTGACCGACCACTTCACGATCGTCGACCCGCGCTGTGTCGACGCGCTCTCGCCATTCTACGTGTGGACGCCCGACTACGCCGAAAAGCGACTGGGCTGGCGCGGACGCCAGCCGCTGCACGTGCTGTTGCTGCGCACCTACCGCATCCCGCGACCGGTGACCGTCAAGGTCAAGGACGAGTACACCGGGCTGAACGCCTGGATCGAGCTGCAGCGCGAACTCCCGTTCGAGGGCACGCCAGTGCTCTCCGACGCCGAGTTCGAGCGCGCTTCCGAGGAGATCCGCTCGATCACCGCAGAAGCAGCCGGGCAGCCGGTTCTCGTCTAGCTGCCGGGCGTCTCCCACTTCAAGGCTTCGCGCGCGGCCTCGGCGCCTGATGCCGGGACCATGATCTCGCGCGCTCCCATCACGGCGGAGTAGCCGCCGACCAGGCTGCTCAACAGGCACGGGATCCCCTCCTCGAGCAGCAGTCCCGCGATGAATTCCGCCTCGGGCATGTTCTTCGCGTGGGCGACCTTGACGAGCTCTCCCTGGGTGTACTGCGGCTTGATCTTCCGTGCCCGCTGTTGCCGCTCGGTGGCCGCCGGGTCGGCGCCCGTCGAGTGCACGAGTGGCATCCCACACGCCTCACAGAAGCGCTCACTCGGCGGATGCGCTCGCGCGCACGTCGGACATACGATCTCCTCGCCCTCCATCACCGCACCTCGAGCGCGACCTCCCGGACCTCGCCCGCATCGATCAGATAGGAGCGCACCTCCGGCTCCTCGCCGGCGGCCAGCCCGACGATGATCCACTCGACACCGGGCCAGTTGGCGGCGAAGTTGATGTCCGTCTGCGACGGGTAAGGACGGCTGCGCACGTGCGAGTGGTAGATCGCGCCCAGCACGTGCCCGCCGGCCTCAATCGCGAGGTACAGCTCGAGCAGCTCGTTTCGGGTCGATCTCGAACTTCAGCGGGCTGGCATGAACGTTCGTGGCACGCAGCACGCTCACGGCCTCCGCGGCTGGCTCGCTCGCCGCGGGCTGTTTCCGATCCGGCTTTCCAGGGTCGACTGCGACGACGCCGCAGACCTCGTTGCCAGGGTCCTCCAGCGCGTGCGCCACCAGTTCGTCGAGCAGCTCGCCGGAGATGATCACGCGCGCTCGCCGGTCTCGCACGGGGTGGCGAGCGCGCCTACCACCAGACGGTCGACTCGAGATTCGCGATCTCGTCGACCGGCAGCGTGTAGATGCCACTCGAGAGGTACTTCCAGCCGTCGTCGGCAACCACAAACACGACGTTGCCCTCGTCGAGCTCGCCCGCGATCCGCACGGCGATGCTCGCGATCGCGCCGCTGGAGACACCGGCGAACACGCCCTCCTCGTCGAGCAGCTTCCGCGTCCACACGATCGCGTCGCGGTTGGTCACGAAGATCTTGCGGTCGAGCAGCGAGATGTCGATGATCGGCGGGATGAAGCCGTCGTCGAGCGAGCGCAGGCCCTGCACGGGCTCGCCCTGCATCGGCTCGGCGGCGACGATCTTGACGGCGTCGCCGAGCGTCTCCTTCAGGCGCCTGCCGTTGCCCATCAACGTGCCGCCGGTGCCGAGGCCGGCGACGAACGCGGTCACCTCGTCGAGCTCTTCGAGGATCTCCAGCGCGGTGCCGTTGTAGTGGGCGTTCGGGTTGGCCTGGTTGCCGTACTGGTAGGGCATGTAGTACGAGGAGTCTTCGGCGGCCATCTCCAGGGCCTTGGCGACTGCGCCGTTCGAGCCCTGATCGCCCGGCGAGTAGACGATCTCCGCTCCATACATGCGCAGCAGCTGCGTACGCTCGGGCGTCACGTTCTCCGGCATCACCACCTTCAGGCGGTAGCCCTTGCGCGAGCAGATCAGCGCCAGCGAGATGCCGGTGTTGCCGGAGGTCGGTTCGAGGATCGTCTGGCCGGGGCCGATCGCGCCTTTCTCCTCGGCGTCCTCGATCAGCGCGCGCGCGACCCTGTCCTTGACCGAGCCGGTCGGGTTGCGCGACTCCAGCTTCGCCCAGATGCGCACGCCCGGCTTGGGCGACAGGCGTGGCAGCTCGACCAGCGGGGTGTGCCCGATCGACTGCACGATGTCCGCATATCGGCCTCCGCAGGGCCTGTTCCTCAGCCTCTCCGCTGCCATTACTTCACGGAATATAGCGGGGTGCGCGAGCACCGTCGCAGGCTCGGTTTGGCCATGCGGCCAGTCGGAGCACTAATATCCAGCGGCGATGGCCGTCGCCAACCACAGCTTCGACTACGACTGGCTGGTCGTCGGCTCCGGCTTCGGCGGCAGCGTCTCCGCGCTGCGCCTCGCGGAGAAGGGCTACTCGGTCGGCGTGCTGGAGTGCGGCCGGCGCTTCGCGGACGACGAGTTCGCCAGCTCCACGAACGACCTGAAGCGCTACTTCTGGAACCCGCGGCTGGGCATGAAGGGGATCTTCCGCTTGACCACTTTCAAAGACGTGTCCGTCGTCTCCGGCTGCGGCGTCGGCGGCGGCAGCCTGGGCTATGCGAACACGCTGTACGTGCCGCCGAACGCCTTCTTCGAGGACCGCCAGTGGGCGGATATGGCCGACTGGGCGAGCGCGCTGGCGCCCCACTACGCCGAAGCCCAGCGCATGCTCGGCGTAGTCGAGAACCCGTACGAGGATCCAGCGGACCAGCTGCTGCGCGAGCTCGGCGAGGAGCTCGGCGTGGGCGAGACCTACCAACGCACGCCCGTCGGCATCTTCTTCGGCGAGGAGGGCGAGTCCGGCAAGACCGTCCCAGACCCGTTCTTCGGACGGCGAGGGTCCGGAGCGGACCGGCTGCCGGCTGTGCGGGCGCTGCATGGTCGGCTGCCCGCACGGCGCCAAGAACACGCTCGTCAAGAACTACCTGTACTTCGCCGAGAAGCGCGGCGCGCAGGTGATGCCGGAACGCACTGTCATCGACATCCGCCCGCTCGGCTCGGCGGACGGAAGCGACGGCTATGAGGTCGAAAGCGTCCGCTCGGGTGCCTGGCTGAGCAAGGAACGCCGCGTCCAGCGCGCACGCGGCGTGGTCGTCTCGGCGGGGCCGCTGGGCACGAACCGGCTGCTGCAGCTGTGCCGCACGAAAGGCTCGCTGCCGCGCATCTCGGCGCGCCTGGGCGAGCTGGTGCGCACGAACTCGGAGTCGATCCTTGCGGTGACCGTGCCCGAGGACTATCCGGACGATCTGATCAAACGCGTTGCGATCACCTCCTCGATCTACCCCGACCCGCATACGCACATCGAGACGGTCACCTACGGTGACGACGGCGACTCGATGCACCGCCTGAACACGCTGCTCGTCGGCGACGGCACGCGCGCGACGCGACCGCTGAAGCTGCTGGCGCAGATCCTGCTGCATCCCAAGCGCCTCGCGCAGGTGATGTTCCCCAAGCACTGGTCGCGGCGCACGATCATCATCCTCGTGATGCAGACGCTCGACAACGCGATCGCGCTGCGTCCCCACAGAGGCCCGTTCGGCACGTTCTGGCTGAAGACCGAACAGGATCCCGAGCGCCCGATGCCGACGTTCATCCCAGTCGCCAACAAGGCGGCCGAATGGTTCGCCAAGCGCACCGGCGGGATCGCCCAGAGCTCGGTCACGGAGGCGCTGTTCAACATCCCCACGACCGCGCACATCCTCGGCGGCGCGGTGATCGCGCCCGACCCCGAGCACGGCGTCGTGGACGCGCAGCAGCGAGTGTTCGGCTACGAGAACCTGCTCGTCTGCGACGGCTCAGCGGTGCCTGCGAACGTAGGCGTGAACCCGTCTTTGACGATCACCGCACTGGCCGAGCACGCGATGAGCCACGTGCCGGCGGTCGCTCCGGCGACCACCGAACACGCCACTGCGGCGCCGGCGGAGAGCGCCGCGGCGACCTAGCTTTCGGTCACCGTCAAGCCGCCGGCGTCACGCTCGGCACACACCGGTGCTGTCCCTGCCCGTTAAAGCGGGCTTCGCCGCGCCGGCACCACCGATACGGCAGAGGTTGCTCCGCCACTGTGCAAACGCAAGCTCAGCGACCCATGCAACGAGACGATGGCGTTGAGAACGCCGCTGCGATTGGCGAGAAGGTGCGCCACGGTCGCCCATGCGCCGCCCGGGCGCCGCTCGCGCTCGAGCAGCACCGACTGGCGGGGGCGCGTCAAAAGCGCCCACACGCGTACCTGCTTGGCGCTCACGCGCAGTGGATCGAACGGGAAGCTGAAGCCCTGCAAGAACGGCTTGGGCTGGGCGCTTTCGGGGTTGCCGTCGACACCCGCGTCATACAGGCCCGCGGGCCGCGGGTACTCGACGGTGCCGCCGGTCGGAGTCTCCGCGCGGACGCCTGGATAGGGATCGACCAGGAACTGCCACGCGACGAGGCTCACGCCGGCGATCCACAATCGGTGTAGCGCGCGCGAGATCCATCTGGCCTGCTTTTCAGCCGGCACGCCATGCGCCGACTGGGGCGCGCTTTCCCAGTTGAGCTCGGTCACCCACACGGGCTTGACAGCCTCGGGCAGCGCCGTGCCCAGGCGCTCGGCTTGGCCCAGCAGGCGGGTGATCTTGGCGGCGTCCGAGATCGACACGTCGAGCGAGGAGGCCGCGGGCAGGTCTGGATCTCCGACCGACAGCGGGTGGAAGGCGAGCACGTCGAAGTGCGGCGGGTTGACGCAGTCACCGTTCGCGCCGGCGCGCTCCGCCCTGCCGCCCAGGCAGAGCAGTTCCCGCAGGAAACGCAGCGGCTGCATGCGCCCGACGCCTTCGGGACCGCCGTCGGGCGCGATCCCGGCGGCGAGCACCTTGTCGCTGGGATCGACGGACTTCACGCCGGTGTAGAAGCCGTTGAGAAGTTCCCTGTAGAGCAGGGGCGCGAAGGCCCGCCAATGCCCTTCGGCGACGATCCACTGCGGCTGTAGATAGCGCGCGAGGTTCGGCTCGTTCCATGCTTGGAACAGCGTCACATGTGGCAGCACGCCGCCTGGAGCCTGCGGATCGCCAAAAGAGCCTGAGTAGCGACGCGCGAGCGCCGTCGCGAATTGCTCGAGCGCGATAGGGCTGGGATCCCAGCTGCCGGGATAGGCATACGGCCAGCGCGGCGTGGCTTCGGCGAACGCCGGGGCATGGGAGACGACCAGCAGCGGGGTCAAGCCCGCCGACACGGCGCTGATGACAGCCGCGTCGATCGGCGCGAACCGGTACTCCGGGCTCGATGGGCTCGACGCTTCGAAGCTCGCCGGTGGACCTTTGGCGACCAGGGTGCGCCAGTCGACTGGGATGCGCACGACCGTGGCGCCCGTTTGGCGGATGCGCGTCATCGCGAGCTCGCGGACTCCCGCTGCTTCGTTGAGCAGCAGCGTCCCTTCGGAGACGCCGCGGGCCAGGCCGCCCCGCGGAAACGGCCCGTAGAGCAGGGCTCGATCCTGCGCGCGATCCAATTCTGCGTTCGTGGGCGCCGCTGGCCCTCCGGTCGGCGGTTCCACGCCATATGAGCGCGGCGGCCCTTCAGGACCGGTGCTGGAGGGAATTGGCAGTACCGGCGGAGGCTGCAGCCAGACAAGCGCTGAGAGCGCCACGCCAAGAACCTGGGCGACGATCGCCGGCGTCCTAGCGATGGAGCAAGACGGTGCGCCGTGCCAGGTTCAGCTCGGCGCCGGAGCTGGTGCGCAGCGTCGTGACCAGCACCAGCCTCGCGTGCTTGGCGGACTTCAGCTTGCGGCGTCCCTTCACGGTGAGTTTGAGCGACACGGTGACCGTGCCTGCGCTGCTGGCCACGGTGGCTCCCCGCGCGACCAGCAGTGCCGGCGGAGGCTTTTTGTGGTGCTTTGACTTGCTCGTGGCCGCGAAGGCAGGCAGCGTGCCGTTCTCCAGGTAGAGGTCCTGGGTGACCGTGCCCGGCTGGTTGATCGTCACGAGGTCGCGCAGACCTGATTTCAGGAGCGTCAGGAGCGTGAGGTGCCTCAGCTTGAGCAGCGAGCCCTGCAGCGCCGGCGGGGGTGGCGGCGGCGGAGGCGGCACGACGACGACCGGGCATGCGCCGACGGGACGCGTGTTTTCGCTGACGTAGTTGAAGACGGCGCCGCCGGCAAGCGGCGTTTCGAGCGCCTCGATCGCCGTGACGGTCTGTCCCAGCTCGAGCGGAGCCAGGAAGCTCCCGCCGAACGTGGTGCCGGACAGGATCGTGACCTGGGCCCGCTGGAAGCTCGATTCCTTCACGCTCGATCCGTACTCTTCGATTTCCAGTGCCAGCGAGTCGGCCTTGCCTTTGACCGTCTCCCCTGGGCTGTTCTCGCCGGAGAAGTTCGTCGAGCCCGCGCAGACAGTGGGATCCATCGAGGGCCGCCCGTCGTATTCGACCGAGCCGACAACCGTTCCGAGCGGCGCTTCCAGGTTCACGATGTCACCGACCTCAGGGACCTGCGACATCCAGGTGCCGCCGTTGCCAGGGTGGCTCCTGGCGATGACGGTGCCGCCGCGTACGATCGACAGGGCGACAGAGCTGCTCGGTTCGACGCTGCCGCTCGTCGATTCGATCGAGTTTTCGGGGATCGTTGTCTCGCCCTCACTGATCTTCAGCGTGTACACAGGCGGGCCCGATCTCGTCGACGCCGACGCAGGCGCCGCGAGCGCGCACGCAGCCAGCAGCGCAGTGCCTGCGGGCAGGCCGCCTCGCCCAACGATCGCGCCGACTGAGCGCAAGAAAAAGCTGCAAGTTCTCATAGGACGCGACCCCAATCGTTCAGCGCCGGGGAAACACTTAGGCCCTGCTTCGAACCTGGACGGGAAGCCTAGATCCCGCCGCGGCGGAAGCCCGCCAGCCGTCTACCGGCCGCCAGCCGTCTACCGGCCGTCGGCTGCTAGCTGCGCCCGCCGGCCATGGCCGGCAGGATGACCAGCGTGTCAGCGTCGCCGACCGCCGTGTCGAGTCCGTTGAGCACGCGCACGTCCTCGTCGTTGAGGTACACGTTTACGTAGCGGTTGAGCTCGCCGTCGGCGGAGAACAGCTGGCTCTCGGTCGCGGGATGGCTCGAGGCGAGGTCGCGCAGCACGGCGCCGACGTTCTCGCCGGACGCGCCGACCTCTTTCTCGCCGCCCACGGACGCGCGGAGGACCGGTGGGATCTTGATCGTCGCCATGTTCAGGGAATGATTAGCAGGCCGAGCGATTACTGGCGGCCCGGTGGTCAAGCCGGGCAAGGACGCAGTGAGCAAAATGTGCTTGCATATGAGCGCTCGAGGACGCCGGCCGGCACCGCGCCACCGCGCCGCTAGCCGGCAGCCGCGCAGAATGCCTCGTAGTCTGGGAACACGCCCATCTCCTCGTCGGCGATCTCGTGCGGGTCGCGCGAGCAGATCGGACACTCGGGGTCGCGGTGGACTTTGACCTCGGTCAGCGTCGCTCCGAGCGCGTCGTACAGCAGCAGCCGCCCGATCGCGGGCTCGCCGATGTCGAGGATCAGCTTGACGACCTCTGTCGCCTGCAGCAGGCCCATCGTGCCGGGGAGCACGCCGAGCACGCCGTTGGCGCCGCACGAAGGCGCGAGCTCGGCCGGCGGCGGCTCGCGGAACAGGCAGCGGTAGCAGGGGCCGTCATACGGTTTGAACACCGACAGCTGGCCGTCGAAGCCGAGGATCGAAGCTGAGACGACCGGGATCTGCAGGCGCACGGTGGCGTCGTTGAGCAGGTAGCGGGTGGGGAAGTTGTCGACGCCGTCGACGATCACGTCGTAGCCCTCGATGATCTCCATGATGTTCGACGCGTCGATGCGCGTTTGGTACTTGACGACGTTGACGTCCGGGTTGAGCGCGTGAATCGTCTGCGCCGCGGAGTCGACCTTGGGGATGCCGATGCGGTCGGTGTCGTGGATCACCTGGCGCTGCAGGTTGGACAGGTCGACGACGTCGTCGTCGACGATCCCGAGCGTGCCGACGCCGGCGGCTGCGAGATACAGCGCCGTCGGCGAGCCGAGCCCGCCGGCGCCGAGCAGCAGCACCTTGGCGTCGAGCAGCTTCTGCTGACCCTCGGCGCCGATCTCCGGGATCAGCAGGTGGCGCGAGTAGCGCTCACGCTGTTCGGGGTTGAGCGAGCGTGGGATGGCAACCTCATAGCCACGGTCCTTCCATAGCGTGATCCCGCCGGTCATTGAGCGCACCCGCTCGTAGCCAAGATCCTCCTGCAGCGTGCGTGCGGCATAGGCCGAGCGGTTGCCCGACTGGCAGTAGAGGATCAGCTCGGCGGAGCGGTCGGGCGCGGCGTTCTCGATGCGCGCCTCGAGATGGCCGCGTGGAATGCTCTTGGCGCCGGGAAGGTGGCCGGTTGCGAACTCTTCCGAGCCGCGCACGTCCACGATCGTCACGCCCTCGCTGATCAGCTCGTTGACCTCGGAGGGGTCGACCTCTTGGATCTGGCTCTTGACTTGGCGGAGAAGCTCTGCTCCGGAGGGGCTCATTCTGAAAACTCCTAAACCAGGGTCGGGATTCAGGGACTTCATAAAGTGTAGCGACACTTCGCCCGCTTGCCGGAGACTTCTGAAGGAGGCGGCGGCGCTCAGGAAACCGACAGGTAGGTGAAGCCGACGGCGCTGGGACTCGCGGTGCGCGAGCCGCCGTAGTTGGCCTTGGCGCGCCAGCTGCCGACGGCTGGCGGCGTGAACGGGATGCTCGCCAGCCCTCCGCTCGCGAATGCCTGTTCCTCACGGTAGAACTGCCAGCCGAAGACGGGATCGAAGCGTTCGATCTGGACGCTGACGGGGCCGGACTCGGCGGGTGTGACCTTGACGTCGATGTCGAGCCCCTCGCCGGGCGTGGCCTTGGAGCTGCTGAACGAGATGCTCGTGCTGGTGATCGTGCGCGACTGGCGCTCGAGCGTGAAGCTGCCGGAGCTGCCGTTGCGCACGGCGACAACGGCGTAGTAGGTGCCGGGCTTCAGCTGGTGCGTGAGCGTCTGCGAGCCGTTGCCTTCGCAGTCGCATTCGATCACGCTGCCGTTCTGGTTGCGCAGCTGGAGCTTGAATTCAGCCGCCCGCGGCGCGCTGAGCTTGAGCGTCAGGCTGGAGTGACTGGTGACTTCCATGCGATACAGGCGCAGCACCTGCACGCTGCGGCCGCTGAGGTATCCGTGCGCGTGCGCGTAGTTGCCCAGCGCGAGCCCTGGGGCGGTCTCGGCGGGATTGGCGGGCGCGATCTGCAGATGGAAGCGTTGGACGCCCCGGTGCGAGAGCCGCGGCGTGATCTCGAAGCTGTAGCGGCCGCCTTCGCCCGGACCGGGTGTGAACAGCCGATACCCGCCGCACTGGATCCGCAGCAGCCCGGCTGGCGCGCCTTCTTCTTCTTCCCCGCCGAAGGAGCTCGTGCCCGGCGCGAACAGCCCGCCGCTGACGCATCCGCCTTCGGTCTCGTTGGCGAGGCTGACCATGTAGCTAACGCCTGAGTGCAGCGTCACCGAGTAGGCGGCGTTGATGTTCTGGATGCGGTCGACCTGACCGCTGACGCCGTTGGCTGGGAGCGGCGCGCCGGGTGGCTGGATGGCGGGCGTGGGCAGGAAGACTTCGAGCGAGAACGGGGCGAGCTGCGAGCTCTGCAGCGCCGCGACCCTGATCTCGTAGAGGCCGTTCTTGGCGGCCTTGAAGGTGAAGGCGGCCTTGCCGTGGGATTCGGTCTGCTCACAGCCGACGGAGCTCAGCTGCGAGCGCACGGCGTGATAGACGTCGATCGTGGCGTCGAGCTCGCCGGCTGCGGCCAGGTCGAGCCCGACGCGGTGGGCGCTGGGCAGGCGCAGGCTGTACCAGACAGAGGCGCCGGTGGGCACGCCGCAGCTGGATTCGCGTTCGCCCGCTTCTGTGCTCGCGCCGACGGTCGTGCCGTTGATCGAGGCCGGCAGCGTGTGAATCGCCTGCGCGCCTGCGAGCGTGTCGTTTGCGGGTGCAGGAGCCGGCGGCGGCGTGGTTGGGGCGGTGGCTTCGCCAAAGGCGCCGGCGGCCAGCAGCATCGCTGCAAGCAGCACGAGCGCGAGCGCGCCCGCGAGCTTTCGAGCCGTCGCCAACGCAGAGCGCGTGTCTACTCCCATCGCAGCCGGATGATACGCGGCGCACCCGACGCTTCCCAGAGCGCGCGTATGCGGTGTCGGGAAGCCGCGGACGCCCTGATACCCTAGCTGGGAGGTAGGAGATCTTGCGATGATGTTCTCAACCAAGGCCGAGTACGGCGTACGCGTGATGGTCGAGCTGGCGCGACGCGCCGGCGGCGAGCCGATCCCGCTGGCGGAGATCGCCGCCCACGACGGCCTGCCGCTCGCGTATCTCGAGCACCTCGTGGCCCGCTTGCGCAAGGCGGGGCTGGTAGATTCGCGACGCGGCTCGCGCGGCGGCTACATGCTGGCGCGCCCGTCGCGTGAGATCACGATGGCGGAGGTGGTCGAGGCGCTGGAGGGCTCGATCGCGCCGATCGAGTGCATCTCGCAGGCGGCGGACGGCTCGATCGTGTGCTCGCGCGAGTCCAGTCCGGATCACGTGTGCCCGACCAAGCTGCTGTGGACACGCGTGCGCTTCTCGATCGTGAACACGCTGCGCGAGACCACCTTGGCGGACCTGCTGAGCACGCCGGCTATGCCTGCGGCGGCGACCCTGCCCCCGCTGCAAATACAACCCCTGACCACTGGAGCTTGAACAGAGAACATGGCCGACCTAGAGATCAAAGACCTGCATGTACGCATCGAGGAGCGCGAGATCCTGCGGGGTGTCGACTTGGAGATCAATCGTGGCGAGATTCACACGCTGATGGGGCCCAACGGCTCGGGCAAGTCGACGCTCGCGAACACCCTGCTCGGCCACCCCTCCTATGAAGTGACCCAAGGCTCGATCGTCTTCAAGGGCGAGGATCTCACCGAGGCGGAGCCGCACGATCGCGCGAAGGCAGGCCTGTTCCTGGCATTCCAGTATCCCGTGTCGATTCCGGGCGTGTCGGTGGCGAACTTCCTGCGCATGGCGATCAACGCCAAGCGCGACGAGCCGATCCAGGTGAAGGAGTTCCGCACGCAGCTGCAGCACGCGATCGAGCTGCTGGACGTGGACAAAGCGTTCACCTCGCGCCACCTCAACGACGGCTTCTCCGGCGGCGAGAAGAAGCGCGCGGAGATCCTGCAGATGGCGATGCTCCAGCCCGATGTGGCGATCCTGGATGAGACCGACTCGGGCCTTGACATCGACGCGCTGCGCACGGTCGCTGAGGGTGTGCAGCGCCTGCACGACGAGCAGGGCTTGGGCGCGCTGATCATCACCCACTACCAGCGCATCCTGCACTACGTGAAGCCAGAGTTCGTGCACATCCTGATGGACGGGAAGATCGTGCTGGAGGGCGGCGTGGAGCTGGTCGAACGCTTGGAGCGCGAAGGTTATGACCAGATCCGCCAGGAATTCGGCGGACAGGGAGAGCTGGCGGCATGAGCGCCGCCACGAACGGCGCGAGCGAGAACGGCGCAAGCACGAACGGCGCGGCGCCGATGGCGGAAAAGGCGGGCCGCCACCGCGAGGCGAGCCTGTACAGCGCGCTGCACGGCGCGGGCGCCGGCGATGGGCGCACGCTGGCGCAGCTGCGCGAGGCGGCGCTGAATGCGTACGAGGCGACGGAGCTGCCGGTGTGGCGGCGCTCGGGCTTCTGGAGCACGAGCCTTACTAGCCTCGACCTCGATGCGCTCGAGACGAGCGCATCGGGCGATGGCGTGCCGGATGTGGTCAGCCGCACGCTGCCTGAGCGCCCGCGCGCGGGCCGGATCGTGCAGAGCGCGGGCGCGGTCGTGCACCTCGAGCTGGACGAGGCGCTGGCTGAGCGCGGCGTGATCTTGTGCTCGCTGGAGCAGGCGTTCGAGCTTCACGGTGAGCTGGTGTCTGAGTGGTTCTCCAAGCGCCTGCTGATCGACCGCCACAAGCTGGAGGCGGCTAACGCGGCGTTCTGGACGGGCGGCGCGTTCCTGTATGTGCCGCAGGGTGTGATCGTGGAGGAGCCGTTTGAGATCGTGTATGCGATTGACCAGCCGGGCATTGCGCAGTACGGACGTACGCTCGTGATCGGCGCCCCCACGAGCGAGTTCCGCGTGCACGAGTACGACCTGGCGGAGGACTTCGAGGGTCAGTCGCTGCATGCGAACGCGTTCGAGCTGTACCTGCAGGACGGCGCGCGCTGCCGCTTGGCGCAGTTCCAGGACTGGGGCGCCGGCGAGGTGTATGACGTGTCGACGCGCTTCGTGGGCGTTGGCCGCGACGCTTACTGCCACTGGCTGCCGGCGCTGCTGGGCGGCCATCTGGTGCGCCAGCATCTGGAGCTGGCGGTGATGGGCAAGGGCGGCGACATGGCGTTTCGCGGCCTGTTCTTTGCGGAGGAGCAAGAGCACTTGGACGTGTTCGCGGTGGACCTGCACGAGACTGGCCCGTCGGGCGGCGACGTCCATTGGCGCGGCACGGCGACGGGCGCGAGCCGCGCGAGCTTCGAGGGCCTGATCCAGATCGACCCGGGCGCACAGCAGACGCACACCTATCTGCAGATCCACTCGATGATGCTTTCGCCGAAGGCGCGCATCGATGCGATCCCGTCGGTGCTGGTCTCGGCGGATGACGTGTCGGCGTCGCATGGCGGCACGGTGGGCGAGCTGGACGAGACGGCGATCTTCTACATGCAGACGCGCGGCTTGGATCGCGCGGCGGCGGTGCGGGTGATCGTGGAGGGCTTCTTCGAGCCGCTGGTGGCGGAGCTGCAGGACGAGGCGCTGGAGCAGCTGGTGCGCGATCGCGTGCAGGAGAAGCTGGCGGCGGCGCGCGAGGACATCGAGGCGTATGCCACCAGTCGCTGAGAACGATCTTTTTATAGAGACCGCCTCCGGCGGTCGGGCGGGCGTGCGCGGTGACTTCCCGATCTTCTCGCGGACCTTCGGCGGACGTCCTTTGATCTATCTGGACTCGGGCGCGAGCTCGCAGAAGCCGCAGGTCGTGATCGACGCGCTGGCCGATCACCTGCGCAACCACAACGCGAACGTGCACCGCGGCGTATACGCGCTCGCGCAGGAGGCAGACGCGGCCTATGACGACGCGCGTGGGCATGTCGCGGCGTTCGTTGGCGGAGCACCGCAGACGACGATCTTCACGAAGAACGCGACGGAGGCGATCAACCTCGTGGCGTACTCGTGGGGGCGCGCGAACGTCGGTCGGGGCGACGCGGTGCTGATCACGCAGATGGAGCATCACGCGAACCTCGTGCCGTGGCAGGTTCTGTGTCGCGAGCGGGGCGCGGCGCTGCGCTACCTGGAGGTGGACGAACACGGGGAGCTGTCGCTGGAGCAGCTGGACGCGGAGCTCGCGCGCGGCGACGTGCGGCTGGTGGCGTTTGCGCACATCTCGAACGTGCTGGGCACAATCAACCCGGTGGCGGAGATGACCGCCCGGATCCGCGCGGCGGGCGCGGTGTCGCTGATCGACGGCGCTCAGGCGGTGCCGCAGCTGCCGGTGGACGTTGAGCGGATCGGCGCGGACTTCTATGCGTGGACGGGCCACAAGGCGATGGGGCCGACGGGGATTGGCGTGCTGCACGGCCGCGCGGAGCTGCTCGAGCAGATGCAGCCGTTCTTGACGGGCGGAGACATGATCGCATCGGTGGACTTCCAGGAGACGACGTGGAACGAGCTGCCCTACAAGTTCGAGGCGGGCACGCCGCCGATCGCCGAGGCGGTCGGCTTGGGCGCGGCGGTCAAGTACCTGGGTGCGCTGGGGATGAAGCGCGTGCGCGCGCACGAGCAGGCGCTGACGGCCTACATGCTCGAGCGCCTGGCGGAGGTGCCGGGCCTGCGCGTGGTGGGCCCCCCCACGGCGGAGCGCCGCGGCGGGCTTGCGTCGTTCACGATCGAGGGCATCCACCCGCATGACATCGCCGAGCTGGTCGATCGCGGCGGCGTGTGCATCCGTGCGGGCCACCACTGCGCGCAGCCGCTGATGCGCTGCTTGGGCGTCGGCGCGACGGCGCGCGCGAGCGTGGGCGTCTACAACGACCAGTCGGACATCGACGCGCTGATCGACGCACTGCAGGCCGGGCGCGAGGTCTTTGGGTTGGGCGGCTGACGCTATGCGCTGCGAGCCGTGTAGCCGCTGTCTGGGCATCGCCGCATGTGCCTCGCCGGGTAGGTAAGGCACGGAGATGGACGACCTGTACCGGGACTACATCCTCGATCACTACAAGAGCCCGCGGAATTTTGGCGAGCTGGAGCCGCACGACCTGGAGGCGCTGGAGCACAATCCCCTATGCGGCGACGAGCTCGGCGTGCACATCCGTGTCGCGGACGAGCGCATCGAGGACATCCGCTTCCACGGGCACGGTTGCGCGATCTCCCAGGCGTCCGCGTCGATCGCCTCGGAGGAGCTCAAGGGGATGACGCTGGAGGAGGTCGGCCGGCTCGACGCCGACTGGATGATCGAGCTGCTCGGCATCCCCGTGTCGGCGACGCGCCGCAAGTGCGCGCTGCTGAACCTCAAGGTGGTGCGCGGCGCGGTCACCGGCGATCACGCCTGGCCGGTGTGATCGCAGGCTGCCGACGCCTCACCCGCAGGCTGCGCGTCAGCGGACTGTGAACAAGCCGGGCGCGGACGCTCTGCTATGGTCTCCGGTCGCTGCATCAAGGTCATGGACGAGCTGGAAAAGGGGTGCGGTGTGCGGGGGTGTAGTCGTTTGTGCGGAAGCCTGGCTGTCGCGGGCATCGTCTTCGGTCTGATGCTCGCGCCTGTCGCGGGGGCTGATACCGGTGAAGGCGCTGCCGCGCAGGGACTGGCCCTTTCGGGCCCGGGCTTCCACATCCATCGCGGGCTGCGAGGCGAGACCGACGTGAACGTGTGCTCGGACACGGTCTCGCTTGGGGATGCCCATTGCGATGCCCACCTGCGAACCGACGCATGGGCGCGCGCGCGGCGCCCCGCGCCAACCGGGGCCGCGACACCTGGCACGAGCGGCGACGAAGGCGGCTACGACCCTGCGTACCTGCAGTCGGCCTACAACGTCGCCGCGGCCGCCGCGGCCGACGGCGGCGGCCAGGGTCAGACGGTGGCGATCGTGGACGCGTTCAACGACCCCAACGTAACGAGCGACCTCGCGCACTACCGCTCGTATTTCGGCCTGCCCGCCTGCCCCACCGGGGAAATCTCCCGGGTGGCCGGCGGCTGCGTGTTCGAGAAGGTCAACCAGAACGGCAGCAAGGTCTCGCTCCCGTTGTCCAACTCCGGCTGGGCAACGGAGATCTCACTCGACGTCGAGATGGTGAGCGCGATCTGCAGCAAGTGTCAGATCCTCCTCGTCGAGGCGAACAACACCTCGCTCGCCAACCTCGGCACGGCGGTCGACGAGGCGGTCAGCCTTGGCGCCAACGTGGTCTCCAACAGCTACGGCGGCGGAGAGTTCGCTGCTGAGAGCGCCGACACCGCGGCGTACTACGACCACCCCGGCGTGCCGGTCGTGGCCAGCGCGGGCGACGAAGGCTATGGGGTGGAGTATCCGGCCGCGTCGCGGGACGTCGTCGCCGTGGGGGGCACAAGCCTCACACAGCTCACCGACACGGGCACCCGCGACGGCTCCGAGACCGCGTGGAGCGGAACGGGCGCCGGCTGCAGCGCGTATGAAGCGAAGCCGACGTGGCAGCACGACAGCGGCTGCGCCAACCGCACGGTCGCCGACGTGTCGGCTGTGGCCAACCCCGAAACGGGCGTCTGGGTGTACGACACCTTCGGCGGCGGCAACGGCTGGAACATCTACGGCGGCACCAGCGTCGCCGCGCCGATCGTCGCCTCGTTGTTCGCGCTCGCGGGAAACCCGCTCGGGTCGAGCGGATCGCCGGCTTCCTATCTCTACAGCGATCCCAGCGCACTCTACGACGTGACATCCGGCAGCGACGGCAAGTGCTCGCCCTCCTACCTGTGCACCGCCGGCGTCGGCTACGACGGTCCGACGGGACTGGGAACGCCGGGTGGCTCGCCGAGCAGCATCGCCGCCTTCCGTGCCACGAACACCCCGCCGGAAGCGACCGGCCCCGGCGCCCCGCTGACCCTCGGCGCGACCGCGGGCGACGAACAGGTGGCGCTCTCGTGGTCAGCGCCCGCCACCGGCTCGGCCCCCTTCACGTACAACGTTTACGAGAGCACGACGAGCTCCACCGCCGGCTTCAGCCCGGTCAGCTCCGCCACCGGTCTGACCGGGACGAGCTTCACGGTCACCGGCCTGACAAACGGCGAGGTCTACTACTTCAAGGTCACCGCCAAGAACTCGGTGACAGAAGGCGGCGCGTCCAACGTGGCCTCGGCCACCCCGACTGCGCCGGCGGTTACGAGCGTCCCGGGCGCCCCGACGGATCTCAAGGCCACGGCTTCCAGCCGCGGCATCGACCTCTCCTGGCACGCGCCTGCCTCCGACGGCGGCTCGGAAATCACCTCGTATGAGCTTTACCGAGGCCTCACAGCGGGTCGGGAGACGCCGTATGAGACGGTCAGGTGTACGGCATCGATCTGCACTACCGTCGATTCCGCGACGTCGTTCGTGGCGAACACCTTCTTCTACGAGGTCGCCGCCGTCAACTCGGTGGGAACCGGGGGTCGATCCAACGAAGCCTTCGCAAAAGGTTGACGCACAGCTCGCGCGGGGACGGCGAGACCGGGAGCGACTGATCGTGTGACGCCGGACCGCCGGCTCGGGGGCTGCGCCTGGACGTTCCGGGGAACGCTGCTCGTCTCGATACAATTCCTACCCAGGCGCACAGGATTCCGACAGCCCGCGAAGCGAGGAGCAGTATGGCCACGATTGACCGCACAAAGATCGACAAGCCCAGCCCGATCGTCGAGGACGAGCAGGGTCAGCTGCGGGCCCGCCAGGGCATCTCGCGCGAGGTCGTGACGGAGCTCTCCAAGATCAAGGGCGAGCCCGATTGGATGGCCGAGAAACGGCTGAAGTCGCTGGAGATCTTCGAACGCAAGCCAATCCCTACCTGGGGACCGGACTTGAGCGGTCTGAACCTCGACGACCTCGTCCTGTACTCGCCTCCCACGGCGGGGCGCTTCAACAGCTGGGACGACGTGCCCGCGGACATGAAGCAGACCTATGAGGACCTGGGTATCCCGCAGGCCGAGCGCGAGCACCTCGCGGGCGTCGTCGGTGTGTGGCGCCAGGAGCCCGTGTACGAGGGCCTGAAGGAGGAGTACGCCAAGCAGGGGATCCTGTTCTGCTCGATGGACACCGCCATCACCGAGTACCCGGAGCTGGTGGAGAAATACTTCATGACCAAGTGCGTGCCGGCACAGGACAACAAGTTCTCGGCGCTGCACGGCGCGGTCTGGTCCGGTGGCGCCTTCTGCTACATCCCCAAGGGGGTCAAGTGCGACCTGCCACTGCAGTCCTACTTCCGCATGGAGGGCGCCGGAGAGGGCACCTTCGAGCACACGCTGATCATCGCCGACGAGGGCTCCGAGGTGAACTACATCGAGGGCTGTACCGCGCAGACGTACAGCGTCAACTCGATGCACTCGGCGGTCGTCGAGATCTTCGTGCACGAGGGCGCCAAGGCGCGCTACACGACCGTGCAGAACTGGTCCAAGGACGTTTACAACCTCAACACCAAGCGCGCGGTGGTCGAGGCTGAGGGCACCGTCGAGTGGGTCGGCGGCTCGATGGGCGCCAAGTACGTGATGCTCTACCCCGGGTCATACCTGATGGGCGAGGGCGCGCGCGCCGACCACCTGAACGTCGGCGTGGCGGGCAAAGGCGTGCACAAGGACACGGGCGCGAAGGTCGTGCACCTGGCACCGAACACGACCTCGAACATCCTCGCCAAGTCGATCTCCAAGGACGGCGGCATCATGGGCTACCGCGGTCTCGTCAAGATGGGCCATAACTCGGCCGGCTCGAAAGCACGTGTGCAGTGCGACGGGCTGATGATGGACGGCGAATCGAAATCGGACACGTGGCCTGACATCCAGATCCAGAACCCGAATGTGACGGTCGCACACGAGGCGACGGTCGGTCGCATCTCCGACGACCAGCTGTTTTACATGGGCTCGCGCGGCTTCACCGAGGACGAGGCGGCAGCGATGATCGTCAACGGCTTCATCGAGCCGGTGACGAAGGAGCTGCCGATGGAGTACGCGGTCGAGCTCAACCGACTGATTCAGTTGGAGATGGTCGGCTCAATCGGTTAGGTGCCGCGCTTTGCGTGCGCCTGTAGACACGATCGTTGCGCCGCTGTTTCCCACGAAGCTGCCGTGGGTGAATGGTGGGCCGCAGTCGATCATCCAACAGGGCAGGCCGATGTTGGTGGAGTTCTGGGACTTCTGCCGGCCGAGCTCGCTGCGGACACTGCCGTATGTGCAGGCTTGGCACGAGCGCTACGGCGCGTTGGGGCTGCGTGTGATCGGCGTGCACTGCCCCGGCTTCGAGGCATCGCGCGACGGGCAGGCGGTCAGGGACGCGGTCGCGCGACTTGGCATCGCCTACCCGGTGCTGATCGACGGCGAGCTCGAGGTGTGGCAGGACTACGAGAACATGGGCTGGCCCGCGCGCTACCTGTTCGACGGTCATGCGCGGCTGTTCGAGTACCACTTCGGCGAGGGGGCGTATGCCGAAACTGAGCTCGCGATCCAGGAGCTGCTCGGGGTTGAGCGCGAGCCGCTGGCGCCGCTACGAGCTGAGGACGCGCCGCAGGCGCGGCTCGTGCCCCAGACCCAGGACCAGGATGGCGCTTACTGCGGTGCTTATGAGGCGGGTGGCGTGTGGGCGGTGCTCGACGGCACAGGCAGCATCGGCGTAGGCGACGGAAGCGCGCAGCGCCAGCGCGAGCTCGCGGTTTCACACCCTGGCGCCTACCTCCTGCTCGAGCACGGACAGCACACGCGTGGGGTGCTCGAGCTGAGCATCGGCGCCGGTGTGAGGTGCCTGGCGACGTGCTTCACCCCCGGCATGGCCAGCTAGGCCCATTTTCCGCAGTTGAGGGTGGGTAGCGGCGCTGGTCTTGTTGGTGGGATGGGGGTTTGTGGGCTGTTCGTTGTTGGGGCAGCGGTAGGCTGTTGTGGCAACAGGGGGCGTATGCTGGCTGTTGTTCCGTCCGATTGAGTGGTTATGGTTGTGGCAACATGTTCGTCAAGGAGACCGTTGTCCGGCGTGGCTCTCGGGCCTATACGTACCTCCAGATGGTGGAGGGCTATCGCGATGACCGTGGCAGGGTGCGCCACCGCGTTGTGGCAAACCTTGGTCGCAAGGAGGCGTTGAAGGCCTCGGGGCAACTGGAGGCGCTCGCTGGCTCCTTCGCGCGTCTGGACCCGCCGCTGGCGGGCACCCGCCGCGAGGTCGGGGCATTGTTGCTGGCCTGGCGGTTTTTGCGCGAGCTCGATGTCGCTCACACGATCGATGGTGCGCTGCCGCGCTCTGCGCGGTCCTCGCTGTCGGTCGGGGAGGCGGTCTGCGTGCTGGTGGCCAGCCGTCTGTGCTCGCCTTCCCCGCTCTATGACATCGCGGGCTGGGCCTCGGGCGCGGCGGTGCATGAGCTCTTCGGGACCCCGGCAGAGTTGTTGAACGACGATCGTCTGGGCCGCGCGCTTGAGAGCTTCGCTGTCTACGCCGAGCATGTGCGTGGCCTC
Organism: uncultured Solirubrobacteraceae bacterium; assembly: GCA_963714285.1. GTDB lineage: Bacteria > Actinomycetota > Thermoleophilia > Solirubrobacterales > Solirubrobacteraceae > Palsa-744. The sequence goes on from CAVQNS010000006.1 coordinate 240,169, forward strand.
TTGGCCGCGAGAGCGATCGAGCGCTTCGGCGTAGACGCTGCCCGCCTGCATGTCGATCTCACGACGGTCAAGGTCTCAGGCGCTTACGAGGACTCGGCGTTGGTCGCCAAGGGGTGGGGCTCAGACCGTCGTGTGGAGCGTCAGGTGCGCACGCTGCAGGCATCCAGCGCTGATGGCGTCCCTTTGTATTTGCGTCCCGATCCCGGTAACGCTTCTGAGCTCGCCTTGGTCGGAGCCTCGCTGCAGCGGCTGCTCGGGTTCGCGAAGCCGGGGATGCTGATGGTCTGCGATTCGGCGCTGGGGCAAGGAAAGCCGCTGTGTCAGATCGAGCGTGCCGGCCTGCAATTCATCGTGCCGCTGAAGGTGAATACCGGCTTCACGGAGCGGTATCTCACCGAGGGCGCAGAGCGGATGCTCAAACCCTTGCGCTATGTGGCTGAGCGCGAGCGCCGTCTGGAGCCCAGGCTGCGGACCCGCTACCGTGGCGCGCTGCGTGACTGGGAGGTGGAGGACCCTGAGACCGGCGAGCACCGCCGCTTTCGTGTGGCGTATATCCACTCCTCCGAGGAGCACGAAGAGGTCGCGCTTGCCCGCGAGCGCGCACTCACAAAAGCAGAAGACGCCCTGGCACGCGTGCAGCGCGGGCTCGGCGGACGCCACTACAAAACGACCGATCAAGTACAGCGGCGTGTCGGCCAGATCGTCGCCGAGAACATCAGGGATCTGATAACAGTCACAGTCGGTGAGCACGCCGGCAAGCCAACGATCAGCTGGCAGCGCAACGAGACAGCGATCGAGAACGCCAGTCTTACCGACGGCGTCTACGCACTCGCGAGCAACCTGAAAGGCCGCCTCTCAGCCGAGCGCGTGCTGCGCCTCTACAAGGACCAGCAGATCGTCGAGCGTCGCCACCGCGACCTCAAGCAAACACTGAAGGTACGCCCGATCTTCCTGCACAACGACGACCGCGTCTACGCCCTCATCAGCATCATCGGGATCGCACTCCTCATCTTCGGCCTGATCGAGTCACAACTACGCCAAGCACTCGCCGCCGAGGAACAAACCCTGCTCGCGCTCCTACCCGAGGAAAGACTCGCCAAGCCCACCGGCCGCAACACCCTCGCCGCGTTCCAAGGGCTCGGCATCACCTACACCACAAACGGCCCACGACTCGACCGCCTCACCCACACACAGAAACGAATCCTCGAGCTACTCGAAATCCAGCCGCCCTGGCCAGAACAAGACAGGTAGCCTCACAGAACTGCGGAAAATGGGGCTAGGAGACGTGCTTCACCCCCGGCATCACCGGCTAGGAGACGATCGCCCACACGCCGAGCGCGCAGATTGCGCCGCCCAGCAGGACGTAGAAGCCGCGGGCGAAGGGCACGTTCGTCTTTGCGAGGAGCACGCCCACCCACCAGCCCGAGCCACGCATGTAACGCTCCTGATGGAGTTTCTGCTGGTTCATCCGCGCGGCGCTCCAGAACGCGCCGAGGCCAATCGCGAGCACGAAGATGCCGAGCGCGACGTGATTGTGGATCTTTGCAACCAGCGCGCCGCCGATCAGCGCGAGCACGACGACGATCGGCGCCCACCGCGTCTGTGGCCAAGGCCCGGGGCTGCGCTTTTCGTCCTGCCACATGTGCCGGGAATACCCGTCGAACGGCCGCCGAAACCCGAACTGGGCGCTGCTAGTGGTGCTTCGGCGCGTGAACGTCAGCGAGCGCCTTACAGGAGTCGTCTTGCCGGAGCTCGTCTGCGCAACAACGTAGCTCTACGTGCAGTTTGTGATCGTGCGCGAGCAGTGCTAGCCGGGGAGCCGACTCGGCTGCGCCTCGGCGAGCGTGCGATCCTGCAGCAGGCGCATGACGACCGGTGGCCCCTCGTCGTCGACGAGCACGCATGTGCCGGGCCAATAGGGGCTCTCGCCGGGCGTGCTCGTCAGGAACACACGCGAGTATGTCCAGCTGCCGGTGTTGACAAGCCGAGCGCCGCCGCGCCCGCGCCACTCGGCCTCCGCATCGCCCGGCAGCGGTCCCGGGCGATGTGTGTGACCGAAGACCACGTATGCGTCACCGAGATCGAGCCGCGCCGCTACCTCGCCCATCGCGCGCAGGCCGGCGCGCCGCAGCTCGCTCATCGACACGTTGGCGCGCAACGGACCGATCCCCGCGCGGTTGAGCGCCACCACGGCCAGTGGAAAGGCCGCTGCGATCGCGCGCCTGCGCAACCACCGCCGCGACGCACGACGCGCACCGTGTACGCCGGCGCCCCGGAGCGCATCCCAGGCGGTGATCGTTGCGGCGCCGTTGAGCGCCGCTCCGGTACGGGCATCGCGGGCGACGGCGTCGCGCCACGCGAACATCGGCGCACCGACTGCCTCGTAGTCGCCGACGCCTTGGAACTCGCTGGCCGGCGTACCGAGCAGACGCGCCATTGCCCCGATGGTCAGGCGCTCGAGCGTCGGCACGGTCAGATGGCAGTCCAGGAAGTGGCCGTGGCTGGCGTAGACGTCCGAACGCACCCACATACCGGGGTAGGCCACGCGCAGATGCGCGGGCGAGACCCAGCCGGCGATCCGCAGTAGCGCTGGCGATGCCTGCGCTGGGTCGAGCCACTGCTCGAGGCCCAGCGCAGGCGGCTCGTGCTCCTCACCACGCAGCGCGAGCCACGGATCGACGAGTGCGTGGTCGTGATTGTCGGCGATGAGCACGAGCTCGCGACTGGCGAGCGCGCGACCGAGATCCTCGAAGAACACGCGCGCAGCGGCGAGCGCTTCCCGCGTCGGCCCGTGGCGCAGCTCGAGCACGTCTCCGAGCAGCACGACCCGATCTACCTCGGCGACCGCGTCGAGCAGTGGCGCGCGCAACTCCGCGCGGCGCACCAGGTCAGAGCCGGAGACGCTGCCGAGATGCAGGTCGGAGACAATCAGCGTGCGCATGGCGAGACCGCGAGCGCCCGGCTACCGGCGCACGAGTCGGGCCAGCAGCGCCGCTCGCCCGCCCGCGGGGATCAGGCGACCCCGGCCACGCCGTCGGGGCGCGCCGCTCCTGCGACAGCCTCGCGTATCTGCTTGGGAAGCATGAAGCGAACGTCCTCGCGGATCACGTCGAACTCAGTGATGTCGCGCACGCCGCGCGCGCGAAAGAGCTCGACCAGCTCGCTGACGAGCTCCTCGGGCGCGCTGGCGCCTGAGGAGACCCCCACCACTCGCCTCCCCTCCAGCCACTTCTCCTGCACCTCGCTCGCCGCGTCGATCAGGTGCGCGTCAGTTCCGCAATCGCGGGCGACCTCCACCAGCCGTACTGAGTTCGATGAGTTGCGCGAGCCGATCACGAGCATCAGATCGCAGCTTGCCGCCATCTGCTTGACGGCCGCCTGACGGTTGGTGGTCGCGTAGCAGATGTCATCGGTGCGCGGCCCGACGATCTTGGGAAACCGCTCGCGCAGACGCTCAAGAATCGCGCTTGTTTCGCCGACTGCCAGCGTCGTCTGGGTGATGTAGGCGATCCGCTCGGGATCCTCGACCCGCAGCTCCTGGACATCCTGCTCGCTCTCGACCAACACGATCCGATCGGGCGCCTCGCCCATCGTGCCTTCGACCTCCTCGTGCCCGTGGTGGCCGACGAGCACGACTGTGTAGCCGTCCTGGGCGAAGCGGACGGCCTCGCGATGGACCTTCGTCACGAGCGGACACGTCGCGTCGATCGTCTGGAGCCCGCGTTCGCTGGCGCCCGCGCGCACGCTGGGGGCGACCCCGTGCGCGGAGAACACGCACACGGCGCCCTTCGGCACCTCGGTCTGCTCATCGACGAAGATCGCCCCCTGTTCGCGCAGCTGGGCAACGACGTGCTTGTTGTGCACGATCTCCTTGCGCACGTACACGGGCGCGCCATGAATCTCCAGGGCGCGCTGCACTGTCTGCACTGCGCGGTCGACCCCCGCACAGTAGCCGCGCGGCGCCGCCAGCAACAGCTTCTCAACTGTGTTGGGCACGGGTGTCATTGTAGGGGGCTCCCCGCTACGCTAAACCCGATGAGCCAACGCCACCTCGATCGACTGACTCCGGTAGACGCCTCATTCCTGCACCAGGAGAGCTCGGTCTCGCACATGCACATCGGCGGGCTGACGATCATCGAAGGCCCACCGCCGAGCATGGAGGAGTTCCTCGAACAGATCCGGCGACGGCTGCACCTCGTTCCCCGCTATCGCCACAAGCTCGCCTACACCGCGCTCGACAGCGGCCGTCCGGTGTGGATCGACGACCCGAGCTTCAACCTCGACTACCACGTCCGCCACACTGCGCTGCCCGCTCCAGGGCAGTGGGAGCAGCTGCAGGACCTGACGGCGCGGATCTTCTCCCAGCAGCTAGACCGCTCCAAGCCGCTGTGGGAGATGTGGTTGATCGAGGGACTGGAAGACGACCGCTTCGCGTTGATAACCAAGACGCATCACTCGCTAATCGATGGCATCGCCGGCGTGGACCTGGCGACGGTGCTGTTCGACCTCTCCCCAGATCCACCGCAAACTCCCTACTGCGGCCGCGCTTGGCAGCCGCATCCGGAGCCGGGGACCGCGCACCTGCTCGCTGCCGGCCTAGCGGGCGCGGTGCGCGCGGGCGTGACGCTGGCCGAGGGTGCGATCGACGCGCTCGCTCACCCGGAGCGCGCGCTCGCGCACGCCCGCGAGGCGGCTGAGGGGGTTGGCGAGATCATGTGGGCCGGCCTCAATCCAGCCCCGGAAACGCCCCTGAACGTACCGATCGGGCCGCACCGGCGGTTCGTTGGCGTGACAAGCCAACTGGAGGACTTCAAGGCTGTCAAGAACGCCTTTGGCGGGACCGTCAACGACGTCGTCTTGGCGGTCGTCGCCGGAGCGTTGCGCTCGTTCCTGATCTCGCGTGGAAGGCACATCGCGGGTGTCGAGATGCGCGCGCTCGTGCCGGTGTCGGTGCGCAGCGAGGGCGAGCACAACCAGGGCGGCAACCGCATCGTCGTGATGCGTGGTCCGCTGCCGATCTATATCAGCGACCCGCTCAACCGCCTGCGCTTCGTCTCGAGCGCGATGGATGGCCTGAAGGAGTCCAAGCAGGCGCTCGGCGCCGAGGTGATCGCTGGTGCCCAGAACTTCGCTCCACCGACGATCCTCGCGCAGGCCTCGCGGCTGAACTTCTCCACGCGCCTGTTCAACTTGATCGTCACAAACGTGCCTGGGCCGCAATTCCCGCTGTATGTGCTCGGCCGCGAGATGCTGCATGCGATCCCGGTCGCCTTCCTGCCCGAGAACCACGCGCTGGCGATCGCGATCATGTCCTACAACGGCCAAATGAACTTCGGCCTCCTGGGTGACTTCGACGCGCTCCCGGACATCGGCGCGATCGGCGCGGACATCGCCGCCGAACTAGCGTCGCTGGTGGCACTCGCGCGCGAGTCCGCCGCCGCCCGCGTCTAGATTCAGGCGCTCGTGAGCGAGGTTGGACTCGATCGCCGCGCCGGTCCACTTCCCCGTAGTGCCCACAAGCCTGCTGCGCGGACTCCTGCGTAACACCTTTCGGGGGTCAGTACCCGAGGGCGAACTTCGCGTCTTCGCTCATCATCTCGGGCGACCACGGCGGCGTGAACACCATCTCCGACTCGACCGTCTTGACGCCATCCACTTCCCCGACGAACTCTTCGATCTGTTCGTTGACCTGCGGCCCGATCGGGCAGCCGGGAGTGGTGAGCGTGAACGTCACCCGCACGTTGCCCTCCGCCACCTCCACCCCGTAGATCAGCCCAAGCTCGACGAAGTCCAAGCCGAGCTCAGGGTCGATTACGTTCGACAAGGCGTCCATCACCTCGTCCTCGGTTGGTGCGGTGGCCACGGGCTCCAGCATGACCTGGAGTCTAGCTCGCTGCGGCGCGGCGCCCGACACTTGGCCCGACGACCAGCCCAGAGGCCCGCACTACGCGGGCCGCGGCGGACTTGTCCCGCGCTGGAGCGTATCCTCGGCGCATGATCGCGCATCGCCACGGACGCATGGGAGCGGGCGTCGCGACGGTTGCCCTGTTGGTGACGGCTTTCGCGCTCCACGAGGCGAGCGCGTCCGCCCCGGTCCCGCTGCTTCCCCGGCTGGTGGCCGACCCGCCGGACGGCGCGACGCTGTCCACGAGCAGCGTGGAAGGCAGGACGAGGCTGCTGCTGCGCTTCAACGGCTACCTGCACAACGACGGCGAAGGCGCACTCGACATCCGCGGTAGTCGTCAGGCACCGACGGTGGCCGGCGAGGATGCGCGCGAAGTCGCCGAACAGATCGTGATCTACAAGTACAAGCAGGAATCGCTCCCGGAAAAGATCGAAGAGGAACTGGCGACGCCGAAGATGATCGTGAGCCAGCGCGAGTTCACGACAAACGCTGGCAACCCTGCGAACGGCGCGGAATACCTGGAACGCCCGCACCTCGAAGAAGCAACCAACGCCGAAGAGGTCTACAGCAGCGCCGACGGTCACCATCACTGGCATCTCCAGCACATCGCGCGATACTCGCTCTGGAATGCCCAGCGAACGGCTGAAGTCGCGCCGTCACAGAAGGTCGGGTTCTGCCTGGACGACAGCCAGCACGTCGAACCGGCCAAGGGGCCGCCTGCGCCCGTGTACGCGACGAACGTGGCTCCTTACACCGGCTTCTGCCGCCAGTACGAACCGAACGCCACCAGCCTCTATGAGGGCATCTCGCCCGGCTGGCGTGACGTCTACAACAGCGAACTCGCCTTCCAGTGGGTGGACGTCTCCGATGTCGCCCCCGGCGAATACTGGCTGCGCGAGGACGTCGATCCGGGCGACTTGCTCGAGGAAGCCGAAGGCGGCAGCAAGACCAGCTACTCCAGCAGCGAGGTCACGATCCCGGGGTTCGACGCCGAAGGCCTGCCGGTCGAGGTCGGTGAAGGAGAATCGACGAGCGTCGTGCTGCCCGTGCATGCGTACGGCGACACCGACACCCCGGCCGAGACGATCGTCTCGCCGCCAGCGCACGGCACGCTCGGCCCGATCGAAGACGGCAGCGTCAGCTACACGCCGGAACGAGGCTTCAGCGGCACGGACTCCTTCAGCTTCACGGCGCGTGACCCCAGCAGCCCGTTCCCCGACTCCCCGACGATCGGCACGATCTCGATCACGATCGACTCCCGCAAGCCGACGCTGGCGATCGAAGGTGCCAAGGAACGGCTGATCGCCGGCACCAGCCTTCCGCTGTCAACGATAGTCACCAACGACAGCGGTGAAGTCGAATGGGAAGCGAGCGCCGGCACTGTGAAGCCGAGCGGCCCGCTCGGACGGAGCGTCATCTACACCGCGCCGGCAACCCCTCCGGCTGGAGGATCCGTGACGCTCGTGGCGCGTCTGCGGGACGACCCCGCCGTCCGGGACGAGCGATCGCTTGCGATCGAAGCATCCGCCACCGTCGAACCGCTGCCGGAAGTGCCCAACACCCCGAGCGCTCCTGTCGACCAGACCCCCGGCCAGCCCACCCCGCATTCCCCCGGCCAGCCCGCCCCGGCGACGGTACCGGGCTCGGGCTCGGGCAACCTCGCAGCGCGAGAATCGAAGCAGGCGCCGGCGGTTTCGGCCCCGCGGGTGATGCTGTTCGGCCGGGCGCTGTTCATGAGCACGGTGGCTGAGCTTCCCGGCCGTCTCGGTCTGAGCGCCTACCTCGCGGGCCGCAGGCTGGGGGCGTGCTCGGCCGAGACCCCCGCCAAACGCACGTTCACGTGCGTCGTCAAGCTGAAGGCCGGAGTTCCCCTGCAGGCGCCGATCAAGGTGGTCGCGAGCCTGCACGTCGGGGCCCGTCGCTGGGAGGTGACGCGCTCGCCGCAGCCGGTGCCGGAGATGAGGATGCGACCGATCGGTGCGGGCGCTCGCGCTTCTGCGGCGGGCGCGAGCGCCTACTGGTGCAGTCCCTCGACGCTGGCTCCCGTCCTGGTGTCCGGCTAGCGCGCGGCCGCGCCTGTTTGCTTCACAAATCGTTCGAGCTGGACCGCCGCGGGACCATCTGTCAAGATATGCAGGCAAATTGCGGATCTGGAGCACAACGAGGAGAGTCGAGGAGCAAGGAATGATCGCCCGCGTCACCCGCGCCGTCCGACAGAATGTGGTTGCCTGGCTTGCTCTGTTCGTGGCCCTCACGGGCACGAGCGTCGCCGCGAGCCGCTACGTCATCACGTCCACCCGCCAGATCAAGCCCGCCGTGCTCAAGCAGACTGCACGGCTCCAAGGGCGCGACTGGCGCGACGGGACCAAGCGGCGCGACCGGACCGGCCGGACCGCAGGGCAAAGAAGGCTCGCCGGGCGCCGTCGGCAAGACCGGCCTTACGGGTAACAGCGGGCAGCGCGGAGAAGCCGGGCCGCCCGGTGAAAAAGGTGAACGGGGCGAAAATGGCGAAACGGGTGAAGCCGGCGCCCCCGGGACCGCGATCGCCTATGCGCACGTGACCGCCGCCGGGAAGGTCGAACCTGAAGTCGACAGTAAGGGCTTCACGGGCGTGACGATCGAAAGTGCCGAAATAAACCATCCCGGGAACACAAACGCTGAAGGCATCTACTGCATCTACGGGCTGTCTGTGACGCCGCACAACGTCGTTGTCACAGGCGATGGCAACGCGTCTGAAACAGCCTTCGTTGGCACCTCGGCCACCCTCGGCGAGGACAAGCCCGTAGAACATGAACATCTGTGCAGCTCGTCGACCCAGATCACGGTTGAAACGTGGCTCATCGAAAAAAGTTCGGTGGTGCAGACCAAGAACGCCCCGTTCTTCATCGAGATCAACTAGGCCGGGCGCGCGGGCTCGCTCGACGAGCTCAGCCCGGCGCGCTCGAGTTCCGGCCCGACGAGGTGAGCCAGTTGCAGACCAGCCACCGAGATCTCGCTGCCGCGCTTTTCCCTGCTTGCCTCCGGGCTGCCGCCGTTCTGTTCGTCGTCGTCCTGCTCGCCGGCCTCGGCACCGCCACCGCCGTGGCGAGGTGGCGAAGGATCTCCCCTACGCCCACGACGAGCTCGCCCTACTACGTCTGCCCTGGCAGCTCGCGCGGCGCGCACTGTACGGTCATCGAGGATCCGACCCGTGGCTCGGAGCGCAGCGGCCCGGTCGCCGCGGGAGCCCTCACCGCGGGCCCGGAGCAGGAAGTCAGCCCCGCGTTCTCGGGCTCGGGCGTGGAAGGGGGCTACTCGCCGAGCGACCTGCGCAGCGCGTATAACCTGCCATCGGCCACCCCGGCGGCCGGCGCAGGGCAGACGGTGGCCGTGATCGACGCATACGACGATCCCCACGCCGAATCCGACCTTGGCGCCTACCGCACCGAGTACGGAATCCACGCTTGTACCGAAGCCGAAGGGTGCTTCCGGAAGGTCGACCAGACCGGTGGCGAGAGCTACCCCGCGTTCAGCCGCAAATGGTCCACAGAGATCTCGATCGATCTCGACATGGTCTCGGCGATCTGCCCGGAATGCCACATCCTGCTGGTCGAGGCGAACAGCGCCGAAGCGACGGACCTGGCCGCCGCCGAGCAGGAGGCCGTCGCGCTCGGCGCTACCGAGATCAGCGACAGCTACACCGAAAATCCCGCAGGAGCATCGAGCTATGCCGCCAGCTACGACCACCCCGGCATTCCGATCGCGGCGGCCGCGGGCGACAACGGCTACGGCGTCGTCGCACCAGCCTCCTACCCCGGCGTGATCGCTGTCGGCGGCACCACCCTGACCCCGGGCGTGCAGCGCGGATGGAGCGAAACCGCCTGGGGCGAGGTGGGCGGCGGCGAACTCTCCGGAACCGGCAGCGGCTGCAGCACAGAACCGAAGCCCGCGTGGCAGACCGATAGCGGCTGCGCCTTCAGGACGACCAACGACGTCGCGGCCGTCGCCGACCCGAATACGCCGGTGTCCGTGTACGACAGCGAGGAAATGGGCACCCCCTGGCTGCTGCTCGGCGGCACCAGCGTCGCGGCGCCGATCGTCGCTGCCGCGATGGCACTGGCCAATCCCTACACACGCTCCTTCGAAGGGGCCGAGGCCCTCTACCTGCAATCCGCCGCGGGCGACGGCTTCAATGACGTTATCTCAGGCGCAAACGGCAGCTGCGGCACCTATCTCTGCCAAGCCGGCTTCGGCTACGACGGCCCGACCGGGCTGGGCGGCCTGCGTGGCGCGCCGCAGCTGCCACCGCCGACGCCCTTCACCGAGATGCCCGCGCCGGTGAGCTCCGACGGCGCCACCTTGGAGGGGACCGTGGAACCCCACGGCGGAACGATCACCGCGTGCAGCTTTGAATACGGGGCGACGAGCGCCTACGGGTCACAGGCGGCGTGCGGCACGATTCCTGCCCCGACGACGGACACGGTGCGCGTCACCGCCTCCGTCAGCGGCCTCACATCGACGACCCTCTATCACGTGCGTCTCGCCCTTTCCTACAGCGGCGGTCACGGCGCCGCCACGGACGGCTACCTCCGGGGCTCCGCCGCCGGAGCGGACCTCACGTTCACGACGGCAGGCGAATTGCCCGAAGTCTCAGCCGCGGCGCCCTCGTCGGTGACGGTGTCCACGCTGAGCCTGACTGGGACGGTCAACCCCCGCGGTGTCCCGGTCACGAGCTGCGAGTTCGAATACGGCCCGACGAGCGCCTACGGCTCGATCGAGCCGTGCAGTCCCGCGCCCGGCAACGGACGGAGCGCGGTGGCCGTGACGGCCGTGCTGGGCGACCTCCTGCCCGACGCCACCTATCACTACCGTCTAGCTGCGACGAGCGGAGCAGGGACCGCCTACGGAGGCGATGTGACTGCCTCGACGCTCCCCGAGCCGCCAAGCGTCGTGACCGAGCCGCCGACGTCGCTGACGCCGACCTCGGCGACACTGAGCGCCGGCGTGGAGCTCAACGGCGGCGAGGCGACCGCATGCGAGTTCGAATTCGATTCCGCTGAGTCGCACCTGCCCTGCGTGCCCGAGCCTCAGCCCGGCGGGCCGGGCACGGTGGCGGCTGCCGTCTCCGGGCTGAGCCCTGCGACCACGTATCTCTACCGCATCATCGCGGGAAACATGAGCGGGGTCAGCTACGGCTCGATCGAGGAATTCACGACCCCGCCCATCAGCCTGTTGATCTCGCCCCCTCCCCCCAGCGCTCCCGCGGTCGAAGCTGCCGACGCCGAGCTCGTCGGCAGGACGTTCACCGTCGGCTCCGGCACCGAGATTCGTCTGCCGATCCGCTGTCTCTCAGCCGCGGCCGTGTGCCGCGGCGTGTTCTCGCTGCGCACGTTCGGCGCCGTGTCGATTTCGAGCAACGGGCACGACAAGCACGTCCTCCAGCTCGCAGCCGGCCCGTTCACGATCCCCGGCGGCGGCTCGGCGACGCTCACCCTGAAGCTCTCCGGCGCTGCCCGCCGCTTGGTGGGCAGGCTGCGTCGGATACGGGCGCGTGCGACTGTCCTGCTGCACGTCTCGGCCGGCCAGACCCAGAGCACCCAGTCGATCGTGACGCTCGGCCGCCGCTCACCGCAGCGCCCCTGAGCACCGCCCGCGGCTCAGGAATGCAGGACCACGGTCTCGGTCCAGACCACGGGACGGTGGCCACTGAGCGTGAACACGGCCTTCACGCTCAGCTTGACGGTCTTCTTGCCCTTGAGCAGGCTGCGGCCACTCGCATTCAGCTTGACGCGGACGGTCTTCGTCGAGACTCTCGCGAACAGCGCCCGCGCTTGGGCGAGAACCCGCTCCTTGCTCTTCGCGCCACGTGCGCCGCGCACGAGCTGGAACCACTCCACTTCGAACGTCCCAGCGCCGGGCGCCGTGAAGCCAAACGAGAAGCTGCCTGTCTTGGTGATCCGCTTCAGGTGTGATTCGCTGAGCGCCGCGCCCACCTGGCGCCTAATCGTAGCGAGGATCTCAGCGGAGTTGGGCAGCGTCGCCTCGATCGTGTTACCGCTCCCGGCCCCCGCCACGACGGGGAGCGTTCCCGTCGCAACCCGCGGGATCGTCACCGCGTTGGTGCTTTCCTGTTCGAGGCTCCCTTCGCTGTTGACGCCGAGCACGTTGCACGACAGCGTCTGGCCGACGTCAGCCGTTTCGACCACGTGAGTTTCTTCGGTCGCGCCGGAGATCGGCGTGCCGCCGCGGTACCACTGATACGTGAAGCTCGGCGGCGGTTTGCCCTGCCAGTGGCCGCGTTCGCACGTGAGCGGGGCTCCGACGGACGTGCCACCCGTGACGAACGGCTGTTCGATGTCGTCGGGCCCTTCGCCCGGGACGTGGACTGACTTGCTGAGCGCTGACACGCCGTTCGGCGCTTCGCGATTGGTGCCGGTCACGCGGCAGGAGATGTTGTAACCGCGGTAAGCGGTCCCGATCGTGAACCTTTCGCCCCTCGCCGAGGGGATTTCCGTCCCGTCGCTCAGCCACTGGTACGTGAACGTCGGCGCGGGCTCACCGGTCCACGTGCCTGCCTTGCACGTGAGCTGCTGTTCGACAGCCGCAATGCCTTCGATCTGCGGACCCGCCAGCGGCGCTTCCGGGGCGCTCCCCGGTATCAAGAGGCCGGCGCTCGCGTCCATCACGCCGCTCGGCGCTTCGCTGTTGCTCGCCGTCACGACGCAGGACAACGTGTGTCCCCGGTCGGCGGCTGCGATCGTGTAGGCGATCGTCGAGGCGAGCTTTTCGCTGCCTTCCCGGTACCAGGCGTAGGTGAACGTCGGCGTCGGTGCGCCTTTCCATTCACCGTGGAGGCAGGTGAGCGATTCGCCGACGTGCGGCGTAGGTGTGCCGCCCTCGATTTCCGGCGCCCGGATCGGAGTCGGCGCTTCCCCCGGGACGTTCGCGAGCACGCTTTCGGCCGGTTCGCTGGGGCCTTCGGTGTTGATCGCGATCACTCGACAGGTAACCCAGTGGCCCTCGTCCGCGGGTTTGACTTCGTAGCTCTGCGATGTTGCGGACGTTATCGGCGTCTGTTCGCGCATCCACTGGAACACGTAGCTTTCGGGGCCGTTCGTCCAGGTGCCGTCGCTACAGGTCAACGTGTGGCCCAGAAGAGCCGGAGTCCCCTGCACTTCGGGCAGGCTCTCGTTCACGGGAGGCGATGAGCCGGGCACGGGGATCGCCTGGCTGAGACCCTGTGCTTCTTCTTTGCCGGCGTTCGTCGCGAAGACCCGGCAGTACAGAAGATGCTTGACGTCGGCCGAGGCGACTTTGTATTCGTGCGTTGTCGCGCCCGCGATCGGTTCGTCTTCGCGCAGCCATTCGTACCTGAATTTCAGTTCGGAGGCCGACTCGTTCCACGCTCCTTCCGAGCATTTGAGCACCGTGCCGAGTTTGGCGGATTCCGGCGTCACCACGGGCGGGGCGGTATTCTTGAGCGTCCCTGCGATCTTGACTTCCGCGCTGGAGGCTTCGGCTTTGCCGAGGTTGTTCACGGCGATCACCTTGCAGCGGAGTTTCTGGCCTTCGTCGTTCGGTTGCACGATGAAGGTCGGGCCGGTTTCCATCGCGACTTCCGCGCCGTTGCGGAACCAGCGATATTCGTAGGTGATCGGCGGACTGCCGCTCCAGCGCCCCGGGTCGCAGGTCAGGGTTTCGTTCACGGCATCCATCCCGAGCACACTGGGCGCTTCCGAGTTGACGGGCGCGGTACCGGGAACGAGCAAGCTGTTGCTGCTTTCCTGGGTAGCTTCACCCCCGCTGTTAGCGGCCGTCACACGACATGAGAGTTTGTGGGTTTCGTCTTCTGAGACGACCTTGTACTGGCTGCTCGTCGCCCCGCTGATCGCTTCTTTGCCGTCGTGAAACCATTTATACGTGTAGGTGAGGGGCAGCGTCCCTTTCCATGTCCCCTGGGAGCAGCTCAGCGTTTCGCCGACGCTGGCTTTGCCCGAGCTCCCACCGGACACCACCGGCGCCGTCACAGCAACCGGGGGTTCCGGCGGGGCGGTTTTCACGCAGCTTTCGAAGCAGATGCTGTTTTCCGATTCGGCGATGACGGTTTCGCCCCTGTAGGTCGCCTCGACGTCACACCAGATTTGCTTGTTTTCGTATTCCTTCGTCAGTTTCAACGACCCCGCCAGGACCGACTGCTTGGTCGACTTGAAGCCGAGTTCGTCGCCTTCGACTACCCACTGGTAGGAGAATTCAGGACTCGCGTTCTTCCAGTCGCCATTTCTGCATTCGAGCGTTTCACCGAGATGTGGGTGCGCGTTGCCCAAGACCTTCGGCGGGAACGTGTATTCGAGTCCGAACGCGCTCGTCGCGCCGAGCATCGCACACAGTGACAGCACGGCGACGGCCACCACCAGCTGCGCTGCCAAGCGGCCACGCAGATCGGACGCAGACGAATGTGTGCGAGGTATTCTCTCTCCTTGAGTCTGCCGCGCGTACATGTGTTAGCCCCCGAAGGGATCGCCAACTTTAGCGGCTGGCCGGACGACTGTCAAGCGTGCACCGAACTGCCTCAGCGTCACGGCGAGCCCATATCGAGCGAGGCTGTGGAGCGGGGCACGCACCAAGCCCGATTCATCAAAAAAAAGAGGGCTCCGGGTTAACCCGGAGCCCTCCCCAGCTTCAGATCAGCTCGCGCTGATGATCGGCTTGACTATCTCGATACTAGCTTTCGGTGCTGAACCTTTCCGGCTTCGGAGCGACGACCGTGAAGCTCGTCTGTTCGGTCGTGAACGGTGATTCAACCAGGTCAGCTTCGATCAGCGAGGTGCCTTCAAGGCAGGAGTCCACGCCAACCGCGATTGCAAACCCGTTCCCGTTGTCGTCGAGACGGATCTCCGTTTCGTTTTCACCGATGTAACCGTCCTCAGCCTTCGTGACCGAAGCGGTCGAGTAGTCTTCGTTGAGGTATTCGGTCACGTAGCCGGGGACCCAGATGAGTCCACCGTCGTGGCAGCGGTCATTGAGCTGTTCTGAAGCAAGACGAACGTAGCTCTCGCCCCCGCCTTTGAACTCAGCCTCGACGACGGTCGTGACCGAGCTCGAGCCCGAGTCCTCGACCTGCGACGACGGCAGGGCGAACACGCCCTGTGTCGTGTTGGCCGGGGGTGTCACCATGAACGACGTCGTGAACGTTTCGTAAGGCGATTCGTTCTCGTCGAGCGTGATGAGGCTTTCGCCAGGCATGCAGTTCGGTCCCGCAACGAGAGATGCCGTTGCGTTGCCGTCTGCATCGAGATGCAGGTGGACGCTCTCGCCGAGCTGCGCTTCCGGCTCGTCGTAGTTGTTGTTCGGCACGATCCACGCCAGGTTGTGACAACGGTCGGCCAGCTGAGCAGCCGTCACCGTGACCTCCTGGCCCGTTCCGTACGTGTACGGGTTACAGGAGACTTCGACGACGTCGGCAACCGACGCGGCGTAGCCGTACTCACCCTGCGCGACGAACGACGGCAGCGACACGACCGTGCAGCTACCGGATATCGTGGGGTCCCCCGCAGGGGCTCCCTTTGCGGACGCTACACCCGCCAGCAACATGAAGCTGCTTGCGAGGACCATGAGGCCCGCTCCCAGATTACGTCTTTCCATGACTGTTCCTCCAGTGGAGTGTCGGTTCTTTTGCCCCCCTGCATCGACTAGCGTCGAAACAGCACTCCGAAGGGCCCCGACCGAATTCTCCAGGTGGCCCCCCGCGGGCATGTCTCGTGATGAATACCATAGGGAAAGGGCTGAGTGTTAGTGAAAAAGTCGCAATTTGCGGGTTTTTTGCTATTAGATCGCCGCAACCTTCGTCCAAAACGGCGAATTTCCAGCGCCTTTGGTGCTAGCGGGGGTGGCCTTCTGGCGCTCGCGAGGTGGCCTTTTGGCGAGCCGGGACGGGGTCGCTGAGAACCTCGCCACCAGCGTTCCGGCGGCCCTACCGGACTTCATCTCGGAGCCTGCTTCAGCGGTGCAGGCGGAACGTCCCGGAGGACGTAACGGCAGTCCCGCCAACGGACTGAAACGAGCACCTGACGGTGATCTTGAGCTGCCTGGAGCGCTTCAGCAGCGTCCGCCCCGCTTTCGTCAGACGGAGCGTGAGCGTCTTCGAGCCGGCAGCCGAGAACGTGACACGGCCCGTGGCCACCAGCACCGGCGCCGGCTTCTTCTTGCCGTGCTTCGCCGCTGGCGGCTGGTAGTACCACCCGACCGTGGCCGTTCCCGCCTCCGGGGCCTTCATCGTCTGCGCATAGAGGCCCTTCCTCAAGATCGTCCCGATGCGTGCCGCGCTGCCGTGCGGGCCGAGCTCCTCAGCGAAGAACGCCCTGACTTCAGACTCGCCGAGCCCGACGGCAGCGGGAGCAGGGGGAGGCGTCGTTTCGCCCTTCGGGAGCGGCGGAAGTGTCGTGAACGTCATGTCGGCGCCGCTGGCTGTGCCGCCTTCCCCGGTGGCAACCACCCGGTAGTGGTAAGTCGTGCCCGCCGTCAGGAAGTAGACCCGGCTGAACACCGGCACGAAGCCTGTCGCCTCCGGCGGGAACGACAGCGCGCCGGAAACGAAGCCGCAGCCGATCGATCGCCCGTATGCGGTGCTCGTGCCGACTTCGATGTTACAGGCGCTCACGGACCCCCCCACCGGATCGACGCCGGCGTAGAGGGTCGCGTACGTGCGGCTGACGGCGGCGGAGCCTTCCGTCGTGACCCCGGGCGGGATGTCTTCGACCGCGAAGGTCACCGGCGCGCTCGCGCCGGTTGCATTGCCCAGCGAGCTGGGCTCGCTCGCAACCGCCGTGTACAGGCCGAATTCGAGTTCGAGCGCTTCGGGCAGCGGCCCCGTGTTCCACTCGCCTTCGGACACTTCAGCCTGGATCGACACCACCGGCGTGCCGCTCGCGACCGCTCCCCGATAGATGCTCACGGTCACCGACGTGCTGTCGCTTGCGGCGCCCGAGAAGTCCGGCTTGCGATCGCTGGACGGGGACGGGAGGCCGTCCAGCGTGACCGTCGGCGCCTTTGTGTCGATCGTGAAGGTCACGGGCGCACTGGCGCCAGGTCCGTTTCCGATGGCGCTCTTCTGGGTCGCGACGGCGGTATATTGGCCGTCTTCGAGGGCGGCTACGCGCGGCGATTCCCATGCGCCCCCGGTGCCGGGCACGCTGACGGTGGCGACAGGGACGCCTGATGCGCTTGGGCCCGAGTAGACGGCGACTTCGACCTGTGTCGTTTCGCTGGCTGTGCCGTGGAAGGCCGGGGTGGCATCGTTCGACGGCGTCGCCGGCTGCGCCAGGGTCACGGTGGCCGGTTCGGTATCGACCACGAGCGCCCTCGGCGCACTGACTCCTGTGCCGTTTCCGATCGAGCTCTGCGCCGAAGCGAACAGCGTGTATGAATGCCTGCCACTGGGTAGCGCGGGCGTCACGGCACCGGTCTTCCATACGCCTTTGCTCAGATGTGCAGCGAGCTCAACGACGTCCCTTCCTTCGGGCCTTTCGTGTACGCCTTCGTACACGTTGACGGTGACCGTTTCGGTTGACGGGCCGCTGACGGTGCCTGAAAACGTTGGTTCGGTGTTGTTCGAAGGCGAGGTCGGCGGCGTGATTTCGACCAACGGAACTTCGGTGTCGACTTCCCAGGTGACAGGGGCGCTGTGTCCTGGTTCGTTGCCAATCGAGCTCGGCTCGGTGGCGATCGCGGTGTATTGGCCTGTCGGCAATGTCGTCGTGATGTCACTCGACTTGTAGCGGCCCGCCGTCACGGTCGCCACGATCTTCGCGACCGCTGTGCCCTGTGCCGTCGCGCCTTTGAAGACTTCGACGGTGACCTGCAGCGATTCGCTCGCGCTGCCTGAGAAGGACGGGTTCTGGTCGGGCGAGACCAGCGGCGGCGATTCAAGCGTGACGACCGGCGGGTTGGTGTTGACTTCGAAGGAAACCGTCGCGCTCTTGCCTTCCGCGTTTTCAAGGCCGCTCTTCTCCGTCGCATACGCCGTGAACGCGTGTTTGCCAGACGGCAACGCTTTGCTCAACGCCGCCGACCATTTCCCGCCAGCGGCCGTCGTCGCGACGCTCGCCGCTTCAGTTGTTCCTTCGAAGATGTGCACGACCACTTCAGTGTCTTCGCTGGCCGCGCCCGAGAAGGCCGGAGTCGTGTCGTTCGCCGGCGACGGCGGCGCCACGATCGACACCGTCGGCGGTTCGGTGTCCACTTCGAAGGACACGGTCGCGCTCTTGCCTTCGGCGTTTTCAAGGCCGCTCTTCTCTGTTGCATACGCCGTGAATGTGTGTTTGCCCGACGGCAACGCTTTGCTCAACGCCGCCGACCATTTCCCGCCCGACGCCGTCGTCGACCCGCTGGCCACTTCCGTCGACCCTTCGAACACATGCACGACCACTTCAGTTTCTTCGCTCGCCGTACCCGAGAACGCCGGCGTCGTGTCCTTCGACGGCGACGCCGGCGCCACGATCGACACCGACGGCGGTTCCGTATCCACTTCGAAAGCGACCGTCGCGCTCTTGCCTTCCGCATTCCCCAAGCCGCTCTTCTCCGTCGCATACGCCGTAAACGCGTGTTTGCCCGACGGCAACGCTTTGCTCAACGCCGCCGACCATTTCCCGCCCGACGCCGTCGTCGCGACGCTCGCCGCTTCAGTTGTTCCTTCGAAGATGTGCACGACTACTTCAGTTTCTTCGCTCGCCGTACCCGAGAAGGCCGGCGTCGTGTGCTTCGACGGCGACGGCGGCCCAACAATCGACACCGACGGCGGTTCGGTGTCCACTTCGAAGGCGACAGTCGCGCTCTTGCCTTCCGCGTTCCCCAGGCCGCTCTTCTCCGTCGCATACGCAGTGAACGCGTGTTTGCCAGACGGCAACGCTTTGCTCAACGCCGCCGACCATTTCCCGCCCGACGCCGTCGTCGCGACGCTCGCCGCTTCAGTTGTTCCTTCGAAGATGTGCACGACTACTTCAGTGTCTTCGCTCGCCGTCCCCGAGAAGGCCGGCGTCGTGTGCTTCGACGGCGACGCCGGCGCCACAATCGACACCGACGGCGGTTCGGTGTCCACTTCGAAGGACACGGTCGCGCTCTTGCCTTCCGCGTTCCCCAGGCCGCTCTTCTCCGTCGCATACGCAGTGAACGTGCGTTTGCCCGACGGCAACGCTTTGCTCAACGCCGCCGACCATTTCCCGCCCGAAGCCGTCGTCGACCCGCTGGCCACTTCCGTCGACCCTTCGAAGACGTGCACGACCACTTCAGTTTCTTCGCTCGCCGTCCCCGAGAAGGAAGGGCTCGTGTTCCTCGACGGCGACGACGGCCGAACAATCGACACCGACGGCGCTTCCGTATCCACTTCGAACGACACCGTCGCGCTCTTGCCTTCCCCATTCCCCAAGCCGCTCTTCTCCGTCGCATACGCCGTAAACGCGTGTTTGCCAGACGGCAACGCTTTGCTCAACGCCGCCGACCATTTCCCGCCAGCGGCCGTCGTGCTCACGCTCGCGAGTTCGCTCGTTCCTTCGAACACATGCACGACCACTTCAGTGTCTTCGCTCGCCGTACCCGAGAACGACGGCGTCGTGTCCTTCGACGGCGACGACGGCCCAACAATCGACACCGACGGCGCTTCGGTGTCTACTTCGAACGACACCGTCGCACTCTTGCCTTCCCCGTTCCCCAAGCCGCTCTTCTCCGTCGCATACGCCGTGAACGCGTGTTTGCCCGACGGCAACGCTTTACTCAACGCCGCCGACCATTTACCCCCCGAAGCCGTCGTCGACCCGCTAGCCACTTCCGTCGACCCTTCGAACACATGCACGACGACTTCAGTGTCTTCGCTCGCCGTACCCGAGAACGAAGGCGTCGTGTCCTTCGACGGCGACGACGGCCCAACAATCGACACCGACGGCGCTTCCGTATCCACTTCGAACGACACCGTCGCACTGCGCCCTTCCCCGTTTTCAAGGCCGCTTTCCTCAGTGGCATAGGCGGTGAACGCATGTCTGCCCGACGGCAACGGGCTGGTGAGCGTCGCCGACCACTTGCCTTCCCTGACCGACCCGGACACGGTCACTATCTGTTTGCCACCTTCAAGCACATGGACGACGACTTCGCCGGCTTCGCTCGCGGTCCCCGAGAACGAAGGCGTCGTGTCCTTCGACGGCGACGCCGGCGCCACAATCGACACCGACGGCCCTTCCGTATCGACTTCGAAAGCGACCGTCGCGCTCTTGCCTTCCGCGTTCCCAAGGCCGCTCTTCTCCGTCGCATACGCCGTGAACGCGTGTTTGCCCGACGGCAACGCTTTGCTCAACGCCGCCGACCATTTCCCGCCCGACGCCGTCGTCGACCCGCTGACCACTTCCGTCGACCCTTCGAACACATGCACGACCACTTCGGTGTCTTCGCTCGCCGTACCCGAAAACGACGGCGTCGTGTCCTTCGACGGCGACGCCGGCGCCACGATCGACACCGACGGCGCTCCCGTATCCACTTCGAACGACACCGTCGCACTCTTGCCTTCCCCATTCCCCAAGCCACTCTTCTCCGTCGCATACGCCGTGAATGTGTGTTTGCCAGACGGCAGCGCTTTGCTCAACGCCGCCGACCATTTCCCGCCCGACGCCGTCGTGCTCACGCTCCCGACTTCGCTCGTTCCTTCGAAGACATGCACGACCACTTCAGTGTCTTCGCTCGCCGTACCCGAAAACGACGGCGTCGTGTCCTTCGACGGCGACGCCGGCGCCACAATCGACACCGACGGCGCTTCCGTATCCACTTCGAACGACACCGTCGCGCTCTTGCCTTCCCCGTTCCCCAAGCCGCTCTTCTCCGTCGCATACGCCGTAAACGCATGCCTCCCAGACGGCAACGCTTTGCTCAACGCCACCGACCATTTCCCGCCAGCGGCCGTCGTGCTCACGCTCCCGACTTCGCTCGTTCCTTCGAACACATGCACGACCACTTCAGTGTCTTCGCTCGCCGTACCCGAAAACGACGGCGTCGTGTCCTTCGACGGCGACGCCGGCCCAACAATCGACACCGACGGCGCTCCCGTATCCACTTCGAACGACACCGTCGCACTCTTGCCTTCCGCATTCCCCAAGCCGCTCTTCTCCGTCGCATACGCCGTGAACGCGTGTTCGCCCGACGGCAACGCTTTGCTGAGGGTGCTCGTCGACCACGTCCCCCCTGAAGCCGTCGTGCTCACGCTCCCGACTTCGCTCGTTCCTTCGAACACATGCACGACCACTTCGGTGTCTTCGCTCGCCGTACCTGAAAACGACGGCGTCGTGTTCCTCGACGGCGACGGCGGCGCCACGATCGACACCGACGGCGCTTCCGTATCCACTTCGAACGACACCGTCGCACTGCGCCCTTCCCCGTTTTCGAGGCCGCTCTTCTCCGTCGCATACGCCGTGAATGTGTGTTTGCCAGACGGCAACGCCTTGCTCAACGCCGCCGACCACGTCCCACTAGTTGCCATCGTGCTCACGCTGGCGAGTTCGCTCGTCCCTTCGAACACATGCACGACCACTTCAGCTTCTTCACTCGCCGTACCCGAAAACGACGGCGTCGTGTTCCTCGACGGCGACGGCGGCCCCACGATCGACACCGACGGCGCTTCCGTATCCACTTCGAACGACACCGTCGCGCTGCGCCCTTCCCCGTTTTCAAGGCCGCTTTCCTCAGTGGCATAGGCGGTGAAGTGACGGTCCCCCCCTTTGACCGTCGTCGGAGCGGTCGACCACTGGCCGCCGGAGGACTCCGCCGTAGCTGTCGCCACTTGGCTCGATCCTTCGAATATGTGGACGACGATTTCGCCGTCTTCGCTCGTGGTCCCCGAGAACGAGGGGCTCGTGTCGTCAGACACCGCCGGCGGACCGCTGAGGCTGAGTTTCGGAGCTTCGGTGTCGACTTCAAACGCGACTTCATTGCTTTGCCCGGGGGGATTGCCGAGCGAGCTGTTCGCTGTCGCATAAGCCGTATACGTGTGCTTGCCTTTAGCCAGTGAGGTGTCCAGCGATGTCGTCGACCAGGAGCCGCCCGAGGTCGTCGTGGTCGCTTTGGCGACTTCGATCGAGTCTTCCATGACGTGCACCACGACTTCGCCGGCTTCGCTCGCGGTCCCCGAGAAGGCGGGCGTCGTGTCGTTCGACGGCGACTTCGGAGCGACGATCGTCAGTTCCGGCGGGCTCGTGTCGACCGTGAAGGTGACCGCCTCGGTGTGCGCTGATTCGCCCGTCATCGCGCCACCAGCGAGTTCGCTCTGTTCGGCTTCGGCCGCGTAGGTTCCGTCGGGAAGCGCTTCCGCCGCTGGGAGCTGGACCGTCCAGGTCCCCTGCTGCGGCGTGGCTTGGAGCGTTCGCACGACCGTGCCCGAGCTCGTCCCCCCTTCATGGACGAGCACCGTCACGGGGTCGCCCGAGTCGGTGGTGGTGCCTTCGAAGGTTGGAACCGGCCCGGTCGTGGCACCGGCGCTCGGCGCTTCAATCGCGATCATCGGCGCCGCGCTGGCGGACGAAACGAGCAGCGCGAACGCAACTGCGGCAATCAGCCCAGCCAGCCCACCGAGCGCGCTCCGTCGCGGTTTTGACGTCATGTCCTCATCCATGCAGGCCGCGACACCTCCGCTACCACCTGCCAAAAGTAACGGGGCCAAGGCCCCCCAGTAGAAGCTGCTCGCATGGGCCTGCCTGCAGCGCCGATGCGAACAACAGCGATGATACGCCTTGAGAAACAGATTGCAAGCACGAACGAAAGAGTGCAATCCGCTCACGCAGAGCCCGTGTTCGTGATGTAAGCTCCTCGGTTGGCCGCTGCGCACGCGCAGCCAACTAAGGGCAAACAGCCGAGGGAAGGATCCATGAGAAAGACCGCATATCGAACGCTGGCCAGCACAATCGTCCTGACGCTCGTCGCCTCTGCGACGGCGCTCGCATCGGGGGCGATCGGTGGCAAGACCTATGTGGGCGCCGTGCCCTCGAGCGGGATCAGGAAGGAATCGGGCCACCGCGTCGCGCTGCGGGCGGGCGGCAACATCGTGCTCAACGTGGCTCGCAACGGTCGCTCTGTGACGGTTCGCTTCTCATCCCCATATCCCGTGCTGTACTGCCTCACGACTAAAGCGCTCAAGGTTCAGACAAGCAAGTCGACCCGCATCTCGAGCTCTGGGTCATTCACCGCGTCGATCTCCGAGCGCTTTCAACCCGGCCCTGGCTTGGCGCCGATCGTCCAGGTTGTCAGCGGACGCTTCTCCGGTCGGTCGGTCAGCGGGACGATCAAGACCCAGGCGGCGGAATGCAGCGGTAGCACGAGCTTCTCGGCGCGCCTGGGCTAGACCCGCGCCGCCCGCTCGCCCGGCTGGCGACGATCGTCAGCCGGGCGCCGCCCACCTCTAGCTGTCGCAGCCTAGGCGGTCCCACATGTATAGCTGTATGCACTCGTTGGCGAGCTCGATCGCGCGCTCGTTGGACAGGCGCGGAAGCACCGTGTCGAGTGCTTGATCCTCGGCGACGCCTGCCTGGAAGGCCTCCTCGCCGCGAAAGCCGGCCGCTATCTTCAGCGCCTCGCGGCGGTTCTCGCCGAGGCTGGGGAAGACACCGGCGAGGAACTCGGTGTTGGGGATCGGCTGGCCGACCTCCAACGAGGCATGCCACGCCGCGAGCAGGTGCAGGTCGTCCTCGTCGAGATCGGCGATCGCCTTGGCGTAGTGCACCGACAGTTCCTGGTCCGGGATGTCATCGACCCACGCACGCACGACCTCGCCTACGAGCTGGCGACGCGCCTCGCGCCCAACTGACTCGGCAATGACGCGAATCGCGTCCTGGGGCTCGATAAAGCAGAGTGGCATCAGCGACTCCCATAGAGGGTTAGGAACAACTGTCGCGACGCACTGTAGGTGTCCGTGTGGACGGCACTTTTCGTCCTCGGATCGCGGGCGACGAGCTTCAGAGGCCGAGCACGTCCCCCGCCCGCTCGAACGCCGCCTCGTCCTGGGTCTCGCCGGGGAAGCCCAGCGTCGCGCGCTGTGGCGAGTGCCAGTTGGCGAGCGCGAGATCGAGCACCTCGACGGGCACTGACAGCGCCTGCGCGAGCGCCGCCGCGCGACGCTCGAGCAGCAGCGGATCGCCGATGCCGAACACGCGCTTGGCGCCAAGCGTCGTCGGATCATCCGCAGTGAGCCCCCGCGCGCCCGCCAGGTGCAGGGAGTCGGGCCGCAGCTCGTAGAGGCCGAGGCGTCCGAGGACGAGCAGCAGCTCGTAGCGCCCCATGCGAGCGAACCCCGGGAGCGCAAGCCGCTCGAACACTCGCTCGAAACGCCGTCCCGGGCTCCATGCGGGATCGCCGGTGAACGCGAGCGCCTGCGACCCGTCGCCTGGCTGCGACTGCGCCGAGACGCTCGCGCTGCCGCCCCGCGCGACCCACTGGCGGTATGCAATCAGCGTCTCGCCGCCGCGTGCCGGGTCGTGGGAGCTGCGCGGGCCGAGCGGGATGCCGTCGAGATCGGCCAGCTCGCCGGGTGCCTGCTCGAGCGCGAGACGGATGCCGGCGAAGGGATCTTCGCCCTCCAGCGGGCACAGATAGGCGAGCAGGAAGCATGTCCAGGTGGCACGCTCGAGATCCTGCGCAGCTAGGGCGCGCGCCTCTCGGTAGAGGTCTGGCGGATCGGCGGCGAGGGCCAGCAGCCGTGCGCTCGAGAACGCGATCTCCTCAACCAGCCGTAGCGCGTCGCTCGAGGCTCGCAGCCCCGCCACCAGCTCGGAGCGGTAGCCGTCGTCCTCGGCGCGCCCCTCACGGCGGACGCGCATGCTCTCACCGCGAGCTCGCTGCTGGACGCCGCCCGCGCTGGTGCGAACCCGAGACGCTGCGGCTTTCTTGGCGCGCGGCGCGGCGCCGGCGCCGGGCTCACGACCTGGCAGCGTCTCGCTGCAGATCGGGCAGCGCTCTATGAAGCGGTTGTGACGGCAGAAGGTCGGCATGACGCCGGTGGGATATACCCGTTTGCGCGCGCGCGTGCGCTGCCCGTGCGTCGCTCCTTTGCCAGGGCGTACAGGTAGTCGTCGTAGTCGACCTGGATCGTGTGACGCTTGGAGGCCACGTAGCGGGCTCGCATCGCCGCTTGGTCGGCATCGATGTCGGCCCGCATGTCAGCCTGAGCGGGGAGCGCGTAGTCGCCGACGAGGTAGTCGCCCACCCAAGCCCCCTGCGCCTCGGCGAGCGGCATGATCGCCCCCAGCGGCTGCAGCAGCCCGATGAAGAACACGTTGGGGATGCCCGGGTGGAATACGCGCCGGAACAGCTCGATGCGGTTGTCGGGGGCGGAGATGAAGTCCTCGTCGAAGAACGGGAACGTGATCTTATAGCCGGTGCAGTAGACGACGATGTCGGCCTCGACGTCGCTGCCGTCGGCGAAGCGGACCCGGGAGCCCTCGAACGCCTCGATGTTCGGCTTCGGCGTCACTGCGCCGTGCTGGATACGATCGAGGATCCGCCCAGAGACCGTCGGATGGGCCTCGCCGAAGCGATGGTTGGGCTTTGGCAGGCCGTGGTGCTCGGGCGGCCCGGCGTAGGTGCGGATCAGCTGCTGGGTGATCCGCTGGCGGATCTTGAAGGGGACGCGCGGGTCGTTGCGTATCTGGTCGACCGGTTTGCCGAACACGTACTTGGGGATGATCCACACGCCTTGGCGCGCCGCGAGATAGGTGCGCTCGGCGACGTAGGAGGACTCGACGGCGATGTCCATCGCGGAGTTGCCCATTCCCAGGACGACGACTCGCTTGCCGGCGAAGATCGAGTTGTCGAGGTAGGAATGAGCGTGCAGCTGCGTGCCAGGGAAGCTCTCGGCTCCAGGGAACGCCGGTTCGGGCCAGCGCGGGTTCCAGTGGTGGCCGTTGGCGACCAGCAGAGCGTCGTAGCGGCGCGTCTCACCGGTGTCCAGCTCGACCCTCCACACGCCTCGCTCGTCGCGCGAGGCGTGCTGCACGCCCGTCTCGAACGTGATCAGCTCGCGCAAGCCGAAGTGGTCGACGTATTCGTCGAAGTACGCCGCGATCTGCGTGTGATGGGGGAAGTCGGGGTAGGACTCTGGCATCGGGAAGTCCGAGTACTCCATGCGCGGGCGCGAGGTGTTGATGAACAGGTCGCGGTAGGCAGCGGACATTCCGTTGCGGTTCTCGAACACCCAGTTGCCGCCGACGCGGTCGGACTTCTCGAAGCAGTCGAACGGGATGCCACGCTCGTGCAGGGCCTTGACGGCGGCGATCCCGGAGGAGCCGGCGCCGATCAGGCACACGTTTGGAAGCCCGCCACCAGCTGCCCCGCCGTTTGGAAGCCCGCTGCCAGCTGCCCCGCTGTTTGGAAGCCCGCCACCAGACGCCCCGCCGTGTGGATGCCCGATTGCAGACATCTCGCTCATTGCGCTCGGCCTACTGGGCGTCCGCCGCGGTGATGCCGGGCCCGACGTGCTGTGGCGGCCCCTCGGGGCCACTGTCGGCGTCCTCGTGGCCCTCCAGGCCGCCGTCTTCAGGCGCGAACGCCACGCTGCCGGTGTCGTGGCGCTGCGTCGAGAGGTAGCGGTCGACCATCCGCGCGCACTGGCGCCCCTCGTTGATCGCCCACACGATCAGCGACTGGCCGCGTCGCGCGTCGCCCGCCGCGAACACTCCCTCGACGGAGGTCGTGTAGGGCTTGACCGACTTGACGTTCCCGCGGGGATCCTTCTCGACGCCGAGCTGGTCGAGCAGCTCCTGCTCGGGATGCAGAAAGCCCATCGCCAGCAGCACGAGCTGGGCGCGCAGCTCGCGCTCGGTGCCGGGGACAGCGGCGAACGGCGGTTGTGCGCCGGCCTGCGCGATGCGCAGCCCGGCGAGCGCGCCCCTGCCGTCGTCAGCGAACGCGGTCGTCGTGACTGAGTAGTCCTGCTCGCCGGCGCCGAGCTTGCGAGCCTCCTCCATCGCGTAGCTGAGGCGGTACTTCAGCGGCCACTGCGGCCACGGCGTACGGTCGTCGGGCCGGTGCGCGGGCGGCTCCGGCAAGAGCTCGAGCTGGACGATCGAGCGAGCGCCCTCGCGCAGCGAGTTGCCCACACAGTCGGCGCCGGTGTCGCCGCCGCCGATCACGATCACGTCCTTGCCGGCGGCGCTGATCTCGCGCTCGCTCGGCGGCTGCGAGACGGTCGGCTCGGGGCCGAGCTCGCGCGCGACCCAGCGGTTGCGTTGATAGAGGTAGTCCATCGCGAAGTGCACGCCGTCGAGCTCCCTGCCGGGGGCCGGCAGGTCGCGCGGCACGCGCGATCCGGTCGCGAGCACGACCGCGTCGAAGCCGCCGCGCAGATCCTCGACGCTGACGTCGCTACCAACCTCGACGCCGCAACGGATCTCCACGCCCTCGGCGACGAGCTGCTCGACGCGCCGCTGCACGACCGTCTTCTCGATCTTGAAGTCCGGCACGCCGAAGCGCACGAGCCCGCCGATCGACTCGTCGCGCTCGAACAGCGTCACGCGATGCCCGGCACGACGCAGTTGCTGCGCTGCCGCCATGCCCGCCGGCCCGGAGCCGACGACCGCCACCGCCTGCCCGGTTTCACGGTCGCGGCGGGGGGGCTGCGGCGTGACCCAGCCCTCGCCCCACGCGCGGTTGATGATCGCGTTCTCGATCTGTTTGATCGTGACCGCGTCGCCCTCGCGGATCTCCAGCACGCACGCCGCCTCGCATGGGGCCGGACACAGGCGTCCGGTGAACTCCGGGAAGTTGTTCGTGGCGTGCAGCTGCGCGATCGCATCTGCGAAGCGGTCGCGGTAGACGAGGTCGTTCCAGTCGGGGATCAGGTTGCCCAACGGACAGCCGTTGTGGCAGAACGGCACGCCGCAGTCCATGCAGCGAGCGCCCTGCTCTTGCAGCTCGGCGGTCGGCCGCTGCAGCAGGAACTCGTGGAAGTCGTGGGTGCGCTCGAGCGGGTCGCGCTGCGGGATCCCGTGTCGCTCGATCTGCAGGAAGCCCCCGACCTTGCCCATCAGGCGCCTGCCCCGCCGACCGCGTCGAGCGGTCGCAGCGCGTCTGACCCGGCGGACCCGGCCTCGTTCCCGTCGGCGCTCGCCGCGCGCGTCTCTTCCTCGGCCAGCTCAAGCAGCACGCGCCGGTAGTCGTGCGGCATCACCTTCACGAACGCGTCCCCGTCGAGCAGCTCGCTCCAGCGCCCCAACACTCCAGCTGCCACCGTGGACTCGGTGCGCTGGTGGTGCTCTTCGATCATCGCGCGCAGCTCGATCGCGTCGGCCTTCGAGAGCTCGTCGAAACCGACCATGCCCATGTTGCAGCGCTTGGGGAACGTCCCGTCCTCGTTGAGCACGTAGGCCACGCCCCCGCTCATACCCGCCGCGAAGTTGCGCCCAGTCGGACCGAGCACGACCACGCGACCGCCGGTCATGTACTCGCAGCCATGGTCGCCGATGCCCTCGACGACCGTCCACGCGCCCGAGTTGCGCACCGCGAAGCGCTCACCTGCGAGGCCGCGGAAGAAGGCCCTGCCCGCCGTGGCCCCGTACAGCACGGTGTTGCCGACGATCACGTTCTGCTCGGCCTTGAAGTGCTCGCCCATGCCCTCCCGCGGACGAATCGCAAAGATGCCGCCGGAGAGGCCCTTGCCAGCGTAGTCCTGTGCGTCCCCGCGCAGCGTGAACGTGACGCCGGGAGCCAGCCAGCCGCCGAAGCTCTGCCCCGCCGAGCCTTCGAAGTCGACCACGATCGAGTCCTTAGGCAGCCCCTCGGCACCGTGGCGCCGAGCGATGTCGCTCGAAGAGGATGCCGCCGACGCAGCGGTTGCGGTTGCGGATCGGCAGCTCGAGCTTCACCGGCTCACTTCGTTCGAGCGCCGGCTCGGACTGCTCGAGCAGCTGCCAATCGAGCGCGTCCTCCAGCACACCGGGCGGCCCTTCGACGCGCCTACGCGGCGTCTCCTGCGGCAACTCGATGTGCGTCAGCAGGTGGGTTAGGTCGACGCCGCGTGCCTTCCAGTGCTCGATCGCAGAGCTGGCGCCGAGCAGATCGACCCTGCCGGTCGCCTCGTCGAGCGAGCGCAGGCCGAGCGAAGCGAGGATCTCGCGCACTTCCTCGGCGACGAAGAAGAAGAAGTTGACGACATGCTCGGGTGTGCCCTTGAAGCGCTTTCGCAGCTCCGGATCCTGTGTTGCGATGCCCACCGGGCATGTGTTGAGATGGCAGGCGCGCATCATGATGCAACCGGTGGCGATCAGCGGCGCGGTCGAGAAGCCCATCTCGTCGGCGCCGAGCATCGCCGCGACCACCACGTCGCGGCCGGTCTTCAGCTGACCGTCGGTCTGCACGATGATGCGCGAGCGCAGGTTGTTGAGCAGCAGCGTCTGCTGGGTCTCGGCCAGTCCGATCTCCCAAGGTATGCCCGCCGCCTGGATCGAGGACAGCGGCGATGCGCCGGTGCCGCCGTCGTGGCCGGCGATCAGCACGCGGTCGGCGTTCGCCTTCGACACACCCGCTGCGACCGTGCCGACGCCCACCTCCGAGACGAGCTTGACCGACACCTGCGCGCGTGGGTTGGAGCAGCGCAGGTCGTAGATCAGCTGCTTGAGGTCCTCGATCGAGTAGATGTCATGATGCGGCGGCGGCGAGATCAGCCCGACCCCCGGCGTCGTGTGCCGAATCGAGCCGATGTACGCGTCGACCTTGTGCCCCGGCAGCTGACCGCCCTCGCCAGGCTTGGCGCCCTGTGCCATCTTGATCTGCAGCTCGTCGGCGTTGACCAGATAGTGGATCGTCACGCCGAAGCGCCCCGAGGCGACCTGCTTGATCGCCGAGCGGCGCCGGTCGCCGTTCGCGTCGGGCGTGAAGCGCGACGGATCCTCGCCGCCCTCGCCCGTGTTCGAGCGGCCGCCGAGGCGGTTCATCGCGATCGCGAGCGTCTCGTGTGCCTCGCGCGAGATCGAGCCAAGGCTCATCGCGCCGGTGCAGAAGCGCTTGACGATCGCGCTCGCCGGCTCGACCTCGTCGATCGAGATCGCGTGCTCACCGCCGCCGTCTCCGATCCGCAGCAGTCCGCGCAGCGTCGCCTTGCGGGCGGCGTCCTCGTTGACCGCACGCGCGTACTCGCTGTATTTCTCGAACGCGTCGCTTCCGCGCACCTCCTCGTAGGCCGCCTGGTCGCCCTTCAGGGCGGCGCCGACGTTGCTGCTGAACCGGGAGATACCCGCTGCCGAAGCCGGGAGACGCTCGCCGGCGCTCGCATCCCCGTTTCGGCCAGCATCCTCGAGCCCGCCAGCACCTCGTACCGCGTGCTGCACGAGCGCGATCGTCTCGGGGTTCCACATGTGGTGCTCGCCGTCGCGGCGCCACGCGTACACGCCGCCCACCGGGAGCAGCGGATCCAGGGCGCGCCCGCTCTCGGGGTACGCACGGGCGTGGCGCTCGAGCGCCTCGGCCGCGAGCACGTCGACGCCGATGCCGCCGATACGCGAGGCGGTGTAGGTGAAGTGCTTGTCGATCAGCTCCCTCTCCAACCCCACGGCCTCGAAGATCTGTGCGCCGCGGTAGGACTGGATCGTCGAGATGCCCATCTTTGAGATCGTCTTCAGCAGCCCTTTGCCGATCGCTTTGACAACGTTCTGCGCGGCCTCCTCAGCACCGAGCACGGTTGGCGGGTCGCCGTTGTGACCCGCGCGCGTGATCCGTCCTTCCGCGACCAGCTCGTCGAGCGTCTCCAACAGCAGGTACGGGTTGATCGCACTCACGCCGTAGCCGATCAGCGTCGCGAAGTGGTGCACCTCGCGCGGCTCGCCGGACTCGAGGATGATGCCGATGCGCAGGCGCGTGCCCTCGAGCACCAGGTGGTGATGCACGGCGGCGGCAGCGAGCAGCGAGGGGATCGGCGCGCGGCGTGGGCTGAGCTGGCGGTCGGAGAGGATGACGATGTTGACGCGTTCGGCAATCGCCTCACGCGCCTGGCGGCAGATGCGCTCGATCGCGTCGCTCATCCCGTCCGTCCCCTCGGCGACCGGCCAGGTGATGTCGATCGTGCGCGCCGCATAGACGTCGTGGTCGACGTGGCGCAGCGTCTCGAGCTCGCGGTTGAGCAGGATCGGCTGATCGAGCAGCAGCTTGTGCGCGTGCTCGGGCGTCTCGTCGAACAGGTTGCGCTCGTTGCCGAGGCTCGTCGCCAGGCTCATCACGATTTCCTCGCGGATCGGGTCGATCGGCGGGTTGGTCACCTGCGCGAACAGCTGCTTGAAGTAGGAGAACAGCGGCGGCGCCTGGTCGGAGAGCACGGCAAGCGAGACGTCGTTGCCCATCGAGCCGATCGGCTCGGCGCCGTCGATCGCCATCGGCGCCAGCAGCACGCGCAGGTCCTCCTGGGAGTAGCCGAACGCGCGCTGGCGCAGGTGCAGCGGCTGGTCGGAGAGCGTCACCTGCTCGGAGGCGGGCAACTCGGCGAACGGCACGGCGTTGCGCGCGAACCACTCGCCGTAGGGATGGCGCGTGGAGACCTCGCGCTTGACCTCCTCGTCCTCGACGATCCGTCCTCGCTCGAGGTCGACGAGGAACAGCTTGCCCGGCTGCAGGCGCCCGAGACGCCGGATCTGCTCAGGCGGGATGTCGAGCAGGCCCGACTCCGAGCCGAGCACCACGTGCCCGTCGGTCGTCTCGACCCAGCGCCCTGGACGCAGCCCGTTGCGGTCGAGCGTCGCGCCGACCACGCGGCCGTCGGTGAACGCCACCGAGGCCGGGCCGTCCCACGGCTCCATGATGCAGGAGTGGAACGCGTAGAAGCCCTTCAGGTAGTCGGGCAGGTCATCGCGGTCGCGGATATGCCTCGGGGATCATCATCATCGCCGCGTGCGGCAGCGAGCGCCCGCCCAGCATCAGCAGCTCGAGCACGTTGTCGAACGTCGCCGAGTCCGAGTTGCCGGCCGTGACGACCGGGAGGATCTTCTCGAGATCCTCGCCGAACAGCTCGCTGCGCAGCTCTGACTCTCGCGCGCGCATCCAGTTGACGTTGCCCATCACCGTGTTGATCTCGCCGTTGTGGCAGATCACACGATAGGGGTGGGCGAGCTCCCAGCTGGGGAACGTGTTGGTCGAGAAGCGCGAGTGCACGAGCGCGAGCGCGCTCTTCGTGCGCTCGTCGCGGAGGTCCTTGTAGAACTTGCCCAGCTGGTAGCTGATCAGCATGCCCTTGTAGTTGATCGTGCGCGAGGAGCTCGACGTGACGTACAGGCCGGGCGGGCTCTTCCCGGCGGTCAGGTCGCTGATCCGGCGGATCACGTACAGCTTGCGCTCGAACGCGTCCTGATCTGCGGCCTGTGCCGCGCCGGCGCCCACGAACAACTGGCGGATCACGGGCCGGCAGGCGGCCGCGACCTCGCCCGTCTGCTCCTCGTCGATCGGCACGTCGCGCCAGCCGAGCAGCCGCTGACCCTCCTCGAGCACGATCCGCTCGAGCAGCGCTTCCAGCCGCTCCCGCGCGGCGGCGTCGGTCGGCAGGAAGCACATCAGCACGCCGTACTGGCCGGGCGGCGGCAGCTCGAAGTCGACCACCGCGCGCATCAGCTCGTCGGGCATCTGCATCAGGATCCCCGCGCCGTCGCCCGTGCACGGGTCGGCGCCGGTGGCGCCGCGGTGCTCGAGGTTCTCGAGCGCCGTGATCGCGCGCGTGACCACCTCGTGGGTCGGGAGCGTTGTCTAGCCTCGCGACCATCCCCACGCCGCACGCGTCATGCTCGAAGCGGGGGTCGTAGAGTCCGACGGCCTTTGGCGGCTGCTTGATGTGCGAGTTCATGGAAGTGCTCCCTTGGGGCGGTGCATCCCGGCAAAGGCGGACAGACCAATGCGGGCATGCCCACCGTGGCGCAGGCAGGCGGGCACCTGAGGCGGAGCCGAAAGCGTAGCAGTGGAAAGCCGCCCTGATCCAGTCGGCGAACGCGACTGCAATGGACGGCAGGACGAGCCAAAAGCACGCGACTCAGGGGTCGGCGGCGACTCGCAGCACCGTCCGCGGCGCTCGGGCTCGGGATCTTCGCGCAGCGTCTCGCTGCTCGTCCCATGAGCACAGGCCCGCTCTCCCCGGGCAAGTGAGGCACAGCCCGCGATGCGGCCGCGGGCTGACCGCGAAGGAGCCTCTCCCCCGCGCGTTCGAGCCGCGCCGCCAGAAGCGCGTTCGAGCGCGTCGCGCTCAGCGCGCCGTGTAACGGGCGCTCACCCACTCGCCGCGGGCGTTCCAGGAACCAGTGGACGATCTCGACGCTCGCGCCGCCGCCGCGCAGGACCGCCAGCGCGTAGAGCAGGCGCTGGATCGCCGTACTCGCGCTCGACCAGCGCCTCCAGGTCGGCTGCGGCGCCGATCCGGTCGCTCTTGTAGTCGAGGACGAGCTGAGTCGCCGTCCGCCTCGCTCGCCAGCAGGTCGATCACGCCGGTGATCAGCGGCGTCTGCGGCGCCGGCAGAGAACGCGAACGGGTGCTCGCGGCGCACGCTCGGCGCCGCTGCCACGCGGCGGCCAGCTCCGCGGAGCCCGCGGCGGCGATCAGCCGCGCGATCTCTGCGCGCTCGCCCTCGCCGACGCGCATCCCCAGCTCACTGGCCGCGGCACCGACTTCCTCGGGCGAGAGCGGACGCGATCGCGCGAAGTCGAGCGTCTCCATCAGCCGGTGGATCAGCGTCCCCCGCGCGCGCGCTTCGAGGCCGTCGTGTCCGGCACTCGTCCGCGCCGCCGCCCGGTCCTCGGACAGGCCGAGCACGCGTTCGAGGTAGTAGCGATAGCCGCAGCGCTCCAGCTCGCTCAGCGACGTGTAGCTCAGCGTCTCGGGCGTCGCCATCGCCGCGACGTCGGCGTTCGCCCCACCATTGGCCCCGTTCCAGCGTTCGCCGGCGCCGGCGCCGGCCTGGAGCGCCCTGGTATCCGCGGCGGAGGCGGCCACCGGTGAGGATGGCTCCGCTTCGACATAGATCGAGAGCTGTTCGCCGGCGACAGGTTCAGCTGGGGTCGACAGATCCTGCCGCGACTGCCGCCGCGGCAGGATCTCGGCGCCCGCTGCCATCAGCCGGCTCGAGCTGCCCACAGGCTCCAGGGAGCCGTCCGAGAGCCCCGCAGTGGCGTCGACACGCTCCAGGCGCAGCACAGCGCCGACCGTGGACGGTGCGTTCAGCTGACAGCGCACGGATCGATTGGCCTGTGCGCATCGATCGAAAGATCGAGGACGGCTGCCTCGCCGGCCTGCACGAGCGCGGGCAGCTCCGCGGACAGCGCCGGTCCGAGCCATGAGATCGCGGTCGGAGCCTGGCGCGCGCCGGGCCAGCGCGAGAAGTCGACCGCGCCGCTCAGCAACAGGCGCTCGCGCGCCCGCGTCATTGCCACGTACAGGATCCTGTCCTCCTCCTCGGCTTCGCGCGCGCGGCGCTCGCGGCAGAGCTCCTCGTAGTCCAGCGCGGGGCTGGAGCGGGCGCCGTCAAGCCGCATCAGCCGCAGCCCGATGCGCTCGCCGTCGACGAGCAGGTCAGGGCGTCTGGGTGTTGGGCTGGCGCCCGAGGTCGGCCAGGCACACGACCGGGAACTCGAGGCCCTTGGCGGCATGGATGGTCATCAGCCGCACGGCGTCGGGCTCGACTCCCTCGACGGGCGCGTCGGGCTCGACCTTGACCGCCTGCTCGAGGTAGTCGACATGGTCGAGGAAGCTCCGGAGGTCGCGTCCCTCGCTCGCTTCGAAGCGCCGCGCGAGGCGTAACAGCTTGTGGACGTTGGCGAGCCGGCGCTCGCGGCCAATCGAGCCCGAGCACGTGCTCGCGGTAGCCGCTGGCGTCGATCGCCCGCTCGATCAGCTCCGAGAGCGTGCGCCGCGACGCCGCCGCGCGCTCGGCCTGTAGCCGAGCGCAGAAGGACTCGAGCGCCGCGCGATCACCGTCTGGCGAGCGCCGAGCTCACCGTCCGGCTCCTCGCCGACGACTGCGAGCGCCGTCTCCCAGACGCCCCGCCGATCGGCACGCGCCGCGAGCGCGCGAGCAGCGCCAGGCAGTCACGCGAGCAGCCTGCCAAGCGGCGAGGCGAGCGCCGAGTAGAGCGCGCGCCTCGTCGAGCGGATTGGCGAGCGCCCGCAGGTAGGAGAGCAGATCGCCGATCTGCTGGTGCCCCCAGAAGGCGCCGACGGCCGCGAGCGTGCGCAGCCCCTGCAGCTGCAGCGCGCGCTCGAACACCTCGAGGTCGCCGGCGGCGCGCAGCAGCACGCACCACCTCCCCGGCCCGCGCGCGTCGCTCGCGCACCAGCTCCGCGACCCGCTGCGCCAGCAGCCGCGCCTCCGCCTGACGCCAGAGCTGCGCATGCGGCAAGCCTGCGGCGATGCGGCCCAGCGAGCTCCTCGCGCTCCTCCCAGCCGCGGACGTCCGTCAGCAGCAGCTCGACCTCCGGCTCGGCCGCGCGCCCGCGTCACCGGCGACGCTCCTCCCCGGGCCCAGCCTCCGGCGTAGGCCGCCAGCTCGCAGCGGCGCGTCGTCGCGGCCGGCCTGCGAGCAGCGGCGTGTAGCCGGCGAAGCGCTCCGGCGAACACCGCGTTGACGACGTCGAGCAGCGGCTCGCGGCTGCGGAAGTTGCGTGTCAGCTGAATGCTCCCGCCGCGCTGCTGCAAGCTCGGCGTGGCGCGCGCGGAACAGGCTCACGTCGGCGTGCCTGAAGCCGTAGATCGACTGGAGCTCGTCACCGACCGTGAACAGGTTGCCGCGATCCAGCGCCTGCAGGATCGCGAGCTGGCGCGGGTTGGTGTCCTGGAACTCGTCGACCATCAGCAGCTCGAAGCGATCCGACCAGGCGCCACGCACGCCGTCGCGCTGCGCCAGCAGCTCGCCCGCGAGCAGCTCCAGATCGTCGAAGTCGACGGCCGCGCGCTCGCTCTTGAGCCGCTCGTAGGCGAGCGCCGAAGCGTGCGAGCAGCTCGTCGAGCAGCACGCACGCGCGAGCGCGTCGGCATCCAGCGCGGATCCGACTGATCGCCGCCGGTGTCGGCGTCGCCCGCGTCCGGCTCGCGGATGCTCGCGGCTGAGGCAGGCGCGGGAGCCGTTGCCCGCGGCTGCGCAGCTCTCTGTGCACCTGCTCGAGCATCCCGCGCACGCGGTCGACGCCGTAGGCGGCGAGCAGGTCCACCGCCTCGCTGCGCTCGCCGGCGAGGAACTCGCGCAGCGCCGCCGCGAACGCCAGCTCGCGCAGACGCCCCGCGAGACCCTCGTCGAGGATCGCGAACGCCGGGGTCGAGTCCGGCGGCGAGCGAATGCGCGCGCAGCAGCCGCGCGCAGAAGCCGTGGAAGGTGCCGACGAACGCAGCCTCCGTGTCGCGCGCGGCCTCGCGGTCGTCGAGCTCGAGCAGGCGCGTGCGTACGCGCGCGCGCAGCTCGCCGGCGGCGCGCTCGGTGAACGTGATCGCGAGGATCTGCGCGGGCGCGATGCCGTCCTCGCGCACCGCCGCGACGAAGCGCTCCACGAGCACCGAGGTCTTGCCGCTGCCGGCCGCCGCCGACAGCAGCAGCGGCTCGGCTCGGCGGGAGACCGCATCGCTGCTGCTCGCCGGTCAGCGTCACCCCGTCTGCGCGGCCGATCGTCATCGCTCGCACCTGCAGATCGTCGGGTACATGCAGCCGCCGCGAAACGCGCAGGTCTGCGGCCGCGGCCTGCAGCTCGCCGCGGCCCGCCTCGCCGGCGGCCTCGCCGGCGCAGCGCGACCGCCTGCGCGAGCAGCTCACGCAGCTCGTGCATGCTCGAGCACGTCCGAGCGCACGCAGTCGAGCTCGATCCCGGCATCGCCGTCGAGCACGCCGCGGGCACGCAGGTCCTCGCCGGTGAGCGGCTGATAGAAGCCGCCGACTGCCGGGCGCTCGCAGCAGCTGCTCGACCGCGAGCATGTACAGCGCCACCTGCAGGCTGGCGTCTCGGATCCAGCGCGCGCCAGCCGGCGCGCGGCCGCCCTTGTAGTCGTAGACGACCGCCTCGCCGCCGGCGCTGACGTCGACGCGGTCGATGCGTCCCCGCAGCCTCACGCCGCCGCCGAGCTCGAACGCGGGCAGCTCGCTCGCCTCGCCTCGCTCGTCGCCCTCGGCGAAGCCGAACCCGAGCTCCAGGACGAGCGGCTCGAGCGGGCTCGCGGGCTCGGCGGCGTGCTCGAGGTAGCGCTCCAGGTCCGACTGCAGGCGCCGGCGCACCGCAAGCCGCCGCTCCGGCGCGACCGACAGCGGGTGCTGGGCTTCGTTGTCCGCGAGCGCGCCGCGCCAGCAGCTCCACGCGCCCGCGCGAGGCTCGAGCGGGTGAGCCGCGCGCTGCCGGTCTCGCAGCGCGAAGCCCGCTCGAGCGTGTCCTTCAGCGCCGCGTGCGCGAGTCCGCCGCGAGCGAGCGGCTCGGGGTCGGGATCGAACGCGTCCGGGCGCAGCATCCGCTCGACGAACCAGCTCACCGGACAGCCGATCCAGCGCTCCAGCGACGACGCCGACCAGACGTGCTCGCGCAGCTGCTGCAAGCAGCCGCTCGTCGCGCAGCGAGCCGCCCTGCCCCGCAGCCGGCGCCTGCCCGACCAGGCGGCTCGCGACGCGCCCGCCGAGGGAGCTCGTCGAGCGCCCCCAGCGGCCTGGCGCGTCGAGCGCTGTAGAGGCTCTCTGAGAACAGGTCGCAGACGTCGTCCACGAACAGCGATCTCGACGTCGCCTCGCCTTCGTCGTCGGCCACGTGCCAGCTCAGGAACAGCTGCTCCTGCGGGCGCGAGACGGCCGCGTACAGCAGGTAGCGCTCGGCCGCCAGCACGTCCTCGTGCTCGCCGAGCCGCAGCCCTGAGACTTCCGCCAGCCGCCGTCGCTGCTCCTCGGCCAGGAACGGCTGCGGCCTGGCGCGCGCCGGGAACACTCCCTCCTGCAGGCCGCACGCGAACAGCACCTGCACTCTGCGCGCGCGCAGCGCCAGCGGGTCGAGCACGGCAACGGCGCCGGCTGCCTGGCTCGCTTCCCCACCGCCGACGACCTCGAGCCGCTCCAGCGCTCGCGCCAGCTCACCCGCGGTCGCCGGCGCGAGCGCTGGCCCGATCCGCGCGAGCTCGCGCAGCTCGCCGAGCGCACGCCTGCCCGCGGCGAGCGCACCCGCCTCATCGAGCTCGTCCGCTGCCAGCACGCTCGCACCGGCGCGCCTGGGCGCGCAGAACAGCCAGTAGAGCTCGCGCGCGGCACGCTCGCACAGGGCCGCGGCGCCGCGCCCCTGCGCCTCGGCGAGCTGATCGATCACGTCGAGGTGCCAGTTGTGCTGCTCCCAGAGCGCGCGTCCTTGAGCGGCGCTGAGCGCTCCCGCTCGCCGCGCGGAGAGCTCCAGCCGGTCGGCGAGCGACGGCCCGGCGCCGCGTGCCGAGGCCATCTCGAGCAGCCCTGGCGCCCGCAGCCAGGCAAGCAGGTCGCCGAGCTCGCCAGCGTGTCGCTGTCCGTCGGGCTGCGAGGCGTCCGCAACCGGCACGCAGCGCAGCAGCCCGATCAGCGCGCGGCCGATCGCCGTGTCGCCGAACGGCCTCGTGCGCCGCAGCGCGAATGGGATACGCGACGCCGTGAAGACCTCTTCGAGCAGATCGAGATCGGTCCCGCCGGCGCGGACGAGCACCGCGATCTCCTCCGGCGCGATGCCGTTGCCGAGCAGCGCGCCGATCTCGGCGGCGACGAGCTCCAGCTCGGCGCGCTCGCCCCCGCCCTCGAGCAGCCGCAGCGCTGTACCCGGTTCGATGCGTGGCGCCTGCGGCTCGAACAGCGAGCGCTCGAGGTGGCTCAACGCGATGCGCGCGCGCGGCGCGTAGTACTCGGCTCGCGCCGGCAGCTCGAGCTGCTCGGATGCGAGCGGCGCGAGTGCGTGAAAGCTCGCCGCGCGCCCCGCGAACGCGGTGCGTCCGGGCTCGTACGCGAGCGACACCGTGACCTCCGCGTCGACAATCCTGCCGAGCGTCTCGATCGCGTCGAGCTGCAGCCGCGTGAGATCGTCGAACCCGTAGAACAGCACCGGCGTCCGCGCCCACAGCGCAGGGCGCTCGCGCAGCGCGTCGAGCGCGCGCACCGCGCGCTGCTCGCGCGTCCACGCGCTTGAGCTGCCGCAGCGTCGCGCGATACTCCGCGAACAGCCGCTCGAGCTCCGCGGCGTGGCCGTCAGCGCCGTCGGCGGCACGCCAGCTCGCGAGCGCCTGGCTCAGGCGCGCCGGGGTCACGCGCCGTACCTGCAGCTCGGCGAGCGTCTCGCCCAGCGCGCGCACGAAACCGGGAGTGACCGAGCTCGCCTGCGCTGTCCTCTCGCGCGCCCGTGCGCGCGAGGATCGCCTCGATGCATCCGCTCGCGCGCGACCGCGCCGAGCACCGGCTCGGCGAGCCCGGCGCGACGCACCGCCTCGCCGATCAGGCCCGCGAAGCGCTCTACGCGTACGCCAGCATCGCGCCTGCTCCCGCGAGCTCACGCAGGTAGTGCTCGGCGTCCGCGCGCGTCGGAACGACCAGCAGCGGCTCCTCGCCGTGAGCCGCGTGCCGGCGCACAGCGTCCATCACGCACCTCCGCCTTGCCCGCGTTCGCGGGTCCGCTGATCAACCTGATCGGCATGCCCGCCCATCCTGGCGCGAGCGCCCGACGCTACGCAGCGCTGCGGGCCTCCACCGTCGCGCTCGCCGTCTCGGCCTCCGCCTCGGCGCCCGCCTCCGCCTCCGGCGGTTTGGCGCCCTCCTTGGCCCACAGCTCGTCGAACTCGACGCGCCATTTGCCCTCGTCGGTCTGGCCGAGCGCGAGATGCGCGCGGAAGCTGCGACCGCTGCGCCCGCGAAAGCCTGTCACCGCCTGCTCGGTGTAGCCCTTCTTGATCAGCTCGCGCGCGATCGCCAGCGGCAGCGTCTTGCCCGCTTTCGACTTCCAGATGACGAAGCCGCAGCCCGGATCCTCGCGCGCCCAGCACGAGTAGCCCTTGCGGTTCTCGACGATCTCGTGGCCGCACACCGGGCAGGGACCGAGCTTCGCCCGCGGGATCCGCACATCTTTGAGCGTCTCGTCGAGCTCCTTGACGGTCTCCTGTGCGAAGCCGGCGATGTCGCTCATGAACTGCTTGCGCGAGTCCTCGCCGCGCTCGATCTTGCCGAGGCGCTGCTCCCAGCTGCCCGTCAGCCCGGGCGAGGTCAGCGCGTGCTCGTTGAGCAGCCGGATCACGTTCAGGCCCTTCTCGGTCGCGACCAGCGCGCGCCCGTCGCGCTCGACGTAGCCGACCGTGATCAGGCGCTCGATGATCGCCGCGCGCGTTGCCGGCGTGCCGATGCCCGAGTCCTTCATCGCCTCGCGCAGCTCGTCGTCGTCGACGAGCTTGCCCGCGGTCTCCATCGCGCCGAGCAGCGATGCGTCGCTGTAGCGGCGCGGCGGTTTGGTTTCCTTGCGCGCGCTGCGATCTCGCGTGTCTGCACCTGCTCGTCGGCGAACAGGCGCGGAAGCTGCTGGTCGGTCTCCTCCTCCTCGTCGCCGCGCGCCTCCGCTTCGGCGGCTTTCGCGTCTGCGGAGATCTCGTCGTAGACGCCGCGCCAGCCGGGCACGATCAACAGCTTGCCGCGCGTGCGGAACACGTGGGCCTTGGCGTCCTCGCCGACCGCGGCGACGACGGTCGTCTCGACGCGCGTGTTCTCGAACACCGCCTCCGGGTGGAACACCGCGAGGAAGCGCCGCACCGCCATGTCGTAGATGCGCCGGTCGTCGGAGCCCATTTTCTCGAGGTTGTGCTCGGAGCGCGTGGGGATGATCGCGTGGTGGTCGGTGACCTTCTCGTCGTTGACGACGCGCCCGAGCGGCAGCACGTCGAGCCCGACCACGTAGTCGGCGCCTTTGCGGTACTCCTTGTGCGCGCCGACCAGCTCGGCGATCGGCTTGATCTCATCGACCATGTCGGTCGTCAGGTAGCGCGAGTTCGTGCGCGGATAGGTGAGCGCCTTGTGCTCCTCGTAGAGTCGTTGCGCGGCAGCCGAGCGTGCGCTTTGCAGAGAAGCCGTAGCGGTTGTTGGCCTCGCGCTGCAGCGTCGTCAGGTCGTAGAGCATCGGCGCTTTCTCGCGCTGCTCTTTCTTCTCGAGCTTCGTGATCGTTCCCGGCCGCCCTTCGCACGCGGCGACGATCTCGAGCGCCTCCTGCTCGGTTCCGATGCGCGGGCCTTTGGTGTTTCCAGGGCTGCCGGCGGGAGCCTGGAAGTTGCCGATGTAGACGCGCTCGCCGTGCCGCCTCGCCGTCCAGCGCCGCTGGCTGCGAAGGTCGCGTCCACGAGCCAGTAGGGCTCGGGCTTGAACGCCTTGATCTCCTCCTCGCGACGGGCCACGATCGCGAGCGTCGGCGTCTGCACGCGCCCCAGCGACACCGCTCCGTCGAAGGAGCTGCGCAGCCTGATGGTCGCCGCGCGCGTGGCGTTCATGCCGACGATCCAGTCGGCCTCCGAGCGCGAGCGCGCCGCCTGCTCGAGGCGCTCGAACTCCTGCGCGGGCCGCAGCGACGCCAGCGCGCTCTTCATCGCCGCGCGTGGTCATCGAGTTCAGCCACAGCCGTTTGACGGGCTTCTTGCCTTTGGCCTTCTCGAACAGGTAGGCGAAGATCAGCTCGCCCTCGCGACCGGCGTCGCACGCGTTGACGACCTCCTCGACGTCCTCGCGGCCGAGCTGTTTGGTGACCACCGACATCTGCTTGCGCGAGCGCTCGTCGCGCACCTCGAGTTTGAAGCGCTCGGGCACGATCGGCAGGTCAGCCATCCGCCAGCTCTTGTATTTCGCGTCGTAGGCTTCCGGTTCGGCGAGCTGCACGAGATGCCCGACGGCCCAGGTGATCACATGCTCGGGGCCCTCGAGAAATCCCTCCTGCTTCTTGAACGGGCCCGGCAGCACGCGCGCCAGGTCTTGCCCCACGGAGGGCTTCTCGGCGACAAGCAGGGTCTTCGACATGGCGGTCAGCGTAGCGGGCGCTCGACGCGCGAACGTTCTGCATCGCCGGCGGGAGCTCCGCCGGCTCACCCGCTGGTGCACGGCCCGGTGCCCACCTGGCTGCCTTCGCGCTCGTGCGCGTCAGCTTCGCGCAGCACGCTCGCCACCGTTTCGTTGGCGACCCCATAGCCGCCGCGCACGTTGCTGTCGACGGTCGCGGCGAACACCGTCGTGAGGACGCTGCCCGTCGACGTTGACCAGCGGGCCGCCGGAGTTGCCGGGGCGCACCAGCCCGCGCAGCGGCGTGAGCAGACGCGAGACCGGTCCCTGGCCGTAGGCGTTCTGGGTGATCACGGTCTGCGTGCACCCCGATCCGTGCCGGCTGGACGTCGAACGGGCCGTTCTCGGGATAGCCGAGGATCGCCCCGGAGGTGCCCGACGGCGTGCTCGAGCGCGAGGCTCAGCGACGGCAGGCCCAGTTCGGGCACGCGCAGCACCGCGATGTCGTGCTGCGGTTCGAACGCGATCGGCTCGGCTGGCAGGCTCGGCTGGTTGCCGCCGACCTCGACCGTCGTGTCGGTCTCGCCGGCGACGACGTGCGCGTTGGTCACCACCACGTCCGGTTCGGCCACCCAACCGGAGCCCTCGATCGCCAGTCCGCAAGCGGTGCCGTCCACGCGCACGACGCTGCGCGAGGCGCTCGCTACGCCGGGGGCGTGGGCGATCGCCGGCACCGGCGCGGCCACGTCCGGCGAGGGACCGTTGATCGAGGGGATCGGATCGAGCCGCGCGAGCGCGTTCAGGATCGGCCCCGACGGCGGCAGCACCTCGTTGAGCCTGCGCAGGATCACGGATCGCTGGATGTCGGCCTGCAGCTGACCCTGCCCGGGTGTCTGCCCGGCCACCGCCGCGACGATCCAAACGATCCCGAGCGCCAGCACCGCGCCGAGCGCCGCGCCGGCGAGCGCCGTCGAGCAGGCCCATGCCGGGGATGACCAGCACGCGGCGCAGCCTGAAGCCGACTCCCTCGAGGCCGCTCGCGAGGATCGCACCGCCGAGCAGCGCGCCGAGCAGGCCGAACGCGGGCGCGTACGGCGAGGCGGAGCCCTGCGGGAGCACCAGCGGAGCTAGGCGCGTGCCGAGGAACGCGCCTAGCGCGAATCCGCCGAACGACAGCACCCCGACGATGAACCCCTGCCGAAAGCCGAAAGATCGCAAGGATCGACGGCAAACGCGACGATTAGCCAATCCAGCTGAGTCACCTGTCATGTTCTACAAGCTCTGTGACTGAAAGCCGCAACCAGCGCATGCGACGCGCGCGCCCCGTCCTCGATGCTGGCCGTGGTGTCCTTTGCCGCCGGCGCTGTCTTCGGCGCCCACCACAGCGCGCCCCGCGGCTATGCGCTCGCGGATCAGTTCGTGACGAGCCTGGACGCGGCGGGACTACACGAGCATGTATGCCGACATCGGCGCGTCCTCGCGGCGCTCGATCTCTTTGAGCCGTTTCGCGAGCGACTACGAGGAAGCGCTCACGGTCGCGACCGCACGAAGGTGAGGATCCTCGGCGCGGCGCGAGCGGCGCGCGCAAGGGGCGTGATGGTGCCCGTGCGGATCGACACACGCCGCTTCGGGTCGCTTTCGCTGAGCTTCACCTTGCCGATCGAAGAAGGTCGCCGCGGGACCGAGCATCGTGTGGTCGCGCTCGCTCGCGTTCCCGGGCCTGCGCCCCGGCGAGCTGTTGAGCCGCGACACCTCGCTGCCCAGAGCGCGCCGCGCTGTTGGCGAGCGACGGCAGCCTGCTCGCGGAAGCGGCGCCGGGTGAGGTCGCGAATGCGCCCGCGGAATCCAATCGCAACTCCCCGCTCGGCGACGTTGCAGACGCCGTGCTCGGCACCGTCGGACCGGTTCCGGCCGCGCGCCGCCAGGCACTCGGAGAACAGGGCGTGCCAGCGCAGGCGATCGTCGGCTTGAGCGGCCTCGAGCTGGCGCTCGACAGCCGTCTGCGTGGCACCCCGGGTGGTGCGCTGCTCGCGGGCGCTCGCGTGCTCGCGTACGTCAAGCCTCGCCCGGCGCCGCCGGTTCGCACCACCGTCTGGCCGGCGGTGCAGCGCGCGGCGGTGGCCGCGCTCGGCGGCCAGCTCGGCGGGGTCGTCGCGATGCAGCCGTCGAGCGGGCAGATCCTGGCCGTCGCGGGCCTCGGCCTCGATGGCCTGCAGCCACCCGGCTCCACCTTCAAGATGATCACCACGACCGGCGTGCTGGCCGCCAAGATCGCGACCGAGCACACCGTCTTCCCCTACGCCACCTATGCGACGCTCGACGGCGTCAAGTTGGGCAACGCCAACGGCGAGGAATGCGGAGGCACGCTCGAACTGGCCTTCGCCGTGTCGTGCAACTCGGTGTTCACGCCGCTGGGGGTCAGGCTCGGCGCCGCACGTCTTGTGAAGACGGCGGAGCTGTTCGGCTTCAACCACGAACCGGGGATCGCCGGCGCGGCCGAGAGCACGCTGCCGCCCGCCAGCCAGATCCAGGGAGAACTCGACGTCGGCTCGACCGCGATCGGCCAGGGCGAAGTTCTGGCCAGCCCGCTGCGAGATGGCGACGGTCGCTGCAACCGTTGCCGACGGCGGCCGCAGGCCTCAGCCCACGTTCCTGCCGGGCGCCGCCCGCACCGGGCGTGCGCGTGATGAGCGCCTCGGTGGCCGCGCACCTTGCGCCATCTGATGATCGCGGTCGTGCGCGAGGGCACGGGCACCGCGGCCGCGATCCCCGGCGTGACGGTCGCCGGCAAGACCGGCACGGCCGAACTGAAGACGGCCTGCACCACCAGCCCGAGCCCTGAAGCGAGCTCGGAAGCAGGCGCCGCGGAAGCCAAGGAAGCGGCCAAGAACGGCTGTCAGGGAAGCCGAAAGCGAAGCCGCCAACACCGACGCGTGGTTCGCCGCGTTCGCGCCGGCGCTACACCCGCGGATCGTCGTGTGCGTGCTGCTC
Organism: uncultured Solirubrobacteraceae bacterium; assembly: GCA_963714285.1. Classification (GTDB taxonomy): domain Bacteria; phylum Actinomycetota; class Thermoleophilia; order Solirubrobacterales; family Solirubrobacteraceae; genus Palsa-744. Next base: position 285,000 of record CAVQNS010000006.1, read on the forward strand.
GTCAAAGACGGCGCCGGCGGCGCGACCGCCGCACCGGTCGCCCGCGAAGTGATCGAAGCGGCCCTACAGGCCGAACGCTGAACATCTGCCGGATTAGACGTCCAGCTCGGCGGAGGCCGATTCGCTCGGGTTGTTCGGGTTGACGATCTTGAGCTCGAGCGGACGGTTGTCGAGCGAGACGATCTGGATCTTGTAGAGCAGCACCAGCCCCTCGGCCGGGTCGACGTCGGCGATCGTGCCGGGCAGCGGGATCTGGTTTTTGGCCAGCACCACTCCGCCCTTGTAGGCAAACTGGTTGATTGCAGCGGGCGGCAGCGGCGTGTAGCTGTTTTCCTGGGTGTCGGTGATCGTCAGTGCTGGTCGCCGCGGGATGGGGCTTGTTGGTGTTGTTGTAGACCTGCATGAACACCGCGAACCACTCCTGGCCGGGTTCGAGCTTGCGCTGTTCGGGCGTCAGGCCCTGCAGGTACGTGGCGTCTTCGCTGTTGGCCGGGTTCAACTCGCGCGAGAGCTGCACCTCGTAGACCAGGGGGCCGACGTTCAGGTACGGCGCGTTGGCGCCGGACTCGCCGGCATAGGTGCCAGTGCTCACCTTCGTGTGCGAGTCGCCGCACGCGCTCAGGGCGAGCACCGCCAGCAGCGCGGGCAGGGCGAGTGGGAGCTTGCGCAGGCGGCTGATCATGCGACGCGGCAGTCTATCCGCCTGCGACCGTGACGCGATGGCCGCGGCCCTCTCCGCGCTCGAGGATCCCTCGCAGCCTGTGCATCGCGCGCTGGTTCTTGCGCTTCAGCCAAGAGCGAGCGCCGAGTCCCTCGATGATCCGATCGGAGAGCGTGACGGGCACCGTCTCGAGCGTGAGCTGCACGCGCGTGGAGCCGGCGTGCGCCGGTGCGAGGTCATAGACGCCGAGCGTGCGGATGCGGTTGTTCTTGCCGGTGCGGCCAACCTCGACTATCCGGTGGGGGCGCTGAACCTCGGCGAACGTCACGTCGCCCCAGCTGAAGCGGTTGCCGGGAGCCTTCACGCGAAAGCGGGCGCCCGCGCCAAGGCCGACGGAGTCGATCCTTGTGAGATGCCAGTCGACGAGGTAGTGGTCGGTGAACTCCGGGTGGTTGGCGATGTCCTGGAGATAGTCGAACACCTGCTCGCGGGGCGCGGAGACGACGATCGAGACGGTCACGGGATTCATGGCGAGCGCAAGTCTAATGACACGGGCTGAGGGCCGGCGCGGCGGGGCCATGCGACGCGCAGGAGCAGCGCGAAGCCACGGTGGCGAGGCGCGTGGTGGTACCCGCTCAGGCCGCGCGGGCCGTGAGACGTACTGCGTGGCCGTGCTCGCAGTGCCTGACGATCTCGCTCGCGACGGGCGCTTCGCGTCGGCGCGGACGACACAGCTCGCAGACGACCCGCCGCTCACGACCGGCATAGAGGTGCACGTGCTCGCCCGTGAGTGGAGTGCGTCCGCAGTCGGCGCAGCGATGCCGGTCTGCCTCGAGCGCCCCGAGACCGCGGCGCAGCAGCACGCAACTCGAGCAGCTCTACATGGGTGGACGGTGAGGCCATGCTCGTCTGTGATTTCGCCGCCGGCTCGCCCGCTCCTGCCGCTGACAGCCGTGTCCCGCAAGCGCGGTTTGCGCTCGCGGCCCGCTGGGTACCTACAACCCGTCGCAACCGTCGAGAATCCCGCAAGACTCAGCCTACGATACGATTATCCAGAACTCGACTACGCTTGACACCCTTTGTTATGATCGCCACGAGTTTCCCCCGCCCCGCAGGATCAACCCCCCCGGAAGCGACACCGGGAGCAAGTCCGGCAGTACCTCACAGGGAGGAGCACAGCATGGATTCACTCACTTCGGGAACGTTCGTAGGAGCCGGCTCGTTTAGCTGCACTCACTGCGACTACACGCTGACGCTCAACGGCTCGGAGATCCTCGCAGCCTGCCCTGGCTGCGGGGGCGGGCGTTCGTGCGCGCCTCGATGTTCAGCACCGAGCGCATTCCCGCGGGCCAGGCGTCGAATGAGGCAGATAGCGACGAAGCGACGCTGCTGGTGGCGCCGGAGCCCGACCGCAGCGCGCATCTGGCGAAAGCAAGGGAGCTGATCGAGCAGCCCGGCGAGTACCTCTACTACGAGGAGAACGGCGAGCAACGCACAGTTGCGCTCACGCGCGAGTGGACGCGCATCGGTCGCAGCCTCGCCGCTGACGTGCGCTTCGACGACCCCACCGTATCGCGACGCCATGCCCTGATCGTGCGTCATCCGGACGGCGTGCGCCTGCTGGACGACCGCAGCCTCAACGGCGTGTTCGTCAACGGCGCCCGGGTCGACGGCAAGGCCCTTCAAGACGGCGACGAGATCATCGTGGGGCGCTACCGCCTTGCGTTCGTGAGCGTGCCGGCGGACGCGGACGCGGTGCACGCGGACGCCGAGCAGACCTCGCTGCACACGATCGGCTGAGGCGCCCCCCGGCACACGCCGCGATCGGGCGTGCCCCCGTGCTCTTCGGCGCGTAGTATCGCGGCAATGACGGCTCACACGATCGCTGTGCTCTCGCAGAAGGGAGGCACCGGGAAGACGACCACGGTACGTACGCTGACCGATGTCCTGCGCCGCAGCGAGGTACGCACGCTGGCGGTCGATCTCGACCCCCAGGGCAACCTCTCGGATTACTTCGACGTCCCAACAGACGCCGAGCCGACGATCGCCGACGTGCTCGCCGGACGCGCCTCGGCAGCGGAGGCGATCCACGCGGACATCATCCCCGCCAACCTGAGCCTCGCCGAGGCGGAGCTGATGCTCGGCGGCAAGATGGGCCGCGAGCTGACGCTCAGGCGAGCGCTTGCCGAGATCGGCAAGGACTACCAGGTGATCCTGATCGACTGTCCTCCCTCCCTGGGACTGCTCACGGTCAACGCGCTCGTGGCGGCGGACCATGCGCTGATCACAGCTGAGGCGCAGTACTTCGCGCTGCAGGGAGTGGAGCAGGCGATCGAGGTCGTCGAGCTCGCGCGCGACAGCCTCAATCCGCGGCTGACGCTGCTCGGGGTGCTGTTGAACCTCGCTGACATGCGCACGGTGCACTCCCGCGAGGCGCTTGCCTCGCTGAAGGAACGCTTTGGCGAGCAGGTCTTCGACTCTGTGATCCGCACGTCGATCGCCTATGCGGAGTCAGCCGAGCGAGCGCGTTCGATCCTCGATCACCGGCCCGATCTCGGCGCCGACTACCTTGCGCTCGCAGCCGAGGTGCTCGAGCGGCTGGATGGCCTGAACGGAGCCGGCAAGCGGCTCGCACAGGTCGCTCAGAGCTCCCCCACGTAGGCGCCCTGTAGCTCGAAGGATACACGCAGCAGGCTCGCCCAGCCTTCGATCAGCGGTGCGAGCGCCTCGGCGACGGCCCCGGTCTGCTCGTAGAAGCACCACACCAGCACCGTCGGGCCGGCGCCCGAGATCGTCGCCCCCAGCGCGCCCAGTTCGTGGGCGCCGCCCGCGAGCTCGAACGAGCGCGGAAACAGGCTTGCGCGCTGGCGCTGGTGCAGGCGGTCGTGCAGGCCACGAGCAACCAGATCCCAGTCCCCGTTGGCCAGCCCGAGCGTCAACAGCGCAGCGTGCGCGACGTTGAAGACCGCGTCAGCGACCGGCACCCGCTCCGGCAGCGCGGCGCGTGCGGCGCGGGTGCGCACCGCCTGCTCGGGGACGACAGCGAGCGCCTCCAAGCCCGTGGGCGGGTCAAAGCGCGCAGCGTGACCGTCGGCGCACACGACGAACCCCCCGTAGAGCGAGGCGGCGACGTTGTCCGGATGCCCCTCGATCTCGGTCGCGAGCGCCAGCAGATCGGCATCGAGCTCGAACAGGTGGTCGGCAGCCATCAAGCCGGCGACGATCGCCGCCGCGCTCGAGCCCAGGCCGCCCGCGAGCGGGATCTCGGACTTGATCCTGAACGTGAAGCCGTCGGCGGGATGCAGCCGCTCAAAAGCCCGTACGCATAGGTTCTCGCGCCCCTCCGCCACCGGCAGGTCGGTCTCGACGGCGAACTCGCCCGTCTCCTCGACCTCGACCTCGAGCGTCAGCGCCAGCGCTGCTGCCATGCAGTCGAACCCCGGGCCCAGGTTGGCCGAGGACGCGGGCACCCGCACCACCCGTTTACGGATCACCCAGTACCGCTTCCTCAATCGCGGCGGTCTCGGCCGCGCAGGAGATCACCCTGCCGTCGTTGTTGGCGATCGCCGTCTCCGGATCCTTCAGGCCACGGCCCGTGAGCACGCACGCGACCTGCTCGGCGCCGTCGGCGCCGTACTTGAGCAGACCCGCGACCGATGCGGCGGAGGCAGGCTCGCAGAACATCCCTTCTCGGGAGGCCAGCAGTCGGTAGGCGTGGAGGATCTCCGCGTCGCTGACGACGCGGATCGCGCCGCGCGAGTCCGTAGCGGCGGCCATCGCGTCCTCCCAGCGCACCGGGTTGCCGATGCGGATTGCGCTCGCGACCGTTTCCGGATGCTCGACGGGGTGCCCCAACACCAACGGCGCGGCGCCCTCGGCCTGGAACCCGAACAGTTTCGGCGTGGCGCCCATCTCCTTGAAGCCGCGCCAGTAGGAGGTGATATTGCCGGCGTTGCCGACCGGGATGCACAGCGCCTTCGAGACCGCCTTCGAGGCCCTCGTGGATCTCGAACGCGGCAGTCTTCTGGCCCTCGATGCGAAACTCGTTGACGGAGTTGACGAGCACGATCGGATGCGAGTCGGTGAGCTCGCGTACCAGCGTCAGCGCCTGGTCGAAGTTGCCCTTCAGCGAGATCACGCGCGCACCGTGTACGAGCGTCTGGGCCATCTTGCCCTGTGCGATCTTGCCCTCCGGGACGATCACCGCACAGGTGATGCCCGCGCGCGCCGCGTATGCGGCGGCGCTCGCCGCAGTGTTGCCCGTGGAGGCACAGATCACGGCCTTTGCGCCGTCGCGCACGGCCGCGGAGACCGCGCACGTCATCCCGCGGTCCTTGAACGAGCCGGTCGGGTTGGCGCCCTCGAGCTTCAGGCGCACTGTCGCGCCCACCATCTCCGAGAGCACCGGCGCGCGCAGCAGCGGCGTCGAGCCCTCCTGCAGGCTGACAAGCGGGTCGCCGAGCTCGAACGGCAGCCGCTCGCGATAGCGCTCGATCAACGGCACGTGAGCGCCCGTCGGCGGTATGCCCTCCACCGTAGGGACCTTGACGCTCGCCTGGCTCATACGAACTCCTCTTCGATCACACGAATTGTCCTCGGGGCGGAGCGCACGAAATCAAATTCGGTCGAGACGCTCGATCGCGACCCTCAGTCCCGACTCGAGCACGGGATGGGTGATCATCACTAGGCGCGCGCGCTCACCCATGCCTCGCTGCACCACAGATTTGATCGACACGTCGTGCTCGCCCAGCACCTTAGTGACCGTGGCGAGCACACCCGGGCGGTCGGCCACGTCCAGGTGCAGGTAAAACGCGTTCTCGACGTCCTCGACCAGCGCCAGCGCCAGCGGCGGCGCCGGGGGACGCGCGCCACCGGTCATCACGCTGACGACGTCGCCCAGCACCGCGCTCGCGGTCTGGCGACCACCGGCGCCCGGTCCGGACAGCGTGATCTCTGTGATCGCCTCGGATTCGAGCGTCACCGCGTTGAAAGGCCCGGAGACGGCCGCCAGCGGATGCCCGGCGTACAGCAACGCCGGGTGTACGCGCACCGAGAGGCCACCGTGGCGGCGCTCGGCGGTGCCGATCAGCTTGAGCCCCAGGCCGAGCTCGCGGGCGAACTCCAGATCGTCGCCGTGCAAGTGCTCGATGCCCTCGTAGTGCACATCGTTGAGGTGCACAGGCGAGCCGAATGCCAGCCGCGCAAGGATCGCCATCTTCGCTGCGGCGTCGCGGCCGCTGACGTCGTCGCTGGGATCCGCCTCGGCGTAGCCGATCCGCTGCGCCTCGGCGAGCGCCTCGGCGTAGCTAGAGCCGGCTGTCATCTCGGTGAGGATGAAGTTGGTCGTGCCGTTGACGATCCCGTGGATCCGCTCGATCGGAGTAGCTGACAACGACTCCTCGAGCACGCGCACAACCGGCACCACCCCCGCCACCGCAGCCTCGAAGCGCAGCCGCACGCCATGCTCGCGGGCCGTCTCGAACAGCTCCTCGCCGTGCTGGGAGAGCAGCTGCTTGTTGGCGGTGACGACGTCCTTGCCGATGCGCATCGCCGCCAGCAGATGCCCACGCGCGGGCTCGATCCCGCCCATCAGCTCGACGAGCAGGTCGGAGCCGGCGAGGATCTCCTCGAAGTCGCCGCGGCTGCGCGTCAGCACCCCGCCGATCACCGGCCTGCGGCCGTTGAAGCGCTCGATCTCCCCCGCCCGTTCCTCGAGCAGCATCGCGAAGGCCGCACCGACGGTGCCGTGGCCGAGCAGGCCGACCGTGAACGGCGGCGAGGACGTCGCGCGCTCAGCGCTCATCGCATGCGCCCGCTTGCCTAGGAGACATCGCGCGCGGTCAGATCCTCGTAGCGCTCGCGTCTGACGACGACGCGCGCGTCACCGTCACAGCAGAAGATCACCGGCGCCCGCGGCACGCCGTTGTAGTTGTTCGCCATCGCATAGCCGTACGCGCCAGTGGCGGGGGTCACGATCACATCCCCCGGGCGCGGATCCGCGAGCAGCGCCTCGCGCAGGATTACGTCGCCGGACTCGCAATGCTTGCCCGCGAGCACGCACTCGGTCGTGCCGCCGAAGCGATCGGCGACATGCGCCTCGTACGGTGCGCCGTAGAGCATCGGGCGCATGTTGTCGGACATGCCGCCGTCGACGGCCACCCACCGCGAGACGTTCTCCTTGACGCTCTCGACGGTGTAAAGCGTCACGCCGGCGTTCGCGCACAGCGCACGGCCGGGCTCGATCAAGCAGGCGCGTATCAGGGCCGATGCCGTTCGCGTGCGCTGCCGCCACGATCGCGCCGACATAGTCCTCGATCGACGGCGGCGTGGGCTGCTTCTCGGTGTACTGCGCAGCTAGGCCGCCGCCGAGATCCCACACCGGGAAGTCACCGAGCTTCGCCAGCTCGGCCGCCTCCCGTCGGAAGGGCTCGAGGTCGAACAGCTGCGAGCCGATGTGCGCATGCACGCCCCGCAGCGACAGCCCGTCCACCGCCCGCAGGCGCGCGATCGCCTCACCCGCCTGCGCCATCCCGAAGCCGAACTTCGAGTTGGCCTGACCGGTGGAGATCTTCTCGTGGGTCTCGCCGCTGACGTCCGGTGTGACGCGTACGAGCACCGGCTGGCCACCGCTGCGATCTGTCAGCTCGCCGTCGGCGACGAGCCGCGCCAGCCGCTCGATCTCATCGAAGTTGTCGACCACTATCGCTCCGACCCGATGGCGCAGCGCCATGCGCAGCTCCGCCTCGGACTTGGCGTTTCCGTGTAGCACGATCCGCTCCGGGCGAAAGCCCGCCTCGAGCGCCAGGTACAGCTCGCCGCCAGAGGCCGCGTCGCACCACAGACCCTCGCTCGCGAACAGCGCCAGCACGGCGCCGCACGGGAATGCCTTGGAGGCGAACACGACATGGAAGTCGTTGTGAGCGCTGTCGCGCCCCGCCTGCATGAACGCCCGTGCACGCATGCGCAGATCGTCCTCAGCGACGACATAGGCGGGGGTGCCGAACTCGGCGGCCAGCTCGATCGTGTCGCAGCCACCCACCTCCAAGCGGCCGCGCTCGTTGAGTCGGCTGCCCCATGGGAACACGCCGGAGAGGCTCGTCTCGGTGATCATCGCGCTGATTATCGCTTGCCGGCCGTCAAAGTCGGCGCCGGCGGCTGAAGTCGGCTCGCGCCGGCAGCGCAGCTGCGCCCACGAGCCCACCGGTCCTACTCTGCCGAGTGACGCGGCGCGTCGCCCCTGTACTCGCCGATCAACTCCCCCAGCGAGCGCCTCTGCCGATCCCGGCCGTCGAAGTTCGCGGGCGCGAGCCATGCCTCATAGCCACGACGAATCGCCGGCCACTCATCGTCGGTGATCGAGAACCAGGCCGTATCGCGGTTACGGCCCTTGACGATCTGGTGCTTGCGGAAGATCCCCTCGAACGTGAAGCCGAAGCGCTCGGCCGCTCTGCGTGAAGCGGCGTTGAGCGCGTTGCACTTCCACTCCAGCCGCCGGTAGCCGAGATCCTCGAAAGCGTGCCGTGCCAGCAGGTAGATCGCCTCCGTGGCAGCAGTCGTGCGCTGCAGCTGCGCTCCGAACCAGATGTGCCCGATCTCGATGACGCCGAGCTGAGGAGTTATGCGCAGATAGGCTGCGATCCCCAGCGGCCGCTCGCCGGGGAGCGCCACGAGCACAAAGTAGCGAGCATCCTCCGCGCTCGCGGCCCAGACGAGCATGTTGCGCAGATGCTCAGCATCCTCATACGGTCCGTCGGGAAGGTAAGTCCAGATCGCTCGGTCGCCGCCCGCGGGGTGAGACGCCGCGAACAGAGGCTCGGCGTCGTCCTCGGGCACAATCGAGCGGACCAGCACGTGCGCGCCGTGCAGGGACTCGCTTGAGGGCCGCTGCGCCGTCCTCCAGCTCACCTCTTCGCCCAGCGGAAGCCCCTGCTGCATTGTCCGGCAGTCAAGCACAAGCATCGCGGCCAGGACACGGAGCGGCTGCCCCTCAGCTGTGGCAGGATCCGGCCGATGGCACCGCAGGCAAGCAGCCGGGCCCATGCGATCTTGCAGCGAGTGCGCGCGATTCCCCCTGGCTACGTCCGCACCTACAGTGACGTTTCGCCAGGTGCGCCACGTCTCGCCGGTTACGTGCTGAGCCACACCGCCGCGCGCGACGTGCCGTGGCACCGAGTTGTCCGCGCCGACGGCTCGCTCGCGAAGGGAGCTCGCCAGCGGCGCCTGCTGGAAGCCGAGGGAGTGCGGTTCCGAGGCGAGAAGGCGCTGCTCGCAAGCGCGCGCCTCGACGATCTCGACGCCATCTAGTCGGAGCTCTCGACTGCGGTCTGCCGGCGGGTTGTGGTGACCTCAGCGACAGAATCGGACACCTCAGACTCACGTGATGGTGTTACCTCGCGCTCATGCCGCCGCGAGGCGCAGCCCAGCGACACCGCCGCGACGAGCCATCACCCCCAGCCACACGAGGCCGATCGCCAGCAGTACGAGGCTCTCGAGCTGCGGCGCGGTCAGCCCCACCAGGATCTCCTTGTTGCGACGGATGAACTCCACCAGGAAGCGCTCTAGCCCACTGCCGACGAGGTACAGCGCGAACACCACGCCTGGGCGCACGCGATCGCGCAGGTGCCACAGGAGATAGGCGAGCAGGCACATCGTGACCGTCTCGTAGATCGGCGTCGGCTGTACGCGCACGCCCGGCGGCGTCGGCAGCGTCCCGTGCGGGTACCCCATCGCCCACGGTAGGCTCGAGCGGATCCCGTAGTCGCCGTCGCCTGAAACCTGGCAGCCGATGCGGCCGATCCCGTAGCCGAGCGCCAGCGCCGTGGCGCACATGTCCAACATCCTCAGCTCGAGCGCGTCGCGCCAGCGCATCCACCCGAGCACCGCGATCGCGCCACCGATCGCGCCGCCGTACCACACGAGTCCCGAGCCCGAGAAGATGCTGCTGAGCAGGTCGTGCTTGACCTGGCTGTAGTTCTGGATCACGTAGTAGGCGCGCGCGCCGATCACGCCGCCGAGCAGCGCGGCGAACACGAGCTCATACGACCAGTCGACCGGCTCCTCCAGCTCGCGCAGACGGCGCGCGAGCACGCAGCCGCACGCGAGGAAGCCCAGCGCGAACATCACCCCGAAGGTCTTGATCGAGATGCCCAGGATCTCGATTTCGGGCTTCATCGCATCCGGGCGCGGGGAGTCGCACAGGGCATCGTTCGCGCCCGAACCTTAGGGCATCCGTATCTGCTTCTGCGACAATCAATCGCATGGCGAAGCCTCGATCGAGCTTTGGCAAGGACACCGGCCTGCAGGCACGGATGCTGCTGACGATGTTCCTGCTGGGACTCGTCTACGTGGTGTTCATCGGCGTCCTGTTCGCGGCCGGCGCGGGGGCAGGGTTGATCGTGGTCGTGGCGCTGGTGCTGCTGCTGGTGCAGTTCTTCGGCTCGGACAAGATCGCGCTGGCGACGATGGGAGTGAAAGAGGTCTCCCCCGCGGAAGAGCCGGAGCTGCACGGGATCGTGGAACGGCTGTGCGTCCAGGCGAACTTGCCGAAGCCGAAAGTGGCGGTGATCGAGACTTCGATGCCAAACGCCTGCGCGATGGGCAAATCGCAGAAGAACACGACCGTGTGCGCCACCCGCGGGATCCTGGACCTGCTCTCGCCGGCTGAGCTGGAAGGCGTGATGGCGCACGAGCTGACCCACGTGATCAACCGCGATGTGATGGTGATGACGCTCGCGAGCTTCTTCGCGACGCTCGCATCGATGATCGCGCAGTTCGCGCTGTTTTTCGGCGGCGGCTTCGGCGGCGGCTACGGACGCGGACGCGACGAGGAGGAGGACATCATGATCGTCCTGCTCGTCTCGGTGATCGTCTACGCGATCTCCTTCCTGCTGCTGCGGGCCTTGTCTCGCTACCGCGAGTTCGCGGCCGATCGCGGCTCGGCGGTGTTGACAGGCCGCCCCAGCGCGCTCGCCTCGGCGCTACTGAAGATCAGCGGAACGATCGAGCGGGTTCCGACCCAGGACCTGCGCAAGGCCGAAGGGATGAGCGCGTTCTTCATCATCCCCGCGCGCACCAAGAAGTCGCTGATGAACATCTTCGCCGACCACCCGCCGCTGGAGCAGCGCCTGGCGGCGCTGGAGCGGCTGGAGTCGCAGCTCCAAAGCGCAGCCTGACCCGTGGGCCTACGCGACATCCTCACCGGCCGCCATACGGTCCAGGGGCCCGCGCCCGACCGTCTGTTCGCGATCACGACGGCCTACGTCACGCTGCAGGCCGAGCACCAGATAGATCCCGCAGGCAAGGCCGCGATCGTCTTCCAGGCGCTTGCGACGAGCGAGTTCGAAAGCACGCTCCGCGACATGGAAGAAGTCGTGACCGCGACCGGCGGCGACAGCGGCACGAAGGTCTCGACCGAGGACGACAGCTACGGCTACCGCTGGATGGTGCTGCACAACCCCGCCGACGCGCCCAGCGTCGAAGACCTCGCGGTCGGCATCAACGCCGTCTCCAGCTCGATCGAGACCGCCGGCTTCGGCGAGCGCCTGCTGTGCGCCGTGTTCGCGTTCGAAGACGCTCGCAAGCAGCGCGTGTACTTCATCTACAACTACAAGCGCGGCTTCTGGTACCCGTTCGTGCCTGAGTCGACTCCCGCCCACCCACAGCGACAGCGCTCGCACCGAGCGCGAGCTGCAGATCAAGGCACAGATCGGCCTCGGAACTGCCGATCGAGCCGGAACTGGAGCGCTGGTTCCCACTGTGGGGAATCCCGATCTGAGGCCGGCAAGGAGCGCCGCCCGATCGATTCAGTCTGGGATCAGGCCCTCGCCGGTGAACTCGGTGCCGGCCTCCTCGAAGCTGATGTCCGACGGCGGCAGGATCACCTCGGAGGTCTCGAGCTCGTCGTCGGCGAGCGGCGTGCCCTGGGCACGGACATAGTCGAGCATGGCGCCGAACGCGTCTGAGAAGCCGTCCTCGGTGCCGCCTTCGACGATCGAGACGACACCGTTCTCGAGCTCGTTGAGACGCGCGGCGTCACTGTCGGCGAGCCGGTACTGACCCTCGCCCGAGATGCGGACGATCATGCCTGCCCGCCGTTCTCGCTCGGCTGCGCCGCCTCCCCGGAAGCCGCGGGAGCATCGGGGGCGGCGATCTGCTGCGGCGGGAGCGCCCTGACCGAGCTCGGCCTTCATCTTCGCCAGCTCGTTGTCGACCGCCGGTTGGCTCGAGAGCTGCTTGAGCTGGCGGTCGATGTCGTCTTCGCCGGAGCCGAGCTGGGTGACGTCGTCGAAGGTGCCGGCGGCTTCGAGCTCGGATACAGCGTCGGCGCGTGCCTTCATGTTTTCGGTCTTGTCGACCGCCCGCTGCATCGCGAGGCCCACATCGGCCATCTGCTCGCCGACGCCGGTGGCCGCCTCGGAGATCCGCACCTGCGCCTCGGCTGCTGAGTACTGGGCCTTGATGACCTCCTTCTTGGTGCGGAACGATTCGATCTTCGCACGCAGTTTCTGCTCGGAGTCGGTCAGCTTCTGCTGCTGGTCTTCGAGTTCTGCGACCTGCGTGTCGAGCCCCTGCAGCTCGGTCTGCGCGACGTTCTTGCGTTCCAGCGCCGTCCTCGCCAGATCCTCCTGGCCGGCGGCGACCGCCTGGCGCGCCTGCGTGTCGAGCTTGACGACGCTCTGCTGCAGCGAGCTCTCCTGCATCTGCAGGCGCTTCTTGGCGGTCACCACGTCGGCGATGCCCTTCTTGACGTTCTGCAGCTGTTCGACCTGCTTCTGGTAGCTGTAGTCCAGCGTCTCGCCGGGGTCTTCCGCCCGGTCGAGCAGTTTCGAGACCTTCGCCTTCACCACGGTGGACATGCGCCCGGTCAAGCCAGCCATCTGATCCTCCTATTGCCGTTCCACGAGGCGACCGACCTGAACTCGGCCAACACCATCAAGCGTAGCCGACCGGGAGCCGCCGGCGACCAGGGAGTTGCGAGTCAGAGCCCGAGCGGGTGACGAACGATGAAACCGGCGTTGGTCTGGCGCAGCGGGCGCCAGCGCGGCCCCTCTAGGTTGGACGGGATCTTCCGCGGGGCTCGTGTCCAGACGCAGGCCTGCCACGGTCATGTAGGCGTGGCCTGGGTTGGCGAAGATCGCGACCCAGCGTCCGGCGCCATGCGACCCCCACGCCTCGAATTCGGAGGAGTCCTCGGGGATGCTCAGCAGGTCGCCGCCATGCAGGGCGAATGACACCGTGCCGGAGCAGTCATAGCCTGGGGAGATGAACGAGCCGTGCCCGCCCCCGTAGATGTAGGGCAGCCCGATCAGTTCGTTGCCGGCCCAGATGATGTCCTGGATCACGGCGGGCACGCCCTCCGGGGCGGCGGCCAGGCCGTCGACGAAGCGCGCGGTCGTGCCGGGGACGAGCAGCTCCGGCCGGAGCGTCGGGCACTGTCGCAGAGGTCATGCCGTCGCCGGTCGTCAGTTCACCGGGGATGGTCGGAGCGAGGACGCCCGCCGGTTCGGTGGTGGCCGCGGGGATGCCGCCGCTGCCGGTGGCGGCTGTGCCTGCGAGCTGCTGCTGGCGGCTGTGCCGGTCGTGGTGCTGGCTTTCGCTGGCGCCACGAAGGGGACGATTTCGCCGGTCGCCGTCTTCTCGTAGACGGGTCCCTTGTAGGCGATGCTAGGGGACTTGGCGGTTATCGGCGCCAGGTGCAGCGGCGGCGCGGCCGGCTTGCGTCGTCGTGGTCGCTGGTTCTACGGCGAGCGACGCCGCCGGTGCCGCCGGCCAGCGCGCTGGAGGCGAAGATCGTGCTCGCGTGCCACGGACATCAGGCTGCATAGAACTACGACGCTGACGGTACGAACCCGCACAAAAACAACCTCTTTCGTAGGCCTGCGGGGTTAGCTGACGGGCTAGCGCTGAAAGAGCCTGCGCTTCTCACGGTCCTACCGCGGGATTCGCCCCAACAACTTGGGTCCCCCGTTCCTTGACACCTGGTCAAGGACTCGGCATTCGGGCGGGCACGCTAGCAGAGTGCAAGGACGCTTGCAGAGGATGCATGGTTTTTCGCAGGTTTTCCCGCAAATGCCGCGCTTTTTGCCGGATCGCTAGTGTGCCGGCCATGCGCACTACCCGCGCGAGGACCGCTTCTGGCCGTGCTGGTGCTCGCCGCCGCGGCGCTGACCGGCTGCGGCAAGGGCGGGGCCGAACCGTCGACCGCCACCAGCACGTCGCGCAAGCTCGCGCCGGTGGCGGCCCAGGGAGCTGTCAGCGTGGCCACACGCAACACCACCCGCCTGGGCGGCGAGGACGTCGCGGCCGACGCGGCGGCTGTCGCCCGGGCCGTCTACCCCGGCCTGACCGCCGCGACGCGACCGCTGGCGGTCGTGCTCGTCAACGAGCACGAGCGGCTGCCAGCGCTCGCCGCCTCTGTTCTCGCGAGCGCCCCCACCGGCGCGCCGATCCTCTTCAGCGAAGGCGAGACATTGCCGGCCGTAACCGCCGAGACGCTGGAAGCGATGCACCCGCTGGGAGCGCCCACGCTCGGGGGCGCCCAGGTGATCCGCATCGGCACCGACGCGCCGGTGCCGCATGGCTACCTGACGCGCACCGTGCGGGTGGGCGTCGGCCTGCCGACGGTTGCCGCTGCCGCCGTCGAGCAGCTCGCTGTAACACTCGACGGAGGCAGCGCCCCGAAGCAGGTGATCGTTATCGCCGCCGACGCCGCTCCAGCGATGACGATGCCAGCGGCGAGCCTCGCGGCGGAGAGCGGCGCGCCGATCCTGTTCGTTACGAGCGGGCGCGTCCCGGTGCAGACGGCGGCCGTGCTCGCTGCCCTGCACCAGCCGTCGATCTACGTGATCGACGCTACCGCGCTCGGCCACCACACGCTTGCTGAGCTGCGCAACTTCGGCACCGTCAAGACGATCACGACCGACGCCTCCGCGGCCAGCGCCGCAGAGGCGGTGCAGAACGCGATCGCAGTCGCGCGCTTCACCGACGGCAGCTTCGGCTGGGGGGTGAAAGAACCGGGCCACGGCCTCGTGTTCGCGAACCTCGCCGCCCGCTGGACGCCCCCGCCGCGGCGCTGCTCTCGGCGACCGGCGACTACGGGCCGCTGCTGCTGCTCGAAAGCTCCGATCAAGCTGCCCCCGGCGCTCACCAGCTACCTGTCTGACATCCAGCCGGCTTACAGCAACCCTCAGTTCCCGCCGGTGCGAGGCGCCTACAATCACGGCTGGCTGATCGGCGACGAAGCAAGCGATCTCCGCGGTCATCCAGGCTGAAATCGACTCGATGCTCGAGATCCGCCCGCAGGCGCACACGCCCGAAGAACAGTCGGTCTCGCAAGTCGAATAGTGTCGGTCCTGCAAGTCCACCAGTCGATCGCACAGAGGCGAAATTGAGTCAAGCCGAGGATCCCCGACGGTTGAGCCGCAAGGCGAGCACCCAGGAGGTAAGCGTCGAGGACGTGCGCCAGCTGATGGGCGCCTCCACCCCGCACTTCGCGCTGCAGCTGCGCAACCGCATCGCCAACCTGATCGTCGAGCTGCCTGCCGATCATCCCGCGCGCGTGGAAGGCGAGCGCGAGATCGCGCGCCTGCAACGCCTGGGCTTCGACGGCGAGACACGCGGCGAGGGCGCCGCCGAGGGCGAGCGCCCACTGCCGTCGCTCAACCTCACCGCCGCCGCGCTCGCAGAGCCCTGACGGCGCATCAGCGCCGCTGCTCAGCGCAGGCCGGCGAACGTGCGCTCGCGACGGGCGTCGACGTAGCGGGCGCGCAGCAGTTTGTAGAGCACCGCGAACAGCGCCACGTCGAGCGGCAGCAGCGCGACGTTCAACCAGCCCGGCGCGCGGTCGTGACCGCCAGCACCAGCAGCACCACGGCTGAGTGGAACACGATCGCGGGCAGCACGCGACAGCATCAGCGTGTGCGAGCGATAGCCGCTCAGGTGCTCGCGCAGCGTCACCTCGATCGTGCCGATCACGACCGCGCCGATGCTCGCGCCGAGCAGCGCGCCGTTGCTCTCGATGCCCCTCAGGTAGGCGACCACCGCGCCGATCGCACCCGCGAGGATCAGCAGCTCCGACAGCGGCAGCGGATGCCAGGGCGCCTGCGGGCGATCGCCCGCGGCCTGCAGTTCGCCGAGGGCGCCGCGCGGCGCGCTGCGACGGTCGTGCGACGGGCGCTGCCCGCTTTGCCGCGGGCCTCGCGGCGCTGCGTCCTGCGTGACTCCGCGCTGTGCTGGCCTGGGCGTCGCTTGCGCGAGCGTCCACGCCGGCCGGGGTTGCGCTTGGCCACGGAGGTCGGCTAGGAGCCAGGCAGGAGTTCGCCGCGGTGCATCGCCGTCGATGCTAGCGCCTATGCTGCGTCTGCGTGTCCACGTCCGCATCCCCCGCCCCGCCTCCCGCGGCGGGCATCCCGGACAGCGCGCTGCCCGGCCCGTATCCGGTCGGCGAGTACGCAGCTGCGCTGCGCTCGAAGCTGCGCTCGTTCGCGCGCGTGCAGCTGATGGGCGAGCTCGTGAACCTGCGTCCGTCGCGCGCCCGCGTGTACTTCGAGCTGCGCGACGCGCAGCGGCGCGATCGCGTGCGCGGCCTGGCGCGAGGACTGGGATGCGATGGTCGCCCGCGCCGGGCGCGCCGGCGGAGGGCATGCAGGTGGTAGTGGCCGGCGGCTGCGACTACTACCCCGGCAGCGCCACCTCCTCGCCCGGCTTCTCCTTCTCGGTGCTCGACCTGCGCCTCGCCGGCGACGGCGACCTGCTCGCGCGGATCGAGCGCCTGCGCAAGCAGCTCGACAGCGAGGGGCTGCTCGACACCCAGAAGCGCCTGCCGCGACCCGTGCTGCCGCGCACGATCGGCGTGATCACCGGCGAGGGCGGCAAGGCGCGCGACGACGTGCTCGCGGCGCTCGCGCGTCGCGGCTGGGCTGGGCGCCTGGTGTGGGGCTTCGCTCCCGTGCAGGACCGCCACGCGGCGCCGGCGATCGTGCGCGCGCTCGGCGAGCTCGTGGCGGTCGGCCGACGTCGAGGTGGCGATCGTCGCCCGCGGCGGCGGCTCGCTGGCGGACCTGCTGTGCTTCTGCGACGAGACGCTCTGCCGCACGGTCGCGCTGCTCGGCGTGCCCGGTGATCGCCTCGGTCGGCCATCACACCGATCGCACGCTGCTCGACGACGTCGCCGCCGTGAGCTGCTCGACGCCGACGCACGCCGCCGAGGCGGCAGTGCGCGTCGACTGCCTGCGGGCCCGCGCGCAGCAAGCGGCCGCGGCGGCGCGCCTGCGCGAGCACGCGCGGCGGGCGCTGCAGCCGCGCGCCGGGCTGCCGGCCGCCGCCGCGCGCCTGCGCGAGCACGGCCGCGCGAGCGGTGCTCACGCGTGCGCGCCTGCTCGCATCGCTCTCGCGCGCGCCCGCCGCGCACCTCGATCGCCAGCGTACGCGCCTGCACCAGCAGCTGCGCGAGATCCGCGCGGGCTCGCGCCGGCGCAGCGAGTCCGAGCGGCGCCTGACGGAGCGGCGCGCGGTCGTGCTCGAGCGCAAGGCGCTCGTTTGCGCTGGACTGCCGCGAGCGGCGCCCGCGGGAGCTGGCGCAGCTCGCGCTCGCGCTGGCCGGGCACGACCCGCAGCGCACGCTCGAGCGCGGCTACGTGCTCGCGCAAGTCGGCGAGCGGCGAGCCGATCGTCGACCGCTGCCGCGCGCACGCGAGGCCGGAGCGCTGCGGCTGCGCTTCGCCGACGGCTCGCTGCCTGCGAGATCTCGAGCATGAGCGATCCGAGCCCGATCGAGCCGCAGCCGCCGACGCATCAGACGCGCCGGCGCCGGCCGCAGACCTACGAGGCGGCGGCGGCGCGCGTCGAGGAGATCATCCGCCGGCTGGACTCGGGCGAGGCGAGCCTCGACGAGACGCTGGCGCTCGTCAGCGAGGGCAAGACGCTGATCGAGCTGTGCGCCAGCCAGCTCGCGGCGGTCGGCGACGCGCTCGAGGAGCTGCGCCTGGACGAGCTCGTCGAGCGCCTGGAACGCGAGGCTGGCGCGTGAGCACCTGGGAGCATGCTCGCCGGCCTCGAGCTGGAGATCGAGGACTACGCGCTGGAGCCGCTGCAGGCGACCGTGTCGAGCGAGTTCGAGCGCAAGAGCACGGTCATCCGTCTGCGCGGCGCCGGCGAGGAGGGCCTCGGCGAGGACGTCACCTACGACGCCGTCGACCACGAGATCCTGCAGGCCGCCGGCCCAACGCTGGCGCTCGCCGGACGCTTCACGATCGACTCGTTCTGCGAGCGCCTGGCCGAGCTGGAGCTGTTCCCCGAGCCGCCGCAGCGCGAGGTCTCGAGCCGCTATCGCACCTGGGCGTATGAGTCAGCGGCGCTCGATCTCGCGCTGCGCCAGGCGGGCACGACGCTGCACGAGGCGCTCGCGCGCGAGCCGCAGCCGGTGCGCTTCGTCGTCTCGCTGCGCCTCGGCGAGCCGCCGACGCTCGAGCCGCTGCAGCAGCGGCTCCGGGCCTACCCCGGGCTGCGCTTCAAGCTCGACCCCACGAGCTCGTGGGACGAGCGGCTGATCGCGGAGCTGGTGGCGACCGGCGCGGTCGACTCGGTCGACTTCAAGGGCCTCTATCACGGCTCGATCGTCGACCAGGCCGCCGACCCGGTGCTCTACCGGCGGGTCGCCGAGGCGTTCCCCGCAGCCTGGATCGAGGATCCGGCGCTGACACCCGAGACCGACGCGGTGCTCGCCCCCACCGCGAGCGCTTCTCCTGGGACGCGCCGATCCACTCGATCGCCGACATCGAGGCGCTGCCGTATCCGCCGCGGATGGTCAACATCAAGCCCTCGCGCCTGGGCGGGCTGCGCAGCCTGCTCGACGCCTACGACTACTGCGCCGAGCGCGGCATCGGCAACTACGGCGGCGGCCAGTTCGAGCTGGGCGTCGGGCGCGGCCAGAACCAGTACCTGGCCTCGATCTTCCACGCCGACGCGCCCAACGACGTCGCGCCGACCGGCTTCAACCTGCCCGATCCGCCGCTCGGCCTGCCGTCGAGCCCGCTTGCTCCCGCGCCGAGCTCCTGCGGCTTCCGCTGGGGCTGAAGGCTTCCGGCGCGCCGACGGTAGCGGCTGTGGGGCCGCAACTTCTGTGCCACTGCGTGGTTTGCGAGCCATAGTCGATAACGTCGAGGGCCGCCGGTCGGGCGCAGATCGTGCCCTACCCGGCCGGAGGGTGGTTCCGCTCGAAGGAGTTCGTGAGGTCTTGGCGAGCACAGGCGCCCACAAGCGATCGAGGTTCCTTGCAGCGACAGCCGTCGCGGCGCTGCTGTGCCTGCTCGCGCTCGCCGCGCTCCCGCGCTCCGCACGCGCGGACAGCGCCGGCGGGACGCAGGCCGCCGGAGGCGCCACCACGCCCGCCACCGGCGGCGGCTCCACGACGACCAAAGGCAGGCGCCTCGTCCCCGCACGTCACGAGCGTGCGCATCACGAGCGTCAGCTGCGTGCCGATCGCCCACTGCAGCGGCAACTCCCACCAGGTCTCCACGCACGGCACGCTGCTGCTCGGCGGCATCGGGCTGACGCCCGGGATGGTCGTGGCCTTCCCCAAAGCCCCCGGCGCGCGCATCTCGCAGCGTCTCGCCGGCGGCGCACCTGCGCTATGCGATGCCAGCGCCCCGGCGACGGCCTGATCGTGACCGTCCCCAAGAGCGCACACTCGGGGCACATCATGATCCTGCTCAGCGGCAGGCGCTACACCAGCTCCTACGGCCCGATCTACGTCGTACAACCACGCGCTGCACCCGCCGGCGCCGAAGGTGTTGCCGACGCGCGAGCACGAGCGCCGGCGCGGTCGGCGGCAGCCCGTTCGAAAGCCAGGGCATGTGGATCTGGTACCTGAGCAAGTCCGACGGCGGCTCGTCGCAGCGATCGTCGCACAGGCGCATGCGGCCGGCGTGAGCACGCTGTTCATCAAGAGCTCCGACGGGTCGACCAACTACTGGAGCCAGTTCTCGCCGCAGCTGGTCGCAGAACTGCACGCCAACGGGCTGAAAGTCTGCGCCTGGCAGTTCGTGTACGGCACCGAACCCGTCGGCGAGGCGGCGCTCGGCGCCGAGGCCGTGGCCGACGGCGCCGACTGCCTCGTGATCGACGCCGAGGGCGAATACGAAGGCCACTACGCCGCCGCGCAGACCTACATCGATGACCTGCGCGCAAAGATCGGCCCCACATACCCGCTCGGGCTCGCCTCGTTCCCCTACGTGTTCGACCACCCCTCCTTCCCCTACTCCGTCTTCCTCGGCCCCGACGGCGCGCAGTACAACGCGCCGCAGATGTACTGGAAAGACATCGGCCAATCGGTCGACACCGTCTACGCCAACACCTACATCGCCAACCGCGTCTACGGCCGCCCGATCTTCCCGCTCGGGCAGACCTACGGCGGCGTCTCCACCACAGAACTGCTGCGCTTCCGCGAGGAGGCCGTCGACTACGGCTCCCCCGGCGTCTCCTTCTGGGACTGGCAGGAAAGCGGCGCGACCGGCTGGAGCACGCTCGCCGCGCCGCTCGCGCCGTTGACCAGCGTCACGCCCAACACCGAATATCCCGAACTGAAGAAAGGCAACAAAGGCGATCAGGTCCTGTGGATGCAGGAGCACCTCGCCAGCGCCATCCCCACGCAGGAAACCACCGGCGTGTTCGGCTCTGAGACCGTCGCCAACGTCGAGGCCTTCCAGACCGCGCACGCGATCGCGCCCACCGGGGTCGTCGAAGCCGCAACCTGGGCCGCGCTGCTCGCCCTACCGCCGGTCGAAGTCGACTGGACGGGGTCCGGGCCGAGCGACTGATCGCGGGGGCTCTATCCGAGCCACCCCGCCACCCCGCGAGGCCGGCCCCTAAAAACTCCTCAAACCGCCCCGCCAGGACCGTTACCGGTCTGACGTGCGAGAGCCAAGCGAGGCAAGGACGCAGTGAGCGCCGTGTGCTCTGCACACAAGCGATCGAGGACGCCGCCTCGCGCCGGCTCTCGCGCGTCAGACCCGCTGAATGAGGGTGCCCGTTCCGAGCCCGCCACCGCAGCACATGGTCACAAAGCCGATCTCCTTGTCGGAGCGCTCGAGCTCGTGCAGCAGCGTGGTGATCAGCCGTGCGCCGGTGGAGCCGAGCGGATGCCCCAGCGCCATTGCGCCACCGTTGACGTTGACGCGGTCCATATCAGGCGAGAGCTCGCGCTTCCAGGCGGCGACGACGGGCGCGAACGCCTCGTTGATCTCGATCAGGTCGATGTCGCCGATCTGCATGCCGTTGCGCGAGAGGATCTTGCGCGTGGCGGGGATCGGGCCCTCGAGCATTTTCACGGGGTCACAGCCCACTGTCGTCTGGTCGACGATCCGCGCGCGCGGCGTCAGGCCGAGCTCCTTGGCCTTCTCGGCTGACATCAGCAGCACCGCTGCGGCGCCGTCTGAGATCTGCGAGGCGTTGCCTGCGGTGATCTTGCCGTCGGGCTTGAACGCGGGCTTGAGCTGCGAGAGCGCCTCGAGGTTGGTGTCCGGGCGGATGCCTTGGTCGGTGACGTAGGTCTCGCCGTCCACTGCCATCGGCACGATCTCGCGCTCGAAGCGACCTTCCTGGGTGGCCTGGTTTGCGAGCCGGTGCGAGCGCACCGCGAGCTCGTCGAGCTCCGAGCGGGGGATCTCCCACTGATCGGCGATCATCTCCGCGCCGAGGCCTTGGCCGACGATGTTGTGCTTGGCCATCAGCTCGGGCGGGAACGCCAGGCCGAACTCCTGCTGGGTCTGCGCGGCAGCGGCAAACGGCAGGTGGCCCATGTGCTCGACGCCGGAGCCGATCATCGCGTCGTGCACGCCTGCGGCGATCAGGCCGGCGGCGAAGTTGACGGCCTGCTGCGCCGAGCCGCACTGGCGGTCGACGGTCGTGCCGGGGGTCTCGATCGGCAGGCCCTCCTGTAGCCACGCGTTGCGCGCGACGTTCAGGCCCTGCTCGCCGAACTGCGATACGCAGCCTGCGATCACGTCCTCGACCTGTGCTGCGTCGATGCCTGCGCGGTTGATGACCTCGCTGTAGACGGTCCCGAGCAGCGTGTTCGGGTGCACGTCCTTGTAGTAGCCCTTCTCCCGGTGCCCGCGGCCGATCGGCGTGCGCACCGCCTCGACGATCACGACTTCGCGGCCCTCTGGTTGCCTCATGTTTGCAGTCCTCCTAAGGAGTGTTGAGCGGATGGTTGTGAAGACGATTGGGAGCCGGTCCGCCCCACTCACCGGCGCATTCCCGGCGATCGAGCGTGTCTGCATAAGATGCCCGGACCCTGCACCCCCAATTCTACCGCGTCCACCGATTGACTGGTCAGTCAGCCAGGGCGCGCGGACGTGTGAGAGAGGACAAGGAAGACCTTGAGCAAACGCCTTGGCATAGCTGGAAGCGGCGCAATCGCCTGTGGGCTGGCGGCGACCGCGGCACATCACGGACCGGTGCTGCTGCTGGCCCGCTCTGAGAGCTCGGCCGACCGTGCACGCGCGACCGTCGAGAAAACGCTCAGCCGGCTCAAGGCCGAGGTCGACCCGGAGCATGTGGAAATCGTGACCGACTCAGCGGCGCTCGCCGAGGCGACGTTCGTGGTCGAGGCGGTGATCGAGGATCACGACGCGAAGGCTGCGCTGCTGAGCGAGCTGGACGAGATCCTCGGCCCCGATGCGATCCTCGCGAGCACGACGTCATCGCTGTCGATCGAGCGCTTGGCAGCGGAGAGCGGCCGTCCCCAGAGCTTCCTCGGCCTGCACGTCTTCAACCCGGTCACGAAGATGCAGCTCGTCGAGCTGATCTTCCCGCAGGCAGCGAGCGAAGAGACGCGCAGCCGCGCGCTGAAGCTGTGCAAGAGCTTCGAGAAGATCCCCGTCGAGGTTCCCGATGTGCCCGGCTTCGTCGTCAACCGCCTGCTGTTCCCCTACCTGTTCAGCGCTGTGCGCCTGGTCGAAGAGACCGGCATGGACCCAGCCGACGTCGACACCTGCATGAAGCTCGGCGCGGGGCATCCGATGGGGCCGCTCGCGCTGCTGGATCTCGTCGGGCTGGACGTGTCGGCGGCGATCGGCGAGACGATCGGCGAGCCGGTGCCCGCGCGGGTTCAAGAGCTGGTCGCCGAAGGCGCGCTCGGGCGCAAGAGCGGGCGCGGGATCCACGACTACTGACGCTCGTCCGATGGCCCGGCGACGTCCGCGTGACGCGCTCAGCGGGTCTTGATTAACGCGCTTTTCGCCAACATTTACCCAAGCGCATGCCCGCTTTTAGCTGTCGTTGATCAACGTGGCAATACTGGTACATGCGACGTCAAGTCGCATCGCACACCCGCCTCCTCCCAGTGCGCACGATCCGGTCCGCTCCCCCCGCGGGCCGGACGTGTTTAACGGGCCGAGACGTTTTAGGGGCCGGCCGCGGACGGCCGGCTCGCGGGCTGGCGGGCTGGCTGTGAAGCGGCTGGCTCAGCTTTCGGGCGTGCGGCCCTCGCGGGGCGCGACCTGGCGGCGCTCGCGGATGCGCACCGACTCGATGCGGTTGTCGCGCACCGACTCCACGCGGATCGAGAAGCCATTGGCGGCGACCGTGTCGCCGCGCTTGGGCAGGCGGCCGAGCTCGGCGAACACGAGGCCGCCGATCGAGTTGTAGGCGTCGCTGTCGACCGGCAGGTGCAGGCCGTAGTCGGCGAGGTCGGTGACGGCGACGTGCCCGCGCACGAACCAGTCGCCGTCAGCCAGCCGGCGGATCTCGCCGGCTGCCGGATCCGTCTCGTCGGCGATCTCGCCGACGACCTCCTCGATGATGTCCTCGACGCTGACCACGCCGACGACGCGGCCGTACTCGTCGACCACCACCGCCATCGAGGTGCGCTGGCGCTGCAGGTCGGCGAGCAGGTCATCCAGCGGCTTGGTCTCGGGCACGATCAGCGCGTCGTGGACGACCCCCTCGATCGGCGTGTGTGGCCCGTCCTGCATCAGCAGGCGCACCAGCTCGGAGACGTGCACCAGCCCGCGCACACGGTCGCGGTCTTCCTCTTCGGTGACCAAGAGGCGCGTGTGGCCGCTGGTCACGCACAGCCCGAGCGCGGTCTCCACGTCCTGGGAGACGTCGACCGTGACGACGGCGGGCGCCGGCGTCATCACCTGGCGCGCCTCCTGTTCGTGCAGGTGAAAGACGCCCGTCAGCATCCCCGCCTCACCCGGATCGATCTGCCCGCCCTCGTGGGACTCGGCGATCAGCCGCTTGAGCTCATCCGAGGAGCCGCCGCGGCGCTCGAGGCTCATGTCGACGCCGAGCAGCCGCAGGATCCGGTCGGCGACGGCGGTCAGCGCGACGATCAGCGGATGGAACAGCGCGCTGAACGCCTGCAGCGGCCGCGCGACCCGCCGTGCAACCGCCTCGGCACGATCGATCGCGTAGAACTTCGGCACCATCTCACCCGCGACCAGCTGCGCCGCGGAGATGATCGCGAAGGCGACGATCACCGCCACGGCGACCGCGACGCCATGGCTGATCGTGTTGCCGAGCGCGCCCTTGAGGATCGACGCGAGCGCGGGCTCGCCCAGCGCTCCGATGCCGATCGAGGTCATCGTCACGCCGATCTGCACCGCGGAGATGTACTCGTTGACGTTGTCCAGCTGCGTGAGCGCGAGCGCAGCTCCTTTGGCGCCTTCCTCGCGCAGCAGTTCCAGCCTGGCTCGACGCGAGCGCACGAGCGCGTACTCGGCGATCACGAAGAAGGCGTTGATCGCGACCAGAAGCGCCGCGAAGATGAGCTTCAGCCCGTTCACGCGGGGTGCGCTAGAGCGACGCTACTTCGAGGAAGTTCTTCGTCGTCATTCATCGTGTGCTCGACGCGTCAACGGTAGCAAGCGCGCTGGTCATCCATACAGGGGATACGCGAACGGCCGAGGCGCATCGCAGCGCCACGCGCTCGCGCGGCGCCGCTATGCAAGGCGGTCGAGCTGCGCGGCCAGCTGGAAATCCGCGTCGGTGAGGCCGCCTGCGGAGTGCGTGGAGAGCGTCAAGCGGACCTTGTTCCAGCCGTGCAGCAGGATGTCGGGGTGGTGGTTGGCGGCCTCAGCCGCCGCTGCCACGCGATCGACGAACGCGATCGCCGCGGCGAAGTCGGCGAACGCGAGCTCGCGCACGATCGTGGCTGAGCCCTCGCCGAGCCGCCAGTCCGGCACGCCGGCCAGCCGCTGCTGTGTCTCGGAGTCTGTGAGCAGCGCCATCCGGCTCGAGCTTAGATCACCGCAGCCGCGCGCAGCTGCATGACGACGCTTCCGCGTGCGACGCTCGCAAACGGCTGTGTCGGCGCCCTAAAGTCATCGCAATGCGGATCGTGAGCCTCGTCCCCCACGCCACCGAGCTGCTGTTCGCGCTCGGGCTCGGCCCTGAGGTCGTGGGCGTCACGCACGAGTGCGACTTCCCGGCGGGCGCTTTGGAGCTGGCGCAGGTCACCCGCGACGTGCTGCCGAGCGGCCTCAGTGCGAGCGAGATCGACGCGGCGGTACGCGAGCGCACGCTGGCGGGCGCGGCGATCTACCAGCTCGACCGCGGCGTGCTCGCTGCGCTCGAGCCGGAGCTGATCGTCACGCAGGCGCTGTGCCCGGTGTGCGCTGTCTCCTACGAGGAGGTGGCGATGATCGCAAAGACGCTGCCCTCCGCCCCGCGGGTGATCGCGCTCGACCCGAAGACGCTCGGCGAGACGCTCGGCGACGTGCGCACGATCGCGCAGGCCACAGGACGGCGCGACGCAGGCGTGGCGCTGATCGCTGACGTCGCCGCGCGCATCGACCGTGTCAAGCTCGCCGTGCGCGCGCAGCCGCGCCCGCGGGTGGCGGCGATCGAGTGGCTCGACCCGGTGTTCGTCGCCGGGCATTGGACGCCGCAGCTGATCGAGCTGGCGGGCGGCGAGGACGTGCTGGGAGGACCCGGCGAACCGTCGCAGGTCGTCTCCTGGGAGGAGCTTGCCGCGGCGCGACCCGAGGTGCTCGTGGTGATGCCGTGCGGCTATGACGAGCAGCGCGCGCACGCCGAGGCCGTCGCCTACGCGGAGGAGCTCGCGGGCGTCGGCGCGCAGCGGGTCGTCGCGGTCAACGCTTCCGCGTACTTCTCACGGCCCGGCCCACGGCTGATCGACGGGCTGGAGCTGCTCGCGCATGTGCTGCACCCCGAACAAGTCGACGCGGCGTCGGGCACCGAAGCCATCTCGCTCGCCATACACGACGTGCGCTAGCAAGCTCAGCGCGAGCAGCTTCATCACTGCCCCAGTGTTGACGGCTGCCCCACCGCCAGAGCATCGTGCGGATGAAGGCTCACGCGATGCCGGAGCCCGAGGCGCCGGAGATGGCGATCGCCGCGAACACCGCCGCCACGGACAGCAGCAGGCAGGCGATGAAGCCCAGCGCCGGGAGCTTGCGCTCATCGGCCTTGCGAATCGCCAGCCCCGCGAGAAAGCCGCCGATCAGCCCCCCGATGTGAGCGCCGACGGAGATGTTGGCGAGCGTGAAGCTGAGGATCAGGTTGATCACGATCAGCCCGCCGAGGCCGGACTGCTGGATGCTGATCCCGCGCGAGCGCAGCTCGACGACCGCCGCTCCCATCAGCCCGAAGATCGCGCCTGAGGCGCCGAGGCTCGCGCCGGCCGTTGCGAACACGACCCCGAAAGAGCCGGTGAGCAGCGCCGTGAAGTAGATGATCGCGAAGCGCACCGAGCCGATCGCCGGCTCGAGCATCAGCCCGAGCATGTACAGCAGGTACATGTTGAAGCCGATGTGGAGGAAGTTCTCGTGCAGGAACGCGCTAGTGACCAGACGCCAGTACTGGCTGTGGCCGGCAGCGATCGTTTCGCGGGCGAGGAAGCCTTCGTCGATGACCTTCCCGTAGATGCTCGACCCGAACAGCGTGAACTGCCCCTGCTCGGTCAAGAACACGAGCACGTTGATCGCGATCAACCCGTAGGTCACGCGCGGCACCTTCGCGAGCTCGCGCATGCGCACCACCTTCGTGCGCTGGCTGGCGCACTGCGGACAGCGCATGCCGACGGGCGTGGTGGTCATGCAGTCGGGACAGATCGGACGCCCGCAGTTCGAGCAGGAGACCCCCGTCTCGCGCGAGGGGTGGCGGTAGCAGGTGGCCATGTCCGAGGGTCAGAGCGTATCTCGAAGGCTCGCCCGCGCCGTTCTAGCGCAGGCAGCGGGCAGCCTCAGCGGTCGCCGAGCAGCTTGCGCGCCTCGCGCCCGAGATCCTGCACCGTGCGCTCGGCGGTCTCGAGCACGCCGTCCAGGCCGCCGCCCGAGCCGTGTGCGCGCCTGCGCGCTCGTAGCAGCACCAGCGCTGCGCCCGCGCTCGTGCCGAGGACCAGCGCCGCGGCCGGCCGCGCCCAGTTGCGCGGGTCGCGCATCGCGGAGAGCTCCCACGCTTCGAGCTCGTCGGCGGCCATCTCGGTGATGCTCGTGAGCGTGCTCTCCAAGCGCTCGGCGAGGTCGGCCGGCGGCTCCACCGGCGCGAGCGCTTCGCGCAGCAGACCCTCGAAGTTGGGCGCTGCCTCAGTCATGGACGAGCTCCTCGAGCTGCTTGATCGCGCGATGGATCAGCACCTTGGTCGCGCCGTCGGAGCGGCCGAGCGCGCGCGCGATCTCGCGATTGTCCATGCCGAGCGCAAAGCGCATGAT
Source organism: uncultured Solirubrobacteraceae bacterium (assembly GCA_963714285.1). Classification (GTDB taxonomy): domain Bacteria; phylum Actinomycetota; class Thermoleophilia; order Solirubrobacterales; family Solirubrobacteraceae; genus Palsa-744. The sequence goes on from CAVQNS010000006.1 coordinate 312,339, forward strand.
CAGCGCCTCGCGGCGGTCGTCGGGAAGCTTCTGCACGCCGTCGAGCACACGGCTGAGCTCGTCGCGTCCCTCGACCAGCTGCTCGGTCGTGTGCAGAGCCGTGAGCGTGGTCGTATCGTCGATCGGCGAGACCGGCTTGCGCGAGCGGTCGCGGTAGAGGTTGGCGGCGAGGTTGTGCGCGATGCGGATCAGCCACGGGCGCAGCGGCCGCCCGTCGGATTCGCGCTGCGCACGCTCGAAGTGACGGTAGGCCTGCAGGAACGTCTGCTCGGTCAGGTCCTCGGCGTCGTGGTGATCGCCGACCCGGTAGTAGGCGTAGCTGTACACGTCGCGCAGGTGCGCCCGGTAGAGATCTGAGAACTCCGCGTCCAGCTGCGCCTTGGGCTTCTGGCTGGCTTGCTCGCTCACTCATTGCACCCTACCCCCGCGCATGACCAGAGCCCCGCCGCTCGCTCACGCGGCGCGGGATATCTCGCGCTTCGCGGGCGCCTGCGAGAGCGCAGCGTCCGTGGCGTGCGCACCGCCCAGCCAGTCCCATTGCAGGCTGACGCACGCCCAGATGCGCTCCGTCACACCAGCCGCGAGCGCCGGCGAGCAGCTCTCGACCACGGGGTAGCGCAGCGGACGACCGACGCGCAGTCGCACCTTGCGCGGGCGTATGCGCCAGCCCCTGCGCACGGCGTCGCTGCCGATCACCGCCACCGGCGCCACCGGCGCACCTGTTTCGAGCGCGAGACGCCCGATGCCGCGCCGTGGATCGCCCAATGGCCCCGGGCGTACGCGCGTTCCCTCCGGGAACACCACCACGCAGTCTCCCCGCGCGAGGATCGCGCGGGCGGTCGCCATCGCATCGCGATCGCCTGCCCCGCGGTCCACGGGAAACGCGCCGAGAGCGTTCAGCACCCACGCCTGCCAGCGCTTTTCGAACAGCTCGCGCTTAGCCATGTAGTAGACGGGCCGGCGCACGAGCGTGCCGATCACGAACGGGTCGAGGAAGCTGCGGTGGTTGGAAGCCAGCAGCAGCGGCCCGCTGCGCGGCAGATGCTCGCGTCCCACGCGCTGCATGCGGAAGTACACGAGGAAGAACGGCACGAAGGCCGCGCGCACGATCCAGTAGACGACCGGGTTCACGCCCTTCTGTAGCGAGCGCTCGCGAAACGCGCCGAGATCGACCGGAGCGCCGGCGGGAGCCGGGTCCGGCTCTGCTTGATCGCGCTTGATGAGCATTTGCGCCATGACTCAGATACACCGCTCGTGACGGCGGCGTTACAGCCGCGACCCGCGTGGCGATGGGCGCGGCTGCGCTGGCGCTTGCCCGCGGATCGTGCCCGGCAGCCGGCTCGCTCTCCCTTGGCGTCAGTTTGACATGGCCGGCGCCATCGGGGGTACTGGGGGTGTGGTGCTACTCGTTGACGCACTCTCGCGAGCGCCTCAGTACGGCTGGCGCCGAGCGGACGGCCGACTGACCTGATGAGTGCAAGCAAATCGCAGACCGACAAGGAGTCAACATGACCAGTGAAGATCTCCAGCAGCCGCGAGCCGACAGCGATGACGCAGCGCTTCCTGCGGTCGTGGACCGATCGACGTTTCAGGCCCAGCTCGATGACCTGCGGATCCGAGAGAAGGCTCACACCCGCGCAGGGGATGCGATCGCGGCGGCCCGTCGCCGGCTGCCGATGGTCGAGGTGGACTCGACCACTACGCTGATCGGACCGCATGGGCAGGTGACGCTGTTGGACGTATTCGAGGGTCGCCGACAGCTCATCGCCTATTACCACATGTGGTATGAGGGTCAGTCGGCGCCGGAGCAATGCGAGGGCTGCACGTTCTTCAACGGACAGGTCCGCGAGCTGTCCTATCTGCACTCTCGCGACATCACCTACGCCACGCTCTGTCAGGGTCCCTACGAGGAGAGCCTGCGCTACCGCGACTTCATGGGCTGGACGATGCCGTGGTACTCAGCCAAGGAGTCGCTCGACACGCTGCTGGTCGGACGCGAGATCGGCAAATTTCACGTGGTTTGCTACCTGCGGGACGGCGAGCGGGTGTTCGAGACTTACTGGACCAACGGCCGTGGCGACGAAACGCTTGACAACAACTATGCGCTGATGGACCTGACGGTGTACGGACGCCAAGAGGCATGGGAGGACTCGCCCTCCGGCTGGCCACGGCGGCAAGCCGAACGCTCCAGCATGCGGAGCAACGGACGTCCCATCGCCCAATGGCCCCGCATCGAAGCAGGGCGCTCCGACGAGCTTGGACACGCGGGCGGCGCCTCCCCGACGAATACGACGCCTGAGGGCTCGCGTCGGCCCCCCTCGCCCCACAGTGAGCCCGCTGTCTGAGCTCGCGGCCCAGTGGGAGACAACCCGGGCGCCCTCCCCGGGCTGTGGCGCCCACGCAGGGCCGCCTTTTTCACGGAGAGCCTTGTCAGCGCTGAACCGCTGCCGGTAACTGGAACACTGCTGAGCACGCAGCGGCGGCACAGCAGCCCTCAGCCGCGAGAAGCAACCCAGGAGCGGCTCATGACCCATCGCGAGGAGGCAACTATGACGATCCAAGCAGCGCCCACCCCGATCACCGGCGACTACGAGAAGGGGCCGCTATCCGTGAAGTGGACTATCTCCGGCGAAGGCTTCGTCAACTGCCACGTCGAGGTCCGTTTCAACACCATGCTCGTCGCCGCCAGCACGCTCTCGCCCGGTGACACGAACTGGAACACCGGCAAGCACGTGACTAGCGACGGCTGGGTCTCCGCCGCGTTCCAACTCCAGGTTCCAACCGCTGGCCAGGAAGGCCAGCTCGAAGCCGTCGAACTCGCCTGGGAACAGAACAAGCAAGGCGAACAGGTGCTCAAGAACATTCTGCTTGCGCAGTGGTCACAGTCCGGTAGCTGAGCCGCCATCGAGTGCCGCCATCGGCGCACGCCCGGAGCGAGCTGAGCCATGGCGTTCTACTACGTCCAAAGCCAGGAAAGCCTGTCGCTGTTCGTCTCGCCGCAAGGCACGGACCGCGATCCTTGGAGCGCCTTCCTCTTTCCGCAGGCCTTCCCACAGCCCCCCGGCGGTGACACCATGCTGGCGTCTTACGCTTGGACGAGCTGCCAGGGCTACTTCCTGTTCGCGCCCCACGCCCCCGCCAGCGCGTCCGCCTTTGTCGTCACAGCGTGGGCTTGGCTAAGCGCCAGATGTCCCCCCACGCCCCAGCTGCTTCCCTACCTCGTATGGGTCAAGGACGTCGATGCGCCGCTCGCGTCCTTCGAAGCTGACGTCGTGACCATCGAAACGCCCCCCACCGGCACCCATCAGGGGCGCGTCGGCGGCAGCGGCGCCAACCTCCATCTCGGCAGCAACTACACGCTTGGCCTCTATACCAGCCTGTACGTCGATATCAGCGACGACCAGGACGCTCCCGCGTTCGCGATGACTGGCGGCGAAGGCCCGCTCGCCTTCATCACCAATGGACATCCCGTCGCCTCCACCGCCAGCGCGGCATCGCTGCCGCTCACCGGAAGCCAGGCCGGCTGCATGCTGCTCGACAGCGTCGTCGTCAAGGGCACCGAGGCGCTCGACGAGCTCCATCTCGACCTCGCGCTGCGCTACTACGCCATGAAGCGCTCCGGGATCTCGGGCTCACCCGAGCGGCGTCGCCGAGCGCTCGCACCCGTACCCGGCGAAGTATCGGCCGCGCGGCAGCTCAGCTGCCTGCGCTTCCCGGTCCTGCACCTGCCCGACTGGTCGAGCATCATCGCGTTCAGCGCCTCGCTCGACCCGGCGCGCCCAACCGATCCCGCGCGTACGCGGCTCTCCTTTATCGCCGGATCGCCGATCGCCTCGTGGCTGCGTACACCGCGCGGCCAAGCCGTCGCGCTCAACCCCAGCCGGGGAGCTGGGGTCGTGCTCCTCGACTGTCCCCAGTCGCTGCCTCCCGCCCCCAGCAGTCGCGGGGCGCTCACCGCCGTGCTCGACGGCAGCTTCGACGCCAGGGTCGCCGGCAGCTCGCTGCGCGGTGGCCACGCCACCTGGGCCGGCACCACGGACGCAGACCAACTCGTGTGCGGCACCGTGGGCACTGAGACGCTCTCGCTGTCATCCGACGCAGCACTGACGTTCGTGTCCGGATGTCCCGCGTTCGTCAAGGAGGACCCGTCGCTCGCCACCGCCACTTCGGAACCAGGCGATACGCTCGACGCCAGCACGGCCACCTCGTGGGTGTCCGCATCCTCGTCCACCCGGCAGGTCGCTTACCGCTCCGCGCCCCAGCAGGCGCCATTGTTCGCGCCCGCGAGCTCTGACACTGCGCTTGCGGGCGCTCGCGGCCTACGCATGGGCGCCCGCGGCGCAGCGCCTGTCACGCTGCTCGGGCCAGCGCCGCTGCAGCTGTGGCCGAGCCCGTCGTCCAAAATTGCCGTGCTCATGCCGAGCGCCCCCGCGCCGCTCGCCCCCTTCGCGGGGCTCGGGGAACTCCCCTCCAGGGCCGTGCTGGAGGAATATCTGCGCCTCGACACGCGCGCGCTCGCGCCCGCGCGGCGCGCCGCCATCCTCGCCGCGCCGGGTCGCGCGGCGGTCCTCGCCTCGCCCGGCGGCGTATCGACGCTCGCCTCGCCAAGCCTCGCATCGAGTGGCCGCGTGGCGGCACGGGCGGGACGTCGCGGAGATACCGCAGCCGAAACCACCTGGAGCACCGACCCGCACGGCCTGCTCGTCGGCGTGGACAGCGCCACGCAGACGCTGCAGGCCGTGCGGGTCGCGCAGACGCTCACGCTCGAACGGATCGCCGGCGACGCGCTGCTAGCACTGCAGAGCCAGCAGGTGTTCCTCGTCGCCACGCGCGAAGGACCTACGGGTGCGTCCGAACCACCGCCGGCGCGGCTTGCGCTCCGCGGATCCATCACACTCGATGGCTGGGAGTTCGCGCCGCGGCTGCTCGCCCCGAGCGGCACGACGGACGCGAGCGGTACGACGAACGCGACCGGCGCGACGGGCACGGCGGCGGACGACCCCACGGCGCTGCCAGCGGATACCACCGGGCTGGTGGTGAAGCTCGGGGGCGAGTCGATCGCGACGCTCGTGGAACGGCTGGACGCGTGGCAGGAAGCGGACACGTTCAACGCCGACCCGCTCGCGACCCAGCAGCTGTTGCGCGACCTCATCGCACACGCGCGCGCGGATGTGGCCGAGCTGGCTGAAGCGTCGCTGTACGCGGACTTCGTGCGGCTGATCGACGACCCGACGTGGAGCGGCGTGCTGGTGCTCAACAGCGCGATGGGCACGGTGCCGCCCGCAATCGGCGGCGTGCTGGTGGGCATTCCCGAGGAAGACCTGGTGGCGTTCCACATCGCGATCCAGATCAACGACGTGCGGCTGACGAGCGGAGCGCTCGACGTCGCCCGCAGCGCCGTGGGCGCGATGGTGGACTACGAGAACCCGACGCCGGGCTCTGGCGTGCTGTTCGACGCCGCCGGCAGCTACGGGTTCCTCGTCAACCACCTGCGCGCGCTGTTTCGCAACTCCGCGCTCGCACAGTTCGGCTGCCAGATCGCGCTGGCGCTCAACGAGCTGTTCAACCTGCCGCTCGCGCCCGCCTCACAGAATCCCCCTCCGGCGCCGCCGGCGCCGAACCTGCTGACGCTCGACGGTGTCTACCAGTCGCGCGGCGAAGGCGAAACGGGCAGCTACTCGTTTATCAACAGCGAAGCGCACACGTTCACCTTCAGCTATCGCAACGTGCCGAGCTTGCTGTTCGAGATCCTCAGCAGCGTCACGATCGACAAGGTTCAGTGGGCGCCGGTCTCCAGCACCGCTACGACCGAGGTCTCGCAGTTCTCGTTCTGGGGCTCGTTCAGCTTCGCCAACGAAATCCCGGCGATCGACCTGTTCAACTACGACGCGCTCGTCTTCTCCAACCTCGCGCTGCGCATGAGCTCGCCGCCGCGCGCCAGGCACACGGTGCCCGAATTCGAACTGCTCACGGCGCCGACCACGTTCGATGGCACCTCAGTGCCGCAGACCAGCGGCGACCCCTCCCGCAATCAGGTGCGCCCGGGCGGGCTCGTCGGGTCGCTGCCGTTGCGCCCGGCGCAGCTCCTGTTCGATCCGGCCGGCGACCTCACGGTCGCCTCGCTGGGGTTCGAACCGCTCGTGCTGCTCGCCGACGGCTCGCCGCAGGTCTCGCCGCAGACGCGCGCCACCGTCGGCCTCCTCTACAACCTCGCGCTCGGCAGCCCCGGCGCCTTCGCCGCGCCGCGAACGCTCAGCGCCCAGCTGCTGTGTGCGTTCTCGCCAGCCGGCGAGCTCGTGCTCGGCCTCAAGCTCGCCGGGCTCGGCGAGCGTCACGACCTGCATATCGAGGACGTGCTCGATGTCGTGCTCGGCAGCGCTGCGCTCGATCTCGTGCAGGTCGCGAACGCGACCGGCCCGCAATCAGCGCGCCGAGCGGAGTCGGTGGCCCCGCCGGGACCGGGACCCGCGCCGAGCGCGGCGCCCGCGCCCGTGCCGGCAGCCGCGACCACGCCGGTGGTCGCCCTGCAGCTGCGCGAAGTGTCGCTGCGTTTCCTCGGCCGCAGCTTCCCCGCGTCGCCGGTCACGACCCAGTTCACGGTGCTCGCGCCGACTCCGGCCGACGAAGTCGTGTGGTACGCGCAGTACCCGCCGGTGTCGGCGAGCGGCGCGATCGCGGCGGAGGGGGGCTAGCGGTGCTCGTCATGTCCTGGAACGTCAAGAACTTCCGTTCGGCGGAGGAGGTGTTCGATCCCTGGCAGCAGGGACTGCTCCTGCGTGCGCTCTATCCGAGCGCGGCTCTCCTACCCGTCGTCGACGTGTTCGCGATCATCGAGGTTTACAACCGCCGCTACAACACGCCGGTCGGTCAGCCGCTGCCGCCCGACAGCGTTGGCACCCGAGCCGTCACGCTGCTCTGGAAAGAACTGACGAGTCGCAACAACGACAACTGCAAATGGCGTCTCGTACCGCCGCTCTCGCTCGGCATCGGCGGGCGCTCAGAGGGAGTGGCGATCTTCTACAACGACGCCACGGTCGAGTTCCTTGGACCGAATGGGTGGTATGGAGCCTCCAAAGTGTACGACCCTCACAGCAAAACCCAGAACTACCCGCCGCCGTGGGACAAATGCTTCCCGAAAGAGCCGTACTACTGCTCGCGCGTCCAATTCTACGACGGAGGCAAAGAAGTCACGTTCCCGGATGATGGCCACCGCCGCCCGTGCCTCGCTCGCTTCCGCGCACGCAAACCCGGTGTCAAAGCTCGCCTGGTGGACGTGATCTTGCTTCACACATCACCTCCTTTCCACATGGACCCTGAGAATCCCGCCAATCCGGCGTTGCAAGCCTGTCAGTACCTGCAGAAGATCCAGGAGGTCGCAAACCCCACACACGACAACGTGGACGCGACGGTGATCATGGGCGACTTCAACGTCAACGCAGCGAAAGCCAATCAATGGAAAGCGGCGTTCGATGGTATAACCCAAAAAGGGTATAAATCCGTGGCGCCGGCTGCAGGGGGCGCCCAGAAAGCGCAGCCGAGCACACTCAAGGAAAAGAAAGATTTAATCGTGCTGCCGCCGAATCCGATACCGGAGGGCGCGGTGGACGAATATTACTGGGACAAGTTTGCGATCGACAACGCCTTCTGGGCGCCGGCGGGCGTGTCGGCGACTGGCCGTGTGGTCGATCTGACGGCGGCCTTCCCCAAACCGATCTGGTCGACATCGGTGATGTTCGAATCGATGGCCGAAATCCTGGCGCTGTGGCCGCCGATAGTCCAGTACAACACCTTTACGGCGATGCGCAACGAGTATCAGAACCCGTCGGTGAGCGATCACACGCCGGTGTACATAAGCTTGAGCTGAGCTGAGCGAGCCACCGTGACCGCCCTCCAGGAACTGGCGCGCAGCTTCAACCAGCAGTTGCGCGACCCGTCCTCACAGGGCCAGATCACGATCGACGAAGCCGTGGTCGGTACGGCCGGCCTCGATGCGCTGATCGCGCGCTCGCTGGGCCTCGCCGCGGGGGAACTGAAGGTGAGGGTCCCCGGCGGCAGCGTGCCGGACCCAGGCGCAGGCCCGCTCGAGTTCTCCGGAAGCTCGACACTGCTCGGGCTCACAGGGCAGTCGGTCGCCCTGACGTTCATGCTCGACGGAGGCGAGATCGTGCTCGACATGACGATCGTGCCGGCAGGCACGTGGAAGTTCGCGACTTGCTTCGCGGACCTGCGCGGCAGCTCATTCGAAGCGCTCACGCACCCCGGCGACCAGAGCGCCCCATGGGTGCGGCTGGTGTTCGCGAGCTTCTACGAGCGCGAGGTGCCCGGCGCGCCCAATCCGACTGCCGTAACTGGGCTCAACTTCAGCGCGAACATCCTCGTGGAAGGGCTGTTCGACGTGCTGCTCGGACTGTTGGCGCCGTCGCGAACGGGGACGCAGCAGGACACGCCGCCCGTCGCGCCGCTGACCGGCGTGATCGAGCTCGTGAAGCTGACGCTGCCGAACGGCGAATCGATGCTCGGGACGTCGACGAGGCTGCAGGCGAGCCTGATGCCGGCCGATCAGCCGTCGAACGGCATCACGATCGGCCCGGTGCAGATCAGCGAGCTGTACGTCGCGATCGAAAATCGCTACGCGCCCGTCGATGCAGAGGAAACGACCGGCGTCCCGGCCGTCGGCGCCGGCGGCGAAGACGTGATCGACCTGACGACCGTCACCCAGACGACGACGGTGTGCTTCGGGGGGACGACAAGCGTGTTCGAGCGCGCGCCGGTGACGATGGAGGTGGACCTCACGAACCCGTCGAGCGCGAGCTCGCTGATGGCGCTGCGCTTCTGGGCCATGACGCCGAACACGAACATCGTCGAGCTCTCCGATCTGATCGGCCTGCTCGGCGCGAGCGGGTGGCAGGGCGCGGTACCCTCGGAATTCAGCGGCGCGACGTGGCTGTCCTTCGGGCTGAGCGGCGCGAGCGTGGTGTTCCTGCTAGGGCCGGGCCACGCGCTGACGGTCGTCGAGCTGGCCGCGGAAATGTGCCTGCGCGAAGCGTGGACGTTGTACACGACGGAGTCGGGCACGAGCTTCACGCTGCAACCGCTGCAGATGGGCTTTCGGATCCTGACGCCGGGCTCGGGGCAGACGATCGCGGGGAGCGTCGACGCGACGCTGACGATCGCCACGGACCCGCGGCCGCTCGCCTTCGAAGCTGGCGTCACATTCGATGCGCAGGGCGTGTGGACGGTGAGAGGGGCATATCTCGGCGACGTGTCGCTGAGCCTCGACGAGCTCAACGGACAGCTGTTCCCCGACTCGGGGCTGCCCAACCCCCAGGACAGGTTCTTCACGGGCGTGTCCTTCTGCCGGCCGGGCTTCGCGATCGCCTTCGATCCCAGCCGCCGCGAGCTCGCGGGGCTGTGGCTGGAAACCGGCTTGGACGCGCGACTGGACCTGTTCGGCGCGAAGATCTTCGAACTGTACGGAGGTGAACTCGTCGTTACGTACATGCCCGTGAGCGGCGCGTCGGGCCAACTCACGGGCACGGTCTTCATCGTCGAAATCGGCTTCACGATGATCGCGAAGGTCGAAGCAAAAGGGCTCGAATTCGAAGGGCGCCAGCTGATCGCGACGCCGATCGAGCTGATGCGGCTCGCCGGGCAGCTTCTACCTGGATCGCTGGCGCCACCGGGCGGCGCGACGCTCGCTGTCAGCGGCCTCGCGCTCACCGTCGACACAGTGACCTCCACCTACAGCGGCTCGGGCAGGATCGACATGCAGTGGCCGCTGACGATCGGCAACGGCGCCTCGAAGCTCGTCACGAACGTTACGGCCTCGATCAGCTCGCGCCCGGCATCGAGGACAATCGAGCCGGTGCCCGGCGCGGAGGTCGCGGCCGAGCTGTGGCGCGCGATCGTGCGCCACCGGCAGGCGGCGCATGGACCGCAGCCGGAGCTGCTCTACGCGGCGGCGATGGGCGTGGTGGATGCGCCGCCGGACACACCGCTGACGGGAATCGAGCTGGTGGGCGCGGGACGCACGTACGAAGTGGCGCTGAGCGGGTCGCTGGAACTGACCGACCACTTCGCGATCACGCTGGGGTTCAAGTACACGCCGGCGAAGACAACGATCACGGGGGGCTGGGAACAATCGGAGAGCCAGCACTTTGATTGGGAAGAAGTGGCCTCGGCGCTCGGCATCTCCTCGAGCGGCCTGGCGCTCCCGCAATCGGCTCCGGAATTTCCGCTGGCGAAGCTGTCGCTGCTGCTGGAACTAGCCGGCCAGACCAAGATCTTCCAGCTCACGGGCGAAACGACGGCGCGGGACGCGGGTTACTTCCTGGCGCGCTCGGCGCCGCAGAGCGGCGGCGGCTCGTGGGGCTTCGCGGTGGGCGTGATGCTGCCGGCGGCCGGCTGGGCGATCACGAGCATCCCGGAGCTGGCGAGCGTTTTGGAAGGGTTCGGCTTCCAGCGAGCGGCGGTGCTGATCTTCGAGCTTCACGGACCCGAGTTTCACGGTGAGCTCGCTGTTCCCCTCGGGCGCAGTGGGGATCGTGAGGGGCTTCAACTTCTACGCGGACTTCGAGCTCGCGGCAAACACAAACGAGGACATGGTGTTCGCGCGCGAAAAACTCGCGCAGACGAACCTGCAACAGGCGGCGGTCGTGGCCTCCGTGGGCGACCCGCCCGGCGGTTTCGAAGCATCCTTCAGGGTGCTGCTGAACGTCGAACGCGACATCGGCCTGTTCGCGATCCAGCACCTTGACCTCGGCTTCAGCGTACAGGCCGACGCGTTCTCGATCTGGGCGGAGCTCGACCTGAGCGCGCCGGTGCACGGCACGAATCTGCTGTTCGGCGCTCGCGCGGAGGTGCGCAACGAGGGTTTCGACGCGCTGCTGTTCCTGGACACGTCGCGCTTCCCGGACGGCGCGTGGCACGACGCGTTCGGTGTGAGCGGCTTGACGATCTCGAGCGCAGCGCTGATGCTGGGGGTTGACGCGGAGGGGATCCCGAGCTTTGGCGTGGCGGGCGGGCTCGCCTTCGAGGGCTTCTCGGGCACGATCGCGGCGATCCTGGACTCCGAGACGGAGGACCCGACGAAAAACCAGTCGATGTTCGTCGCGTCGGTGAGCAGCTTCACGCTGGCCGACCTGGTCAAGCTGCTGGCGGGGAGCGGCAACGTCGACACGGGAATCGCGCGCGTACTGGAATCGATCGAGATTCTCAGGGACCGAACTGTTCAAGGCGACGCTGGCGCAGGCCGACGTGGCGACGCTGAACCACGACATGCAGGTGCCGGCAACGCTGACGGCGGCGTTCGCAGCGAACGGTTTTGCGCTCCCGAGCAGCGGCTCGCACGGACGCGTGGCGAGCGCGGAAGCGACGAGCGGCCCGTGGTCGGGCGTGTCGGTCTCGCCGGTGCGAGCGCACAGCGACACGAACACGCGCTGGTTCATCACCGATCGGACGCGCCTGTGGACGTACTCGGTGACGGCGACGGCAGCGGGCAGCTCCTACGAAGCGAAGGTGGAGCTCGACGCGCAGCTGTACCTGGTCCCGAACCAGATAACGCTCCCGCACTTCCCGCCGCTGACGCCGGGCTATCACGTCAACGGGCAGCTGTCGCTGCTGGGCGCCTCGCTGTGGGTTTGGGTGACGGTGCAGATGCGGATCGGAGGGATCGGACCGTCGCTGCCGAGCGGAATCCAGCTCGGCGCGTTCATGAGCGAAATCGAGATCCCGGGTCTGCTGCTGATCGGCGCGGGCAGCGGCTGGGGCCAGCAGTGGTTCCAGGAATGGATGGAAAGCGCGAAGAGCCACCAGCTGCATCCGAGCGAGAACCTCCCGAAGGGGCCGATGATCTCGCTCTCGACGATGAAAGACGATCACGCGCCGTCGTTCCTGCGCGAACCGCACTTCGTGCTGGCGGGCTCGATCAACCTGTTCGGCACGAAGGACGACGGCTGGGTGTTCAGCGCGTCGGCCTACGTGGCGATTCTCGCGGGCGGCTTCGCGTTCGATGTGGAACTGAAACTGGAAACGGCCACGCTGCACTTGCACGCGAGCTTCCGCGCGGTTGACTCCTCCACCGCGACGGCGCGAGACGCGACGCTCGCCGCGCCGGCGCGCGCGAGCGCATCGCAGCGACAAATCGCAGCGCCCGCGACGTCGGCCCTGACGGGCGAGCAGCTCGAATTCGACGCGTTCGGGCGCGCGAGCGTCGAACTGGGCTCAGTGAACCTGCCGGGCTTGGGCGAACTGCTGCCGGCGAAGAAGGCGGTATGGCTGGCGGTGGAGGTAGGTCTGGGCGTGGAGCACCGGCCGGCCGCGAACGTGCGGATGTGGCTCGACGTGGAGATGACAGTGTTCGGGATGGATCTCGAGTTCACGATCGAAGAAGGCGTGGACGGCGAATTTCTGGAATCGCTGGTGAAGCACGTGCGCGAGTTCATCGAAGACTCGGCGAACGCGGCGAGGGTGTTCGCGCAGCTGCTGGGTGACTCGGGCTTCGCGAAATGGCTGGGAGCGGTCCTGGGTGGCTTCCTGGACTGGGCATGGGAAAGCAATGAGCCCTACCTGGCGGCGGCGATGCACGCGTTCGGGCGCACGGTGTCGGAGGTCGCGGCGCTGATGCAGGGGCTGGGGATCGCGATTGAGATTGTGAAGGACGCGGTGAAAGCGACCTACACAGGCGACTGGTCGCAGCTGGAAGCGGAGATCGACCGCGTGTTCGGGCTGCGCCTGCAAGCGCTGGCGCTCGCGCAGCGGATCGGCCCGAGCACGCCCCCGGACGACTACGACGCGCTGGCCGCGTGGGTGCAGGGAAGCGGCCCGTTGGACCTGCCGACGCAGGTGAAGGCGGGGGACTGGAACGCGCTGTACGCGGGGGAACAGCAGTGGCTGGCACTGCTATCGATGAAGTTCCTGGCGATCATCGAAATCGGGGTAGCGTTCTACGACCCGGCGCTGGCGAGCCTGAAGCTTCTCGGTGACGATCCCGGTCGTGGACGTGACGCTCGACCTGGAGATCGCCTACCGGCGCATCTCCGAAGGGCTGGGCGTGTACACGATCCAGACGACGCCGCCGGCGAACTGGGGGGCTCAGTCCTTTGGGCCGGCGGCGTTGACGCCGCCGGCGATCGCCCTGTCGATCTACACGGACGGCGACTTCCTGGTGGATGTGGGCTTCCCGTGGGAAGAAGACTGGACGCGGGCGGCGCACCTACAGCTGGGCGAGCTGAGCGGCGCGGGCGGCTTCTACTTTGGGGCGCTGCCGGCGGCAAGAGATGACCTGTTCCCGCAGAAGCCGAACCTCAACCCGATCGTGGAGGCGGGGCTGGCGATGCGGGTGCTGTACAGCGCGAGCATCGACATCGGGATCATGTCGGGAGGGATCGACGCCAGCTTCCTCGGCATCGTGCAAGGCGCGGTCGGCTTCGAAAGCTCGCCGCAGACGAACTTCCTGGCGAGCCCGAGCGCGATCGCGCTGCACGGGCAGCTGGCGGTGGCGGCGAGCATCTACGGCAAGGTCGACTTCGGAATCGTGTCGGCCTCGGTGAACCTGTCGGTGGCGGCGACGGTGGGCTTCTCGATCGTCACGAACGAGGACATCGTGCTGTCGGTGAGCGCGAACGTCGAGGTGAGCGTGCGGGTGCACGTCCACCTGTTCGGGTTCACGGTGACGATCGGTTTTCACTTCTCGGCGACGATACATAGGGAAATCGTGATCCCCTGGGAAGGCGCAACGCTCGCGGGCGCGCGCGAGCCGGTGGCATTCCTGGCGAGGACGGACGTACGTGAGCGGATCGCGGCGGCGCGAGGGGCCACGTTGCCGCCGTTGACGTTGTATTTCACGCCCGAGGTCACGATGCGCTACCCGGCCAGCGGCGGAAGGGGCGTTGCGCAGGCGGTGGTGGGGCTGACGCTCGAACGAGCGGCGTTCGCGGAACTGGCGCAGGCAGCGGCGCACTGGACGTTGCTGAGCGCGAGCGCGAACTTCCGCGAGCACGGGCGCGTGAGCCGTGAGCAGCTGCGGGAGATCGGCCTGCGGCTGCGGGCGAACCGCCGCGACCCGGGCCGCTATGGCGCGGGTCGTCGCGACGGCGCGGGAGGCGGCGAGCATGCGAGCGCCGGCGAAGACCCGACGGCGGCGGACTACGCGAAGCTGACGAGCTACCTGTCCACGGCGTTCACGGTGACGGTGGCGCCGGTGCCGCTGGACGGCAAGGAACGCGTGATGGTGCCGTTCCCGATGATGCCGGAGGCGCTGCTCTCGGTGAGCGGCCGCGAAAACGAGCCTGAAGAGACGTGGCCACGCGACTTCCGCGCGTACAACCTGCGCGACGCTGCCTGGCGGGAAGCGGTGGAAGCGTATTTGGCGGCACTCGACACGCTGGGCGGCGTGAGCAGGGCGCAGGCGGCGGAACCGGGGTCGACGCTGCCGGTGTGCGAGTACCTGTTCGTCGACTACTTCCAGATGCTGCACGAGGGCGCGATCGAAGCGCTCGACCGGGCGCTCGCGCGCTCCGGCGCGGACGAGCTGCACGCGAGCGACGTCGCGAGCGTCAACTATGAAGAACTTGCGGGCAACGTGGTAACCACCTTCCGCCAGGGCCTGCAGCTGCCCGATGGACCGGCGATGGTGGGGTTGTACGAGCTGACTGGCCAGCAGTTCGAGCTGCGTGCGCAAGCGGGCCAGACCTACACGCTGTCGCTCGCGGCGCCGGCGGACGTCGACTGGTACGTGAGCGGCGACGCTCGCGCAACGCTCGACGCGCAAGGCGTCAGCGAACTCGAAGCCGAGCCGACGCCCGTGCCGCTGCGCAGCGACCCGACGATCGGGGCGTTTTTTGCCGAACAACAGCGCACGTACCCGTTCGCGAATCCGACCACCTGGAAGACACCGACCGACATCTCCTACCTGCTCAGTGCGTTCCCGCCGCCGCTCGCAAGCGACGTGGCCGCCGCGCCGTCGGGCACGCTTGAGGTGCTTCTGCGCCAGCGCGATCCTGCCGGCGGACCGCAGGCACCGGGCGAAGCGCTCGCCGTGGGTGCGGCACAGGCGCTGAGTGTGAGGATCAAGGTCCGCCGCGTGCCGGGCGCAAGCGACAGCTACGCGCTGCGGGCGATCGACGCGGGGGCGCTGGACGCGATCGGTCTGCTGCTCGCGGCGATTGCCGCGGGCGAAGCGCCGGCGCTGGAGAGCGACCTGCTGTTCGGCGCCAGCGGCGGCGAGGGCTCGGTGCCGGAAGCGGACCGCGCCGCGGTCGTGCTCCTGCGCGCGAACCTGAAGACGGAAATCGCCCCGCCGAACGAGCTGCTCGCGGCAGCGCTCGATCCGCCCGCACCGAGCGTGATCGCGAGCCTGGAGGATGTGTCGGGCCTGCTCGAAATCCTGCGGTCCTACGGGCGCACGAACGCGTCGGGCTACTACTTGATCGCCGGCTGTCAGGGCGGGCTGCCGAGTTCGGCATTCAGCGGCGAAGAAGCCGAGCTGCTGCTGCTGGTGCGCGCACCGGCGGTGCCTCCTGGCGAAACGAAGCCGGTGGGGCTCTCACGCTGTTTCGACACGCTGGTGCTGGGACCGCTCCCGGCGAAGCCGGCGGAAGCTCTCTACTCGGCCGAAGCGGCCCCCGCGACCGGCCTGGTCGAACATGCGGCGACGGTCGCGCCGGGGATCCTGCCGGTGGTGTTCTCATGCCCGGCGGCCGAAGCGGACGACCTGCTGTGGTCGATGTACTCGCTGCTCACGTACGAGATCGACGCGGCGGGCGGCTTCAAGGGGAGCGTCACGGCGGTCCCGGCACGCCCGGCGCTCGCCGCCGACAGCGAAGCTACGTGGATCTACCGCCTGTTCGCGCCACTCGCTCGCTTCGCGACAGGCTCGCCGGGACAGAGCCCGTACCCGGCGATCGGCCAGCCGGCCCAGCTGACGTTCCGTGTGCGCGACTGCTTCGGCAACGAGCTGCCGGCCGAGGGCGGCGAGGGCGTTCGCACGGTCACCTACGACTACCTCTACACCGATCGCCTGCTCGCGCCGAGCGCCTGGCCCGGCGTGCAGCTCAGCTACGACTTCCTGGCCGCTAGCGAGCGTACGGTGCTGATCGTGCTCGAAGCCTCGGGCCCGACGCTCGACTCGCTGCGCAAGACGGGCGCGCCAGCGGCGTGCGCGCACCTGCGCAGCGCGATCGACCAGCTTGGCGGCCCCGCGGTACAGCTGTCGGTCGCGACGAACCTCGACCCGAGCGCGCGCGCCTACACGGTGGGCTCGGCGAACGCCCCCTACGCGCCCGGCTCGCCGACGGTGGCGACGCTGCTCGAATCGGTGCTCGCCTATCTGGAAGCGAGCCAGCCGGGCGTGCTGCCACCGCCGTGCACGATCGAACTGCGCCCGCCGGCCACGCTGACGACGCAGACTCCGTTCGAGCTCGCCGTGAGGCTGACGGTGACGCGCACGCAGAGCGTCGACGAGACGCTCGCGCGCGTGGTGCCCGAGGTGGCGAGTGTGACCGGCGCGGCGAGCGCCATCCCGACGAAGCCGGCAGCGGAGCTCGCGCGCGATTTTGCGGCGGCGTGGGCGGGCTACATCCTGGCGCTGGCGGCAGGCGCGGACGGCTCGGGCGAGGGCATCTATGCGCTCAGCGAGAAGCTGCTCGAAGCGGAAGTGCTGGTGGGCGCGACGCAGCCTCCGC
Source organism: uncultured Solirubrobacteraceae bacterium (assembly GCA_963714285.1). GTDB lineage: Bacteria > Actinomycetota > Thermoleophilia > Solirubrobacterales > Solirubrobacteraceae > Palsa-744. The sequence continues at coordinate 329,021 of CAVQNS010000006.1, forward strand.
TGTACTTCTCGCCGGCGCCGATCGCGAACGAGCTGGCGAGCGGCTCGATCGTGGTGCCCGCGTTCAACCCCGGCGCGGAACCCCCGCTCGGGCCGCCGACCGCCACGAGCTACACGGACACGGACCTCGACGAGAGCATGGCGGCGCTGTTCGCGACACTCGACACGGTGCTCTCACCGGGAGCGGCCGCGACGGGCGCGGCGCACGCGCCGTCGGTGCTGGTGGCGCTAGTCCGCGCGCGGGCGGCGCTGGCGCAGCAGTACGCGATGCACCAGCTCACGTGGCTGTTCGCCGAGCAAACACCGCTCAAACCCTCGCCGGAAGACGAAGCGAACAGGGACATCGCGGTGAGCGTGTTCAGCGCGCAGCTCGACTCCTCGCTGCGATGCGCCTATGAGATCCAATCGCTGCTGCAATGCGCGGTGCGCTGGAAGGCGCCCGACGCGGGCAGTGGCGTCAGCGAGACGCTCGAGCTGTTCGGCACGGTAGCCCCCGCCGGCGGCGAGGGCGACATCGAAGCGAGCACGGCGAAGGTGAGGCTCCCGCCGGGCGGCGCCGGCGCCGAGGGACGCTTGACGTTCACCTCGACGGTCGACGCCCCGGCGCTCGACGCCAGCCGGCTGCCGTTCATCGACTGCAAGCTCGTGTACACGGTCACGCACATCGCGCTCGAAGCGTCGGACTCGACGACCGCCCCCGCGATTTGGCTACGGCTGCTGGAACCGCGCACGCTCACGCTGGGGCAGGAAAGCCTCGAGATCCCCGCGCCGCGCCGCCAGTTCCCGGTTCCGCCAACGCTGGTCTCCCAGGCGTGGGAGGCAGCGACGCTGGCGTCGCCGCCAACCCTGGAAGAGCTGCGCGGATGGTCCTACGTGTACGACTGCGCATACCTCAGCGTCCCCCAGGACTCGCTGGCCACGACGGTCTCCTACGCGCAGCCGCAGGCGAGTCTCCGCGGCGGGGCGGCCGGCGAGCAGGAAACGGCGCTCAGCCTCGCGGACAGCCTGGCTCTGTTCCGCCAGGGCTACGCGCGGATCGCGGCCGTCCTGGCCACGCTCGGCGAAGCTCCGCCCTCACCCGACTGCGGGCCCGCGCTTGCCTACCTCGAATATCTGGTGGAGAGAGTGCTCACCAACAGCGACTGGAACCACGCCCTCGAGGCCGACCGCGACGAACCGCCGCCCGACGCATACGAACTGGCAATCGCCTTCCTCGACGCGACCCCGGAAGGCTGCGAAGCGCAGGGCCGCCTCGTGCTGCGCCTGTCTTCAACCTCGGCGGCGGCGGTGGCCGCGGCGACGGTCACGCCGTGCGACGCGAGCGGTCAGCCGCTGCCCGAGAGCCAGCTCCACCGCTGCCCGTACAAGCCGGGCGAACTCGCGAAGGTGGTGGTCTACGACCTCGACCCGTACCCGGCGTGGCCCCAGTTCGAGGTGCGCATCGACGGGCTCGACGTGATCGCGCGACAGTCCGCGTGGGCGAGCGTGCAGACGGTGCGTAATGCCGACCTGCTGCCCAACCTCACCACCAACCCCGGCTTTGTGTACCGCAGCGCGGCGATCCGCGCGACACGACGAACCACGCCGAGCCTCGAATATCAGAACCTCGTAGTTTCGATCCCCACGATCACGGGCCACGCGACGGGCACGATCGCGGAATACATGGAATCGCTGCTGCTAGACCTGCTGACGGCGCCGCCACAGTCCGCGACGCCCTTGCCGCCGAGCTACACGCTGCGCATGGGGGCAAACCTCAAGCTGGTGCTGGCGTGGACGCAGGAGCAGGAGGCGCTCGACGCGCCACCGGCCGCGATCGCCACAAGATCGCCGATCGCGCTGAGCACCACGATCGAGATCGCGCCGCCGAGCATGGCGCCGGCGCCCGGCGCGGCGAGCCCCGGCGAACTCGCGACGGAGCTCGCGGAAAAGCTGCTCGCATACCTCGCACAGGCGCCGTACGCGCCCACGGCTACGCTGGTCATCTCCATCACCCTGTTCGCGACCGACCCCGAAAACCCCGGCGCGGTGCTGACGCTCGGCCAGCTGGAACTGCCAATCGCGAACTTGCGGGACGTGGGGGCCGAGGTGGGCGTCGGATAGTCAGGCGCGCCTGCCGGCGCGTCACCACGCTCACGCAACCCAGGCGAAGCCCGAAACCACCGACGCCGAGGGCGCTAGGATGCCCCGTGCCACGCCGACGTAGCTCAGCTGGTAGAGCACCGCTCTTGTAAAGCGGATGTCGCCGGTTCGATCCCGGCCGTCGGCTCTGGGACAGTTCGCGTTTCTTCTGGCTCTGAACCAGCCGGACGGCATTCAATGATCCTCGTGGCTCGTCAGAGGTGGAAAGATCGGCTGCTCCTGGCAGGCGCTCGGGTGACTGAAAAACGAGGACGCGGGATATGTGATGTGGAACTGCATTACTGCCTCCAGTAGGTGACGCGCGCAACGCATCTGACCTCCACAAGATCGCCCACTTGATCGAGGATGCGGGCGCTCGACGCTCCCTCCCGACCGTGACGCAACCGTGGTCGGAAGGGAGTCGCCGAGCTTCTAGCTCTGCTTCTCGGAGCGGTAGACGCGACGTGCGTCTCGATACTCATGGAGATCGCACAAGAAGCGGAGCACCGCCTGGCCGAAGGCTGGAAGCCTTCCGAGAGCCAGGAGGCCTACTACGACGCATGAGAGTACGTCGCCTCCGTTAATCGTAGTCATACTAATTGACCAATTATTCTTTCCATCCAGTTGGAGCGCATTTGAGTAGGTTTGGCGCAGCCTAATACCTCGCCGCGCGCAACGCTCTGGAAAACGCGTAGTAGCCCAATCGCTCCCGCTCTCGTCCACGTCGCAACCGGCGGTCTTCAGCCGGCGAGACCGTCCATGAAGCGCTGGCGCTCGCGAGGTTTCGTGGTGGCTACGCCGCTGTGCGCTCGCGAAGCTCAGTCCGGGAACACGTATCTCCGTGCCGTGTGACGAGGCGCTCGTGTACGACGGCATCGAGCCCGAAAAGGCGCTGTACACGGCGGGACAGTGGCGGCTGGCCGAAGCGCCGCAGCTGACCGCGCCTGGCAGCCATCGAGGCCGCGCCCGAGCGGGCTAACGGCTCGGCGCGCTGCGCCCCCGCCGCGCACTTCATACTCCCAGCATGGACACCAAACATGCCAGCGAGCTGCTCGCCCGTGAGCGAGCGCGTGTCGAGCACGCACTCAGGGAGCAGACTCCACACGACAGTGAAGACGTCGTCGACCCGTTCGAGGCCGCCGACGCAGGCGGCGACCTGCTCGACGAGGAGCTCGCCGAGGGCCAAGCCGAGCGGCTGCGCGATGAGCTCGACGCGATCGGGCGCGCCGAAGGCCGCCTCGCGGAGGGTAGGTACGGCATCTCGGTGGAGAGCGGCGAGCCGATCGTGGACGCACGCCTTGAGGCGATTCCCTGGGCCGAGCGCACAGCCGAGGAGCAGGCCCGCTACGAGGCAGGCGGCGGTTAGGCTCGCGCGCCGGCGCTCGCCAGCGCGGTCGTCGCGGCAGCGACGGCGCTCGCTCCGGCGATACGCAGCGGCTCGGTGCTGCGCATCGCGCGGCAGAAGACGAACGCTCCCTCGAGCAGGCACAGCATCGAGATCGCGAGTTCGCGCGCCGCGTTCGCCTGGATGCCGGCGACGGCGAAGAACTGCGTGGCGCCCGTGATCCAGCTGTCGAACACGTCTGCGCACGCCTCGCGCAACTGCTCGTTGGTGCTCGATACCTCGAGCGCCACGGTCGCGATCGGGCAGGCGTCCGCGTAGTCGGTCTCGATCAGCGTCTGCGCCGCCCCGCTGAAGAACTCGGCAACCGCGCTCGGCACGTCGGGCGCCTGCACGGCGATGGTCGCGAACAGCTCGCTGTAGAGCTGGCCGGATGAGCGGATCGTCTCCGCGCCAAGCTGCTCCTTACCACCGGGAAAGAAGTGGTAGAGCGACCCGAACGGGGCGTTTGCGGCGGTGAGGATCTGCTTGATACCGGTGCCTGCGTACCCCTGGCGGCGGAACAGCTCAGCGCTGCTGTCCATGATCCGATCCTTGGTTGCTGCCATCTGGATCCCTTCATGCTCGCGGTTGACGTCCTCAATGATAGGGTGCGAATGTGCTAGAGCGATCTATCTAATTTGCGGTGGCGACCAGGAGGTGCGCGATGCCGGAAGTGGAGCTGTCGAGCGGGACCGTCGACTACGAGGACACCGGCGGCAATGGACCGGTGATCGTGCTCGTGCACGGGCTGATCATGGACGGGTCGCTGTGGCGCCACGTGATCGAGGATCTGCGCACGGACTTCCGCTGCATAGCGCCGACGCTGCCGCTCGGCGGCCATCGCCGTCCGATGCGGGCAGACGCTGACCTGACCATGCAGGGGGTCGCAAACATCCTCGGTGAGCTGCTCGAGCGCCTGGATCTGCGCGAGGTCACGCTCGCGATGAACGACTGGGGCGGCCCACAGCTGCTGGTCGGAGGCGTCCACGACGAGCGGATCGCCCGGCTCGTGCTGTGCGCATGCGAGGCCTTCGACAACGTGCCACCCGAAGGCCCCGCCCGCCTGCTGCCCTACATCGCGCGCGTGCCCGGCGGCATCACCGCCGCGCTGCTGCCGTTTCGCTTCGACCGCCTGCGCAGGCTGCCGATCACCTACGGGCTGCTGAGCAAGCGACCGGTTCCACGAGCGATCATGGACCGCTGGTTCGGACCGGCGCTCGCGCAGCGAGCAATCCGCCGCGACCTGCGCAAGTACGTTTCGAGCGCCGCCCAGGGACGACGCGACCTGCTCGCCGCCACGGATGCGCTGCGCGGCTTCGAGCGCCCCGCGCTGGTCGCTTGGGCGACCGAGGACCGGATGATGCCGCGCGAGCACGGCCGACGGCTCGTCGAGCTGCTCCCCCAGGGCACGCTCGTGGAGATCGCCGACTCCTACACCTTGATCCCCGAGGACCAGCCCGCGACACTGGCCCTCCACATGCGCGAGCTGATGACGCGATGAATGCCTTGCTCAGCCGACGAGCTGGAGATCGCGCAGGTGGCGCGCGCGCTCACGGCAGGCGCGCGCAGTTGCTCGCGGCGGGCGCCGGCGGCGCGGTCGCGGCGCGAGCGCTGGTGACCCGCCTGCTGCTGGTCAAGCTTCGGCGCGACGTGCGCGCGCTCAATGCCGGTGACATCCAGCCGCTGCTATCGAACTACGCGCGCGACGCGGTGCTGCGCTTCAACGAGGGCGAGCACCGCTGGGCGGGCGAGCACCGCGGCAGGGATGCGATCGCGGTGTTCCTGCAGAGCTTCGTCGACGCCGGCCTCCGCGGCCAGGTCAGCGAGCTACTCGTGGCCGGAGCGCCATGGCGCATGACGCTCGCCGTGCGCTTCGACGATCACGCGCTCGATTCATCAGGTCGGGAGATCTACAGCAACCGCACGCTGCTGCTCGCGCGCACGCGCTGGGGGCGGATCGTGCTGCACGAGGACTTCTATGAGGACACGCAGAGGATCGTGGCGCTCGATCGCCGCCTGTCCGAGCGCGAGCAGCGCGATCGCGCTGCCGCGGATGCTGCTGCCGCGCCGGAACGCTAGGCCGAGTACAGCGCGTCGATCGCGCGCTCGTACTTCTCGGCGATCGGCTTGCGCTTGAGCTTCATCGTGGGCGTCAGCTCATCTCCGCCTGGTAGCCAGTCGCCAGCGACGATCTCGAACCTCTTGACCTGTTCGACGCGCGCCAGCTTTGCGTTGGCGGCGTCGACGCCCGTCTGCACCGCCGCGCGCACGCGTTCGTCGCCGGCGAGCGACTCGAGCGATGTCTGCTCGATGCCCTGCGTGGCCGCCCAAGCGGGCGCGAAGTCTGCATCGAGCACGATCAAAGCGGTGTTGTAGGGCCGCCGATCGCCGATGCAGCAGGCCTGACCGATCAGCGGCGATCCACTCTTGATGGTCGCCTCGATGTTCGCCGGAGACATGTTCTTGCCGGCGGCGCTGATGATCAACTCCTTCTTGCGATCGACGATCGTCAGATAGCCGTCCTCGTCGAAGGAGCCGATGTCGCCGGTGCGCAGCCAGCCGTCCTCGGTGAAGGCCTCGGCGGTCTTCTCAGGCAGGTTGCGATAGCCGAGCATCACAACGTCGGATTTGACGAGCACCTCGCCGTCGCTGTCGAGCTTGATCTCGATGCCCGGCGCCGGCGGCCCGACGGTCCCGAGCTTGATCTTCGCCGGTGGGTTGACACTACCGGCACCGCACGTCTCGCTCATCCCCCACAGCTCCGCCAGCGGTAGTCCGATCGCGTGGAAGAACTCCAGCACCTCCACCGGCGTCGGCGCCGCGCCGACGTTGATGGCCACGACCTGGTCGAGGCCCAGCATCGTGCGCAGCCCAGAGAAGATCTCGGCGTCAGCGCTTGCCACCTGCGCGGCCAGCTCGTCCGGAACGGGTTCCCCGGCCTGCTCGAGGCGCACCTTGCGCACGCCCGCGTCGAGCGCTCCCTGCAGCTGCTCGCGGCGCTCCTCGGGCTGACCCGCGACCATCGTCTCCAGACCCGCCTTCAGCTTCTCCCAGATGCGCGGCACAGCGAAGAACCAGCTCGGCCGCACTTCCGGCAGGTAGGAGAGCACTTCGCGAGGATCGTCGCAGCAGGTGATCTGCAGGCCGAAGACGATCGGCAGATAGTGATGGGCGTTGCGCTCCGCGACGTGAGCGGCCGGCAGCCACGAGACGACGCGACCGTCGCGCGGGAACGCGATCAGGTCCTCGATGCCTTCGACCGTCGCCAGCAGGTTGCGATGGATCAGCTGCACGCCCTTCGGCGGCCCGGTCGTACCCGATGTGTAGATCAGCGTCAGCACATCCGTCGACTTGATCTGAGCGACCGATGCATCGACGTCGAACTCCGGGCTCGAGCCCTCGACCTCGGACAGCGCGAGTGTCCCCAGCGGCGCTTCGCCGTCGACCACGATCACGTACTCGAGCCCGGGCAGCGTCCGGCGCGCCTCGCGCACCTGCGGCAGGAACCGCTGCTCGCAGATCAGCACCTTCGCGTCCGCGTCCGCCGTGACGAACCGGATCTGCTCTGGTGTGTAGGTGTTGTAGATCGAGAACGGCGTCGCGCCGAGCATCATCGCCGCGAGATCGCCCAGGTGAAACTCAGGGCGATTGGTCAGCATCAGCGCGACGCTGTCGCCGCGCTGCACGCCGAGCTTCGCGAGGCCGCCTGCGAGCGCGTCGACGCGCTCGCGCAGTTCGCCCCAGGTGATGCTGAAGGCATCCCCCTTCGTCCGGATCGCCACCTCCTCGGCACGCTCAGCGGCCGTGATCCGAAACGCCTGCGCGATCGTGGCTGCGCCGAGAGCCTCACGAGTCATCGGTTGCGTGACTTCGACCTCCATCGCGTGCTCCCTCCCGCTCGCGGTTCTCCCCATCCCCATGGGGCCTGACGTTACGGACCAGATGATCCGCAGCGATCATACCTGCCGGCTGGATAGTCTCGAACGGATGACCAGGCCCCTACTCTGGGGCTTCGGATATCACGAGGCGCAGCGCGCCGTCGAAGCTGTCCTGAGCGCGCAGGTGACCGTGCTCGGCGTCCCACTCACCGGACTCCAGCGCCGCCGCGAGCCGCTCGACTACACGCTGCTCGACGCTCGGCGCGAGCAGCGCCCAGATCGACTGGGCGCCGCGGACGGCCTCGTCGAGCAGCGCCTCCGGCCGGCTCCAGAACGCCTCGAAGAAGCCGTCGACGCAGTCGCCTGGAGTCGGGATTCGCTCTACGCGCGTGTGCCCGCCGAGGGCCGCCTCGACGTCGGCGATCGCCGGGAACCGGGCTCGCTCGAGCTCGAGCCCCTCGTGCAGGAACTGCTGCTGCCAGGCAGGCAGCGCATCGAGCTCGAAGGTGAAGACCACGACCGGCCCGCGCGCTACACGGCGCAGCTCGGCGAGGCCGGCATGCGGAGGATCCCAATGATGGATCGTGACGCACGCCATCGCCGCGTCAACCGAGCGGTCGTCCAGGGGTAGCGACTCGGCCCGAGCCGCGATCGCGGGCGCAGCGGCGGTGGGGCGCTGGGCTCGCATCGTCGCGCTCGGCTCCACTGCGAGCACCCAGCGATCGTCCGGCTCGTAGGATCCCGAGCCGGCGCCGACGTTGAGCACCGTGGGTGCGTCGCCGAGCGCGGCGTGGATGCGCGCGGCGATTCGCGGGTCGGGACGACGATGACGCGCGTAGGTGCGCCCATGCCTCTCGTAGTCCACCCGAGCGCTCACCCGCTCGACATTAACACCGCACCCCAGTCACGCGCTCTGGGAGACTGTCCTGATGCCGTACGAGACGCTGCTCTGTGACACCGAGAACGCGATCGCGACGATCACGCTGAACCGACCCGAGCGATTGAACACGATCGTGCCGCCGATGCCACAGGAGCTGGAAGCGGCCGTACATGCCGCGAGCGCCGACCCGCAGGTGAAGGTGATCGTGCTGCGCGGCGCCGGACGCGCGTTCTGCGCGGGCTTCGACTTCGGCGACGGCTTTCACCACTGGGACGATGCGCTCACCACGGACGGAGCGTGGGATCCGGGCAAGGACTTCGCGCTGGCCAGCTCCGACCAGGGCGCCGTGCCGAGGTTCATGAGCCTGTGGCGCTCGCCGAAGCCAGTGATCGCACAGGTTCACGGCTGGTGCGTGGGCGGCGGCAGCGACATGGCGCTGTGCGCGGATCTGGTGATCGCCAGCGAGGATGCTCGTATCGGCACCTCTTACTCGCGGATGTGGGGCTGCTACCTGACCGGCATGTGGCTGTATCGCCTGGGGCTGACGAAGGCGAAGGAGTACGCGCTGAGCGGAAGACCGCTGTCGGGCGTGGAGGCGGTCGAGGCCGGGCTGATCAACGCGGCGGTGCCGTTCGAGCGGCTCGAGGCGCACGTGCACGAGCGCGCCGAGCAGCTCGCCGCGATCCCAGCGTCGCAGCTGGCCGCGATGAAGCTGATCGTCAACCAGGCATACGAGAGCATGGGCCTCGCCTCCACGCAGACGCTCGGCCCGATCCTGGACGGGCTGATGCGCAACACGCCCGAGGCGCGCGAGTTCATCGAGCTCGCCGCGCGCGAGGGCGTCGGCGGCGCGGTCGCGCGCCGTGACGCGCCATTCGGCGACTACAGCCAGGCGCCGGCGGCCGAGCGGCCGAATCCCGAGAACGTGATCGAGGTCAGGCCTCGGCCGTGAGCGCTCGAGCAACGGCAGCGTGCGCGGCGGCGGCGATCGCGAGAAACGTGCCAGGATCGACGTCGGCGAGCGCGAGCACCATCAGCTGTCCTCCCGCTTGACCCGAGCGCCCACGGTCGCGCGACCCATACCGCGCCGTGCCGTGCGACCGCATCGAATCCTGCCGCTGGGGGTTAGACATTAGGACCCAGAAAGAACCCAGGCGCACACAAGGAGAAGGCAAAGAATGCGATCAACCAAGCTGACCGTGGCGGTCGTGGCAGCAGCCACGTCGCTGACGCTCGCCTCCACCGCAGCGTCGGCGAGGGGCATCCATGAACATCGAGCTCGCCGGGGCGCCGACGGCTGCCGCGTCACTCTCGACGTGGCGCCGCGCCTCGTCACCGCCGGCGAACCATCGCTTGCGTTCGGAGCGCTCTCGTGCGCCAGCACGACCGAAGACGTCAACCAGACCGTGACCCTCTATCAGAGCTCGGTGAGCTCGCCGGGCTACAGCGTCGCGGGCACGACGACCACTGAAACAGGCGGGTTCTACAAGATCCCGACCGCTGATCTGACCACAAACAGCGTCTTCTATGCGGCCGTCGGAAGCTCGCGCAGCGCGCGCCGTAGCGTCCATGTGGCGGCACAGGTGAGCCTCAGCGGCCCGCCTGAAGGCGTGGTACCGACCGCGCTGCGGACCGGGCGCCACAACATGGTCACGTTCACGGGCAAAGTCAGCCCGTCGGACATGGGCGCGCTCGTGGTGCTGCAGCGCCAGAATGCGATCCGCGGCAACGAATGGCATCGGATCGGCCTCGGCCGCGTGACCGGAAAAGAAGGCGGCAAGGAAGGCGAATTTACGATCACCCACGCCTTCCGCTACGCGGGCGACGCGAACATCCGCGTGGTCGTGCGCGGCGGCGACATCAACGCACCGAGCCCGTCGAACGTGCTCGACTACGAGATCGTCCAGGCCCAGAACCCACAGCTGACGATCGAAAGCTCGGCCAACCCGATCTCCTATGGGCAGTCGCTGACGATCACCGGGGCAGCCGCCGGGGCCTCGGGCGCGCCGGTGGCGCTGATGGCGCGCACCGCCCAGCAGGCGGGCTTCACCAAGGTCGCGGAAGTCAAGACCGACCCATCGGGCGATTACACGTTCCCGGCGCAGACGCCGCTGGATAGCACCTTCTACAAGGTGCAGGGCGCTGGCAAAAGCTCGGCCGTCCTGTATGAGGGCGTCAAATTTGTGCTCACCGCCGGGGTCTCGAACACGACGGTCCAGTCGGGCCAGGAACTGACGTTCTCGGGCACGCTCACGCCAAGCGACTCGGGCATACCGGGCCAGGCCGGTCACGTGGTCTACCTGGAGCGCGAGGACGTGGGAGGCAGCTTCCACGTGATCGAGGAAGGAACCGTCAACGCCGACTCGACATACACGATCACCCACAAGTTCTACGACGTGGGCACGAGCATCGTGCGAATCAAGATCCCGGGCGGTCCGCTGAACGCCACAACCGACAGCACGCCGTTCACGATCACGACGACGGCCGCGCCAGCGGCCTCGCTCACGCCCGAGGCGCCGGGCAACTCCACGTTGCCTCCTGAAGGACAGGTCTAGTCCGGGGAATGCCCCCCAGGCCGCCGCTGTGGCCGTCCCCCAAAGCGGGGCGACCACAGCGGCGCCTGGAAGATCAGGCTCCTCGCGCCGAAGGCAGTCCCAGCGCAGCGTCCGATCGTCTCAGGCGGCCACGGCGCGCGACTGCAGGTGCGCCCCGACCTTGCGCTTGACCCGCTGCAGGGCGTTGTCAACCGTCTTGGTGTCGCACGAGAGTCGACCGCCGACCTGCTCGTAGGAGTAGCCGTCGAGGTACAGCGAGAGCACTCGGCTCTCCAGCTCGGACAGCGCCGTCGACAGGCAGCCGACGAGCGAGCGCAACTCCTCGGAGGAGATGACCTGGTTGACCGGGTCCTGCACGCTCGGCCCCGGCAGCATCTGGTCGAGCGTCGGCACGTCGTCGCCGGTGCCGGCGGGCGTCGAGGAGAACGACACGTACTGGTTCAGCGGCGTGTGCTTGTTGCGTGTGGCGGTCTTGACGGCGGTGATGATCTGCCGCGTGATGCAGAGCTCGGCGAAGTTCCGGAAGCTCGACTCCCGGTCCGTGCGGAAGTCGCGAATCGCCTTGTAGAGACCGACGAGCCCCTCTTGAATGAGGTCTTCGGAGTCGCCCCCGGCGAGGAAGTACGAGGAGGCCTTCAGGCGCACGAATCCGTGGTAACGCCTGACGAGACGGTCGTAAGCGTTGCGATCGCCCTGCTTCGCAAGCGCGATCAGGAACGTATCCTCGACCTTAGGTTCAGAGTTAGAGTTATGAGAGATTCTTGCCACGAGCAGATCCTTTCTTTGGAACCACCTCCCTGGCGGCCCAAAATATGCTCAGTGGCGCACTCCTCCCCTGGCGCCAAAGCTATGAAATTGCGCTTTACCTGAGTTTTTCTCAACCTTAGGTTCAGCGTTATGTGGGCGGAGCCTTACACAGTTATGGAACCTTGTCAAGGCCGTGAGTCGCGACGCTGCAAGATCTCGTACAAAAGCGCAGCGGCGGCTGCGCTGACGCCCAGCGACTCGATCTTTCCGAGCAACGGCAGCGCAATCAGCTGATCGCACGCGCTCGCGACGCGTGGCCGCAGACCCGAGCCCTCGCTGCCGAGCACGAGCACGACGCCCGAGCCACGGTAGTCGGGCGCGTCATAGGGAACCGTCGCGTGCTCGCCCGCTGCGGCGGCGGAGCCCGCGCCATCGGCGGCGCTCGCGCCGTAGCACCAGCACCGGGCCTTGCGCGCGCCGGCAAGAAAGTCGGCGAGGTTGCGCACGCGCGCGATCGGCAGGTGCTCAACGGCGCCGGCGGAGGCCTTGCACACCGCGGGCGTCACCTCGGCTGAGCGGCGCTCGGGGATGACCACGCCGGCGGCGCCCGCGCACTCGGCGGTGCGGCAGATCGAGCCGAGGTTCTGCGGATCCTGGATCTGGTCGAGCGCCACGAGCAGCGGGCTCTCCTGCGCGAGCAGCTCATCGGCGCTCGCGTAGCGGTAGGAGCCGGCGTCCGCGCACAGGCCCTGGTGCGCCTCCGAGCCACAGCGGCGCTCGATCTCCTCAGCCGTGACCGTACGCACCGAGCTGCCCGCCAGCCACGGTTCGCGCGCGGCGCCGCCTGTCGCCCAAACGTCGCTCACGCTGTCAGCCCGCCTGCCGCGCAACGCCTCCCTGATGGGGTTGCGCCCGTAGAGGATCACAGCGGGATCAGCTCGAAGCCGCCGGAGCCGTCGCGAACCTCCCAGCCGAGCGCCGCGAGCTCGTCACGCAGGCGATCGGCCGCCGCGAAGTCGCGATCGACGCGCGCCTGCTCGCGTCGATCGGCGAGCTCGTGGACATGCTCGGGCGCCTGCTCGCCTGCGGCCAGCAGCGACTCGAGCCCGAGCACGGCGAGCATCTCGCGCAGGTGCGCGTCACTTGGCGTGTCCCACCTCCCACCGGTCGCCTCGCGGATCCACTCGTTGAGGACCGCCAGCGCCTCGGCGGTGTTGAAGTCGCGCGCGAGCGCATCGAAGAACCTGTCGCGCAGCGGCTCGAGCTCCGACGGCGAGTCTCCAGCGGAAAGCCGCCGGCCTGCCTCGCGGATGCGCTTGACGTTCGCTCGAGCCTGCTCGAGCGCCGCCTCGGAGAACGCCAGCGGCTGACGGTAGTGGCCCGAGATCAGGTACATGACCACAGTCTCGGCGCCGTACTCGCCGAGCACCTCGTGCAGCAGCGCGATGTTGCCCACCGACTTGGACATCTTCTCCCCGGTGAACTGGATCATGCCGTTGTGCATCCACAGTTTCGCGAGCTCCTCGCCGCGCGCGGCGCGCGTCTGCGCAGCCTCATTCTCGTGGTGGGGGAAGACCAAGTCCGAGCCGCCGCCGTGGATGTCGAAGCCAACCCCCAGGAACTGCTCGGCCATCGCCGAGCACTCGATGTGCCAGCCCGGTCGGCCTGCGCCCCAGGGCGCCTGCCAGCAAGTGTCCTCGCCCGGCTTGTGAGCCTTCCACAGCGCGAAGTCGAGCGGGTCCTGCTTGCGCTCGGTGAGCGGATCGGATGCGGCGTCTTCGCCCTGGTCCATGTTCTCGAGCTGTCGATGCGAGAGCGTGCCGTAGCGAGCATCTGAGCGCACGCGGAAGTACACGTCGCCGTCAACCGCGTATGCGTGCCCCCCGGCGATCAGCGTCTGGATGTACTTGACGATCGGGCCGATCGTCTCGGAGGCCAGCGGCTCGTGGTCGGGGCGACCCAGCGCCAGGGCATCCGTGTCGGCGCGGTAGCAGGCGGTCATCGCGGCTGCTAGCTCGGCGCTCGCACGGCCGTGCGGCAGCGCCGCGTCGTAGATCTTGTCGTTGACATCGGTGACGTTGATCACGAGCGTCGTCGCGTAGCCCTCGTGCTCGAGAAAGCGCTTGAGCAGGCTGAAGACGACGAACGGGCGCGCGTTGCCGATGTGAATGCGGCTGTACACGGTCGGGCCGCAGGCGTAGATGCCGACCTTGCCCGGCTCGCGCGGACGCAGCGGCAGCAGCTCGCCGCTGAGCGTGTCATGCAGGACGATCTCACGCATCGCTCGCAACCCTAGCGGGCGGCGTAAGCCGCATCATGCGCTCAGCGATCGAGCCGGTCGAGATCCTCCTCGATCGCCGTCGACTCGACGTCGGCGTGGCGCATAGCCTCCTCGCGCGTCGCGAAGCGGCCCGCGGTCGCGGCGAAGCTCATCAGACGCGCGGCATAATGCGCCGATATCCAGCGGCGCACTAGCCTGCGAGTGGGCGTGAGCAGCAGCAGCGCGCCGAGCGCGTCGGTGACGAAGCCGGGGACCACGAGCAGCGCGGCGCCGAGGAAGCCCAGCGCGCTCTCGATCGCGGCGGCGCCCGGCGCGCGACGCTCGGACACCGCGCGCGACACGCGCGCGATCGCCCGGCGGCCCTCGATGCGCACGAGGCGCACGCCGAGCAGCGAGGTCGCGAGCAGCAGCACGACCGCCGCCAGCCAGCCGATCGCACGGACGACCTCGATGAAGGCAAGCACCTCCACGACGGGCACCCCGATCAAGACGAGCACGAACATCAGTAGACGAATGCTGACAGCGCACGCGCGATGTCAGCGGGCACCGGCCCGGCAAGCGTCGGAAGCGGTGCGTCAGAGCTCACGTTGAGGCGTGGCGCAGCGCGGCGACCGCGAGCGCCGCGACGCCCTCGCCGCGCCCGACGAAGCCCATGCCCTCGCCGGTGCTGGCCTTGACGTTGACGCGCGCTAGCTCCAGCGACAACGCCTGCGCGAGCCGCTCGCGGATTGCCTGCCGGTGCGGCGCTAGCTTGGGCGCTTCCATCACGACGGTGCAGTCGACGTTCACGAGCTCCAGCCCTGCCGCGTGGACGCTCTGCACGACGTTTGCGAGCAGCTGCATCGAGTCGGCGTCGCGCCAGCGCTCGTCGGTGTCGGGGAAGTGCTCGCCGATATCACCGAGGCCGCCAGCGCCGAGCAGCGCGTCGGTGATCGCGTGCGCGAGCACGTCGGCGTCGGAGTGTCCGTCGAGGCCGCGGTCGTGTGCAATCTCGACGCCGCCGATCACGAGCCTGCGCCCGGTGGCAAACCGGTGGGAGTCGAAGCCGATGCCGACGAGGCTCATCGGCCGGCGGAGTTGCTGAAGCCGGCCGAGGCCTCGCTCGCAGGGCTCGTAGCCCCGATCGGCTCCAGGCGCCGCTCGCGGCCTTCGAACACGCACAGCTGGCGCACGCCGGCGGCGTCGAGCGCCTCGAGCGCCGCGTCGTAGCCGGCGCCGACGTCCTCGGGGCAGTGAGCGTCGCTGGAGAGCGCGACGGGCACGCCGGCTTCGACGCACATCTCCAGGAACGCACGCGCCGGGTACAGCTCGCCGACGGGCTTGCGCAGCCCCGCGGTTGAGACCTCGACGGCGATGCCGCCTTCGGCGATCCCTTCGACGGCCGGCTCGTAGTAGCGGCGCAGGTCGCCTTGCGGGGTGCGCTGGGGGTCTCCCCAGACCTTCACGAGGTCGGGGTGCGCGGCGATGTCGAACAGGCCGCTGCGCGCGGCGTCGGCGATCGCCTGGAAGTAGCGCGTCCATACCTCCTCGGGGTTGCGCGCGCGGTTGGAGTTCCACACGCCGTAGTCGTCCATGTCGACGGCGCCGTCGCGCATGAAGTGCACCGAGCCGACGACGTAGTCGAAGTCGCGCGCCTGCAGCAGGTTGGCCATGCGGTCCTCGGCGCCGGGCACGAAGTCGGCCTCGATCCCGAGCCGCAGGTCGGTGTGCTCGCGCACGAACGCACAGTACGCGTCGAGATCGTCGTGCGCGAAAGTCTCCCAGAAGGGGTGCTGCCACACATCGAGCGCCTGCACGAAACGGTAGACGTGTTCTGAGACACCCAGCTCGGCGATGCCCCGCTCCTCGGCGGCGGCACGATAGCGCTCGACGTTCGCCTGCGTGTAGTAATCGGCTACGTCGGCGCCGTGGCCGTCTGGGCGGAGATGGAGGTGGTAGTCGGTGAGCACTTGAGGGCTGCGATTCAAGCAGGATTGAGCAGGACTTCGGCGTCAGCCTGTGGAGGCGGCGCGCTCGGCCAGCAGCAGCTCGGCCACACGCAGGTCCAGCGGCGTGGTCACCTTGAGGTTCTCGTCGCTTGCGCGCACGACGATCACCTTGCCGCCGCCGCGCTCGATCAGGCCCGCGTCGTCGGTCGCGCGCGCGAGCTCGTCAGCGTGGACGTCCAGGGCGCGTTCGAGCGCGGTGCGACGGAACACCTGCGGCGTCTGCACCGCCCACAGCTCGCTGCGCTCGAGCGTCCCGTGCACGACACCTTCGCCGTCTACCCGCTTGATGGTGTCGGTGACGGGCACTGCGGCGATCGCGGCGCGGGCCTGTGGGTGGCCGGCGAGCGCCGCGATCACGGACTCGGCAAGCGCGGAGGTGAGCAGCGGGCGGGCGCCGTCGTGTACGAGCACGAGCTCGTCCTTGCGCTGACCTTCCGAGGGAGTGTGCTCGCGAGTCTCCCCCGGCCGCGGCGAGGCGGCGAGCGCGCGTCGCACCGAGTCCGAGCGCGAGGCTCCGCCGTCGATGACCGTGACGCGCTCCTCGGCCGCGAGATTCAGCGATGCGGCCGCATCGGGCGAGCCAGCCGCTGCGGGCGGCATCGCGATCACGATCCGCTCGATGCCGGCGGTCGCGAGCAGCGCATCGATGCTCCACGCCACCAGCGGCCGGCCGGCGAGCTCGACGAGCGCCTTGGGCCGGCCGGCTCCGAGGCGCTGGCCGCTGCCGGCGGCGACGATCAATGCGACGGTCATCGCTTGGGGCGCTCGCGCACGCGGCAATGTTGGTGCTGCCGCGTGCGCGAAAGCCTCGCTACTTGGCTCCGGCGGCCGCCATCTGGTGGTTCGCGGAGTCTTCGAGCAGCTCGTCGAGGTAGCTCTCGGCCTCATCCTCGTCCTTGTCGAGCGCGTACATCAGCTCGGAGGCGAGGATCTTCTTGGTGCGAGTGAACATCTGCTTCTCGCCGGTCGAAAGACCCTTCTCGCTCTCGCGCAGCGAGAGGTTGCGTACGACCTCGGCCAGCTCGTAGATGTCGCCCGTCTTGATCTTGTCGCGGTTGTGCTTGAACCGGCGGTTCCAGTTCTTGGGCATCTCTGAGACGTCGTCGCGCAGCACGTCCAGAACCTTCTTGACCGTTTCCTCGTCGATGACCCTGCGCAGCCCGGCGATCGCGGCGTTCTCGGTGGGAACGCGTACGGTCATGTCGTTGTGGAGGATCTTGATGGTGAGGTACTCGCGCCGTTCTCCGAGGATCTCCATCTCCTCCTTCTTGAGGACCTTCCCCGCGCCATGGTGGGGATAGACGACGTGATCTCCGAGCTCGAACTCGATGAACTCGACTTCGCGTGTTACCTCGAGCTCCTCCGTGAGCGTTGCTTCTTCGGTTGCTTGTGCGGGAATGATGTCCTCCTTCGTTGCGAGCGACCAGTGGGTCGACCCTTGAATCAAGTCTGTAGGTAACGGTCCACGAGGTTCAGCTCCTGCAGCCTGCGCAGGCCCTCGCGGATGTCCTTCGCCCGGATCTCCCCCACACCCTCGACTCCCTCGAGCTCGGCGTCGGTCGCTGCCAGCAGCTCGTCCAGCCCTCCAAACTCGGTGACGATCTGAGCGACGACGAGCTTCGGCAGCCGGGGGATGCGCCCGAGGACGCGGTAGCCGCGCGGCGCGACGGGATAGTCGAGCGTATTGAGCTTGCGGTCATAGCCGAGCAGCTCGGCCAAGCGCCCGAAGTCGAGCAGATCCTGGTGGACGAGCCGCCCGATCTCCTCGAGCGCCGAAGCGAACGCCTCGTCCGAGTAGCTCGAGAGGTAGTCGCGGACGAGCGCTGACTTCTCGGCAGCCGCGCCGACCATCGTCTCCTCGAGCTGCATCTCGATCAGCCGTCCCTCGCTGCCCAGCTCGACGATGTAGCGCTCGATCTCGACCGCCATGCGAGTCACGAGCTCGGAGCGCTGCAACACCGTCAGCACGTCGTGCAGCGTCGCACCGCCCTCGAACTCGAGCGCGGTCAAGCGGGTGGAGACCTGGTCCAGGCGAGTGCGGAACTTATCGAGCGTCGCGAGCGCCTGGTTGCCCTTGGCGAGCACCACGGGAATGTCCTCGAGGATGTACTTGACGCCGTCGACGTACACCGAGACGACCTCGCGGCGCTGGGAGACGGCGATCACGAGCGCGTCGGTCTGCTTGGACACGCGCTCGGCGGTGCGGTGCCTGGTGCCGGTCTCATGCGAGAGGATCGTGGGATCGGGCATCAGCTGCACGTTCGCCATCGTGATCTTGGTGGCGTTCGCATTGAGGATGATCGCGCCATCCATCTTCGCCAGCTGATAGAGGAACGCAGGCGTGTAGTCGATATCGAGCTTGATGCCGCCGGAATTGAGGAAGCTGAGGTCTTCGGGCTCGCCGATGACGATCAGGCCACCGGTGCGCGCGTGCAGGATGCTCTCGATGCCCTCACGCAATGCGGTGCCGGGCGCGATCATCTCCAGCGCCCTCATCAACCCTGGATCCGGTCGTACCTCATTGTCTAGGTCTTCGCCGGATCGTGGAGCCACAGTCCTCAATTCTAGGGCATTTAGCGATCCTTTAGCGACTCCTACACCGGGCGCAGGGTGCGCTCGGCAGCGGGCGGCCTGCGGTCCTCGACGCGCGTGAGCGCCGGCGCGCTCGGCTCGGGCACGGTGCGCGGGCGTCCGCCGGGCGAGCCGCTGGGCAGCGCCGCCGCCAGCGCCGCGCGCAGCGTCGGCACCTCGCGGGCCGCACGCCCGCTCTCAGCCGGCGCGATCACGTCCTTCAGGCCGTGCTTGGCGGCCTCCTCGAGGCGGCGCTCGGGGTGTCCTACCCAGCGCAGCTCGCCGGTCAGCCCGAGCTCGCCGAAGCACGCTCGCGGCGCGGCGCTGATGGCCACGCCGCGGCTGGCGCTCGCGACCGCAAGCGCGATCGCGAGGTCACAGCCGGGCTCGTCGACGCGCACACCGCCGACGACGTTCACGAACACGTCCGCGCCACCGGTGCGCACGTGCCCGTGGCGCCCGAGGATCGCGAGCACGAGCGCCAGGCGGTTGCGGTCGATTCCCGAGACGACTCGGCGCGGCTGCTCAAGCTCCGATGGCGCCACCAGCGCCTGGACCTCCACCAGCAGCGGTCGCGAGCCCTCCATCGCCGCCAGCACGACGCTGCCGGGCGCACGCGTCGCCTCGGCGACGAAGCGCGCGGAGGCGTCAAGCACCTCCACGAGACCGCCGCTGCGCATCTCGAACAGGCCGGCCTCGTTGGTCGATCCGAAGCGGTTCTTGAGCGCGCGCAGCTCGCGGTAGGGCCGCTCGCGCTCGCCCTCGAACTGCAGCACGCAGTCGACCAGGTGCTCGAGCACGCGCGGACCGGCGAGCGCGCCCTCCTTGGTGACGTGTCCGACGAGGATCACGGCCACGCCCTGTGCCTTGGCGAGCTCCATGATCCGCGCGGCGACCTCGCGTACCTGCCCGACCGAGCCGGGCGCGCCCGAGAGGTCGCTTGCTCGCAGTGTCTGCACCGAGTCGATCACGCAGGCGCGCGGCGCGTGCTTCGCGATCGCTTCGAGCACTGCGTCGAGGTCCGTCTCGGCGAGCACGGGGACCTGGAGCGCGGGGTTGGCGACCCGGTTGCCATCCACCTTGCCGACGTCGATCGACCCGTCAGCGGCGGGGCCCAGGCGCTCGGCACGCAGCCGCACCTGCTCGGCGGACTCCTCGCCGCTGACGTACAGCGTCTTGCGGCCGGCCTGCTGCAGGTGCCCCAGCACCATGTTGGTGAGCGTCGACTTGCCGATCCCGGGCGAACCGCCAAGCAGCACGAGCGAGCCCGGCACGAGGCCGCCGCCGAGAACACGGTCGAGCTCGCCAATGCCCGTGGACATGCGGTTGACGGGCGCGGCGCCGACCTCCCCGAGTGGCACCGGCACCGATCTGGGCGCTGCACCGTTCGCCGCCGCGCCGGCCGGCTGGCGCCCATGACGCGCGCCCTTGGCGCGGCCGGGAGCCACGCGCTCCTCGACGAGCGTGTTCCACTCCCCGCACTCGGGGCATTGGCCGTGCCACTGCGCGGACTGGAAGCCGCACTGCGAGCACACATGGAAGGTCGTGCGGGGCATCGCCCCAGAGTACGTCTCGCCGGGGACGACTCAGGCGCTGCTGGACGCGCCCGCTACTCGGCGGGCTCGGCGATCTCCGGCCCGTCGTCCGCGACAGGCGAGCCGTCGCCCTCTGCGATCTCCTCGGCGCTGGCGCCTTCGGCGCCGACGCCGACGGGGGTCTTCTGCTTCTTCGGCTGAACGATCGACAGGCGTACCTCGCCCTCGTCGTCGCCCTCGGCTGGATCGACCACGACGGTCGCGCCAGGGGTCAGCTGCTCACGCAGCACGAAGTCGGCGAGCGGATCCTCGATGTAGCGCTGGATCGCGCGGCGCAGCGGGCGCGCACCCATGGCGGGGTCCCAGCCCTTGTCGACGAGCAGGTCCTTCGCGGGCTCGGTGAGCTCCAGCTGCAGCTCGCGTTCGGCCATCGACTCGCGGATGCGCAGCAGCAGCAGCTCGACGATCTGCTTGATCTCCTCCTTTTGCAGCTTGTGGAAGACGATCACGTCATCAATGCGGTTGAGGAACTCGGGGCGGAAGACCTTCTTCAGCTCGCCCATGATGCGGTTCTTCATGTCGTCGTAGGTGATGCCGGTCTCGTCGTCGGAGACCGCGAAGCCGAGTGGCGTGTTGCGCGCGATCTCGGCGGCGCCGATGTTCGAGGTCATGATCACGATCGCGTGGCGGAAGTCGACCGTGCGCCCCTGCGCGTCGGTCAGGCGCCCGTCCTCGAGGATTTGCAGCAGGATGTTGAACACGTCCGGGTGGGCCTTCTCGATCTCGTCGAGCAGCAGCACGCTGTAGGGCTTGCGCCGAATCGCCTCGGTCAGCTGACCGCCCTCGTCATAGCCGATGTAGCCGGGGGGCGAGCCGACGAGCCTGGAGACGGCGTGCTTCTCCATGTACTCGGACATGTCGATCCGGATCAGCGCCTCGTCGTCGCCGAACAGGAACTCGGCAAGCGTGCGCGCGAGCTCCGTCTTGCCGACGCCGGAGGGGCCGAGGAAGATGAACGAGCCGGTGGGCCGCTTGGGGTCCTTGAGGCCGGCGCGCGAGCGGCGGATCGCCTTGGAGATGACCTCGATCGCGGGGTGCTGGCCGATCACGCGCTTGTGCAGTTCGTCCTCCATGCGCATCAGCTTCTGCGTCTCGGCCTCGGTCAGCTTGAACACGGGGATGCCGGTCCACATCGAGACGATGTCCGCGATCTCCTCTTCGCCGATCGACGGGCGTTCGCCGGACTCGCCGGATTCCCACGCCTGCTCGAGCTCGCGTTTCTTGTTCGTCAGCTTGCGCTCATTGTCGCGCAGCGCGGCTGCCTTCTCGAACTCCTGCGCCTCGATCGCCGCCTCCTTCTCGCGGCGCGTGGACTCGACCTCGCCCTCGAGCTCGCGGTTGGCCGGCGGTGAGGTCATCGACTTGATGCGCATCCGCGAGGCGGCCTCGTCGATCAGGTCGATCGCCTTGTCGGGCAGAAAGCGGTCGGATATGTAGCGGCTGGCGAGTTCGCCGGCGGCGCGCAGCGCCTCGTCGGTGATCTGCACCTTGTGGTGCTGCTCGTAGCGGTCGCGCAGGCCGGTGAGGATTTCAACGGTCTGGTCGATCGTGGGCTCGTCGACGGTGATCTTCTGGAAGCGCCGCTCGAGCGCCGAGTCGCGCTCGAGGTACTTGCGGTACTCGTCGAGCGTGGTCGCGCCGATCGTCTGCAGCTCGCCTCTGGCGAGCGCCGGCTTGAGGATCGAGGCGGCGTCGATCGCGCCCTCGGCGGCGCCGGCGCCGACGAGGTTGTGGAGCTCGTCGATGAACAGGATGATGTCCCCGCGCTGGGTGATCTCCTTCATCACCTTCTTCAGGCGCTCCTCGAACTCGCCGCGGTACTTCGAGCCGGCGACGAGCGCCGCCAAGTCGAGCGTGTAGATCTGCTTGTTCTTGAGCAGCTCGGGCACCTCAGAGCTGGTGATGCGCTGGGCCAGGCCCTCGACCACCGCGGTCTTGCCGACGCCAGGCTCGCCTACGAGCACGGGGTTGTTCTTGGTGCGCCGCGAGAGGATCTGCATGATCCGCTCGATCTCGGTCTCGCGCCCGACGCACGGGTCGAGCTTGCCCTCGGCGGCCAGCTTGGTCAGGTTGCGTCCGAACTGGTCGAGCAGCTTCGAGGACTTCTTGCCCTCGCCGGCGCCGGCTCCAGCCCCCGCGGCCGCGCCGCCGGACTGGCTCTGGCGGCGTCCGCCGGGACCGGAGAGCATGCGGATCACCTCGTTGCGGATCTTCTCGGAGTCGGCGTCGAAGTCGAGCAGGATCCGCGCGGCGACGCCCTCGTTCTCGCGCACCAGCCCCAACAGGATGTGCTCGGTGCCGATGTAGTTGTGCCCCAGGCTCAGCGCCTCGCGCAGCGCGAGCTCGAGCACCTTCTTGGCCCGCGGCGTGAACGGGATCTGCCCGGAGGTCACCTCCTCGCCGGAGCCGACGATCCGCACGACCTGCGCACGCACCCGCTCGACGGTGATGTCCAAGCTCTTCGAGCACACGCGCGGCCAGACCCTCCTCCTCGCGAAGCAGCCCTAGGAGGATGTGCTCGGTGCCGATGTAGTTGTGCTTGAGCGTCCGCGCCTCCTCCTGCGCGAGAACGACCACCTGCCGGGCCCGTTCAGTGAATCGCTCGAACATGGTGTGATTCCTTCCTGCTGGGACGGTGCCCCAAGTGCCTTGAGGCCCCAATGACGCCTTGCGGAGCAGTCTACCAACCGGCCACCCTGGCTTATGCGGGTCATCGGCAGTGCGGGTGTGCGGCTTGATCGCCGGGTGCCCGCTCGCGAGCCGGCCGACCCAGTGCGTATGCCCGTTCGCAAGCGCTGCTGGTCAGTCGCGCATCGCTGGGAACAGCACGACCTCGCGGATCGAGGCGCGCCCGCTCAGCAGCATCACGAGCCGGTCGATGCCGAGGCCGACGCCGGCGGTCGGCGGCATGCCTTGCTCGAGCGCCTGCACGTACTCCTCGTCGTATGGCATCGTCTCGGCGCTGTCGTCGAGCAGCTGCACCCGCTCCTGCGCGGCGAAGCGCGCACGCTGCGCGTCGGGGTCGTTGATCTCGCTGAAGCCGTTGGCGATCTCCATGCCGCCGGCAAAGGCCTCGAAGCGCTCGACGAGCCCACGCTTCGCCTCGGACTGGTGCTCGCGAGCGAGCGGCGAGATCTCGGTCGGATAGTCGATCACGAACGATGGTCGCTCGAGGCTCGGCTCGACGTACTTGGAGAGCAGGTCGTCGGCCATCTCGAACCACAGCCCGCTGGTCTTGACGCCGAGATCCCGTGCGCGGATCGCGGCCGTCAGCTCCTCGGCGCTGGGGTGTGCCATCACGTCGATGCCGGTGGCCTGCGCGATCGCATCGACGAACCCGACGCGCGGCCATGGCGCCGAGAAGTCAAGCGCGCCCGTGTACCCGAGCGCTTCGGCGGCGGCGCGCACGATCGCTTCGGTGCGCTCCTCGGCCCCGGTGTAGTCGGCGTAGGCCTCGTACCACTCGACCATCGTGAACTCGGGGTTGTGCTTGTGCGAGATGCCCTCGTTGCGGAAGTCCTTGCCCAGCTCGTAGACGCGCTCGAGGCCGCCGACGATCAGGCGCTTGAGATAGAGCTCGGTGGCGATCCGCAGGTACAGCTCGCGGTCGAGCGCGTTGTGGTGGGTCGTGAAGGGGCGCGCCATGGCCCCGCCGTAGAGCGGCTGCAACACCGGCGTCTCGACCTCGATGAAGCCGGCACCGTCGAGATACCCGCGGACGGCGGAGATGATGCGCGCGCGCTCGACGAACAGACGACGCGCATCCTCGCTTGCGATCAGATCGAGCTCGCGGCGGCGGTAGCGCGTCTCGACGTCGGCGAGGCCATGGTGCTTGTCGGGCGGCGGGCGCAGCGCCTTGGCGAGCACCTGGAAGCTTTCGACACGCAGCGACACCTCGCCGCGGCGGCTGCGGATGGCGCTGCCTTCGACGCCGATCAGATCGCCGAGGTCGAGCGCCGTCAGCAGCTCGAAGCGCTCGGGGCCGAGCACGTCGATGCGCGCGTGCAGCTGGATCTTGCCGGTGCGGTCGACGAGGTCGAGGAACGCGGTCTTGCCGGCGATGCGCCGCGCGGCAATGCGACCGGCGACGCGGTGACGCTCGTCGGTTTCATCGCCGGCCGCCAGGTGCTCGTAGGCGGCGAGGACCGAGTCGATCGGCTCAACGTCCGCGAACGCATGCGGGAAGGCGCTGTCGTCTTCCGCGCGCAGCCGTTCGCGCTTGGCGCGCCGCTCGGCGATCAGCTCGTTCAGGCCGTGCCTGGCAGAATCGCCCGGCTGCTCTGACGCCGCGCGCTTCTCGGTTCCGCTCATCGCGGCGAGCTTACTCGAGGCCGACGTCGATCTTGGTGATCTTGAGCTTGCGGGCGGGGCCGCGCGGGACCGTCACGGCAACCGTCTCGTTGCGCTTGTGTCCGAGCAGGGCGCGCCCGACCGGCGACTCGTTGGAGAGCTTGTACTCGTTCGGCTTGGCCTCAGCCGAGCCGACGATCGTGTACTTGACCGACTTGCCGGTCTTCTCGTCCTTGACGTGCACGACCGATCCGACCTGCACGACGTCGGTGGACAGGTCTTTGGCCTGGATGACGGTCGCCATCCGCAGCTTCTCTTGCAGCTGGGCGATGCGGCTCTCGACCATCGCCTGCTCGTTCTTGGCGTCGTCGTACTCGGAGTTCTCGGCGATATCTCCGAATTCTCGGGCCTCCTTGATGCGTTCGGCGACCTCGCGCCGCTTCTCGGTTGAGAGCAGCTCGAGCTCATCCTTGAGCTTCTGCAGGCCTTCTGGAGTGAGGATGACGTCCTTCGGCATGTGGGATGGTGGGACCTAATCGCGGGGTTGGTGGTCCGGCTACGGCACACAAATCCCCGCTGCAAGCGGGGACGTCGCCGACCGGGAGGCGTCAGCGAGCGCAGCAGTATAGCGGGGGCGTGGATCGCTGCTCAGCGCTTAGACGGCGAGCGCGGCGGGGCGGCGGCAGGCGTCCAGCAAGTCCCGCGTGTGCGCGAGCGTCGGCGCCGTTTGCAGGGCTTGCTGCAGGTCCTTGGCGGCACCTGGCTCGAGTCCCAGACGAGCGACGTACCAAGGGTAGAACTTGCGCAGGTACCGGGTGGCGCGCTGCTCGCCGAGATGCTCGACGGCGCGCTCGATCGTCCAATGCAGCTCGGCCAGCACCTGCTCGCGGCTCGGTTGGGCCGGCTGCTCGCGCGCGAGCGCGGGATCCCTAAGGAGCTCGGCGAACAGCCACGGGTTGCCGAGTGCGCCGCGCGCGAGCATCACGGCGGCGGCGCCGGTCATCGCGAATGCCCGGCGGATTCCTGCGGCGTCGTTCATGCCGCCGGTGAGGATCACCGGGGCTGGCAGCGAGGCGACCAGCCGGGCGGCCAGCTCGTAGTCGGGCGTGCCTTTGTGGTGTACGGCGGCTGAGCGTGGATGAAAGCCAATCGCGGCGACGCCGGCCTCGGCGACGAGCCGATGTGCGAGCTCGAAGCCGCTCTCGTCGCCCTGGCGCAGCCCGGAGCGGAGCTTGACGGTCACCGGGACCTCACTCGCTCCGATCCCGCGCGCGCCCGATCGGCGCGCGCCTTCGACCGCCGCGCGCGCGACCGCGACGGCGAGCTCGGGGTCATCGAGCAGGGCGGCGCCGGCGCCGGTCTTGCGCACCTTGGGCACGGGGCAGCCCATGTTGATGTCGATCGCGTCGGCGCCGCGCTGGACGACCACGGCGGCGGCCTCGCGCATCACGTCGGGGTCTTCGCCGAACAGCTGGATCGATACGGGCCCACCCGGGGCGGACGGGCCCGGGTCTCGCTCGCGCGGGTCGATGCGCAGCATCTCCCCGCAGGTCTTCTCGTTGCGGTGATGGATCGCGTGCGAGGAGACCATCTCCGAGACCGCCATCCCGGCTCCATAGCGCTTGGCTTGTAGGCGTACGAACCAGTTGCCGATGCCGGCGAGCGGCGCGAGCATCACGCGGTTGGGCACGCGCAGCGCTCCCAACCACCAGCTTTCGTCAAGTCGCGCGGGTGGGTGCACGGGGGCCATTACGGGTGGGTGCATGGGGGCCATTATGGGGTTTAAGAAGGCGCCTCCGGCGCCGGAGCGACGACCGCTGGCTGGAACCGGTCGCGGGCGGGAGCGCTTCAGCTGTTGCGCTCGTGCAGCAGCCGCAGCCCGGTGAGCGTGAGCAGGTCGTCGACCTCGTCGATCTCCTCCGTGTAGGGCACCACCAGCCGCGCCAGCCCGCCGGTGGCGATCACGTCGGTGCGCTCGCCTAGCTCCCCGTAGAGGCGGCGCAGGATCGCGTCGATCGCGCCAGCGTAGCCGAAGACGACGCCGGAGCGGATCGCGTCGATTGTGTTCTTGCCGATCACGCTGCGCGGCGGCGCGAGGTCGACCTTGGGCAACCGCGCACCGCGTTCGGAGAGCGCTTCGAGTGAGATCTCGATGCCGGTCATCAGCGCTCCGCCGAGGTACTCGCCCTCGCGCGAGACGACGTCGAAGGTGGTCGCAGTGCCGAAGTCCACGCACACGGCGGGGCCGCCGAAGCGCTCGCGGATTGCCACCGCGTTGACGAGCCGATCGGCGCCGATCTCGCGGGGGTTGTCGTAGCGAATCGCCATCGCGGTCTTGGTGCCGGGGCCGACGGCGAGCATCTGGTGGCCGAGATAGCGGTCGGCCACCGCCGTCCACTCCGGCTCGAGCTGGGGCACGGTGGAGGAGACGATCGAGGCGTCGAGGTCGCTGAAGCCGTAGCCGCGCAGCTCGAGCAGATTGCGCAGCGCCGCGCCGAGCTCATCGGCGGTGGACACTCGCACGGTGGCAAAGCGCCAGTGCTCGATCAGCTGTCCGGCGTCGAACGCCCCGAAATGAGTCTGCGTGTTTCCGACATCGACGGCGAGCAGCATCGGCGACCATTATGCTCGGTGACGCGATGGCAGCGAAAGAACCCAAACTGTACGCGCTTCCGGGCTCGCATCCGTGCGCGGCGGTGGAGGCGGCGCTGCGGCTGAAGTCGATCGCGCACAAGCGCGTGGACCTGCTGCCCACGGGCGAGATCCTGCTCGGCCCGCTGCTGTACGGAGGCAGGACCGTGCCGGGCATGCGCATCGACGGTGAGCGGCTGGTCGGCTCGCGGCGGATCATGCGTCGCCTCGACGCGCTGGTTCCCGAGCCACCGTTGCTCCCGGCGCCTGGCATGGCCGACTATGCACGCGTGCTCGACGCCGAGCGCTGGGGCGACGAGGTCTTCCAGAGCGTGCCGCGCCGGCTGATCGACGCGGCGTTCCTGCGCCGTCCGGCGGCGATGGAGAGCTACGCGGCGGACACGAAGCTGCCACTCCCCCGCCCGCTGCTGCGACCGGCGCTGCCACTTACGGCAAGGCTGATGGCGCTCAAGAACCGGGCTAGCGACGACAGCGCGCGCGCTGATCTCGCGGCGCTCCCGCGCCAGCTCGAGCGTATCGACGGCTGGATCGCCGAGAGGCTGCTGGGCGGCGAGCGCCCGAACGCCGCGGATCTGCAGATCGGCAGCACGATTCGCCTGCTGATGAGCATCGGCGATGTGCGCCCGCTGATCGCAGGGCACCCAGCGGCCGAGCTAACGCGCTACTTCCCGCCGATGGTCGGCGCAGTTCCGCAGGGCGTGCTGCCGGCGCAGTGGCTGACCTTGCCGGCCGGCGCGTAGAGCTTCCCTCCCGTCGATTCAGCTACGCGCGTGGCGGCGCTACAGTCGCCGTGGCGGACGCGTGCGGGCCACGCGGTGGCAGACGCGCCGCCGAGCTCATGCGCACCCTCGATCCGCAATCCCTGAGCCAGCACGTGGACCGCCTCTATCGCGCCGCGTGGGCGCTTTGCGGCTCCCGCGAGGACGCTGAGGATCTCGTCCAGGAGACCTTTGCGCGAGTGCTCTCGCGCCCGCGCGTGCTGCACGGCGACGAGCTCTATTACCTGATGCGTGTGCTGCGCAACACGTTCTTGACGAGCCTGCGCACGGCCTCGCGGCGACCCGTCACGGCAGCCGCGATCGAGGACGAGGTGGCGGCTGACACCAGGCCGACGAACCGCCCGGAGCAGGCTTACGAGGCCCAGGAAGTCTACGTGGCGATCGCGCAGCTGCCCGACAACTTCCGCTTGGCGTTGGTGGCGGTGGACGTGCTCGGACTGTCCTACAAGGAGGCTGCTCGCGCGCTGCGCGTGCGCGAGGCGACGCTCACGACGCGACTGTTCCGCGCCCGCAAGCAGGTCACCGAGCGCCTCACGCCGGGGAAACCGGGGTCGCAGGGATCCGAGGGGAAGACTCGGACTGCGGCGGAGTCATATCGAGTGAAGGAACATCATGAGTGAGCGACGCCAAACCGAACGCGAGATCGTCGAGCTCGTGCGCTCGATCGACGTGCGCGCGCCGGAGGAGCTGCATCGCCGCATCGACGCTCTGATCGCCGAGCGCGGTGAGCGCAGCGCGCTGGGCCGGCGGACACCATTTGCTCGCCGCGCGGCTCCGCTGCGCCTTGGTTTCGCCGGCGCGCTCGTGCTGGGCGTGATCGCGATAGCCCTGGTCGTGGGACTCTCCGGCGGCGGCCCGTCACTTACGCTGCGCACGGCGGTAGCGCTGACGCTGAGTCCCGCCACGGCCGCCGCCCCGACACAGGATCCCCACAACCGGACAGAGCTCGCGGCGGACGTCGAAGGCGTCGCGTTCCCCTACTGGGACGACCGCTTCGGCTGGCGCTCGACGGGTGCGCGTACGGACCGCGCCGATGGGCACGAGGTCGAGACCGTGTTCTACGCGCGCGGGCACGGCCAGTGGATCGGCTATGCGATCGTCGCGGGCAAGGCGCCGAAGCTCGGCGGCGGCGTGGTCGCGGCGCGCAACGGCACGCTCTACCGCTTTATGAGCGAGGACGGCGCTCGCGTCGTCACGTGGCTACGCGACGGCCATCTGTGCGTCGTGTCCGGGCATCGTGTCGACGACGCGACATTGATGGCGCTCGCGAGCTGGCACAGCCGCGGCATGCTCAGCTCCTGAGCACCGCGCGCGGGCAGCTTCAGGCGCGTGGCAGATCCAGCGGCGGCCCGGCCCAGCGCACGCCCTCCTCAAGCGTCAGCGCGGCGAGCGCGTCGGCCAGCCGCACGCTGCCGATGCCTGAGGCGCGTGCCGGGGCTTGAAGCTCGAAGTCGAGCTCGAGCGCGGGGATCAGCACGAAGCGGCGGGTGAGCAGCTGCTCGTGCGGCAGCGTCATGCGCTCGTGGGCGAGCTCGAGCTCGCCCAGCAGCAGGATGTCGATGTCGATCGCGCGGGGACCGTGGCGCAGGGAGCGCTCGTCCCGCCCGAGCTCTCGCTCGAGCCGCTTGGCCGCATCCAGCAGCGCGAGCGGCTCGAGCGCCGTCTGCACGCGCACGCACGCGTTCAGGAATGCCGGCTGCTCGGTGACCTCGCCGACGGGGTCGGTGTCGTAGGTCGAGGAGCTGGCGAGCACCGTCACACCGACGCTCGGCAGCCCGTCCACGGCGGCCTGAAGCTGAGCGCGGCGCTCGCCGAGGTTGCAACCGAGGCCAAGCAGGCCGACGCGCTGCTCGGCCGGGCTCATGCGGCCGCTGCCGTCGCTCGCATCAGGAGCGGGTTGTGTGAACGCCCGCGGCGAGGGCCTTCTCGCCCATCGCCTGCGCAAACGGGATCAGGCCCGAGAGTGGACGCAACATCACGGTGAAGTCGGCGATCAGGCCTTGCTCGTCGAAGCGCAGCAGATCGATGCCCTCAAGCTCCTTGCCTTCGATGCTGGCCTTGAAGATCAGCGCGTGGGCGCCGTCGGCGACGAGCTCGTCGGTGTAGCGGAAATCCTCGAACGTGTCGGCGACGAGGGCCAGCAGCCGCGAGACGGTGTCGCGGCCGAGAAACGGATGGAACGTCACGGGGCTGTGAAAGACGACGTCCGCCGCGAGCAGCGCGCACGCGGCCTCGATGTCCGAGCGCTCGACGGCAGCGCGGAATGCGCCAGCCGTGCTCATGCTGCCCCGCCGGCGCTCGTCGTCGCGGGCGCGCTATCCATCGGCTTCACGCCATACCTCCACTGAGACTTCGTCGACACTCAGCGCGATCGGAGGCTCCGGCTTGGCGGCCTTCACCCACACGCCCTCGAGATCGTAGTCGGCAAGCAGCCGGTCGGCGATTGTGCTGCACAGGCGCTCGAGCGTCTTGTGCGAACGCTGCTGGGCGATCAGCGCGACCAGCTGGCAGACCTCGGCGTAGTCGACGGTGTCCTCGATCGAGTCGGTGACGGTCGCGTCGGTCTCGCCGATGTCGAGGCGCAGGTCGAGCACGAGCCGCTGGCCAACCTCGCGCTCAGCCTCGGTGACGCCGTGGTTGGTATAGAGCGAGAGGCCTGTGATCTCGATCGTGACCGACTCGGCGTTCTGCTCGCGCTCCTCGTCGAGGTCGCCGTCGTCGTCGTCTAGCTCGTCTGCGTCGTCGTCCCCGCCCTCGCCGTCCATCGCTCGCCCAACGTAGCAGCCGCTACGGCCAGCGCATCGCGAACGGCCGCGACGTCGTGCACGCGGAACACGCTTGCGCCGCGCTCGAGCGCGAGCACGTTCGTCGCGATCGTCCCTGCGAGCCGCCGCATGACGTCCACCGGCTCGGCCTCGCCGGCAGCGTCAGCGGCCAGGCGCCCGAGGAAGCTCTTGCGCGAGGTTCCCACCACGACCGGCCGTCCCAGCGCCACGAGCTCACCGAGACGCGCCAGCAGCTCGAGGTTGTGCGCGGTCGTCTTGCCGAAGCCGATCCCGGGGTCGAGCATCACGCGCTCCTCCTTCACACCTGCCGCCACGGCGAAGCTCAAGCGCTGCTCGAGGAACGCCTTGACGTCGTCGACCACGTCCTGATAGCGCGGTTCGCGCTGCATCGTCCGCGGCTCGCCGAGCATGTGCATCAGGCAGCAATCCACGCCGCTGCCGGCGATCACCTCGACCATCGCCGGGTCGGCGCGGAGCGCGCTCACGTCGTTGACGATGTGAGCGCCGGCGGCGATCGCCGCGCGCGCGACCGACGCCTTGGAGGTGTCGATCGAGACCTGCACGTCAAGCTCGGCCGCGGCGATCCCTTCGAGCACCGGCAGCACCCGGCGCAGCTCCTGCTCCGCAGACACCGGCGCAGCCCCCGGCCGCGTCGACTCGCCGCCGACGTCGAGGATGTCCGCGCCCTGCGCGACAAGCTCGCGCGCATGCGCGATCGCCGCCCCCGCGTCCAGGAACTCCCCCCCGTCCGAAAACGAGTCCGGGGTCACGTTCACGACCCCCATCAAGCGGTAGGACCTGCTCACTGTGGCAACGCTACTGACGAGCGAATCGTCGTGCCTGGCAAGGACGCAGTGAGCGAAGTGTGCAGACGCACACGAGCGATCGAGGACGCAGCCAGGCGCGACGAGGCGCCGTCAGTCAGACGGGCTCGGGGCGCTCTTGGTCGGTTGCGCGGATCTCGGCGGTGCCGCCTGCGAGCCCTGGCCGTGGGATGCCCCGGGGGGTTTCGCGCTCGGCGCGGTCGACAGGAGCAGGCGGCGCGGGCAGCTGCGGCTTTGTCTCCTCCTCGATGCCGAACACCTCCTCGTCGCTCTTGCCCGCCAGCAGCGCCAGGAACTCCTCCTTCTCGATCGTCTCGCGCTTGACGAGGATCTCGGAGATGTTGTTGAGGTCGTGCTCGTGCTCGGTGAGGATTTCCCTGGCCCGGGTGTGGGCCGCCTCGATGATGCGGCGAACCTCGTCGTCGATCTCGCGCGCGATCTCATCTGAGTAGTCGGGCTCGGTCGAGAACTCGCGGCCGAGGAACGGCTGGCCGTGATCGTGGCCGAACACGCGCGGGCCGAGCTTTTCGCTCATGCCGAAGCGCATGACCATCTGCTTTGCGGTGGCGGTGACCTTCTCGATGTCGTTGGAGGCGCCTGTCGTGATCTCGCCGAACACGAGCTCCTCGGCTGCGCGCCCGCCGAGCGTCATCGCCATCGTGTCCTCGAGCTCGGCGCGCGTCGTCAGGAAGCGATCCTCTTGGGGCATCGAGATCGTGTAGCCGAGCGCCTGCCCGCGCGAGATCACAGAGATCTTGTGCACGGGGTCGGAGTGCTCGAGGAAGTGTCCGACGAGCGCGTGGCCCATCTCGTGGAAGGCCGTGATCAGCCGCTCTTTCTCGCTCATCACGCGGGTCTTCTTCTCGGGGCCGGCGATCACGCGCATGATCCCCTCCTCGAGCTCTTCCTGGCCGATCTCGCGCTTGCCCGTGCGAGCCGACAGCAGCGCCGCCTCGTTGATCAAGTTCGACAGATCGGCTCCGGTGAAGCCGGGGGTCTGGCCGGCGAGCGCGTCGATGTCGATGACCTTCGCCAGCGGCTTGCCGCGCGTGTGCACCTCGAGGATCTTCGCGCGGCCCTTGCGGTCGGGGCGGTCGACGGCGATCTGGCGGTCGAAGCGCCCGGGGCGCAACAGCGCGGGGTCGAGGATGTCGGGCCTGTTGGTGGCCGCGATCATGATGATGTTGTCCTTCGCCTCGAAGCCGTCCATCTCGACGAGCAGCTGGTTGAGCGTCTGCTCGCGCTCGTCGTGGCCACCGCCGAGGCCGGCGCCGCGGTGGCGCCCGACTGCGTCGATCTCGTCCATGAAGATGATGCAGGGGCTGTTCTGCTTGGCCTGCTCGAACAGATCCCTCACGCGCGAGGCGCCCACGCCGACGAACATCTCCACGAAGTCCGAGCCGGAGATCGAGAAGAACGGAACGCCCGCCTCGCCGGCGACCGCGCGCGCCAGCAGCGTCTTGCCGGTGCCCGGAGGCCCGTACAGCAGCACTCCTGTGGGGATCCGCGCGCCGAGCGCCTGGAACTTCTTGGGGTTCTCCAGGAATTCCTTGATCTCATGGAGCTCCTCGACGGCCTCGTCGACCCCGGCGACGTCGCGGAAGGTGATCTTGGGCGAGTCCGCCGACATGCGCTTGGCACGCGACTTGCCGAACGACATCACTTTCGATCCTCCCCCCTGGACCTGGTTCATCAGGAAGATCCAGAAGCCGAGGAACAGCGCAAACGGGAGGATGTAGGTGAGCAGCCCGAGCAGCGCGCTGCTCTTTTCCGATTCGACGTTGAAGGAGACTTTGTCTTTTTCGAGCAGCGCGAACAGCTGCGGCGAGGCCTGTTCGATGAAACCGATTTCGTAGGTTTCCTTTTTGCCCTTGCCGTTGAGCTTGACTTCCAGGGCCTTGCCCTTGTTCTTGAACTCGACAGAGCCGACTTCGCCGTTGGGAAGCTCTTCGCTGACGAGCGTCTGGTAGCTGTGCGAGCGCTTGTTGCTGTTGCTCGGGTTGACGAGTTTGACCGCGAGGAACGCCAACACCACGACGATGAGGATTGGGAATGCGGCGCTCTTGAAGAAACGGCTCATGGCTGGTTCCTGAGGGTCTGGGCACCGTCTGAAGTCGTGGCCACCAGTGCCCTAGCGTACCATGCAGGCCGCTGCATTCCCGCGGTTCGGGAAGCCCGCCCGGCTCCATCGATCCGCTGTCGAGGAAGCGGACGCGACTAGGTCTGGCGCTCCAGGGCGGCGACGAACGGCAGGTTGCGATGGAGCTCGGCGTAATCGAGCCCGTAGCCCACGACGAACCGGTCGGGTATCTCGAAGCCGACGTAGCGGGTCGGCAGGTCGACCTTGCGACGCTCGGGCTTGGTCAGCAGCGCGCACACCTCGAGCGTGCGCGGGTTGCGCGAGCCGAGGTTTCGCAGGAGGTACTGCAGCGTCAGGCCGGAGTCGACGATGTCCTCGACGATCAGCACGTCGCGCCCTTCGATCGACGCGTCGAGATCCTTGAGGATGCGCACGACCCCCGAGGAGTCTGTCGCCGACCCGTAGGAGGCGACGGCCATGAAGTCGACCTCGACGGGGATGTCGATGTAGCGCATCAGGTCGCTCAGGAAGAAGACGGCGCCCTTGAGCACGCCGATCAGCAGCAGTGACTTGCCGGCATAGTCGCGCGAGATCTCTTCGCCGAGCTCGAGCACCCGGCGCCCCAGATCATCGGCGCTGACCAGCACCTCGCCGAGGGCTGGCTCACTCGAGACGCCGACGGTGCTGGCCACGCAAGGCAGTCTAGTCCTCCCCCGGCGGCTCGCTCCGCGCGAGAGGCGCCGGGCCTGTTCGGGGAGCCCCTACTCTCGCGGCTCGAGCTTGACCATCTCGAGCACGCCGTCGTGGATCGCCGCGCCCGCCTGCCCGCCCACGTGCAGCTCGGCGCGGCCACCGCGGGCGGCGAGCGCGAGGATCTCCTGTACG
The DNA here is from genome assembly GCA_963714285.1 of uncultured Solirubrobacteraceae bacterium. Lineage (GTDB taxonomy): Bacteria > Actinomycetota > Thermoleophilia > Solirubrobacterales > Solirubrobacteraceae > Palsa-744. The sequence goes on from CAVQNS010000006.1 coordinate 363,313, forward strand.
CGATCGCCGGCCTGCGGGACGTAGCCGCCGGTGGCGTCCTCCGCGAGGCGTACCACGATCATGCGCGCGAGCGCGGCCGGCAGCTCGCGCAGCCTCGCGATCGCGACATCGGAGCGTCCGCCGAGCTCCTCGGCGACGAGGCCGTCGAGCAGCTCGGTCTCCTCGCGCAGCAGCGACGCGGTCCTCAGCACGTTGGCCTCCGCCGCCGGGTGCACCGCTCGCAGCGCGGGCACGACGCCGTTGCGCACGCGCGCGCGGGCGTAGCGCTCGTCGTCGTTGCTCTCGTCTTCGCACCAAGGCAGGCCGCGCGCTTCGCAGTATGCGGCGGTCTGCTCTCGGGTGATCGTCAGCAGCGGGCGGATCAGACGGCCCTCGCCGGCCGCCATGCCCAGCAGCGCGCGTCTACCGGGGGACGCCGCCAGGCGGTAGAGAATCGTCTCGACCTGGTCTGAGGCGGTGTGCCCGGTGGCGAGGAGCGCGTCGCGCTCCTCGGCGATCCGCCGCGCGTGCCTGTAGCGAAGCTCGCGCGCCCACGCGTGCAGGTTGCCGGCCGCCGGCTCCAGCTGCAGCGCATCTGCTGCGAGGGCACCTGCCGCGGGAGCGCTTAGAGGCCGCTGCGTCGAAGCTCGCTCGCCGCGCACGACCTCCAGCTCCACGCCGAGCTGCCGGCACAGGCCAGCGCAGTGGCGCTCGTCCGCGTCGGCCTGCTCGCGCAGCCCGTAGTTGACGTGCAGCGCGCTCAGCGCCGGCGCGCCGCGCAGCGCGACCGCGACGTCGAGCAGGCAGGTCGAGTCGCGCCCGCCGGAGAGCATCACGAGAATCGAGCGGGCGCGCACTCCATCATCGCCTGCGAACAGGCCCCCGGCGCGTACCGTCTCGCGCACCTCCTCGACGCTCATCGCCTGCTACTCCCTGCGCGCCGCGGCGGTGAACAGCTCGGTCGGCTCGGAGAAGCCCTTGAGCCTGACCTCGCCGATCTGCGCGAACTCGAGCCCGTCGACGCCCGCGGCGATCTCGACCACCGGGCGCGTGACGAGCACCTCGCCGCCGCCGGCGCGTGCGACCACGCGCGCGGCCTGGTTGACGTCGCGGCCGAAGTAGTCGCCGTCCCGGTACAACGCCTCGCCGTAGTGGATGCCGATCCGCGGCAGCGGATCCCCCGCGGCGATGTCGGAGCGCAGCTCGACCGCCCAGGCGGTGAGCGCGGCCGCGTCCGAGCCCACGACCATCACCTCGTCGCCCAGCATCTTGATCACCCGCGCGTCGACCGGCAGCGTCTGCTCGACCGCTCCCACGAAGCGCTCGACGGCACCGAGCGCTGCCTCGTCGCCACGCTCGTTGGTCAGACGCGCATAGCCCGCCAGATCGGCGAACGCGATCGCGACGCGCAGGCGCCCTTCCTCGAGCGCCCCCTCTTGGAGGTCGGCCTCCATGTGGCCGATCATGTCCTGCTCGACGAACTGCGCAAGCAAACGCCCGTGCAGGTAGTTCATGAAGGGCGTCGCGAATGGAAGCACCTCCCGCGCGAGCCCCTCCATCTCGTCGGCGATCTCCACGCTCGGGACGCCCGAGCGCATCAGCGGCTCATGCACGTAAAGGTGAATCAGGCGCACCTCAGCGTCCGCGATCTGAGCGACGGCCTGCCCGTAGACGCGCATCAGTTGCAGGAACGCGGGCAGTGGCAGCCCCGCGTCGAGCACGGCGGCGCCATATTTGAAGATCTGCATGTCTTCCTCGGTGAACCCGTCCAGCGGCGGTGCCCCGAGGCCCATCGTCGCGTGCAGCCGCGCGATCAGATCTCGGTTCAGCCCGCTGAGGCGAATCGCCTCGCGCAGTGGATAGCGCGGCCCCGGACGCATCAGGAGGTTCTTGAGCGGGCCGACCGCGAGTTGCCCGTTCTCGCTGGCGCGCTTGATCTGCGCGAGCGTGTGCCCGCGGGCGCGCAGCCTCGCGACGACGCGTGCGTACGCCGCCGAGGCGGGCGTCCAGCGGCCGTCATAGCCGGGGATCAGCCCACCCTCGACCCATCGCCTGACCGTGGCGGGCGAGACGCCCGCGCGCGCGGCGACCTGTGCGAGCGTCAGCTCGCCGATGTCACTCGTTGGGTCATCCGCGGGCTTGGCCACTCAGGCGCGCGACGCGGCGGGCAGGGGGTCGGCGGGCATCCCGTCCGAAGTCTAAAGTCGCCGCCGGTGTCGCACAGCGTCCCCATCCACCTGCACCCCACCGCACCGCTCAGCGAGCGCGTGCTGCTGCCAGGCGACCCGGGGCGTGCGCTCGCGCTCGCGCAGTCGCTACTCGAAGAGCCGCGCATGTTCAACCATCATCGCGGGCTCTGGGGCTACACGGGCACCGCACCCGACGGGCTGGCTTTGACGATCCAGTCGACGGGCATGGGCGGCCCATCGGCCGCGATCGTGCTCACCGAGCTGATCGCGCTCGGCGCACGCCGCGCGATCCGGGTGGGCACCTGCGGCGCGCTCGCCGCCGGGCTGGCACTGGGCGAGCTGGTGATCGCCCGCGATGCGATCTGCGCCGACGGCACTTCGCGGGCACTCGGCGCCGGCGAGCGCGCTCTTGCCGATCCTACGCTGACCGACGCGCTGGCGCGTCACGCGCCCAGTGCGCTGCTCGGCACGATCGTCAGCGTCGACCTGTTCTACGGCGGCGAGGAGCGCGTACAGCACCGCGATGCCGTGGCGGTGGAGATGGAGGCAGCGGCGCTGTTCGCGACCGGCGCCGGCGCCGGCGTGCCGGTCGCGTGCATGCTCGCGGTGTCCGACACCTTCGATGCCGACGCGAAGCGCGTCCGCATCGACGAGGAGTCGCTCCTGGACGCGGCCGAGCGGATGGGCTGCGCGGCGATCGCGGCGCTGAGCGCCTGAGCGCTCAGACCGTGCCCGATTTGGGTTTCGCTTTGCCGGCTCTCGGTTTGGCCGCCGACTTGGCAGCCGCCGCACCGGTCTTCGCGGCGCCCGAGCGCGCGCTGCCGGCTTTCGCGGCCTTGGCAGCCCGCCGCTCGGGCTCGTGCTCGAGCCGGTCGGTCAGCCGCTTGAGCTGATCCTCGATCGCCGACAGGCGCTCGCCGATCTCGGGGTCCTCGGTGACGGCCGGGGCGCGCGTGCGGTCCAGGCGATCGACGCCCTCCTCGATTCCCTCGAGTCGCAGCGACACCGAGCGCAGCCGCCTGGTCAACCGTTCGATGTCGGCCGCCGACGGGATGTTGAGGGCGCCCATCGCCACCTCCTGAGCCTGCACGGCCTTCTCGCGCGCGTCGAAGGCCCGCCCGATCGCCCCTGTGAGCAGCGGGTTTTCGAGCAGGTCGGACAGCGCTTTGCCGAGTCGCTCCTCGGTGTTGCCGCCTAGACGCTCGCGCAGGCTCCTGGCGACATGGCTCGCGTCGGACATGCTGTGGCTCCCGGTGTCGAGATGGACCCGCGATCGCGGGGTCTGCTCCTGGCCGGCCTTCGGCCTGATCGGAAGGATACGGTGCAGCGATGCCCCAACAGCTGTTCGTCTTCATCCAGCTGGAGTTCCCGTGGGCGCTCGGCCCTGCCGACGGCCGCTACCTGGTTCGCCGCGAAGACGACGGCGAGCCCGAGCGCGTGGTCGTGCTGGGTACGCTCCAGGCCGCTCGCCAGCCGATCGGGGCTTCCACGGGGCCGGGCTGGAGCGGGCGCCCGTTGCTCGCGCGCGTGCGCCGGCGCGCTGCGAGCGCGCCGAGCGGACCCGACCCGGCCCCCGTGCCGACGACGCGGGTGACCGTGATCGATCCCGTCTCGCTGGCGGCTGACAACCAGGCGCGAGCGTGGCTCGCGGAGCTCGATCGCGACCGCGAGGTCGGCGCGGCGACAGCGATGGTCAACCGCGTGATCCACTCGCACCGGATCGCGGCTGCCGACCCTTACGTGCACGAGATCGCTCCCGCGCAGGCGCTGGTGGTCAGGGCCGGGTGGGGCGAGGGCGAGCAGGTCGCAGACGGGCGCTGGCTGCACGCCCGCGCGCTGTCCTCGCCTGGTGGCTGGGCGCCGACTCGCGCATCCGGGCGTGCGAAGCGCCCGCCGCGCCGCGATCGCTCGTGGGCTTTGCGCCCGCAGGAGCGCCTCGCGGCCCTGCTGGGCGCGCGTGGCGCGGCGCTGCTGTGCGAGGAGATCACACTGCGCGCGCGGCAGGATCTCGATCATGGCCGCGTCGCGCATGCGGCACTCGAGCTCGACCGCGCGTACGCGCTCGCCGTGCCCGAGCTGCAAGCCGAGCGGCGCCAGGACCTTGCGATCAGGATCGCCGAGCTCGAGCAGCTGCGCCCGGGCGTTCAGGCACAGGCGCGGGCGGCGCTGGCGAGCGCCGAGGCAGCAGCCGGCGACGCTTCCGCGGCGACGCGCGGCGACGGGCTCGGAGACGAGCTGCTCACGCACGCGCTCGGCCGGCTGGAAGCGGCGTTGCGCGCGCGCACCGCAGCCGGGCTCGATCGCTAGCGCCGTTGCGTGATCCAGGCCGGTTGCTACCGTCCGCGGATGAGCGCTCCCGCGCTGCGGCCGCTGCGGATCGGCGAGATCCTCGATGCGGGGATCAAGGCATACACGCGCAACCTGCGCACCCTGATCGGGCTCACGGCCGTAGTCGTGGTGCCGTTTCAGGCGCTCAGCGCGGTGGTGCTGCTCTCCACGATCTCGAGCGGCAGCGAAGTGCCGCGCGGCCTCGCCGGGATCGGCTCGGCCCGCGCGAGCAGCCACGCCACGTCGCTGGGCGCCAGCGCGATCCTCGACCTGACCGGCTTGATCATCAGCGTGTTGACGACGGCGGCCTGCGTCAAGGCGATCAGCGACATCTACCTCGACCAGCCGACCGACATCGGCTCCTCGCTGCGCTTCGCGCTGCGCCGGCTGGGGCCGCTGCTGTGGCTCGAAGATCATGACCTTCGTCCTGCTCGCCTTCGCGTTCGTCGCGCTCGTGCTACCGGGCATCTGGCTGTATGCGGCTTGGTCGGTGTCCGTGCCTGCGCTGCTGATCGAGGGCTGCCGCGGCTGGAGCGCGCTCAGCCGCTCGTCTCGACTCGTGCGGGGGCGCTGGTGGCCGGCCGCGGGCGTGCTGCTCGTGGCGGCCGTGATGACGTCGATCGTGTCCGGTGCGATCGAGGGCCTGCTCGTGGCGATCTCGCTGTCGAGCAACGCCGGCGTCGTGCTGACGGTTCTGGTGGTGTCGCTTGCGGCGGGGCTCTCGGCGGTGCTCACGCGACCGTTCCTGGCGGCGGTGACGACGGTCCTCTACTACGACCTGCGGGTTCGCCACGAGGGCTACGACGTGGCGCTGCTGGCCGAGCAGCTCGGGATCGAGCCCGCGGCGCTGCCGGCCGGAGCGCTCGTGGACGTCGGCCCCGAGGCGGTGGGGCAGCCGGGAGGACCTCCGTTCTGGCCGCCGCCGCCGGGCTGGCGCCCATCGCCGAGCTCGGCAGCCGCCGATGGCGAGCAGCATTAGCTCCTCGCGCGAAGCTGCGGCGCTGGCGCGAGGTCAAGCGCGCGCGATCCTCGCGGAAGCTCGCTTTCACAGCGGCCCGATCCCGCGCCCCCTGCATGGGCTGCTGCATGCCGTCGGCTCCGCGCTCGAATCTCCGCTGCACGCTCTCGAAGAGCTGGTCTCTAGCCTGGGAGCGCTCGCGCCGGGCGGCACCATCACGGTATGGGCGCTGCTCGCGGCGGTGGTGCTCGCGCTCAGTGCCGTGCTCGCGACCAGAGGCGCGCGCCGCGCGCTGCGCGAGTCTTACGGCGGGGTCGGCGCTGCGGGGGCCGGTGCGCCGGTGCGCGCGAGCGAGCTCGAGCGCGACGCCGCGGCAGCCGAGGCTCAGGGACGTAACGCCGAAGCCGTCCGGCTTCGCTTCCGCGCGGGGCTGATGCGCCTGGCGGAGAGCGAGGTGATCGAGGCGGCCCCGACGATGCTGAACGGTGAGGTCTCGCGCGCCCTGCGCTCCGAGCACTTCGATCGACTCGCGCGAAGCTTCGAGGAGATCGCCTATGGCGGTCGCGAGGCGGACGCTGAGGATCTGATCGCCTCGCGCCAAGATTGGAGCCGGCTGCTGGGATCGCGGGAGAGCAAATGAGGGGGATGCCGGGCTGGCTGCTCGTGTGCGCGGGCGGCCTCGTCATGTTCCTCGCGCTGGGGGTGCTCGGGAACGCGCTCGGCAGCGGTCCGAGCGGCCCTGTGTCCTCGTCCTATGCGACCGACGCGCAGGGCTTGGCGGCGTGGGCTGAGCTGTTGAGCCGCACGGGGCACACCGTCGAGCAGCTGCGCAGGCCGCTGCAACAGGCTCGGCTCGACCCGGCGGACACGGTGATCGTGCTCGACCCCGACGCGCTGCTGCCCGCGGACGGCAGACGCCTGCTCGCGTTCGTCGAGGACGGCGGGCGGCTCGTGATCGGCGGCAGCGATTCGCAGAGCACGCTGCCCGCCGTGGTTCCCCGGCCACCGATGTGGAGCAGCTTCAGCTCGAGCTCCGAGCTTTCGGTGGCGGGCGGGGGTGCGACGGTGACGGGTGTTGCTGAAGTCAGAAGCGCGGGTGAAGGCGAATGGACATCTAGGAGCGGCTTTCGCGCGCCGCTGCGCGGCCGCGCCGGCGGCAGCCTGCTGCTCGAGCGCGTTCTCGGCGGGGGCCGGCTTGAGCTGCTGGCAGACGCCTCGCCGCTGCAGAACCGGCTGCTCGCCTCCGCAGACAACGCGCAGCTCGCGCTCAATCTGGTCGGGGCACGCACACGGCCGGTCGTGTTCGTCGAGTCGGTCCACGGCTTCGGGCAGAGTCGCGGGCTCGCCGCACTGCCCAGCGGCTGGCGGCTGGCGTTTGCGCTGCTGGCACTCGCGGGCCTGCTCTGGATCCTCGCACGCGGCCGCCGGCTCGGACCGGCGGAGCCCGCGTACGTGGCCTCACAGCCACCGCGCGCGGCGTACGTCGAGGCAGTCGCGCTGCTGCTGCGCCGCACGCGCGACCCCGGGAAGCTTGCGTCGATGCTCACGCGTCTGCGAGACCGACGATGATGCCCGCGATGGCGCCCGATCCAGATGCGCGAGCCGAGCCCTACGCGAGCGAGCCCTTCGCGAGCGAGCGCACGTCGACGGCGCATGCGCTGCTGCAGGCCGTCCTGGAGCAGATTCGCCCGGTCGTGGTGGGTCAGGAGCAAACGCTCGAGCTGATGCTGATCGCGCTCGCGTGCCGCGGCCACGTGCTGCTCGAGGGCGTGCCGGGCGTCGCCAAGACACTGCTCGCGCGAGCGCTCGCGGCGACGCTGGGCGTGCAGATGCGCCGCGTGCAGTTCACCCCCGACATGCTCCCCTCCGACCTCACCGGAACGATGACGCTGCGCGGCGAGGAGCTCGCGTTTCGTCCGGGCCCGCTGTTCACCAACGTGCTGCTCGCCGACGAGATCAACCGCACGCCGCCGAAGACCCAGGCGGCGCTGCTGGAGGCGATGCAGGAGGCGCAGGTGACGATCGACGGCGAGTCGCGCCCGCTGCCGGCGCCGTTCCTGGTGATCGCCACGCAGAACCCGATCGAGTACGAGGGCACCTACCCGCTGCCGGAGGCCCAGCTCGACCGCTTCCTGCTGCAGGCGCGCGTCGGCTATCCGAGCGCCGAGCAGGAGCTAGAGATGCTTGGCATCGAGCGCAACGGCGTCGACCCCGCCGGCTTCGCGCAGCTGCGGGCGGTCGTCGGCGCCGCCGACGTGCGCGCTCTGGCGGAGGAGGCGCAGAGCACGGCCGTGGCGCCGGAGGTGGCCGGCTATGTGGTTGCGCTGATCCGGCGCACGCGCGAGCTGCCAAGCGTCTCGCTCGGCGCTTCCCCGCGAGCGGCAGTGCACCTGTTGGCGGCGGCCAAGGCGCTTGCGCGCCTGCGCGGACGCGCGTTCTTGACGCCCGACGACGTCGCAGAGCTGGCGCCGGCGGTGCTCGCGCACAGGCTGGTGATGACGCCAGAGGCCGAGCTCGAGCGCTTTGCTCCCGACGACGCGCTGCGCACGGCGCTCGCTGAGGTGCCGGTCCCGCGGTGACGCCGACGACCCGCTGCGCGTGGCTGCTCGCGGCGGTGGCCGTGGCGGGATTGGCGCTCCCGGCGTGGGCGGCGCTCGCGGGCGCGCTGGCGGTGCTCACGGCGATGCTGGTCGACGGCCTGTCGGTGCGCGACGCACCACGTGTCGAGCGCACCCTCGAGGAAGTGCTCTCGCGCGGCGTCGCCGCGCCGCTGAGCGTCGCGGCGCTGCCGCGCGACGCGCGACGCGTACTGCTGCGCCAGCCCGCGACGCCGGCGCTGGAGATCGACGCGCGCGGCGGCAGGCAGGATCTGCGCGGCGAGGTCATGCCGGTGGCGCGCGGACGCCACAGCCTCCCTGGCGTGGCGGGAGCGAGCGTCGGACCGTTGGGGCTGGCGCGCTGGCATCACCCCGCCGGGCAGCCGACCGAGGTGCTGGTGTACCCGGACCTGCTTGCCGCAAGGCGGCTCGCGCTGCGTATGCGCCAGGGGCGCGCGGCGCCCGGCGGGCGTCTCAGGCGCGGCCCGCTCGGGCTCGGCACGGAATTCGAGTCGATTCGCGAGTACTCCCCGGACGACGACATCCGCCAGGTGAACTGGCGCGCGAGCTCGAGGCTCGGCCGGCCGATGAGCAACCAGTACCGCGTCGAGCAGGATCACGACGTGCTGTGCCTGCTCGACAGCGGGCGGCTGATGGCTGCGCCGCTGGCGCGCGAGACGCTGCTCGACGTCGCGCTCGACGCGCTCACGGCCGTCGCGCTAGTGGCGGACGAGCTCGGCGACCGCTGCGGGGCGATCGCGTTCGACGCGAGCGTCCGCCGCGAGATCCAGCCCCGCCGCATGGGTGGGCGGCGAGTCGTGCGCACGCTGTTCGACCTGCAGCCCACGCTCGAGGACTCGGACTTCGAACGCGCGTTCCTGCGCGTCGGCAGCTCGCGGCGCGGGCTCGTGCTCGTGTTCACCGATCTGATCGACGAGCAGGCCGCACGCTCGCTCGTGCTGGCAGCGCCGATGCTCGCCCGCCGTCACGCCGTGCTGGTGGCGAGCGTCAGCGACCCCGCGCTCGAAGGCAGGGCTAGCGAGCTTGGCGATGAACCCGCCGGCGCGCTCGCGGCCCTCAGCGTGCTGCGCGCGCGTGACGGCGCCGTAACGCGCATCCGGCGCACCGGCGCCGACGTCGTGCTGGCAGCGCCCGGCGCGCTGCCGGAGCGCTGCGTGCAGGCCTACCTGCGCGCGAAGGCGCGGGCGCGCATGTGACGCCCGCGGGTCAGCACCAGACCCCAGAACAGCGTCGCGAGCACGACACCGACCGCCAGCGCGTCCGCCACGGGCAGGTCTCGGGGCGTGATGAAGCCCTCGGTGAGGCCGGCCACGACGAGCCACGGCGCCGTGCCGAGCACCATCAGCACCGCGCCGCGCGCATCCGCGCGCAGCGCCTCCAGGCGCGGTCGCACCCCAGGATCGATCAGCGCGCGCGCCAGCCGCAGCCCGGCGACGCCCGCGATCGAGACGCACGAGAGCTCGAGCAGGCCGTGAGGAGCGATGTAGCGCACGAACACCGAGAAGGTGCCCGCCTGGATCGTGAGGCCCGCGAGCGTCCCCAGCAGCAGCCCGTTGTAGGCGAGCATCGCGAGCGTGCCCATGCCCAGCGCGAGGCCGCCGGCGAACGTGGCGAACGTGACCGCGATGTTGTGCGTGTAGATCGAGCTCGCGAGCGCGGCCTGCGTGGAGAGCCCGAGCCCGGAGAGGTGGCGCACGTGTGGGTCGGCAGCGGCGCGGTAGGCGCTCGGCACGAGCCCGATCGCCGCGCCTGGATCGTGTGCAGCCCATGCGGCGGCGAGCAGCGTGGGCGCGAACATCGCGGTCAGGGCGACGGCGAGCAGCGTCCGCTGGGCGCGCACGTCGCGCCAGTAGCCGCGCAGCAGGAACTCGCGCAGCGAGCCGCCGCGACGGCGCTCGCCGTAGACGGCGTGGCGCGCCCGCAGCGCCAGCGGCTCGAGCCGTTCGAGCACGGGGTCGCCGGGGAAACGCCGCCGCGCGAGGGCGAGATCGGCGACGAGCGCGCGGTAGAGGCCGCCGAGCTCGAGCACGCCGTCCGCGCCCAAACGCTCCGGCCGGCTTCCCGCGCGCTCGAGCAGGGCTTCGAGCTGCGTCCAGCTCGGTGAGCCCTGCCGTAGAAAAGCCTCTAGGTTCATGACGTGGAGCTGGAGGATCGCATCACGATCGCGACCCCCGAGGGGGTCGAGCTGGGCATCGTGCTGGCAGGTGCAGGCTCGCGTTTCATCGCAAGCGTAATCGACCTGGCGCTGCAGCTGGTGCTCGTCGGGCTCGCCGCGCTGGTGACGCTCGTGCTCGTCGGAGGCGGCGTCGGGACCGCGCTGTTCGCGATCGCCGCGTTCGCGGCCGCGTACCTGTACGACGTGCTGTTCGAGGTGCTCGCGTCAGGGCGCACGCCGGGCAAGCGCGCTACGCATCTGCGTGTCGTGCGCGAGCAGGGAACGCCGGTCGACCTGCCGGCGAGCGCGATCCGCAACCTCCTGCGGTTCATCGATCTGCTGCCCACCGCCTACCTCGTCGGCCTGATCTCGATCCTGCTGACGCGGCGCAACCAGCGCCTCGGCGACCTGGCGGCCGGCACGCTCGTGATCCGCGACGGAGCGACTGGTGCCGCCGCCGCCGCGCTGGGGACGCAAACGAATGCGCCCGCGGGCTTCGATGAGAGCGGCTGGGACGTGAGCGCCGTGAGCCTCGAGGAGCTGGCGGCGGTCAGGCGCTTTCTGGAGCGGCGCGCGAGCCTCGATCGACGTGCGCGTGTCGAACTGGCGCACCGTCTGGAGCAGGGCCTGCGCGGAAAGGTCGCGGGCGCGCCTGTGACGCTCGACGCCGAGGAGTTCCTGGAGGCTCTCGCGCGGGTAAAGGCAAAACGCTAGTGCAGGCAAAACGCTAGTGCACAGGCCTGAGCTCGTCGCCCGTGTGGAATATGCTCGCGCCGGGCGTTTCCAGCAGTTGCTCTGACCACCGAGAGATCCGGAGACCTAAGATGGCATCGACTGGAGATTCGCAGGTCGGGATGGGGGCGGTGTCATCCACGGAGTCGGCGAGCGCCGACTACGGCGACGCCTCAGGACCCCGCGCCGGCTTTTGGCGGCGCTTCGCGGCGGGCTTGCTCGACGCGATCATCCTCGCAGTGGTCGAGATCGTCCTGCGGATCGCGCTCAAAGGCGCGGGCAGCATCGTCTCGCTCCTCGTGACGATCGCCTACTTCACGCTGTTCGTCGGCTCCGCACGCGGTCAGACGCCCGGCATGAGCGCGCTCGGGATCCGCGTGATCGGCTTCGACGGCTCCGGCTCGATCGGCTACGGCCGCGCGTTCATCCGCTGGATTGGCGGCTACGTGTCGGCGATCGTGATCTTCCTTGGCTTCTTCTGGATGCTGTGGGACAAGGAGAAGCAGTGCTGGCACGACAAGTTTGCCTCCGACGTGGTCGTGCCGGTCTCCGCATATCCGATTCGCAGCTGAGAACCGGCGGCGCCCGCCGCGCGTAAAGTGTGGGGCGATGGACCCGACGAGCACAGCGATCGGCACCTGGAGCGGCGGGCGCTTCATGCACTTCGGCGAGCCGCTGGAGGACGAGCGCCTGCGGGCGCTGCTGCGCCCGGGCGAGGGCATCGACACGGTGATCACAGCCGACGTGTATGGCGCGGGCGAGGCGGATCGCATGCTCGGCACAGCGCTCGCCGGCGTGGAGCGCGACAGCTACTGCTTGATCGGAGCGATCGGGCACGATTTCTATACGGGCGAGCGTGAGGGCGCGAAAGGCTTTCCGCGCTTCACCGACCCCCGGCTGCGTGGCCCGGAGGAGTACGCGCAGTACATCCGCATAGCGACCGAGCGCAGCCTCGAGCGCTGCGGCGTCGATCGCTTCGACCTGCTGCTGCTGCACAACCCCGATCGCATCGGCTACTCGAGCCCAGCCGTGTGGGAGGGCATGCAGGCGGTCCGCGAGACGGGGCTGACGCGCCGCTTGGGCGTGGCGCCCGGTCCGGCGAACGGCTTCACGCTCGATCTGATCGACTGCCTGGAGCGCTTCGCCGCGCAAATCGACTGGGCGATGATCATCCTCGGCCCGCTCGAGCCGTGGCCCGGTGAGCTGGTGCTCAAAGCCGCCGTCGCCCACGAGGTAAGCCTGCTCACGCGCGTAGTCGACTACGGCGGCCTGTTCCACGACGACGTGCTGCCAGGCCACGCGTTCGCCGCGTACGACCACCGCAAGTTCCGCCCCGAAGGCTGGGTGCAGGCGGGCCGCGAGAAGCTCGAGCAAATGCGACCGCTGGCCGAGCGTCATGGGATGAGCATGCTGCAGCTGGCATGCGCGTGGAACCTCGCGCAGCCGGCGGTGCGCTGCGTGGCGCCAACGCTGATCCAGGAGAGCGGCTCGCACGCGCGCCCGATTGAGGACAAGCGCTTGGAGCTGGCGGCGGTTGCCGAGCTGTCGGCACGGCTGAGCCCCGAGGAGGTGCAGGCGATCAGGGAGATCGGCGAGAACACGGGCTGCATGGCGTTGAAGGGCGCGAGCCTCGAGCACGAGGGCGCTTCGCGCCCGGACCGCTGGGAGATCGACGCCGAGCTCGCGGGAGTCGCGGGCCGTTGGGGGATCGACCCCGCGCGGGACCTCAGTCGACACGCACTCACGACCGGTTAGATCAACCGAGAAGCGGGCAAGCTAATCGTCATGAGCACAACCAGCAGCCAGGTTCCCCAGATCTCGCTTCGCGATGCCGAGGACATCCCTCAACTCGGCTTCGGTGTCTTCCAGGTTCCCCCGGCGGACACATCCGAGGTCGTGGCGCGTGCGCTCGCCATCGGGTATCGCCACATCGACACAGCCGCCGCCTACCGCAACGAGGCGGAGGTCGGACAGGCGATCCGCTCCTCCGGCCTCGATCGCGGCGAGGTGTTCGTCACGACCAAGTGCTTCAACGACGACCACGGCTACGAGCAGGCCAAACACGCGTTGAGCGCGAGCCTCGAGCGCTTGGAGATGGACTACGTCGACCTCTACCTGATCCATTGGCCGGTTCCCGCGCACGACAAGTACGTCGAGACATGGAAGGCGTTCGTCGCGATGCGCGCGGAGGGCCTGGTCCGCTCGATCGGGGTCTCGAACTTCCAGCCGGCGCACATCGAGCGCGTGATCGCCGAGACTGGCGAGACGCCCGCGCTCAACCAGATCGAGCTGCACCCCTACTTCCAGCAGCGGGGGCTGCGCCACGAGCACCAGGAGCTTGGGATCGTGACCGAGGCATGGAGCCCGCTCGCGCAGGGCAAGGTGCTCGAGGACCCGGCGATCGTCGAGCTCGCCAAGGCCCACTCGAAGACACCGGGGCAGGTCGTGATCCGCTGGCATCTGCAGCTCGGCAACGTCGTGATCCCGAAGTCGGTCACGCCGGAGCGGATCGAGGAGAACCTCGACGTCTTCGACTTCGAGCTGAGCGGCGCCGAGCTGGAGTCGATCGAGGCGCTCGACCGGGGCATGCGCACCGGGCCGGACCCCGACACTTTCGTACGCCCGTAGCCGTCAGCTGACGCCGAGAGCGCCGCACAGCGCCTCGAGCTCGGCGACGACATCGCCGTCCAGGCGAATGTCCGCGAGCTTGTCCAGCGGCGTCGGCCCCTGGGTGACGATTGCGAGCGCTCCACCGGCATCGAGCGCGAGTTGCGGCAGCCCTGCGACTGGATGCACCTCGAGCGAGGAGCCCACGCACAGCAGCACGTCCGCGCCTTCGCACAGCTCGCGGGCGCGCTCGAGCGCAGCTTGCGAGAGCAGCTCGCCGAACAGCACCACGTCGGGCTTCAGCGGCCGCGCACAGTCGTCGCAGCGCGGAACGCCGTCGCCGGCACGCTCGAGGCGCGTGCTCACCTCCGCCAGCGCGACGCTCGAGCGGCAGCTGGGGCATGAGCAGCTGGAGATGCTGCCGTGCATCTCGATCAGCTCGCGCGTGCCCGCCCTGCGGTGCAGCATGTCGATGTTCTGCGTGATCACCGCGTCGAGCAACCCGTGCGCTTCCATCGCCACGAGCGCGCGATGGGCGCCGTTGGGGAGCTTGCCGCCGAGCGTGGCGAAGCGCTGGCCGTAGAAGCTCCAGAAGCGCACGGGATCGCGGCGGAAGGCGTCGATGTGCGCAACCGCCATCGGGTTGACGTTCTCCCACAGCCCCGTGCCCGGCGTGCGGAAGTCGGGTATCCCGGAGGGCACCGAGATGCCGGCGCCGGTCAGCGCTACGACCGAGCGCGCTCCGCGTATCAGCTCGGCCAGCTCGGTGAGGAGCGGTGACGCCGCTGTCAGGCCGGCGCTCACCTGCCGCGGAAGCGCGGCGCGCGTTTGCCGAGGAAGGCGGAGATGCCCTCCTTGGCGTCATCGGTGGCGAACACCTCCGCGAACGCCTGCTTCTCGGCCTCGATGCCCCCGTCGAGGTCGCCTGCGGCTGAGACGCGCTTGATCTGCGCCACTGCCAGCGGCGCCTGCCCGGCGAGCTTGCGCGCCCACTGCAGCGCGGTGTCGAGCAGTTCGTGATCCTCGACCAGCCGGTTGGCGAGGCCGAGCTCGAACGCTTCGTCGGCGAGGATCGGGTCGCCGATCAGGTTCATCTCGAGGGCCTTGTTTTCGCCGACCAGGCGCGGCAGCCGCTGCGTGCCGCCGAAGCCGGGGATGATGCCGAGCTTGATCTCTGGCTGACCGAAGATCGCCGAGCGCGCGGCGATGCGCACGTCGCAGGCCATCGCAAGCTCGCAGCCACCGCCGAAGGCCAGGCCGTTGACAGCGGCGATCGTGACGATCCCCTCCGAGCCGAGCTCGCGGAAGAGCGCGTGCGCGCCGTTGATCAACTCGGCGCCTGCTGCCTCGTCCATCTGGGTGAACGCCTTGATGTCGGCGCCGGCGCTGAACAGGAACGGGTTGGACGATGCGATCACGAGCGCGCGCACTGGCGAGCCGGCGGCGTCCTTGACGTGGCGCCAGACCTTGCCGAGATCCTCGACGACCTGTGGTGAGATCGAGTTCATCTGGCCGTTGGCCAGCCATGCGATCGCGACGCCGTCAGCGCGGGTCTCGAGCTTGATCACCTCGCCCTCCCCCTCCGGGGACGATGCTGCGGGCTGCTGCGCGTCGGGCTGCGGGTAGGCGTAGAAGCCCTGTCCGCTCTTCTGCCCCAGGCGTCCCTGCGCGACGAGGCGGCGCAGGATCGTTGGCGGCGTGAAGCGCTCGCCGTAGCGCTCCTGGGCGCTCTCCATGCGCTCGAGAACCGTGTCGAGGCCCTCGCTGTCGGCCTTCATGAACGGCGGCAAGAGGCCCCGGCGCGGGTCAAGACCGGCGCCGGCCATCATCCCGAAGTCGATGTCGCGGTGCGTGGCTACGCCCTCCTCTAGCACCAGGCACGCCTCGAGGAACGTCTTCAGCGACAGCAGCTCGACGAGCTCGGCTACATCCGGCTCAGCGTCACCGTCGATGTTGGGCTCGCCCTGGGAGTTGTAGAAGCCGTCGCCGCCGGTCTTGGCGCCGAGCTTGCCGTTGACGACGAGCTTCTGCATGCCCTTGGGCACGTAGAAGCGTTCCTCGCCGTAGGAGGCGACGAGGTGCTCGGCGACGTGCAGGACGGTGTCGAGGCCGAGCAGGTTGACCAGGTAGTAGGGGCCGACCGGCGTGACGCCGGCGGCGCCGACGCCCTCGTCGATCGCCTTGATCGACAGGCCCTTCTCCTCCTGCTCGCGCCAGATCTCGGAGATGCCGGAGTTGAGGATGCGGTTCACCACGAACCCCGGCACCTCGACGCAGGTGATCGGCTGCTTGCGGATCGCCTGCGCGAACGTGACCGCGGCGGCGACGGTCTCCGCGGAGGTCTCCTCGCCCTCGACGATCTCGATCAGCGGCATCAGCGAGGCGGGGTAGAAGTAGTGGAAGCCGACGACCTTCTCGGGGCGCAGCGTCGCTTCGCCGATCTCTGTGATCGACAGCGAGGACGTGTTCGACGCGAGGATCGCGTGGCCAGGGGTGGCGGCGTCGAGCTCGGCGAACACGCTCTGCTTGATCTCCATCCGCTCCGGCACCGCCTCGATCACCAGGTCGACGTCGCCGAAGCGCTCATACGAGGTGGTGCCGTGGATGCGCCCAAGGATCTCCGCGATCTGCGCCTCGGCCTGCTCAGCGGTGATCTTGCCCTTCTCGGCCAGCTTGCCGATCTGGCCCTGCGTCACGTTCCGAGCCTCGTCGAGGCCCGCCTGCACGAGCGCGTCGTCGATGTCCTTGAGCACCACCGGGATGCCGGCGGCGGCGACCGTCTGGGCGATCT
Organism: uncultured Solirubrobacteraceae bacterium; assembly: GCA_963714285.1. Taxonomy (GTDB): domain Bacteria; phylum Actinomycetota; class Thermoleophilia; order Solirubrobacterales; family Solirubrobacteraceae; genus Palsa-744. The sequence continues at coordinate 379,670 of CAVQNS010000006.1, forward strand.
GCCCGCCCATGGTGCCTGCGCCGACGACGGCGGCTTTGAACACGAACATACTTTTGGTCTCCTCGGCTGGGGACGGGGAGCCTAGCGGAGCGCGCCCATCTGTCTGACGGCGCAGAATGTCAGTGGACCGCGGGCGCCCCCGCCGATGCCCCCCGGAACACAAACGCGTACACCGCTCCCTGTGCCAGTTCTCCACGAACCTCATGGTCCGGCGCGCCGGCGACAATCGTCTTGCCCGAGACGGCGACCGACCTACCGAGGTCGTCTCCGGTCGTGCCGTTCGAGGCGATCAGATCTGCGGCCGGAGTGACGTTCTCCCAACCCGACGCGGGCTTCACGAACACGTAGACCTCACCCTGTTCGGAGCTCGCGCCGATTTCTCTCGCGCTCGCGCCAGCCACAACCGTATTGCCAAATATCGCCAGCGAGCGCCCGAGCAGTTCGTTTTTGGCGCCGTCTGAGACCGTCAGCTCAGCTATCTGGCTCACCGAGCCCCGCCATCCGGAAGCGGGCATGACGAACACGTAGACGGCACCCTGGTCAACGACGTCGCCTAGCTCGTGGAAGGGCGCACCGACGACAATCGTAGCTCCCGAGAGCGCGACTGAGTGTCCAAACAGTTCGCCGGCCTCGCCTTCGTAGTCAGTCAGCTCGGCGGTCTGGGTGGAGTCTCTCCATCCAGACGCCGGTTTGGTGAACACATACGCAGCTCCCTCGCCCGTGTGCGCATCGACACGGTGGAGGTCTGCCCCAGCCACGAGCGTATCGCGCGAGACCGCGACGGAGATCCCCAGCGAGTCGTTTGCCTGCCCGTCTGCGGCAATCAACTCGGCGCTCTGGGTCAACGCTCCCCTCCAGCCGTCAGCTGGCTTGCGGAAGATGTCCACGGCACCCTGGCTCGCGTTGCTTGCGACCCTGTGGCTGGGGGCGCCACATACCACTACGTTGCCTGACACCGCAACGGATTCGCCGAAGAATTCGTGCGCCGCGCCTCGTTTGGCGGTCAGCGTCGCTGTTTGGGTGGCGTCTCGCCAGCCGCGCGCCGGCTTGACGAACACGTACGCCGAACCCTGGCCCGTGTGCCTGCCGACTTCGCGAAAGGGCGCTCCAACGACGATCGTGTCCCCGGAGACTGCCACCGAGTGACCGAAGTCTTCTTCGGACTCGCCTCTGTTCGCCCTCAGCACTGCGGCCTGAGTGGCGTCGGCCCATCCCGAGGCTGGCTTCGTGAAGACATACGCCGCGCCCTGTTCAGCGCCCGTCGCGGTGTCAGCGTGGTTGGGCGTACCGACGACGATCGTGCTGGCGGCGATCGCCACCGATTCGCCGAATTCTTCTCCTGGGCTGCCACGCGAGCCGGTCAGCTCCGCCTGCTGGATGAACGGGTCGATCCACAGCGGATACGCGGCATCGCGATCGTCGACCCGAACCAGGACACGATCGCCGACCAGTTCGAGCCAGGACCGCAGAACTCGCCCGTGCGCGTCTGTCGCCACGAGGCCGCCGTATCGGAGTGAGATGCCGTCGCCGTGCAGCCACAGCGAGCCGTCGTGAAGCCGTGGATGGAGGTTGCCGGACAGCGAGACCGAGAACGTCAACGGCCCCCTCCCCGCGGTCGGGCGTGCGGCGAGCTCGAAGCTCTGCTCGAGCCCCAGGGGGCCGTTGGCGAACTGCTCTTCGAGCGACCCGTAGGTGTAGCTGACGCGATTAGCACGCACCTGCGGCGCTGCCGGACGGAGCGGCCGCAGCGTGGTTGCGTACCCATACGCAGACAGTCTCATGACGGTTCGCGCCCGCCCCGACGCGACTGTCACGCCCTGCCGCGAGAATCCCATGCGCAAGTGCTGCTCAGGGTTCACCGCCCGCAGATGGAGCACTCGATAGCCCAGTCGCTCGCCGCCCAACACCGCCGAGACCGAGCCCTGCGCGACAAGCGGCAGGCTCTGAATGCCATTGCGGGTACTCGTCGCGCGGACGGTGGCTGCGTCGTGCAGCGTCAGTGCTGCCCCGCCGCCGAGCACGCCCGCAGCCCCGACGAGCGTGCCGAGTATCAATTGGCGAAGCCGAACGCTTGGCCTGGACGTAGGCGCGAGACTGACGCCTGCCGACAGAGCCAGCGGGGAGCTATTCCAGGAGCGCATAGCCATTGTGTTCTAGTTAAATACGCACACTATGAGACTGCTAGCGAGCAGCGCACAGCAAGCACTCCACGGCCTTTGCGTGATTGACAGCGCGCCGCGCGCCGCACCGGACATGCTGGCGCGGGGACGGCGCGGACTGCGCTCTAGGCCATTGCTGCGGCAGGCTCCTCGATGCGCCGCGGCAACAGCGTCTCGCGCGCGATCACCAGGCGCTGGATCTGCGAGGTGCCCTCGTACAGCTGCATGATCTTGGCGTCGCGGAACAGCTTCTCGACGGGGTAGTCCTTGATGAAGCCATAGCCACCGTAGACCTGCACGGCTTCGGTCGCGGTCTTCATCGCCGTGTCGGCAGCGAAGCGCTTGGCGTGCGAGGAGACGAGCGTGTTACGTTCGCCGTTGTCGAGCATGAACGCCGACTTCCAGGTCAAGAGGCGCGCTGCCTCGATCTCGGTCGCCATGTCGGCGATGATGAACTGGATCGCCTGATGCATCGCGATCGGCACGCCGAACTGCACGCGTTCCCTGGAGTAGTCGATCGCGAACTCAAAGGCCGCGCGGGCGATGCCGGTAGCCATTGCGGCCACGCCCGGACGCGTGCGGTCGAGCGTCATCATCGCGAGCTTGAAGCCGCCGTTCTCCTCGCCGAGCAGGTTCTCGGCGGGAACCTCGACGTCGTTGAAGGAGATCGTCGCGGTGTTGGACGCGCGCTGCCCGAGCTTGTCCTCCTTCTTGTCCACGACCACGCCCCAGTCGCGCTCGACCACGAACGCCGAGATGCCGCGGTGGCCGGCGTCTTTGTCGGTCTTCGCGTAGACGGTGTAGTAGTCGGCGTAGCCGCCGTTGGTGATGAAGCACTTGGAGCCGTTGATCACGTACTTGTCGCCCTTGCGCACCGCCGTGGTGCGCATCCCGGAGACATCCGAGCCGGCGTCGGGCTCGGTCAGGCAGAAGGACGCGAGCTTGGGCTCCTCGGTGAGCATGCCCAGGTACTTCTTCTTGATCTCCTCAGAGCCGCCGAGCGCGATTGGCGCGGTCGCGAGGCCGTTGCAGCCCAGCGAGGTCTGGATGCCCGAGCAGCCCCACGAGAGCTCCTCCTCGATCAGACAGCCGTCGAGGTAGCTCGCACCGGCGCCGCCGTACTCCTCGGGGATGTGCGAGTTCATCAGGCCGACGTCCCACGCCTTCTTGATGATGTCCGCGGGCCAGGTGCCGTCCTTGTCGTACTCCCAGGCGACCGGGCGTATCTCTTTGACCGCGAAGTCGTGCGCCATCTCGCGCAGGTTCTTCTGCTCATCGGTGAGCGTGAAATCGACCATTCTCGGATCTCCTAACAGTCTGGCTGAGACTAGATTGACTGGTCAGTCAACTGCGGGCTCCAGGGTAGCGGAGCAACGGCTGATCGGCAACAATCACGGATGATGCACGGCCTCGGCTCGATCGCGTTCGCGTTCATGGAAAACGGACTCGCCTTCGTGGTGTTCGGGGCGGTCGCGTTCTCGCTGCTCATATCGTTCCTGCTGTTCGCTACCCGTGGCACGGAAAGCGCATACGACCGCATCGGCGCGGGCGGGATCTCCCGCGAAGACGACTACAACGGCGGCGCCGACGTCCCAACGCCCGAATCGGCCGCGGCCCGGGCCGAGCAGGAGCGCGAGATCCGCCAGATGCTCAGCGCTCGCAACGAACGGCTTCTGCGCAGCGGTCAGCCGGCGCTCGACGTCGACGCAGAGCTCGCGCGACTGCTGGGCGAAGAGCAGGGCGAGCCGGCTTCCAATCCGCGCGATCCAGAGCTGCTCGCCGAGGTGCGCCAGCTCGTTCTCGCACGCAACGAGCGGCGTATCCGCCAGGGCATGGACCCGCTCGACGTCGACGTCGAGGTCGCGCGCACGCTTGACGAGCTCGAACCGTGAACCGGCGCGCTAGCACAACCGTCGTGCCGTGGGGTATAAACGGCGCATGACCAACGCCCGCCGATTCCAGCTCGACGAGATAACGCTTCGCCCCGGCACCTACTTCAACCCCCAGACCGAGATCATGATCGTCGTCGACGACTCACCCGAGGTCGACCACGAGATCTTCGAGACCGACGACTTCGAGGCAGACGAGTGGGTCTTGATCTCCGAGGACGCCCCGCTCGACGAGCCCAAGCGCGACGAGCTGATCGAGCGCTTCCAGCTCTCGCATGGCGCAGGCGGCGAGCTGCCGCCTGATGATGACGACGACCTCGATGACGACGAGGAAGAGGACGAGCTCGAAGGCGTCGAGGAGCTCGAGCTCGAACCGTAGCGAGGCGACGTCGCGGCTCGCTAGCATCCGTGCCGTGCGCGCCAAGCGTTTCACGGCGCTTGCCCTGGGCGTGATTGCCCTCGTCGGTGCCAGCACTCCTTCCGCGCTCGCGGCCACGACGGCGGGCACCCTCGGACCGGTCCACGTCCACGTGCGAGCCCGCGCCGCGTCCAGCCATGGGCCGAGCGTCAGCGCGGCGCTCGCGAGCCTGCTGCACAGCGCAGCGATCAGCGAAGCGATCTACCACCAGGACTACGAGGCCTACGTCGCCGCGAAAAGCTCGCTCGGCAGGCTCACCGGCACCCGCAGGGAAGAACTCGGCGACGTGCTCGCGAACCTCCAGGCGATGGCGAAAGCCGGCGAGCTGATCCCCTCGCGGCTGCCGGCGCTGTTCCTGACGCTCGAACGCAACCGCCACTGGTGGACGACCGAACCGCTGCTCAGCGACGAGGAGCGCGTCAGCTTCCCCCCGAGCAAGATCATCTGGGAGCACTATCCGGGGCAGGGAATCGAGATCCAGTGGCTCGCGACATTCGGCGAGGCCAACGGCTACTACGACTCCGGCCACGAAAACGCCAACCTGCGACAGGTTCTCGGCGAAGTGATCCCACTGGCGACCCAGCGCGCCGGCGGGATCGCCTGGGAGTACATGTTCGACTTCGACGGCGGCGTGCCGCCATGGACCAGCGGGCTCTCGCAGGGCACGGCGCTGCAGGCGCTCTCGCGCGCATGGTCGCGCTTCAAAGAACCCGCCTACCTGACCGCCGCGCAGCAGGCGCTCGGCATCTTCCAGACGCCGCCGCCGCAGGGGGTGCGCGTGAAGACGCCCGTCGGAGCAATGTACGCCGAGTACACATACGCCCCCAGCGACAGGATCCTCAACGGCTTCATCCAGTCGCTCGTCGGGCTCTATGAATACACGTCGATCACCAAAGACCCGCTCGGCCTGTCGCTGTTCGAAGCCGGCGACGCCGAGGCGCGCGCGATCGTGCCGCTGTACGACACGGGCGCCTGGTCGATGTACGACCAGTTCGGCGAATCGAACCTCAACTATCACGAACTGCTCACAGAATTCCTCCAGCACCTGTGCGAACGCACCGACAAGGGCGAGCCGATCGCACCCGCGAGCGCGCCGCCCACGAATCCTCCGACGACGAGCACTCCGACGAGCACCACTCCGACGACGACCACGACCGCGCCGAGCACCGGCGGCGCCTCCGCGAGCAGCCTCCGCGCGCAAACCGCGCAGATGAGCGCACAGGTCCCCGGCGATCAGATCTACTGCACGACCGCGCAGCGCTTCACCGCCGACCTGCACACGCCGCCCGTGATCTCGCTGCTGTCGAAGACGCTGCCCGGCGGGGCGCGCGCCGGCGTGCAGATCTCCTTGTCGAAGGTCGCAACCGTCAGCATGACCGTCCGCCAGGGCTCACGCGTCGTGTGGACGAACAGCGCGCTGCTGGAACGCGGCAAGCCGAAACTGCTGTGGATCACCCCCGCGAAGGGCGGCTCCTTCACGATCGAGATCACCGCCACCGACCTCGCCGGCAACTTCTCGACGGCCAGCGGCAGTGTGCTCGTCAGCCGTCATTAGCCCGCAGATGCCGCGCCTAGACTAGGCGCCAGTGAGATCGAACGAGACGACTCCGGCAGGCGAGCCGCACCGATGACGCGGGTCCTGCACGCATGGCGCGCGCTCGAGCCCGAGCAGCGGCTCGCCGCGCTCACCTCGCTCGGGTTGTTCGCGTCGATGTTCCTGCCGTGGTACAGCAAGACCGACACGCTCGTCGTACACGGCATCCCCAAGGCCACGGAAACGAGTCTCAGCGCGTTCCAGGCGTTCTCATTCGTCGAGGCCGCCGTGCTGCTCGTCAGCGCAGCGGTGCTAAGCACGCTGCTTGCGCGCGCCGAGGAGCGCACCTTCCAGCTCCCCGGCGGCGACGGCGTGAGCTTGATGATCGCCGGCGGCTGGACCGCGCTGCTGATCTTCTACCGCCTGCTCGACAAGCCTGGGCTGCAGGGCAACGACCGCGTAACCGCGACCGTCGGCGTCGAGTGGGGGATTTTTATCGCGCTGCTGCTCGCGCTTGGGCTCCTGTATGCCGGCGGGCGCATTCGCGCGCTGGAACGGCCGCCCGCGCCGCTGCGCCGGCCGCGGCGCGACGGCCCACGCGCTCGCCCGGCGGACGATCTCGACGCGACGCTCGTGACACCGGGGCGCGCTCGGGCGGACGCGCCCGCGAGACCAGCTACGCCGGTCCCGGCGCGCGAGCACGGCGCCCCGCGCAAGCGGGGCGAGAGGAGTCCGTTCCCCCCAGCACCGCCCGCGTCCTCCCCGCATAGTCCCGGTACGGGGAAGGGAGAGCAGCTGTCTTTCGAGGATCCGCCCACCCGGTCGAAGTAGTAGGCCTGCCCGAGCGCTCGCTGCCGTCGGGAGCGCGATCTGCTCAGGGCGAGAGCTCCAGGACGTTCATGATCTGACCCCATGTTTCGACTTCGCGGGCTTCGAGTTCGGCGATCTTCGCTTCCAGATGTTCGGTGCGGCGGATCAGGGAACGCTCCGACGGCGTCTCGTAGCGGGTGAGGGCAGCCGGGAGCTCGCCGGCGGACACCCAGTTCGGCATGAAGCGCGCGTCGAAGTCAACGGTGCTCCCCGGCAGCGTCTGAAAGCGACCGGCGGCCCAGACGCGCACGTCCGAGCAGAGGCTCGGTACTCCAAGGGTCGCAAGCGTCTCAAGCTTGGCCACGTAGGCGTGGATGGTGCGAGTCAGCGCACCGCTGCTCCATTTCAGGGCGCCCGCGACGAGTGCGAACCGGAGCGAGGCGGGGTGCACGAGCAGCCGCACCGCGGTCTGCACCAGCGTGCCGACCACCTCGTTGCTGAGCTCTTCGGACTCCGTGTCCTGCGGCGAGCCGGCGGCGGCCGCCGGGCATTCCCCGCGCACCTGGGCGAGCACGCTATGGAGCGCCGCTTCAATCGGACGGACCCTGGAGGCGACGACCTGCACGAGCCCGTAGTTGAGCTCGATATACGTCCGGGTGGCCGCCACGTCCGCCCCGCCGGCCTGCGCACCGGCGGGCAGGGCCGCCAGAGCGAAGATCACGCAGGAGAGCAGAGCCGCCCAAGCGCCTGCTGCATGTCCGCGACGCAGCGACATACTCCAGACAATAAACAGCCGCGGTGGGCACCAGCCAGCGGCACAGCACCACTTCCCCGCTTGCGAGCGTCGCCGAGCGCGGCCCGCCGCCTATCATTGCGCGGACGATGTCCGCCCCCCGTCCTCGGCGCCCGCCTCCGTCGCAGATGTTGCGGCGGGCCTGCGCGAGGTGGGCTACCTGCCGGGCGAGTCGACCGCGCTCGTCTCGTTCCTCGCCACGAGGCTCGGCAAGCCGGTGCTCGTCGAGGGGCCGGCTGGCGTCGGCAAGACCGAGCTCGCGAAGGCGCTCGCCTCCTACCTGGGCCGCGAGCTCGTGCGCCTGCAGTGCTACGAGGGCCTCGACGAGGCCAAGGCGCTGTACGAGTGGAACTATCGCAAGCAGCTGCTGCGAATCCAGGCCGAGGCGTCGGACACCGGCTGGGAGGCCGTGCAGGAGGACATCTTCGGCGAGGAGTTCCTGCTTGCGCGTCCGCTGATGACCGCGATCTCATCAGAGCAGCCGGTCGTGCTGCTGATCGACGAGATCGACAAGACCGACCAGGAGTTCGAGGCGATGCTGCTGGAGGTTCTCTCCGACTTCCAGATCTCGATTCCTGAGCTCGGCCGCGTCGAGTCACGCACGCATCCGATCGTGCTGCTCACCTCGAACAACTCACGCGAGCTGACCGAGGCGCTCAAGCGCCGCTGCTTGTACCTGTGGCTCGACTATCCAGAGCTCGAGCACGAGCTGGAGATCGTGCGGCTGCACGCGCCCGAGCTCTCGGAGACGGTCGCCCGGCGCCTGGTGGAGGTGATCGGCATGGTCCGCGCGCTCGACCTGAAGAAGCCGCCGTCGATCGCCGAGTCGATCGACTGGGCACGGGCGCTGCTGCTGCTCGGCGTCAAGGACATCGACGCCGACGTGTTCACCGAGACGATGTCAGTGATCGTCAAGCACCGCACGGACATGGACGTGGTCGCCGACCGCGTGGGGCTGAAGCTCTCCGCGCCCGCCGACGTCGCCTGAGGCGATGTCACCCGAGAACGCGCTCCCGGCCCGCAACCCCGACCTGGAGGGTCTGCCGGCGCGCATCCTCGAGCTCGGCGAGGAGCTGCGCCGCGAAGGCGTCGCGGTCGGCACCTCGGAGATGCTCGACGCGTTCGAGGTGCTGCGCGAGATCAGCTGGACCGCGCAGCAGGACTTCCGCGAGGCGCTCGCCGCCACGCTCGCCAAGAGCCAGGAGGACCGGCGCGTGTTCGAGCTCGTGTTCGACCGCTTCTTCTTCCGCGCCGTCGAGATCGCCGCCGCGCGCGAGGGCATCCGCGAGGAGGACCGCGCGGCGATGGGAGAGCTCTCCGAGGATCAGCTCGAGGAGCTGCGCGCGCAGATCGCGGCAGCCCTGCGCGACGGCTCGGAGGGCGCGATGCGAGACCTCGCGCGCATGGCGATCGCGGCGTTCGCGCGCCGCCAGGAGGGCTCGGGGGTGATCGGCGTCGACGTCCAGCGGATCCGCCGCGCGCTCGGCCTGCGCGCCGAGCCCCAGCCCGAGCTGCCGTCGGAGGACCCGCGCCACGACGGGCTGCCCAGAGACGCGCTGCGCCGCTTCGAGGCGCTGCTGCGGCGCGAGCTCAAGCGCGCGCAGATCGAGCGCACCGGCAGCCTCCCCCCCGCGCGCCCGCTGGGTGAGCTCGACCGCGCGCTGCCCTCCGGCCCGCTCGCCGACCTGGCGGCGGTGCACCGCGTCGTCGCGCAGCTACGCCGGCGCCTTGCCACGCAGGGCATGCAGAACCGCGGCCACCGCCGCCACGCCCACGTGGACGTGCGGCGCACGATGCGCGCGTCGCTACAGACAGGCGGCGTCCCGGTCGTGCTCAAGTACCGCCCGCGGCGCCCCAAACGCCCCGAGATATACGTGCTCTGCGACGTCTCCACGAGCGTCACCTCAGCATCGGTGTTCTTCCTGTCGGTGCTGCACGCGCTGCACGACACGTTCCGCAAGATGCGCTCGTTCGTGTTCATCGAGCGCATCTCCGAGGTCACCGACGTCTTCGAGCACGAGCGCAACTTCAAAGCCGTCAGCGAACGGATCTCCGGTGACGCGGGCGTCGCCGACATCTCCGGCTACACCGACTACGGCCGCGTCTGGTCGGAGTTCCTCGTGCAGGTCGAGGACGACCTGCACCCGCGCGCCACCGTGATCGTGCTCGGCGACGCGCGCACCAACGGACGCGACCCTCGCGCGGATGTGTTCGCGCAGATCGCCGCGCGCGCCGGGCGCACGTTCTGGCTGAACCCCGAGCCCCGTCTGTACTGGAACTACGGCGACTCGGTGATCGCCGCCTATGAGGAGTTCTGCACCGCGTTCGAGTGCTGGACGACCGCCCAGCTCAAGGACTTCGTGCGCGCGCTAACCCGCCCGGTGATCTCCGCGTAGCGAGAACGGTTGCGCCAAACGCCGACGACGAGGCGCCGCCGCCCGGTAGCATGCAGTCACCAACAGGGGTGCTGGCGGACAAGCCGGCTGAGATGGCGCACGGGAAGCGATTCCACCGGCGTCGACCCTTAGAACCTGTGGGGTAATGCCCGCGAAGGGAGCGAAGTGCCCACCGAACTGCAACCTCGCACACGGCCCCCCGTCCGGCCGCGAGCGGACGAGCTTGGCATCGGCCTTGCGGTAGAGCGCGTCAGCCTCACCTATCCCCCCTCCGGTTCGCGAAACGGGATCGGCGTGCACGCGCTGGCCGAGGTCTCGCTGCACGCGACGCCGGGCGAGCTGCTGGCGGTCGTCGGCCCAAGCGGCTGCGGCAAGAGCACGCTGCTCGAGCTGATCTGCGGGCTGCGCGCCCCCGACTCTGGATCGATCGAATGCGCGCCGGCGGTGCTGATGGCGCAGCGCGACCTGCTGCTGCCGTGGCTGAGCGCACTCGACAACGCCGCGCTCGCGCTCCGCATCGCCGGGCGCTCGCGCGCCCAAGCCCGCGAGCGGGCGCACGCGCTGTTCGCCGAGCTCGGCCTCGAGGGCTTCGAGCACGCGCGCCCGCACGAGCTCTCCGGCGGCATGCGCCAGCGAGTCGCGTTTCTGCGCACGCTGCTCGCGGGCAAGCCGCTGCTGTGCCTGGACGAGCCGTTCGGCGCACTCGATGCGATCACTCGCGGCGAGATGCAGGAATGGCTCACGGAGACGCTCGCGCGCGAGCCACGCACGGTCGTGCTCGTCACCCACGACGTCGAGGAGGCGGTGCTGCTCGCCGACCGCGTGAGCGTGCTCTCGCACCGGCCTGGACGGGTGATCGCCGAGCTCCACGTGCCGATCCCCCGTTCGGCGACCCTCCGTGCCGAAGGGCAGGCAGGCGAGGGTGCGCGCACCCGTACCGACCCAGCGGTGCTGGCGCTGCGCGAGCGGGCGCTGAGCGCTCTGCGGATGGGCGAGCGCGGATGAGCGCACGAACGCGCGCCCGCGCTCGATCGGGCGTATGGGCGCCGATCCTGCTGGTGGCCGCGCTGCTCGGCACGTGGGAGTGCTATGCGGACTTCGCGGGCGTCGAAGAAGACCTGTTGCCGGCCCCGCATGCGGTGGCGGCAGCGCTGTGGAACAACGGCTCGCTGGTATGGCGGAACTTCGCCGTGACCGCTGAGCAGGTGGTGCTCGGGCTGGCGCTCGCGCTGGCCGCGGGCTTCGCGCTTGCGATCGCGATCCATCTGCTTCCGCTGCTGCGCCGTGCCGTGTACCCGCTGGCGGTCGGCTCGCAGGCCGTTCCGATCCCGGTGATCGGTGTGCTGCTGGTGTTCTGGTGGGGCTTTGGGATCTTCCCCAAGCTGGTCGTGATCGCGCTGATCTGCTTCTTCCCGGTTGTCGTCAGCACCGTCGACGGTCTTGCCGCGGTCGACCCCGAGCAGCCGAAGCTGCTGCGCACACTGGACGCGTCGCGCTGGCAGGCGTTTCGCTTCGCAGAGCTGCCGGCGGCGCTGCCGGCAGCGCTCAGCGGCGCGCGAATTGCCCTCGCGGTTGGCGTGATCGGCGCGTTCATCGCCGAGACGAGCACCCCGAGCACCGCGGCCTACGCGGGGCTCGGACGCGAGATCATCACCGATGCCGGCGGCTTTCAGACGGCGCGCGCATACGCCGGCACGGCGGTGCTGTTCGCGTTCGCGATCGCCTGCTTCTATGCCCTTGCCCTTGCCGAGCGCAAGCTCGTCCCCTGGAAGATCCGAGCACGAGGAGAGTCACGTTGAGGAACTCGCCCAAGCCGCGCCGCTGGACCCTGCCGCCCCTTGCCGCATGCCTGATCTGCGCCCTGGCGCTGTCGGCGTGCGGCTCCAAGCAGGATGTGATCTCCGCGGCTTCCACCAAGCCGTTCAAGGTGATGCTCGACTGGTTTCCCAACGCCGACCATGCGCCGCTGTACTCGGCGATCGCGCACGGCGACTTCCGCGCGGTCGGCCTGAACGTCGAACCGATCACCCCCTCGGAAACAGCCGAACCTCTGAAGCTGCTCGCCGCCGGCAAGGTCGAGATGGCGATCTCCTACGAGCCGCAGCTGCTGCTCGCACGCGACGAGGGCCTGAAACTGGTCTCCGTCGGCGCGCTCGTCCAGCGCCCGCTGACGTCGATCATCGCGCTGCCCGAAGCGCACGTCTCGGACATCGAGAACCTCGCCGGCAAGACCGTCGGCACCGCCGGGATCCCCTATCAGGCGACCGAGCTGAAGACCGTGCTGCAGAGCGCCGGCGTCAGCTCCGCGAAGGTCAAGGAAGTGAACGTCGGCTTCGACCTCGTGCCGGCGATGCTCTCCGGGAAGGTCGCGGCGACGCTCGGCGGCTACTGGAACTACGAGGCGATCCAGCTGCGCCTGATGCACAAGCACCCGCTGGTGATCCCCGTCGATCAGGCCGGAGTGCCGAGCTATGACGAGCTGGTGCTGGTGGTGCGCGAAGACGAGGCGCATACGCGCGGGCAGGACCTGCGCGCGTTCCTGCAGGCGCTCACCCGCGGCGAGCACGAGGTGCGCGCCGACCCCGAAGCGGCGGCGGCGCTGATCCTGAAGGCCAACCCCACGCTCGAACAGAAGCTGCAGCTCGACTCGATCGAGCAGACGCTACCGGCGGCGCAGCCGAGCGACTCCAGCCACCCCTACGGATGGCAGAGCCCATCGGCTTGGGCGGCGTTCGGGAACTGGATGTACTCGCATCAGCTGCTCCGGCACAACCCGAACGCCGGGCTGCCGCCGTTCACCAACGAGTTCCTGCCCGGAGAAGGGATCTAGGCGCGAGCCCAAGATGCCCGACCGGAAGCTGTACGAGACCGAGGAGCTGTTCTTTGGCTGAGTCGATGCGAGCGATGCTCTTCGAGCGGGTCGGACAGCCGCTGCGGCTGCTCGAGCATCCGATCCCCGAGCCCGGCCCCGGGCAGCTGCTCGTGCGCGTGCAGGCGTGCGGCGTGTGTCGCACCGACCTGCATCTGCTCGACGGCGAGGTCGAGATCGCCTCACCGCCGCGGATCCTGGGACACCAGATCGTGGGGACGGTCGTGCAAGACGGACACCCGGAGCTCGATCGCACAGGCGACGGCGAGCGACGCGTGGGCGTGCCGTGGCTGGGCTGGACCGACGGCGACTGCGCCTACTGCAGGAGCCAGCGCGAGAACCTGTGCCCGAGCGCGCGCTTCACCGGACGCGACATCGACGGCGGCTACGCCCAGTACGCGGTGGCCGACGAGCGCTACTGCTTCCCGATCCCGCCCAGCTACACAAGCGAGCAGGCCGCTCCGCTGCTATGCGCCGGGCTGATCGGCTACAGAGCCCTGCGGATGTGCGGCGAGGCGAAGCGCCTCGGCTTCTACGGCTTCGGCGACGCCGCCCACATCCTGATCCAGATCTGCAGCTGGCAGGGCCGCGAGGTGTACGCGTTCACCCGCCCCGGAGACGGGACGGCGCAGGACTTCGCGCGCGAGCTGGGCGCCGTCTGGGCGGGCTCCTCGGAGGAGCCGCCGCCGGAGCAGCTGGAAGCGGCGATCATCTTCGCGCCCGTCGGAGCGCTCGTGCCACTCGCGCTGCGCGCCCTGGCGCCCGGTGGGACCGTCGTGTGCGGCGGCATCCACATGAGCGAGATCCCCGCGTTTCCTTACGAGCTGCTGTGGGAGGAGCGCGCGGTGCGCTCGGTCGCGAATCTCACCCGTCGCGACGGCGAGGAGCTGCTGGCGCTCGCTCCGCGCGCGGGCGTGAAGACCCACGTCACGACATATCCTCTCGAGAACGCCAACGACGCGCTCGCAGACCTGCGCGCGGGACGCTTCAGCGGAGCGGCGGTGCTGCTGCCCTGAGCTTTTGTCGATGCGAACGTGCGTCGCCGGACCAGACCGAGGCAGCCGAACCGATGCGACAGGATGTCGGAATGATTCGACATCCGGTGCCACGGTCGTGTATTGTCCAGCCGGCCAGCCGGTGCGGCTGAGACGAGGAGCGATGGCGAGCGCGAATCCAGAGAAGACGAGGTGGATGCGGGGGCCCTCGACGCCTTTGCGCGGGGCGCTGCTCGGTCTGCTGCTCGAACGTCCGGGCCACGGCGGAGATCTCGCCAACCGTCTCGCCGCGCGACTCGGCGAGACCTGGCGCGTCGACACGAATGACGTCTACAGATTGCTCGAGCAGCTCGAGAAGACGGGGTTGGCGGTGTCGCGTGACGAGCCCAAGCGCAACAACAACCGCCGCACGCATCTCGTCTACTACCCCACCGATGAGACGCCGGAGGCGCTGACGTTGTGGATGGAGACGCTGCTGCCGCGCGAGCCGGTGCGTCTGGGCCTGCAGGCCAAGCTGTCGGTGGCGCGCGAACAGGACGCACATCGCCTGCTCGTGGCGCTGCGCGTCTACGAGCGCGAGTGCCTGATGCTGGCACAGCTCGTCAGCCCAGCCGACGGACGCGGGCACTCGTGGGCCGCCCTGTGCATGGACTGCACGCGTGACGCCGTCTATGCGCAGCTGCAGGTGGAGATCGACTGGGCGACCCGCACGCGCCAGCGCATCAACGAGTTCCTGGAACGCAGCCGCTAGCGTCACCAGCACGATGACGTCGCTGCTCTCTTTTCTGAACGTCAGCAAGCGTTATCCGGACGGCGATCGCGAGATCGTCGTGCTCGACCGGGTGTCGCTCGAGATCGACGCCGGCGTCTCGGTCGGCGTTCGCGGCACGCGACGCTCGGGCAAGTCAACGCTGCTGCGCCTGGCGGCCGGCATCACGCTGCCAGACTCCGGCACGATCCGCTTCGAAGGCCGCGACATGGCGCAGATGGCGGGCAGCGAGCGCGGACGTCTGCTGCGAAGCAAGATCGCGTTCATCTCCGCTGCCGACTGGCGCGCCACTCCGGGCGAGAGCGTCGATCGACCACGTGGCGACCTCGCTCGGCAGCGAGGGCCTGACGATGCGCGAGGCCCGACGTCGGGCGATGCGGGTGCTCGACCGGGTCGAGATCGCCGCGGGCGCGGAGGAGCCGACGACGTCGCTGTCGGTGACCGAGCGAGCGCGCGTGATGCTCGCGCGGGCGCTCGCACGCGAGCCCCGGCTGCTGGTGCTCGACGAACCGGCGATGCTGCCGAGCCTCGGCGAGCGCGACAGGTTCTATGCGCTGCTGCGCTCTGCGGCACACGAGCGGAAGCATGACGCTGCTGATGGCCTCCGAGGAAATGGCCGCGCTGCAGGGCGTCGGCGTGCTGATCTCGATCGCCGAAGGCGAGCTGACCTCGACCGAAGCGCGCGGCACCGTCGTGCGGTTGCCCGGACGCAGGCGCGCCGGGGCGGAGCGTCCCCGGCAGTGAGCACGCTCGAGCTGCGTGAGGTCGTCAAGCACTACTCGACCGGCATAGAGACCATCAAGGCCGTGGACGGCGTCTCGCTGAAGGTCGCGGGCGGCGAGTTCGTCGCGCTGTATGGCCCCAGCGGCTCCGGCAAGACGACGCTGCTGATGCTCGCGGCGGCGCTGAGCACACCCGACAGCGGCAGCGTCTGCTTCGACGGACGTGTGCTCTCAGAGCTCTCCGAGCGCGATAGCGCGCTGTATCGGCGCAGGGACGTGGGCTTCGTCTTCCAGGCCTTCCATCTGATGCCGCACACCTCCGCGCTCGACAACGCGACGATCAAGCTGACCGGCGATGGCTGCACGTTGCGTGAGGGACGACGCAGAGCGATGCCGTGGCTCGAGCGCGTCGGCTTGGCGGCGCGGGCCGATTTCACACCCGAGCAGCTGTCGATGGGCGAGCGCCAGCGGATCGCGATCGCGCGAGCGCTCGCCAACGAGCCGCGGTTGCTGCTCGCCGACGAGCCGACCGGCAACCTCGACTCCAAGCGCAGCTAGGGAGATACTTGCGTTGATGCGCGACATCTGCCACGAACGCGGCGATCCCCGGGCTGCTGGTCACGCACGACCTCGACGCAGCGCCCTTCGCCGATCGCGTGCACACGCTGCGCGACGGTCACATGGCCGACGGGATCGATCCGGAGCTGGCAGCGAACTCGTCGTGAAGCGCTCCTTGAACCCCTCGATCGCAGGGGTCCGTGTGAGCATGCTGGCGCCACCTCTACCGGGTTCGGCTGCGCTCGCATGCCGTTCAGGAGCTGCTGGCCGGCAGCGGCATCGCGGTCGGCGTCGCGCTCGTGCTCGGCGTGCTCGTCGCCAACGCCAGCCTGACCGGCTCGGCCGCAGAGCTCGTGGATCAACTCGTGGGCTCCGCGCGACTGCAGCTGGTGGCGCGCTCGCAGGACGGCTTCGAACAGCGGCTCGCCTCCACCGCCGGCAAGCTCGCAGGCGTCCGAGTTGCGGCGCCGATCCTGCGCGAGAACGTCGCCGTCGTCGGGCCTCATGGCCGCCGCGAGGCGGTGCAGCTGCTCGGCGTCTCGGCTGCGACTGCCCGCCTGGGCGGCATCGGCACGCGCGAGCTGGACTTGGGCGGCTTCCGCTTTGCGGGCGGGCTGATACTGCCCGAAGGCGTCGCGAACGCCGTCGGTGCGGCGCCGGGAGCGCGGATCACCGTTCTCGCCTTCGGTGCGGCGCACACGATCGTCGTGACGGCTGTGCTCAAGAGCTCGCTCTTCGGAGTGCTCGCCTCGAGCCCTGTGGCCGTGACGCTGCTCAAGCGCGCCCAACGGCTCACCGGACTGGGAGAACGTGTGACGCAGGTCCTGATCGAGCCACATCGTGGCGCTGATCACCGCGTGGCTGGCGAGCTGCGCACGCTGGCCGCGGGACAGGTGAGCGTGACGGCAGCGGACGACGAGCTCGACCTGCTCGCACAGGCAGTCAAGCCGAACGATCAGTCGACATCGCTGTTCGCGGCGATCAGCGTGATGGTCGGCTTCTTGCTCGCTCTCAACGCGATGCTGCTGACCGTGCCGGAGCGGCGGCGCTTCGTGGCCGACCTACGCCTGCAGGGCTATGACTGGCGCCAGATCGTAGTGCTGTTGACCTTCCAGGCGGCGGTGCTCGGGGTCGCGGCGTCGGCTGCCGGGGTCGTGCTCGGAGACGCGCTCTCCCATGTGTTCCTGCACCGCATACCGGAGTACTTGACGACCGCCTTCCCGATCGGCACCCAGGACACCCTCCACCTTGACGCAATTCTGATCGCAGTTGGGTGCGGTGTACTCGCGGCGCTGCTCGCATCGCTGACGCCGGCGCTCGATCTGCGCCCGAGCCGTCCCACGGATGCCGTGTTCCGCGACCGCTCGGGACGAGGCGAGGTGCTCGCGCGCGCAACCCCAGCGAAGCTCTCAGTGATCGGAGCGGCGCTGCTGGCTGCGATCACGGCAGCCGTGCTGCTCGCGCCGGGGCTGACGATCGTCGGTGGCATGGCATTGGCGGTCGCGGCGCTGTTCGCGATACCCGAGCCTATTCGCCGGAATCGGGCAAGTGCTGTCGTGGATCGGCGAGCGCGTGCCTAGCAGCTCGCTGATCGTGGTCGTCTCAGAGCTGCGAGCGGTCACCACGCGCACCGTGGCGCTCGCCGGAATCGCCGCGCTCGCGGTGTACGGGAGCGTCGCGATCGGCGGGGCTCGCGCCGACCTGATTCACGGCCTGGATTCGAGCTTCAGCGAATACCTGGGTACGGCTGAGCTGTGGGTGACGACGGGCGGCAACGACCTGACGACCAACTCGTTCCGTGCCGAAGGCTCAATCCAAGTCCTCGCGAGCACGCCCGGAGTCGCATCCGTACGCGTTTACCAAGGTGGGTATCTGGACGTGGGCAGCCGACGCATGTGGGTCATCGCCAGACCCGCCGCCGACAGCACGCTGATTCCGGCCAGCCAGCTCCTGCGAGGCAATCTTGCCCGCGCGACGCAGCTGGTGCGCGGCGGCGGCTGGGCCACGGTCTCGGCCGCCTTCGCCGAAGAACACCGCCTCGGCGTGGGGAGTGCCTTCGCGCTGCCCGTGCCGGCGGGCACGGCGCATCTGCGTGTCGCCGCGATCACAACTAACCTCGGCTGGTCGCCGGGCGCGATCATCCTCAACACGTCCGAGTACCGCCGTTACTGGAAGACCAGCGCAACCCTCCGCACTCGAGGTCAATCTCGCCGCCCGGAGTCGATCAGGCCGCCGGCAAGCGAGCGGTCGCCCATGCGCTGGCCGGACGGCCGGGCCTCGGCGTGCAGACGCTCGACGAGCGCAGGCGCAATACGACGCGAACGCGCAACAAGGATTGAGCGCGTTGAGCGAGATCTCGTCGCTGCTGTTGATCGCCGCCGCACTCGCGGTCGCCTCAGCGCTCAGCGCAAGCGTCTGGCAGCGGCGTGCGCGGCTGGCGTCGCTGAAGATCCAGGGGTATGACACGGCGCAGCTGTGGCGCGCGCTGCTACTGGAGAGCGCGATCGTGCTCGGGCATCGGCTGCGCCATCGGCGCCGTCGCCGGCGTCTATGGACACGCGCTGGCCAGCCGCTGGCTGCGGCTGGAGACCGGCTTCCCGGCGCCGTTCGCAGGTCGGCGCGGGGGAGTGCTGCTCACGCTCGCGCTGCTCGCGGCGATCACGCTCGCGGTGATCGCGCTTCCGGGGCTCGCCGCCGCGCGCGCGCCGGCACGCGAGAGCCTTCAGGAGTGACTATGTATCGGTTCTCAGGCAAACGAAACTGTTCTGGTGGTTGCCGCCACCCGAAGTCAGCTCACGCTGGCGAGCGCGTTCGCCGGGGCAGCTCCTAGATACTGGCTTGGGATCTTTCCGCTCGTCGGGCGGGAGCTTCGCCACTGGCACGAGCGCGCGCGTCAGATACCCGACCCGGCGCTGCGCCGCCTGGCGCTGCTCACCCAGCGCGTCGAGCGCGGCAACTCGAGGGGGCGGCGGCCTATCGCCGTGCTCGTGCCACGCGCAACCGCGCCCGCGTCGTGCGCGCTGTCGTGGCGTTCCAGACGACCTACGACTACATCGACACGCTCGCCGAGCAGCCGAGCGCCGATCCGGTGGCAAATGGCCGCCAGCTGCACCTCGCGCTGCTCACCGCCCTGGACCCGGACAGCGAGCACGGCGACTACTACCAGCACTCCTGCACGAGCCACGACAACGGCTACATCAGAACGCTGGTCGACGCTGCCGAGACGCCCTCGCGCACGCTGCCGTCCTACGGAGCTGTGGCCGGCTGGCGTTGCGGGCTGCCGGCGGATGGTCGCTTATCAGAGCCTCAACCACGGAGCGGCAGCGACCGTCCACGGCGCGCTCGCGCAATGGGGCGCGCAGCATGACGCCCGCCGGCAGCGGCCTGCGCTGGTGGGAGGCGGCGGCCGGCGCGTGCCTCCTCGCTGACCGTCTTCGCGCTGATCGCCGCGGCGGCCCAGCCGGTGACTCAGCGCCTGGCGAGTGCGGCGGCGACCGAGACGCCTACTTCCCCTGGATCGGCGCGCTGCACGTGCTGCTCGACAGCCTGATCGACCAGCCAGAGGATCTCCAGGCGCGGCCACCACAGCCTGATCGACCACTACTCCTCGGCCGAGGAGGCCGCGACGCGGCTGGGCTGCGATCGCTGCGCGTGCCGTGCGCGGCGTGGAGCAACCTGCCGCACAGCAGTGCACACCACGCGACGATCCTGGCCGCGATGGCGAGCTTCTACCTGTCCGACCCGGCCAACAACGGCGCCCGGGAGCGACGCCCGGCCGCCAAGCTGATATTGGAGACGATGGGCGGACTCGGTGACGCCTACGATGGCCGTGATCGGAGCGCAGCGCGCCACAGGCAGAATGCTCGGCGGCGGCGCGAGCACCCATGCACGTTCCACTACACACTTGAGAGTCAAGTATTGGACTTTCCCCTTGCCCGCGGCGCGTCCCGGCGCGAGCATGGGCGGGCGTGAAACTGGATTCATGCGTGAGCCACGCAAGGCGCGCCAGATCCGGGGCCCGCTTTCGTCTCGCCAGTGATCGAGCCGGGTGCCGATCGGCACCCGGCTCGTGATTCCGCCGAATCAGATCTCGATGACCACGCGCGCCATCACGATTGAGCTGACTCGAGCCCAGGTCGACCAGGTGGTTCGCCACAGCTCCGATGGCGCCACCGTGTCCAACATCCTCCACGGGCTCGCCGACGGGCGGCTGGCATCGAGCTTTGCGGCGCTGTCGGAGAGCCCGCGGCTGTCACGGTCGCTGCTGCTCGGCCTGCTCGTGCTCGCCGCCTTTCCCACCGACGGCGAGGCGCTGGCCGTCTCGGACGTCGCTACCCGTCTGGGGCTGAGCCCGAGCACGACCCATCGCTACATGATCACGCTGCTCGCTGTCGGCCTGCTCGAACAGGATCCGCGCTCGCGCCGCTACAGCGTCCCGCTAGCCACATAATCGGGCTCGCGGCCGGGGACGGGCGTGAAGCCCGGCAGCTCGAGCTCGAAGCACGCGCCGCCCTCCGGTGAGGAGCCGGCGGTAACGCTGCCGCCGTGCGCGTCGGCGATCGCGCTCACGATTGCGAGGCCCAGCCCCGTTCCGCCCGATGCCCGGTCGCGCGCGGCGTCGGTGCGGTGGAAGCGGTGAAAGACGCGCTCGCGCTGCTCGGGTGGGATCCCCGGGCCATCGTCTTCGACGAGGAAGCGGATCCGTCCGCCGGCTAGCGCCTGCACGCGCATCCGCACCACGACCCTGCTCGAGGGCCGTGTGGTCGATCGCATTGCCGAGCAGGTTGCGCAGCGCCTGCGCCAGACGATCCGGGTCGGCTCGGAGCGTGCCGCGCGGAACCGGCCCGAGCTCGAAGCGCCGGCTCGCGAGCAGGCTCATCCCGTCCCACAGCTCGCCAACGTAGACCGGCAGGTCGATCGCCTCGACCCGCAGGAACTCGATCTGCTCGGTCTTGGCCAGCAGCAGCAGATCGTCCACCAAGCGGCTGATCCGCGCGATCTCGGCCTGCAACAGTCGCTCGACGCGGCGCACCTCCTCGCCGGACGGGTCGACCTGGGAGGCCAGCACTTCGAGCTGGCCGCGAATCACCGTCAGCGGCGTGCGCAGCTCGTGCGAGGCGTCCGCCACGAACGCGCGCTGGCCCGCGAACGCGTCCATCAAGCGGTCGAGCATGTGATTGAAGGCGTCGGCGAGGACCGTCACCTCGTCGCTCTGCCCACCCGTGTCGTGAATGCGCGGATGCAGGTCGCCCGCGTCCACCCGCGCAGCCACCGAGGCCATCCTGCGCAGCGGCCGCGACAGGCGCGAGCCGATCAGATACGAGGCCAGCAGCGCGCCGGCGAGCGCCAGCAGCCCGGCGAGGATGAAAGCGCGGGCGACGCCACGCTGCGCGCGCACGACGCTCGCCAGAGGCTCGCCGACGCCGACCGTCACGACCACGCCCCCGCGGACACGCACGCGGCGCTTGAGCACCCGCAGATCGCCGACGTCTGCTAGCGCCAGCGTGCGATAGCCGTCGGCTCGCCATCAGCAGCTGCGCGGAGAGGCGGTTCTCCTGTGCCTGCTCCGCCGGGCGTCTCGCCATTGTCGGGCCGCGGATTGCCGAACAGCTCGGGCCGATTCGTACTGGGCGCGATCCCAGGGACGAGCACGAACAGCAACGTCGAGCTCGCGCTGAAGGGCTGATTGCCGATGTAGCGGGTCGCCGCCGCGGACAGCTGGCGCGGCGTCCTGGCATCCGCCGCGCTGAGGTTGTGGGCGAGCTCGGCCGCGTCGCCTGCGATCTCGCTGTCGATCTGACCGCGCAGCTGCGTGCCGGTGCCACGGTAGACAGCGACGAACACGATCGCGGTGCACAGCAGCGTTACGAGCGCGAACCAGCCGGCCAGGCGCCAGCGCAGCCCGCCCGGCACCGCCCGTCTGAGGCCCGACCGCACGGCGATCAGCCCGAGCTGCCGAGACGGTATCCGACGGCTCGCACGGTGAATATCGGCGCCGGCTCTCCTGAGCTTGCGAGCTTGCGGCGCAGGTAGCCAACGTACACGTCCACCACGTTGGTGGCGGGATCGTGCTCGTAGCCCCATACCGAGCTGAGGATCTGCTCGCGCGAGACCACCTGGCCGTGATGGCGCATCAGGTACACGAGTAGCTCGAACTCGGTCGTCGAAAGCGTCACCTGTCGATCTTCCCGGCGCACCCTGCGCGTCAACAGGTCCACCTCGATGCCCTCCGCGCGCAGCATGCTCGCGGACGCCTGCGCGACCATTCGCAGCTGCGCGCGTACGCGCGCCACCAGCTCGGCCATCGAGAACGGCTTCACGAGGTAGTCGGCTGCACCGGCATCGAGGCCCTCGACGCGGTCCTCGATCTCACCCCGTGCCGTGAGCACGATCACCGGCGCGCCGGGCATCGCCAGCCGCAGCGATTGGAGCACTTCGAGGCCGCTGCGCCGCGGGAGCATCAGATCCAGGAGGATCGCGTCGAAGTTCGCCGCCAGCGCCATCCGTTCGCCCTCGATGCCGTCGACCGCCGCCTCGACCGTGAAGCCCTCGGCCTCGAGGCCGCGGCGTACGAAGTCGACGATCCCCGGCTCATCCTCGATCAGCAACACGCGCGCATGCTCAGCCGCCTGTGAGTCCTCGCCCAGGCGACCCACGGGATACGGCGCGCGCTCCCGGCGTGAGTCCGCGGCGGCTCCCATCACCGTAAGGATAGGCCTCGGGCTGGTGCCCACAGTTCCCTGCCCGGGCTTCCGATGAGCTTTCTCATCAAGAGGTTATGCGGTCCTTAGCCTCGATTCACACACTCAATCGATGACCACACGTGAAAGTACGGCGCGGCTCGTGGGAATGCTGCTAGTCCCCCCCGGTGCTGCTGAAGATGGCGAGCACGAGTCACCGCTTCGTGCGGTACTACACCGCCGACCCGCAATGCCGGCGCAAGGGACCGCCGGGCTGGTGCTGGAGATCATCGTGATCCCGGAGTTCGGGCCGTGGCTCCACAACTCGGGCCTCTTCCACCACCATCACTGACCCGTATGCCGATGCACACGACTCACACGCGCGATGCGGCGCTGCGTGAGCTGGGGCGGCTCAACCGCTGGCTGGTGAGCGCCAGCCTGGTGTTGACCGGAGTCTTCGCGGAGGCAGCCGCGCACGCCTTCCCAGGCAAGAAAGCCAAGCCGGCTTCGGCCAGCAGCGCGAAGCGCTCCTCGTCCCGCTCGCATACCAGTACCAGCACACGAAGGCGCACCCGCTGCAGGCGCCCGCCCAGGCTCCGCAGGCCGCCGAATCGCACAGCTCGACGCAGTCCGCGCCGGCCCAGCAATCGGCGCCCCAGGAAGCCGCGCCGGCCCAGGAATCGGCGCCCCGAGGCGAAGCCGCGCCAGCACAGGAAGCCACGCCCTCCCAGGAATCGGCGGCTGCGCCCGAACCCGAAGCCTCGGCTCCCGTCGTCTCCGGGGGCTCCTGAGATGCACGCGCCGACCCTGAAACGCGGCGGAAGCAGCCACGGCGAGGTGGAAGGCGCTCGGCACGCAGCGCGGTCCTGCGCGTGCACGACCCCACGGCGCTCCAGCCGGCGCGCGCCGCCGTCGAACGCGAGCTCGCCGCGATCGATCGGGCCTGCAGCCGTTTTCGCGGCGACTCCGAGCTCACGCTGGTCAACGCGCACGCAGGTCGCTACACGCGGGCCAGCCCGCTGCTGTTGGGGGCACTGGAGATCGCGCTGCGCGCCGCGGAGCTGAGCGACGGCGATGTGGACCCGACGCTTGGCCGCGCCCTGGAGCTCGCCGGCTATGACCGCGACTGGCAGCTGCTCGACCACCCGGACGGCCAGCCCGCGCCACCCTTCGCGATCACAGCGCGCATACGCAAGGGCTGGCAGGCGATCACCCTTGACCACGCCGGCGCGTCGGTCAAGATCCCAGCGGGCGTCAAGCTCGACCTCGGCTCGAGCGCAAAGGCGTGGGCCGCCGACCGCGCCGCGGCGGCGGCTGAGCGCGCGGCGAGCTGCGGCGTGCTCGTGAGCCTCGGCGGCGATATCGCCACCGCCGGCGCTGCCCCGAGCGGTGGCTGGCGCATCAGGGTCACCGATGACCACCGCAGCGACGATTCGGCGCCAGGACAGACGGTCACGATCGAGTCCGGTGGCCTTGCCACGTCGAGCACGACGGTACGGCGATGGAGCCACGGCGGCTACACGATGCGTCACATCATCGATCCCGACACCGGGGCACCGGTGCGTGGCACTTGGAGAACGGTGAGCGTGGCCGCGGTCGACTGCGTCGATGCCAACACCGCGGCGACAGCGGCGCTCGTGCGGGCGCGCGCCGCGAGCGACTGGCTGGATCGGCTCGGCCTGCCGGCCCGGCTCGTCGACCAGGACGGCGGGGTCACGACGGTCGGCGGCTGGCCCGCGGAGACCGGCATCGGAGCGCTGGCGGCGTGAACGCGATCCTTGCCACCGCCGGTCCGAGCGCGTACTGGTACCTGACGCGCGCGACAGGCGCGGTCGCGCTGCTGCTGTTGACGCTCGCGCTGGTGATGGGCGTGGTCGAGGTCGAGCGCTGGAGCACGCCGCGCTGGCCTCGCTTCGTGCTCGACTCGTTGCACCGCAACGTCGCGCTGCTGGCGATGGTGTTCCTGGTGGTGCACATCCTCACCTCGGTGCTCGACAGCTTTGCGTCGATCTCGATCACCGACGCCCTGATCCCGTTCGTGGGCTCATACCGCCCCTTCTGGCTGGGCTTGGGCGCGGTGGCCTTCGATCTGATCCTGGCGGTGATCGTCACGAGCCTGCTGCGAGCACGGATGGGCTTCTCGACTTGGCGTGCGATCCACTGGCTCACCTACGCGAGCTGGCCGATTGCGCTCATACACGGGTTCGGCACCGGCAGCGACGCCGACAGCGCCTGGCTGCTCGCGCTCAGCATCGTCTGCTCGGCGCTGGTCGTGGCCGCGGTGCTGACGCGGGTACTCGTCGGGTGGGCCGGCGAGATCCGCTGGCGTGGCGCGGCCCTCGCGGGCACTGGCGGCTTCGCGCTGTTCGTCGTGCTGTGGCTGCCGGCTGGACCGCTGGGCGCCGAATGGGCGCGCCGCTCGGGCACGCCGAAGGCGCTGCTCGGGCATTCGCATGCGAGCGCCGAGTCGAACGGGAGCAGGCGATGAGCGGCTCGAGCCCGACGCTTGCCGAGCGCCGCCCCGCGAGCCTGCAGGCTCCACCGGCAGCGCTGCCGCGGCTGCTCAGCGGCATCCAGGCGCGCGGTCCGCTGACGATCGAGCAGCACCTCGCGGTCCACGGCCCCGTGCCAAGCGGGGCGTCCGGCCGTGGACGCCGGCGAGCGCGCGCGCGCGCGAGCGCGCTCGTCGAGGAGATCGAGCGCGCCGGGCTGCTCGGCCACGGCGGCGCGGCTTTCCCCGCCGCCACCAAGATGCGCGCTGTCGCTGTCGCCGGCACTCGCCGGCGCGCGATCGTCGTCGCCAACGGGGCCGAGGGCGAGCCCGCGAGCCTGAAGGACCGCACGCTGCTCGAGTCCCTGCCCCACCTGGTGCTCGACGGCGCGATCCTGGCGGCAGAGGCCGTCGGCGCCGAGGAGGTGATCGTGTGTGTGTGCGAGTCGGCCGGTGCTGGAATCGAGAACATCGCCCGCGCAATCCAAGAATGCACCGCCGCCGGCTCCAATGGGTTCCGTGGGCTGCGCCTGGCGACCGTGCCCAGCCACTACGTCGCCGGCCAGGAGTCGGCGCTGGTCAGCTTCCTGAACCGTGGAGCAGCCAAGCCGACCGTCACGCCGCCGCTACCGTTCGAACGTGGCGTCAGGAACCGCCCGACGCTCGTCAACAACATCGAGACGCTCGCTCACATCGCGCTGATCGCGCGTCACGGCGCCTCATGGTTCCGCGAGCTTGGAACCCCCAGCCAACCTGGTTCGGCACTGGTGACGCTGTCGGGCGCGATCGCACACCCGGGCGTCTACGAGATCGAGCACGGCGCGCCACTGTCGTCGCTGATCGCGGCCGGCGGCGGCGCCACCGCGCGCGTGCACGGCGCGCTGGTGGGCGGCTACGCCGGCTCGTGGGTGAACGGACGGCTGTTGAACGGCGTGGCGCTGTCGAACGAACACCTCGCGCCCCACGGCGCGTCGCTCGGAGCAGGCGTCGTGCTGCTGCTCTCCGCGGATGCCTGCCCGATTGCCGAATCCGCGCGCCTGGCGCGCTGGCTCGCGGGCCAGAGCGCCAGGCAATGCGGGCCATGCGTGCATGGCCTGGACGCGCTGGCGAGCACGATCGAGGAGCTTGCCGCGGGCATCGTGGGCGCCCGGGCCGGTGCGCGTATCGACCAGCTCGCATCGCTCGTCTCGCGCCGCGGCGCCTGCGGTCATCCCGATGGCGCGCTCAAGACGATCCTCAGCGCGCTGGAGGCCTTCGAGGCAGAGTTCACCGAGCACGCCCGGCACGGACCATGTACGGCCTGCTCGCGCGCCCCTGAGCTGCCGCTGCCCGATCGGCCGCTCAGCGACGCGAGGCTCCGCGAGCCAGCGGGGCGGCCGTGAGCCATCGCGCACGCGTCAACCCGATCGCCTGCGAGGCCCACGGCATGTGTGCCGAGCTGCTGCCCGAGCGCGTCACGCTCGACGAGTGGGGCTACCCGATCGTCGACGAGACACCGCTGCGCGGCTCACAGATCGAGCACGCTAGGCGGGCCGCCCGCGCTTGCCCCACGTTCGCGCTGCTCGTCGAGCGCGAGCGCAGCCGTCGCTGACGGCCCGGCTCAGGCCGCGCCGGCCAGCAGATGCGTGGCCGCCATCCCGGCCCACTCGCCATAGGGGGCGAAGAACTCCCGCACCTGCTGTTCCTCGGCGTGGGCATGGGGATCGCCGCCGCTGAGCAGCCGCCCGACGAGCTTCAGCAGCGCGAGATCGCCGGCCGGCACCTGGTCATGGCGACCTTGTCCGTGCAGGGCGAGCTTCTCCACGGTCCACGGGCCGATCCCGGGTATCGCTCGCAGCCGGCGCCAGCCGTGCTCGTGCTCGGCGCTGTGCAGGTCCACGCGGCCGTGCGCGACCTCGCGCGCGACGCGCACCATCGCCAACGCCCGGGCGCCGGATAGGTCCAGAGACTGCAGCAGCGCAGGTGCCGT
Source organism: uncultured Solirubrobacteraceae bacterium (assembly GCA_963714285.1). Classification (GTDB taxonomy): domain Bacteria; phylum Actinomycetota; class Thermoleophilia; order Solirubrobacterales; family Solirubrobacteraceae; genus Palsa-744. The sequence goes on from CAVQNS010000006.1 coordinate 406,722, forward strand.
ACCCGCCAGCGCCGCAGCCGTCGGCGGCTCGCGCAGCTTGTCGCGAACTCCGTCCCAATCCATCCCGCGACGGCCCAGTACGGCCACCATGCGCCGCTCGATCGCGGCCGCGCGCTCGGACTCGATCAGCTGCTCGCAGATCGCCCAGGCGAGCGCCTCGAACGGCTCCGGCTGGCGCCAGGCACGCAGCCACGGGCGTGCGCGCAGCGAGCGTCCGATCAGGGGATCGCGTGCGAACGTACGCAGGAACGCACGCAGGTCCTCGTCCACCCCGAGCGCGAAGCGCATCCGCCGGATGCCGTACGCGGCGGCGGCGCGAGTGGGCGCACGCGCACCGAACAGCACGCACTCGGGCGAAAGCTGGGCGACCCTCACGACCACCGGCTGATCGCCGTCGTGCAGCAGTCGCTCGAGCACGCTCGCGCGGCGCCGCACCACACCGTCTCCCCCGCTCCAGCGCGGCAGCCGGAACGGCCCGACAGGCATGACCTGCACGCGCAGCTCCGCCAGGTGCGTCAGCCTCGTCGCCTCAGCGATCGCTCGAGCCACCGAGCAGGTGCACGTCGACAAGCAGCGAGCGGCTGCCGACAATCTGCACCAGCTCGACCGCTCTGGTCGCGCCGCGGCTGCTGCCCTGGCCGAGGCTGCGCCCGGCACGCTTGCCTTTGCCGAGCGCCGAAGAGCGCCGCTGGCGACGATGCACGAGCCCGACGACCGCAGCCCCGGCGACGAACCCGCCGGCAGCGACGGCTGCGGCCTGGACCGCCGGGAGCACGATGCCCAGCGGGCGATGCTCGTCCGGCAGGCCGCCCCTGACGGAACGCGGAGCGACCATGCGTGACTCGCCTGCGAGCACCGGCAGGGCGTCGACCTCCTCGCCCTCGATTGCGACGTCGGGCGCCGGCTGCGGCGAGGCTGACGTGAAGGACTCGCTCACTGGGAGCCAGTGTAGAGAGATGCTCAGACGCGGGTGTGCGGCTCGCTACAGCGGGCGCTCGTACACGCGGTAGCGCCGCTTGATCTCGCCGCCCATCCCTTCCATGGCGCGGTTCATCGGCTTGTTGACCTCCAGGATCCAGCCCATCTCGCCGCCCTTCTGCGGCGTGCGTTCGGCGGCGTCGAAGTGCATCTGGTAGAAGCGCGCGGCCACCCCGGTGTGCTGATACGCGGGCTTGACCCCGAGCGCGAACACGTACACCGCATCGATCTTGCGCCGCTCTCGCAGCGCGGTCAGCCAGCCGAACGGAAGCAGGCGCCCGCGCGGGTGCAGCTTGCCCAGCACCTGGTTGTAGTCGGGCAGCGTCAGCGCGGCCCCAACCACCTCGCCGGTGTCCGCTTTTTCGGCGACCATCGCCCAGTTCGCGTCGAGGACGGGACGGATCTTCTTGGCGTAGTGGCGCACCTCTGCCTCGGTGAGCGGCACGAAGCCCCAGTTGCGTTCCCAGGCCGCGTTGTAGACCTCGAGGAAGCGGGCGATCTCCGCCTCGTGATCACTCCTACGGTAGTTGCGGCAGACGATCCCGTGCTCGGACTCGACCTTCGCCGCGACATCCCAGATCGCCGGGTGGACTTTGTCGCGACCGCTGACGTCGAGGCTCCACATGTACATGTCCATCACCTTGGACAGGCCGGCGTCCTGCTCCAAGAGCGACTGGTAGTAACGGTGGTGCCATGGGTTGAGGATCAGCGGCGGATGCTCGAAGCCCTCGACCATCAGGCCGGCCTCGTCGTTGGTCGTGAAGCTCATCGGGCCGATCATCGTCCCGGCGCCGCGCGCGCGCAGCCACTGCTCGGCTGTGTCCAGCAGCGCGCTGGCTGCCTCGGGGTCGTTCTCGCACTCGAACCAACCCCACAGGCCCCAGTCGTTGCGCTGGAACTCCTGCAGGTGGCGGTCGATGTGCGCGCTGATGCGCCCGACGGCGCGTTCGTCGCGCCAGGCGAGGAAGTACTCGGCCTCGGCGTGCTCGAAGAACGGGTTCTTGGAGCGATCGAGCTGTTCCTTCAGATCGCTGAGCAGCGGCGCCACCCAGTTGGGCTCGTTACGATAGAGCCGCCACGGCAGCTTGATGAACGTGTTTAGATCGCGCCGGGACGCCACAGGCCTGATCTCCACTGCCATCGCGCCCGGCACCCTATATGCCCACCTCGATCGACGTCTTCGCAAAGGTTCGCGGCCACGAACGCGAGGAGCTGCTGCGCGCGGCGCGCGAGGCCGACCTGATGCCGTACTTCCGCACGGTCGAGTCGCCGGCGATGCCGGTCGTGGAGATGGAGGGCGCGCCGCGGATCATGCTCGCGTCGAACAACTACCTGGGGCTGACCGGCGACGAGCGGGTGATGAAGGGCGCCGAGGATGCGTTGCACCGCTACGGCACCGGCTTGACCGGCTCGCGCCTGCTCAACGGCACGACGCCGCTGCACCTGGAGCTCGAGCGCGAGCTGAGCGAGTGGATGGAGACCGAGGACGCAATCGTGTTCACGACCGGCCATCAGGCGAACGTCGGCACGCTCGGCACGCTGCTGGGAGCGGGCGACACGGTGATCGTCGACTCGGCCGACCACGCGTCGATTCTCGACGGCGCGCTGATCTCCAAGGCGAAGATGCGCCCGTTCCGCCACAACCGAATCGACAAGCTCGAGCGTGCGCTGGCCCGCGCCGAGCAGGACGGCGGCGGCGTGCTGGTTGTGGTCGACGGCGTCTTCTCGATGGAGGGCGACGTCGCGCCGCTGGTCGACATCACAGAGCTGTGCGCTCGCTACGGAGCGCGCCTGATGGTCGACGAGGCGCACGGTGCCGGGGTGCTGGGCGCACGCGGCGCGGGCGCCAGCGAGCTGCTCGGCGTCGAGGATCGCGTCGATCTGAGGATGGGCACGTTCTCTAAGTCGCTGGCTGCCTGCGGCGGCTTCGTGGCGGGGCCGGCCGAGGTGATCGAGTATCTGCGCATCTCCTCGCGCGCGTTCCTGTTCACTGCGTCGGCGGTGCCCGCGGCTCTCGGGGCGGCGCTCGCGGCGCTGCGGATCATCCGTTCGGATGAGGGACCCGAGCTGCTGGCGAGCGTGCTCGAGCGCGCGCGCTACCTCAGCGACGGGCTGCGCGAGCTCGGCTACCGCACGCTCAGCGGCGCGCCCGTGCGCACCGGCCCGGGCGCGGACGCTCCGGTGTTGACGCTCGCGACGCCGATCGTCCCGATCCTCGTAGGAGATGACTGGAAGGCCGCGCTGCTGTGGCGCGCGCTTTACGACGGCGGCGTGTTCACCAACTGCGCGCTGCACCCGGCGGTGCCGCCGGGGGGCGCGCTGCTGCGCACCAGCGTGATGGCCACCCACGATCAGGCCACGCTCGATCGCGCGCTCGAGGTGTTCGCGCGTGTCAAGCCGGAGTTCGAGGCAGAGCACGGGCCGCTGCCCGGGCCGGAGCTCGACTGAAGCACGGCTTCGCCGAGCGAGGCCGGTTGGCGGTAAGCGACTTGTCCATTTCTTCACAAGTCTCGCCGCGATCGAAAAAGGCCGCTTCTAGCGTACGAAGCGCCCGCCGCGCTGTTGACCACGGACCCCATCCTGGCATAGCTTCCAAATGCGCTCTGCAAGACCGGTTAGGGGGTTCGCCCCGCCACATAGCTGTTCGGGAGAGCGGCTATGTGATGGGACAGCCGCGGGTGATCGCGGCGGACTCCTCGTGGCCTGGCGGGCGCGTATCCGAAAAAACTCGAGCAAGCACGTCTTCGCCGGGCGAGGCTCACGGCGAGGACGGGGAGAGTGCCTTATGAACGCGACAGCGACGGTTGCCCCTGCCGGTCCTCAGTACATGCGCGCGCTCGAACGCGCCAACAAGGTTCGTCTCGCCCGCGCGGAGCTCAAGCGACGCGTGGCGATCGGCGAGCTCCACGTGGCCGAGGTGATCCTCGAGTGCCCGTGGGAGGCGCAGAGCATGGCTGTCGCCGACCTGCTGATGAGCCAGCGCCGCTGGGGCCAGACCCGCTGCCGCAAGTTCCTTGCCCAGGCGCCGATGTCCGAGAAGAAGACGATCGGCTCGATGACCGAGCGTCAGCGCCGCACGCTGGCCGCGATGCTGACCTCTGTGAACCGGGGTCGCGCGTGGACCGCGACCCCCTGGCTAACGGACAGCCTGACGAGAGCTTGAGCTGCCACCAGCCGGCAAGCATGCCGATCAGCCCGAGCCGCGGGCGGACCTCCCAGACACCGCACACACCCTGTCCCAGGTCACGAACGGGCAGCCGCGCGAACTTGTAGCTGCCCGGGTCGAGCCTCATCCGCTGCAGCTGCTCGCGTGCGCGCCGCTCGCGCTCGGCTCGCTCGCTGACGCGCAGGCGCAGCTCCTGCATATCGGCCGCGAGCCGGTCGCGCACACGCTCGAGCTCGCCGAGGTCGAGCAGCGCCGGGCCGTTGCTCGCCCGCCCGCGGCTGTCCGCCACGGGCGCGGGGATGTGCGGGAAGCGCTCGGCCACGATCGCGGAGCGCTCGCGCTCGAGTCGCGCGATCTGCGCCCTCAGCGAGACGCGCGCTGCGCGCACGTCCCCCGCCTCGACCCGAGCTGCGACCGGGCTGCTCACGCGCTGCGAGCCGGCGCCGCGCTGACCTCGAGCGGCGAACTCCGCCTGCTCCCAGCCTGTCCGATCGATGACTTGCTGCTCGTAGTTGGTCACACCCGCCTCCTCGCCGGCAGAAAGCAATTCTACCATTGCGCGCACACCTGCTGACGCGGTTGCCAAGCGTCCCCTGTAGCGGCTCGCAGGCCCTTTACGGACGCTCGAGCGCGGCACGGCAGGACCACAGCGACTCCTCCACGTAGAGCGTCGGCACGCCATCGACCTGCACCGCGAACAGCGTCACCTTGGTGCTCCTCGCACCCGGCTGATGCTCGGGCGCGAGCTCGCCGAAGAGGATTCCGAGCGCCGCTGAGGTGTCCGCTACCACCAGCCGTCCGCCCGGCAGCGCCGGGGCGACGGCGGAACGCCCCAACGGCTCGCCCTCGCCGCTGGCGCGGATGCCGAGCTCGCCGTCGAGGGACTCGGAGTCGAGTGCCCAGACGGGGACGCCGGTGTCGAGCAGCGCGATCAGCAGCACGTCCTCGAGCAGGTTCGAGCCGAGGAAGCCGCCGCGCAGCATGCGCTCGATCAAGGCCGCCTCGATCGGCGTGCGCACGATGTCTGGGTCGAGCCCGATCTGACGGAAGAAGACGCGGTAGGCGGCGGGCACTGGCTCCCGGCGAATGCCGACGGCGCGAGCTCCGCGGAAGCGGTTGGACAGCTCGCGCAGACGCCGCTCGACGTCCGGCGGCGAGCCGCCGGTGAGTGGCTGCGGGCGGGTGTGCAGCGCCTCGCCGACGAGCAGCCGCAGCCCCGGCAGCTCCTCCTCGACCTCGGCGGCTCGCCAGCCCGCCGCGGAGCCTCCCCCCTCCCCCGCGAAATCGGCGCCGGCGCTCAAGCGTCCGCGCCCATACGTTCGCGCGAGCGCGACGCGGCGACCAGCTCGCTCACCCGCGCGCGCAGGCTCGCGAGCGTCGGGCTCAAGAGCAGCGCGTCGCTCTGCACGACGCCGCCGCGGTCGGCGAAGTCCACCTGCGGGCAGCTATAGACTTTGTAGCGGTCGGCCGCCCCACCGTCTTTGTCGAGTCCGACCGGCAGGGTCAGGCCGCGGGAGCGGATCAGCCGACGGACTTGCTTGCGTTCGCCTCTGACCGCCACGGCCGCGAAGCGCACGCTGGGGAACTCCGGCGCGAGCTTCTGCATCTCGCTCAGCACCGATGTGCAGCCGCCGGCGTCGACGAACAGCGCGAGCACCACGGGCCCCTGTTCGTAGAGCTGGCAGATATTGAGAATCTGCGACCCGCGCTCGACGCACGCGGGCACGCTTCCCTCCGCGCCCTGATCGGCTCGCGTGGCGATGTCCGCGTCGCCTTCGAGGCTGCCCAGCGCGAGCGGCACCGCGAACGGCGCCATGCGCTGGCCGGGCGGGATGCCAGCCAGGCCCGCGCGATGCACGAACAGCGAGTTGACGATGATCGCCACCAGCAGCACGACTCCGAGCAGGCCGGCGTAGCGCCCGTAGCGCGGGTTGCTCGCCTTCATCGGGCTGCGCGGCAGCCCGAATGCGCCTCCCGCCGCCGCGGCGTCCTTGCCGCGCGCCGGCGGCGCGGGCGGCTCGGGCGCGCTCACGACCTGGCCCACACCTGGCGTAGGCGGCGCGAGCGGCGCACCGGACGCTTGCTGGCAGCGCCTTTCCCCTCCCCTTTTCCCGAACCGGGGCGATGCGGGGAGGATGCCGGAGACGATGCGGCGGCGCCGTCGGCGAGCACCAGCGTGGCGGGCAGGGCAAGGAGCACCCCGACGAGCGAGACGCTCAGGTCGATCAGCGTCACCAGGCCGAAGTCCCGCAGCATCGTGATGTTCGACAGCACGAGCACACCGAAGCCGGCGATCGCGGTCGCCCCGGAGGCGGCCACGGCGGCGCCCGTGCGGCGGTAGCTGCGGCGCAGCGCCTCGATCGTGTTGTAGCCGGCGAGCTTCTCCTGGCGGTGGCGCTCGGACAGGATCACGCTGAACTCGGTCGACAGCGCGATCACGAGCGCGCCGAGCGTGACCGACATCGGATTCAGCGGCACCCGCACTGCGAACAGGATCAGCGCCGACCAGCCGGTGGCAAGCACGATCGGCACCAGCGGCACGAGCGCGCGGCGGCGGTCGCCGCGGAACGCGAGCAGCAGCACGAGCGCGACCGCCGCGAGCCCCACCAGCAGCGTCTCCAGGCGCCGCCACGGGTCGGCCACCTCCGATCCCGACTGCGCGGCGAGCACCGACAAGCCCACGAGGCTCGCGTGCACGCCGGCCGGAGGATGCAGGCTCGAGCGCATCTGTTCGATCAGTCGCTGCTGCTGGTTGAGCCCCATCAAGCGGATGCCGAAAGCGAGCGTGGCGCGGCGCCGATCAGGCGTGATCACGTCCTGGGAGAAGTAAGCCGGGACCACGCTCAGCAGGCCGTTGATCTCTCGCTGTGAGAGTTTTTGCGTGCTCGCGCCTGCTGCCTGCTGCTCGAACAGGTCGGGCAAGGAGAACGCCGGGCACAGGCGCGCCCGCGCGCAGCCCTTGGCGGAGCTGTAGCCGAAGCGCGCGAGCACCGTCTTCTGGTAGTCGATCATCCATTCGATCGTGGAGAGCTTGGTCAGGTCGTTGCCTTCGACCATCAACTCGATTTCGCCGCCCACGCCGGTGATCCGCTCGACCGTGTTCAGGCTCTGCAGGGAGCCGAGGCTCTGTGGGACCAGCTTCGTGATGTCGGTCTGCACCTTGGTCTGCGTGTCCAGGCCCCAGCCAAGCGCCGCCAGCGCCAGCCCGACGCTCAGCACGCGCCCAGGGTGGCGCACCGAGCCGACAAGCGCAGCATGCGTGATCAAGCGGGTCAGCGGGTTATCGGTGAGCAGCTCGCGCGCACCGCGCCACGCTGCCGCCAGCGGGCTGCCGGCAAGCGCGCCTGCGCGATCTGCGCGAGGACTCCACGCGGCGCCCACGGTTAGCGAGATCGCGGCCGCCCCGGCGGTCAGCGCGCACAGCAGCGCGATCGCGACGCCGACGACGAGCAGCACGCCGAAGCCGCGCACCATCGGGACGGGCGAAAGCAGCAGCACGAGCATCGCGGCTGCGCTTGCCGCGGCGGCAGTCGCGAGCGTCGGTGCGCCGGCAGCCGCGGCGCGACTCACGACCGCTGGCGCGTCCGCGGCAGATCGCCATCCCCGCTACCTCGCCCGCCTCGCGCTCTGCCTCCTCCTCGACGCGCGCCTGGAACTGGATCGCATAGTCGACCGCGAGCCCGACGAGCACGGGCAACACCGCGATCGAGGCCATCGTCAGCGACGCGCCCACCGCCGAGAGCGCGCCGAACGTGAGCGCCGCGGCGAGCAGCGCGAGCGCGAGCGGCAGCAATCGCGGACGCCCGAAGAACACCAGGCCGAGCGTCCCGGCCATCACCAGCAGCACGGCGATCAGCAGCAGCTCGATCGATTGGCTGATCGCGTTGGTGAGGTCCGAGACGATCACGGGCTCGCCGGTGACGAGATAGCTCTCGCCGTGTTGCAGATGCCATTGCGGCATGCGCACCGCTGCGCGGATCAGCGCGATCGTCCTGACCCGCTGCGCTTCTGAGAGCCCCGCCTTCATGCGCACCGATACGAGCGCTGCTTCGCGGCTGGGGAACAGGTAGGCGAAGCGCGACTTGGGGGTGCCGGCAGCCTTGGTCGAGTCGAACACCACGTCCGAGACGAATTCCGTGTCTTCGATCGTTGGCACCGACAGCAACCCGTATTCGAGTGCCTGCGTCACGAGCGCGGACTTGAATCCCGCAAGCGAGACCTTCTTCGCCTGACGGCCGAGCGTACGTGCCTCAGGCGCCGGCAGGCCGCGTGCGAGCGCGGCCTCATAGACGGAGCTTTCGGCCTGCTTGGCTTCGGCTTCGGCCTGGCGGGTCTCGCTGGCGAGCTGTTTGCCGATCTGTTCGGCGGCCTCGTTGAGGAACGTCCCAGGACCGAATGCGACCTTGACGGTCTTCGCGCGCGCGAGCTGAGCGCACGGCCCGTTCGCGCCGCCCTCGGACGCGAACGCCACGGCGGGCACGTTGCCCGACAGGCAGCCCTCCAGGCCGAGCAGCCGCTCGAGGTCCGAGCTCAGCACCAGCTGCTGCAGGTTGCCCTTCACGAGCACCGCGATCGGCTCTTCGCCGAAGCTGCGGTAGAAGCGCTGCGTGGCCTGATAGTCGGGGCTCGAGCTCGATACGAAAGTGCTCGTCGCCGCGCTCGGCTTCAGCCGCAGCGCGAGCCCCGCGGCGCCCAGCCCGAGCAGCACCGCGATCGCGAGCACCAGTCGCGGCCGCCGGGCCGCACGCGCCCGCCAGACCGGAGAGGAGGCGTGATGAGCTCACAGCAGAAGGCTAATCAGGTGTCTCACGTCAGAGTGCAGCAGGGCGAGGAGAGGTGGCTCCCGGGTCTACTCCATGCCCAGAGGGCCGGCCGCTTCGCCAGAGAGGAACTGCCGCACGAACGGGTTCTCGGACGCGAACAGCTCTTCGGCGGGACCGGATTCGACGATCCTGCCCTTCCACAGCACCGAGATGTGCTCGGCGACGCGGCGTGCGCTCATGATGTCGTGCGTGATCACGACATAGCAGCCGCCGTTCTCCGCGTGCACCTCCTTGATCAGCTCGCACAGCAGCGCGGTGCGCACCGGATCGAGGCCCGAGTCGGGCTCGTCGAACAGCACGATTTCCGGGTCGAGCACGAGCGCGCGCGCGAAGCCGGCGCGCTTGCGCATCCCGCCGGAGAGCTCGTTGGGCATCTTCGCGCCCTCGCCGCCGAGCCCCACCTCTTTCATGCGCCGGTTGACGATTTCCGCGATCTCGTCCTCGCCCTTCTCGGTGTGCTGGCGCAGCGGGAACGCGACGTTGTCGTAGAGGTTCAGCGAGCCGAACAGCGCGCCGTCCTGGAAGAGCACGCCGAACTTCCTACGCAGGTCGAACAGCTCCGCGTCGGGCAGGCTGGGGATCGACTGCCCGTGCACGAGCACGTCGCCCTCGTCCGGATACAGCAGCCCGACGATGTGCTTGATGCAAACCGACTTGCCCGTGCCGGAGGGGCCGATGATCATCGAGATCTTGCCCTCCGGCAGGCCCATGTTGAGCCCGCGCAGCACGTGGTTGCGCCCGAAGGACTTGTGCACGTCGATGAACTCGATCGCATCGGGCGCCTGCGAGGGACGGATGAGGCCGGTGTGGAACTCGTACTCGTCCGCCTCGCTCAGGCCCGAGCCGCGGGCCGGCTGCTCAGCCGCCATCCTCAGCCTCCGATCGGGGCTCGTGGGTTGGTGCCCCAGAACACCTCGGTCCCGAGCATGCCGATCAGGTTCACGAGGATCAGGTTTAGCACCATCGACTTCGCGGTCGCTCTGCCCACGCCCACGGGCCCACCGCTGGCGTTGTAGCCGTAGTAGCACGCTACGAGCACGATCGCCGTGGCCATGCACATGCCCTTGATCACGCTATAGAGGAAGTCCGGGGGATTCTGGAATTGCCAGAAGATCAGCAGATACCCCCCACTGGACGTGAAGCCGATCTGGTCGACCACGGCGATGTAGGAGGCCAGGAACGCGACCCCGATCGCGCCTATGTACATGAAGGGCAGCACGATCCATGCCGCGAGCAGCCGCGTAGCGCACAGGAACACCATCGAGTCGACGCCCATCACCTCGAGCGCGTCGATCTCCTCGGAGATGCGCATCGCGCCGAGCTCAGCCACGATCCCAGTGCCGACCTTGGCCGCCATCATGTAGCCGAACGCATACGGGACCGCCTCGCGCAGGTTGCACCAGGCCGCGAACACGCCGGCGTAGTTGGGCGTACCGGTGGATTGGTTGAAGTAGGCGGCCTCGATCCCGCAGGGGCCCAAACCGGTGATGAACACGAGCGCCCAGATGACGGTCGTCGAGCCGACAATCAGGATCCCGGACTGGCGCAGCGCCTCGCCGAAGAAGCGGAACACGCGCAGGCTCCACACGTCGCGCACGATCGTGCCGGTGAAGCGACCGATCTCGCCTCCGGCGGCGAGCCATTCGCGCGGCATCGCAAGCAGTTCGTTCATCGGTCGAGGACTCCGACACCCGTCCAGTGAGGCGGTCGAGGATCGAGTCCAGCAAGGACGCAGGGAGCGTGGCGTGCTTCGCACGCGAGCGACCGAGGACGCCGCTGGGCGAAGGTCATCGGCCGCCTCACTTGATCACCAGGATCTGCGGGTGGGTTGCCAGCAGCGTCTGCGTGAACACGTAGTTGAAGGCGCCGATGCCGAGGAAGGCGATTACGACGGCCTCGTTGACGGCGCGCCCGACGCCCTCGGCGCCGCCTGAGGCGGTCATGCCCTTGTAACAGCAGACGATCGCGATGATCGCGCCGAAGACCGTGGTCTTCAGCACCGAGCCCCACAGGTCGGTGACCGACGCGTTCGCGAATAGGGTTCCCCAGAACGGCCCCAGCGGCTGGTCGTTGGCGAGCGCGGCGAGGATCCCGCCGAAGATCCCGAACAGCAGCGCGTAGATGTCGAACAGCCCGGTCACGACCATCAGCGCGAGGAAGCGCGGGACCACGAGGTTCTTGACGGGGTCCACGCCCAGCACCTGCAGCGCGTCGAGCTCCTCGCGAACCTTGCGCGCCCCGAGGTCGGCGGTGATCGCCGTGCCCGCCACCCCGGCGAGCACGATCGAGGTGATCAGCGGTCCGATTTCTCGGATCGCGGCGAGCACGAAGAAGCCGCCGAGACGATCGAGCGCGCCGAAGATCCGTAGGAAGTCCGCGGCCTGCAGGCCCGGCGCGCCGTAGTTGATCGCCACCGTCGAGATCAACAGCGGGAACCACACGAGACGCAACGTGAACAGGAACTGGGAGACGAGCTCCCCGCCGTAGGGATACGGGGGGCGCAGGGCGGACCAGATCGTCCGCCCAGTGAGGATCATCATGTCCCCGAATTCCTCGAGCACGTGCCTGACGGCGCCAAACGCCGGCTCGGCAACGTTGCGTACCATCTCTCCCTACCCCTCCTCGGGTCGCGATCAGCGGTCGGCCAAACTCTACGCGATGCGCCCCCGGCACGCCACCACTGGTGCTCGGCCGCCCATCCGTGGGAATCGATCGAGCCCCACGCACGCCCACCCCCACTGGTATCGTGACGCAATCGTGAGGGGAGGGTGCAAAGGCTTCTGTGCGGTGCCGCATCGCGCTTGCGCGGCCCCAAGCCGGGCGCCGCGAGTGTCGGCGCTTGCGCTTGCGGCCAGCGTCCTGCTGCTCGCCGGCTGCGGCGCCGGCGCCCGCCAGAACGCCGGCGAAGCGAAGGGCACGTTCGCGATGCAGGTCGTACATCCGAGCTTCCCCGCAGCGCAGTCGATCGCGCGTCAAACGCGCCTCGTCCTGCCGGTGCGCAACACCGGCAAGCGCACCGTGCCCAACGTCGCCGTGACGATCGACTCGTTCGACTACACCTCGAGCTACCCGAGCCTGGCCGCCGACAAGCGCCCTGTGTGGGCGATCGAACGGGGACCCGGAGCCGTCGCCTCGAGGCCTGTGGAAAGCCAGGAAATCAGTCCCCCCGGCGGCGGCCAGACCGCCTATGTCAACACCTGGGCGCTGGGCGCGCTCGCGCCCGGCAAGACGCGCACGTTCGTCTGGCACGTGGTGCCGGTGAAGTCGGGGAGCTACACCGTCCGCTATACGGTCGCGGCCGGGCTCTCCGGCAACGCGAAAGCGCGCCTTGCCTCCGGCGGCTTGGTCCGGGGGCAGTTCACCGCCAACATCGCTGCGGCCCCCGCGCTCACGCACGTCAACCCGGACACCGGCCGCGTCGAACCCGGGCAGTTCCCCTCGAGTCCCTAGACGATCCTGCGCGATGAGCGCCGGCCCTCGGGGGCGGCGGCGACGACTCGCCCGCCTGCCCACGTTTGGCCGACTGTCGAAACGAGCACTGCTCGATTTCGCCATCCGGTGATGCCTTTCGGCCTGCTGGCGACTACGATTGCGGGCGGCCCTGCCCCCTCGACGGAGCTTGCTTACGCCACCCCTTTCTAGGAGGATTCGACCCAACTCATGCCCAGGACTCGCCAGCAGAACGTCACCGCCGCTCAGTGGAGCGCAAATGGAGCCGCGCTCGGCTCGCCCGACCTCACGATTGCCGACAACCAGGTCTTTGGCACGAACGTGTTCTCAGCTGCCGTCCAGCGCCGGCGGCTGCCGAAGCACGTCTACAAGGCTTTGCAGCGGACGCTCGCACGCGGCGAGGCGCTCGACACCTCGCTCGCGGACGCGGTTGCGCAGGCGATGAAGGAATGGGCGATGGAGAAGGGCGCCACGCACTACACGCACTGGTTCCAGCCGCTGACGGGATCGACCGCTGAGAAGCACGATTCGTTCTACGGCCCCGCGGGCGACGGCACGGCGATCGCTGAGTTCTCGGGCAAAGAGCTGATCCAGGGCGAGCCTGACGCGTCGTCGTTCCCGACGGGCGGCATCCGCGCGACGTTCGAGGCTCGCGGCTACACGGCGTGGGACCCGACGAGCCCGGCGTTCGTGCTCGAGAACCCGAACGGCGCGCTGCTGTGCATCCCGACGGCGTTCACGTCGTGGACGGGCGAGGCGCTCGACCACAAGATCCCGCTGCTGCGCTCGATGGACGCGCTGTCGGGGGTGGCGATCAAGGCACTGGAGGAGCTCGGCGTGGAGGACGCCTCGCGCGTGTTCACGACGACGGGCTGCGAGCAGGAGTACTTCCTGATCGACGAGCAGTACTTCTTCGAACGCCCTGACCTGGTGACGACGGGACGCACTTTGTTCGGCGCGAAACCGCCGAAGGGCCACGAGCTCGACGACCACTACTTCGGGTCGATCCCGGAAAGGGTGCTCGCGTACATGCTCGAGGTCGAGCTCGAGCTGGCGAAGCTCGGCATCCCGATCAAGACGCGCCACAACGAGGTCGCGCCGAACCAGTTCGAGGTCGCGCCGATCTTCGAGAACTCGAACGTCGGCTCCGACCATCAGATGCTGACGATGCAGATCATGCAGAACACCGCCCGCCGCTACGGACTCGTGTGCCTACTGCATGAGAAGCCGTTTGCAGGCGTCAACGGCTCGGGCAAGCACAACAACTGGTCGATGGGCACAGACACGGGCCTGAACCTGCTCGAGCCGGGCGACACGCCAGCTGGAGAACCTGCAGTTCCTGTTCTTCTGCGCGGCGGTGATCCAAGCCGTCAACAAGCACCAGGCACTGTTGCGCGCGTCGATTGCGAGCGCGGGACAGGATCACCGGCTCGGCGCCAACGAGGCGCCCCCGGCGATCATCTCGATCTTTCTGGGCGCGGAGCTGGAGAAGGTGTTCGGGGCGATCGAGTCAGGCAAGGTGCAGCCGTCGAAGCCCGGCTCGTTCCTGGGCCTGGGTACGCCGGTGTTGCCGCCGCTACCACTGCATGGAGGCGACCGCAACCGCACGAGCCCGTTCGCGTTCACCGGCAACAAGTTCGAGTTCCGCGCGCTTGGCTCGAACGCGTCGCCGGCGTTCCCGAACACGGTGCTCAACACGATCGTGGCCGAGTCGGTTGACGACCTCACGGACAAGCTGAAGACGGCTCTGAAAGGCTCAGGCGCGACGCTCGAGAAAGCCGTGACGACAGTCGTCAAGGGCGCTTGGGCTGAGAGCAAGCAGGTCGTCTTCGATGGCGACGGCTACTCCGACGCGTGGCACAAAGAGGCTGAGAAGCGGGGCTTGGCCAACCTCAAAACGACGCCTGACGCGCTGCCGTGGATCGTCGAGAAATCGACCGTCGCCGCGTTCAAGAAGTACAAAGTTCTGACCAAGCGCGAGCTCGAGTCACGCTACGAGGTGTTCACCGAGCAGTATGTGATGAACATCAACATCGAGGCGGAGACCGCGGCTTCGATCGGTCGCACGATGCTGCTGCCCGCGGCGGTTCGTTACCTGGGCGAACTGCGCGCCGAGCGGCCTCGAGGACCTCGTCGGCGAGGTCGAGCCGCTGATCAAAGAGCTGCACTTCGCGCAGCTCGAAGCTGGAGGACGCGAACGCGGACGAGAACCATCCTGAGGGCTCGGCCAAGGAGGCGCTGTACATGCGCGACACGGTGATCCCGGCGATGGACGACGTGCGCGACGTTGCCGACCGCCTGGAGAAGCTCGTGGCTGACGACCTGTGGCCGCTGCCGAAGTACTCGGAGATGCTTTTTATCAAGTAGGACTTGGATGGCGGAGTGGTGAGCGACGGCCGCGGGCGCCAGACCCGCGGCCGTCGGAGTCCCGCTTTCGCCAGCTTCCCCGCGACCGCCGACGTCTCGCTTTCGCCGGCCTCAGAGCAGGAAGTGGCGGCGGCCGGTGCGTTGCCGGTAGGTGCAGTCGAGCACCTGCGGGCAACGCCTGAGCCAGCCGTAGTCGTAGCCGGGCTGAACGCCGACGACGATCGCCAGCTCGTAGTCTTCGGGGCCGAACCCGGAAGCGTCGCGACGCGGGTCGGGATCGATGCTGTGGTAGTCCTCGCCGTCGAGGCGCAGCATCGGCACCAGCGGGTCGTGGAAGTCGACCTCGGCGCCCTCTGCGATCAGCCGCGAGATGATCTCGACGGCGGGCGCGTGCGTGCAGTCGGCGACACCTGGCTTGTAGGCGGCTCCGACGACGAGCACACGGACGTCGCGCAGCGGGCGCCCCGAACGCCGCAGCAGCTCGAGTGCGCGCGTGACTACGCGGCTTGGGCGCGCGGCGACGGTGCGCAGCGCCTGCTCGGTGAGCGTCGCCGAATGGCCGCGCTCACGCAGCGAATGCAGCAGGTAGTGGGGATCGACCGCGACACCATGCCCACCGGCTCCGGCCGAGGGGTAGTGAGCCATGAAGCCGATCGGCTTGCTGGCTGCCGCGTCTGTGACCTCGATCGGGTCGAGTGCGTGCGTGCGGCAGACGTCCGCCATCTCGAATGCGAGCGCGATGTTGACGGCCCGAAAGCTGCTCTCGTACAGCTTGACCATCTCAGCGGCGGCCGGACTGGAGACGCGGTGCAGCTCGTCGCTGATTGGGCTGAGCAGCGCGGCGACATGCGCGAAGCAGGTCTCGGTCACGGCGCCCACGACACGCGAGCTCGGCGGCTGCTCGCGCTTGGCGCCGACGATCTCGATGCGCTCCGGCGAGAACGCGACGAACACGTCCTCGCCCACACGCAGGCCGCGTTCGCCGAGCGGCTCCACGAGCAGCTCGCGCGTGCTGCCCACGTAGGTGGTGGACACCAGCACGAGTGTCTGGCCGGCATGCGCGTGCGCTACGACTCCCGCGCAAGCGCGTGCGAGCGCCTCATGGTTGGGGCGGCCGCGCCGGTCGATCGTGTTGGGCACGCAGATCAGCACCGCGTCCGCCGCTGCCACCGCTTCGATCTCGTCGCTCAGCGCGAAGTGCTCGTCGCCCAGGTGGGTGCGCAGATCCTCCGGATCGGTGTCGATAGGCGCGTTGCGCCCGGCACGAATGTCGCTCAGCCGACGGGCGGAGCCGTCGATCCCGACGATCCGAAAGCCCGCCGCGCGCAGCGCCAGGGCAGTCGGCAGGCCGGCGTGGCTGAGGCCCACGACCGCGACGAGCGTCCGGCCGGCGCCGGCGCCGCGCGTGATGCGCAGGTCGCCGGCCGCCGTCTCCCACGGGGGATCGCCTTGCCGGGTTTTGAGGGTGCCTTCGGCCTTCTCGCCAGCGGGTACCTCGAGCAGAAACGGCGGTGTCATAGTCAGTCCCCCTACTCGCTTGAATCTCGCCGGCAGTGTGAGCCCTCGGGAATGCCCTCAGGGAAAACTTCGACGCTTGATCGAAGTCGGCGTACCGTCGGGCGTACAAACGTGCCGGCCACTTCGGGCAACAGACTCTGCCCGAAGGGTGCCGGGACGCGCTGGAGCGGCCTGTGATCGCCGATAGCATTGCCTGCAATGTCACAGCGCGACTACCTGAAGGCGATCTCCGAGCACGTCGTCGTCTACGACGGCGGCATGGGCGCGACGCTCGAGCAGTTTGAGCTGACGGCCGAGGACTACGGTGGCCTGCAGGGCAAGTGCCACGAGGCGCTGGTGCTCAATCGGCCCGATGTGATCGAGGGCGTGCACGCTTCGATGCTCGACGCCGGCGCGGAAGTGCTGGAGACCGACACTTTCCAGGGCTCCCGGATCAAGCTCGGCGAGTGGGGCCTCGCGGACTACACGGTCGAGATCAACACCAAGGCCGCCGAGATCGCGCGCAAGGCCGCCGGCGAGCACCGCTTCGTGGCTGGCTCGATCGGCCCCACCGGCTACCTGCCAGCCTCTGAAGACCCGTCGCTCGGACAGATCCGCTTCGGCGAGCTGGTCGAGGTCTTTACCGAGCAGGCCGAGGGCCTGATAGAGGGCGGCGCGGACCTGCTGATCATCGAGACCGCGCAGGACATCCTCGAGGTCAAGGCCGCCGTGTTCGGCGCGCGCGCGGCGTTCAAGAGCACCGGTCGCATGCTGCCGATCCACACCTCCGTGTCGCTGCTTCCAAACGGCGGCAAGATGCTCCTCGGCACCGACATCTCCGCGGTGCTGACGACGCTGGAGGCGCTGAACGTCGACGTGATCGGCCTCAACTGCTCGACCGGCCCCGAGGACATGCGCGACGCGATCCGCTTCCTCGGCGAGTTCTGCCCCGTACCGGTGGCGTGCATCCCCAATGCCGGCCTGCCGCTGCAGGGACCCGACGGCGAGACGATCTTCCCCGAGAAGCCCGAGCCGCTGGCCGACGCCCTGAAGGAGTTCGTCGAGCGCTACGGCGTCGGCGTCGTCGGCGGCTGCTGCGGCACAACGCCCGAGCACATCGCCGCGATCGCTGAGCGCGTCGCCGGACGACTCCTTGCCCCCCGCCCTGCACCGCGCGCGCCGCACCTCTCATCGATGATCGCCGCCACACCGCTCGCACAGGAGCCCGCGCCGACGATGGTCGGAGAGCGCGTCAACTCGCAGGGCTCGCGCAAGGCCAAGGAGCTGCTGCTGGCCGACGACTACGACGGCCTCGTGCAGATCGCGGAGGACCAGGTCACAGGCGGCGCGCACGTGCTCGACCTTTGCGTCGCGCTGACCGAGCGCGCCGACGAGGACGAACAGATGCGGCTCGTGGCCAAGAAGGTGTCGCTCACGCAGCCCGCGCCGATCCAGATCGACTCGACCGAGCCGGAGGTGATCGAACGCGCGCTCGAGCAGATCCCCGGCCGCGCGATCGTCAACTCGGTGAACCTCGAGGCGGGTCGCGCGAAGCTCGACCGCGTAGTGCCAGTGGCGCTGGCGCATGGAGCGGCGCTGATCGCGCTGACGATCGACGAGGTGGGGATGGCAAAGACAGCCGCACGCAAGGTCGAGATCGCCAAGCGCATCCGCGAGCTCTGCTGCGAGGAGCACGGCCTGGACCCGAAGCTGCTGATCTTCGACTGCCTCACGTTCACGCTGACGACCGGCGACGAGGAGTGGCGGCCGTCCGCTGTCGAGACGATCGCCGGGATCAAGGCGATCAAGGCGCAGATCCCAGACGTCAAGACCTCGCTCGGGGTCTCGAACGTCTCCTTCGGCGTCTCCCCCGGCGCGCGCGCGGTGCTCAACTCCGTGTTCCTGCACCACTGCGTGCAGGCGGGCCTCGACCTGGCGATGGTCAACCCCAACCACATCACGCCCTACTCGGAGATCCCCGACCTCGAGCGCGAGCTCGCCGACGACCTCGTGTTCAACCGCCGCGAGGACGCCCTGGAGAAGTTCATCGAGCACTTCGAGTCCAAGGGCCCCGAAGACACCTCACAAGGTGCGGCCGACCCGACCGAGGGCATGGAGCCCGAGCAGGCGCTGCACTTCCACATCCTGCGCCGCCGGCGTGAGGGCGTCGAGGACTGGATCGACCGCAGCGTCGAGAAGATCGGCGCGGTGCCGACGCTCAACGAGGTGCTGCTGCCCGCGATGAAAGAGGTCGGCGACAAGTTCGGCGCCGGCGAACTGATCCTGCCATTCGTGCTGCAATCCGCCGAGGTGATGAAGCGCGCGGTCGCGCAGCTCGAGAAATACCTCGACAAGATCGAGGGCTACACAAAGGGCACCGTCGTGCTCGCCACCGTCTTCGGCGACGTGCACGACATCGGCAAGTCACTCGTCAACACGATCCTCACCAACAACGGCTACACCGTCGTCGATCTCGGCAAGCAGGTGCCGATCCAGACGATCCTCGACGCTGCGCAAGAGCACGACGCCACGGCGATCGGCCTGTCTGCGCTGCTCGTCTCAACCTCCAAGCAGATGCCCGCCTGCATCCAGGAGCTGCAGGCCAAGGGCCTCTCCTACCCGGTGCTGATCGGCGGCGCGGCCATCAACCGCGCGTTCGGCTACCGCGCGCTGTACCCCGACGGCAAAGACTCAGACGTCGTCTACGAGCCGGGCGTCTTCTACTGCAAGGACGCCTTCGAGGGCCTCGCCGTGATGGACCAGCTGATCGACGCGGACGCGCGCGACGCGCTCGTGCAAAAGCTGCTCGCCGGCGCCACCGAGTTCCGCGCCAAGGGCGACGCGCCCGAGGAGGTGCTGAACTTCGCCGATGACTCCGTGCGCTCGCCCGCGCGCACCGACGCACCGATTCCCACGCCACCCTTCTGGGGGGTGAGGGAGATCCCCGTCGACCTCGACGAGGTCTACCGCCACCTTGACACGCACGTGCTGTTCAAGCTGCACTGGGGCGGCAAGGGCGTCAAAGGCGAGGCATGGCAGACGCTGCTGCGCGACGACTTCCGCCCGCGACTTGAGCGTATGTGGAAAGCGCAGGACTACCTGCACCCGCGCGCGCTCCTCGGCTACTTCCCCTGCTATGCGCTCGGCAACGACATCGTCGTGCTCGACCCTGACGACCGCCGCGCGGAGCTGACGCGGTTTGTCTGTCCGCGCCAGCCCAAGCGCGACCGCATCTGCCTCGCCGACTTCTTCAGGCCGGCGATCGGCGCGGACGGCCAGCCGTGGACGGCTGGAGGCTCGTCCCCCCAGCCGCCCGAGGAGCTCGACGTGATCGCGGTGCAGGCCGTGACCGTCGGCTCGGAGGTCACCGAGCTGATGGCCAAGCTCGAGGCCGAAGGCGAGTTCGCCGAGCAGCTGTTCGTCCACGGCCTCGGCGTGCAGACCGCCGAGGGTCTGGCCGAGTGGCTGCACTACGAGGTCAGGAGCATGCTCGATATCCCGCTCACGCAAGGTCGGCGCTACTCGTGGGGCTACCCCGCGGTGCCCGAGCAGTCAGAGCATCTGAAGGTCGAGAAGCTGCTCAAGCTCTCGCGAATCGGCATGAGCATCACTGACGGCTACGCGCCCGTGCCCGAGCAGTCCACGCTCGCGCTGATCGCGCACCATCCACAAGCTATCTACTTCGGCACGCGCCAAGGGCGCCTGCTGCCCGACGGTTCGCCCGATGCCGTGATCCGCGGCTCCAACCTCGACCCCTCGCTGTTCGGCGAGATCGCTGACGAGGACCCGCCCGAGGGGGCCGTCGAAGCCGAGGACGAGCCCGCGATGGCGGGCTAGCTTAGAGCCCTCGCCGTCGAGGTCCGGAGCGTGGCCGGCTTGGATCTGCTCACGCACTCGCTCCGCGCGGCTGCGAGCGCGCTATCTAGTGGTCGCTCCGCTTAATTCGCGGTTTGTTGTAGGGCTCCTTTGATGTGCGCCGAATCGAGTCGCTGGTTGTCCAGCGATGATGGAGGTTCGGTATGGCTGCGCCAGCGAAGTGCATCGAGGTTCCAAACGAGGATCGGGCTGAGCTCGAGCGGATTGCGCGTTCGGCGACTGAGCAGGTGCGGATGGTCGAGCGCGCCCAGATCGTGCTCTGTGCGGCCGAGGGTCACTCGGCGGCTGTGATCGGCCGGATGATGGGGTGCGCGACGGTCACCGCGCAGAAGTGGCGCTCGCGTTATGAGCGCGAGGGGATCGCGGGGCTCTTCGATCTGCCGCGACCCGGCAAACCGCTCACCTACTCCTGCGAGGAGCGGGCGCGGCTGATCGCCAAGGCGTGCACGCGCCCGTCGGACACGCCGGCGGGCCAGCGCCGAGAGCGTTGGACCTATGAGGAGCTCGCGGCGGAGGTTGGGATGTCCTCATCGCACGCGCACACGATCCTTGCCCGCGCCGACATCAAGCCGCACCGCAGCGACTACTGGGTGATGAGCGACTTTGACGACCCCGAGTTCGAGCAGCGCCTGAAAGCGGTCTGCGGCCTATACGTCGATCCGCCGGAGAACGTGCTGGTCGTCTCGATCGACGAGAAGACAGGTATCCAGGCCAAGGCGCCGACCAAGCCCGACACCCCCGCCGCGCCGGGCAAAGCGCCACGGCGCGAGCACGAATACACCCGCAATGGCACGCAATGCCTGTTCGCCTGCCTGAACATCAAAGAAGGTGACGTGCTTGGGATGGCGTCGAAGACCCGTAACCGCCACGACCTGATCCGTTTCCTGGATCGCTGCGACCAAGAGATCCCCGAGGTCGAGGGTCAGCAGATCGTCGCGATCTCGGACAACCTCTCCACACGTCGAACCGAGGAGGTGCAGGAATGGCTGGAAGCCCATCCCCGTTGGTGCTTTCAGTTCACCCCCACCCACGCCTCATGGCTGAACCAGGTCGAGATCTTCTTCTCGATCCTGCACAAACGCCTGCTCAAGCACGGCGCCTTCACCTCAGAGCAAGACCTCGCCGAGCAGATGCTCGCCTTCATCGAGACCTACAACCAAACCGCCAAGCCATTCAAGTGGACCTACACCGGCAAGGTACTCGAGGCATGAACCTGCGAACTACCCGGAGCGACCACTAGGAGTCTTCGCGGGGCGGCGGACGGAACAGGACCCGCTTGACCTCTCCGGCAGTGCTGCCGCCGAGGCGCAGTGCCGTCTGGAAGCCCTCGGCGCCGAGCTCACCGGCGTCGAGGGCTCGCCGCAACTCGTTCAGAGCGCCGAGGTCATCCTCGCGAACCTGCTCGCGTGCGGTCTCGAGCAGGATCAGATGACGTGGACGTTTGAGCGCGGCGGCCATCCGCACGAACGGCTCGCGCACAGCGGCATCGAGCTCGTCGATCGCAAGCACGACCGTCTCTCTGTTGGCCATGCGCTTGGACACGGCCGCGCTCAGCAGCTCCTCGGCGCGCGACTGCAGCTCCCGCTCCTCTACGCGTCCGGCGAGCAGCGCGCGAACCTTGCCCACCGAGAGCAGGCACGCGCGATCCTCGATCAGCCGATCGAGGAAGCGGTCGCGCTCAGCCGGCGAGGCGCTCAGCACGACGAGTAGGCTTCCGGGCGAGTAGCGCAGCCGGTCGGCGGGCGTGAGCACGCGACAGTGGACGGTGAGATCTGCGGGCCGTGGCGGCGCGCCGTCTCGGCGTGGGCGATCCGAGGACCAGCCGGTCCGCTCGTCGTCTGAGA
Organism: uncultured Solirubrobacteraceae bacterium; assembly: GCA_963714285.1. Taxonomy (GTDB): domain Bacteria; phylum Actinomycetota; class Thermoleophilia; order Solirubrobacterales; family Solirubrobacteraceae; genus Palsa-744. The sequence continues at coordinate 428,723 of CAVQNS010000006.1, forward strand.
TCTTGACGCTACGCGCCGGGGGTCGTGAGGCCATACCCCCATCATGCCCTAAACGGCTACCCGTTCGGGCTAACAGGCATGGAGACTCAGCTCTCGCCCTGTGCGCAGGCCGCGATCAGCGCGAGCTTGCCGGCGCGATCAAGCTGTTTGATCCGCGCCTCCTCGCGCCGCGCGGCGGTCTGGCTGGGCATTTGCAGCGCAATCGCAAGCTCCACCGGGCGACGACTGGCGGTGTAGCGACTGGCGGTGCCTTCGTGGTGGCGAGCAAGACGTCGATCCACGTCGGTGCTCCAGCCGGTGTACAGCGAGCCGTCCGCGCAACGCAGCATGTAGACCCACGCGTCAGCCATGGCCGATTTATACGCCGCGATCGAGGCGACCCCTGCCGGGGCTACCCCTCGGCGCTCGAAGCTGCGACGCCGCGCCCGATGCCGGCGGTGGGCAGCGGCGCCAGCTTGACGGGCGCGGCGTGCATCGTGCGCAACCGCACCTCCCGCCACGAGAGGCCCTCGGTGACAAGCGCGGGCAGGCCCATGATCAGCGCGGTGGCGAGCTCGACGGCCTGCAGCACGATGCCGTAGGCGATCGCATCGGGCGTGGAGACGTGGTAGACGCCGGCGAGCACCGCCACGCAGGCGGCCTGGAACACGCCCACGTTTGCGGGGGTTGCGGGGATGACGGCGGTGACGTTGACCGCGAACAGCACCGCTGCGGCGGCTCCGACACCGGCGTGGGAGTCGAGGCCGAGCGCCTTCAGCAGTAGCCAGCAGGCCAGCCATTGCAGCGCCCACGCACCAAGCTGGGCGCCGGTGGCAAGGATCGCGCGACGCGGCTGCGCAAACACGCGCAGGCCGTCGCGCAGGCGCAGCAGCGAGCGCCGTGTCGCGCTGAGCAGCGCCTGCAATCGCCGTGAGCGCGACAGCGCGGCGGGCGGCACGAGCACCGGCGCGAGCGCCAGCGCGAGCAACGCGGCGAGCGGCGCCAGCGCGATCAGCAGCAGCGCGCGGTCATTTCCGTCGAGGACGCTGACGCTGGAGAGCGTGACGCCACCGAGGATCGCGAGCGCGAGCAGGTTCAGCAGCGTTTGCGAGACGATCGTGCCGAGCACCAGTGGCAGCGTCTCGCGCGCGCGCCCCAGGCGCCGCGCGACGATCAGCGCACGCGAGGGCTCACCTAGGCGCGCGGGTAGCGTCGCCGACATCAGCACCCCGATGAATGTTCCCTGCATCGCGTCGCGGCGTTTGGCGCGGCGCCATGTGGGCGCAGCGACGAGGATCGAGTGCCACGAGAGTGCGCGAGCGAACATCGCGGCGCACATCAGCGCGAGACCCGCGGCAAGCAGCCCTGGCTTGGATGCCAACAGCGATGCGGCCACGCGGGTGACGCCGACGCGCTGCAACGCCACCGCGGCAAGCGCGGCGCCCGCCAGCGAGCTGACCGCAACGCCAGCACGGCGCAGCGTGCGCACGCGGCGCGGGCGGCCGACGAGCGGCGGACCGGCGGGAACCAACGACGGCAGTCGTTCGGCGGGAATCCGGGGCAGCAGGTCGGCGGGAGCGAGGCCGTGGCGGACGGCGATGCGTCCCAAGCGTGTGACCGGCGCTCCGACGCGCCGCGCCTGCTCGTAGCAGTCGAGCACCTCAGCGGCCACATGCGGCCAGGCGAAGCGCCCGGCGCGCTCGCGCGCGGCCAGCGCCATGCGTGCGCGCAGCTGCGGATCGAGCGCAAGCACGCGCAGTGCCTCTGCCAGCGCCAGCGCATCGCCCGGCGGCACGAGCAGGCCGTCGTGCCCGTCGCGCAGGACGTCTCGATATCCGGGGATGTCGGATGCGAGCACTGGCGTGGCAGCGGCGAATGCCTCGGTGAGGACCATGCCGAAGCTCTCACCGTGCAGCGAGGGAGCGCACACGACGTCGGCACGCGCCAGCTCCGCCAGCTTGCGCTCCTCGGAGACCTTGCCCAGCGCGTGCACGCCGCGATCGTCGAGCATCATGTGGGCCACCTCCTGTGCGCCGGCGCCGACGAGCGTGAGCGTCGCCGGGATCTCCTCGCGCAGCGCCTCGAACGCGCGCAGCAGCACAGGTAGCCCCTTGCGTTCGACAGCCTGCCCCACGAACAGGATCCGCAATGGCGCGCTCTCCGCGAGCTGCTCCGCGCCTGCGGCGGCCGTGAGATCGGCCGGATCGGGCAGCTGCACGCCATTGGGGATGATGCGATAGCGCCCGCCGTAGAAGCGCCGCGCGGTCCATGCCGCCGCCTCGGAAACGGCGATGCGCACGTGCAGGTGGTTCATCCGCCGGCGGCCGCCGAGCGCGCCCGCGGCGAGACCGTTGGTGAGGACGTTCTCGGAGTAGGTGTGGAAGGTGCCCACGAGCGGGAGCCGACCGGCGCTGCAGAGGGCGTCCCAGGAGAGCATCGGCACGACCGGCTCATGGATGTGCAGCACGTCATAGCCGCCCTCGCGCAACTCGCGACGCAGGGCAGACACGGCAGCTCGGGGTGAGCGCCATGTTCGATACGGCGCCGTTGGCTGGTATCCCGATGGTGCGCCCGAGCGAGACGAAGCCCTCGGGCGTGGAGCGCTGTTGGGGGCGAGCGCCGCGATGCGCCCTGCGCGCGAGCGCATCATCGGGGTCGAGCGGCGCGAGGATCCGAGCTTCGTGGCCTTGGTCGACCAGCTCGGACGCGAGCGCCTCTATATGGCGCGTGACGCCACCTGGATAGGTCCAAGAGTACGGCGACAACAGGGCGATCCGCACGGCCTCATACTCTATCCACAGAGCAGGCCAGGCGACGCCTCTGACGGCCTGAAGCGCTCCAACAGTGCGATAATCGGGCACATGAGCGCGCGTCGCTTCGTCAAGTACACGTTCCTGAAGCTCGATCCGGCGTGGCGGCGTCTGGACGGCGAGCATCGCGCGCAGGATAAGCGCGAGTTCGCAGCCGCATGCGAGGACTTCGCCGACGGACACCTGCTGCAGAGCTTCTCGCTGGTGGGCACGCGCGGCGATGCCGAGCTGCTGCTCGTATCGGAGGCGGAGAACCTCGACCGCATCCACGAGTTCCATGTGGTGTTGGCGCAGAGCGGGTTGATGCACTGGGCGCAGATCCCGCACTCGTTCCTCGGAATGCGCAAGAGCTCTGAGTACTCGGACGACGAGCGCAATGTCGCGCGCGGCTTCCGCGGCAAGTACGTGTTCGTGTACCCGTTCGTGAAGTCACGCGAGTGGTATGCGCTACCGGCGCAGGAGCGCTGGCGGATCATGCAGGGCCACATCCAGGTGGGGCGCGAATATCCAGGCGTGGACAACCACACGACGTACTCGTTCGGCCTCGACGACCAGGAGTTCGTGGTCGCGTTCGACACCGACGACGTCGGCACGTTCCTCGATCTGGTGCAGCGCCTGCGTACGACTGAGGCCTCGCGCTACACGGTTCGTGACACCCCGAGCTTCACGTGCCTGGCGATGTCGCTGGAGCGGGCGCTAAACGCCCTCGACGGCGAGCCGGTCGCGCTCGAGGCGCTTCCCTCTGCCTAGGCCGCGCGGCCTCGCCCACCTGCGCGCGGCCGATCCCGTGCTCGCGGAGCTGATCGAGAGAGTCGGCCCGCTTGGCGACGCGCGAGCCGGACGCCCGGAGCGCGAGGACCACTACGGCGCGCTCGTGCGCTCGATCACCGGCCAGCAGCTCTCGGTGCTGGCCGCACGCGCGATCTACGGCCGTCTGACGACGCGTTTCGACGGACCGGCCGCCGACGCCGCAGCAGATCCTCGCCGACGATCCCGAAGAGCTGCGCGCCGCCGCGGGGCTCTCGCGCGCGAAGGTCGGCTACCTGCGCTCGCTCGCCGAGCACGTGATCTCCGGCGAACTGGAGCTCGAGCGCCTGGACGAGCTCTCGGACGAGGACGCGATCGCGGAGCTCGTCGCGGTCAAGGGCCTCGGCCTGTGGACGGCGCAGATGTTCCTGATGTTCCATCTCGAACGCCCCGACGTGCTGCCGGTCGGCGACCTCGGCATCCGCCGCGCGATCGAACGCGCCTACGGCCTCGACGGCCTGCCCGACGCGCCGACCATGGAGCAGATCGCGGAGCCCTGGCGCCCGCATCGCACGCTCGCCTGCCGCTACCTGTGGCGCTCGCTGGACAACGAGCCGGGGTAGGGCCGCGGCAGGCCGCCGGCACGCCTGGCCCGGCCTACTTCTTCCTCTTCTTCTTGGCGGCCTGCTGCTTCTTCTTATTCTTGGCGGCGGCCTACTTCTTCTTCTTGGCGGCCTTCTTCTTCGCCTTCGTCGGGTACTTCTTGTGGGCCGCCTTTTCGCAGGCCACGCGCTTGCTCTTCTTCTTGTCTTTCTTGCACGCCTTCAGCGCTTTGGCGAGCAGCTGTGCCTTCGTCAGCTTGTAGGCTGCGACGCCCCTTGCAGCCGGTGACCGCGACCTTCGTCGTCTGCGAGATGAAGGCGCCGTTCTGGCCCGCCAGTTCCGTGGGCAGCGTCAAGCTCGTTTTGCACAGGTTGAAGTCTTCCTTTTCCGGCACGTTCGGCGTGAGCGCTGAGTGCGGGCCGGCGGGGAAGATCGATTCGAAGGTCGTGAACGGTGCGTCCGGCGCCGTTTCGAATTTCGAGTAGGTGATGCCGTTGTGGATGTAGGTCTTGCCGTCGAGGATCAGCGTCACGCCTTCGCCCTGCAGCACGAACTCGACGTCGGGGAACGCGGCGTTGCCGTGCGAGACGAGGTACGCGGGGCCTTTCAGCGGGTTCTTGAACACCGGCGTGTGCACGATCCCTTCGCCGATCAGCGAGCCTTCGTCGCAGGACGCGGGGTTGGCGTTGAAGACCGCTTCCAGGCAGGCTTTCTGGATCGTCGTCAGCCGCGAGGGCAGCGACGCCGGGATCGTCAGGTCGACCTTGTGGATGTTCGCCTGGCCGAGGCCCGGGCGATTCGACCTTCACCGCGAATGTCGTGCCGTCAGCTTTGCTGCCCTGGCCGACGACGGATGCCGTCAGCTTCGGCTGGAACGGCCAGCGCGGCGCAGTTCGTGACTTCGAAGCCGGGCGAGACCGGCTCGCTCGCTCCTTCGTAGCCGGTGAGCGCGCCGGTCGTCGCCGTGCGGGCGCAGTTGGTCGGGTTGAACTCGAATCCGGCCGTTCGACCGTAACGTTCAGTTCTTTGATCTGCGAGGGGAGCCCTTTGATGCGTTCGGGGAGGCCCGCGAACTGTTCGGGTGCGCCGCCGCTGGTCGGGTAGACCGTCGCCGCTTCGGTGTTGATCTGCGCGGCCGCGGTGAACTCGTTGACGTTGATCCTCGAGCGCGCGACGACCGTGCCGATGCCGAACGGGCCGATGTGATTCGCGTCGGTCACGGTCGAGAGACCGAACGGCGCGCCGTCGTAGGGACCTGTGAGATAGACGTTGCCCGGCAATGAGTACGGCGCACTTCCGAGCCCGGCCAGCACCGTCGAGTGGCCGATCAGGCTTTCCGGGCCGCACGTGCCCTGCGCCGCTTGCGGTTCTTGGCACAGGGGCACGGAGCTGATCAGCGCGGCGAGGCCGGCCGGCAGCTGCATCGAGATCGTCTTCAGTGGCGCATCGCCGTCGGGGCGCGCGATCGTCAGCGTGAACGGCGTGAACGCGCCGGCCTGCTTGTTGCTTGAGCCGGCCTGGAAGCTCGGGGCGAACGGCAGCGGCCCGGATTCAGGACACGGCACGCCCGTCGGGGTTGGGCGTCGGCTTGAAGCTCGAGGATGCCGTCGTGGGAGCCTCACCCGAGGACGGCACGAATTCGGCGGTCGTCGTGTAGACGCGGCAGAACGCCGGCGTCGACTGCGATGCGCGCTGGCCGTCGATCAGGTCGAGTTCGAGCTTTTCGAAGGGCACCGGCGGGGTGTTTTTGAATGTCGTCACGAGCTGGCCCGTAGGGCTGATGTTGACTTCGCCGGCGAGCTTGACGAGCACGCCCGCCGTCTTGTCTTCGGCGAGGAGGTAGAGCACGAGCGGCGAGGCGAACGGATCCGTGTCCTGCTGGGCGAGGAGCACTTCGCCTTCGAGCGGATCTTCGAGTAGCGGCGAGTGGATCGTGACCGTTCCGAGCTTCGATCCGTCCGGACACAGCGGCGCTGAAGCGTCGAAGTGGTCGTTTTCGAGCTGGGCGGTTTCCGCGAACCCTGCTTCCAGTCCGATCCCAGGGCAGCTTTCCAGACCGTTCGCCGCGCCTGGGCTGGTTTCCACGCCTTCGGGAAGCGCGACAGTGTTCTGGCTGAGGTCGGCCTCCGCCAGTCCGTCGGTGGCGAGCGTCGTGCTCTGTGGCACGCCCAGTTCCACTTTGAGGCCGCTGGGAGTGCTCGCGGCGCTGTGGTCGGGCTGGACCCGGATCGTCGGAGCTGAGGAGCCCTCGAAGGGCAGTTCGCCGCAGCCGGTCAGCTGCACGGAGTTGGCCGGCTTCAGCGCGGCCGGCAACGCTTCTCCCGACTGCCACGATTCGACCTGCAACGAGCTGGACAGCGGCGCGGCGCATGTCGTCGGCAGCGTCAGATAGGGATGGACTTCCGATTCCGCGGGTGCTTCTTCGATGCATGCCTGCTTGTGCGAGCCCCCTTGGATTTCCAGCTTGAATCCTCCTCCGAGGCACTGCCAGCCCCGCGCGTCGTCGTGCACAGCGGAGCGAGGGGTACCCCAAATGCTCACGATCGTGCTCAACACGCCGGCGGTCGAGGATATGTTCTTCGAGCTGACTTCGATCGCGTAGCCTTTCCCGGTCTGCACCGCGGTGTTCAGGATCACCGGCACCCGTTCGAACTCGAAGCCGAAGCGCGCCGGCTCGCCCGCTTCCGGTTCGATGTTGAACACGGGCACGGTCTCGGTCAGATAGCCGGGTCCCGGCGCCTGATCATGGAACGTTACGAGCGCGGCGCCGATCGCGGTGTCCTCTGGGCATTCGTTGTAGTTCCCCTCAGGTACCGTCCCGAAGTCAAAGCCCGTGCACCGCGGAACGACGTAGCCGTTGGTGTTGCCGACCAGCCCCGGCGGCAGCGTCGTGTCGATGTTCTTGACGAGCTCAGGTACGTCGGGAACGGGAAATTCCTTGCCGGGATTCAGTTCCGTGAAGGTTTGGTTGAACGCGATCGTCGTCGTGATCTGGGCTGGGTGCGAGCCGGCCTGAACGTCGGTGCTCCCGCTTTCCGTTTCAGGAGTGAGTTCGTAGCGTTCGACACCGAACGCCACAGGGGCGCTGCCGGCCTTCAGCGGCCCACGGCCTTCGGCTGGTTGGGCTGTATGACCCTTGACGCCGCCTTCCGCCGTGACGACGTTGTCCCCGAGCACGCCTTCGCTGCCCTTCGACGCTTCCACCGGGATCTGCAGTTCGATCGAGATCAGCGGCGGCAGCTTGCCGATGTAAGCGCAACGCAGTTCGGGGCATTTGATCACGGGCGTATTGAGCACGTCGTCGTTGCCGTACTCCGGCTTCGCCACCATTTCTCCGGTTGCGATCACTCCTGGTGGCAGCACGTCCGCGATCTTCACGGGTTCTCCGGCGCTGCCTTCAAGCGGAGCATCGCCGAGATTCGCGAGGATCGCGATCACCTCCCCCTTCTGGCCGGGGGCGAGCGTGGAAGGCGCCGAGCGTGTGAGGATGTGCCAGTGTGGCGCGGGATCCGTTTCGGCGTGCGCGCAGGGCACGCTGAGCAGCGCGAACATGACCGCGAGCAACGGGGCGGTTCCGGCGGCCATGCGCGTTCGTCTGTGCACGGCCCCGAGCCCCTAGCCTTTGCGCTTCGGTGAGAGCGCCCGCGCGCCTTTGGCTCCGGCCTGCTTCTTGGCCGGGACGTGATAGCGCTTGTGCGCCTGCTTTTCGCATGCGACGCGCTTGCTCTTCTTCTTGTCTTTCTTGCACGCCTTCAGCGCCTTGGCGAGAAGCTGTCCGGTCGTCAATTTCGGCTTCTGCACGACTTTGCTGGCGAGCACGCTGTGACTGGCGGTGATGTTGCCGGTCCCGCCCGTGCTTGCGCTCGCGGGCACTTCGAAAGTCGGGGGGGCCGGCGCGGGCGCCTTGCACGTTTCGCCGGCGCATGGCGCTCCAGGCGGCTGCGGCGCAGTCGCGCAAGGTTCCGAGCCCGCGAGCTTGCAAACGCGTGCATCGTAGATGTCGAATTCGGTGTCGCTGTCCTGCGCCGTGAGCTCCTGCTCGGTCAGGAAGTAGACGTCTTCCCCGTTTTCGCTCGCGTCCAGGAATGCGGATTCGTGTTCGGATTCGCCGGATGAGATCAGCGACACGCAGCCACCTTCGGTGTTCGCTTCAGAGCACGTGCCAACGCCCTGCTGCTCGTACTCGTAGACGTTCTCCACACCGACCGTCTGTGCGTGACCGTGGATCGTCTCCGTCCTCATCGGCGTGGCGACATGGACGAGCGCGTCAGCGCTGTTGAAGAACAGGCGCCCTTCGTCCGAGAGGTAGTCGGACTGGTTGTATGCCGGGTTCTTCCCGACCAGAGTCCACGACGGAACGCTTCCGGCGAGCCACGGGTCGTCGCCTTCGGCGCTACCCGCAGACCCACCTTCCAGGCTTTCGCCGGGTTCCCATGTCTGCGGGCGATCGACCACGAGCCCTACGCCTTCGCCCGACCCATACTGCTCGTCGAAGACGCCAAGCGGTTGAGCTCCGTCGGGGTTGCACGACGCGCACACGAGCTTTTCGGTGCCGTCGTCGTACAGGTAGACCTCCTCGTCGCGCGCTCCGCTTGACGCGTCGGTGTTGTCGTAGCCCGTCAGGCTCTGATCGGACATGAACGCGAGGTAGCGGCCGTTGGGGGAGACACGTGCCGTCTGGTGCTTGAGCGAGTAGGTGTTGTTTCCCGCCGATTTCGGCGATCCCCAATCGGGGTTGTCTTCGTTGGAGAGCTGCCGGATGAGCCTCGGTGCTCCCCATTGCTTGCTTGCCTTGTCGTAGCGCACGACGTAGAGGTCGCACTTGAGCAGGTCGCTGGAAGCTTCTGTTGCGTGGCAGTTGCCTTTCGGAGCCCCCGGCGCGAGCACGCCGTTGGCGACGAAGTACAGCGTCACCGATTCGCTGTCTTCACCTACACCCAGGACACCACCGTCGATTTCCGCGCTGGCACCCGCTTCGAGGCTCGGTGCGAGGTCCTTCACGCGATCGCATTCCGGTTGTTCGGGTTCGAACACGTAGAGCTCGCGGTAGCGCGGATCGGCCGTCGCCCCTTCGTAGCGGGGAGCGCCTTCGGTCAGCCCCTGCGGGTCGGTGAAGAACACCTTCGACCCATCCGCGGTCGCCGTCTGGAACAGCGGCTCGCCCTGCTTGCCTTCCGCTGCCGGTTCGGTGCACGCGTTCGGCGCCACAGCGCTGTCGTCCGGCTGATCAACCTGATAAGACGCCGCCGGCTTGCCTTCGCCCGCCAGTTCTCGCATGTAGAGATGGTCGACTTCGCCCTGTTCGCCATTGTGCGCCCAGACGACGCGCTGGCCATTCGCGGAGATCGCAGTCGCTGCCATCCTGCGGTCGAAGAACGCCCCGCCGCCGACATAGCTTTCTCCGGCGAGCGGCTGCGCTTCGCCGGCCCCTGGGAGCACGCTGATCAGCTGGAGTCTTTCGGCGGCCGGCGCCGCCGGCGAGAACATGTAGAGCCAGTCCTGCGCGTCGCTCGTCGCGGTATTGCTCGTGAGCGCCACCAGCGAGCTGATGACGACGTGCTTCATGTCAGGCGTAGCCGTTTCGAACTGCTCGTCCTTGAAAGCCGCGAAGGAGACTTCCGGTTGCGCGGTGTCGTCTTCCGGCGTCACGACCGGCATGAAGCAGCTGGATTCCTGGCAGGTCGAGTTCTCGCGTATGTAGGGCGTGCGCTCGGTGGCGCCGCCTAGAAGCACCGGCGACTCCGGGTAGTAGGGATCGACAAAGGCGCTCGAGAGATCGTTCGAGAAGAACTGGTACTCCCAAGGCCCGCCCGCGTCGAAGCCTTGGGCCGGGGCTTCGTTGCGTGTTGCGATGTCCTGCGAGCTCCAGCCGGTGTCTTCGCCGCTGCTGCCGACCTTCTTGCGCGTCGCGATCCACTGCGTCGGTTCGGGACCGCGCTCCCCTTCCGCTTCCGCTTCGCCTCCGCCGAGCGTGACGTAGGCGAGCGCTCCCCCATCCGCTGCCGCCTCGATCAAGCCTCCTTCTTCCTGCAGCGGCAGGATCACCGAGCCATGCTTGGCCGCCGGCGTCACCAGTTCCCATGCGCGCCCGTCGGCGAGCGCGGCCTCGGATGAGGAGGCCTGTGTGGTGAAGCTTGCTTCTTCGCTTTCAACCGCGGAGGATCCTCCGGCGAGGTCTTCGACGATGATCCGGAAGCGGTAGGTGGTGCTCGGCGCGAGCTCGCTCACCGCCAGCTTCACCTTCGTGGCGCCGAATCCGCTGAGCGTTCGGAGCTGCCCGTCGATGCAGGGCGATGGACTCGCGGCGCAAATGCTCGCTCCGTACTGGAAGCGATAGCGCACTTCGGCACCGTCCGGGTCGATCGCCGCTTTCAATTCGACGGAGCTCGACGTCACCGACGCCGTCACCAGGCTGTGAGCTTCAACCGCCGGCGGCCCCGCGGCCGCCGGCGCGAAGACGTCGACGCGACCCTTCACGTCATCGCCGACCAGCACTTCGTTGGTTGCACCGTCGACCGCCACCCCGGTGCCGCCGGCGTCCTTGAGGAGTTCTCCTTCCTGCAGCTGCTGAATCAGGACCCCACTTGGAGTGAAAGCGCTGAGGACACTCTTCTGATCGAGATACAGATCGCCGCTGACCTGCTTGCCGGTCGTCTGATCGACGGCGAGGCCCGACGCGGAAGCCGCCTCTTCAACGCCGGGGTCCAGCGGAGCGGCTTCAAGTTCTTCGCCCGATGCGGCGACGGCCGTCGAGAGCTCCGCCACATAGCACGGGTGCTGTTCGCAATCGCCGTCGAGCTGTTCGCGCGGCTGTTCGTGTTTCAGTTCTTCGTGTCTGCTCTTGCGTTCTTTTTCGCGTTCGGCGATTTCTTCTTGTTCTTCTTCGATTTCTTCCGCGTACTCGCCACCGGGCTCGTAGCTTATGTACGCATCGTCGTTTGCGTCGATCGCGAAGCCGGGGCGCAGCGGGCGAGCGCCTTCGAAGAGTTCTTCCGGGATTTCGAGTTCCGATTCGTCCAGCAGCTTGTTTTTTTCGGCGTCGCTGAAGCGGATCACCTTGAGTTCTTCTTCTTCGTCTTCGCGCACGACGTAGACGGTGCCCTTCGGGTCGACCGCAACGCCGTCGACGGGACCCTCGGCTTCGGTGTTCTTCAACGCCAGCTGATGCACCAGCGTTCCGGAAGCGCTGAACTTGAGGATGGTTGCTTTGTGAAACGTGCTGTTGGCGACGACGTACACGTCGCCCGCCGAGGGAGAGCCGGCGGCGTTGTCCACCGCGATCGCCACAGGATCGTCGAGCTGTCCTTCCTTGCCAAAGCCGGCGATCCCCGGCAGGCACTTCTGCGTACCTGGGCAATGCTGGAATTCTTCTTTGCCGTTCTTTACGCCGATGCCCCAAGCTTCGATGAGCTCATGCCCTGGAGCCGGCCCGTAGACCATCACGCGGTTGTTCGTCTTTTCCAGCACGTAAACGTCGCCGGTGGCTTCGTCGACGGCGATCGCGGACGGCCTCGAAGGGCTCGCTTCGCCGCTTTCCCCGAACGAGCCCGCGGGAACATGGCCCTGTTGCAAAAGCGCGCTCGCCGGGGCGACGTTGAGCAGCAGCACGGCGAGCATGCCCACCCATGCCGAAACCACCAGCGCCAACGCGGTCCGCATGCACAGGAGGCCACCTGCATAGCCGCCGCTTCGAGCCTCCTGTACCATTCTCTCTCCCATAGATCCCCTGTTTGCAGACTATCAACCCTGCGCCCGGTGTCAAGCCTCTAGCGCCAAGCCCAAGGTGACACTTTTTCGGGCTGTCCCTCCTGTTCATCTTGCCCTCGAAACGCGTGTGGGGCCCTTTGCGGGGCCCCACACGGTTAATGACTCCTTGTTGAAACCGACTCTTTGCTGAAACCTACTCTTTGCTGAACCCACTCGTTTGCTGAGACCCGAGGAGCGATCCGCCCCCGGGCTTGCTGTCTAGGAACTAGGAGATGTAAAAGGCTTCGCCCTTGACCTTCCCAGTCGTGTCCTCACCGGACGGGAGCGTGCCGACGCCCACGATCGTAGTCAGGAGCGGTTCTGATGATTCAATGTCCGGTTCGCCGCCTGATTTGGTGGCGAAGACGTTCAGGTTTTCCTTGGCGGCAACGCCAACCACGGTTACTTCACCTGAGACGGCACCCTTTGTGGAGATTTCCTCGCCTTCGCAGTTGAATTCTGCGGAGAGTCCACCGGGGCCTGCACCTTTGACTTCGTTGGCGACACCGGTTTTGCTGCTCGAGGAAGCGATCAGCGTGGTGTCGAGTGTCTGCGTGGTGATGTCGCCTTTCTTCTCTCCAGCTTGCGTCGAGGTGCAGACTTTGCCGGAGCTCTGGCACTTTTCGAACGTCTCGACGAGCGTGCCGGTTTTCGCACCGGTGACCGTGCCTGAACCTTTTGCCTTCTGGCATTCGGTGTCGCCGACGACGCCGCTGCCGGGGATGTAGACGAGCAGCGAGCTGACGCCGTTGGTGACCTTGAACGCAGGCTTTTTCGCGGCCGTGTACGGCTCGAGTTCATACTTGCCGCCAGTCGCTACTTTGCTCGATGCTTCACACAGCTTGCCGGTGTACTTGCCGGTGTATTCCTTGCCGACCTTGGCAGCTTTCCCACAAATCAAGTATTCCGGTGCTGCTGCCGACGCGCTAGCGGCGACAATCGCGCTCATCGCGACCACCGCGACGAGAACGAGTCCCACGATCCTGATGCGTTTCATCTGTCCACTGCTCCTTTTCCCTCTAGGAATAGATCGACCGACCCGTGAATCCCTCTTCAGGACAGAGATGCCCCAAAGCCAGTCGTTGTCGTCAGCTGTATTCCAGCAGACAACGCTGTACATGCGACCTTCGCAGAAAACACTTCCCGCGTCAAGGTCAACCCACGACAACGTCGAGCCCGCCCGCGTCCCGCCCCAACCTGGAAGCCTGGACACCGCAGGCAGCCTGGGCGATCCGCGCCCCTCGCAACGCTTGACATCATGTCACGGCGACCGTACCACAGAGCCCAACCGGACGTCAACCCCCACGTACATGCGAGTGGGCGTCAACCCCCGTCAACCCGTCAACCCCCGCACTTAACTGTTTTCAGCGTCGGCTGGCCGTCCAGCTTAACGTCAATGCCGGTTTGCTGGGCTTCAGGCGACTCGCCCGACCACGACAGTGCGGTCAGCCTCGGCGAGAATCGTCCATCCAGGCGTCTCGCCACCACGGAAGTGGCGTGCAACGACCGCGGTCGGACCGGGCAGACCGCGCCCTTCGCGCTGATCTGCGCGCGCGTCATGGAAGACGACGCGGCCGCATGGCGCGAGGAAGCCGTGCCAGCACGACCAGTCGAGCTCGCATCCCGCCTCCGAGTGATCGCCGTCGATGAACAGCAGGTCGACCTCCCCCTCCCATCCGCGCGCAGCCTCGTGCGAGAGCGCGACATGCCAGTGCACGCTCGGCGCCTGCGGCCCGCGCCGGCGCACCGCGCGCGCGACCGCAAGCCGCGTTGCCCATTCGCTCGCCCCCCATCCACTCGGAAGCGCGTCCGCGTGCGAGCCGAACGGGTCGATCAGATGCAGTTCCGCTCCGGCCTCGAGCACACCACATAGCGCCACTGCGGAGGCACCCTCGTAGACGCCGATCTCAACGACGCGGCGCGCGCCGCGCGCGGCGTCGAGCAGCACGCACAGGTCCGCTTGCGAATGCATCGTGCGCGGCGGGATCAAACCGGAGCCCAGCGCCAACGCCCGCAGGCGCAAGTCGTCGCGCAGACGCGCGGGCGTGAGGCTCCGAAGCGCTTGCGGGAGGATCGCCATCGCGCGCCCAGCCTATGCCACCCGCGCAGGGCGGCTGCGCTCAGCGCCACCCGCGCAGGGCGGCGGCCGCTCAGACTGCTGAGACCTGCTCCTCCTCGGCCACGCGAAACGAGGATCCGCAGCCGCAGGCAGCCACGACGTTGGGGTTGTTGACCTTGAAACCCGCGCCCTGCAGGCTCTCCTCGTAGTCGATCGTCGAGCCGCGCACGAGCTGCAGGCTCTCGCTGTCGACGAGCAGCTTCAAGCCGTGACTCTCGAACACCACGTCCGCCTCGCGCTGCTCGTCGAAGGCCAGTTGATACTGGAAGCCCGAGCAGCCACCGCCGCGCACGCCCACGCGCAGACCCGCGACGCCGACGTCGGCCTGCTGGGAGGAAAGGAACTCGTGCACCTTCTCGGCGCCCTTGTCGGTGATCTCGATCATGGCTTCGCTCCTGTGGAGGGCTGCAAGACTTTCCAAAGTATAGCGTCGCCGATTCGCGCCTTGCGCGGGCATCAGGAATGCCCCGCGCAGCGGACGAAGACCTTCTACTCTTGAGGCGATGCCCTCCGCCGAAGACATAAAGCAGCGCATCGAGACCGCGATCGCAGGTGCTCGCGCCGAAGTCGAGGACTACACCGGCGGAGGCGACCACTTCCGCGCGACCGTCACCGCATCCGCGTTCGATGGACTCAGTCGCATCGAGCAGCACCGCCTCGTCTACGCGGTGTTCGGAAGCGAGATCGGCGCGGCGATCCATGCGCTAGCACTGAAGACCCAAACCCCGTCGAAGATCCAGACCAACTGACAGCCAGGAGCACTCCATGTCCGCCAGCCAGTTCCAGCCGCTACCGATGTCGAGCAACGAGCCAACGCCTGCGCCTGCACCCGGCGAGGCGGCCAACCCGATCCGCGAGGCGATCGCTCAGGCGATCGAGGAGCACAAGGTGATCCTGTTCATGAAGGGCACCCCCGAGGCGCCCGCGTGCGGCTTCTCCGCGCGCACCGTCGCCGCGCTGCAGTCGCTGGACGCACCATTCGCGGCGGTCGACGTACTGCCCGACCCCCGCATCCGCCAGGAGCTCTCGGCGATCTCGAACTGGCCGACGATCCCGCAGCTGTTCGTCGGCGGCGAACTGCTCGGCGGCTGTGACATCGTGATCGAGATGCACGAGTCAGGGGAGCTCGCGCAGGCATTGCTGTAGCGTCCCGCGCCGCATGGCCCCCGTCGCGGTCGCATCCGACAGCACTCATTACCTCCCTCGCGCACTCGCGCACGACGAAGGCATCCATCAGGTCAGCCTGTATGTGGGCTGGAAGGGGCAGCCCGAGCGTGAGCTCGAGATGGAGGGTTTTGACGGCTTCTACAAGCGCCTGCATGACGATCGCGAACTGCCGAGCACCTCGCAGCCGTCGATCGGAGACTTCCTTGCCGTATGGGAGCCGCTGATCGAGTCAGGGCAGGACGTCGTCTCGATCCACCTCGCGGGAGGCATCTCGGGCACGTGCGAGGCCGCCCGTCAGGCGCACGGCCTGCTCGTCGAGCGCGGGCTCGGCGAGCGCGTCGAGGTGATCGACGGCGAAACCGCCTGCGGCGGCACCGGTCTGCTCGTGCTTGCCGCCTGCGCCGCTGCTCGCTCCGGAGCTGAGCTCGACGCCGTTGTCGCGCGCGTACGCGAAGCGCGTCAGCGGCTGCGGATCTGGTTCTGCCTGGACACGCTCGAGTACCTCAGACGCGGGGGGCGCGTCGGCAAGGCGCAAGCGTGGCTCGGCGGCACGCTGAAGATCAAGCCGATCCTCTCGCTCGAGCACGAGATCGTGCCAGTCGAGCGGGTGCGCACCGCCGGGCGCGCGTTCGAGCGGATGGTCGCCTACGCACAGGATCTCCACGACGACGACGCCGACGGCTGGGTCGTGCAGCACATCCAAGCGCCTGAGCAGTCCCAGCGCCTGATCGAGCGCTGCCGCGAGATCTTCGACTCCGAGCCCGTGTTCACATCAGAGGTAGGACCCGTGATCGGCACCTACACCGGCCCTGGGCTGATCGGCGTGGGCGCGATCCCACGCGCGCTGCTGGGCTGATCAGGCGCGACGGTGGCGACGCCGGAGTGCGCGCGCGCCGATCATCAGCCCGAGGACCGCTGCGCCGAGCGTAATTTCGCTGCGGTGATGCTCGACGTGCGCGCGCCAGTCGGTCAGGCGCGTGACCTCGCCGCGCAGGCGCTGCACCGATACGGCGAGCTCCATGCGGTTGGCCTCGATCGAGCTGCGGATCTCAGCTGGCGTGCGCTGCGCCATCAGCCCTCTGCCCCGGTTCCCGGCGCCCGATAGGCGACGCCGGCATTGCCGGCGGGCGCGGCGTTGGGGCCGACGCTCTCGCGGATCTTGCGCGCCTCGTCAATCGCCATGCTGGGTAGCGGCGGCGAGCTTTTTTTGACGGCTTTGGCGGCGATCAAGCCGGCGAGCGCGCCGAGCACGACCAAGATCAGGGCCATCGCGAAGAAGCCCCAGAAGTACGTGAATTTGTCGCCGATCGGCAGGTAGTAGTAGAGCAGCCACGCACAGCCGACCAGCGCGAACACGAGCGCTGTGAACAAGAACACCCCGGCGGCAACGCCCACGACTGCGCCCTTGACGAGCTTGGTTGCCTTTTCGCTCACCTCTGCCTTCGCCAGCTCGATCTCCTCGCGCACCAGCAGCGTCGCACGCTCGGACACCTCGGCGATCGCCGTCGCGATGTTCTGGGTCTCCTCGTTGCCCTGAGCGATCCCTGAGCGATCTCCCGCCGGCGGTGGCTGGGCGCTCACTCCGGTGGCTCCTCGTCGAACACGCGCCTCCACACGGTCGCGGCGGCGCGGTTGGCGACGATCGCCACGAGCGCGCTCATGCCTGCCAGCAGGCCCTGCCACATCAATCGCTTGACCATCTCGTTCTGCATGCCTGCGTGAGTCTATTCCCCTGCGGGGTCGAGTTTGAAACCGGGCGCCCGCGCGCGCGCCGACGCGCCGACACGCGGACGCTCAGGCGTCGTCCGCGCGAGCATCGTCGTCGGCCTCCAGCCCACCGCAGACCGTCTCTACGACCAGCCACTTGGCCTGCTCGAAGTACTCATCGCCCTGAGGCAGCAGATCGAAGATCCAGCCCGTGAGCAGCTGCTCGATCGCGCCATAGAAGGCCATCGCCGCGAACCGCGGTTCGATCTCTGCCTTGAACACACCCTGCTCCTGCGCCTGCGCGATCATTCCGCCGATCAGGTCATAGGCGTCGCGGATCATGGCGATGTGCGTGTTGCCGAACGAGTTCGCCGCACGGGTGACCTCGACGATGATCACCTTCATCAGGTCAGGGTCGTGCTGGTAGCTGTCGACGATGAACGACGCGATCGCACCGAGCTTGTCGCGCACCGGGGTCGCGTCCGCGTCGACCTCGCGGATCAGCTCGAGCATCACGTTCCAGCGCTCGAGGAACAGCGTGTCGAGCACCTCGTCCTTGGAGGCGAAGTAGTGATAGACGAGGCCATAGGCGACGCCGGCCTCATCGGCGATATCCGACACGCGGCACGCGTGAAAGCCCTGGCGCGCGAACACCCGCACCGCGGCGTCCAGGATCAGACGGCGCTTGTCCGGCGCCTTCGCGCCGGAGGACGACGCGCGACCAGTGCTCATACCGTCACCGCCAGCGGCCAGCGGTAGGCCTCGGGGCGACGGTTGGCGAGCGACGGCAAGCGCGCGCGGATCTCGAGCTGGCGCCGGAGATCGAGCTCGGCGACGATATAACCCTCGCTGTCGGGCGCCTGCGCCAGCACCACCCCCCACGGGTCGACGATCATCGAGCGCCCGCCCGAGTGCTGGGGGCTCCGATCCGCCGGCCGGGTGCTCTCCGAACTGGTTGGCCGCGATCACGAACGCCTGGTTCTCGATCGCGCGCGCCCGCACCAGCACCTCCCAGTGCTCGCGCGTGGTCGTCAACGTGAACGCGGCCGGCAGCGCGAGTATGCGCGCGCCGCGCACCGCAAGGATCCGGTAGAGCTCGGGAAAGCGCAGGTCGTAGCAGATCGACAGTCCCAGCTCGACTCCGTCGGCGGTGTGCGAGACGACGATCTCCTCGCCCGGCTCCTCGAGCTCGGACTCGCGATAGGCGCGGCCGCCGACCTCCACGTCGAACATGTGAATCTTGCGGTAGCTCGCGAGGAGCTCGCCCTGCGGGCTCACGTGCACGCATGTGTTCGCCAGCTTGGACTGGCCGGGAACGCGCTCGAGGATCGAGCCGGCGACGAGGTCGATGCCGAGCTCGCGCGCGATCGCTCGCGCCCAACCGACCGCCGCGCCATCCAGCGACTCCGCGCCCGCGCGCAGATCCTGCTCGGAGCCCATCGCCGTCCACTTCTCGGGTAGTACGATCAGCTTCGCGCCGTCGGCCGCCGCCGCGCGCGTGAGGCGATCGGCATGAGCCATGTTCGCGACCTGATCGGCTGTCGAGTTGAGCTGAACCGCCGCGACCCTCACAAGCGCATTTCCTCCCGCGAACCTTGCGCCCGCATCCCCGGGACGCCTCACAGCAGAATAGATTGACTGGTCAGTCAATCGTCAAGCATAACGCCACGCGAGTCAGTCGGGAGCAACGGCACGGTGGCGGCGTAGCGCGGCGAGCAGCAGCTTCGAGTGCATCGCCCCGATCAGCTCGCGCAGCGGCTCTGTACCCGCAGCCACGATCTCCATCGCCCGCTCGATCTCCACCTCTCCGGCGAGCCGGCCGAGCAAAGCGCGCACCTCCTCCTCGACCAGCGGCTCGAGCGCCTTTCTGTAGCGCAGCGTGTCGTACACGGTGAAGCCCAGCGCCTCCTCGTAGCCGCCCGCTCGAAAGCTCGCAATCGCCTCGATGATCTTCACGTCGTCGCGGTCATAGCCACGCTGGCTCGGGGTCAGCACCCCGATCTCGACCAAGCGCTCGAGCACGTTGCGCGGCACGTCGTAGCGCTGCTGCACAGCGCGCCGCGAGACGCGGCTGTTGTCCTCGGCGCTCGCAAGCGCACGCTCGAGGATCCGATCCTCGAGCTCGATCAGCGCCCGCACCCGCCCCGGATCGTCCTCGAGCGCTCCCTTGATTACCCGCAACGGCATGAAGCGCTCCTCCTGCAGACGCTTGATCAGCTCGATCCGCTCCACGTACTTCGGCGGGTAGTAGGCCATGTTGCGCGACGTCCTGACGATGTCCTTGCCGGCGCCCAGCAGCCCTTCGCGCAGGTAGTAGCGAATCGTGCCCGGGCTGACGCCCGAGCGCTCCGCCAGCTCGCTCATCTTCAGCAGTTCGCCTCGCGATGAGGAATCGCCGGCGAGCGACGCGGCGCTCATCGGCTCGCGCCGCCGCTCATGCGCGGAAGACTGTGCCTGCGTTGGCCTGCGCCGCCCCGGCCGCCGCACCGCTCGCCAGCAGCTCGGCGACACGCTCGGGCGAGTAGCCCGCCGCGAGCAGCACCTCCTCGGTGTGCTCGCCGAGCGCCGGTCCTGGCAGCCGCGCGTGCTCGCCCGGCGTGCGCGTCAGCTTGATCGGCACGCCCAGCTGGCGCACGGGGCGCTCCGCCCCCGGCTGCTCGAGCTCGACCACCATCTCGCGCTCGCGCACGAGCTCCGAGGACAGCGCCTCGTCGAGCTCCAGCACCGGCTCCAGACAGCAGTCGTGATCGCGCGCAAACGCCTCCCATTCCGCGCGCGTGCGCCCCTTGAAGATCTCCTGCACCTGCGCATGCGCGTCTGACCCCGGACGCTCGAACTGCGCGCCCACGAGCTCCTCGCGCCCCACCCCCCGGCACCACGCCTGCCAGAACTTGGGCTCGAGCGCCCCCAGCGACACCCAGCCGTCGGCGCACTCATACGGCCGATAGCAGATCAACGCTCCCGCCAGCGGCAGCTCGCCGCGACGCGGCACCACCCCGTCGGCGAAGTGCGCCGCCGCCACCATCGCCAGCCACGACAGCGCGCCGTCGGACATCGACACATCCACCAGTTGCCCTTCGCCTGAGCCCGCCGAGCCCGATCCCGGCCGCCCAGCGAGCTCGCGCGCGCCGTCGCGCTCGCGCAGCGCCGCCATGATCCCAAACGCCGCCATCAGCGCACCGCCGCCCAGGTCCGCGATCTGCCCGGCTGCCTGGACCGGCTCGCCGCCACGCTCGCCCGTGAGACCCAGCAGGCCGATCAGGCCGAGGTAGTTCATGTCGTGTCCGGAGGCCTCGCGCTTGGGACCGGTCTGGCCGTAGCCAGAGATCGCGCAGTAGACGATCCCCGGGTTCTCCTCGCGCATGCGCTCGTAGCCCACACCCAAGCGCTCGAGCACACCCGGGCGAAAGGACTCGAGCACCACGTCGAACTCGCGCACCAGCGCCAGCAGCGCCTCGCGCCCGCCGTCGCTCTTCAGGTCCAGGCGAATCGAGCGCTTGTTGCGGTTCAGCGACAGGAACAGCGCCGACCTGGCGCTGTCGTGCGCGCCCTCGTAATACGGCGGCGACCAGCGGATGTAGTCGCCCATGCCCGTGTCCTCGACCTTCACCACATCCGCGCCGAAGTCCGCCAACAGCAGCGAGCAGAAGCCGCCCGGCAGCAGACGCGACAGGTCAAGCACGCGAATGCCCTCCAGGGGGAGGCTCACCGCCGGACCTCCACGCGCACGCACCCGGCGGCCGGTAGGCCGCCTCTAAAGATGATGTTCACGCGACGCCCGCCTCGCGCTGCGGGATCGCCAGCATCGCGCGGGCCTCCTGCACGGTGGCCGGGCGCCGGCCGATGTCCTCCGTCATCTGCCTGGCCTTCGCGATCAGCTCGCCGTTGGACTTGGCCATCTCGCCACTCGGGAGGTACAGGTTGTCCTCCAGGCCGACACGGATCGAGCCGCCGAGCGTGAGCGCGGCGGACACGAGCATCCACTGGTCGCGCGAGATCCCGATCACGCCCCAGTGCGAAGAATTGGAATCCCGTCCGCCCGGGATGTTGTCCACCATTGCCGCCAGGTTGCGGGCAGTCGGCGGGATGCCCCCGACGACGCCCATCACGCAGTCCACGTGCAGCGGCGTCTTCAGCACGTCCATGTCGATCAGCGGCGCGAGGCTGCCGACGTGGCCGACATCGAAGCACTCGTGCTCCGGTTTGATCTGAAGCTCGTTCATCGCCTCGAGCAGCTCGATGATCTCGCCGAACGGGTTCGCAAAGACCATGTCGAACACGAACGCCTTGCGCGACCGCGAGTACTTGGCGTAGTTCATCGAGCCCATGTTCAGCGCCGCCACCTCCGGCCGGCACGCGCGCAGGTACTCGATGCGCTTCGCCACCGGCACCCCGATTGTGCCGGTCGAGTAGTTGACGATCGCCGCGTCGCCGACCTCGCCGCGAATCGCATCTGTGATCGCCTGGAAGTCCTCGATCTCATATGACGGCGTGCCGTCGGGTTTGCGCGCGTGGATGTGAATGTGCACGCCGCCCTCGTCCACGATTCGCCGCGCCTCCGCCGCGTACTCCTCGGGCGTGTACGGGATCGCGGGGCACTGCGCACGGTTGGCGATCGCACCCGAGATCGAGCAGGTGATGACGACGGGATCCTCAAGGCTCATGTGCTCAATCCTCCTAGACGGGGACCACGCCGTGGCGCTTCCACGGGCGCTCGATTTTCTTGGTGGCTGACATCTCGAGCGCCCGGCAGATCGTCTCGCGCGTCTCGCGCGGGTCGATCACGTCGTCGATCAGGTCGTTGCCCGCCGCGATGTACACGTCGAAGATCTTGCGGAAGCCCTCGATCAGCTCGGCCTTCTTCGCGGCCGGATCCTCGGCGGCGTCGACCTGCTTGCGAAACGCGATCTCGACGACGCCCTCGGCGCCCATCACGCTGATCTCCGCGCTCGGCCACGCGACGATCAGGTCCGGCTCATAGGCGCGCCCGTTCATCACGTAGTAGCCCGCCCCATATGCCTTGCGCGTGATCACCGTGATCTTCGGCACCGTCGCGTTGGCGACCGCATAGAGCATCTTCGCGCCGTGGCGGATGATGCCTTCGGCCTCGATCTTCGAGCCGACCATGAAACCGGGCACGTCCTGGATGAACACGAGCGGGATCGCGAACGCGTTGCACAGGTTCACAAAGCGCGCGGCCTTGTCAGCCGAGTTGTTGTCGAGGATGCCGCCCAGCTGCTTGGGCTGGTTGGCGACGATCCCCACCGGGCGCCCGCCGAAGCGCGCGAAGCAGGTGATGATCGTCTTCGCCCACTGGCCCTTGATGTCGAAGCGCTCGCCGTCATCGACGATCCTTGCGATCACCTCATACATGTCATAAGGCTTGCGGTTGGACTCCGGCAGCACGTCCAGCAGCCCCTCGTCGCGCCGGTCGATCGGATCGCTCGCGGCCAGGATCGGCGGCGGCTCTTCGCAGTTCTGCGGCATGTAGGAGAGGTATTGCTTGATGCGCTCGATGCACTGCTGATCGTCGGCCACCTCCATGTCGCCGACACCCGACTTGCGGCAGTGCACGCGCGAGCCGCCCAGCTCCTCCTGGGTGACCTCCTCACCAACCGCCGCGCGCACGAGATGCGGTCCGGCCAAGGCCATCGAGCCGCGGCCCTTGACCATCGGCACGAAGTCGGCGAGGCCCGGGATGTAGGCGGTGCCGGCCGCACACGGGCCCATCAGCGCCGCCACCTGCGGGATCACGCCGCTCATCACCACCTCTTCGCGAAACAGGTGGCCTGAGCCGGCGAACATCGCGCCTGCGGCCTCCTGCACGCGCGCGCCGGCTGAGTCCAGCAGCCACACGAACGGCATCCGCTTGGTCAGCGCCAGCTCGCGCAGGCGCGTGACCTTGATCTCACCCGTCATCCCCATCGAGCCGGCCATCACCGTGAAGTCGTACGCGCATACCGCCGTCAGGCGCCCGTTCACCTTGCCGTAGCCGGTGATCACGCCGTCCGCCGGCGCCTCCACGCCGTCCATCGCGCGCTGGGAGAAGTGCGGCCGCGCGTGAATGCCCATCTCCACGAATGTGCCCTCGTCGATCAGCAGCGCGATCCGCTCGCGCGCGGTCAACTTCTCGCGCTGGTGCTGAGCCGCGATCTTCGCCTCGCCGCCGCCCAAGCGGATCTGCGCACGGCGGGCTTCGAGATCCTCGACCAGCGGGCGCAAGAGGCTCATCAGCGGCCCTTCCACTGCGGCTCGCGTTTCTCGAAGAACGCGGTGACGCCCTCGACGATGTCCTCGGTCGAGAGCGCCAAGCTGAGCTGCGCGCGCAGGTAGTCCAGCGCGTCGTCGAGCGGCATGTCCAGCTGGCGGCGCATCGCCTCCTTGCCCAGGCGCATGATCACCGGCGAGCGGCCCGCGAGCCTGCCCGCCCAGTCGGCCACGAGCGCGTCCAGCTCGGAGTCGGCCACGACGCGGTTGACGATGCCTGCCGCGAGCGCCTCCTGCGCGCTCCAGCGCTCGCCCAGCAGCAGCAGCTCGTTGGCTTTCTTGCGTGGCACGTTGCGGTAGATCAGGGCCATGATCATGAACGGGAACGTGCCGACGTTGATCTCGGGGGTGCCGAACGTGGCCTCCTCCGAGGCCAGGATCAAGTCGCACGCCAGCGCGATCCCCAGCGCTCCCGCGAGCACGTGGCCGCGCACGGCGCACACGGTCGGCTTGCCGAGCGCGCCGATCAGCTTGAACAGCCCGACGAACTGCTCTGAACCGAAGTGCTTGTCCACCAGCGGCGTATCCGCGCCGAAGCCGCCCAAGCTCGCGCCCGAGGAGAAGGTCTTCTGATGGGAGGAGGCGAGCACCACACAGCGCACCTCAGCGTCCTCGCGCGCGCGCTCGAACGCCGCGATCAGGCTGCCGAGCAGCTCAGGCGAGAGCGCGTTGCGCGTGCTCGGGTCGTTCAGCGTGATCGTCGCGACGCCCGCGTCCGCGCCGTAGAGAACCTTGTCGGTGAGCTGCGTGTCGCTGGGCACCGACGCATCCTACCCCGATCGTGCGCGGCAAGTAAGGAGCGCTACTGTTCACTTTCTCAGTTGCACACGCCGCAGTGTCCGTCCGCGCACGAGCACGCCGGCGCCAGCCCGCCGCCGCGCCGCGGGCCCCAACCGCGCACCCACTCGAGCGCGGCCGGCTCGGTGCGGTCGCCGCTGCCGCCGGGCCAGCAATGGCTCAGCAGCGTCGAGACCAGCCGATCCGTGTTCGGCTCGTCCCTGCTCGACAGCGACTCGATGTGTGCGGCGATTCGCGGATCGCCCGACGGGGCACCCATGCCAGCTACATCGACGCATCCGCGCGCAGGCATGAGCGAGACGGGTCGATCGGCGGTCATCGGCCGCCTGAGGACCGGCCCGCCGGCTCGCCGGGCGACGGGCGCGGGTGCCCCACCTTGCGGTGAGGCACCCCGAGCCCTCACGAGCGTCACGCGATCTGCGGAGCCCGCGCGATGCTCTCCTGGTAGAGCGCCATCTGACGAGCGATCGCCTCGTTGACGAAGCCGTTGAGCAGGCGCAGGTCATCGACGACGAGGCTCGCGTCCGCGAGCATGCGACGGAAGTCCTCGCTGTCGCGCACCGCATTGAGCTGCTGGGCGGACCCGCTCAACTCGACGTAGCCGTTCAGACCTGCGTTGGCGTCGAGCAGGACCACGTCGAACTTCTCGATGCGGCCCTCGTCCTGCATCCGTCCATAGAGGCCAATCGCCTCGTTGAACACCTCCAGGCCGCGCTCCTCGCGTCCGCGAACGGGCGTGCCCCAGCCAATGAACAGCATTCGGTCGGCCATCCCGACATCCTTCCCTCATGGCCCGGCCCGTCGCCGGGCCTTCGCGCGTTGAAGCTAGCGCTCACTGCGCCGGGACGGGTGGATCGTGGAGAAACACGAACGCTTGTCGAGTCAGACTGGGGTGGCATCCGAGCGCGTTCCCGCCGGGCAGCCCTCCTCAGCCATGCAGAAAGTAAACAGCCCTACTGTTTACTTTTTACGCGCCCTGCGTTAGCGTCTGCGGACCACAGCGCCGGCGCCGCGCCGCGAGCCACCGGCTACGACCACTCAGCAAGGAGACCGCCCCATGGCCGCCACCGCCGCATCGCTCCCAAGGGAGGAGAGCGTCCGCAAGCCAGACTTCAAGAGCCAGCGCAAGCACTTCATCTTCAGCGACGAGCACGAACAGCTGCGCGAGTCGATCCGCAACTTCGCCGTCAAAGAACTGGCTCCGCACGCCGAGGAATGGGAGGAGACGACGTTCCCGGACTCGGTCTTCAAGCGCATGGGCGAGCTTGGCTTCCTCGGCTTGGACAAGCCCGAGGCGTACGGCGGCCAGGGCGGCGACTACTACACCAGCCTGGTGCTCGCAGAGGAGATCACGAACGCTAACTCCGGCGGGCTGGCGATGGGGCTGGCTGTGCACACAGACATGGCGATGCCGCCGATCCTCGCGTTCGGCACGGAGGAGCAGAAGCAGGAATGGGTCGTGCCGGCGATCCAGGGCGAGAAGATCCTGTGTCTGGGCATCACCGAGCCGGACGCCGGCTCAGACGTGTCGGGCATCAAGACGCGGGCGGCCAAGGACGGCGATGACTACGTCATCAACGGCTCCAAGACGTACATCACCAACGGCCACCGCGCCGACGTGATCGTGCTCGTCACAAAGACCGACCTGGACGCCGGCTACGACGGCTTCACGCTGTTCCTGGTGCCGATGGACGCGCCGGGCGTGATCCGCGAGAAGCGCCTGGAGAAGCTCGGCATGCACGCCTCCGACACCGCGCTGCTCGCCTTCCAAGATGTGCGCGTGCCCGCCTCAGCCGCGCTCGGCCAGGTCGGCAAGGGCTTTTACCACATCATGTGGGAGCTCCAGGGCGAGCGCCTGATCGGCGCCGCGGGCATGGTGGCCGGCGCCCAGAAGTGCTTCGAACGGACCTTGCAGTATGCGCACGAGCGCAAGGCGTTCGGTCGCGAAATCGGCAAGTTCCAGGTGATCCGCCACAAGTTCGCGGAGATGGCCACCAAAATCGAGTCTGCGCGGCAGATGACCTACATCACAGCGTGGCGCTTCAACAACGGCGAGTACCCCGTGCGCGAGATCTCGATGTCCAAGCTGCACGCTTCGCGCGTGCTCTGCGAAGTGGCCGACGAATGCATCCAGATCCACGGCGGCGCCGGCTACATGCGCGAGTACGGCGTCGAGCGCGTATGGCGCGACGCGCGTCTGAACCGCATCGGCGCGGGCACCGACGAGATCATGCTCGACGTGATCGGCCGCTCCTACGGGCTGTGATCGTTGGCGAGCAACCCTCCATTCACCGAAGAGCACGAAGAGCTGCGCGCCTCGATCCGTGGCTTTATCGAGCGTGAGCTCGCGCCTCACGCGCAGCAGTGGGAGGACGAGCGCTGGTTTCCCAATGACGTCTTCCCGAAGCTGGCCGCGCAGGGCCTGCTCGGGTTGAAGTACCCGGAGACCTACGGAGGGCAGGGCGGCGACTACCTGCACGAGGCGGTCTTCTGCGAGGAGATGGCCCGCGTCGGCTCCGGGGGCACCGCGGCGGGCATCGGCGCGCACATCAACATCGCGACACCGCCGATCTGGAAGTTCGGCACCGAGGAGCAGAAGCAGCGCTACCTCGTGCCGGCGATTCGCGGTGAGAAGATCGGCGCGCTCGGCATCACCGAGCCCGGCACCGGCTCGGACGTCGCCGCGATTAGCACGCGTGCCGAGCGTGTGGACGGCGGCTGGGTGCTCAATGGCGAGAAGACGTACATCACCAATGGCGTGCGCGCGCATTTCATCGTCACAGCCGTCAAGACCAAGGGAACGACCCCAACCGCCCGCCACCACGACATCTCGTTC
Source organism: uncultured Solirubrobacteraceae bacterium (assembly GCA_963714285.1). Taxonomy (GTDB): domain Bacteria; phylum Actinomycetota; class Thermoleophilia; order Solirubrobacterales; family Solirubrobacteraceae; genus Palsa-744. The sequence continues at coordinate 455,502 of CAVQNS010000006.1, forward strand.
CTGATCGTCGACCGCGGTGAGGGCGTCGAGTCATCCAAGCTCGAGAAGCTCGGCTGGCACGCTTCCGACACGGCCACGATCAGCTTTCAGAACGTATTCGTGGCAGAGGAGAACCTGCTCGGCGAGCTGAACGAGGGCTTCAAGCTGATCATGGCCAACTTCCAGTGGGAGCGATTGGCGATGTCGCTTGGCGCGGTCGGTGCGATGGCGCTCGCGTGGGAGCGCACCGCCGAGTTCGCACGCGAGCGCCAAGCTTTCGGGCGCCCGCTGTCCGGCCATCAGGCGATCCGCCACAAGCTCGCGGACCTCGCCACCTCTGTGCACACCTGCCGCTGCGTGACCCACGACGCGCTGCGCCGCTTCGTCGACGACGAGGATCCGCTCGAGCAGGTAACGATGGCCAAGCTGCTCACACAGCGCGCCTGCTTCGAGCTGATGGACGCGTGCCTGCAGATCCACGGCGGCGCCGGCTACATGCGCGAGTACTTCATCGAGCGCGCCGCCCGCGACGCGCGCCTCGGCCCGATCGGCGGCGGCACCGATGAGATAATGCGCGAAGTCCTGGCACGCGTGCTCAGCCTTTAGCGAGCCTGCGGTGCTCCCCGCGAGCCGCCTGACACCGCCGGGATCGAACACTCGTCCAGAGCTGTGTTGCAACGCTAAGGGATCGAGCCTGACGGTCCGATGTGTCCGACGTGGTCACCCCACGTCCCCGTTTGTTGGCTGTCCTCGCGGCCCTCGCGCTCGCGGCAAGTGCGGCAGGATCGCCTGCCCTCGCAGCGCAGCGCCGACCCCTCGCACCTCAAACCGGCAGCTGCGCCAACACGCTGCTGACGCCCACCGCCAGGAACGTCAAGCTGATCCGGGCCGCGACGCTGTGCTTGGTCAACCGCGAACGCGCCGCCCACGGCGAGCGCCCGCTTCGAGCGAACCGCAGGCTCAGGCGCGCCGCCCAGAGGCACACCGACAGCATGGCTTTCGGTGACTACTTCAAGCACGTCGGCCCGCGCGGGCAAACGCCGCTCACGCGGATGCGCGACGCCGGCTACGTCTCGAGGCGGGTCAGCTACGAAGTTGGCGAGAACATCGCTTGGGGAACGCTCGGGCTGGCGACACCGCGTGCGATTGTGGCCTCGTGGATGGCCTCGCCCCCGCACCGCGCGAACATCCTCGACGCCCGCTACCGCGAAACCGGCATCGGCGTCGCTCCGCATGCGCCTGCTGCGCTCGCCCACGGGCAGGCCGGCGCGATCTACACGCAGGACTTCGGCGTCATCACCCACGGCTGAGGCGCGGGGGCCGATCCTCGGAGGAGGCTGCGCGCCAGCCGCGTGTCTCTCGGAGGAGGCTGCGCGCGCCAGCCGCGTGGCTGTCGAAGCGGGCCGTATATAACTTCGGCTCCCCACCACGACAAGGAGAGCTAACGGCTATGGGAGTACTCGACGGCAAGTCGGCGATCGTCACGGGCTCGGCACGCGGAATCGGACGCGCCACCGCGGAGCTGCTCGTCGAACAGGGCGCTCAGGTCCTGATCAACGACCTCGACGGCGATATCGCCGAGCAGGCGTCCTCCGAGATCGCAGGCGAGACCGCTGTGTTCGCGGGCGACCTCACGAAGCCCGGTGCGCCCGACGAGCTCGTGCAGAAGGCGATCGACTCGTTCGGCAAGATCGACATCATCGTCAACAACGCGGGCTACACGCTCGACGCGCCTGTGCACAAGATGACCGACGAGCATTTCCAGGCGATGCTCGACATCCACACGGTTGTGCCATTCCGCATCATTCGCGCAGCGGCGCCGCACCTGCGCGAGCCCGCCAAGAAGGAGCGCGAGGAAGGTCGCGAGGTGTTCCGCAAGATCGTCAACGTGTCCTCGACCTCCGGGACGTTCGGCAACGCCGGCCAGGCCAACTACTCAGCCGCCAAGGCTGGCGCCGTGGGACTGACGAAAACGGTCGCCAAGGAGTGGGGTCAGTTCAAGGTCAACGTCAACGCTGTCGCGTTCGGCTTCATCGACACCCGCCTCACGCAGGCGAAGGTCGACGAGAACACGATGGAGAAGGACGGCGAGAAGATCCAGCTCGGCATCCCCGAGCAGATGCGCCAGATGGCCTCGATGCTGATCCCGCTGGGACGGCCCGCCACACCCGAGGAGGCAGCGGGAGGCGTGTTCTTCCTCTGCTCACCCTGGTCCAACTACGTGCACGGCCAGACGCTGCACATCACCGGTGGGCTGTTCGGGGGGATGACCGGCTGAGGGATTGGGCGGCGGCTGGGGGGTGGTCGCACGCGGCTGCTCCCCGCCCACCCCTGAGATCCAACAGACACCCCGAGAAGTAAGCGCCCGCAGGCGACGCGAGATAGGCCGTCAGCGCAGCAACCTGACCGGCGACGTCACCGCCGCCCGCGGCGAGCGCCGGCGCGATTGCCACCGCTGTGATGCTGTGGCGCGCCCACTCGATGGAGAGCGTGCGTGCAAGGTTCTCAAGACCCGCACGCGCTGCGTCGGCGTACTCGCCGGCGTCGGCGGGCGGCGCGATGTAGACGATGCGCCCGCCGCGTGCGTCTGGCATGAACGCGACATTGGCTACTGCCCGCGTGGCGTTCCAGCTCAAGTCGAGGCAGGCCCGCAACGCCTCCCGCGCGCCACCGGGTCGATCGTGCTCTCCGGGACTGCGCTCGTTGGCGCCGGTCGCCGGCGCGAAGAGGCTCGCGCTGTCGAGCACCAGCAGCTCGATGCTCGCATCATCTGCGAGCGCCGCTCCCACCGCTTCATCGACCGCCGACTCGACAGCCCCGTCATCTTGACCCAGCTGCGCTTCAACGTTCAACTCGCACGCCCGCGCACCCAGCCCGGTGCACACCGCGCGAACGGCATCCGCGAACGACCTGCTCCGATCGCCGCCGGCGGGCGCGCCGGCGAGCAGGATCGAGACTCCTTCGAGCAGGCCTGGGCGCAGCAGCTTGGATGCATCGAGCGTGGGCATTGCGCTGGCGAGCACCCTAATGCGATCCGGGCGCTGTCTACCTGGCGCTCAGCTGCCGACTGCGCGCTCGGCGCCGCCGCCGCCGGCCGTGGGCGGCACACCGGCGTCGACGCCGCCAGCGCCTGTGCCGCCCGTGCTACCGGCCGCCGCGGGCGCGGCGCCGCCGAGCTCGAAGTAGAGCACCGCGGCTGCGAGCGAGGCGAGCGGGGCGGTGAGCACGCCGATAATCACCCTGACGACGATCCCAGCGCCGGAGCCGGCGGAATCGGCGGCGGCCTCGACGATGAAGGAGACGACGGCGACGACGATGTAGAGCACGAAGATCACGCCGAACACCTGCCAGCCGTTGCCGCTGACGAGCTCGCGACTGCGCCTGAGCGCTGCGAACGCGCCGGGACGCTCGAGCACGACGACGGGGGCGGCGACGGACCAGATCGTGATCAGGAACAGGCCGGGGATGATGATCAGGATGAAGCCGATGACGATGCCGATGCCGGCGATGATGCCGACGAGGATCAGCTGGCCGAGCACTGGCGTTGCGGCCCGCAGCAGCTGGCCGGGGCTGGAGTCCCGTCGGCCGTCTTGAACGTCGGCGACGAGCTCGACGACCATGCCGGTGAAGAGCGTGCCGGCGACGAGGTCGATGACGAGCGCGACGAGCGCAAGCGCGGGGCTGGCGACGACGAGCAGCGCGGCGATGATGCCGGTGAACACGAACACGACGGCGGCGGCGGGCATCAGCACGGATGCCTGATCGACATAGATGTCGAGCACGCGGCGGATCACGCCGCCGACGTCAACGCGGCGCCGCATGTGCACTCCCCCAGCCTTGTCGGCGTGCCATCGAAGGGAACAGTATGCGACCGCTCCGACGACGTGCGCGCTCAGGCGACGGCGGCGCCCTTGGGTGCGCGCCGCTCGGCGCGCTGCTGCTCGCGCAGGCGGCGCAGGATGCCCTTGCGCCCGTGCTCTTCGAGGCCTGCGTAAAGGCGGCGGATCTCGAGCAGGACCTGGTCGGCGACGGCTTGCTGCTGCTCGCGCGTGGCGTTCTCGACGGGCTCCCAGCGGATCGCGTCGCCATATTGAATGGTGACCTTGGGGAACTGCAGCCGCTTCCAGTTGCGGATGCGTGAGGAGCCGTAGATGGCGATCGGCACGATCGGCGCGCCGGTCTCGAGCGCGAGGCGCCCGATCCCGCGCTTGGCAAGCTCCGAGACCTTGCCGGTGCGCGAGCGCCCGCCCTCGCAGTACATGGTGATGGCGGCACCGCGATCGAGGATCGACTTGGCAGTGACAAACGTCTCCTCGTCGCGTACGCCACGGCGCACGGGGAACACGCCGCCGTGCGTGTAGATGAACTGCATCGGCCCTTTGAACAGCTGTGACTTGGCCATGAAGCGCACCTTGCGACGGATGTAGCAGCCCATCAGGAAGTGGTCCATGAAGGAGAAGTGGTTGGGCGCGAGGATCACGGCGCCGCGACCGGGGACCTTCTCGACGGAGATGGCGCGGGCGCGCAGGAACGTGTAGGCGTAGAGCGAGGTGAGCACCCTGGTGAGCTCGTAGGCCCAGTCTGGTTCGCGCGAGCGCGAGCGCGCGTGGAAACGGTCGAAGTGCTCCTTGGGGCGCGGGTCGGTGTAGACCTGCTCGCGCATTGGTGCGAGATCGCTCATGCAAACGCTGTACGCCCGGCGCGGCGCAAGGTTACGCGCGCGAGGCGTACACGCGCACGAAGTCGATCAGCTGGCGCCCGCGATGACGGAATCCGGCGAGCGTGCGCCCGGTGGCGCGGTGGCTGAGGTCGAGCTCGACCTCGACTAGGCGATGGCCGGCGCGCACGGCGTCGACGGTCATGCCGATCTCCATGCCGAAGCCGTCGGCGAACGGCAGCACGTCGCGCAACGCGGCTTCGCTCAGCCCGCGCTGCCCGGAGATCGGCGCGCTGGTCTGAAGGCCGCAGCGGCGGCGGATCGCCCAGCGGGCGAAGCTGAGCGCGAGCCCGACGCCGCCGCCGACGCGCGTGGCGAAGGCGGCGACGGCGACGTCGGCGTCGCCGCGCGCGACCGTGTCGGCAAGCGCGCCGAGCGCGGCGGCCGACTCGGCGAGATCGCCGTCGCAGAGGACGAACACCGATTTTGAGTTGGGATGGCGCGTGGCCTGCCGCGGTTCGTGCGCGGGCGCGCCGGCGCAGCGCAGGGACTCGCGCGCGGCGCGGGTGACTGCGGCGCCCTTGCCGAGCACGCGCGTGCTGCTCAGCACATGCGCGCCGGCCGCGCGCGCGATCGCGGCGGTGGCGTCGCTGGAGCCGTCGTCGGCCACCCAGATCGGCGCGCCCGGAAACGCGCGGGCGAGCGCGGCGAGCGTCGCGGCGATGCGCGGCGCCTCGTTGTGGGCGGCGACGAGGATCGTCGTCTGCAGCTGCGTGGATCGGTCGGCGACGCTGTCTATTGTGCTGGTCCTATTGTCCCTGGCCTAGCGGCGGCGACCGGCGTCTGGAGGAGCGAATGACTGACATCGAGGCTCATATCACGGGCACGGTATGGAAAATCGAGTGCGCGGTGGGCGACACGATCGCGGAGGGCGACACGGTTGCGATCCTCGAGTCGATGAAGATGGAGATGCCGGTCGAGGCGGAGGACGCGGGCACGGTCACGGAGATCCGCTGCGAGGAGGGCCAGGCGGTCAACGAGGGCGACACGCTGGTCGTGCTCGACTAGCGTCCTTCGCGCTCCCGCCCAAGCACGCGGCGATGCGCGCGCGAGGCCCTGTCGGCGGGGGCGCCCGACGCTCGGCTAGCCTTCGCAAAACCGATGTTCCCCTCTAGCGCTCCCCCACACGAGCTCGCCGACGGCAAGCTGTTGATCGACGAGCCGAGCGATGGGGTGATGCGGCTGACGATCTCCAACCCGGCGAAGCGCAACGCGCTCGACCATCCGATCCTCGACGCGATCAGCGCGACGCTGGCGGCGCTGTCTGAGCCGGAATCGACGGCGCGCTGCGTGATCTTGACTGGGGGGCACGGCATGTTCTCGGCGGGCTATGACATCGGCGAGATCCCCGATGACGAGTTCGAGGAGCGCGCGGAGCGTTTGGTGGCGCATCCGTTCACGCTGGCGATCGACGCGCTCGAGCTGTTCCCCTACCCGACGCTGGCGGCGCTTCCAGGGCATACGATCGGCGGCGGCTTGGAGCTGGCGCTGGCGTGCGACCTGCGGGTAGCGCAGGTTGACATCAAGCTGGGGATGCCGCCGGCGAAGCTCGGGCTGGTGTACTCGCACACGGGGCTGCGGCGCTTCATCGACGCGATCGGCGTGGCGCGCACGCGCGAGCTGTTCCTGCTCGGCAGCTACATCGACGCCGCCACGGCGCACGCTTGGGGCCTGGTGAACCGCGTGAGCGGCGCTGAGGAGCTGGAGGCGCTGGCGCTCGCTCTGGCGGTGGAGCTGGCCGGCAACGCGCCGCTGGCGCAGACCGGCAACAAGCGCGTGATCCAAGCGCTGCTGCATGCTGAGAGCGAGCTGCCGGCGGACGTCGAACAGGAGCTGATCGAGCTGCGCCGCGCGTCGTTTGCCTCGCAGGATCTGCGCGAGGGGATGCGCGCGTTCGCCGAGCGGCGCGCTCCGCACTGGCGCGGGGAGTAGCGGAGCGGCGCGCTCCGAACCGGCGCGGCGAGCAGACACGCGTGGCCGACCGCCGGCGCGGCGAGCAGACACGGGTCGCCGACAGCCGCTGCGGCGAATAGACGTCCGCCGCTACGCATACGGTTTGTTACCGTGGCGCCGCTGATCACACGGGAGCAAGCGTTCAGCCTCGGCGAGATCGAGGATCACGAGCAGATCGAAGCGCTGATCGAGCGCGCGTGGGAAGCGCGCGTGGAGCGCTTTGCGGACTCGACGGACATGTGCTCGCTGGTGAACGCGAAGTCGGGTGGCTGCGCGGAGGACTGTGGCTTTTGCGCGCAGTCGCGCTTCGCTGACGCGGAGACGCCGATGCACGCGATGATGGAGCCGGAGCAGATCCTCGAGCACGCGCGCGCAGCCGAGGCGGCGGGCGCGCATCGCTTCTGCATGGTCACGCAGGGCCAGGGCCTCTCGAAGCGCGATTTCGAGAAGTACCTAGAGGGCGTGAGGCTGGTCTCTGAGAAGACCAACCTCAAGCGCTGCGCGTCGGTCGGCCACATCTCGGCGGAGCGCGCGAAGGCGCTGCGCGAGGCGGGCATTCAGCGCGTGCACCACAACGTGGAGACCGCCCACAGCTACTACTCGGAGGTGACGAGCACGGTCCGCTACGAGGGCCGGCTGCGCACGATCGACGCGGTCCGCGAGGCGGGCTTGGAGACGTGCGTCGGCGGCATCCTCAACCTCGGCGAGACGCGCGCGCAGCGCGTGGAGATGGCGTTCGAGCTGGCGGCGATAAACCCGACGAGCGTGCCGATCAACATGCTCAACCCGCGCCCCGGCACGAAGTTCGGCGACCGCGAGTACATGGATCCGTGGGAGGCGGTCAAGTGGATCGCGATCTTCCGGCTGATCCTTCCGGAAGCGTTGTTCAGGCTGTGCGGTGGGCGCGTGGAGAACCTCGCTGAGCTGCAGCAGCTGGCGGTGAAGGCGGGGATCAACGGCGTGATGATGGGCAACTTCCTGACAACGCTCGGCAACGAGCCGGCCACGGACAGGGAGATGTTCGAGGAGCTGGGCTTGAACGTGGCGCGCCAGCCCGACAACGCGGCCAACCCGCGGCCTGACAACCGCACGGGCTGGCTGGAGGGCGAAACGCCGGACGTTGTTGCGCTGGCGCGGGATGGCGAGGCGCTGGATGGCGAGGCGCTGGCGCGGGAAGGCGAGGCGCTGGCGCGAGAAGGCGTCACTCAGGCGCGAGAAGGCGTCACTCAGGCACCCGAGCAAGACACCGCGGCAGACGTGGGCGGTCTCGATGTGCGCCTGTGGGATCCCTCCACGCAGCTGCGATATCGAGCTAAGCGCACGCCGCCGCCGCGGCCAGACGGCGCGCCCAACAGAGTCCCGGTCGGATAAGCGAACGGGAGAGCGGATGAGCGAGATCGAACAGCGCTTGGAGGAACTGGAGCAGCTCGGTCTCACGCGGCGCTTGCGCCTGATCAGCGGGCCGCAGGGGCCGACGGTGCTGGTCGACGGCAAGCCGGTGCTGCTGCTGTGCTCGAACAACTATCTCGGCTTGGCTGACCATCCGAGCGTGCGGGAGGCGGCTGCTGACGCGGCGATGCGCTGGGGCGTGGGCGCGGGCGCGTCAAGGCTGGTGTCGGGCACGATGACCGTGCACCGACGCTTGGAGGAGCGTTTGGCCGACTTCAAGGGCAGCGAGGCGTGCCTGCTGTTCGGCTCGGGCTACCTGGCGAACATCGGCGTGATCGGCGCGCTGGCCGGTCGCGGCGATTTCGTGTTCTCGGATGAGCTGAACCACGCGTCGATCATCGACGGCTGCCGTCTCTCGCGCGCGGAGATCGTGGTGTACCGCCACCGCGACGTCGAGCATCTCGACTGGAGCATGCGCCGCCACGGCCGCGACGACTCGGCTCGTCGTGTGATCGTGACCGACTCGGTGTTCTCGATGGACGGCGACGTAGCGCCGCTGGCCGCGATCGCGGAGCTGGCCGACGTTTACGGTGCGCGAATCGTCGTGGACGAGGCGCACGCCACCGGCAACCTCGGCCCGGGCGGGCGCGGCGCAGTGGCGGAGGCTGGCCTCGAGAGCGAGATCGACGTGGTGGTCGGGACGCTCGGCAAGGCGCTCGGCTCCTACGGCGCGTATGTGTGCGCGAACGCGGAGCTGATCCGTTATCTGATCAATACGGCGAGACCGCTGATTTACTCGACCGCGCCGTCACCGCCGGCGATCGCGGGAGCTCTAGCGGCGCTGGCGCTGCTGCGCGAGCGCCCGCAGCGAGTGCAGCGGCTGCGCTCGAACGCGCGCGTGCTGCGCAGGGCGCTCGCGGCTGAAGGCTTTCCTGTTGCTGACTCGGAGATGCAGATCGTACCCCTGATCTTGGGCGACGAGCACGCCGCGATGCGCCTGTGCCAGGAGGCGCTCGAGCGCGGCGTGTTCGCCCAGGCGATCAGGCCGCCGACGGTCGCCGACGGCTCCTCCCGCCTGCGCCTGACTGCGATGGCCTCGCACACGGCTTCGGAGCTGGAGATGGCGGCGAGCGCGTTTGGCGCGGCGGCACGCGCGATCGGCGTCGAGCCAGCGTTGTTGACGCCGGCCCTCCCGGAGCGCGAGCGCGAGCGGGAGCGCGAGGAGCACGAGCTGGCCTACACCGAGCTGACAGCGGTAGCGAGCGTGCGCGTGGATGCCGCGAGCGGGCTTGCGACGGCGCCGTTTGACCTCGATGCTCCCGCGGCGGCGCCGGCCGGGGAGAGTGCGCCGTTCGACTTCGAGCGCGAGCTCGGCGGCGTCCGCGCAGCCTAGCCTCGCCAAGAGTCTCGTGTGCCACCGCGTGGGCTGTTCATAACCGGCACAGATACGGGCGCCGGCAAGACCGTCCTGAGCGCGGCGCTGGTCGCTGCGCTCGCTGCCGCCGGCGAGCCGGTGCGCGCGTTCAAGCCGGTCGTCACGGGCTTGGACGACTCAGCGGCCGCGGTCGCCGGCGGTCCAGCAGCCGGGCACGCAGGCGCAGGCGCGGACGGGACCCACACCGGCGCTGTATGGCCTGCCGATCACGTGCTGCTCGGCGCGGCCGCCGGCATGGCGCCGGAGTCGGTGTCGCCGCTGCGGTTCGGCCCCGCGGTGTCTCCGCATCTTGCCGCGAAGCTCGCTGGCGCGCCGATCGAGCCGGAGCTGCTGCTCGCGGCGGCGACAGCGGCGGACGCACCCGGCCAGACGCTGATCGTGGAGGGCGTCGGTGGGCTGCTGGTGCCGCTGCGCGAGGACTACAGCGTGTGTGACTTCGCGGTCACGCTCGGTCTGCCGCTGCTGATTGCCGCGCGCCCGGGCCTCGGCACGATCAACCACACGCTGCTGACGCTGCGAGTCGCGCGTAACGCGGGACTGGACGTGCTCGCGGTCGTGCTCACGCCGTGGCCGCGGCAGCCGTCGGCGATGGAGGTCTCGAACCGTGAGACGATCGCCGGGATTGGCGAGGTCGAGGTTGAGGTGCTCGAATACGTCGGAAGCCCCGCGCTCGCAGAGCTGGCGAGCGCCGGCGAGACGCTCCCGTGGCGCGGGTGGCTCTGACCGGAGCGGCTACGCTGAAGCCGGCAAGTCGATCGATCTCGGTCTATGACGCGGCGTATGCAGCGGCGGCCAGCCAGAGCGGAGGGAGATTGGTCAGCTGCGATACCCGCGATCTCCTCAGCAAGGGACTCGCAAGCAGCCCAGCCGATGCGCTGCGCCGCTAACGCCGCCGCTTCGTCGCCTTCGTCGCCGTGCCGTATTTCTTGCGGGCTGTGCGTTCGCAGGTGGCGCGCTTGCTCTTGTGCTTGTCCTTGCGGCAGGCTTTCAGCGCGGTGGTCAGCTTCTGTGCGCGGGTGAGGGCCTTGGGCTTGGTGCAGCCGGTGACGGTGATGGGGGTTTCCTGGTTGATCTCGAGGCCGTTCTGCGCGACGAACAGGGTCGGCATTTTGAGGTTCTGCCCGCAGAAGCTGTAGCCGTCCTTCGCGGGAAGGTTCGCCCCGAACTCGCTGTAAGGGCCGGTCGGCACCGACACTTCGATCGATTCAAACGGGACGTCCGGCGTGCTCTTGAAGGTGGCGCTCGTGACGCCGTCTTTGGCGATGAACGTTTCCCCGGTCAGGTCAACCGTGACCCCGTAGCCTTGGAGGACCATCACGGCGTCGGGGAACTTCGCGCCGCCATAGGACACGAAGTACACCGGGCCTTCCAACGGCACCGGCAGCACCTGCGTGTGCACGATCGCGTGGCCGATCAGCGACGCTGAGGGGCAGCCGGCGGGGTTGGCTTCGAACACGCGCGCCACACACGCTTTCTGGAGGGTCGTCAGGCGGGCGGGGAGCTGCTTGGGAAGGTCGAATCTCGCCTCGCTGAACCACGACTGGCTGCCCATTGCGCCTTTCGGGTAGCTGATTTTGAAGTTCAGGCTCGCGCCGTTGGCTTTCGAGGCTTTCCCGGCGGTAGCGACCGCGATCGTCGGCTGGAACTTCAGGGTCGCGCAGTTCGTGACCTGGAACGGGATCGACACGTTCGACGTCGCGCCTTCGGCGGCGCCGATGCTGCCCGTGACCGCCGTCTTGCTGCAGCTCGTCGGGTCGAACGTGAACCCGGGCCTGGTGATGTTGACGTTGACGTGCTTGATCTGCAACGGAATCCCGTCGATCATCGTCGGAATCGCATGCGCACCTGAGGGGTCGGTCGTGACCGTCAACGCGGCCGTGACCGGGTCCACTTCGATCTTCGCGCGTACCACCACCGGCCGGCCTTCTTGGAGGTCGAACGGGCCGGCCTTCGCGGGGTTCACGATCGACAGGCCAAACGGCGCGCCGTCATATTTTTCCGTCAGGTACACCTTGCCGCCCGTGACGCTGAACGGATCGTTGCCGAGGCCGACACTGACGATCGTTTCCCCGATTTCCGATTCCGGCCCGCACGTCCCCGCGTTAGCCTGCGCTTCCGGACACAGCTTCACACCCGCCAATATCCCCGAGACACCCGTCGGATAGCGCACCTGCACCGACTGGATGCTCTGCTGACCATCTTCACGCGACAAAGTCGTCGTCAGGTCGCTGAACGACCCCGCGCTGATGTTCGTCACACCCGAAGACAACGACGGCGAGAACGGCAACGCCTGCCCAGGGTAGGTACATGCGCTGCCATTCGGCCCCGAGTCGATCGCGAATTCCGTGGACGGGCTGCGAGGTTCGTTGCCCCACGACGTGAACGATGCCTGCGTCGTGTACGCCCCGCACAACGCCGGTGTCGCAAGCGGCGCCCTATCCGTCCCATAGAATTCGAGCTTCAGGTCGCTGAACGGCAGCTGCGGCGTGTTTTCAAACGTCGTCACGATCTGCCCCGTCTGTTCGTTCGGCACGACCTTCCCGGGAAGCTTGATCAACACGCCCCTCGCGGGGTCCGCTGCGACGAGATACAGCGCCACGAGCGACTCGAACGGGTTTTCCTCAAGCGCGCCCGTGAGCGTGCTGAAGTTCTGCGGCGCCGCCAAGTACACCGACCCTTCCAGTTCTTCTTCCAGCAGCGGCGTCTTGATCTTCACGTTCGCGACCTTCGCCGCGTTTGGGCACGACGGCGCTTCGGGCGTGAACTGCGCGGTCTGCACCCCCGGTTCCGCGGTCGGGTCGAGTTCCTTGTAGCCCGTGAACCCGATCTGCGCGAGCGAGCAGCTCTGCAGCCCATCCGCCGCCGCCGGAGACAGCTGCACGCCCTGCGGCAGCGCCACCGTCGTATCGCGCACATCCGCCTCAGCCAGCCCCACCGGGTTTTCGGTCGGTTCCTGCGGCACGTGCAGGCCGATGTTCAACCCCGTCGGCGTGCTCGCCGCGGTCCCATCCGGCGTCACGCCGATCGTCGGGCTGAAGTTCAGTTTTTCACACCCCACCAGCTCAGGCAACGCAACCGGTTTCCCCACAAAGACACCCTGGTTCTGCCACGAGTCCACACTCACAGCGCCAGTGCGCGGCATCCCACAAGACGTCGGATTCGTCAACAACGGCAATTCAGGCGCCGCCGTCGGACAATCACCCTGGGATTCCAGCGGCAAGCCTGAGCCTATCGGGCCTTCCAGTTCGTCCTCGCCTTCCGCGAAGCCGCTTTCAAACGATTCAAAACCGCCATAGAGGGCTTTATTGACCTGGCCCAAACAGGTTCCCCGGACCGGATCGTGGGCGGGGGCCGTGGGTACACCCCAGATCGTGACCTTGCTTCCGAGGATCGCCAGCCTCTGATCGACGTTGGGCACCATGGTCGTCAGCCCGTAGTCGCTCCCGGTGCGCACAGAGGTCTCCAACAGCACCGGAACCCGATGTGCGACTATGAAACCGAACACCGCGGCGACGCCCGCGGGCGGCACGAGATTGTACACCGGGTCACTTAGATCGGTGGAGACCCCATCGCCGGCTGAGGTGGTCTGCGTCGTCGAGACGCCGACGACGGTTTCGTTCGAGCACGCCCGGGCCGAGGGGCTGAGTTCTGCTCCTTTGCTGAATTCTTGGTACGTGCACCTGGGTGTGGCGGTGGGGTCGCCGACGAAGCCTAGCGGCAGTTCGACCTTGACGTCCTTCAGTTCGCCACCCTGCGGTATCACGGTTTCTTCAAATCCCACTTCATTGTTCAGCAGGAACGTCGTGTTCAGCGAGTATGGGTGCGAGCCGGCCTGCACGTCGGGCGCCCCATCCTGGTTGCGGGCGGACATCGCGACCTTACGCAACCCGAATTCCCCGGCCAGCGCCGGCGACGCCACCACCGCCAGCATCGCCAGTAGCACAGCGCCGATCGCCATGACACGCCTCGTGTGCTTTTGCACGTCTCTGAAGATCGTCATCGTGGAGATGGTCATTGGCTTGCCCTCCGGTCGTTGCTGGCTTTCCTGGCTTTAGCCTTCGCTTTCGCGGCGCCATATCTCCGCTGCGCCTGCTTTTCGCAGCCCTGGCGCTTGGCCTTCCTTTTGTCTTTACGACAGGCTCTCAACGCCGCGGCCAGCTTCTGCGCCTTCGTCAGCGTCTTGGCCCTGACCGGCGGCGCGGGACTCGCCGGCGGCGCGAGGTTGCCGGGACCGTTGAACGTCGCGCTGGCAGGCGGCGCCGTCAACACCGCCGGCTGCGCGCTGGGCGGCGGCTTACACGAGTCGCCATTGTCACACCCCAGCGTCGTAGCCGCGACCGGGAAACCGCCACCGACACGCGCGTCATAGACGGCCACATTGTCGCTTTTGTCTTCGGGCAACAGCTGGTCGGCGGTAGCGAAGAACACGTTTGCGCCGTTCGCGCTCGCATCGAGAAACAACGATTCATAGCGGCCCGCCACATCCGAGATCGCATAGACATGCCCGTCCTCATACTCATAGACATTGTTACGACCATCACTCGCGTGCGGCACCAGCGCATCGGCGCTTTCAAAGAAAAGCGTCCCGTCTTCAAGGAGATTACGCGCCCGATAGTCCGCGAGGTAACGCTGAGCATGTGAACTGAGGCTCGAGGACCCCCCGGGCCGTGCGCCCGTCGGATTGCACGACGCGCATTCCAGACCACCGGTTTCCGCGTCATACAGGTACACCTCACGGCATTTCCCGGTTTCCTGGGCATAGCCGTTCAGCGCTACACCTTCGCAGTCGCCGGCTTGGGCCTGCCGATTGTCATAGCCTGTAAGACTACGTTCCGAGACGAACGCCAAGCGGGTCCCGGTCGCGGTGAGAACAGCCGTATTGCCCTCAGGGCTGTTCGCGCCTTGGTCGGGTTGTCCTTCGCCTTCGATCCCCCAGTCGGTGGAGTCGCTTCCTTCGAGTGTCACGATGAAGCGCGGCGAGCCCCCGTCTTGGATTACGTACAGGTTCGGCTGGCCCGCGGTCGCACCCGCGGCCAGCTTGCCATCAGCGACAAAGTAGACATACGAGCCGTCCTGTGAGACCTGCACGATTCCTTGGACCGCCGCGCCATCCGCGACATCCGCCGTGTCGACGCTCAGATCCGTCAGCTTGCCATTTGTCAGATCATATTCGTAGAGATTCGCCGCATTATCAGCGATGCCCGTGTATGCGTCGTCGGTCAGCTCCGCGCTGCTGGTGAAGAACACCTTCGAGCCATCGCCGCTCGCGCCCCAATAGCGCGCGGGACGCAAACCGTGATCGTCCGGCACCGCCCTCTGCGACGCAGACACATCGATCGTGCACGCCTGTCCCGCTTCGGTGCATTCGCCCCCAGCGCTCAACGGCACGCTGCTTTCAGACGCCCCGGCCGGAGCCGACAGCGTCAACGCGCTGCCCGACACGTGCGTAACCGTCGTCCCCGCCGCGATCCCATACCCGGAGATCCGCTCACCGACAGCAAAGGCATCCACGCGCTCCGAGGTCACCGTGACTTCGGTACGCGAGGCATCGGCCGGCGACGATAGCGTCAGGGTCTTTTCAGACACCGACGCGATCTTGTCACCCGCGGGTATCCCCGGCCCTGAGATCGGCTGCCCGACGGTGAAGGGATAGGGACTGTCATCTGAAAGCAGTGGTCTGTACAGCGTGACTTCGGTCGAGCCAGCGGTGAGGTTTGCGTAGCGTTCCGCGGCGTGAATCGGTTCGAGCGTGACCGCCTCCGAGCCGCTTGTCAGGGTTCCGGTGGCGTTTGCTTCAGGGTTCGCGATTTCGCTCTGCGGCTGTTCGGCATTCACGCGCAGATACAAGGTCCCATCGGTCGGGGATTCTTCAACGGGGGTCGTGAAATACACCCGTGACCCGTTTTCTGACACCGCACGCCAAACCTCATGCGTCCAATAAACAAGTGGATTGGGGTAGTGCTGGCTACCGACAATCGAGGGCATCGATTCGCCGTCGTTGTCGACCCCGACCGGAGTGACTGTCCCGTCCGTCCACTCAGAGACGGTGCCGTATTCGCCGAACACGACGTGGCTGAGGTCGGTGGAGGCGCCCATCGTATACTGTCCCTGCCCGGCGTAGCGATAGGGGACGCCCCCGTCGAGACTCTCGACATAGAGATCGTTGATCCCTAGCGCGGCTGGGGGCGCTTCCGGCGCGAGCCGAGCGCTCGAGTTGGCCACGGCCGCCGTCAGTTCAGGGGTGAAGGTCATTGTTTCGAAACCTACGAATTCATCGACGGCCATACTGACGTCGTACAGCGGTGTTATTCCCTGTGTGCTCCAGCCGTCGGCTGCTCGCCGTGAGAGGTACTGGTTTCTGTCTGTCGCGCCGCTGGAGTCGGCGAATACGCCGGCGGAGGAGAACGTGAACGCTTCTCCGGATTCCGAGGCGCGGGCTTCCGGCGTGAGGTACGGGGTGGTGGCGTCCTGCCCGTAGGTTTCCGTGGGTGAGACCAGCTCGTAGGCGCGGCAGTCCGGGAGGCCCGCGGAGAACCCCGTTCGCGGGATCTGGGCCGGGTAGCGTTCTTTACAGCTGGCTTCCGACGGGGGCGCTTCGCCCGCCGCGACGGCGGGGGTGGTGAAGGTGCGTTCTTCGCCGACGATGAGGCCATGGCCGTTGTTGGCGAGAAACCGGAAATGGTATGTGGTAGCTGGCTGCAATCCGCCGAGGCGCTGCTCGACGGAGACCGGGGCGCTCGCGGCCGCGAGGGTCACGGTCGGGGTCGCTGATTCTTCGACGCTACCCGTCCCGTACTGCACGTAGTACGTCGTTTCGGCGTTGTCGGTACCGATTTCGGCGCTGAGCTCCGCTTCGCTTTGCGTGACCGCGGGCGAGTCCTCCAGGCCGACAGCAGTTGTCGTGAACGTTATCGGCGTGCTCGTCGCAGCTTCTTCCGAGGCATTCGTAGCGCGCAGGCAGACCGCGTATTCGCTGCCCGCTAGCAGGCCGCTCACGGCCGCGGACACCGGCTCAGGCGTCGCGCCCGTCGCAGACGCCGCCGGGGTCGAGTGTCCGCCTTCGCAGCCACTGCCCGCGCTGACCTCGTTGTAAAGGAACTCATACGTGCCCGCTTCGCCCGCGTGCTCTGGGTTCAAAACACCATGAAACGTCGCGGTAGTCCCACCCACCGGCACCGCTTCGCCGGCCGTAGGCGCTTCGGGCGTGCCCGTTTTGAACGCCACCGCCGGCCCGACCGTCATACCGCCCGCGTTGCTCACGGCCAGACAGACCACATAGTCGGTGTCCTGCGTCAGCCCCGAGATCGCTTCAGAGAACGGTTCCGGGCCAGCCCCGGCGTACACGCCCGGCGAGACGGGCGCCTTGCTAGCGCCGGCGCTCTCGCATTCCGCCTGCGTCGCCGTGCCCGTCGCCTTGTACAAGAACTCATACGTGCCCGTTTCGACTTGAGCCGTGATGTTCGGGTTCACGACACCGTCCAGGACCGCCGTATCGCCCTTGACTTCGCCCGGGGGTTCGGTAGCCGGCGCTTCGGGGGCGACCGCGACCGCCGTTTTGAACGTCAGCGTCGCGCTGGCCGCTTCTTCGGTCTTGGCTTCGTTGTGCGCGACCAGGCAGACCGAGTATTCCGTGTTCGGCGCGAGGCCTTCGATCGCCTGCGAGACTTCTTCACCGCCGCCGCCCGGGGCCAAGCCTTCAGCCGTCCTGACTTCCCCGGCCCCTTTACACGCCACCGCGGACTGCCGGTAGACGAATTCATACGTGCCCATTTCAAACGGGCCACCCGATTTCCCCGGGTCCAAGACCCCATGCAGCGTCGCCTGCGTCGCGAACAACGGCGCAGGCACATGAGCCACCGGTTTTTCGACCGTTTCCGCAGAAGCCGGAGCAGCCGCAAACGTCAACCCACCCAGCAGCGCCGCGAGACCCGCCAGCACACGAACAAGCTGACAGCGCGAACAGACACGCACGGCAGCGGAGCGCGCACCACCCCCCCACACACAAAGCAAACCACGAAGCAACGCCGACAAACCCATCCCCAACAAGCAAGCGACGCTCACGAAGCGCTCTGTAGATCTCACTGAGATGCCTTTCTTCTCGATATGACGCAACCGGACAAGCTGAAAACCACGAACGAGCTGAAGACCGAAAAACGAGAACGGCAAGCCCACTCGAACGCCACCGCCGGGGAGGCGTGGCGATGACGCCCGAGAAACACCCAACGGCACGGCGAGCGAAGACTCGCTCCCGCCACCGCCGTACCGCGAGCGGAGCGACAGCAGTCCACGGCTCGATCGACCGCAGCCCCCACCAGCCGGCCGCACCGTTGCGGTTTCATTGACCGCGACGGCCGTCCAACCCGAGTCCTGATGCGTGTTTCCGCGAGGCGGTGACAGTCCGGTGACTGCCCTAGCTGGTGCCTGCCCATCGCGCGTCAGACCGCGCTAAAGGGCTGTGGTTGAGCCAATCCTGCGGGACTAAGTGAGCACTTGGCGGCGACGCGCCCTGGTGGCCGCAGGGTGGGGTGCGGCGGGCCGCCTGCCGGCCTGGTTCCAGGAGGGGAGCCTGGTGACAGTCCGGTGACACCCGTGACCGTTCGCGGCATCCTCAAGCGCTGCTGTGCGCCGCAGGCACTCGAACTCCATCAGCATCGGCCGCGCTCCGTAACTTGGCTTATATACACGGCAGGAGAGCATCCACGGCTATCTCAGAGCGCCGCTATCTCCCGCCATTCTCGCCGGCTGGATCTGTCGGCTGTGAGGCGTTTACGCCCCTTGGCTCCTGTTCAGCGGCGGTGGCCGCCAACAGGCAAACACGACAAGAGAAACTTTCTAAGTCGTGGGTTGTCAAGCGCTGACCCGGCCCGGCAGTATCTATCCCATGGAGCGAGAGCACGATCACGACGCACCTCGGAGCGATGCGCCAGCCGTCCGCGTGGCGCCGCCGCGCCGGGCTGTGGGCATGGTTCACGGCTGCGTCGTCTGTGTTTATAAATGTCAGGGTGCGCTCGGGTCAAGCCATGCCACAACGCCTGATTTTCCTGGCATGAGGGTTCGGGCTTGCGTCCAATCCGCGAGATACTGTATGTTGACCGGCAACGTTTATTTAGCCACGAGCTCACCGGTGCGACTGCGATCCGCAGCAGCCGGTAAATCACGCGGCACACGCAGTGGAGGAGCGGGAGAGACAATGCAGACAGACCCACCAGAGGCCAACCCGCGCGCCACCGCCCGCGCCCATTCTTGTTGCCGGCACACCCTCCGACCAACGCGAACCCCGCGGCGGTCAATGAAACCGCGCCGTTAGCGTCGGCCTCGGTGAGCGACGCCCCGTAGCGTAGCGCGCTCTCTACCTGCTCGCCGCTGCTTGTCAGGCGCCATGCGTTGGGACGACCCGGGAGATGGGCGGTCTCGCCACTGCTCTCGATCAGCCCCAGCCGACCGAGCCGCGCCAGCATCCTCGACACCTGACCATTGTCGATTACCCCAGCCAGCTCCGCCACCTGCGCGTTGCTGAGACCGGCCTGGCCACGAATGACATGCAGCACCCGCGGCGCAAGCGGATAACGCATCGCCCTCCCCGAGAAACCGTGCAACAGCTCCTGAGCTGCTTTGCGCGCTGCGAGCGTAGGAGCCAGCACCGCCGGGCGCGAGAGCTCTCTGCGGGCCGCGGCGGCACCGAGGAACGGCATCACGATGAAACTCATCAACGACTGGGAAAGCTCAACGAACACCACTGGCTCAGGGCAGCAGAGCTGCTCCTGGAGCACCCCCAGCACCCCGCTGACGACAGCGCGCGCCGACAGCACCGGCGGATAAGCACGCGTCACTGCAGGCTGGCCGTCCAGCAGCCGCGCCAGCCAGGTAAGAACCTCAGCACGCCGCCTGTCAAGCGCCGGTCCCCCCTTGGCGGAATGCACAACCAGTAGCCTCGCCAGCTCTGGCTGCTCATCGAAGAACTCAAGCAACCCAAGCAACCCAAGCCGGACACGCTCAAGCCACCCACAACCCCCCGCACACGCCACCCCCACACGCTCCCCCACCCACACCAGCGCGTCCTCGAACGCCACCAACAACGCACCGGCCGGATCGCGAAGACGGTCATCCAAACCCTCAGCCGAAACCCTGGCCACACCGGCAATACGCTCCACACTCAACGCCCCAGGCCCCTCGACGCTCGCGATGCGAGCCACAGCCGCCACCACCCGCCGCCGACGCGGATCAACCCCACCCGCCGGCACCGAGGAGCCCAGCGCGCGCTGCCGAGCAGCGGAGCTGCTGTGTAGCGCGCGCCCATCCCCGACGGCCCCCGGCTCACGCCGCATCGCCGTGTCGAGCTGCTTGCCGGCACTCGTGAGATGCCACGCATTGGCCTTTGGATTGCGACCCGGCTGACTGTTGACGATCAACCCACTCTCGCGAAGACGCCTCAGCAATTCCGCGATCTGAGCCGGATGCAAGACCCCCAAGCGCTCACCCACCTCTTTGTTGCTGAGACCCGGCTGGCCACCGATGACCCTCAAGATCGAGACGCTACGACGGCTCAAACGCACGCCCGCAGGCTCTGCCACAGGCGCCGTGTCGCGCCCGATATCCAGCGCAAGGCGCTCACCGGCGCTCGTCAGCCGCCACGCGTTCGCCTGGGGACGGCGACCAGCCTGAGCGTTCACGACCAGCCCAAGACGCCGAAGCCGCCTGATCACCTCACCCGCATGACCCTGATTGAAGATCCCCGCACGCTCCCCCACCTCCCGATTGCTCAAACCGGGCTCCACCGCGATAACTCCCAACACCGCAACGCCACGAGCACTCAACCGCGCACCCGCAAGACCCACCCGTGAGTCCTGCAGCTCGGCCTCCGGCAGCTCGCGAACCCCAGCCACAGCCCCAGGCGAACCCTCCGCCGAAAACAACGCCACCTCGATATCGCGGCCCCGGCGCCCATGGCGAAGCGGCGAAAGGACCGCAGAACCAGACGACCGCACACCACTCGCACCCACTACGCCCCCGCCGCTGCGACCAGCAGCCAGCAGACCCTCTTCATGGCCGATGTTTGTCATCTCCCAGCTCCCATAAAACAGTAGATGCGACGCTGGACCACTACCCTGCTCGCCTAACAGAGTGGCACATCACCCCACGAATGCTCTCCGAGACGCTCGACGCAGCAGCCTCAGGACACGCCCGTCAGCCCGCGCAATGTGCTCGCTGCCGCGCCTCTCCCGACCGACACCACGATCCAACGCACGTGCAACTCTCACCGCCGCGTGGATCTCCTTTCGACTCATTGCCTACACAGTTCGTCGGACACTCCCGGACACTCCCCCGCGCGTCTACTTCTTCTTTGTGGTGCCGTATTTTTTGTGGGCTGTGTGTTCGCAGGTGGTGCGTTTGCCCTTGTTTTTGTCTTTGTGGCAGGCTTTGAGTGCGTTGCTGAGCTTCTCGGCGCGGGTGAGGGTTTTGGGTTTGCTGCAGCCGGTGATCGTGATTGGGGTTTCCTCGTTGATTTCGAGGCCGTTTTGCGCGATGAACAGGGTCGGCATTTTCAGGTTCTGTCCGCAGAAGCTGTAGTTGTCCTTGGCCGGGAGGTTCGCCCCGAACTCGCTATAGGGGCCAGTCGGGACCGATACTTCGATCGATTCGAACGGCACATCCGGCGTGTTCTTGAAGGTGGCGCTCGTGACGCCGTCTTTGGCGATGAACGTTTCCCCGGTCAGATCCACCTTCACGCCGTAGCCCTGGAGCACCATCACGGCGTCAGGGAACTTCGCGCCACCATACGACACGAAGTACACAGGCCCTTCCAACGGCACCGGCAGCACCTCGGTATGCACCGTCGCGTGGCCGATCAAAGACGCCGCAGGACACCCGGCGGGGTTTGCTTCGAACACGCGCGCCACACACGCTTTCTGAAGCGTCGTCAGACGCGCAGGAAGCTGCTTCGGGAGATCGAATTTCGCCTCGCTAAACCACGAGTCCGAGCCCATCGCGCCGTTCGGATAGGCGATCTTGAAATCAAGGCTCGCGCCGTCGGCTTTCGAGGCCTTCCCCGCGGTCGTGACCGCGATCGTGGGCTGGAACTTCAGGGTCGCGCAGTTCGTGACCTGAAACGGGATCGACACGTTCGACGTCGCGCCTTCCGCGGCGCTGACGCTGCCCGTGACCGCCGTCTTGTTGCAGCTCGTCGGGTCGAACGTGAACCCGGGCCTGGTGATGTTGACGTTGACGTGCTTGATCTGCAACGGAATCCCGTCGATGATCGTCGGGATCGCATGCGCACCCGAGGCGTCGGTCGTGACCGTCAACGCGGCCGTAACCGGGTCCACTTCGACCTTCGCCCGCACCACCACCGGCCGACCTTCCTGCAGGTCAAACGGCCCCGCCTTCGCCGGGTTCACGATCGACAAGCCAAACGGCGCACCACCATACTTTTCCGTCAGATACACCTTGCCGCCCGTGACGCTAAACGGATCATTACCAAGTCCGACACTCACAATCGTTTCCCCGATTTCCGATTCCGGCCCACACGTCCCCGCGTTAGCCTGCACTTCCGCACACAGCTTCACACCCGCCAATATCCCCGAGACACCCGCCGGATAGCGCAACGTGACCTGCTGCATCTGCTGCTGGCCGTCTTCGCGGCTGATCGTCGTCTCTAGCGGGCTGTACGCGCCCGCCTGGATGTTCGTCGTCTCCGAGACAAGCGACGGCGAGAACGGCAGCGCCTGCCCCGGGTAAGTGCAGGGGCTCGCGTTCGGGCCCGATTCGATGTTGAAGCTCGATGTCGGGGTCACCGCCGGCGTGCCAGACCACGGAGTGAACGATGCCTCGGTCGTGTAGGAGCCGCACAGGGCGGGCGTCGCCAGCGGCGCGCGATCGGTCCCGAAGAAGCTGGCTTCCAGTTCGCTGAACGGCAGCTGCGGCGTGTTTTCGAACGTCGCCGTCAACTGCCCCGTCGTTTCGTTCGGCGTTACCTTACCTCCGATCTTGATCAGGACCCCATGTTCGTGTTCTTCGGCCACCAGATACAGCGCGAGCAGAGATGCGAACGGGTTTTCCGGCAGCCCCGTGAAGTTCTGCGGCGCCGCCAGGAACATCGACCCGCTCAGTTCGTGTTCCAACAGCGGCGTCTTGATCCTCACGTTCGCGATCTTCGACGCGTCAGGGCAGGACGGCGCAGTTGGCGTGAACTGCTGGGTCTGCACTCCCGGTTCGCCGCTCGGTTTCAGTTCCTTGTAGCCGGTGAAGCCGATCTGTTCGATCGAACAGGCCTGCAGCCCATCCGCCGCCGACGGAGAGAGCTGGATACCCGCCGGCAGCGCAACCGTCGTGTCCCTCACATCCGCCTCGGTCAACCCGACCGGATTCAACGCCGTTTCCTGCGGCACCTTCAAAGCCACGTTCAACCCCGTCGGCGTGCTGCCCGCGCTCCCGTCCGGCTTCGCTTCGACCGTCGGGCTAAAATCCAGTTTTTCACAGCCGACCAGCGGCGGCAACGACACCGTTTTCGTTCGCGACCCACTAAAGTTTCCTGGTTCCTCCCAAGAGTCCACGCTCAAGGTCGCCGTACGCGGCACCCCACACGACGTTGGATTCGTCAACAACGGCAACTGCGGCGCATTACTCGGACACAACGGGTTGCCGTTAGCCTCTTCGAGGGCAATCGGGGCTCCCTCTGCTGTGTACGGGCCGATGGGGCCTTCCAGTTCGTCTTCGCCTTCACGAAACCCCTCACCGACTTCTTCCAGCGGCGTTTCTTCTGCGTCCGCGCCTTGAGCCATGCACCCTCCGCGGATCAGGTCGTGGGCGGGACTCGCCGGCACACCCCAGATCGTGACCTTCGTCCGCCCGACCGGCAACGCCTCGCTTACGTCCGGGGCGGTCGTCGTCAGCCCATAGTCGCTACCGGAGCGCACCCCTGTCTGCAACAACACAGCCGCGACCCGCCCGACGACGAACCCGAACTCGGCCGCCACTCCCGTCGGCGGCGTCACATTGTACACGGGGTCTGTAATGCGGTTGTACTCGATTTCGTTCTGACCCCCATGAGTGGCCCTCACGAAGCCCACAGTCGCCACGCCAACCACGGATTCGTTGGAACACGTTTCTTTGAGGAATTCCTGATACGTGCACCTCGGCACGGCGGTCGGGTCACCAACGAAACCGGGGGGCAATTCCAGCCTCGTGTCCTTGAGATCCCCGTCCGGCGGACAGACTGCGCGCTCCGCCGCTCACGGTGCAAGGCGCCCGATTGAGGACGAACGTCGTCGTCAAGGCATACGGGTGCGACCCAGCCTGCACATCGGGCGTGCCGTTCTCGTTACGCGCCGAGACCGCCAAGCGTTCCAGTCCGAATTCAGCCATCGCACTCGATGCGAACACCAGCGATGCGCCTATCACAAGCAAGGGAATAGATCTCTTGAACATGGTTACTTCCTCCCCTTGCCGTTGGTGTTCTTAGCTTTCCTTTTCGCGGCGCCGTATCTTTGCCTTGCTTGCTTTTCACAGCTCTGGCGCCTGGCTTTCTTCTTGTCCCTACGACACGCCTTCAGCGCGGCCGCGAGCTTTTCGGACTTGGTCAGCGCCTTCGGTTTGGCGACTACGGAGGGTGGCGGCGACGCGGAGCTCGGGTTGCCGGGACCGTTGAACGTGGCGCTGCCGGTCGGCGCGAACACACCCGGCTGTGCGGAGGCCGGCGGCTTACATGAATCGCCGTTATCGCATTGGGTCCCCGGCGCAGGCGCCGGGAAGCCCCCGCCAACCCGCGCGTCGTAGACCATGATGTTGTTGGAGGTGTCCTGCCCCACCAGATCGTCTGCGGTCGCAAAGAACACGTTCTGGCCATCCGGACTCGCATCTAGGAAGAACGATTCGTGGCCGCCCGCGACGTTGGAGATCGCGTACACACGGCTATCCTCATACTCATACACGTTTTCGAGGTCATCGCTCGCGTGCGGCACCAGCGCGTCGTCGCTATCGAAGAACACAGCACCGTCTTCGAGTAGCTCGTGTGGCCGATAATCGCCAAGGCTTTCGCGCGCTGCTCCGAGCTCCGCACCTCCTACCGGCCGCGCCCCGGTCGGGTCGCACGACGCACACGCCAGCGTGCCCGTTTCGGCGTCGAACAGGTACACCTCGCGGCATTTCCCGTTTTCGTATTCTCCGTTGCGCAGAGGATTGGCTTCGCACTCGCCCGGTTGCGCCTGCTGGTTGTCATAGCCGGTGAGGCTGTCTTCGGACACGAACGCAAGACGCGCACCGCCACCTGGGCCCGCCGCGAGCGCGGTCGTGTCGGCGTCGGGGCCATTCCGCCAGTCCGCGGCGTCACCGCTGGAAAGCGTCACGACAAACGCCAGGTGGCCTTCGCGGGAGAGATACAGGTTCGGCTCGCCGGCTTCGGGCTCTTGACCCTCGCCATTGCGGAGGGCTTCGCCGTGGGAGCCTCGCAGTGCTCCCGTAGCGGCGAAGTAGACGTAGGACCCGTTTTCAGAGATCTGCACGACCCCCTGCACTCCGCCTCCGTGGGTCAAAGCCGTCGCGTGGCCGGCTACCTGGCCGGCCGGCAGGGAGTATTCGTACAGGTCTTCGTTTTCGGTGTAGAAGATCTCTGTGTCTTCGCTGTTCGCCCCCTGATACTGCGCGCTGCCGTTGGAGAGTTTGATCGTGCAGGCGCCGGCCGCGTCTTCGCAGGCTTCTCCGCCCTGAGGCTGTTCGGTGTTCACGCGCGCATACTGTTCCCCGGAGTGTTCAAAGACGATGCGCGAGCCATCAGCCGAAACCGCGTGCCAGACGTCAGATCGTGTCCCTTCCCACGCTTCGCCGCTATTTGAGACCGATACCGGGAATGCCTGGCCACCCGCCCACTCACGGAGTGGGCCCTTTAGCTCAAACACGACGTGGCTCAAGTCTGTTGAAGCTCCTACCACAATGGTCAGTGGAGTTCCCCCGGCGGCATACAGTTCTCCGTAGAACTCTTCAGCAGGAGGAAGATGCGACACCAGCTGGTAGGCGCCGTCGGCAAAGTCGGCGCGGTAGAGCTCCATCAAGCCCTTTGGCGCTTCGGGACTCACCGCGGCGAAGGTGCCCGTGACCCCTTCCGAGAGCTCCGGTGTGAAAAACAGGCCCCGATAGCCAGCGTATTCATTGTCGAGGCCGGCGTAGGCTTCGTCGGGTGCCGTGATCGATTGTGTGCTCCAGCCGCCCGCGCCGCGGCGCGACAGGTACTGAGCTGTAAACGGAACGCCCGCGCTTTCAGCGAACCCGCCTCTGCTGCCGTATGTGATCCCTTCACCGGAGAGCGCGGCACGACTCGTTGCCACGCCGGAGATGTAGGGCTCCGTGGCGTCCTGCCCGCCCGTGTTTGCCGGTGAGACCAGCTCGTAGGCGCGGCATTCGGGGAGTCGGCCGGCGAATGGCTGTTCTGAGCGGAGCTGTTCGTTGGAGCAGGTCTGCGGCGGTTCGGAGCCCGGGGTCGCTGGGGTCGTGAAGACTGTTTCGCCGCCCGTGATGGGACCGTGCCCGTTGTTCGCGATAAAGCGGAAGTGGTACGTCGTGGCCGGTTGCAGGCTTTTCAGCGTCTGTTCGGCTGTGACGATCGTGCTGGAGGCGGGAACGCGCGCTTCGGGGGTCGAGTGTTCTTCGACGCTGGCGATGCCGTATTCGGCGTGGTAGCTCGTTTCCGCACCGGCCGTGCCGAGTTCGGCGCTGATGACCGCTTCACTCGCTTCGACGCGCAACGCCGACTCTTCACCCATCACATTCGTTTCAAGCGTGTCGGGCGACCCCGTCGCTTCGCCCGCCCCGTTGTGAGCGCGCAAGCAGTAGGTGTACTTGGTGCCCGGCCCCAAGCCGGTCACGTTGGCTGACACTTCCGCTTTGTAGACAGGGCTTGTCGCGGTGTTGACGACGGTCGATTTCTGTTCGGCCCCTGTGCATTCGCTTTCGGACTTGCTGTAGACGAATTCGTACGTGAGCGCGTCGCCCGTGTTGTTGGGGTTCAAGACGCCCCGCAGCTTCGCCGTCGTGCCTGTGACGTCCTGCGCGCCGAGCTTTTCCGGAGCTTCAGGGAACGTCTGGAAGTGTTCGACCTTGCCTGCGGCTGGCTTGGGTTCGGTTTTACTCTGCGCATTTTCGGCGACAGCCCGGTAGTAGTACGTCGTGTCGGGGAGCAGCGCTCCGGTGGCGACAGGGCCGGTCGGCTGCCCAGGGTACCCTTCAAGTTCGCTCGCGCCGGCGACCGTCGTGATCGGAGCTTCGAGCACAAGCGGTTCGCCACTTGCCTTCGTGGCGTATTCGAACCTGTAGCTCGTTTTCTCGTTATTTGGGTTGATGCTCGCTTCCAGCTTGGCCGAGCCCGAGGTTACTTCGGGGGCGCTCTCGCCTTCGACCTCGGGCGGCGCGGTCAGCGTTTCAAATTTCAGCTCGTTGGCGCTCTGAACCGCTTCGCCGGCAGAGTTCGTCGCGACCAGGCAGAAGACATAGCTCCGGTGCGGCTGCAGTCCGGTCGCTTCGAGATGCACCTTACTTTCCGCCGCGAGCCTCGCCGGCGCGACGCCTTCCGTTTCGCTCCCATTCGCAGCGCACGTCGCTTCGGTGCTGTAGAGGAAGTGGTAGCCCGTTTCCGCTTCGCCCGTCGGGTTCACTTCGCCGTGCAAGGTGACCGTTGTCGCGGTGGGACCGGTGGCGGCTTCCGTTTTCGGCGTCTGCGGAGGAGTAGCGGTCGTGAAGTGGATCGCGTTGCCGGCTGTTCTTCCGCTCGCGTCTTCTGCGACCAAGCAGGCCGTGTATTCCGTGTGGGCGACGAGGTGTTCGATGCCGACCGCCACAGGCTGAGCTTCGACTTCGGCAGGCCCTTCCATGGGCGTGGTGCTCCCGCCCGTGCACGCAGTACCGGCTTTGTACTCGAAGAACCAGCTGACTTCCGCCGATTTGAGGGGATCGACGACGTCTTGGAGCACGGCGGTGGCGGCCTTCACTTCGGCCGGTTCGGAGGTGATCGGCGCTTCGGGGGGGTCGGCTGCCAACGCTACGGACGCCATGCCCAGCACCAGCACACAGACAGCAACAGCAATCGCGCCG
The DNA here is from genome assembly GCA_963714285.1 of uncultured Solirubrobacteraceae bacterium. Taxonomy (GTDB): domain Bacteria; phylum Actinomycetota; class Thermoleophilia; order Solirubrobacterales; family Solirubrobacteraceae; genus Palsa-744. The sequence continues at coordinate 483,050 of CAVQNS010000006.1, forward strand.
GCCCCCAGCAGTACGCCCGAGCGGACAGACACGCGGATCTCGAGACAAACTCGGGGATGACTCATTGCTGTGCCTTTCTCGTCGAAGTGTTGGTCTCGCCGGACGGGAGACGTGCCTCTGCTGCAGATCCGCCCGATGACAAACGCAACGCGGCGCTTTCGCCGACGCTGGGCCGGTCATACGCGCACGCGCGGCTGACATCGGACACTCGAACGAACCGCTCCGATACTCCCCGCCGTTGTGGTGTTCCAGACCGCAACGGGCGCCCAATCCAAGCCCTGATGCGGGATTTCGTGTGACGGTGACAATTCGGTGACTGTGCGGCCCGGCGTGCGTCTGCGGCCTCCGGACGGTGCGCCGGGCGAGCCGCACGCTACGGCTGCACGTCAAAGCCGGGAGCTCGGTGACAGTCCGGTGACAGCCGCAATCGTTTGCGGCGCGGTCGAGTGAGGCTGTCGAGAACGCAGCCGATGGGCCGCAATCGGCCTCGGCGCCCTAGAAATGTGGCTTGTCCACGGGCCGTAGGAGAAACCGCAGCCGATCTCAGCGCGTCAGCAGGCCCACTGCGCTCGCCGGCCTTGACCGGTCGCTGGTGAAGCGATTACGCCACCTGCGCCGTGTCAGCGGCGTCCGGCGCCGCGTGACCGGCGCGCGATGAGAAACGTTCTATGTCGTGACTTGTCAAGCATCTGCCCCGTGCGCGAGCATCTGTTTCGTGGAGAGGGAGCTAGATCGCCGCGTGCCTCGGCGCAGTGCGCCGGCGATGCGCGGAGCCGCGACACGCCGGGCTGTGTGCCCGGCTCGCACGCGGGTCGCCGGTGTTTATGGACACCCGGACGCATGTTCATCCAACATCGTGGCGCTGCCTGGTCTTTCAGACATGACAGTTCGGGGTTGCACTCGACCGGGACAATGCTATATGGTGCTCGACAACGTTTATTCAAGCGTGAGGTCAGCAGGGCGGCTGCGATCTGCAGCAGCCGGTGAATCACGCGAAACACGCAGTGGAGGACGGGGAGAGCGAATGCAGGCAGACGCACAAGACGTAGGTATGCGCGCGACCGCGCCATCCCTCGGGCGGGCAAATGCTCGCCCCCAGCACCTGCTTGCGCCGGTGCAATCCCCATCGGGGTCTGGAACACCGCGCCGTTAGTGCCGACGCTCTGCTCCGTGACACCCCATGGCGGGCGGCGTAGGGCTCGCTGCTCCTCGCCGAGCGCCACCTCGTAGCGCAGCGCGCTCTCCACCTGCTCGCCGCTGCTCGTCAGCTGCCAGGTGTTGGGGCGCCCCGGAAGGTGCGCGGTCTCGCCGCTGTTCTCGACGAGGCCGAGCCGACTCAGCCGCGCCAGCGTCCTCGACATCTGGCCTTCGTCGATTACACCGGTCAGCTCGGCGACCTGGGCGTTGCTGAGGCCGGGCTGGGCTCGAATCGCGTGCAGGACGCGCGGCGCGAGGGGATGGCGCATGCCCCTGCCGGAGAAGCCGTGCAGCAGCTCCTGCGCGCTCCTGCGCGCGGCGAGTGCTGGTGCCGCCACGGCCGGGCGAGACAGCTCTCTGCGCGCCGCGGCAGCGCCGAGAAACGGCGTCACGATGAAGCTCATCAACGACTGGGCGAGCTCTACGAGCGCCCCGGGCCGCGGGCTGCAAAGCTGCTCCTCGAGCGCTCCCGCCACACCGCTGACCACAGCACGGGCCGTCAGCAATGGCGGGTGAGCGCGCGTCGCGGCGGGCTGGCCGTCGAGCAGCCGCGCCAGCCAGGCGAGCACCTCAGAGCGCCGCCTGCCAAGCGCCGGCCCCGCCTGCGCGGAGCGCACGATCAGCAGCATCGCCAACTCCGGCTGCTCGTCGAACAGCTCGAGCAGCGCAAGCAGCCCCAGCCTGACACGCTCGAGCCAGCCACAACCCGCCTCACACGCCCCACGCACACGCTCATCCGCCTGCGCAAGCGCATCCTCGAACGCCGCCGGCAGAGCGCCTTCGGCGTCGCGAAAGCGCTGCTCCAGGCGCTCGGGGGCGTCCCTCCTCTCGCGGGCATCCCTGCTCTCGGGAGCCACAAGCCGGCCGCCGGGTGCGCGGCCGTTTCCGAGAACGCCCGGGAACTCGTCTCGCATCGCCGTGTCAAGCTCCTTGCCGGCGCTGGTGAGCTGCCAGGCATTGGCCTTCGGGTTGCGACCGGGCTGAGCGTTGACGATCAACCCGCTCTCGCGAAGACGCCTCAGCAGTTCGCCGATCTGGGCCGGATGCGAGATTCCCGCGCGCTGGCCGATCTCTTTGTTGCTGAGACCCGGCTCGCCGCCGATTGCCCTCACGATTGAGACGCCGCGAGGATTCAGGCGGGACGCAGGCTCGACCGACGCGGGAGCGACGCGCCTGCCGCACCCGATCTCTCGCGCGAGCCGCTCGCCGGCATCCGTCAGCTGCCAGGCGTTCCGCTGCGGGCGGCGACCAGCCTGAACGTTCACGATCAGCCCCAGGCGCCGAAGCCGCCTGACGACTTCGCCGGCGTGCGTCTGACTCAAGATCCCCGCACGCTCGCCCACCTCCTGGTTGCTCAAGCCTGGCTCCGCGGCGATAGCCCCCAGGACCGCAATGCTGCTGGCGTTCAGCCGCACACCCGCGGGATGCGCAACACCCGACAGCGATGCCAATTGATCGGCGTCCGGCTGCGGCTGGCAAACGGGCGCCGTTGCCAATCTCGCCACCGAGATCGAGGCAGCCCTGCCATTACGCGCCCGACGCTCACGTCGAAGCGTCGGCACGGCCAACGAGCTCGACGAGCGCACGCCGTTCGTGCGCACGGCAGCCCCGCCGTTGCGCTCAGGAGCCACAACACCCCCCTTAGGGTCGATATCTGTCAATCGCGTGGCGCTCATAAACGGTGAATGTAGCTGTCGTCCGTACGCTGCCTACCTCAAGGGTGGCAGATCCACAGCACAGAGTACGCGCGATTGGTGATGGACGGGTCAGGCCGACGCTTCACGGCGAGCCTGGCTTCCCGTACCGAGCCTGGCTTCCCGTACCGTTGACGGGCTCCATCGCGCGATCGACAAGCTCTGATCCAGAGATCCGGCGGCGGGCCGACATTCAGCCGCCGGCCGTCACGCTCGCGGCGCTCACCATCGCCGCGGTCACCGTCTCGAGATCCCGCTCGAGGATCACGTAGGGAGGCATTGCGTAGATCAGGCGTCCGAATGGGCGCAGCCACACACCATGCTCGACGGCAACCGCTGTCGTCACGCCGATGTCCACCGGCTGCTCCAGCTCGATCACGCCGATCGCACCCAGTACTCGCACGTCCCTCACGCCTGGAAGCTCACGCGCCGGCGCTAGACCACGTCGCAGGCGCTGTTCGATTCCCGCAACGCACGCCAGCCAGCCGCCATCCTCGAGCAGGCCGAGAGAGGCGCGCGCGACCGCGCACGCGAGCGGGTTGGCCATGAACGTGGGGCCGTGCATCAGACCGCCTCCTTCTCCGCGGGAGACGACCTCTGCCACCTCGGCAGTGCAGAGCGTGGCGGCCAGCGTCATGTAGCCGCCAGTCAACGCCTTGCCCACGCACATCACGTCCGGTGCCACGCCCGCGTGCTCGCACGCGAACATCGCGCCGGTGCGCCCGAAGCCGGTGGCGATCTCGTCGAGCACCAGCAGCAGACCGTGCTCGTCGCACACGCGCCGCAGCAGCGCGATGCACTCTGGGGAGTGAAAGCGCATGCCGCCGGCGCCCTGCACGACCGGCTCGACGATCACGCCCGCCAGCTCGTGCGCGTGCGCGGCCGCAAGCGCACTGACGTGCTCGGCCCAGCCTTCGTCCAGAGCGGCGTCGAAGCCGTCGGGTGGACGGTCCGCGAAAACGTGCTGCGCGAGCACGCCGGAGAACATGCTGTGCATTCCCGTGACCGGGTCGCATACCGCCATCGCGCCGGCGGTATCACCGTGATAACCACCCCTGACGGTCAGCATGCGCGTACGTGTCCCCAGCCCGAGCGCGCGGTGGTACTGGATGCACAGCTTGATCGCGACCTCGACCGAGACCGAGCCCGAGTCCGCGAAGAACACGCGCTCCAGGCCATCCGGCGCGAGCTCTGTCAGGCGCTCGGCCAGGCGCACGGCAGGCTCGTGCGTGAGCCCGCCGAACATCACGTGCGCCATCTTCCCAAGCTGCTCGCTCACCGCCTGATCGAGCGCCGGATGCCGGTAGCCGTGGATCGCGCACCACCACGACGCCATCCCGTCGATCAGCTCGCGCCCGTCCGCCAGCCGCAGACGCACGCCCTCCGCGGAGACCACCGGCAGCGACGGCAGCGCCGCCGGCAGCGCCCCGTACGGATGCCACACGCGCTCCGCGTCGAGCGTGAGCAGTCGGTCCCAATCGCTCTCCGACGACGCCACCAGAGGCTCACTGCCCGACCAGCGGGCTCCTAGTCCTCGTAGATGGTGAAGTCGCGCTTGCGTGCGCCGCACACAGGGCAGAACCACGTGTCGGGGATGTCCTCGAACGCCGTGCCAGCCGGGATGCCGCCGTCGGGGTCGCCCTCGTCGGGGTCGTAGATGTAGCCGCAGGACTCGCAGATCCAGCGCTGCAGGGTCTCGGTCGTGGTGCTCATATGCGAGGGATCTTCCCGTCCGGGGATGATGCAGGGGGATAGCTCATGCGTCAAAGACTAGCGGCAGGTAGGGTCAGCTCAATGTCAGCGTCTGAGGAGAACGAGCTGTCGGAGCCGGGGCAGGCGCACAACCCCGGAGCGCCGGTACAACCGCGCCAGGCGGCGAGCGTGATCCTGCTGCGCGACGAGTCCAGCGAGCTCGAGCTGCTGCGCGACGAGCCCAACGAGCTCGAGCTGCTGCTCGTCAAGCGCACGCCAAAGGCGCGCTTCATGGGCGGCGTGTGGGTGTTTCCCGGCGGCGCGGTCGACGCGGGCGAGGGCGATGGCGAGGAGGCGCACCGCGCGGGCAGCGATCCGCGAGCTGCGGGAGGAGGCGGGCATCGTCCTGGACGATCCGGCCGCGCTCGCTCGAAGTTCTCGCGCTGGATCACGCCCGCGGAGGTTCAGATCCGCTTCGACACGCACTTCTTCCTCGCTGCGCTGCCCGCCGGCCAGGAGCCGCAGGTGGACGGCGAGGAGTGCGTCGAGCACGGCTGGTTTACGCCGCGGCGGCGCACTGGAGGCCAACCGTGCCGGCGAGATCGAGCTGGTCTTCCCGACGATCAAGCACCTGGAGCAGCTGAGCGACTTCCCCTCGGTGAAGGCGCTGATCGCACATGCCCGCGGACGCGAGGTCCAGCCCGTGCAGCCGCGGGTGCTGATCGAAGGCGAGGTCGCCCGCATCGTGCTGCCAGGAGAGCCCGGATACTGAGCCCCGCCGCGGCAGCAGCTCAGGAGACCTTCGCGGCTCAGACCTGCTGCTGCGCGTTGACCACGTGCGTGACGGCGTTGATCAGCGCGAGGTGCGTGAACGCCTGCGGGTAGTTGCCGAGATGGCGCCCCGATGATGCCTCGAGCTCCTCGGCGTAGAGCCCGAGCGGCGAGGCGTAGGACAGCAGGCGCTCGCACAGATGCTCGGCCTCGCGGTGCTCGCCGATCTCCGACAGCGCCGAGACGAGCCAGAACGAGCACATCAGGAACGTGCCCTCCTCGCCGTGCAGGCCGTCATCGGTCTCCTCGGTGCGGTAGCGCAGCACCAGGCCGCCGTCGGTGAGCTCGTCGCGGATCGCCATCACAGTCGCGCGCACGCGTTCGTCCTCGGGGCCGAGGAAGCGCACCAGCGGCACCAGCAAGGTCGAGGCGTCGAGCGCGTCGGTGTCGTAGTGCTGGCGGAAGACGCCGCGCTCGTCGACCCCGCGCGTCGAGGATGTCCTCGCGGATCTCATCGGCGAGCGCCTGCCACTGCTCGACGTTCGCGACATGGCCGCGCCGTTCCGCCAGACGCGCGCCGCGGTCCATCGCGACCCAGCACATCAGCTTCGAGGAGACGTAGTGGCGCGGCTCGCCGCGCGCCTCCCAGATCCCCTGGTCGGGCTCCTTCCACGCCGCCGCCGCGCAGTGCACCTGGTCGGCCAGCACCGGCCACAGCCGCTCGGGGATGTGATCGCGCTTCTTGGAGTGCAGGTACACCGAGTCGAGCACCGCCCCGAAGACGTCGTTCTGGCGCTGGCTGAAGGCGCCGTTGCCGACGCGCACCGGATGTGCGCCCTCGTAGCCCTTGAGGTGCTCGAGCGTCGACTCGGTGAGGTCCTTCTGGCCCTTGATCCCGTACATGATCTGCAGCGAGCCGTCCTCGTTGCGCTCCATGTCGGCGACGTACTGGATGAAGTCGTCCGCCTCCCAGTTCAGGCCGAGCGCGTGCAGCCCCCACAGCGTGAAGGAGGCGTCGCGCATCCAGCAGTAGCGGTAGTCCCAGTTGCGCTCGCCGTGCGGGGTCTCAGGCAGCGAGGTGGTGGCGGCCGCCACCAGCGCGCCGGTGGGCATGAACGTCAGGCCCTTCAGCGCCAGCGCCGAGCGCTGCAGGTTGAAGCGCCACGGGTGGTCGGGATAGGTGCCTTCGGCCAGCCACTCGCGCCAGAAGTGAGCCGTGCGCTGCATGTGTTCCTCGGCCTGCTCGACCGTGTGCGGACCGCCCTTGCCCTCCGTCCAGGACAGCGCGCAGAAGCGCTGCTCGCCTTCGTTCATCGTGTGGCGCCCGTGCGCGCGATTGCCCTCGATGCCCATGCGGATGTCGCTGAACATCCTGAACGCGGTCACCTCGTCGGTCGCGTCCATCATGCAAACGCCCTCCTCACCGCTTTGCACGACGGTCCAGCTCGCCGCGGTGGCGCCGTAGTCGAGCATCGGCTCGCACACGATCTCGACCTGCACCTGGCCCTGGATGCATTCGACGATGCGCACCACCAGATGGTCGGCGTCGTAGTCGGTGGGCGGGCGCGTGTGGCTCGAGCCGTGCTTGTTGTCGTGCCACGGCCCGATCGTGAGCGCCTCCACCACCCGCAGCCAGCCCTGCGGGGTCATCCAGGTCGTCTCGATGATGTTCGTGCCGGGGATGTAGCGCCGCCCGGCTGGGACATAGACCCCGTACGGGCCGACCCGCCAGCTGCCGGCGCCGCGGTCGAGCATCGCGCCGAAGATCGACGGCGAGTCGAAGTGGGGCAGGCACATCCACTCGATCGACCCGTCAGAGGCGACCAGCGCGCCGGTGTGGCAGTCCGAGAGGAAGCCGTAGTCGGCGATCGGCGGGAACGGCGAGTCGATCGACGCGTCGGCAGCGAGCCGAGCGAGCCAACCGCCGGCTTGCCTGTCGCGCCCGCGCGCGCCGGCTCTCGGCGCGCTCACCACTCCGTCCGTTCGAACTGCGGCCGCTCGACGCCGTCGGGCAGGATCTGCTCTTCCTCGAGCTTGTCCAGATGCGCGGCCAGCGTGGCGGTGGCGAGCGGGCGCAGCGGCTCGGGCACCTCCGGCCAGACGGCGTCCAGCAGCTCTTGGATCGTGCGCTTGCCTTCGCTGAGCGCGACGATCAGGCCGTGTTCGCGATCCAAGCGGTGGGCGACGTACTCTTCGAGCTTCGCCTGCGCGTCCCATACAGGCGGACCGTGGCCTGGGCACAGCACGTTGAAGTCCTCGCGCATGCGCAGCCGCGTGAGCGCCAGCAGATATCCGGCCATCGCCCCACGGTAGGGGCTGATGAAGACGCTGCCCTCGCCCAGCACAGCGTCGCCGGTGAAGCACGCTCCGTCACCGACGAGCGCGAAGTGATCGGCCGCGTGCCCCGGCGTGGCGACGGCTTCGAACGGGTCCGAAGCGCACGCGTTCACCCAGCCGCACGTCGGCCGCGCCGCGTCCGGCCGCCAGCGGCGCCGGGTAGCGCTCGAGCAGCGCGCCGACGGCTTCGGTGTGGTCGTGGTGGTCGTGCGTCAGCGCCACGCCGCCCAAGCCACCGCGCGCGTCAATCGCCGCGGACACCCGGTCGAGGTGCTCGTCGAGCAGCGGCCCGGGGTCGACGACCCAGGTCGGGTCGCGACCCACCAGCCAGGTGTTGGTGCCCGATAGCGTCAGCAGCCCAGGGTTCGGCGCGCGCACCCGCAGGATGTCGTAGTGCAACAGCAGATCGGCCTCTGAACCGGCCTCCGCCGAGTCGCCGTTGGCCCCAGTCTCCGCTTCGGGGTTGTTCGCATGCGGCTCTGTCATGCGCAGCGACAGTAGCTGACCGCCCGGCCGAAACGACTGCACCCACGGCCTACCGCGTACGGGTGGGGTTACGTCCCGCGCGCCTGGCGCCTTGGCGTGAGCCGCCGCCAGGGCGCTTGGGCGCGCCCTTGGAGGCGCTCGAGCCGGTGCTCGCCGCCGCGTGCGCGGTCTCCCGTGGAGATACCAGCCAGGCTCAGCTCGCGATCCAGGCCAAGCTCGCGCACCATGCCGGCCAGTTCGCGCGTCTGATCGTGCGCAACCAGCGTCACGCCGACCCCGCTCGCTCCGGCGCGCGCGGTGCGTCCGATGCGGTGCACGTAGTCCTCGCGCGTCGCCGGGATGTCGTAGTTGATCACGTGCGTGATCCCCGCGACGTCGATTCCCCGCGCGGCGACATCGGTGGCGACGAGCGTGTCGACGACTCCAGCCTCGAAGTTCGCCAGTGCCCGCTCGCGCTGACCCTGGGACTTGTCGCCGTGCATCGCGACCGCGCGCACGCTGCTCGACGCGAGCCTCTTGACGAGCCGGTCCGCGCCGCGCTTGGTGCGCACGAACACGAGCGTCAGGCCGCGCTCGGCCTCGCCCAGCTCGGAGACCAGGCGCGCGACCTTGCCATCGTGGGTGACCGTTACGAAGCGATGCTCGACGTCGCCCTTGCGCTCCGCCGAATGCGCGTGCTCGTGGCGGCGCGGATTGGTCGTGTACGCCTTGGCGATGCGGCCGACCTCGCCCTCGAGCGTCGCCGAGAACAGCATCGTCTGGCGCTCGGCGGCGGTCATCTTGACGATCCTGTCGACCACCGGGCGGAAGCCCATGTCGAGCATCCTGTCGGCCTCGTCGAGCACGAGCATCCGGATCTTGCCGAGCGACACGTCTCTGCGCTCGATCAGGTCGAGCAGTCGCCCGGGTGTCGCGACGAGGATGTGGGCGCGGCCTGCCAAGCGCGCCTGCTTGACGATCCCCGCGCCGCCGTAGACGGCGGCGATCGAGAGCGCGCGGGCGTGCGCCAGCGGGCGCATGTCCTCGACGATCTGAAGCGCGAGCTCACGCGTCGGCGCGAGAACCAGCGCCGAGGGTCGCGCGTCCGAGTCTTTCAGGCGCTCGACCAGCGGTACCCCGAACGCGAGCGTCTTGCCCGAGCCGGTCGGCGACTGCGCCAGCACGTCATGGCCGGCGAGCACGTCGGGGATGACCATCTCCTGGACAGCGAACGGCTGCTCGATCCCGCGCTCGGCGAGCTCATCTACGACGACCTTGGATACGCCGAGGTCGGCGAACGTTGCATGCGTCATGTTGTTGGTGCTCCTTCTGGCGACCTTCCGGCCCCCGCTGCAGATGGAGATTCGACTGACCCCATCCGCGCCGTTTGAGCGCCAACAAAGACAAAGAACCTCACGGGCGGCTTCGCCACCCGTCGCATGACCGTAGCAGCCTCAGGCTCGGTGCGAGGGACGCGCAACGGCGCTGGCGCGCCCCGTCGCGGCTATGGCGCCAGGCGCTCGAGCAGCCAGCCGCCGGCGTCATCGCGCCGGTAACGCAACCGGTCGTGCAGGCGATCGTGGCGCTGCTGCCAGAGCTCGATGCTCTGCGGGTAAAGGCGAAAGCCACCCCAGTTGTGTGGCAGCGGCAGCTCGCCCGCCTCGCCATGGCGCTGCTCGAGCTCGGCGACGCGCCGCTCGAGCGCCTCGCGGCTGTCGAGCGTCTGACTCTGGGGCGACGCGAGCGCGCTGAGCTGGCTCCCGCGCGCGCGGCTGCGCGCATAAGCAGCCGTCTCCTCGGCGCTCGTATGCTCGACCGGGCCCTCGATCCGCACCTGGCGCCCCAGCTGATCCCAATGGAACAGCAGCGCGGCGCGTGGGTTCGCGGCGAGCTCGCGGCCCTTGCGGCTTTCGTAGTTGGAGAAGAACATGAACCCGCGCTCGTCGAAGCCCTTGATCAGCACCATGCGCACCGACGGGGCGCCGTCGGCTGACGCGGTTGCCAGCGCCACGGCCTCCGGCAGACGCATGCCGGAGCTCTCAGCCTGCCGGTACCAGGCGGCGAGCTGGCGCAGCGGATTTCGGTCCACGTCCTGCTCGCGCAGGGGCTCTCCATAGTCGGCCACGTCGATCTCGACCCTTCTAGGAGATGTTCGCCATAACGTGCTTGACGACCGTGTAGTCCTCGACGCCGTACATGCTCAGATCCTTGCCATAGCCCGACTCCTTGAAGCCGCCGTGCGGCATCTCGGAGACAAGCGGGATGTGGTCGTTGATCCACACGCAGCCGAAGCGCAGCGCCTTCGACACGCGCAGCGCGCGGCCGACGTCACGCGTCCACACCGACGACGCGAGGCCGTAGCGCGTAGCGTTCGCCCACGTGATCGCCTGCTCCTCGTCGGCGAACTGCTGCACCGTGATCACCGGTCCAAAGATCTCGCGCTGGATCATCTCGTCGTCCTGGCGCAGCCCCGCCACGACGGTGGGCTCGAGGAAGAAGCCGGGACGCTCAACGGCCTTGCCGCCGGTCACGATCTCGGCGTGGTCTCCGCGGCGCTCGAGGAAGCCTTCGACGCGCTCGCGCTGGCGCGCCGAGTTGAGCGGGCCGAGGGTCGTCTCCGCCGAGAGCGTGTCGCCGAGCACGAGGCCCTGCGCCTGGCCGGCGAGACCGCTGACGAGCTCGTCGTAGACGTTGCTCGACGCGAGCACGCGCGTCGCCGCGGTGCAGTCCTGGCCGGCGTTGTAGTAGCCCGTGGCCGCGATCGTCTCGAGCGCAGCCTCGAGGCTGACGTCGTCGAACACCACCACCGGCGCCTTGCCGCCAAGCTCGAGGTGCACGCGCTTGAGCTTGTCAGCGGCAGTGCGCGCGAAGCGCTTGCCGGTGTCCACCGATCCCGTCAGCGCGATCATGTCCACGTCGGGGTGGCTGATCAGCGCCTCGCCCGTCGCAGGGCCGGGACCGATGACGATGTTCAGCACCCCCTTCGGCAGGATCTCAGCGGCCAGCTCCGCGAGCCTGACGGTCGTGATCGGCGTCGTCTCCGCAGGCTTCAGCACGACCGTGTTGCCCGCCGCCAGCGCCGGTCCGAATTTCCAGATCGCCATCATCAGCGGGTAGTTCCACGGCGTCACCTGCCCGATCACGCCCACCGCTTCACGGCGCGTGAACGAGGTGTAGCCCTCCATGTACTCGCCCGCGGCCAGCCCGGTCATCGTCCGCGCCGCGCCCGCGAAGAAGCGCAGGTTGTCCGCCATCACCGGGATCTCGTCGTTGGTGACCGCCGCGATCGGCTTGCCCGCGTTCAGCGCCTCCAGGCGCGCGATCTCATCGCCGTGCTCCTCGATCACGTCCGCCAGCGCCAGCAGTGCCTGCGCACGCTGCGCCGGCGTCGTGTTCGACCAGCCGTCGAACGCGCCGCGCGCCGCCCGCACCGCGCGATCCACGTCCTCGGCGCTCGAGACCGGCGCCCGCGCCAGCTCCTCGCCGGTCGCCGGGTTGACGATCGCTTCCGTCTCGCCGCCGGAGGCGATCGACTCGCCGTCGATGAAGTTGCTCAGCGTCTCCGTCGTGCTCGCCATCGTCAATCTCCTCGTCCGCTCGTGGGCTCGTCTTCTCGATCGTCATCGACCGCTTGCATACGGCGCGGTGCGAAATGGTTGCGTGCGCGGGTCACTGCGCCGCCGACCCCGACAGCGTCATGCCCAGCGCCTGCGCCACGGCCCTGTGGGTGATCTCGCCCGCCTGTACGTTCAGTCCGCCGCGCAGGCCGGGCACGCTCTCCAAGGCCTCCTCCACCCCGCGCTCGGCCAGCTCGATCACGTACGGCAACGTCGCGTTCGTGAGCGCATACGTCGAGGTGATCGGCACCGCACCCGGCATGTTCGTCACGCAGTAGTGCGTGATCCCGTCGACCTCGTACGTCGGGTTCGAGTGCGTCGTCGGGCGCGAGGTCTCAAAGCAGCCGCCCTGGTCGATCGACACATCCACCAGCACCGCGCCCGGCTTCATCAACCCCAGCTGCTCCCGCGTGACCACGCGCGGGGCGCGCCCACCGTGGACGAGCACCGCGCCGATCACCAGGTCCGCCGCCGGCAGCATCTCCTCGATCGCGAGCGTCGATGAGTACACGGTCGAGGCGCGCCCCGCAAACGCCACTTCCAGCTCGCGCAGGCGGTCGATCGAGCGGTCGAACACGAACACGTCCGCCTGCATCCCGATCGCGATGAACGCCGCGTTCATCCCGACCACGCCGCCGCCGATCACCAGCACCGTCGCCGCCGCCACACCCGGCACCCCGCCTAGCAGGATCCCGCGCCCGCCGAGCGGCTTCTCCAGCATGAAAGCGCCCGCCTGCGTCGCGATCTTGCCCGCCACCTCGCTCATCGGCGCGAGCAGCGGCAGCCGGCCCTCCGAGTCTTCCACGGTCTCATACGCGATGCACGTCGCGCCCGAGGCCATCAGCCCGCGCGCCAGCTCAGGCTCGGCCGCCAGGTGCAGGTAGGTGAACAGCGTCTGCCCCTCGCGCAGGCGCCCCAGCTCCTGCGGCTGGGGCTCCTTCACCTTCAACACCAGCTCCGCCTGCGCGAACAGCGCATCGGCGTCCGCCACGATCCGTGCGCCCTGAGCCTCGAACTGCGCGTCGCTCATCGCGCTGCCCGCGCCCGCGCCCGCCTGCACGAGCAGCTCGTGACCGCGGCCCGCGAGCTCCCTGACACCCGCCGGGGTGATCGCCACGCGGTACTCGTCGGTCTTGACCTCGGTCGGGACTCCGATCTTCATGTTCGCCTCTTTCGCTTGTCATGACGCAGGCCGACCCCGCGCGACCCCCGGAGGGGGTCTCCATAAAAAGTCGTTCGTGCGCCGCCGCTCACCGCGCGAGCTCCCTGCCGCGCAGCGCCAGCCAGAACTCGATGCGGTCGCGCGCGCTCGAGAAGTCGCGCCCGGTCAGCTGCTCGATGCGGCGGATCCGGTAGCGCAGCGTGTGGCGGTGGCAGAACAGCGCGTTCGCCGCCTTCTCCCAATGGCCGTTGTGCTCGATGAACACGTCCAGCGAGCGCACCAGCTCGTCGCCGTAGTCGCCCTCGCCCTGCTCGATCGGGCCGAGCACGCTGCGGCAGTAGGAGCTCAGCGCGTCGTCGTCCTGCAGCGACAGCAGCAGCTGGAACGCCCCCAGATCCTCATAGGTTGCGACCTCTGGGGCGCTGCCGTTGCGCAGGCGCACCGCCTCGAGGGCGCAGCGCGCCTCGTGGAAGGCCATGCGCAGCGAGTGCGTCGCCGTCGCACGACTGGCAGCGGCGCGCACGTCGCCGAAGCGACCCTGAAGCTCAGCGCGGACCATGCGCGCAAGCTCCATCGGCACGCCGGAACTCGATGGCTGCCCGGCCGCAGCGCCGTTGCGCGCCGCCGCGAGCGCAGTCGGCGAGCTGCTTGCAGCGCCCGGATCGATCACCGCGCACACCAGCCCAGCGCGGATCGCCACCAGGCTCGGCACCCGCTCGCGCGCCAGGATCCGCTCCACAACCGCCACCGCCACGCCGGGATCAGGTGGCCTGAACGCGAGCACCGCCACCTGCTCGCCGATCCCGAACGGGCGTAGGCGCGCCTGCAGATCCTCCGGATACAGGTGCCCCGTCAGCACCTCCGAGAGCACGTCGCCGACCATCGTTCGCTGCAGCAGCTCGTAGCGCTCGTCCAGCAGCTGCGCGAACGCGCGCTCGGTGATCGCGATGAACGGCAGCTCGTAGGGGACCTCGAACAGCGGGAAGCCACGCTTGCGCGCCGCGCCCACCAGCGCCGCCGGCAGCCGCCGGTGGGCGAAGCCCGTGCCAAAGCCGAGACCCGCGATCTCGTGGTCGGCAAGCCGGTCGATCAGCTCGCGCTGGAGCTTCGGGCCTGTCAGCTGGATCCCCGTGCTCAGCAGCAGCTCGCCGCCTTTCAGCCACGGCGTCGGGTCCAGCAGCTCGGTGCTGTGCACCCAGCGCACATGTGCCTGCGCCGACTCCTCGCCGCTGGCCAGCTCGAGGCCGAGCTCGCCAATCAGGCTCGCGACAGTGAGCTCCACCGCTCCATCCGCTCTGATGCCTCGCTCAACACCGGGCGCAGGATCGCCTCGATCTCCTCGAACTGCTGCGGCCCAGCGATCAGCGGCGGCGAGAGCTGCACGATCGGGTCGCCACGGTCGTCCGTGCGGCAGATCAGCCCGCGACTGTACAGCTCGCCGGAGAGGAAGCCGCGCAGCAGCTCCTCCGACTCCTCCGAGTCGAAGGTCTCCTTCGTGTCTTTGTCCTTGACCAGCTCGATCGCATGGAAGTAGCCGGCGCCGCGCACGTCGCCGACGATCGGCACCTCGCGCAGGCTGTCGAGCATCTCCCGGAACGCGCCCTCGTTGGCGAGCACGTTCTCGTTCAGCTGCTCGCTCTCCATGATCTCGATGTTCGCGAGGCCCACCGCGCACGACACCGGGTGCCCGCCGAACGTGAAGCCGTGATTGAAGATCGCCTTGCCGTGCAGGAACGGCTCTGCGACGTGATCGCTGACGATCAGCGCTCCCAGCGGCGCGTATGCCGAGCTGATGCCCTTCGCCGTCGTGATCATGTCCGGCTCGTAGTCGAAGCGCTCGCACCCGAACCAGTAGCCCAAACGGCCCCACGAGCAGATCACCTCGTCGGAGATCAGCAGCACCCCGTGGCGATCGCAGATCTCGCGCACGCGCTGGAAGTAGCCCTGCTGCGGCACGAAGCAGCCGCCGCCGTTCTGCACCGGCTCGAGGATCACCGCCGCGACCGTCTCCGCGCCCTCGAACTCGATCGCTTTCTCGATCTCGTTCGCCGCCCACAGCGGGTCGCGGTCTTCCTCCCAGCGGTAGGAGTTCGTGTTCGCCACGTGGATCCCGCCCGGCGTCAGCGGTTCGAACGGCGTGCGCAGCGGCGTCAGGCCAGTGGCCGTCAGCGCGCCCATCGAGGTCCCGTGGTAGGCGAGGTTGCGCGAGACCAGCTTGTGCCGCCGCGGTTCGCCCATCGCCGCGTGGTAGGCCTTCGCGAGCTTCCACGCCGACTCGACCGCCTCCGAGCCGCCCGAGGTGAAGAACACGCGGTTCAGCTCGCCGGGGGCGAGCTCCGCGATGCGCGTCGCCAGCTCGATCGAGCGCGGGTGCGCGTAGCTCCAGTTCGTGTAGAACGCGAGCTCCTTGGACTGCGCCGCCGCCGCTTCGCCGAGCTCCGCACGGCCGTGGCCGATGTTGACGCAGTACAGCGCCGAGAGGCCGTCGAGGTGGCGCTTGCCGTGCTCGTCGTAGACGTAGCAGCCCTCGCCGCGCACGATCACGGGCACCTCGTGACCGGGGTCGGCGTAGGAGCCCATCCGCGTGAAATGCATCCAAAGGTGGCGCTTGGCCTGCTCCTGAAGATCGCCGGACATCAAAGACCCGCCTTCGCTATCGGTGACTAGACACTCAGGACAACGCTAACCGCTCGCCATATGCCGCTCAATGCGCCGCGTGGTCAACAAGTTCCATAGCCATTGTACGACTCGTCTAATTGATGGTGGACGTTTTGGGGATCGCGCCCATTGCGCGTCGGCCGTCTCGGACCGTACCTTTGGTCTCAAAGCGCGCCATGTCCGCCGCACCCCACGAGAGGAGCCGTTGATGGCCATCGAAGGCGCCGGTCTATCGAGTTCCGTCGAGCCCTCCGCGTCATCGGGAGTGATGGACAAGGGGCTGAAGAAAGGCGCGATCGGCTACATCTCGAACATCGTCATCGGCGTCGCCTCGACTGCGCCCGCCTACTCGCTGGCGGCCACCCTCGGGTTCGTCGTCGCCGTCAAAGGCGTCGGCGTTCATGCCCCCGCCGTGCTCCTCGTGTCGTTCATCCCGATGCTGCTCGTGGCGTCGGCGTACAAATACTTCAACCGCGCCGACCCGGATGCGGGCACGTCGTTTGCATGGGTGACTCGGGCGCTGGGCCCGGTCACCGGCTGGATGAACGGCTGGGCGATCTTCCTGGCCGATCTGATCGTGATGGCCTCGCTGTCGGACATCGCAGCCATCTACACCTACAAGCTCTTCGGCTTCACCGAACTCGGCGACTCCAAAGCCGCGATCGTCGCCGGGGCGATTGTGTGGATCGCGCTGATGACATGGATCTGCTACCGGGGCATCGAGCTGTCAGCTGCGATCCAGCGGGCGCTGCTCGGCATTGAGGTGTTCATCCTCGCGCTGTTCGCCGTGGTGGCGTTTGTCAAGGTCTACGGCAGTCATCCCCCAAGCGGCTCGATCGAGCCTTCGCTGTCCTGGATCAACCCGTTTGCGATGAACTTCGGCGATCTGCTCGACGCGGTCCTGCTCGGGGTGTTCATCTATTGGGGCTGGGACTCCGGCGTGGCGGTCAACGAGGAGTCCGAGGATCCGGCCGAGGGGCCGGGCAAGGCGGCGGTGGTCTCGACGCTCCTGCTGTTGGTCATCTACGTGCTCGTCTCTGGGGCCGCCCAGGCCTTTCACGGCGTCGGGTTCCTGACCAACGAAGCAAACCAGGAAGACGTGCTGAACGCGCTCGGCAAGGGTGTGCTCGGCGGCACGCTCGACAAGCTCTTGATCATCACGGTGCTCACTTCGGCGTCCGCCTCGACGCAGACGACGATCCTCCCGACGGCGCGCACGACGCTCTCGATGGCGCACTGGAAAGCGGTGACCAACGTGCTCTCGCGCATGCACAAGCGCTACCTGACCCCGACGGTCTCGACGCTCGGCTTCGGAGCGCTGTCGATCATCATCACGGTGCCGCTGCTGCTGCTCTCTTCGAGCGTCCTGGAAGACTCGATCACCGCGATCGGCTTCCCGATCTGCTTTTACTACGGCTTCACGGGGTTCGCCTGCCCGTTCTATTACAGACACGAGCTCGGCAAGAGCGCGAAGAGCTTCCTGCTGCTGGGCGCCGGGCCGATGCTCGGTGGGCTAATGCTATTCGGCGTGGGCATCAAGGCGGCGATCTACTACGGCCACACGGCCAACGTCTCTTCCGCCCCGATCCTCGGCATCACGCTGCCGCTGTGGATGGGCATCGGCGGCATGATCCTCGGCTTCTTGATCATGCTCGTCTCACGACCGTGCTTCCGCGAGTTCTTCGCGCGTAAGCTCGAAGTCGCGCCGCCAGGCATCCTCGATCGGCCGCCGCCGAGCGGTCCCGTGCCCGCGCGCGTGGACTTCTGAGGCGGAAGACACAGACCTCAAAGGGGGGCACGGCGCGCGGGCATGGAGGCTCGGGCGCCGTGTGAGCTACCGGATCGGCACCTCGACCTGCCCGTGCGGTGAGCCGTACTCCCCCAGCAGCTTCAGGAACGGGCCAGGCGGGAACGCCTCCGGCCCGAGCACGCCGGCGCCCTTCCAGTCGCCGCGGTCGAGCAGCTCGAGCGCCACCGCGGGGTTAACCGCGGTCTGCCACACGACCGCCTGGCTTGCGTACTCGCGCATCGTCGTCTCGTTGTCGACCACGTGGTAGAGGTAGGTCGAGCGCGGCTTGCCGTCTCTGCCGGTGCCTGTTACCCACGTGCCCGCGCAGGTGCGCCCACTCATTCGCTCGCCGAGCGTCGCCGGGTCGGGCAGCGCTGCGGCGACGACGTCGCGCGGGGCCACCTGCATGCCCCGCACGGAGACGGGATCGGTCGAGTCCAGGCCCAGTTTGTGCAGCGTGGCGAGCACATCGACGAACTCCTGGCCGAGTCCGTACTTGAAGGTCACGCGCTGACAGTCGACCCAGCGCGGGATCAGCACGACCTCCTCATGCTCGACGTTGACGCACTCCACCGGCCCGATCCCCTCGGGGAACTCGAAGATCTCGGGCTCGGAGAACGGCGCCGTCGTGTAGAAGCCGCGCTCGCGCTCCCAGATCAGGGGCGGATTCAGGCACTCCTCGATCGTCGTCCAGATCGAGAACGTCGGCGCGAAGTCATAGCCCTCGACGACCAGGTCGGCGCCGTCGCGCACGCCCACTTCGTCGATGCTCGAGAACAGCTCGTCGGCCGCATGGCGAGCAAAGATGTCCGACAGGCCGGGCTCGACGCCGATCCCGACGAGCGCCAGCAGTCCCGCCTGCTCCCAGCGCTCGTGCTCCGCGAGCTGCAGGTCGCCGAGCATCTCCCCCGGCAGCTCATAAGGACGCTCGGGATGCGGGTGGGAGAGCGTCATCGCCATGTCGAGGTACGTGACCTTCGCGTCGAACGCAGCCGCGAAGATCGGCTCGTTGAAGCGCGGGTCGCACGCATTGAGGACCGCATCCGGGCGCACACGAGCGATCAACTCGACCAGCTCCTCGCGGCTCGAAGCGTCGACGCGCTCAGCCGAGAAGCGGTCGGGCTCGCCCAGACGCTCAGCGGCGACGCGCGCGCGCTCGAGCGCCACGTCCGCGAGCACCACCTGCGTGAACGCCTCGCGACGCTGCGCAATCGCGGCGAACGCCGCGCCAACGCCACCTGCTCCGACGACGAGAGCCTTCACCGGCACAAGTCTGACGCAAAGCGCAAGTTTTGGATGTCACAAATGCGAGCCGCGCGTACTACGCAATGCAGCAGCCGGCTCCCGTATGCTGCGCCGATCCGCGCGCTTGCGAACACGAGCAGACCATGAGCACCGGTCTTCCCAGTCCGCCGCGCACGCCGCCCGGCTCACCCGAGACCCCTGGGGACAATCGCGTGAGGCGCGCCGACCAGCCCGCGCCGGCGAGCACCGCCGGCGCTGCGTCCGCGGACGCAGCGTCCGCCGGTCGCTGGGCGCCGTCCCCGAGCCTGCCTCGCAGCGAGATCGCGCTGGTCGCGCTGTCGGGCCTGCTGCTCGCGATCCTCACGAGCTGGCCGCTCGTGCTGCACATGGGCAGTCGCATCGCACCCGATCTAGGCGACCCCGTGCGCACCGCCTGGGAGATCGCCTGGGTCGGGCACGCGATGCTCCACGACCCGCTGCACATCTTCAACTCCAACGCCTTCTACCCGCACCCGTTCAGCCTCGCGTTCTCGGATTCGCTGCTCGGCTACGGCCCCGCGGCGTTCTTCGGCTCGGGCACGATCGCCGCGCTCGTTCGCTACAACCTGCTGTTCCTATGGGCGTGGTCGCTGTGCTTCGTCGGCGCATACATGCTCGCGCGCGAGCTCGGGCTGCGCCGGCTCGGGGCCGCCGCCGCCGGGCTCGCGTTCGCCTACGCCCCCTACCGCGTCACGGAGGCCGGTCACCTGCACGTGATCTCTTCCGGAGGCTTCGTGCTGGCGATGTTCCTGCTGCTGCGCGGCTACAGACGCTGGCCGATCTCCGATCGGTCGCGCAAGCTGGTGCTGGCAGGCTGGCTGCTGTCCGCCTGGCAGGTCAGTCTCGGCTTCACGCTCGGGCTGCAGTACTGCTACCTGCTGCTCGTGCTCGCGCTGCTCGTGCTCGTCTATTGGTGGCGCGGGCGGCTGACCCCCGGCAGCGCCTGGCAGCGCGCGACGCCCGGCCCCGCGCGCGGAGCGCTGATCCCCCGCCGCCTGCTGGCGGTGACGCTGATCGGCGTCGCGGTGCTCGGCGTGGTCGCCGTCTATCAGGCAAGGCCGTATCTGAAGGTGGCCGCGGAGTACCCGACGGCGAAGCGCACGATCGGCGAAGTCGAGACCTACTCCGCCGGCCCCGCCGCGTTCCTCGCGGCCTCCTCGGAGAACCGCGTGTGGGGCAGCCTCACGTCGGGCATGCGCGCGAAAGTGAACTCCAAGAACGAGAGCGTGTTCTTCCCCGGCGGCCTGATCCTCGTACTGGCGCTGATCGGGCTCGCTGCCGGCACGTATACGCGAGGCTTGCGCGCCGGCCTGGCGCTCGGCATCGTCACGTGCTCGATCCTCGCGCTCGGTTTCGGGATCACGGGCGCGGGCTATCCATACCGGCTGCTGTTCGACTACGCCCCCGGCTGGGACGGGGTGCGCGTCCCAGGCCGGATCTTCACGCTCGCGACGCTGTTCTACGCGCTGCTCGCAGGCGCCGGCGTGCAGCTGATCGTGCGCAGGCTGAGGCCGTGGGGCGAGCGCTACCGGCTCAGCTCGGTGCCCGCGCTCGGCCTGCCGGCGCTCGTCGGCGCCGCGCTGCTGGTGGGGATCCTCGGCGAAGGCGCAGGCCACCTCGGCCACCCGCTCGTGCCGCAGCCCGCGAGGGCCGAGATCGGCTTGCCGGGCCCCGTGATCGACCTGCCCACCGACGGCGCGCTCGACCGTATCTGGCAGTACTTCTCGACCGACGGCTTCTACAAGATCCCACTCGGCGAGAGCACCTTCGACCTACCGGCGCTCGATGACCTGCGCGGCGGCATGAACGGCTTCCCCGACAGGGCCAGCGTCGAGAAGCTGCGCTACTACGGGATCCGCACGGTCGTGCTGCACACCGTGCTGCCCAAGGGGCTGCCACCGGAGGTTGGCTACGTCGCGCCCGAGCCGCCGGACCCAGGCGCCGCAGCCGCAAAGCCGATTGCCGGCCTGGGCATCACGCGACGGCGGGTGGGCTCGATCGTCATCTATGAGATCGGCCCCGGGCCAAAGGCCCTGCACGGAACCGACGGATGACGCGCCCGCGGCTCGCGCTGGCGGCGATCCTGCTGGTGGGCTTCTCCTCCGCGGTGATGATCCAGAGCTTCTCCTGGAATCAGACCTCCCACTACGACCTCACACGCGCGCTGAACAACGACCGCACGACGATCGACCCCTACCAGGCGAACACCGGCGACAAGGTCTTCTACAAGGGGCACTACTACTCCGCTCGCGCGCCCGGCCTCGCGCTGTTCCTGCTGCCGTTCTACGACACGCTGAACCTCGTGCACGCGGAATCGTGGACGGACGCGCACGTCGCGCCGCCCGATCACCCAGGCGACGAGATGATCTACCTGCTCGGCCTGTGGGGCAACGTGCTGCCGGATCTCCTGCTGATGCTGCTCGTGTGGCGCGTAGCCGAGCGCTACGAGCCCGGCTACGGCGTCGCGGCAGCGGTGGTGCTCGGCCTCGGCACGATGGTGCTGCCGTTCTCGCAACTGCTGTTCTCGCACATGTTCACCACTTTCCTCAGCTTCGCCGCCTTCTGGCTGATGCTGCGCGAGCGCGACGGGCCGTCGAGCGCGATGCTGCTGGCGCTCGCCGGCCTGGCGATGGGCTACGCGTTCTCATCGGAGTACCCGACGTTCTTCGCCGCGATCGTGCTCGGGCTG
Organism: uncultured Solirubrobacteraceae bacterium; assembly: GCA_963714285.1. Taxonomy (GTDB): domain Bacteria; phylum Actinomycetota; class Thermoleophilia; order Solirubrobacterales; family Solirubrobacteraceae; genus Palsa-744. Next base: position 504,405 of record CAVQNS010000006.1, read on the forward strand.
TTCCTGCTCTCGCGCAAGGACTCACGCACGCCGCTGGGGATCCTGCGCCGCGGCGGCGCCTACGTAGCCGGCGGGATCTTCGGCATCGTCCCGCTGCTGCTCTACAACCACTACGCCTTTCGCTCCTGGACGCATCTGGCCTACTCCGACGTGCCCCGCCAGCAGAAAGGCTTCTTCGGGATCGGCGCGCCGAGCCTGAAGGTGCTGATGACGCTGCTGTTCGACTCGCGCGGGCTGTTGACGATCTCCCCGGTGCTGATCATGGGCGCGGTCGGCACAGCGATGCTCTACCGGCGCAGCAAGCGCGCCGAGGCGCTCACGATCACCGGCGTCTGCGTGTGCTTCCTGGCTTACAACTCCGGCTACTACCTGCCGTTCGGCGGCGGCTTCATGGGACCGCGCTTCCTCGACACGCTGCTTCCGTTCCTGGCCTTCCCGATCGCGCTCACGCTCAAGCGCTTCCCCGGACCGACGATCGCGCTCGCGGCGATCTCGATCACGACCACGGTGATCGCCACCGTCACGCACCCGCTGGTCGGCTATGAGAACGAGACCGTCACCTGGATGCGCTATCTGTCCAGCGCATCTCTTCCAGCCGACGATCGCCTCCGCCTACGGGCTCGGACGTGGCTGGGGCGGGATCTGGCCGTTCTTCCTCGCCGCCGCCGGCGCGCTCGCGGCGGCGATTTGGGCGACGCCGCGCCTGCGCCTGTCGGCGCCAACGCTGGGTTGGGGGCTGCTGGCGCTGGTCGCGTGGGCGCTGTTCGCGGGGCTTGCGCCGACCGTGCTCGGGATCGACCACGCGGGCCTGGAGAGCATCTACAAAGCCGGCGATCACACCGCTTTCAACCTGCCGCTGCACTCCGGCGCGAGATACCCGCTGAAGACGCTCGCGCCCGTCGCGGCGGTCGTAGCGTTGCTCGCGCTGGCCGCGCTGCGCCTGGCGCGCGATGCCTCGGGCCTGCCCTCCGAGCGCCTGGACGGCAGCGCTGATCCGCGACCGCAGCCCGCGCTCAGCGCCTGATCAGTTGCTGGCGATCTTCACGCCGCATTTGGCCGCGCGCAGCTGGCGGCACACGACCACGTAGCCAGCACGCGGCTGTTCTTTGGCGTTGGTCAGACCGGCGTCGAATCTGCGTGTAGCCGCTCGTGCCCCTGGTCCAGTCATAGACGTACAGGCGCTTGATCTGCGGCAGGACGCCGGCGAGCGCGAACATGTACTTGAGCACCTTCGCCGAGCGCGTCAGACCGGCGCCGTGCTTGTTCGGGAAGCTCGGTTCGAACTGCACGAGCCCGCCGGTCTCGGTGAGCCACACCTGACCGCCGAACGCTTTGGCGATGTCGCGGGTGCGCCAGCTTTCCAGGCGATTGACGTCAGAGTAGTTGTGCAGGCCCCAGATCTTTGGCATCACCGTCTCCAGACGGCTGATCTCGCGCTTGAATTCGGAGATGTACCGGAGCGTCGGCGAGATCACGGCTGCGTCGAGCACGTCGAGGCCGATAACCGTGCAGCCCTTGCACACGCGCAGCAGCGCCTGGTAGTACTTGGCCGCAGCGACCGCCGATGGGCTCGAGAACGCTTTGGCGACGTTCCCACGGTTGGACTCGTCCCAGGACTCGTACTGTTTGACGTTGGGGAACAACTTTACGAACCTCTGCACGTCACTCTGGTAGGTGGTGATGCTCGGCAGCTTCGTCGGCGTGTATTCGGAGTGGTAGAAGGCGACGAGCACCTGCTCGTGCGCCGGTTCGGCGGCATGGATGAACTGAGCGGCCTGAGTCAGCGAGTACGGGTGCGCGACGGCATCGTAGGGAGCGACGTAGCGCACGATCTTCGTGTGCAGCTGCTCGTAGAGCGGGTTCGTGAACATCTTCGGGCTCTCGTTGCCGATGCCCGTCAGATACGAGCTGGCCGCGTGAGCCTTGGGTGACCTGCTCGCGGCCACCCCAACCTGGGCGATGGCGCCCAACACGAGCGCGGCGGACACGAGCGAGAGGGTGACGAGCGTGAGTGGGCGGCGAAGAGTTCTCATATCGATGCGCAACAGGGTAGGCGCTCCATGGTTGCGCGAGCTACAACAGTCTTACGCGGCATTTAGCCCACCCCCTGCTCGCCGCGGCGAGTTTTACGCGGCATTTAGTCGCGGCCTCGCTCGAGCACCCTCGCTGCGATCAATCCGCCCCGACGGCCTGCTCGGCGAGTGCCGAAGCCTCGCCGCCGTGTCCCCGCAACGCCGGATCGGAGACGATTCGCACGTCCACTCCCGGCAGCCCGCGCAGCAGCCGCATCAGCAGCGAGCGCTCGGCGCCGGCGCCCAGGCGCGAGAGCCCGCGGCGCTCAGAGGGCGTGCCCATCAGCACATACGTGGCGCCGATCGATCGCGCCAGCGCGATCGCCTCCGCCGCCACGTCCTCGCCCTCCTGTACCCGCAGGCGCACGCCCAGCATCGCCGTCAGACGCCTCAGCTCCTCCAGGCGGCTGCGGTCCTCAGAGCTCGGCGGACGCCCGGGGGGACGCACGACGAGCACGTCAAGCTCCGCGTCCAGACGCTGCGCCGAGCGCCATGCCCGGCGCACGATCCGCTCGGAGTGGGGCGCGAGCGTCGCCAGCGCCAGCAGCCGCTCGGCGATCGGCTGCGGGCCGTCCTGCACCGGCGCCGCCAGGCCCTCCTCGTCGCGGCGCGGCGGCGCGCTCGGCTCCCGGACGAGCCGCCTGACCTCGACGTCCTCGGCTACCTGGCGCAGTGCCGTCTCGCGCAGCGCCGCGAGGTTCTCGATCTTGAAGAAGTTGCTCAGCGCGGCCTGCACGCGCTCGGGGCGATAGACCTTGCCGGCGCGCAGGCGCGCGATCAGCGTCTCGGGGGTGACGTCGATCAGCACCACCTCATCGGCGGCCGAGAGGACCGCATCGGGGATCGTCTCGCGCACATGCGCCCCCGTCAACTGCGTCACCTGGTCGCCCAAGCTCTCGAGGTGCTGGACGTTGACGGTCGAGAACACATCGATCCCCGCCTCGAGCACGTCGCGCACGTCCTCGTAGCGCTTCTCGTGCTCGACCCCCGGCGCGTTCGTGTGCGCGAGCTCGTCGATCAAGCACAGCTCCGGGCTGCGCGCGAGCACCGCCGGCAGGTCCAGCTCCTCCAGCGGCGTGCCGCGGTAGTTCAGATGCCGGCGCAGGATCAGCTCCAGGCCCTCGGCCTGCGCGAGCGTCTCAGCGCGCCCGTGCGTCTCCAGGTAGCCGACCACGACATCGCGCCCGTTGTCGGCCTCGGCCGCGCCCTCCTGGAGCATGCGGTAGGTCTTACCGACTCCGGGCGCCATCCCGATGAAAACCTTCAGGTGTCCTTTCTCGTCGGTCATCGCGGGCGTATGGGACGCTACCGAAGTGACCTCCTTTGAGACGGGGGCAGCCGTGCTCGGTGGGCTGCTCGTGCTCGGCTCGCTGCTCTCCGGGCTGGCGCGCCGCAGCATGCTCTCGCTCGCCGCGCTGTTCGTGCTCGCCGGCTTCCTGCTCGGCAACGGCGCAGCCGGCGTCCTGCACTTCAAGGCGAGCTCGGGCCTCGTCACCGACCTGGCGGCCGTCGCCCTGATCGTGATCCTGTTCCGCGACGGCCTCGAGGTCGAGGGCGAGCTGCTGCAGAGCCATTGGCAGATGCCGCTGCGCAAGCTGGCCATCGGCATGCCGATCACCGCGATCGTCGTCGCGCTGCTTGCACGAGCGCTGATCGGGCTTAGCTGGACCGAGTCGTTCCTGCTCGGCGCGCTGCTTTCGCCCACGGATCCCGTGCTCTCCTCGGGCGTGGTGAGCGACCCGCGGGTCCCGCGGATCATTCGGCACTCGCTAAACCTCGAGTCTGGTCTCAACGATGGCCTCGCGCTGCCCGCAGTGCTCGCCTTCGCGGCCGCCCTAGAAGTCGGCAGCGGGCACTTCGTCTGGTGGCATTTCGTGCTGCAGGACGTGGGGCTCGGCTTCGCCTTCGGCCTCGTCTGTGGGCTGATCGGCTCGCTGCTGATGCCCCACGGCGCCAACGAGCACTCCGAGCGCCCGATTCCCGCCCACCAGAAGGCCCTCTACGGGCTCGGCGTGGCGTTCGCCACCTACGGCGTCACGGTCCTGCCACCGCATGGCAACGGCTTCATCGCGGTGTTCGTCGCGGCGATCGTGGTCGGGGTGCGCCGGCCGGACCTGCGGCGCCAGTTCGCCGAGCGCGCCGAGGAGGTGGTGGAGATCGTCAAGCTCGCGATCTTCACTGTGTTCGGCTCGCTGCTGACCGTGCACGGTCTGCTCGGCGACGGCTGGGCGGCTGTCGCGGTGGTGGCCGCCACGTTCCTGCTCGCGCGCCCGATCGCAGTGTGGGTGGCGCTCGCCGGTACCCGCGTCGCGCCTGCCGAGAAGGCCTTCATGGCCTGGTTCGGTCCCAAGGGCGTGGCCACGATGACCTTCTCACTGTTGATCCTCAGCCGCGACGTCCACGCGGCCACGCGCATCTTCAACATCGCCGCGCTGGCGGTGTTCACCTCGATCGTCGTGCACGGCCTCACCGACACGCCGGGGATCAGATGGATCGCACGGCGCGAGCCGACATCCGCCTCAGAAGTGCCCCTTGACAGCCTCGGTTGAGATTCGCCGCGTGTCCTGCGGGGCGGGGCGCAGGATCATGATCTCGGCCGGCACGCGGTCGAGCATCCAGCGCAGATCCTCATAGCTCAAGCCCGCGCGCGGGTCTTCGTCGGCGGAGACGATGATGCGGTCGAAATGCTCCTGCTCAAGCAGTTTGCGCAGCGCGTCGCGGGCCGAGCGCCCGCGTCCGACGCGCGAGTCGACGGGCACGCCCTGCGACGACGCGCGCTGCTCGATCGCCTCCAGCAGCGGCATCCCACGCGCGCACTGGACGGGCAGCGCCGTTTCGAGCGGGAGGCTCATCGGCACGCGCGCCAGGAACGCCGGCATGATGATCGCGTTCTCTGCCTTCGCCAGGCGCACGGCCGCCTCGAACGAGCGGCGTGAGATCTCCTCGCCGGTGAACGGGAGCAGGATCCGACGAGTCGCCCTGCGGCCTGTTGCGCGCCGGCCGGCGCCCGTGCGGCGGCAGCCAGTAGCCGGTGCCAATCCCCAGCAGGGCGCCGGCGCAGGCGATGGCCACGATCACGCCGGCACTCATGAGCCCTCCATGCTCTCGCTGCCAGCACGCTGCGAGCGATCGGCGACGATGCGCACGTCGACGCCCGGCAGCCGTTGCATCAGCCGCTGCGGCAGTGGCACGCGCAGGCGAGCGAGACCGCGCGCGGGACGCGAGCTGCCGAGCAGGATGTAGGTCGTCCCCCGCCGTGAGGCGACCTCGACGATCGCGCTCGTCGGGTCGTCGGACTCCTCCTCGATCATCCTCGCGCCGAGCACCGAGGCGAGCTGGCGCAACGCCGCCAGCGAGCGCTGCTCGTCGTCGGAGACCCCCTTGCCGGGGGCACGGACCCACAGCAGATCGAGGCCGGCGCCAAGGCGCTGCGCGGAGCGCCACGCGCGGCGCACGAGCCGCTGTGCCCCCGGATAGGGCTCCACGAGCGCGAGCAGACGCTCGCCGACGGCCTGCGGCGCGTCGGCCGCGAGGCTCTCCTCACGCGCTGCCGACGAGCTCGGTCGTCAGCCGCTTGGCGCCGACCTCCTCGGCCACCTGACGCAGCGCGACCTCGCGCAACGCGGACAGGTTCTCGATCTTGAAGAAGTTGTTGAGCGCCGCGTCGATGCGCTCGGCCGGATACACCTTGCCGGCGCGCAGGCGCTCGAGCAGCGCCTCCGGCGTGAGGTCGATCAGCACGACCTCCTCCGCGCGTCCGAGGATCGCGTCGGGGATCGTCTCGCGCACGCGGATGCCGCTGAGCTCGGTGATGTGGTCGTTGAGCGACTCCAGGTGCTGGACGTTGAGCGTCGAGAGCACGTCGATCCCGGCGGCGAGCACCGCTTCGATGTCCTCGTGGCGCTTGGCGTGCTCGGTCCCCGGCGCGTTGGTGTGAGCGAGCTCGTCGATCAGGCACAGCTCCGGCCTGCGGCCGATGATCGCCGGCAGGTCCATCTCTTCCAGCGCCGTCTCGCGGTAGCGCACACGCCTGCGGGGGATGATCGGCAGGCCCTCGGCGACTTGGGCGGTCTCGTCGCGGCCGTGGGTCTCGAGCAGGCCGATCACCACGTCGCGGCCTGCCTCCTGCTCAGCGTGCCCCTCGAGCAGCATGCGGTAGGTCTTGCCGACGCCCGCCGCCATCCCGATGAACACCTTCAGGCGGCCCGGGCTGTGATCGGCCATCGCCATGACAGTGACACCACGCTCGCGACCCGCGAGACGCGGCTCGCCGCTCATCCCCCGAGCAGGTTGTGAACGATCAGGTCGATCAGCTTGATGCCGATGAACGGCGCGATGATCCCGCCGAGACCATAGATCCACAGGTTGCGCCGCAGCAGCGCGCTCGCGCCGATCGGTCGGTAGCGCACCCCCTTCAGCGACAGCGGGATCAGCAGCGGGATCACGATCGCGTTGAAGATGATCGCCGAGACGATCGCGCTGTTGGGGTTGCCGAGGTCCATGATGTTGAGCACGTGCAGTGGGCCGTTCCCGCCCGAAGTGGCGGCGTAGGTAGAGATGAACACGGCCGGCAGGATCGCGAAGTACTTGGCGACGTCGTTGGCGATCGAGAACGTCGTCAGCGCGCCGCGGGTGATCAACAGCTGCTTGCCGACCTCGACGATCTCGATCAGCTTCGTCGGGTTGGAGTCGAGGTCGACCATGTTGCCCGCCTCGCGCGCCGCCTGCGTGCCCGTGTTCATCGCGACGCCCACGTCTGCCTGCGCGAGCGCGGGCGCGTCGTTGGTGCCGTCGCCGGTCATCGCGACCAGGCGGCCTTCGGCCTGCTCCTCGCGGATCAGCGCGAGCTTGCGCTCGGGCGTGGCTTCCGCGAGGAAGTCGTCGACGCCGGACTCCTCGGCGATCTTGGCCGCCGTCAGGCGGTTGTCGCCGGTGACCATCACCGTCCTGATGCCCATCGCGCGCAGCTGGTCGAAGCGCACCTTCATGCCCTCCTTGACGGTGTCCTTGAGGTAGATCACGCCCAGCACCTGGTTGTCGCGAGAGACGGCCAGCGGCGTGCCGCCCTCGTTGCCGATGCGGTCGAGCGCCGCCTGCAGCTCGGGCGGCGGAGAGCCGCCTTCCGCGCTGCACGAGCTCGATGATCGAGTCGCCCGCGCCCTTGCGTAGCTGCTGGCCGTCGATGTCGATACCGCTCATGCGGGTCTGTGCGGTGAACGGCACGAACTCGGCCTGCAGCGTGGTCATGTCGTGCTCGCGGATTCCGTACTGCTTGGCCAGCACCACGATCGAGCGGCCCTCGGGCGTCTCGTCGGCGAGCGAGGCCAGTTGCGCCACCTCGGCGAGCTCGGACTCGGCCACGCCGGGCATCGGCACGAATTCGGACGCCAGCCGGTTGCCGATCGTGATCGTGCCGGTCTTGTCGAGCAGCAGCACGTCCACGTCACCGGAGGCCTCCACGGCGCGTCCGGAGAGCGCAAGCACGTTGCGACGCACGAGCCGATCCATGCCCGCGATTCCGATCGCGCTCAGCAGCGCTCCGATCGTCGTCGGGATCAGCGCCACCAACAGCGCGATCAGAGTCGTCTCGGAGATCGCGGTGCCGGCGAACAACCCAAACGGGCGCAGCGTCGCCACGACGACCACGAAGATCAGCGTGAGCGCGGCCAGCAGGATGTTCAGCGCGATCTCGTTCGGGGTCTTGCGCCGCGAGGCACCCTCCACGAGCGCGATCATGCGGTCCAGGAACGATTGCCCTGGCTCCTGGGTGATTTCCACTTCGATCCGGTCGGACGTCACACGCGTGCCCCCGGTCACAGCGCTGCGGTCGCCGCCGGACTCGCGGATCACCGGTGCGGACTCGCCCGTGATGGCTGACTCGTCGACCGTCGCGATCCCCTCGATCACCGTGCCGTCGCCGGGGATCAGCTCCCCCGCCGGGACGACCACAATGTCTCCACGCGTCAGCTCGGCGGCCGCCTTGGTGGAGCCGTCGCGCATCGTGGCGACCGTCTCCTTGCGCATCGAGCGCAGCGTGTCCGCCTGAGCGCGACCGCGACCCTCGGCGAACGCCTCAGCCATGTTCGCGAACACGACCGTCAGCCACAGCCAGATCGAGATCGTAAACGTGTACCAAGCGGGGTCGTGTCCGCCGAGGGATTCGCCGCCGCCAAGCTGGATGAACCACGTCACGGTTGTGATCAGCGCGCCGATCTCGACAACGAACATCACCGGGTTGCGGATCTGCACGCGCGGGTCGAGCTTCTTGAAGCTGTCGATCAGCGCTCGCACGACGATGTCGCGCTGGAACAACGAGATCGCCTGTCGCTCGTGGGTTGCAGGCATCTGCGCGGACATCAGCTCTTCGCTCCTGTCAGTCGGTCGAGTGCGAGGTTGAGCTCGAGCACGTTCACGCCTTCTTCGCCGGAGAAGCCGAGCCCGCGGCCCGAGGTGTGCTTGGCGATCAGACCGTCCACCGTCGAGCGCGAGAGTTGGCGCACGACTGCGATGCGGTAGGCCTGGATCCAGGCGTTGGCCTTGGAGATTTCCGGGTCCAGTCCGGAGGCCGAGCTGTTGACGGCATCGACCGGGATCTTGGCCACGGTCAGCCCCGGGTCATATTCGGCCTTGGTGGCCGGGTTCTTGTTCAGTTCGAGATACGCCTTGATGTTTTCTTCATCGGCTTCCTTGGTCGTCACGCTGTTGGGGCCGTGGTTGGAGAACGTGCTCGCGGCCGCGTTGTAGGCGCCGCCTTCGGTGGCCGACGGACGCGACTGGAAGTAGCGCGGATCGGGTTCGGTTACGAGCTCGCCTTCCTTTTCCTCCGGCTTGCCGTTCTTGCCAATCACGGGAGAGGCGAAGCTCTGGCCGATGAGCTTCGAGCCGACGAGCTTGCCGTCGAGGTGAATCTGCTGCCCGTTGGCGTCGCCGGGAAAGGCGACCTGGCTGATGGCGGTGATCGCGAGCGGATAGACGAGGCCGAGCAGGATCGCGAAGACGATCACCGCGATGCCCGACGTGATGGTGTCGCGTTGCCAGGCTCGCATGTCAGTAGAGGTGTCCGGTCAGGCCTTGGACGATCGGTCCAAGCAGCAGGGCGGGGAAGAACGTCAGCGCGCCGACGAGGATGATCACCCCGATCAGCAGCACCACGAACGTGCCGTTGTCGGTTCGCATCGTGCCGAGACCGGCGGGGGTGACGCGCTTGCCGGCAAGCGCCCCGGCGACGGCGAGCGCGAACAGGATCGGCGCGTAGCGCGCGAAGAGCATGTCGAAGCCGCCGAGCACGTCGGCGAAGCTGATGCCGTGGGAGCCGAGGTTGCCGGCGTTCGGCTGGATGAAGCCGGTGTAGCCGGCAAACGCGGAGCCGTTGTTGTTCGCCTGCGAGAGGTAGGCGTAGAAGGTCTCGGAGAACGCCTGCGGCGTGTGGATGCCCAGCTTGGCGCCGGAAGTCGCCACTTCGGAGATCGATGCACGTCCCGCTTTCGAGGCTACGGCGAGCGCCGTGCAGAACAGCGCAGCCAGCGGCGTGATCAGGATGCCGAGGCCGGCGAGCTTGATCTCTTTGGCCTCGAGCTTCTTACCGAGCCACTCGGGTGTGCGTCCGACCATCAGCCCACCGATGAACACCGCCAGCAGCACGTACAGCAGGATCGAGTAAAGGCCCGTCCCGACGCCGCCGAAGATCACCTCGCTGGCAGACAAGTTGGCGAAGGGCACGGCCCCGCCGATACCGGTGAACGACTCGAGCGCGCTGTTGACAGCGCCGCACGAGGTGACGGTGGTGACGACATTGAACAGAGCTGAGCCTGCGATCCCGAAGCGCTGCTCCTTGCCTTCCAAGTTGCCGCCACCGGAGCCCGAGATCACGCCCGTGTGCAGCCCGGCCGCGTGCTGGGCCGGGCTGCCGTGGGCCTCGGCGATGTAGGCGACGATCACCGCGCCGAGGAACATCACCATCACGGTCGCGTAGATCGCGTAGCCCTGGCGGCGGTTTCCGGTCATGCGCCCGTACGTGAAGATCAGCGCCGCCGGGATGATCAGCACCAGCAACATCTCGAAGAAGTTGGTGAACTGGGTTGGGTTCTCGAACGGGTGAGCCGAGTTGGTGTTGAAGAAGCCGCCTCCGTTGGTGCCGAGCAGCTTGATCGCCTCCTGCGAGGCGACGGGTCCCATCCCGATCGTCTGGGTAAGGCCGGTGATCGTGTGGACCTGGAGGTAGGTGGAGAGGTTGGCGATCACACCCTGCGAGGCGATCACGAGCGCGCCGATTACCGACAGCGGCAGGAGCACGTACAGGATCGTGCGCACGATGTCCTGCCAGAAGTTGCCGAGTCCCGTGCCGCTGCGGGAGATGATCCCGCGGACCAGCGCCACCGCCACGACGATCCCGATCCCCGCCGACAGGAAGTTCTGAACGGTGAGCCCGATCATCTGGCTGAGGTAGCTCATCGTCGTCTCACCGCTGTAGAACTGCCAGTTTGTGTTCGTCAAGAACGACGAGACGGTGTTGAACGTGACGTTCGCCGGCGCCGAGTGATAGCCGAGCGGGTTCAGTGCGTGCGGCACGAAGAAGGCGTCCTGGGTGCGCAGCACCAGGTACAGGAACAGCCAGCCCGCGAGTGAGAAGATGATCAGGCTTTTCGCGTAGGCCTTCCAGTCCTGCTGACGCTCGACGTCGACCCTGAGAACGCGGTAGAGCGTGCGCTCGGGCCACGCAAATAGAGGTGAAAGGAACACCCTTTCACCCGTGTACACCTTCGCCATGTAGGTGCCGAGTGGGAAGGCGAGCACGCTCAGTACGACCACGAACGCGACGATCGTGAACCAGCCGGCGAACGTCATCGCTTAGAGCTTCTCCCCGCGGATCAGCGCATAGAAGAGGTAGGCGATCACCAGCACCGACACGACCAAGCCGAAGAAGTCTGAGCCGCTCATGTGCGCGACGAAGTAGCCGAGTGGAGGCGACAGGTTCATACCCGGTCGATGCCCTCGATCAGCGCCAACAGAATCGCGAACGTGACAATCCCGAGAACGATGTAGACGAAGTCCATCTCGGCACTATGCACGCCGGAGCGTCACGAACGCATAACGAATCCAACCACGCACATAACGATTTTGTGACGGCGGCGCTAGCGGCCGCAGCGCGCTACTGGGCAGGCCCCGATCGCGCGAGGGCGCCGTGGCATGCGAAACGGCCACGCCGCGATTCCCGCCTGTCTTACCCCGACAGGTGAGCGTCGAGTGCTCCGTGCCGCGTGGGGATCGGCAGCGGCCCACCAGCGCGAGCTCGTGGGTGGCTCCCACGAGCTCGGTCGCCCGGGCGAGACGTCGCTTCTCTGTGGCGGCCGTCGCTGCGCTTCCTGCGCCCCCCGCACCTCCTCGGCGGTGGGGATGCTCGCCGCTGGCAGGCGCACATCTGGCCGCCCGGGCGATCTGGCCGAACCCGCGGGCGAGCCGTGGCGCTCAGCTGGCATACGCGAGCCTGTACTTGCGCGTGCTCGGGTTCCGCTCCAGCAGCCCGACCTTGACGAGCGTGTACACATAGCGATGCGCGGTGCTCATGGTCATGTCCATCCTCCGCGCAAGCTCGGTGAGGCTGACGTAGCTCCCGTCGGCAGGCAATGTCGAGAGCAACAGCAGGCCGAGCAGCAGCGACCGTGACAGGCGCGCGTCCTCCAGGTGCTCAGGAGCGCTCATAAGCACGCCGCCCAGGCCCGGCAGCGCTGACTGCATCAACAGCGAGGCGCTACCGGCGTCGGATGCATCGCGAAGCACCCCGTCGACCTGCGCCTGCGAGAGCTCGATCGCAACCGATCCGCGCTCAGCCGTCCGTCTGGATGGCGTGCGCTCAAGCATCCCGTCGTCTCCCCCGGAGCTGGTCGAGGGACTTACGCCTGATCTTCGACTCGAGCTCTTTGCCGCTGTCTGTGAGCTGCCACGCGTTGGCGGCGCCGTGCGCCTGCCCAGGCCCGGTGTTCTCGATCAGCCCGAGACGTGCGAGACGGCTCAACAGCTTCGAGATCTGTCCCTGATCGACGATTCCCACACGTGCGCTGACCTCCGCGTTGCTCGCGCCGGGCAGGGCAGCGATTACCTCGATCGTGCTCGCGGTGCGGTAGGTGAGGCGCATGTTCAGCTTGGGCGCGATATCGCGCGCCGGAGCGGGGGACAGCGGCGCGCGGTCGGGCATCGTCTGCCTCAGCTGCCTGGCTGCCGCCGCCGGGCCCAGGTAGGGCAGCACGACCGTCCACATCAGGGGGTTCACCAGGGCACGCAGCTGCGTCGGATCTGTCTGCAGCCGGGTGTGGAGCGCAACCGTCACGCTGGCGACGACGCCCTCGGCCGTCAGCGGCGAGAGCACCCGGCCGGCGATTGGCTCGAGGCGCCCCTCGTCGACGGCCCGCTGCACGCGCGCGAGCACCTTGGCGCGGAGCTCGGGGCTGCTCCGCCCGTAGCCGAGCAGGTATGACAGCACGAGCATTCCGGCCTTCGGCTCACGTTCGAGAAGCTCCACCAGCGCGATCAGCGCCGCCCTGAGCCGCTCCGACCAAGTGCTCTCCCGCTCGTGCGCCGGCGCGACGACGGCGACGATCTCGGCGAGGATCTCCTCGAGCACCGCCATGAAGCACTCCTCGCGGTTCGCGAACAGGTCGTAGAAGGTCTTGCGCGACACCCCCGCGCGAGCGACGACAGCTGACGCGGACATGCCCGCGTAACCGTGCTCGCAGGCAACCGCCGCTGCCGCCCTCAGGAGTCGCGAGCGCTGGAACTCCGTGACCCGCGCCGCCCGACGCGCACGCGGTGAGGTCTGTCGGCGCCGTTCAGCGTGAGCCCCGCGCACGCGCGGGGCGCCTCGCGTCGGCGCGCTGGTCATCGACATCCCTTCGCCGCGCGGTGAACCTGCGCGCCGAGGTCCGTCAGGCGCCAGGCGTTGGCGCCGTGATCGATCCGGCGGGGCTGGCCGTTCTCGATCAGGCCGAGGCCGGCCAAGCGCCTGAGCAGCTTGGATATCTGGCCCTGATCGATGATCCCGGCGGCCTGTGCGATCTGCCGGTTGCTCGTATCGGGGGCCTCGGCGATCGCCGTCAGCACACGTATCGTGCGGTAGGTCAGGCGCATGTCGAGCTGCTCGAGCGGGTCCGGTCCCGTTGTCGGCGGCGCCGAGCCGGTCTCGGTCGGGCTGCGGGGCTTGGGGGCGTTGAACTCCTCGTGCGCGATCGCCCGCCCGAGATAGGGCAGCACGATCATGCTCATCAGCGGACCGAGCAGGTCGGTAACGGGTTCGCCGCCCTTTCGAAGCATGCGTGTGTGCAGTACCGCGACGATGCCTCCCGCGACCGCCTGTGCCGTCAACGGTTGCGGATCGTGGCGCGCGTTCGCGACCGCGCGTCCGCCGTCGATTGCGTCGGCGAGCTCCTGCAGCGCCCGCGCCCGCCGCTCGGCGACACGTTGCCCGGCGGCGAGCACGTCCACGAAGCACAGCCTGGCCAAGCCCCGCTCCCGCTCCATCAGGCTGAGCAGGCAGAACGTGGCGGCGCGCATACCGCTGCGCCAATCCGGCTCGCCGGCGTATGCCGCGCGCGCGAGCTCGCTCGCGCGCTCGAGCGTTTGCTCGAACGCGGCAAGCAGGCAGTCTTCGGCGTCCGCGAACGCCTCGTAGAAGGTCTTGCGAGAGACCCTGGCGCGCGTGATCACCTTCTCAACGGTGAGATTGGAGTAGCCGCCGGCTTCGACGGTCCCAATCACCGCCGCGATCATGCGCGAGCGCTGTAGCTCGAGGACGTTCGAGTCATCGCGACGAGCACCGGCCCGGCGCGAGCCGGAGCTGGGGCGCCCGTGCCTAGCTGTCACCGCCATGTCCACTGCGAATCGTTGAACCCTCTCGTAAACATTTATATAACCGTAATCGACCCAACCCTGGGTTGTCAACACTTCTCGCATAAATCCCTTATGGAAAGGGGTTATTACAAGACTAAGAACGCTTGACCGTCCGAAATACAAGCCTATTGACGACTCATAATAAACAAGTCTATAGTGATTTATATAGAGCCGCGCAACGCTGGCGTCACGGGGAGGCAGGCACGCATCGAGCATGGACACGAGCACCAGCCAAACCGGCGAGATGTCAACTCGGGTACGGTTCGCCACGCGGGGATGCCCGGTGGCGGCGCGCCCGAACGAGACGATGGCGCAACAGCGACGCAAGAGCACGCAGCGCGAGCGGCTGCTCCGAGGGATGGTCGAGGTCACGAACCGGCGGGGTTACGCGGGCGCGAACGTCTCGTCGGTGATCAGTGAGGCGGGGGTCTCACGGCCCACGTTCTACGACTACTTCACCGACCGCGACGACTGCTTCTCCGCGAGCATCGAGGCCGTCCAACAGGAGTTGCTCGCCGCGATCACCCAGGCGCTCGAGGCACATGCGCCCGCCGAGGCCATGTCGGCCGCCGTGACGGCGCTGGTGGGCTACGCGGGCACGAACGGCGCTAGGGCGCGCTTCCTGATGGGCGAGTCGATGGCAGGCGGAGCGCGCGCCCTGGATGCGAGGGACCGCGGGATCACGCAAATCGCAACCGCTATCGAGCAGGCTCAGCGAGCTGCGCCCAAAGGGGCCAACGTGCCCGATCTCGAGGCGCGGGTTCTCGTGGGAAGCGTCTATCGGATGATCGCCACGCGGCTGCGCCGCGGCGAGGCGGCGATCTCAAAGCTGTGCGAGGACCTGCTGGAGTGGGTGGCCGCCTACAAGCGCCCGACAGCCGAGCTGCGCTGGCAGACGCTCTCCCCCGCGCCGATCCCGCCCCCTTCGCCGCATGTGCCAGACATCCCGATACAGCAGACGCCGGGCGTGCTGGGACCGGGGCGCCCGCGTATCTCCGAGCAGGAGGTCGCCGAAAACCATCGGCTGCGGATCCTCTATGCGGCCGCACGGATGGCCGAGCAGAAGGGCTACATCGCCACCACCGTGGCGGACATCACGAAGCTCGCCTCGGTCGACGGGCGCGTCTTCTATCGGCTGTTCTCGGACAAGCAGGAGGCGTTCGCCGCCGTGCACGAGCTCGGCTTCCAGCAGGTCATGGATGTCACCGCCAAAGCGTTCTTCTCCGGCGCCAGCTGGCCGCAGCGGACCTGGGAGGCGGGGCGCGCGCTCACACAGCTGTTGCAGGCGAACCCATTGGTCGCCCACATCGGCTTCGTCGAGGCCTACGCCGTCGGCCCCGGCGCGGTGCAGCGGATCGAGGACAGCCACACCGCGTTCATGTTCTTCCTGCAGGAAGGGCTGCTGCACCATCCGCGGGCCAAGCCGCCCTCGCGCGTAGCCATGGAAGCGATCGTCACGAGCGTGTTCGAGGTCGTCTACCTGGAGGCACGTCGACGTGGCGAGCCGCAGATCGCCGCGATGCTGCCCCATGTCGCGCACCTGTGGCTAACGCCGTTCATGGGAAGCGAGGAGACGGACGAGTTCATCGACCGCCAGATGTGGGAGCAAGCTGAGCCGGGACCGCCGCCGTCGACGCTGAGGCCGAACCGGGGGGCCGCCCGCCGCGGCTAGGCCACGTGGCGGGCGGGCCCCGCTCAACTCGGGATCCTCCGGTTGTCAGCCTCCGTGTTCTTCTACGATTTCGCTGTTGGCGATTTCAACCTTGCCGTTGAGGATCGCGGTGTTCTTCCCCGCGGCCGATGGCAGCCCGATTTTGCTGTCGATGACTCCGTCGAGCAGCCCGAACGGGCCGCAGCCGGTGGCACCGGGCACGGAGAACGTGTTGCTCACGAGCGACGTGCCGTTGATGACCAGGATCCCGCCTTCTTCCTTCGTGCTTGCCCTACCGGGGCTTCCAGTCGGCCCGCCGATGGTGCTACCGGTCGTCAGTTCCAGCTCGATCGGGTTGCTGTTGGAGCCGATATAGCATTCCTTTCCGAGCAGCGGGTTTTCGAGGCGGACCTTGACCGGCAGTGTCAGCGCGGCCCCTTGGCCGGTCTGCTCGGCGAACGTGTTGAACTTGACAGACCCCGCCGGCGCGGCGAGTTCGGTGATCGAGTTGACGCTCGTGAAGCGATTTTCGAAGAACCTTGCACACAGCCCGCGCAGGATGACGTTGTCGTTGTTGCACTTCAGCCCTAGCAGCCCACCTGGGACCGGCTCGGGGGTCTTGACAAGCGTTTCCCCGTTCACGGCCGCAGAGAGGTATTTGACGAATGGTTCTTCTTCGGTCACGAGCCCGCCCTGCAGCACCTGCGTCTTGACAATCGGGACGCTCTCTTTGCCGAGCGTGATTTCTCCTGATTCCGTGGGTGCGTAGACGCAGCCGTTGACATTGCTTGCGTGTGTCGGGCACTCCGCGAACACGGCGAAGCCACCGGTCGGCGCCGCCTGCGCCACCGGCAACGGCACGGCAAGCCAGGCCGCCAAGCTCAGCAGCGCCGGCAGCACGCGGCGGGTCAGCCGCCAGCGGCGACGATCGAGAGATCCTTTCTTCATGCGCTCCTCCTTCGATGAGTCGTTGACTGTGCTCGCGGACTGCCGGCCGGAGATCCCCCGCCGACGGACTCGCGTTTACATAAACATGCAC
Source organism: uncultured Solirubrobacteraceae bacterium (assembly GCA_963714285.1). Classification (GTDB taxonomy): domain Bacteria; phylum Actinomycetota; class Thermoleophilia; order Solirubrobacterales; family Solirubrobacteraceae; genus Palsa-744. The sequence goes on from CAVQNS010000006.1 coordinate 521,047, forward strand.
GAGCAGGCTAGCGCGATGGCCGCATAAGTACAAGCCCTGGGGATATTCCTTGCCGATCGTTTGCTTATAAACGCCCGTGATGCAAGAGACTGCATGCCACGAGACTTGGGCTCCCCGCCCCCGGCAGCGCCCGGTCAGTCTTGCAGCGCGACGGCGGGCGCTACGCCGGCGGCGATGTAGCCCGGGATGGCGACGATCACGACGGCGGCGGCCGTGACGATCGCGAGGCTGAGGACAGCGGAGAGCGCCGCTATGGAGTAGACGACGGGGAAGTTGATCACGTTCGCGAGCGCGCGGTCGAGGAGCTGCTGGCCGTAGAGGCCGAAGATCGCGCCGGTGAGGCAGCCGACCGCGAGTAGCAGGATGCTCTCGAGCAGGATCGTGCGCCATAGCTCGCTGCGGGGGAAACCCTCGAGCTTCAGCTTGGCAAGGCGCGGGCGACGCTGCCAGACCATGTTGGCGATCGCCGAGGCCATTGCCAGGACCGCCACCACCAGGATAAGCGTCGCGATCTGCGTCAGGCGCTGCAGGCCTTGGCTGCTGAGCGTGTTCTGTTCGCGTGCGTGGGCTTGCGCGCTTTGCACCGACAGGCCGCTGTTTCCGCCAGCGCCGAGCGCACCTGTGATCTCGCGTGCTGCCTGCGCGGAGCTCACGCCAGGTGCGAGCAGGATGTCGTAGGCGCTCGCGTCGCTGCTGCCCCAGGCGCTCGCGTATTCGCCGGCGGTCATGATCATCGCGCCGGGCGCCCAGCCGATGTTCGTCGAGAGCGCGGCAACCCTCACGGTTCTGGGGATCGGCGTCGGGAGCGTGACACGCTCGCCGATGCGCAGGTGGTGTTCCTGCGCGAGTGCTTGGGAGAGCACTACCCAGCCACCGTTCCGCAGCCGCGCAGTCGCCTTCGCGGCGGCTCCTTCGACGAGCTGTGTGGCGGGCAGCAGCGACGTCGCTTCGGCGGGCGGAGCGATCACCCACACCTTGCGTTCGCCCCAGTCCAACAGGCCTCCGCGGTAGACCTGCACGGCGCGCACGCCCGGCAGCTGCGCGAGCTCGGCCTGCTGCGTCGGGGCGAACGGCGCGGTTCTGAGGAGGTTGTAAGCGCCAGGCGGCGAGACCCACTCGTCGGTGAACGCGTTCTCGTCCTGTGCCGCGTTTTCCAGACCCTTCAGCAGGTCGGCGTGAGCGCCCTGGATCGCGACCGCGCCGAACACCGCGATCGAACCCGTCGCCGCGACCGCGATCGCCCGTGCCCGCGCGGCGCTCAACTCCATCGCGGCGACGTGCGGCACCGCTCCGGTCAGCGTACGCGCAAGCCTGCTGAGCAGCGCGAGCGTCACGTTCAACGCCAGCGGCAGGCTCAGCAGCAGCGCGGCGATCAGCAGGACCATCCCCACGATCGCCGCCTTCGGCGCCGCCAGCAGGATCGCGGTAGCGCCCGCCAGGCACGCGACCCCGCCAAGCGCAGTCGCGACAGTCGCACGCGCGGCGACGGAGCCCCCCTTCGGCGTGATCGCGGCGAGCGGGTCGCGAGAGATGATGTCACGCAGCGGGCTCAACACAGCTACGACGGCCGCGAGCATGCCGCCACCCGCCGCGATCGCGATGCTCTGCCAGCCCACGACCCGCTGCGTTCCCACAGAGAAAGCCGAGCCGAGATAGCCAGGGTTCGAGCGGAACAGGTGAATCGAGAGCTCCTCCCCCAACAGCAGGCCGAGCACGCACGCCACCACCCCCAGCACCACGGCGTCGAGCAGCAGCACGGCGATCACCGCACGCGGGGTGTAGCCATCGCGACGCAGGTCGGCAATCAGCCGGCGGCGCTGGGCAACCGTGAGCAGCATCGCGTTGAACGCGAACAGGAAGCCCACGAGCGCGCTGATGACAGCGAACAGGGCGGTCGACTGATTGCTCGCGGACGCGGCCTTCGCGAACAGCCTTTCGTCATAGCCGGTGCCCTCCACGTTCAGAGCACCCCCGGCGAGCCGCAACAGCCCGGCGCGCACCTGACCTTCGCGGCCCGGAGCGGGCTCTACGAGGATGCGCGAGACGCGTGCGCCCGTGCCGGCCATTTCCTGGGCAAAGAACAACGGGGCGACCACGATCGGGCTCGCGACCAGCCCACCGATCTGCTTTTCATAGAGCTGCTCGTACAGCGGCGCACGCTCGCTCCTGCCATACAGCTTCAGCGTCGCTTCTGAGCCGAACCGCGTCACGCCGAGGTGGCGCGCGAGCGGCGAGGGGAGCAGGACCGCGCCGATGCCCGCGAACGGTTCCAGATCGGTGTGGCGCACCAGCACCCCACCCAACGCGCGCAGGCTCGAGTCCGCGCCCACCAGCTCCACCGAGGCGCTGCCCTTGGGTCCGCTCGCGCTCGCGCTCGCTTCAAGCAACGGCGCAGCGACACGCACGCCCGGCAGCCGACGAACCTCGCCGACGAGGCCTTCCGGCATGCCCTGCGTGTCACGCGCCAACAGCTGCAGCGTCGCATGGCCGACGATCCCGCGCGAGAGCTGCGCCACGGAGCTCGAGAGGCTCTGGCTGGCGACCTGCGAGGCGAACAACAGCGCCACACCCGCAGCGATGCCGATGACCGCGAACAGCTCCTGCACCAGCCGCGCACGCACACGTACGCGGTACAGGTGCAGCACATTGCCCGGCCTCACCTCGACACGCTCGCAGGCCGGCTAGTGGAGGCTCGTTGGCGCCGCGGGCTGATCCACCTCATAGTCGCGCAACGTCCCATCACGCAACGCGAACGCACGATCAGCGTAGCCGGCAGCGAGCGGGTCGTGGCTGACGAGGATCACCGCGACATCGCGCTCGCGGCACAACTCCCGCAGAAGCTCCAGCACTTCGCGGCTGCGCTGGCTATCGAGGCTCCCCGTAGGCTCATCCGCGAGCAGCAAGCCCGGCTGCGTCGAGAGCGCACGCGCGATCATCACCCGCTGGCGCTCGCCCATCGACAACGTCTCGGCGCTGTGCGTGAGGCGCTCGCCCAGGCCGAGACGCTCGAGCAGCGGCGTGACCTGCCGATGCGCCTCACGCCACCGCACCGACTTCAACAGCTTCAACACCGCGTTGTCGATCGCGCTCACACCCGGCAACAGGTCGAAGTTCTGGCGGATGAAACCCAGCTCGGACAGACGGAAGTGGGAGGCCTCGCGCTCAGACAGCGAGGAGATATCCCGGCCGGCGATCGACACGCTGCCGCTGGTCGGCGCCAGCAGCGTCGCGATCATCAGCAACAGCGTCGTCTTGCCCGACCCGCTGGGTCCGTATAGCGCCACCATCTCCCCCGCGCTGACGCTCAACGAGACGCCGTCCACTGCACGCACCGACTCACCGCCCACGGCGGGATAGTGCTTCACGAGGTCGCGCAGCTCGAGCATCGGCGCGCCTCAGGTGTAGGACCGGTTGGTGAGCGTGCGCAGCAGACGCCGGGAGCGAAACAGCGCGATCGCGGCGCTCAACGACGATCCGAGCTCGCTCGTGAGCGCGCCGGTGACAGCGCGCGCCTCGACCGCGTCGCATTCGGGCGCAGACAGGTAGTAGCTGCACATCGCGGTCAGGATCACCATGTGGACGGGCGAGCGGGGCAGGCGCTCGACGGCGAGCCGGGCGCGCGCCGCCAGCGCAGCGAGATGGGTCTCGGCGCCCGCGGGCGATCCGTAGTAGTCCAGCAGGCTGCGACACCCGCTCTCGCTATCCTCACGGCGATCGACGAGGCTGTCGAGCAACGAGTGCAGAGCTCCGATCCACGGGAAGTAGGCTCGGTCGATCTCGCGGGCGAGCGACGGGTCCATATCGGGATCGGCGGCCGCCGCGATCAGGGCGTACACGGCCAGCGATGAGCCGGCGCCGCCGGCGGTCTCCCACCAGGCGAGGCCGCTTCCCGGCGGAGTGAGCTCCGTCGACCAGCGCCTCAGCCCCTCGTGGCTGCCCTGGGCCTCTGAGAGGTTCAGCGCCTGGAACGCGACGATCCGCGCCGCGGCATCCCGAATCGTGGGAGCCAACGCAGCGAAGGCCGGCAGCTCCATCAGCGAGCCGCGACACTCGTCGAGGAGACCGACCAGATAGCCGCCGTCCTCGCGATGCGGATTGTGGGCGTAGTAGTCCTGGTGCTCGGCGTGCGGGCGCAGCGCACCCAACAACGCCAGGTGCAGCTGCTTGCCGTTGGCGAGAGGGTCGTCGCTGGGAAGCTCCGAGAGCGCGTCCAGGTAGTTGTAGGCGGTCTGGAAGCACACGAGCGCGCGCAGCGCGCTGCGGCGGCTGGGGTTCGGCGCGAGCGTCGCGAACAGGGCGGCGCCCTCGACGTTGCCGCGCTTGGCAAGCGCCTCGCCGGCGATCCGCCGCAGATGCCGGTCGGGGATCTCACTCGCCGCGACACGCCGGCGTCCGAGATCGCGACCCACCAGCGGCAGCACCTGTGCCACGTAGCGCAGGACGGAGCCTGTGAACACCCGCCCCAACTCGAGCTGCGCGGACGCGGAGGATCCCATGCCGCCATGCTCCCGCGATCGCCGTCGCGAGGCGCGCGTGGCGCCTCGATCGCGCGGATGTATCGCCGTGCTCATGCGCTTGCGTCTAGCTGTGATGGGTCGGGCAGGGAACGACCGTCTGCGCGGTGGTGTAGCTCCCGTCCTCGAACGTGAACGCGGCGTCGAAAGGAAAGCCCCCGCGCGGACAGCGTTCCGGCACCGAGACGCCGCGCGGATGAAACGGGACGAGCTTGCCGTGCACGTGCTTGTAGTAGACGAGATGGCTCGGCCCGATCGTCGCCTGCACGCTTACCAGCGAGACGTCCGGGCCGTCCGGCACGCTCGTCACGAGCGGTACGTTCGCCGCCAGCTGGGAGCCGAAGCGGCCCGTGTCGGGGAGCACTTCGCCGACGAACGTCAACTGGGCGAGCACCGGGTAGAGACCGTTGGCGTAGAAGAGGACATTCAGGTTGCCGGTCGCCGACGGCGCAGAGACCGCTTGGATTTCGGGGAGCTCATGCCCGTCACCGGTGCCGAACGGAACTTCGACGTCGGCGCTGCCTGAGCCAAGCCGAGAGTTCGCGGGGCATCCCGCAATCCCCTTTTCGAGCAGCACGGTGGGCTGACAGAGCGCGAGACCGAGCGTGGTCCGCGTGTAGTTGAGCCCCGCGGGCATCTGCAGATCCATCCGTGTAAGCGGCGGCGGCGCGGTCCCTTCCAGCGTGGAGAGATGGAACGAGAACCCGATCGTCGTGGGCGCACCGAGGTGGTCGGGGCTGAACGACGCCTGCAGGCTCGCGCGCTCGGTTACCGCGCTGGCGGCGCTCGCAAGCACACCGGCCACAAGCACGCTCGCCAGCGCCGCCATGGCGGCAAATCTTCGCATCGGCGTTAGGCCAGCCGCGTCAAGTCGACATCCGGCCGTCTACGTGCACGGTGATAGCGTCGTTCGAGCGCTGCACTGTGCCGCTAAAGCTGATGCCGGACCCGCGCGCGCCGTTGTAGCGGCCCGATCCGCGCTCGACGGTCATCGTGCCGCTGAAGCTCGCGACGCCGCCCGAGGGGTGGTAGCTGCCGCTCGCGGTGCCCGTCACCGAGCCACCGTTCGGGTAGATGTTGAGTTCGGCCGTCACGCGGTTCGTCGAGACCACGTTCAGGTGCAGGTAGATCGTTCCCGAGATCGATCCGGACGCCGCGCCCTGCTCGTTGAGCGTGAAGCCGTGGTGGCTCGTCAGATGCAGATGACCCGTATCGTTGAGCGAGACCGTGCTTGCAGCACGTGCCCTGGCAGCCGCGGCGCCGCTGAGGGGCAGCGCGAGTGCCGCACAGAGGGCACTGCCAAGCACGACCAGCGCCACAAAGGCGCGGCGACGGCGCGCATCTCCCCCCGCCGACGATGCTGTTATTGGTGTAACAGCCATATCCTTCATATCAAGCCCTCCTCTCCACTAAGTACGGTTACTAAGTATACGTACTCCCCATATAAACGACTACAACAAGCTATAGCACGACACGGCCACCGTCAACAAGCAACCATCTAGACCTCATACGATCTGAGTTTATGCGGCATGACTCGACCGCCGCGAGGCGATCAGGGATCATTGCATAAACGTTGCCAGTGGTGTTATGGGCTCAGCCGCGGCGCCGGGGACATGCGCCGCGGCTGAGCCTGGCCGCATGCTGCTATTTCTGCTTGCTCCTCTTCTGCTTGCTGTCGCCTCTGAGCGCGAGTACGGCGTCGGGGGAACTTGGCGCTGCCGTAGCTGACGAAGTCGACGGGTCCTTCGAGCGGCACAGGTAGTAGCGAGGTGTACACGATCGCTGTGCCGATCTTCGATGCTTTGGGGCATGCCGCGCGGTCTTTTTCGAACGTCGCCGCGAGGCATGCCTGCTGCAGCGTCGTCAGGCGCCCTCACGCATGGCTTGCGGCCGAGCTTCGCGTCAAGCACTATCACCGTACCCGACGCCCGCTGTCGTTGGGCGACTGTCTGCTGCTGGCAATGACCGGCGTGCAGGACACCTTGGCAAGCGCCGACTCTCACGTCCTCGCGTCGCCAATGCGGAGGGGATCGCATGGATCGCGCTCCCCGATTCCCGCGGCGACGTCATCGGCCCAAGCTGTAGGGATCCTTCTGTCGCCTTGGTTTGGACGGGGGTGTTTTGGTTGAGTTCTTGACCGTTTTGGGCTTTGAGGAGGTGGGCATGCGTGCGCGCCGCTCGTGACCGTGACGGTGGACTGGAACTTCAGGATCGCGCAGTTCGTGACCTGGAGCTGGTCTGAGACTTCGCGGGTTGACGATCGACAGCCCAAACGGCGCGCCCTGACACGGACGAGCGAGATACACCTTGCCACCGGTGAGGTTGAACGGGTCACCGCCCAAGCCGACGGACACGATCGTTCTCCCGATCAAGCTTTCAGCACAGGCGATGATCCGCGAATCCGCCTCAAACCGGCTACGTTAAGCTTGCCCCGCTCGCGGGGCGGGGCATATGGTGTGTCTCGTTCGCTGGTTACTTCTTTTTCTTTTTCGCTGCGTATTTCTTTTTTGCTTGTTTTTCGCATGTGGTGCGCTTGTGTTTTTTCTTGTCTTTTTTGCATGCTTTGAGTGCTTTTGCGAGCTTTTGGCTGGTGGTTAGTGGTTTGGGCGGGGTGTTTGTGGCTGGCCCGGTTTCGGTTGGGAATGTGGTTGGGGGGAGGGTGATGAGTGGTGCTGAGGGGGGGATGGTGAAGAGGTTGGGTAGTGCTGTGGTGGTGAAGGCTTGTTCTGTTCCGTGGGTGGTGCCGTCGGTGTTGGTGGCGGTGATGCGGTAGTAGTAGGTGGTGCCGGGTTGGAGTTCGCCTAGTGTTTGTGTGATGGTTTCGGTTCGTGCGCCGCCGATGCTGCCGAGGCCCGTCGCGGGTCCGTAGTCGCCGGGTTGGGTGGCGATTTCGAATGCGTACTCGGTTTGTAGGCTGTTGGTGTTGACTGTGCCTGAGAGCGTTGCCGTTGTCTGCCCGACGTTGCTCGCACTGGCGGTGGTCACGATCGGCGGGGTCGCCGTCGTGGTTGTGAGGGTTTGGTCTTGGCCGATACTGACGCCGAGAATGTTTTTCGCGATCAGCGTGTAGTGGTAGGTTTCGCCTGGTAGCAGCCCGTTGATCGGGGTCGGGTTGATGGGTTGGGGTTCGTCGCTTGAGCTGTTGCCGGGTACGGGGGTGGGGCTGGTTGTTTCGCCGGCGGTGTAGGGGTCGGCTTTTTCTTCGGTGTTCCCAGCGAGCGCTTTTTCATAGCCGTGTTCGTCGATGTAGGCGAAGTAGTAGCTCGTTTCGAGGCCGGTCGGGTTGACTGTCCCTGAGAGTGTCGCCGTGGTGCGGGTGATGCCCGCCGCCGTGCCGGTGCTCACAATCGGCGGGCCTTGTGTCGCGAAGGACTGCACGGGGCCGTAGGTGGTGCCCGCCGTGTTGGTCGCGACAGCTTGGTAGTAGTAGGTCGTGCTGGCGGTGAGGCCGGTGAGTGTGCTGGGGCCGAGGGGCTGATCGCCGTAGCTTTCGCCGAGCTGGCTGGATGCGGTTTTGGTGGGGGTGGCAAGCGACCCGTTGGCGTTGACCGCGGGGCTCGTGGCGTACTGGAAAGCGCCGCTCGTTTCCTGGTTGTTCGGGTTGATTTGCGCTTCGAGTATCGCTTCATCGGGTGTCGCCGCGGAAAACGTCTCGCTATCGATTTTCGGGGGGGCGGCGAGCGTCGTGAAGTGCACCGTGGCGGGGTCTGTCTGCGACCCGTAGGTGTTGCCGGCGACCAGGCACACCGAGTATTCGGCATTGGGTTGTAGTTCGCTGATGGTGGTGCTCTCCGCGACGGTGGCGGTGCCCTCCCCGGCTTCTTCGCTGCTGGTCTGGCTTTCGCCGGCGCATTCGCTGCCGAGCCGGTAGAGGAACGAGTACTGGGTAGCGACATTCGGGTCCAGTGGCGCCAGTTCGCCGTTGAGCGTCGCGGTCGTCGCGGTCACCAGGGTAGCCGGGGTGGTATGCGGGGCGGGGAGGGTCGTGAACGACTGCACCGCGCCTTCGGAGGGGTTATGTTCGATCGCTGACTGTGCGTTTTCCGCGACGACACGGTAGTAGTACGTCGAGCTAGCGGCGAGGCCTTTGATCGCCGGGACACTCGCGGCCTCGTCGGTTCCGCCTTCCAGCGGGCTCGCGCCTTCGAGTTTGACGATCGTGCCCGTGAGTTTCCCGCTGGTTTCGCTGGTGGAGTATTCGAACGTGTAGCCGGTTTCCTCGTTGTTCGGGTTGACTTGCGCTGTGAGTGTCGCTTCCGTCGCTCCCACTGCCGCGGTCTGGCTGTCGATTTTCGGGGGTGCGGCCGGGGTTTTGAAGCTCACGGGGGTCGCGTCGGTCTGTGAGCCGAACGCGTTCGTAGCGACCAGGCACACCGCGTATGTCGCGTTCGCCTGGAGCCCTGTCACGAGCGTCGACGGCGTTTTGAACGCGCCGGACCCGGTCCCTGCTTCTTCGACCGGCGTCGTGCTTTCCCCGGCGCATTCGCTGCCGAGCTTATAGGCGAAGGAGTACTGCGCCGCGACCGTCGCGTTCAACGACACCAATTCGCCCGTGAATGTCGCCGTCGTCGCGCTCACCCCTATAGCCGCGTCCGTGTGCGGGACGGGCACCGTCGTGAACGACTGCACCGGCCCATAGCTACTACCCGCCGCGTTCGCTGCCACGGCCTGGTAGTAGTAAGTCGTGCCACCCACCAAGCCGGAAACGCTCACCGGGCCGAGCGGCTGATCACCGTAGCCTTCACCGGCTTCGCTCGACACTGTTTTCGCTGCGCTGGTCAGCGACCCGTTCGCGTTGACCGCGGGACTCGTCGCGTACTGGAAAGCAACACTCGTTTTCTGGTTGTTCGGGTTGACCTGCGCTTCGAGCATCACCACAGTCGCGCCCACCGACACGAGCGTCTCGCTGTCGACGCTCGGGGCGGCTGGGAGCGTCATCAACGACACTTCGTTGCCCTGCGAGAGTTCGCCCGGGCTCGTCGCGACCAAACAAAACACATACGCCTCGTTCGGCTCAAGACCGCTCACCGCCGCGTGCACCGGGACAGCATGCCCCACGACTTCCGGCTGCTGCGGGGTCGTAGAGACGCCCATACACGACAGCCCGGTGCTATACGCGAAATACCAGCCAGCGTTAGCGGTAGCACCCGCATGCGGGTTCAACACGCCTTCAAACACAGCCGAGGTCGCCGTGACCGATGTCGCGGGGCTAGCCGTCACCGGCGCTTCCGGCGCCGCGAACGCCGACCCCGCCGCAAACAACCCGCCGGCCAGCACACAACACGCGGCAAACCCGGCCGCGATCATCCTTGGAATACGTGTCATGAGTTCCTCCTGTGCTCGTAGCCGGCATCTCGCGCGCTATCCATCTGTTGCTTGCTGCTCGCGTTCTTGGCTTTCTGCTTGCTCGCCTTTTTTGCTTTCTTCTTGCTTGCGGCTTTGGGTTTGGTGCAGCCGGTGACCGCTACTGGGGTTTCTTGGTGGATTTCTGCGCCGTTTTGCGCGACGAACAGGGTCGGCATCTTCAGCGTCTGTCCGCAGAAGTTGTAGTGGTCTTTCGCGGGGAGGTTCGCCCCGAACTCCGAATACGCCCCGGTCGGGACGCTCACTTCGATCGATTCGAACGGCACGTCCGGCGTGTTACGGAACGTCGCGCTGGTCACGCCTTCCTTGCTGATGAACGTTTCGCCATGCAAGTCAACGCTGACGCCGTAGCCTTGGAGCACGACTACGGCTTCGGGGAACTTCGCGTTCCCGTAGGACACGAAATACACCGGCCCCATCAACGCCACGGGCAGCACCGGCGTGTGTACCCGTGCCTCGCCGATCATCGACGCGTGCGGGCATGCCGCGGGGTTCGCTTCAAACGTAGCGGCCAGGCATGCCTTTTGTAGCGTCGTCAACCTTGCGGGTAGCTGCTTCGGGAGATCGAACTTCGCCTCCTTGAACCATGCGTCCCCGCCGATTTCCGTTTTCGGGTAGCTGATCTTGAAGAACAGGCTCGCACCACCAGCTTTCGAGGCTTTCCCGGCGGTCGAGACCGATAGCTTCGGCTGGAACTTCAACGCCGCGCAGTTCGTGACCTGGTAGGAAGAAGAGTCCGTCGCGACCGCGTCAGCGACACTCGTCATCACACCCGTGACCGCGGTTTTATCACAGCTCGTCGCGTTGAACGTAAAATCAGTGTTTGTGCCGACCGTGACGTTCACGAGGCGTAGCTGCAACGGGATCCCGTCGAGCTCCGTCGGCAACGGGTCCGAGGTGACCGTCAACGCCGCCGAGCGCGGGTTCACGCTGATCGCCGAGCGCACCACGACCGTGCCTTTGCCCGTCGTCCCCGCAAGCGTATACGGCCCCGCGGTCGCCGGCACCACGATCGAGAGACCATATGGGGCGCCCTTGTAGCCTTCGGTGATGTAGACCTTGCCGCCGGTCACGAGGAACGGGTCAGCACCCGGCCCCGTCTCCACGCTCGTTTCCCCGACGAGGCTTTCCGTGCCACACGTCCCTTCCGCGGCCTGCGGTTCGCCGCAGAGCTTGACTTTCGAGAGCATCCCTAGCATCCCCGCGGGCATCTGTAGCTGGATGCCGTTGAGGAACTCGTCATCATCGCCACGCCCGAACGACAACGTGAACGGGCTGAACCCACCCGCCTGGTTACTCGTCGTGCCCGCGCTAAACGACGGGCTGAACTGCGGCGCGAAACAGTTTTCATCGATATCGAAGCTGCTCGTCGGGTCCGCGTTCGGGGTATACGGCGTGCTCCACGGTTCCAGTTCCGCGGTCGTCGTCTCCGGCCCGCATGAGCGCGGGTTCGCCAACGTCGCGCGCTCCCCGCCCTGCAACGTCAACCGCAGTTCGCTGAACGGCACCTGCGGCACTTCAGCATCCGTGACCGTCAACTGCCCCGTCTGCTGATCAATCTCACCCGTCAATTCCTGCTTCACCACGATCCCCGATTCGCCTTCGCCTACCAGCTGCAAAAACAAACGCACCATCCGCCCATCCGCCGCATCCGCAGGCGAACACGGATCACACAACGGCGACGCCAAAAACACCTCACCCGTCAACGCTTCTTCAAGCGCCGGCGTCTTCGAACGCACCGTCCCCACCTGCGAATCCCGCGGACACCCACCAGGCACCCCCGAATGCAAATCGAACTGTTCATTCGTGCAAGCGCCCAGCCCGTCCGCCGCCGACGGCGAAATCACCGTACCCGCCGGCAACGTCACCGACGTCCGCCGCACATCCGGCGTCGCCAAACCCCCCGGTTCCACATTCTGCGGCAACCGCAAAGCAAACGAATAGCCAGCCGGCGCACCCGCTTCCAACGTATCCGGCAACATCGACACCCCAGGCTCAAACGACAACAGGTTGCAGCCCACAAGCGTACCCATCGCCGTCGATTCGCCCACGAACACTCCCGGACCGGCGCCTTCCCACGAATCCGTTTCCAACACGCCCGTGAGCGGGGCAACGCACTGCGACGGGTTCGTCAGCAGCGGGACCGCGGTCTCCTCTTCCACTTTGTTGTACTTTAGGCCACCGGAGCTTGCGTATTCTTCGATGCCAGCGTTGCCGAAGGTGAACTGGGGGGCGCCAGATTCCACGCTCCCGCCGAGGTTCTTGGCCGCTAGGTCGGGGCCGGGATTATTGTGTTCGGCGGGCACACCCCAGATCGTGATCGAGCTCATGTACGTCGAGGCACCCTCCGTGAGGTCGGGCGCGTTCACACGCACGTTGTATTCCCCGTCGGAGAGCACGCTCGTATCAAGCCGCACAGGAAAGAAAAGCGCGTTGAATGCGAAGGCTGCGGGCTCGCCAGGGGCGGGCGCGATATTGAAGATCGGGACGGTCATGTTGATCCGCCCGCCTCCATGTGAGTTGTAGGTGATGATGACCGCGGTGCCCACCATCGTATCCTGCGGACAGCTCGATGCTTCGAGCACGCTGGCCATTGTGCAGCGCGGAATACCCACCGTCGTGCCGACGAGACCGGGCGGTAGATTGAAGCGGATATCCTTCGGGTTGGAGACCGGTTCCGAGTCGTAGTTTTTCCTAACTTCCCTTCCGGGCGCTTCGCTGTCCTCCCGGTTGATCGTGTTCAGAAAGAACTGGTTTGTCACGTTCGGGTGCCCACCGGCCTGACTCGTAGATGTCAAGGCAAACAGGCTTCCGGCGGCAATCCCATATTCGGCCGGTGTAGAGCTGATCGTCACCGGCTCGGCCGTCGACGCGCTCGCGGCGCCGCCTCCGGCCGCGGTGGCGTGGTTCACTTCACTCGATCCTTCGACACGCGATTCAACGTCTACTCTGATCGTGAGAATCAGCACGTCGCCTGGATCCACGCGGCGTGAATCGGCACACGATGGATCAGTTGGCGACTGTGTGCAACTCATCTGTTCGATCGGGGGACCCGTCTCTGGTTCGGCGTAGGCGTCGCGGCCTTTGACTTCGAGGGCGACAAGCCCCGTGGGCAGCATGTCGCTTACAGTGATCGGATTCGCCACAGGACTGCTTGGGGGGCACACCGGCGTCAGGCGCGATGCGCGTTCTGATTCGTAATCGGCGACGGTGCAGCCGGCGGCCGAGCCGCCGACGTTCGTCGCGGTCACGATCAACGAGTCGGTTTCCGATTTATCGCCCGGTCTGAAGTTCGTGGGCGTGGAAACCGCGGTCACCTTCCAGACCGGGGGGCCCTGTGTCGTTTCGCCCGACGCCGACGCAGCCGCGACAGCGATCAGCAGAGCTGCGGCGGTGAGCGCCAAGAGGAGTCTCTGTGAACGGTTCATGGTTACTTGCTCCTCTTGTGGGTTTTCGCCTTGGGCTTCTTGACGCACTTGCTCTTCTTCCTGACATCACCCTTCTTGCACCTCGTCGCCTTTGGCGTGGGTTTGGGCCTGGCGACCGACGCGGCCGCCGGTTCGGGCACGGCGTTGCCCAAGCCGCTGAACGTCGAGCTGGCACTGGCGGTGAGCGGCGCCGGCACGCTTGGAGGGCCTTGGCACACCGAGCCTTCGCACGGCACCCCCGCGGGTGGAGAGGTGTCTCCAGGCTGCGGTACGCGCGCGTCGTATACGTCATACGCGCCGTCGGTGTCGCCGGGAACGAGCCCTTCTGTCGTCGCGAAGAACACGTCGTCGCCGTTTTCGCTGTTATCCAGGAAATAGGAGTCGCGCGGGCTCTTGCCGGAGGAGATCAGGTACACGACGCCGTTCTCCCACTCGTATACGTCCATCCCCTGCTTTTCGTATTCTTCTTGGCCCACTTCGACTATCGGCGCGTTCGTGTTCGTGTCCTGTGGGACGAGCGGCGTCTGCGTTTCGAAGAAAACACGATCGCCGTCGGAGGAGATCCCACGCTTGTCGACCATCCCATGTGGAGCGGGTGTCCCGTATCCTTCGTTGTTCAGTTTCTGCGAGATCGACGCGCCGCCGGCCGGCGTCACACCCGCGGGCGCACACGACACGCAGCCGAGCGTGTTCGTCGCGGAGTCGTAGCGGTAGACCTGTTCATAGCCGCCGCTGTTGAGAGCGCCGGACAGGCGCGAAGCCGTGATGAACACGAGGATCGAGCCGTCGGATGATATTCGCGAGTCATTGACGGTTTCCGTTTCGGGTAGCTGCGTCACTTGCTTGACGCTCCCCCCGTCTGGGCCGGCCGACCACAGGTCGATTTCCGGCAGATCGGGTCCGGCGGCGGGCCGCACGAAGGCGAGCGAGGAGCCGTCCGCATCGGTGACGAGCAGCTGCCCGACCACGCCCGGCAGATACGTCAACGCGCCAGTTTCGACGTCGAAGTCGTAGGTCTTCGGTTCGTTGCCCGGAGAAGCGTCCTTCGCCGCTTCCGTTAGGTCTTCTGTGCTTTGGAAGAACGCCTGCGATCCATCGGGTGCGGCGAACACATACGACCCTCGCGAGACGTTCACTCCGTACCCCTCGGGCTGTGTCGGGTTGACCATCTGAAGCGCACCGCCGGGGGCGGGCGCCGGTAGCCCGCCGACATCCGGCAGGAGTGCGTCGCGTGAGACGAGGAGCGTCGTTTCGCCGTTCTCCCGCACATACAACTCGGGCGGATCGGTGGTGCAGTCGTTTTCGCCGCCGCTCTGCGTGCACGACCCCGGGTCGGGGCTGACGAAGAATGCGCGCGACCCGGACGGCGCCCCGTCGGGCGATGGCTGCGTTGATATCTGGTTGCCGGCAAGCGCGCGACCGCGACCCGACGCGGCGGGCACCGCGCCGAACGGGTCGAGGGTGCCGTTGGGCAGCACACCCGCCTCGTGCAGCACGCCTTCACGGTCTTCATAGAAGCCCCAAGCGTCGAATCCTGAGACTAGGCCCTGGGGGAGGTGGGTGTGCGGCACACGCGGGGCGTCTTCGGGCAGGAGCGTGCCGGGGAAGCTGAAGTAGACGGTGCTGAAGTCGGGCGTGCCACCGACCGGCGAGCCATCGTCGTCTTCGTTGTAGCCGCAGGCCGTGATCGGGTTCGCGAGTTCGGCACTGGGCCGAGCCAGCCACGTCCCCGCCGAAAATGGGTCTGGGCCAGTGAGGTAAAGGGAGAACAGGCAGTACTGCCCATTCACCAGCGACAGCGGCGCAAGCGTGTCGTCGACGTCGCCGCTCATGGCGTGAGTGAGGTCCGCGGACGGATCGAAGGATCCCGGCTCGGTATTGCCGGTGCCGGCTTCCGACCCCGACTGCTGCGGACGTGGCAGAGCCGCCCGCGTGCTCCAGCCCACGGCTCCCACGTCCTTGCTCGCCACGTAATACGTACTGTCGTTCGTGTCCACTTCACCCATAGCGCCGGTGCCTTCGAACAGCACCGAGTCACCGTTGGCTGCGGCAACCGAGTACCGCTCATGACCGGGGGGGGCGGCTTGTGCCACTGTCGACGCGCCCGCCTGGTTGCCGTTCTTGTCCGCCGGGGAGACCTGTTCGTAGACACGCCCGTCCGGGAGGCCGGGGGCCGAGGAGAAGAGCGGGGGGCCTTCGATTGTGGCGTAGGCGGACGCCGCCTGGGGCAGCAGCGCGGCGCCAGCGACGCTCGCGAGGAAACAGCCGAGGACGCCCGTGGGCGCAGCAAGCCGTCTACTGATTTTGCGCGCACCACTCCCGTGGGCGCGTAGGCAGGCACGGAGCGTCGCGAAGAGGCCGAGCTTCGTGGAGGCGGACTTCGCGGCGTGCCATGTGGATTTCACTGTCGTGCCTTCCTTCTCGTTGGAGTTGAGATGCCGCAGCTGGGGGCGTAGGAGACGCGGCCTGAGCGGCTCATGGCCTTCGTCAGGCGCTCGATTCACCGTTGCGGTGTGCATAACTTGTCGACGGCGTATCTCATGGTATGCTCTCATGGCCATGACAAAGCGTCTTGTGATCTCTAGAGGAGGCCAGGTATCGGTGCCGGCCGCGGTACGCAAGCGCTGGGGGACGCGGGCTGTGCTGGCGGAGGATCGTGGGGACGAGCTCGTGCTGCGCCCAGCGCCGGATGATCCGATAGCCGCGGTGCGTGGCATATTCGCGGACGAGATGGGCTCCGGGCCCACAAGCGATGGCATGCGCGCTGTCACCCGCGTCGAGGACGCGGAGCTGGAGCAACGCCGGGCACGCTCGCGGTGATCGTGCTCGATGCCTATGCCGTGATCGCGCTACTCGGAGGAGAGCGCTCGGCCAAGGATGTGTCGGGGCTGCTCGCCGACGGGGCGACGGCGGTTCCCGCCCCTAACCTTGCCGAGGCGGCGGATCGCCTGGCACGCATCCACGGCATCTCAGTCGCACGCACACGCAATGCGGTTGAGCTGCTCGAGCAATCCACCGATCTGCACGTGCGAGCCGCGGAACGCCCTCACGCGTGGCGTGCGGCCGAGCTTCGCGTCAAGCACTATCACCGCACCCGCCGCCCGCTCTCGCTGGGCGACTGTCTGCTGCTAGCAATGACTGGCGTGCAGGACACCTTGGCAAGCGCCGACTCTCACGTCCTCGCCGTCGCCAATGAGGAGAGGATCGCATGGATCGCGCTCCCCGATTCCCGCGGGCGACGTCATCCGCCCAGGCCGTAGGGACTTTTTCGGTCGCGCTGCTGCTACTTCTTCTTGTTTTTCTTGTGTTTTTTGGTGTGTTTGGCGTTGGTTTTGGTTTTGGTGCAGCCGCTGATGGTGATGGGGGTTTCGTGGTTGATTTCGAGGCCGTTTTGGGCTTTGAGGAGGGTTGGCATTTTGAGGTTTTGTCCGCAGAGGTTGTAGTTGTCTTTGGGGGGTAGGTTGGCTCCGAACTCGCTGTAGGGGCCGGTGGGGACATTGACTTCGATTGATTCGAAGGGGACGTCGGGGGTGTCGCGGAAGGTGGCGCTGGTGACGCCGGTTTTGCTGTTGATGAATGTTTCGCCGTGGAGTTCGATGTTGACGTTGTCGCCTTTGAGGGCGAGCACGGCGTCGGGGAACTTGGCGCTGCCGTAGCTGACGAAGTAGACGGGTCCTTCGAGGGGGACGGGGAGTAGCGGAGTGTGCACGATCGCAGTGCCGATCTTCGAGGCTTTGGGGCATGCTGTCCGGTTTGTTTCGAAGGTCGCGGCGAGGCACGCCTGTTGGAGGGTCGTGAGGCGCGCGGGGAGCTGCTTGGGGAGGTCGAAGCGCGCCTCGTTGAACCATGACTGGGTGCCTTGGGAGCCTTTGGGGTAGCTGATCTTGAAGTTGAGGCTCGCGCCGTCGGCTTTGCTTGCTTTCCCCGCGGTCGTGACCGCGACGGTCGGCTGGAACTTCAGGATCGCGCAGTTCGTGACCTGGAACTGGTCTGAGACGGGGCTCGTGGCGCCTTCGGTGCTGGTGACGGTCCCGGTGACTTGTTGGGGGTTGCAGTTCGTCGGGTTGATCGTGAACCCAGGCCGGTTGACGTTGACATACACATGCTTGATCTGGAGGGGGATCCCGTCGATCATCGACGGGATCGACCCCGGTGTCCCTGGCGGGTTGCTCGTGACCGTCAACGCGCCGGTGTGGGGGTCCACTTCGATCTTCGCACGGACCACTACCGGCTGGCCTTCTTGCAGGTCGAACGGACCGGCCTTCGCGGGGTTCACGATCGAGAGGCCAAACGGCGCGCCCTCATAGGGCCCTGTCAGATAGACCTTGCCGCCGGTCACGTTGAACGGGTCGCCGCCCAAGCCGACGGACACGATCGTTTCCCCGATCAAGCTTTCCTGGCCACAAGACCCCGCGTTCGCCTGCGCTTCCGCGCACTGCGGGACACCGGCGATCAAGCCCGTCACCCCGTTGGGGTAGTGCAGCTGGATCGACGCGAGCGACTGCTGGCCGTCTTCCCGGGAGAACGTCGTCACGAGCGGCGTGAAGCCACCCGCGTTGATGTTCGTCGTCCCCGACACCAACGTCGGCGCGAACGGCAACGGATCCGCACACGCGCTCCCATTCGGACCCGACGCGATCTGGAAGCTCGAGTCCGCCGTCACCGCCGGCGTCCCGGACGACGGCCCGAACACCGCCTGCGTGGCATACGTTCCGCACAACGCCGGGGTCGTCAACGGCGCCCTGTCCGTCCCATAGAACTCCAGCTCGAGGTCGCTGAACGGCAGCTGCGGCGTGTTTTCGAATGTCGTCGTCAACTGCCCTGTCACCGGGTTCGGGACAACCTTCCCCGCGAGCTTGATCCGCACCCCCGCAACCGGTTCTTCCGCGACCAGATACAACGCCACCAAGGACGAAAACGGGTTTTCCGGGACACCCAGAAAGTTCTGCGGCGCCGCCAAGAACACCGACCCCGACAGTTCATGTTCAAGCAACGGCGTCTTGATCCGCACATTCGCGACCTTCGACGCATCCGGACACGACACCGCCGCTTCCGAGAACTGCGCCGACTCCACACCCGGTTCCACCACAGGATCCAATTCCCGGAATCCCGTGAACCCCGCCTGTGCCTCCGAACACGCCTCCAGACCATCCGACGCACCCGGACTCAACGCAACCCCCGCCGGCAACGTCACCGTCGTATCCCGCACATCCGCCTCCGCCAACCCCACCGGATTTTCCGTCGTTTCCTGCGGCACATGCACACCCACATCCAACCCCGTCGGCGTACTCCCCGCCACCCCATCCGGCGTCACCCCAACCGTCGGACTAAAATCCAACCTCCCACAACCTTCAAGCGGCGGCAACGACCCGGTACTAGAATGGAAAATACCCTGTTCTTCCCACGAGTCAACGGCCTCGGTCACAGTCCTCGGTACCCCACACGACGTCGGATTCGTCAACAGGGGCACTTCTGGCGTCTGCGTCGTACATTCGCCGCTTGACGTGACCGGACTGTTGGTTTCTGAGCTATCCGAAATAGGGCCTTCCACTTCGTCTTCGCCGGGATTCAGACCCTGACCAGGGGTTTCATAAGGTTCGGCACCTTGGAGAATCCCATCCGCGCACGCTCCACGAACATCGTTGTGGACGGGGCTCGCGGGCACTCCCCAGATCGTCACCTTGCTCGCGCCCACGAGCACGGCCTGACTGATTTCCTGGACGTTTGTTGTCAAACCATAATCCGTTCCCGTGCGCACCGAGGTATCCAGAAACACCGGGGTTACTCCCGCCGCGATGTACCCGAACTCGGCAGCGACGCCCTTTGGGGGCACGAGATTGAAGACCGGGTCAGTCGTCGCCGTAAGTTCGGATATGCCAGACTCCGTGACGTAGGTGGTCGCAATCCCCACGGCTGTTTCGTTCGGGCAGCTCGGCTGGCCGAATTCGGCGCTCCGAATAAAAGTTTGATAGGAGCAGTGCGGGGTGGCGTTCGGGTTCCCAACGAAACCTGGAGGCAGTTCGAGTCTCACATCCCTGAGAGTGCCTTCAGGACGAACATGGGTTCTGCGTGGCCGGCCTTCTCGTCCGCCAATTCCAGCAGGGAAGTTCAGCACGAACGTGTTCGTCAGCGCATACGGATGCGAACCGGCCTGCAGGTCAGGCGTCCCATTTTCGTTCGTCGCCGCGGTGACCATCTTCTGCATGCCGAATTCCGCCATCGCGGGGGCCGCGGCCAATGCGAGCAAAGCCAGCAATGCAGCCACGACCGGTAGGGCGAGCCGAGCTACTTTTGGAAGAGCGTTGAAGGTGGTCATCGGCTGGGCCTCCGGTGGTTGCTGGCTTTCTTGGCTTTCGACTTCGCTGTGCCGTATCTCTTACGCGCGGTCTTTTCACACGCCGCCCGCTTCTTCCTCGACCTGTCTCTGCTACACGCCTTCAGCGCGGCGGCGAGCTTCTCCGCCTTGACCTGCGCGGCCGTCTTCTTTGGAGCCACCGTCGCTACGACGGTCGGGGCGAGGTTCCCCGGACCAGAGAACGTCGCAGTGCTTGGCTCCCCAAACGCAGCCGGCTGCGGTGTTGGTGGCGGTTTACACGAATCCGCGTTATCACACGCCGCAGGAGCAACCGTCACCGGGAACCCGCCATTTACCCGCGCGTCCCACACCGCGACGTTATTGCTCGTGTCTTCCGGCAGCAACTGATCCGCGCTACCGAAGAACACATTGTCCCCGTTGATGCTCGCGTCGAGGAAGAACGATTCGAATCCGCCCGCCACGTCGGAGATAGCGTGGATGCGGCCGTCCTCATACTCGTACACATTCTGCCTGCCGTCGCTGGCATGCGGCACCAGCGCATCCCTGCTGTCGAAGAACAACGTGCCGTCTTCTGTAAGGTTGCGCGGCCGATATTGCGCGTAGACGACCCGCGCCGCACTGAGCGTGCTAAGAGCAGACGGACCGATCGGCCTCGCCCCGCTTGGATTGCACGACGCGCACACGAGTCCACTCGTCTCGGCATCGTAGAGATACACCTCGGGACACCTGCCGCCGACGCCTTCGCACTCTCCGGGTTGATCTTGCTCGTTGTCATAGCCCGTCAGACTCTGTTCGGATATGAAGGCTAGACGTGAGCCGCTCGGAGTTACGACCGCGCTGTTGACGGCCGGGCCGCTCCCGTCTTCTTCGTAGGCAGCATGCCAGTCAGACGTATCGTTTGCGGCGAGTGTGGCGATGAGCTGAGGTGCGCCGCCTTCGTGAGATACATATAGGTTCGGCGCTCCGGCGACCGCAGCAGGCGCGAGCGCGCCTTCTGCGACGAAGTACACATACGCGCCTTCTTCAGAGATTTGTGCTACTCCCAACACAGCCGCGCCATTGCCCACCCCGTCGGCGGTGAGATCGGTCAATCGTCCGGGCTTACCAGCTTCGTGGCTCAGTTCGTATTCGTATAGGTTTTCCGCGTTGTCTTTAGGGCCGGTATATGCATTGTTCGTGAGCTCCGCCGTGCTCGTGAAGAAGACCTTCGAGCCTTCGAGGTTCGCACCCCAGTAGCGCGCCGTCTGGGGTCCGTGAGGATCAGAGCCTCCCGGGCCGGTGCCATTCGTCTTCTGCGAAGCAGACACGTCGATTGTGCAGGCATCAGTGGTGATGGTGCACGCTTCACCGCTCATGGGGCTCTGGGGCTGTTCGCGTTGTCGCGTAGATACAATGCGCCCGGTGGCTCAGCCGTACTATTCTCGAAAGCGGACGACGGACTCGAGAAGTAGACACGCGATCCGTTGGCTGACACGGCATGCCATACCTCATGGTCCCGGGCGAACAGGCCGTAGAAGTGCTGCGAGCCGACGGTAGCGTCCATGGCGGTGCCATTGTTAGCGATTCCCACTGCCATCACTTTGCCATTCACCCACTCAGAAACTCTGCCGTATTCGCCGAAGACCACGTGACTGAGATCAGTCGAGGTGCCCATCGTGTTGTATGCGTTTCCCACATACTGGTGAGAGTGGTTCGCGAAGTCAGTGAGATACAACCCGAATTCGCCCGGTTCCGGCGGGGGTGCTTCACTGGTCAACTGAGCATTGGTGCTGGCGATCCCGGCCGTGAGTTCAGGCATGAAAGCCATCGCTTGATAAGAAGCGCTCGCTTCCGTCTGAGAAGGATCGTGCAGCGGTGTCACGTTTTGCGTCGTCCAACCCGATGACCCGCGGCGGGAAACGAGCTGAGCATTGATGGTGAAGCCTTCTGGGGTGGCGTAAGAGCCCAGGGATGCGTAGGTGACTGCTTCTCCCGACGCGGCGGCGCGCGGTCCTGATTCGACGGTGGAGTCGGTTGCGTCCTGCCCCTGGGTGTCGAGCGGTGAGACTTGCTCGTAGGCGCGGCAGTCGGGCAGGGCGATGCGTAGGGTTGTTCTCAGCGGAGTTTTTGGTTGGGGCAGTCTTGGGGTTCGTTGCCGAGTGTGGCGGGGGTCGTGAGTGTCTGGTCGGGGCCTGGGGTGCCGCCGGCCGGGCTTTGGGGGTTGGTGGCTAGGACCCGGTAGCGGTAGGTGGCGCCGGGGGTGAGCCCGGTGATTGTGGCTTTGACGGTGGTAGTGCCCGTGAGGTGTTCGATGGTGGTTTCGGGTGTGTTTGTGCCGTAGGTTTCTGTGGGTCCGTATTCGAAGTGGTAGCTCGTGGTGGCGCCGTCGGGGTTGATCTGGGCTTCGAGGGTTGCTTGGGTCGTTTCGACGTTGGAGGCGGACTCGCTCACGA
>CAVQNS010000007.1:0-1640687 GCA_963714285.1 uncultured Solirubrobacteraceae bacterium
CTCCGCGAGGTTCACCAGGACGGCCTCCAAGCGCCGCTCCACACGGCGCACCTCGGAGAACAGCTGCGCGTTGTCGATCGCCAGCGCTGCGCGCCTGGCGAGCTCGTTGCCGAGATCGAGATCGGCGCTCGTGTACGGCTCACTGTCGCCGAGCCGCAGCAGCGACAGTGCTCCGAGCGTGCGACCGCGCGCGAGCAGCGGCGCCACCACGGCTGAGTGATAGCGATGGTCGATCATGAAGCGTGCGTGCTCGGAGCCCTGGGCGAACGAGCGCATCAGCTCCTCGCTCATCCGCGCCTGCAGCTCCGGCTCACCGCTGCGGATCACACGCGCGACGGGATGCTCGCCGCCTGGATCGAGCGGATGCCGTGCACGCAGGCTCTCGAGCGCCGGGGCGATCGCCGGGTCCGACGCAGCGACGGCCACCTCCGTGATCGAGCTGTCCTCGTTGCGCAGGTCGATCACGCACAGGTCCGCGAGCCGCGGGACCGTCAATTGCGCCACCTGGCTCATCGTGGTCGTCAGCTCGAGCGAGCTCGCCAGCACCGCGCCCGCCTCGACCAGCAGCTCCATGGCGACGTCATGCGTCGCTGCGTCCCGCTCGCGCGCCCTCGCCGGCTCACTCATTGCTCGCCCCGAACCAGTTTCTCCGGGCCGCACACGGGTAAGCCCAACTGTGACAGCCCATTACGAACAGGAGGATCTCGATGGCATCCGAGCTGAGTGGAAAGAAAGTCGCGTTCATCGTCGCGCAGGAGGGTGTCGAGCAGGTTGAGCTGACAGCTCCCTGGAAGGCGGTGCGCGACGCCGGCGCATCGGTCGAGCTGCTGGCGCCGAGCCGGGGACGGTACAGGCGTTCAACCACCTCGACAAGGGCTCGACGTTTCCGGTCGACAAGCCGCTCGCGGAGGCGCAGCCGAGCGAATACGACGGCGTCGTGCTGCCAGGCGGCGTCGCCAATCCCGATCAGTTGCGAACCGATGAGCGCGCGGTGCGCTTCCTGCAGGAGCTCTGTGCTGAAGGCAAGCCGATCGGCGTGATCTGTCACGGGCCATGGACGCTGGTGGAGGCGGACCTTGTGCGCGACCGCACGCTGACCTCGTGGCCGTCGCTGCAGACCGACATCCGCAACGCGGGCGGCAATTGGGTCGACAAGGAGGTCGTGGTGGATCAAGGGCTCGTCTCCAGCCGCAAGCCGGATGACCTACCGGCGTTCTGCGCCAAGCTCATCGAGGAGCTCGGCGAGGGCCGCCACGAGGTGGCGAGCGCCGGCGCGACGGCTAGCTCCGTGGCGGGCTCCTGATCTCAAACCACACCCGCGCGCCGCCCTCGCGGTCCACACCCCAGCGGTGGGCCTCCTTAGCGACCAGGAACAGGCCGTAGCCGCCTGCCAGCCGGGAGGGATCGCGGGGGGTGGCGGTGAAGCCGCCGCCATAGTCGATGACCTCGACGCGGACGGCGCCTTCGCCGAGCAGGCGCGCGCACAGCAGGATGCCGCTCGCCGGTGGCGCGTCGGAGTGCAGCACGGCGTTTGACACGAGCTCTGATACGAGTAGCGTCAACTTGTCGAGCTCAGCCGGGGCGAGCTTGCTCTCGGTGAAGTCCGCGACCGCGGCCCGCGCCAGCGACGGAGCTTGCGGGTCGCGCTGCAGGCTTACGCGCAGGCCGGGCGTGTCCTCTGCGTAGGAGGCGTCGTCGGCAAGCGCGATCATGGCGCGGGGCGGTCCTGGAACGGCAGCGCCTCATCTGCGCCGGTCATACGCAGCACCAGCGTCGCGGACTGGTGCTCAGGGCTATCAGCGAGAGCTTCCAGCCCTGCCGCTGTGAGCGCTCGTTGAGCTCGATCAGCATTCTCAGCCCTGACGAATCCATGAAAGTGACGCCACCCAAGTTCAAAATCAAGGCTCCATCGTCGCCGTCCGTGCGGGCGTCGATATATTGCGCGAGCGCGGGGATCGTGCCGAGATCGAGCTCGCCCTCAACCGACACCGTTAGCTTTTCCCCCTCGCGGGTGTCCCTAATCTCGATTCTGGGTGGGCGTGCCATCGCTCGCCTATGCGCGCGTGGTGCTCGTGTCGGTTCGCTGGAGACCATGTCTCCTGCCCGACCGCCGGGGCGACCCTACGCGCAGCGACTGGACCCGCTGGCGAGCTCGCTACACGCGACGCGGAATACAGCTGATGTGACCGTCGTCCTCGAGGATCGCCCATTGCAGCTCTGCAACCGAGGCGATCTGCGCGCGCCGGGCGGCCTGCTGGATATCCTCGACGGTGATCCGCTCGCGACGCAGGTTGCGCTCGATCGTGTGTCCGTCCTGGACGAGCACGATCGGCTGCCCCTCGGTGACGGCACGCACGCGCCGGAAGCGAAACGACGCCCAGCTGACCGCCACCGACAGCAGCGCGATCGTCGAGATCACCGTCAGGGTCCCGGTGACGGACTGGTCGCTCTGCGTGATCCCCTGCTGTACGAGATCGCCCATAACGACCAGCAGGATCAGGTCGAACGGCTCAAGCTCGGCGATCTCGCGGCGGCCGACCACGCGCGTGATCAGCAGGATGAAGAAGAACACGACGGTTGCACGGATGACGAGGTCCATGGCAGCTCAGGGAAAGACGGTCATCGAGCGATGGATATGTGCCAACGACGTCGAGCCGTCGCGAAGTTCGAGGTTCTCGCTGCGCTCGCCCACGTTCGTCGGGTTCACCTGGAAGTAGATCCAGCTGACCAGCGCCTGACCGGCGGCGAGCTTGCCGTAGGACAACACCACGCGCCCGTCCTCGGAGGACTCTTCGGTGGGTTCGGGGACGATCGAGTTGACGCTCATCGACTCCCACCAGCCCTTGTCGAAGACGAGCTCGACCTGACCGATCCCGCGATGGGCGAAGACCTCGACGCGGACCTGGAAGATCAGGCCGCTGCGCAGCCGCGAAGGGGCGGTTACGCTGAGGCTCGCGACCGGCGTGACGACCGAGCTGGTCGTCGGGTGCTGTCCGAAGACGTTCAGCAGAGCGAGCACAGGAAGCACGGCGATCGAGCACAGCAGCACACGTCGGATCCAGGGTCTGTGCTGTTCGCCGGCGCGGTCGCGGTTGCGTTCGAGGCTGATGCCATCTGGGAGCATCTGCCCGATCCTGCTCCTGCCTTAAGACGTCACCTTGTCCTTGGCGATCGGCCGGCTGAGCTTATGGCTGGCGACGCCGACGAGCAGCATGTCGACGGCGGAGAGACGCTCGGGGAGCTCTCGGCCGGATCGCTGCAATGCGATCAGCGAGCCGCCGACGCCTGTGGCGAATGTGCTCGCGAGCAGCGCATATGCGCGCAGCGGACGCTCCTCCTCAGGCGAGTAGTGCGCCGCGAGGGCGTCCATCAGGCAGTCGGCGGCGGCGAACGCCCGAAAGCGCTCAGTCAGCCGCTGATCGGCGGCCTTCCGGGGATCCGCCTCGGGCAGCGCCTCGCCGGGGTCGGGCTCGAGCTCGAGCTCGGAGTTGACCTGCAGCACCACGCTCTCCAGGAAATGGCGCAGCTCCCCCTCCGAGCCCTCGGAGACCGCCGCGACGGTGACTGCCTGTTTCGTGAGCGTCACCTCGCCCCACTTGCCGTTGCCCTGCGCGAGCAGCGCGAGCACGCCGTCGAAGTGCTCGCTCCAGCGCTTGGCCGCGCTGCCGGCCAGCTCGACGCTGAGCGTGCCGTCGCGAACCGCAGCGCTGCTCCAATCGATCTTTCGGTAAGCGAGACCTGGTCATGGTTGGCTCACGACTGCGGAGCGAACGCGTAGACGCCGTCGGCGTGAGCCTGATGCGCTTGTTGCGCGGCGGGGTGACGGTCGATCTCGAACCAGATGCACGCATCGTCGGCGTCGAGGTCGATCGACCAGCGGTCGGCAAGATCGTCGATCAACAGCACGTCGTCCTGGGGAGACTGCGGCTCGGGCGGGCGGCACACGAGCCCGCGCGCGCCACGCAGCTCCACGCGCACGACGTCAGGGGGCATCCAGATGCGCAGCTCCACGAGCTCGTCGCCAGAGCCGTCGCACAGCATCACCGCCCGCGTGACGAGTTCGCTCGTGAGCAGCACGACCACGTCGCGCAGGTCCGGCGAGGGACGATCGACGCTACCGACGAAGTAGCGCGCCGCACGAGGAGCGTAGCGGTCGGGGTGCAGCGATATCACCGCGTCTGGCTTTAGCGATTCAGGCATCTGCCTATTGAGTTGCCCCGCCCCACGCCGTTCAAACGCCCCGCCGCTCGCCGTGCAAGTTCGGCGCAGCTGGTCGGCGGTGCCTATTATCGGTTTCGCGCCGCACCTTCGCGGGGTAGAGGCTGAGCACCGGTGGACAGATGATGAAGCGATTTTCGGGCCTCGAGATCGACGAGCTAATTGACGGGCGGCGATATACGCTGATCCTCGCTGGCGAACTCGACATCGCTTCGGCGGTTGCGCTGCACGGCGCGGTCGCACGTGTTCGCGCGACCGGTGCCGCCACGTCCGCGATAACGCTCGATCTCAGCGGGCTGATCTTCATCGACTCGACGGGCTTGGCCGAGATCATCCTCACGGGCCAGCTGTGCGAGAAGGACGGATACGAGTTCGCGTTGATCCCAGGGCCGCGCGCCGTGCAGCGGCTGTTCGAGCTGACGGGGTTGATCGACGCACTGCCCTTCATCGAGCCGACCCAGGTCGTTTCAAAGCAGGAGATGAGGGCACATGAGCACATGTGTCTCCGCGCCCTGAGCCTCACGTTCGATGACGGCCCCGACGAGGTGTGGACAAAGCGCGTGCTCGACGTGCTTCACCGCTCGCGGACCCGGGCGACGTTCTTCATGGTCGGCGAGCGCGTGCGGGCCGTCCCGGCTAGCGCTCGCGCGGTGATCGACGCCGGCCACGACATGCAGCTGCACTGCGACCGTCATCTACGCCACTGCGAGCTGAGCGAGCCTGAGGTCGAGCGTGACGCGCGTGACGGGCTCGCCGCGCTCGCGCGGATCGGCGTGCGTCCGACCTACTGGCGGACACCGTGGGGGGTGCGCACCGACGCGACGGCGCGCGTCGCCGCGCGTCACGGGCTGAAGCTGACGGGCTGGACGATCGATACGCACGACTGGCGCGGAGACGGCGCAATCGCGATGCTCGAGCGCGCACGGGCGGGGGTCGGCGACGGAGGGGTCGTTTTGATGCACGACGCGCTCGGCCCGGGGGCGCTCCGCGCGGGGTGTGAGAACACCGTGGAGCTCATAGCGGAGCTGATCGCGCTCGCGCGAGAGGAAGGACTCGACGTGGGAGCTCTTCCCCCGCCGAAGCTGGGACCCGATGCGCCGAGTGCCGCGCCTGACGTACCCGGCCCGCCGCCTGCGCCCAGCCCGCCGCCTGCGCCCGGCCCTGCGCCTGCGCCCAGCCCCGCGCCTGCGCCCGGCCCCCCGCCTGCGCCCAGCCCGCCGCCTGCGCCCAGCTCCACGCTCGATGCGCGCTCGTCGCCCTTTGTGATCGCGCTCGCGCAGATCGCTGCGCGCGCAGGTGAGCTGGACATGAGCCCGCGCTTTCCGAGTGAGAGCTTCGAGGCGCTGCGGGCGGCCGGCATTCCACAGCTCGCGGCTGAGCGCGCGAGCTGTGATCTCGCACTGGAGAGCGCAACTGTGCGCGCGCTTGCAAACGCCGACGCCTCGAGCGCCCGCATCCTCGACGGCCATTTCAACGGCGTCGAGCGTCTCATACTCATGGCTCCGAGCGAGCTGCGCGCACGCGAGCTCGAGCTGATCGCGCACGGGAAGCTGCTGCTGGGCGTATGGGGCGCCGACCCCGGCCCCGGCGAGGGTGCACCCGCGCGGATCGTCGAGACGGCGGACGGCGAGCTCGCGTTGGACGGCGTCAAGACCTTCTGCTCAGGGGCCGGAGGCGTGCAGCGAGCGCTGGTAATCGCCCGTGACGAGCACGGCGCGCGGCGCCTCGTCTATGCGGACGTCTCTCGCCACGACGTGCAGCTCGACCGCGGCTGGTATCGGGCATCGGGGCTGCGCTCGTCCGAGAGCCACCGCGTCGAGTTCCACAACACGCCTGTGCTGGCGATCCTGGGCGCCGAGGACGAGATCATGCGCGAGCCGTGGTTCTCGCGCGATGCTGTTCGCACGGCCGCGACATGGGCCGGCATCGCCGACTGCATTCTCCAGGAGACGATCACGTCACTTGCGCAAAGCAATCCTGACGAGCTGCGGCTGCACGCCGTCGGCCGGATGCGCGTCGCGCAGGCGAGTATCGACCGCTGGCTCGAGTACACGGTGGCGAGGCTTGGAGACGTGGGCGACACGGTCAGCGCCGGCGGCGATGCGGCAAACGCCGGCGGTGACGCGGATGATGCGAGCGGCGTCCGCGCGCTCGCAGGCGAATGCCGTGTTGCGCTTGCGGATGCCGCGCGGCTGATCGCGGCCGAGGCGGCCCGCGTATGCGGCTCGCGCGCGCTCGTCGGCGGAGGAACGCTCGACCGCGCCCGCCGCGACCTCGACCTGTTCCTTCTGCAGCACCGTTTGGACCCCAAGCTCGTGGAGCTAGGCGCGCGCACGCTCCGACTGGGCACGCTTTGAGCCCCGCTACACCCGCGCCGCGCGTGGGCGCCGGGCGCTTCGAGCGCCTGTACGAGCACAGCGCGGACCCGTGGGATTACGAGACGAGCGCATATGAGAGCGAGAAGTACGCCGGCACGCTCGCCGCACTGCCGCCCCGGCGGCTCGCCCGCGTGCTCGAGGTGGGCTGCTCGATCGGCGTCTTCACGCGCCAGCTGGCGGCGCGCTGTGAGCTGCTCGTGGCGATCGATTTCGCCGAGCAGGCATTGATGCTGGCGCGCGAGCGCCTGGCAGGACTGGCGAACGTGCAACTGCGGCACGCGAGCTTCCCCGAGCAGGCGCCCGCCGGGCGATGGGATGTGGTCGTCTGCTCGGAGGTCCTCTACTACCTCGATGAGCCGGCCCTGCACGAGGCCACCGGCTGGCTCACGCGGCAGCTGCGCAGCGGCGCGAGCGTGGTTGCCGTCAGCTGGCGCGGCCGAGGGGCCGACGAGCCGCTGCGCGGAGACGAGGTGCACGACCTACTCGCCGTCGAGCTCGCTCGCTGGCACTCCTTCGACGGGCGCCATCCCGGCTACCGACTCGACCGCTTCGACGGCGTTGTCAGCTGAGCGGATCGTGATCGTAGGCGCGGGTCCCGCGGGACTCGCAACGGCCCGCGCCTACCGCGAGCACGGCGGTGGCGGCAGCGTGACACTGCTCGGCGAGGAGCGGCTGCTGCCGTATCGGCGTCCGCCTTTGACCAAGGAGTTCCTGCGCGGTGAGATCCGCGCGGCCGAGCTGCCGATCGAGCAGCGATCCTGGTTTGCCACACACGATGTGCGCTTGCGACTTGGCGCGGACGTGACCGCGATCGATCCGCAGGGCGGCTATGTCATGCTCGCGGGAGACGAGCGCCTGCCGGCTGACATGATCGTGCTGGCAACCGGCTCGGAGCCTGTGCGAGCAGAGATCGCCGGTGTGGAGCACCCTGGCGTGTTGACGGTGCGCACCATGTTCGACAGCGTGCGCTTGTCCGAACGCGCCGGTCAGGACGTGACGATGCTCGTGATCGGCACCGGCTTCATCGGCTGCGAGATCGCGGCATCGCTGGCGATGCGGGGGTGCAGGGTGACGCTAATCGGCGAGGAGCCGCTGCCGCAGGCCCAGCGTCTGGGCGAGGATGCCGCCCAGCGCATCGCCGATTGGCTGGACGGGCTCGAGGTCAAGCTCGTGGGGAGCGCGAGCGTGAGCGCCGTGCACGGCGGGCGGACCGTGGAGCTGCAGGACGGGTCTCGACTGGAGGGCTCGAGCATCGTGCTGGGCATGGGCGCGCGTCCGCGCACGACCCTCGCCGAGCGCGCGGGACTGCAGATGCGCGAGGGCGCGGTTGTTGTGGACACACACATGCGTGCGGTCGGCGGTGAGCCGGTGCTCGCGGCCGGCGACGTCGCATTTGCAGAGAACGCCCTCGCGGGCCGTGGCCTACACGTCGAGCATTGGGGGGACGCGCTTGAGCAGGGCGAGATCGCGGGCTGCACGCTCGCGGGCGCGGAGGCGAGCTGGGATGCCGTACCGGGCTTCTGGTCGACGATCGGCACACGCACGCTGAAGCACGCGGCGTGGGGCGATGGCTATGACGAGGCGTCGCTGGTCGCTCACGGCGAGGGCGCGTTCACGATCTGGTACTCCCGCGACGGCGCGACGGTGGGCGTGCTCACACACAATCGCGACGCCGACTACGAGCATGGTCGTGAGCTCATCTCCAAGCACGCGCCGACTCCATGAGCTTCTCGCTCGAGCCCAAGGCGATGGCATGGCTCCCAGAGCCTGCGCCATTTGCGCTCGCCGAGCCCGCTCCGGGCCTGCTTGCGGCAGTCGTCGTTCCCGCACGTGACGAGGAGCTGCGAATCGAAGCGTGCCTGCTGGCGCTCGCCAGCCAGCGCGGGGTGCAGCGACAGAGCTATGAGGTGATCGTGATCCTCGACGGCTGTCGCGACCGTACCGCGGAGATCGTGCGCGAGGTGGCGCGGCGAGAGCCGGCGCCTCGCGTTCACACCGTCAGCTTCCCGGCGCCCGTCGGCGTCGGGCGCGCACGCCGCCAGGGCATGGATCTCGCTTGCCAGCGCCTGTTGAGCATCGGACGCGGCGATGGCCTGATCGCGAGCACGGACGCGGACAGCGTCGTCGCAGAGGACTGGCTTGCCTGCCAACTCGAGCTCGCCCGGCTCGGGGCATGCGCGATCGGCGGGCACATCGAGCTCGACGACGGCGAGACCGACGCGTTGGCGGCGCAGGCGTTGCTCGAGCGCGAACGGCGCGGTCGCGAGCGCCTGCTGGCGGTGACCGAGGCCGATCCCGGGCAACCCACGGCCGAGCATCATCAGTTCAGTGGCGCGTCGCTGGCGCTGACCGCTGCGACCTACCGGCGCTGCGGCGGGCTGCCCGTGCGCGCCGCGCTCGAGGATGAGGCATTGGAGCGCGAGCTACAGGCGCGCCGCGTACCGATCCACCGCAGCCGCAGCGTGCGCGTGCGCACGTCCGCGCGTACCGACGGGCGCGCGCCGCGCGGGCTGGCGATCGACTTGGCGCGCGCGGATTGGCGTGCACGACGATCGTTCACGGCGGAGCAGTTCACGCTCTCGCGGCTGCTGGAGCACAAGCGCTGCACCGTCGCACTGGTGCTCCCCGCACGCGAGGTCGCCGCGACGATCGGCCCGATCGCCGTGCACGCGACGCGGCTGCGCGACGCTGGGCTGCTCGATGAGGTGCTCGTAGTCGATGCCGGCTCGCGCGACGGCACGGCGCGGATCGCCGAGCAGGCCGGCCTTACGGTCGCACAGGCGGACGAGCTCTCGAGCGAGCTCGGGCCTGCGCGCGGAAAGGGCGATGCGATGTGGCGCGCGCTACGGGAGCTGAGCAGCGAGATCGTCGTCTACGCGGATACCGATACCGAGGATTTCGGCGAGCACTTCCTCACCGGCATGCTGGGACCGCTGCTGTGCGATCCGGCTGTGCAGCTCGTCAAGGGCTTCTTCCAGCGTTCGTTTAGTGCGCAGGTAACGCTCGTCCCAAACAGCGGTGGGCGTGTCACCGAGCTGATGGCGCGACCGTTGCTGAACCTGCACGCCCCGGAGCTGGCCGTGTTCGACCAGCCGCTGGCCGGCGAGACGGCCGGCAGGCGCGCGCTACTCGAGCAACTTCCGTTCAGCGCCGGCTACGGCGTCGAGATCGCGATGCTGATCGACGCCTGGCGCGCGGTGGGGCTCGAGGGCCTCGCCCAGGTCGATCTCGGCGCACGCCAGAACCGCCATCGCTCCCTGCGCGAGCTCTCGGCAATGGCCTACGCGGTGCTGGTGGCCGCGCAGGCCCGCTTCCTGGGCAGCGACTTCGCCGACGCGCACGCCGGAGGCTCGATCTCGCTGCCGGCACTCGACGGCGTCGGTGCGATGAAGACGCGGCGCGCCACCGTCGAGGAGCGTCCGCCGTTGGCGAGCCTCGAGCGTGTCTCCGCTGCGCTCGAGGCTTGATCGCTCGGCGCTAGCGCTTCTTGCTCTCGACAGCGCGCTCGAGCTGGGCCTTGTTCATCTTCGAGCGCCCACTTACTTTCAGCCCGCGCGCCTCCTCGTAGAGCTGCTCGCGGGTGCGGCCGCGAGGGCCGGCCCGCCCCGAGCGCAGGCCTCCACGCCGGCCGGAGGAGATGTCCTCGGTCGAGACGCGCGAGCGCGAGCGCGATTCACCGCTGCGCGCACGCTCCTTGTTCACGGTGCGCGCGGCGATCTCCTCGGCGCGTCGCTCCGACGCGCCGCTGTCGCGCTCGCTCTCCTTGATGTGCTCGTACTGACGCGCGCGCTTGCTGCCTGGTTTTACACCCCGCGGGGGCATGCGTAACCACCTCCTCGATCGATGACATCGGCGTGCGAGCCATGTACCCCGGTGGCGAGAGTCATATGCGCGCCCTGGCACGCATTGGATCGGTCTACCCCTGTGCGCCGGCCGCCGCAAGCCCCTGCGTCTCCTCACGCCACTGGTGAAAGCGGGGCAGCACCTGATTTGCGTACACCTCGAAGAAGCGCTCATGGTCTCCGCCCACCTGCTGTATGTAGAGCTCGTCGAAGCCGGCCTGCCGGTAGCGCTCGATCGATTGCAGGTGGAGCTCGAGGTCGGGGCCGCAGGGAATCGCTTCGGCGACTGCGTCCTCGCTCACCAGTTCGCTGGCCTGCTCGAAGTGCGCGGGCGTCGGCAAGATCTGCGCGAGCTCGCCCGGCAGCTGCTCGTTGGGCCACAGACGGTGAGCCGTCCGGCGCGCGGCGCGCTCGTCCTCGCCCCAGCAGACCTTCGTGCCGCCGGCCACCAGCTTCTCTCCTCCACCCTCGGAGCGATACAGATCGACCGCGTCCTTCTCCGGGGAGACTGTGCAATACCCATCGCCGATACGCGCGGCAAGCCGCGTGGACTTGGGGCCGAACCCGGAGACGAGAATCGCGGGAAGCTCCGCGGGCAGGTCGTAGATGCGCGCGTTCTCGACCTCGTAATGCAGCCCGCGATGGCTCTGCATCCCACCCTGCCACAACGTGCGGATCACCTCGACGGCCTCCTCGAGCATCTCGAGCCGTTCGTCGGCCTGCGGCCAGCGATCGCCGAGAATGTGCTCATTGAGCGCCTCGCCGCTGCCCAGGCCGAGCGCAAACCGTCCCTCCAGCAACAGCGCCGAGGTGGCAGCCGCTTGCGCGACGATCGCCGGGTGCAGTCGCACCGTGGGACATGTCACGGCAGTCGTCACCTTCATCCGCGTCGTCGCCTGCGAGAGCGCACCGATCACCGACCACACGAACGCGCTGTGTCCCTGTTCGTCGTTCCAGGGATGGAAGTGGTCAGAGATCCACAGGCCGTCGAAGCCCGCGTCCTCGGCCATCCTCGCCTGCTCGACCAGCGCCTGCGGGTCGAACTCCTCACTCGACAGGAAATAGCCGATCCTCATGATCGACCGCCCTTGCGCCCCGCGGCTGCCTTCTGCGCTTTGGTGCCACCTTGGCTCGTCGCATTTCGACGCCTTCCGCCTCCCGAGCTCTTGCCGCCCTTCTCGGATGCGTCGGGCGAGTTGGCGATCTTCGCCGCGCGTTCCTTGCTCATGCCCTTCTTGCGCAGCCCCTCGTACTGCTTGTCGTCCTTCACACTGGGACCGTGGTCTTTAGCCATCCGCTCTGCTCCTTTTGTTTGCCGGCGCAAACTCAGCTACCCGCTCACGACACCGATTACGCCGTCGTCTCGGCCAAGAGCTGGAGTACGGCCGCCTCGACGCGGCTGCGCACGCGCGCGTCGGCGAGGTTGGGACCCTTGGTCGGGAGGCCCTTGGCCGGGATATCGGCGAGCGTGCGCGCGATCGTGGCACCCGCGTGGTAGCGATCGATCACGCGCGGGTCGACGTAGGATGCGCGGCACACCGCCGGCGTGTTGCCGAGGTAGACGGCCACGGTCTTGATCGCCTCGCGGATGTTGCGTTCGCGCGCGGCGCGGCTCGGACGAGCGCCCGTCTCGGCCGATAGCACGACGGCCGCGAGCACGGTTGCGTTCCACGTTCGGAAGTCCTTCGCGGTGAAGTCGCCTCCGGTGTGCTGCTTGACGTAGGTATTGACTTCATCTGCCTGCAGCTCGCCCCAGCGCTCCCCGCTGCGAAAGGCGAGAAGCTGCGCGCCGCTGCGTCTGCGCTTGAGCGCCGCGATCACCGCGAGCGCGTCCTCGTCTGCGATCTCCTGTACACGCCGCTGCCCGGACTTGGCGGGGAAGTCGAACAGCAGCTCGCGATCGCTGATCGTCACGTGCTCGCGCAGCATCGTCGTCAGTCCGTAGGACTCGTTGCGCTCGGCGTAGTCCTCTGAGCCGATGCGGAAGAAGCCGAGATCGAGCAGCCTCACGGCGCATGCGAGCACCCGCTCGCGGGTGAGCTCATGCACGGCCACCAACCTGGAGCCGCCGCCCCGCTCGCAGGTGAGGTCGTGAGCCACGCGTCGACGCAGGCGGGGCAGCGCCTGCCCGAAGCCCAGCATCGAGTCGAACTTCAGCCGATCGCGATGCGCGCGCCAGCGCTCGTGGTAGAGGTACTGCTTGCGGCCGGCCGCGTCGATGCCGGTGGCCTGCAGGTGGCCGAGCGGATCCATGCAGATCCAGACATCGCGCCATGCCGGCGGGATCGCCAGCTCGGAGATACGCTCGAGAACCTCGGGATCGTCGATCCGCTCGCCGTCGGGGTCGCGATACTCGAAGCCGCGACCGCGACCGCGTCGCGCTATCCCCGGGGCGGCGCAGTTGGATCGTCGCAGTCGCGCCATCCCCTGGCTCTACCCGGCTATCGCGAGGAACATCCCAACAGGATCTGAGATACGCGCATTCGCGTGTCTGATTAGCCTCCGTCATCGACGGGAACAGATCAGCCCATGATCGAAGAAAGCCTGCCGCGACTCGTGCACTGGTCTGCCTTCCACGAGGGCATCGGACGTCTGGTCCACAGCGCTTTCGATTTGAGCTCCGGGACGCTCGTCGATCCGATGCAGCCAAAGGAGGGGCTCGACGCGGTGGCCGCGCTTGCGACGCCCCAGCGGATCGTGCTCACCAACCGCCACCACTTCCGCCACAGCGAGCGCTACGTCGAGCGCTTCGGCTGCCCGGTGTTCTGCCACGAGGCGGGACTCCAGCACTTCAGCGGCGAGCATGCGGTCGACGGCTACCGCTTCGACGAGCAGCTCGCGAACGGCGTGCGTGCCCTCGAGCTGGCTTCGATCTGCGCGGAGGAGACCACGCTGTTGCTGGATGTCGCCGGTGGCGTCCTTTGCTTCGGCGACGGTGTCACACGTGACGAGGACGGCTCACTCGCGTTCATGCCGGATGAGCTCCTCGGCGATCATCCGGATCGTGTACGCGCGGGGCTTTCTCGCCACCTGCGGCGGATGCTCGACGAGGACTTCGACATTTTGCTGTTCGCACATGCAGAGCCCGTGCTCGCCGGCGGCGAGGCGCTGCTCAGCGACTTCCTATCCCGAGAGTCTCTCGTCCAGAGCCGGTGAAGATGCTGCGTCTGGCGGCGCCGCAGTGCTGTGCTGTGCTGCGGCGCATCTGACGGTTGGAACGCGTAGATGCGGGTAACTCCAATTTCA
Source organism: uncultured Solirubrobacteraceae bacterium (assembly GCA_963714285.1). Taxonomy (GTDB): domain Bacteria; phylum Actinomycetota; class Thermoleophilia; order Solirubrobacterales; family Solirubrobacteraceae; genus Palsa-744. The sequence continues at coordinate 13,685 of CAVQNS010000007.1, forward strand.
TGACAACCGGAAGCTCGATATTCCTCATTGCGGTAGGCGCGATTCTGCGCTATGCCGTCACCGCGACCGTCTCGGGTATCTCGCTCCAGACCGTCGGCCTGATCCTCATCATCGCTGGCGTGCTCGGGTCTCGTACTCTCGCTCTTCTACATACTCGCGTGGAGCCCGCGACGCGGACAGGTCGTCCGTGATCGCGTGATCGAGCGCGACCCATACGAAGACCCCACGCTCCGGCCGTAATGAACCGCGCTCGGGGGGTGCGTGTGTTTCGCCTGTTGTGGGGCGCTAGCCTCGTTGCGGCTCCGCATGGGGTTCTGCGCTGCTGCGAGTCGAGGGCCCCTCGTGGCGCGACTATGGGGCTTGCACGGCTGCTGGGGGTCCGCGAGATCGGTCAGGCGCTGCTGCTGGAAGGTCGCGGCTACAGGCGCACCGGTGCGACCGTCGAGGGCGTGCACGGCGCGAGCATGCTGTGGGCCGCCGCGCGCTTCCCCGCCGAACGTCGCTGCGCGCTCGGCGCAGCGGCAGTCAGCGCGCTGCTCGTCACCGCGGAGCTGGCCGCGTGAGCGAGGTCGTCATGATCACGGGCGCTTCGGCGGGTCTCGGACGCGCGCTGGTCCGGCGCTTCGCGCGCGAGGGCGTCAGCATCGGGCTGATCGCTCGCGGTGAGGCCGGCCTGCGCGCGGCCGTCGCTGAGGCGGAGGAGCTGGGTGCACGCGCGCTCGCGCTGCCCTGCGACGTCGCCGACGCGAACGCCGTCGAGGCCGCGGCCGCGCACGCCGAGCACGAGCTCGGACCGATCGACATCTGGATCAACAACGCAATGACCGCCGTGCTCGGCGAGGTCCGCGACACCAGCGCCGAGGAGTTCCGCAGGGTGATGGAGGTGACCTTCCTCGGCTCCGTGCACGGCACGCAGGCGGCGCTCAGGCGCATGGAGACGCGCGGCCAGGGCACGATCATCCAGGTCGGCTCGGCGTTGACGCAGCGCGGGATTCCCCTGCAGGCGACCTACTGCTCAGCCAAGCATGCCGTCCAGGGCTTCTTCGAATCGCTGCGCACCGAGCTGCGCCACCGCGATTCTCCGGTGCACCTCGGCATCGTCCAACTGCCCGGAATGAACACGACCCAGTTCTCGTGGGCACGACTGCACGTCTCACATCAGCCACAGCCCGTGCCGCCGATCTACCAGCCGGAGGTGGCGGCGGAGGCGGTGCATTGGGCGGCCCACCACCGCCGCCGCGAACTGTGGGTGGGGCTGCCCACCGTCTACACGATCCTCGGAAACCGGATGGCGCCATGGCTGGCTGAGGCGTACCTCGCCCGCAACGGCATCTCCGGACAGCAGACCGACAAGCCCGCCGCGCCCGATCGGCCGGATTACCTGGACCATCCACTCGATCACGATCGCGACCACGGCAGCCATGGCGATTTCGACGGCCGCTCGCATTCGCACAGTCCGCAGGCGTGGCTCGCGCGTCATCGCGTGGCTGCGGGCGCGCTGCTCGCCGCCCCCCTGCTGGGCGCGTCCGGCGCACTGCTGCGACGGGCGCGGTGAGCGAGGCGCACGAGGCGCCGCGCGTCTATGCGCTGCGCGACTATGCGCTGCTTGCCGACGGCGAGCGCGGCGCGCTCGTGGACCCCGAGGGCAACGTCGCCTGGATGTGCGCCCCGCGCTGGCACGATCCGGCGCTGTTCTCCGTGTTGATCGGAGGTGACGGCGTCTACACGGTCACGCCGACCGGTCGCTTCGTGTGGGGCGGTTACTACGAGCCCGGCACGCTGATCTGGCGCAGCCGCTGGATCACCAACGATGGTGTGATCGAGTGCCGCGAAGCGCTGTCACGACCCGCGAGCGCCTCGCGCTTGGTGCTGCTGCGGCGGATCGAAGTCTGCGCCGGCACGGCGCGGTTGCGTGTGCGACTGGACGCCCGATCCGACTTCGATCGGCACCGCATGACCCACCTGCGCCTCGATGAGGATGGCGTCTGGCACGGGGCGGCAGGCGAGCTGCGGGTGCGGTGGCTTGGGGGAGCCGCTGCGCGTGCCGAGCGCGACATCGGCCTGGAGCTGGAACTCGAGCTGAACGAGGGAGAGCGCCACGACCTCGTGCTCGAGGTCGGCGAAGAGCAGTCCCCGATCAACGCTGACGCGCTCTGGCAGGCGACCGCGACCACCTGGGCTGAGAGCGCGCCCGCACTGGCGGGCACGCTGGCGCCACGGGACGCTGCGCATGCCGTCGCCGTGATGAGCGGGCTGACCGCCGCCAGCGGCGGCATGGTGGCCGCCGCCACGATGTCGCTGCCCGAGCGGGCGCGCGAGCAGCGCAACTACGACTACCGCTATGCCTGGATCCGCGACGGCTGCTACGCCGGCCAGGCCGCTGCGAAGGCAGGCGCGCTGCCGATGATGGACGCGGCGCTGGGCTTCGCGCGGGAGCGCCTGCTCGAGCACGGCGATCAGCTGCGGCCCGCGTACACGGTGGACGGCGGGGCCGTGCCGGAGGAATCGCGCGTGGAGCTGCCGGGCTATCCAGGCGGGAGCGACATCGTCGGCAACCGCGTCACCAAGCAGTTCCAGCTGGATGCCTTTGGCGAGATCATGCTCCTGATCGCCGCGGCGGCCGCTCACGATCGTCTGCAGGCGGACGATTGGCGCGCGGCTGAGCTGGCCGCCAACGCCGTTCGCGCACGTTGGCAGGAGCCCGATGCCGGCGTGTGGGAGCTCGACGCCGACGAATGGACGCAGAGCCGGCTGTCCGCGGCGGCCGGGCTACGGGCGCTGGCCGGATGCGCCCCGCCAGGCGCGGCGGCCGGCGGCTGGAGCAGCCTCGCCGACGCGATCGTCGCTGACTGCTCTGGGCGAGCGCTGCACCCGAGCGGGCGCTGGCAGCGCTCACCCACCGACGAGCGCATCGACGCGGCGCTGCTGCTCTCCGCGCTGCGCGGCGCCGTGCCTGCCGGTGATCCACGCAGCACGGCCACGCTGGGCGCCGTGCTCGAGGAGCTCAGCCGCGAACACTTCGTCTACCGCTACCGGATCGACCAGCGACCGCTCGGCGAAGCCGAGGGGGCGTTCGTGCTGTGTGGCCTTTGGGCCGCGCTTGCCTGCCACCAACAGAGCGCTCACGCGGATGCGCTTCGCTTCTTTGAGCGTGCGCGCTCGGCCTGCGGCTCGCCCGGCCTGCTCTCCGAGGAGCACGACGTCAACCAGCGCCAGCAACGAGGCAACCTGCCACAGGCATTCGTACACGCGCTGCTGCTGGAGTGCGCGGCGACCCTCGTGTGAGCCCCGGCGATGCCCAACACCAAGCACGCCTACGAACACGTGGAGCAGATCTACATCCCGATCGCGATCGCGGTCTTCGCGATCGTGGTCGGGACGCTGCTGGTGCTATTGATACGCGGGGCACGGCGTTCACATCCAGCACGCCGCTCGGAGGCGCTGACCCTGGAGATCGCTTACGCCTGCGCGCTGGCGTGCGTCGCAGCGTTCCTGGTGTGGGTCACGTTTCGCGCGGAGACGCCGATCGACCGCACCGTCGCGCATCCGGGCCTGCGCATAAAAGTGATCGCCGCACAGTGGAGCTGGCGCTTTGTGTACGCCAACGGCGCGACGGTCACGGCCGTCTCCACCTGGCGGCCACCGGTGGCCTACGTGCCGACCGGCAGCGAGGTCGAATTCGAAGGCACCTCCGAGGACGTGATCCATGGCTTCTGGATCCCGCAGCTTCACTACCAGCGCCAGATCCTCCCCGAATACGTCACCCACTTCGACCTCATCTTCGATACCGCCGGAGCGTATGAGGGGGAGTGCTCGGTGTTCTGCGGAGAACGACACAGCGAGATGCATTTCGAGATGCGAGCGGTGACGCCCGCGAAGTTCCGCGAGTGGCTGGCACGGGAAGGCCAACGGCTGCATCCTGGCGCCGGGGCGTCATCCACGACGGCGAGACCAAAGGGCGCGGCGTCGTGAGCACGATGGCCATACCCGGGCGCCCAGTGGCGCTGCGCACGCTCGCCTCGACCGACCACAAGCGCATCGCCGCCTCGACCTGCGCGATCGCCTTCGTGTTCTTCCTCGCCGGAGGCCTGCTTGCGCTGCTGATGCGCAGCCAGCTGGCCGCCGACGGCGGCGTCGTCTCACAGCAGACCTACAACGAGCTGTTCACGATGCACGGCTCGACGATGGTCTATCTGGTGATCGTCCCGGTCGCGCTAGCCGTCGGGGTGTACTTCGTGCCGCTGCAGGTGGGCGCGGCCGAGCTCGCGGGGCCACGCGTCGCGCTCGCCGGCCTGTGGCTGTACCTGTGCGGCGGCGTCTGCATGTGGTCGGGCTTCGCCACCAGCGGGGGCGCCGCCAGCGCGTCCTGGTGGGGCTTTGACCCCCTGTCGGACTCGGTCCACTCGCCCGGCAGCGGCATGGATCTGTGGATCTTCGGCGTGATGCTCGCCACCCTCGCCCAGATCCTGTGGGCGGCGTGCATCCTTTTCACGGCGCTGCGTCGACGCGCGCCGGGCATGACGCTGATGCGCATGCCGGTGTTCACGTGGACGATGGTCGCGACGTGCACGATGACCGTCTTCGGCTTTCCGGCGTTGATCATCGCGCTGGGTCTGCTGTGGGCCCAGCGCCACCTCGGCGGCGTGCTCACCGGTGGCGCGGGCGCGGTCGACTACCAAGCGCTGTTCTGGTTCTACGGGCACCCCGTGGTGTATGTGATGTTCTTCCCGTTCGTCGGCATGGTCGGCGAGATAATCGCGACCTTCTCCGCGCGGCGCTTCTTCGGCTACTCAGCGTTCATCGTCGCACTGCTCGCCTTCTCCGGCCTGTCGATGACCGTGTGGGCGCATCACATGTTCACGTTCGGGATCCTGTCGAACAAGTACTTCGCGCTGACGTCCACCGCGTTGGTGGTTCCGGCGGGCGTCGAGTACTTCGACTTCCTCGCCACGATCTGGCGCGGCAAACTGCGCTTCAGCACCGCGTTCCTGTTCGCGCTCGGATTTCTCGTGCAGTTTCTGATCGGCGGCCTCACCGGGATCATCCTCGCCTCGCCGCCGCTTGACTACGGGCTGAACATGTCCTACTTCGTCGTCGCTCACTTTCACTACACGATCTTCGCAGGCAGCGCCTTCGGGCTGTTCGGCGGCATCTACTACTGGTTCCCGAAGATCACCGGCGCGATGCTGCGCGAGCGGCTGGGCAAGGTGCATTTCGTGCTGATGGTGATCGGCACGAACCTCACCTTCTTCCCGATGTTCATCCTCGGCGCCGAGGGCATGACCCGCCGCGTCGCGCGCTATCCGACGTCCAGCGGCTGGCAGGGGCTGAACGTCCTGTCGACCATCGGCGCGTTTGTGATCGCGCTGTCGGTGCTGATCTTCATCGTCAACCTCGTCGTCTCGCTGCGCCACCGCCGCGCGGCCGGCGAGGATCCCTGGGAAGCGCACACGCTCGAGTGGGCCACGAGCTCCCCGCCGCCCCGTCACAACTTTCGCGCACTGCCGCCAATCCGCTCTTACGCGCCGCTGCTGGACGTCCGCGAGGCGCTGGAGGATCGAGCGTGAGACGCGCCGCGATCGTGCTGCTGGCATGGGGACTGTGGTTGGGAGCGCTGAGCGCCGTGCAGGCGATCTTCGCGCCCCCGTTGATCCAGTTCGCGATGCCCGCAGCGGCCGTGACAGCCGCCCTGGCCGCGGGACTGGTGCTGTGGCGGCTCGAGCGCGGCGGCGCCCGCACCGAGGAGGGCGCCCGCGTCGAGGAGCCGCGACTGATCAGCGACAGCTCCTACGCGACGGCGACGCTCGTGGTCGGGATCGCGATCGCGTTGCTCGGGTCGGGCTTCGGACTGTGGCTGATCTTGGTCGGCGTCGGCATTGGCGCGCTCGGGCTTGGCGGCATCGTGCGCGAGCAACGCGCACGTGGACGCCTGCTCCGCGGACCGGAGCGGCGATGAGCGCCGCGACCCCGACCGTCGGGCACATGCTCGAGATCTGGACGCCGGACCCGGGCCTGTTTGCGACGTGTGCCGCTGCCGCCGCCGTCTACCTGTGGGGCAGCGTCCGCTCGCGGGCGCACTGGCCGTGGCTGCGGAGCGCTTCGTTCATCGCCGGCCTGCTCGTGCTGCTGCTGGCGCTGCTATCGGGGATCGATGCCTATGCCGACGAGCTGCTCTCTGTGCATGTGGTTCAGCACCTGCTGCTGATCTTGATCGCGCCGGCGCTGCTCTTGTGGGGCGCGCCGGTAAGGCTTGCGCTGAGCGCCTGCGGCCCTGGCGGCCGTCGGGCGATCGGCGCGATCCTGCGTCGACGCTGGGTGCGGCTGCTGACGCGACCGGCCTTCGGGTTCGCGCTGTTCACGCTCGTGATGCTGAGCACGCACCTGACCGGCATCTACGAAGCCGCGCTGCGCGACCAGCTCGTACACGCGTTCGAGCACGCCGCCTACTTCTGGGCGGGGGTCATCTTCCTGCTGCCGCTGCTAGGCGCCGACCCCGTGCCCCATCCGCCGGGCGCGATCGCGCGCTTCTCATGGCTGATGGGCGCGATGGTCGTGATGTTCATACCCGCAGCGCTGCTCATGTTCGACGAACGCGTGCTCTACCCGTTCTACGTGGCGCCGGCACGCGTGCTGCACCGCTCGGCGCTCACCGATCAGCACTCGGCCGGGGTGATCATGTCGGTGGATGGCGGCATCGTGATGGCGGTGCTGGCGATCGTGATCGCGATGCAGGCGATGATCGCCGAAGAGCGCCGCCAGCGGCGCCGTGATCTGTACCTCCACGGTGAGAGCGAGGACGAGCGCTTGGAGCACCAGCCCGGCGTCGCGGCGCGCGGGGGTCTCGCAGGCACATGAGAGGGCGGCTGACGATATTCGCCGCGATCGTCTGCGGTGGGCTCGCACTGGCGGATCTCGCGACCCACTGGGAAGCCCGCGGCGCGGAGATCCAGTATGCAAGCAAGCCGGCGCCGGCGCTCGTCGCGCGAGGTCATGAGCTGTTCCTCTCATCCTGCTCGGCATGTCACGGGATGAGCGCTCAGGGCATCTCCGGGCGCGGCCCGAGCCTGCACGGGGTGGGCGCGCTCGCGGCTGACTTCTACCTGGAGACAGGGCGCATGCCGCTTTCCTCGCCCCGCGCGCAGCCGATGCGCACGAGCCCCGCCTTCTCCCAAACGAAGATCCGGGCGTTGATCTCCTATGTGGCGTCCTTCGGTGGGCCCACGATCGCCAGCGTGACGGTTAAGCAGGGCTCGCTCGCGAAGGGCCATACGCTGTTCTCGCTCGACTGCGCCGGCTGTCACACGATCCAGGGAGGCGGCGGGATCGTGACCGGCGCGGTCGTGCCATCGCTGGGCGTCGCCACGCCGACGCAGATCGCCGAGGCGATTCGCATCGGGCCTTATGTGATGCCGCGCTTCGGGCCCGGCGAGCTCTCGAACGCCGACATCGCCTCAATCGCGCGTTACGTGCAGAGCACCCAGCACCCCGACGATCGCGGCGGCTGGGGAATCGGCAGGATCGGCCCGATCCCCGAGGGCATGGTCGCGTGGCTGCTCGCGGCCACCGCCCTGGTGCTAATCGCGCGACTAATCGGCGAGCGCATCGGCGATGAGCCGCAGAGCGCGCCGCGCGACGGAAGACGCACGTGATCGACCCACGACTTGAGGGAGGGCGCACGTGAGCGATCCGGGCGACAGGAGCACCGGCCACGGCCTCGCCGAGCGCATCTGGCAGGCGCTGTTGATGCTCACTCTCTGGCGTCTCGGGGCTCTGCGGCGCCGGCGACCCACGACGGAGCCGCGCTCGCACGACCCCTCACGTCGCGTGAGCGGCGCGCCGGCCTGGGCGGAACGACTCGTGATGGCGTTGCTCGGCACCGTGCCGCTCGCGGGCCTCGGCTTCATCGCGCTGTTCGTCTTCGATCCCAACACACAGCTTCTCGGTCTCAGCCTCGGCGGCGCGCTCGCGCTCACCGCCGCCGCGCTGATTCTCGCCGGTCGCTATCTGGTGGTGCAGGAGACGAAGGTCGAGCGGCGGCCGCGCCCCGCAGATCCTGAGGCAGTCGCAGAGGTCGCCTCGCAGGCGCGCGCGGGACTCGACGGGATCACCCGCCGGCGTCTGCTCGCGGGCGCCGCGGGCGTGGCTGGCACCGGGCTTGCGGCCGCCGTGACGATCCCGGTGGTCGCGCTTGGCCCCGGCATCGAGGAGCAGCTGCGCCGCACCCCCTGGCATGCGGGGCGCAGGCTCGTCGATCAGGAAAGCGAGCCGATCCTGGCCGCGAACGTCAACGAAGGCAGCTTTCTCACCGCTTTTCCGCAGGGCGCCAATCAGGACGACCTCGGCTCGCCCTTGGTCGTCGTGCGTGTCGATCCGGCCACCCTGCGGCTGCCGCTAGAGCGGGCGTCGTGGGCGCCCGACGGGATCCTCGCCTACTCGAAGATCTGCACCCACGCCGCCTGCGCGATCTCTCTGTTTCGCTCACCGCTGAGCCCGAGCACGGAGTCGCGGGGACCGGCGTTGGTATGCCCGTGTCATTACTCAACGTTCGACGTGCTCGACGGCGGCAGCGTCGAGTTCGGCCCCGCCGGGCGAGCGCTCCCCCAGCTGCCGCTGATGATCGACGACTCCGGAACGCTACGCGCCGCGGGCGCGATGTCCGGTCCGATCGGCCCGTCGTGGTGGGGTGACAGCGCGTGAGCCGGGCGCGCTCACACGCAGACGACGGCGTCGCTGACGCGGCCAGCTTCGTAGATGAGCGCCTCGGGGCCGCCCGTGGCCTGCGCTTCCTGATGAGCTACGTGTTCCCCGATCATTGGAGCTTCCTGCTGGGCGAGATCGCGCTGTACTCATTCGTGATCCTTGTAGCGACGGGGACGTTCCTGGCGCTGTTCTTCGACCCGAGCACCACCCAGAGCGTCTACCACGGCGGCTACGCGGCGCTGCGGGGTGAAAGCGTGTCCGCCGCCTACAGCTCCACGCTCGCGCTCTCGTTCAACGTGTCCGGCGGCCTGCTGATGCGCCAGACCCACCACTGGGCGGCGCTCGTGTTCGTCGCGGCGATCACCTTGCACCTGCTACGAATCGTGTTCACCGGCGCGTTCCGCAAGCCTCGCGACATCAACTACTTCATCGGCGTCACGCTGCTGGTGCTGGCGATCCTCGAGGGCTTTGCGGGCTACTCGCTGCCCGACGATCTACTGTCGGGCATGGGGTTGGCGATCGCCTGGGCGGTGGCGATGTCGCTGCCGCTGCTCGGGGGTCCTTTCGCGACGGCACTGTGGGGCGGACGCTTTCCGGGTGCGACGACGTTCGAGTCGCGGTTGTTCATCGCGCACGTGTTCATCCTGCCGGCGCTGATCGCCGCGCTGCTCACAGTCCACCTGGCGATCATCATGATCCAGCGTCACTCACAATTCCCCGGGCCGGGGCGCCGCGAGGACAACGTCGTCGGCACGCCGATGTGGCCTGGCTACGCGCTGCGCTCGCTCGGCCTGTTCGCTGCTGTGGCCGCCCTGCTCGTGCTGATGGGTGGACTGATTCAGATCAACCCTGTGTGGCTGTGGGGTCCCTACCATCCCTACATCGGCACCAACGGCGCGCAGCCGGACTGGTATCTGGGCTGGCTGATCGGCGCGTTGCGGCTGATGCCCAATCTCGAGATCCACGCCTTCGGCCACACGCTCGTGCCCAACCCGTTCTTCGGCGGCGTGCTGTTTCCGGGAATCGTCTTTACGACGTTGTACGCGCTGCCGTGGCTCGACCGGCGCTATATCTCGCGCGACTACGCGCGCCATGACCTGTTGCAGAGACCGCGTGAGAACCCGCGCCGGACGGCGCTTGCCTCCGCCGTGCTGTGCGCAGTCGTCGTGGTGTTCGCGGCCGGCTCCGCCGACCGCCTGTTCTTCCAGTTCGGCTTTGGCTACGAAGGCGCTGTGTGGTTCTTTCGCGGCGCCTTCCTGGTCGCGCCCGTGCTCGCCTTCGTGCTGGTGAAACGGCTCTGCCTGGCGCTGCAGGCAAGCGACAGCCACCCGTTGCGCGGGTGGAGCGGCAGCGTCGTTGTCAGAAATTCGGAGGGCGGCTTTGACAGCGGCGTGTGACAGCTCCGGCCACAGCGCCGGCGATGGTCGCAAGGAGACGCCGCTGGAGCGCGTCGATCGCAACCTCGAGGAGCTGACCGGCGAGCTGCGCGTGGTCGTCACCGGGGTGCAGGTGCTGTTCGCGTTCCTGTTGATCGTGCCCTTCGACACCGGCTTCGCACACGTCGGGAGCTTCGAGCGTGCCGTGTACTTCATCACCCTGATCCTCGCGACGCTGGCGGCCGCGTGCATGATCGCACCGTCGGCGCACCATCGCTTCCTGTTTCGCTACGACGACAAGGCCCACCTCGTGTTCCTCTCCAACCGCGTCGTGATCGCCGGCCTGGCATTTCTCGGGCTGGCGATGTGCGGCTGTGTGCTGCTGGTCACGACGAAGCTGTTCGGCGCCGGTGCCGGCGCCGCAACGGCGGCCGTCGCGGCGATTCCCTTCACATTGCTGTGGTTCGGCATGCCGCTCGTGCGCCGGCGCGGGCTCGACGACAGCACGGCGGGCGAGGCGGGACGGGCTGGCGAGCCGTAGTCCCCAGAGGGCGTCTGAGCCACCGCTCAGGACGATCGCGCCCAGCCGGCTGGATATGCGCCGGCCGGGATCTCTCCGGGGTACTCCGGGAAGAGGCCGCGGGCGATACGCTCGCCGACGCCGCCGCGCAGCAGCGGCCGCAGGTCGCCGATCGTGAGCAGCACCCGCATCGTGGCGCCGATCTGCAGGTCGGCGGCGTTGGGCTGATTGCCGCCGATCACACCGTCGGCGCCCAGCTGCTCGACGTGCGCGAGCAGCGCGGGCAGCCCGGCGAGATCCTCCTGCAGGCGGGCGGCGCTGATGCGGTGGTACTTCCACGATGCGCGGATGTAGCCGATCGCGAAGTCCGTGCCCGCTCCGTCGAGCGCGCCGGCGCCACCGAAGGTGCCCATCGCCTCGGGACGGAAGTTCAGCGCTCCCCAGGGCAGGCGGCGCCCGAGATCCTGCAGCTCACCGTCGGCCCAGCGCTCGGCCTCGCGGACCTCGTCAGACGAATACAGCGGCGGCTCGGAGACGAGCTGATCCAAGCGCGCGAGGATCGGACCCGAGCCGTGCACGGGCTCCCCGTCGACGAGCATCCCGGGAACGGTGTGGTGCTCCTCGCCGTAGATCTCGCGCATCTTCTCCACATGTGCTCCCGGCGCAAGCTCGATGCGCTCGTACTCGAGTCCCTTCAGGCGCAGCGCGGCGGTGACCGTCATGCACGGATGCGACGGCGGCAGGACGTGGAGGGTGAGCTCGGGAGCCATCGGCAGAGCGCAGCCTATCGGGACTTCGCTGGCGCCGGCTCAATCGGTGGTGCGACGCCTGTACAGCCAGCTGGCCAAGGGCGCGAACACCGCGATCAGCGCCACCGACCAGAGCAGCGAGGCGAGCACTGGGTGCTGCATCGGCCAGGCGTGGATGCTCTCCGAGGGATTGGGGTTGCCGAGCAGCTGACGCGAGGCGGTGGTGACCGCGCTCACCGGATTCCAGTCGGCGAGCGTCCTCAGCACCGTGGGCATGTGCTCGGTGGGGACGAGCGCGTTGGAGACGATCGCGAGCGGGAACAGAATCACGAGACCGACCCCCTGCGCGGACTCGGGGCTCTTGCTGACCATGCCGAGGCAGGCGCAGCCCCAGGAGAGCGCGTAGCTGAACAGCAGGAAGATGGCGAAGCCGGCGACGATCGAAGCTGCGCCCGCGTCGGGGCGCCAACCGATCACGAGGCCGGTGATCGCGACGAAGGTCGCACAGATGGCAGCGGTGAGCACATCGGCGAGCGAGCGCCCGACGAGCACCGCCGGCCGCCACATCGAAAGCGTGCGGAAGCGGTCGATCACGCCGCTGCCCAGATCCGAGCTGAGCCCGACGGCGGTGCCCATCGCCGAGGTCGTCAGGTTCATCGCGAGCAGACCGGCGATCGCGAAGTCCTTGTAGCTGCCGCCGCCCGGCAGGACGACGCCGGAGCCGAACACGTAGACGAACAGCAGCGTGAACAGCACCGGTTGGACGGTCACGTCGGAGAGCTGCAGCGGCTCGCGTTTGATGTGCACGAGGTTGCGCCATGTGAGCACACCCACGTCGCGTAGCTTGTTCATGCGGTCACCTCGATTGGTTGCGCGGCGGTGTCCCCCTCCGGGGACGATGCGGTTGGGTGGCCGGTGAGGGCGAAGAACACGTCGTCGAGCGACGGCTGGTGGACCTCGACGTCGTCGACCGTGATGCCGGCGTCGTCGAGCGCGCGCACGATCGTCGTCGCCAAGCCGCCGGTGCGCTGGACGGGTGCGCGCAGCCGGCGCCCGTCGTGGCTCTCGTGCACCGGGCCGGTGACGAACGGCGCGAGCGCCGCGGGGGCGTCGGCGCGAGGCTCTGAGAGCGTCACCTCCAGGCGCGCGCCGCCGACCTGCGCCTTCAGCTCCGCGGCGGTGCCGCCGGCGATCACGCGGCCGTGGTCGATGACGACGATCCGATCGGCGAGCTCGTCGGCCTCGTCGAGGTACTGCGTCGTCAGCAGCAGCGTCACGCCGTCGGCGACCAGCCCGCGGATCACGTCCCACATGCGCACTCTGCTCGTGGGGTCAAGGCCGGTGGTCGGCTCGTCGAGGAACAGCACGGGCGGTCGCGTCACGAGCCCGGCAGCGAGGTCCAAGCGCCGGCGCATGCCGCCCGAGTACTCCTTGAGGATGCGCGCGGCGGCCTCGAGGAGGTCGAACTGCTCGAGCAGCTCCCCCGCGCGCGTCCGCGCCTGCACCCGCGACAGACCGCTCAGGCGCCCGATCATCACGAGGTTTTCGCGGCCGGTCAGGACTTCGTCGAGCGTGGCGTCCTGCGCGGTGACGCCGATGTTGCGCTGCACCGCGGCAGCTTCGGTCACGACGTCGTGACCTGCCACGCGCGCCGTGCCGCCGTCGGGGATGGACAGCGTGGTGAGGATGCGCACCGCGGTGGTCTTGCCGGCGCCGTTGGGCCCGAGCACGCCGAGGATCGCGCCGGCGGGCACCTCGAGGTCGATCCCGTTGAGTGCGACGGTCGCGCCGAAGGACTTGCGCAGGTCGTGAGCTTCGATCATCAGATTGGTCATGCAAGCAATACTACAGTAACTGAAAAAATAGTGCAACTGAACTTTTGCTAGAATCTTGGAATGACGGTTGAGGGGTCTCGTAGCGCTGCTACGCCCGTGGGCGAGGAGAGCTTCGACGAGTCTGTCCGACGAAGCACGGATCTATCGACTGCTCGATGCGCGAGCTCGGCGAGGAGATGGCGGGCGCGTTCGTGATAGCTCGCGAGACGCAGGAGCGCTGGGCTCGCCGGCGCCACCCGCACGACGGGCTGCGCGAGCGCAAGAAGCGCCGCACGCGCCAACAGATCTCGGACGTGGCTACGTCGTTGTTCGTGGTGCGCGGCTTCGACCACGTCAAGGTCTCCGAGATCGCCGAGATCGTCGGCGTCTCGGAGAAGACGGTCTACAACTACTTCCCGACGAAGGAGTCGCTCGTCTTCGACCGCGCCGACGAAGGCATCGCGAGCCTGACGAAGGCGCTGCGCGAGCGTGAGCCGGACGAGTCTCCGACGAAGGCGATATTGCGCGCGATCAGCGACGACATGGACGACCTCGAGGATCTACCGGACGAGATCTACCTGTTCCTGCCGCTGTTTGCCGAGATGGTCGCCGCCACCCCGTCGCTGCGCGCGGCGTGGCTCGATCTCCAGAACCGGCTTGTCGAGGTCGCCGCCGAGGAGCTGGCGGCGCTCGCCGAGGTCGACCCGCGCGATCCGGAGCCGCAGATCGCCGCTCGCGCGATCGTCGCCCTCAACGATCTCGCCTTCGACTCGCGTATGCGCCACATCGAGCAGGGCCTGCGCGCGCGCGAGCTGCACGCCGCTGTGCTGGACGACCTCGAGCGCGCCGCGCGATTGCTGGACGCCGGGCTGTGGTCTTTCAACACGCTGATGCAGGGAGCGCGGACCGCCAAGCAAGTGCACGAGGCGACGCTCGCGGCCGCAGAGGCGGGCCGCCAGGTGCTCGATGCGCTCGGGCAGGCGCGCGCCGCCTGGCGGGAGCTCCGCGCCCGCGCGAGCGGCGGGCAGCACCCGTCACGGCTACGTTAGGAAGCGCTCGCGTACGGCCGGCAGCGCCCGTGCGACCGGCTCGCGAGACGCGGAGCGCAACCGCTACGTGCTTGGCGCCTCACTAGGCTTGAGCCGCTTGCGGCCCTTCTGATCCGTGCGCCCGGTGCCGATGCACTCGCGGCAGACGATCCACTTGCCCTCCTGCCCCGACTCCGCATCCCCGGGCCACCACGTCCACCCCGCGCCGCCGCAGGTCGCGCAACGAGCGTTCTCGGGGATCTGTCGATCGCTCTGAGCCACCACGCGGAGCATACCCCGCCGGCACCGTGATCTCCCCAGCATCGCCCGCGCCGCGAAGTGTGCATGGCTCGCGGGCTCCAGCAGCGCTCAGAACACGATCGTGCGCCCGTCGTGCACGAGCACACGGTCGTCGAGCTCGCTGCGCACCGCGCGCGCGAGCACCATGCGCTCGAGGTCGCGCCCCATCCGCTCGAGGTCCGAGACGGTGTAGCGATGTCCGACCCGCTGCACGTCCTGCTCGATGATCGGGCCCTCGTCGAGCTCCTCGGTCACGTAATGCGCGGTCGCGCCGATCAGCTTGACGCCGCGCTCGTACGCGTGGCGGTAGGGCTCGGCGCCGGCGAACGCGGGCAGGAACGAGTGATGGATGTTGATCACGCGGCAGCCGACCCGCGCCAGGAAGTCGCCAGAGAGAATCTGCATGTAGCGCGCGAGCACCAACAGCTCGGCGCGACCCACGAGCTGCTCGAGTGCCTGCTGCTCTGCCTGCGGCTTGGTCTCGCCGCTGACGGGGATGTGCAGGAACTGCACGCCCAGCGCCTCGACCTCCGCGCGCAGCAGATCATGGTTGGAGATCACGCACAAGACATCCATCTCCAGCTCCCCACGTCGCTCGCGCCAGAGCAGGTCGAGCAGGCAGTGATCCTCGCGCGAGGCCATCAGCGCGACGCGGCGCCGATCGCGTGCGTAGGCGATTCGCCAGCCCATCCCGAATCGCTCGGCGAGCGTCCCGAATGCGGACTCGAATGCACTGCGCTGCTCGTCGATCGCCGGCAGGTAGAAGGCCGAGCGCATGAAGAAGGTGCCGTGCTCAGGATGAGTCGAGTACTGGTCTGAGCTGACGATGTTGGCGCCCTGCTCGAACAGGAAGCGCGAGACCGCAGCGACGATCCCGGGCCCATCGGGACAAGCGATCAGCAGGCGCGCCGTGTGATCGGCTCCCCGCCCGGCGTGTGAGTCGAGATAGCTCATCGTGAGCTGAGCCTACATACCTGTACGCAACTCAGCGACGTCGCCTATCGGGGTTTGCCGAGGAGCCGATCGGGAAACTAGCTTGCCTATCAAGTCAATCAAACAATCGATGCTCGTCAATAGAGACTCTCAAGGAGATGCTGCAATGGGACTAGGGCGGAAGCTGTTGACTGTGATTACCTGCATCGTCCTTGGAGCGCTGCTCGCGGCCGGTGCCGCACAGGCAAGCGACTCGAGCGTGCGTGCGGCAATCGAAAACGCCGGCAAACAAGTGAAAGAGAATGGTGAACTGCAGCAGGCGCTGACACAGATCAAGGACAATCCGAAAACGATCGCGAAACTGCAGAAGGGCCTCAAGGAGTTCGAGGCGGCGCTCACTAAAGTGGTGACGACGGTCGAAGCCCAGGAAGCCTCCACGACGACCGGTAAAGAAGGAGAGGAAGACTGGACCGGGGGTGTGCGTAAGCTGATCGCGGGCTTCAAGGATCTTGGCATCACCCTCAACGATCTGAAAGCCGGTCACAAGGCCGCGGCGAAAAGCGAGCTCAAAAAGGCGGCTACGCTCGTGAAAGACGGCACAGCGACGGCCAAGGAGGGCAAGACCCTGCTCGGCGTACAGTAGTTCAGCGGCTCAGCTACGACGTGGCGATGCCCGTTTGCGCGCTCACCGGAATGCTTGAATCCCGGTGAGCGCGCCGCCGACGACGAGCGCGTGCACGTCGGCGGTGCCCTCGTAGGTGACGATCGACTCGAGGTTGTTCATGTGGCGGATCACGGGGTACTCGAGCGTGATGCCGTTGGCGCCGAGCATCTGGCGCGCTGTGCGCGCAACCTCGAGCGCGGCGTTGACGTTGCCGAGCTTGCCCATCGAGACGTGCTCGGGCAACAGCCGGTGCTCGTCCTTCATGCGCCCGAGGTGCAGCGCGAGCAGCGTCGCGCGGTTGACCTCGAGCGCCATGTGCGCCAGCTTGTACTGCTGGATCTGCGTCGCCGCGATCGGGCGCCCGAAGGCGATGCGCTCCTTGCTGTAGTCGAGCGCGGACTCGAAGCACGCGCGCGCCGCGCCGGCAGCGCCCCAGACGATGCCGTAGCGAGCCTCGTTCAGACACGACAGCGGGCCGCGCAGCGAAGAGACCTCCGGCAGCACCGCGTCCTCGGGCAGCCGCACGTCGTCGAGCAGCAGCTCGGAGGTGACGGATGCCCGCAGCGAGAGCTTGCGATGGATGTCCTGCGTGGTGAAGCCCTTCGTCGCCTTGGGAACGAGAAATCCCTTGGTGCCCTCGTCCGTGGCAGCCCACACAACGGCGACGTCGGCGATCGAGCCGTTCGTGATCCACATCTTCTGCCCGTGCAGGATCCAGTCGCTGCCGTCACGACGCGCGCGCGTGCGCATCGAGCCGGGATCGGAGCCGGCGTCGGGCTCGGTCAGGCCAAAGCAGCCGATCGCCTCGCCCGCTGCCATGCGCGGCAGCCACTCCTGCTTCTGGCGCTCTGAGCCCCAGCGCCAGATCGCGTACATCGCGAGCGATCCCTGCACGGAGACGAGCGAGCGCAGCCCGCTGTCGCCCGCCTCGAGCTCCAGGCACGTCAGGCCGTAGGCGGTCGCGCTCGCGCCGGCGCAGCCGTAGCCCTGCAGGTGCATGCCGAGCACGCCGAGCTTGCCCAGCTGCGGAGCCAGCTCGCTCGTGGGAAAGCGCGCCTGCTCGAACCAGTCGCCGACGTCGGGAAGCACACGATCGCGGACGAACGCGCGCACCGTGTCGCGGATGTCGCGCTCCTCGTCGGAGAGCAGCTGGTCGATGGCGAGGAAGTCCTTGGGAGTGACCGCCATGGGCGCAGCTGCGGTACTCGCCATGCGCTGACTCTACACCTGCGTGGCGAGCCGCTCGTGCACGGAGCGCACGGCGCTCGAGCCCTCTCCTACGGCCGCGGCCACCCGCTTCATCGAGCCGAGCCGCACGTCACCGGCAGCGAACACCCCCGGCGTGGAGGTCTCGAACGGCAGCGGCGCCGACCCTTCCGCGTCGGGCGGCGGCGCCGGCAGCTGGCGGTCGGTGAGGATGAAGCCGTCGCGGTCGAGCAGCACGCTGCCGTTCAGCCATTCGGTTGCCGGAGTCGCGCCGATGAAGCAGAACAGGCCCGAGCACGGGACCGTGAGCCGCTCACCGGTGGTGACATTGGTGAGCGTGGCCTGCTCCAAATGAGCCTCGCCGGCCAGCGCCTGGACTTCGACACCCGTGATCAGGCTGATCTTCGGGTCGGCCTCGATCCGCTCGATCAGGTAATGCGACATCGTCTGGGCCAGATCCGCGCGCCGGATCGCGATCGTCACAGCGCAATTGCTCTGCGCGAGGTAGATCGCGGCCTGTCCCGCAGAGTTGCCACCGCCGACCACCACCACCGGCGCTCCATCGCACACGCGCGCCTCCAGGTCGGTGGCCGCGTAGTACACGCCGGCGCCCTCGAAGCGCTCGAGATCCTCGACCGGCAGCCGCCGGTAGCGCGCACCCGAGGCGACGATCACCGCGCGCGTCGGGATCTCGCTGCCGTCGCTGAGGACGATCACGTGAAAGCTGCCCTCGGCTCGCAGCCCAACGACCTCACAGGGCGCGTTCAGCCGCGCGCCGAGGCGCATCGCCTGCACGGCGGCTCGCGCGGTGAGATCGCCGCCGGAGATCCCGTTGGGGAACCCCGCGTAATTCTCGATGCGCGAGCTGGAGCCAGCCTGGCCACCGACCGTGACGGCGTCCAGGCAGACCGTGCTCAGGCCCTCGGAGGCGCCGTAGACGGCGGCGGCGAGACCGGCGGGGCCGCTGCCGACGACGACCAGGTCGAAGATGAACCCTGGTTGCGGCTGAAACGAGAGCCCGAGGTGATCCGCGAGCGTCGCCGCCGTGGCGCGCCGCAGGACTCCCGTCGGCATGATCACCACGGGCGTGTCCTGCGGGCCCAGGCCCATGCTCGCGAGCGATGCTCCTACGTCCTCGGCATCCTCGATGTCAATCCACGTATGCGCCAAGCGCGAGTGCTCGGCGAAGTTGCGCAGGCTCATCGCCTCGGGCGAGTAGCGCGAGCCGATGATCCTGATCGCCTGCGCCCCCTGTCCCGAGCGCAGGAACTGCCGCCGCGCGATCAGCTCGCCGAAGATGATGTCGGCGATCGTCGGGCGCACGCTCATCAGCCGACGGAACTCGGGCGCCTCGATCACGAGCACACGCCCGGGACGCGACACGCGCCCGGTCAGGAAGCGCCGCTGCCCGGTCAGCAGCGTCAGCTCGCCGATGAACTCACCCGGCCCAAAGGCACGAACGAGAACGTCCCCGGACACCTCGGCGCGCACGACCTCGACCTCGCCCTCCAGCACCACGAACAGGTCGAACGAGGCATCTCCAGCCTTGAACAGCACGTCTCCTGGAACGACGTGGCGCTCGCTGCCGAACTCCGCCATCTCCCGCAGCTGCTCCGCACTCAGCAGCGGCTTGACGGCTGGATCTGACGGTCCAACGGTGCTCATCGCGTGAGCGTAGTTGACACGCGCTCCACAAGCTCTCAGAGAGTTCATGGCCGACTTCGAACCGTTCGCCAAGCGCATCGCGCTGGCGGGCGAGCGCAGCGCGCTCGGTCAGCTGCTGCTGCTGAAGCTCACGAGCCCTGGGATTCCCGACATCTACCAGGGGGACGAGCTGTGGCGACTGTCACTGGTCGATGCCGACAACCGGCGCGAGGTCGACTGGAAGGAGCGCCACGAGCTGCTCGAAGCTCTCGAGCAAGGCGCGAAGCCTACGCGCGACCCGCAAGCTGCACCTGATTCGGGATGCACTCGAGCTTCGCCGCCGACACCCGGCGCGCCGCCGGCGGTCAGCTCGAGAACCCGCCCAGCGGGCGCTGGCGCGACGTCCTGCGCGGAGGCGAGCTGCGGCCCGAGCGCCGGTGCGCGAGCAAGCGAGCACACCCTTAGGCGAGTTAGCGCGCGGCGAGCACCACGTTGGGCTCGCTGCTGCGCTGAACCACCTCGACCGAATCGCCGAGCGCGATCGTCACACCCGGCGTGAACACGTGGTTCAGGTTCTGCGCAAAGAACACGCCCTTGTTTGACTCGTCGTGAGCGTTGACCCCACGCCGCGTCACGAGCGCCCTGCGTACGGCCTTGCCCACCGCGGCAGTCTGCTGGTCTACGTCGGGAATCACGCATCTGTCACAGGCCTTGACGATGAACGCGCTCAGCGCGCCGATCCGAACCTCTCTCCAGTAGTCCTCGTCATACGGCGCCAGCCCTTCTCCGTCGACGACTATGTTGGGGCGAAAGCGGTTCATCGGGACGGGCTGATCCAGCTCCGTGTTGAGCTGCGCCAGCGACGGCTCGGTGGCCAGCAGCATCGCGTTGCCGTCCGCGAAACCGACCTGATTGGAGGCGCCCGCCTGCTGATAGCGAGCATTGATATAGCGGGGAAGATCCTCGCGAACGCGCACCAGCCGAAAGCGCCGGTTGTGCTTGTAGCGCGGTAGGAAGGCGGTGAACCATTCGTCGAGCTCAGGCCCCACGAGCTGCCCGGCCACAGGCTTGCCGTGGACGGTTGCCGCCACCAGCCGCTCGTCGTCGGGCTCTGGCTCGAGCGGAACCTCGACGTCCCGCATGCCCGGCGCGGCCAGGGCGATCGTCTCCTCACTCAACGTGGGCCTCACGAGCGCGAGCTCGGCCACCTGTCGCTGCGAGACGAAACTACCTTCGTCGTCCACGACCATGAAGTCCCTGTCGTACTGCAAGCCCCTGGGCGTGATGCGCGCTTCGTGCAAATGCAGTCCCGCACATGACTTGAGCGGGTACGTGGTCAGCCCGGTAACGCTTATCGCGCTCACGCGGCGTAGGTCCGTCCGGGTGCCCTCGCTTCGCCGACCACAACGGCGGCCGGCGGACCCAGCGCTGCTGGTTCCGGGCTCGAAGCTGCCCCCCCGCTCAGCCGTCGTTGCGCTCCCGCGCCTCGGCGATCTCCTTGAGGGCCTCGGCGCGCGACTGCCAGCCGCCGATGATCACCTCCTTGCCTTCGAGATCCTTGTAGATCGAGAAGAACTGCTCGATCTCCTGACGCAGCGGCAGCGGCAGATCATCGAGCTCCTCGTACTCGTTCCAGTAGGGATCGTGCAGCGGAACGCAGATGATCTTGTCGTCGATGCCCTTCTCGTCACGCATCATGAACATGCCAACCGGCTTCACCGGGATCAGGCAGCCGGGGAACGTGGGCTCGGACAGGCACACCAGCGCGTCGAGCGGATCGCCGTCCTGCCCCAGCGTGTTGCGCAGATACCCGTAGTCGGTGGGATAGGTGGCAGCGCTCATCAGCAGCCGGTCGAACTTGATCCCGCCCAGCTCCGGGTCGTACTCGTACTTGTTGCGCCCCCCCTTGGGGATCTCAACGACGCAGATCAGCTGCTGCCCGCTCGCTTGCTCTTTCTCTGGCGAAGCGTGCATCTGCGCTCAGAGGCTACCCACAAGCGCGCCTCCGTACCTCTCTCAGTGCGCGTCTCTCAGTGCGCGGAAGCCTCGCCCGCGAGCAGCGCGAGCGCATGAGGGAGCGCCTCCCGCAGCGCTGCGCCGGTCTGCTCGATGCTGCGCGGGCTGCCTGGGAAGTTGATCAGCAGGCTCGAGCCACAGATACCGGCCACCGCGCGCGAGAGCATCCAGTGCGGCGTGTGCTCGCGCGAGGCCGCGCGCATCGCCTCGGCAATACCGCGCACCTCGCGGTCGATCACCGCCAGCGTCGCCTCGGGAGTGACATCGCTTGGCGCAACGCCGGTGCCACCGCTCGTCAACACGAGCGCGCAGCGCTCCAGCTCGACCCAGTGGCGCAGGCGCCGTTCGATCGCGGCTCGATCATCGGCGATCAGCTCGCGGCCGACGACCTCCGCGCCGAGCCCCTCGGCGAACGCAACAAGCCGCGGCCCGCTCTCGTCCTTGCCGACGCCCGCGGCCTTCGAGGTGCTGATCGTGATGATCGCCGCGCGCATCATTCCTCCCCGCGTCGGTAGTCACTGCGCCCACCGCGCTTCTCGAGCAGCACGACCTGCTCGATCACGACCCCGCGCTCGATGCCCTTGACCATGTCGTAGATCGTCAGCGCGGCAACCGCGCAGGCGGTCATCGCCTCCATCTCGACGCCCGTGCGCCCGACCGTGCGGACCTCGCTCACGAGCTCGACGACTCCGCGCTCGGCATCGACGCTTGCGCTCACCTCGACGAACGTGAGCGCGAGCGGATGCGCGAGCGGGATCAGCTGGCCGGTCTGCTTGGCGGCCTGCACTCCCGCGAGGCGCGCCACTCCCAGCACCTCGCCCTTGGGGCCGTCGCCGGCCTGCACAGCACGCGCGCTGGCAGGCGACATCCTGACCAGCGCGCAGGCGCGCGCTACGCGCTCGGTGATCTCCTTGGCACCGACGTCGACCATGCGCGCGCGGCCGGCGTCGTCCAGGTGCGTGAGCTTCCGCGAGCTCATCGCGGCGGCTCCGTGCCTGGAGCCCACCGGCCGGGCATCCCGGCGGCGTGCTCGCGCTTCCAGATCGGGGCCTCCGCCTTGAGCCGGTCGATCACCTCGCGCGCGCCCGCGAACGCTTCCGCGCGATGGGCGGCGGAGACCGCGACGATCACGCTCGGCTCTCCGAGCGGGACGCTGCCGACACGGTGCTCGACCGCGGCTGCGCGCAGATCGTGGGTGGCGACGCACTCGCGCATGATCGCCTCGATGCGCTGCTCGGCCATCGCCGTGTAGGCCTCGTAGTCCAAGCGCTGCACCTCGCGCGTCACGCCCTCGAAGATCACGATCGCGCCAGCTCCGGGATCGCCGACGGCCGCCGAGAGCGCCTGCAGCGAGAGCGGCTCCTCGCTCACGCGCACGTGGATCGACGCATCCCGGCCGCGTTCTGAAGTCGGAGCGCCGCCGCTGACGGGCGGGATCAGCGCCAGCTCGTCCTCCGCCGCCAGCACCGTGCCCGCCGCCGCATAGTCGCGGTTGACAGCCATGTGCACCGGCATCCGCGCGAGCAGCTCGCCGAGCGAGTCGTGCCGGGCGAGCGTCCGCATCGCATCGGCGACAGTCGCGCCGCGGCACAGCTCGAGCTCGAGGCTGTCGGTGCCCGCGCGTTCGCGCAGGCTCGCAAACAGCCGCACATGTACGACCATCGTGCTCACAACGGCGCCCCCGTCCAAGCTCGCAGCGGCTCGATCGCCACGCGCTCCCCGGCCCGTACCAGGAGCGTGTCAGTCGGCAGGATCGCGAGCGCGTCGGCGCCGAGCATCGAGGTGAGCACGTGCGAGCCCTGCGCACCGGTCGGCTCGGCATGCCAGCCATCCTCGTGCACGCTGATGCGACAGCGCACCGCGTGCGCCCTACCCGCAGACTTCTCGTAATCGGTCTCCATCACCGCCGTCGGACGGCGCGGCTGCGGCGGCATGCCAAGCAGCGCGCGCAGCGCCGGTCTGACCAGCAGCACGAACGTCACCATCGCCGAGACCGGGTTGCCCGGCAATCCGAACACGAGCGTCGAGCCGAGCGTACCGAACCATGTCGGGCGCCCCGGCTTCAGCGCGAGCCCCCAGAAGGCAGGCTGCGCGCCGAGCGCATCGAGGCTCGGCCTGACGTGGTCGTGAGCCCCGACGGACACCCCGCCGCAGATCACCGCCACCTCGACGTCCTCCACGGCCGTCGCGATCGCCGCGACCGTGGCGTCGCCCTCGTCCGCCACCGTGGCCGAGCGGACCAGCTCTGCGCCGTCGGCGCGCGCGAGCGCCGCGACCGTCAGCGAGTTGGAGTCGCGGACGGCGCCCGGTCGGGACGGCTCGCCGGGCGCGAGCAACTCGTCGCCGCTGACGAGCACCGAGAGCCGGGGACGACGCGCGCACCGCACAGTCAATCCCCCGAGCGAAGCCAGGACCCCGAGCTCGGCCGGGCCGATCACCGTTCCGTGCCCGAGCACCGCCTGCCCGGCACGCACGTCGTCGCCAGCACGCCTGATATGCGCGCCGCGCAGCGCGGCGACGAGCACCTCCACCTGTCCGTCCTGCCTGCGCGTGTCCTCAACCGGGACGATCGCGTCAGCGCCCGGCGGCAGCACCGCCCCCGTCGAGATCGCGATCGCCTGTCCCCCGCCGAGGCTCGCCCGCGCGGGAGACCCCGCGCGCGACTCGTCGATGACTCTCAGCAACGCCGGGCGGCGCTCACCAGCGTCCGCGACGTCCGCGGCCCGAACCGCGAAGCCGTCCATCGCCGAGCTGTCGAACGCCGGCACCGCCTGAGCGGCGCTGAGGTCCTCGGCCAGCACCCTCCCGAGCGCTGAGCGCAACTCAACGCGCTCAGGCGCCAACGGATTCACAGCGCCCAGAACGAGCCGCCGCGCATCCTCGATCTCCAGTAGCCCGCTCGCCGCCATCGCCTGGCCACTGTAGTGCGACACTCACGCGATGGCTGAGCAGCGAGCGACGGCCGAGCGGCAGGCGATCGCCGCCATTCTCGCCGGTGGGCGCGGAGCGAGGATCGGAGGCGAGAAGGCGGCGGCCACGATGGGCGGACGGCCGCTGATCGAGCGTCCGCTCGCGGCCGCCCGCGCCGCCGGGCTCGAGGCGATCGTGGTCGCCAAGCGCAGTACGCGGCTGCCCAAGCTCTCGGAGCAGGTGATACACGAGCCGGAGCACCCGCGCCACCCGCTGTGCGGGGTGATCGCCGCCCTGGAGCTCGCGTCCGCGCGCTCGCCCGCTCCCGCGGTGCTGCTGCTGGCATGCGACATGCCGTTCCTCACAGCTCCGCTGCTCGGCTGGCTCGCGGCCCTCGGCGGCGTCGCGATGGCCTCCGTCGGCGGCCGCCCCCAACCGTTGCTGTGCCGCTGCCCGGCCGAGCAGCTGCCGGTCCTGCGCCAAGGGCTCACTGAGCGACGTTCCCTGAGCGCGGCGATCGGCGCGCTCGCGCCGCGGATCGTCGACGAGCACGAGCTGTCTTGCTTCGGAGACCCCGAGCGACTCTGCTTCAACGTCAACGACGCCAAGGACCTGCTGCTAGCCGAAAGTCTCATGTAGCCCGGTAAGCGCTAAGGTGGCCGCCGCCGCCGGCGTAGCGTGCCGGTGTCGGGCCGCTAGGCGGGTGGACCACCTACGCGCTCGGCGATCGCGCGCAGCTCCTGCAGCGGCACTCCGCAGCGTCCCGCGATCCAGCACGCCAGCGGCGCCGCAGTCCGTTCCGAGGCGTGCGCGGCAGTTCCGGCGAGCTCGAGCAGTTCACGGATCTCCTGCGCGGACGGCCGCTCGGCGCCCGTCTCGCGGGCAAAAGCTGCGATCCATTCGTCGCGCGTCATTGCGCGCAGCTTAGCTTTGCCCGCTTATCGGGTAGAACCAGGTGCATGCTCGACCTGCTCGATCGGCCGCTGCGTGACCTGCGCATCTCGGTGACAGATCGCTGCAACCTGCGCTGCGGCTACTGCATGCCGCGTGAGGTCTACGGCGCGGGCCATGTGTTCCTGCCCCGCAGCGAGCTGCTGAGCTTCGAGGAGATCGCGCGGCTGGCGCGCGTGCTGGCGGCGCAGGGAGTCGACAAGCTGCGGCTGACCGGCGGCGAGCCGCTGCTGCGCCGCGACCTCGAGCGGCTTGTCGCGATGCTTGCCGGGATCGACGGAATCGACGACGTTGCGCTGACCACCAACGGCCTGCTGCTCGCGGGCAAGGCCCGGTCGCTCGCCGACGCCGGCCTCAGCCGCATCACGGTCAGCCTCGACGCGCTCGACGACGAGACGCTCCAGGCGATCAGCGACACGCCGATCTCGGCGACGCGCGTGCTCGAGGGCATCGACGCGGCCGTCGCGGCCGGGCTCAATCCCGTGAAGGTCAACATGGTCGTGCGACGCGGCTTCAACGAGAGCTGCGTGACGGCGATGGCCGAGCACTTCCGCCGCCGCCCGCAAACGCTGCGTTTCATCGAGTACATGGACGTCGGCTCGACCAACGGCTGGACGAGCGCGGAGGTCGTGCCGGCCGCCGAGATCGTCGCTCGGATCGCCGCGCGCTGGCCGCTCGAACCGCTCGCGCCCGCTCGCGACGGCGAGGTCGCCTCGCGCTACCGCTACGTCGACGGGGCCGGTGAGATCGGCTTGATCCACTCCGTCAGCGCTCCGTTCTGTGCCAGCTGCAATCGCGCTCGGCTGTCGGCTGACGGCAAGCTCTTCACATGCCTGTTCGCACGCCGCGGACATGACCTGCGCGCGCTGCTGCGCGGCGGCGCGAGCGACCCGGAGCTGGCGGATCGCGTGCACGCGATCTGGAGCACGCGTGGCGACCGCTACTCGGCCGAGCGCGCGATCAGCCGGCTCACGAGGACGCCGACAGCAGGCGCGCCGGCAACGGCGGGCGCGCTGCAAGCCGGTGACGCGCCGGCAAGCGAGCAGTCTGCTCAAGGTCGAGATGTCCTATATCGGCGGCTAGGAAGCCACCGCCGCGCGCGGTCGCGACAGCCGCGCGTCGAGCCTTCGCTGGCGGCGGAGGTGCTCGAGGATCAGCCCGCTGACGAGCGCGGCGTACACACACCACACGGAGGTGAACTCAGCTTCTCGTACGCTGAACGCGATCGCGACGCCGACGATGTTCAGAACACCGAACCACTGCAGGTAGCGCCGGCTGGAGAGCAACGCCGGGGCGCACGTCGCGATCACGTACACGAACGCCGCCTGCGTGAGGTAGGGAGCATTGCTGTTGTAGGCGATGCACGACTCGTGTTCCTGGGCGTAGAGCGGGTACTGCGTGACGTCCCAGAGCATGTATCCGCCCACGGCCGCCCCGAGCACGACGAACGGCAGCACCCAGCGGCGATGCTTGCCGCTCGGCTCGATCAGATAGAGGCCGAGCGGGACGATCATCGGCAGCGCCGCATACGCATAGATCACATAGATATGGGTGGCGACGTTGCCGACGGCGCTGGACACCTCCCTCCGCAGCCCCAGCCAGACGAACGCCTCGCTGAACTGGTGCAGCGCGAACAGCAGCGGCAACAAGCCGACGATCAGCTCGCGCCGAGTGCGTACCTGGCGGAGCGTCGCGATGCCGACCCCGCCGACCACTGCCGCGGCGGTGAAGTCGGCGTCGGGCGAGAAGCACATGCACGGCAGTGTTACCCAGGGCTGTGCAACTGCGAGCCGCCGGATGAGAGCTGAGCTTCGCCCCCCGGGCGCGTCAGCGACCAGACGACCACGTCCTCGGGGTCGATGTCTACGCGCAGCGGCGAGCCGATCTTCGAGCTCGAGCTCGAGCTCGATCGTCTCGACCGTGCGCATGGTCAGCTCGAGCGTCTCTCCGAGGATGAGCGTGAGCTCGCGCGTGGCACCCAGATCGACGTCGTCGAGCAGGATCGCCTCGTAGCGCCCCAGCGGATCCAGCGAGATGCGCTCGGGGCGCACGCACCAGGCGAGCTCGCTTCCCGCCATGAGCTCGCGGTCGGCGATCTCGATCTCGACACCGCCACTGCTGATTCTCTCGTTCCCGACCGCGACGGCGCGGCGGGCGTTGGCGATCCCCAGCAGCGCGGCGACCTCCGGCGAGCTCGGAGCGCGGAACACCTGCCGGCGCGTGCCGGCCTGGAGCACGCGGCCTGCATCGATCACGATGATCTCGTCCGCCAGCAGCGCCGCCTCCTCGGGGTCGTGCGTGACGATCACGGTGCACAGGCCGGCCTCGCGCTGCAGCCGGCGCAGGTCGCGGCGCAGCCGGTCGCGTACGGGAGCGTCCAGGCCGGTGAACGGCTCGTCGAGCAGCAGCACGCGCGGCTCGATCGCGAGCGCCCGGACGAGCGCCACGCGGCGCTGCTGTCCGCCGGAGAGCTCGTCCGGATAGCGGTCCTCGAGCCCCTCCAGCCCCAGCCGTTGGAGCCACCAGGCGGCCAGTCCGGGCTGGGCGCGTGGGCCAAAGGTGACCTGACGCCAGAGCGTGCGCCGTGGCATCAGCGCGGGCTGCTGTGGCACGTAGCCGATCTCCCGCCGCTCGGTCGGGATCCGCTCGAGCGCGCGCGAGCCCGCCCGGATGTGCCCGCCGTAGTCGGCTGCCAGCAGGCCCGCGAGCAGTCTGAGCGTCATCGTCTTGCCGGCGCCCGACGGCCCCAGCAGCGCCAGCCGCGGTCCGTGCGCACGGTGGGCCACCTCGAGCGAGAAGCCGCCGGTTCGCTTGCTCACCGCGAAGTCCAGTGCCGCCGGGGCGCCGGGGCCGGCCGGCATCGGGGCGGCGACGGCAACGCCTCCCCTGCGTCGTCGCGGCACCCGCAGGCCGCTGAGCAGCAGCACTACGAGGGCCACCGCCAGGGCCGCGGCGACGGGCAGCATCGTGCCGGGCAGACCCGTCTCGTCGAACTGCACGAACGTGAACACGGGCAGCGAGAACGGGTGGTAGGCGAGGATCACGGTGGCGCCGAACTCGGCGAAGGCGCGCAGCCAGGTCAGCAGAATCCCCGCGCCGATGCCCGGCAGCGCAGCGGGTACCGCCACGCGCGCAAACCGCGCGAAGCGCCCGAAGCCGAGCGTCGCCGCCACCTCCTCGAGGGCCGGGTCGACCGCGGCGAACGCCGCGCGCGCGGCGATGATCAGAAACGGCGCGGCGACGAAGATCTGGGCGAGGACGATCCCGCTCCTGGTGTCGGTCAGCTTGCCGTCGAACAGTTCGCCGAGGATCGTGAAAGGGCCGACGACGTAGAGCAGCAGCACGCCGCTCATCAGCGCCGGCAGCGCCAGCGGTAGCGCCACGAGCGCCAGCAGCACCCGCCCCATCATGCCCCGGCGGCGGGCCATCAGATAGGCCAGCGGTGTCCCCAGCACGACAATCACCACGGTCGAGATCGTCGCGGTCAGCAGCGACGTCGCGAGCGCCGAGCCGAGCCCGGGTGACGCTTGGACGCCGCCCGCTAGGCGCACCACGAAGGCGATGACGGGTACCAGCAGGTAGAGGGCGAGCAGCCCGCCCAACCAGGGCAGCGGGCTGCTCGCCCTCAGGCGCATCTGCTCAGCCTGCGCCCACGATGCTGCGCAGGCTCGCCGGCACGGCAGAAGCGTTGCCGGAGAACTCCGGTTTGAGCGGCATCAGGCCGTACTGCTTTTCAACGGCCTTGCGCTTCGGGCTCAAGAAGAACGACACGAGCGCTTCCGCACCAGCCTGGTTTTCGGCGTTGTTGAGCAGCGTCACCGTGTAGTCGGCGTACTTGTAAACCGGCGTCAGCGGCACCGTCGGCACATGTGCGGTCTTCGCCTCGACGACATAGAAGAAGCCCGCGTCGATCTGCCCGGCCTGCAGGCGCGCGAGCATCGAGGTCTCTTCGAAGATCCCGAAACGGCTCAACGCCCTCGCGAGCGCGGGGTCGTGCAGCTTCTTGGCGGCGGCGTCCACCGCTTCGACGGTCAGTTTGCCCTTTGGGTCCGCCTTCGGTTCGGTGCGTCCGACGAGGATCCCCGGCTCGCTCAGCACCTTGTACCAGGGCTTGCCGGCAGCCAACTGTTTGCCGAACTTGGTTTTCGGGTCATAGCCCAGAACCAGGTCCGAGGAGGTGAAGGTCGAGTACCACGACACCCAGTTCCCGTTGGCCGCTCCTTCCAGTTCCTGGTCGGCTGAGGAGGACGCGCTGACGAACACGTCGGCTTGGCGCACCTTGCCCTTGATCGCGGCCGCGTCTTCGTTGGATCCGCCGCCAAAGCCTTCGAACTGGTACCCGGTGGAAGTGGTGAATTCGGGCCCGAGGGACTTTTCCATGATGTCCACGAGCGAGCCCGCGAAGATCGCCGTGACCTTGCCCGTGGCAGCCGTCCTGGCGGCGGGCGGAGCAGCGGCACTCGACCCAACCGCGACGAGACTGCCGGCAATCGCGATCATGGCGCTTGCGGCGAACGCCGCCGCGCCCCTGCTCCTCGTCTGCTCACGGCCACGTCGTCTCCTGATGCTTGTTTTCATGCCAACTCCTTCTCTCCGCTCATCTCGGAGTTCGCTCAACCATTACCGATGTGGCCTTGACCATCGCCGTCGCCTCGACGCCGGGGGCGAGGCCGAGCTCCTCGACAGAGTCGCGCGTGATCGCCGCCGTCACGAGGAATGGGCCCGCCTCGATCTCCACGAGCGCCATCACGCCGTCGACCTCGACCGACTGCACGACGCCGGGAAAGCGATTGCGGGCCGAGCCGCGCGTGCCGGTGCGATGCCGCTGCGGACGACTCGCCAGACGCCGCACCTCCGCCGCGGATACGCGACGGCGGCCCAGCTCGTCGCGGTGAGTGCGCAGCTTGCCCGAGCGGTCCCAGCGGCGCAGAGTGTCCACGCTCACCCCGATCGCGGCCGCCGCGTCGCCGAGAGAGAGGTCTGATGGCTTTTGCCCAGGCAATGCCTAGGCAGCATACTCACCGACATTGATCGGCAGCAGCAGTGGCCACCGTTGGCACCCGCTCGCTTCAACACGAATCGTTTTCGCCTGCTCATCAACGGGGTAAGGTCCGACACAAGCGATGCGAAACCCGTTGCGCGATTGGCCGGTGCTGCGCCAGCTGCAGAGCAGCGATTCGCTGGCGCGCGGGGCGGCGGTCAGGTCGCGTCGCACCGAGCAGCTCGGCAACCGCGCCGCCGAAGCGGACGAGGTCGTCAAGTCGGTTTGCCCCTACTGCGCGGTCGGATGCGCGCAGAACGTGTACGTCAAGGACGGCAAGGTCGTGCAGATCGAGGGCGACCCCGACTCCCCCGTCAGTCGCGGGCGACTGTGCCCGAAGGGCTCGGCGACGCTGCAGCTGACGACCGGCGACGCGCGCGAGCACAGCGTGCTCTACCGGCGCCCGCATGCCACCGACTGGGAGCAGCTCGACCTCGCGACCGCGATGGAGATGGTGGCCGAGAAAGTCGTGCAGACCCGGCGCGAGACCTGGGAATGGGAGAGCGAGGATGAGCAAGTCCGCCGCAGCCTCGGCATCGCGAGCCTCGGCGGCGCGACGCTCGACAACGAGGAGAACTACCTGATCAAGAAGCTGTGGACGGCGCTCGGGGTGGTGCAGGTCGAGAACCAGGCGCGCGTCTGCCACAGCTCGACGGTCGTCGGGCTCGGCACTTCGTTCGGTCGCGGCGGCGCCACGACCTTCCCCGGCGACCTGCAGAACTCCGACTGCATCGTGATCGAGGGCTCGAACATGGCCGAGGCGCACCCGGTCGCGTTTCAGTGGGTGATGGAGGCAAAGGCGCGCGGCGCGACGGTGATCCACGTCGACCCGCACTTCAGCCGCACGAGCGCGCTCGCCGACGTGTTCGTGCCGCTGCGCACCGGCACCGACATCGCCTTCCTGGGCGGGATCATCAACTACGTGCTCGAGCACGAACGCTGGTTCCGCGACTACGTCGTCGCTTACACGAACGCCTCGACGATCATCGAGGAGGACTTCCGCGACACCGAGGATCTCGACGGCGTCTTCTCCGGCTTCGACCCGCTCGGCGGCCACTACGACTACGAGAGCTGGCAGTACGAGGGCGCGCCGGTGGCAGCCGCCTCCGGCGATCGCGACCGCTACAGCGAAATGCACGGCGACGGGCACGCGATGCGCGAGGCCGGGCACGGCGAGAGCGCGGGCTCCGGCGGCCAGAGCGTCGACAGGCGAGCCGCGTCGCGACGAGACGCTCGGAGAACCCCCGCTGCGTCTTTCAGATCCTCAAGCGCCACTACTCGCGCTACAGCCCGGAGATGGTCGCGCAGACGTGCGGCGTGCCGCAGGAGGTGTTCCTGAGGGTGTGCGAGACGATCTGCGCGAACTCCGACCGCGATCACACGAGCGCGTTCGTCTACGCGGTCGGCTGGACGCAGCACACGGTCGGCTCGCAGTACATCCGCACCGCGTGCATCCTGCAGCTGCTGCTCGGCAACATCGGGCGCCCCGGCGGCGGGATCATGGCGATGCGCGGCCACGCGAGCATCCAGGGCTCGAGCGACATTCCGACGCTCTACGACCTGCTGCCCGGCTACCTGCCGATGCCCCACGCGCACGAGTACGAGAGCCTGCAGGACTACATCGAGGCCGACTCGGCGGAGAAGGGCTACTGGGGCAACATGAGCTCCTACGTCATCAGCCTGCTGAAGGCGTGGTGGGGAGCCGCGGCGACGGCGGAGAACGACTACTGCTTCGACTATCTGCCGCGCATCACCGGCGCGCACGGCACCTACGACACCGTGATGGCGCAGCTCGCGGGCAAGTGCAAGGGCTACTTCCTGATGGGCCAGAACCCCGCGGTCGGGCTCGGCGAACAACCGAATGCAGCGGACGGCGATGGCAAAGCTCGAATGGCTCGTCGTGCGCGACTTCTCGCTGATCGAGAGCGCCACCTGGTGGAAGGACGGACCCGAGATCGAGACCGGCGAGATGCGCACCGAGGACATCGCCACCGAGGTGTTCTTCTTCCCCGCCGCCGCGCACATCGAGAAGGACGGCACGTTCACGAACACCCAGCGCCTGCTGCAGTGGCATCACACCGCCCAGGAGCCCGAGGGCGACGCACGCTCCGACCTGTGGTTCATGTTCCACCTCGGCCGGATCATCCGCGAGAAGCTCGCGGGCTCGACCGAGGAGATGGACCGTCCGATCCTCGATCTCGTGTGGGACTACCCAACGGCCGGGACGATCCGCGAGCCGAGCGCCGAAGCGGTGCTGCGCGAGATCAACGGCACCGGTCCCGACGGTGCGCCGCTGTCCAGCTACGAACAGCTGCGCGACGACGGCTCGACCTCCTGCGGCTGCTGGATCTACTGCGGCGTGTTCGCCGACGGCGTCAACCAGGCCGACCGGCGCAAGCCGCGGGAGCAGCAGAACTGGACCGGCGGCGAGTGGGGCTGGGCGTGGCCGGCGAACCGCCGCGTGCTCTACAACCGCGCCTCGGCCGATCCCGACGGCAGGCCGTGGAGCGGGCGCAAGGCGCTCGTCTGGTGGGACTCGGAGCAGGGTAAGTGGGTCGGGCACGACACGCCCGACTTCAAGGCGGACAAGCCGCCGTCATACATGCCGCCGAAGGACGCCAAGGGCCCCGACGCGATCACTGGCGCCGAGCCATTCATCATGCAGGGCGACGGGCGCGGCTGGCTGTACGCCCCCGCCGGACTCGCCGACGGGCCGATGCCGACCCACTACGAGCCGCAGGACTCGCCGTTCGAGAACGCGCTGTACAGCCCAGCGCGCGCAACCCCGCACGCAAGACCTATCCGCACCCCAACAACCGCTACCACCCGAGCGGCGACGAGCCGGGCGCCGAGGTGTTCCCGTTCGTCGTCACCACCTATCGTCTGACCGAGCACTTCACCGCCGGCGGCATGACGCGCTGGTCCCCCTATCTCGCCGAGCTGCAGCCGGAGTTCTTCTGCGAGGTCTCGCCGGAGCTCGCCGCGCGAGCGCTCACTCGAGCACGCCGGCTGGGCGACGATCGCGACCGCCCGCGGCGTGATCGAGGCGCGGGTCCTGGTCACCGACCGCATGACGCCGCTGCACGGTCCACGGCCGCATCGTTCACCAGATCGGCATGCCGTTCCATTGGGGCCCGAACGGCTACGCGAAAGGCGACTCCGCCAACGAGCTCTCGCCGATCGTCGCTCGACCCCAACGCCCACATCCAGGAGGACAAGTCCTTCACCGCCGACATCAGGCCCGGCCGCCGGCCGCGCGGCGCCGCCCGCCACCAGCTCGTCGAGGACTATCATCGTCGTGCCGGCGTCACCGCGGGCACAGGAACGAAGCCATGAGCGTGGATCTGACAGATCACTGCTCAGCTCAGTGCGCGGCCGCAGCGACCCCGCCGCCGACGCGGCTACGAGGAGCCCCCGCCACGGATGGGCTTCTTCACCGACACGTCGCTGTGCATCGGCTGCAAGGCATGTGAGGTTGCCTGCAAGGAGTGGAACCAGGTGCCCGAGGACGGCCTGGACTTCACGGGCATGTCCTTCGACAACAGCCAAGGGCTGGGCGCCAACACGTGGCGCCACGTCGCGTTCATCGAGCAGCGCCAGCCGATCGCGGAGTAGGAGACCAACCTTGAGCGCGAGGAGGGCGACGGTTCCGCTGGCTGATGTCCTCGGACGTGTGCAAGCACTGCACCGACGCCGCCTGCCTGGACGTGTGCCCCACGGGCGCGCTGTTTCGCACCGAGTTCGGCACGGTCGTCGTCCAGGAGGACATCTGCAACGGCTGTGGCTACTGCGTGCCGGCCTGCCCCTACGGCGTGATCGACAAGCGCGAGGACGACGGGCGGGTATGGAAGTGCACGCTCTGCTACGACCGCCTCGGCGAGGGCATGGAACCCGCCTGCGCGAAGGCCTGCCCGACGAACTCGATCCAGTTCGGTGAGCTCGACGAGCTGCGCGAGCGCGCCGGCGGTCGCGTCGAGCAGCTCCAGCAGGCAGGGGTGCTCGACGCCCGTCTCTACGGCCACGATCCTGCCGACGGGGTCGGCGGCGACGGCGCGTTCTTCCTGCTGCTCGACGAGCCCGAGGTCTACGGGCTGCCGCCGGACCCGATCGCGACGACACGCGATCTGCCGCGCATGTGGCGCAACGCCGCGATCGCCGCCGGCGGCCTGCTCGGCGCCGTCGGCGCGAGCTTCGCGGGGCGCAGGTGAGCAGCTCGGAGGTCACCGAGGAGGGCTCGCCGGAGCGCGTCCCGACCGCGAAGCGCTGACCGGCGTCAACCAGCAAGCTGCGGCCCCTTCGGCGCAGGACGACGGGCTCGCGGCTCGATGGTGCCGGAGGCGGAGTTCTCGAGCTACTACGGCAGGCCGGTCGTCAAGGAACCCACCTGGGCGCCGCTGGACATCGCCGGCTACCTGTTCCTCGGCGGGCTCGCCGGCGCCTCCTCGACGCTTGCCGCGGGCGCGCAGCTGAGCGGGCGTCCCGGTCTCGCGCGTCCGCTGAAGCTCGGGGCCGTCGGCGCGATCTCGCTGTCGCTCGTCGCGCTCGTGCACGACCTCGGCCGCCCGGCGCGCTTCCTGAACATGCTTCGGGTCTTCAAGCCGACCTCGCCGATGAGCGTCGGCGTGTGGATCCTCTCCGCCTACGCGCCGGCGGCCGGCGCGGCGGCGCTCGGCGAGCTCGTGCCGTCGGGTCGGCTCAGCCACTCGGCAAGCTCGGGACCGCAGGCGCCGCACTGCTCGGCCCAGCGGTTGCGTCCTATACGGGCGTGCTCATCGCCAACACAGCTACGCCGGCGTGGCACGAAGGACATCGCGAGATGCCGTTCGTGTTCGTCGGCTCGGCGGCGAGCGCCGCCGCGGGTCTCGGGCTGTTGAGCGCGCCGCTTGCCGAGAACGCGCCCGCGCGGCGGCTGGCGGTGATCGGAGCGGTCGCGGAGATCACGGCCGTGAGGTTGCTCGAGCGCCGCGTCGGGATCGTGGCCGAGACCTACCATCGCGGCCGCGCAGGAACGCTGATGCGCGCGGCGGAGACGCTGACGCTGCTCGGCGTCGCCGGGGCGATCAGATCGGGCCACCGTAGTCGGCTGGCGGCGGCGCTTTCCGGCACGGCGCTGCTCGCGGCCTCGGCCTGCGCGCGCTTCGGGATCTTCGAGGCCGGCCGCGCCGTCGACGCGCGACCCCAGGTACACGGTCCTACCCCAGCGCGAACGCGCCGCGCATGAGCAGCCGTGACCGCGGCGCGGCCGATGCCCGCTGGCGCGCCCTTGTCGGATGCGACGGCGAGTGCGACGAAGCGCGTCGTGCGCGACGGCGAGAGCGATCTCGTCGCGATCGAGGAGCCGCTCGAGATCCGCGTCGACGGCGAGCCGATCGCAGTCACGATGCGCACCCCCGGCCACGACGAGGAGCTGGCGGTCGGGTTCCTCTACGGCGAGGGGCTGATCGAGCGGGCTCCCGCGGTGGGACTGACCGAGGATCTCGCCGCGAACACGATCGAAGTGAGCGGTCCGCTGGCGCACGAGCCGGGAGCGCGGCGCTTCTACACGACCTCTTCATGCGGCGTATGCGGCAAGGGAGCACTGGAGGAGGTGGCCGTGCACTCCACGCCGCTGCCCGCGGGCCCCAGCGTCGCGCGCGAGCTGCTGGCCTCGCTCCCCGACCGGCTCGTGCAGCCGGGCTTCGCGCGCACCGGCGGGCTGCACGCCACGGGGCTGTTCGACCGCGCCGGCGAGCTGCTGTGCGTACGCGAGGACGTCGGGTCGCCACAACGCGATGGACAAGGTGCTCGGCTGGGCGCTCGCGGGCGAGCGCCTGCCGCTGCACGACGCGATGCTGTGCGTCAGCGGGCGCCTGTCGTTCGAGCTGGTGCAGAAGGCAGCGGTGGCGGGCTGCCCGATTCTCGTCGGCGTGGGCGCGCCGACCTCGCTCGCGGTCGAGCTCGCCGCCGATCGCCGGATGACGCTGTGCGGCTTCGCGCGGCACGGAAAGGTCAACGTCTACACCCACCCCGAGCGCGTGCGCGAGCCGGCTGCGTGAGCGTCGAGGTCAGAGCTTGAGCCCGGAGGCTCTAAGCGAGAACGAATTCGGCTCGAGGGAGCCGTTCACGGTCGGCGTCGAGGAGGAGCTGTTCCTGGTGGACCCTGTCACCGGCCGCCAGACGAACGCTTCCGCGGCGGTGCAAGCGCGACTAGGCCCCGTGACTGGGACCGTCGAGCGCGAGCTCCATGCCTGCCAGGTGGAGTTGATCAGCGACGTCTGCCACAGCGCCGACGAGGCGATCTCACAGCTCGGCGCCCTGCGCACTGCGGTTGTGGCTACGGGTGCCGGCCTGCTCGGCTCCGGCACGCATCCGTCCGCCGCCGAAGGCGAGGCGGAGATCACCGACAAGGAGCGCTACGAGCGTATCCGCGACCTGCTCGGGGACGCCGTCGCGACGCCGGTCGGAGGCCTGCACATCCACATCGGGATGCCGGACGCGGAAACCGCGATTCGTGCATTCAACGGCCTGCGTCGCCATCTGCCGCTGCTCCAGGCGCTCGCCGCCAACTCGCCCTACCGCCACGGGCGCGACACCGGTCTCGGCTCGGCGCGCGAGGTCACGATCCGCGGCTGGCCGCGCTCGGGCGTGCCCCGCGCGATGCGTGACTATCCGGACTTCTGCGCGACGGCGTCGCTGCTGGCGCGTGCGGCGGACGTTCCCGACTACACCTGGTTCTGGTGGAAGCTGCGACCACATCCCCGTCTCGGCACGGTCGAGCTCCGTGCCCTGGACGCCCAGAGCACGCTCGAGGAGACCGCCGGGCTGGTCGCGCTGGCGCACTGCCTCGCGCGCCATGTCGCTGAAGCAGAGCCCCTGCCGGACCCGCCGGCCGAGGTGCTCGAGGAGGGCGGGTTTCGCGCCGCGCGCTTCGGTGTGAGCGCGAGGCTGCCCGACGCGGAGGGACGGCTGTGCCCGGTGAACGAGCTGCTCGAGGACGCGCTGACGCTTGCTCGCGTCCACGCCCGCGAGCTCGACTGCAAGGAGGCGCTGGACGGGCTCTCCGCGCTGCTCGAGCGCGGCGGGGGAGCTGGGCGCCAGCGGGCGGCATACGAGATCTCGGGAATGGACGGGCTGCTTCGCGAGCTGACAGCGCTCACGTCTCAGCACGAGGGAGTTCGAGCGAGCTCAGCTTGAGCCGAGCACCGAGCAGAGATTCAGCGCGGGAAGCCTACCCCGGTCGCAGATGCACCACCGTGGCTCCCAGCTCGTGCTCCATGCGTTGGGCGATCAGCGAGCGGTGACACGCCTCGGGATCGCGCTCCACGCACAGCAGCGCGGCGGCGTGCTCGCTCGGAAGGTGCCCGACGAGCGCGGCGAGATCCACGTGATCGAGGATCTCGCCGAGATAGCGCGCTCGGTACTCGCCCGCCAGCTCCACGCGTGAGCGCTTGCCAACCCCGAGGCGCGCGTCCTCGCGGTACTGCAGCTGGCGCAGCTCTGTCGTGGGAGCAAACTCGGGGTGGTGCTCGTAGGCGACCTCGGCTTCCGCCAGGGCGAGCTGCAGCCGCTTGGAGTTCGCCCATGAGTACTCGCGTCCGCGAACACCCCGCCGCTGGCGCACGTCGAGCACCAGACCTACCTCAGCGGTGCTCAGCGCCGCGAGGAAGCCGGCGAGGTCAAACCCGTATACACCGATCGTGGCAACTCGTGGCATCGGCGCAAGTGCTGCCTGCCTACCCGTCTCGTCCTTGCGCTTGACGGCCATTGCCCTTCGCTACCCAAACTCCAGAGCCGGAAACCGCCGGGCGCAAAGCCCACGTCTCCCGGGCGGTGACAGAGTTGCTCGGCGGCCTGCGGGACGGCGCTGGACGGGAGACGCCGCCGCTGAGTCCTGGGACGGGCGGCCCGCTTCGCTGGTGAGAGCTCGCCGTCAGCGGCGTCGGCGCAAACGACGGCGTCGGGCATACCGACCGTGATCCCCCGCCGCGGGTTGAGTCCAAGCGCCGGGCGCGGCCCAAGGCGCTACGGGCGCAGCAGGACCTTGAACGCTCCGTCCTGCTTCTTCTGAAACACCTCATAGGCGCGAGGCGCCTCCTCGAGCGGCAAATGGTGCGTGGCGAACTGATCCACGCCGAGGGGGTCGTCCGCGCGGCTGAGCAGCGGCAATATCTCGGGCACCCACCGCTTGACGTTAGCTTGCCCCATGCGCAGGCTGAGCTGCTTGTCGAACATCTGCAGCAGCGGCATCGGGCTGGCGGCGCCCCCGTAGACACCTGACAGCGAGATCGTACCGCCGCGCTGGACCAGTTCGATCGCCATGTGCAGCGCGCTGAGCCGATCGATGCCGGCGGTCTGGATGAGCGGCCGCGCAAGCGCATCCGGCAGCAGACCAGCGACCTTGTGGGCCATACGTCCCACCGGCGCGCCATGAGCCTCCATGCCGACGGCGTCGATTACCGCGATCGGCCCGCGGCCGCCCGTCAGCTCGCGCACCGCCTCAGGCAGGTCGTCGTGACCTTCGAGGTCGAGCACGTCCACGCCGTGGGACTGCGCGCGCGCTAGCCGCTCGGGCACGAGGTCCACGCCGATCACCTGGCCGGCACCCAGGTGCTGTGCGATCCGCGTGGCCATCTCACCGATTGGTCCGAGACCGAGCACCAATACGCTCTCGCCGGGCGGGACGTCCGCGTATGCGACAGCCTGCCAGGCGGTCGGCAACACGTCGGAGAGATACACGAAGCGGTCGTCCGGTGGACCTTCGGGAACCTTGATCGGGCCGTATTGCGCCTGAGGCACACGCAGGAACTCAGCCTGCCCGCCGGGCACCTGCCCGTAGAGCTTCGTATAGCCGAGCAGCGCGGCCCCTGTTCCGTACTCGCGCACCTGCGTGGTCTCACACTGCGACTGCAGACCCTTCCCGCAGGTGTGACAGTGCCCGCAGGAGATGTTGAAGGGGATCACCACTCGGTCGCCGACGGCGATGTGCTCGACCTCCGAGCCGACCTCCTCGACGATTCCCATCGGCTCGTGGCCGAGGATGTCACCCTCGTCGAGAAACGCTCCCAGCACCTCGTACAGGTGAAGATCCGAGCCGCAGATCCCGCTCGAGGTGACGCGTATGATCGCGTCGGTGGGCCGCTCGATCGTGGGGTCGGGCACGCTGTCGACGCGTACGTCGTGCGTCCCGTGCCAGGCGAGCGCCCTCAACTGCGCCCCCCTGACCGCGGGGCGACAGCACTCATGCGCGCACGGCGTTGCGCTTGCTGGCTTGGATCACGCCGGCGCGATTCTTGTGCGAGCGCTCGTATTCGCGCACCGCTGCCGCGCGCCGCTCGCGACCGTTGGCGAGATCCAAGCGGATCTCGGCGACGCCTAGCTCGTCGTAGCCCGGCCAGGGCTCCTTGCCGCGCAGAGCGCTGATCTTGCTCAGAATCGTCGAGCGATCCTGAGTGCGTCGCTCATACGAGTCGACCTTCGCCAGCTCTACCTGCGACAGCTCGGCAAGCTTCTCGACGATCTCAGCCGCAGTGAGCTTGTCGTAGCGCGCGATCGCGAGATCCTCCTCGGAAGCGATGGCGCCCTCCAGCTGCCCCTCCGCCCGCGCGACGCCCGGCAGCTTGCGAGCACTGCGAACTTTCCGCCGCGTCTGAGCTTCAACCCCGCGCGCCGCCTTGATGCCGGCGCCGGCGACCTCGCGAACGGCGTCTGCGGCGCCGATGTCCGCGATCCCGTAGGTCGAGTCGTCGTGGAGCTCTGCGCGCACGACCGCTGCGGTCAGCATCGGCAGCTCGCGGATGACGCGGTCCAGCATCCGCTGCTCATCCGCCCGGATCGAGCCGGCAAGCTCCGCCGTGACATCGTCGCCGAGCGCGCCTGCGAGATGCTCGATGGCTGTGTAGGTGGCGATCTCAAGTGCCTCGCTCGCGCACGCGTCCTTGGCGTTCTTGAGCAGCTTCTCCTCGCCGCTGCCGCCGCGCAGCAGCGCCAGCGGGGCACGGCTCAGCGCAAGCAGTTGACTGGCGACGCTCTCGGCGATACCCGCCGTCAGCTGCAACGGGTTTCCGCCCGCGCCCAGAGCACGCAGACGGTCCTGCACCCGCGAGGCGTGGGCTCTGGTCTCCAGCAGGTGAGACTCGAGCGCGTCACGGTAGCCGCCGCGCGGAGCCATGCCGATCTGAGTCTGCAGCTCGCGGACCAGGCCGGTCTCGGTCGCATACGCCTCGTTTAGGTACTGAATCAGCTTCTGCTCGCTGCGGCTCATGACTCTCCCTTCGGGTCTGTGACTTGCATTCACCAGTGCTACCCCGAGTCGGCCCATGTTTAACGACGCCCGAGGCTCGAGGCCGGTATGGATCTACGCCTGCTCGACCCAGTCGAAGGAGCGCGTGACGGCCTTCTTCCACTGCGCGTAACCATGCTCGCGCTGCTTCTCCTCCATCTCCGGCTCCCAGCGCTTGTCCTCCGACCAGCGCTCGCGCAGCTCGTCCTGGTCTGACCAGAAGCCGACCGCGAGCCCAGCGGCGAAGGCGGCGCCCAGCGCGGTCGTCTCGCTCACAGCCGGGCGCACCACGGGCACGCCCAGCACGTCGGCCTGGAACTGCATCAGCAGCTCGTTTGTGGTCATGCCGCCGTCGACCTTCAGCTCGCTGAACGGGACGTCCACGACGGCGTTGGCCTCGTCGACGACCTCGCGGCTCTGCCACGCGGTCGCCTCCAGCGCCGCCCGCGCGATGTGACCCCTGTTGGCGTAGGCGGTGAGGCCTACGATCACACCGCGCGCGTCGTCGCGCCAGTAGGGCGCGAACAGCCCTGAGAACGCGGGCACGAAGTAGACGCCGCCGTTGTCCTCGACGCTGCGGGCGAGATCCTCGACTTCGGCAGCGCTCTCGATCAGCTTCAGGCGGTCTCGCAGCCACTGGATGAGCGCCCCGGTGACGGCGATCGAGCCCTCGAGCGCATACCTCGGCTTGCCCTCGCCGAGCTGGTAGGCGAGCGTCGTCAACAGCTTCTGCGATTGCACGATCTCCTCGCCTGTGTTGAGCAGCAGGAAGCAGCCGGTGCCGTATGTGTTCTTGGCCTCGCCGCGGCCGAAGCAGGTCTGCCCGAACAGCGCCGCCTGCTGGTCGCCGAGGATCCCGGCGATCGGGACCCCGCCGGCAGCGGTGCCCGCCGCCTCGCCGTAGACCTCGCTCGAGGAGCGGATCTCGGGCAGCATCGAGTGCGGGATGCCCATCAGCTCCAGGCTCGGCTCGTGCCAGGCGAGGTTCTTCAGATCCATCAGCATCGTGCGGCTCGCGTTGGTCACGTCGGTGACGTGCACGCCGCCTTTGACGCCACCGGTGAGATTCCATAGCACCCACGTGTCCATGGTCCCGAACGCCAGCTCGCCGGCTTCAGCGCGCTCACGGGCACCCTCGACGTGCTCGAGCAGCCACGACACCTTTGGCCCTGAGAAGTAGGTCGACAGCGGCAGCCCCACGCGCTCGCGCAGGCGATCGACGCCCTGCTCGCCCGCGAGCTCGCGCACGAGCTGGTCGGTGCGCGTGTCCTGCCAGACGATCGCGTTGTGGATCGGCTTGCCGCTCTCGCGATCCCACACGACGGTACTCTCGCGCTGGTTGGTGATGCCGATCGCCTCGACGTCGCCGGCCTCGGCGTCGGACTTCGCGAGCGCGCCGCCGATCACCTCGCGGGTGCGCCTCCAGATCTCGCTCGCGTCGTGCTCAACCCAGCCGGCCTTGGGGTTGATCTGCTCGTGCTCGCGCTGATCGAGCGCGACGATCTTGGCGTCCTTGTCAAACAGGATGAAGCGGGTGCTGGTGGTGCCCTGATCGATCGCTCCGACGTACTTGGCCATGTTCCCGCTTCCACGATTGCGCGCGACTCCCAGGCGAAGTCGCGTGCGGGGTTTATCGCACAGCAGCGACGACGCGCCGCTCACGGCTCGTCACAAGATCCGGCCGGGGCGGAATATGTAGTCCATGAGCCAACCCCGATACTCGACGCTCGGCGACGGCGAGCTGCTTGAGCTGAGCGTCGAGGACCCGGACGCGTTCGGTGCGTTCTATGACCGCTTCGAGGAGGAGCTGCTCGCTTTCTTCATGCGCGCGACGCAGCGTCCGGAGCTCGCGGCGGACCTCACCGCGGAGGTGTTCGCGGCGGCGCTCGCCTCCGCCCGCCTGTTCCGCGCCGAGCTCGGCTCGGCGCGCGGGTGGCTGTTCGGGATCGCCCGGCACGAGCTGGCCGACACATGGCAGCGAGGCCACGTGGAGGATCGCGCGCGGCGGCGCCTTGGCCTCGAGCCGATCAGCCTGAGCGATGACGCGCTCGAGCTGATCGATGAGCTAGGCGCCCGCCCCAGCGGCACGCTGCGCTTGCTCGAGGATCTGCCGGAAGACCAGCGCGCCGCCGTAAAGGGCCGTGTGCTCCAGGAGCGCAGCTACGACGAGCTCGCCCGTAGCCTGAGCTGCTCGCAGAGCGTCGTGCGCCAGCGGGTCAGCCGCGGCCTGCGGAGCCTCAGGCAGCGATTGGAGGCACAGCGGTGACCTATCTGTCGGAGCTGCGCGGCTCGCTCGTGCAAGCCGCACACCGCCAGCATGAAGCCGCCGAGCAGGCCGGGGTCCAGGAGGCCGCTGCCGAGCAGGCAACGCGCGCGCGACGGCTGCGTGAGCGCGTCCCGTCCGCGGGCGTCTGGCAGCGATCGCTCCACGGCGGGCGGACTGTGCTCGCGAGCCTGGCGCTCGGGCTGGCGGGAACGGCTGTCGGGGCGGTACAGGTGGGGGCGCCGCTTGGCCCCGAACCGCAGCTCTCGAGCGCCCTCACGCGGACCGTCGGCTCACCGCGACACGTCGAGCCGTGAAGCGCCGGTCCTCGCGACGCAGCTCGATCGTCGAGCTGGTTGCGATCCTCGCCGTCGCGGTTGGGCTGGCACTCGGCATCCAGGCACTGATCATCAAGCCCTATCGCATCCCCAGCGGCTCGATGGAACCCACGCTCGCCAAAGGACAGCGCGTGCTCGTGAATCGCATCGGCACGGACTTCAGCGGCCCGCACGTCGGTGAGATCGCGGTCTTCCACCCGCCGGAAGGCGCCGAGCAGCAATTGTGCGGTCCGACGCCGCATACGGTCGCGGTCGGCGGCGAAGCGTGCGTCCAACCGCTGCCAAGAGAGGATTCGAGCGTCAACTTCATCAAGCGGATCGTCGCTGGAGGAGGCGATGAGATCTACATCAAGGAAGGCCATGTCTACCGCAAGGCCGCCGGCCAGAGCCGCTTTGCTCGCGAGCGCGACGCCTACATCAAAGGCTGCGGCTCTACAAGCACCGAGTGCAACTTTACCAAGCCGATCACGATCCCGCCGGGCCACTGGTTCATGATGGGTGACAACCGCGGCGACTCCGACGACAGCCGCTTCTGGGGGCCGGTGCCCACGAGCTGGATAATCGGACCGGCGATCGCCACCTACTGGCCGCCGGACCGCATCGGCGTCTTCTAGCCACCACCCGGCTTTGCGCGTCGCGGGCTTGGCCCGCGCTCGAGCACGTCAGCGGCCGCGCGAGCGAACGCTCTAACCTTGACCGACTCTTTCGCGGTCAGCCACACGAGCGCCGTTTTCGACGCCGGCATGCCGTTGATCGGGACGGACGTGACGCCCGGATGAGCGGAGTAGTCGAGCAGCGAGCCCACTGTCGGATGCACCGTCTCGCCGAGCGCGACACGCACGATCGACTCGCCCATCGTGCGAATTTTGATGCGCCGCAGACGCTTGCCGGAGGGCGTTCGCGGCGGGATGAAAGCATCCATCATCTTTCGCGGCAGCGTCCGCACGTCGGCGACCGCATAGTCGGCGAGATCGTCGAGCCCGACGGACTTGCGCCCCGCGAGCGGATGGCCTCTCGCAAGCGCGACGATGCGCTCCTCGCTCGAGAGGATCGGGCCGATCGTCACGTCGTGATCCTCGATCGGCAGGCGCATCGCGAGCAGGTCGAGCTCGTTCTTGCGCAGCCACTCGAGCTGGTCGCGCGCGAAGCCGGTGTCCGTGACGATCACGCGGCAGCCGGGATGGCGCGATTCGAAGCTCTTGATGATCTCAGCCAGGCGCGGACCGCCGTTGATCGGCGTGTACATGCCGAGCCGCAGCGTCCCCGCGACCCCCGTCGCGACCTCGCGAGTCTCCCTCAGCGCGCGCTCGAGCTGCTCGTAGATCGGCCCGGCCCGTTCGAGCAGCTGCTCGCCAAGAGGCGTCAGCGCCACCCGTCGGCTCGTGCGATCGAACAGCCGCCCGCCGATACGGGTCTCGAGCGTCCGCACGATCTGGCTGATGCGAGACGGCGTGAGCTCGAGCCGCTCGGCGGCGCGCCCGAAATGCAGCTCTTCGCTGAGCACGATGAACGCCCGGATCTCGCGCAGCTCGATGGTTGACCACATCGTGTAGGAAATCTACGCGACATGACGAGCAATTGGAACTTTGTCGCCGGCCGCGGAGCTTTCTGTTGCCGGCCGCCGAGCTTTGTCGCCGGCCGCGGAGCGTTCGTTGCCTGTCGCGCCAGGCGCCAACTGCCATAAGCTGACGGCCAGCATGAAGCCCAACCGCTCGATACCTGCGGCGACCGTCATCCCCGTGCTGATCTACCCGCAAGTGCGCGAGGCGGTCGCTTGGCTGAGCGCCGCGTTCGGGTTCGTCGAGCGGCTGCAAATCGGCGAGAGCCATCGCTCGCAGCTCACCTATGGCGAGGGCGCGGTGATTCTCGGCGACGTGCGCGGCGAGCGCCGGCCGCCGCGCCCCGGCGAGGTCTCGCAGTCGGTGATGGTCCGCGTCGCGGATGTGGATGCTCATTGCGAGCGCGCGCGGGCGCACGGTGCCCGCATCTTGGAGGAGCCGACAGACTTCCCCTACGGCGAGCGC
This sequence comes from uncultured Solirubrobacteraceae bacterium, assembly GCA_963714285.1. Taxonomy (GTDB): domain Bacteria; phylum Actinomycetota; class Thermoleophilia; order Solirubrobacterales; family Solirubrobacteraceae; genus Palsa-744. The sequence goes on from CAVQNS010000007.1 coordinate 58,420, forward strand.
CAGTACGCGGCAGAAGATCCGGCCGGCCACCAGTGGACGTTCTCCCAGACGCTCGCCGACGTCGACCCCGAGGACTGGGGCGGGACTGCCGGCGTGCTCCGACTAGGAGCGCTGCTCGAGCTCCGCCGGCGGACCAGGCTCACCCGGGCGCAGGTCCAGCTGGAACCAGCCGACGTCGTGCCAAGCGCCGTGCTTCCAGCCGATTCGCCGATACGTGCCGACCGCTACGAAGCCCATCGCTTCGTGCAGGCCGTTGCTTGCAGCGTTGGGCTGCGTTACTCCGGCGCAGACGGTCCACACGCCAATGTCCCTGAGCCGCTCGGACAGCCGCGTATAGAGGGTGCGCCCGACACCGGCGCGGTGGTGATCGCGGTCGATGTAGATGGCGACATCCGCCGCCCAGCGATACGCAGAGCGCTCGCGGTGCGTCGATCCGTACGCATAGCCGCACGGCAGGCCCTCGCTTTCGGCGAGCAGCCATAAGTACGCGCCGCCGATGCGCCGGCGCATCTCCTCCGTTGAGGGAGCCTCATCCTCGAAGGAGATGACCGAGTCCGTCACGTAGGGCGCGTAGATCGCCGCGCACGCGGCCGCGTCTCGATCGGGATCGGCATCACGCACGAGCAGGGACATTCAGCCGTGTCCCCCTCCGAGCGAGTCGCCTTCAAGCCAGTCCGTCGGCGCGTCGGGCGCGTCCCAGTCCAACAGCGAGCTCCTGACGGTGCGCTCGCCGAACGCGTAGTCCGCGAAGCCGCGATCGCGCGCGGATATCGTGCCTTTGAGATCCTGCGCGGCCGCGTTCGAGAAGCTCGTGCCCTCCGGCGTGTGGCGCGCCGAGCCGTCGAGCAGCGTGCCGAGCGTCTGCGTGGTGAACAGCCCCATCTGCTCGACAGCGCTGTTGACCAGCAGCTTCATCATCTGCAGCTGGTTGGACGGGATCAACGCGATCCGCCGGCATAGCGCTTCGGTCGCGCGATCGAGATCCTCTTGCGGGTACGACGCCGAGGCAAAGCCCCAATCCACCGCCGTCGGGCCGTCCATCGGATCGCCGGTTAGCAGCAGGCGCTTGGCGCGCTCCAGTCCGAGCCGGTAGAGCCACATCGCGGTCGTCGGCGAGCCCCACACGCGCGCCGGCGGATAGCCGATACGACAGTCATCCGCGCAGACGATCAGGTCGGAGCACAGCGCGAGGTCCGAGCCGCCGCCGATGCACACGCCGTGCACCTGCGCCACAACCGGCTTGGGCGAGCGCCACAGCGCCATGTAGCTGTCGACGAAGCGCGACATGTTGCGGTAGTCGGCGATCGGGTCCCACGGACCGTGCGCGTCGATCTCGTTCATCTGCTCGGTGGCCCAGTCGAGGTCATAGCCCGCGCAGAACGCCCTACCGGCGCCACGCAGCCGGATCACGCGCACCTGCTCGTCCGCCTGCGCGCGCGCGAGCGCGCCGTCGAGCAGCTCGATCAGCGCCGGCGTCACAGCGTTGAGTCGCTCAGGCCGGTTGAGCGTTAGCGTCGCCACGCCGTGAGCGCTCTCGTACAGCAGCTGCGCGTCCTGGTCGCCTCCAGCGCGAGCGGTTTCGCTTGCCGATCGATCGGTCATATAAAAAGACAATCTATGCAGCGAGGGCTTGCGGCGGCACCGTCGCGGAACTGCCCGGAGCTATTGCCGCGGCCGCGAGCGGGCATCGGCGTCGAGCGCATCGATGCCGAGCTCCAGCATCCGCTGCCAGGCGTCCGGCTGCAGCTGCGTCGCCGCGCGGGTGGCCGCGAACAGCAGGCGCAGATCGAGCGTGGTGGCGTCCGCGCGCAGCCGACCCTCAGCGCGGGCAGCGACGAGCAACCGCTCGAGCGCGTCTGTCGTGCTCGCCAGCGCCTGCTGCACGTCCGTATGCTCGGAGACCGTGGCCATCGCCTCGCCGAGCACGTCGTCGGCGGCCTGGCGCTCGGCGAGCGTCCACAGCAGGCCGATGAGCGCCTCCCACGAGCCCTGCGTGCTCGCCAATGCCGCTTCGGCGCCATCCTCGATGTCCTGCAAACGCTCGACGACAAGCGCCGCGAGCAGGTCGGTCTTCGAGGGAAACTGGCGATAGACGCTGCCGACGCCCGCGCCGACGGCGGCGGCGATCGCAGGCATCGGCGCATCGACACCGTCACGCGCAAACACCTCGCCGGCGGCCACCAGCAGCCTGGCGCGCTTCTCCTCAGCGGCCAGATCTGACCAGCAGATCCCAGGCGTTGGAAGCGGAACGATCATTCAGCTATCCTAGTAGCCAGCAAGGCGGAATGAGCATTCCGCCCCTAAGATCCACCACACCGCCGATCGAGCCAGTCCCGTCCCATCCACATGACCTCAACCGACTCAGAGCGCACCCATCCGACTTTGATCCTCGCCGTGCTCTCGCTCGGCGGCCTGGCGTACGCGATGCTCAGCTCCTCGGTCGTGCCGGCGCTGCCGACGATGCAGCGTGCACTGCATGTAAACGAGACCGAAATCGCATGGCTGCTGACGGCCTATCTGCTCTCGGCCTCGGTGGGAACCGCGATCCTGGGGCGCCTCGGCGACATGTACGGCAAGGAGCGCCTGCTGCTTGTGACGCTCGTGATCCTTGCAGCGGGCACGCTGCTCGCGGCGATCTCCAGCTCGTTCATCGTGATCGTCGTCGCGCGCTTCATCCAGGGCGCCAGCGGCGGGATCTTCCCGTTGTCGTTCGGGATCGTCCGCGACGAGTTCCCGCGCGAGAAGGTGGCGGGCAGCATCGGCCTGCTGTCCGCGATCCTGGGCGTCGGCGCAGGCGTCGGGATCGTGCTCTCGGGAGTGATCGTCGAGCACCTCAACTACCACTGGCTGTTCTGGATCCCGCTCGTCGCGATCGTCGTCGCGGCGGTCGCGACCTGGCGCTTCATCCCCGAGTCACCCGTCCGCGCGCCAGGCCGCATCAACTGGCTGGCGGCGGCGCTGATGACGATCGGCATGTCGATCGTGCTGCTCGCGATCTCAGAGACGACCACGTGGGGTTGGGGATCGGCCAAGACGCTCGGGATGCTGCTGGTGGGCCTCGCCATCTCCAGCATCTGGATAGCGGTCGAGGCGCACAGCCGCAACCCGCTGATCGACATGACGATGATGCGCATCCGCGGCGTATGGACGACTAACCTCGCCGCGTTCCTGCTCGGCGCGGGCATGTACGCGTCGTTCATCGTCTTCCCGCAGTTCGCGCAGCTGCCCAAGAGCACCGGCTTCGGCTTCGGCACATCGGTCGTCGTATCCGGCCTGTACCTGCTGCCCTCGACGATCGGCATGACCGTCCTCGGCCTCTACGCCGGGCGGATTTCCGCGCGCTTCGGCTCGCGCAGCGCGCTGCTGGTGGGCACCGCGTTCACCACCGCGTCGTTCGCGCTGCTCGCGGTCGAACACGGCCACCCCTATGACCTGCTGATCGCCGCCGCGCTGCTCGGCATCGGCATGGGCCTCGCGTTCGCCGCGCTCGGCAACCTGATCGTGCAAGCCGTCCCCAGCCACCAGACGGGGGTGGCGAGCGGCATGAACACCGTGATGCGCACGCTCGGCGGCGCGCTCGGCGGTCAGCTGTCTGCGAGCTTCATCGCCGGCAACCTCGCCAAGGGCCTACCGACGGTCACGGGCTTCACCGAGACGTTCGCGATGGCCACCGGCTTTCTCGTCGTGTGCTTCCTGTCAGCACTGCTCGTACCCAGGGCGCGCTCCGAGCGAGCCTCGGATGCGGCGACGATGACCGCCGCCGGCCACGGCGAGGTGCCCGGCGAGCCGGTGATGACGGAGGCGGTGGGCGGGTGAGCTGCTACCGCAACATCCTCGTCGCCCACGACGGCTCAGCGGACGCCGACGCGGCGCTGGAGCATGCGACGCAGCTCGCGCGCGATCAGCATGCGCGCATCACGCTGCTGACGGTTGCGCCGCTGCCGCGCCAGCCGGGCGCCATGGGAGCACCTGCGACCCCCGACCTGCTCGACTGTTTCACGACGTCGCAGCGTCGCGCCGTCGACTCCGTCCCGGACGACATCAGCCTGACGACGCAGCTGCTGCGCGGCGACCCGGCCGAGACGATCCTGTGCACCGTACGCCAGGGCGACCACGACCTGATCGTGATGGGCTCTCATGGCCACAGCCGCCTGCACCGCGCGCTGCTCGGCTCGGTCTCGCACAGGATCCTGAACGACAGCCAGGTGCCGGTGCTGCTCATCCGCCACCAGCACGGTCAGGCTCCGAGCGTCGTGTCGCGGGCGGCACGTCAAAGGACCGGCTCGCGCCTGCCAGTCGCAAAGAGCGCGAGCGCGTAGCGTCCGGCGGGGTGCTCGCGCGCGCGCTCGACCAGCGCTGCCATAGGTGACGAGAGCAGCTCTGGCTGTGGCAGCGCCACCCCGTACGCCGGCGGTAGGACAAGGGGGGCGGCAAGCGCCGCGAAAGTCAGGTCGGCGGCGGTGAAGCGCTCGCCGCACAGGTGCGAACGACCGTCCGCGAGCAGCTCCGCCACATAGTCCAGCTCACGCCAGACCGCAGCCTCGTCCTCGATCTCGACGCCCGCATGAATCTCGAGCGCGCGCTCGACGAAGCGCACCATCAGCGGCCATCCGTAGCGGATCGTGCGGGCCTCCCAGGTAGGCACCCCCGCGTTGTTGAAGCGCAGGGCAAGCTTGGGCTGAACGAACATGTGCACGTACATCAGTCTGCGCCCCCGCGGCCCGAGCTCCTCGTCGAAGCGCCTGCAGAGACGCTCGACGTCATCGCGCGCGCCGGAACGCTCGGGAAACAGCCTGAGCTCCGCAGGCGTGCGCTCGTCGACCCACTCGAGGATCTCGCGCGACTCGCCGATCACCCGCTCGGGCGTCACCAGCACGGGGACGGTCACGCCGCCACCCGCGCGTCTGGCGGCGAGCCGGTGGATGCCCTGCACGTGGCGCTCCTCGCGATAGGAGATCCCCACCCGCTCGAGCGCCCACCGCGCCTTCTCGCAGTAGTGGCTGATTGGGATCGTGATCAGCCGCAGCACGACAGGGAAGCTACATTGTCGCTGTGCTGCTGTACGACTCGCGGGTCTCCGGCAATTGCTACAAGGTGCGCCTGCTGTTCGCTCACCTCGGCATCAGCTATGAGCGCCACGATGTCGACGTGGTCGAGCGCTCCGGGCGTCTCGAGCTGCTCGGCGAGCTCAACCCGGGGCTGCGCGTCCCGACGCTGGTGCTAGACGACGGCCGCTCGCTCGGCGAGTCTGACGCGATCCTGTGGCTGTTCGCACAGGGCACTCCATATCTGCCCAAGGACCAGTTCGAGCGTGCGCGGGTGTTGCAATGGATGTTCTTCGAGCAGTACAGCCACGAGCCGAACATCGCGGTCCTGCGCTTCTGGAAGCAGTTCGCGCGGGTCGAGCCCACCGAGACCGATGTCGCGGCGAAGCTCAGCGGCGGCTACCTGGCGCTCGACGCGATGGAGCGCCACCTCGCCGCACATGAGTTCTTCGTCGACGAGCGCTACACGATCGCGGACGTCGCGCTGTACTCATACACGCACGTGGCAGACCAGGGCGGCTTCGACCTGGCTCGATACGAGCACATCAGAGACTGGCTCGCGCGTGTTGCCGGCCAGCCCGGGCACGTCGCCATCGACGCCTGAGCAACCCTCGCCGCGACCGCGAGCCGCCGTGTCTCCAACCCATTGACGAGGACGGCAGCATGCGGATATGTTGAACGTATAGCGCGTGCGAGCGACACCGGGGACTTCGAGGGTGGGTGCAGCTCCGCGCGAATCACGACACGGAGGGAAGAGCATGGGGAATTGGCGCCGATTGATCGGCTTGGCCGCGCTGTGCCTTGGCGTGCTGGTGCCGACCGCGGCTGCGGCCGCGTCACCACAGTACGTCGCGCTTGGGGACTCCTACTCCTCGGGCGTGGGCACGCGCGTGTTCTATGAAGAATCGGGCGAATGCGACCGCAGCCCGGACGCCTATGGGCCGAAGGTCGCGGCAGCGGACGGCTATACATTGAGCTTCCAGGCCTGCAGTGGTGCAAAGACCACGGAAGTAAACGAAAAACAGCTCGGCACGCTGAGCAGCTCGACGAGCTTGGTGACGATCACGATCGGCGGCAACGACGCCGGTTTCAGCAACGTGATCATCAACTGCGCGCTGTACTACTTCACCTGCGGCAGTGCGATCAGCGAAGCGAACGAATTCATCGCCAAAAAGCTGCCGGCGCTGCTGGAAACGACCTACAAAGACATTCGCGCCAAGGCGACCACGGCCAAAGTGATCGTGCTCGGCTACCCGAAGCTGTTCACCAAGGAAGGCACGACCTGCAACGTCAACTTCCTTACCTCGGGCAACGAGAAGAAAATGAACGAATCAGCAGAAAAACTCGATGCCGTGATCAAGGCGCGAGCCGAAGCCGTCAAATTCACCTTCATCAACCCGACGAGCGCGTTTGAAGCACACGAGGTCTGCTCGTCCTCGGAATGGCTCAACGGGCAGTCCGACCCACTGTCGGAAAGCTACCACCCGAACGTCTCAGGCCAAGCGGAGTTCACCTCGCTGGTCGAGGCAGCGCTGTAGCGCCTCATGCCTCCGCCCGCGCCCCGAGGGGCGCGGGCGGACAGGCGCCGCATGCTCAAGGCGACCGCGGTAAAACACGCGCCAACCCTATCGCGGGGTCGGCGTTGCGTCGGCTCTGCGCAGCCCCCTGTCAAGCGTCTCGACCACCCGCTCGAACGTCTCGTCGAGCGACAGCGCGATCGCGAAGCCCCCGTCGGCCTCCAGCGACACGAACCCGTGCAGCGCAACGCGAATCGTGCGGGCGGCGTGCACCGCGTCCTCACCTTCGAGACCGTATCCACGCAGGACAGCCAGGACGACTTCCGTCACAGCAGCGGCGGCCGCGACGGCCTCTCGATCACCCTGCAGCTCACGCGCGCGCTGCGCAGCTGCGTAGCTGCCGGGATGCGCACGCCCGTAGGCGAGATACGCGCCCGCGACCGCACTGAGCGCGTCGCTACCCGCGCGCCCGGCCGCGGCGCGGGCAAGCTCGGCGGCGAGCTCGCGTGCCCCACGAGCTCCGAGCCGCCGGCGCAGGTCCTCGAGGCCGTCGACGTGCGCGTACAGCGACGGTGACCTGACACCGAGCACAGCGGCAAGCCGCGCGAGCGTGACCGCCTCGAGACCATCGGCGTCGGCAAGCTTCGCAGCGGCATCGACGACCGCCGCCGCGTCCAGCCCGGCGCGCGGCATCAGCGTCCCGCGGCGCGCGCGATCGCTGCGTCGATTGGCGCCGCCGGTGAGCTGACGGCGGGCCCGTGGCCGCACGCCAGGACCGCGGGGTCGCGCGCTCGAAGAGCGTTTGCCGACTCGACGATCGTCCGCCGATCCTGCGTTCCCATCGTCGCGAGCGGAAAGCGCTGGCGCAGACGGTTCGGGATCTCCACTCGCCAGTAGCTCGTGAACGTGTCACCTGCGATCAGCGTGCGATCACGGCTGTCGAGAAACGCTATGTGCCCGGGGGTGTGGCCTGGTGTGGCGAGCACCTCGAGGCTGCCGATGCGCTCGCCGCCCCGCAGCAGCGTGTCGGGTACGGTCGTGATCTTCGGCCACGACCCTCGCGGCTTGCTAGCCATGACCTGCTCGCCGGCCACGATGCGCGCGTCGAGCTCGCCCATCAGCACCTCTACGTCCTCGCCGAGCTGCGCGCGCAGCGCGTCGAGTGCGCCGACGTGGTCGCCGTGCCCGTGCGTCAGCGCGATCCGCCGGATCTCACCGCCGGCCTCGCGCGCCGCCGCGAGCAACTCGCCGGCGGCGTTGCCGATCGTGGTGTCGACGAGCGTGAAGCCGTCGGGCTCGCGGACGAGGTACGCGTTGACGAAGCGCAGGCGGGTGAGCTGGGTGAGGTTCTGGGTGACGGTCGTGGCCTTCATGTACTATGCCTCCTAGGAAATTGCCTAATAAACTTAGGCTAGCACACGATGCGCCACGACGCCCGCCCGCGTCGGCCATCTTCGGGCATGCTATGCGTGGCTTGACAACAGATCCTGGAGCCGACGCCACACCGTACGCAGGCCGCACCGCCTGGGCGCGCAGCCTGGCAGCGCCAGTGCGGGACTTCCTCGGCACCGAGACCGGCGGCGCGAGCGTGCTGCTGGCCGGGACGATCATCGCACTGGTGTGGGCGAACTCTCCCTGGTCGCACTCCTATCAGTCGCTGTGGAGCACGCGCCTGGCTGTGCGGCTCGGAGGCAGCGGGATCTCGATGGACCTGCGCCACTGGGTGAACGAGGGGCTGATGACCCTGTTCTTCCTCGTCGTCGGGCTGGAGGCCAAGCGCGAGCTCGACCTCGGCGAGCTGCGCGAGCGCCAGCGACTCACGATCCCAGTGGTCGCTGCGCTGGGGGGCATGAGCGTGCCCGTCGCGATCTATCTCGCGTTCAACGCCGGCGGCCCCGGCGCGCATGGCTGGGGCGCGGCGATGTCCACCGACACCGCTTTTGCGCTCGGGGCCGTGGCGATGCTGACGCCACGCGCGGCCACGCGCCTGCGCGTGTTCCTGCTGACCTTGGCGGTCGTCGACGACCTGTGCGCACTGCTTGTGATCGCCGTCGCCTACACGACGCACGTGTCGGTGCTGGCGCTTGCGATCGCGCTCGTGCTGTTCGCCGTGCTGCTGCTGTTGCGATATGCGCCGCAATGGCGTGGGCCGGTATCGGTGGTCCTCAGCGTGGGCGTCTGGATCGCGATGTTCGAGTCGGGCATCGACCCGGTGATCTCCGGCCTCGCGGTCGGGCTCGCGACGAGCGCCTATTCCCCCTCGCGCGAGGACCTCGAGCGCGCGACCGACCTGACACGCTCGTTTCGCGAGCAGCCCACCCCCGAGCTGGCGCGATCGGCGCAGCAGAGCGTGATCTCCGCGATCTCCCCCAACGAGCGCCTCCAGTACGGCCTGCACCCGTGGACCGGCTATGTGATCGTGCCGCTGTTCGCGCTCGCGAACGCCGGCGTGCACGTGACCGGGCGGCTGCTCGAAAGCGCGATCAGCTCGCCGATAACGCTCGGCATCCTGCTCGGCTACCTGCTCGGCAAGCCACTCGGGATCGCCGGCGCATCGTGGCTCGCCTCACGCCCGGCCGTCCACGGACCGCGCTCACCGCTGAGCCCGCCGCTACTCGCCGCGGGCGGCGCGTTCGCGGGCATCGGCTTCACGGTCTCGCTGCTGATCTCGAGCCTCGCGTTCACCGGCCAGCGACTTGACGAGGCCAAGCTCGGCGCGCTCGGGACGGTCGTGCTCGCGCCGCTGCTCGGCTGGTGCGTCCTGCGGGTCGTCAGGAGCCTGCCGGCGAGCGTGCGCGCGCGCCAGATCGCGGGCACGGCCGAGGACATCCTCGACCTCGCTCACGAAGTGGACCCCGAGCGCGATCACATCCGCGGCGCCGAGCAGGCGCCGGTGACGCTCGTCGAGTACGGCGACTTCGAGTGCCCCTACTGCGGGCGGGCGGAGCAGGTCCTGCGCGAGCTGCTCGCGTCGTTCGACGACGACCTGCGCTACGTCTGGCGCCACCTTCCGCTCAACGACGTGCACCCCAACGCACAGATCGCCGCCGAGGCATCGGAGGCCGCCGCCGCGCAGGGGCACTTCTGGGACATGCACGACACGCTGCTCGGACACCAGGGCGACCTGCGCCCGAGCCACATCGCCGACTACGCCAGGGAGATCGGGCTCGACGCGGATCGCATGATCGCAGAGCTCCACCGCCGCAAGCACGCGGCGCGTGTCAGCCGAAGACGTCGCGAGCGCCGACGAGAGCGGCGTATCCGGCACGCCGAGCTTCTTCATCAACGGGCGCCGCCACTACGGCGCCTACGACATCGCCACCCTCAGCGCAGCGGTGGCGGCCGCACGCGGGCGCGCGCGCCTGGCGAGCAAGGCGATCGCACCGGCATGAGCGGATCGCCGCTGGCCCATCCGCTGCTGTGGCTCGCCGCCGCGATCGCGACCTCACTGCGCTGCGCCGCGCCGGACGCACCGCGATCGTGATGCCGGCGATGTTCGCCCTGGGCGAGAAGGTGATCGGCAATCCCGTGCTGGCGACGTTCGCGGCGTTTGGCTCATTCGCGATGCTATTGCTGGTCGACTTCAGCGGTCCGATGCGCGAGCGGCTGCAGGCACAAGCCGCGCTCGCGCTCACGGGCTGCGCGTTCGTGTGCCTTGGCACGCTCGTCTCGCAGAGCGTGTGGCTGGCCGCCGGTACGACGGCGCTCGTCGGCTTCGGGGTGATCTTCGTCGGCGTCGTCAGCTCCGTGCTCGCGGGCGCGAGCACCTCGCTGCTGCTTGCGTTCATCCTGCCGGTCACCGTCTCCGGACCCATCTCATCGATTTCGGATCGGGTCGCCGGATGGGGCATCGCAGCCGGCGCAACGCTGATCGCGGTGGGGCTGCTGTGGCCGGCGCCGACACGCGGTCCACTGCGCTTGGCAGCGATCGCTGCGTGCCGCGCGCTGGCGGCGAGGCTGCGCGCCGAGGTCGCCTACGTGATGAGCAACCAAGAGGAGCCTTTTGCGCACGACCGCGACCACGCTGTGACGCAGGCCAACGACGCGGTCTCCGCGCTGCACCGCAGCTTCCTCACGACGCCGTATCGCCCTACGAGCCTGAACACGGCCGCGAGGACCGTCGTGCGCCTGGTGGACGAGCTGAACTGGCTGAACGCGATCGTGATCGAGTCCGCCGTGCCCGCCGAGGGGGCTCCCGTCGATCACGCCGCCTGCGCCGTCAAGGTCGCGACTGCGACGGTACTCGAACGTGGAGCCGAGCTGCTCGCGGCGACCGGCGGGGATTGTCAGGAGCTGCACGCCGCGATGGCCGAGTTGAGCGAGGCGTCAAATAGGCTGGAGGATCGCGCGATGGCCTACCTGCCCGTCTCGGGCGCACGCGACGAGCGCCGTCGAGGTGCCGCCGAGGAGCGCCTGAGCGAGTTCATCACTTCGCTCGATCCGAGCTTCCGCGCGCAGGAGCTGGGTTTCGCGGTCTCGACGATCGCCCACAACATCGATCTGACAGCCGCCTCCGAGCGGCGCGGCTGGCTGGCGCGAGCACTCGGCCGCCAGCCCGAGGGTCTGGCCGGAACGCTGTCCGCGATCGAGCAGCGCGCGGGCGCGCACGTCGATCGCAACTCGGTTTGGCTGCACAACAGCGTCCGCGGCGCGGTCGGGCTCGCGCTCGCCGTGTTCGTCGCAAACGAAACAGGCGTGCAGCACTCCTTCTGGGTCGTGCTCGGCACGCTGTCGGTGCTGCGCTCGAACGCGCTGAACACGGGACAGACCGCGATCCGCGGCCTGTCGGGAACGGTCGTCGGGTTCGTCGTCGGAGCGGCGTTGCTCGCCGTGATCGGCACCAACACGACGCTGCTGTGGTTCCTGTTGCCACCGGCGATCCTGCTCGCCGGGGTGGCGCCCGCCGCGATCTCCTTCGCGGCCGGCCAGGCGGCGTTCACACTGACGCTGGTGTTCCTGTTCAACATCATCCAGCCGACCGGCTGGCGGGTCGGGCTGCTGCGCGTCGAGGACATCGCTCTCGGCGGCGCCGTGAGCCTCGTCGTCGGGCTCCTGTTCTGGCCGCGCGGCGCCGGCGCCGCGCTGCACCGAGGGCTCGCCGACGCATACACGGCGAGCGCCGATTACCTCGCGAGCGCGGTCAGCTATGGCACGCTGCGCTGCGAGGCGCAGGCGGCGTCGCTCGACGCCCCGATCGAAGCTGCTAACCGGGCAGCTGCTGCGGCCCGACGGTTGGACGACACTTTCCGCAGCTACTTGATCGAGCGCGGCGCCAAGCCGCTGGCGCTCGCCGAGATCACCAGCCTCGTCACCGGTGTCGGCGGGCTGCGACTCGCGGCCGACGCCGTTCTGGATCTGTGGCAGCGCGAGGATGGCACCGCAGCAGGCGATCGCGCGGCGGCCCGCCAAGAGCTGCTGCGCTCCAGCGAGCTCGTCAAACACTGGTACGACGAGCTCGCCGGAGATCTCCTCAGGGGTCAGAAGCCACCGCAGCCCCTCGCCCACGACATCCTCGCCGACGGGCGGCTGATCGACGCGGTGCGTCATGACTTGCGAGGCGAGGACGGCAAGGCGAGCGCAACGGCGGTGCGGATGATCTGGACAGGCGACCACCTCGACGCGGCGCGGAGGCTGCAGCAGGGGGTCGTCGGTCCGGCGCAGGCGGCGGCCGCCCAGTGACAACGCTCAGGCGAACAGCGTTCAGGCGAACAGCGCTCAGGCGAACAGCGCGTCTAGCGAGACCTCGATGCGGCGCTGCGGCTGCACATCACCCGCGCCAGGCAGCGAGCTCTCGGTCTTGCGCGTAACGCTGAACAGGCCTTGAACCGCATCGGTGAGGAAGCGCGAGGCCTGACCGTAACCGTGTGCGTCGTCACCGCCGCGGGGGCGGTGGTAGTAGCGGAAGGGCACGTAGACGTGCAGGCGACGGCGCGCTCGGGTCAGCGCCACGTAGAAGAGCCGCCGCTCCTCGGCGACGCTCTCCTCGCTAGCAGTGCTCATGTCGGCCGGGAAGTTGCCGTCGTAGGCGCCGATCAGGTGCACGGCATCCCACTCGAGGCCCTTGGCGGAGTGGACTGTGCTCAGCACCAGGTAGTCCTCGTCGAGGTGCGGCGGACCGGCGAAATCGGCACTCGAGGCGGGCGGGTCGAGCACCAGCTCGGAGACGAAGTGGCGGACGTCCTCGGCGCCGCGCGCGAGCGCCGACGAGCTGATCGAGATCTGAGACGCGCACCGCTCCGTCCGCGTAGCGCAGCCTGATCAGCGGTGCGATCGCCACGCACAGCCGCTCCACCTGCGAGCCGGTGCTCGCGCTCGAGCCGGCACCGGCAGCGCTGAGCGCGTCGATCAGCGCGCTCGCGTGCTCCAGCGAGTCCTCCGGGACGTGCGCGCTGCGGCCTGCGCCCAGCGGGTCAGCTCCGGCGCCCCGCCGCCGGCCGGGCGCAGCGCGTCGAGGACGCGCCGGGCACGGACCGGACCGACCCCGTCGAGCAGCTGCAGCAGGCGAAACCAGCTGACCTCGTCGGCGGGGTTGTCGGTCAGCCGCAGCAGCGCGATGAAGTCCTTGACATGCGCGGCCTCGAGGTAGCGCAGCCCCCCGTACTTCACGAACGGGATCCCGCGCCGCGTCAGCTCGAGCTCGAGCAGGTCGGAGTCATGACCGGTGCGGAACAGCACCGCCTGCATGCGCAGCTCCATCCCCTCCTCGCGCGCCGCAAGCACCCGCTCGCACACCTCCCCCGCCTGCTCGCCTTCGTCGCGCGGGAACGCGAGCTCCGGCGCCCGGCCTCCCTCGCGGTCGGTCCACAGCCGCTTGGGGAACGCCAGCCGATCCTGCTCGGAGACGGCGTTTGCGACCGCGAGGATCGGCGCGCTCGAGCGGTAGTTGCGCTCGAGCTTGACCGTATGCGTGCCGGGGAACTGGTCGGGGAAGTCGAGGATGTGGCGCGCGCTGGCCGCGCGAAACCCGTAGATCGCCTGGAAGTCGTCGCCGACGACAGTCAGGCCCGGGCGCCCGCGGCGCAGGCTGCGCACGATCTCGACCTGCAGGCCGTTGACGTCCTGGTACTCATCGACGAGCACGTGGTCGAAGGCGTCCGGCCATGCGCGAGCCGATCACCTCGATCGCCTGCGAGCGCGCGCCAGTAGAGCAGCAGATCGTCGAGGTCGATCACGCCAAGCGCGCGCTTGCGCGCGCCGTAGGCGCGGAAGATCTCCGCGAGCGCATCACGATGCTCGGCGCACCAGGGGAACGACTCGGCGACGATCTCCTGCAGCGGCGTCTGCGCGTTGACCGTGCGCGAGTAGATGTCGAGCATCGTCTGTGCCCGCGGGAAGCGCCTCGCGCTCGCGAGCGTGCCCGTGCTCCTCGCGCACGATAGTCGAGCAGGTCGGCGGCGTCGCCGGCATCGAGCACCCCGAAACCCGGGTCGAGCCCGAGCGAGGAGGCGTGCAGGCGGACCATGCGGTGCGCGACCGAGTGGAACGTGCCGCCCACGACCGACGCCGGCGTGCGGCGCCACGCGCTCGGCGAGCACGCGCGCGCGCTCGACCATCTCGCGCGCCGCGCGCCGCGTGAACGTCAGCAGCAGGATCCGCTCGGCCGGGACGCCCTCGGCCAGCAGCCACGCCACACGCGCGCACAGCGTGGTCGTCTTGCCCGTGCCGGCTCCGGCAAGGATCAGCAGCGGACCGCCGCGGGTGCGTGGCGGCGGCGCGCTGCTCGTCGTTGAGGCACGTCGAGCCAGCGCTCCGCATTGGCGTCATCGAACATCTGTTCGCCACGCTAGGGCCGCTCGTCGGACGGCGTGCAAGCGTCGTTGCTATTGCCCAGCCGCGCGCCGGTAGCGCGCGACCGCGAGCGGCGCGAACACGACGATGATCACGAGCGCCCACACGATGGCGCCCCACACGTTGTTGCCGGCCGGAGCTCCGAGCCACAGCGAGCGCATCGCGTCGACGGTGATCGTGAACGGGTTGACTTCCGCGAACGCACGCAGGACCGACGGCATCGACTTCACCGGCACGAAAGCCGAGGAGATGAACGTCAGCGGAAAGACGGCGATGAACCCGACCGAGTTGGCTGCCTCGGCTGAGGACACGAGCATGCCGAGGAACGCGAACACCCAGGAGAAGGCGTAGCCGAACAGCAGCAGCAGGCCACCGCCGGCGATCCCGTCGAGCACGCTCGTGTGAAACGAGAAGCCGATGATCAGCCCGTGATCACGAGGATCGAGGCCGACAGCGCCGTTCGTGACCACGTCGGCGAGCGTCCGCCCCGCGAGCACCGCCGGGCGCGCCATCGGCAGCGAGCGGAAGCGGTCGATCAGGCCCTTGTGAAGATCCTCGTTGAGGCCGAGCGCGGTGACGAAGCCGCCGAAGGCGATGTTCTGCACGATGATGCCCGGGATCAGGAAGTCCGCGTAGCTGAAGCCTGGCGTCTTGATCGCACCGCCGAACACATAGCGGAACAGCAGCACGAACATGATCGGCTGCACCGTGAAGGCGACCAGCAACTCGGGCGCGCGCGGCAGGCGCACCAGGTTGCGCTCGGCGATCACGAGCGTGTCGGTCAGCAGACGCCTCATGCGAGCGCCTGCTCGTCCTCGGCCGCTTCGGCGGCATGGCCGGTCAGCGACAGGAACACGTCGTCGAGCGTGGGGCGGCGCAGCGCGATGTCCTCCACGCCGACGCCGGCCTGGTCGAGCCGGCGCACGGCCTCGACGATCGCGCCGCCGCGGCGGTGCACGCCGACCGTCACGAGGTCGCCAGCGATGCTCGGCGGCTCGTCCGCCATCGATCGCGAGCGCCGTGGCGGCTGCCTCGGCGCGCGATGCCTCGTCGAGGCGTATCTCCAGCCGCTCGCCGCCGACACGATCCTTGAGCTCGTCGGGCGTTCCGCCGGCGATCACCCGGCCATGATCGATCACCGCGATCTCGGTCGCCAGCCGATCGGCCTCGTCGAGGTACTGCGTCGTCAGCAGCACGGTCGTGCCGTCGGCGACGAGCCCCTCGATCGTCTCCCACAGCTGCAGCCGGCTGCGAGGGTCGAGACCGGTGGTCGGCTCGTCGAGGAACAGCACCGGCGGCTTGGCGACGAGCGCGGCCGCCAGGTCGAGCCGGCGGCGCATGCCACCCGAGTAGGTCTTCGTGGGGCGCTTCGGCGGCGTCGAGCAGTTCGAAGCGCTCGAGCAGCTCGTGGCCGCGCTGCTTGGCTCGCGCGCGCGACTCGCCGTACAGGCGCCCGACCATCGTCAGGTTCTCGAGCCCCGTCAGGTTCTCGTCGACGGCGGCGTACTGGCCCGCGAGGCCGATCCGCTCGCGCAGCTTCGCCGCGTCCTTGACGACGTCGAGCCCGGCCACCCGCGCGCTGCCGGCGTCGGGCTGCAACAGCGTCGTCAGGATCCGGATGATCGTCGTCTTGCCGGCGCCATTCGGTCCGAGCAGGCCGAGCACGGTCCCGTGCGCGACCTCGAGGTCCACGCCGACGAGCGCGCGCACCGAGCCGTAGGACTTCACGAGCCCGCTGACGCTGACCGCCGCGTCCTCGGCTCCGTCCGGCTGATCGGAGCGCGTCTGGCGATCCGCGCGCGTTCTGTGATCGGGTCGGATGGCGGCTCGTGCGACACCGCGCTCAATCTAGCGAGCCCTCGCAAGGAGAGCGTCGAACGCCAGGCCCTGGCATACGAGGGATCCGGCTAGAAACTGCGAGGTCCGATTCCCGCCAGACAAATGGCGAGGAGTGTGGGAGATTGTCCCGGCGATGCTGTACACGACGATCGAAAGCCCTATCGGCGAGCTGTTGCTGCTCGGCGATCGCCGAGCTTTGCATGGTCTCTATATGCAAGCTGGGCGCAAGCCGGTCACGATCGCCGAGAGCTGGCGGCGCTCAACGCCACCGTTTGCGACGGTGGCCAGACAGCTGAGCGAGTACTTCGAGGGACGACGAGTCACGTTCGATGTGCCCCTGATGATGGGGGGAACTGGATTCGAGCAACGCGTCTGGCGCGCCCTGCGGGACATCCCCTATGGCGAGACCGTCAGCTACGGCGAGATCGCACGGCGCATCGGACAGCCCTCGGCAGCTCGCGCGGTCGGCCTCGCCAACGGACGCAACCCGATCTCGGTGATCGTCCCCTGCCATCGCGTCGTCGGCGCAAACGGAACCTTGACCGGCTACGGCGGCGGGCTCGAGCGCAAGCGAATACTGCTCGAGCTCGAGCAGGGACAGCTCGCGATGAGCGGCGCACAACGCTGATCGCCCAGGCTGCGTGCGCCGCTGGAGCGCACGGTTTCACGCTCCCTCAGTGTGCACGCGGACCGCTTCGGGCCAACGTAGACGCTGCTGAGTGGCGATATCATCGCGCCGAATACGCCCGCTGGCGAAAAGCGACTTTGACCGATACCCCCACCAGCTCCTCCACCTCGTGGGTGGTGGACTTCATCCATGGCTCGCGACGAGATGCGCGACCGGCTTGGGGGCAAGGGGGCGAACGTGGCGGAGATGACGCGCGTGCTTGGGGCCGAGCGAGTTCCGGCGGGCTTCACGATCACCACGGAGGCCTGCGTGGCCTACATGCGCGGCGACGGCGCCTTCCCCGACGGGCTCGACGAGCAGGTCGCGGGCGCGCTCGATCGTCTCCAGGCGCAGGCCGGCAGGCGGCTCGGGGACGCGGCTGATCCGCTGCTGGTCTCGGTGCGCTCGGGCGCGCGCGAGTCGATGCCGGGGATGCTCGACACGGTGCTCAACCTGGGCCTCAACGACGAGACCGTCGCCGGCCTCGCACGGCGAACGGGCAACGAGCGCTTCGCGTGGGACTCCTACAGGCGCTTCGTGCAGATGTTCGGCAACGTCGTGCTCGGCGTCGCAGGCGAGCGTTTCGAGCAGGCGATCGCGGCGCGTAAGGCCAAGCACGGAGTGACGCTCGACACGGAACTGGACGCCGCGTCGCTGATCGCGCTGACGCGCGAGTTCCAGAGCTTCTACGACTTCCCCTCCGACCCGCGCGAGCAGCTCGCACGCGCGATCCGCGCGGTGTTCGACTCCTGGCAGGGCGAGCGCGCGATCGCCTACCGGCGCATCAACCGCATCCCCGACGAGTGGGGCACGGCGGTCAACGTGCAGCAGATGGTGTTCGGCAATCTCGGCGAGACCAGCGGCAGCGGCGTGGCGTTCTCGCGCGACGAGGTGACTGGCGCGCCGGACCCATCGGGTGACTTCCTGCCCAACGCGCAGGGCGAGGACGTGGTCTCGGGGGTACGAACGCCGCGTGACATCCGCGAGCTGAGCTCGTGGCTACCGGAGGTTCACGGACAGCTGATGGACATCTTGAGCACGCTGGAGATGCACTACGGCGACATGCAGGACACCGAGTTCACGGTCCAGGATGGGCGCCTCTACATGCTGCAGACGCGCAACGCCAAGCGGCCGGCACAGGCTGCTGTGCGCTTTGCCGTCGACGCTGTGTCCGAGGGCCTGCTGAGCCGCGAGCAGGCGATCTCCACGATCGATCCTTCGACGCTGGACGCGCTGCTGCACCCGACGTTCGACCCGAGCGCCGACTATGACGTGATCGCCACCGGCGTGGCCGCATCTCCAGGCGCGGCCAAGGGCGAGATCGCGCTCAGCGCAGGCGACGCCGTGCGAGCTGCCGCGGAAGGACGCGCGGTGATCCTCGTGCGCTCGTTCACCGAGGCCGACGACGTCGCCGGCTTCTTCGCCGCGCGGGGCATCCTCACGAGCGAGGGCGGCAAGGCGAGTCACGCGGCGCTTGTCGCGCGCGGCATGGGTCGCCCCGCGGTGACCGGCGCGGGCGACGTAAAGGTCGACGTTCAGCTCGGCGAGGTGCATATCAACGGCCATCTCCTGCACGCCGGCGATCGCATCGCGATCGACGGCAGCCTCGGCAGGATCACGCTGGAGGACGTCCCGCTCGTCGAGCCGCAGGTCTCGGGGGAGTTCCAAACGGTGCTCTCGTGGTGTGACGAGCTGCGTACGCTCGGCGTGCGGGCCAATGCCGACACCCCTACGGACGCGAGCAAGGCGATCGAGCTCGGCGCCGAAGGGATCGGGCTGTGCCGCACCGAGCACATGTTCCTCGGCAACCGCCAGCCGCTGATGGCGGCGGTGATCATGGCGGAGGACAGCCAGACGCGTACCGACGCGATCGAACAGCTGCGCCCGTTGCAGGAGGCGGACTTCGAGCAGATCCTGGCGGCGGTGGATGGGCGCCCTGTGACCGTGCGCCTGCTCGACCCGCCGCTACATGAGTTCCTGCCCCATCCCTCAGACCTGCCGGAGGGCTCGGCCGAGCGCAAGCGCGCCCAGCAGCTGCAGGAGTCCAACCCGATGCTCGGCACGCGCGGGGTGCGCCTCGGGATTCTGTTCCCGGAGCTGTACGAAATGCAGGTTCGCGCGTTGTTCGCCGCCGCCGCGCGCACCCCGCTCGCGCGAATCGAGGTGATGGTGCCGCTGGTCGCCTACGAGCGCGAGCTCGAGTTGACGCGCACGCTGATCGAGCGCGTCGCCGCCGAGCACGCGCACGGCGACTATCTGATCGGCACCATGATCGAGCTGCCGCGGGCCTGCTTCCAGGCCGATCAGATCGCCCGAGACGCTGACTTCTTCTCCTTCGGCACCAACGATCTGACGCAGACGGCACTCGGCTTCAGCCGCGACGACATCGAGGGCCGAGTGCTCGGGCGCTACATCGACGTGAAGATCCTCGACCGCTCTCCGTTTGAGACGCTCGACACGCCAGGCGTCGGGCAGATGGTACGCATGGGCGCGTGGCTGGGACGCAAGACCAAGCCCGATCTGAAGCTGGGGGTGTGCGGTGAGCACGGCGGCGACCCCGACTCGATCGACTTCCTGCACAACTCCGGTATCGACTACGTGTCCTGTTCGCCCTACCGCGTGCCGATCGCCAGAGTCGCAGCCGCCCAGGCCGTCATTCGCGGCCACCGTACAGGGCCAGCATCGGGCTGATCCGCGATCCGTATCGAGTGGAGCCGCTGGTCGCTGATCGAGGCATCCACGGCGGTCGATCGCGGAGGTCCTCGCGGAGGACGCAATCAAGGGGAGCGCCTTCGTCGTCCTTGGTTGCTCCTCGTGTCGAGTTTAGGGATGAGGGTCCGTGGAAAGATGCTAGGAAGGCCGGCGGAGCGGCGCTCGCAGCAGGCTTGAGAATATCCTGCTCCTTTGCCGTGGGCCGCGACCGCGGCTTGGGCACACCGGAGTCAGATCCAGCGCCGATTGGAGGAGGTCTTATGGGCTTCGATCAGTACCACGAGCCGCCCCAGGAGCTGTCGGCGAGAACGCGGACGTTCGCGCGAATGTGCGCTTCGCTGACCGAGGAGGCCGAAGCGATCGGCTGGTACGAGCAGCGCCTGGCAGTCGAGACTGATTCCGAGGCGCTGGCGATCATGCGAGACGCTCAGGGCGAGGAGTTCAAGCACTTCAGCATGGATCTCGAGTTCCTTCTGCGTCGCACGCCGCTGTGGCGCGAGATCGCACAGGGGATTCTGTTCCAGGCGGGCGATGTGGTCGAGCACGGCGAGGAATCCGAGGCCAAGGCCACCGGTGAGGAGGGCTCCAACGAGGGGCCTGCGAGCCGCGACGGCACAGGCTCGCTCCAGATCGGCCGAGAGACTGGGAGCGTGCGCTGATGAACCACCTTCTGCGAGAGCTTGCGCCGATCACGGATTCCGGCTGGCAGACGATCGACGCCGAGGCCAAGCAACGCTTGACTCCCGCCCTGGCGGCGCGGCGCCTGGTCGACTTCGCCGGCCCGCATGGATGGGAGCACTCGGCCAGCAACCTGGGGCGCGCCCCGGAGCTCGCCACCTCGCCGCACCAAGGAGTCGCAGCAGCGCAGCGACGTGTGCTGCCGCTGGCGGAGCTGCGGGCAGAGTTCTCGGTGGCCCTGAAGGAGCTTCGCGACCTCGATCGAGGTGCGCCGGATGTGGATCTCGCCTCGCTCGACGAGGCCGCTCATCGGATCGCTGTGGCTGAGAACGTCGCTGTGATGCATGGCTGGGCCGGGGCCGCGATCACAGGTGTCGCGGACGCCTCCCCGCACGAGTCCAAGGCGCTCGGAGACGACGCCGAGAGCTATCCGCGCGCGATTGCGGGCGCAGTCGAGCTGCTGCTGCGAACCGGCATCGACGGCCCCTACGGCCTGGCTTTGGGACGTGAGCAGTACAGGCTGGTCGTCGAGACGGCCGAGCACGGCGGCACCCTGCTGCTCGATCACCTGCGCAAGATCCTCGGCGGTCCGATCGTCTGGGCTCCGGGCATTCAGGGCGCCATGGTTCTCAGTCAGCGTGGTGGCGACTTCCTGTATGACTGTGGACAGGATCTCTCGATCGGATATCGGCGCCATGACGAGGATGCGGTCCACCTCTACATCGAGGAGAGCTTCTCGTTCTTCGTCGCCACGCCCGAGGCGGCCGTCGCCTTCAGCGCGTAGCGTCCTGGGGCCAGCGGGAGGGTGAGCGCCTTTCAGAGGATGCTGGCGAGCGACTGCTCACCGACGGCGGCAGCGGCGACCAGCGTCACGAGCAGCGCGAGCGCGCGGCTTACACCCACCATCCGGGGCGAAAAAGACGGATGCAGGTACAGGCGCTCGACCGAGTAGCCGAGCAGACGCTGGAAGTACTGCTGCCCGGCCGGCATCAGGAAGGCGTCGTAGGAGTCGGTGAGAAGCTGACGACAACCGCGGCTGCACAGCTGCTCGACGATCGCCGTGTGCAGCAGCCAGCGAACGTCGGTCTCTTTGGTCACGAGCGAATGCAGCAGCGCGCAGTCCTCGTCGACCGTCATCCAGGCCTCGCCGACGATGACGCCTGCTCGGTTTCTCGCCTGCCAGTGCTGTGCAGGCGCGGCACGCGCACGCGGATTCTCGAGCGGCGTCCACTCCGGGGCGATCGTATACGAGGACTCGATCCCACGGGCTTTCGCCCTGGCGACGTTCGTGCGGACCGCCTGCTTCGAGCGCCCGCGAAGGTAGGTTGTGTAGCTTGGGGGCAGATGCAGCACGCCCTGCGCGAGCCGAAAGCGCGGCAGCCCCCAATGCCGCAGGCGCAGGTGCGAGCGAATCAGATCACCGGAGGAGCTGCTGCTGAGACGCAGGCGCGTGCGCGGGACAGCGCACAGCAGCACGAGCAGATAGGGAAGCAGGGCCATAGCGCGCATCAGCCCCAGGGGCGTGCGCGCACCAGCGTGCCGGAGGGCGCCCGCGCAGTCGCTGGCCTTGGCGAGGCAGTCACTGCCATAGCCAGTCGACCGCTCGCGCTTGGAACCAGCGCCGTCGGGACGCCGGGTCCGCGCTGCCCGAGCCACAAGATCCCCGCCGCTGTGGTTGCGGGGAGCTCGTGACAGCACTGACCTTGCGCTTTGCACGCCCACAGCTCATGTATCGGCGCGATCCGCCTGCTACTAAAACGGCGCTGGCAAGTGGCTGGCGGGCGATCGAACAATCGCGGCCGATGCCGTCACGCGGCACTTCTAGAGCCAAACGGCGCGTCGTCGCTTTCCCTAGCCTCGAGGTCGGGCAGCGCACGCGCCAGCGCAGGGATCGAGCGGGTGCTGCCGGCGCGCTGCTGCAGGCGACGCAGCTCGCGCACAGTGCGATCCAACGCGGCGCACGCTCGTTCGCCCTGCCTGATCTGATCTACAAGCTCTTCAGCTGACCTGTCCATGACTCTGGCTCCATCACCTCGGGGGCACACTTGTGCGTGTGAGGAGTTGGTACCCGCGGATGGCGAGGCCAAACCAGCATGGCCGCGCGACGCTGCCCGTCTGAAGGCCGCGACGCTACAGTCGCATGGCCGGCTGCACCAGCAATCCTCCCGGCGCATCGCTACCGCACAACTCCCGCCCACGCGAGAAAGTCGAAGGCACATGGCCTCTCTCCCTCTGACGCAGCGACGGTCCTTCAACGAGCTTCAAGCCCACCGCGAGCTGATCAAGGATCGCCACCTGCGTGAGCTGTTCGCCGAGGATCCCGAGCGCGGCGAGCGCTTGACCGCGGAGGCGTGCGGCCTCTACCTCGACTACTCCAAGAATCGCGTGACCGCCGAGACGATGCGCCTGCTGATCGAGCTCGCGCGCGAGTCCGGAGTCGAGGAGCGACGCGACGCGATGTTCCGCGGTGAGCGGATCAACGTCTCGGAGGACCGCTCGGTCCTGCACGTCGCGCTGCGCATGCCCCGAGATGCCTCGCTGGTGCTCGACGGTGTCGACGTCGTGGCGCAGGTCCACGAGGTGCTCGACCGGATGGGCGCGTTCGCCGAGCGCGTTCGCTCGGGCGAGTGGAAGGGCTACACGGGCAAGCCGATCCGCAACGTAGTCAACATCGGCATCGGCGGCTCCGACCTCGGCCCGGTGATGGCCTACGAGGCGCTGCGCGCGTACACGCAGCGCGATCTCACGTTCCGCTTCGTCTCGAACGTCGACGCCACGGACTTCGTCGAGGCCACGCGCGACCTGCGCGCGGAGGAGACGCTGTTCATCGTCTCCTCGAAGACGTTCACGACGCTCGAGACGCTCACCAACGCGACCTCCGCGCGCGAATGGACGCTGGCCCAGCTCGGCGAGGAGACGGCGATCGCGAAGCACTTCGTGGCCGTCTCCACGAACGAGCAGCTGGTGCGCGAGTTCGGGATCGACGCCGCCAACATGTTCGGCTTCTGGGACTGGGTGGGTGGGCGCTACTCGATGGACTCCGCGATCGGGCTCTCGACGATGCTGGCGATCGGGCCGAGCCAGTTCGCAGAGATGCTGGGTGGCTTCCACGCGATCGACGAGCACTTCCGCAGCGCTCCCTTGGAGCGGAACCTGCCGACGCTGATGGGCCTGTTGGCGGTTTGGTACGGCGACTTCTTCGGCTCGCAGTCGATCGGCGTGATGCCCTACGAGCAGTACCTGAAGCGCTTCCCTGCCTACCTGCAGCAGCTGACGATGGAGTCAAACGGCAAGCACGTGACGCTCACGGGGGAACACGTGGACTATGAGACGGGCGCGGTCTACTGGGGCGAGCCGGGAACCAACGGCCAGCACAGCTTCTACCAGCTGCTGCACCAGGGAACGAAGCTGATCCCGGTCGATCTGATCGGCTTCGGCAAGAGCATCAACCCGCTGCGCCACCACCACGACATCCTCTCCTCGAACGTGTTCGCGCAGGCGCAGGCGCTGGCGTTCGGCAAGACCGAGGAGCAGGTGCGCGCGGAGGGCACACCCGAGGCGGTCGTGCCCCACCGGGTGATGGAGGGCAACCGCCCCACGAACGTGCTGCTGGCCGAGAAGCTCACGCCGAGCGTGCTGGGATCGCTGGTGGCGCTATACGAGCACAGCGTCTTCACTCAGGGCGCGATCTGGGACATCGACTCCTTCGACCAGTGGGGGGTCGAGCTCGGCAAGGCGCTGGCCAAGGCGATCATCCCCGAGCTGGAGAGCGAGTCCGAGCCGCAGCTCGAGCACGATTCCTCCACGAACGCGCTGATCCGCCACTACCGGGCGCTGAAGGCAAGGGGTTGAGCATCGTGACAAAGCAGCCGATCGAGCTCGTGCTCGCGGACGTGGACGGCACGCTGGTAACCCAGGAGAAGGCTTTGACCGAGCGCGCGGTGAGCGCTGTGCGGCGCCTGCGCGAGGCGGGCATCGAGTTCGCGGTGACCAGCGGCCGACCGCCGCGCGGCATGTCGATGCTCGTCGAGCCGCTCGCTCTCACCACGCCGATCTCCGCGTTCAACGGAGGGCTGATCGTGCGCCCGGACATGTCGGTGCTCGAGCAGAAGACCATCCCCCAGGCGCTGGTCGCGCCTGCGATCGAGCTGCTCGACCACCAGGGCCTCGACGTGTGGCTCTACAGCGGCGCCGACTGGCTCGTGCGCGACCCGAACGCCCCGCACGTCGACCGCGAGGCAAAGACGGTGCAGTTCGCTCCCAAGGTCGCCGACAGCCTCGACGGCGTCACCGATGTCGCCAAGATCGTCGGCGTCTCCGATGACCACGACCTGGTGGCGAAGGCCACCGATCACGTGCGTGAGAAGCTCGGCGACGACGTGTCGGCCGCACAGTCCCAGCCTTACTACCTGGACATCACCCATCCGCAGGCGAACAAGGGCGAGGTCGTCAGCTATCTCTCTGCGCACCTCGGCATTCACGCCGAGCAGATCGCGACGATCGGGGACATGCCGAACGACGTGCTGATGTTCGCCCGCTCGGGCTTGAGCATCGCGATGGGCAACGCCGACCGCGAGGTGCAGCGCGCGGCGCGACACGTGACGGCCTCCAACGAGGACGAGGGCTTCGCGAAGGCGATCGAGCGCTTCGTGCTCGAGATCGACCGCTGAATCGCGAGCGTCAGCGAGCGGTGCGCCGGCGCACCATCGTCTGCCCGCCCCCGGCGGGCGCCCAGACGACGCCGCGGAAGGCCCAGCGCTCGGGTGGAGCGCTCGTCGGCACGAGCTCGACACGTTCGAGCAGCGCGCGCAGCACGACGTCCATCTCCATGTGCGCGAACGTGGCGCCAATGCAGCGGCGGATGCCGCCCCCGAACGGGATCCACGAGTAGGTGTCGGGCAGTGTGTCAAGGAAGCGGTCGGGCTCGAAGCGGTCCGGACGGGGGAACAGCTGCGGGTCGTAGTGTGTGAGGCAGGCGGCGAGCAGGATGCGCGTGCCCACCGGTAGGCGATAGCCGCCGAGCTCGAATGGCTTGCGCGTGTAGCGGCCCGCGAAGGCGATCACAGGTCGTGTGCGCTGCACCTCGCGGATCGTGGCCTCGCGCAGCGCCTTGCCGCCTGAGTCCACCTCCTCGACGAGCCGCTCGACGATCTGCGGATGGCGGCGTAGCCGCTCCATCGCCCAGCTGAGGGTGTTGGAGGTCGTCTCGTGCCCGGCCACAAGCATCGTCACGAGCTCGTCGCGTAGCTCGGCGTTGCTCATGGGGGTGCCATCCTCGTGGCGCGCCTGCACCATCAGCGCGAGCACGTCCGGGCGGCCTCCGAGCTCGGGGTCGGCCTTGGCGAGCGAGATCAGTTCATCGAGCACCTGGTCGATGCGTCCGCGCAGCTTCTGGAACTTCGGCCACGGCGCCCACGGACCGAGGTTCCTGCGCAGCTCAGGGGAGAGCGAGACGCGGGCGCCGAGCGCGGTCCACTGCGGGATCAGCGCTTCGAGAGTCTGCAGATGCGCGCCCTCGGCGCCGAACACCGCGCGCAGGATCGCGCGCAACGTGATCCGCTGCATCGCCGGCGCCGCTTCGAACTCGACGTCCCTCGGCCAGCTGTCGATCTCCTCGGCGGCGATCGCGGCGATCATCGGCTCGTACTCGCGCATCCGCTGGCCCTTGAATGGCGGCAGCAGCAGCTTGCGCTGCTCCATGTGCTGCTCCTCGTCGATGCCCAGCATCGAGTTTTCCCCCAGCAGTTCGCGCAGCGGGCTTGCGGTGCCGGCGTGCAGCACGGTGGGCTCAGCACGGAACGTCTGCTTGATCAGCTCCGGGTCGGAGACGATCACCGTCGGCCCGAGTCCCACTACGCTCAGCGTGAACATCGAGCCGTAGTGGCGTCGCGTGCGCTCGAGATAGGGACGCTGACGGGTTCGCATCGCGAGCGTCTGCATGCTCATCGGCAGGTTCGGGCCGGGCGGCAGGCCGTCGATCGGAAGCGGTCGAGCAGGGCCGCTGGGGCCGGTGAGCGGGCGCTCCTGCGTGGACGCGGCCGCGCTCATCGCTTATGCCACCAGGCTCAGGTCGGGCGCGATCTCAGGGATGCTCTGGCGCGCGGAGAACTCGACGCCATCGTCGATTGGGCCGCGTCGCAGCAGCCGCACGTCCTTGATGTAATTCTGGTGCAGGCGCCACGGCGCGGTGGCGCCCTGTTTGGGCAGGGCGTCGACGGAGCGCTGCACGTAACCGGATTTCAGGTCGATGATCGGCACCCTCGGCAGATCGTCGTCGGGGCTGGCAGGCGTGCACACCGCAAGCTCGCGCGCGTCCATGTGGTTGAGCACGCGGCACACGTATTCGGCGACGAGGTCCGCCTTCAGCGTCCACGAGGCGTTCGTGTAGCCGACCGTCAGCGCGAGGTTGGGGACGCCGCCGAGCATCATCCCCTTGTAGGCGACGGTGCTTCCGAGCTCGATCTCGTGACCGTCGACGGCGAGCTCGATGCCACCGAGCATCATCATGTTGAGTCCGGTCGCGGTGACGATCACGTCGGCCTCGAGCTGCTTACCCGAGCGGAGCGCGATGCCGTTCTCGGTGAACGTGTCGATCTCACCGGTCTCGATCGTCGCCTCGCCACCTGAGAGCGCCTGGAAGAGGTCGCCGTCGGGCACGAGGCACAGGCGCTGGTCCCACGGCTCATAGCCTGGGCTGAAGTGTGTGGCGAGGTCATAGCCGAGCGGCAGCTGCTTGCCGGCCAGCCAGCGCAGGAGCCGCTTCATCGCCCCGGGCGCGCGGCGGCAGAGCTGGTAGTTGAGCATCGCCAGCATCACGTTCTTCCAGCGCACAATCGCGTAGGCGGCATCCGCCGGGAGCCTTTCGCGCAGCTTGTCGGCGAGCGGGTCGCGCTCGGGCAGCGAGAGGATGTAGCTGGGGGATCGCTGCAGCATCGTCACGTGCTCGGCGCCGCCGCCCGCGAGTGCGGGAACGAGCGTGACGGCAGTCGCGCCGCTGCCGATCACGACGACTTGCTTGCCTGAGTAGTCGAGCTCGGAGGGCCAGTGCTGGGGGTGCACGATCTCGCCAGCGAAGCGCTCGCTCCCGGGAAAGGACGGGCTGTAGCCCTCGTCATAGCGGTAGTAGCCCGTGCAGCAGTACAGGAAGTCGCAGGTGAGGTGCACGGTCGCGCCCGTTCCACTGAGCTCGACCTGCACCGTCCAGCGCGCGGTGGCACTCGACCAGTCGGCGCGCAGCGCGCGGTGGCCCAAGCGGATCTTCTCCGCGACGCCGTGCTCGCGCGCGGTGTCGCGGATGTAGTCGAGGATCGAGGCGCCATCGGTGATCGACTTCGCGCCGGTCCACGGCCGGAAGCGGTAGCCGAGCGTGTACATGTCCGAGTCCGAGCGGATTCCGGGGTAGCGGAACAGGTCCCAGGTGCCACCGGTGCTCTCGCGCGCCTCGATGATCGCGAACGTCTTTCCGGGGCAGTGCTCGCGCAAGTGACAGGCCGCCCCGATACCGGATAGGCCAGCGCCGAGGATCAACACCTCGACATGCTCGGGACCGCTGTGCGGCGAGATACCGGCGGCTTGCATTGCCTGCGACAGTAGCATCCTCTCGACAGGGTGTCAACAAAGCGGACGCACCGTTGAGAACACGCGTCTCGAGGAGTATGCTTGGCTCAATGAGCGAAGCCCGCGCATGACCGTGACCCCGGTCGCGGACAGCCCACCTCCGTCCGATCCCGCGCCCCGCTCCGGCCGCGGGCGACGCGTGGCGCGTGCGAGTGGCGACGAGCGCGAACGCGCGATCATGCAGACCGCCGAGCGGCTGTTGGAGAAGCGCTCCCTGAGCGAGATCTCGGTCGACGACCTCGCGCGCGGCGCGGGCATATCGCGCTCCGCCTTCTACTTCTACTTCCCGTCCAAGGACGCGGTCGTGCTGACGCTCGTCGATCGCATGGTGGCGGAGGCAGCCAGCGCGCGCGACGAGGTCTCCGAGCGGCTGCTGCTGACCGACCCGATCGCCGCGTGGCGCGAGAGCCTGAGGATCTTCTACGCGACGTTCGGCGCGCACCGCGCGGTGATCCGCGCCGCCAGCGAGCTGAGCGCCACGAACGCCGAAGCGCGCGTTGCGCACTCACAGATCATCGAGGGGTGGGTAGCGGACGTGACCGAACGGATCGAAGCCGAGCGCGAGCGCGGCGCGGCACCCGAAGGAGCGCCGGCGCGCGATCTCGCGGTGGCGCTGGTGCAGATGAACGAGCGCGTCCTCAGCGCGATCTTCATCGACGAGCAGCCGGCCGTGCTCGAGGACAACGTGATGGAGACCCTCGACCACATTTGGCTGACCGCGGTCTACGGCACGCCGCCTGCGCCACGGCGCTGACGCGCCCCGCCCGGCGTCCCGCAATGCCGTTTTCTTATGTCAAACATCGACTGGGTAGGCAGTCTGTCACGCCCTGACCCTGCTCTTCCCCAGATCCCTCGGGCGCCGCGCGAGGCAGCGCCGGGCCGCTCGTGGCTGACCTCCGCACCACACTCGCGGCGGCCGGCCTGCTCACCATAGCCGCCGCCCTGGTGCTCGTGACCTACGCCGCCGGCCTCTGGGGTGGCGGCTCATCGAGACGCTCACCGCGCTCGCCACCGCGCTCGCCGACGGCGACAGCGGCCGTTTCGCCAAGCTGCACGCCGACAGCTTTGAACCGGTCGGCCGTGCTCCCAGGGACAGGCCTGTCGGTCTCCCCGCTGCCCGGCACGATGGTCGCCGAGCCCTCGACGCAGATCAGCCTGCTCGGCGCGCCGGCAGGCGAGATCTCCGCCGTCAGCGTCGTTGGCTCGCGCACAGGGGCGCACGCCGGCCGTCTGATCGCCTACTCCCAGGGCGACGGCGCCAGCTTTGTCTCGCGGCGAGCGTTCTCAGCGGGTGAGTTGGTCACCGTCCGCGGCACGCTGCGCCTCCCGACCA
Source organism: uncultured Solirubrobacteraceae bacterium (assembly GCA_963714285.1). Lineage (GTDB taxonomy): Bacteria > Actinomycetota > Thermoleophilia > Solirubrobacterales > Solirubrobacteraceae > Palsa-744. The sequence goes on from CAVQNS010000007.1 coordinate 87,616, forward strand.
CGAGCCGGTCATTTCAGTACTCGTTCACCGTCGCACACGAGGATCCGCTGCCAGACATCACCGCCAAGTACAGCCAAAGCGCCGCTCCCGTCGGACTCGACCGTTTCCACAGCGCGCCCGAGCTGCAAGCGCCCACCGTCCATGTGAGCACTCCCGCAAGCGCCAGCTCCGAGCCGGGTGACATTTTCGCAGCGGTCTATGCCTCCGCCAACGGCCCGGGCGGTCCGATGATCTTCGAAGATGACGGGCAGCTCGTGTGGTTCAAGCCACTGCCCGCCAAGCTTTCCGCTACGAACCTGCAGCTCCAGAGCTACGCCGGCGAGCCCGCACTGAGCTGGTGGCAGGGCCGCCTGCTGCCGCAGGGCTTCGGCGAGGGCGAGGAGATCATCGACAGCACCGCCTACCAGCAGATCGCCGTCGTGCGCGCCGGCAATGGGCTGTACGCGGACCTGCACGACTTCCAGCTCGACGCAGGGGACACCGCGCTGCTCACGGCCTACGACCCGGTTCATTGCGATCTCGCCGCCATCGGCGGCCCGCGCGACGGCGCCGTCACCGACGGCGTCTTTCAGGAAATCGACCTGACGACGGGCCTCGTGCGCCGCGAATGGCACGCGCTCGACCACGTCGCCATCGGCGACACCCACGCGGAGGTGAACGCCGCCGACGCCAGGACCGCGTTCCCGTTCGACTTCTTCCACATCAACAGCGTGCAGCGGCTGCCCGACGGCAGGACGATGGTCTCGGCGCGCAACACGTGGACGATCTACACACTGGGCGCCGGGACCGACAAGGTGCTCAGCCGCATCGGCGGCAAGCAGAGCACCGTGAAGCTGGGAGCCGGCACCACCACCGCCTGGCAGCACGACGCACGCACGCTGGCGAACGGCGACATAACTGTGTTCGACAACGGCTCGGAACCTAAGGTCCAGCCGCAGTCGCGCGGCATCGTCGAGCGCCTCGAACCGTTCACGAACACGATGACGCTCGTCGCCCAGTACACCCACTCCCCGCCCGTGTCCGCGGGCACCCAAGGCAATCTCCAGACGCTGCCCGACGGGAACGTGATGATCGGCTGGGGCGTCCAGCCCTTCATCGACGAATACTCAGCCGGCGGCCGGCTGCTGTTCGGCGCGCGGGTTGCCGCGCCGTCCCAGTCCTATCGCGCGTTTCGCGCCTCCTGGAGCGCACAGCCGGCTTCCAGCCCTGCGCTCGTCGTCGAGAGCAGCGCCGGCGCCGGCTCGCCGGTCGCCTATGCGAGCTGGAACGGCGCCACGCGGGTAGCCAGCTGGCGGATGCTCGCCGGCCGCACCAGGCAGCAGCTCGCGCCGGTGGCAAGCGCCGCCCGCACCGGCTTTGAGACCGCGATACCGCTGAGCGGCTCTGAGCCGTGGGTCGAGGTGCAGGCGCTCGATCGAAGCGGGATCGTGCTCGGCTCATCCGCTCCGGTCCACGGCTGACGGCGCAAGCGCTCGCATGGTGCGTGGGGCTTCCGGGGTCGCGCAGCACCGTCAACGCGACCAGCGATCAGTCGACGCGGCCAACAGCCTTGCGGCACTGCTCGCAGGCACCGGGGCTACTGATGCTCCGCGACGACTCGTCACGGTCACAAACCGGCTTGCTTGATCGTTATTGATGACGTGGCGCTCGGCACGGAGGCATCGACCGACGGAGAGCTCTTGGAACGCACTCGGGCAGGCAACCGGGAGGCGTTTGGGGTGCTATACGAGCGCCGCCACGAGCTCGTGCTCGCGTTCCTGCTGAAGCGCACTCGAAATCCGGAGGTTGCGATGGACCTGATGGCCGAGACGTTCGCAGCGGCGCTCATCGCCCTCGCGGACAGGCCGCCCGCGATCGAAGGCTCGGCCGCGCCGTGGCTGGTGACGATCGCGCGCAACACGCTGATCGACAGCTACAGGCGCGGCAGAGTCGAGAGCGCCGCACGCAGGCGGCTCGCGCTCGAGCCAGTCGAGATCAGCGACAGCGACATCGAGTGCGTGCTGCGCGCTGCCGCGGAGACCGATCTGCTCCTACGCCTCGCCGAAGAGCTGCCCACCGATCAGTTCGAAGCGCTGCGCGCACGCATCCTCGACGAGCGCGGCTACGAGGAGATCGCGCAGGATCTCGAGTGCTCAGAGGCGGTCGTGCGCAAGCGGGTCAGCCGCGCGATCGCAACCTTGCGACAGGCCCAGGGAGGCGAGCGCGTGAGCGACTTCCACAGCGACTACAAGCAGCAGCTGGTGGCAGCGGCCGGGGAGCGGTTCGCTGCACCGCTCGCGACGCCTCGACCCAAGCGCGAGCCGCTGGCCAAGCCTGAGCCGCGGCCCAAGCGCAGCCGGTCGCCGCGCCCCAAGCTCGGCCGCCCACGCCACATTCCGCTGCTGGCAGCAATCGCGCTCGGAGCGCTGCTGCTCGCGGCGGCCGCGTTCGCCGCCACGCAGATCATCGGCGTGGGGGCGCCGGTGAGCGCCCCTCACGAACGTGAAAGCTCATCGGTCTCGACCGGCATCGGCATCCCGGTCGCCGGCTCCAAAAGCGCGCCCGCCTCAGCGCAGCTGCTGGCGATCTCCGTGGCCGATCCCGGCGGCGGCCTGCCCTGGGGCATGAGGATCGTCCGCACGACCCGCGGGCTCGAAGTGCATGCAGATCGGGCGGCTGCTCGACGAGCGCCTGGGCGTGCTCGGCGAGGATGGCCAGTTCGACGACGACCGGCTGTTCCACGAACTGCCTGCGAGCGTGCTCGAACCGAGCATGTGCGTACAGCCGAGCCAGCGTGTGGTCTATAGCGTCGGCCTGCAAGCAGCGGGAGCGCTCCCGGGGGAGACGCGATCCTGCCTGGCTCGTGGTGAACACCCCACCCGCTCCTCGCACCCACCGGCCTGCCCCGCCGGAGACGGCCGCATCGTCGCGTTCGGCGTGCTTGGCCCGCACGCCCTCGACGTCTCCTACGAGGCGGACGGCCGGCTGCACACCGTTGCGACCGCCGGCAGCTATGGCGCCTACCTGATCGTATTGCGCGCAACGCCCAGACAGGCGCGCATCGACGCGCTCGGCGGCAGCTCGGCGCCGATCGACGACTTCCCGATCGGAGCCGGGTCCTCGGATGTGATCTCGAGGCTCGTGTTCCGCTTCGGCAACCACCTTTGCCAGACCGGCTTCAATCGTCAGCGCGGTGGGCTGCCGCAGTGCACCAACTCGATCGTGAGGACGCCCGTGTTCGTCCCGGAGATCCCGCGCGGGCTGCACACGCGGGTCGTGGTCAGGACGCGGAAGGTGTCCGACGGGTACGACGTGGAGGTCACGTTCAGGGCGCCGGCATCCGTGTTCAACGCGAGCACGGCCTACGACGCTGAAGTCACGCTGCCGCACACCCTCGGGTGCCCCTTTTCGGGCGGATACGGGCAGTCGATCGAGCGGGACGTCGCGCGCGGGCAGCTCCTGCACGCCAGCGTGCTCGTCCTCCCACGACATGGCTGCCACGGGGTCGTGCAAGGCAAGGTCACGCTCGGGCCGCAGGCGTTCGCGAACGGCGACTCCAACCGCGACGCCGAGACGATCGGTCGCTTCTCGCTCACGCTGCCGTAGCGTCGCGGCGGTACTGGCCTTGGCGACGTGTCCGACTACCCCCGGCGCCGCGGCGGCTTGCCCTGACGACCCTGTACCGGCTAGAGCTGGCCGACGGGCATGTCTGCGCCCTGCTTGGCGATCATCGCGGCGGCGCGCTCGATCACGCTGACGTCGCGCCCGGCGCCGGTGTCGGCTGAGCTCGCCATCGCGGCATACGCGCGCAGGGCCGGCGAGACGGCGCGCTCGCGCGCAACCGGCGCATAGCCGCCGGCGTCCTCGAGCTGGGCGCGACGTCGCGCCAGCTCCTCGTCGTCGACCTCGAGCGCGATCGAGCGCGCGGGGATGTCGATCGCGATCGTGTCGCCGTTCTGTACGAGCGCGATCACCCCGCCGGAGGCAGCCTCGGGCGAGACGTGGCCGATCGACAGGCCGGAGGTGGCTCCGGAGAAGCGTCCGTCGGTGATCAGCGCGCAGAGCTTGCCGAGCCCGCGACCCTTGAGGTAGGAGGTCGGGTAGAGCATCTCCTGCATGCCCGGGCCGCCGCGCGGCCCCTCGTAGCGAATCACGACGACGTCGCCCGCGTTGACGTTGCCGGCGAGGATCACGTCGATCGCCTCCTCTTGGGACTCGACCACGAGCGCGGGGCCGCTGAAGGTGAGGATCGACTCGTCGACGCCGGCGGTCTTGACGACGCAGCCGCGCTCGGCGATGTTGCCGTAGAGGATCGCAAGGCCGCCGTCGCGGGAGTAGGCGTGCTCGACGTCGCGGATGCAGCCCTCGGCGGCGTCGAGGTCCAGCGACTGCCAGCGCTCTGACTGCGAGAACGCGCTCGCCGAGCGTCGACAGCCGGGCGCGGCGTGGAACAGCTCGACAGCGGCGGCGTCGGGGTGCGTGCCGCGCACGTCCCAGCGGCCGAGCCACTGCTCGATCGTGGGCGTGTGCACGGTCGCTATGTCCTCGTGCAGCAGGCCGCCGCGCCGCAGCTCGGCGAGGATCGCCGGGATGCCACCCGCGCGATGCACGTCCTCCATCAGGTACGAGCCGTTCGGCGCGACCTTGCAGATGCAGGGCACGCGGCGCGAGAGCTCGTCGATGTCGTGCATCGTGAAGTCGACGCCGGCCTCCTGCGCGGCGGCGAGCAGATGCAGGACGGTGTTGGTCGAGCCCCCCATTGCGATGTCGAGCGTCATCGCGTTCTCGAACGCCTCGCGCGTCGCGATCGCGCGCGGCAGGCCGCTGTCGTCGTCGCGCTCGTAGTGTCGCTTGGCGATCTCGACGACCGTCCCCCCGGCATCCTCGTAGAGCTGCTTGCGGGCGGTGTGGGTCGCGAGCGTCGATCCGTTCCCGGGCAACGCGAGGCCGAGCGCCTCGGTCAGGCAGTTCATCGAGTTGGCGGTGAACATGCCCGAGCACGAGCCACACGTCGGGCAGGCGGCCTCCTCGATCAGCGCCATGTCCGCGTCGCTGACCTCGTCTGCGACGGCGTCGGTGATCGCCGTGATCAGGTTCAGGCGCTTGCGGACGGTGCCGTCCTCGAGCACCGCGATCCCGCCCTCCATCGGCCCGCCGGAGACGAACACGGTCGGGATGTTCAGCCGCAGCGCGGCATTGAGCATGCCCGGCGTGATCTTGTCGCAGTTGGAGATGCAGATAAGCGCGTCGGCGCAGTGCGCGTTCACCATGTACTCGACGCTGTCGCTGATCAGGTCGCGTGAGGGCAGCGAGTAGAGCATGCCGGCATGGCCCATCGCGATGCCGTCGTCGACGGCGATCGTGTTGAACTCCAGCGGCACGCCGCCGGCGGCGTGGATCGCTGCCGAGACGACCTTGCCGACGGGCGCGAGGTGCGTGTGGCCGGGGACGAACTGGGTGTATGAGTTGGCGACAGCGACGATCGGCTTGCCGAAGTCCTCGCGCGCGACGCCGGCAGCGCGCAGCAGCGCGCGTGCACCGGCCATGTTGCGGCCGTGGGTGACGGTGCGGGATCTCAGCATTGAATAGGAGACGATAGCGCCGGCTTGGGGGCGCTACCAGCGCCCGTTCCCGTTGCTGCGAGGCTCAGGACAGGCCGATCCTGTGCTGCGCGGCGTAGTTGATCGCGGCGGCGCGATCGCGGGCGCCGACCTTGGAGAAGACATGGTTGATGTGTGTCTTGACGGTAGCCTCGGAGACGACGAGCCGCTCGGCGATCTCGCGATTGGTGAAGCCCGCGCCGATCAGCCCCAGCACCTCGGCCTCGCGCGCGGTGAGCCCGTCCGGCAGCTTGACACGGGCTGGCGTGTCAGGCGGGGCCGCGGCGGCGAGCAGCCGCGCCTGCAGCGGCGCGGCGAGCGTCATGTGGCCCGCGGCGGCCTGGTGCAGCGCGCGCGAGATCTCATCGCGACCGGCGTGCTTGGTGAGCACGCCACGAGCGCCGGCGCGCAGCGCCTCGAGCGCGTCCTCGTCCTCGGCGTAGGTGGTGAGGATCAGGACGGCGATCGAGGGGTGCTCAGCGGTGATCCGCCGCGTCGCCTGCGCTCCGTCGAGCACCGGCATGTGCAGGTCCATCAGCACGACGTCGGGCTGACGCCGCGCGATCAGCTCCAGCGCCTCCGCGCCGTTGGCAGCGGTGCCGACCACGCTCACGTCCTCCAACAGGTCGAGGATCGTGGCAAGGCCCTCGCGCACGATCTGCTGATCGTCGACGACCAGCGCACGCAGTGTCACGAGGGAACCTCCGCGCTGACCTTCCAGCCTTGTCGCTCTGGTCCCGCCGCGAGCCGGCCGCCAGCGAGCTCGAGGCGTTCGCGCATACCCGCCAGACCATATTCGCCTGTCGGTCCCGCGCGCGCCGAGGGCTCACGCGTGGCGGCGTTGTTCGTCACGATCACGCTCGTGCGCTGATCCTCGTAGATCAGACGCACGCGCACCGACGAGCCGGGCGCGTGGCGGCGGGCGTTCGTGAGCGCCTCTTGGACGGTGCGCATCAACGCGAGCGAGACCGCTGCTGAGAGCGCGCGAGGCTCGCCCTCAACCGTCAGCTCACCGCCCTCGCCCTGCTGGCGGTGCGCGTCGAGCAGGCCGCCAAGGCTCGCAGGCAGAGGCGGCTCGTCGGCTCGCAACGCGGCGACGGCGCGGCGCGCCTCTTCGAGGCCGTCGCGGACCGTCTGCCGGCTGGCACGGATGCGCGCGAGCGCGCCCTCGACGTCGGCGCGCTCGACGAGCAGCAGCTCCGCCGCCTCGAGCTGGATCGCGAGACCTCCGAGCGAGTGCGCGAGCACGTCGTGGATGTCGCGCGCGATGCGCGTGCGCTCGTCGAGCGCCGCGGCGCGCCGGCTGGCGAGCTCGGTCCGCCGCGTCTGCGCGACCAGCTCTTCGGCGGCGCGACCTTGGGAGACGTACTGACGACGTGTCAGCCCGACGAGCGCCGATCCGAGGAGGATCGCCGGATAGCCGACCACCGCGCTCGCGTCCAGGTTCTCCGCGATCACCCCTGCCTCGAGGCCGACGATCGCGACCGCCGCCACCGAGACCGCGTCGAGCACCGATCCGTCGGCCACGATCTGAGCGACCGCGACCCCAGCAAGCGCGAGCGCCGTGCTCCCATGTTGAAGCGCCGCGAGCAGGCCGCCGGCGAGCGCCATCGTCGCGAGCGCCACGACCTGCAGCGCTGCGCCACGTGAGCGCGCGAGCAGCCACACGAGCGCCGCCGCATTCGCCAGCACGGCGAGGACCACCAGCAGCACCACCGAAGCGCCATGGCGCGAGTTGAGCGCTACCTCGACGTCGATCGCGGCGAGCCCGACGAGCCGTGCGAGCGTCAGCACCCGACCGGAGGCGCCGATGCCGGGGTGGAGCTGCGGGTGGAGAGCATCGCGATGTTCCACCCGCAGATCGTCCCACGCTCCGACGACAGAGCACGGGCCGGCTGGGAGTGTGTGCTCCACAAGCCGAACCCCGAAAAGGAGCCCCAAAATGCCCACCAGCGCCCTGATCCTCTCCGCCGCGATCCTCGTCGGCGTATTCATCTCAGACCTTGGCCGTCGTACGGTCACCATCCACCGGCTGCTGCGCCCACTGCTGATCGCGGGCAGCGCCGGCGCCCTGTACCTCACCGGGTTCGCGAGCGGCGGCGCCGGACTCGCGCTTGAGCTGGCAGGCGCCGGCACCGGCGCCGCGCTCGGCCTGCTCGTGGCCGGGCTGATGCGCATCGAGAAGAGCCCGCAGGACGGCGCGGCGGTCTCGCAGGCCGGCGCCGGCTACGCGCTGCTGTGGATCGTGGCGGTCGGCGCTCGACTCGCGTTCATCTACGGCTCGCAGCATTGGTTCTCCGCTGGGCTCGGCAGCTGGATGCTCGCCCACCACGTCACTGCCGACGCGCTCACCGACGCACTCGTGCTGATGGCGCTCGCGATGACTACCACGCGGACGCTCAGCCTGCTGATCCGCAGCCGTGCTCGCACGAGTGCTCCTCTCGCCGACGTCAGGGTCGCCGACGCCGGCATGTGAGCCGGATCGAGGAACAGCACGACCGCGGCACCGACGTCCGCGAGCGCGTTCTAAATATATATATATATATATATAGACGATCGTACGTATATGTTGTAGGCTACGCCGAATGGCTCGGGTAGCCACCGCACAGGGAGCGATCGACGGTCGCCGCGCGCGGGGCATGCGTAGCCGCGCGGCGATCCTCGAGCGCGCCGTGCAGATGGCCTCATGCGATGGACTCGAAGGGCTCACGATCGGCGCGCTCGCCGCTGAGCTCGACGTGCATAAGAGCAGCGTGTTTGCGCTGTTCGGCTCCAAGCAGGAGCTGCAGCTCGCCACGCTAGCGGCAGCTCGCGCGATCCTGATCGAGCACGTGATCGCACGCGCGCTCACAAGCGACGAGGGCCTGGCACGGCTGCACGCGATCGGGCAGGCCTGGTTCGAGTACCTCGGCGCCGACGTGTTCGCCGGCGGCTGCTTCCTGTGCGCGGCCTCAGCCGAGATGGACGGCCGCCCCGGCCCCGTGCGAGATGCGGTCGCTGCCGCCATGCGCGAATGGGTCGCCGTGCTCGAAACCAACGTCGCGGCGGCCGTCGCGGCCGGTCAGCTGCGCGCGGACGTCGACCCCGCGGCCATCGCGTTCCGGCTGAACGCCCTCGGCATGGCGGCCAACTGGCAGCGCCAGTTGCTGCACGACACCGCAGGCATCGAGCACGCGCGCGCCGCCTGGCAAGCCGAGCTCGACAGCCATGCTCGCCGCTCCAGACGGCGTCCAGCCAGCAAACTGCCCAGCCGACGATAGGAGGCGCCAATGTCCGCGACCGACACGCCGGCGAGCGGCGAGGACCCACTCGAGGACTTCGACCCCCGCATGATCGCCATCGACGGCGTCGCCAAGCTGGTGCACGTCTCCGGCAGCGGGCCAGCGGTGATCGTGATGGCAGAGATGCCCGGCATCAGCCCGCACGTCGCCCGCTTCAGCCGCTGGGTCAGGGAGGCAGGATTCACCGTGTACATGCCCTCGCTGTTCGGCCGCGACGGTGCTGTGCCGGCCGTCGAGGAGGGCACCGAGATCATGCGGCGCGCGTGCATCAGCGCCGAGTTCCGCGCCTTCGCCGCCAACAGGTCGAGCCCGGTGACCGCGTGGCTGCGATCGCTTGCAAAGCTCGCGCACGAGCAGTGCGGCGGTGCTGGCGTCGGCGCGATCGGCATGTGCTTCACCGGCAACTTCGCGCTGACGATGATGCTCGAGCCCGCGATGCTCGCGCCGGTGCTCTCGCAACCGTCGCTGCCGCTCGACGACCCCGCCGGCCTGGAGATCGCCCCCGAGGAGCTCGCGGCGGTTCACACACGCCTGGAGCGCGACGACCTGACCGTGATGGCCTACCGCTTCCAAGGAGACAAGTTCTGCAGGGCGGAGCGCTTCGCCGCCTACTCCGAGGCGCTCGGCGAGCACTTCATCGCGCGCGTGCTGCCCGACAGCGCCGCCAACCCCGACACCACCCCGTTCTTCGAGCACGTCGTCGCGAGCCCGCACAGCGTCGTCACTGCACACCTGATCGACGAAGCCGGCCAGCCCACGATCGCCGCGCGCGACGAGATCCTGTCGTTCTTCACGCAGCGGCTCGGGTCAACCGCCGCCGCGAGCACCGCCCCGACGCGGCCCTCAGAGCACGAGCGTGACGACGCGACGCGCGACCCCGCGGCCTGACAGCAGCACGTCGACTCGGCCGCTATCCGTAAATGCCCCCGCGGATGCCGACGAACTCGGGGTTGTCGCCGAGCTGGGCTTTGTCGAGCGCGACCGACGCTTCGCGCGGCTGCCACTGTGGGGTGCCATCGGAGAAGTCCAGCGGGTAGGAGAGAACCTGCTTGCCCAGGCGACTGGCGACGTAGAGCGTCGCGTACGCCGGCGAGCCGCGTTCTTCTAGGGCGATGCCGGCGGTCGCGTTGAGGCTGGGGTTCCCTGCCTCGTTCCAGACGACCCTGACAGGCGGCGAGGTCGGGCTCGCCGGGTTCCACGCGTAGACAGCGTTTTCACGCTCGCTGCCGATGAACAGCCATTCGTGCCCTTGGTCGTAGACGAGATGGACGGGCTCGGGCACCGCGATCGGTGGGCAGCGAGGCTTCGCGTTGCGGTCGAGCACAGTCACACGCCCCAGGTTGGCCTTCCCGTCGCCGGCGTCGGCGTCGGCGTCGGCATCGGCATCGGCATCGGCATCGGCGACATACAGCTGTTGGCGTGCGGCGTCGTACGCAAGCCCGCGGAGCTTTGTGAAACCAGCCGCGAACGGGGCAGCCTTGGCTCCCTGTTGGCTGTAGCTGGTGATGCTGTTCGTGTCTTGGCTGGAGACGTACATGTGCCCACCGAACGCGAACACGACGTCAAACGGATGGCGCAGCTTGTCAGCCACGTAGACTCCTTCGTAGCGCCACTGGTTGCCGTTGACTTGCCGCAACCCCGAGTACAGGAGTATCTGACTTTCGCTCTTCAGCGCATTCGCGACATACAGGAAGTAGCCCACGTTCGGGTCGAACAGGAACTTGCGCAGTTCCATCAGCGGCTGTTCGCTCGCGGCCAGCAATTCGTATGACGACTGCCCTTCAGGGAACGCTCGCACGTTGTTGATCTCGCCCTGCTCGCCGCCACCGTGAAAGCCAACCAGAAGCATGTTGCTCGCCTCCTCTACGCCACCGCGCTCCGGTAGCCTTCGGTCCAAGTCAACAAAATTGATCCGTCATACGACACTCTGGCGCACTTTCCAATTGAATGCAACGCGCCCCGAGCAAGCTCACCGACGCTCAGGCGCAGCGCTTGGCGGACTCCAGCCGTTAGAACCAGCTTCTTAGTCCCGCGGGATGGCGCGCACGCCGAGCGTGCGGTACAGCTCGGTCTGCTGCGCCGGCTCGAGCTTTGCGGGCGCGCCGGTGAGCGGGTCGCTGCCACCGCCCGACTTCGGAAACGCGATCACGTCGCGGATCGAGTCGGTGCCCGCGAGCAGCGAGACGATGCGGTCGAAGCCCATCGCGAAGCCGCCATGCGGAGGTGCGCCGAAGGCGAATGCCTGCAGCAGGAAGCCGAACTTCTCGCGCGCCTCTTCAGGCGTGATGCCCATCACCTGAAAGACGCGTTCCTGCAGCTCGCGCGTGTGGATGCGGATGCTGCCGCCGCCGATCTCCGTGCCGTTGCAGACGATGTCGTAGGCGTCCGACAGCGCCGAGGCAGGGTCGGACTCGAAGGTGTCGAGATGCTCGGCCTTCGGCGAGGTGAAGGCATGGTGCGTAGCCGTCCACGCACCGGAGCCGACCGCGACCTCGCCGCCCGCGAGCGCGTCACCCGCCGGTTCGAACACGGGCGCGTCGACGATCCATGTGAACGCCCATGCGGTCGTGTCGATCAGCTCGAGCCGCGTGGCGATCTCGCCGCGCAGGGCGCCGAGCAGCCCCCGCGAGGGCTTGGCGACGCCTGCGGCGAAGAAGATGCAGTCGCCCGGCTGCGCCCCCGTGTGCTCGGCGAGGCCGGCTCGCTCGGACTCTGAGAGGTTCTTGGCGACGGGGCCGCGCAGCTCGCCGTCCTGGCCGACGAGCACGTACGCGAGCCCCTTCGCGCCGCGCTGCTTGGCCCACTCCTGCCACTCGTCGAGGACGCGACGCGGCTGCTCGCCGCCGCCGGGCATCACGACTGCGCCCACATACGGGGCCTGGAAGATCGCGAACTCGCCGCCCGCGAAGTAGTCGGTGCACTCGACCAGCTCGATACCGAAGCGCAGGTCGGGCTTGTCCGTGCCGAAGCGGCGCATCGCCTCTGCATAGCTCATGCGTGGCAGCGGCGTCTCGAGCTCGACCCCGATCGTGCTCCACATCGCCGCGAGCAGCTCCTCGCCGATGGCGATCACGTCGTCCTGCTCGACGAAGCTCATCTCAACGTCGAGCTGTGTGAACTCCGGCTGGCGGTCGGCGCGGAAGTCCTCGTCGCGGTAGCAGCGCGCGATCTGGAAGTAGCGTTCGAAGCCGCCCACCATCAGCAGCTGCTTGAACAGCTGCGGGCTCTGCGGCAGCGCATAGAACGCGCCGGGCTTCAAGCGCGCGGGCACGAGGAAGTCGCGTGCGCCCTCTGGGGTCGAGCGCGTCAGCGTCGGCGTCTCGATCTCGACGAAGTCGCGCTCCACCAGCACGGAGCGCACCGCGGCGGAGACCTTCGAGCGCAGCTTCAGCGGATACGCGCTGGACTCTCGGCGCAGGTCCAGATAGCGGTAGGCGAGCCGCGCCTCCTCGCCCGCCTCGTCGTCGAGCTGGAACGGCAGCACGTCGCTCGTGGCGAGCACCGTGAGGCTTGTCGCCTCGACCTCGACCTCGCCCGATGCGATCGCGTCGTTGATGTTGCCCTCGGGGCGCTCGCGGACGATCCCGGTGACCATCACGCATGACTCGACGCGCAGGCTCTCAGCGGTCGCGATTTGCTCGTCGTGGAACGTCACCTGCGCAAGCCCGGAGGAGTCGCGCAGGTCGATGAACGCAAGGCCGCCGTGGTCGCGGATGCGCGCGACCCACCCGGACAGGGTGACCTCGCGGCCCGCGTCCGCGCGGTTGAGTGCAGATGCGTAATGGGTTCTGTACATGGCGTTCGCTGATACGCTCGCGATCTCGTTCGTGGCGTGACACTGATCCTTGCGGCAACCCTAGCCGTTGCGGCGGTCCTGGCTCTTGCGAAGGTCCTGCCCCTCAAAAGGGGCGCGACCCCTGCGACACCGCTGCCGGCGGCGACATCGCTGCCGGCGGCGGCGGCGCCGGCCAACGTCGCGGTCGCCTGGGGCTTCAACGCAGAGGGGCAGCTGGGCGACGGGGCCAGCGGCGGCGAGAGCGATGTACCCGTGAAGGTCAGGGGGCTGAGCGGGGTCAAGGCGATCTCAGCCGGCGGTGAATACAGCCTGACCCTGCTGCAAAGCGGCGGCGTCCTCGCCTGGGGGGAGAACACGAGGTTCCAGCTTGGCGACGACAGCACCAGCGCCGAGAGCCCGCTGCCGGTGGCGGTGCGCGGACTCAGCGGCGCGGTTCGCGCCATCTCAGCCGGTGGCGGGCACAGCCTCGCCCTGCTCAACAACGGCTCGGTGGTGGCATGGGGCGAGAACGAATACGGACAGCTGGGCGACGATCAAGCCGCAAGAGGCAGCCGTGAAGGGATCTCACAGTCAAGCCAGGGGCCGTTTGGCACGACCATGACGTTTGTAACGCTCGACAGCTGGTCGGGTGAGGTGGACGGCCAGCAGTATTCGGTCTACGCAGGCGCCGAGGTGCGTCCACCAAACGGCGTCGCCATTCGCTCGGAGCTCGTGGTCTTCGACGGGCCGTCCCCCGGCGGATACGACGGCAGCTTTGCCCCTCCTGGTGGTGGACGCGAGCCGCTGCGGATCGTCGCCGCGCATGGGGATCTGCTCGACGTGAGCACGAGCGCCGGCAGGCTGTTGTCGTTCGACGTGGCGCAAAGAGCGTTCGTGCCTCATCGCGAATATGGGCATCTCGGCGACGTGCCGGTGCAGGTCAAGCTCCCCCGCGGAGCGCTCACCGCGATCTCAGCCGGGGGGGAATTCAGCCTGGGCCTGCTGAGCGACGGCAAGGTCGTGGCCTGGGGCGAGAACGGGGAAGGACAGCTGGGCGATGGCACCAGGACCGGGCCGCAGACATGCGGCCGTGAACGGACGGCCTGCAGCGATGTCCCGGTGACGGTGAGCAAGCTGCGCGACGTCACCGCGATCGCGGCCGGCGCAAGCCACAGCCTCGCGCTGCTGAAGAACGGCACGGTCATGGCCTGGGGCGATAACGAATCCGGCGAACTGGGCGACGCCACCGTCGGAGAACAAAGCGACGAGCCGGTGCCTGTGAGCGGGTTGAGCGACGTCAGAGCCATTGCGGCCGGTGCAAACGACAGCCTCGCGCTGCTGAGGAACGGCACGGTCATGGCCTGGGGGAGCAACCAATCCGGAGAGCTCGGCGACGGCACGAGCGAAGGGCAAAGCGAGGCGCCCGTACCGGTGAGCAGGCTGCGTGACGTCACCGCCATCGCCGCCGGCGACGGCTTCAACCTCGCCCTGTTGAAGAACGGCACGGTCATGGCCTGGGGCGAAGGCGTCAACGGCGAGCTGGGCAACGACCAAGTCCACGCAGAACAAAGCGACGTGCCGGTGGCGGTGAGCGGGCTGCGAGACGTCAAGGGAATCGCAGCCGCGGAAGCAGGCGGCGTGGCCTTCGGGCCGCCTGGGTTCTTTCGCTAGGCGGACAGCGGATCGAGCTCGCGCGCGGGAGCGCAGATGCCGTGCAGGATCATCTGGAGATGGCGACGCCAATTCGCGCTGCCCGGCTGGTAGTACATCGTCGAGGTGATGCCACACATCACCATCCCGAAGTCGTCGAAGGCAAAATCATCGCGCACTGCGCCGGCAGCGACTGCGCGTGAGATGATCCGTGTGACGACCTCGGCGAGGGCTGCCTTCTGCTCCTCGATCCCCTCCCACTCGAGCTCGTTCGAGCCCATCATCGCGAGTTGGAAGCCAGCGTCGCCCTCGACAGCTTCGGCCGAGCGGAGCATGAAGCTCTCGAGCGCCTCGAGCGGATCGAGGATGCTCTCGGCGAGCGTCGCTTTCTCCGCGAACTCCTGGAAGCGGTCTCGGACCATCGCCGTCAGCAGCGCCTCCTTGGTGGGGAAGTGCCGATAGACGGTGCCGATGCCGACGCCTGCGTGCGCGGCGATCTCGTCCATCTGAGCTTGAGGTCCCTGGCGGGCGAACAGCTCGCGCCCGGCCGACATGATCCGCTCGCGGTTGCGTCGGGCGTCGGCTCGGAGTGTTGGCTGATCGGTGGCCATGAGATCTACAAGCGGAATCTTAGCTCCGGATCGTGCTATAAACAAGTGGAACCGTACTTCCGCTTCCGGATCACCCCGGCCGCTCAACTCCTGAGAGGACCCAGATGACCACCACCAAGACCGAAGGCGCGGTGCACCAATCGCGCTCGCCCAGGAAAGCAGCCGACCTCAGCTCCCAGCGCGGCAAGGATCTCGCGCTGGTGCTGCTGGCGATGACGCAGTTCGTGATCGTGATCGACGCCTCGATCGTGAATGTCGCGCTTCCGTCGATCGGAGCCCACCTGCACTTCTCCCGCGACGACCTCTCATGGGTGGTCAACGCCTACACGCTCACCTTCGGCGGGTTCCTGCTGCTGGGCGGCCGGTTGGCGGACCTGCTCGGACGCAGGCGCATGTTCATGATCGGCTTGGTCGTGTTCTCGCTGGCGTCGCTCGGCGGAGGCCTCGCGCAGTCGGAGGCGTGGCTGATCGCTGCGCGTGCGATCCAGGGCCTCGGCGCGGCGATCGTCTCCCCGGCGGCGCTGTCGATCATCACGACGACGTTCGCGGAAGGCGCCGAGCGCAACCGTGCGCTGGGCATCTGGGGCGCGGTCGCGGGCGCCGGCGGCGCCGCCGGCGTGCTGCTGGGCGGCATCCTCACGAGCGGGCTGAGCTGGCGCTGGGTGCTGTTCGTGAACGTGCCGATCGGCATCGCCGCGGCCACGCTGGCACCGCGGCTGCTGCTCGAGAGCCATGCGGAAGACGGCACCGAGGGCTTCGACATCCCCGGTGCGGTGACGGTCACAGCAGGCCTCGCGCTGCTCGTCTACGCGGTCGTCGACGCGGTCAACGTCGGCTGGGGCTCGACGGGCACGCTGCTGAGACTCGCCGGCTCGGCGATCCTGCTTGCAGCGTTCGTCGTGATCGAGCGCCGCCAGCGCCACCCGCTGCTGCCGTTCTCGATCTTCCGCCTGCGAACGCTGCGGGGCGCGGACATCGTCGGGCTGCTGATCGGCATGTCGCTGTTCTCGATGTTCTTCTTCATCTCGCTTTACCTGCAGGACGTCCTGCACTTCTCGCCCATCAAAGCCGGCATCTCCTACCTGCCGCTCGCCGTGGGCATCATCATCTCGGCAGGGGTCGGCTCCCAGCTCGTGACGCGCATCGGCTTCAAGCCGGTGCTGATCGGAGGCCTCCTGCTGATCGCAGGCGGCCTGGTGTGGTTCTCACGCGTGCCGGCGCCCGGTGGATCCTTCAGCGCCGACGTGCTCGGCCCATCGCTGCTCGCCGCTTTCGGCCTCGGATTCTCGTTCGTGTCGGTGACGATCGGCGCGGTCACGGGGACCAAGCCACACGAGGCGGGTCTCGCCTCGGGGTTGATCAACACCTCTCAACAGGTGGGCGGCGCGCTTGGGCTCGCGATCCTTGCCACCGTTGCCAACAGCCGCACCCAGAGCCTGATGAGCGCCGGCGTGCACAATTCCTCGGTCGCACTCACGAAAGGCTTCGACCGTGCGTTTCTGGTTGGCGCGGGCTTTGCAATCGTGGGCGCAATCCTCGCGGCCATCCTGATCTCCTCGCGTGACAGTCGCGAGCAGGCCGCCGCCGCCCGCCGTGGCGAGCTCGAGGCAGTCGCCGTTTGAGACACGACACCACCGCCGGCCAAGGCGCGAGGAGTGCTCAGACAGGCGCGCTCGCACCGCGCAGCTCCTCCGCGGTGAGCTCGGTTTCGATCGCCGAGCGCACCGCGGCGAGGGCACTCGCACGCACTCGGAGCTTGGTCGCGATGTGCGCCGCGGCGTTCAGCTCAGCGAGCTGAATCGCCGCCTCCCGACTCGCGCCCGCCAGCTCGCTGCCGGCGACGGCCCTGTCGAGAAAGCCCGCGGACGTAGCTTCGTCCGGGTCGTACATGGTTGCGTTGATCACCGCGCGAGAGAAGGCCGCCGGCTGCAGGCGCGCTCGCGCCAACTCGATCGCGAACCAAGGCATCGTGAGCCCGATCTTGACCTCGTTGAGCCCAATTCGGAACGGCCCCTGGACGCCGATGCGCAAGTCGGCGGCCAGCAGCAGGAAGGAGCCCGCGGCAACGGCATGGCCGTTGCAGGCCGCGAGCACGGGCGTCGGAAATACCAGCATGCGCTCCGCAAGCGTCGCTCCCAGCCTCAGCATCTCGAGCACTTGCTGCTCATCTCCGCCGGCGAAGACCTTGAGATCGAAGCCCGCCGAGAAGTAGTTCTCGCGCCCGCTGAGCACTGCCACCGCACCGTCTTGCTCGGCCCGATCGAAGGCCGCATGGATCGCCGACAGCATCGGGATCGAGAAGGCGTTGACCTTGCCGTCGTCCATCGTGATCGTGGCGATCCGCCCATCCAGCTCATATCGCACCAGCTCGTTCATCGTCATCTCCTGTTCGCTTCCGGGAACACGGGGATATAATGTAACGATGTTTCGAAACGTCGTTCTGAAACTGTGGCGACCCTGCGCCCCTACTCCGGCTGTCACCGCACGGCATCCCCGACGGCGCGACCGTAGATAGCCGCCGTGCCGAGGCCAAAGCAGCGAACGCCCGAGCTCAGAGACCGACTGCTCTCGGCGGCAGTGGAGCTGCTGGCCAAAGAAGGCGTATCCGGGTTCACGACCAGGAGCGTCGCGCGCAACGCCGGCACCTCCGCGCCCGCCGTCTACGAGCTCTTCGGCGACAGGGCCGGCCTGCTGCGCGAGGTCTTCTTCGAAGGCTTCCGCCTACTCCGCCGCGAGCTCGACGCCCTCCCTCGCCGCGAGGAGCCGCGCACCGAGCTGATCGAGCTCGCCCAGGCTTACCGCAGCTTCCTGCGCGAGCATCCTGTGCTCGCGCAGTTGATGTTCTCGCGGCCGTTCGCGGACTTCGATCCAAGCCAGTCCGAGCTGAAGGCCGGCGCAAGCGTGCGGACGCTCATCATCGAGCGCGTACGCCGAGCAATCGATGCTGGGTTCGTGCACGGCGACGCAACCGACGTCGCGCACGTGCTCGTTGCGCTCGCGCAGGGCCTCGTCGCGGCCGAGACCAGCGAGCGGCTGGGCAGCGCGCCGGCGTCGATCGACCGCCGCTGGGCGCTGGCCGTCAACGCGATGCTGGACGGCCTCAGCCAGCCCGCGAGCGCGCGATCACCCTCGCCCCTCGTGCCGGGATCATCGTGACGTTGCGGTGCTGCGCGTGCTCAGGCTCGGGTCGGTCTGCCTGCAGATCGAGCCGGCGGACGATCGCCTTCAGCACCTCGCGCTGCTCGGCCATCGCGAGCGCCGCGCCGAGGCAACGGCGCGTGCCGCCACCGAAGGGAAGCCACTCGTAGGTTCCGGGGCTGTGACCCAGCCAGCGCTCGGGACGGAAGGCGAACGGATCCGGGTAGAGATCCTCACGGTGGTGGACGAGCAGGATGCTGATGCTGATCGCTTGCCCCGCGGGAACGACGTACTCCCCGAGCCGCCAGGGCACCGTGACACGCCGCCCGACGATCGGGATCACCGGACGTGAGCGCATGCCCTCGACGATCGCCGCCTCGACGTTCTCCTCCGCCTGGACGTCCGCGCGCACAGCTTCACGTAGGCGCTCATATGCGTCTGGACTACGCACGAGTCGCTCCCATGTCCACGCCAGCGAGTTGGCAGTCGTCTCGAAGCCCGCGAGCACCAGCGTGAGCAGCTCGTCACGCAATTCGTGGTCGGTCATGCGCCCACCGTCCTCGGTCCTCGCGCGCAGCAGCAGCGAGAGGATATCGTCGCGCTCGGCGAGGTCCTCGGCGTTGCGGCGCGCTGCGATCACGGGGTAGGTCGCGCGGTCGAGCAGTCCGATCGCGCGACGCATCAGCCCGACGGGCTCCTCACGGCCCAGGTTCGCCAGTTCGCCGAACAGCGCCACCGGGGAGGTCGAAGCGGCGGCGAGACGCTTGACGGTCGAGCGCAGGCGGCGCTCCACAGTGCCGCTCGCCGGACGGCCCTCGATGCCGAATATGCCGGACATGATCACGTCGAGCGTGATCGCCTGCATCTTCGGAGCCAGCGCGAACGTGCGCCCGATCGGCCAGCTGTCGAGCTCGCGTTCGGTCACCTCGCGGATCATCTCCGCGTAGCGCTCGACGGCCTCGCCGTGAAAGGGAGGCAGCAGCAGCTTGCGCTGTCGCAGATGGTTGGGCCCGTTGGCCGTGAGCACCGAATTGGGGCCGACGATCGGCCGCAGTGGCGACTCAGCGGTCAGCGACGGCACCAGCGCGGGCTTGGCGGTGAACAGCGAGCGCACGTGGTCAGGATGGTTGGTGAGCACGACCCCGCCGGGTATCACCACGAAGCGAACGCCGAAGACGTCGCCCAGCTCTCGCTGGGAGCGGAACACGAACTGGATCTGACGCTGCGTGAAGCGCAGCGTCTGTAGCGCCTTCGGCAGCGCAACCGAAGGCGGCTCGCGCAGCGGCTCGTCCAGATCGGCCGGACCCGCCGGCGAGGGCTCAGCTTGGCCGAGATAGAACATCACGCCACCGTATCGAGCGGCGCGAGCAATTGCTCGACGCGACACTCTCGCTCGTCGCGCGTCAGCTTCGCATACGAGAGATCCGACAGCACGCCGGCAATCCTCAAGCTCGAGGACAGTCTCGCCCTCATGCAGTTCAGCGACGGCGATGAGGGGCGGCGCGACGAGCCGTCACGGCACAGGCGACGATGCTGGAGCGAAGCGGCCGACCGAGCCGCTCGTAGAGGGTCCGGTTCTCGTGCCCGACGGCTTCGCGCTGCTCCGGCGAGAGCTTCGACCAGAACGACATCGTGCCGAGCAGCGCGTTGAGCTCGTCAGCCGTGTGCTCGATCAGCCTCGGCACGGCGGCGATCTGCGCGTCGTCGAACAGGCGGGCTGCATAGTCGCGCGCCACCTCGTAGCTGCCGAGCCAGGCCCACACGTCTGAGACGTTCCCGCGGCGCTCGTGCACGCCCGGGAGAATCGCATCGAGCTCCCTGTAGCTCGGCCAGCTCGCGGCGAGCTCCGGCGAGATCTTCGCGATCGCGCTCAGCAGCGCCTGTTGGTCATCGGCGCTGCGCGGCTCGTTCAGCCCGAAGTACTGGACGAGCGCGAGCGTCCCGCCAGGCACGAGTGCCTCGGCAGCCTTCTGCCAGCTGAGATCGGGATCGATCCAGTGCATCGCCGAGGCCGAGAACACGGCGTGAAAGCGCTCGCGGGGGAGCGGCGCATCCTCGAGGCGAGCGTTTACGAACTCCACATCGCCGACGTCACCAAGATTCTGCCGCGCGAGCGCGATCAGCCGATCGCCGGGCTCGATAGCCGACACATGCAGGCCCCGTGCGAGCAGGTCGCGGGTCAGCTGCCCGGTCCCACAGCCGATCTCAAGCACTCGATCGCCAGCACCGAGAGCTGCAACCTCGCAGACGTGATCCAGCAGCGCGTCAGGATATGTCGGGCGGTGACGGTCATACTGGTGCGCGACTTTGTCGAAGACCTTGCCGTAGCTGCGCTCGAGTGTTCCGTCAGGCATCGCAGCAATGTAGGTCGAATGCCGGACATCGTCAGCACGATTCGTCAGCGCGATTGCGCACGTGGAGCGGCTGTCGAACGCGCGCGGCTTCACGGTCGCAGCGGCCGGCTTGCTGTGCCTCTCGTGACGGTCTGGCTCAGCGCCGGTCCCAGGTGGACTCGATGCCGCTGTCAGCTCTGGCGGTGCGGCGGCGATATGAAGCCTGAACCGTAGAATCGCGGCCATGCCGTTCACGCTCAGGAACCTCAGAGAGGATCTGGCGGATGTCGGGTCCAACTTCGACGGCGCGCCGGACCTGGAGTTCCGTCTCGCGAGTAAGGCGCTCGAGCTCAAGCAGTCCGGCCTGAGCTATCAGCGCATCCCGCCCGACTACCGGTTCCCGTACGGCCACACGCACAAGGAGCAGGAGGAGGTGTTCGTGGTCGTGGGCGGGAGCGGGCGGATGAAGCTCGACGACGAGATCATCAAGGTCGAGAAGTGGGACGTCGTGCGCGTTCCGCCCGCTACATGGCGAGGGTACGAAGCTGGACCGGAGGGCCTCGAGATCCTCGTCTTCGGCGCGCCCAACCTCGGCGAGAACCCGCGGGAAGACGTGGACGGTCAGCGAGACTGGTGGGCTGACTGAGCGTCGCTCGGTGGATGGTCAGCGGTTCCTTTCGCGGTACCTGGTCAGCGGTTCTTTTCGCGGTACCGGCGATTTTTTGTCCCGAACTTGGTCCCCAAACAGTGGTACGGAACTCGAACAGCTAGACGAAATACGCGCTGTCGTGATCCTCACGTCCCCCGTCCTTACGGCACCTTACTGGTGCTAGTCATGATCGATTGCCGGTAGGTGCGCGTCGTCGAGCCAAGGCCGGGACGAGCAGAGTTAGAGGGATGCCGCCCGGGGGGCAGACAGCACCCCTCTAGACGCTGCCTGACCAATAATATCGCTACCCGATATGTTTGGGCATGTGCTGAAGGGCGAGCATCCTGAGCGCCTGCCGGCGAACGCGATTGCGTTGCCCCGGACGAGCTCGCCGGAGGAAGATGCGCGTGAGCTGGGCGACTTCACCGTCTCGCGGTCGGTCCTCATGCTGGCCGGGCTCGCGCTAC
Source organism: uncultured Solirubrobacteraceae bacterium (assembly GCA_963714285.1). Lineage (GTDB taxonomy): Bacteria > Actinomycetota > Thermoleophilia > Solirubrobacterales > Solirubrobacteraceae > Palsa-744. The sequence goes on from CAVQNS010000007.1 coordinate 109,099, forward strand.
TTGTGGGCGCGGCGGTCGCGTTGCTGGCCCTTGGGCTGCTCGACCTGATCGGCCTGATCACCCACCTCGCGTACACGGGCACGCTCGCCACGAGCATCGAACGTCCCGACATACACGCGCTCGGGGCGTGGAGCGTCGTGGTGCCAGTGGCGGGAGGGCTGGTTGTAGGGGTGATGGCGCGAGTGGGCTCCGAGCGGATCCGTGGTCATGGCATCCCGGAGGCGATGGAAACGATCCTGCTACGCGGCAGTCGCATGGAACCCAGGCTCGCCGCGCTCAAGCCGATCTCCAGCGCCGTGAGCATCGGCACGGGCGGTCCGTTTGGCGCGGAGGGACCGATCATCGTCACCGGGGGCGCGGTTGGGAGCATCGCCGGGCAGCTGCTGCACCTGACCGCGGCGGAGCGTCGGACGCTGCTCGTCGCCGGGGCGGCGGGCGGCATGACCGCTGTGTTCGCGACTCCGATCGCGGCCGTACTGTTGGCCGTGGAGCTGCTGTTGTTCGAGTGGCGGCCGCGCTCGATGATCCCCGTCGCGCTCGCGGCGTGCTCGGCCGAGACCGTGCGCGAAGTACTAGTGCACGCGGGTCTGTTGCGGGGTGCGCCGCTGTTCGCGATGGCCTCGCACGGATCGCTGGGCGCGGCCGTCAACGGTGGCGCGGTCATCGTCGGAGTTGCCTGCGGCGGACTGGCCTGGGTGATGACCCGTTGTGTATACGGCGCTGAGGACTTGTTCGCGCGTCTGCCGCTGCACTGGTCGTGGTGGCCTGCGCTTGGTGGCCTTGTGGTGGGCGTGGGAGGACTCATCGACTCACGGGCGTTGGGGGTCGGCTATGACACGATCGGCGCTGAGCTGGCGGGGCGCATGGCACTTGGCGCGCTGCTGACGCTGCTCGTGGTGAAGCTCGTGATTTGGTCTGTCGCGCTCGGATCGAACACCAGCGGCGGCATCCTCGCTCCCCTGCTGATGCTCGGCGCTGCGCTGGGAGGGCTGCTCGGATCGATACTTCCCGGGGCCGGGGAGGGCACCTGGGCGCTGCTCGGGATGGCTGCCGCGCTCGCCGGCGTCACCCGCTCGCCGTTCACGAGCATCATCTTTGCGCTAGAGCTGACCGATAACGTCAGCGCCCTGCTTGCATTGCTGATCGCATGCACGATCGCGTACCTCGTGAGCGTGCTCACGTTGAAGCGCTCGATACTTACCGAGAAGATCGCCCGCCGCGGCTACCACGTGACGCGCGAGTACGAGGTCGACCCGCTGCATGCGCTGTTGGTACGCGACGTGATGAGCACCGAGATCCTGACCGTCACACCGTCCACGCCCGTCGCGGAGCTGTACGAGCGCCTTCCCGAGGGCAGCGCCGAGCGACGCCAACGCCTCTACCCGGTACTCGATGGTGAGAGGATCACAGGCGTGCTTGCATTCTCAGACGTCCTTGCAGCGCGTCGCTCATCGAGCCTGCTGCCAGCCAGCGCGGTGGCACGGCCCCCAGTACTCGCTTTCGCCGATGAGACGTTGCGCGAGGTCGCCGACAAGATGGTCGCAAGCGGTCACGGGGTACTGCCGGTCACCCAGCACGGCGACGGTCATCCGCTAGCTGGGCTCATCAGCCAGTTCGACCTTCTCAGAGCACACGAGCGGGTGCTGATCGAGGAGCGCCACCGCGAGCGTCCGCTGCACCACGCCGCACGGCTGGGGATGCTCCTGCATGTCCGCCAGCCCACGCGATGAGCACCGAACGGCCGCTGCTGGATGAGGACTACCAGCGCCTGCTCGCCTTCCGTAGCGAGCTGCGCAGGTTCCTGCGATGGAGCGAACAGGCAGCCAACAACGCGGGCCTGACGCCATCGCTGCACCAGCTGCTGCTCGTCTTGCGCGGCCACCCGGAGCCACCCGGGCCGACGATTGGGCAGGTCGCCGACGAGCTTCAGATGCGCCATCACAGCGCCGTCGAGCTGGTCCGACGAGCCGAGGCCAAGAGGCTAATTTGTCGCGAGCACGACCCAGCCGATCATCGGCGCGTACACCTCCAGCTCACCAACTACGCCCGCCAGCAGCTGGAGACCCTCACCCGCCAGCACCTCACCCGCATCCCCACGCTCGCTGAGACCCTCAAACACGTCATGCACCCGCGCGACGACACCGCTAACGCGCCCTGACTGGGGCCTCCGGGCATCGCGCCACCATCGCCTACGCGGCCTACATCGGCCTCCTGCACCTCGCCCGTGAGGTGCCCGACGGCTCGCCGAGGAGCGAACCTTCGAACTGCTGCAAACACTGACTGAGCCGGCCAAGCGCAGACGGCGGTCCCCAAAGCCTGTAGACCACCAGCACCGCTCCTGACGGCGACGCGCTGGCAACTTCGGTGCTCTCGCTCGGGCTCGCGGAGGCTTCTACGGATTTCCTACGGGTTCGGCGTCCTCATCCTACGGGCTTCCTACGGGAATGCCAGCGAAAGCCCGCAAACACAGGCGAAACGACCGACGCCGATCCCCCGTGTTTCGGCGGTTTTCGCCCGTGCTCGCTGGCCTTCGCCAAACACTAACCAGTCGGGGCGAACGGTTAGAGTTGGCTTTCCTATGCGGTTTTCGGGGTGTGTGCGGTCCCATCTGCGGTCCTTATACCGCGTCCATACCGGGGCTCTCTCCCGTCGAGACCCGGTGTATGCCATAACGAACCGCCGTACACTCGGCAGGCTCTCGTGTGGTCATAGCGGGAGCGGGATGCGGGCCGGACATCCCCTCCCAAGCGATGTATCGCCTATCTGAAGTCCCCCCGGTCCACTGACGGACCATCTGGCGCGGAACGGGTCTTCCAGAGTCCGCGCTCCATATCTGGGTGCGAGGGCGTACACGAGGATACGGATGGCCCGGCTCCCGGCCGCGGCTATCCCGGCTGCGAGCCTCGTCGTCGCCTTAGCTCGGCGCGCAGCGTCTCGACGGTCCAGGTGGGACATCCGCAGCCCAGGAAGTCGTTGTCGCCCGTCAGGATGCCGGCATTGAGTACCATCGCCAGCGCCACGGTGGGCCAATCGCGCTGATCGCGCGGCACGCGTTCGGTGGCCACCCGCTCGAGGGAGGCATATGTGTCACGGGGAACGACCTCGATCGCACGCGTCTCTACCAGGTCGTCCACGCTCTGCCGCAGAGCGATCCGCTGCTCGGCGGTGAGTCGTCCTTGCGCCTCCAGGATGCCCAAGCGCCGAGATAGCTCATGCTCGGCCTCCTCCCACTGATCCTCGGCAACCACCAGCCGCAGGTCGGGGTCAAGCAGAAGCTCCCGGCCCCGCCTGCGCAGAAGCTCGCCAACGAGCACGCTGGCGTCGGCAACGACAATCACTCGGGAAGCGTCCGGCGCAGGTCGAGTAGACCGGCTAGCTCCTCCTCGCCCATGCCGGTGTCCTTCAGCACGCGCTCGACCGTCTCGCCCAGCTGGGCGACGGCACGCCGAACGTCATCCTCGTCACGCTCAACGGGTATATAGAAGCCGATCACATGACCGTGCTTACTGACCGCGACCGGCTCCGGCCCAGACAGATAGGTCGTGGCACGATCGCGAAACTCCCTCACACCGACGCTCTTCATGTGGTCACCATGTGGTCACAATAACAGGTCGCGGATGCCCCACGCTGGCGACAGGCGAGCCCTGGATCTCATCATCACAGGCTGGAGGAATCGGCCGCATCCTCCGAGGATCACGGCCGATGCCCACAGCGACGTTCGCTACGGTGACGCTTGGTTGAAGTAGTTGCCGACCCTGCCGATCGCCTGCGCGACGAGCAGCGCGGGAGCGGCTGCGTCCATGAAGGCAGGGATGTTCGCGCCACGGCGACGCAGCACCCACAGTCCGGCGAGCGTGCCGGCGGCGATGCCGCCCCAAATCCCCAAGCCGCCCTTCCACACCGCGAACGGCCCCCACCAATGCGGCGGGACTTCGTTCCAGCTCGTCGCCAGGAAGTACAGGCGCCCACCGATGATCCCGGCCGGAAATCCCCATAGCGCGACCTCGTAGACAAGATCGCGCTGCCCGCCTTTCGCCTCCCAGCGGCGCACGGTGATCGCCACGGCCGCGATGACCGCGACGACGTAGCAGAGCCCGTAGGCGTGGACGAACAGGGGTCCGATGTGAAACCCGTTGATGGGTGGACGCCGTGGGCAACTCGATCATGCTCACGCTGATTGTCCCTCCAACTGCTCTGCGGGGCTGACCTCGAAGGCGTGTAGGCAATGCTCAGAGCAGAAGTAGAAGCTCTCCGTGCCGAAGTCCATGCGGATCGCCTTAGCCTTATCGACCTTCATGCCGCACACCGGGTCGGTGACACCACGGCGCACAGTCAGCCAGAACAGGGCGCCGAAGATGACAAGCCCGAGGACATTAAGCGCGAGCTTGTAGTTGACGGCGATCGTGCCGAAGATGTCACCGCGCGATGGCCGTGGCCCGGTCGGGATCAGCCCGGCGGCGCTGAACACTCCATTGACGATCAGCGCGGCCAGAACCATCGTCACGAACATCAGCGCGACGATCCGTAGCGCGTAGCGGGTGCCGTAATACTTGCGGTAGATGGCGATGATCGGCAGCACGATCAGGTCGGCGAAGATGAACGCCATCACCCCGGCGAAGGAGATGCCGCCCGACCACAGCACCGCCGCGAGCGGCACGTTGCCGACCGAGCAGACGAAACTCAGCATGGCGATCACCGGCCCGATGAGCGCGCCCCACACGACTTGCACGAGCGCGGGAGAACCCTTGAGGAATAGCCCGTTGAAGAACCCGTTGCCGAGCTGCGCGATGAATCCGGCGAGCAGGAACCCGACCGTTATCTCCTTGTAGAGCATCTGCCAGTCCCCACGGAAGTTGTGCGCGACATCCGACCATCCCCAGGTTGAGGTCAGCCGCTCGCGCCAACTCATCTGCTCGCCGGCCATGTGGTGCTGATGGCCGGTGTCTGCCTGTTGGGCGTGCTCGCGGGCCTGCTGCTCAAGCCGTGGTGAGACGAACACGCGCAGCAGCACGGCCATCAGCACGATCATCACGAGCCCGCCGACGTACTCGGCGAGCGTGAACTGCCAGCCGATCAGCACCCACAGCACCAAGCCCAACTCCCACACGAGGTTCGTGGAGGCGAACTGGAAAGCCAGCGCCGAGGACGCCGATGCGCCCTTCTGGAAAAGGCTCTTGGCGATGGCGATGGCCGCGTAGGAGCACGAGGAGGAAGCGGCACCAAGGCCAGTTGCCTTCGCCAGCGGGCCAGCGCCACCGCCTGACAGCGCGTGCTCGATGCGCTCCTTTGGCACCCATGCCTGCACGATGGCGCTGATAGCGAAGCCGAGCACGAGCGCCCACCACACCTCCCACGCCATCAGGAAAGCGTCCTTGAAGCCATCGCCGATCGTCGTCAACACACCCACGCCACCGACTATACCCCTCCCCCGTAGTGGTATCGTGTTGGAGATGGCTACTACAGCGACACCCGCCGGGAAGGGCTACCAAGCGAGCAAGGATCAGCTACTCGACCGCCTGGCTCGCATCAAGGGCCAGGTCGGCGGCATCGAGCGGATGGTGGCAGAGGATCGCTACTGCATCGACGTTCTCACTCAGATATCCGCCATCCAGGCTGCGCTGGATAAGGTCGCGCTCGGCCTGCTCGACGGACACGCCCGCACATGCGTAGTCGGCGTCGAGGCCGAGCTTCAAGAGGACCGTACGGCAGAGCTGATGGCCGCCGTCGGTCGGCTCATGCGCCGCGGCTGACGGTTCAGGGACGGCGGGCGGTCCCGAGGATGATCGGGTCCGGTGGGAACAGCGGGGCGGGGCTGAATGGGAAGCGCTCGCACGTCTCAATCACGAACCCGGCGTGCTCGATCGCGGTCTCCGTGTCGCGCGCCATGTGGCAGCCGCCCGCGACGTGAGGCCAGAACGTAGCGTCGGCGAGCCGCTGAAAGCGCGCCTCCCACTTCCGATGCGCGATGACGTGCTCATAGAAGCGCAGCTCACCGCCAGGGCGAATCACACGGAACAGCTCCGCGAGCGCCTGCTGCGGATCGGGGATCGTGCAGAGCACAAGCGCTGCGACACCCGCGTCAAAGCTGCCATCCTCGCCAGGGAGTTGTCCCCCGACACCATCGAGGACCGTCACGGGAACGGGCGCCTTGGCGGCTGCGGCCTGCGCGCGCTCGCGCAGATACGCCTCGGGCTCGACCGCGATGACCTCAGTTACCGTGCTCGGGTACAGAGCGAAGTTCAGGCCGTTGCCGGCTCCGACCTCGATCGCACGGCCGGTCAGTCCCGCGAGCATCCGCCGACGGTGCTCGGTGGCACCGCGACGGTCACTGACCTGAGCCCACCGCTCATACACCCGGGCGAAGATCGGGTTGTGTACGCGCCCGCGCGGCGGCGTCGTGCCTATCCGCTCAGACATTGGCGGTGATCTTGTCCTCGGTGGTGGCGCTCGACGTGCTCTGCTCGACGCCTGTGGGTCGCTGGCCGCCGCCCATCGGCATACAGGTCGCGCGGTTGGCGACGCGCGCTAGTCGCTCGGCACGTCTGCCGGGCAGCCGAGTCGCCGCCCATGCGACGCCTCCCATTGCGAACATACCCAGCGGGCACGCCAGTATCCAGATGAGTGACGATGACATCATGGCGGTGGTCTCCTTACGTTCAGCTACGACAGGACTGTAGTAGCAACTACGCGAGCGTAGTAGACTTTGGTGGTCCTGTCAATGGCTCCTTCGCGCGCCATGCGATCCACCGATAAAGCACGATTCCACCGACGGCGAATGGCACGACGCACATCAGACTGCTCAGCACGTCACCGACGTTGATGCCGGTCCCCGTGGCTTGAGATACCGCCGAGGGTCCGCCGAAGCCCACAATCGAGGCGACGAACACACCAGCAAACACGAGTCCCCCGAGCACCGAGAGCGCAGCGACGCCCGGACTGAGCCCTGCCAGTCTTGGCTCGTTCCCGGTTTCTAGCTGCGAGACGCGCAGGTCCAGCAGCTCCGATCCGCCGATCGCTGGGGCGACCTCAAGCTCACTCCAGGCTGGGCCGCGTACCACCTTCATCAGTGCGGCCACGAGCGGCTTGCGACCACACGCCTGTACGGCCCGCCGGTCGGCGGCCAGCTCGCGCCCGGCGACGTACCGGCTGCGCAGCGCGCCGAGCGCAGGCACGAAAAAGAACGTCGCCGGCAGCGCCCGCACGATCAGTACCTTCAGCGGGTCGAGATTGCGAACGTGATAGCGCTCATGCTCAAGCACTGCCCGCAGCTCGTTCGCCGCGAAGCCCTCAAAGAGTCCACGGCTGACCGCCACCCGCGGCGTAAGCGCCCCGTAAGCGAACGAAAACGACTCGGGGCAATCCACCAGCACCACGCGCCCGGAGAGTCCCGCTGCACCGGCGGCCTGCTCCAGCTCGTCGGGCACGGCCAGCGCGAGTGAGTTAACTCGTAGGGCAAGTACCCGTGAGGCTGTGATCTGTCGCCGAAGCGAGCGCGCGCCGAGCACGGCACCCGCGCTCACCAGGACGATGAACAAGACCGCCGCCAGCAAGTTGTGACTGCCCTCCGTCAAGCCGCTGATGCCGTGGTGTGAGACGCGCGAGGCGATCAGCGGTATGAGCACGCACCCGGCAGCGCAGCAGAACACGTACACACCGAGTAGCAGAGAGGAGACAACCAGCGTCGCAAAGCTGCGGTTCGCGCTGTCCAGGCGCATCAGTCCTCGCTCATCATCCGTTGCATCCGACGCCATACCTCGGGATCGGCGCGAGCCTCATCAACGAAGTGCGCCAACGCCTCATCGCCATAGGTGCGGATCACGTTCTTGACGGCGATCCCGGCAGGGTCCGGCGCTGTCGCCTCATACACATAGCTGCGCCCAGCCGGGCTGCGCACGAGCGCCTGCTTGTCCGCCAGCCGGTTCATCACCGTCATCACCGTCGTGTACGCAAGCGGCTCGGGACGGCCCGCGTTCAACAGCTCCACGACCTCGCGTACAGACACGGAGCCGTCGGCCGCCCACACGACCCGCATCACTTGGCTCTCAAGCGGGCCGAACCCGCTACTCCCATTCGCGGCCGTAGCAGCCATAAGCTCAGACTACTACGGGAGCGTCGTAGTAGCGCCGTCCGCGTTTAGCGTGGCCGGTCTCCGAGTGCTCCCGACAGTTGGGGGCTCGATAGGTCTTTGAGGTCAGACGGGTCCCGCCGATCGGCGGGACCCGTCTGGGCCGTGGCTCAGGCTGCCTCCTTCACCGCCAAAGTGAAGAGGAGCAGAGCCATATGACGAAGGATGACGTGCTGTTCGGCTACCGCCAGCAGTTGTTCGCGGAGGCCGCGAGGACGAGCGTCTCGGCAGCGTGCAGGACATTCGGGGTGCACCGCTCGACCTACTACCACTGGAAGCGCCAGGTCGACCGGCACGGCCTGGAGATGCTCAGACCCGGGAGCGCCGGCGGCCGCAGATGCCCAACGCGCTGCCGAAGATGATCGAGGAGCGAATCGTGTCGTTCTCGATCGCCCATCCCGGCCTCGGTCCACGGCGTGTCTCATCGGAGCTGGCCAGGGAGAAGTGGGGCGGGATCATCGTCTCGGCGAACGGCGTATGGAAGGTGCTCTCTCGCCACGGTCTGAACACCCGCGCCAAGCGCCTCGGGCTGATCGCGGGCTACGCGGCGCCCTACGAGCCGCCCAGAGATCCAGAGCCAGAGCGCCATATCGATGTCTCACGGCCCGGTGAGCTGGTCGGGATCGACTGCTTCTACGTCGGCAGACTCAGAGGCACTGAGGGCGCGATCTGGCAGCTCACCGCGATCGACATCGCTTCCTCCTACGCGTGGGCGGAACTCGTGATCTGCAAGCAAGGCAACCCCACCGCAGCGCAGACCAGCAAGCTCGCTCAGCGCGTCGCCAGGGAGCTGAAGGCCACCGGCTGGAAGCTCGAAGAGGATGCTCAGCGACAACGGCAACGAGTTCAAGGGCGACTTCACGACCACCGTCGATGCGTTGAAGGTGCGCCACACCCGCATCCACGCAGGACGCCCACAGACCAACGGACACGTCGAGGCACTGCACAAGACGATCCTCGATGAGTGCTGGAGGCCAGCGTTCGCTCGCTACCTATATCCCCGCTACACCGGACTGAAACGCGAGCTCGATACCTACCTACGCTTCTACAACAACGACCGCGTACACCACGGCAGACTCACACAAGGACGCATCCCCGCAGACATCGTCTACCGTGCCCGAAAGATGGAGGCCAGATGAACCGCACCTGTCGGCACATCCCGGAGGCTGCCCAGCTTAGCGCCTGCTACCGATTTGCTACCGATTCGGCGTCCGCTGCTACCACTCCACTACCGAGATGCCGGCGAAAGCCCGCAAAAACAGCCGAAACGGACGACGCCTATTCCCCATGCTTTCGGCGGTTTTCGCCCGCCATTGCTGGTCTTCGCCAAACACTAACCAATCGGGGCGAACGGTTAGAGAACCAATAAACACGGGGGATTTCGGCAGCTTGCGGTCCCATCTGCGGTCCCCATACCGCGCCCATACCCGGCATCGCGCCCTTGGAGACCCGGTGTATGCCATCCCGCACACACGTATGCTGCCCCGGGGAATCCGGGCGATCGGTGCCGCTCTACACGTTCACAGGGGATCAAAAGCCCGGTGAAACCAAGGGGCAGGGCATCAAAGACGTGGGCACCTGGAGTGTCGTCACGACCAGTGCCAGCAGCACCCCGTCAAGCGCAGGCGGCTCAGCGGAACCAGAAAAGTCCAGCGGCGGTTCGAGCGGCGAAGGCTCAAGCAGCGGCTACGGTTACTGAGCCGTTCCGAGGATGCGCGGCGCAGGAGAACTCGTCGAGGTAGTCGCGTAGGCGCTCGACCCGTCTGCGCAACTCGGCAACGGCAGGTGAGATCTCCTCCAGGTCGATCTTGCCGTAGTGACATTGGTCAGTTGGCGAGGCGATTCGCTTCGGAGCGAATGACTTTCAGCTTCGCGCCTGGGGTTGCGGGCCTCTCGAGTTCTTCCACGAGGGTCACCGTGATGGGGGGTGGGTCGGCGCCGAGTGTGTGCAGCCGGGTGGTGAGGGCAGTGGCTAGCTCGCTTGTCCAGTGGGAGTCGTGGTCGTTGCGCGCGACCACGGAGACGGTGATCTGTTGCGGCGTGTGGAGCACCTGGTAGCGGGCGACCTCGGGGCGCTCCTCGATCGTCTCCTGGAAGTGGTTGGGGTGGATGGCGATCCGGGCGCCGTCGAGCCCGGGGAGCTCGAGGGTCTCCTCTTGGCGGCCGCTGAGCTGCAGGATGCGCTTGCTCGCCCGGCCGCACGGGCACGGCTCGGAGGTGATGAGTACGGGGTCTTCGATCCGGTATCGGATGAGCGGCAGGGTGCGGTTCAGCCAGCTGGTGACGAGCAGCGCGGCGGCGTGCTCGCCGTCGGGGACGAGCCGATCTTCCTCGTCGACGGCCTCGACGAGGCAGGTCTCCTCGCGAATGTGCAGTCCTTGGTGGGCTGTGCACTCGAACGCCAGCGGGCCGCCCGTCTCGGTCGTGGCGTAGATGTCAAACGGATCGACCCACGCGTCGCGGATCGCCCGACGCGCAGATGCCCGCAACTGCTCGGAGCTGCACATCACCCAGCGCGGGGAGATGTCAAGGCGCCCGGCGTGCTGCTCCTCGGCGAGCGCGGCGAGGACGCTTGGGTAGCCGCTCAGGACGTCTGGGCGGAACTCGCCCAGGGCGCGAGCGAGCTCGCTGACCGGTGTCGTCACGTCAAGGCGCAGGTACCGGTAGAGGCTCGAGCGGCTGGATGTGGCCGTCCGGTGGGTCATGTGAAGTGGCCCACCTGCAGTCACGGTGGCGACCCGTCGGCGCGGTGGGAAGCGCGGTCCGAAGCCGTGGGTCTGCGCGACTCGCAAAGACGGGGCGAGGACAGAGAGCCACGAGGAGCGGTCGAACGGGAGGTAGGCTGTCATTCCCGTGGTGCCTCCGGTCGCGAGGACTCGATACTCGCCGAACAGCAGCGGGTCCTCGCCGCTCATACTGGTGGCGTGGCGCTCGACACTCGCGCTCCTCAGCCGCCGATCCGTGGTGATCTCATCGAAGGATCCGACCAGGTCCTCCTTGCTCATGACCGGGAGCTCTGAGAGCACGCCAGCTGCTTGCAGGTCGTGCCCTTGCAGCCTGTGTGCATGGAATGGGCAGCGCGCCGCCGCGTCGCGCAGCAGCGCGGATACGTGTGCGGCTTGGCGGGCCTCGATCTGCGCCCGCGCGAGTCGCTCGGCGGCTAGTTCCGAGCGTGCGCGGCGGAAGACCTCGATTGTCTCACTCGGCTTCATCTGACTCGAATCCCAAGATCCAGATACACTATGTATGCCAGAGTATCCAGATACAACACGTATGTCAAGTCGCCCGACCCGTCGAGAGTCTCAAGCCCACACCCGCCGCCGCCTGATCGAGGCGGCGAAATCAGCGTTTCGCGAGCACGGCTTTCACCGCGCCTCCGCCGAGAGCCTGGCTGCCAGCGCCGGCTACACCAGGGGCGCTCTGTATGCGAACTTCGACGGCAAGGAGGGCCTGTTCCTCGCCGTACTCGACGAGGAAGTCGCCGTGCGGCGCACCGTGCTCGCCAAATCACGCGACCTCGAGACCCTCGCGCGCCGCTATCGCACCCTCCTCGACGAAGACCCCGGCTGGACACTGGCCCTGCTCGAGTTCACGATCCACGCCGCACGCCATCCCGAGCTAGCCGAGCAACTCACAGCCCGCAACGTCGAGCTGCGCGCGAGCATCACCGAGAGCCTGCTAGAGCGAGCCCCCGGACTCTCCCCCCAAAACGCGGAGACCGCAGCAAAGCTCGCCATGGCAATCAACACAGGCGTAGCACTCGAGCGAGCCCTCGACACCAACGCAGCCGGCGAGAGAGAGCTCACCCGGGCATACAGGGCCGCGCTAAACGACGACTGAAGACGCCCGACCCCACACCCACACGCAAAGCGCTCCTGACACATGTGACAGCACCCGCCCTCCCACCTACAGCGAACCGAGCACCTCGAGCCCCGAGGCTGCGATGGCTACCGACTATCCTCGCTCCCCGCTGCGGTCTAGTTCGCGATGGTCCAGCGCGCCCTGACACGACGGTGCATCGGGCGTGACGGTGCTGGCGCGTGCCGGGACCGTGCAGCGGGATGGTGGGCCCACGATTGCCTACGACGTCGCGGGCCACGGTCCTCTGGTCGTGTTCGTGCACGGTCTCACTTCCTTGCGGCAGAGTTGGGATCCGGTCACCACGCTGCTTACCGAGGAATTCACGTGCGTGCGGCTGGATCTACGAGGTCACGGGGCTTCCTCCCGCGCCGCTGAGTACCCGATGCTCTCCCTCGTCAGCGACGTGCACGCGGTCGTCGAGGAGGTGTCGCTTGGGGAGCCCGCGATCGTCGGTCACTCCCTGGGTGCGAGCATCGCCGCCGTTTACGCCGCGGTGCACGGTGCGCGAGCCGTCGTCTGCGTCGACGGGTCGCTGCGGTTCGGCGACTTTGCCAGGCTCGTGCAGGCGCAGGCCGAGGAGCTGCTCAGTCAGCGCACGATGCAGGCCGTCCTGTCGATCGACCGCGCTCTCGAGCTCGAACCCTACACGGGGATCGCGAACATCGAGCGCAGGGTGCTTGCGTTTCCGCGCGAGGTCGTCCTCGGAATCTGGGACGCGCTGTTGAACACCCCTCCAGAGCAACTGACCGCGACCGCCGAGGCGATCCTGCCCCGCATCGCGGCACCACTCCTATCGCTGCACGGCTCGTCGCCGACACCGGACTACGCGGCCTGGCTCACGGGCCTCGCGCGTGCCTCGCGCGTCGAGACCTGGGACGGGACCGGCCACATGCTTCACCTCGTCAACCCGGAACAGTTCGCGGCACGCGTGCGGCCGCTACTCGCGGACACACCCACACGCTGAACGCTCCTTCTGGGCAGGGCGGCGGGTCCAAGTGGGCGAGAGCATCCCGAGGGACCCGTTCCATCACCTCTAGGTCTCACCCACGCCTGTCCCCTTCACGAGCCACGAGGCTGGCGTCCACACGCCATCGCTTCAGGTCAAAGAAGACGCCGCTCTGCGCGTAGCTCACGGCGGCAGACCTATCAGCGCACCCCTTCAACTCAACGATGTGCCCCTCGCGGACCGTCACGACCATGTAAGCGATCCCCTCGTCCATCGGACGATCAAGCCGCGCCGGCTGCTCGGGACGAAACGCCACGATCACACGCGACCTGTCTTGGACGGTCTCCTCGATTCGGCCTCGCAAGCGGCCAGCGAGGTTGCGACTCATCACGTCGATGATCGCCTCGCGGCCATCGCACAGCTGCCCATCCTCGACGCCATACCACTGCGCATCGGGCGCCAGCACTTCGCCCAAGACCTCCGGGCCACCCGCGATCAAGGCATCCCACGCCCGGCGCACCAGCTCAATCTCAGGACTCTCGCCCATAGCCGTGATTGTCGCTCATCCGCTCGCGGACGGCTGCGGTCCTCTTGCGGTCCCTTTTCGCTCTCCCTGCGGTCCGTTTGCGGTCTCCAGACCAACGAACAGCCGCGAACACGAGCGAACACGCTCCCCCGATGTCCAGCGTTTTCGGGGATATTCGCCCGTGTTCGCTGCTGTTCGCGGTTCTCTAAGACAATCGGGGCGAACGGTTAGAGTTGGCTTACCTATGCGGTTTTCGGGGCGTCTGCGGTCCCAATTGCGGTCCTCATACCGCGTGCGTACCCGCCGTCTCGCCGGTGGAGACCCGGCGTATGCCATCGTGAACGACCGTACGGATAACTATCCACATCAGGCGCCCCAAGGTCGCGTGAGCCCCATCCTGGAGATCGCACGAAGCAGTCGCAAGCCACTGCGGCCAAAGGATCCTAGCCTTGCGGATGAGCCCGTTTGCGGTCCGAATCGTCGGCCGTCTTCCCGTCGAGGATATGTGCCATATAGGCCAGTAGTTTCGTTCTCGAAGGAGTTTAAGGCTTCTCACTGTCGCTCGTGCGGTATCGTGAGTCCAATACTTTCGTCTTCTAAGAGGCTACCGGTGTGCTGATGTCTAGTCATGGGATCTCTGGTGCTGGTCGTGCCGAGCTCGCTGCGGTGGCCGGCCGGCGGCGGTTCATAGCGCCCGCAGATGTGGCCGCTGAGCTAGGGGTCGACCGGCAGGTAGCTGCCCGAAGACTCGCGCACTGGGCCGAGAGGGGGTGGCTGCGCCGAGTGCGTCGCGGTCTCTACATCCCCGTCCCCGTGGATGCCGAGCACCCTGAGAGCTGGTCCCAGGATGCGCTTGTGGTCGCTGCCGCCGCGTGGTCGCCGTGCTACTTCACGGGCTGGACGGCTGCCAGTCACTGGGGATTGACGGAGCAGATGTTCCGGACCACCGTCGTAAAGACGACGCAGCGTGTCCGACATTCAGATGTCCGCCTGCTGGATTCAGACTACCTCCTCATGCACGTCGCGGAGGACAGGCTGTCCTGGGGGATGCGTTCGAGCTGGCACGAAGAGGTGCGTCTGCAGATCGCTGACCCGGCCCGAACCGTCGTCGACATCCTCGACAGGCCGGGAATCGGCGGCGGCATTCGTCACGGCGCGGAGATCCTCGATGCGTATCTCGATGCCGAGGATTCGGCACGTCTGATCGAGTACGCGGAGCGACTCGATAATCGCGCCGTCTTCAAGCGTCTGGGTTACTTGATTGAGGCTTTGGGCCGTGATGACCCTGAGTTGATTGCCGCGTGTCGAGCTCGGCTTTCGGCCGGGATTGTGCTACTTGACCCCGATGCGTCGCTGGGCGGTCCGCGTATCCCGACGTGGGGGCTTCGCGCGAACGTGCAAGTCGCTCCCCACGGCCCATCGTGATCTCAAAGCAGGAACTGCTCCAACTGCGTGCCGAGTGGCAGCTCGACGTCGGCGTGATCGAAAAGGACTACGTGCTCGGGTGGCTGCTCGCCGCGATTTCCGTTGAGCCGAGCTCTCACGGACCTGGATCTTTAAGGGTGGGACCTGTCTGCGTAAGTGCTACTACGAGACCTACCGGTTTTCCGAGGACCTTGACTTCACTGTGATCGACGGCGGTCCGACGGAGGCCGCACAGCTGACCGAGATCTTCCGCCGTGTCTCGGCATGGTTGTCTCAGGAGTCCGGGATCGATCTGATCGTCGAGGATGGCTGCTTCGCCGAGCGGCGCAATCTGCGGGACAACCCGACGGCTCAAGCGCGTATCTCCTACCGCGGGCCCAACCCGCAGCCGACGCTGCCCAAGATCAAGCTCGATATTACCGGCGATGAGGCGCTCGTGGAGACGCCCGTGCTGCGTGAGATCGTCCATCCTTACGGAGACGCGCCACTCCCAACGGATGGCGTGCTCTGCTACTCGATCACTGAGCTTGCGGCAGAGAAGACGCGAGCGCTGGCCGAGCGCTGTCGCCCTCGTGATCTCTACGACGTCATCCACATGCACCGTCATCCCGATTTGCTCGGCGCGGCGGCGCGGGTGCGCGAGTCGTTGGTGCGCAAGTGTGAGTACGTCGGGATCGGAGTGCCGGACGCCGACGCGATTCGTGGCTCACAGTTCGCGCGCGAGATTCGAGCAGGAGTGGGAGAACATGCTCGGCCATCAGCTTCCGCGGCCGCTGCCGCCGTTTGCTGAGTTCTGGAATGCACTTGGCCCGTTCTTCGGGTGGTTGGCCGGCGACCGGCCCGACATTCGGCTCGCACGCGCCGAGTTCGGCAAGGTCGATCCTGACTGGACTCCGCCGCGCGCGATCACCTCTTGGCGGCAGGGCATACCCCTGGAGACCATCCGTTATGCGGGCGCAAATCGCCTAATGGTCGAGATCGACTATCGCGCAGAACGGGGACGTCAGGGACCACGCGTCGTCGAGCCCTATTCGCTACGCCTCACCCAGGACGGCAACCTTGTCCTGTTTGTCGTAAACGACCACGGCGAGCTGCGTAGCTACAGGATCGACCGGATAGCGGGCGTACGGCCCACCTCGATCCCGTTCACGCCCCGGTTTGTCGTTGAGTTCTAGGCGCCCGCGTGCTGCTGCGATCACGGCCGAGACTCGATCACGCCCTCGCGAGGTTCGACTTGCCCGCCGTCTCGGAGATATTCGCTACCTCCGAGTGGCGCGAACTACCGCTCGGGCACCCGCCCGTTTGCGCCGGCAGGTCGCTCGGGCCGTCGCACGCAAGTCCCGGGCCTCGAGGCGCTTCGCGCGCTGCTCTGGCTGAACGGAGCTAAGCAAGCTCGCCCTCCGACACCTCGTCCTCGTCGAAGAGCGGTGCTATGCCGGCCCGGACGTCGGCCGCCAAGTCGTCTGGCTCAGAATCGTCCGAGGATGCCTCCGCGGCCGGCGCGGAGATGCCGCAGGCACGGCGGATCTCATCGATTAGAGCCGCCTGGCGCGCGTAAAGGAAGCGCTCAAAGAGGTCAGCCGCTTGCTCCTCGGTCAGGTTCTCACTGGCGCGCCCCATCAATGGCATGGTCGCTGCGTTTAGGAAATGCGGCTCGAGTAGCTCCGGCTGCGGACCAGTCGGAAAGATGTCGGCGTCGTTGATGTATTCGGCCGGGGCTTTGTCCTTGATCTTTCCGATGGTCTCGTTCGAGATCAGTGTCCGGTTGGCGATCGTGTTGACGTCGACTTTCTTGGTGATTCCGTGGCGTTTGAGATAGGCCCGGGGGAAGATGTGGTGGTCCTGAAGCTCCTGCAACCGGATGTCCTCGCCGCGGCGCCAGTCGCGGGCGTTGCGCAGGGCAAGCAGGCAGAAGATGCCGCTATAGACGGCACTTGCATAGCTCGCTGAGTCGCGGACGCGAAAGCCGGGCGCGCCAACGTAGTTCTGCGCTTCGCGGAACACCTCGGGCTCTGCTCCGCCCTCGAACCAGTGACGCGTCATCTCCTGGTAGTCCTTGCGCGACTTGCTCTCGACGGCGCTTGAGTACCGCTCCAGAAAGACGTTGCACCAGTACCAGCGGCGCAGCTCGTCGCGCTCGGCGTGTCCTAGCTTGTGGTCCTCGATCTCCGCGCGGAGCGCAGCGAGTATCGGGACGAGGCCATACCCGGGAAGCCACTTCTCGGCGAAGACCCCGAAGCCATCCGGCCCGACGAGCTCGATCATTCCGAGGGCTTTCTCGATGGCGGCGGCCGCGCGGCGCCAGTCCACCTCAAATCCATCAGGTTGAAGGTCGATGAGGATCCGCGGCTTTGGATCAAGCCCGCGCATCAGGGCGAGGGCACCTGATCGCCCTGCGACGTTCTGCATACCATCTAGATTCCGACCCACGGATCATTCGTGGGGTCCGATCATCTACTATGCGCGCCGATGTCGAGCGGCTCGGAGAACTAGGGATTTATCGGTGCCCAAACTCGCTGCGCTGTTTGGGCAAGAAGTCGTAGTAGCGCAGTTTGGTGTGGGGCCCAGCTGACCTTTCCGCGACAGTGGCACCACTCCAGGGTGCTTCGAATCATCGCACCTATGACCGATGTCCTACACCATCATGCATATCTCCGATCTCCACCGCGCACAGAGCGACCCGATCGGCAATCCCGAACTCCTCTCCACGCTCGTCGCAGACCGCCAGCGCGCCAGCGTCGAGAATCCCGCGATCGGCGCCCCCAATGCGATCGTCGTCACCGGAGACCTTGTGCAAGGCGTAGCGCTCGGAGACACTGACCATCGAGCGACGCTAGACCAGCAGTACGAGGTTGCGCAGGAGTTCCTAACGATGCTATGCGACGAGTTCCTCGGAGGCGAGCGCGCACGCCTGATTATCCTTCCTGGCAACCACGACATCGACTGGAACCGATCGAGAGCCGCGATGGCGCCAGTGCCAAACGACGAGATCCCGGCTGGCTTCTCGCCAACTATGTGCGGTCCCACCGACGTGCTGCGCTGGAGCTGGGATGAGCGCGCGGCCTACCGGATCATCGACCGAGATATCTACGAGACCCGCCTCCAAAGGTTCCGGGCACTCGCTGGTTCCTTCTACGCCGGGACTAACGTAATATCCGACCCGCTCTACCGGATGTACCCTCTGCTCGACGAGCGAATCGTCATCGTCGCGTTCGACTCATGTCTCGGAAACGACTGCTACGCCCGTCATGGAGCGATCGCCGAGGATGCCGTAGCCCGGGCCCACCTCGCACTCCAGCACACCCCCTATGAGCTTCGGGTCGCCGCCTGGCACCACAGCATTGCGGGAGAGCCATCCGACACCGACTACATGAGCGTTTCAGTTGTCGACAGGCTCATTGGGAAGGGATTCCGCCTAGGCCTACACGGTCACCAGCACCGCGCAGCTGCGGCAAACAGATACGTGCACCTGCCCGAGCGGGAGATGATGGCCGTGGTCAGCGCAGGCTCCCTGTGCGCCGGCGCGCGGGGCCTTCCACCTGGCGTAAACCGGCAATACAACCTCATCGAGATCCCCGAGACGCTCGATTCTGCCCGCGTCCATGTCCGCGAGATGGCGATAGCCACGAACTTCGCGCCAGCGATACGGGCCGAGCTAGGCTTCAAAAGCCACGTCGATCTGAAGTGGCAGCTTCCCCCCGACAGCACCGCACGCCGTGGTGTCTACGAACGGCAGCTCACGCTTCGCGCGGAGGCAGCGAACGCCGAACACCGCTTCGAGGACGCAGAGCGGGTTCTTCTGCTGGTCTCCCGACCACCCGGAAGCTACGCTCGACGTTTGATGGTGATCGCGTTGAAAGAACAGCAGACCTGGGAGCGGCTCGCCGACGAGCTTGGCGAGCCGCACAGTATCGAGGAGCTCGTCGCGGGAACCAACGCACTCTCGCTGTCGGGCGCCGACGAGCGGGCAGAACAGTACCTGGAGGCACACACCGACACCGTCGGTTTGGACGCAACGACCGCTAGAGAGCTGGGCGCGGTTATCGCCGCGCGTCGAGGCATGACATGAGCACCGACGGCATGGAGCGCATCCCGTTCGAGGTCGACGTCAACCGCGTCATCGAGGTCCTCGCGAGCCAGATCTACCAGACACCGCTTGCCCTCCTTCGCGAGAACGCGCAGAACGCGTTCGACGCGATTTTGCTGCGCCGTCACCGGGGCGATCGGTTCGAGCCACAGATCACCGTGACGATTACTGAGCACGAAGTGGCGATTCAGGATAACGGCATTGGAATGACACCCGAAGATCTGCGCGAACACTACTGGCACGCAGGTTCAAGCGGCAAGAACAACGCCGACGCAAGAGCTGCCGGTGTCGTCGGCACATTCGGAATTGGCGCCATGTCCAACTTTGGGATCGCGAGTGCCCTCGAGCTGCAGACGGAGTCGACGGTGACGGGAGAACGGACACGCAGTGCGGCGCAGCGAGACACGCTATCCGCCACAGAGGACTGCATCGAACTTGCACCGATGACTCCAACGGGAGAACCAGGAACCATCGTCAAGGCGATCATGAGCGAGACCAGCATCGATGTCATCGAAGCGGCCAACTACATCGCCGACTTCGTCGGGCTCGTGGACATACCCGTCATCGTCAACGGCGACCTCGTCAGCCGCAAGAGCCTTGAAACACAAGTGCCCGCTCCCGCCGATGGTGAGGACATCGATGCCGGCGTCCTGCAAAGCCAACTCTCGGGCGTAGTGCGTATGCGAGTGACGGGTGCTGGCGAGGTATGGGTACACGTCACTGACCTGACCTATGGTGACGAGCCAATTTCCGGTGAGATCGCGCTTCGCCAGGGCGCAAATGCTATCCGTACCTTCCGCAGCGGCTTCGGGCTGGCCGTCGCGGGCGTCAGCTCCGCGTACGGTTTCGGCGGTGCCGCAAACGCGATGATCTTCGAACCAACAGCAGGACGAGAGGCGCTAACCACGGCAAGTCTGCAGCTCCTTCAAGACGCCATCAACAATGTCGATCGCGTGGTTTCGCTTGCGCTCGCTAACCGGCCGGAGTCCAACCAGAACACCTCTTTCATGAGATGGGCGCTCTCGCACCGAAAGATCGAGATGTGCGGCGCGCTGCTAGCGAGGGTCGAGCCCGGTGGCCAGGAAGTCCCGCTGTTCACACTGCGGGAGCGTGGCCAGCAAGGACCCGTGAACTACTTCACTGGCTCCGACGCGACGACGATCACGGCAATGGCCAGCGACGATTCGCCGCTTGTCGTGCTTGCGTCAAACAACCCCCGGCGGCAGGTCGAGCGCAGCTACCTGGACCAGTTCTGTGGCGGCGAGGAGCTCCGCGATGCGCCGATGGTTCTCCAACATAAGCCAGCCGCCGCTTGGTCGGTCGCCGAGCAGGCGATTGCGTTTCGAATCGCGACCATTCTGTCCGGCGACTACTTTCTACAAGCAACGATCGAGCTTGGCAGGCTGTCGCACGGGATTCCGGTTCTCCTCGCCAACTCCGATCCCGTCACACTCGTACTCGACCCTGCCGGCTCAACCTTCGGTGTCATCGGCGAGCTCCATGCAAGCGACTACACGATGTTTGGCAGCATGGTCAAGGACTTCGTGCGTAACGTAATTTTCCCCCGGGTGGCAGATCTGGTGCCGAGCGCGACGCGCGAGGGCGCAGAAGCATTCCTAAAGTCAATCCGCCGAACCCGCGACGTATTCGAGTACGAAGCAGACGACCTCGAGAGCCTGTGGGAGAAGGTTCTCAAGGGTCAACTTTCGATGGGCGAGGCCGCAGAGCTATCACTCGACGTTGCGCGATGGCGTGTTCAGGTCTTCGAACCTGCGAGCGCCAGGCGTGTCGTTGACGTCGTGCCTGACCTCACGGCGATCGAGACCGAGGACGAGACAGTCGACGCCGGACCCGCCCCCCCGATTCTCCGCACCGAGATCGAGACCGAAGCCAAGCTTCTCACGGTCGCGGATAACGAACCAGCAATCCAGGGGTATAGATGCTTTATCGCGCTATCGGATCGCGCGATGGAGGAACGCGGCGAGTTCTTCCTCCAACCGCACGCGACGTCAATCGTCTGGGGCGGACAGAAGGTGCTGTTCGTGTTCGAGCATCACTCTGGGCAGTTCGGCCTCTACTACGATCTGCAGGCCGGACACGTCGTAGCCTCGGAGTCCGGCGGCGGACCCTACCCAACGGCGACCATTGTTCTGCATGACAAGGTTTTCATACCCGTTCCCGATCAGCTCGCAGACGTGTTCATCCCCGAAGGCCATGAGCGCAAGCGGTTTGAGGTCCGGACCGATCTTCTTTTCACCGACAGCGGACGTTCCCGCTCTGCCGACCGGGGGTGACTCAAACCAGCATGCCGCCGACTTCTTGACGGCATAGCCAGTGGCTGGCCAGGCCGCCTGCGGTCCTTTTGCGGTCCCTTCGCACCTCCCCTGCGGTCCGTTTGCGGTCTCCAGACCAACGAACAGCAGCGAACACGAGCGAACACGCTCCCCGATGTCCAGCGTTTTCGGGGATTTTCGCCCGTGTTCGCTGCTGTTCGTGGTTCTCTAACCAATCGGGGCGCCGAGATTCGAACTCGGGACCTCACCGACCCGAACGGTGCGCGCTACCAGGCTGCGCCACGCCCCGATGCGCCGTCAGTATCCCATACGCGCAGTCCCCTCGGCGTCGCGCTGCTGCAGGACCGGCGAGCCGCCTGCGGCAGCCGCTGTCGCTATCGTCGCCTGATGCCCGCCGCCACGTCGGAGATCCTGGCTGAGCTCGACCGGCTGCTCGAGCCGGAGCGTTTCCACGACTACTGCGTGAACGGTCTGCAAGTGCCGGGGCCGGCCCGTGTACAGACGATCGCGACGGGAGTCTCGGCGCATGCGGAGCTGTTCGAGCTGGCCGCGCGCGAGCAGGCACAGCTGCTGCTCGTGCACCACGGCCTGTTCTGGGGCGCTGGCGTTGCGCGCGTCGATGCGATCCTCAAGCGCCGGCTGCAGCTGCTGTTCGACGCGGATATCGCGCTGGCCGCCTACCACCTGCCGCTCGACGCGCACCCGCAGCTCGGCAACAACGCGCTGCTCGCGAGCGCGCTCGGCGCCGGCGAGCTGACGCCGTTCGCGCTGCACCACGGCCAGCCGATCGGGTTCATCGCGAGCCTGCCCAGCGACGGCCTGGCCGCAGCCGAGCTGTTCGCGCGCGTGCGAGAGGCGACCGACCGCGAGCCGCTGGTGTTCGACGCGGGACCGCCGCGCGTGCGCCGTCTGGCGATCGTCTCGGGCGCGGGCTCCGATTACATGGCCGAGGCCGCGGAAGCCGGCGCGGACGCGCTGCTGACGGGCGAGCCGGCGGAGCGCTCGATGGCACAGGCACGCGAGGCGGGCGTGCACCTGATCGCTGCCGGCCATCATGCCACCGAGACGTTCGGCGTCAAGCGCCTGGGCGAGCATCTGGCTGAGCGCTTCGAGCTGCGCCACGTGTTCCTCGACGTCCCCAACCCGGTCTGACGCAACGTCCGCTCGCAGACCAGATGCGCTGTCGCGCGCTTGCGTTGCTCCCCCCGCGCAAGACGAGTGCGGACGCTGGGTTTGCCTATCCAAACGGTCCGTCAACGTCTAACATCACTCCTCTATTCGTCGCAGTCTGAGGAAGGAGTCTTGATGGAGGCCACAACGGCTGCCGCGTCGGCCACAGGGTCACGCACGATCGCCGACCTGATCGACCACTCGGCCGCCGAGCACGCCGAGCAGATCGCCGTGCGCTACAAGCGCGATGGCGCTTGGCAGGAGGTGACCTACACCCAACTCGCCGACATCGTGCAGGAGATCGGCCTCGGTCTGATCGAGCTCGGCATCCAGCCGGGCGAGCGGCTGTGCATCCTCGCCAACACGCGCCCCGAGTGGTCCTACGTGGACATGGCCGCCACCGCTGCCGGCGCGGTCGTCGTGCCGATCTACCAGACGAACTCCCCGGAGGAGTGTCTGTGGGTGGTCTCCGACTCCGACGCCTGCGCGATCGTCTGCGAGAACGAGGAGCAGCTCGCGAAGATCGCCGCGATTCGCGAGCAGCTGCCGAACCTGCGCACAGTCGTCGTGATCGACCCGCCGGCTGGCGCCGCCACAAACGGCTCGTCCGACGCGAGGCAGCTCGAGGCGATCACGCTCGAGCAGGTGCGCGAGCGTGGTCGCGGGCGCTCAGCCGAGGAGCTGGAGGCGCGCCGCGCGGCGGTGCGTCCAGAGGATCCGTTCACGTTCATCTACACCTCCGGCACCACCGGTCCGCCCAAGGGCTGCGTGCTCACGCACGGCAACTACCGCGCGATCATCGACATGATCAGCGAGGCGGGTGAGATCGAGGGTGACGAGGTCATCTACCTGTACCTGCCGCTGGCGCACTCCTACGCGCTGCTGATCCAGCTCGCGGTGTTCGACCTCGGCGGCACGCTCGCGTACTTCGGCGGCGACACCAAGCAGATCGTTCCGGAGCTGCTCGAGGTCAAACCCACCTACCTGCCGTCGGTGCCGCGCGTGTTCGAGAAGATCTACACGCTCGCGCACGGCGCAATCGAGGCGCAGCCGCCCGAGGAGCGCCAGCGCGCACAGGCGGCGATCGCGCTCGGCGTGAAGGTGCGCGACATGGTCAACCGCGGCGAGCCGGTGCCCGAGGAGCTGCAGGTGCCGTTCGACGAAGCCGACGAGCAGCTGTTCAAAAACGTGCGCGCGATCTTCGGAGGCAACGTGCGCCACGCCACCAGCGGCGCCGCCCCGATCGCCCGGGAGATCCTCGAGTTCTTCTGGGCCTGCGGCGTGCCTGTGCTCGAGGGCTACGGCATGACCGAGACGGCCACCGCCGCAACCACCTCGACGGTCGCCAACCATCGCTTCGGCACCGTCGGGCGCGCGCTGCCCGGCGTCGAGCTGAGGATCGCCGATGACGGTGAGATCTTGATCAAAGGCCCGAACATCTTCCACGGCTACCACAACCAGGCATCCACGACGTTCGGTGCGGTCGAGGACGGCTGGCTGCACACCGGCGATCTCGGCTCGCTCGACGAGGACGGCTATCTCTCGATCACCGGGCGCAAGAAGGACATCATCATCACGGCCGGCGGCAAGAACCTGACGCCGGCGAACATGGAGAACGACCTCAAGCAGTGCCGCTGGATCTCGCAAGCGGTGATGCACGGCGACCAGCGCCCGTACCCGGTCGTGCTGGTGACGCTCGACGAGGAAGAGATCCCGACGTTCGCGCGCGAGCATGACCTGCCGGAGGACATCCCCTCGCTCGCGCAGGAGCCAGCCGTTCAGGCGTTGGTGCAGCGGGAGATCGACCGCGCCAATACCAAATACGCGCAGGTAGAGCAGGTCAAGAGGTTCGTGATCCTCGATCACGACCTCTCGCAGGCCACGGGCGAGCTGACGCCGACGCTGAAGGTCAAGCGCAACGTCGTCAACGAGCGCTACGTGGACCTGTTCGACGCGTTGTACGCCGGTTGACGTGCAACAGGTCTGCTACCTGCGAACATAGGAGCAGATGCGCACCGACCCATCCGATAACGGCGGGCTGTTCGTCGGTCGCCGTCCAGGGACGGCTCCGGTGCGCTTCCGCACGCTGCCCGAGCGCGGCGGCGACATGCGTCAGCGTGTCGACGGCTCGATCGCGAGCCTCATGCTCGCAGGGATCACGCTGTTGTGCCTGCTGTGCTGGGGACCGATCCCGCTCGCGTGCCTGTGGCTCGGCTCGCAGACCAACTACCTGACCGGCAGCGTCAGCCTCGGCCTGCTCGTGTCGTTCATAGCGCTGTTCGCGCTGCTGTTCGGCGCGCTGGCGCTAATGAAACGCCTCGACAATGCCTGGATCCTGGTGCGGCGCGCCGCTGGACACGACCAGCGTACTGGTGTCCTTGGCCGGATCTTCGCGATCACCGCGGTCCTGTGCGCGCTCGGCTTCATGCTCTGGTTCCTCGTCATCCACGGGCCGGGCACAAGCCTCGTTGCGCGCGGCGGAGGTCAGTGAGATCCATGTGTCTGCTCGAGCGCCTCGCACCGCGGTAGCGCACGACGATCGCTGCTAGAACGACGCCATAGCCATGGGGTTGCTCGACTACTATCGCCAGTTCGAGGGGATGTCCGAGGAGGAGATCAACGCAGGCCTGCGCGAGGAAGCCGCTGAGCGACGGCGCAAGGCGCTGACCCGCGTCGAGACGCTCGACCTGTCCCTGACCACCTGGCCCGAACTGCCGCATCCGCGGATCGTCAGCGCGATCACGTTCGTTGCACGCCGCGGGCTGCACCGCTATCCGCATCTGAGCGGCACCGACCTGCGCGCGCAGCTGGCCGAGCGCCACAACGTCGACCCGGAGCGCCTGATCCTTGGCAACGGCGCCGCCGAGCTGCTCGGCGCTGCTACGCGCGCGTTGATCGAGCCGGGACAGCAGCTGCTCACACATTGGCCCTCCTATCCCCTGTTCCCGATCATGGCCCGCCGCGCGCACGGGCATGCGGTGCGCGTCAGCGGCGGCGTCGATGCGCTGCTCGAGGCCGCCGCCAGCGAGCCGGAAGTCCGCGCGGTCGCGCTCGCAAGCCCCAACGACCCCACCGGCGAGCTGCTGGCGAGCGGCGAGCTCCAGCGCCTGCTCGAGCAGCTGCCTGCGGGCATCGCTGTGCTGCTCGACGAGTCGCTTGTCGAGTTCGCCGACGCGCAGCCCACGAGCTCCTCGCTGGCGCTGCTCGCACATCACCCCCGGCTGCTCGTGTTTCGCAGCTTCTCCAAGGCGTGGGGTCTAGCGGGGCTGCGCGTCGGATACGCGCTCGGCGGTCCCGGCTCGGGTGAGCTGCTCGCTGAGCTCGCGCCTGACCTCGGTGTGTCGGAGATCTCTCAGGCGGGCGCGTTCGAGGCGCTGCACAGCTGCACTGAGCTGGTCGCGCAGCACGTGCGCAGGATCTGCGAGCAGCGACCGCGCGTGATCGCGGGGCTGCGCAGCCTCGGCTTCGAGGTCACAGACAGCCAGGCCAACTTCGTGTGGGCCGCGCATCGCACGCTAGCGGGCGGCGAGATCGCAGCACGGCTTGCGCGCGCCGGCGTGCTCGTGGCCGCTGGAGACGCGCTTGGCGAGCCACGCCATGTGCGCATCGCGATCCATTCGGCCGCAGCCACCGACCGCCTGCTGAGCTCGGTCGAAAAAGCCCTGTAGGTTTGCTCTAGCCGGAGCCGGACTGGCGCAGCAGCGCGCCGGTGGTGCCCTCGAGGATCTTGCGCCAAGCGCTGAGCACCTCGTGCTCCTCGTCGAAGTGCTCGACCACTTTGCGCACGCGCTTGGCTGAGATCTCGAGCCCGTGGCGCTCGGCGACGTCGCGATAGCGCTCGTATTCGCCGGCGAGCTGCTTGGTCACCGACTCGAAGCCGTGACGCGCGATCTCAACGCGCGAGGTAAAGCTCATCATCGAGGTCTGGAACATCAGCTCGTCGTGGGAATCGGGCTCGATCAGCACGATGTCCACGCCCGGATAGCGCTCCTCCCAGCCCTTTGCGAGTTCGTGCAGCCGCTGGTGCGCGACGAGCTTGAACACCTGGTAGCCGATCTGCGCGAAGCCCATGTCCGCGACGCGTTGCGGGCGCCTGCCGCGCAGCGTCCTGATCGTGGTGGAGAAGTCGTTGATAAACGGCACGATCGGGTTGATCACGACGACCAGCTTCGCGCCTGCCTGGACTGCCAGGTCGAGGTTGGTGGTGGAGACCATGCCCCCGTCGATCAAGTCGCGTTCGTGCAAGCGTACGGGCGCGTAGACCATCGGCAGCGCCCCTGACGCGCGCACCGCTTTGGAGATCGGCACGTCGGCTGAGCCGTCGACGCCGAGCACCACCCGCTCGCAGGTGTCGAGGTCGGTGGCCGTCAAGTAGAGCTCGTTGGCGAGCTGGCCGAAGTCGTCGGTGCGCCCCGGCTCGCTCAGCACGTCGTGCAGATAGCGCTCGATGCCCTCACCCGTGTACAGGCCCGAGGGAAGCCCGTCGGCAAGGCCCATAATCACGTCCATCAGCGATGCTCCGCCCGGCTGCGTGAGCACTTGGCGCGCCGTGTTGACGGCGCGCAGCGGCATCAGCGCGGCCTTGCGCGCGAACTCGAGCAGGTTCGGCCGCAGCAGATCGCCGATGTCGATGTCTTTGAACGTGGCTTTGCCCTGGCCGGTGACGACCCGCATCATCTCCTCGGGGGTCACTCCGTTGGCGCACAGCGCGGCGATGAACGCCCCGGCGGAAGTGCCGATGTAGACGTCGAAGTTGTTGACCGTGCTGTTGACCGCCAGCAGGTCGAGCGCGCGCAGTGCGCCGATCTCATACACGCCGCCGGTGAAGCCGCCGCCGCCCAGCACCAGCGCGGTCTTGTCGCGCCTAGGCCGGCGCCGGCGCTCTACCGACGCGGGGCGCCCGACACCGCGGGCCGCCACACGCTGGTTACGTGACTTGGCCTTGACCGCCGTTTCCAGCTTGACAACCTTGCCCATGCAACGACATTCTATGGCCAGGTGCGGCGAACCCCTGCGACGAGACTCTTGGCTCTGCTGTGCGGGCTTCTCCTGGCTGCGCTCCTCGCGCCCCCGCTTGCTGATGGCCAAGGCAACCTGGCTGAACTGCAGGGCGAGTTCAGCCATCAGCTCGCGCTCGCCGGCCGTGCGGACGGCGCCTACGTTTACGACTTGACCGCCAAACGGGCTGTGTTCTCCGAGCGCGCCACGAGCATGCGACCGCCGGCCTCCGTCGAGAAGCTGTACACGGCGACCACCGCGCTCGATCTAATGGGCGCTTCAACGCGCCTGGCGACGACCGTGTTCGGCGTCGGCCACATGGCGCCGGGCGGCATTTGGGAAGGCAGCCTGTACCTGCGCGGCGGCGGCGACCCGACCTTCGGCAGCACGTCGTTCATCCACAGCCACTACGACGGCGTCGGCGCGAGCGTCGCTGCGCTCGTCTCCCAGCTGGTGCGCACCGACGGCATCCACCGCATCACCGGCTCGATCGAGGGCGATGAGTCGTACTTCGACTCGCTGCGCGGCGAGCCATCGAGCGACTACGCCTGGGATCCGTTTCTCGAAGGCACGCTCAGCGCGCTCGCGTTCAACCGTGGGGAAACCGGCTCTGAACGCGGGCCACATGCCCCGGCGGCGTTTGCGGCGCGCGCCCTGTGGGGGTCGCTGAAGGCCGACGGCGTCAGCATCCGCGGCGGCAGCGGCGCCGCTACGACCCCAGCCGGCGCGGTGCAGCTGGCTGAAGCGCAGTCGCCGACGGTTGCGCAGTTGCTCGCACTGATGCTGCCGCCGTCTGACAACTTCTTCGCCGAGACGCTCGTCAAGGATCTCGGCGCCCGCTATGGCGGCGCCGGCACCACCGCGGCGGGCGCTGCCGTGGTGAGCAGGACGGTCGCCGCGCTGCTCGGCATTCACCCGCAGGTGGTCGATGGCTCGGGTCTCTCAGAAGCAGACAAAACCTCCCCATATCAAGTGACCGACCTGCTCGTCGAGCTCGCGTCGACGCCGATCGGAGCGGTGCTGCGCAACAGCCTTGCGATTGCCGGGCGCACAGGCACGCTCGAACTGCGCATGCGCGGCACACGCGCGGCGGGCAACTGCCAGGGCAAGACAGGAACGCTGACCGGCGTCTCGAACCTCGTCGGCTACTGCCAGGCTGCCGACGGTCACACGCTGGCGTTTGCGATCTTCACAGATGGCATCGCGACCGAAACCGCTCACACCTTTCAGGACAACATGGCGATCACGGTCGCCGACTACTGAGCCGCTCGCTGCTCGCTGTCGTGGCAGTACCTGCTCGTGATCAGCCGTTCGATGCGTACGTGATGAGGCTTGCTGGTCGCCGCCAGGTAAGCCTGCGCCTTGCAGGCGACGGGGAAGCGAGCGCCGGCGAGCTCCAGCGTGCAGTGCCAGCGCGGGAGCGCTGTCCTGGAGCTGAACGCCTGCTGGCCCGCGTTGCTGCCGCTGCACAACGCTTCACTGTGGTAGCCGCCACGCAGCCTCGCTGCGGCCTGCTTGTGGATCTGCGCGCGCAACGCCGTGATTGCTTCATCGCCGGTGATCGTCGGCGCGTGCGACTGCGCACCTGCGAGCGCGAGCGATATCAAGGGCATGACCAGCAGACTGAGCATCGTGCGGACTCTACCCGCAGCGCCCGCTGTACAACCGGCCACGCAGGAGCTGCGTGTCACGAGGGCTACCCACTTGTCAGCGCGCGCAGCCCTGCTTCATTGAGGACCGCCACCCCTAGCCGCTCGGCCTTCTCGAGCTTCGAGCCAGGGCTCTCGCCAGCGACGAGGTAGTCGGTCTTCTTGGACACCGAGCCGGTGACGCGGCCACCCGCGGCGAGAATCCGCTGTGTGGCCTCTTCCCGCGAGAGCTCAGGCAGCGACCCGGTGAGCACGAGCGTCTTGCCCGCGAGCGGACCGTCTGAGGGCGGCGGCCCCGCTTCGCGCAAGCACAAGCCCAGCTCGCGCAACTCAGCGATCAAGCTGCGCATGCGCGCGTCGTCGAGCTGCGTGCGAATCGCGCTTGCCATCTTCTCGCCGATGCCGGGGGTGTCGGCGATCTGCTCGGGCGTGGCGGCCATCAGCGCCTCGACGTCGCGGAAGCTCTGTGCGAGGTTGCGCCCTGTAACCTCGCCGACCTCCTCGATGCCAAGCGCAAACAGCACGCGCGCGAACGGACGCTGCTTGGAGGTCTCGATCGCTACCAGCAGGTTCTTGACGGACAGCTCGCCAAAGCCCTCCAGCTCGAGCAGCTGCTCCTCGCGCAACCGGTAGAAGTCGGCGGCGGTTCGCACCAAGCCGTGCTCTTGCAGCAGCGCGACCTGCTTCTCGCCGAGGCCGTCGATGTCCATGGCGCCGCGCGAGACGAAATGCTTGAGCAACTGCCACGCGCGCGCGGGGCACTCGGGGTTCGGGCACTTGGTGAAGATGCTGTCCGCGGGCTTGATCGTCTTGGTGTTGCAGAACGGGCAGCGCTTGGGCGGCCGCGGCAGCGACGGGCGCTGCTTGGCATCGACCACGTGCGGCGCCGGCGAGACGACCTGCGGGATCACGTCGCCGGCACGGACCACGATCACCTCCTCGCCCGCGCGAATGTCCTTGCGCACGATGTCCTCCTCGTTGTGCAGCGTCGCGAGCTTGATCGTCACGCCGCCCACTTCAACAGGCTGGAGCACCGCATACGGACGCAGGTCGCCGAACTTGCCGACGTTCCACATAACCTGCTGGAGCGTCGTCACAGCGGTCGTCGGTGGGAACTTCCAGGCGACCGCCCAGCGCGGGTCGCGCCCCACCGAGCCGAGCCTGCGCTGCAACTCGAGGTCGTCGACCTTGACGACCACGCCGTCGATCTCGAAGTCGAGCTCGCCGCGCCTGCGCTCCCACTCGAGGCACTGCGCGACCACCTCGTCCTCGCTGCCGAGCAGCTTGATGCCGTCGTTGACACGAAAGCCGTGCTCGCGCAGCCATTTCAGCGCCTGCGAGTGCGCGGTGAACGACAGGCCCTCGGTAACGCCGATTTGGTAGCACCAAATAGAGAGCGGACGCTTGGCCGCGTCCGCTGGATCGAGCTGGCGGATGGTGCCCGCGGCGGAGTTGCGGGGATTCATGAACGTCGACTCGCCTGCTTCCGCGCGGCGCTCGTTGAGCGCGGTGAAGTCCTTCAACGACATGTACACCTCGCCGCGCACCTCCACCAGCGCCGGCGCTTCGTCAACGTGCAGCGGAATCGCGCCGATCGTGCGCAGGTTGTGCGTGACGTCCTCCCCCACCTCGCCGTTGCCGCGCGTGGCGCCGCGCTCGAGCACGCCGTCGCGGTACAGCAGGCTGATCGCAAGCCCGTCGATCTTCGGCTCGACCACGTACGTGAACGGCGGCTCGGAGATGCCCTCGCGCGCGAGGTGGTTGCGCATGCGCTCGACCCATGCGCGCAGCTCCTGCTCCGAGCGCACGTTGCCGAGCGACAGCATCGGCTCGAGATGGCGAACCTTCTCCAAGCGCCCGACCGGCTCGCCGCCGACCCTGCGCGTGGGCGAGTCGGCGCTCGCAAGCTCCGGATGCTCGCGCTCGAGCTCGCGCAGCTCGTCGAGCAGACGATCGTAGACGTCGTCGCCGATCTCAGGATCGTCGAGCACGTAGTAGCGACGAGCATGATATTCGAGCTGCTCGCGAAGCTCCTTCGCCCGCGCAGCGACGTCCTTGGCACTCACGGTGCGTCGTGCGCGACGGGTGCCAGCATCCCCTCCAGATCGAAGCGCCGCAGCGCCTCGAGGCTCGGACGATCGGTGAGATCGAAGTGGATCGGCGTGACCGCCACGCGCCCCGCCGCAATCGCCGCAAGATCGGTGCCCGGCTCGTCGTGAAAGCCGGGGTCCGAGCCGTAGATCCAGTAGCGGCGACGGTGCTCCTCCTCACGCTCGAGTTTCAGCTCGTCGCGGTAGATGCGCTTGCCGAGGCTCGTCACCTCCACGCCGTCGACCTCGCCACCAGGCACGTTGATGTTCAGCAGTGTGCGGGCCGGCAGCGGTACATCGTCGATGCGCTCGATCAGCCGCGCTACGAACGCCGCAGCTATATCGAAGTTGAAGCCACCGTCGAAGCGATAGTCGAGTGCGCCCGCGCGCGACTGCTGCGAGACGGCAATCGCTCCCAGCCCCAGCACGACGCCCTCGAGCGCCGCTGCAACCGTGCCCGAGTAAGTGATGTCGTCGCCAAGGTTGGCGCCGTGGTTGATGCCCGCCACAACGAGGTCCGTCGTGAAGTCCTCGACGATGCCAAGGCTCGCAAGGCGCACACAGTCAACGGGCGTGCCATCGGTCGCATAGCCGATCGTGCCGTCCGCAAACGGGATTTCCTGCACCCACAACGGCCTGCGCGTGGTGATCGAGCGCGCCATCGCCGAGCGGTTGCCGTCGGGGGCGATCACCGCCAGGCGCACGTCGTCGAGCTCCAGCAGCGCGCGCCTGAGCGCCTGCAGGCCGTCGGCCTCGATTCCATCGTCGTTTGTGAGCAGCACGTTCAACATCGGCTCATCCAGCATAGGGGCCGCTGCGGTTGCCGCGCATGAAGATCAATCACGCACGCCCGTAGCAGACCCGCGCGAGCGCCAGCCCGTGCGCGGGCGCCGTGCGGCCGGCCTCGGCCCGCGGCCTGCCCTCCAGCAGCTCGCTGAATTGCTCGAACGTGCGCGCGCCGCTGGCGACGTCGAGCATCGTGCCCACCAGCACGCGGTTCATGTGGCGCAGGAACATGCTCGCCTCGATCCAGAACTCGAGCAGCTCGCCCTGCATGCGCCACTCAGCAGCGATGACGTCGCAGGTGAAGTAAGAGTGCTCGGTCTCAGTGGGCGTGAACGCGGTGAAGTCATGCGAGCCAAGCAGCGCGCTCGAGCAGCGCTCGAGCAGCTCGACGTCCAGGCGCGCCGTCCACCAATAAGCGCGTTTGCGCTCGAACACCGAGCGCGTGCGTCGCGCAAGCACGCGGTAGCAGTAGGTCCTGCTGGTAGCGTCGCGGCGCGCATCGAAGCCGTCCGGTACAGGCTCCGCGGCGAGCACCGCGACATCGCTGTCGAGCAGGCCGTTGAGGCGCAGCGGGTCGACAGCCTCGTGCGCGTAGCTTGCAACCTGGCCCCAAGCGTGCACGCCCGCGTCGGTGCGCCCGGCGACCGTCAGCGTCAGCGGACGCCCGTCCTGGCCGTCCTCGCCGAGCACCGTGCGCAGCGCCCGCTCGAGCACCTCCTGCACTGTGCGCGCGTCCGGCTGGCGTGCCCAGCCGGCGAAGTCGGTCCCGTCGTACTCGATCGTGAGCTTGGTGACCATCGGCTCGCGACAGCCGCCGCCCTACACGCGCTGCGCATGCGCCGCGACGCGCGCAACCTCAGACGAGCTCGATGAAGACCATCTCCGTCGAGTCGCTGCGACGCGGCCCGAGCTTGAGGATGCGGGTGTAGCCACCGGGTCGCTCCGCATAGCGCGGCGCGACCTCGGCGAACAGCTTGTGCACGGCGAACTTGTCCTGCGAGAGCGTCGACAGCGCCTGTCGACGAGCGTGCAGGTCGCCGCGCTTGGCGAGCGTGATCAGTTTCTCGATCTCCGGCTTGACCGCCTTGGCCTTCGCCTCGGTCGTCTTGATGCGCTCGTGCTCGATGATCTCCTTGCTCAGGTTCATGAGCAGCGCCTTGCGGTGCGCGGAGTCGCGGCTGAGCTTGTGTTTGGTCTTCTGATGGCGCATGGGCTAGTGGAGTCTAGGCGCTCGTCAATCGGCACGCAGGTTGAGACCGCGTGCATGCAGCGTTTCGATGACCTCGTCGATCGACTTTTTGCCGAAGTTGGGGATCGCGTTGAGCTCGGCCTCGGACTTGGAGATGAGGTCGCCGACCGTCTGAATGCCGGCGCGCTTGAGACAGTTGTAAGAGCGCACGCCGAGCTCCAGCTCCTCGATCAGAATGCCCCACTCCTCGCCCTGCAACGCTGCGTGCGAGTTGCCGCCGACGGCCAAGCCGTGGCCGTCGAGCTGGCCTCCGGGGGCCGCACGCAGCTCCTGGATGCGATCTGCGTCGGTGAAGATCGCCAGCTGCGAAATCAGCAGCTCGGCCGCCTCGCGCAGCGCTGCCTGCGGGTCGATCGAGCCATCGGTCTCGATGTCGAGGGTGAGCTTGTCGAAGTCGGTCTTCTGCCCGACGCGCGCCTGCTCGACCGCGTAGGCCACGCGTCGCACGGGCGAGAAGATCGAGTCGATCGGGATCACACCGATCGGCTGGTCGGCGGACTTGTTCTCCTCCGCGGGACGATAGCCGCGGCCACGGCCGATCGTCATGTACAGCTCGAGCTTGGTTTTCTTCTCGAGCATGGCGATGTGCAGGTCAGGGTTGAGGATCTCGACGCCGGCGGGCAGGTCGATGTCCTTGGCGGTGATGTCACCCGGTCCGGTGACCACCAGCGGCGCCTCGACCTCGCTCGCGTCGGAGTGCATACGGCAAACAACGCCCTTGAGGTTGAGCACGATGTCCGTCACATCCTCCGTGACGCCTTGAATGGTGGAGAACTCGTGCGCAACGCCCTCGATGCGCACGCTCGTGACGGCTGCGCCGGCGAGGGATGAGAGCAAGACGCGCCGCAGCGAGTTGCCGAACGTGTAGCCAAAGCCGCGATCCAGCGGCTCGATCGTGAACGTGCCACGGTTCTGCTCCACGGACTCGCTTGTGATCCGGGGGATTTGGAAGTCGAGCATGAGAGTCCTAACGTCGATTTGGTCTCGCACCGGCGCCAGTGACGGCGACGGCTCTGAGCACCGCCGCCCGGATGGGCCGCGATGCGGGAAAAAGTCCGTCTACTTCGAGTACAGCTCGACGATGAGCTGCTCCTGCACCGGTGCGGCGACCTCGCGCCGCTCCGGCTTGCGCAGCACCTTGGCCGTAAGCGACTCATGGTCGGCCTGGAGCCACGCTGGAATCTGTCCGGTCAGCTCGGTCGCGTCTCTGACCACCTGCGTGGCAGGGGTGTCCGCCTTGATCGTGATCACGTCGCCCGGGCGCACCTGGTAGCTGGGGATGTTCACCCGGCGGCCATTGACGGTCCAGTGGCCGTGGCGGATCAGCTGGCGCGCCTGCCGGCGAGATGCTCCAAAGCCGAGCCGCACGAGCACGTTGTCGAGCCGGCACTCCAGCAGCGTGAGCAGGTTCTCGCCGGTGATGCCCGTCTGGCGCGAGGCCTTCTCGTAGTAGCCGGCGAACTGTTTCTCGAGCACGCCGTAATAGCGCTTGGCCTTCTGCTTCTCGCGCAGCTGCACGCGGTACTCGCTCTGTTTCATGCGCCCGCGTCCGTGCTCGCCCGGCGGGTAGGAGCGACGCTCCACGCCGCACTTGTCCGTCAGGCAGCGCTCGCCCTTGAGAAACAGCTTCTGCCCCTCGCGACGGCACTGCTTGCACTGGGGGCTGGTGTCTCTGGCCATTAGTGGATACCTCTGAGATGGTCGTGAGTCGAGCGAGACAAGGACGCAGCGAGAGTGGCGTGCTCGGCACGTGAGCCAGTGAGGACGCCGTATCGCGAAGCACTCACGGACATCTCAGACCCTCCGCCGCTTGCGTGGGCGGCAACCGTTGTGTGCCTGTGGGGTGACGTCCTTGACGCCGGTGACTTCGAGGCCGGCGGCTTGCAGCGAGCGGATCGCGGTCTCACGGCCCGAGCCGGGCCCCTTGACGTAGACCTCGACCTTCTGCAGGCCCTGCTCGAGGCCCTTGCGCGCAGCCGCGTCGGCGGTCACCTGCGCGGCGAACGGAGTCGACTTGCGCGAGCCCTTGAAGCCGGCGCCGCCGGCTGACTCCCACGCGATCACGTTGCCCGCGGTATCCGTGAGCGAGACGATCGTGTTGTTGAAAGACGTCTTGATGTGCGCCTGGCCGATCGGAATGTTCTTTTTGGGCTTGCGCCGGCCGCGAGCGCGTTTGGGAGCTGGAGGCATCTACTTCTTACCCGCTCGCTTCTTGCCCGCCACCTGCATGCGCTTGGGTCCCTTGCGCGTGCGCGCGTTGGTCTTGGTCTTCTGCCCGCGCACCGGCAGCCCGCGACGGTGGCGCAGGCCCCGGTAGGAGCCGATCTCCTGCAGGCGTTTGATGTCCTGCGAGCGCTCGCGCCGCAGATCGCCCTCGACGGTCAGCCCGTCGTCGATCGCGTCGCGCAGCTTGGAGACCTCGTCCTCGGTGAGATCGCGGATGTAGGTGTCAGGATGGACGCCCACCTGCGTGAGGACCTTGTTGGACATCGAGCGTCCGATCCCGTAGATGTAGGTCAGCCCGATCTCCGAACGCTTGTTCAGAGGCAGGTTGACTCCGGCGATGCGTGCCATCCGCCTACCCCTGTCTCTGCTTGTGACGCTTGTTCTGGCAGATCACCAGCACCACCCCGTGGCGACGGATGATCTTGCATTTCTCGCACATCGGCTTGACCGACGGTCTTACCTTCATGATCCCTTTCGGCGGCTGGGTTCCGGCGACGCGGCTCTGGCTGCCGTTGCGGCCGCCGCTACCGAGTCGAGGACATGCCTTCACGCACGCAGCTCGCGTCGCGCTCGGGCAGGACTCCAGATGGTAGCAACCTCAGCCGGCGCTCGCGATCCCCTCGATGGCGGGCTCACTCGAGCGGGCCTCCGGGGGGAGATGCCAGGGGGTCAGGATCAGCGGCCCGGCGGCTGTGACCGCGACCGTGAACTCGAAGTGGGCCGCCGCGGAGCCATCCTGCGAGAAGATCGCCCAGCCGTCGCCGCCGACGCGCACGCCAGGACGACCGGCGGTGGTCATCGGCTCGATCGCCAGCACCATGCCATCTTCGAGCAGCGTGCCCTTGCCCGACTTGCCGTAGTTGGGCACCTGCGGGTCCTCGTGCATGTTGCGCCCGACGCCGTGACCGACAAGCGAGCGCACCACCGAGAAGCCGGCGTCCTCGACCGTGCGCTGTACGGCGCTCGAGACGTCGCCCATGCGGTTTCCGTCGCGGCACTGCCCAACAGCGGCGTGCAGCGACTGCTCGGTGACCTCCAGCAGCGTGCGCGCTTGCGCGCTGACCTCTTCCACCGCGAACGTGCGCGCGGCGTCGGCGACCCATCCGTCGAGTGTCACGCCGACGTCGATCGAGATGACGTCGCCGGCCTTCAGCCGGTAGGCGCCTGGAATGCCATGCACGATCATCGCGTTCGGCGAAGCGCAGATCGAGCCGGGGAAGCCGCGATAGCCCTTGAACGTTGGCGTCGCGCCCTGGGAGCGAATGAAGCGCTCGGCGAGCTTGTCAAGCTCGCCGGTGCTGATACCGGTGCGGATGTTGCTCTCGATCAGGTCATGCGTCGCAGCCAGGACGAGGCCCGCGCGTGCCATCTTCTCGATCTCCTCCGGGGACTTCTTGATGATCACCCAAGGAGCTTAGCTAGCGCGCAAGCTCCGCAGGGCGTCGCGCTACAGGACCCAGCCGCGCGTCCGGCACCCGACGTACTTCGCTTACAGACCCTCCTCCAGGCGCAGCGTGGCGACCGTGGCCCTGACGTGCGCGTGGACGTCATCGGCGCTTCGGCGGCCATCGAAGCGGCGCAGCAGCGCAGCGCGATCGTAGTAGGCAATCAACGGCTCGGTCTGGGAGTGATACACCTCCAAGCGCCTGCGGATCACCTCCTCCTTGTCGTCTTCGCGCTGAACCAGGCGCGCGCCGTCCTGGTCGCACACTTCGTCGTGCTTGGGCGGGTCGAAATCCACGTGGTAGATGTGGCTGGGGTTCTTTACGCACGTGCGCCGCCCCGTGAGTCGGCGCACGACGTCGTCGTCGGGCACTTCGATCAGCAGCGCCGCCGACAGGCTCCGCTCGAGCTTGCCGAGCGCCGCGCCGAGCGCGTCCGCCTGGGCATCGTTGCGGGGGAAGCCGTCGAGCAGGAAGCCGTCGCGGGCATCGCCGCTGTTGATGCGCTCGATGATCATGCCGATGATCACCTCGTCCGGCACCAGCTCGCCGGCGTCCATGTAGCGCCGGGCCTCTTCGCCCAGCTCGGTTTCCTCGGCGACCTGCGCCCGCAGGATGTCGCCGGTGGAGATGTGCGGCAGCGCGAAGTCATCGCGCAGGCGGTCTGCCTGGGTGCCCTTGCCGGCACCGGGCGGGCCGAGCAGGATCAGGTTCAATTCGGACACAACGCAAGCAGCCTATCCGCTCTGTGGTGGATACTGCCGCCGTCGCGAGAACCAGGCGCGCGGCCCCTCTGCAAGCGAAGCCGAAGCGTTACTTCAGGAAGCCCTCGTAGCTTCGCATCATCAACTGCGCCTCGAGCTGCTTCATTGTTTCCAGCGCGACGCCGATCACGATCAGGATCGAGGTTCCGCCGAAGTTGAACTGCTGGTGTGTCTGCGAGAACAGGATCGCCGGCAGCGCAGCAACGGCGGCCAGGAACAGAGCTCCTGGGAAGGTCAGGCGCGCGAGGATGCGATCGAGGAATTCCGCGGTCGGACGGCCTGGACGCACGCCTGGAATGAAGCCGCCGTACTTCTTGAGGTTGTCCGCTTGGTCGACCGGGTTGAACGTGACCGCCGTGTAGAAGTAGGTGAAGACGATGATGAACAGCGACTCGCCGACGACGTAATGCCAGCCATTGGGCGTAAAGAAGTCCGACAGCGACTGGCCCCAGTGGGTTTTGACGAGCTGCCCGACGGTCGGCGGGAAGGCCATGATGCTCGCGGCGAAGATCACGGGGATGACGCCCGCCATGTTCACGCGCAGCGGCAGGTAGGTCTGGCCACCCTCGGTCATGCGGCGACCGATGACGCGCTTGGCGTACTGGACGGGGATGCGGCGCTGTCCTTCCTGCACGAACACGATTCCCGCGACGACCGCGAGCACGAGGAACGGTGCGACCACCTTGAAAACTTGGTCCTGGGTTGTCCACCAGGTCTGGATCGCGGTCGGCAGGCGCGAGACGATCGAGGCGAAGATCAGCAGCGAGATGCCGTTGCCGATGCCGCGTTGGGTGATCAGCTCGCCGACCCACATCAGCAGCACGCAACCGGCTGTGAGGCACACGACGATCAGGAAGATGTGCGGCAGGTCGAAGTGATTGATCACGTTTTCGCCGGCTTTGGCCTGCAGCGTGTGGAACAGGAACACGTAGCCGATCGATTGCGCGAACGCGAGCCCGACGGTCAGGTAGCGCGTGTACTGGGTGATGCGCGCCTGCCCGACCTCGCCTTCCTTGGAGAGCTTCTCGAGTGACGGAACGGCGACCTGCAGCAGCTGCAGGATGATCGAGGAGGTGATGTAAGGCATGATGCCCAGCGCGAAGATCGCGAGTTTGGAGAGCCCGCCTCCGGAGAACAGGTTGAGATAGCTGAGGATCCCCGAGCCGCCGAAGGACTTCTGGATGTTGTTGACGGCGGTCAGGTTGACGCCGGGAACGGGCACGTGCGAGCCCAGGCGGTAGATCAGCAGCATCAGACCCGTGAAGGCGATCTTCTTGCGGATGTCCGCAACCTGGAATGCGTTGAGAATGGTCGAGAGCATGGGCTTGTGGTCCAACGCGTGCACGCTGACGCGGGCACGCGTTGGTGGCCGATTCTAGTGGAAACGCAGCCGCGCGCAGCCGGTTGCCGGCGCGGGCTCGGCTAGCCTTCGATCGTCACGCAGGTGCCGCCGGCCGCCTCGATGCGCTCCCGCGCGCTGGCGCTGAACGCGTGGGCGTGGACGGTCAGCGCCTTCGCGAGCTCGCCCTTGGCGAGCACCTTCACAGGCACGTTCTTGCGTGTTGCCAGGCCGTTGGCCTTCATCAGCTCGAGCGTGACCTCGGCACCGGCGTCGAAGCGGCTCTCCAGCGCGTCGATGTTCACGGCCTGGGTGTGCGTGCGGAACGGCTCGAACGGCATCGACTTCTTCATGTGCGGACCGCGCAGCTTTCGCATGCGCATGTGGATCGGCATCTGCCCGCCCTCGAACGCCGCCCTGCTCTTGGAGCCTGTGCGCGAACCGGCGCCCTTTTGGCCGCGACCTGAGGTCTTACCGGTGCCCGAGCCTTCGCCGCGTCCGATGCGCTTGCGCGGACGGCGGCTTCCCGGCGCCGGCGCGAGGCTGTGCAGTCCAATCAGCTTCTCCGCGTCTGGTTTCACGGGGCTCATTTGCCCTCCTTGACCTCGACGAGGTGACGCACCGCGTGCAGCATGCCGCGTGCCTGCTCCGAGTCCTTGACCTCAACCGTGTGTCCGATGCGGCGCAGGCCGAGGGAACGCAGCGTGTCGAGCTGTTTGCTGTTGGCCCCGTTCTTCGAGCGGCGCTGGGTGACGCTCAGCGCGCTCATCACGCCGAGGCTCCGTCGCCTGCTGTCACCGCTGCGGCCGACGTGGCGGTCTGTGTCTCCGTCTCGCTCTCAGCCGACGTCTGCGCCTGGCTGTCGGACGGCTGTGCAGCGCCATTGACGGGCTCTCCGCCCAAGCCGAGAACCTTGTTGATGCTCAGCCCGCGCAGCTTGCCGACCTCCTCTGGGGTGCGCAGTCCGCGCAGTCCGGCCACGGTGGCCTTGACGAGGTTGATCGGGTTCTGCGTGCCGAGGCTCTTGGAGAGGATGTCGTGAATGCCCGCGAGCTCGAGCACCGCGCGTACACCGCCGCCGGCGATCACACCGGTACCGGGCGAGGCGGGCTTCAGCAGCACACGACCGGAGCCGAAGATGCCCGTGGTCTGGTGGGTGATGGTGCTGCCGTGCTTGGGCACGCGGAAGAGATCCTTCTTGGCTCGCTCGACGCCCTTCTGGATCGCCAGCGGCACCTCGTTGGCCTTGCCGTAGCCGACGCCCACGACTTCGCGTTCGTCGCCGACGACCACCAGCGCGGTGAACGAGAAGCGACGACCGCCCTTGACGACCTTGGCGACGCGGTTGATCTCAACCACGCGCTCCTGGAGATCCAGGCCGGCTGGGTTGACTGAGCGATCTATCGATATGGGCATAAGCAGGAGGGAGAGGGTAGCGGGCGCACGGGGTCCGTCGGGACTAGACGGTGATACCAGCCTCGCGAATGGCCTCGGCGAAGGCACGGACATGGCCGTGGTACCGGTAGCCGCCGCGATCGAACACAGCCTCGGAGACGCCCGCCGCTTTGGCGCGCTCAGCCAGCAGCTCGCCGGCGCGTTTGACGCGCTCGGATTTGCTCAGAGAGCTGAGCTCCGGCTCAAACCAGTTGACGGCCGCGAGCGTGTGCGCGCCCACGTCGTCGACCAGCTGCGCGGAGAGCCCACGGTTGGAGCGGAACACCGAGATCCGCGGACGGGTTGGCGTGCCCGAGATCTTCGCGCGCACCCGGCGACGGCGTTTGAGCCGGCGGCGCTCTTTGGTGATGACGGTCATGAGTGAGCCTCGGAGTGTCCAAGCGCCCCGCATGAGCCCGTAGAGCAAGCTGGGCAAGGACGCAGTGAGCGAAGTGTGCTGCGCACACGAGCGATTGAGGACGCAGATCCAGCGCAGCTATACGGGCTCATGCGCGCTTGCCTACCTTGCGCTGCACGTGCTCGCCCTCGTAGCGGATGCCCTTGCCCTTGTAGGGCTCGGGTGGGCGCTGCTTGCGGATGATCGCAGCAGTCTCGCCGACGAGCTGCTTGGAGATGCCTTTGACGACCACGCGCGTCGGCTGGGGCACCTCGAATTCGATGCCGTCAGGCGCGGGGATCGGCACCGGGTGGGAGTAGCCGACCGCCAGCTCGAGGTTCTTGCCCTTCAGCTGCGCGCGATAGCCGACGCCTTGGATCTCCAGGCGCTTCTCATAGCCGCTGGTGACGCCCTCAACCATGTTCGCCACGAGTGTGCGCGTGAGTCCGTGCAGCGCGCGGTGTTCGCCACGGTCCGTGGGGCGCGTGACGACAAGCTGCTCGCCGTCACGGGTGACCTCGATGTCCTTGTGGATGCGCTCCGACAGTTCCCCTTTGGGTCCGTTGACGCGCACCGACTCGGGCTCGATCGACACGGTCACACCGGCCGGCACGGGAATTGGCTGTCTACCGATTCTCGACATAGATCTAGGTCACCAGACCTGCGCCAGAACCTCGCCGCCGATGCCGGCAGCGCGTGCATCGTGGCCGGTCATCACGCCGCGCGAGGTCGACACGATCGCCGTTCCCATCCCACCGAGCACCTTGGGGATGTGCTTGGCGTCCACGTATGTGCGACGTCCTGGACGCGAGACGCGCCGCAGGCCGGAGATCGCGGAGCGGCGATCCTCGGTGTACTTGAGTCGGATCTGAATCAGCTGCCCGGTGGCGCCATCGGGCGCGGCGATGACCGACCAGGAGTCGATGTAGCCCTGCTCGTCGAGGATCCTCGCGAGCTCGGTCTTGAGTTTGGACGCCGGGACCTCCACGGTCTCATGCGCAGCATGGATCGCGTTGCGCACGCGCGTCAGGAAGTCGGCTATGGGATCGGTCATTGACATGTTGAGTTGTGCTCTCGGCTCTAGGTTCTCGTGACGGCAGCTACCAGGAGGACTTCGTCATCCCGGGGATCTGGCCGTTGTGGGCGAGGTCGCGAAGACAGATGCGACACACGCCGAACTTCTTGTACACCGCGCGTGGCCTACCGCAACGGGTGCAGCGAGTATATGCACGTGTCTTGAACTTTGGCGTCCGCGCCTGCTTGACGCGCTGCGAGGTCTTGGCCATCAGTCGGCGCTCTCTTTCTCGGTGGTCTGCGCGTCCCCATCCTCGGGGGCGTCACTCGGGTCGGCCGCGTCGGGCTCTGCGACGGCCTCAGCCGCTGGCTCTTGCTCTGCCTGAGACGCGTCGGCTGGCTCAGGCTCCGCCTGTGCAGCGGCCTCCTCCTCAGCCTTCGCCTCCCCAACTATCTCCGCTTCCGCGACCGCCTCCTCAGCGACAGCCTCCTCAGCTTCGACGAGCTCCTCCGGCTCAGCAGCGGCATCAAGCTCCGGCTCAGCCGCGGGCTCCGGCTCGGCGGCCTGTGGCTCCCGCTCAGCAGCGGGCTCCGGCCCGGCGGGTTTGGGCCGAGCTTTCGCGGGTTTGCCGGCAGCGAGCTTCGCGGCCTTGGCCTCGGCGGCCGCGGCTTTGGCTACGGCTGCCTCGGCGGCATCGGCCTCGGCTTTGGCGGCAGCTGCTGCGCTCGCGACCTCTGCCTCCTCGTGGGCTCGAGCGGCGGCCTCGTCGGCCTCCGGGTCATAGCCCTTGGGACGGCCTTGGGCGGAGAACGGCATGCCAAGCGCGGACAGCAGCGCGTAGGCCTCCAGATCGCTGGCCGCAGAGGTGGTGATGGTGATGTCCAGCCCACGTACCGTGTCGATTTTGTCGTAGTCGATCTCCGGGAAGATGAT
The DNA here is from genome assembly GCA_963714285.1 of uncultured Solirubrobacteraceae bacterium. Lineage (GTDB taxonomy): Bacteria > Actinomycetota > Thermoleophilia > Solirubrobacterales > Solirubrobacteraceae > Palsa-744. Next base: position 151,855 of record CAVQNS010000007.1, read on the forward strand.
CTGCTCTTTGATGCCCAGCGAGTAGTTGCCGCGGCCGTCGAACGAGCGCGAGTTGAGACCACGGAAGTCGCGGATCCGCGGAATCGCAACGGAGATCAGCCTGTCGAGGAACTCGTAGCCGCGCTCGGCTCGCAGCGTCACGGCGAGGCCGACGGGCATGCCCTCGCGCAGTTTGAATGCCGCGATCGACTTGCGCGCGCGGCGAACACTCGGCTGCTGACCGGCGATCGTGGCGAGCTGGTCGGTGGCGGCCTTGAGAACTTTGGAGTCCTGCTTGGCCAGGCCAACGCCCATGTTGACGGTGATCTTCTCGATCTTCGGCGCCTGCATCACGGAGGTGTAGCCGAAGCGCTCTACGAGTGCGGGGCGGATCTCCTCGAGATAACGGGTCTTCAGGCGAGCCGGAGGGGCGGTGTCAGTGGTGGTGCTTGCCATGCGATCAGTCTAGGCTCGCGCCTGAGCTCTTGGCTACGCGCACGCGCTCGCCGCCGGAGCGATCGATGCCGACGCGTGTGGGCGCGCCCTTGGCGTCGAGCAGCATCACGTTGGAGATGTGGATCGGCCCCTCGCGCTCGATCACGCCGCCCATCTGCTGTTCGCTCTGGGCACCGGCGACCTGCTGCGGGCGGGTGTGACGCTTGATCATGTTGAGGTGCTCGACGTACACGCGTTCCTTGGCGGGGTCGACGCGCAGCACGCGGCCGGTCTTGCCGCGGTCCTTGCCGGAGATGACCTGCACGCGGTCGTCGGAGCGGATCTTCAGCGAGCGGCGCTTGGGGCGCGCGGCGGCAGCTTTGCGCTTGGCCATCAGAGCACCTCCGGCGCGAGCGAGACGATCTTCATAAAGTTGCGCTCGCGCAGTTCGCGGGCGACCGGTCCGAACACGCGCGTGCCGCGCGGGTTGTTCTGGTCGTCGATGATCACCGCAGCGTTCTCGTCGAACGCGATGTAGGTGCCATCGTCGCGGCCGATCGGCTTCTTGGTGCGTACGACCACCGCGGTCACAACCTCGCCCTTTTTGACAGCGCCCTGCGGGTTGGCCTGCTTGACGGTCGCGGTGATGACGTCGCCCACGAATGCGTAGCGGCGCTTGGAGCCACCCTTGACGCGAATGCAGAGGATTTCGCGCGCACCAGAGTTGTCGGCGACGCGTAGCCGTGTCTCGTTTTGGATCATCGCGCGCGCTCCAGCACATCGACGAGCGCCCAGCGCTTTGTGCGCGACAGCGGCCGGCTCTCGATCACGCGCACGACGTCGCCCTCGTGGGCATCGTTGTTCTCATCATGCGCGTGAACGGTGCTCGAGCTGCGAACGATCCTCTCGTAGCGCCGGTGCCGGCGCGCGATGTCGATGCGCACGGTGATCGTCTTCTGCGCCTTGTCTGAGACGACGATGCCCTGGCGAACCCTGCGTGTGCCCTCGACGGGCGCGTGCACGGGCGCCAGCGCCTCCGGCGCAGGAGCGGCGGCACGGCGCGTTGCCGCCTTGGTGCGTTCCTGGAGGCGGCGGGCACGACGGCGAACGGCCTTCGTCTTGCGTTCGGCAACACGGTCAGCGTGGCGCTCCTCGGGCGAGCGGCTGGCACGGGCCTCGGTGTGTTTGGAGCGTGCGGTGCGACGGCGCTGCTTGGGCGGCAGCTGCACGACAGGCTCGGCCGGGGGCACGGGCGTAACAGCCTCAACCTCGGCTTCCGCGTCAGGAGCCTGCTCAGCCGCGGGCGCCTCGGGCGTCGGATCAACCTCGGGGGTCGCGCCAGCCTCGGCCGCCGGCGCCGACTCGGGCGCGTCCTGCGCGGTCTCGGATGTGTCGTTGTCTGGTTGCTCAGCCATGTCGTCCGTTCGTCCTGGTGTGTATTGCTCAGTTGCTCTGGCCGGTGCCGACTTCGAGCTCTCGCTCGCGCGCGACGGTCAGAGCGCGAGCGAGGTCTCGCCTAGCGCGCCCAAGTCCAGCTGTGTCGTCGAGTTCTCCGGTCGCGTTGGAGAAGCGCAAGCCGAAGACCTCTTTGCGCAGCTCGGCCAAGCGCTTCGCCATTTCTTTGTCGTCAAGATCCCGCATCTCGCTGGCTTTCATGATCAGTCCTCGCGCAGCACGAACTTGGACTTGACGGGAAGCTTGTGCGCGGCCAGGCGGATCGCTTCACGCGCCAGCGGCTCTGAGACGCCGGCGAGCTCGAACATCACCCGTCCTGGCTTGACGACTGCCACCCAGCCTTCCGGCGAGCCCTTGCCGGAGCCCATGCGCGTCTCGGCTGGCTTCTTGGTGATCGGCTTGTCTGGGAACACGTTGATCCAGACCTTGCCGCCACGCTTGATCTTCCGGGTCATCGCCACACGCGCGGCCTCGATCTGCCGGTTGGTCAGCCAGCCGCACTCGAGCGACTTCAGGCCGTAGTCGCCGAACTGCACGTGCAACTGCCCGCGCGAGTGACCGCGCCGACGACCGCGATGCTGCTTGCGATGCTTGACGCGCTTAGGTGAGAGCATCAGCGCCCACCTCCACCGGTCGGTCCGCCGCCGCCTGGTCGCGGACCACGTCCGCCGCCACCGCCGCCCGGACCACCAGGCCCACGTCCGCCGCCGCCGGGACCACCCGGACCACGACCGCCGCCACCGCCACCGCCACGTCCGCCACCGGGACCACCAGGCCCACGACCGCCACCACGTCCGCCGCCGCCGGGACCGCCTGGACCACGACCGCCGCCACCGCCTCCGCCTGGCCGGTTGCGTCCTCCGCCGCGTCCGTCACGGCCGTCGCGCCCGCCGCGTCCGTCGCGGTCGGAGCTCGGCGGCGCGGGTGCGGTCATGTCGGTGAGGTCCGCGCCCGTGTAGCCCTCGGGCATGATCTCGCCCTTGTTGACCCAGCACTTGACGCCGATGCGCCCGAAGGTCGTGCGCGCCTCGTAGAAGCCATAGTCGATGTCGGCGCGCATCGTGTGCAGCGGCACGCGCCCGTCTGAGTAGCTTTCGGTGCGGGCCATCTCGGCGCCGCCGAGGCGCCCGGCGACCTGGACCTTGACGCCCTTGGCGCCGGAGCGCATGGCGCTGGTGAGCGCGCGCTTCATCGCACGGCGGAAGGCAACGCGATTTTGTAGCTGCTCGGCAATCGACTGCGCGACCAGCTTGGCGTCGAGCTCGGGACGCTTGATCTCGAGGATGTTGACCTTGATCTGCTTTTTGGTCATCCGGTGTAGGTCGCGGCGCAGCGCGTCCACTTCCGTGCCGGACTTGCCGATCACGATGCCGGGTCGAGCCGTGTGGATGTTGACCTCGAGCTCGTTGGCGTCCTTGCGGATGGTGATGTCCGACAGGCCCGCGTGAGCGAGCTTGCCGATGATGTGCTCACGCACGTGAATATCCTCGGCAAGGTACTCAGCGAAGTTTTTCTCGTTGAACCAGTTGGACTTCCAGTCGTGGATGTATCCCACGCGCATTGCCTCTGGATGAACCTTTTGTCCCATTTCTCAGTCTCTCAGCCGTGTCTTTTGTTGGTTCCGGGCTCAGGCCGCGGGGTCAGCGTGATCGTCAGGTGGCTCGTGCGCTTGCGGATCGGCGTCGCGCGTCCCATCGCGCGCGGCCTGAAGCGCTTGATCGTCGGCCCTTCGTCGGCATACGCATCACGGACGATCAGATCGTCCTCTAGCAGCTCGTGATTGCTTTCTGCGTTTGCCACCGCCGACTCGAGCAGCTTGCTCCAGTCGCGTGCCACGTCGCGTGGTGTGAACGCGAGGATAGCGCGTGCCTCTTGAATGGACTTGCCCCGGATGTGCCCGCACACCATGCGAGCCTTCCGTGCGGACGTCCGCACGTAGCGTGCGTGAGCGCTGACGAGCCGGCGTCGTGGGGTTCCTTTCGCGGCTGCTGCGGCACGTCGTGCGACTTTGGCTGAGGGCTTCTCGGCGGTCTGCGCCTTCGCCAGCTCCTGTGCCTCCCCGGCGTCGCCGGCAGCCGCGGCTTGCGCGCTCGCAGCTTTCTTGGCGCCGCGTTTTTTGGTGGCTGAGCGTCCGGCGGCCTGGGGTTCGCCCTGGCCTGGCTCCTCAGCGGCGTCTTTCTCCGCGGCTTTCTCCTCAGGAGCGGGCTTTTTATCAGCCGTCGCTTTTTTCTCAGCTGCCGGCTTTTTCTCAGCTGCTGGCTTCTTCTCAGCTGCCGGCTTCTTCTCAGCCGTTGGCTTTTTCTCCGCAGCGGCGTTTTTCTCGCCGGCGGGTTTCTTCTCAGCGGCGGGCTTTTTCTCGGTGGCGGCTTTTTTTGCGACCGGTGCTTTGGCGTCGTCGGTGTCGGCCGGCGTCTCGCCCTTCTCCTCCTCGGCGCTCATCTACCTGACCTTCCCTGAGCCCGCGTGGCCGCGGAAGACACGCGTCGGGGCGAACTCGCCGAGCTTGTGACCGACCATCGACTCGCTGATGTACACCGGCACGTGTTTCTTGCCGTCGTGCACGGCGATCGTGTGACCGACCATCTCCGGGAAGATCGTCGATGCGCGCGACCATGTCCTCAGCATTTTTTTGTTGTTGGCGGCGTTCAGCGCTTCGACGCGCTGCATCAGCCGCTCTTCGACCCACGGGCCCTTCTTGCTCGAGCGACTCATCTTTGCTTGCCCTTCCCTCGTCTGCGGCCGCGCACGATGTAGCGGTTGGAGGTCTTGTTCTGCTTGCGCGTGCGATATCCGAGCGTGGGCACGCCCCACGGCGTCACCGGATGACGCCCGGCGGTGGTCGAGCCCTCGCCGCCGCCGTGCGGGTGGTCCACAGGGTTCATGGCGACCCCGCGCGTCTGTGGGCGCACGCCCATGTGACGCTTGCGCCCGGCCTTTCCGATCTTGACGTTCTGGTGCTCAGCGTTGCCGATCGTGCCGACTGTTGCACGGCACTCCGCGCGCACGAGGCGCATCTCACCGGAGGGCAGGCGCAGGGTGGCCATGTCGCCGTCCTTGGCCATCAGCTGCGCGGAGGCTCCGGCCGAACGCGCCATCTGGCCGCCACGGCCTGGCTGGAGCTCGATGTTGTGGACGACCGTCCCGACGGGCAGACGCGCGAGCTCCATGCAGTTGCCGACGGCGATGTCAGCGTTCTCACCGGAGGACACCGTCATGCCGACGGTCAGCCGCTGCGGCGCGAGGATGTAGCGCTTCTCGCCATCTACGTAGTGCAGCAGCGCGATGTATGCGGAGCGGTTGGGGTCGTACTCGATCGCTGCGACGCGCGCGTCGACGCCGTCCTTGCGACGCTTGAAGTCGATTCTGCGATAGGCGCGCTTGGCGCCGCCCCCGCGGTGGCGAGAGGTCTTGCGCCCGGCGACGTTGCGTCCGCCGCTCTTCTTGAGGCCTTCGACGAGCGTCTTCTCGGGCTTGGACTTGGTGATCTCGGCGAAGTCTGGGTAGGACACGAACCGCATCCCCGGGCTGGTCGGTCTTGGCTTGCGTACGGGCATCGGTCTGGTCCTAACCCTCTAGGGCCGCTAGGCCTTGGAATATTGGAATCGACTCGCCGGAGCGGACCTGCACGATCGCCTTCTTCCACTCGCGCGTGCCGCCCTTCGGCGTGCTGCCTCGACGCTTGGGCTTGGACTTGACGCTCATCGTGCGCACCTCCACGACGTGCACGTCGAACAGCGCCTCCACCGCCTGGCGGATCTGCGTCTTGTGCGCGTCGCGGTGGACGCGGAACGTGTAGCGCTCGGCGGCCGAGAGCACGTAGCTCTTCTCGGAGACGACCGGGCGGATGATCACCTGCGTGTGCTCCATCAGGCCTTCGCCGCCTTGGCCTTGCGCGGGGGACCGCTGCGCACGGTCAGTGCCTGCAGCGCCGGCTCGGAGATGACGAGGCTGGCGGCGCCGAGCAGGTCGGCGATGCCAACGCTCTCCGCGGTCAGCACGGCGACGCGCTTGAGGTTGCGAAACGACAGCGCGGCGGAAGCCTCCTCGGGAGCGAGGACCACGAGCGTCGGGCTCACCTGGCCAGTGGGGATCTCCCAGTCCGCGAGCAGGTCGAAAGCTTGACTGGTCTTGGGCGCGGTGAAGGTGCTCGCGTCGAGGATCGCTATCGAGCCACGCTCGGCGTGCAGCGATAGCGCGCTGCGCAGCGCGGCGCGCTGCTCCTTGCGGTTGACCTTGAACGTGTAGGAGCGCGGCTGTGGCCCGAACACCGTGCCACCGCCTGTCCACACCGGCGAGCGGCTCGAACCGGCGCGTGCCCGGCCCGTGCCCTTCTGGCGCCATGGCTTGGCGCCACCACCCGAGACCTTGCCGCGAGTTTTGGTAGCAGCTGTCCCGCGCCGGCGAGCAGCCTGCTCGGCGCGTACGCTCTGATGAACGAGCGGTCCGGAGAAGCGCGCGCCGAACGCGGACTCATCGAGCTTGACCGTCTTGGTGCCGGGTGGGTGGGATCCCAGAACAGGGGCATCAGGCATCGGTCCTCACCTCCACCATCGAGCCGCGTGGCCCAGGCACCGAGCCCCGCACCATCAAGAGGTTCTCTTTGGCGTCGATGCGTACGACCTCGAGGCCCTTCTGGGTGACGCGCTTGTTGCCCATCTGCCCAGGACCGCGAATGCCCTTGAGCACACGCGAGGGCGTGGCGGAGGCGCCGATCGAACCCGGGGCGCGGACGTTGTGCGAGCCGTGAGACTTGGGGCCGCTGGCGAAGTTGTGACGCTTGATCGTGCCCTGAAAGCCCTTGCCCTTGGAGACCCCGGAGATCTTCACGCGGGCTCCCACCTCGAAGGCGTCGACTGTGACGGTCTCGCCGAGCATCAGCTCGGCGGCCTCTCCGCGGAACTCAGAGAGCCTGCGCATCGGCGGCGCGTCGGCCTTCTTGAGATGGCCGAGCTCGGGCTTGGTGATGTGCTTCTCCTTGGACTGGCCGAAGGCCAGCTGCACTGCGTCGTAGCCGTCGCGCTCGGACGTGCGGATCGCGGTAACAGGACATGGACCAGCCTCGAGTACCGTCACGCGCGCGACGCTTCCATCTTCCTGAAAGAGCTGGGTCATGCCGAGCTTCTTGGCGAGGATCGCGGCCATCGGTTCAGGTGGCGAGGCGAATCTCGATGTCGACGCCGGCCGGGAGGTGATCCAGGCGTTGCAGCGAGTCGACAGTCTTGGGTGTCGGCTGGTGGATATCGATCAGGCGCTTATGCGTGCGGATCTCGAAGTGCTCACGCGAGTCCTTGTCCTTGAAGGGCGAGCGGATCACGCAATACACGTTCTTCTCGGTAGGCAGCGGCACGGGCCCGGACACGCTTGCGCCGGTGCGGGTGGCCGTCTCGACGATCTCCCTCGCGGCCGACTCGATGGCGGACGTGTCATACGCCTTCAGCCGGATTCGGATCTTGTTTTGGTTGGTCGCTGCCATGTTAGAAGTCGCCTTGCTGGTCTCGTCTTGGTATGTGGTCTTGGTGCTGCTTGTCTCTATGCGCGCTCGTCGCTGCACGTCACCGGCGAGAGCGCTCCCGCCGAGCCCCGGCCGGACGGCGATGGAGGGCGGGCTCTCTAGCGAAACCCGCCCTGTCGCCGCCACACCTTGCGGTGGGGCTCAAACTAGTCGTATCGGACTGCCAATGTGCGCGCCCCCGACGTGTTCGGATGGACGCGCGTGTACTACTCGATGATCTCGCTGACCACGCCAGAGCCGACCGTGCGACCGCCCTCTCGAATGGCGAAACGCAGGCCCTGGTCCATGGCGATCGGCTGGATCAGCTCGATCTCCATCTGGACGTTGTCGCCGGGCATGACCATCTCGACGCCGTCGGGCAGCTTGGCCACGCCGGTGACGTCGGTCGTGCGGAAATAGAACTGCGGCCGGTAGCCCGTGAAGAAGGGAGTGTGACGTCCGCCCTCCTCCTTCTTGAGCACGTACACCTCGGCCTTGTACTTCGTGTGCGGCGTGATCGAGCCGGGCTTGCACAGCACCTGACCGCGCTCGATCTCCTCGCGCTTGGTACCGCGCAGAAGACAGCCGACGTTGTCGCCCGCTCGACCCTCGTCGAGGATCTTGCGGAACATCTCAACGCCCGTCACGACCGTCGAGGTCGAGTCGTGGACACCCACGATTTCGACTGTCTCGCCGGTTTTGACGATGCCCTGCTCGACGCGGCCGGTGGCGACCGTGCCGCGGCCGGTGATCGAGAACACATCCTCGATCGGCATCAGGAACGGCTTGTCGAGCTCGCGCACCGGCTCGGGGATGTAGGAGTCCAGCGCTGCGGCCAGCTCGAGGATCTTCTCCTTGTACGCCTCATCGCCTTCGAGCGCCTTCAGCGCGGAGCCGATGATGAACGGTATGTCATCGCCCGGGAAGTCGTACTCGGAGAGCAGCTCGCGAACCTCGACCTCGACCAGCTCGAGCAGCTCCTCGTCGTCGACCATGTCGGCCTTGTTGAGGAACACCACGATGTAGGGAACCCCGACCTGGCGAGCGAGCAGGATGTGCTCGCGCGTCTGGGGCATCGGGCCGTCGGCGGCGGAGACCACCAGGATCGCGCCATCCATCTGGGCGGCGCCGGTGATCATGTTCTTGACGTAGTCGGCGTGACCGGGGCAGTCCACGTGCGCGTAGTGACGGTTCTCCGTCTGGTACTCGACGTGAGAGGTGGCGATCGTGATACCGCGTTCCTTCTCCTCGGGCGCGTTGTCGATCTCCGCGAACGTGCGGGCTTCCGCTCCTCCGTGCTCGGCCAACACGGTTGTTATGGCAGCGGTCAGCGTCGTCTTGCCATGGTCGATGTGACCGATGGTCCCGACGTTGACGTGCGGCTTGTCGCGCTCGAACTTCTCCTTCGCCACTTTTGACTCGCTCCTGTATCGACTTGTATGCCCGCCCCTGTGGAGGCGAACCTCAGAAATCTATCTAAATGCGTTGCTGCGTGACTGCTCGGTGCTGTTGCCTCGGCGCTGAAAGGAAATCCGGCCGCCTCCGAGGCGCCTAGGCCGGAACCGGTTCGCCGGTTCGCGCTTCGACGATCTTCTCGGCGATGTTCGGCGGGACCTCTTCGTAGTTCTCGAACTGCATCGTGTAGTTGGCGCGCCCCTGCGTGTTCGAGCGCAGATCCGTCGCGTAGCCGAACATCTCGCTCAGCGGGACCTTCGCGGTCACGACCAGCGCGTTGCCGCGGCGCTCCTGACCTTCGACGCGGCCACGGCGCCGACTCAAGTCGCCGATCACATCGCCGAGGAAGTCGTCGGGGGTGACCACCTCTACAGCGAAGATCGGCTCGAGCAGCACGGGCTTGGCGCGCTTGGCGGCCTCTTTGAAGGCAAGCGAGCCGGCGACTTTGAAGGCGATTTCGGAGGAGTCGACGTCGTGGTACTTGCCATCCACGAGCGTCACGCGCATGTCGACCATCGGATAGCCGGCCTTGACGCCGTTGTCGAGCGCCTCTTCGATGCCCTTCTTGACGGCCGGGATGTATTCCGAGGGGATGTTCCCGCCCTTGATCTTGTTGATGAACTCGAAGCCGACGCCTGGCGCGGGCTCGAGATCGATGAAGACGACGCCGAACTGGCCAGAGCCGCCGGTCTGGCGGACGAACTTGCCTTCGATCTTCGCGACGCTGCCGCGCACCGTCTCGCGGTAGGACACCTGCGGGCGCCCGACGTTGGCCTCGACGCCGAACTCCCGCTTCATGCGGTCGACGAGCACCTCGAGGTGCAGCTCGCCCATGCCCGAGATCTCGGTCTGGCCGGTCTCCTCGTTGGTGCGCACCTGGAAGGTGGGGTCCTCCTCGGCGAGGCGGCCGAGCGCGACCGACATCTTCTCCTGGTCGACCTTGGTCTTGGGCTCGACCGCGACCTTGATGACGGGCTCGGGAAAGACGATGTTCTCGAGGTGGATCGGGTGGTCGGGAACCGCGAGCGTGTCGCCGGTGATGACCTGCTTGATGCCGACCGCAGCGGCAATGTCACCGGCGTAGACCTCAGTGACCTCCTCGCGCTCGTTGGCGTGCATCATCAGGATGCGCCCGATCCGCTCGGTGCGACCGCTGCCGACGTTGAGAATCTTGGCGCCGGCCTCGAGGTGGCCGGAGTAGACACGGAAGTAGGTGAGCTTGCCGACGTAGGGGTCGGCGGCGATCTTGAACGCGAGCGCGGCGAACGGCTCGGAGTCGTCGGCGTGGCGCACGACCTGACGCTCCTCCTCCTCGCCCCTGATCAGTTCGGTGCCGATCACCGGCGGCACGTCCAGCGGCGAGGGCAGGTAGTCGATGACGGCATCGAGCAGCGGCTGCACGCCCTTGTTCTTGAAGGACGAGCCGCACAGCACCGGCGTCAGCTTGGTCGACAACGTCGCCTTGCGGATCGCGCTCTTGAGCACGTCCTCGGGCACATCGGCCTCCTCGAGCAGCAGCTCGAGCAGCGCGTCGTCGTAATGGGAGACCTCCTCGAGCAAATGTTCACGCGCGCCGCCGGCGGCTTCGACGAGGTGCTCGGGGATCTCGGTCTCGTCGACTTCCTTGCCCATCTCGTCCTTGTAGACGATCGCTTTCATCGCGACCAGGTCGACGACGCCGAGGAAGTCGCCCTCAGCGCCGATCGGCAGCTGGATCGGCACCGGATGCGCGCCAAGACGATCGATCATCGTCTGCACGCCTTTGTCGAAGTCGGCGCCGATGCGATCCATCTTGTTGATGTAGGCGATCCGCGGCACGTGGTACTTATCGGCCTGGCGCCAGACTGTCTCCGACTGCGGCTCGACGCCGGCTACCGAGTCGAACAGCGCGATGGCGCCGTCGAGCACGCGCAGCGAACGCTCGACCTCGACCGTGAAGTCGACGTGCCCGGGTGTGTCGATGATGTTGATGCGGTGGTCTTTCCACTGCGCGGTGGTCGCCGCTGAGGTGATCGTGATGCCGCGCTCCTGCTCCTGCTCCATCCAGTCCATCACGGCCGCGCCCTCGTGAACCTCACCGATCTTGTAGGTGCGTCCGGTGTAGTAGAGGATGCGCTCGGTCGTCGTCGTCTTACCGGCGTCGATGTGAGCCATGATCCCGATGTTGCGCGTGTTTTGGAGTGAGAACTTACGTGGCATCTGTGGCAGTGGGGTTGATTGCTTGAAAAGCCGGTGCGGGCAAAAAAATAGGCCCCTCGGGCCCACGCGCGCAGCTGGTCTGGTGTGGACCGGTCAGCGTGGTTATCTGCTCGAGGTCTCCATCTTGATGCCGAGTCCGCGGAGGGCACATACGTGCATTGTGTCCACCCGCGACGCGGTGCCGACTATAGCAGAGGGTTTCTGCACGCTAGACGCCCTTCCTTCCTGCTCCAGCGCCGGCTCCAGCGCTCGGAGAGCGCTGCTCGCACGCGCCTCCCGGCGAGCTGTCCTCGACCATCTCGCCGAGACGCTCGAGCACGCGGGTGGCCGCACTCAGATCGTCGACGGCGACACCCGCCAGCGCCTGCTCCCAGCGTGCCTTCCAGGCTGCGCGCTTGGCCTCGATCGCCCGGCGACCCTGCGGGGTGAGCCGCGAGACGACCACCCTCCGGTCGGTCTGCGAGCGCACGCGCTCGACCTGCCCCTGCGCGGCCAGATGGTCGAGCATCTGCGTGACGGTGGCGGGCGTCAGCCGCGCGGCAGCCGCGAGCTCGCCGGCCGGCAGCTCACCGCGCTCGAACAGCTCGATGAGAAGCTCGAATTGCGCGTGGCTGAGCTCGCCTGCCCCCAGGTGCGTGTCGCGTCCGCGCAGTCGGTTGAGGCTGCGAAAGACGCGACTGAACGCTTTGCCCAGCTCGGCCACCTGCGCCTCGCGCGGGTCTGGGGAGACGAGCGGCGCGACCCCCTCAGACGACTCAGCCTGCGCCGCCGACTCGCCGGCCACGCCGGGCGACTCGGCCCGCGCGGCGGCACGCTCTGGAGATGCGGCGCTCACCACGCACTCACTAGACCCCGAGCGGCTCAGCAGCCGCCTCGGCGTTGCTCGCGGCCTCGTTCATCCGCGCACGCGGGTTCTCAGCGCGCAGCAGCACCAGGCAGGGGATCAGCGACAGCGCGGCAATCCCGACAGAGCCCCAGTAGGCCTTGTCGAAGGCATGCGCAAGGTGCGTGGCGGTGTGGCCGCCTGCGCTAGCGCGCTGGAGCACGACCGCGAGCACCGCCGTGCCGATCGCGCCGCCGATGCGCTGCAGCACGTTCAGCTGGGGAGTCGCGTCGGAGAGCTGGTCGGGTCGCATCGAAGCGAACGCGGCGCTCATCGCGGGCACGAACGCGAAGCCGATGCCGACGCCGCGCACGGCGAGCACGACCGACAGCGACAGAATCGAGGTGCTCGCCCCGACGAATGCCAGCGGGATCGTGGCGAGCGACAGGATCAAGACGCCGACGATCGCCACCCGTCCGCCGCCGAAGCGTTCGGTGAGCCTGCCGGTGAGCGGCATCACGAGCAGCATCCCGAGGCCCTGCGGGCCCGTCAGCAGGCCGGTCACGATTACGCTCTCGTGCCGAACTTCCTGGTAGTAGAGTGGCACCAGGATCATCGCGCCGAACAGCGCCGCGCCGAGTCCGAAGGTCGTCAGCGACGCCGCCCCGAAGACGCGGTTGGTGTACAGGCGGATGTCCAGCAGCGGACGCTCGATGCGCAGCGCGTGCCAGACGAACACCGAGCCCAGGGCGAAGCCGACGAGGACAGGCCACATGACCGTCGGCGCGGTCACGCTGGGATGCGTGGCAAGCTCCGAAAGGCCATAGACGACCGCCGTCGATCCCCCGGAGAGTAGGCCAAGGCCGAGCACGTCCAAGCGCCCGGCGACCCCGGAGTCCGTCTTCGGCAGCATCCGCCAGGCGAGCACCAGCGCGATCGCCCCGATCGGGACGTTCACAAGGAAGATCCAGGACCAGTGCAGCTTCTCGAGGATCGCGCCACCGATCACCGGCCCGAGGATAGGCGCGAGCATCGCGGGCATCGAGACGATCCCCATCACGCGCCCCATGCGCTTGGGCCCGGCGACCTGCGCCATGATCAGCTGGCCGACGGGCATGATCATGCCGCCGCCGGCTCCTTGCAGCACGCGGAACAGCACCAGCGCGGTGGTCGAGGTGGCAACGGCGCACAGCGCAGAGCCTGCTGTGAACAGCACGAGCGAGGTCATGTACACGCGCTTTGCGCCGAAGCGCCTCGCGGCCCAGCCGGTCACCGGGATCACGGCCGCGAGGGAGAGCAGATAGCCGGTGATCACCCATTGGACCTGCGCGATCGAGCTGTGCAGATCGCTGCGCAGCGTGTGCACAGCTACGTTGACGATCGTCGTATCGAGGATCGACATGATCATCCCGAGGATCACCACGCCGGCGATCTTCCAGACGTGTGGCTCGATGCGGTCAGACGCCTCGGGGTGGAAGCCCGGGTCCGATGCGGTTGTCTGCGAGGAAGACATTCGGTACCGAAAGTTTAGGTACCAAATCTTTTGTCTTCAAGGGCTGTGTGCGCTTTCTCACGCATGAGCTGCCCGCAACCCTTAGAGGCACCCATGAGGATGCCTGCCCCTAAAAAAACCTACAACCAGTAACGAGCCAAGGAGCAAGCGGACCGCGGACGCAGTGTGCTGGCCGAAACGGGGATGCAAGCGCAGCGAGCGTCGCTTGGCTTCGGTACACGAGCGATCGAGGACAAAGGTCCGCGCCGCTCATCGCCCCGCTACCAGCGATAATGGGCGAAGGCCTTGTTGGCCTGCGCCATGCGATAGATGTCGTCCTTGCGCTTGTAGGCGCCGCCCTGCTGGGACTGCGCGTCCATCAGCTCGTTGGCGAGCCGCTGCGCCATTGTCTTCTCGCGGCGCTGGCGTGCGAACTCGACGAGCCAGCGGACGGCCAGTGTGCGTGCGCGACGGGAGGCGACCTCGACCGGTACCTGGTAGGTGGCGCCGCCGACGCGGCGCGATTTGACCTCGAGCGTCGGTGTCAGCGCTTTGATCGAAGCCTCGAGCGTCTCGATCGGGTCTTTGTCGCTGCGCTCGCCAAGCAGTGCGAGCGCGTCGTAGACGATCCGCTCGGCGGTCGACTTCTTGCCGTCGAGCATGACCTTGTTGATCACCTGCTGGACGAGTTTGGAGCGGTGAATGGGGTCCGCCTCGACAGGACGGATCTGTGCTGCTGCGCGACGGGGCATCGGTGTCTCGTTCCTGGAAGTGGGCTGCGGCTATTTTTTCTTGACGCCGTACTGCGAGCGCGCCTTTTTGCGATCGCTCACACCGGCTGCGTCGAGGGTGCCGCGCACGACCTTGTAGCGCACGCCCGGCAGATCCTTGACGCGTCCGCCGCGCACGAGAACCACCGAGTGCTCCTGCAGGTTGTGTCCCTCTCCGGGGATGTACGCGGTGACCTCGATCGACCCGGAGATACGCACACGCGCGACCTTGCGCAGCGCGGAGTTAGGCTTCTTCGGGGTCGTCGTGTAGACGCGCGTGCAGACGCCGCGCCGTTGCGGGGCGGCGGTCTTCTTCTTGCGGCCCTTGCCTGACTTCAGGCCGGGGGTCGCGATCTTCTTCTTGGGAGTCACGCGGCCCTTGCGCACCAGTTGGGAGGTTGTCGGCATCTTGCGGGATGCTAGCAGCGCCGGGCGGCCTGGGCGATGCGGTGGCTCAACAGGTAGCCTAAGCGGGCTGCGGCACGCCTGCGGCGCGGACCGGAGCGGGCATCAGCGCGGCGGCGACGATCACGAGCACGAACGCGAGCGCCTGCAGCAGCACGCCCACTGTGCTGCCGGCGACTGGGTCGCCGAACACGACGATTCCGCCGGCGATGCCGGCGATGTTGGCGGCGGTGCCGGTGACGGCGATCACGGGGACCGCCTCGCCCTCCTGCAGGCCACGCGCCGACGCGAAGAACGCGACGATCGAGGCCAGGATGGCGACTGCCAGCCAGGGGCTCAGCAGCAGGCCCATGAAGCCGTGGGCGCCGGTGATGCCGGTGAGCGCCTTGATGGCGGTGTCGGAGACTCCGAACAAAATCCCTGATGCTGCGCCGAGCATCATCCCGTGGTGCTCGATCGGGCCGCCCATGCGGGGACCCATCAGCAGCAGGCCACCGATGCCGAACAGGCCGGCCTCAAAGGAGATCATCGCGGCGTCTGAGAAGTGCGAGTGAGCGCCGTGCATCGCAGGCAGGGTCACGCCGAGCAGCACGAGCCCCGCGGCTGTGAGGGACAGGCCGATCCACTGTCGACGGCCGACCTTGAACCCGAATAGCTTGTCGGCCATCACCGCGATGAACACGACACCTGCGGCAAGCGAGACCTGGATGACTGACATCGGCGCCATCGCAAGCGCAGCGACATGCAATCCCCAGCTCGCGGTCGCGGTGATCATGCCGAGCGTGAACCACTTCGAGGAGTACAGCGCCTTGGCCGAGCGGAACGGGTGCGTGACCTGCACCTTCGGCACGTCGTTCGCGCCACGGTACTTGTAGAAGAAGCCCAAGTTCGCCACGAAGGCGCACAAGAGCGCTAGAAGTATGCCTAGGTCCATGGTCATTGTCGGGGAGGCGACGGGGGGTTCATCGGCCGACACTACGGGCTGCTTTACTGCGCCCGGCCGAGCTCAACACATCGTCCGTCTCCGGCAGCGTACCCCTCTGAACCTGTATGCGAGCTAAAGAACCCGCCGGTGGTATCGATGCGCACGAGCTGCCTCTACTGATGGTCGACATCGACGGCGTCATCTCGCTGTTCGGTGGCTGGGAGCGAGCCGGCGGGAGCCAGCAGAGCGACGGCGCCGGGGCGCCTTTGCTCGACGGGTCGTTCCATTCGATCGACGGCACACCTCACTTCCTTTCGTCCACTGCCGCCGCTCACCTGCTTGATCTCGCGAGCATGTTCGAGCTGGTGTGGGCGAGCGGCTGGGAGGAGCGCGCCAACGAGCATCTGCCGCATCTGCTCGGCTTGCCGCCCGAGCTGCCGTTTCTGCGCTTCAAGCAAATGGCCGGGTTCCCACCTGCGCGGGCCAACGCCCACTGGAAGCTCGACGCGATCGACGCATATGCTGGCGAGCGGCCGCTGGCATGGGTCGATGACGCGCTCAACGATGCATGCCACGAGTGGGCGGGCGCGCGCGCTGCGGCGACGTTGCTGGTGCAGACCGATCCGCGGCACGGGCTCACGGCGCTCGAGGCTCGCCAGCTGGCGGATTGGGCTCGGGCGTTGCGCGGACTCGAGCGACTGCCTTGAACGGATCGGGGGCGGCCATGTGGCCGCCCCCGATGCAGTGCTTGCTCTGCGGCTGGAGCTATGCCTCGGTGGGACCGTCGGCGGGCAGCTCGAGCTCGGCCAGCTCCTCGGCGAAGCCGGGGTCTGTGCCGCCGGCGCCGATCTTCTCGAGCGAGGCGAGATCTGCGTCGAACTCCTGCCCGTAGCCGCCGTTGAAGCCGTCGCCTGCGAGGCCCAGCTCGGCGGCGATCTCGTCCTGGTCGAGCAGGCCGACGTCGTCGATCGCGCGCGGCAGCGGTTCGGCGGGCTCGATCTCGATCCGGCGGTAGCGCTTGAGGCCTGTGGCAGCCGGGATCAGCTTGCCGATGATCACGTTCTCCTTGAGCCCGTTGAGCCGGTCGATCTTGCCTTCGAGCGCGGCGTCGGTGAGCACCTTGGTGGTCTCTTGGAAGGAGGCCGCCGACAGGAACGAGTCGGTGTTGAGCGATGCCTTGGTGATGCCGAGGATGATGTCCTCGAATTGCGCCTGTTCGCCGCCTTTCTGGCCGACGGCGTCGTTGACCTTGGCGAATTCGAAGCGGTCGACGAACTGCCCGGGAAGGTAGTCGGTGTCGCCCTTCTGGTCGACGCGCACCTTCTTGAGCATCTGGCGCACGATCAGCTCGATGTGCTTGTCGTTGATGTCCACGCCCTGGGACTTGTAGACCTCTTGGACCTCGTTGACGAGGTACACCTCGGTCTCGGTGCGTCCGCGGATCGCGAGCAGCTCGTGCGGGTACACGGACCCCTCGTTGAGCTGCTTGCCGGCTTTGATCTTCTCGCCGTCCGACACGAACAGCCGTGTGCGCCGCGGGAAGGCGTGGCGATGCTCCTCGCCGGCGTCGTCGGTGATGACGACGGTCAGCGCTTTGTCGGTCTCCTCGATCGTCGCGACGCCGTCCTGCTCCGCGATTTTCGACAGGCCCTTCGGGCGCCGTGCCTCGAACAGCTCGACGACACGCGGCAGGCCGTGCGTGATGTCCGCTCCGGCGACGCCCCCGGTGTGGAACGTGCGCATCGTCAGCTGCGTGCCGGGCTCGCCGATCGACTGCGCAGCGACGATCCCGACCGCGTCGCCGATCTGGGCGAGCGCGCCGGTGGCCATCGCGCGGCCGTAGCAGGCCTGGCATACGCCGCTGGCTGCCTCGCACTTGAGCACCGAGCGCACCGGCACCGTGACCTCGGCGCCCTTCTCGTGCTCGTCGGCGAAGGCGCTGACGAGCTCGGCCATCTCTGCACGGCCGATTTCGACGCCTTGCTCGGCGAGCATGCGGCCCCGCTTGGTCGTGATGTCGAGCGCGGCGATGCGTCCGACGAGCACGTCGTTCGGTTCACCGCCGTCCTTGAACACGGCCATCTCGATGTACTCCTCGGTGCCGCAGTCGGCCTCGCGGATGATCACGTCCTGGGCGACGTCGACCAGACGCCGTGTCAGGTAGCCCGAGTCGGCGGTGCGCAGGGCGGTGTCGGCCAGTCCCTTTCGCGCGCCGTGCGTGGAGATGAAGTACTCGAGCACCGACAGGCCCTCCATGAAGTTGGCCTTGATCGGGCGCTCGATGATTTCACCCTTCGGGTTGGCCATCAGGCCGCGCATTCCCGCCAGCTGGCGGATCTGCTTGAAGGAGCCACGAGCACCGGAGTTGGCCATCATGAAGATGGGGTTCAGAACGTCGAGGTTCTGAACCATCGCCTCGGCGACCTCGTCGGTGGCGGCGTTCCACTGCTCCACGACCGCCTCGTGACGCTCCTCCTGGGTGATCAGACCGTCGTCGTACTGGCTGGTGATGTCGCCGACCAGCGTGTCGTACTTGTCGAGGATCTCCTGCTTCTGCGGGGGCACGACTACGTCGTTCTTGGAGATCGTGATCCCGGCCTGTGTCGCGTACTTGAAGCCGAGGTCCTTGAACGCGTCGAGCACCAGCGAGATCGTGGTGGCGCCGTAGGACTGCACGAGCATGTCGATCAGTCGCGTGGTGTCGCGCTTCTTCATCGACTGGTTGACGAACACGTACTTGGAGGCGTCGAACTCGTCTCCGAGCGCCTCTGCCAAGGCCCGCTCGATGCGGTCGTTGTAGATGATGCGCCCGATCGTCGTGAGCACGTGCCCGCCCTCGCGCCCATACGGGCGGAACTCGGCGATGTCGTGCAGCTTGACGACATTGCCCTCGTAGGAGAGCTCTGCCTCTTGTGCCGTGCGGAACACGTGCGGCCGCGGCTCATATGTGGAGCGATCGATCTTCGAGAGCTCCTCTGCTTCGGGCCCATAGGTGAGGTAGTAGGCGCCGAGGATCATGTCCTGCGTCGGCGTCGCCAGCGGCGCTCCGTGCGCGGGGGACAGGATGTTGTTGGAGGAGAGCATCAGGATGCGCGCCTCCGCCTGCGCCTCTGCGGACAGCGGCAGGTGCACGGCCATCTGGTCGCCGTCGAAGTCGGCGTTGAAAGCGTGACAGACCAGCGGGTGGACCTGGATCGCCTTGCCCTCGACGAGCAGCGGCTCGAACGCCTGGATGCCGAGACGGTGCAGCGTGGGCGCGCGGTTGAGCAGCACGGGGTGCTCGTGGATGACCTCCTCGAGCACGTCCCAGACCTCGCCGATCATCGAGTCGACCATCTTCTTGGCGGCCTTGATGTTCTGCGCTGACTTGCGCTCGACCAGACGAGCCATGATGAACGGCTTGAACAGCTCGAGCGCCATGATCTTAGGCAGGCCGCACTGGTGCAGCTTCAGGTACGGGCCGGCGACGATCACCGAGCGCCCGGAGTAGTCCACGCGCTTGCCGAGCAGGTTCTGGCGGAAGCGGCCCTGCTTGCCCTTGAGCATGTCCGACAGGCTCTTCAGCGGACGGTTGCCCGGGCCGGTGACTGGACGCCCGCGACGGCCGTTGTCGAACAGCGCGTCGACGGCCTCCTGGAGCATGCGCTTCTCGTTGTTAACGATGATCTCCGGCGCGCCGAGGTCGAGCAGCCGCTTGAGGCGGTTGTTGCGGTTGATGACGCGGCGGTAGAGGTCGTTGAGGTCGGAGGTCGCGAAGCGGCCACCGTCGAGCTGCACCATCGGGCGCAGCTCTGGCGGGATCACGGGCACCGCGTCGAGCACCATCATCTCGGGCTTGTTGCCCGACTGGATGAATGCGGAGACGACCTTCAGGCGCTTGACGGCGCGCGCCTGCTTCTGGCCTTTTCCGGTCTTGACCTGGTCCTCGAGCTCAATGCGTTCGGCCTCGAGGTCCACCTGCTGGAGCAGGTCGCGGATCGCTTCCGCACCCATGCCGCCGCGGAAGTACTCGCCGAACCCGTACGACGATCCGAAGCGCTCCTTGAGCTCGCGGAAGGTGGTCTCGTCATGCTCGATCTGCTTGGGCTCCATCGTCTTGAAGAGCTCCCAGACGTTGCGCATCCGCTCGGCCGCATCCTCGATGTAGGCTTCGGTGTCGGCGATGTCGGCGTCGAAGGTCTTGGTCAGTTCCTTGACCTGCTTCTCGCGCTCCTCGTCTGAGAGTTTGGACAGGTTGAGGTCGAGCGAGTCGGCCCACAGGTGGTCTTCGTCGTTGAAGTTGGTCTGTTTGCCGTTCTGCAGGTACTTCTCGCGGCGCGCAAGCGACTCACGCAGCTCGAGCACTCGCTCCTCACGCTCGGCGGCGTAGCCGTCGAGCACCTTGTTGACTTCCTTCTCGAGCGAGTCGATGTCCTTTGCGCGCGCCTCGTCGTCGACCCATGTGACGATCGAAGCAGCGAAGTACAGGACCTTCTCGAGTTCCTTGGGCGCCATGTCCAGCAGATAGCCGATGCGGCTGGGCACGCCCTTGAAGAACCAGATGTGGCTGACGGGAGCGGCGAGGTCGACGTGGCCCATGCGCTCGCGGCGAACCTTCGAGCGCGTGACCTCCACGCCGCAGCGCTCGCAGACGATGCCCTTGTAGCGCACGCGCTTGTACTTGCCGCAGTAGCACTCCCAGTCCTTGGTCGGACCGAAGATGCGCTCGCAGAACAGGCCGTCCTTCTCTGGCTTGAGCGTGCGGTAGTTGATCGTCTCCGGCTTGGTCACCTCGCCGGAGCTCCAGCTGCGGATCTGCTTCGAGGACGCGAGGCTGATCTCGATAGCGTCAAAATTATTAATGTCGATCATCTGGGTGCGCTTTCGCTCGCGGGTGAATCGGGCAACTCCTCGGCGGACTCATCACCGGCGAGGCTGTCCAGGTCTATGTCCTCTGTTGCGTCGGCGTCCAGCAGCTCCTCGACGCCGATCGCGTCGTCCTCTATGTCCTCTGTCGCATCCTCGGTCTCCGCGTCCTCGTCGCTGACGACGGCGTCGGTGCCCTCGGCGGCTGCGTCGAGCTTCGCTGGCTGCTCCTCGGCGCCGTCAGCGGAGAGCGCCCTGACACCGGAGAGGTCGATGCCGAGCTCCTCGGCTGCACGCAGCAGGTCGTCGTCCTCGTCGCGCATCTCTGCGCGCTGGCCCTCCTCGGAGACGACGTTGACGTCGAGCGCCAGCGACTGCATCTCCTTGAGCAGCACCTTGAACGACTCGGGGATCGACGGCTCGGCGATGTTCTCGCCCTTGACGATCGCCTCGTATGCCTTGACCCGCCCGACCGTGTCGTCGGACTTGATCGTGAGCATCTCCTGCAGCGTGTAGGCGGCGCCGAATGCCTCCAGCGCCCAAACCTCCATCTCGCCGAAGCGCTGGCCGCCGAACTGCGCCTTGCCGCCCAGCGGCTGCTGGGTGACGAGCGAGTAGGGACCGGTCGAGCGAGCGTGGATCTTGTCGTCGACGAGGTGCAGGAGCTTGAGGATGTACATGTACCCCACCGTCACCTGTTCCTCGAACGGCTCGCCCGTGCGGCCGTTGAACAGCGTCATCTTTCCGGATGCCTGCTCACCGACCCTGCGGGCCTTGTCGACGTCCATGCGGATGCGCCCAACGTGTGCGTCCTGCCACTTGACCAGCGCGTTGTCCACGTCCTGCACGGTCGCGCCGTCGAACACGGGCGTCGAGACGTACACGCGGCGGGGACCGGCATTGGCGTCGGCTTCCTTGTACGCCTCGGTGCCGTCGTCGTACCAGCCCTGCGCGGCGGCCCAGCCGAGGTGCGTCTCGAGGATCTGCCCGACGTTCATGCGCGATGGCACGCCCAGCGGGTTGAGGATCACGTCGACCGGAGTGCCGTCCTCGAGGAACGGCATGTCCTGCTGGTCGACGATCTTCGAGATCACACCCTTGTTGCCATGACGGCCCGCAAGCTTGTCGCCCTCGGAGATCTTGCGCTTCTTCGCGACGAACACGCGCACGAGGTCGTTGACCCCGGGCGGCAGGTCATCGCCGGCGTCGCGGCTGAACGTCTTGACGTCGATCACCACGCCGCCCTCGCCGTGCGGCACCTTCAGCGAGGTGTCACGAACCTCGCGCGCCTTCTCCTTGAAGATCGCGCGGATCAGCTTCTCCTCGGCGGTCAGCTCGGTCTCGCCCTTGGGCGTGACCTTGCCGACCAGCAGGTCGCCGGAGATGACCTCGGCGCCGACGCGTACGATGCCGCGGTCGTCGAGGTTGCGCAGCGACTCCTCGGAGCGGTTGGGGATGTCGCGGGTGATCTCCTCCTCGCCGAGCTTGGTCGTGCGGGCGTCGATCTCGTACTCCTCGATGTGGATCGAGGTGAGCTCGTCGTCCTGCACGAGGCGCTTGGACAAGATGATGGCGTCCTCGAAGTTGTAGCCCTCCCAGGACATGAACGCGACCATCAGGTTCTTGCCGAGTGCCATTTCGCCCTTGTCGGTCGAAGAGCCGTCGGCGAGCACGTCGCCCACGACGACCGCCTGTCCGCTGCGGACCAGCGGCTTCTGGTGGATCAGCGTGCCCTGGTTGGAGCGCATGTACTTCTGCAGCTCGTACTCGTCCTTGGCGCCGTCCTTCGTCTGTATGACGATCTGGGTGGCGTCGATGTAGTCGACCGTGCCGGCGTTCTTCACGAGCAGCACGTCGCCCGTGTCGAGCGCCGCGCGGCGCTCCATGCCCGTGCCGACGAGCGGCGCATCAGCCTTCAGCAGCGGCACTGCCTGGCGTTGCATGTTCGAGCCCATCAGCGCACGGTTGGCGTCGTCGTGCTCGAGGAACGGGATCATCGCGGTCGCCACCGACCAGATCTGCTCGGGTGAGACGTCGATCAGGTCGACGTCCTTGGGGCCGACCGTCACGTACTGGCCCGCCTGCGTGCGGCAGAGGATTTCGGTGCCCTTGAGCTTGCCCGTCTTCTCGTCGATCGGCGTGTTCGCCTGCGCGATCAGCAGCTCCTCTTCCTGCGTAGCGTCGAGATGGCGAACCTCGTCGGTGAGCGTCCCGTCGTTGACTACGCGGTAGGGCGTGGTCACGAACCCGTACTCGGAGACCTCGGCGAACGACGACAGCGAGCCGATCAGACCGATGTTCGGCCCCTCGGGGGTCTCGATCGGGCACATGCGCCCGTAGTGCGTGGGGTGGACGTCGCGCACCTCGATCGGCGCACGCTCACGCGTGAGCCCACCGGCGCCAAGCGCTGACAGGCGCCGCCGGTGCGTGAGCCCGGCGAGCGAGTTGGTCTGGTCCATGAACTGCGACAGCTGCGAGGAGCCGAAGAACTCCTTCAGCGCCGCTACCACGGGCCGGATGTTGATGATCGTCTGCGGCGTGATCGTGTCGGCGTCCTCGGTCGTCAGACGCTCGCGCACGACGCGCTCCATACGGTAGAGCCCGATCCGGAATGCCTCCTGGATGAGCTCGCCGACGGTGCGCAGGCGGCGGTTGCCGAAGTGCTCGTACTCGTCGAGGTGCTCGGCGACGGGCTCGCGCGGCATGCTCGTAGCCTCGGCCGCGTAGTCCTTGATCTCGACCTCGCCGTCTTCGGGCAGGCCGAGGCGCTTGGGCAGCGAGACGAGCTCGCGCACGAGCGCGAGGATGTCGTCGTGCGTGAGCGTGCGCGTGTCGATGTCCACGTCCAGGCCCAGGCGCGAGTTGAGCTTGTAGCGCCCGACGCGCGTGAGGTCGTAGCGCTTGGGGTCGAAGAACAGCTGGTTGAGCAGCGCTTTGGCGTTGTCCACGCTCGGCGGCTCACCGGGCCGCTGCTTCTTGAACAGCTCGATCAGCGCGCCGTCTTCGGTGCGCGTGATCTCGGTGTCGGACTCGATCGTGTTGCGGATGTACAGCGAGTTCTCGAACAGCCGCAGGATCTCCTCATCGCTCGCATAGCCCATCGCGCGCAGCAGCACCGTCACCGGCAGCTTGCGCTTGCGGTCGATGCGGACGAAGACCTTGCCCTTCTTGTCGATCTCCAGCTCCAGCCATGAGCCGCGGGCGGGCATCAGGTTGGCGATGAACACCTGCTTCTCGCGGTCCTTCGGCTCCATCAGATAGGCGCCGGGCGAGCGCACGAGTTGCGTCACGACGACGCGCTCGGTGCCGTTGATCACGAACGTGCCGCGCTCGGTCATCCACGGGAAGTCGCCCATGAACACCGACTGCTCTCGGATCTCTCCGGTCTCGCGGTTGATGAACGCCACGGTCACGGTCAGCGGGCGGGCGTATGTGAGGTCCTTCTCGCGGCACTGCTCCAGCGACGCGACGGGCTCGTCGAACGTGAACTCGCCGAACTGCACGGCAAGGTTGCCCGTGTAGTCCTCGATCGGTGAGATGTCGTCGATCGTCTCGCGCAGGCCACCCGTCGCCGGGTCGGTCAGCCACGCGAATGAGCGGCGCTGGATGTCAATGAGGTTCGGTACGTCAACGGTCTTCTGGAGACGCGCGAAGGTTCGGCGCGTCCGGAGAGCATCTACAGCAGCCAAGAAATGACTCCTTCGGAGGGCGATACACGGGCAGAGGAGGGCGCCGAAGCGCGACTAGGAAAGATAGCACAGGCTATCCCTACCCTTAAGGGCCGCCAGCGCTCACGGACCCCGCCCTTCGAGAATTCGCGTATGTGGCGCGACCTCGGCGTTTCGGACGGCTGCGACTATCGGCTAGCGGACGGCACTTTACCGGAAAACGCGGGGATTTGTTAGCGCTGCATAAAGCCTGGCCGCGAGCGTGGTCCCGGTCCCACATGCCGCGAAGCCAGCCTCCGCCGCACCCACCGAAAAGACCAACCCCCACGTCGTATAGCCATGGCTATCAGAGCTCCGCACGGGAGCAGGCCAACACGAGCCGCAGCGGCTGGCACAGGAGCCCGACAAGCCGGCCCCCGGCAAAAGCGAAGCCATCCCACCGCAGGCTGCCGCGAAGTCGCAGCCTGCGGTGGGACGGCGCAGCGCCGCGCCGCGCCGCGCTACTTGAGCTCGACTGAGGCCCCTGCCTCCTCGAGTTCCTGCTTGAGCTTGTCGGCCTCCTCGCGCTCGATGCCCTCCTTGACGGGCTTGGGGGCCTCGTCGACGAGCGCCTTGGCCTCTTTGAGCCCGAGGCCGGTCGCGGCGCGCACGACCTTGATGACCTGGATCTTCTTGTCGCCGGCGCCGGAGAGGATCACGTCGACGGTGCTGCTCGCTTCTTCCTCTGCGGCCGCGTCGCTGCCGCCGCCCGCGGGCGCTGCGGCGGGGGCCGCCATTGCGGCTGCGGATACGCCGAACTCCTCCTCCAGCGCCTTGATCCGCTCGGCGAGCTCGAGCACCGAGATGCCCTTGAGCTCCTCGATCCAATCCTGTGTGCTGGTTGCCATATGTCAGTCCTCCTTGGTCGTCTCGGCGTCCTCGGGCTGGCTCTCAGCCGAGACGTCCGCTTGATTGTCGTCTGCTTGCGCCGGCTCGCATCAGCCTCCGGCTCAGTCTTGGTGTCGTCCGCGGCCTCAGCGGCAGGCGCCGCGGCCGCCGGCTCCTCAGCCGCAAGCTCAAGCCTCAGCCGCAGGCGCCTCCTCCGCGGCTGGCGCCTCGGCCTCAGCCCGGCGGCTGCGCCTGGCCTCCGGCTGGCAGCTCGCCGGACTCCTTCTTCTCGCGAACCTGCCCGAGCGCGACGGCAAGCCCGCCGAGCAGCCCGCCGAGGGAGCGCACGAGCCCGCCGATGGGCGAGGCGACGACGCCGACGAGCTGGCCGTAGAGCACCTCGCGCGAGGGCAGACGCGAGAGCGTTCGGATCTGCTGGATGTCGAGCGTGTCGTCGCCCATGAGCCCGCCCTTGAAGGGCAGCAGCTGCGTGGTGCGCGCGTAGTCGGCGACGGTTTTGGCGGCGGTGGCGACATCGCCGCGCACGAACGTGAGCGCGGTGGGCCCGGCGAGGAACTCCTTGAGCGACTCGGCCCCGACCTGATCGGCGGCGCGCTCGGTGAGCGAGTTCTTGACGACCTTGAAGGTGGCGTCGGACTCGCGCAGCTTGGCGCGCAGCTCGGCGACCTGCGCGACGGTGATGCCGCGGTAGTCGACGGCGAAGACGGCATCAGACTCGTCTATGTGGGTGGCGATCTCGGCGATCGCCACTGCCTTCTGGTCTCGGTTCATGGGGCTCCTGTCCCGGTCTTCTGCCGCTGGCTGCCGATCAGGAGATCGGGCTGCGGCTGCCGGGGGTCTCTGGTGGCCTGTGGCGGGGTGACGCTAAGCGGCGATGGTAGCCGCGGGCGCCTCCTCGAGGATTTCACGTGTCTTTGACGAGTCGACCTTGATGCCGGGGCCCATGGTCGAGGCGATCGTGATCGAGCGCAGGTAGCGGCCTTTGGCGGCTGAGGGCTTGGCGCGGCCCAGCTCTTCGATCACGGCGGCGTAGTTCTCGAGCAGCTTGCGCTCGTCGAAGCTGACCTTGCCGATCACGAGGTGCACGATCGCGCTGCGATCGGTGCGGTACTCGACCTTGCCGGACTTGGACTCTTCGACGGCTTTGCCGATGTCCATCGTGACGGTGCCGACTTTCGGGTTGGGCATCTTGCCGGAGGGGCCGAGGATGCGCCCGAGCTGGCCGACGACGGACATCATGTCGGGTGTGGCGATGGCGACGTCGAAGTCGTCGAAGCCCTCCTGGATGCGTTTGGCGAGATCTTGGCCGCCGACGACGTCAGCGCCAGCCGCTTCGGCCTCTTTGACCTTGTCGCCTTGCGCGAACACGGCGACCTTGACGTCCTTGCCGAGGCCGTTGGGAAGCGCGATCGTGCCGCGCAGCTGCTCGTCGGCGTGGCGCACGTTGAGGCCGGTGCGCACATGCACCTCGACCGTCTCGTCGAACTTGGCGCCGCCGAGCCCGCGCACCAGCGCGATCGCCTCTGCGGGCTGGTACTCGTGCTCGCGGTCGACCTTGGCGAGCAGCTCGGCGTAGCGCTTTCCGTGTGCGCTCATGATCCGACCTCGACGCCCATCGAGCGCGCGGTGCCGGCGATGATCTTGGCGGCTTGGTCGACGTCGTGCGCGTTGAGGTCATCGAGCTTGCGCTCGGCGATCTCGCGCAGCTGGTTCTGGGTGATGGTGCCGACCTTCAAGCGGTTGGGCTCGCCTGAGCCCTTGTTGATCTTGAGCGCCTGACGGATCAGCACGGCGGCGGGCGGCGTCTTGGTGATGAACGTGAACGAGCGATCCTCGTAGACGGTGATCACGACCGGGATCACGGTCCCGGTTTCGCTCTGCGTCTGCGCGTTGAACGCCTTGCAGAACTCCATGATGTTGATGCCGTGCTGCCCGAGCGCAGGACCGACCGGCGGCGCAGGACTCGCCTGCCCGGCATTTGCCTGCAGCTTGATCGTCGTCAAAACCTTCTTAGCCATCGTGTGTCCTCGTAATTCCTAAAGCTTCTTTACCTGATCGAACTGGACCTCTACCGGCGTCTCGCGACCGAAGATTGATACCAGCACCTTCAAGCGGGCGGCGTCCTCGTTGATCTCGGAGATCTCGCCGGAGAAGTCGGACAGCGGGCCGGAGACGACCTTGACGGACTCGCCGATGGTGAACTGGGCGCGGGTGCGGGTGGCGGTGGCGACCTCCTTGTGCAGCAGCCGGTCGACCTCGACCTGCGTGAGCGGCACGGGCTCTTGGGAGGCGCCGACGAAGCCGGTGACGCCGGGGGTGCCCTTGACGACGCCCCAGGAGTCCTCGTTGAGCTCCATGTTGACGAGCACGTAGCCCGGCATGGTGCGCTTCTCGACGGGGTTCTTCTGGTTGTCCTTCATCTCCATGACGGTTTCGGTCGGCACGACGACACTGCGCACAGCGCGCTGCTGACCTAGCGAGACCACACGGTGCTCGAGGTTGTGCTTGACCTTGTTCTCATGGCCTGAGTATGTGTTTACGACGTACCAGCGAAACATTCAGATTCAGGGTTCCTTACAAGATGAATTCGACGATTTCCTTGGCGACGTAGTCAGCTGCGCCAAGATAGAGGCCTGCGATGGCGACGAACCCGAGCACGACGGCGGTCGCTTGCGTGACCTGCCGGCGGTCGGGCCATTGCACCCGTTGAAGCTCAGCCCAGCTGGCGCGCAGGAAGCCGATGGCGCGGTTGCCGCCGCGCAGTGGCGCGCCGGACGGACGCGCGACTTCGCCGCCGTCGCCGCTGCCTCCTGAGCCGCGGCCGCGCCTGCCGCTCCCGCCGCCGCCTGGGCCTTGGGGCTCCTGCAGCACGTCTTCGGTCTCGACGTCGAAGTCGCTGTTGTCGGCTTGTTGTGACTCGGGGACGGCGGGCACGCCGCCGGCGCCGCGGACGAGCGCGGCGTCGAACTCGTCGACGTCGGCGGAGGCGTGGTCGAGCGCTCCGGGCAGGTCGATGCGCTCGAGCGGGCCGGGAGCGTTGAGGTCGGCTGACTGGCTCTCGCTCGGCGCGCTCGCCTGGGCGTCGTGGCTCGCGCCGTTGGCGGCGCTGCCCGCGCTACCGGGGCGGCCGACAGCAGCGCCAGCGCCGCGTGAGCGGCGTTGCTTTGCACGTTTGCGGTCACGAGCCACGGCAGCGCTCCCGCGCTAACGGGTCTCCCTGTGGCTGGTGTGCTTGCGACACCAACGGCAGTACTTGCGCAGGCTTATCCGGTCTGGATTGTTGCGCTTGCTCTTATTCGTCTGGTAGTTGCGATGCTTGCACTCCTCGCATGCGAGGGTGACAGCGATGCGTACGTCTCCGCGGGCCATGATCAGAAATCCCTGCGTCGTTGTGGACAGGCGGCTCTGGGCGAAGAAAAACCCCGCCCAGGCGCGAGGTCCAAGCAGTCTAGCGCGCTTTGGGCACGAGCAGACGGCCAGCGTAAGCGCGCGGCGCTGACCCTTGACGTGGGCGGCGCAAACCGCGAAGCTCGGGCCGCCAACGCCGTCGGACTGTTCCCTATCTACGCGCGATCCAGCCTGCTGCTGGCCGCCGGCCCAACCGATCCAGAGAAGGAGACACGCGCGATGCCCCAGCCTGAGCCACTGCCTGTGAGCGCATATGACGAGTCGTTTGCGGGGGTCACCTACCACATCCGCGGCGAACTGGTCCCGGAGCTGCAGATCGATATTTCGAGCCAGCAGGTGATGTTCGAGCACCATGTGCTGCTGTGGAAGGAGACGCAGCTGAACGTCGAGCTGAAGAAACTGCCGGGGGCGATCAAGCGCAAGATCGCCGGCTTGGAGTTCTTCGTGACGCGCACATCAGGCGCGGGTCGGATCGCGTTCTCGCGTGACTCGCCGGGGCAGTGCGTGCCGATGCACCTCGTGCAGGGCTCAGGGCTGGACGTGCGCGAGCACCAGTTCTTGGCGGCGACGGACAATCTGGACTACAGCTTTGAACGCATCAAAGGCGTGCAGAACATGCTGCTGGGCGGCTCGGGCATCTTCATGGACAAGTTCCGCGCGACCAACGGCGACGCGCTGGTGTGGCTGCACGGGCACGGCAACGTGTTCCTGGTCAACCTCGGCGAGGGCGAGCAGCTGGACGTGGAGGCGGGCGCGTGGCTGTACAAGGATCCGACTGTGAGCCTGGAGGCGGTGACGATGGGGCTGAAGACGGGCATCTTCGGCGGCGGCGGCAAGCTCACGTGGAACCGCTTCACCGGCCCTGGCAGGCTCGCGATCCAGACGATGTTCATCTCGCCGCTCGAGGGCGAAGCTGCGCAGAACGCGGGCGCAGCCGCGACCGGTGGCGTGGCCGGTGCGTTGATCAGCGGCCTCGTCAAAGGCTGACCTGGCGGCGGATTGAGTGTTTATGGGGGCCCCTCAGGGGGCCCTCTCGTGATGGCGCGTGCCTTTGCGACCGCGGCCTGCGAGGCGACGGCCCCGGTGACTGCGGCGGCGCCGACGGCACGGGCCGTGTGAGCGCTACTCGTAGAGGGTGAGCGTGGCGAGGATCACGTACAGCGAGACCAGCGCCCAGCCCTCGAATTCGGCGGCCTCGCCGTCGCCGGTGACCTGCCAGAGCGCGAGCGCGGTGAGCGCGAGCGCGCCGATGTAGACGGGCGCGAGCGCGAACGTGAGCGTGGTCTTCAGCGCGAAGGACACGAGCACGAGCGCTGGGAACAGGAACGCGGCGATCTGCGCGACGGAGTTTTTGACGACGGAGATGGCGAGGTCGGAGCGGCGCTTGTAGGACAGCACGAGCCCGGCGGTGTTCTCGACGGCGTTGCCTGCGATCGCTACGATCACGAGCCCGGCGAACGCTTGTGAGATGTGCAGGATCATGATTGCCGGCTCGAGGCCGTTGACGAACCAGTCGGACACGAACGCTGAGGCGGCGCCGCCGGCGAGCAGCAGCGTGAGCGTCAGCCACAGCGCCAGCCGCGGCCCCTCGCGCTCCGGTTCGGCAGGCGCGTCGCCCACCTCGGCTTCGCCGGGGGCGCTGTCGGAGCGCAGGTATGGCACGACCCAGGTCAGGTAGACGAACAGCAGGCAGACTGCGCCGACGATCGAGATGCCCTTGACGTGGTGGCTGGCGGGATCGTGCGCGGCGAGCGACAGGCCGAGCAGCACGATGATGAACACCGTTACTTGCAGCAGCGTGGCGGTGTCCCTGGGCAGGCGCTTGGAGAAGCGCATCAGCCCGTCGGGCGAGCGACGCGCGCCGACGACGATCACGAGTCCGAGCACGAGCAGCGCGTTGGCGAGCACCGAGCCGACGATCGCGGTCTGCGCGACCACCAGCTCGCCCTTTTGCAGCGCGAAGATCACGACGAACAGCTCCGGCAGGTTGCCGAGCGTGGATTGCATCATGCCGGTGACCCCCGGCCCGAAGCGCTCGCCGAGCTGCTCGGTGGCGAACGACACCACCCAGGCGAGGCCGGCGAGCGCGAGCGTGGCCACCGCGAAGCGGGGCACAGCGGCCCACGATCCGTAGTTGGCCACGCCGGCCAGCGCTGTGAGCACGGCGATCACAAGCAGGACGCTGCGCTCGAGGGGTCATGCCGGCCATGCCAGCGAGCGACGATATCCCCACCGGCCGATGGCGCAGCGGGCGCTTTGCGCAGCGGCGGGCCGCGGCGCATGGGACTGCCCACTGGCTGCCGGCGCCGCAGCGGCCCGCGCCTTCGCCTAGCGGCCGCGAGCCGATAGCCTGGCGGTCGATGCGCCTGGCCACGTTCCTGCCCCCCGCTTCGACGAGGCCGCGCACCGGCGAGGTGCGCACGGAGGATGGGCAGGAGCGCGTGTTTGCGTATGCGTTGGAGGGGTTGACGGTGCTGGAGCGTTTGGCGGACCCTGAGGCGACGCCGGTCGAGGGGCAGTCATGGACGCTTGCGGAGGTGACGCTGCTCGCGCCGGTGCCGACGCCGCGGGCGATCTTCGGCATCGGCCTCAACTACGCCGACCACATCCGCGAGACGGGCGGCGAGACGCCCAAGCAGCCGCTCGTGTTCATGAAGCTGCCCTCCTCTGCCGCGCCGCCGAACGCGCCTGTGCACTGCCCTGAGGTCGTCAGGCGCTTGGACTACGAGGGCGAGCTTGCGGTGATCATCGGACCCGGGCGCTCGGTCGCGGGCTATGCGGTCGCCGACGACGTCACGGCACGCGATCTACAGGGCCGCGAGCCGCAGTGGACACGCGCGAAGGGCGCCGATGGCTTCTGCCCGTATGGCCCCTGGATCACGACCGCCGACGAGGTCCCCGACCCGCACGCGCTGTCGCTGCGCACCTGGGTCAACGGCGAGCTCCGCCAGGACTCGAACACCTCGAACCTGATCTTCTCGGTGCCTGAGCTGGTCGAGTTCATCTCCGAGACCTGCACGCTGCAAACGGGCGACGTGATCCTCACCGGCACGCCTTCCGGCGTCGGCGTCGGCCAGGACCCACCCGTGTTCCTGCAGAGCGACGACGTCGTGCGGATCGAGATCGAGCGCCTCGGCGCGATCGAGCACGCGATCGCTTAGCGCGCCGCGACAGACGCCCCACCTCGCCATCCCGAGCAGGCCGGCCCCAGGCCGGCCCCCTAAAAACGAGCGCCCACGGTTTGTGGCGACGCGGGTCCTGCGCGGCGCTAGTGGCTCTCGAGCACGCGGTCGACGAGGCCGTACTCGACGGCTTGCTCCGCGGTGAAGAAGCGGTCGCGCTCCATGTCCTGGCGCACCTGCTCCTGCGACAGGCCGGTGTGGCTTGCGTAGATCTCGTCGATCGACTCGCGCACTTTGAGGATCTCGCGAGCGTGGATCTCGATGTCCGTGGACTGGCCTTCGAAGCCCGCTGAAGGCTGGTGGATCAGGATCCGCGAGTTGGGCAGCACCGCGCGCTTGCCTTTGGTGCCGGCCGCCAGCAGCAGCGAGCCCATCGACATCGCCACGCCCACGCACATCGTCGCGATGTCCGGCTTGACGAAGTTCATCGTGTCGTAGATCGCGAGACCCGAGTAGATCGAGCCGCCAGGCGAGTTGATGTAGATCGAGATGTCCTTGTCGGGATCCTCGCTCTCGAGGTGCAGCAGCTGCGCCACCACCAGGTTCGCCACTTGGTCGTCGATCGGCGTGCCCAGGAAGATGATGCGCTCGTTGAGCAGGCGCGAGTAGATGTCGAACTCGCGCTCGCCGCGCGCCGTGCGCTCGATGACCATCGGGATCAGTGGCATGGCCCCCACCCTAGCGCTCGCGACCCCGCGGACATGGATGCCCAGATGCATCACGCTGGTCCGCCGTTTGGATGCCCAGGGCGCACACGGCCGGCCCGCCGTTGCTCGCACAGTGGCCGGATGTCCGAGTTCAGCGAGACGGGATCGGGATAGAGAGCAGACAGACGATGGACTACCCGACCCGCGAAAACCTGGAGCTGCACATGAGCCGTCGCTACATCCGTCGAGAGCTGCGTCTGCCAAAGACCATGATCATGCTCGCGCTGCTGGCCACGCTCGCGTTCGCGTCCTCCGCGCCGGCAATGACCAGCCACGCCGGCTGGCCGCCCAACCAGCACCTGGTGATGGACAAGGGTCCCGCCGGCCAGAGCAACACGCTGATCGGTGAGAACAGCGTCCACAACTACTTGCTCGGCGGCTACGGCAACGACACGATCTACGGCGGCAACGCCGGCGATGTGATCTGGGGCGACTACCACCCCACCGGCGAGTCGCATCAGACGGCTGTGATCCATGCCGGCGACGGCCCCAACTTCATCTACGCCAACGACACCGTCAACTACGTCTGGACCGGTACCAACCCGCAGACCGTCGTCCACGCGCACGAGGACTCCGGCGTGATCCACTGCGAAAACCCGCAGATCGTCGTCTTCACGAGCCATCACGCGCTGCCGCACTACAAGCTCGACGGCTGCCGGCACATCAGCTTTTACTCCGTCGGCTACTGACTGTTGCTAAACGGCAGACTGCGCTTTTAGCAAGCGTTTACGCCGGCGCCTAAGTTTGCCTTTAGGGCGCTCGTGCACAATCAGCGCCACCAACCTGGCTCGTGGAGGGTTAAGCACATGATCGCTCGCAGGCTCAAACGCAAGCTCATGATCAGCGTCGCGATCGTGGCCGTGCTCGCCGGTGCCACCGCAGCCGTCGTCATGGCCTCGCAGCCAAGCGCGCACCCGCATCGCCATCGCGCCGGCATACACGCCGTCCGCGTCCGCGGACGCGCCGCGCACATCCGCGGACGCGCCGGGCGCGGAGCTTTGACGGTGGCGAGCGCCTATCTCGGACTTAGCCGCAAGCAGTTGCGCTCGGAGCTGCGCTCGGGCAAGACGCTCGCACAAATCGCAAACGCCACTAGCAGCAAGTCTCAAGCGGGTCTGATCGAAGCGCTCGTCGCCGCCAGAAAGGCTGCACTCGCGGGCAGCGTCAAGGCCGGCACGATCACGCAAGCGCAGGCCGACAAGCGCCTACCGAAGCTCGCCAGCCGCATGACCGCGCGCGTCGAGCGCGCAAAGCACGCTAGAGGTCGACCGAGCGCATTCCTGCCTCGTCGTAGCGCTCGCCCGTTGCCGTAGGCACAGCCTCGGCGATCTGCCGCGCCTGTTCGTCACTCAGCTCGACGTCCGCCGCTCCGAGGTTCTCTTCGAGGTAGATCACGCGCTTGGTGCCTGGGATCGGCACGATGTGCTCGCCGCGGCTCAGCACCCACGCCAGCGCGAGCTGCCCGGGCGTTAGCCCTTTCTCGGACGCGAGCTCGCGCACGCGCTCTGCGAGCTTGCGATTGGCCACGAGGTTCTCGCCGGTGAAACGCGGCCCCTGGCGCCGGAAGTCGCCCTCCTCGAGGTCCTCCGGCGAGTTGAAGCGACCCGACAGAAAGCCGCGTCCCAGCGGCGAGTACGCCACCAACGCGATCCCCAGCTCCTGCAGCGTCGGCAGGATCTCGTCCTCGACGTCGCGCGTCCACAGCGAGTACTCGGTCTGGACCGCTGTGATCGGATGCACCGCATGCGCGCGGCGGATCGTCTGCGCGCTCGCCTCCGACAGCCCCAGGTAGCGAACCTTGCCCGCCTGCGCCAGCTCCGCCATCGCGCCTACGGTCTCCTCGATCGGGGTGTTGGGGTCGACGCGGTGTTGGTAGTACAGGTCGATGTGCTCGACGCCCAGACGCTCGAGCGACGCATCGCACGCCGCGCGCACGTACTCGGGGCTGCCATCGATCGAGCGCTTTGCTGGGCCTCCGCCCTCGCCCGGCTCGAGCTTGATGCCGAACTTCGTCGCCAGGAACACCTCGTCGCGACGCTCCTTGATCGCGCCGCCCACGAGCCGCTCGTTGGTGTGCGGCCCGTACATGTCAGAGGTGTCGAGGAAGTTGCAGCCCAGGTCGAGCGCGCGCCGGATCGTCTGCATCGCTTCCTGCTGGTCAGCGGTCCCGTAAAAGGCCGACATGCCCATGCAGCCAAGGCCGATCTCCGCAACCTCCGGGCCACCCGGTCCTAGCGTGCGCGTGTTCATCGATGAGCTCCTGTCAGCTGGCGTGAGGTGATCTGGACATAATGACCATTACCCGTGTTCCCACTGAATCTCCCCAACCTGCTCACGGTGCTGCGGATCATGCTCGTGCCTGCGCTCGTGGTCGCGCTGCTCGGCAACACCCCCGGCGGCGACGTGCTCGCGGCGATCGTGTTCGCGCTCGCCTCCCTCACCGATTTCGTAGACGGATACCTTGCACGCGCGCGCGACTCGATCACCACGTTCGGGAAGCTCATGGATCCGCTCGCCGACAAGCTGCTGATCATCGCCGCGCTGATCTCGCTGGTGTCGTTGCACCGCCTCGCTGCATGGGTGGCGATGGTGATCATCACGCGCGAGCTCGCCGTCACCGTGCTGCGCCTCGGCGCCACGCAGGCCGGCGTTGTGATGGCGGCAAGCATGTTCGGCAAGGTCAAGACCTGCCTCCAGATCGCCGCGATCCTCGCGGTGATCGCCGTGCACGGCCATGCGCTGTGGGTCTCGACGCTGCTGTATGTGACGGTGCTCGTGACCGTCCTCTCCGGCCTCGACTACTTCTTTGGGCTGCGGCGGCGCATGCAGCAGGTCCAGGCTCAGGACGCCTGACGGTTCAGCCACTCCTCGAGCGTCGTCTGATGGGCGCTCGGCGCGCCCGTATCGAGCTCCGCGCGCAACTCTGCGAGCAGGCCGTGGCGCTCGGCGACGACGTTGTGCTGGTGAATCGTCTCGAGGTTCTCCTGGCGCGCCGACACGAAGCTCTCGCCGTCGAGGTCCGTGAACCTACGCACTACGCCGGCGAGCATCTCGCGCACGCAGTCCTCGACGAAGCGCGGCCTGCGGTGCGCCTTTTCGACGACCTCCACCTCGTCGGAGCGCTTCATCAGCTCGTAGATCTCCGAGGACATGCTCGCCTCCGCGATCCCCAGCAGCGTGGTCGCGTCGATCTCGGTCTCGCACTGCTCCGTGCAGCCGATCTGCAGCGTCGCCAGCCCCCGCTGATTGTGCGTCGCGACCGGCACGCTCTCGAGGATACGCTCGATCTGCTCGGGCGAGAAGTCCTGCGCTGCGAGGCGCTCGCGTGCACGCGCCGCCACCAGCTCCTGCGCGCACGGGCATGCGGTCATGCCGGTTGCAGATACACCGACGGTGCCGCGCGTGCCGTGGGCGAAGGCGACCGCGCGCCCGTGCAGCGTGTAGATCTCCTGGGTCTGGATGCCAGATACCGGCGCCGGCTTGTGCTCGGGGTAGCGCGCCGCGATCGTCACCTCTGCGCGCGCGGCGCCCTGGCGCTCGCGCACCAGCTCCGCTATGTGCCGCGCCAGCGTCTCCGCCAGGAACGGCGACTCGCTCAGCACGACCTCGCCGATCGCCTCGTTGACGACCTCGTCGAAGCGCGACATGTGCGCGCCCTTCTGGTCGTGGCCGAGATCCACATAGCAGTCCAGGCGCGCGAGGAACAGCTCGTCGCGGATGCGCACGACCTTCTCGACGCCGGTCACGCCCACCCGCGACAGCCCCACGGCGATGGCCGGCTGGCGCGCTTGAACGTCGTCGCCGGAGCCCCTTGTGGGAGACAGCGTGGAAGTCGGCCTGCTTGCCTGCACCGTGACCCAACCCTAGCGCGCGGGCTCACCGCGGCGAGCCGTCGGCCACAAGCGAGTCGTGTTCCAATGAATGGAAGTGCGCCGCGTGCGGATCGATTCTGGTATCAATCGGCACGCGACTCATCAAGCAAACGCAACGCACAGGAGGCTTAGCGTCGGGCTGGGGAGGTCGGAGCGGATCAGCCGCTGCGATGGGGAGTTGAATCGGTCTTTGGGAGGCCAGTTGAGCAACAAGCTTGAGGGGCTGTTGGTTGCCCCAGACACAGTCGTAGCCGTGGTCGAGTCGGAGGAGCTGCACGGATTCATCACCGAGTCTCAGGAGAGGGGGTTCGTGGGGGCCGACGCACTGGCCGCCGCGCTGGATGAGGCGGAGGTCTCGCCTCAGCAGACACAGGACCTCTTGAGCTATCTGGAGGAGCACGGCATCGAGGTGCTCACCAGCGGCGAGTCCGTGCCGGAGCTGCATCCGCATGGCCCCGGGCGCAGCGACGACTCGCCGGCCGCGCACGCACTCGAGGGCACTGGTGTCGGAGAGCAGGAGCAGGGCGATGAGAACGTCAGCGAACTCGGTGCCCGCCTGGAGGAGCTCAGGCGCCCGGACGTAGACCTGACCGTCGAGCCGAGCCTGGACTCACTCCGGTTGTACCTGCGCTCGATCGGCCGCGTGCCGCTGCTGAGCGCCGAAGAGGAGGTGGCGCTGGCGAAGCGCATCGAACGCGGCGATGTCGCCGCCAAGCAGCATATGGTCGAGGCCAACCTGCGCCTGGTGGTGTCGATCGCCAAGGGCTATGTCGGGCGCGGGCTGACGCTGTTGGACCTGATCCAGGAGGGCTCGCTCGGACTGATTCGCGCGGTCGAGAAGTTCGACTATCGCCGCGGCTACAAGTTCTCCACCTACGCCACCTGGTGGATCCGCCAGGCGGTCACGCGCTCGCTCGCCGACAAGGGCCGCACGATTCGCATACCCGTGCACATGGTCGAGCGGCTGAACAAGCTGATCCATGCTGAACGGCGTCTGATCCAGCAGCTCGGGCGCGAGCCCAGTCCCGCGGAGCTCGCCGCCGAGCTGGACTGCACGGTGCGTGACGTGCGCGACATCATGCGCATCACCCAGCAGCCGATCTCGCTCGAGAAGCCCGTCGGCGAGGAGGACGACTCGGCGTTGGCCGACTTCGTCGAGGACGTCTCCGCCGCCTCGCCGTTCGAGATCGCCTCCGAGGCGCTACGTCGCGAGAACGTCACGCGCGTGCTCGCATCGCTGCCGCGGCGCGAGCGCGAGGTCATCGAGATGCGCTACGGCATCGTCGGCGGGCGCCCGCGCACGCTCGAGGAGGTCGGTCGCGCGTTCAACATCACGCGCGAGCGCGTCCGCCAGATCGAGAACCGGACGTTGAAAAAGCTGCAAACGCTGCCGGAAGCGCAACAGCTGCGCGAGGCGTCCTAGGCACAGGGTCGACGCGCTTCCCTAAACTTCACGACCGCCCCCGGCGGGGTTCCCGAGCGGTCAAAGGGGACGCGCTGTAAACGCGTTGGCTCTGCCTTCGAAGGTTCGAATCCTTCCCCCGCCACTTCGAAGGCCCAAGTCGTCCCGCGCCGCGACGGCTACGGGATGTTGAGGAAGAAGTCTTGGCGTACCGAGTGGCCGAGTGGGATGACGACGGACTCGGATTGCTTCGGGTGCACCCCGTTGAAGACCGCGTTCAGGAATGTGCCTGTGATCGTGTACGAGCCGGCCGCGAGTGGGACTTCGACGAAGTGACCGCTGGTAGAGGTCTCGGTCGCCACCAGCACGCCACTCGCGTTCGTCACTTCGACCGTGCCGGCTCCGGGCTGTGGGGCGGGGAGCCTGCACCCCGGGTCGGAGAAGCGGCGGTCATCCGGACCGCCGACCAGGAAGAAGCCGCTGACCAGCTCGGTCGGCCCCGGCGTAACGAGCGGCTCCTTGAGATCCGGGCCGTACGCGGCTTCACGGCGGCAGAAGGGGTTGAGCCAGACCGTCACCCTCGGGGAGCGCCCACCGCGCGCGGGCGCTTGGCGCGCGACGGTCTGGACTTCGGCTTCTTCGAGCGCCGCGCCCTTCACGCGCAGCTTGCAATGGGCGCGCGCGGCGTGTTCACGAGCGACGCTGAGCGTAAGCCCGGTGAGCATCGGAACGCGGCACCCTTTGGCCGCCGCATGGGCGAAGGCGCTCCCCGACGCCGCAAAGAGCAGCGCCGTAGCAGCCGCTGGCGCCAGCGCTGCTCGCGTCATCCGCTCAGCCTAGCATCGAGGCGCGCGCCCCGGCCGGCGTCGCCGTGCTCGCCACGCGCACGGCTACCCGGCCGGCGGCAGCTTTACCAAGCCGATGAAGAAATCGTCGATCTGGTGCACGATGCGCGTGAACTGCTCGAAGTCGACGGGCTTGGTGATGTAGGCGTTGGCGTGCAGTTTGTAGGCGCCGACGATGTCCTCCTCGGCCTCGGAGGTGGTGAGCACGATTACCGGGATCGTGGACAGCCGCGGGTCGACCTTGATCTCGGCGAGGACTTCGATGCCGCTCTTGCGGGGCAGGTTGAGGTCCAGCAGGATCAGGTCGGGTCGCTTGGCGTCGCGGTAGCTGCCTTCGTTGCGAACGTATTCGAGCGCCTCGACGCCGTCGCTGACCACGGACAGCACGTTGCCGACCTTGTTGTCCTCGAAAGCCTCGCGGACGAGCAGCACGTCGCCGGGGTCGTCGTCGACGAGCAGCACCGAGATCAGATTGGCGTTCATGAGTTCTCCTCGTGGACGATTGGCAGGGTGAAGCAAAAGCGGGCTCCGGGCGCTGTGGTCGGGGTCGAGCCACATGCGCCCGCCGTGATACTCGACGATCTTGCGGCACATCGCCAGCCCGATGCCGGTTCCCGGGTATGCCTCCTTGGTGTGCAGGCGCTGGAAGATCACGAAGATGCGCTCTGCGTACTCGGGCTCGACGCCGATGCCGTTGTCCGTGCAGCTGAACTGCCATTTGCCGCCATCAGGGTGGGCCTCGCAGCCGCACGACCGGCGCCTCGGCGCCGCGGAACTTGATCGCGTTGCCGATCAGGTTCTGGAACAGCGACACGAGCAGCGTGCGCTCGCCGCGCACGACGGGCAGGCCCGCGTCCGGTCACGCTCGCGCCCGTCTCGCTGAGCAGGCTCGACAGCGACGACTTCGCCTGCGCGAGCAGCTCGTTCAGGTCCACCGGCTCGAGCGCACGGCCGCTGCGCCCCACGCGCGAGAACGCGAGCAGGTCGTTGATCAGGACCTGCATGCGCTTGGCGCCGTCGACGGCGAACTCGATGTACTGGTCGGCGCGCTCGTCGAGCTGACCGTGATAGCGGCGCTCGAGCGCCTGGCAGAAGCTTGCGACCTTGCGCAGCGGCTCCTGCAGGTCGTGCGAGGCGACGTAGGCGAACTGCTCGAGCTCCGCGTTGGAGCGGTTGAGCTCGAGCGTCTGCGCCTCCAGCGCTGTACGTGCCGATTCGACGGTGGTGAGCTCGTGCACGATGCGGCGGCGCATCGCGTCGATCTCGCCGCCGAGCTGCTCGATCTCGCGCGGCGCGCCGGTGACCGCGACGGGCTTGGCGAAGTCCCCTGCGGCGACCTGCTCGGCGTCGCGCCCCAGCTCCGCCAGCGGCCGCGTGATGATGCGGCGCAAGCAGAGCCCGGCACCGATCACGCTGCCGAGGATCAGCGCGGCCGCGACGAGCAGGACGACCTGCAGGAAGCTCGCGTCGCTGTCGAGTTTGTGCTGCGCGCTTGCGAGCTTTGCTGTCAGGTCTCCCCGCAAGCGGCTGAGCGCCACGCGGATCGCGTCGAACAGGCCCTTGCCGGCGAGCGTCGGCGGAATCGAGCCGGTATGGCCCGCGGCCGTCACGCGCAGGATCGGCGTAACGAACCGCTGCTGCCAGGCGTGCGCCCGCGCTTGCACGGTGCGCACGTCGAGCGCCAGCGTCGAGCCGCTCACGGTCTCGCGCGCGTCGAGCTCGCGGTAGGCGCGAGCCTCGTCGTCGCGGCCTTTTTCGTAAGGTTCCAGCGACGCGGCTTTACCGCTGAGGATGTATCCGCGCACGCCGGTCTCCTGGTTGATCAGGGCGTTTTCGAGATCGAGCGAGGCGAGCAGCGCCGGCTCGACCTGGTCGAGCACTACGTGGCGCTGGTCGCTCAGCCTGTGGTTGGCGAGCAGCGCGAGCCCAACCCCGACTACGGCGAAGGTGAGCAGCACGCCGATCGTGAGCGCCAGCCACTGGCCGACGCGCAGGCGGGCCCTTGCTGGGAGCGGCGCAGCGGCTGGGACCGGCGCAGCGGAGGATGCTGCGCTCAAATCGCTCCGATGCCGTGCGTGCGCGAGCCGATCAGCAGCATCGCGACGTCGTCGGTGAGCTCCCCGCCGTTGAGCACTTCCGCGTGTGCTGTCAGCTCGGCGAGCAGCTCGTCGGGCTGCTCGCTCCAATCCGGGTGCGCCGCGATGTACTCGGCCACGAGGCCCCGCAGGCGATCCTCGCCGAGGCGCTCCGGCCCACCGTTGACCTTGCCCTCCACGATCCCGTCGGTGTAGAGCAGCAATGCCCACGCGGATGGCAGCTCGATGCTGCTCGAGCTCCAGCTGCCGCCGCCGAGCCCGATCGGCGGACCGCCGCCGGCGCGCGAGACGATCGAGACCGAGCTGCCGTCGATAAGCAGCGGCGGCGGATGCCCGGCGAGCGTCATGCTCGCGGTGCCGTTCGCGAGGTCGACCTCGAGCGTGCACAGCGTGGTGAACAGCTGGGGGATCTCGCGTTCGTGTTCGAGCACGCGCTCCATGGTCTGCATGACCTCGGCGCTGTCCACGCCGGAGACGGTCAGCGCCCGCCAGGCGGCGCGCAGGCAGACCCCGATCGCGGCCTCGTCGGGACCGTGACCGCAAACGTCGCCGACGACCGCGCGCACACAGCGGCGGGATGTCTCGACGACGTCGAAGAAATCGCCGCCGAGCAGCGCGCGATTGCGCCCGGCCCGATACTGCGAGGCGATCCACACGGAGTCCTCGTGAATCAGCGGCCGCGGCGCCAGTCCCCGTTCCAGGCGCGTGATCTCGCGCGCCTGGACGTCCGCGAGGCGCAGCTGGTGCTGGGCATCGGCCGCTTGGCGGCGCACGATCGCGTAGCGGATCGCACGCGCCAGCTGCGCGCCGTCGACGCTGCCCTTGACGAGATAGTCCTGCGCGCCGGCGTCGACCGCGGCCATACCGGCGGCCGCATCGTCGAGCCCGGTCAAGACGATCAGCGGGATCTCCGGCGCGCGCTCGCGCAGCCGCGTGACTGTATCCAGGCCCTGCGCATCGGGGAGCTGTAGGTCGAGCAACACGCAATCGGCGCCTGAGTTGAGCTCGGCGAGCGCCTCGGCGAATGTGCGGCTGCGGGCGATTCGTACGCCCGGAAGCGCATCGGCGAGCAGGTCGTCGACGATCAGCGCGTCGCCGTCGTCATCCTCCACCAGCAGCACGCTGATCGCGTCGCTGCCGGCAACTGGAGTCGTCTCCTCCTCTCCCAGGCGCGGCGGCGCTCCGTCGTTTGCCCGGGGGCGCTGTCCGCTGGCCACGGATAGATCGTATAGAGCACGACCCGCGCTCAGCGCTCGTCTGAGTCGAGCTCGCTGCTTGCCTCGTGGTCGCCGGCGCCATCGTCGCCCGGCGCCTGCGGCGCGTCGGCGTCGGGCTCCTCGGGTAGGCCCTGGTGGTGCAGGATCACATGTGCGGACTGTTGATCGGAGTGCGAAGCATGTTCGATCAGCGCCTGCTCCGCCAACTCGAACCCCTCGCTCTCGCCGCCGCCGGCCTCGATGACTGCCCGCTGGGCGGGGTCGAGATCCAGATCGCCGGGATCGCCGCCCACATGTCCCGCTTCGCTCGCCGCCGCGTCGATCTGTTCCTGCTCGAAACGCCGATCCTCGCTCATCTGCGTTCTCCTTCGTCTGCGGTTTTGCCGTCAGCTCGCCCGGCGCTTGGCGTCAGCTCGTGCGGCGCTTGGCGTCAGCTCGCCCGGCGTTTGCCGTCAGCTCGTGCGGCTCGCGTCCAACGGTGGTTCCTCGGCGCTCTACCCGCGGGCGAGACTGGCAAAACGCGCGTAGAGCAGCAGGGATCCGACCGCCGTACCGGGGCGGCTCATCGCTGGCTTTTCCTGACATCCGTTCGCTAACGTTCAAAATATGCGGAGCACGGGTAGCTTGTCGAATAAGAAGCTCCCCGTCGGTAAAAGTCGGAGGTAGGTAGATGCCCGTCGAGATACCAGCGAGCGTGATCGCGGCTGGCGAGCACGTGGTGCATTTCTATGAGCACGACGAGCAGCTCGTGGCCGCGGTCGGCCCCTACCTCGCCGCGGCTATCGGTGCGGGTGAGACCGCAATCGTGATCGCGACGGAAACCCACCGGCGCGCGATTGCGAGCGCGCTTGTGGCCGACGGCGTCGATCTCTCGCGGGCCGCGGGCGAGGGACGCTTCATCGCGATCGACGCGGCCGCGACGTTGGCCACGTTCACCTCGGATGGCGAGCTCGAGCGCGATGGCTTCGACCTGGTGATCGGTGGACTGCTGCGCCAGGCGGCCGCGTCCGGGCGCACGGTGCGCGCATATGGCGAGATGGTGTCGCTGCTTTGGGAGGAGGGCAACGTGCTCGCGGCGATCGAGCTGGAGACGCTGTGGAACGACCTCGGACGCGAGCTGCCGTTCACGCTGTTCTGCTCTTACCCGGCGATGTCGGCGACGGGCCATGCGCACGCCGAGGCATTGCATCACGTCTGTCACCTGCACTCGTCGGTGCTCACGCCGGCGCCGGGCGCGTCGGTCGCGGCGCAAGCGGAGGAGCCTGCCGACAGCTCGATGGAGAGATCGCTGAGCGCAAGCTTCACCCCGGAGCCCGACGCTCCCGCGCAGGCGCGTCATCTCGTCGCGCAGATGCTGCGCCGTTGGGGCTACGAGGACCGCTTTGTGAACGAGGTGATCTTGGTCGTGAGCGAGCTGACGTGCAACGCGGTCCGCCATGCGGGCTCGCAGTTCTCGGTCTCAGTTGGCGTCCTCGAAGACTCGACGCTGCGCGTCGCGGTCGAGGACCACGCGCCGTTGGCCGCTTCGGCGCCCAACGGCGGCCTGACCCCGCAGCCGCTGCACGGGCTGGATGTGATCGACAAGCTCTGCGGCGACTGGGGCGTGCAGCGCACGCGCGAGGGAAAGATCGTGTGGGCGCAGCTCAGATGTGGGGCACGCCTCGGTGAAGCGCACGCAGACGCACACCTCTAGCTGTTGCTGAGCGCGTCAGCTCTGCTTGGCGCCGTCCAGGCTGCTGGAGCCCGCCTCGATCCGAGCGCTGCCCTCGATCGACGCGCTACCGTCGACCCCCGCGCTGGTGTCTGTCTCGGCGCTGCCGCTCGTCTCGCTGCCGCCCGTCTCGGCGCGGCCATCCGTCCTGGCGCTGTCCGCGTCGGGCTCCGCTGAGTAGGGCGCGAGCACGAATGACTCGACCGCGACGTCCGGGTCGATGTGATTGTCGCTAAGGAACGCAAGCACGGCTCTCCCGGAATGCGCTTCGACGGCCGCGATCATCTGCCGGCTCATGGTCCGCTGGAAGGCTTTGCGACTGGCGAGCACGAGGTCGACCTCGCCATCGCGCACGAGGCTGCGCTCGCCCATCGTCAGCGTGTCCTGCAGGACCACTGTGATCAGGTCCTCGTCGATGTAGGTTCGGGCTCTGGTCGGCCCGCGGCCGGTGTACTCGCGCATCAGCTGCACCACCGTCCCGGAGATCGCGGAGGCGATCGACCCCTTGGGGGTGCTCGGCGTGCTTGACAAGGGAGGTCCCTCTCTTCTCGCCTCCCTCCTATTGCCGGGCCGGGCGAGGAAAGGAAGGAGACGGAGCGAAGTCCGTACGCCTGGCCCGTGTTTCCCCTCCGCGCCGCGCGAGCGGGCGACCCGTTACGAAACTCACGTACGTCTGAGTCTAGTTGACGGGGCCACCGTGTCGCCTCGGGGTTTCTTCAGGCGCGGCGCGACGTTTCTGGAGTATCATTGAGGACGGTCTTTGCGCTCTCTATCGGGGGGGCGAAGAATGGTCTTCACCGGAGGTACGCGGGGCAGCGAAGGTGCCTTGTCGGACCTGTGTACGCATCCTTTTCCGTGTGCGGAGGTCATTCGTGGCGAGCAGCAGCAGACAAGACAGTTTGGGGGGGACCGCGATCGCGGTAGCGCAGCTCGAGCTGCGGGAGGAGGGCATCGGCGCTCGCCATACGC
Source organism: uncultured Solirubrobacteraceae bacterium (assembly GCA_963714285.1). Classification (GTDB taxonomy): domain Bacteria; phylum Actinomycetota; class Thermoleophilia; order Solirubrobacterales; family Solirubrobacteraceae; genus Palsa-744. Next base: position 196,094 of record CAVQNS010000007.1, read on the forward strand.
TGGCGCTGATCGGCGAACTGGACATGGCTTCCGCTCCCGCGCTTGAGACAGCGCTACGCCGGATTTGCAGCTATGGGGCGGAGGCGATCGCGCTCGACCTGAGCGGGCTGACGTTCATGGACTCAACCGGGCTGCGGGTGATGCTGTTGGGCAAAGACCTGTGCCAACGCCACGGCTGCGACTTTCAGCTGGTCAGAGGTCCGGCCCAGGTTCAGCGGCTGTTCGAGATCACGGGGCTGCTCGAGCAGCTGCCGTTTCGCGCCTGAGACGCGTCAAGCCACCGGCTCGAGCACGCCGGGCGCCTCGCGCTGCGCCGTTCCCGCCCGTGTGACCACGACCGGCGCTCGATCGTCGACGGGGCTCGCGACGCTCGGCTGCGGCCACGGCGCGCCTGGTCGGCCGAGGTAGAAGCCCTGCACGAGCGGCACGCCGAGCTGGCGGATCGCGTGCAGCTCGGCCTCCGTCTCGACGCCCTCGGCCACGAGCATGCTGCCGACCTGTTTGGCGTAGCCCGCTAGCGCGCCGACGAGGGCGGCGCGCTCGCCATCCTCGTCGATGCCGCTCACGAGCGAGCGGTCGAGCTTGAGATAGCTGGGGTGCACCGCTGTGACCTGACGCAGGCCCGAGTAGCCGGCGCCCATATCGTCGACCGCGAGGCGGGCGCCGCGCGCGCGCAACAGTCCGATCGCACCGCCGAGCTGGATGTCGCCGCCAACGAGCGTCTCCTCGGTGATCTCCACGATCAGACCGGCGAGATCGTCAGTGAGCGAGTCGCCGATCGCTTCGAGCATCGCGATCGTCTCCGGATCCAGCAGCACGGGCGCGGACAGGTTGACCGACAGGCTCGTGCCGGGTGGGCGCCGAGCGAGCAGCTCGAGCGCCTTGCGCAGGCATGCTCGCTCGAGCGCCGCGCGCTCTCCCAGCTCCTGTGCGAGCGAGAACCAGTGCAGCGGGCTGCCGTCCAGGCGCGGCTGGCCGAAGCGCGCAAGCGCCTCATAGGCATGCGCGGTCACCAGCCCGTTGCGCACGTCGCAGATCGGCTGCACGACCATCGTCAGGCCTTCGCCTGCGATCACGCGCGCGAGCGCGTCGCGGGCGCTGGCGATCTCATCCGCGCTGAGCGTCTCGTCCGGCTGCCGCGGGACCGCGGGCACCGCACTGCCGGCGCGCTCTTTGCGGTCGGTCATGCGCGCGGCGATGTCGCCGGCGAGCAGCAGCGTCTCAGCGCTCTCGGCCTGGCGACGCGCCTGTCGCAGCATGTAGTTCAGCTCGCGCGTCAGCCTGCCGCATGTCAGCAGCAGCCCGAGCGCGGCCGCGCACACTGCCGCATACTGACCGCTAAGCTGCCCGGTTCGAATCACCGGCAATGCCAGCGCGGTGAACACGATCGCGCTGCCGAGCCAGTGCACGCGCCCGCCGCGCGCCATCACGCCGCTGCCAATTGCGGCGAGCCAGAGAATGCTCAGCGCGGTCACGTTCTGACCGCCCATGCCGATGATCAGGACCGCTGCGGCCCCCGCCGCGGACTCCTCGAATGTCAGCCAGGCCGGTCGCATCGCGGCGAGCTGCATGATCGCGGTGAGCTCGATCACGCCGAAGCCGGCGAGCCCAAGCCAGGGGTAGGGCAACAGCTGCGGCTGCGTCGCGATCAGCGCGATGCCGATCAGCCCCATCGCGATCCTGGCTTTGGCGGCGGTGCGGCGCGCGCGCAGGATGCGCTCGTCGCGCTCGATCGGGATCGCGGCTTCGATGATCGTGGGCAGCGCCATCCAGCTCAGCTTCGGCCTGTGCGGGCTCCGTACTTGATCCTGGGCGCGTTCTCTCGACGCTTTTCGCGGCTACTCGTGCGCGAGCGCCGCGTGTGCAGCGTGCGCACCTGGCGCGAGTCCCAGCTGCATGCCGACGCGTTGCAGCAGGTCGAGCAGCAGCTCGCGCTCGGCGCCGTTCAGCTGCGCGCACAGATGGCGCTCCAGCTCAATCGCGAGCTCCATCGCGCGGCCCAGCAGCTCGTGCCCTGCGGCGGTTAGATAAAGCGTCCGCGTGCGACGGTCGCGCGGGTTGTGCCGACGTTCGAGCAATGCCCGTGCCTCGAGCACGTCCACGAACGCGACCATGCGGCTCGGCGGGATCTGCAGCCGCTCGGCGGCTGCCTGCTGAGAGAGGCCCTCGGCGACGCCGACCGTTCGCAGCAAGGCGAACTCGCGCGGCTCGAGCTCCAGCGGCGCGAGGGTCTGGCGAAAGCGGCGAGCGACCGCGTAGCCGACTGAGGAGACCGTGAAGCCGACGGCGCGAAACGGTCGCCCATCCGGCAGGCCAGCTCCGGCTGGCGCACCCAGCTCGCCGACGATGCCGGCGACCGGCGCGGGCCATGGATCGTCCTCGCCGTCGTCTTCCCCATCCACCACGTCAACCCTCATCTCACGATCATACCTAAGCGGAAAGATTATGATATAGATGGTTCTGTTCGGAATGATTACAACATTGAAGGAATCCGGTATCACGATTTCCAACCGACCGCATGGGGGCAGAACCGATCCCACACCCCAGCGACCGCATGTGGCGGAAGACGACTTGACTCCCCACTAACCGAACGGGCGCAACGGGCGATGAGATTCGGGACGGCGGCCAGTCTTAGCAGCCGTAGCTCATATCGACCGTGGTCCCGCCGACTCGCGAGCAAAGGACACTGACACAAAATGGCATCGATTACACGCTGGGTTCTGGCGCACAAGCGCATCGTCGTGGCGTTCTGGGTGGTGCTGACGCTCGTCGGAGGAGCATCGGCGGGCTCGGCGACGAAAGCGCTCAAACAGAAGTTCACGGTGCCGGGCAAGGAAGGCTTCGTGACGAACCAGCAGATCAAGCGGGACTTCCGTGGCACGGGCGGCAACGGCGCGCCGCTGCTGGCGGTGGTGACGCTGCCGGCGGGCGCGTCGGTGAGCTCGCCGTCGGTTCAGTCGGAACTGCGGGCGAGTGGAAGCGCGCCTGCAGCGCACGCTGCCGGGCACGCGCTTGGCGGGCTACGCGAGCACACACAGCCGCGCGTTCCTGTCCGGCGATGAGCGCACGACGTTCGTGATCGCCTACCCGCCGCCGGACCCGGCGGAAGCCTTCGAAGCGAACCCCGAAGCGGCGAAGCACGCGACCGCTGCGCTCGCCGGCGCGACGGTCGCGGGCGCGCAGGTGCACGTGACGGGCTACGACGCGCTGTCGGTGCAGAGCGGCGGCGGCAAGGGGCCGGGGGTGCTGCTGGAGGCGATGCTGGGCGGCCTGGGCGCGCTGCTGGTGCTGGCGTTCGTGTTCGGCTCGTTCCTGGCGCTGGTGCCGATCATGATGGCGATCGCCTCGATCATGACGACGTTCCTGGTCGTGTGGGGCCTGACGACGATCACGGAAGTCTCGCCGATCGTGCAGTTCCTGATCGCGCTGATCGGCCTGGGCGTGTCGATCGACTACTCGCTGATCGTAGTGGTGCGCTGGCGCGAGGAGCGCGCGCACGGGCTGGCGGATGAGCCGGCGATCGAACGAGCGATGCAGACGGCTGGGCGCGCGGTGGTGTTCAGCGGCACGACTGTTGCGATCGGCCTGTTCGCGCTGGTGGCGCTGCCGGTCCCGTTCCTGCGCTCGGTGGGCTATGGCGGGATGCTGATCCCGCTGATCAGCGTGGTCGTGGCGATGACGCTGCTGCCGGTGGTGCTCAGCAAGCTGGGGCCGCGCCTTGACTGGCCGCACGTGCGCAACGACGACAAGGCCAGCCGCGCATGGACGGGCTGGGCGAACCTGGTCGTGCGCGGACGCTGGGTAGCGGCGCTGGGCGCGGCGTTGGTGCTGGCGGCGCTGGTGCTCGCAGCCACGAGCCTGCAGCTGGGCACCTCGAACGTGAACACGATCGCGAAAGAAGGCGACGCGAAGCAGGGTCTGGTGGAGCTGGAGCGCGCGGGCATCGGCTCGGGCGTGCTGGTGCCGGGCGAGGTGCTGGTCGGCGGATCGTCCTCGCCCGCGCAGGTGGCCAGCGCGCTCGCGCGCGTGCCGGGCGTGCACGGCGCGGTGGCGCCGGCGCTCGCGCAATGGCAGCATGCGGGCACGGCGGTGGTCGACGAGTTCCCGACCCCCGACGCATCCACGGCAGCCGGGCGCGACACGCTGGAAGGCGTGCGCGCGGCGGTGCACGCGGCCGGGCCGGATGTGCGCTTGGGCGGCATCGGCGCTCAGAACAAGGACTTCATCGACGCGGTGTACGGCAACTTCCCGCTGATGATCGCGCTGATCGCGTTGATCACGTTCGTGCTGCTGGCGCGCGCGTTCCGCTCGCTGCTGCTGCCGCTGAAGGCGGTGATCTTGAACGTGATCAGCGTGGGTGCGGCGTGGGGCGTGCTCGACCTCGTGTGGCAGCGGGGTCACGGCTTCGAGCCTGATCTGGGGTATCTCGGCGACGGGCTCGATCACAGCGTGGATCCCGCTGATGGTGTTCGCGTTCCTGTTCGGCCTGTCGATGGACTACGAGGTGTTCATCCTGGCGCGCATGCGCGAGGAGTACGACGCGACGGGCTCGACGAACACGGCAGTGGTGCGAGGGATCGGACGGACCGGTCGCCTGGTCACCAGTGCCGCGCTGATCCTGTTCCTGGCGTTCGTGTCGCTGGCGTCGGGGCCGGAGACGGAAATCAAAGTGCTGGCGACGGGCCTGGCGGCGGGCATCCTGCTGGACGCGACGGTGATCCGCGCGTTGCTGGTGCCCGCGGTGGTGTCGCTGTTCGGCAAGTGGAACTGGTGGCTGCCGAGCATGCCGGCGCGGCTGCTGCGCGTGGAGCCCTCCCCCTCGCCCCACCCGCCGAGCGGCCCCCAGCCGGCCACGGAGGGAGCGCTGTGAGCAGCACGGATGGCTCAGCGGGCGCGGGCGCGGCGAGCGCGATGGGCGACAACGGCATCGAGGTCGACGGGCTGGTGCGCGACTTCAAGGGCGGCGTGCGCGCGGTGGACGGGATCGACCTGCGCGTGGCGCCGGGTGAGGTCTACGGCTTCTTGGGGCCGAACGGCGCGGGCAAGTCGACGACGGTGCTGGTGCTGACGACGCTGTTGCCTCCCACGTCGGGCAGCGCGCGGGTGGCGGGTCTGGACGTGGTGCACAACGGCGCGGAGGTCAGGCGCGCGATCGGCGCGTCGCTGCAGGAGTCGGCGCTCGACCCGTTTTTGACGGGCCGCGAGCACATGCGCCTGCAGAGCGCGCTGCACGGCCTCGACAAGGCTGACAGCGAGCGGCGCGGCAAGCAGCTGCTGGAGCGTGTGGGGCTGATGGACGCGGCGGACCGCAAGGTCGGCGGCTACTCGGGCGGGATGAAGCGCCGCTTGGACCTGGGCCTTTCGCTGGTGCACGGCCCGCGCCTGTTGTTCTTGGACGAGCCGACGACGGGCCTTGACCCGCAGAGTCGCGCGGCGCTGTGGGATGAGGTGCGCCGCTTGGCGAACGACGGCGTGACGGTGTTCTTGACGACGCAGTACCTGGAGGAGGCGGACGTGCTGGCTGACCGCGTGGGGATCATCGACCGCGGCAGCATCGTGGCGGAGGGCACGCCGGCAGAGCTGAAGGCGTCGATCGGGCGCCCGAGTGTCGAGGTGATCCCGCGGGATCCGGGCGACCGCGAGCGCTTGGCGACGATCATACATCGTTTTGGCGAGCAGGCGGCGGCGTCGACGGGCGGCGTGGCGGTGCGCTTGCCGCAGGGTGCGAGCGACGTGGCAGAGATCGTGCGCACGCTGGACATAGAGAGCTTGGCGATCGCTGACCTGAGGCTGCACTCGCCGACGCTGGACGACGTGTTTTTGGCCAAGACGGGACGCTCGCTCGAGGGCGCTGGCGACGGCGAGGACACGCAGGAGCAGCAGCCGGATCCGGTGCCGGCGCGCTGATGAGCGAGCATCTGACCCAGATCCGCGTGCTGGCGAGCCGCTCAATGCGCAAGACGCTGCGCCAGCCGTTTCAGCTGTTCCCGATCGTGTTCTTCCCGTTGATCCTGCTGGCGGTGAACGCGAGCGGCCTGAAGGCGGCGACACGGCTGCCGGGCTTCCCGACGCACTCCTACATCTCGTTCTCGATCGCGGTGGCTTTCATCCAGGGCGGGATGTTCTCGCTGATCAACACGGGCACGAACCTGGCGGAGGACATCGAGAGCGGCTTCTTCAACCGCCTGGCGTTGACGCCGTTGCGGCGCGTCTCGTTGATCGCGGGCCTGCTGGTGGGCGTGGCGGCACTGGGCGCGCTGCAATCGGCGGTTTACATGCTGATGGGCGTGGTGGCCGGCGCGCATTTGGATGCGGGGGCGGGCGGCGTGCCGGTGATCCTGGCGCTGGGCTCGCTGACGGCGGTGGGCTTCGGCGCGCTTGGCTGCGCGGCTGCGCTGCGCACGGGCTCGGGCGAGGCGGTGCAGGGCCTGTTCCCGCTGTTCTTCGTGTTCATCTTCCTGTCCTCGAGCAACCTGCCGCGCAACCTGCTGAAGACCGGCTGGTTTCACACGGTGGCGAACGTCAACCCGATCTCCTACCTGATCGAGGGGTTTCGCGGTCTTTATATTTATGGATGGGACGGGACGGCGTTGTGGCGCGGATTTGCGGTGGCGGTGGGCCTCACGCTCGTGGCCTTGCTGGCGGTCGCCGGGGCGTTGCGAACAAGGCTGCAAAGAACATGAGCGCGACCGCCGAGATCAGCGCCACCACCGCCCCTCCTGCGACCGGCGGCGGCATTTGGCGCGTGGCACGCACGATTGCGTGGCGCAGCCTGCACACGTACGTGCGCCGGCCGGACCTGTTCGTGCCCTCGCTGGTGTTCCCGCTGGTGTTCCTGGCCAGCTTCGCGGGCGGCCTCTCGGCGCTGGGCGGGGTGCCGGGCTTCCATTTCCCGGCGGGCTACACGGCGTTTCAGTTCGTGTTCGTGCTGTGTCAGTCGGCGATGTTCGGGGGCCTGTTCACTGGCTTCACGCTGGCGTTCGACTTCGAGAGCGGCTTTGCGCGGCGGCTGATGCTGGCCGCAGAGGACCGGCGCGGGATCGCCCTCGGCTATGCGCTGGTGGCGCTGACGCGCGCGGCGATCACGTTGAGCGTGGTGAGCGCGGTGGCGTTGGCGGCGGGCATGCGCATGACGGGCGACGGCGTGGATATCTTCGGGCTTTACGGCCTGGCGCTGCTTTTGACGCTGGTGGGCTACGGCTGGGCGGCGGGCGTGGCGTTTCGCTTCCGCACGATCCAGGCGGGGCCGCTGATGCAGACGCCGGTGTTCCTGCTGCTGTTCCTGGCGCCGGTGTATGTGCCGCTGAGCCTGCTCAAGGGCTGGATCCATGCGGTCGCGGGCATCAACCCTGCGACTGCCTTCCTGGACGCTGGGCGTGGCCTGATCTCGGGCGTGCACGACCATACGGCGCTCGCGTTCGTGTGCGCGCTGGCGCTGATCGTCTTGTTTGGGATCTGGATGCTGACGGGGCTGCGCAGCGCGGAGCGCTCGGCCTAGGCTTGCGCAGCGCGAAGCGCTCGGCCTAGCCCAGCCGGCGCGCAAGCACGTCTGCGTCGAGCGTGCTCAGCAGCACCCTGCGCAACGGGGTCTGGTTCTCGACAATGAGAGACAGCCCGGGAATACCGCGGCGCACGATGAACACTTCGTCGCGTCGAATGGTGCGAGCGACGAAGTAGAGCCAGGGCACGCGCAAGCCGACTTTCATGCCGCCGCGCATAGCCTCTCGGATCGGGTCTGCGACGACGCGCGCGTCGCTGATGTCGGCGCGCGCAAGGCGGATGTCACTCATCAGTCCGAGCTGCCGCTGCCACGGCGCAAGGCACACTTCGACATCCCTGTCGCTGACGTTGATGCGCACGCCGAAAGACTCTAGCCGCCACGCGGGCGGGCGCCGTACGAACGCCATGCGTGACAGCAGCGCACCGCTGCCTGTCGCAACCGAGCCCGCCGATATCTGCCATCTTAAGCGCGTGATGTTTATGTCTCGGCGAGAGCCACCGAAGCTAGCCAGCCGTATAGGACAACCGTCTGTGGAACTTTCGTCTGCGCGACGCGAGAGTTGAAACGATGGAAGCTGTCCGTAAGCAATTTGCCGCCAACCTTCGCCGCCACCGCGATCAGGCCGGCCTGTCGCAGGAGGCGCTGGCGGACCTGTGCGATCTGCATCGCACAGAGATCAGCCTGCTCGAGCGCTGCAAGCGCTCACCGCGACTGGAGACGATCGTGATCCTCGCTCGAGGCCTCGAGCTGAGCTCCCCTGCGGAACTGCTCGAGGACATCGGCTGACGGGCGCCGCAAGCGAGACGCACCTAGATGCGGCGCCGCCTGCTCACTTCGATTTTTTCTTCTTGGCTGCGTATTTCTTTTTTGCTTGTTTTTCGCATGTGGTGCGCTTGTGTTTCTTCTTGTCCTTTTTGCATGCTTTGAGTGCTTTTGCGAGTTTTTGGCTGGTGGTCAGTGGCTTGGGCGGGGTGGGTGTGGTTTGGTTTGTTTGGGTTGGGAATGCTAGTGGGGGGAGGGTGATGAGTGGTGCTGAGGGGGGGATGGTGAAGAGGTTGGGTAGTGCTGTGGTGGTGAAGGCTTGTTCTGTTCCGTGTGTGGTGCCGTCGGTGTTGGTGGCGGTGATGCGGTAGTAGTAGGTGGTGCCGGGTTGGAGTTCGCCTAGTGTTTGTGTGATGGTTTCGGTTTGTGCGCCGCCGATGCTGCCGAGGCCGGTCGCGGGTCCGTAGTCGCCGGGGGTCGTCGCGATTTCGAATGCGTACTCGGTTTGCAGGCTGTTCGTGTTGACTGTGCCTGAGAGCGTCGCCGTTGTCTGCCCGATGTTGCTCGCGCTGGCGGTGGTCACGATCGGCGGGGTGGCCGTCGTGGTTGTGAGGGTTTGGTCTTGGCCGATACTGACGCCGAGAATGTTTTTGGCGATCAGTGCGTAGTGGTAGGTTTCGCCTGGTAGCAGCCCGTTGATCGGGGTCGGGCCGACGGGTTGGGGTTCGTCGCTTGAGCTGTCGCCGGGTACGGGGATGGGGCTGGTTGTTTCGCCGGCTGTGTAGGGGTCGGCTTTTTCTTCGGTGTTCCCGGCGAGCGCTTTTTGGTAGCCGTGTTCGTTGATGTAGGCGAAGTAGTAGCTCGTTTCCAAGCCGGTGGGGTTGACTGTCCCGGTGAGTGTCGCGGTGGTGCGGGTGATGCCTGCCGCGGCGCCGGTGCTCACGATCGGCGCGCCTTGTGTCGTGAAGGACTGCACGGGGCCGTAGGTGGTGCCCGCCGTATTGGTCGCGACGGCTTGGTAGTAGTAGGTCGTGCTGGCGGTGAGGCTGGTGAGTGTGGTGGGGCCGAGGGGCTGATCGCCGTAGCTTTCGCCGAGTTCGCTTGCTGCTGTTTTGCTCGCGCCGATCAGCGATCCGTTCGCGTTGACCGCGGGGCTCGTGGCGTACTGGAAAGCGCCGCTGGTTTTCTGGTTGTTCGGGTTGATTTGCGCTTCGAGTGTCGCTTCATCGGGTGTCGCCGCCGAGAATGTCTCGCTGTCGATTTTCGGGAGGGCGGCGAGCGTCGTGAAGTGCACCGTGGCGGGGTCTGTTTGCGACCCGTAGGTGTTGCTCGCGACGAGGCAAACCGAGTATTCGGCGTTGGGTTGTAGTTCGCTGATGGTGGTGCTCTTCGCGACGGTGGTGGTGCCGGTGCCGGCTTCTTCGCTACTTGTCTGGCTTTCGCCGGTGCATTCGCTGCCGAGCCGGTAGAGGAACGAGTACTGGGTAGCGACATTCGGGTCCAGTGGCGTCAGTTCGCCGTTGAGCGTCGCCGTCGTCGCGGTCACCAGAGTAGCCGGGGTGGTGTGCGGGGCGGGGACGGTCGTGAACGACTGCACCGCGCCTTCGGAGGGGTTATGTTCGATCGCTGACTGTGCGTTTTCCGCGACGACACGGTAGTAGTACGTCGAGCTAGCGGCGAGGCCTTTGATCGCCGGGACACTCGCGGCTTGGTCGCTCCCGCCTTCCAGCGGACTCGCGCCTTGCAGTTTGACGATCGTGCCGGTGAGTTTCCCGCCGGTTTCGGTGGTGGAGTATTCGAACGTGTAGCTCGTTTCCTCGTTACCGGGGTCGATCTGCGCTGTAAGTGTCGCTTCCGTCGCCCCCACTGCCGCGGTCTGGCTGTCGATTTTCGGGGGTGCGGGCGGGGTCGTGAAGCTCACGGGGGTCGCGCCGGTCTGTGAGCCGAACGCGTTCATGGCGACCAGGCACACCGCGTATGTCGCGTTCGCTTGGAGCCCTGTCACGAGCGTCGAGGGCGTTTGGAACGCGCCGGACCCGGTCCCTGCTTCTTCGACCGACGTCGTGCTTTCCCCGGCGCATTCGCTGCCGAGTTTATAGGCGAAGGAGTACTGCGCCGCGACCGTCGCGTTCAACGACACCAGTTCGCCCGTGAGTGTCGCCGTCGTCGCGGTGATGCCCGTCACCGGGCTGGTGTGCGGCACGGGGACGGTCGTGAACGACTGCACCGGCCCGTAGCTACTACCCGCCGCGTTCGCTGCCACGGCCTGGTAGTAGTAGGTCGTGCCGCCCGCCAAGCCGGAAACGCTCACCGGGCCAACAGGCTGATCACCATAGCCTTCACCGAGTTCGCCTGCCGCGGTTTTCGTCGCGCTGGTCAGCGACCCGCTCGCGTTGACCGCAGGGCTCGTCGCGTATTGCAGCAAGCCGCTCGTTTTCTGGTTGTTCGGGTTGACCTGCGCTTCGAGCATCGCCACAGTCGATCCCACCGACACGAGGCTCTCGCTGTCGACGCTCGGGGCGGCTGGGAGCGTCATCAACGGTACTTCGTTGCCCTGCGAGAGTTCGCCCGGGCTCGTCGCGACCAGACAAAACACGTACGCCTTGTTCGGCTCAAGGCCGCTCACCGCGGCGTGCACCGGGACAGCATGCCCCACGACTTCCGGCTGCTGCGAGGTCGCGGAGGCGCCCATGCACGACAGCCCGGTGCTGTACGCGAAATACCAGCCCGCGTTAGCGGTAGCGCTCGCATGCGGGTTCAACACGCCTTCAAACACCGCCGAGGTTGCCGTGAGCGATGTCGCAGGGCTAGCCGTCACCGGCGCTTCCGGCGCCGCGAACGCCGGCGCCGCCATCAACAACAACCCACCAGCCAGCACCCAACACACAGCAAACCCGGCCGCGATCGTCCTTGGAATGCGTGTCACGCCCGCCGCGATCCTCCTTGGAATGCGTGTCATGCCGGCGACGATTGCTCTTGGAATGCGTGTCATGCCGGCGGCGATCGTCCTTGGAATGCGTGTCATGAGTTCCTCCCGTGCTCGTAGCCGGCATCTCGCGCGCTACCTACCTGTTGCTCGCTGCTCGCCTTTTTCGCTTTCTTGTTGCTCGCCTTTTTCGCTTTCTTCTTCTTGCTTGCGGCTTTCGCTTTCGCGCAGCCCGTGACTGTGACGGGGGTTTCTTGGTGGATTTCTGCGCCGTTTTGCGCGATGAACAGGGTCGGCATCTTCAGCGTCTGTCCGCAGAAGTTGTAGTGGTCCTTCGCGGGGAGGTTCGCCCCGAACTCCGAATACGCACCGGTCGGGACGCTCACTTCGATCGATTCGAACGGCACGTCCGGCGTGTTACGGAACGTCGCGCTGGTCACGCCTTCCTTGCTGATGAACGTTTCGCCATGCAAGTCAACGCTGACGCCGTAGCCTTGGAGCACGACGACGGCTTCGGGGAACTTCGCGTTCCCGTAGGACACGAAATACACCGGCCCCATCAACGCCACCGGCAGCACCGGCGTGTGTACCCTTGCCTCGCCGATCATCGACGCGTGCGGGCACGCTGCGGGGTTCGCTTCAAACACGCTCGCTAGGCATGCCTTTTGTAGCGTCGTCAACCTTGCGGGTAGCTGCTTCGGGAGATCGAACTTCGCCTCCTTGAACCATGCGTCCCCGCCGATTTCCGTCTTCGGGTAGCTGATCTTGAAGAACAAGCTCGCACCGTTCGCTTTCGAGGCTTTCCCAGCGGTCGAGACCGATAGCTTCGGCTGGAACTTCAACGCCGCGCAGTTCGTGACCTGATAGGAAGAAGAGTCCGTCGCGACCGCATCCGCGACACTCGTCATCACCCCCGTCACCGCGGTTTTATCACAGCTCGTCGCGTTGAACGTGAAATCAGTGTTCGTGCCGACCGTCACGTTCACGAGGCGTAGCTGCAACGGGATCCCGTCAAGCTCCGTCGGCAACGGGTCCGAGGTGACCGTCAACGCCGCCGAACGCGGGTTCACACTGATCGCCGAGCGCACCACGACCGTGCCTTTCCCCGTCGTCCCCGCAAGCGTATACGGCCCCGCAGTCGCCGGCACCACGATACTCAACCCATACGGGGCGCCCTTATACCCTTCGGTGATGTACACCTTGCCGCCGGTCACGAGGAACGGGTCAGCACCCGGCCCCGTCTCCACGCTCGTTTCACCGACGAGGCTTTCCGGACCGCACGTCCCTTCCGCGGCCTGCGGTTCGCCGCACAGCTTGACTTTCGAGAGCATCCCTAGCATCCCCGCGGGCATCTGTAGCTGGATGCCGTTAAGGAACTCGTCATCATCGCCACGCCCGAACGACAGCGTGAACGGGCTGAACCCACCCGCCTGGTTACTCGTCGTGCCCGCGCTAAACGACGGGTTGAACTGCGGCCCGAAACAGTTTTCATCGATATCGAAGCTACTCGTCGGGTCCGCGTTCGGCGTATACGGCGTGCTCCACGGTTCCAGTTCCGCGGTCGTCGTCTCCGGCCCACACGACCGCGGGTTCGCCAACGTCGCGCGCTCCCCGCCCTGCAACGTCAGCTTCAATTCGCTGAACGGCACCTGCGGCACTTCAGCATCCGTGACCGTCAACTGCCCCGTCTGCTGATCAATCTCGCCCGTCAATTCCTGCTTCACCACAATCCCCGATTCGCCTTCGCCTACCAGCTGCAAGAACAAACGCACCATCCGCCCATCCGCCGCATCCGCAGGCGAACACGGATCACACAACGGCGACGCCAAAAACACCTCACCCGTCAACGCTTCTTCAAGCGCCGGCGTCTTCGAACGCACCGTCCCCACCTGCGAATCCCGCGGACAGGAACCCGGCGTCCCCGAATGCAAATCAAACTGTTCACCCGAACAAGCACCCAACCCATCCGCCGCGGACGGCGAAATCACCGTACCCGCCGGCAACGTCACCGACGTCCGCCGCACATCCGGCGTCGCCAAACCCCCCGGTTCCACATTCTGCGGCAAACGCAAAGCAAACGAATACCCAGCCGGCGCACCCGCTTCCAACGAATCCGGCAACATCGACACCCCAGGATCAAACGACAACAAATTACAACCCGTCAGCGTACCCATCCCCGTCGCCTCACTCGAAAACACATGCGGATCCGGTTCTTCCCACGCATCCGTTTCCAACACACCCGTCAACGGCGCCGAACACTGCGACGGATTCGTCAACAACGCCACCGGCAACACCCCTTCAACTTTATCTTTATTCAGGCCTCCCGATGTCGAGTATTCTTCGACGCTGGGGTCGCCAAAGGTGAACTGCGGTTCTTCGATACTCGCGCCAAGGTTCTTCGCCGCTACGTCCGGTCCGGGGCTACTGTGTTCGGCGGGCACCCCCCAGATCGTGATCGCGCTCATATAGTCAGCCGCCCCCTGCGTCAGATCCGGCGCCGAGACACGCACATTGTATTCCCCATCAGAGAGCACGCTCGTATCCAGCCGCACCGGATAGAACAGCGCGTTGAACGCAAACGCCGCCGGCTCACCCGGCGACGGCGCGATATTGAAAATCGGCACCGTCATCTCGATCCGCCCACCACCATGCGCGTTGAAGACGATCAGCGTCGCCGTGCCCACCATCGTGTTCTGCGGACAGCTCGAATAGTTAGCCACTTCCGCCATCGTGCAGCGCGCCATCCCCACCGTCGTGCCGACCAGACCCGGCGGCAGATCGAAGCGAATGTCCTTCGGATCCTCAACTGCTTCCGAGTCGAAGTCTTTGATTATGGATTTCCCGGATTCTTCAGCGTCCTCTTTGTTGATCGTGTTCAAGAAGAACACGTTCGTGACGTTCGGGTGCCCGCCCGCCTGGTTCGTCGACATCGCGCCAAACAAGCCCCCCGCAGCCACCCCATATTTGGCCGGTGCAGAGCTAATCGTCACCGGCTCCGACACGGACACGCTCGCAGCGCCGCCACCAACCACCGCCGCCTGGTTCACTTCACCAGACCCTTCGGTAGTGGTTTCCACATCAACCTGGATCGTCAGGATCAACGTGTCCCCCGGATCGACACAATTTGAATCTGAACACGACGGAACAGTCTGCGACTGCGTACAGCTCAAGCCCTCTCCCACGTAACCACTAGCGACAGCTTCGTGATACGAATCGTGACCCTGGACCCTGACCGCTGTCAGCCCCTTGGGCAGCACGTCGCTGACAACGATCGGGTTTGCCACGGGACTGTTAGACGGACACACCGGCACCAGCCTGGCCGCACGTTCGGACTCGTAATCCGCCAGAGTGCAACCCGCCGCAGAGTTACTCACGTTCGTCGCCGTCACGATCAACGAGTTGGTTTCGGATTTATCGCCCGGCCTGAAGTTCGTCGGGGTAGAAACCGCCACGACCTTCCAAACCGGCGGAGCCGTTTCGGCCAACGCCGAAGACGCGGACACAGCCATCAGCAAGCCCACGGTGCCAGTCAACGTCAAGAGGAGCCTCTGTGAACGATTCATGATTACTTGCTCCCCTTGTGAGACTTCGGCTTGGAGTTCTTCACGCACTTGCTCTTCTTCTTGACATAGCCCTTCTTGCATCGCTTCGCCTTCGCCGCGGGTTTAGGCTTGGCGATCGGCGCAGCCGTCGGTTCAGGCACAGGATTGCCCAAGCCACTGAACGTCGAGCTAGCACTCGCGGCAAGCGGGGACGGCACGCGCGGCGGTCCCTGACACACTGGTCCTTCACACGGCACCGCCGCTGGCGCCGGGTTGTCCCCGGATTGGGGGATCCGCGCATCGTAGACGTCATACCCGCCATCAGTGTCACCAGGCACGAGCCCTTCCGCGGTCGCGAAGAAAACGTCATTCCCGGTTTCACTGCTATCCAATAGGTAGGAGTCACGTGGGCTCTTGCCCGAGGAGATCAGATACACGACACCGTTCTCCCACTCGTATACATCCATTCCCTGTTTTTCGTATTCTTCCTGGGAGACTTCGACTTCTGGTGCGTTGGTGTTCGTGTCCTGCGGGACGAGCGGCGTCTGCGTCTGAAAGAACACGCGATTCCCGTTGGAGGAGATCCCACGCTTGTCGACTACGCCGTGTTGGAACTCATTCTGGAGTTCCTGCGAAATTGACGCGCCGCCGTTTGGGGCGACACCGGCAGGAGCGCAGGACACACACCCAAGCGTGTTAGTCGAGACGTCATAACGGTAGATCTGTTCATAGCCGCCGCTGTTGAAAGCGTCCGATAGACGCGAGCCCGTGATGAACACAAGTATCGAGCCGTCAGATGACATACGTGCCTCAGAGACCCCCCCTTCCGGCAGCTGCGCAAGCGGCGTGACGACTCCCCCTTCCGGGCCAGCGGACCACAGATCCAGTTCCTGCGGATTCGATCCGGCTGCCGGCCGCACGAAGGCGACCGCGGAGCCGTCCCCAGCAGTCGCGAGGACCTGCCCCACCACGCCCGGCAGATACGTCAACACGCCAGTTTCGACATCAAAGTCGTACGTCTTCGCTTCGCTGCCCGGAGACCCAGCTTTTGCCGCTTCCGTGAGGTCTTCTGTGCTTTGGAAGAATGCCTGCGACCCATCTGGGGAAGCGAACACATAGGACCCGGGTGATTGGCGTACACCATATCCTTGCTGTTCTGTTGGATTGGCCATTTGCAGTGGGCCGTCGGGTGCAGGCGCGGGTAGCCCGTTCACATCTGCCAGCAGCGAGTCGCGCGAGACCAGAAGGGTTCTTTCACCGTTCTCACGCACATACAGCTCCGGTGGATCGGCGGTGCAGTCGTTCTCGCCACCATTCTGCGTGCACGACCCTGGATCGGGGCTGACGAAGAACGCGCGCGAGCCAGCCGGAGCGCCGCCGGACGACTGCTGCGTCGACACCTCATTGCCGGAGAGCGCACGGCCACGGCCCGAAGCGGCAGGCACTGCGCCAAACGGGTCCAGACCGCCGTCAGGCAGCACACCCGCATTGTGCAACGCGCCTTCGCGGTCTTCATAGAAGCCCCATGCTTCGACATCGGGGTGTTCGTGGCCGCTGTCGATTGGTGCATACTTTGGCTGCGCGTGCGGAGTGCGAGACGTGTCTTCCGGCAGGAACGTGCCAGGGTAGGTGAAGTAGACGGTGCTAAAACTCGGCGTTCCCCCGACGGGCGCGCCATTTTCCCCTTCGATTGAGTCACAGAGCACGATTGGATCCGTGAGTTCGGCGCTCGGCCGCGCGAGCCATGTCGCCGCCGCGAATGGATCCGGGCCGGTGAGATAGAGCTGCCTGCCGCAACGACCGCCGTTCTGCGTCAATGGCAGCGGGACGAGTTCCTCGCCACCGGCCGCGAGCAGAGCATGAGTGAGATCTGCGGAGGGATCAAAATACATAGGCTCGGCAGCGCTTGTTTCGACTTCTGCGCCCGATCCCTGCGGTCGTGGAAGAACTGCCCGCGTGCTCCAGCCCACGGCTCCGTTGTTCTTCGTCGCCACGAAGTACTGGCTCGCCGCCGTGTCTGTTTCACCCATCGGGCCGGTGCCTTCAAACAGCACCGAGTTCCCGTTGACAGCGGCGACCGCATAGCGTTTGGTGCCCGGAGGGGCGCCAACGGTGACCGTTCCCGCGCCCGCCTGGTTGCCGTTCTTGTCCGCCGGGGAGACCTGTTCGTAGACACGCCCGTCCGGGAGGCCGGGGGCCGATGAGAAGATCGGGGGGCCTTCGATCGTGGCATAGGCGGACGCCGCGTGCGGCAGCACCGCGGCGGCCACCGCCACCGCACCGAGAGCCACAGGCAACAGGACGGCGACAGCACGCCGGCGGAAAGTCACGCCAGAGGGCAAGCACACGGCGCGAGCAGAGATGGTCATTGGATGAATGCTCCTTCGTTGCGGTCGCTCGTCAAAGGCACGCTGCGCGTGCGGAAAGTTGGTACGGACCGGGCGTCACACGCGATACGGTCCGGCTTTGGCGTGTGAACGGAGAGGTGCGATCGTGGGCGGCGCTCAGTGGCGAGCGCACGAGGCGACTCGCCCTCATCAGGCGAAAGCGTGACTGTCCAACGCGGTTTCCGAATCCGCGACGGCCGACGGATCGGCGCGCTGATGCGGGATTTCAGCTCGTGGTGACAGTTCAGTGACCATCTCGCCCACGCACTGCTGATCGGCGTGGCGGTCGACCCGCTGGCGTCGTGGTGTCCGAGGCCCGCCGCCCGCGTGCCTCGTGCGCTGACAATTAAGTGACAGGCACGGTCGTCGCGAGCCCGGCGCGCGCAGTTTGCGCTTCAGGCCTGTCGCGGGCGGTCTCTATGTCGCGTCATGCGTGCGTGGAGCGCCGCGAACCGGCCTATTCGCCGGGGAAACAGAGCGCCTGGGCTCGGCTGAAGGCTGGGCAATCGATCCGTCAGCGGCGCCGGCTATGGCCCGGCGGTGGGCAGAGCCAGAGCAGCTCAGGTGGCGCTGTCGACGCCGTCACGGCCCGTCGCCGAGGACCGACGCCGTATGCATCCTCGTCGCGCCACAAACCTTCTATGGCTTGACTTACCAAGCAGCGCGCGGTCCTGGATGATCTACGTGTGGGTATGGAGAGGGACACGCTTGCGTCGCCGCCGTGCATGCGCACGACCGCATCGGCGATGGCGCAACGAACCGCCAGCAGCGCGGTTCACAAACACTACGTGCGCGTTTGCGCACGCCCACCTGCGCCGGCCGACGCCCGCCAGTGCGGGTTGCTGACGCTTCGGGCTTGACGGATCGCAAGGAGATGCTATAGCGTGCTTGTCGACGTTTATTCAGCCATCGGGACCAGCGTGCGATTGCGGCGGGGAGCGTACGAAGGGCACCGGGGCAAATGCAGTGGAGGAGAGGGAACGCAAGTGCAGCCAGTCGCAGCAGATGCTCGATCGCACGCCAACGCTCCAGCACGCGGCGGCGTATATAGCTTCGCCAAGCGCGCGCTTGGACGCGAAGGATTGCCGTCGCGGTTTCGGAAACCGCGACGGGCGCAGACAACTCCCTCCTAGAGGGCGAGACCTCGCACCGCAGCGCTCGCTCGAGCTCCTCACCGCTGCTGGTGAGCCCCCACACGTTCCGGCCCGGCTGACCAGCCGCTTGTGGCCCCTTCTCGACCAGCCCGAGCCGCGACAAGCGCGCGAGGACCCTCGACATGTGACCTTCGTCGGCGACGCCTGCCCGCCGGGCCACCTCGATGTTGCTCATGCCCGGCTCAGCGCCGATCACGCTCAGCACGCGCGGCGCCAGCGGGTGGCGCATCGCCCTGCCGGAGAAACCGTGCAGCAGCTCGAGAGCCGCCTTGCGGCCCGCCAGCGTATGAGCTGTAGCCACGGGACGCGAGAGCTCCCTACGTGCAGCGCCGGCACCGAGGAACGGCAGCACGATGAAGCTCATCAGCTGGTTGCGGAGCTCCACCAGCGGGCCATGATCGGATTTCGCGAGCTGTCCATGCAGCACGCCCAGCACCCCGCTGACCACCGCCTCTGCCATCAGCGGCGGTGGATAGCGACGCGCCGGGGCACGTTCGTCGTCGAGCAGGCACGCGAGCCCCGCGAGTACCTCATCGCGACGTGCCCGCAGCAGCGGCCCCGCTTCCGCCGAGCCCACCACCAACAGCGCCGCCAGCGCCGGCTGCTCGTCAAATAGCTCGAGCAACGCGAGCACGCCAGCCCGAGCCCGCTCGAGCCAGCCCTCCTGCCTGCCGGCGGCCTCTACGCGAGCGCTGGCTTGCGCGAGCGCATCGTCAAACGCTGCCAGCAACACCGCATCACAATCATCGAACAACTCATCGAACCCCTCGCGAGACACCCGCGCGAGGCGTACAAGACGCTCTACGCTCACAGCCCGCACCCCCTCTGCTGACGCGACGCGAACCGCCGCCGCGACGATCCGCGCACGCAGTGGATCGCTCACCCCGTTCGCCGCCGCAGGCAGCCCATCCGCGCGCGAGTCCCCGACGCGCATGCCCCGCGCGCCGTTGCTTTGCCCAACGACCGGCGTCGCATGCCGCACCGCTCGTTCGAGCTTCCTGCCACTGCTCGTCAGCCGCCACGCGTTGGGCACATACGGCGTCGGATCGTCCTGCGTGTTCTCGATCAGCCCGAGCCGCTTCAAGCGCCCGAGGAGCACACAGACGTGGCCCTTGCCCAGGCCACCAGCGCGTTCGGCCACCTCCTTGTTGCTGAGCCCCGGCTGCACACCGATGACCTGGAGCACCCAAATGCCGCGGTGGTTCAAATGCACGCCCGCATCCGCCGCCAGCCGCGCCAGCAACTCCCGCGCATGCGGCTCCTGCCCTGCCCGCAGTGGCACCACCACCGGCGCCGACCCCACCTGCCCGCTCGACCGCGCAGTAGCGGATCCGACGCTCAGCTGCATCACGTCGCGCACCGCCCCAGCCGGCGCGCGCGGCCGTCCACGACGGGCACCCGCGGGACGCAGGCGAGGCCCGCTGAGACTCACCTCACGATCCGGCTCTATCTGCTGGCTGGCTGCCATCGCATTCCTCTTGGCACCTCGCGCGCTTGACATCAGCGCTCACACAGGGTTGCACACATGGCGGGAGGCGTTCCTCTCGACCGAGCGGACATCGAGGTCCCGGGCTGGGGCAAAGCCGCCGAAAGGCACCGTATCCCAGATCCTCGCCAAGCCGACGTCGGGACTCGAACCCGAGACCCCCTCCTTACCATGGATGGCATAGGGGGCTCCTGTGTCGGATCGAGTCGCGTCCTGTCTGGGTTCTTGGGACTCTGGAGGACTCTGGATGACCGGCCTTTGGGGGCAAGTTGCCCCAGATTGCCCTAGAAGTCCGCCAAAAACGCCCCCACAAACCGTCGGGGCACTTGTGGTCTGTGCGGGTCAAATTGTACTACGTCGGACCCCAGGAACGGCTAGGATCCGGGGCCGCGCCGACGTAGCTCAGCTGGTAGAGCACCTGCATGGTAAGCAGGAGGTCTCGGGTTCGACTCCCGACGTCGGCTTGCTTTCGAGCTTGTTCCCGAGCCTTACAGGGCAGGGTCCGGCGGGTACCCATGCGGCCGGCGGAGTGTGCTTTAGCGGCGCGTCACGAACGCTGTGGCGGCGCCCATCACCTCATAGGCGTGGCCGTCATGAATCACCTCGATCGGCGCCCTGCCCTTCAGACGCGGGTTGCTGCCCATCATCCACGACTTGATCGACGAGGAGCGCATGCCCTCGCCCAGGATTCGCACCACGGTGTAGATGTCAACCAGCCGGCCCAGAGTCCGTGACTCCGGCAGGCGCTCGCCACGCGCGTAGCGGCCGATTGTCCTCGGGTGACGATCGCCGACGGCGAAGGCGACCAACTTCTGACCGAGCAGCTCCTGCAACTCGCTCGCGAGCCGCCCGGGCTCCAAGTCAGTGGCGGCTCGGTGCGCATCCTCGATGAGTTGGTCTACCGCCATTGCTTCCTTCCTTCAGCCTGGGTCTGGCTTATAGGGATACCACAACGGTCATCCTTCGGCTACATATCGGCACCCTATCGGTCACCTCTTGGTACCCGCCACGGCTGCCCCTGACGAGCCCTGGCGATCCTCAAGCGACGGGTCAGCAGTGGACATAGGTGATGGGATTCTGAGCGCCACGGGGCAGGTAGCCGCTGACATCAGTCCACAGATAGAGGTCCTCCATGGCGAGGTCGCGCTCGCCGTTGAAGTCCCATCGTCCAACCCCATTGCCGACACGCTTCTCCTCGGGCGGCCGTTCCCAGCTCTCGATCCGGTAGACGGCACGCACGATCCCGCCGTATACGGCGAACGCCCACGCCGGCTTGTGACGCTCGGGTGCGACCTTCCACGATGCCCGTGTCTTCTCGTATAGATCACCGGGCGCGAGCCACTGCGCACGGTTCAGGCGAATCAGAAGCACACGATGCTCCGGCTCGATCTCGACCGACTCGGCAGCGTACTCCGCCACGATCTCCTCAAGCGGTCGCCAGCCACGTTCCGTGCCCTGGCCGGCGACGAGGTTGGCGAGCTCGATACCGGCGACCTTGAGCACGTCGATCACCGCGGCCTCCACCTCGAACGCGTCGGCCTCGTCCCTCAGGTTGTGCCTGATGAGCTCGACCCCCACATCGAGTCCGGCACCCTGAATCTCACGGATGCGTGTGAGCTTCAGCTGGGCGCTCGTCTTGGATGGATCGACGCGCTTTGCGTGCCTCGCATGGGCGTACGCTCGGTCCCCTATTCCCTTGCCGATGTAAAAGATACGTCCGTCTTCCAGGGGATCGCGGAGTGCGTAGACGTAGTGCCCGAGCTTCTCGCTCACACCGGGCAAGAACGACAGCGGATCGCGTGAGCCCGGAGAGACCGCCGGGCCGAGCGCAGAGCGCTTCATAGGACCATTATCGATGAAACAATGTTCGCTGGCACGTTGCATACAGGCGCTCAGGGCGCCGCACTCGACATACCGTCCCCGGTCTGACCGCGTGAGCGTGCGAACTCCAGCCCGTTGTCTTCTTGCCGCGACTCGTTCTTGGCCAGCGCTACGCTATGGCGATGCTTGCCACGATCAATAGCACGGTCGGCCATGAGCTGGCCCGCTACCCGCGTGCGACGCGTGGGTCGGCGCAGAACCTCTTCCGCGCTGTTTATCAGATGCTCCGCGCATCGAGTCTCGGGCGAAGGGAGCCTTGGAGCGGGTCCGGGTCGGACTGCGCAATCCAGGCGACGATGATCGTGCGGCAGAACCACCCGGGGTTCGTCCCGGTCTCTATCGTCTGAGTCGGCCGCGCGGGGGGCCGGGGGGTCGCCTCGTCGGTGATGCGAGCGCTCGCGGCTGCCAGACTGGAGGGGTGGCTTCTTGGCATCGACTACATCATCGATGGCCAGACCGTCCGCGACCTGACTGCCGCCACCAACGACACGACACTCGTCTGGCTCAACGACCGCGAAAAGATGCCTGCCACCCGCGAGATCATCGAGCACGCCATCGCCGAAGGTCCCGTGTTTGACCAACTGGACGTCTAAGCTACACAGCCACCCGGTTGTATCAAGTCGCGCTTGAAGGGCGTTCTGCTCGGAGGTTTCCGCCGCCCAGACACCTACTATCTGGATATGGATCGGCATCTCGCTAAATTGGCCACAAAGCGCGCCGCCCTGAGTCCTACAGGCATCGGTGCATACTTTGATCGCTGCGTGACACCGCCTGATCTGGATGGGTGGCGTTGTCGGATGGTGGTGGCAGATGGAGTCGGAGCCGCCGAGGTGGACATCAACTTGGCTGGCTCAGAGCGTCTTTACGCGTACGAGATACCAATGGTGGCGCTCATCCGCGTGACCGAGCGACGTGCGGGCAACTTTCCCGCCGACAGCCGGCTGAAGTCGATGGCACTGAAGAGGCAGATCATGTTGCGCAGCGACGACTTCCACGACTCGGATTTCGAGTTCAATCCTGAGCCTATGGTCACTCTGTAGGTTGCTCGGGAGGCAGTTGCGAAAGCAGTTCTGCCACCGCAGCCTGCTCTACCTCGACGCCTTGGCGCGCCGCCTTCATCCGTCGGCGCTGCTCCCACCACTCGTGTGTAGCTGGCGAGCCCTGACACGCTTGATGCCGAGACGCTTTGACCGGTTGCCGGGGTTCCGGGTCTCCCACGTCTTGCCTTGGGCGTTCTCGTACCTCGCCCAGAACACGCTCGCCTCATCGGGGTCACCGCGCTTACCGATAAGCAGAAAGGCATCCACCTCAATCGGCCAAGCGTCTCTCTCGCCCGCTTCTTCCGCACAATGGACTCACCATTCCTATCGGTGACGGCATCGACTATGGGCTCTGCCGTCGTCGCTGGCATCAGCGCCGGTCGCAAAGCACAGCCAAGAACGAAGGTTACGGTCCCGGCCCGACTGGATCATCTCCTCAATCCAGTTCCCGCACATCTTCGTACCTGCCTCGGTTGACGTCGAGGAATTGCTGTAGCTGGCCAACAGGACACCGGCTGCTCACCGAACGACGATCGCTCCTATCTACCTGCAAGAACCCTCGAACACGGTCTCGGTCCTCACGGAGGGGCGGTAGGCTCGCTCTAATGGAGCAGGAGAAGAAACAGTTTCCGCGTGGACACGCGTTCCCTGGCGATCACCCTTTAGCTGGATGTGAGGCAAAGCTCGTGCGTGCTCAGCAGAACCTCAAAGTTCTCGATGACGAGATCGCGAACTTTCTGGATAGCCATAACGAACCCATACCCCGTGTCAGCCAGCTCGATCCGCAGACGAACCGCAGAGTCCGGTGGGTTATCGGCTCGGTCGATGAGCCCGACCTGACCCTAGCGGCCGTGATCGGCGATTACATCCACGACCTGCGCTCCACGCTAGATCATCTCGCGTTCGAGCTGTCGTTCCGCGACACCGGCGGCGTGATCCCCAACAGACAGATCGCTTTCCCCTGCTGCCACACACGGAACGGTAAGCGTTCAGTTGGTAGGGGGACATAACTCTGCTTCGTCGAATCTTGGGGTGTGGAGCGTGCGGAGGCGGAGGCGATCTATGACGCGGGGCGTGAGGCTGTAGTCGAGGTGCTGCTGGCGATGGATCGCCGCATTCAGCAGTTGGAAGCGCGAGTGGAGAAGCTGGAGCGCGAGCTCGCCAGGAACTCGCGTAATTCTTCGGTGCCGCCGAGCTCAGATCCGCCGGGTGTGTCACGCCCAGAACGAGGAATGGATCGCTCGGGGCGTTCGCGGGGTGCCCAGCCGGGGCATGATGGCCACGGTCGCGAGCTGCTGCCTCTGTGTGCAGTAGACGAAGTCGTCGAGCACTGGCCTGAGCGCTGCGACTGCGGCTACGTCTTCGCTGCACCGGAGCTGCTCGGCATGGGTGAGCCGGTGCGCCATCAGATCGAAGAGCTGCCGGTCATCTCAGCGAGGGTGATCGAGCATCGCTGTCCACGGGTGTGCTGCCCCGGCTGCGGCGAGCGGACACGGGCGCTGCTGCCCGCCGATGTGGCAAACAGCGCGTTCGGCCCGCGCTTTGAAGCGGCCGTGGCGGTGCTCTGGGTGCGCAACCGCGTCAGCCGCCGTGATGTCGTGGAGCTCGGCGAAGAGCTGTTCGGTGTGCGCCTATGCGCAGGCACCGTCGAGGCGATCCTCCAGCGCGCCGGCCATGCCCTGGCGGAGCCCTACCAGCAGCTCGGGGAGCGCGTGCGCGCCAGCGAATGCTTGAACATGGACGAGACCGGCTGGCGCACCGCCGGGCAGCGGCGTGCGCTGTGGGGCATGTTCACCGGCCGTCACGCGTTCTTTCACCTCGCCCCAGACCGGCATGAGGACCACGCCAAACGGCTGCTCGAAGGCCACCAGGGGATCGTGACCTCCGACCGCTGGTGGGCCTACGCACATCTGCCGCTCACACGCCGACAGCTCTGCTGCTCCCACCTCAAGCGCGACTTCCAAGCTCACGCCGAAGGCTTGGCGGCCGAGAAGGAATTCGGCGAGCACGGCCTGCAGCTATGCGAGCGCGTGTTCTGGGCGTGGGAGGTCTACCAACACACCCACGACCGGCCCGAGCTGAAGCGCACGATCCGCCAGCCTGCAACACACCTACAAGCCGATCATCCGCGGCTACGCGACGAAACGAGCGCGCAACCGCCACTGTCGCGGCATGGCGCGCAACCTCCTGAAGGCCTGGCCCGCGCTATGGACCTTCGCCGCCCACGACGGCGTGGAGCCGACCAACAACCACGCCGAGCGCGCGCTACGCGGCGCCGTCATCTACCGCAAGCTCTCCCTCGGCAGCCAACCCGAGGCCGGCCAACGACGCATCGAGCGGCTCCTCTCGGCCTCAATCACCTGCCGGCTACAACGTCGCTCGCTATTCGCATACATGGCCGAGCTGCTCGCCGCCCAGGCCCGCGGCGAACCGCTCCCACCCCTCGCCTGAACGCAGAGACTGAACGCTTACACGGAACGAGTGGCACGGTAAGCGGACCCAAGCCAAGCTGTATGGCATCAACAAGACCCACAGAGCAATGATCTACCGGGCGCAGCCTTGCTACCGACGCAAGGACGCCCCTGCCAGTCCACGTGCAGTCGACCGCCGCCAGCGGAGTGCGCTCGCGGACCTTGAGGAGTTCTGGAACCACGACAAGCACCGTACCCTTCAGCCTGTGGCGTCGGCTCCATTCCATGTTCATGGGGAGATCATCGACATTCGCGACTGTGTACCCACTGGCAGCCTGCATCTGGAGAAGTCGATTTTTGGACGCCCGCTGACGGAGGGCACACAAGTCTTCTGGATGCCGGTCCGCCCAACTGGGCCGAATCCAGAGGTGGAAATGGATTTTCAGGTCGCTGTGCGCATAACCTTCCGCAACGGACTCCCCGCGCTGGACACGCTCGTAAGCCTTGGCAACTGGGTCGGTAACGTCATCGAGTACTTCGCGCCCCAGTTTGAAGACCGGAAGGCTCGGCGCCTCTGGGGAGCCCCACGACGGGGCTGGATAGAAGATGTCCCGATTCGTATGCGGACCCGCCTTTACACGACACAACGGGCCGGTGACCACTCGTCGGTGCCCGGAAGGGAACTAACGCTGGTCCCGCACAACGCCCGGGGACAGCAGCACCCTACTGGCTACAAAAGGAGTGCTAGTAGCGTCCAGATCTCCATGTAGAGCCCCGCGTCTGCCAAACCATCGATGCTGCTCTCTCATAGTCTCGAATAGATCCCTGGCCGAGTCGACCAGGACAGGACCACTCATGCGGGGGTTGATGGACGCATGCCGTAGCGCGATCAAGAAGACGTTCGATCGAATCGCATCGTCGAGCCGCTCCAGGCGCGCGGCGGCATAGGTGAGGCTGCCCAGCGTAACGGCGAACTCAAGACTCTGGTCGATCTCAGCGAGATGCACCATTACGCCCTGCAACTTGGTTTGTTCCGGAAACACGCGCGGTGCAATTGCGCTGAGGTCGATCTTGTGATCTGTCAGCTCTGCGAGCGTCGCGTGCATTCGTGACACGTCTACCTGAAGGTCAAATGCTGAGCTAATGAGCAGCAAGCTGTTTTGATTGATGCGTGCCACTCGCTCCCCAGCTATGCGCAACACGGCTCGTTCCCGTCTCACTGCCTCAATCTGGACGCTGGCGTCCACAAAACCGGAAGCGAACATGGTGCTGGCGACACCGATCCACACCGCCTTCCACGTTGTGCCATTAGCCACCGACACAAGGTAAACGCTGATGACGCCCGCGGTCGCCAACAGAATCGGGACGGCATGTCGAAGCCGCAGGGTCGCAATCGCCGCGTCAAGCGTCCTCATAGTCCAGGGCGTGCTGCTCTCCGCTAATCGTCTGATAGGTCGGCCCATACGATACGAATCATCGCCTGCTCATATTCGATCATCAGCGCCGAGTCGGTGACCGTACAAACGGCAACCTGATTGCGCGTGAGGGTGAAACAGAAGGGGTCGTACTCCTTGCTCTCGAGTTCGTAGAAGGCGTGGTCATCGCTCGGGCCGGGCTCAGCGGCAGGACGCAAGACACCCTCGCTGTGCAGCGTGCCAAACATCCCCGCGACCACGACTCGCACCGGAGAGCCGATGTGCAGGTCAAGTGCGATCTTGCCCTCGGCCCAGGTGACCCTCGTCTCAAGCTCCTCCGCCACAACAAACAGCGTGGCGGTTGAGCAAGCGAATCTCAAGCCATGTCGTCGCTCTCAGCGAGATTTTTGACGGAACAGGCGGCCGAGACGGGCTCGTCCGGCGAGTCTCAGCCAGGCCCGTCGTCCGCCTGGGCCGCAGCACGGCGCTAGGCTGCGACAGATGTCGAAGGAAACGGCTACCCAGCCCGTACGATCAACTCGTACCTGCATCTTCTGTGGAGGAACGCCGCTCAGAAAAGAGCATCTTGTCGGCCGCTGGGCGGGTCGGTTTGCCGACAAAGAGCAACGCGACATCCTCCAGCGCAGCGACCGCGAAGGCGAGCCGCAGCAGCCCGGCGACACGCGCCAGTGGCGCGCTCGTGCCTATGACCGCCAAGCGTGCGTCGTCTGCGAACCCTGTAACAGCGGCTGGATGTCCGACCTGGAGACGGCGGTGTCGTTGTTGCTCGACGTCAGCGCGCTCGACGGCCGCCCGCTCAACCCAGACGAGCGGTCCTTGCTCGCCACCTGGGCCATGAAGACCGCGTGAGCTTTGGACGCGACCGCCAGCTCCCTGACGGCACACGAGTATGGATCGCAAGCTATACCGGTACAGACGATCAAATACCGGCGTTTGCCGGGCTCGGCATTGACCTCGACGACCGCCAGAATCCGCGTCGCGGCTGGCGAGATCTCGCGGTAAGCACCTTCGTTGTCGGCCCCTTCGTCTTCCAGGTGTTCTCGGCGATAGCAGCGCTCGGGACCACAACCCTCGAGCGGACGTTTCCGCCGGGAACACACATCGCTCGCCTCTGGCCGATCCAAGAGCCGGCGATCTGGCGCCACCAGTCCGGACTCGGAGCAGCAGAGGTGGTTGCGTTCGCTGAACAGATCCCCGCGTCGCTACGCGGGTCGCTCGTGATCTCCGAACCTGTCGGAGAATAGCCCAAGCACTTCTCGGACCACACGCCGCTCGATCCAGAACCCCAACCAGATCAGAATCCCAGTAGCGAGCTCAGCCGACGCCGGATGCGATTGGCTGGGGCCGATGACGGCGCCGTGGACACCGGCAGCGATGAACAGCAGACCCAGCCCCAAAGTCCCAACGACACGACTGAGCAGGAGCCTACGTTCCCCGTCGGCAGCGATCGGGGAGAGTCCACCTTTCAGCAGACGCTTGGCGGCCGGCCAACCGATTATCACCAGACCCAGCACCGCGCCCGGCCAGACCGCCAAGAAGACCAACCCTCGAGCGGGAGGATGGGCCGGGTCGCCACCGAGCCCAGTCGGCATGGCCAGGGACCAAGCCGACGTGACGATCAGGATCGTCAGCGCCCCCCGGCCGAGCACGCCCATGTACCACTTCATTCGAGCAACCAGCGGCTCCGGGGCACTATCGCTCATGTCGCGGATCTTTGGCCCAAAGTGCGCGGCCACGAACAGCAGGAACGCGTAGCCGAGCACCCGACCTTGCCACGCGATGTGCAGGTGGGCTACCAGAGCGACTGCGCCCGCGACAGCGCTCAACGCAGCAGCGACGCCCATCCATCGCGATCTCGCCGAATCATCCCGCTTCCAAGCGACCACCACCACGACCGCGATCGCCATGAACAGATCCGATAAGGGCCCCACTTCCCGCAGCTCCCCAGTACCGCGCAGACACGCGATGTCGGCGAGGATCGGCCAGCAGAACAACACCGCCCCGGTCCATCTCCATAAGCTCGCAGCACGCGGGTAGGGATCTCGACTCGGTTCACGAGGCTGAAGATGCATGAGCCTATGAAAGCGCACTTCCCGACGCTCTGTCCTATACATTGATGTGGCAGTGGCGCTGACGATCGTGACAGCCGATGTCGGAGCCGGCTACACGGGTGTCCTGGCCGGCCGTGACAAGACGGCGCTGATTGACTTCGGCGGCGGAAGCGCAAGCAAGGCGCTGCACGCCCTATCCAGGGTGACCAAACCGCACTGTTGGCCATGGTGGTACAGCCTTCGTTCGCCAGGCAAGGACCCTCTCCCCTTTGATGCGTTCGTTCTCTCCCACCCTCACCGCGACCATTACAATGGACTGCTGGCCCTTGAAAAGAAATCAAATTCAGCACTGCAGCCGCTCCTGAAAGCCGATGCAGACTTCTATCACCCTCGCCTCCCTAGCGATCCCGTGGCCGCCGAGTTAGCGCTACGACTCGTCGCGCTCAAGAGCATCGAGCGCCTTACGTCGGGCGTGCCCGACTTCACCGTTATTCGCGCCATCAAGCGGTGCGGGGGAACTAGAGCGCGTCGCAAGCCACTCCGCCAAGGGCACACCGTCAAGCTAGCCGGGGAACTTTTCGATGTCCTCTGGCCCCCCGAACGGCTGCCGCTAGAGGCCAGAGCGAGTCTTCGCTCCATCGTCGACAGCTACGACGCGCTTGCAGACGAGGCCGCAAGCCACGACGACACCGCTCTGAAGGACGCAGTGGACCGCCTGCGCGAACCGGAGACCTTCGACGTCGAAGAGGCCGTGTACGGATCATCCGAGACGCCATACGAGGAGGACCATACGCCGCCAGAGCAAGAAGAGCACGATCCGACAGACAAACCGTCGGTCCAAGACAGCGATGATTCGCCGTACGCGAAGCAGTTAGGAGAACTCAAACAGGCTGTCAGCAATGGCGCCAATCTCCTTTCGCTCGTGCTTGCGAGCCAGCGTAATCGCCGCTACGTCTTCCTCGGCGACATCGACCGATCGCTCCACGACGAAATCGCCCCACACCTCGTCGGATTCACACCGGAGGTCGTTTCGTCCGCCCACCACGGAACCCACTTCGACTCGGCACTCGCAACTCTTCGCAGCCGGTATGTGATCAGCAGCGTCGGGGGTGAACTCAAAAACAATGTTTGTCCCGAGTACGACTCGATGGGGATGCATCTTCGCACCGATTACGCCGGCGACATCGTGGCGTTGACAGAATCCGACCGTACGGTCGTGTGGGCAGGACCAGTAAAACCGTAGTCCGCATTTGTGTAGAGGGCGAGAACGACCTGGCTCAGGGCCGCTTGAGGAACCCGCCCCGGCTATCGTCCTCGCACGAGCCGGTATTCACGCGAAACCGGGTCGCGCTCCAACAGCCCAACCTCCAAGAGCGTCGATATGTAGCGGTGGGTAGTGCTGGCGCCCATGTCGAGCTTCAGATTCGCCGGCTTGGATGTGTTGCTTCTTTCGCTAGCCTGGGCGCAGGAGCCTGCTTGCCTGGGTCGGCTGATCCGTGAAGGTGGTTACAAGTCGTGTCACACAAGAAGCAGCACAACCTGTTCATACCGACAAAGCTCGTTCGAACGCCGACGGGTCTCATCCTGCCAGTGGGAGGCCCGCAGAGCCCTCCCACGAGCCAACGTGAGATCCAGCGCATCGCGAATTCGCAAGGTGTTCTGCTCAATCACGCCGCGCGCGTTCCAACGATTCTCGAGCAGATTTATGTGGTCGCAGACGAGGCGGAGTTTGGTATGCCCGTCTCTACGGTGGACGACGTTCGTGCTCGCCTGCGAAGCCTCCCCTTCTCAGCGACAGTAGAGCGCGTCGCCAGCGTCGCGGCCAGGCTCTGGCCTATCCGTGGCGACGTCACGCAACAGCGCCAGCTTCTCAAGGAGTTCGTGCACCGGTCGGAGCATCTCACTGCGTACGATCGTTTTCTCGGAGGGCCGCGAGATGATTTGGGCGAGCGGTTGTACGTGCTCGGCGAGCAGCAGCTACATGTGCTGCAGCGTCTCGTGCTCGAGGAGGCCAGCGACGAGGACGCGGAATGGGGCACTGAGCATGACGCGGCACTTGAGGCCGCATTCCTCGGGATAACGAGCGTCGTCGGTGACGGCGCAGTACGTCTGCAGTCGGAGGAACGCGGGCTCCAAGACTGGATCGGCTTTCTGACGCAGAACGGGTCATTCAACGCCGGCAGTCAGCCGCTCTATGCGCTCGTTCGCGCACACCGGCTCTTCATCGAGCTCCCACGAACTCAGGAGGCCCAGCAGCACCACTGTGCACACGACTTCGACGCCTGGACCGCAGAGCGCTTCGGTTTGTCTGCCGAGGAACTCTTCGCCGCTGGATTCCTGGCGCAGGCGACCGCCGTCATGGGCGAACGACGCGACATGAAGCGGACACCTGGCGTGCTACCACCAATGAGCGCATACTTGAGCACGACGGCGCTTGCGCCCAAGGCAGCACCGGTCGAAGACGCATTGAGCGCGCCACGCGATTTCTTCCTCAAGGGCTTCTCTCGCAGCAAGAACAATCCACTCCGCCTCGCCTGGGAGGCCACACCCTTCCAGCAGCACCCGTTCGTTCGCCTCAACGACGGCCAACTTATGCTCACGAGCCCGCGCGGGCTCTACTCATGGCTGACAGATGGCTGGTATTACCGTCTGCTTGATATCGCGATTGACAAGAACGAGCGCGACGACTTCACGACCTACGTCGGGTACCTCTTCGAGACCTATGTCTTGGAGCTCTTCCAGGTTGCACTGCCCGACCGTGGACCCGGCCAGGGCCGGGTCCACGGTGAGCAACGCTATGGCGCTAGCGAAGAGATGACGTCCGACGTGACGGTCGACTACGGTGACGACCTTCTTTTGTTCGAGGTCATCTCAAGGCGTCTCCCACTTGGCGTACGAGCCGAAGCAGACCAAGAAGAGCTCGAGACCCATCTCAAACGCACGTTCCTCGACAAGATCGAACAACTGGACCGCGTCGCACGCGACATACTCTCAGGGCATGCGCGCATACCCGATGTAAACCCGACTCGTGTACGGCGGCTCTGGCCGATTCTCGTCACCGCAGGTGATATCACCGAGAGCGAGCCGCTATGGAAGTGGCTAGACGAGAAAACGCCAGCCGGAACGTTCGCGGACTCCAAGAGCCAACGACTTACCTTGCTTGATGTCGAAGACGTCGAGATCCTCGCCGGCCTCGTCAGCGCAGGCGAGGAGATCAACGACATCATCACAGCGAAGGCTCTCAGCGATCACCGAGAACTTAGCCTGGTGCGCTGGCTCAGCGATACACGCACCGCAGATGCGCAGCGACATCCAGAGGTCAAGGAGCGCTGGCAGCGACTCTGCACAATGATGAACGCAGCCCTAGTCAATTGACTCACTATCCGGAGATCGGCGATGTCCGGGAAACAACAGCACTACCTTCCCCAATTCCATCAACGGCGATTTGGAATCGAAGCACGCAACAAGAAGACGTGGGTTTGGCGGCTGGATAAGAAATCAGGCAAGCCCGAGCAGGTCGACCCGGCCGAGGAAGCCGTTATCGACCACTACTACACGGTGACCCTGGAGGACGGCACAACCGCCAATCATACGGACGATGTTCTCGGCCGGTTCGAGAGTGATGCCGCCCCCGTAATCGAGCGGATCTTCAAAAGCGCAACCTACAAAATCACCGGACACGACGTACAGGCACTGCTCTTCTACATCGTCACGCTCAAGAACCGCACACCGCAAGCACGCGAAGCGCTGAACGAGAACGACCGGCGCGCCAATGAGATGCTCCTCGAGGCGATGCTCTCAGACCGCGAGCGCTACCACCGCACCATGGCGAAGGATGGCAAGAGCCCCGAGGAAACCGAGGCCATGCGACTGAAGATGCTCGTTGACCTGCAGGCTGGAGACATCGTTATGGAATCGACTCCAGACCGCGAGATCGCGCTGATGCTGATCTCGGTCGAGGACACAGCCCGAAAGCTCTTCGACGAGATCGGGATCATCTGCCTCCGGCTACCGGCAGACAGCAAGGTCGGCTTCGTAACCTCGGATCATCCCGTAGCGCACTACGACCCTGCCCCGGAGTCACCGGAAGCGGGTGTGGGCTTCATGTCCTCGCCGCAATCCATCACACTGATCGCCCTTGACCCACGGTTGGCTCTCCTGCTAGTCCAGGATAACCCCCAGGAATGGCTCAGCCCCGAGGTCGACGAAGAGGACGTCAACGAGGCGAACCTCCTCACGTATGCGTGGGCGCAAGCGGCAATCTACGGCCCCTCACAGTTCGCGGTGACACGAGTGCGGGCGCTAGCGAAGAAAAACCCAAGCTGATGGCGGAATTTCGGTAAGCGTTTAGTTGGTAGGGGGACATAACTCTGCTTCGTCGAATCTTGGGGTGTGGAGCGTGCGGAGGCGGAGGCGATCTATGACGCGGGGCGTGAGGCTGTAGTCGAGGTGCTGCTGGCGATGGATCGCCGCATTCAGCAGTTGGAAGCGCGAGTGGAGAAGCTGGAGCGCGAGCTCGCCAGGAACTCGCGTAATTCTTCGGTGCCGCCGAGCTCAGATCCGCCGGGTGTGTCACGCCCAGAACGAGGAATGGATCGCTCGGGGCGTTCGCGGGGTGCCCAGCCGGGGCATGATGGCCACGGTCGCGAGCTGCTGCCTCTGTGTGCAGTAGACGAAGTCGTCGAGCACTGGCCTGAGCGCTGCGACTGCGGCTACGTCTTCGCTGCACCGGAGCTGCTCGGCATGGGTGAGCCGGTGCGCCATCAGATCGAAGAGCTGCCGGTCATCTCAGCGAGGGTGATCGAGCATCGCTGTCCACGGGTGTGCTGCCCCGGCTGCGGCGAGCGGACACGGGCGCTGCTGCCCGCCGATGTGGCAAACAGCGCGTTCGGCCCGCGCTTTGAAGCGGCCGTGGCGGTGCTCTCGGTGCGCAACCGCGTCAGCCGCCGTGATGTCGTGGAGCTCGGCGAAGAGCTGTTCGGTGTGCGCCTATGCGCAGGCACCGTCGAGGCGATCCTCCAGCGCGCCGGCCATGCCCTGGCGGAGCCCTACCAGCAGCTCGGGGAGCGCGTGCGCGCCAGCGAATGCTTGAACATGGACGAGACCGGCTGGCGCACCGCCGGGCAGCGGCGTGCGCTGTGGGGCATGTTCACCGGCCGTCACGCGTTCTTTCACCTCGCCCCAGACCGGCATGAGGACCACGCCAAACGGCTGCTCGAAGGCCACCAGGGGATCGTGACCTCCGACCGCTGGTGGGCCTACGCACATCTGCCGCTCACACGCCGACAGCTCTGCTGCTCCCACCTCAAGCGCGACTTCCAAGCTCACGCCGAAGGCTTGGCGGCCGAGAAGGAATTCGGCGAGTACGGCCTGCAGCTATGCGAGCGCGTGTTCTGGGCGTGGGAGGTCTACCAACACACCCACGACCGGCCCGAGCTGAAGCGCACGATCCGCCAGCTGCAACACACCTACAAGCCGATCATCCGCGGCTACGCGACGAAACGAGCGCGCAACCGCCACTGTCGCGGCATGGCGCGCAACCTCCTGAAGGCCTGGCCCGCGCTATGGACCTTCGCCGCCCACGACGGCGTGGAGCCGACCAACAACCACGCCGAGCGCGCGCTACGCGGCGCCGTCATCTACCGCAAGCTCTCCCTCGGCAGCCAACCCGAGGCCGGCGAACGACGCATCGAGCGGCTCCTCTCGGCCTCAATCACCTGCCGGCTACAACGTCGCTCGCTATTCGCATACATGGCCGAGCTGCTCGCCGCCCAGGCCCGCGGCGAACCGCTCCCACCCCTCGCCTGAACGCAGAGACTGAACGCTTACGAATTTCGTTACCGACCCCCACGCGTGTGGATCGGGCGTGGCGGCGATCCCACCAAGGGCGGCCCGGTTGACTTCTCGAGTCAGTTTAAAGACCGCACCGCGACCCGGACCCTTTATGTGCCTTCCGACAGCCTGGACGACCCAAAGCGCAATCTGTGGCCACCAAGTGCAAGTAGCGCCGGGCACCGATAGCCGCGTATTCTCGGCGAAACCCTTTAGAACGTCCAACTCCACGAATCGTCTGATCCAATTGTGGTCGGCCGTCCAAAGTTTTTGCGGTACACCGCAAGAACTCGCAATTTGCGCAAGAAACCCGCCCTTTTTGCTTCCCTGCCCACAGATAACCCTGTGAATAACCCTCTGAATCAACAGCTATCTGCCACTTATCAACAGGGCACGCCCTCCTTCCTTCCTGAAGACATGCAACGCTTTTTTCATGAACCGCACAGATCTAAGTTTGGTTCTCGCTGCCTTCAGCGCCATGGCGGTTGTATTGGGCTCAATGGCCGCCCTCGTTCTCATGGCTTTCCTAGATGATTGATTCCACGTTTTTAGGCGCAGTAGTTGACGAGGGCGCGGCTTGGTCGGCCGAGTTGGTGGTTGAGGGTGATGGCAGCGGCGAGGGTGAGCAGGCGTTGCACGATGCGCTCTCTGACGCCGGGGAGTGTTCTCGCGCCGTGGCGCTCCAGTGTCAGTAGGTCCTTGCAGGTCCAGAAGATCGACTCGATGCGTTGGCGGATCGGTGCGAGGTGGGGACCCTGGCCGGGCTCGTCTTTGCGTGTTGGTCTGAGGATCGTGGCGTCGAGTTCTTCCACGCCAGCCGCGAACGCTCGTCCGACGTAGCCCTTGTCACCGATCACGGTCTCTCCACCGATGCGCGGAGCGCGAGCGAGCAGCTTCAGCGCGACCTCGCGCTCATCCTGCTTGGGGGAAGTCAGCGCAAGCGCCCTGGGTGTGCCGTCGGGTGCGAAGAGCGCGTGCAGACGAAAACCCCAGAAGAAGCGGGAATGGGAACTGCAGTAACCGTAGTCGGCGGCATCACCGAGCGCCGAGCGCTTGACCGTCTCGCGGCTGCGGGCACACTCCACGGGAGTGGAGTCCACGAGCAGCGTCCGGCTGTGGAATCCCGGGCTCTGGCTTGCGAAGACGCCGATCAGCCACTCCAGCGTCTCGGCCAGACGCCGACGGCGCTTGAAGTAACCGGCCTGGGCGGGGATCTTCGGGAACAGGTGACGCAGGTGCTTGGAGGCGACCGCGAGGAACCGCCGGTCCGACGGTATGCCCATGATCGCCTGGGCGACGCACAGCGTGACGACCTCCGCGTCTGTGACGCTTCGTCTGGCGTTCTTCGGTCGATCGGGCAGGAGATCGTCGGCTGTGACATAAACAGCGGTGAGTAGCAGGTCGAGGTCGGCGTCCATCGAGGCCCCCCTTTTGGTCAGCGATGTTCTTGAGCACCGCCGACTTCGACCCTGCTACTCAGAAACCCCCCAAAACCACGACACCCGCCGTGGAATCAATCATCTAGTGGGCTGGCTTGTCCGCGACCGGCGAGGCGGTGGCAGCGACTGAAGTCAGCGTAGCCCAATGAGCTTCGCTGCTAGCCGGGAAAGTTGCCCCGTATATGCCGCTCGAAACGTCGGGTCGGAGCGCGCGACAGCCAGGCAAGGAACAGCCCGGCGATCAATTGAAGCAGACCGAGCATCCAACCGACTGGATGCTCAAGGAGGAGCAGGCCGCCGCCGAACAACATGTTGAGAGTGAACGCGCTACGGGCCTGATTGCACTCGATTCGCCCCGTGGCGCACCAGCGTGCCACATGCTCACAGTTATAGCCAAACACGTGGTATTGCATCGGCGGAGGATTCTCCAGGAGCCAAAGCGTCCTCCGGACGGCCTCCGCTCGATCTAGCTCCTCGTGCTTAACGACCTTCGGCTGACCAGCTTTGGCGAACTCGGCAAGGGGGACGCAATGGATCGACGCGTGTGGCTTGTCCTTGATCCTGCCGCCAAACTGCACAACCCAGTCATTGCCGACATACATGCCGTGGTGCCCATACAGCCCACGATCAACACGCAGCTCGTCTCCGGGTTGAAAGATCGCACTCTGGTCTTGCATAGGCAGCCAGGATAGAGCGATGAGCGGACTTTTCCGCCGGCGCTGGGTTTGCGGACCTGGTCGGGACTCGCCCGCGAATCGGGCGCCTGCCGGGGCGGCTTCTATCCTTCGTCGACGATGCAACGCCAGCCACACACCGCAACCGAGTGCCCCTACTGCGTAGCGACGGCGCGTCGGTTTCTGCGGGTTGGACGCGCCTGCGCGAATGGTCTGATCGCGGCCGCTGGCGTCAGCGTCGCTGCGACCTTGCTCCTGGCGGCACCGGACTTGCGCCCGGGCCAGTGGCTCGGCGTCCTGCTCGTGATGCACTCGCTCTTCATCGCAATGAACTTCTGCGCGTATAAGTCGGCCCAGCACCTCGATCTACCCCGGGATGACCTCGCGGGGTTGTTCGGCAGGTACACCTCTTCCCGATCGTCATCGTCGCCCTGCAGCTCGTGTACATGGTCGGCTACTTCCCGGCTGACGGGCACACCGTCTCGACGCGCTTGTTCACGTCC
This sequence comes from uncultured Solirubrobacteraceae bacterium, assembly GCA_963714285.1. Lineage (GTDB taxonomy): Bacteria > Actinomycetota > Thermoleophilia > Solirubrobacterales > Solirubrobacteraceae > Palsa-744. Next base: position 233,119 of record CAVQNS010000007.1, read on the forward strand.
GGATGGTGGAACGTAGTAGACCTGGCGATCTTCTACGTCGTCTTCGCCACGTTGGTCCGCGAGCTGTTCTTTAACGAGCTTCTCGAGGCCTATCCCCGGATCGCGCAACCACCAGCGCACCTGCCTATTCCACGTCAAAGGCGACGCAAGTCGAGGCCATCCACTCGCAGCAACGAGCCGCGACGGTAACGGCGGGTTGGGTCAGCCGGGTGGGCCATCCGCACCTACGCGACGAACTCGGAGCAAACGATCTACCGCGTCTGCTGTTTACCGCGAACGATCACGGTTGAGTGGTAAACCACAATGTGCAGGCGGTAGACCACACCGTCCCCTTTAACATCAACCACTGTGTTGCCCTCCGCCTGCGTCACGGAGCGCATCAAGGCGTTCACCTGATCCTCTGGCATCGATGGGGGCGCGACGCTCCGCACCAATGCGTCAGCCTCACCCTTTTCGCGTGCCTTACGTGCACTCCTCTCCCGTGCTTGGAGCACCAGCGCCAAAGTCGAGACGAACGCTGACACAGAGGTCGCAACGGCCTCAACGGCTTGTGCGTCGAGCGGCCGTGTATCCTCCGAGTTGAGCTCGCCGAACCGGACGTCGGTGACCAAGCTTGCAGCCGTGTCACAAATCTCGCCGTGTTGCTCGAGCGAGAGATCGGCGAGATCGAGCAGGATTCGAGAGCTCACGCGTCACGGTCCTCGTGGGCCGACTGTTCTCGCCTATAGTCTGGCGGCAGCTGATCAACGATGTACCGCAGCTCTTCCGATGGCTCACCATCAAGGTGGCGCATGAAGTCGAGCGATTTCGCGAGTCGCCCTGATCGAGCCAGATCGTCGCATACGTAGGCCCAGAACGCGAACTGAATGGCCGACTGAGAGAGGTCGGTGTTGTTGAACTCTGACCGCGTAAAGATGAGTCCCTCCAGTTTAGCGAGCATGGGAGGTTGCGATAGTTCAGTGAGGCGGTTCCATGCGTTGAAGTGATCGCCAGTTAGCGCGCTGTCGGGCGCAAAGAATGCTCCTGGACGCTCGAATCGAAGCGCAAGCGCCTCGTACAGCGTTTGCATCTGCCAATAAGCCATTGGGAATTGCTCGTCGTCCGAGCGTGGTCGCTTTGCGACTCCGTCAAGGGCGTCGGCCGCGGCGGCACGCTGTCGCCCATAGGCTTCAGGCGATGCGTCCCGCATTACCTGACAAGCCAAGTCGTAGCAAGCCGTGGGCGTGCTGGGAAACCGGCCAAAGCGCTCAAGGCGGTCAACTGCACGGTTGAGGGCGAACCCAGGATAGATCTCCTCCCATACGAGGGGTTCGCCAGGTCCTGCCAAGAACGGATCTACAAACTGCTCCAACGCGACCTCAAGGAGTGCTCCCGCCAAGTGGTGACCAAATGGAAGCCTAAGCTGCGCAAACAGCCGCTCGAATACGAGCGCGCTATCGCCCCGGACAGAAGGCGCAATCAAGGCCGCGACGTCGGCTTTGGGGAAGACCTTTTTCACCTCCACGACCTCGCAGTACTTCGCGTATGCCTCGACCAACTGAGACACTTGAGGCACACTGATGGGCACGGCTGGGTCAGCGAGATTTCGGCTGGTTATGAGTTGACGAGGGGCGGCGTGATCGCTGAACTCCAAGAATCCGGAGGCGTAGTCGAGGATGATCTTCCACATCCTGATGACTTGCTCCATCGACGGATTAAGGGACCACAGCGCTCGGCTGAGGAAGTCGGCAACCACCCATTGCACGACCCACCGGTCGGCGTCGGTTTCAGGCCGACCTTCACAAACTCCGCAGTACAACGCTATAAACGGCTGGTGCTTGGTCGCATCGGGACATTCGTAGTAGCGACCGACGGCCTCGCCGTGGACGACGGAGAGGCGATGATGGAACAGGCCCAACGGGGTCGAAATATGCTGGCGGTAGTGCGTCCACTCGTGAGCGCGACTGCGGATTAGCTCGACGTACCGCGCAGCGGCTCGAGTTGGAATGGAAAGAGGTGGCGCGCGTGTGATGCGGCCGACCGTGCCTGGGAGCGGTACCGTGGTCAGATCAAGGACGCGAGCTACCTCCGCCTCCGAGAACGGCTCATGCACCACCCAGGCATGGGAGCCAAAATGGCCGTTGGCATGATTCAGAGGCTCGCTTGTAGCAGTTGGGCTTCGGACGACTGGACGCCTATGCTCTAGGCTACAGAGCGTCGGGTGTGGCCCACATTGTGCGGGCGCCTGCGTGAGCCGGCAGACTTCGACGGCACGGGGCAAGCCAGGTGCTCCTCCCTTCCGCGTGCGAGCGTGACGCTCAACAGCTTTTACGCTGTGGCTTGGGGCTCTCGGCGCGCCGGCGGGCGGGTCGCACTCACGCTCCGGCCAAGAGCGAGCGCCCGATCGGCGCTGCCGCCGGCACTCAGGGGTCGTCCCCAGCGAGCGTCTGCGGAGGGGTGATCGAGACGCCTGTTTTGCTCACGCAAAGCAGCAATGAGGCTAGAGACCGTGGTGTTGGGCGACCTCGCGCAGCTCGCAGAGCCATTCCTCGATATCTTCAGCGGTGATCTTGATGATCCCGTCCTCTGCGTCGAGCTCCTCTGAGAAACGCTGGTTGAAGGCCTTGGACCAACCCTGGGTAGGGCTTGTGATGCGCATGTGTCTCAGGATCGCTTCCACGGCCTCGGGAACGAGTCCGTCCGGCTCATCGAACAGCTGCGGTTCGATCAGCAGCGACTCCTTGTTTTCCTCATCGCCGCCGTAGATGAAGACCAGGTTGTCGATCGTGTCGATGTAGCGCTCGATGGGCTCGATTGTGTAGTAGCCATCGCCGCGAGCGTAGCCGCGCTCGTCCTCCATCTCCATGTAGTTGTCGGCTTCCTCCAGCATCTCCTGCTGGTCGCTCCTGAGCGCTTCCTGACCCTCGGCGTTAAACGTCAGCTCGAGCCGCCATAGCGCCGTGCGTCCGTCGGAGGTCGTCGCATAGGGCGCGATCATCGACCCGAACCGCTCTTTGAACCAGTCATCGAAGTCCGCATCGAACACATATGACTGGTCCTCGATGCTCCACCGCCCATGCTCGCTGGCGAAGTTTCCGACCGTCCTCTCGCGGTACCAAGGCTCGTCAACCTGCTTATCAGCCCAGGGAAAGAGTTGCATCAGCTCATCCTTGAAATCCAGGGCGGCCAGGAACGCCCACGGCCAGGTCCGTACGACAGTGGTGTCATCGTCGGATCCCTGAGCGATCATGCGCAGGACGCAGCGTCCGTCAGCTGACAAGAGGTTCTGCTCGACCTCGAGGAACAGGCGGTCGCCGCCGTCGAGCATCCAGATCCATGGCAGATCGGCAGCAGTCCGGCGGTCGCGGAGACCGTCTGCGGTCTCATTGTGTGCGGCCGACACAACGTCCAGGGCACGGCTACAGCGCGCGTCGAAGACGTTGCTTTCCGGCATGTCGACGGCAAAATGCTTGCCGGTCGACTGAGTCGTGTCACGGTTTACGACCCGCCAGAAAGCGGCATCAGTGCTCGGGTCGTAAAGCACCAACAGCACTGGCATGGAGTAGTTGAGCCAGTAGTCGATGTGGGACGAGTCGATGTAGAAGCGCCACCCGCCGGGTATCGGGTGCTGAAAGTGGCTTTCACCTGACTTGATCTGAAGTGCCAGCAACCGGCCGTCTGGACGGCCGTCGGTCCGTCCCTCGATATGGGCATCGACACCTCGGTCGGGACGTGGTAGCTCCCTGAAGACCCAACCGGCCTGCTCTGAGCGAAACGCAATGGCGAAGACGCCCAGCCGCTCTGTGGGATCCGTGTCAGGCACCGCCGTCACTCCTACATCGCCGAGCCCCGACGCAGGGCGATGAACGCGGCTGCGTTCATGTTGCCTCGGGCGGTAGGTTCAGGCCGATGAATTCTGCGACCGGCTGTGACCAGCTCGTGAAGCCGTCGAAGTGCCATCCAACATTCGTCGCGTACGTGCCGATCGCGTTCAACGCCTGGGCGAGTTCGGCGTCATCGAGCCTTTCGAGGAGCTTGCCTCGCATGTCCGTGTCGGAAGTCAGCCGCTCGACCACTGGCGCCACACGATGGCCGTAGAACCTGGCGAAGTTGGGGAAGAACACGCCGCCACCCGATCGAAGGCCGGCACCGTCGAGCGCTACGACATTGGATAGGACATCGAACTGCGCGAGAGCCGTCAGCAACTCGTCATCGTCAGATGCGACGCCATCGGACCGCAGGCAGTCCAGCCGCACGACATCGGTGCGCGCTACTGTCAGGACGCTCACCTTCTCGTCTAGCTGTTGCGCGCGGGAAGCCAAGTTGATCGCCTGGCTGAGCCAGTTCTTGTGGTAGTCGACTTTCCCTGCGCCCGGTTGCAGCGTTAGCTCGCGGATCGCATGCCACCGCTCTTCACGAACGGCGAGCGCGCCGAGCCCGTAGATCCGCTCGATGATCGCGAGCCACACCCTAGGTGCGAGATCGGTGGGCGCGATCTGCGTGCCGTACTCGTAATCGCTCCACGATCTCCGGCTTCGCCGGCATCCTGTAGATCGCCGCGAGAACCTCTATCAAGCGCCGGAACCAATCGGCCTGGGCATACCGCATGAGCGTCGCCGCTAGGCAGGTGAGTCGGTCGAGCAGGTCTCCGAACTCGGCGTCCGCATCGGAGCCCGCGAGCAACGTACGAGCACGATCGAGCTGCTTCGTTGAGGAGATAGTCGAACCCGATGGTGTCCGAGGTGCCGCGAGCGAACTCGAGAACGGCCGTGTTGAGTTCGGACTGCTCAAGGTCGAGATTCACTGCGCCGAGCGGGCGACTTGCGCTCGCCGCGCCCGCGGTCTCCGCCAGCTCATGCCGGCGCATCTCGCGCTGTTCTGCCATCCACCCGGCCTTGGCGTCCTCGATCCGTCGCTGAATGATCTCCTCGTGGCCTTGCCCGCTCAACCGCTCCGTGCGGGAGCCATTCCGCCAGAAGGCGTCGCCTTTGCGGAAGATGAGTGCGGTGTCAGAGCCCTTCGGATAGGCGCCGTCCGCCTGCATGAAGACCACACCGGCCGGGGAACGCTCGACGTAGATCAGGACCACCTTGTGCTCTTCGCGCTCGGTGACGCGCGTGACGAGGTTGAGCGGCTCGGGCAGCCATGTGCGCAACTTGGGAACGAGCCTGGCGTCGTCGAAGAGGGCCAGGTCCATGCTGTCCATGTCGCCTGTGGGGCGAGCGTCAGGCCCGATCCCGGCAAGGATGTACCCGCCACGCACGAGCATGCCGCCAACGTCTCGCGCGAGCTCGACTTCGTGCCTCTTTTCACCGAGGTTGATCACGCGCTTGTAGTCGAGCTCGGCGTACTCGGTACCGAGCACGAGCAGCTCCGAGAGCTTCTCGTCGGAGACGATGCCGTCGAGCACAACTGGACCGTTGAGCGCCCTGGCCATCAGGCGCCGATACTAAACCCCGGCGGCCCTCGGGGGTCTCTGCGTAGAGCGAGCCTTTAGAGATGGTGCAGCCGGCGAAACGTGCGCTTCCGCTTCGTGTAAGAGCAGGCATCTCGATCAGCCATTCGCAGGCTGCTGGATCGGGCGACGAGTAGCGCGGACCAACGCTGACCCTGCGCTTGCTCTCGCTGTCAAGCGGCAGCCTGTCGGCTGAGGTTCCGCCCAATAGCACGTTCGCCGGCGAGCGGCCTCGGTGGTCAGCGGCTGGCACAGCGTCGGGCCGGGAGCGCAGCCAGGGGGATTATCAAAGCCTATAAGGCATTATCAAGTTTTCTTGATAATGCCTTATACCTTCTGATAGTTCTGCTACCTTGCACCCGTGGACCCGCTCGCAAACCCATATTCGATGAGCGCCGGCAACCCTCCGCGCGCCCTGACCGGCCGAGAGACGCAGAAGCAGCAATTCAGGACGATGCTCGGTCGCCTGGCCCGCGAGATGAACGAGCCGAGCATGATCGTCTTTGGCCTACGCGGTGTCGGCAAGACGGTCCTGTTGCTGGAGTTCGAGAGCATCGCGGACGCCTCGGGATGGACCGCGCCGGACCCGATCGAGATCCGCTCGGACACAGACTTTCGTGCCGAGCTCGCCGACGCCGCCTACCAGGCGCTGCTGCGTCTCGACCGTCGCCGTGCGCTCGGCGACCGGCTAAAAACGTTTACCCGCCTGCTGAGCGGCTTCAAGGTCGGCGCGAGCATCGAGGGCAGCGTGGAGTTCTCGTTCGACCCGAGCGCGGTGGGTGGCTCGACGGGCAACCTCGAGCGTGACCTGACCCACCTGTTCGTGGAACTCGGCGAGACGGCGCGAGAGCACGAGACCGGCGTGGTGTTCCTGATCGACGAGATGCAGTTCCTCAAGCGTGAGGAGATGGAGGCAGTTGCGGCTGCCATGCATCGGATGTCCCAGAAGCAGTTGCCGATCGCATTGGCCGGCGCGGGCCTTCCTCAACTCCCTGGTCTGATGGTGGACGCCAAGTCCTATGCCGAGCGTCTGTTCTCCTACCCGGAGATCGGACCGCTGAGCCCCGACGCCGCGCGCCAGGCGCTGTTCGAGCCCGCCCAAGCGGAGGGTGTCGGCTTTGAGGATGACGCGCTTCAGCGAATCGTTGAGCTCTCGGGCTGCTACGCCGCGTTCGTTCAGGCATACGGCAAGGAGACATGGAACATGGCACCAGGCTCGCCGATCACCCTCGCCGACGTGCAGGCCGCCGAACCGGTCGTTGAGGCCAAGCTCGACGAGGAGTTCTTCCATGTGCGCTTCGAGAAGGCCACGCCCGCCGAGCGACGCTACATGGCCGCGATGGCGGACCTCGGCGACGGCCCCTACAAAACGGGGGACGTCGCCGGGCGCCTCGGCGGTCGGGCAAGCTCATCCTCTGTACACCGAGACAGCCTCATCAAAAAGGGTCTGATCTTCAGCCCCGACCACGGAGAGGTCAATTTCACGGTGCCGCACTTCTCACCATTCATGCGCCGACGCTACCCGCTGTAACCTCGCGGTGCGCGAGCACCAGCAAGGGGTAGGCGCAACTCGTGAGCACTGCGGGTGTATCGGCACCGGGTCTCCCCGGCCGGAAAACATCTGTTCGTCATCTAGTACCAGTAAGTAATGACGCTATTACCCCGGGGTACTATCTGACTCCTCTGCACATAGAGCCGCCTGGTCCTGCGGGCTACCTTGATCGCGTTCTCGTTCGGCGAGCTCGGCTTGCTCGCGAGGTCGGCGATGACATGCGCATAGTGGCTGAGCAGGGTCGCGGGGCTGTGCCCCATCCACTCGGAGATTTGCACGATCGAGTGCTTACCGTCGTGGATCAGCAGGCTCGCGAAGCTGTGGCGCAGGTCGTAGGGCACGGGGCCTGCGTAGGTTCGCTTGGTCTTGCGCTTGCCGTCGTTCACGATCGTGGTCTTGGTGATCGTGGCGATGCCGATCGCCTCGCAGGCCGGCTGCCACACACGTGATCGCCAGTCGCGCCAGTCGTGGTCGCGCCAGGGCGTGCCGTCTGGGCGAGCGAAGATCAAACCGCCGGGTCCGCCGCACGCGCGCTGGTACTCCCGTAGATCGGCTTGCAGCGCATCGAGCAACGGTGGACAGCGTGGCGGGCGATTGGTCTTCTGACCGGGCACGATCTCCCCGTCGATCCACTTCTGCTCGACCAGGATGGTTGTCTTGCACACATGCTGGTATTCGAGCGCGAGTGCCTCCTCGGGGCGCAGGCCGGCGTACGCGAGGACACTCACGAGCGTCGCGTCTCGCAACCCGTGGTCGGAGTTCAGCAGCATCTGTCTGCGCAGCGCCTCGACGTCGATGGGACGCAGCGGCTTGATCGTGCGTTTGCGTCGCACGCGCGGCTTGGCGATCAGCTTGACGACATTGACGCTCGCCCGGTCCCATTCGACGGCCCGCGCGAACATGCTCTGCAGCAGGCCCAGGCAGCTTCGGATCGTGGCCGCTCCCGCCCCGGCCTCTTCGAGTTCGAGAATGAACTCCGAGAGAACCAACGGGGTGATCTGGCGCAACTCCATCGCACCGAGCCGCCTGTTGATGTGTACGTTCCAGAGACAGCGGTACTTCTTGCGGGTGCTCGTCTCAAGCCGCGTCTCGACGTATAGGCGCCAGAAGTCGCCCATGAACCGCTCCAGCGCTTCGTTGCCGCGTTCGAGTACCGCGAGGTCCCCGGTTCGCTTGAGCAGTCGCAGACGAGCGCGGAAGTCCTGGGCGTCCTGGGCGGTGTCGAAGCTCCGCTGGTCGCGCTTGCCCCGGGCGTTCTGGAAGCGGACCCTGTAGGAGTAAAGGACCTCGCCGCCGCGTGGGCGACGCTCGCGGATCTCAACTCCGGGAATCGGCTTCGGACGTACGCTCATGTCTAAATAAGCCCTTACGGTGCGCGGGACGATCTGGACTACGACACGAACGTCGGTGCGCCATGGCTCAGCACAACTGAGCCGAGTGACGTGGTTCCGGCCAGGTCCGAAGGAGGGCTCAACGCCCCCGAAACGCCCCCACGATCACATCTGGCGCCTCTCTGGAGAGACCGATGCCGGGCAAAAGCGCCGACCTTGAAGCGATTATCTGACACGCGAAGGGTGACCTGTTCCGGTGCACCCCTCCTTACCATGGAGGTGCTCTACCAGCTGAGCTACGTCGGCGTATGGGGATCGTACAGCGGCGCGGCCAGCGGCTGCTCTTGGTTGAGGCTGCGCCGCGAGCACTGAGGTAGCACTACTGCTACCCTACGGTCATGGAGACGATCCCGCAGAAGGAGCTGCGCAACCAGGTGGGCCAGGTGCTGCGACGTGCCGAGGCGGGCGAGCACTTCACGATCACGGTCTCAGGCCGCCCTGTCGCCGAGCTCGGCCCTGTCCGCGCCCGACAATGGGTCCCGAGCGCACAACTGGCTGATCTGTGGTCGACGCCCCCAGACCCCACACTCGACCGGGATCTCCAGGCGCTCGGCGGTGAGGTCACAGACCCCTGGGCCGCCTAGCGGTGGCCGTCCTACTCGACACGTCGGTCCTGATCGCCGCTGAGCAAGGCCCGGACGAGGACGCGGCAATCAGCGTCGTCTCATTGACCGAGCTGCATTTCGGCGTGCTCGTCGCTCGCGACGATGAAACCCGCGCCCTCAGGACTGGACGACTTGGTGCCATCGAGGGTCATTTCGACGCTCTCCCGTTCGACGCCACGGCGGCACGGGAGTGCGGCCGGCTGCACGCGATCGTCGCGCAACGCGGCGGACAACCCAGGCGACGGGCATTGGACCTAGCGATCGCCGCAACCGCCAACGTGCACGGGGTGCCGTTGCTGACCTACAACACCAAAGACTTCCAAATCATCGCCGACAAGATCGACATCCGCAAGCCTGACTAACGCCGGAGACCCAGCTGAAGGCACGTACCTGGGTGATCCTCACAGAGGCCGCCGAGCCAGATACCGGGCGAGGCCGTGGAAGCTCTGCCCGGGCGGCATCGCCTGCTCGTATGCGCCGGCTGTCTCGGGCGAGCTCGAAGCAGCCACGCGTGCTCGCAGCGCGGACGCAAACGCCGCCGCGTCGCCTTTGCCGGCCAACTCCAGCGCCCGCTCCAACTGCTCGCGCAACGCTTTCAAGTGCTCCCCGACGTCGTCATAGGAGCCGAAATGCGTGGGCGCGATGCTGCGGGGGCGCCAGGCTTCGATCAGCTCGAGCGACGCGCGCCATGCCTCGAGATCGACGTCCGGCGGCGGCGTCGGCGCCAGCACGCAGGCACCATCGATCCGCACCCCCGTGACGTCGCCCGTGAACGCCTGCGCGCTTGGCCGGTGCAGGTAGGAGACGTGGTGGGAGGCATGCCCGGGCGTGTAGGCGACCTCGAAGGGGCCGAGCGTCTCGCCCCCCTGCAGCACGCGCAAGCTCTCGGCCGGCACCGGCAGCACCTCGCCCCACAGACGCTCCATGTTCGCGCCGTAGAGGCGGGTGGCGCTGCTCAGCAGCTTGGCGGGGTCCACGAGATGCGGAGCACCGCGCTCGTGCACCCAGACCTCGAGCTCGGGGAAGCGCCGCAGCAGCGAGCCGGCCGCGCCTGCGTGGTCGAGGTGGATGTGCGTCAGCGCGAGCACCCGTGGCGGGTCGCGCTCGAGCGCGGCCAACAGCGCGCCCAGGCAGCTGCTCGGTCCGCTATCGACGATCACCTCCCCCACGCGCCAGGCGCCGATCACCTTCGCGCGTCCCAAGTGCAACAGGTCGACGAGCTGCGGCTGAGCGCCGGCAGCCAACGGTATCGCCGGGCCGCTCACTTGCCCAACGGCGCGACGGTCACGAGCGCGGCGCTGCTCGGCTTCGCCAGGACGGTGATCTCGCCGCCTGTGTTCTTCGCGTGTGGCAGGCGCGAAGGCTCGGTCCATGCGCCATCGTCCGCAACCGTCTGGCCGCCCAGCTCCACGCCCGACAGCGCCTCAGGCGAGGGCGCCGTCAGCGACAGGATCGTCGCGCCGTGGTAGCCGTCGCCCACGTGCAGATGCACCGCCACGTCGCGCGCGCCGGGCAGGTCATCGTCGACGAGCACGAATTGCAGCGTACCGTCAGCGGCGCGGAACGTCGAAGCTTCGATGTTCGGGCGGTGCGCGGGTGCGATCGTCGTATGCAGCGGGAGCTCGCCGAGTAGCGCTCTGACGAGCAGCAGCGCATACCACTCCGGCTGTGCCGTCAGCGTTCCGTCAGCCAGGTCTTCGGGGCTCGGCGCACACACGGGCGTGTAGCCACCGCAGTTGGCGGGGTTGCCCTCGAGATTGATCCCCGCTGCGCCCATGCGCATCGCCTGCGTCAGATAGCTGACGGCCCACAGCGCCGACGCGAACGTGTTGCTGATGCCGGACACGCCGCCACACGAGACGGTGTTGGTCTCGTCAAGGCGAAACGGCACTTCGGTCTCACGCGCAACGAACAGGTAGCGGCGAAGCGAGCCTTCCTCCAGTTCGCGAATCCGCTGGCTGAGCAGCCTCGGGATGCTCGGCGCGGGGTCTTCTGCGCAGCCGAGCGGGTAGTGATGCCCGGTTAGCATCGCCGGGCGCTCGTAGATCGCCTCGCTCAACCCCCATTTTTCATAGGCGCTCGACCCCGACGTGTCGGGGCCGGCGAGCGGGATGCCGGGCGCGAGCGCTTCGATCGCACTGCGATAGACGGAGACCTGCTGGTCATACTGTTCTGGCGTCCAGGGCGACGGGCGCAGGCCGTGTCTGGCATAGGAGTCCGGCTCGTTGCCGATCTCGATGGCTTCGAGCGATTCGCCCAGCGCTGCCTTCGCCGCAGCGGCCTCGCGGGCCGCTGCGTCGGGGTCGAAGTGTCCGAACCCGAGCGTCAGCAGAACATGCCAGCCGCTCGCCGCCGCCAGCTCTCCCAGTTCGTGCAGGCTGCCCGCTTCCAGCACACCCAGCGCCCACGCCGGCCGGGGCGTTTCAGCGTCGGTCCAGGCGATCTGTTCGTCGGCCGTGACGCCTCCGAAGCGAAGCACGCCCGTGCCGAGCGACCGCAGCAGCGTGACCAGGTCGCCCTCGTTTGCGTAGCTCGCGATCCTCGCAAGGCTCCCCACCTCGAATGAGAGCCCGAGAAAGCTCCGCGGTACCGGTGGCACCGGTTCAGCCGCTTCTTCGGCCGATACCGATACGGCGATCGGCCTGTCCTCGAGCGGAACGGGCTTGCGCTTCGCGGCTACGGCGCCCGGCGCCGCCAGCAACATCGCGCACAGCACAGCTCCCAGCGTCACCCCTCCCCAGGCGCGCCAACGACCTCGGCGGACGCAGCTAGCGCTCAGGGCTCACCGCGAACCAATCCGAGTTGAGCCCTGGCACGCCGTCGCAGACCTCGCACACTATGTCCAACACGGCGCGCCGGCCGATGTCGACCCGTTCGTCCTGGGTCATCGACACGGGCGCATCGGACTGCAGCGTCGCCCAGATCTCAGTGCGGACCTTTGCAAACGTGATGTCCTCGCGCCTGGCGCCAAGGCTCTGCGTGAGCAGGTCGAGCGCATCGTTTGGCGGCGAGAAGCCCGAATGGCGTGTGATCTTGAAGCGCACCGCGCAAGGTTAACAGTCGAGCATGAACTCGCCTTGAGCGACGATCACCGCCGAGCCCCCCACCTCGACGCGCTCGATCGCATCGCTCGAACCGAGCGCGCGAGCGCGCAGCAGCGACGGGCGCCCAACCTCAGCGCCTTGGCGGATCTCGATCTCCTGGCCGAACGCGATCCTGCCGTGGCGCGCGAGGTGCACCGCCAGCGGCCCGGCGGCCGAGCCGGTGGCCGGATCCTCGGTCACGCCCAGGCCCGGCGCGAACATGCGTGTCTTCCAGCTTCCGCCGGCTCCGGCAAAGCAGCTGACGCCGAGCTCCCCCAGCGCGCCGAGCGCGCGCACATCCGGCGCGAGCGCCGCCACCGTCTGCTCGTCCTCGAGCGCCACATACACGTGTCGGGGTCCGTTCACGTACACCTCGACCGGGAGCGCCGAGCGCTGCACATCGAGCGCGGCGAGCAGCTCGGCCTGGTGCTCATACGGCTGCCAAGACGGGATCGGCTGGCCCATCGTTCCGTAGGCGCCATGCTCTGCCCCAGCCCGCAGCGCCACCCCTACGGGGCCTGCCCCGGTCTCGAGCGTGACCTGCGCGAGGCCGCGCTCGAGGCCCACGGCGACGGCTGTGCCGAGCACCGGGTGCCCCGCGAACGGCAGCTCGGCGACGGGCGTGAAGATGCGGATGCGCGCGTCACCGCCCTGCTCGGGCGCGAACACGAACACCGTCTCAGAGAGGTTGAGCTCGCGGGCGAGCCGCTGCATGTCGCGTGCGGCCCAGTCGGGCGCTTGCGGGAAGACAGCCAGTCGGTTGCCCTCCAGCGGGATCTCCGTGAACACGTCAAGCACGAGGTAGCGCTGCGCGCTCATGCCCCGCAGCTTGCCACGCGCTCCTCGCTCAAACGCGCGCACCGGCGTCGGCGCTCTGCGCACCGGCGGCTGTGCGCGCCTCGACCTCGGTCGGCTGGCCGCTTTGGGTGCCGGCAGGGCACAGCAGCACCGCTGCGACAGGGCGCAGCAGCACCGCTGCGGCCAGCGCGCCGAGCAGGCTGAACCCCGCGGCGACCGCAAACGCCAGGCGGAAGCCGCCGCTGAGAGCCGATGGGCCGGAGGCGCCCACGATCAGATCCGCGCGCGTGCGCGAAGCTGCGATCGTGCTCAGCACCGCCAACCCGAGCGCGCCGCCGATCAGGCGCGAGGTGTTGAGCATGCCGGACGCCAGCCCGCTCTCCTTGGCGGGCACGCCGGCGACCGCTGCGATCGTCGCTGGCACCAGCGACAGGCCGAGGCCGATCGCCGCGAGCAAGCCGCCAGGCAGCACCTCTGCGATGTAGCTGCCACCGCTGTGCACGCCCGTCAGCAGATACAGGCCGACCGTCGCGCACAGCATTCCTGCGCTCAGCACACGGCGCTCACCCCATGCCGCGACCAGGCGCGGCGCGAGCGTGCTGGCAAGCATGATCGCGAGCGTCATCGGCAGGAAGCGCAGCCCCGTCTGCAGCGGGTCGTAGTGCAGCACCTGCTGCAGGTACAGCGACAGGAAGAACCAGATCGTGAACACGGCCGCGTACAGAAGGAACATGATCAGGTTCGCGGCGCGCAGGCGCTCCATCCGAAAGACGCGCAGCGGCATCAGCGGCTCGCGCGCGACGCGGCCCTCGACGAGCACGAACGCCGCCATCAACGCGACGCCGGCGGCGAGCGGTGCGAGTACGCCGGTGGCTCCCCATCCGAGCGTGTCGGTACGCACGATCCCGTAGACGAGCGCCGTCAGGCCGCCGGTGACCAGTAGCGCCCCGGCCGCATCGAAATGCCGGTTCGCCGCGGATGCGCGCCCGGCCGGGATCAGACCGCGCGAGCAGACGATCACCGCGAGGCCGATCGGGACGTTGACCAGAAAGATCGCCGGCCAGCCGAATGCCTGCGTCAGCACGCCGCCGAGGAGCACTCCCAGCGAGCCGCCGAGTCCACCCATCGCGCCCCACACCCCGAGCGCGCGGCTGCGCTCGCGGCCCTCTTTGAACGACGTCGCGATGATCGCCAGACTCGCCGGTGAGATGACCGCGCCGCCGATTCCCTGCAGCGCGCGTGCGCTGATCAGCAGCGTGCGCGAGTCGGCTAGCGCGCATGCCAGCGACGCCAGCGCGAACAGCGCGGTGCCGACGAGAAACACGCGCTTGCGCCCGAGCAGGTCGGCGGCGCGCCCGCCGAGCAGTAGGAAGCCGGCGAACGTGAGCGTGTATGCGTTGACCACCCATTGCAGCCCCGTCGTCGAGAAGCGCAGCCCGTCGCGGATCGAGGGCAGCGCGACGTTGACGATCGACACGTCGAGGATCACCATCAGCTGTGCCAGGCACACGAGCACGAGCAGCACGCCCTGGCGCTGTCTCCTCGTTGGCGCCCGCCTTGCGTCGAGCCGAGCGGTCTGGCCCTGCGGCGCTGCGGGGGTCTGGTCCACAGTCACAGCCATCTGCGTTATCCTTCGTTCGTAAGTACGGTGACCATCGTAACATATGTTCGAAGATCGTCGTACAATAAGAAAGACATGAGCCTTTATCACCCAGCACCCGAGGATCTCGAGCTAGCCGCTGTCCTGCACGCCTTGAGCGATCCCCAGCGGCTGCACATCGTGCGCGAGCTCGATCGCGACCCCGCGCCGCGCCCGTGCGGCAGCTTCGGCCTGGGCGTCTCGAAGTCGACATCCACGCACCACTTCCGGGTGCTGCGTGAGGCAGGCGTGGTCGCCCAGCGAGAGGTCGGCACCGCGAAGCTGACGACGCTGCGCCGCGACGCTCTCGACGAGCGCTTCCCGGGCCTGCTCGACGCGGTGCTGCATACGCCGGCGATGACCCGCCGCGGTTCCGCGGTACCCTCGATAGCGAGCGCGTAGCGGCGCAGAAAGCGCGTAGCGGCGCAGCGAGCGGAGGGATAGAGATGAGCGAAGTGGTGCAAATGCAGGTTGAGGACGGCGTAGCCCTGTTGACGCTGAACCGGCCAGATCGCCTGAACGCGTGGACGACGGAGATGGAGCACGCGTACTTCGCGATGCTCGAGCAGTGCGCGAGCGACGAGCAGGTCCGGGCGATCGTCGTCACCGGCGCCGGGCGCGGCTTCTGCGCCGGCGCAGACATGCAGGAGCTGCAAGCGCTCGGGGACGGCACGCTGAGCGCGTCGGACGCAGCCGCCCAGGAGCGCCGCCCGCAGAGCTTCCCCCTGTCGATCCCCAAGCCGATCATCGCCGCCGTCAACGGCGCCTGTGCCGGCATCGGGCTCGTGCAGGCCCTGATGTGCGACCTGCGCTTCGCCGCCGAGGGCGCCAAGCTGACGACGGCGTTCGCGCGTCGTGGCCTTGTGGCAGAGCACGGCATCTCGTGGATCCTGCCGCGGCTGGTGGGACCAGCCAACGCACTCGATCTACTGCTCTCCGGCCGCGTGGTGTTCGCGGAGGAGGCGCAAACGCTCGGGCTCGTCAACCGTGTGCTGGCACCCGACAGGCTGCTCGAGACCACGCTCGATTATGCGCGCGAGCTCGTCGTGAGCTGCTCGCCCGCGAGCATGGCCACGATGAAGCTGCAGGTCTATGGCGACCTCGAGCGCAGTCTTGCGGGCGCGCTCGACGAGGCCGACCGTCTGATGCTCGCGTCGTTCACAGCGCCCGACTTCGTCGAGGGCGTCACGAGCTTCGTCGAGCGGCGCGACCCACGCTTCGCGACACTCGGCGCGTAGCGCTTATCCGCAGCCGCCTACACCCGCCTCAGCCGCACCCCGCCCAGCTCAGCGGTGGCCGCACCGCCGGGAAGCTCGTGCGGGAGCTCTAGCGCGAGCTCCACGAGTCCTTGCTCGCGCTCGCTCGCCGCCGTCTCGAACCGGACCTCGCCTCCATCCAAGCCGAGCATCGGCGCCGCTGCGGTACCGCTTACCGGCACGCCCAGAATCTCGCCCCAGCGCGACGCGGCCGCCGCCGGATCGGCGACCGCCACCGAGATCCCCGCGAGGCGACCCGGCGCGCCGAAGCCGATCGCGCTCGTCCACTGCGGCCCGCCCCAGCGCCAGCTGCCGTAGGGACGGGAGCGATCGAGCGAGACGATCGCCCCGCGCATGTCCGCCGGGTGCAGATGCGTGCCCGAGATGTCCGGGAGCTCGATCTGCCAGACGACGCGCACGCCCAACGCCAGCGCCCGCGAGCGAGCGCCCTCGAGATCCTCGAGGTCGAAGATCACCATGTAGCCGCCGTCACCGCCGTGACGTGACAGGTAGCGGCCCGCGGCGGTATCGGCCCGCGTCGGCGAGACCACCTCGAGGAAGCAGTCGCCGAGCGCGAACACCGTGTTCTCGAGACCAAACTCGCCAACCCCGGGGTCCCGAAACGGCTCCTGCAAGCTCAGCGTCGCACGCAGCTGCGACGCGACCGGCTCGAGCTCCTCGGCCACCAGCACCGCCTGGCGCAGCCTGACCCGCGCTCGACCTCCCTCGTCCACAACGCCAAGGCTAGCGTCAGACGCGCGTCGGCGGGCTCTGCGCAGCAGCGAGCGCCGGCGACGCGCAGGCTCTGCTGGGCGTGCTGGGCGTGTTGGGCGTCCTGGGTGTGCCGGGTGTGCCGGGTGTGCCGGGTGTGGCGGCCCCGAGCAGCGCTGCCCGCCGGGCCGCGTACTCGGTAATGAACGCATCGATCACGCGCGGGTCGAACTGCGTACCGGCGCATCTGCGCAGCTCGCGCAGCGCGTCGACCTCCGATCGCGCTTCGCCAAACGGACGATCGGAGATCATTGCGTCGAAGGAGTCGCACGCGAACACGATCTGGCTCCCCAGGGGAATCTCGTCGCCGGACAGGCCGCGCGGGTAGCCGCTGCCGTCGTAGCGCTCGTGCGTCGCACCGACGATCTCCGCGACGCGGGCGAGCGCCGGAGCCGCGGCGAGGATGCTCGCGCCGATTGTCGGGTGATGACGCATCAACGTCCACTCGTGATCGTCCAGCGGACCCTCTTTGTGCAGCAGCGAGTACGGCATCGCCACCTTGCCGATGTCGTGCAGCTCGGCCGCGCGCACCGCGTCGGAGAGATCAACGCCCGCGAGACCCAGGCGACGTGCGACGCGGCCGGTCAGATCGGCCACATGCGATGAGTGGCTGTGCAGCTCGGGCTCGTGCGCGGCGAGGATCTGCAGTGCGAGATCACGCGTCTGCTTGCCGGCGCTCGCGCGGCTCGAGTCCTTGTACGCGTACATCCGCTCGTCCGCCAGCTGCAACGCCAGATGGGGATCAGAGGCCTCCTGCGGCAGCGTCACCGAGCCGAACGAGCTCGTGATCGAGAAGCCGTCGCCCTCGGCGCTCAGCGCCTGCAGGCAATCCCCCACCATCGTCTCGCCGCTGTCTGACCACAGCAGCGTGCAGAACTCGTCGCCGCCCAGGCGGTACGCGCAGCCGCTCGTGCCCACCGCGCGCTGGAACGACTGCGCGAGACGCCTGAGCAGCAGGTCGCCGCCGAGGTGTCCGAAGTTGTCGTTGTAAGCCTTGAAGCCGTCGAGGTCGAACAACAGCAGCCGCACCGGCTGCTCGATGCTCGCCTGCCCCCACACCGCCTCCAGATCGTCGGCCAGCTGCCGGCGGTTGGCGAGCCCCGTCAGCGGGTCGACGGTCGCCTCCCCACGCTGGAACAGCTCCGCGGCCTGCAGCGCGCACACGATCGACACCACGCCCGTCAGCAGCGCCAGCGTGGTGAACACCGGCACCGGGTCTTGCAGCGTCGCGTGCGTGTCCACACCGAGCGTCACCGTCAGGATCACCGCGACGGTCAGCGCCAGACCGGCCATCACGACCTCCAGGCGAAAGCGCGCCGCGACCATCCCCGCGGGCAGCACCAGCCACGCAAGCGCCGGGCTGCGCGGGCCCCCGCTAAGCGCCACGCCTGTCGCAAGCAGCACGAGCGTGATCACGATCGCATCGACGCTCACCCACTCCGGTCGGGCGCTGCGATCCATCCTGCGATCGACCGTCAGCAGGTTCAGCGCCGAGAGCGCAAACAGGATCAGCGTCCACCAGCCGAGCCATGGCGCCGAGATCAACAGCGTTACGCCGACCGCGCCCGAGCCGACCTTGCGGATCGTGCGCACTCGCGGACTCGCGTCGAGCACCCGTCCACGGTCCTGGTCAGTAGGACAGAGCCAGTTTGCAGACATCGCATCGGTGGTCTCGTCCGAAACCGCACATGTCTTTAAGCTCTGATGCGCAAAGCGGGCGTTTGATCGGCAGCCAAACCGGATAGGTTGGCGGTATGACCGCTGGCCACAGGACGGGAGAGCACGCGATCGGCAGACTGCGCGCGCTGCTCGTACTTGCGCTCAGCCTCGGTGCGAGCGCGGCCTGCGGGAGCGCACCCGCCAGCGCCAGCGCCGCCGCCCCCGCGGCGAGCACCGGGCGCAGCTCCAAGGTGACGTACTCCTCGGCGATCCTGTTCGGCTCGGTCGACGCGCGCGCCCAGCCCACTACCTACGTCTTCCAATACGGCACCACACGCGGCTACGGCGCCGAGACCCCGCTCGCTCCTGCGGGCAGCGGCGACACCTCGATCACCGTCAGCCAGACGGTCACCGGACTGCAGCCGCTGACCACCTACCACTACAGGATCCTCGCCACCAGCCCCGCCGGTGCCACCGCCGGCAGCGATCGCACTTTCGCGACCGGGCCCGTGCCGCTGTCGCTCGCGATCGTCGGCGCCCCCAACCCCGTCGTCTTCGGCAGCCCGTTCCTGGTCGAGGGCACGCTCTCGGGCACCGGCGCCGCGAACCACGAGATCGAGCTCCAGGCGAATCCGTTCCCCTACCTCGGGGGTTTTCAGGTGGTGGGCAATCCCGAGCTCACCAACGCCTCCGGGGGCTTCTCGTTCCCATACCTCGGCCTGCTCGAGAACGCCGAGCTGCGAGTCGTGACGATCGGCAAACCGGAAGTCACGAGCCCTGTGCTGGTCGAGGGCGTCGCCGTGCACGTCGTGCTCCACGCGCGCGCCACCCGCAGGCGGGGCTTCGCGCGCCTTTACGGCACCGTCGCGCCGGCGGAGGTGGGCGCGCTCGTCGGCTTCCAGCTGCTCACGCCAGGCAGATCGATCAACACCGGCGGCACCGTCGTCAAAACCGGAACCGCAACCGTCTCCACCTTCAGCCGTGTAGTGCACGTGCGCCGCGGCCTTTACAAGGCACTCGTGAAGATCTCCGACGGCGCGCACGTCTCCGCTTACAGCGCCCCCGTGCTGATCCGCTGAGCAGCGGCGGATAATCCGGCGATGCGTGCGTTGCTCGCGCGGGTCGCCAAGCGGATCGTGCCGGAGGAGAACCCTACGGGCGTCGTCTACGGGATAATCGTCATCGGCGCGCTGCTCGCGGCCGAGAGCGGACGTCACGAGACCTATCTCGACACGATCGCCTCAGCAGCTATCGCCGCCGCGCTCTACTGGCTCGCCCACGCCTACGCGGAAGTGCTCGGGCAACGGCTCGTCCAGCACGAGCGCCTGACCGCCGGATCGCTCGGACGCGCGCTCGCGCATGACTGGGCGATCGTCCGCGGTGCCGCGCTGCCGCTTGCCGTGCTCGTGATCGCATGGGCTGCCGGAGCCGCTCAGCAGACGGCCGTCGCAGCCGCCCTGTGGAGCACGATCGTCAGCCTCGTCGCGTTCGAGCTGATCGCCGGCATCCGCGCCCGGGCGAGCCCGCGCGAGCTCGCGCTCGAGGGTGCTGTCGGCGCCGCCATGGGTGTCGCGATCCTCGCGCTGAAGATCGTCCTGCACTGATCATCCGAAAAGCTGGACCGCGGTCCTTGCCGTTCTGTACGGTCACCTGTAGACAAAAAATTACTGACATGAGATGATCTGCGTAGCCAGACACGTGACAGCAGTTCGCAGGTTCGAAAGATCGTTTGAAGGAGAGGGAGCATGGGATCCGGACGTAGGACGTCGGCGACGGCGCGCGAGTCGCGCGCGACCAGGGCCAGCAAGAGCGCGGGCAGAGCGAAGGGATCGGGGCGAACAGCCTCTGCACGCGTCGCCCCGCTGTACAAGCGACTGCCGCACGGGCCCCACCGGCTCGAGCGAAATGAGGTCATTCTCAACCAGCGCGCGCGCATCCATGGCGCGATGGTCGAGGCCGTCGCTCGAGGCGGCTACGACGGCACCAGCGTCAAGCAGGTGATCGGCTTGGCTGGAGTCTCCCGCCGCTCCTTCTACGAGCAGTTCGCCAACAAGGAAGAGTGCTTCCTGGTCACCTTCGACCTGATCGCCCGACGCCATATCAAGCAGCTCAGGACGGCCTACCTGGCCGCCGACGGATCACTCGAAGAGCGCCTGAGCGCAGCGTTCCAGCAGCTCGCGAAGGCGATCGAAGACGACCGCAACGCAAGTATCCTGGTGGTACTCGAGGCGCAGCGAGCCGGCACCGTCGGCGTGCTGCATGTGCGCCAGGCGATCACCGCGTGCGAGCAGATGCTCGCGCGCAGCTTCGCTGAATCATCCGAAGCCGTAGCACTGCCGACGCCGATCGTCCGCGCCGTCGCAGGCGGCCTGCACGGCATCGCCTCGACGTTCCTGCGCCAGCCCTCCACAGCCGCGCGCGAGCGCATAGAGCTCGCCGACGAGATGCTGCGCTGGACGCTTCTGTTCCAAGCTCCGGCCGCTGCGAACATGTCCGAGCGCATGGCCGCCGGGCTGGCGGCGCGCATGCGCGAGATCTCCTGCGCAAACGGACACAAGCTCGGCGGCGCCGAAGCCCCAAGCCTAAACGAGCACGCGCGGGTCCGAAACGAACACGCGCGCGTGCTACAGGGGATCCTGCGGCTGGTGACGCACGAGGACTACCGCACGTTGAGCGCACCGCAGATCGCGGACGAGGCCAACGTGTCGATTGACGCGTTCTGGGAGCTCTTCACCGACAAGCAGGACTGCTTTCTGGCCGCGCTCGACATGATCGGCGACGAGCTGCTCGCGATCGCTGCCGACCCGGACCTCGTCTCCAGCGACTGGCCACGAGCTGTCCGCCGCGTGCTCGCCGAGCTCACGAGCTACCTCGCCGATCATCCCCTGCAAGCCCGCACGCTGGCCCAAGACGCGTTCTTCGCCGGTAGCGAGGCGCTCGAGCGAACGATCGAGCTCTCTCACAACATCGCCACGCTGCTCACCGAGGGCGCGCCATGCGACGCCAACGGCAAGCTCACCATCGACGCTGTCGCGGGTGCGATCTGGCATACGATCCGCTGCCAGGCGACCGGCGGACGCATCGAGCTACTGCCAGCGCTGTCAGACCACCTCACGTATGTCGTGCTGGCGCCCTACATCGGCGCCGAGGCTGCCGTCGAGATCGTGACCGAGGAGCGCCGGCTCAGCCGCGACGCCTGCGCGACAGACGTTCCGCAAAGTACGTGAGCACGATCCCGATCAGCAGCGAGATCACGATCACGACGATCAGAGGCGCCCTGCCCGACCCGAACGCCCAGTGCAGCTCGACGTCGTCCAGGTTGAGCAGCGCAAAGACGATCGCGAGCGCCGTCAAGATGAACAGCGAGCTCGCGCGCACCATCTCCTTGTTGTTCGCAGCGCCCTTGCGCGGAAGCTTGCGCTGACGGTCCGGCGCCGGCTTCTGGGCCGGAGAACTCGACATCCTGTTGATCCTACTCCTCCCCGCCGCGAGGGAAGCACCGCTCCGGCGGCGAATATCATAGGAGTGATGAGACGAAAGCTGATCGGAGCGCTCGCGGCGCTCGTCCTCGGCATCGGCGCAGGCGGCGTGCTCGGCGGCTGCGGTGGCTCTGAAACCAAGACGGTGTCTGTCGCCGGCGCGCCCGAAGTTACACAGAGCACCGCAACCGCCACCACGCGCACGACACCCACCGCAACGACCCCCACCAGCAGCGCGCCCGCCCCCACCAGCACCGCCGGCGGCACCGCCGCGCCGGGTGCCACCCACACCGCGCCCGAGCCTGAATTCACGCAGCAGGAAGCGCACGGCGAAGGCGCCGGCGAAGCCGTTGACGCGCTCAAAGCCCGCGGCTACACCCCAGTTGAACCAGCTCAGTATCACGCCAACCAAACGCTACGCGTGCTCGTCGGCGCCAGGACCGACTCGAGCGACGGCTACGGCCAGCAGGCGTTCTTCTTCCTCGCCGGCCGCTACATCGGCACGGACACCAAGGAACCGAGCGCCACCGTCAAGGTCATCGCCCAGAGCGACACCGAAGTCACGCTCGGCTATCCGCTCTACCGTAACGGCGATTCGCTGTCCAACCCCAGCGGCGGCCAGGCGATCGTCCACTTCCAGCTCAACAACGGCAAACTCGTCGCGCTCGACCCGATCCCACCGGCCAACTCCACGACCGGCACGAGCAGGAACTGATGCGGACCTCCGCCGCGCGCACGTTCACCGTCTTGGCGCTCACCTGTGTGCTTGCGGGTACGCTGCCCAGCGCCAGCTGGGCCACGCGGCTACCCGGGCTGCTGACCGGCCAAAGCGTTCGTCACCCGTTCCAAGTGCGCCCTGCGGTCGTCGGCTTCACCGGCGATGGCAGCGCGTTCCTCGGCGGCTTCGACGGGGGCACTGCCGACGACCACTTCGGGCACATGAGCTGGCCGAGTTGGACCGCCGCCCTGGCGCAAGGCACCGGCGCCGTATGGATCAACAGCTGCGAACCCAGTTGCGCAGGGGGAAGCTACTCGCCCTCCGCCGTGACGGTGCGCGCGTTCGCACCGCGCGAAGGCCACTTCACACGCGTGACGCTGCGCTTCGACTACCACGGCGAAGCCGTCGTCGAAGAGCTCGGCGTGAAGCTGTTCCGTGCCTCGCCCCAAGTCGAAGGCTTCTACCAGTACGTGATCGTCCACCACGCCGCCACCCCCCTACGCGCCGGGTAGTCAGCGCGCAAAGCCCTATCTTGGTGTGCACATCTGTACGCCAGGAGAGAGAAAGGGCTTGTATCTATGAGCGCAACGATCGAGGGCCGGGCAGAGGAGCTCCTGCAGGCCAAGAACTTCTGTCACGTCGCCAGCCTCCGCGCCGACGGCGCCGTGCATGGCGTGCCGGTTTGGGTCGACGTGCAGGACGGCCGCCCTGTCGTCAACAGCGCCGAGGGACGTAGCTGGGTACGCAACCTCGAACGCGACCCGCGCGTGACACTCACCGTCCAGAACCTCGAGAACCCCTACGAATACCTCGAGGTGCGTGGGCGCGTCGCCGAGCAGACGCGCGAGGGCGCCGACGAGCACATCGACTCGCTCGCCAAGAAGTATCTGGACGTGGACGAGTACCCCCACCGCCAGCCAGGCGAACAGCGCGTGATCATCCGTGTTGAGCCCGAGTACGTGAAGGTGTCGGGCGGCTGAATCGCCAGCTCCAATACAGCCGCAGGCCACGCCCGGACGCATCGATAGCTCGAGCGCGCGCTGAGCCTCAACCGCGCCGCAGCAGCCGCGACCACAGCGATCGCCCGCCCGGCTGGCTGCGCAGCCAGTCTTCCCTCAGCGGCAGCTGCCCGCGCGCCCGAGCGGCAAGCACACACTCGGTGTGCGCGTGGCGACGCCGGCGCGTGTCGCCTTCGGGCGCGATCAGCATATGCTCGCTCAGAGCAGGCAAGGAATGACCACAGATCGGACAGCTATACGTCGCCGGCGTGCGATTCGCGGCAGGTCGCACCGTCCACCATGGGGCGCGCGGAAGGCTGGGCATGGCTCCATTGTCGCGCCGCTCGGCGCGACCGTCGCTGCCGCCGTCGGAGTCGGGCTCGTGCTCACGCGCTTCGAGCGCCGGCGCCGGCGCGCGCGCGCGCGCCGGATCGAGCGTCGGCTCGGGTTGCGCCACGACGAGCCGCTTGCCGCTGGCCTGCGACGCATGGCCATCAGCCAAACCGAGCTCGCGATCGAGCAGCTCAGCACCGGCGTCAATGGTGACGGTGCCCGCAACATCGGCGGCGGGGCCGGCGACGGCGCCCGTCCTGCGGAGGAGACCGCTGTGCACGAGACCCGCAAGGCGCTCAAGCGCCTGCGCGCCCTGCTGCGGCTGCTCGAGCACGAGCTTGGGCCAAGCGTGTACGCGCGTGAGAGCGCCGCGCTGCGCGACGTCGCAGCGCGCCTCTCTCGAGCACGCGACGCCGCCGTCATGCTCAGCACGCTCGACGTGCTGATCGAGCGCCACCCGCGCAAGCTTGCACGCAGCGCCGGCGTGCGCAAGCTGCGTCGGCGACTGCGCGCCGAGCAAGCCCAGCTGCAGCAGCGCACGCTCACCGACACATCCAGCCGCGCGCATGTGCTCGGCGAGCTGCACGCGTTCCGTTGGCGTGCCGCCACCTGGAAGCTGACCAGCCGACCTGGCATCGAGCTCATCGACACTGACCTCACGCATCTATATCGCCAAGGTCGAAAACGCTACCAGCGCGCCGCGTGCGATCGTGGTGAGCGGATCACGACCATGCACGAATGGCGCAAACGCGTAAAGGATCTGCGCTACGCCGCTGAAATGCTCGACCGTCGCGGCTCCGGCAACGCCCGCGCCTCCCACACGCGCAGCGGGCCACGCAAGACCGCCGGGTCTGGCAAGACCGCCGGTTCAAGCAAGCCCACACGGCACCTGCGCGCTATCGCGAGCCGCGCCGACGAGCTCAGTGAACTGCTCGGCGAGGACCACGACCTCGCGATCTTTGCCCAGCGGCTACGCGCCGCCGGCCACAGACGTAGCGATGAAGCCTGGCGCACCGGCCGACGTACGCGGCGCACGTTGCTGAAGCTCATCGCCAAGCGCAGGCGCAAGCTGCGCAAGCGCGCCCTGCGCCAAGGCGCGCGCCTCTACCGCGACAAGCCCAAGCGCTTCACGCGCCGCATCCGCCGGCTCAGCTGACGCTCAAGACAGTCAGCGTACGCCTGCCCTTGGGCAGCGACACCGCGGTCTGATCGCCCGGCGCGCGCCCCAGCAGCGCCACAGCTACCGGCGATTCCGCCGACAGGCGCCCGTCGCGCGGCGAAGCGTCGTGCGAGCTGACGATCCGCCAGGTCTGCTCGGCGCCATCCTCGTCGCGGACGACCACCGTCGAGCCAAAGCTCACGACTCCGCCCGCGCCGTGTGCCTCCTCCTCCACAACCACCGCGCCTGAGATCTTCTCGCGTAGCCGCGCGATCTTCGTCTCCAGGTGCGCTTGGTCGTTCTTCGCGTCGTGATACTCGCTGTTCTCCTTCAAATCGCCCCATTCGCGTGCTGTCTTGATGCGCTCGGCGATCTCCCGGCGCCCGTCGCCCTCGAGCACCGCAAGTTCGGCTTCCAGCTCTTGGAGGCCCTCCGCCGTGGTCAGGTTGGCTCCCTCGGTCACTGCCGCAGAGCCTACTCTTCTCAGCGCGCCATCCCGCTCACCTGACGCGCCAGCGTCAGCTTTCATCAAAAATACGTGCTCGCCGGGGTCGACAGCAGCGCATAGATCTGCACGATCGCCGCCTGCACCAGCAGACTGCGCCGTAGCCGGTGAGCCGAACACGAACAGGTTGTTGCTGAGGCGCAGGTTCTGCCACGCGTAGTTGACGTAGTTCTGGGCGATCGACGGCCCCGGCGGATCGTGCGTGACCGAGTCCAGATACAGCAGGTTGCGGAAATACACCGATACGAAGAACGGGATTTCAGAGCCCAGGCGTTCGTTGTTGAAGTATTCAAGCGCCGCCGCCGCAGTCTGGCGCGCCTGGTAGAGGTAGGCGGCGTTGCCGGTCGCCTGGTAGAGCAGCGCGCCTGCGCCGATCATCGAGCCCTGGTTGTAGCTCCACAGCCGCGGTTCGACGACGCCCCTGTCGCCGATGTGGTCCGCATACAGGTTGACCGGCTGCTGCAGGCAGGTGCGCACCCAGTCGTAGGCTTTTTCCGCGAACTGGAGGTACTGCGCGTCGCTCGTGAAGCGATACAGCAGCGTCGCCAGCTCCGCCGCCGGCGCCGTCGTCACCGTGTTGCGTTCGCCGTTCGTCGCCGCGTTGGAGAACGGTATGCCACCCTCGCAAGCCAGCCCCGGCCGTTCCTGCCAGCCGGCGATCTCGAACGCCATGATCCCCTCCGCGCTGCCCAGCAGCGCGGTCTGCTTAGTCAGCTGGTAAAGCCGCACCAGCTCCAAGCCCACCCAGTCGTTGTCGTCGTAGTACTTCGTGCCGCCCGGCCCCGCCGGCGGCGCGATCGTGCCATCGAAGGCTGCCAGCGTGCTCGTGTAGGTGCCTTCTGAGGCGCCCGAGTTATCCGTGTCCAGGTACGAGTTCAAGCCGACCAGCCGCGACTGCAGTTCGTGCGAGAACGAGATCCCCGCATGCGGGATGTTGGCCACGCTCACGGTCGCCGCCAGCGACTGCGAGAACGGCCACAGATAGGAGAACGGTTCGCCCTTGTACAAGCCTGAGCCCGGGATGTAGAAGAACTTCTGCATCGCTTCAAAGGCCACCAGTGCCCGCGCCGGGTCGCCGTGCAGGACCGGCTTCTTTGGCTTCGCCGGCTTCGTCGGCTGCTTGGCAGTCGGTGTCGAGTTGCCCGGGGCCGCAGCGCCGCCGCTCGAGCTCGCGCTGTGCGCGGAGGCGCCAAAGTCGTTGTGCACCGCGGAGCCGGCGCGCGCGCGATCGGACGTGCGCGCGCGCAGCAACGGACGGGTGGCGCCAGCTGGATAGGGCGAGGAGGCGGATGCCTCAGCAAGGGACGCAAGACCCAAAGTGAGCGCTAGCGCAAGCGCCAGTGAGGCGCACAGGCATCGGAGCGGGCAGCGGTGATCGCGGTTGGAAATCATCGACTCAAGCAAGCACAACAGGCGACGGGCACGTTCGATTTGGTATTACGCAGTGCTCGCGTCAGGCGGATCAATGCGCTCCCGCCGAGCTTTCACGTCGCGCTCCATTCTCCCACAGGGCCACCCACGGCGAAAGGCTGAACCACGACTTGCACTTCGACTACACGACCATCGGTCATGTCACCGTCGACGTGCTCGATGACGGATCCCGCCGCGCTGGCGGCAGCGCCTTCTACAGCGCCCTGCAGGCCTCACGGCTCGGCCGGCGAGCACTGGTCATCACCCGCGGCCTCGCCCCCGAGATCGAGCAGCTGCTCGAGCCCTATCGGGACGAGCTCGCGCTGCGGATCCTCGCCGGCCCCCACACCACGATGCTGCGCACCAGCGGCAGCGGCGCTGCTCGCAGCCAGCGCGTGCTCGCCTGGGCGGGTCCGATCACCGATCAGCTCACGCTCGACACCTCGATCCTGCATCTCGCGCCGGTTGCCCAAGAGAGCCCCGGCCACTGGCATGGGCACGCCGCGTTCGTGGGGTTGACGGCGCAGGGCCTCGCGCGCGAGTGGAGCGCGAGCGACGGGCAGATCGCCTCGGTGCGCCCAACCCCCGACGCCGCCGCCGTCGCGGCCAAATGCGACGCCATCGTCGTCAACGAGCACGAGCGCGCCAGCTGCGCCGAGCTGATCGAGATCGCGACCACGGCCGTCGTCGCGGTCACAGCCGGATCCCGTCCCAACACGATCCTTGCGCCCGGCCGGACGGCGCTCGAGCTCGACGTGCCAACGCTCGAGCGACCCGTCGACGATCTCGGCGCAGGCGACGTGTTCGCTGCCGCCTTCTTCATCGCCCTCAGCGAAGGCCGGTCAGCGCCGCACGCAGCCAGCTTCGCAAACGCCGCGGCCGCCGTGCGCATGAGCGGCGCCGGCGCCGATGCGATCGGTGGGCTGGCCGCGATCGAGCAGCGGCTCAGCCGCGCAGCGCCCGCTCGATGAGCGGCGCCAGCTGCGCCGAGGAGATCGCATCGTGCTCGCCGCACATGCGAGCGGCGAGCAGCAGGCTGCCGCCGACCGGTGGCATCTCGACCGTGCCGACGCGCGCGCCGGGCGCGGACGCGTGGATCACCTCGGTAAGCGGCTGGATGAGCACGCGTCCAGCCTTGAACGCGCTGCCGATCAGACCCACCGGGAACCCCTCGCCGCCATCCTCGTCTGAGCCTTCGCCGAGTCCCGTCTGTTGGATCACCGCGGCGATCTGCTCGCCCAGCTCGCGCGCGCCGCGCTCATACAGCTCGCGCGCGACCGCGTCGCCACGCTCGGCGAGCTTCGCCGTTTCGATCGCGAAGGCCGCGATTTCGCCCTTTGTGAGCGGCTTGGAGTAGACCCGCGCCGCCACCGCCTCCACACTCGTCTCGCCAAAGAACGCCGGCACCGCATCACTCAGCGCTGTGGCCGGCCCCGAAGCCTCGCGGTGACGCAGCGCCGCCTTGATCGACTGCACCCCCAGCCAGTAGCCGGAGCCCTCGTCGCCGATGATGTGGCCCCAGCCGCCGGCGCGCCACGGGCGCGCATCGGTTCCTGCTCCGCCGACGCCGAACACGTTCGAGCCGGTGCCGGCGATCACCGCGACCCCCGGCCCCCCGCCCGTCGCGGTAGCCCAAGCCGCGACCACGTCGTTGACCACGAGCCACGCATCCGTGCGCGCCGCGCGCACGTTTCGCGCGAGATCCTCAGTGTCCGTTCCCGCGACCGCCAGCACAGCCGCGCCGAGCGCTCCCGCGTCGATGCCAGCCTGCGCGATCGCCTGATCGGCTGCCCCCAGCAGCTCCTGCACGGCGGCCTCGGCACCCACGGCATCTTCGTTGCTCGGCCCGCCGTGCCCGAGATGCACCGTGCGCCCGCCTGTGCCCCGCCCGCCTGTGCCCCTCAGGGCATGCAGATCGAGCACTGCTGCGAGCGTCTTGGTCGCGCCGCCGTCGACCCCCATCACATAGCGGGCGTCCTTGCGCGGCTGCTGCGTGCTCAGCGCGGAGGGCAGCTTCACGAGGGAGTCATGCGCCATCGCGCCCCATCCTCCCAGGATTGTCGCGACGGGCCGTTTCAGCGTCGGATCGGCGAAACACGACTGGGCCGGCGAGGGGAAGCCGGCCCAGTCGTGTGGAGGTCTGGGAGGCGGCCGTGTGGCTGCCTCCCAGGGGAGGAGAGAAACGTCAGGTAGGACTACATCGCCCGATCCGTCGGCGACGAGATCAGTCCGTCGTCCGCGCTCCCAAGCAATGCTCATAAAGCGTATCAAGATTATTGAGAAGGTCAAGGCTTTCTCGAAACATCTCTTTGCGGGCAGCTTGCGGCACATCAGCGACCGCCCTTGGCACTCGAAGCAGGACATATGCGCGCCAGCGTCTCATTTGAGTGTCCAGGCGCCGTTTCAGCGCCCATGCCGCCACTCGCCACAGCCGATCTCCAACAGTGATGGAACGTCGACCGCACGCGAGGGCGAGGCCGTCGCACTTGGAGCAGACGCGCTGCTGCGCGCGCATCCCGGCGCGCGGCCCGTGAGACCGAGGAGCTCGCTCCGGCGCCACCGCGCTTCTGCTCGCTGACCGAGGATGAGGGCGCGCGGGTGCTCGACTGCGATCAGACGTTCACTGAGATGTTCGGCTACACCCGCCACGAACTGCTCGGCAACTCCGTGCTCGACCAGATCCACCCCGATGATCAGGGCCGCGCCGTGGAGAGCTGGCTGGCGGTGCTATCGACCCGTCGCGACCAACAGACGCGGCTGCGTCGCAAGCGCAAGGACGGAAGCTCGATGTGGGTTGACACGACGTTGCACAACCTGCTGCACGACGCCGAGCGAGCCTGCGTGCTCGTCGAGATCATCGACATCTCCGCCGAGATGCAGGCGCAGGAAGCGCTGCAGGAGCGCGACGAGCTGCTGCGGCGCCTGACCGCCGCGATGCCAGCCGAGCTCGGTGCGAGCGTCGGCGTCGCGTGCTCGGAAGGCGCGCCCACGGTCTCCGCAGACCTCGTCAAGCGGGCGGACGCCGCGATGTACGAGTCCAAGGAGCACGGGCAGTGCCTGCCTGTACTCGCGCCGACTGCCTGAAACAGGTTCTTTGAGACACAAAGCGGGGCGGGGAAGCGGTGACCGCCCGACGGTCCCGCTCCCCACGCCCCGCGTGCGAGCCACAGCCTGTCGCGGGCGCTAGCCCACGAGGCTCACGCGGCCGGTTCTTCAAATGTGAGCTCGCCGTTCTTCACTTCCAGTTCATCAAGTTCGGCATCGATCTTGCCGGTGTTGAATTCAACCCAGCCTTTGTGCGGGTTGCCTTCTTCGCTGATGTATTTGCCTTCCGTGCCCTTTTCGTATTCGCATGTCTTTTCCGGTTTGACGTAGGTCACGATTTTCGAGAATTCCATTTCGATTTCGATTCGTTCCTTCATGCCTGACGGATACTCTTCTTTGAGTTTCCTCGATTTTTCGAAGTTTTCAACTTCTTCGGATTCATCGGAGTAGCTCGCTGCTTCGTATTCTTTTTCGGTTTTTTCGCCCGCTTTGCCCGGAATGTACTGCGCCGGGATTTCAACGATGCACTTGCGGAATGCGCCTTTGAAGTGCACGATGCTCGGTTCCACGATTTCGATCCCCGAACGTTCGCCGATCTCGGCCGAGTGGTTCGCGAGGAACTTGACGCCCAGCGTGAAGTTGACCGGCTTCGTTTCCCTGAAGCCACCTTCGTGCGCGGAGGTGTTGCACTTCTTGAACCCGAGTTCCGCGGTCAGGCTCGGTGACCGTCGTTCGGTGACCTCACCGCTGACCTTGATGTCCTTGCTGCAGACTTCGCCCGCTTCGTTCTTGCCGAACGTGTACGGCCCGAGCTTCATTTCCTCGACTTCGCCTTCGCCTTCGTGCAGCTTCAGCATGCCGGGAGTGCCCACGAATTCGCCGAACACCATTTTGGGTTTTTCTGTTTTCGCGAATGCCGGCGCGGTGAGAGCGCCGAACAAGCACGCCGTCGCGGCAAACACCAGTACTGACCTGACGTGTCTCATTCTCCTAAGTCCTCGCTTTCGCCTTGGCAGGCTATTGAGCTGGATCTGGCCACTTGTTACGGCTCGTAACAACTCGTCAGCTATCCCTGCTTGCTCGGGTCCCCTCCTCCGCCACCTTCGTCCTAGAGGTGCAGGAGCATATCACGAAAGCCCGACGGCTTGACAGCAGAGCAAGCCACCGGCTATCGGCCGGCAGAACATGCCTACCAGCGCCGATTTTGGTGCCTGGCGTGGTTCGATGACTCGCCCGTGGCGCGCTCGGGCTCCCCCGGCTGGGCGCCGCGCCAGCGTAGCGAATGCCAGCACTTTACATGCGCGTCACATAATTGACACAAGCGGAGCTCTAGCCACGGGCCGATCGCGGCGGCGGCTCGACCGATGGGTGATCGGCATTCCCCGGCAGCTCTTGAGAGGCCGCTGCTCCGTGCAACCGGAACTGCATCCATAAAGCAGTCCTGAGCGGTAGTCGATGGGCCACCTGACAAGGGCACACCCGTGCCCAATGATCCATCCCAAAGGGGGCCCGAAGTGTTCATGCGTACTGGCAAGCGAAAGTTCGCTAGCCGCAAGCGAAACATAGCCGGCCTGTGCGCATTCGTGCTCGCAGGCGTGGTCGGGGTGGGCGCATACGCGTTCACCGCAAACAACGAAATCAAAGCTAAGTATGCCGGTGCCGGCACGGCGACGGTCAGCGGCTACAAAAACGCCCAGGACATCAGCTACACCTGGAACGAAGAGGGCACGAAGATGACTGCCGTCAACTTCGTCCTCGAAGGAACCCAGATACCGTCGGACGTCAAGGTCGCGCTGACCCCGGGCGTCCCGAAAGAAGCTGAATGGGTCGACTGTGCCGGGAGCGGTGGAAAAATCACAGCACTCACCGCGACGACGTTCGAAGTCTCCTGCAAATTCGAAGTCGAAAACAAAGAAGGCGACAACCTCTCAGTCGCCGCCGTCAGTGAAGGCAACGTTGTAATCGAATAACAAGTCCAAAATGGAGCTACGCGGAGCGGCCGCGCACCGGCCGCTCCACGCTCCCTATCCACGTACCAGTAGGCTCACCGACCCGCCATGCCAACTCGTTACGCCAGGAAACTAACCGCCATCGCCCTAGGACTGATCGTCCTGGGGTTCGTGTGGTTCTACTTCGCGCCTGCCAGCCTCGGCGGCTCCACCACGTACGTCGTGACCAACGGGGTCAGCATGGAGCCTCGCTTCCACACCGGCGACCTGGCGATCGTGCGCAGCCAGAGCAGCTACAACGTAGGGGAAATCGTCGCCTACCACAGCAAGATGTTCCACACGATCGTGCTGCATCGGATCGTGGCCCGCGACGGCGACCGCTACCTGTTCAAGGGCGACAACAACAACTTCATCGACTTCGAACACCCGCTCGCCAGCCAGTTGGTCGGCAGCCTGTGGCTGCACATTCCGGGCGGAGGCGCGCGTCTGAAATCGATCCGCTCACCAGCGCTCGTGGGAGGCCTCGTAGCCCTCGGGGTGCTGCTGATCTCCGGGGCGGTGTTCACGCGGCGGCGCAGGCGCAGGCGCAGGCAGACGCAGCTCGGGGAAAGCGCCGACGGTCCGCCCGCGCATCCCCACCGCTCGCTCGAACCGCTGGTCGGCGTGCTCGGCATCGGCCTGCTCGCGCTGATCCCGTTCGTGGTGCTCGCGCTGCTCGCGTTCACCCGTCCGCTCAGCGCTCTGCGCCCCTTCAAGATCCCCTATAAGCAGAGCGGGAGGTTCTCCTACTCCGCCGATGCGACACCCGGACCCGCGTACCCAGGGAACCGCGCCGTTACCGGCGAACCACTTTTCGCCGATGTGCTCAATGAGGTCAAGCTCCACTTCGACTACCGGTTCGAAACCGCCGCCAAGCACTCGCTCTCGGGGAAGGTCTCGCTAGTCGCCTCGATGTCCTCCAGCAGCGGCTGGCATGCGACGGTGCCGCTCGGAGCCCCGACGTACTTCCGCGGCGATCACGCATCCGTCGATGCGAACCTCGACCTGCCGTCACTGATCGCGCTGATGCACCGCGTCGAGAGCACAACGCACGTGAATGGCACCTACACGCTGGCAATCACGCCGCATGTGAGCACGAGCGGAAGCCTCGAACTGATCCCGCTGCGCGCTAGCTTCGCGCCGAAGCTCAACTTCTCGCTCAGCGAATTCGAGGTCCAGCCCACCGTTGCGTCGGGCGGCTCGCTGATCACCGCCGCAGCTGCGGCAAGCGCTACGCCCGCGAGCGAGTTCACCCCGTCCGCAGGCGGCGCTGCCACTGGCAAGCGCGACGAGCCGCTGTTCATCACCTTCAAGCTGGCACGCACGACGGTTGCGAGTGCGCGCGCGATCGCCCTGGTCGGCATCGCGCTCGTGCTGCTCGCCGTGTTGGCCGTGATCGCGCTCGTGCGACCACAGCGACGTAGCGAGACCGCCGCCATCCGGGCTCGATACGGGCGCCTGATCGTCCCCGTCGCGCATGTCTGGCAACTGCCGGGCGCAGCGGTGATCGACGTCGCGGACATCGATGCGCTGGCGCGACTCGCCGAGCACTACGAACGCTCGATCCTCTATGAGGTGACCGCCGACGGCGACGCGTTCTGGGTCACCGACGAGAGTGGGCAGTTCCGCTACACAGTCGGAGCTCCCGAGTTGGCGGCAGACCACGCAACCAGCTTGGTGCAGGACCCCGAGCCCGAGGCCCCCACATGGGAGCACGAGATCGTGGCGACGGCGCCCACGCGACCGGAGGCGATCGAGCCCGCGGCGCCGCGCACGTCCGAGCTGCTCGTCAACCAGGTCTACGCCGACGAGCTGGAGCTCGGGGGAATGCGCGCGCCGTCAGCCGCACCGCCTGCACCCGGCGCTCCCGACGCGAACCGGCCTGCGCAGAGCAGCCCGGTGGCGGAGCGCTGGGCGCTCCCCGCCGACGCGGACACGTTCATACAGGAAGGCGTGGACAGGCGCCGGACCGACGAGGACAGCGACGTGAGCCTTTGGCGCCTAAGCGAGCGCGGTGGTGAGCTCGGCCTCAGGCGCACAACCGATGAGGACGGAGACGTCCGCCTATGGCGCAGCACCAGCGAGGACGGAGACGTCCGCCTCTGGCGCCAGACGAGCGGACCGGCCACTGCGAGCCCGGAGCCGGTAGTGACGTCCGGCGCTTACTTCACCGGGCTCGAGTGGACCACCAACAGCTGATCGGTCCGCCCGAGGTGCGCTACAGCACCTGTACGTTGCCTGCCTTCGGCCCCTTGTCGCCGGCCTCAGCGTCGTAGGAGACCTTGGCGCCCTCTGCGAGTGAGCGGTAGCCCTCGCCGACGATCGCGCTGTGATGGACGAATAGATCCTTCGACTGGTCATCGGGCGTGATGAACCCGAAACCCTTGTCGTCACTGAACCACTTGACCGTTCCTGTAGCCATCTGCTTTTCCTCCTGCGTAGATAGTGCTGCGAACGCGGAGATTGCTGAGCAAAGGCTACGAGCGCGGGCACTGCGATGCCGGGCATGGCGCCCGACCTGATGCGTAAACGGTAGCAGCAGCCGCGGCGCGCGTGCGTGTGCGCGTGCGTGCGCCCGCAGCTGCCGCCGTAAAGATCCCTCCGAGCCAGGAAGATTAGGCGGACGGATAGAGCGTGACCAGCGCGGCGCTGCTCGCGGGCATGCCCAACTCCAGCGAGCCGTGCTTGCGCGACACCTGCGGCAGCCCTGCAAGCGGAGCCCATGTGCCTTCGGGGGTGACGGGGCTCCCGCCGAGCGTCACGCCCGAGGTCGCGCGCAGCCCTGGAGCGCTCAGTCGCAGGATCGTGCCGTTGCTTGTGTTCTGCGCCGTGCGCAAGCGCACGAGCAGGTTGTGCGCACCGTTTGGCGCGAAGTTGACCAGCACGAGCTGAAGACTGCCGCTCGGATTGAGGAACGCGGCTGCCGTCAGCGTGCGTTTGCCGCCGAGCACCGCCGCGTGTACCGGCGTGTCTCCGAGCAGGCGGCTTGCGAGCAGCAGTGCGTACCACTCGGGGTTGGCATGGATCGCGCCGCTCGCGAGTTCCTGCGCATCTCCGGCCACCAACGGGCTGTAGCTGTCCGGTTCGGCAATCAGATCGTGGAAGTTGAGCCCGGCGACGCCGCTGGCCATCGCACGGGTCACATAGTCCACCGCCCACAGCGCCGAGGCGAACACGTTGCTCACCCCCGGCTGCCCGCGACAGGAGACGTTGTTGGTCTCGTCCACTCGCAGCGGGATCCCACTCGCTTGTGCGATCGCTGACAGCTGCGCCAGGATCGCCGACTCGTTCACGCGAGTGAGCGGACTGAGCAGGTCGCCGAGCTTGGGCGCGTATGCCTCGCATCTGGTCAGCGGGTAGTAGTGGGCGGTGAGCAGCTGCGGGTGCTCGGCGGCCGCCGTTTCGCTGGCCCACGCCAGCACCGCTTCGCCGCTGGAGGCATCAGGACCCACGATCGGCACGCCGGGGGCCGCGGCTGCGATCGCCGCCCGGTAGGCCTCTGTTTCGGAGACGTAGTCGGCGAATGACCATGGCGGCGTGCGCAGCCCGTCGGCCACGAAGCGGTCGGGCTCGTTGCCGATCGCGATCCCTTCGAGGCTAGGGCCGAGCAGCGACTGTGCGACCTGCGCCTCTTGCGCCGCCGCCGCGGGTTCGTAGTGACCGTAGGTGACGCCGAGCAGCACACGCCAGCCGCTCGCACGGGCAAGCGCGGCGATCCCAGCGAGATCCTGCGGCGTGATCGTGGTGTGTGCCCATGGCGGTGGTGCGCCTTCGTCGACCCAGGCTGCTTCTGTGTCCACGCTGATGCCGCCGAAGCGCATCACCGCGGGGCCAAGCGAGCGCATCAGGCTCACGACGTCGCCGCTGCTCGCGAGCTCTGAGAGCTCGGGCAGGCTGCTGGCCTCGAACGAGAGCCCGAGGAAGTCATCGGGGACCATCGGGCCGACCGTCAGGTACGGGTCGATCGAGACGCTTGCCATCGGCGCGACGCGGGCTCTGGCATGCGCACGACCTGACTTCGATGGCCGCGTCGAGCCAGGCGTCTGCGAGTGCTTGGCGCTAAGCCGAGCGCGCGGCCGCGCGGGCGGGCGCGGCGCCGCGGCCGCGGAGCCCACAGCCGCGAGGGAGACCAGGATCGCGAGCGCGGCAACGGCTGCCGTGAGCGTGGGCGTGCGTGTCATCGGCAACGGTGGCTCGACTCGAGCTCTGCTGGCAGCCCGAAGCGCTGGAACAGCTCGTCCACCTTTGCGCCATCGACGGGCTCATCGGGATAGCGCTCGTAGACCTCGCACTCGCGCGGCTCGGTGGAGCGCGCGATGAACGCGGTGACGCCACTGACACGATCGTCGCGAAGGCGCAGCACGTTGAGCGCAAATGGCCGGTGGCGGCGCTCCTGCTCGTTCCACGCATAGAAGCCGAGCGCCGGCTGCGCATTGGCGCTGCTGCGCAACGCCCGCCAGCGCCATGTGCCCGCGAGCGGCCACGCGCTAGCCCAGCGCTCGATCGCCGCGCGGCCGCCGTACCAGCTGGCCAGCGGCGGCATCGCAAAGGTCGCATCGTCAGTGAGCATCGCCACGAATGCCTGCACGTCGTCGCGCTGCCACGCGTCGACGTAGCGATCGACGAGCTCACGCAGCGAGTCCTCGCCGAGTTCCCGCAGCGTGGCCTGCTGGCTCTGCTCAGGCACGCGCTCGGCGACCGCGACACGTGCGCGCTGCATTGCGCTGTTGACCGAGGCAACGGTCGTCTGCAGCGACTCGGCGACCTCCTTGGCCGAGAAGCCGAGCACCTCCCGCAGGATCAGCACCGCCCGCTGGTTGGCGGGCAGGTGCTGAAGCGCCGCGACAAACGCCAGCTCGACGCTCTCGCGCAGCTCGTAGCGCGCTTCCGGCGCGGCGTAGCCGTCCTGCAAGCCGACGATCTCGTCGGGATAGGGCTCGATCCAAACCGACTCCACGAGCGGCTCGCCCGGGCCGACGTGGGGATCGGTGGCGGGCCCGTAGTCGATCGGCAGCACGCGCTTGGGACGCCGCGCGATCTGATCGAGACAGGTGTTGGTCGCGATCGTGTACAGCCACGATCGCAGCGAGCTGCGCCCCTCGAACCGCGACAGGGCGCGCCAGGCGCGCAGCAGCGTGTCCTGCAGCGCGTCCTCCGCATCGTGCACGGACCCGAGCATTCGGTAGCAGTGGGCGTGGAGCTCGCCGCGATGGCGCTCGACCAGGCTCGCAAACGCCGACTGCTCGCCGGCGCGTGCGCGCTCAAGCAGGTGATCATCTTCGTCCGTCCGGGATCTCGACCCTGCGCTCATCTTCGACCAGGGTAGACCGACGTTAGGCGCGAAAGTCATCGCAGCGATTAGTTCCCGCGCACACAGTGGTCATATCCCTCAACGATGATCCCTGCTGCCATCCAACGCGTGGTGCACTTGGAGCTGCACACCGCTGATCTGGCACGCGCGCGAGCCTTCTACACCGAGCTGTGCGGCTGGCCCGCACAGCGGATCGACACCGCCCACGGCTCCTATCTGGCGCTCGAGCTGGATGACCGCAACGACGGCGAGCAGCCGCTCGGCGGCGGCATCGTGGAGTGTCCGCTCGCGCGTCCCCTGTGGCTGCCCTACGTCGAGGTCGAGGAGATCGGCGCGGCGACCGAGCACGCGCGGCTGCTTGGCGCCGCTGTGCTGCTCGGGCCGCGCGAGGGACCGGCAGGGTGGCGCAGCGTCGTGGCCACTGGCGCTGGGGGCGAAGTCGCGCTGTGGCAGCCCAAGCGCTGAATGCCCTCGCGGAGTGAGCTGTCAGAGGATCGTCCAGCCGAAGTACACCTCGACCTTGCAGATCTTCCCACCGTCGAACGTGAGCACCTCGGTATTGCGAAAGCGACTCCCATCGACCGTCGTGCTCTCGTAGGTGACCACCACCTCGTCCCCCGCCTCGATCAGCCGTATGAGCTCGAACTCGGCGGTCCGCTGCGCGTTTGGCCAGCAGCGCTCGAAGTATCTCGCGCGGTCGATCCCGGGGTCCGCCGGGCTGTAGAACGTCAGGTCATCGCTCAACAGCGCCTCGATGACGCGGCGATCGCCGGACTCGTAGGCTCCGTACGCGTCGCGTGCGAGCTTCAGCCGATCGGCCGGCGGATCAGATGGCATGAGGCCAGACTACCCGCCGCGATAGCCTCGGCGACAGGCATCGATGAGTTTCGAGCTCGCGGGGCGTCTCAGCTTGAGTACCGACCAACCGACCAGCAGGAGGAGCGACATGACCAGCACCGAGACCAGCACGGGCATCGGCCAGGTGGCAACTGTGATGGTGCCCGTCAGCGACCAGGACCGGGCGATCGACTTCTACACCGGCAAGCTCGGCTTTGAGAAGCGCGCGGACGTTCCCATGGGCGAGGCGATGCGCTGGGTGGAAGTGGCTGCGCCGGGCGCAGCCACGACGATCGCGATCGTTCCTCCGCGGGACGGCGAAGCGATTGGCATCGAGACCCGCGTGGCGTTTGCGACAGATGACGTCGACGCGACCCACGCGAGCCTGCTCGCACAGGGCGTCGACGTGGACGAGGCGGTTTCGCGCATGGGAGACCCGGTGCCGCCGATGTTCTTCTTCCGCGATCAGGACGGCAACCGGCTGCTGATCGTGCAGCAAGGCTGAGGGACGCCGCGACGCGGGCTCGGACTGATCGCGTCGAGCTCGCGGTCGCGGCAGGCATCGGTCGCTTACAGCGGCCAGTAGTGCGCGACCTGCGCGGCGGCACGCGAGGTCAAGAGCGCCTCGGGCGCAAGCGCGACGGGCGGCTGCTCGCCGGAGAGCGCGGTCAGCGTCTCGAGTACGCACTCCCCGAGGATCGCGGGCTGATATCCGCCCTCGAGCACCAGGCCGAGCGGCACGTCGAGCCGTTCAGCGAGGTCACGAACATGGCGCGCCATCTCCGCGAAGGATGCCGTCTCGAGCCGGCAGCCCGCGAGCGGATCCTCGCGGTGCGCGTCGAAGCCGGCGGAGACGAGCACCAGCTCGGGCTCGAACGCGTTCGCTACGGGCACCACGATGTGCTTGATCAGCGACAGCCACAGATCCTCTTCTGAGCCGGCAGGCACGGGAAGGTTGACCGTGTAGCCCTCTCCTGCGCCCGAGCCGACGTCGCTGAGCGCTCCGCTGCCGGGATAGATCCCGGATTGGTGGATGCTCGCGAACAGCACGTCTGGGCGAGCGCGAAATACCTCAGCGGTGCCGTTGCCGTGGTGGACATCCCAGTCGAGGATGAACACACGCGCGAGGCCCAGCTGGCGAATCGCGAGCTCGGCGGCGACCGCGACGTTGTTGAACAGGCAGAAGCCCATCGCGCGATCTGCTTCGGCGTGGTGGCCGGAGGGCCGCACCGCGCAGAACCCGACCCTGGCCTCGCGGGCGAGGAGCGCCCGCGTCATCGCGCAGGCGCCACCGGCGGCATGCAGCGCGGCGCGGAACGATGGTTCGCCCACGAGCGTGTCTGCATCGATCGCGCCGCCGCCGGCTTGCGAGAGCTCCTTGACCTGGTGAACCAGGCGGCCGCTGTGAACCAGCTCGAGCTCGGACTCCCGCGCCGCCGGTGCATCGCGCCGCTCCCAGCCGAGCCAATCGCTGCCTGCGAGCGTCCGTTCGATCGCATCCAGCCGCTCCGGCGTGTCGGGATGCCCGGGCATGTGCACCCGCGGGTCGTGCTCCTGACAGGCCGGATCGCTGAAGTAGAGCGATGCCACGAGGCTGACTTTAGGAGCTTCACTTAGCCGGCCCGGTGTCCGATAATACTGATGGCCGCAAT
Source organism: uncultured Solirubrobacteraceae bacterium (assembly GCA_963714285.1). GTDB lineage: Bacteria > Actinomycetota > Thermoleophilia > Solirubrobacterales > Solirubrobacteraceae > Palsa-744. Next base: position 272,742 of record CAVQNS010000007.1, read on the forward strand.
CGACGTACTCGGGTATGCGGGCACAGACGACGTCGAGGTCTCATGGCGGCGCGAGCATGCCGGCTCGGGCCTGACCTCGCGCTTGAATCCTCGCGTATGTGGAGCGCGAAGCCGGAGGGCAGGCTGGTGGACTGGCTCGAACGCCAGGCCGCGGAGGACCCACTGACGGGGCTGGGCAATCAGCGCGCGTTCCACCGCGCGTGCTCGGCAGAGTTCAGCCGTGTGCAGCGGATGCGCTGCCCACCAATCTGCTCGCACTGGCTGACGAGGCCTTATATGAAGCCAAGCGCCTCGGCCGCGACCGTACCGTGACGAGCCCGAGCACGAGCCGGTCTGGCAGCGGCTGGGGAGCCTGACGACCGCGCCCCGCAATAGGATCGGCTCCTGTGAGCGCCGTACATCATCATCCAAGGCGCCACGCGGCCGTCCGGACCGACGAGTACCTGTACTCGCAGTTGATCCCGTACATCGGGAACAAGCGCAAGCTGCTGCCGCTGATCGTCCGTGCTCTCGAGAAGACGGGCGTCGAGCAGGGGTGGTTCGTCGACCTCCTGACCGGAACCACCGTGGTCGCGCGGATGGCGAAGTCGCTTGGCTTTCGCGTGCTCGCCAACGATTGGGAGCCCTATTCGTACGAGATCGCGTTCGGGACCGTGGAGCTCAACAAGGCGCCTGCTTTCGCAACGCTGGGCGGCGCGGAGCGGGTGTTCGACCACCTGAAGGGCCTAGCGCCAGCCGATGGGTACATCGCCCAGCATCTGTGCCCGGCGGACGACGAGAATCCCGACCCGGAGCGCGAGCGCATGTTCTCACGCGCGCCAACGGTGAGCGCATCGACGCTGTTCGCGAGCAGATCGAGCAGGGGACCGTGGCCGGCGACCTTTCGTTTGCAGAGCGCGCCTACATCCTTGCGTCGCTTATCTACGCCGTCAGCTACGTCAGCAACACCAGCGGCGTGTTCAAGGGCTTCCATCATGGCTGGGGCGGGAAGACGTCCACGGCCCTGTACCGCATCCTCAGCCGCTTGACGCTGCAACCGCCGGTGCTTCTCGACAACGGCAAGCGCAACCTCGCAACGCGCCGTGACGCCCACGAGCTCGCGCCGGAGCTAATCGACCGGCTCGGCGCACGACCCGACGTCGTCTACCTCGACCCGCCCTACAACCAGCATCCCTACGGCAGCAACTACCACGTGCTGAACACCGTCGTCCTGTGGGACAAGCCGCCGCTCAATCGCTCAATCCTCGTCAATGGGAAGAAGCACGAGAAGTCCGCGATCCGCAAGGACTGGCACGCGGAGCGGCGATCTCCGTACAACCACGAGAATCAGGCGCTCTTGGCGCTGCGCAGCTCGTCGCCAGGGTCGATGCCCGCTACATGCTATGAGCTACAGCACGGACGGCAACATCCCGCTCGACGAGCTGCTTGACGTGCTCGCGAGCCGAGGGCGCCTCGATTTGTCGCGAACCCCTACAAACGCTACTGCGTCAGCACACCTCGCATGTCCCCCAAGTCGCACAACATGGAGTTCGTCGCGATCGTGGACCTCGACGCCGAACCGTGCCCTGAACGAGCGGAACCGATCGCGGCGGCAATCCTTGCGGAAGAGGAGGTGGCGCTGAACGCGGCGTCAGCGCGAGAGCTTGCCGGGAAGCTAAGCCTCGCCTAGCGGCAGCCGATACTGCTTGCGATAGTACTTGATCGCGCGACGCGTGACGTCCATCAGCGGTCCATACATCTCGGCGGGCGTCCACGGCTTCTCGCGAAATAGAGCGACACCGGCTTCAGTGTCTCGCCCTCGACCTGAACCTTCTCGACGAATGTCTCGTTGAGTGGGAAGAAGCACTACCGCGTCTCCAAATCATCATCCCCGCGGTAGGCCCAAGCTAGGATGCGGCATCGGTGGAACAGTTCGGCGCCATCGTCGTAGGCGCCGGCCCCGCGGGATCGACCGCGGCCTACCGTTTGGCACGCGAGGGTGCCCGTGTGCTGCTCCTCGACAAGGGCACGATTCCGGCGCGATAAGCCTTGCGGCGGGGGTATCTCCGCGCGAGCCATGCGTGAGCTGCCATTCGATCCACACCCGGTCGTGGAGCACGTCGTCGACCGAATGGAATTGAGCTTCTGCGGCGGTCGACCATTCGGTCGCGGCAGACGCAGCCCACTCGCATACATGACACAACGACGGCTGCTCGACCACTTCCTCGTCGAACAGGCAGTCGACGCCGGCACTTACTTCCGGGACGGTGCGGCTGTGACTGAGGTGTCTGAGCATGGCGCACGCGTCAACGGCAGATGGATCGGTAGCAAACTCCTGATCGCTGCTGACGGCGCGAACGGAGCCACGGCCCGGTCGCTCGATCTCGCCGATACACGTGTATATGGTGTCGCGCTCGAGGGGAACCTCGCCCATAGGCTCGTCGACCGAGGCCGCTGGCAAAGCACCGTCGTGATTGAGCTCGGCACAATCCCTGGCGGCTACTGTTGGATCTTCCCCAAGGGCGATCACGTCAACGTGGGGGTCGGCGGCTGGGAAAACACGGCTCCCAAACTGCGCAAGCACTTGAGAGAGTTTTGCGAGCGACGAGGATTCGACTACTCCAAGCTCCAAGCCCTGAGGGGATACCGCCTGCCAGCACGCCATCCGGGCGCTGCACTTGCCCGCGGCAGGGCGCTACTGATCGGCGACGCCGCCGGGCTGGTTGATCCGTTGTGGAGCGACGGGATATACGCAGCGTTCGTCAGCTCGAGACTCGCATCCGTCGCCGCGCTAGACCTTCTCGCCGGCCGAGTCACAGACTTCAAGCCCTACGCGCGGTCGGTTGTGTCCGAACTCGGACTGATGTTCGCGTTTGCATGGGATGCAAAAGTCGCGCTAGACCGCTTCCCACGACTTGCGCTCGCCGCCCTGATCAACACGCCAGGATGGAGCATGGTCGAGAACATGCCCCGCGGCGAGATCCGTGAGCCGGACGGGGAACGAGGCATCGCTGGGATCGCTGCTCGGGGCTTTCAGGCCCTAGGACGACGAGCGGAATGGCCCGGGACCGACCACCGGATCGAGACCTGCGCCACCAACGGATAGCGACATCGCCGGGCTGTCGAGCACATGAGCCCGCCGCAGCGGGGCTATTTGCGAACGCGCCCGCGGAGACGCAGTCAAACCCCTATGGATCCGAGGGGTTCGTCGATGACCTGCTGGATCCGGTGGGACGAGCACGTCGAGCCGAGGCCCTGAAGGCCTTTGCAGCAGACGAACCACAGGATCCTCGCGGGTCTCGACCCCGGACCAAGCCCACGTATCGGCGGGGGATGGTCTTGGCGGCGGTCACGGAGGTCTTGGTGGCTGCCAGTGGGCCAATGCAAGCTCGGGCCATCCACCTGGCCACCAAGGAGTTGACCGGCGAGGCGGTGGGTTGGTCGTCGGTTAAGAACTGCCTGGCCGAACACCTCGGCGGGGGACGCCTTGCTTCGAGCGCGTGGACGCGGGCGCTATCGCATGGCACCCGGCTACGGTGCCTCACGTGCGCTATCGGCTAGCGCACACGGCAAACCATGTCGCCCTATTGAGCCGATCAGTTCGTTTCTCTAGACTGCCAGCGCTGTCCGTTCATACGTCGGTGCGGGCCGGCGCAAGTGGCGCTCGCGCTCGCGTCAATCACAGAAGGAGGCTCCTTGATGCAACTCTCACAAGCAGTACGACGCGCCAGTATGCTCGGCATGACTGTCGCAGTATTCATGGCAGCGAGCGCAGAGGTGGACCTAGCCGGAGCAGCAACCTGGATATGCGTGCCCGAAACCGCCGGCAATGCGGTCACCTCTGGTGGCAGCAGCGGGGAATGTAAAGCTGCTTACACCAAGGTCGAACTCCCGCCAACCGCCGAGATGACGGTCCTGAACGACATCCTGCCGCACATCAAATACGTCGCCGAAGGAATCGACGCAAAGCCAACCATCCAGTTCTCGGGCGTCAACGCGCAGATCATCAATGGCGAAGGCAAAACAACCACGACCAACGGCGAGGGCAACCTCATTATCGGCTATGACGAAGAACCAGGCAGCCAGACCGGCTCGCACAATCTCATGCTGGGAACCCACCAGAGTTATACGAGCTTCGGTGGCCTCGTCGCAGGCTTCTCGAACAGCATCAGCGGACGATACGCGACCGTTAGCGGCGGCTGGGGCAATACCGCCAGCGGCGAATACGCGCCATCGGTCAGCGGCGGCGTAGATAACACCGCCAGCGGCTTCTACACGTCGGTCCTCGGCGGCTACGACAACGGAGCAAGCCGGGAAGACGCGTCGGTCAGCGGCGGCCACGGCAACACTGCCAGCGGCAAGTACGCATCGGTCAGCGGCGGCGCCAGCAACAAAGCCAGCGGCGAATACGCCTCGGTTCTGGGCGGCTACAAAAACCTCGCCGAAGGTGAGTGGTCCGCTGTCTACGGCGGCAAAGAACAGACGGCTAGCAAAGAATACGAAGTGATCGGGTAACGCCAGCCTATAGTGCTTGGGCGGCTCACCGCCGACCAAGGAGGGCCGAGACGCCCAAGCACTCCACCGCCATTCCTGGATGGTGGGTGATCGCGTTGAGTACCTGAGCGGCTCCACTACGGCGTAGAGGCGCCTCCACCGTCGATCAGCTTTGCCGCCGACACGTTGAGCCGATCGGCGAGCAGGAGCAGGGCTGCTACGTGGGGGGTTCGATTACCGGACTCGATCTCCCACACCTGAGCGCGGTGCATGAAACAACGTACCGCGAGAGCTTCCTGTGAGAGACCGCCCGCAGTTCACGCGGCCCTCACATTTCGCCCAAATGCGAGCATCAAGTCTTCCATCTCACGCTTGTCGGGACCGTACGCAGCCAGCCGGCGCTGCCGGCGTACACGCTCGCTCCCACGACGCTCACCCATCGCCCGGAGCCCGATATACGATCGCCGACACGACGGCGCGATTATCACCGTCTGATTGCCGCGTCGTCCCCAGATACAGGAAGTCAGCCGGCGACATCGCCACCAGCCATTGGAGTGCCCTGCAAGGTCATCCAGGCAATCACCCTCGTTTGCTCCTGGATGCCCTCATTGGCCCAGTCGAGCATCCAGCCGAATGCGATTGGCTGTTCTCCTTGGCCGTGTTCCGTGCATGTGACTTCCCGGCAGCGACCGATGCCGCCGGCGCGGGCCGTCCGGGAGGGGGAGATCCTCGATGAGCTCGCCGGGTGATACGTCCAGTCCGCGGCTGAGCTTGAGGATCGTGGAGAGCTTCAGGTCAGAGAGGTGTGCTCGCATGTATTTCAGCGTCGACATCGAGAGGCCGGACGCTTGCGCGAGATCCTCGATGGTCAGGCCGCGCCTGTCGCGTAGCTCGTCGACCCTGGTCAACAGGAGGAGTCCGGTGAGCAGCTCCTGCTCGCTGCGTGCCTTGCCTTCACCGCACGCGCGGTGGGCCGGCGCCTGAGCGGCAGCTTCCTGTTGTGTAGCTGACGGCGCGCAGCCGATCCGGTGAAGCCGATCGCGTCGGCTAGCTTGTCGATCGACGCTCCTGCTTGATAGGCGGCGTAGATCGCCCGCACTTGCGCGTCGGTCATGCGCCGCGCGGTCCTCGGCATTCCCTGCGCGAAGAGGTTCGCGAGCATCTCGCGGACCTCAGAGATCCGCAGCTCGAGCGACTCCGCGATCTCGGCCCTCGTCTTTCCCTGCACGTAGGCAAGAGCTACGTCGCTGTCGAGATCAGCTCGCGTACGCTTCGTCACGGCTGCGCCTCTCGCTGGTCGCTCCCGCCGCAGCGGGCGAAGATCCGCTCGGCGGTCACGAGTAGCTTCGGCACGAGAGCGCTGACGAGCCGATTGCGCGAAGCCCGCGGCGAATGGACGGTGACATCGATGGCCGCGATGACGTCCTGATCGGCGCTACACACCGACACCGCGCGCAACGACTGCGAGTAACGCCGATCCTGCCCCAGCAATGCCGATTTATTCGGGCCACCAGCACAGCCAGAGCGACCAACGACTCGCCTGCTCATCCGCACCACCGGCCTAGCCCCAATACCGTAAACTTAGGCGGCTGGGATTGTGATCGCCTCGTTGGCGGGCTTGGTTGGTTTGGGCGGGTTGCGGTGCTCGGGGTGCTTGACGCCCCAGTTGGGCATCTTGCGCTTGATGACTCGTGGGTTGCGGCGTCCTCGGCGCTCGGGAAGCGGCTCAGAGAGGATCTCTGCGATCGCCTGCTCATGCGCGGCGCCGAGGCTGTGGGGGGGAAGTCCCGGCTGGGTGGGGGTTGATCGGCGGGCGGCGCGGAGGCTTCTGATGAACGACGATCGGTGGGGGACGAGGTCGGCCTGGAGTGCAGCGTCGTGCATCACGCGGCGGATCGCGTAGTGGGTGGCGAGGTGGCCATAGGCCTCCTGGTAGACGCCGTCGGGGTGCTTTGAGCGCAGCACCACCCGCGGGCCGCGCTGATGGGTCTTCAGCTCATCGAGCGTCGACTCGAGCTCCCAGCGCTGCGGGTAGAGCGCGGCGAGCTCGGAGGCTGGCGCCTTCTTCGGGTCGAGCATGGTGGTGATCAGCCGGAAGCGCTGATCCTCCTCTGAGAGCACGGGATCATCCAGCCGGTACTCGACGACGCGCACCTCGGGGCCACGGCGCCGGGCGCGGCCGTGATCGGCCTTGGAGATGTGCGTCAGATACGAGCCGTCCGGCAGGGTCTGCTCGCGCGGCAGCCCGATGTCCGAGCGGACGCGCCACAGCAGCTGCGCCCCGGTGGCGTGGGCCTTCTGGAAGCGCTCGAAGCTATAGAAGCTACGGTCGGCCAAGCACAGCATCCCGCCTGAGAGCGAGTCCCACAGCTGATCGGCGAGCGCCTGCTCGGAGCTCGTGTAGGGACCCAGAGCCGCGTCGAAGATCGCGTGCGTAGCGGACTCCGCCAGCGCCACCAGCCGCAGCTGCGGGAACGCGCCCACACCCTGCCCACGACCCGTCCCAGGCCGCCCGAACGCCTTCTCGTTCTCACCAGTGTCGGCCACGTCCACGCACGTGCCGTCAAGGCTCACCAGCCGCAGGGAGCGATAGAACGCGCCGCGCGTGGACTCGCCCGCCAACGGCGCCGCGACAGCCTTGAACAAGAGTTCGAGCGGCTCGCGGCCCAGCCGCTGACGCGCTTTGTAGATCGCCACCTTGCTCGGCACCTCCCACACCCGCTCCCAACCGGACTCCCAGGAGAGCCCCTCCACCAGCTGACGCATCACCTCCTCATAGGAAGAATCCGCAAACAGCGCCAGCGCCAGCACGTAGTAGACGACCACCCGCGCCCGCAAAAGCCGGTGCCGACGCTCCGGCGCCCCGCCTCCGCCACCACACCATCCACCAGCTCAGGCGGGAACACCCGCGTCAACACGCCAACCGAGACGTGATCGGTCAGCCTCGAATCAGACAGCGGCTACGCTAACCAGCACGGGGCACCCAGCCACAGTAACCAGCCCACCAGACACTAAGTTTACGGTATTGGGGCTAGACCGAGCCGCGCCCGAAGCGGTACGCGCACACCAATAACGGCGCCGAAGCGGCTACCAGACGGGCGCCGAGTAGACGTCGAAAGCTCCATACCTCTGCGGCACGACGCTCAGGGCCTCCGACAGAGGGCTTACCGGCCATCCGCATTTGTCCCGGGAGCGATTTGAGATCGAGACACTCCGGTTGCGCTCGCCCGGCGGTAACGGCGAGAGCCAGGGTCCTGCTCGAGCAGCCCCAGCGCTACCCACGTACGTAGATACCGATAGGTCGTGCTCGGCGACAGTGCAAGCGCCTTGGCGACCTCGGTCACCTCCCGCTCGCTGCCATCAACCGAAAATGCGGCCAAGACGAGGACAGCACGCAGCGCCGAGTGCGAATAATGCGGATCAGCCAGCAAAGGCACCATCATCTGACGCAGTTCCTCCAGGTCACCTGCCGCGGCGAGCAACCCCGCCAACCTAGGACCGCCTGACGCATCCCGGACGACCTCGGTCACCTGCGCATCAGTAAGCGCGATCATCAGCGGGCGCTCAGCCACGACGCGCCTCCGATACGACGCGCCTGCCCGCCACCGTGTGGCCCACGACAGCGGCAGCCGGGCGTGGGACGAACCCGGCTGCCGCTGTCGTGGGTTCCCCGGCGTCTCCAAGCGATTGGATGGGGGTGCGCTGGCCAGCGTTAGCGCGGATATGCTGAGCGGGGGGTGCGCTGGCGGTCGTCCGCTTGGCGCGGCTTCGAACGCCTGGACCGGGGCGCGTTGGTGTGGATCCGGGTCCGCGGCGCCTGAGACAAGGCACGACGCCCGATGCATTGCCAGCACTCCCAACCGAGCGCCGCGATGGGACTGGTTGGGCGTTCCAGGACACGCCGGTGATTGCTTCGCTTGCCATGCCGCACAGAGAATGCAGGGCGGTGGGCGTGAGGCCAATACCTTTAAGCAGGCATTTGCACGAGCCGCGTCTTTACATCAAATCAAATGTTTTGAACAGACGTGCCGTCTTGAGATTTGGCTCTGGAGGCGGGCTTTGGGAGAACGAGAAACGATCTACACCGTTTTTGACGAGCCCGAGCGTTCCCTCGACGCCGCCCCGGCGAGTGCCTTTAAGTAGGCATTTGTGGGGCGAGCTGGCGTCCAGCGGATCGGCGGTGTAGGGTTTTGCGGTGTGGAACTCGCCCGTTCAAGGGGATGAGCGATGGGTACGGTGACCGGAGGAGCTTAAATGTCTGCGAAGCACGCGCTGCTGGGGCTGCTGCTCGAGAGGTCTGCCTATCCCTATGAGCTTGCTGATCGTCTGCAGGGGCGTTTGGGGCCGGCGTGGGCGATCAACTCCGGTCAGGTGTACCAGACAATCAAACGGATGGAGGCGGACGGGCTGATCGAGCGCACTGGAGGCGCCGGCGAGGTCCGAGATGACCGGCACGTGTTCGCGGTCACAGACGACGGGGCCGAGGAGTTCGCGCGGTGGTTCGACCAGGCTGGGGGCAGCCCTCGGCTGTCGCGTCGGCCGCTGCTGGTCAAGGTCACGCTGGCTGGCCCCGATCGGCTCAGAGATGCGCTTGAGCAGATCGCCGCGTACGAGCACGACTGTGCGGCTCGGGTGAAGGAGCTGTCGCGTGAACAGGAGCAGATCCCCCGCCACGGCGGTCACCAGCTGCGAGCCGATCATGTGCTGCTTCGCTTGAATCTCAGTGCGGACATCTTCCAGATCGAGGGGGAGCTGCGGTGGGCCAGGCATGCTCACGAGATGGTGTCGTGGCTGCTGAGCCGTGAGGCGGTCTGGCCGTCGACGCAGGAGCGCGGCGGGTCGCTGCTCAGCGATGAGGCGCGCGCCCGCCAGGGGGCCCGCGAAGAGCTGTTCGGAAGGATGGCGGCCAGGCACAGGCGATCTGGGGATGAGTCGCGTTGATTCTGCGTCTTGAACAGATATCCAAGCGCTACCCGCGGCCGGATGGTGGATCGAAGGTGGCTCTGGACCGGGTCTCGCTCGAGCTTGACCGTGGCCAGATGATGGGGATCTTTGGTCCGAGCGGCTCGGGTAAGACGACGTTGTTGAGGATTGCGGCGGGCCTTCAGGCGCCTGATGGCGGCACGGTCGAATATGACGGTGAGCGTCTTGACCGGATGTCGGCGGGGGAGCGTCTGCGTTTCCGCCGGCGTGAGATCGCGTGTGTCGGGGCGGCGCAGTCTTGGCAGGAGCGCCTTAGTGTCCTTGAGCATGTCACGGTTCCGCTACTCGTGGATCGCCGCGATCACCGTAGCGCTCAGCGCCGGGCACGTGAGGCGCTGCTTGCCTGCGAGGCGGAGCAGTGCTTGGGGATGGAGTTGCATGAGCTCTCAGACGGGGAGCGCCAGCGCGTCGCGATCGCTCGCGCGCTCGTCAGCGAACCGCGGCTGCTGCTGGCAGATGGGCCGGCATCTAGCCTCTCGCTGATTGAGCAGGAGGGAATTATGCTGCTGCTCGCATCCCTAGCGCGCGAGGCCAAGGTCGCGGTGCTGATAACCGACACCGATGCGGAGGCGTTGCTGCGAGCGAACCCGATCCTCTACCTGTGCGACGGCAAGCTCGTGGACCCCGAGCCTGCGAGCGAGCTGGGCAGGGTCTATAGGTTCCCGTCGGCGCGCTCACGTCAAGCCGCAGCCGATGCTTGAGCTAAAGGACGCCCGCAAGTATTACGAAGGCTCTGGCGCGGAGAGTGTCCACGCCGTCGATGACGTGAGCATGACTGTGGACGCGTGCGAGTTCGTTGCGATCTTCGGCCCGAGCGGCTCGGGCAAGACGACGCTGCTGCTGCTCGCGGCGGGGCTTCTACGCGCGGACTCCGGCTGGGTGCGCTTCGAAGGAGCGGATCTCGGTGCGCTTGCCAAGCGCGAGGTGCTTTCCTACCGGCGCAACAAGCTCGGGTTCGTCTTCCAAGGCTTCAACCTGACCGCAGGCCTGACCGCTGAGGAGAACGTGGCGATCCCGCTCCTGCTGCGCGGGGTAAGCCACCGCGAGGCCCGCAAGCGCGCGCTCTCTGCGCTTGAGGACGTAGGGCTGCAGCATCGCTCGGATCACACGCCGTCTGAGCTCTCCGGCGGCGAGCAGCAGCGCGTCGCGATCGCACGCGCGCTTGTTGGCGAGCCGAAGCTCGTCCTTGCCGACGAGCCGACGGGCAACCTCGACAGCGACACCGGAGATGCTGTGCTCGAGCTGCTCAGCGCTCTCCCCCGAGACCATGGCGCCGCGGCGGTGCTCGTGACCCATGACACGCGCGTAGCGGGCTACGCCGACCGTGTGCTCGGGATGCGCGATGGCAGGCTGATGGAGCCCGATCTTGACGTGCAGCCGGCGATCAGTGGATGATCGGCCTGCTACGGACGCTGCTGCTTTTCTATAAGCGCAACCTGCGGGTGCAGCCGCTGCGCGAGCTGATGGCCATCGGCGGGATAGCGGCTGGTGTCGCACTGCTCTTCGCTGTGCAGGTCGCTCATCACAGCGTCACTGGCTCATTTGAAGAGATCTCCCGCGGGGTCGCCGGCGGCGCGACTCTTGAACTTGCCTCGCGAGGACCCGAGGGCTTTGACGAGCAGATCTCTGAAGAAGTCGAACGCATGCCTGACGTCAAGGCGGCAGCCCCGATCTTCGAGCAGCCGATCGTCGTCGTCGGGCCGAAGGGCCGCAGGGCCCTTACCTTGGTCGGCGCGACCGAACAGATCACCCCTCTCGGGGGCAGACTCTCGCTGCAGTTCCAGCACGCAGGAGAACAATCCCATCGAGGGCTGCTGCTGTTGACCGAAGCCACGGCTAACGCGATCGGTGTGAGGTCGGGCCGCGAAGTCACGGTTCTCGTCGGCGCAAGCACCGACCATCTCGCGCTCGACGCGGCCGTTGCTTCGAGCAAGCTTGGCCCAGTAGCAGGAAGCCCGATCGCGGCAGCGCCCTTGGCGATAGTGCAGAGCCTCGCCGGGCTGCCAGGCCGCGTGACACGGGTTCTGATCGAGCCGCGCCCAGGACAGGAAGGCGCGCTTCGTCGCACGCTGATCGATCGCTTCGGCGCGACGTTGAATCCTCGCCCGATCAACACCGAAGCCAAGCTTCTGGGCAATGCTGCCGCCCCGGAAAAGCAGATCACGCTGCTATTCAGCGCGATCAGCCTCCTCGCGGGCGTCATTCTCGCCTATAACGCGCTGCTGCTCGCGAGCGACGAGCGCCGACGCTTCATTCTGTCCCTGATAAAGATCGGTACGCCCGACTCGATGATCGTCGCCTCGCTTGCATTCGACGCGCTGATCCTCGGCGTCGTAGGCTCGGCACTCGGACTGATCGTCGGCGATGTCATCTCTCTGATCGCCTACCGTGCCGTGCCCGGATACATCGCGGCAGCGTTCGCGGTTGGAGGACAGCGCATAGTCGGGGCACAGACGATCCTGATCGCGCTCGCCGGCGGCATGATCGCGGCGTTTGCCGCAGCGGCCCTGCCAGCAGTCGCGATCGTGCGCGCCGGCGCGGCAGCCGAGCCCGAAGCCGTGGGACGCACGCTTTCCCTTGCACGGAGGCTGCGGCTGTCAGACGCGGCGATCTTCGCCTGCGGTGCACTGCTGGTGTGCCTCTCGGCGGCCGTCTCGGCAGTCAAGCCAGCGACAACGGTCGTAGCGCTGGTCGGGATCGTCGCCGGACTGGTGATCTGCCTGCCGACGGTCACGAGAGGGCTTCTCAAGCTGGCGCGTGCGATCTCACGGCACTCCGGGGACCCGGCCGCGGTGCTCTCGGTGGCCGAGCTCCGCGGCTCGCCGACCAGGTCGGTGGCTCTCCTTGCCACGGGAACGATCGCCGCGTTCTTGATGGTCCTGATCGGCGGGTCGGTTTCTGACGTCCAGCAGGCAGCGCGCAGGGGCGCCACGGACCTGCTCTCGAGTGCGAGCCTATGGGTCAAGTCCGGCGGACCCGAGAACGTCTACACGACCCAGCCGTTTGCCTACACCGAAACGCAGCAGCGCCTGCAGCGGCTCGGGATCGTCAGCTCAGTGTTGCCCTGGCGAGACTCGTTCCTTGACCTGGTCGGCAGGCGGGTCTGGATGCTCGGCGTCCCGCCGCAAGTCCCCGCACAGATCGTCGCGAGCCAGATCGTCCGAGGCTCGCTTAGCACCGCCGACCGGCACCTACGCGAAGGCGGCTGGGCGGCGATTAGCCAGCCGATCGCACGCGAACACCACCTGCACCTCGGCGAGCGCTTCACACTACCCACCCCAGCAGGCAACACGACCCTACGGCTGGCCGCGACGATCGCTAACTACGGATGGCTACCAGGCGCAATCGTCATTAACGGAAACGATCACGCAAGACTGTGGCGCAGTACCACGGCCACCGAGCTGTCTGTCACGCTCAACCCCGGCGTATCGATCGAACAGGGCAAGCGCGCAGTAGAACGAGCGCTCCCAGCCGGCTCAGCGCTCGCGGTGAAGACCGACCGCGAACGACGCTCTGAAGTGAGCGCGGTGCTCGGCAGCACCCTGTCGAGATTGAACGACACAACGATCGTCGTGCTCATCGCCACGGTCGCATCTGTCATCGCGCTCATGGTCGCCGCCATCTGGCAGCGACGCGAGCGGCTCAACTCGCTCATGTCGATCGGCATGAGCTCCGGACAGTTCGCGAGACTCATCAGCTACGAGAGCGGGTCCGTACTGCTCTCGGGGTGCGTGATCGGCACCGCGACCGGCCTGCTCGGCCAGTATCTAATCGACGGCTGGCTTCACCAAACCACCGGCGCTTCGATTCAGTACGCGCCGGCCTGGCAACTCGGGCTGCGCACCATCGCGATCGCCGCAGCGATCTCCGCAGCAGCCACGATCGTCGCGGTCCTCCAATCCGGCGGATTCCAACCACGCACAGCATTCTCAACCGAGTAACAGCACTCCCACGTTCAATGCCAGCTGGTCGAGGTAACCAGCGCATTTTCGCCGCTAACTCCGGCAAGCAACGGACGAGGTCACTTGCGCCCGACCAGAGCCGCAGCTTATGTTCCCTGCCCCAGGGCGGAGCTGCAATCACGATGAGCGAGGGCAATCAGGGTGTGGGGCCATGCAACCCAAACAGAGCGTCCCGAGAATGGCGCGCCAAAGATAGCAAGCCATGCCCCTAGAGGGGCCGAGCAACGACGCGACCCTGGATCTGTACTAGCAGCCAGCACCTTCAGCACGGGAATCCTACTTCTCCCCCCCGACCTTCAAACAGATGCCCGGAGGCTCTACTGCCTCCTCCGCACGATCGATGACCTCGTCGACGAAGACGACCCGCGGGCAGCGCAACGCGTAGATGCCGTCGAGCGATGGGCAATCGGCGAGCCGGCAGATACGCCCGAGACACGCACGCTCGCAGACCTATCGCGGCGATATCCACTATCGACCCAGGCAGTGATCGATTTCTGCAAAGGAATGCGCCGCGACCTCGAACAGGCGACGATCGAAACCGAAAGCGACCTAAGGCTCTACTGCCACGACGTGGGCGGCACCGTCGGGATCATGCTCGCCGGGCTGCTAGGGACAACGCATCCAGACGGCGAAACCAAGATGGCCACTCTTGGCACCGCGATGCAATGGACGAACATCCTGCGCGACATCGATGAGGACCACGCGCACGGACGCACCTATATCGCCGCCACCACGATCGCACGCTACGGCCTGCCCACACCAGGCGCACGCGAGGCTCTAATGCGAGACCAGATCGCCCGCGCCGACGCGCTCTACCACGAGGGCCTCGGCGCGATAGCGCTGCTCGTCAACGGCCGCCGAGCAATGGCACTCTCGGCTGTCCTCTACAGAGAGATCCTCCGCCAAATCGAACGAAACGGCTACGGCCGCCAACCCGGACGCGTCACCGTATCCGCGTGGCGCAAGCGCCTGCTGATCGCCCAACACACGCATTCCGAGCAGCGGCAGCGAGCCTCCAAGTGCGTAGACATGACATGAGCCGTCCTGACGAGCCAAGACAGAGACAGTCAACCGCCCGACTAATAGAATCCCATACGATAGTACGAGCTGGCTGCACCAGCCGCGCAACCGAAGTCAGCTGTTCTCATGGCTAGAGCACTTAGAGACATCACGAGCCAGATTCGACGTCGCCCGTTTCGCGTGTCGGTACTCGCGACTCTCATAGCTATCAGCGGCGCGGTCGCAGCTAGCTATGCGCCGTCGGCCGCCGCGCACACTCCAGCCGCACACGCAGCGCGCACGCTCAACGGCATCGCTACAGCCAAGCTCCACCTCATCAGAGCCGAAGGCTCACAGCTGATCGAGGAAGGACCCGTCACCGGGGCGCTCGCCGGCTCAGCCCAAGCGCATCTGAAGACCGGCGCCGTGTTCACCGCGAGCTTCACGATCCACACCCGCGAAGGCTCGATCACCGGCCACGGCCGCGCAACCCCACACGGGTCAGGCCGCTATCAAAGCTTCAGCGGCTCCTTCCTCGCCACCGACGGCAGCGGGCGCTACACCCACATCGGCGGCCACGCGGGACTCTACGGCGTGTTCGACCGACGCACCGACTCCGTCACCATCCAGACCAGCGGCACACTCACCTACTGAGACCAGAAGCAACGGGACAGGCAGACAGGCCGTGCGCCGAACCCTCCAACTCCTCGCATTGCTGCTCACCCTCACATACCTACCAGCGACCGCACACGCAACGCAGACCACCAAGCTGCACGTCAGCTTCATGCCAAACCGCCTCGGCCACGGCACGACAGTCAACATCAACGTCAAGATCAAAGCACCCGCTGGCCGCGTCCCTTCACCACTCACCAAGCTCACCCTAAGCTACCCAGGAGAACTCGGCTTCGACGTGAGCGGCCTTGGGCTCGCGACCTGCTCTCAACAGAGACTCCACCACACAGGCCCTGAAGGCTGCCCACCAGACTCCGTCATGGGACGCGGCAACGCGCTCGCCGAGGTATCCTTCGGCCCAGAAATCATCGACGAGACAGCAAACATCACGATCGTGCGCGCCCCACGTGAAGGCGAACTCGCGCTGCTGTTCTACGCCAACGGCAAAACACCCGTATCAGGGCCAATCGTCTTCGCCGGCCTGCTAGCCGCTGGGCCCGGCAGCGACGAAAGCATCCACCTCAACGTACCGCTAATCCCCAGCCTCCCCGGAGCACCCGACATCTCACTCGTAGAACTAAACGCCACACTCGGGCCCCTCGGCCTCACCTATTACGAAACCAGCCACGGACACAAAGCCCCCTACAAGCCCCGAGGAGTCCTCCTACCCAACAAATGCCCACACGGAGGCTTCCCCTTCAACGCCACATTCTCATTCACCGACGACACCCACACCCACGCCCACACAGTCGTACCATGCCCCACGACAAGCGGCGCCAGAGGCTAACCCGGAGACGGCCAAACGGCATCACCGCAGCAATCGGACAGACCCGCGCCGTCCCGCCGAGGGTGTCCTGTTTTCTGTGTAGGCAGGTTGGTGGTTTCAGTCTGGTAGCCGATCGCCGAAGTGAATCTTGAATGCGAGGAGCGCCTTTGTCCACCCGCGGGTTTGGGTCCATTGCGGCATGGCGTTCTGGATCGCGAGGTAGATCAGCTTGCGGGCCGCATCCTCGCTGGGAAAGTGCCCCTTCGTCTTGACGGCTTTCGTAGCTGCCGGTTGAGGGCCTCGATCGCGTTCGTGGTGTAGATGACCTGCGGACCTCGGGCTCAAACGCCATGAACGGTGTGATGTGCTCCCAGGCGTTTCGCCATGCCTGCCCGATCACCGGCATCTGTTGGCCCCACTTCTTCTCGAAGACCTCGAGCGCGTTCATGGCCGCGTCAGCATCGATCGCAGTATAGATCGGCCTGAGGTCTTTCGTGACTTGCTCGTATTGCTGGCGTGGCACGTACTTCAGGCTGTGGCGGATCAGGTGCACGTTATGCCGACGTCGGCATAACGTGCACTATGCCGAGGTCCGGGTTATGCCGAGGTGGCCGCGAAGGGGCTGCAATCGCGGGGGTATGGGGTTGCTGAGGTCGGCATAATCCGAGCTGGCGGGGGAGGCTGTGTTCTTCATTCTCGGAAGGGAGAACACTGATGAAGAGTCCGTTGCAAGTGCGGCTGTCTGGGCCGTTGCGGGAAACGTCCTCCAGGGGCCTGGTCTGCCACGCGCGGGCGTCGTCCATCACCGCGTCGGTCACGCGGCTGATCAAGTCCCGGCCGACCGACACTCCGTAGATCTCGGCCAGATGAGCTTCTATATCCCGTGTCGAAAGCCCACGGGAATAGAGCGCGAGGATCTTCTCGTCGAGCCCCTCGAACCGCCGCTGGCGCTTGCGGACGATCTTCGGCTCGAAGCTGCCATTGCGGTCCCGCGGCGCGTCGATCTGAACCTGCCCGTGCTCAGTGATCAACGTCTTGGAGGTACTCCCATTGCGAGCGTTGCCCGTGCCGCCGGGCGGCGACACGACACACCAGCCGAACGGACCGCGACACCTGGTCGCCTGACGGCAGCCGACGTGATGACAGGCCGCGAGGTTGCCACCCTCTTGCACGCCCCCGTCTCGACCGTCGAAGACTGGGCCCGGCGCAACATCATCCCCAGCGTCAAGATCGGCCGACGCCGGCTCTACATACGCCAAAGCATCGAAAATGTCCTAACCGGCAGCCCACCAGCGCACTGAGCGGCCGGTTTGGTACCCACGGGGGGTACCCACGGGACCACGCGTTTGGGGCGACCTGGACGAAATGCGGACAAATCCGCTCTAGTAAGCGGAGGAAACTAGCGCGCCCGGAGAGATTCGAACTCCCGACCTTCGGTTCCGTAGACCGACGCTCTATCCAGCTGAGCTACGGGCGCAGAGGCCGTAGTCTACCGCCGCTCTTCGGCTTGCCCCCAGATCGTGGCGAGGAGCGAGCGCGGCCCGCCGTCGTTGCGGTGCTCGCACAGGTAGATCCCTTGCCACGTGCCCAGCGCGAGCGCGCCGCTGCTGATCGGCAGCGTGAGCGTGGACCCGAGCAGCGATGCCTTGATGTGCGCCGGCATGTCGTCGGGTCCCTCGAGCGTGTGCGTCCACAGCGGGCTGCGCTTGGGCACGGCGTCGTTGAACCAGCTCTCGAAGTCGCGTCGCACTTCGGGGCTTGCGTTCTCGTTGAGCGTGAGCGAGGCGGAGGTATGGCGGATCAGCAGGTGCAGCAGGCCGACCTGCACGTCGCGCAGCTCGGGGAGCCCGCTGAGCACGTGGCATGTCACGAGGTGGAACCCGCGCGGCAGGGCCTCGATCGTGAGCTCGCGTTGCAGCCACATTGTCAGCCCCACGATAGGAGCTCAACTGCTGTTTTAAGTCAAGCTATGGATGGCGCGCTCGATCGCCGCGCGAGCGCGGTCAAACGCGCGCTCGTCGCTGAGCAGGCGCGAGCAGGTGTTGGCGCCGAGGCCGAGGGAGTAGATCTCGAAGGCGAGCTCGCCGGCTTCGGCTGCTCCGGCGAGCGCGGCTTGGCGCTCGAGCTCACCCATCCAGCCGAGGACGCCGGCGCGGACGACGTCGCGGACGGGACCGGGGCGATCGTCGAACTCTGCTGCGGCGGCTGCCCAGAAGCAGCCGCCGGCGAACACCTTGCGCTGCAGGTAGTCGAGATAGCGCTCGCAGTAGGCGCGCAGGCGCTGAGCGCCCTCGGGCTCGCTCTGAGCGGGGGCGACGACCTCTTCGAAGAAGCGCGCGGCGGCGGCGTCGATGGTGGCGAGCTGCAGCTCTTCCTTGGAGCCGAAGTGGGCGAACAGACCGCTCTTGCTCATCTGCAGCTCGCTTGCGAGACGCCCGATCGTGAGTCCTTCGAGCCCCTCGACTGAGGCGATGTCGACGGCGCGCTCGAGGATCGTCGATCTCGTGCGGGCCGCTTTGGCTGGCACGGGTGTCTTTGCGTTCGTCGCCATCCGCCGATTGTATCGCCGCATCGCGGCTGTAAAGTACGAACGTTCGTGCTATTAATACCATCTCCAGACCGTGTGCCGGTGCGGACAGCCGGCCGGAACGAGCTGGGGCAAGTGGTCGAGCGGCCGGATCGGCTTGCGATTCGGGGCCGCATCCAACCGGTCGACGGCCGGTCAACGAGCGACAGGAGACAAGCAATGCCGGACTTCACCATCAGCCCGATCGACGACATGGAGGCAGTCGTGTTTGGGTCGTTCAAGCGAGCGCGCGCGGTGCTCGGAATCGAGTCCTTTGGAATGCAGGTGATCGATCTGCCGCCCAATGCGGAGCAGTACCCGGAGCACGACCATGCAGACAGCGGCCAGGAGGAGGTGTTCGTGGTGCTGCGCGGCTCCGGCGAGATCGAAGTCGACGGCGAGCGTCATGCGCTTGATCCTGAGACGATGATCCGCGTGGGGCCCCAGCTCAGGCGCAAGATCTGGCCAGGTGGCGAGGGTATGCGCGTACTCGCGCTGGGCGGCTGCCCGGGAGCGCCCTATGAGGCGCCTGAGGTGACCAAGCTCGGCGCGCCGGACCCCGGCCTGCCGTAGGCAGCAACGCGCAAGTCAGGGCGCCGGCGCCCTGACTTGCCGTAGACACAGGCGTCCTTCTCTCCTCCAGCCCGCACGGGGCCTGATGGCGCAACTCGCCACCGGTCGGCGTGTTGAAGTAGTGGGACTGACCGCGGCTCGATGGGGGATAGCTCGCAAGTCATCCACCCCGACCAGTCAGTCAAAACGAGGAGGACTAATGCGCAAAGCACTTACGTGTATCGCGACCCTGAGCATGGCCCTGCTGGCCCTGCCGGGCGTCGCGTCAGCCATACCGACAGTCACGTTCAAAGCGGTCGCCGTGCCGATCCCGGGATTCCCGCACACGGGCAACATCCTCGGCGCCGGCGCTGCGGTCCAGGCCGAATACCAGATTACTGGCACCGAATACCAGGGCTCGCCGCCGCCGATCATCGGCGTCAACGTGTACCTGCCGAAGGGCACCAAGCTGCACACGACCGGCTTCCCGACGTGCTCCACGGCGACGCTTGAACAGTTCGGCCCGATCAAGTGCCCGAAGGGCGCGGCCGCAGGCCCGACCGGCAAGGTCGTCGGCTTCGTGAGCTTCGGCGGCGAACGAGTGATCGAGGAAGCGGAACTGAAGTCCTTCTACTCGCCTACCGGAGGCCTCGAATTCTTCACTGACGGCCACTCGCCGGTGTCGCTCGAAATCCTCTCCAAGGGCAAATACGTCAACCTGGGCGGCGCCGGCGGCTACGGCCCGGAGCTGAAGACGATCGTGCCGCTCGTGCCGAGCGTCCCGGGAGCGCCGTACGCGTCGGTCAAATCGATCTCCGTAAAGGCCGGCTCGGCGTACAAGTCGCACGGCAAAACGATCTACTACGGTCGGGTTCCGAAGAAGTGCCCGAAGGGCGGCTTCCCGATCAAGACTGAAGTGATCTTCGCTGAAAACGGTGAAGAATCGAAACCGGTCACGGTGACGCAGACCTACAAGTCCCCGTGCCCTAGGCGGTGACAACCTGCTGAGCAGGTAGTAGTCGATCGCCGATCGGGGCGGTGTGCGCATCGCCCCGATCGTGCGAGGACTCATGCATGAGCGGCGCCAGGCAGCGTAGCTGGCCGCTCGTGGGGGACGATGGAGCGGTGCCAGGCAGCCTAGCTGGCCGCTCGTGTGGGACGATGGAGCGGTGCGAGACCGGCTCAGACCTGCGTTTGGGCTCGGCGTGCTCGCTGCGGCGCTGCTGCTCGCGGGCTGCGGGAGCGCAGGCAAGCCGACCGCGGCCGCCTCACCGACGACGACGCCATCGACTCGGGGATCGTCGAGCACGAAGACGGAGTTCATTGCGCGAGCTGAAGTCATCTGCCGCACGCTCAGCGCTGAGGAGAAGCCGCTCGAGGCTCAGCAGGAAAAGCTCAAGGCGCTGCCGTCGCCCACAATCGACACGGCCTTCGTCGCACTGGTGCGCCGGGTGGTGGCCTACTCGCGCGCGGCGGAGCGCAGCCTTCGGGCGCTACCGCTACCTGCCGGTGACGCGCACGCGATCGACGGGCTGTTGAACGCTCTCGCGGAAGAGAACACGGACGCGAACGGCATCGCAAAGGCCGCCAACACCCAGGAAAGCACGCTTGGCGAACTTGCGGCAAAGGACCTCAAAGCATCGGTCGCGAAGAACAGCGCCACGGCAGCCGAATACGGCATGGGCCACTGCATCGGGGCGGAATAGCCTCCACGCTTTTGACGTGGCCGCGGACGCTGAGAACATCCACCCCGCGGACTCGCTCGGCGTCGTCACGGACGCGGCCGCGCGCGGCGGCGAGACGTTCGACCTCGCTTCACGCTACCTCGACCCGTCGCTGGTCGACGTGCTTGGCATCCTTGGCTTTGACACCGAGTACGTGTCTGCGCAGGGCTCCTATCTGTACGACGCCGCCGGTCGCGCGTACCTCGACTTCCACAGCGGCGAGGGCTTTGCGAGCCTCGGCCACAACCATCCCGCCGTTCGCGAGGTCCTGCAGGCGACGCTGGCAGCGGACCTCGTCGATGGTGTGCAGATCCACTACTCGCCGCTGGCGGGCATGCTCGCGGAGGCGTTGACTGAGCGCCTTCCGCAGGGGCTCGAGGCGGTGTTCTTTGCGAGCACGGGCGCTGAGGCGGTGGACTCGGCGATGAAGTTCGCGCACGCCGCGACGGGCCGCCCGCGCTTGATCTCCTGCGAAAGCGGCTTCCATGGCGTCACACTCGGCCCGTTGTCGCTGGTGGGCGACGAGTTCTTCAAGGAGGGCTTCGGTCCGCTGCTGCCCGGCTGCGCGCGCGTACCCTTCGGCGATCTCGGGCGCCTCGAGGCGGAGCTGCGGAGCAAGGACGTTGCTGCCTTCATCGTCGAGCCGGTCCAGGGCCGCATGGTCACGCTGCCGCCCGAGGGTTATCTGCAGGCCGCACAAGCGATCTGCCGGCATTACGGCACGCTGTTCGTGGTCGATGAGATCCAGACCGGGCTGGGCCGTACCGGCAGCTGGTTCGCTCTTGAGCAGTGGGGCCTGGAACCGGACTTCGTGCTCGTCGGCAAGGCGCTCAGCGGCGGCTACATGCCGGTCGCTGCGATGGTGACGAGCCGCGAGATCTATCAGAGGGCGGTGGGTACGCTCGAGCGCTCCTACGTGCATCAGTCGACGTTCGGCCGCAATCGCCTGTCGATGGCGGCGGGCTTGGCGACGCTGAGGATCATCGAACGCGACGGCCTGCTCGAGCACGTCGCGCGCATCGGCAGCGTGCTGTGCGACGGGCTTGCCGAGCTCCAGCAGCGCTACGAGATGATCAAGGAGGTTCGCGCAAGCGGCTTGATGATCGGGATCGAGCTTGGCGCTCCGCGCAGGGGCAACGCGCGGCTGAGCTGGCGCTTGATCCACATGGCCAGCGAGGGGCTGTTTCCGCAGCTGATCGTAATCCCGCTGCATCGCGACCACGGCGTGATCACGATGGCGGCGGGCAAGAACGACGTGATCAAGCTGCTGCCGCCGCTGACGCTCTCCGAGAGCGAGGCGCTCAGCTTCCTGGCGGCGCTCGATGCGGTGCTCGGCGACTGTCAGGACAGCTCGAGCAAGAACCTGGCGATCGTGCGCAACATCGCCACGACGACACTCCGCCGCCGCGCACGCACGAAGCTCTCGTGACAGAGCTGCCATCTTCCGACAGATCCCTCGAGCCCTCGCCCGAGGACATCTGTTTGATCACGGGCGCAACAGGTTTCATCGGCGGCCGCCTGGCCGAGCGACTGGTCGCTGAGGGCTTTCCGGTGCGCTGCCTGGTGCGCGCGAGCAGCGACACCGCGCGGCTGCAGAAGCTCGACGTCGGGCTTGCTGTGGGCGACCTCACGAGCGCGGAGTCGCTCGCGCGTGCTGTGCAGGGGGCTCGCTATGTGCTGCATTGCGGCGCGTTGGTGTCGGACTGGGCGGTGACCGGCGAGATCGCTGCGATCAACGTCGGCGGCACGCGCAAGCTGCTCGAAGCCTGCATCGGCGCGCAGGTGCGACGCTTCGTCCACTTCAGCAGCACGGACGTCTACGGCTATCCCGACGGTGCGCAGATCGACGAGACCTGCACGGCGACGCGCTTTCGCAACTGGTATGCGCAGACGAAGCTGGATGCTGAGGCTGAGGTGCGTCGCGCCGAAGCGACAGGCGCGCTGGAGACCGTGATCCTGCGCCCGGCGACCGTCTACGGGCCGGGCTCCAAGGACGTCATCGGTCAGATCGCGCGCGCGATCGAAGGCCGCCATATGCTGCTGATCGACGGCGGACGCCCGGTAGCGGGCCTTTGCTTCATCGAGAACCTGATCGATGCCGTGCTGCTCGCGCTTGGCGAGCAAGCAGCGACGGGCCAGGCATTCAACGTGAGCGATGGGTCCAGCATCACCTGGCGCCAGCTCAGTGACGGCCTGGCCGAGGGCCTTGGCTGCCCGAAGGTGCGCTGGAGCCTTCCCTACCGGCTGGCGAATAGCATCGGCTTCGCGCTAGAGCACGGCTACCGGCTGTTGCGCACGAGCACCGGCGTGAGCTTGCCCCCGCTGCTCTCGCGCCAGGCTGTGCAGGTCCTTGGCAGGAACCAGGACTTCAGCAATCGCAAGCTGCGCGACACGCTCGGGTGGGAGCCTCGCGTCGACTATGCAAGCGGTCTCGCCGCGACCGTCGCCTGGCTGAAGCGCGATTATCTCGAGCGCGCGTAAGCCGGCTCATGCAACGGCCCTCGCGTAACTCTCGGCAAGCTCTTACCGCGCGCATACGCGCTGCTTAGCTCTCGGGCCGACACTCGTCTCTCCCCACAAGCCCCGAGCGAAGGAAACGCCATGCAAGCCTCATTGGACCGTAGTCAGAGGACTGTCCGCCGCCTGCGACCGATGCAGGCGGGCAGAGGAAGATGGATGGTCAACGAGTATCCGGCCGGCTACGTCGCACAGCTCGCGCGTCCGCATACAGCCATCGCAAAGCTACGCCCGATTGGCGATCAGCCAATATCGCCGCGTGCTAGCCTCGATTCGTCATCAAGGTGAATGACTGGCGGCTTTCGGGTGAGGGAGTCGTAGGTGTCGGTGGTGGGCGGCTCTGTGGCGTGCGGGGAGGGGGTGATGCTCTCGTTGGCGTCGCGTTGCTCGTGTTTTCGGCCAGCGTCGAGCGGCGGAGATCCCTGCGCGGTGATGCTGGGTGGGGACGCCGGTCGAACTGTCAGGCGTGGGCGGGCAGCGCGTTCAGGCGCTTGAAAGCCCTGCGGATCGCGCCTGCCCAGGGCCAGTCGGCGGGCAGGTGCAGGGTGGTGCGCCGAGCGTGGCGGGTGATCTGCCCGGCGACGTGCAGGATGCGGTAGCGCAGCCGCTTGGGTTCTGAGATCGCGTGCTCGCCGTCGAGGGTCAGCAGCTGAGTCCAGGCCATGATGTCGTGGGCTGTGAGCGCGAGCTCGAACCACGCGGCATTCGCGGTGAAGGAGTGGAACGGGAGGTAGCCCGCGCCGGTGGCCTTAAGGGTCTTGACGCGATCCTCGACTTCGGCGTGCTGGCGATGGAGCGCCTCCAACGCGGCGATGTCGTTGCCGTCCTGGTCGGTGATGAAGCACTGGAAGCGGTGACCGTCGAGGTCGGTGAAGGTGAGCTGCGCCCCGGGGTGCGGGCGCTCGCGGCGGCAGATCAGTCGGGTCCCCGGAGGCCATGAGGAGAGGTCGAGCAGACTGGTGAGCTCGGCGACCCATGCCCCCTCGCGCGGCGCACCGTCTTGGTTGACCGCCGCTGTCCAGGCGCGCTCATCGAGCGCGAGGATCTGCTCGCGGACACCACTGTTGATCGGATAGCCCAGCGAGAACCCGATCCGTGTCTCCCGGCATGCGCCCGCGAACTCGTGGCTCGCTCCCGCGGAATCGGACCGGGCCAGGATCTCCCCGTCCAGCGCGCTCTCAGGTAGCTGCTCGAGCGCGAGTTCCAGCACCCGCAAATGGTCGCTGGCGTTGTTCGCGCCGGCGTTCCCGGGCCGCAGGACACCCGACAGCACCTCCCGGCCACACGTCGCGATCAGTGGGTTGAACCCGAACCCGCCCTTGTAGTGCCCGGCCGCCTGCTCCTTCTCGGAATGGATGCTGATCGGCGTCGCGTCGAAATCCAGGATCACCCGGCCAGGCGCTGCCCCGGCCTTCCACGCCCGCTCGCGAGCAAGAGCACGTGCCTGACGGACCCCTTCGACCTGCGCCTCGCCGATCGAGAGCAGCACACGCCGGGCCGTCGGCACCGACGCGACGCTCCCGAACAGCGCGCCCTGGCCAGCGAGCACCGCGAGATCCGAAACGCACCGCCCACCGTCCGCGGCCATCACCGCCAGATCACAAAACACCCAGCCCGGATCGTGGGCCGAGCGGCGCTCCCGGGTCCCCGCCAAAGCACCAGACAGAGCATCCGTCAGCCCCAGACGCTGCGCCGTGAGCGCAAGCAGCACGGTCCCCGCACGAGACGACAAGCCAGTCCCGTCCGCGACCACATCTACCGTTCCGAACGTCGCACTTCTCGTCACCTTCAAGGTGAACCTCCTGGACGGGTGGATTGTCGGCTTCGCAACCTCAATCCTGCCCGTCCAGGCAGACGAATCACGACCCCAGCGCCACCACACCCCGCGCCGCTACTGATTAATCCGGGCTAGCGCTTCGAGAGCATAGTCCCGTATCTGTAGTGGGATACTTAGGCCGTGCTGAAGCGGGGGCTGCCGCCGATGTTCTCGCCACGACATGCCGGACGTCGGTGGCATAGTTCGGTTGCTGCACTCGCGGTACTCGCCGGCGCGCTGTCTGGCGCCTCCAAGGCTCCTGCCCAGCCACTGGAGATCCCGCCGCGGCAAGAACTCGCCGTACTCAATAGCGCGGTCGTGTGGGTCGATCGAGAACGCGTCATCCTGAAGGGTTTTGGATCGCCTACCGGCGCGACCTTGGGCGACGTCGGGAATCAAGGCGGAAGCTTCTCAAGGCCGCCATTGCTCGCCTCCTCGGGGAGCGCATTTGCGCTGCTGTCGCCGGGAGGGTGGTTCCGCGTCGACGTTCCACCGGGTCCACTCGCGTCAGTCGGCCAGCCGCAACCGGTGCGCGGCGGAGGATGCAAGCGCTGGGTGCCAGCAACCGGTGCGGTCAGCGATTTTGACGTTGCGGGCAACGATCTCATATCCGTGGGCGAATGCATGGGTGCGCCAGGCGTTGCAGGCGAACAGGAAGCGGCCACTCGCCAGCCCTTGTTCGTCCGCAGCCTGCTTCAGGGGAGCTGGCGCGTGCTGCGCTGGCTCCCGGGCCACTACCCGCCGGTCTTGGCCGCAAGAGGGAGCCTGCTAGCCGTCGGAGTACAGGTTTCACTTGTGCAGATGCGGGTCGCGATCCTAGACCTGGGCACCGGGCGCACCAAGGCACGTTTCGACCTGCCGGACGGCTACGTGAGCTTCGCCTCGAGTAACCGCCTGGTACTCTCCGTACCCACGCTCTTCTGGCCAGAAGAAGCGGATTTTCCGCTAGGCCCGGAGATCGGGCAGCGCCATATCGAACCCCAACCCCGCGCGTACCGCCTGGAACTCTATTCGCTGCACGGACGCCAGCTCGCGGAGCTTGGTCCGGCATCGGGAGTCCCGCTCGTGTCCCACATGCACCTTGTCACAGACGAATCCGTGGATGGCAACCAGGTGGTTTCGGTGCGCAGCGTTCTGGGTGGTGCCCCGCAACCACTGATCGGTTTCAACGGACCGGCTCGGAGTCTGATCACGCTCGCGTTCCGCTGGCCTGCTGTGGCGGTAGCGGAGACGACCAGCGCGCCTCGCTCACAAAGCGAAGTGACCTGTTGGAACAGCGAATACCAACCGGCGAGTGAACCTTTCCTCGGTATCTTCGATGTTGCACGCACCGAACCGTTCGTGCAGCCACCACCCACGGCCCATCTCGTGCGTCCGACGCCAGAAACGTGCGGGCCTGCGCCACCGGCCTTCGCGACGTTCAAACCGCCTGAGATCACAAAGTGAGCATGCGGTGCTGCTCACCGAGCAATGAGGCCGAAGGCCCCACGGACCACATGGGACCGCTGACTCTGCGGCAGGGCCAATGAGGTCTATCCTGTCTAAATGCGACGCTCGCTAGGATAGAGGTAGGTGTTTCAGTGCCTCCAGGATGAGCGGACCCAGGCGTCCTCAATCATCGTCATCGAACGTACCACCTTGTGCGTCGCGAGGAGCCGGCGATAACGCCGCTCGGCCTGCACAGGGCGTGCGGCGTTGTTGTGCTCGGCATGGGTCGCAGCGGCACGAGTTCCGTGACCCGCATGTTTGATAACGCCGGCTTCTACCTCGGCGAGCCGGAGGATCTGATGGCGGGAGACCAGACGAACCCGACGGGATACTTCGAGAACCTAAAAGTCTGGCGGGCAAACGAGCAAGTGCTGAACCAGTGCCAGCGCACATGGTTCGACGCTCCGACCGATACCGAACAGCTGTCGGTCGATCCTGAGACGCGACAGGACCTTAAGTGTGTGCTGGACGAGCTGCTTACGTGCGCGTCGCGTAGACCACTCGCACTAAAGGACCCCCGAATCGGGATCTTGATGACTCTTTGGTGGCCCCTACTTCTGGGCGTTTTGCACCCCGTGCTGGTGCTCAGAGATCCGGTCGAGGTTGCGCAGTCGCTCCAACGACGTGACGGCACGGCGTTGCCGGTAGCGCTTGCGATGTGGGAGATCAATCTCACTAGAACGTTGGACCGGATCGACGGTTACGACGCGACGGTCATCCCCTATCGGGCGATAATCGAGAACAGCGAGTTGGCAGGCGGTCTGGTCGCTGACGCCGCGCAGCATCTGCGACCAGAGCTCGCGTCGTGTATTGCGCCGGCACTGGCGGCATCCGCACTGGAGCCCAAGCTTCACCGAAACCACACATCCGCATTGGGCAACACGCACTGGTTGACACCGCGTCAGAGGGATCTGTGGCGCCTGCTCGAGTCGATGGCGCCGGGCACTCTCACGCTTGGCCCACCTACGTGGGCCAAGCGAGCGAGCGATGAGGCTTTGATGCTCGCTCGATACGAGAACCGGCGGCAGCGTGCGTACTTTGAGTTGGTCGCCCGGCTGGAAGCAGCCGGGCGACACATCAGCAACAGCGAGCAGATACTTAGGGACAAGGAGCAAACAATTGTCGAACAGCGCGACCAGCTCGATGCTGCTCTGCTGCAACTCGAGGCGCACCGGGCCGGTGAGGGTCGCGGAGCGCAAACAGCATGAGGGCTGGAGATGAGGCTGCAAGCCGCCGAGCAATGCCACTCCGGCGGCTGACGCGCGCGGCACGACGACTCCGCGGCTCGGTGACGTTGCAGCAATGAGCAATGTTCACCTTCCCGAGCCTCGCCTAACCCTGGTCTACCGCCTGGAGGCCACGCTCGGCGAGCCGCTAGATCTCGGCGAGGTCGCACAAGGTCATCGGCGCATCGTGCCTCAGACCGGCGGGCTGTTCACCGGTCCTGAGCTCAACGGCAAGCTGCTCCCGGGCGCCAGCGCCGACTGGCAGCTCGTCCTGCCCGACGGCACCGCACTCGGTGACATCCGCTACACCCTGCAGACCGACACCGGCGGGCTGCTCTACGTCCAATCACGAGGTGTACGCCACGGCAGCGCCGAGGTTCTCGCACGTCTCGCGCGCGGTGAGGACGTCGACGCCAGCGAATACACCTTCCGCACCTCAACCCAGATCGAACCCGCAGCTCCTCGACTCGACTGGCTGAACAAGGGCATCTTCATCAGCGCTGGCGGCCACCAGGCCATAGGCGTAAGCTACGAGACCTATCTCGTCGCATGAGCGGGCCGTGTCTGCCATCGGACTACGAGCCAAGCCGCTGACGATAACTGCCGCGCACAAGGACTACGTCTAGTGGCCACTGGGCTGAGTGTTGGAACGCGCCGTATGTTTCCTGTTCAGGAGCTTGCCGCGTCGCCCGTAGGCTGGCTGGTCTTCGCGATGCCGCCGCCTTAGATGATTGATTCCACGTTTTTAGGCGCAGTAGTTGACGAGGGCGCGGCTTGGTCGGCCGAGTTGGTGGTTGAGGGTGATGGCAGCGGCGAGGGTGAGCAGGCGTTGCACGATGCGCTCTCTGACGCCGGGGAGTGTTCTCGCGCCGTGGCGCTCCAGTGTCAGTAGGTCCTTGCAGGTCCAGAAGATCGACTCGATGCGTTGGCGGATCGGTGCGAGGTGGGGACCCTGGCCGGGCTCGTCTTTGCGTGTTGGTCTGAGGATCGTGGCGTCGAGTTCTTCCACGCCAGCCGCGAACGCTCGTCCGACGTAGCCCTTGTCACCGATCACGGTCTCTCCACCGATGCGCGGAGCGCGAGCGAGCAGCTTCAGCGCGACCTCGCGCTCATCCTGCTTGGGGGAAGTCAGCGCAAGCGCCCTGGGTGTGCCGTCGGGTGCGAAGAGCGCGTGCAGACGAAAACCCCAGAAGAAGCGGGAATGGGAACTGCAGTAACCGTAGTCGGCGGCATCACCGAGCGCCGAGCGCTTGACCGTCTCGCGGCTGCGGGCACACTCCACGGGAGTGGAGTCCACGAGCAGCGTCCGGCTGTGGAATCCCGGGCTCTGGCTTGCGAAGACGCCGATCAGCCACTCCAGCGTCTCGGCCAGACGCCGACGGCGCTTGAAGTAACCGGCCTGGGCGGGGATCTTCGGGAACAGGTGACGCAGGTGCTTGGAGGCGACCGCGAGGAACCGCCGGTCCGACGGTATGCCCATGATCGCCTGGGCGACGCACAGCGTGACGACCTCCGCGTCTGTGACGCTTCGTCTGGCGTTCTTCGGTCGATCGGGCAGGAGATCGTCGGCTGTGACATAAACAGCGGTGAGTAGCAGGTCGAGGTCGGCGTCCATCGAGGCCCCCCTTTTGGTCAGCGATGTTCTTGAGCACCGCCGACTTCGACCCTGCTACTCAGAAACCCCCCAAAACCACGACACCCGCCGTGGAATCAATCATCTAGAGGCTGCACTCGGGCTAATGACGGGCGTCGACGGTGGGCTGCTCGACGAGCTGGGGAGAGCGCGTGCCGATCTGTTGCGAGGACAGGTCGCGCTGGAGCAGCGGCGCGGCAGCGAAGCTGGCCGACTGTTTCTGAGCGCGGCCGGACGCCTCGAGTCTCTAGAGCCTGAGATGGCCCGCGAGACCTACCTCGAGGCGCTCGCAGGCGCCATGTCCAGCGACGTTGAAGTCGCCGGCGGCGCGCCAGCCGTAGCCAAGGCCGCACGGGCAGCGCCAACTGGCACCGTCCTGCCTCGGACGGTCGACGTGCTGCTCGATGCCTTCGCGATCCGCTTGACCGAGGGATACGCAGCCTCGGCGCCAACACTCGCTCGGGCTCTCGACCTCCTGCTCACGATGGACGTCTCCACCCACGATGTCGGCCGCCGGCTCTCGCTCTCCAGCAGCAGGAACGGCAACATCGTTGCCCTCGAGCTGTGGAACGACGAGGCATTGCACCGCCTCGCCGGCCGCCAAGTACAGGTCGCCCGCGACGCGGGCGCACTCGTGCATCTGCAGTTCGCGCTCAGCTTCCTGGCTCGCAGCCACATGCTCGCCGGCGACTTGACCGCAGCCACGCTGACGATCGACGAAACCCGCTCGCTCGCTGAGGCGACCGGAAATCCAGCGCCGTTGAACGCTCCGATGATCCTCGCCGCTTGGCGTGGCCACGAGCCGCAGGCGTCTGAGCTGATCCTAGCCACCTCGGAGGAGGCGGCCGCGCGGCGATGGACATCGAACAACTACGGAGAGCCGTGCTCTACAAGGCCTCGGCCGGCACGACGCCGCACGCGATGCCGCCTGGGAAGCCTTCCAGCCCGATCCGATCGGATACGGCTCGCTGCTGGTCCCTGAGCTGGCCGAAGCGGCATCGCGGACCGCTGACCGAGCGCTGCTAGAGGCTGCACTAGATTGGCTCTCGGAGCGCACCAGCGTGATCTCCTCGGACTGGGCGATCGGAATCGAGGCGCGTGCGCGCGCGCTGCTGAGCGAGGGCAAGATCGCCGACAGCTCATACCGCGAGTCGATCACGCACCTCGCCCGTACCCGGGTGCAGCTCGAGCTCGCCCGGACCCACCTCCTCTACGGGGAGTGGTTGCGACGCGAGCGCCGTCGCCTCGATGCCCGAGAGCAGTTGCGCACTGCCCTGGACATGTTCAGGGGCATGGGCACGGAGGCATTCGCGGGCCGCGCCGAACGGGAGCTGCTGGCAACCGGCGAGCGCGCCCGCAAACGGACCGTGGATACGCTCGACCAGCTCACCCCGCAGGAGGAGCAGGTCGCCCGCCTTGTCGCGAAGGGAGCGACGAACCGAGAGATCGCGACTCAGCTCTTCATCACCCAGAGCACCGTCGAGTACCACCTACGTAAGGCATTCCGTAAGCTCGAGGTGAAGTCGCGCACCCAGCTCGCACACCGCATCTCGTAGCCTTGCCGCTGCTTGCGTTCTAAGGTTCCAGGCATGGCTGTGGCGGAGCTAATCGAGGTGGCTGACGCGCCTGAGCGCGAGCGCTACGAGCTCTCGATCGACGGCGAGGTGGTCGGCTACACCGCCTATCGCGCTCGTCCCGGCCTGATTGCGTTCGTCCACACGGAGGTCGACGAGCGTCTGCAGGGTCGCGGACTCGCTGATCGGCTGATCCGGTTTGCTCTGGAAGACGCCCGCACACGAGGTCTGGCGGTGCTGCCGTTCTGTCCGTTCGTCAAATCGTTCATCGAACGTCATCGAGAGTTCGAGGAGCTGGTTCCAGAGGCCTACAGGGAGCAGTTCAGCTTGTGAAGCGCTATGAGGGTGAGCACATCGAGGTGACCTATGACGCGGCACGTTGCCTTCATGCCGCCGAATGCGTGCGCGGCATGCCGACTGTCTTCGACACGGCGAAGCGTCCGTGGATTACTCCTGACGTCGCCGACGCCGAGGCGCTCGCGGCTGTGATCCGGCGATGCCCCACGGGCGCGCTGCACTACACGCTGCGAGAGGCGAGCCCGAGCGGCCCTCGGTCCCGACGCGAATCCGGCTGGCGAATGCTGGACCGCTGCTGATCGAGGGCGACCTCGAACTGGAGGGGAAAGGGAGACCCGCGCCGCCATCTGCCGCTGCGGCCAGTCGTCTAAGGAGCCCTACTGCGACCGCAGCGGGCCTTGCCGGCAATGGAAGTACGAGCCAGGGGCCCCAACTTGATCCCCGACCGCCCGGGCTAGATATCGCGTGACCGTGCGATGCGAAGGTGAGGGCCGACTGCGACGGTGCTCAGCTCGTCCGCGCTATGGCCTTCGGTCACCCGCGTCCGTCTGGACTCCTGTGGCGACTATTGCCGGGGCAACGCCTGCCCACATCGCACGGTCGCGTGATATGTATCCAACGCCTGCGCGCGTCTGACACTCTGCCGAGCCCTAAGCGGAGGCATCCGGGAGGAGCTGTAGCCGAGGATGATCGGACCGAGATGAACGCGTCCACCGACGAGGCCGAGCCGCCGGGCAACGCCACACCGATGACTCGCTCCTCGGCCTGGGGGCCGTTTCGCTCTCGCGACTTCGCGAGGATGGCCTCAGCGCAATTCGTGAGCAACGTCGGAGGCTGGATGCAGACGGTCGGCGCTCAGGAGCTGATGCTCACCCTGACGACGTCGGCGACGCTCGTGGCCCTGATCCAGACGGCGTCGGGCCTGCCGGTGGTCCTGCTCGCCGTGCCGGCCGGTGCGATCGGTGACCTGGTCGACCGTCGCCGGCTGCTGATCGCCTCGCAGTCGTTCATGCTGCTGGCGGCCTTGACGCTCGCCGGGCTGGCGCTTGCCGGGCTGGTGACGCCATGGGTCCTGCTTGCGCTGATCTTCGCCGTCGGCGCAGGGCAGACGCTCACCGCGCCCACCTGGCAGACGCTGCAGCCCGAACTCGTCGCACCACAGGACCGCACCCAGGCGATCGCGCTGGGCGCCGTCAACCAGAACCTGAGCCGAGCCGTGGGTCCCGCCATCGGCGGTGCGCTCTACGCGGCGAGCAGCGCGGCTGCCTTGTTCCTGGTCAACGCGGTGAGCTTTGTGCCGGTCATCGGCGTGGTCGCCCGCTGGCGTGGCGGCGCGCGCCCGGCGAGCGCGGTGGCGCCCGAGCACGTCGTTGGGGCGATCCGCGCCGGAGCGCGCTACGTCGCGGGGAGCCCGGCGCTGCGCGTCATCCTTCTGCGCGCTGGGTTGTTCATGTTCTTCGCAAGCTCGATCTGGGCGCTGCTACCGCTGCTCGCGCGCCGGCACCTGCATCTCGGCTCCGGCGGCTACGGTCTGCTGCTGGGCGGCGTGGGCATCGGAGCGGTCGCCGGCGCCGCGGCACTGCCGCGCCTGCGTGGGCGCGTATCGGCGGGAGCCCTGATGACGGCCAGCACGCTCGTGTTCGCCTCGGTGACGCTTGCGCTCGCATACGTGCGTGTCAGCGCGCTGGCCGCGTTGGCGCTCGTGATCGCCGGCACCGCCTGGATACTCGCGCTCTCTACGCTGAACTCCCGGTATCAGTCCACGCTGCCCGGCTGGGCGAAGGCGCGCGGCATGTCCTACTACCTGGCGATCTTCCAGGGCGCGGGCGCCCTCGGCAGCGCCGCGTTCGGCGTGCTCGCGCAGGATGCCGGGCTGACCGAGGCGTTCGTTGTGGCGGCCGTGGGACTCGCGGTCGTGGCCCTGGTCGGCTTGTCGCTCCCGTTCAGAGCGATCTCCGCCGCCGACCTGCTGCCGTCCGGCGACTGGCCGGACCCGCAGCTCTCGGGCGCCGCAGAGCCGGGCAGGCCAGTGCTCGTGACGGTCGAGTACCGGCCAAGACCTGGGCTCGAGCGAGACCTCATCGAGGCCCTACACGCGGGGCGTCACGCGCGACGCCGGACAGGGGCGACGAGCTGGCGAGTGTGGCGCGACGCGGCCGACCCCCAGCACGTGCTTGAGCAGTTCGTCGTCGACTCTTGGGAGGAACACCTGCGCCAACATGAACGCGTCAGCCTCCGCGACCAGCGGCGGCTAGAGGAGATCCTCGCGATGACCGATCCCGGCCAGCCCACTACGGTCGTTCACTGGCTGGCGCCTGATCTCGTCCGCCCGACCTCGGGTGATCCCTGAGCCGCTGCCTGCGCGTCGCCTTACACTTTGATCGGGATCACCGGCTTCCGGTGAGGACCGCTCACCCAATGCAGGCCGACGATCTCAGCCGATGGCATCCGAGACTTCGCATTGAGCGCCTCGCCGGAGACAGGCCAAATGTCCGCGACGCCTGACGGGAGCGTCGCAGGCTCAAAGACGGCGCAACTAGAGATCGGTCCAACTGGACGACGACCGGACGGCCCTATTGGCGCAGCCTATGACTGGGAGCGGTTCAGCGAGATCCTCGACCTTGTCGCCGACGTCCTTCGGGTGCTTGACGAGGCGATGGCTCAACTCTAGGGCACTGCAAACCCTGCGATTCGAGAATTGAGCTTGTGCTCTGGATCAAGACATCGACAACTTTCCTGGGCGCCTTTCCTACCGTGGTAGCATTACATCATGGCAAGTCAAAAGCGATCGATCTCATTCGATGAGTCCGTGCTGCATGAGGCCGAGCAACGCCTCGCCGGGTCTGGTGGAAGCCTGTCGGCATTCGTCAACGCTGCGGTCCTGCGTGAGCTGAGAGTCGCTCGTGGGTTGGAGCTATTGACCGAGGACAACGCAGAGCTTGGCGAAGTGTCGGCCGACGTGCGAACCCAGGTCGCGGCCGAGTGGCCGGCCTGACTCTCGATGCTGGCGCGCTGATCGCTTACGAGCGCGGCGACGAGCGTGTGCGTGAGATCCTCGCGGTCGCATATGCCCGCGGCCTCGTACCGACGATCCCGGCGGTTGCGCTTGCCGAGGGGTGGCGGGGCGATGCCAAAGACGCGCGCGTTGCTCGCCTGCTGAAGGCGTGCTCGATCGAGGCATTGGACGAACGATTGGCGCGAGCCGCAGGGCACCTACGCAGAGCAACCCCCGGAGCAAGCACAATCGACGCGTGCATCGCTGTCGGCGTGAGCCAGCGGGTCGATGTCATCGCGACCTCGGATCCAGACGACCTACGAAGGCTACTCGGGCCAAGCTTCACGATCCTCACGGTTTAGGCACACCGGAAGCGCGTTGCTCACCTTCCAGAACCGGGGACGAGTTCGAACAACGGCCTCAAACCTTGCGAAAACGGAGAGGGAGGGATTCGAACCCTCGAACGAGGTTTCCCCCGTTACGCGATTTCCAGTCGCGCCCGTTCAACCGCTCCGGCACCTCTCCATGTGCTTGCTCACCGGTCTCCTCGGTGGCGGCTCACCAAGGCTACGACACCAGCGCCTGTCTCGTTGCTAGGCTCCCGGCATGGTACTTGCAGCGAGCGAAGCGTTCGTCAAGACGTTCGGCCTGATCATCACGTTCGGGGGCATCGGCGTGGTCGTCAACCTGATCATCGTCTACATCGCGATTCAGGTCCGCGGCGAGCGCCGCCAGAACCAGGAATACCTGGAATCGCGCCGGCCGCCCGGCACCTGACGCAAGTCGTCGGTTCTCGACATCACCGGTTTCTCGACATCGCGATTTCGTGCCTGCGCGGGAGCTTTAGTCGCCGACGCAGGAGCTGGCGCGAGCCACTTCGCCACGACGCGGTCCCTGGCGCAGCGTCTGCCGGTGGATGTCGCTGAGAGCGGCACGACAGGAGACGGATGTAGACGCCGGTGTCATATTGCTTGACAGATAGGTGGTTGGTGTAAACTACACATGACAGAGAAACTCCTGATGACAACAATGGGAGGCCACCCGCATGTCAGCTGAACCGATCGCCGCTATGTCCGAGCGCCTCTCGGAACGTCCTTGGCGCGACCCCAAGCGCTACGCGTGGCTGCTCGGCCTGCTCATCCCCACGCTCCCGTTCCTCTCCTGGGGGCTCGTGCACGCCACCGGGCTCGGCGTGTTCTGGTTCTACGGGCCGATGCTCGTCTTCCTGATCTTTCCGCCGCTCGACCTCGTACTCGGCATGGACAGGCGCAATCCGCCCGACAGCGTCATCAAGTGGCTCGAACAGGACCGCTACTACCGCTGGTGCACCTACCTGTACCTGCCGATCCAATACGCAGGGCTCGTGTTCGCCTGCTGGCTGTGGTCGCACGGCCATCTCTCGGGGATCGACAAGGTCGGCCTTGCGCTGACGGTCGCGATGGTCAGCGGCATCGCCATTAACACCGCTCACGAGCTCGGCCACAAGCGCGCCTCGATCGAGCGCTGGCTCAGCCGCATCGCACTCGCCCAGAGCGGCTACGGGCACTTCTTCATCGAGCACAACCGTGGCCACCACGTGCGCGTCGCGACCCCCGAGGACCCCGCCAGCGCGCGGCTCGGAGAGAGCTTCTACGCGTTCCTGCCGCGCACCGTGACCGGCAGCCTGCGCTCGGCCTGGCGAGCTCGAGCAAGTTCGGCTACGCGTCATTGGCAAGTCCTCGTGGAGCCCGCGCAACGACATCCTCGGCGCGTGGGCGATGACCGTCGTGCTCTACGCCGCGCTGGTCGCCGGCTTCGGCCTCGTCGTGCTGCCCTACCTGCTGATCCAGGCCGTCATCGGCTTCTCACTGCTGGAGGTCGTCAACTACCTCGAGCACTACGGCCTGCTGCGCCAGCAAGCCGAGGACGGCCGCTACGAGCGCACGCGCCCGGAGCACAGCTGGAACAGCAACAGCGCCGCTTCCAACGTGCTGCTCTACCACCTTCAGCGACACTCCGACCACCACGCCAACCCGATCCGGCGCTACCAGGCGCTGCGCCATGTCGACGACGCGCCGCAGCTGCCGACCGGCTATGCAGGCATGATCTTGCTCGCCGTCATCCCACCGATCTGGCGGCGCGTGATGGACCATCGCGTGCTCGAGCATTACAACGGCGAGCTCGACCGCGCAAACCTCAAGCCCGGCCTGCGCCGCAGAGCACTCGAGCGCTTCCGCGTCCCCGCATGAGCCGCTACCGCTGTCCCGCTTGCGGCTACGTCTACGCCGAGCAGCACGGCCACCCGCGCGAGGGCTTTCCACCTGGCACCGCCTGGAGCGAGGTGCCCGACGACTGGGCGTGCCCGGACTGCGGCGTGCGCGATAAGGTCGATTTCGAGGTCGACGCGCCGGACGCCTCAGACACAGCTGACGCCTCAGATCCGGCTGACGCCTGAGGACTTCCGCGATCATCCTCGATCGCGTCGCCAGCGCCATGCACGACATCCATCAACGCACCCCCTATCCCGTCGCCGCACGAGAGCTGCTGCGCAACACGCTGCTCGATGCTGCCTGCGAGCAGCTGCAGAGCCGTCGCTGGGCTGACGTCACGATGGCCGACATCGCGCTTGCAGCCGGTGTCAGCCGCCAGACCCTCTACAAGGAGTTCGGCTCGCGCGACGAGTTTGCGCAGGTTCTCGTGATGCGGGAGGCAGACCGTTTCCTGATGGCCGTCGAGGATGCTGTCGCAGCGAACCTCGACGATCCCGCCGGTGCGCTTGGCGCCGCCTTTGACGTTTTTCTGCACGCCGCTGCCGAGAACCCGCTCGTGGGCACGATCGTCGACGGCGACGGCGCGGAGGAGCTGCTCGCGCTGTTCACCACCCACGGCCAGCCGCTGCTCGAGCGCGCCACCGAGCGGCTCACGACGGTGCTGCTGTCCAGCTGGCCGCTCGTTGCGCGCGAACATGCGCAGCTGCTCAGCGAGTGCCTTGTGCGGCTCGCGATCAGCTATGCCGCGCTACCCACAAGCCCGGCCAGCATGACCGCCACCTCGATCGCCACGCTGCTCGGACCCTACGTCGAGCAGCTGGTCGAGCTCAGCCAGTCTCAGGCGGCGGGGGCGTAGCGCGCGCGGCTTCTTCGGCGTGTGTCGATTCGCGTGCGCGGCGGTACTCGGTGACGACGATGTCCGTCAGCTCATCCACCGAGGTCTCCGCCGTCGGCTTGTCCAGCACAATCGCCCCGTCCTGGATCAGGCTCACGCGGTCGCACGCTTCGAACACTTGCACGTAGTTGTGCAGGATCATGATGATCGAGACCCGGCCCTCGGCTTTCAGGCGGGCAACCAGGTCGAGGATCTGCGCGCCCTCTTTCGCGCCCATCGCCGCCAGCGGCTCGTCGAGCAGGATGATGTCCGCGTCGGAGTTGACAGTGCGCGCGACCGCGATCGCCTGGCGCTGGCCTCCAGAGAGCCTCGCGACGGCAACATCGATGCGGGGGATGTTGATCCCGATTTCATCCAGCGCCGCGCGCGCTTCGCGCTTCATCTGGCGGTTGGCCAGCAACGGCAGCGGACGGCGCACGCGCTCCTTGCGCAGGAACAGGTTGTGGTAGACCGACAGTTCGTCGATCAGCGCCAGATCCTGGTAGACGGTCTCGATCCCTTTCGCGCGCGCATCGTCGACGCTCTTCGGCTCGAACGGCTGATCGTGCAGGAACATCTTGCCCGAGTCCTGCTTCTGGAACCCGCACAGGATCTTGATCAGCGTCGACTTGCCCGCGCCGTTGTCGCCGAGCAGGCCGAGCACCTCGCCCTTCTTCAGGTGCAGGTTCACGTCCTTCAGGGCCGTCACTGGACCGAAGCGCTTGGCGATGCGCTCGACGCGCAGCACGTCATCCGGGGACGAGCTGGGGCCGACCACTCCCGTGGCCGGTGCAGGCGAGTCAGCCACTTCCGTGCCCCCTGCGCACGCGCGCCACGTACACGTTGACGGTCATCGCCAAGATGATCGCAAGACCGAGGTACAGGAGCTGGTAGTCGGCGTTGACGCCCTTGAGGATGAGCCCGTCGCGCAGGATGCCCAGGAACAGCGCTCCGATCAGCGCGCCGACGACGGTCCCCGACCCTCCTGCCAGCAGCGTGCCACCGATCACCGCCGCCGCGATCCCAAGGAGCAGTAGTTCGTTCGCCCCGGCCACGTCCGGCTCCACCGATGCAGCCCGCACGGCCTCAAGGATCCCCACGAAGCCGCCGGCGGCGGCGCACAGGACGAAGTTGCGGATGATCACCAGGCGCACTCGGACGCCGGCCTCGGAGGCGCCGAGCTTGTTCGAGCCCACCGCCACCGTGTAGAGGCCCCAGCGGGTGAACGTCAGCACGATCTGCCCCACGACCACAATCACGATCGCCCAGGCCAGCTCGGAGTAGGTGCCCTCGCCGAGGATTTTCGCGAACGTCGAGACGTGGTTGACCGTTTCGGTGAGCACGACGTGCGCACCGTGTATCACGTGGGCAACTTTCACGTCCGAGCTCGTCACTTGCGCGCCCGGCATTTCGACCGGCTGGCCGTGCGAGATGACCAACGTCAGCCCCTCCACCGTGAACAGCATGCCAAGCGTGGTCACAAACGAGTTGATGCCGACGATCGCCGTGAAGAAGCCGTTGACGAAGCCGACCACCATGCAGCAGGCCAGGGCGAGCAGCACGCACGGCACGTGCGGAATCCCAGCGGTCGCCAGCTTGTAGTAGATAAACGGCGCGAGCAGGTACGTCGCCCCGATCGACAGGTCGATCTCGCCCAGGATCATCACGAACACCTCGCCCACGCCGAGGATCGCGAACGGAGCGAAGAACGGCAGCAACGTCTTGAAGCTGGAGCTGGTGAGGAACGTGCTCGTGTTCACCGAGAAGTAGATCGCCACAAGCAGCGTGACGACGATGATGCTGCCCTCGCGCAGCGACAG
Source organism: uncultured Solirubrobacteraceae bacterium (assembly GCA_963714285.1). Taxonomy (GTDB): domain Bacteria; phylum Actinomycetota; class Thermoleophilia; order Solirubrobacterales; family Solirubrobacteraceae; genus Palsa-744. Next base: position 311,928 of record CAVQNS010000007.1, read on the forward strand.
CACGCGTTCGAGCAGCATCTTGCGACTCGGCAGCGAGGCCCGCCGCGTGTGCGCCGGGCCTCCCGCCGGTTGCATGGACGTACCGGGCGAGGCCGGGTTCCCCGCCTGCGCCATGACTCAGGCCGCGGTGCCCGCCGGGATCGGCACTACTTTGGCTTCGGATGAGGTGCCCTCGAAGCGGCTCTTGGAGTTGACGTACGGCGCGACGGTTTCCTTGTCGATGAATTTCAGGCCCGTGTCGACTTCCGCAGGACCCGACAACGACCCGGAGGCCTGCCACAGGAACAGCTGCAGGATCGGCACGAACCCCTGCAGGTAGGGCTGCTGGTCGATCGTGAATTCGAGGTAGCCTTCGTGAAGCAGTTTCTGGGTTTTTTCGGCCAGGTCGAAGCCGCCGGCCTTGATGCCTTTGTTAACGAGCCCGAGCTTCTGCATCACGCCCGCCAGTTCCGCGGTGTCGCCACCGTCAACGGCGTACATCCCCTTCGTGCTCTGATGGCCGGTCCAATAGGCTTCGATCGCCGTTTTCTCTCCCGATTCCAGCGAGCCGGTGACGATCGTGGTCAGTTTGATCGGCGCGCCCGATGCCTTGATCGCCTTTTCAGCTCCTTCCAGGCGCGGCTGCAGGTTCGCCGAGCCCGCGCTGGCGGTGAAGATCACCACATCGCCTTCTTTGACATCTTCGACGATCCGCTTGCCCATCAGTTCGCCCGCCAGTTTCAAGTCCTGGCCTATGTAGGACAGGCGCTTGTTGGGGGGCGCGGGGGCATCGGCGTTGTAGGCCACGACCGGGATGCCCACCTTCAGCGCGTTTTCGATCGGCACGTTGAAAGCGGTCTCGCTGATCAACGACACCGCGATCCCGCTGGCGCCCGATGTGACGGCCGTGTTTATGGCATCGACCATCTGGTTGATGTTTTCGCTTTCAGAGCCCGTCCACTCGTAGCTACAGCCGAGCACTTTGCAGGCATCCTGGATGCCGTACTGCGTGGGGACGAAGAACGAGTTCGTCGTGACGTGGTTGACGACCACAAATTTGTAGGACGGGTGTGAGCCGAACGCGCCCGAAGAGCTGCCGTTGCCGCTGCTCGACGCGCTCGATCCGCAAGCGCTCAGCAGCGAGCCCACCGAGCCGGCGGCGATGCCCGTGAGCGCGCTGCGGCGCAGGAACGCGCGACGATCGAATCCAGGCTTGCCGACGTCCGGACGATCGAGGTAGTCGAGACGCTCGACCGCTTCGTGGGCCTGATCAGTGTCTGCCATGGTGCTCCTCCTCTACTCGCAGGGCCGCCGAGGCGGCTACATCAGCACTGCTTACCCTCTCCGCAAACCCAACTAAAGTCAACCCAGCGTGCGGAACAACCGCAGCCTCGCCTTCAGGGCTCCCTCAGCTTCGAAAAACCCATGCCGGGTATACCCTCGAGGGATGGCCGCCAAACACGCCGAGCCGGCTCGCACAGGCAACGGAGCCGCGAACGACCGGGTCGACGCGGCCGAGCGCGTTCACCTAACAGCGCCCGCCGATGGCAGCGACCCACCACACCCCCACGGCAGCGACCCACAAGACGGCGGGCAGGCACGAGCGCACGAGCGCATCGGCCCGGTCACGATCGCGCGCCACCGCAAAGACGACGGCCGCGCGCTGATCCTCTACACCCGCGACCCGCAGCCGCCTGCGTGAGCGAGCTTCGCTTCGAGGAGCTGCGCGGCGAGGAGGTCGTGTACGCGATCCACCGCCAGGACCGCACGTTCCTGCCCTCGCGCGAACACTGCCCGCTGGACCCGACGCGACTCGGCGGTGAGCAGACCGAGATCCCCTTTCCAGCCTTCGAGATCGCCGTGTTCGACAACCGCTTCCCTGCTTTCGAAGCGCCGCTCGGCGCAGCCGAGGTGGTCGTCTACACCGACGACCACGACAGCTCCTTCGGCAACCTCGCAGCCGAGCGCGCCGAGGCGCTGATGTGGGTCTGGCGGCACCGCTACACAGAGCTCGGCGCGCGCGAGGACGTCGACTACGTGTACATCTTCGAGAACCGCGGCGTCGAGGTCGGCGTCACCCTGCACCACCCGCACGGACAGATCTACGGCTACCCGTTCGTGCCGCCCGTCGCCCAGCGCGAGCTCGCCGCCGACCAGCGTCTCGGCGGCTGCGCGCCGTGCGCGCTGTTGAGGCGCGAGCTGCAGGACGAGCAGCGGATCCTGCTCGAGAACGACAGCGTCGTAGTGTACGTCCCCTACGCCGCCCGCTGGGCATATGAAGCGCACGTCGTCATGCGCGAGCACCGCCCGAGCCTGCGCGACTGCGAGCCCGACGAGCTGCGCCTGCTGTCCAGCGCCCTGCAAACGCTCGTGCGTGGATACGACAGGCTCTTCGAGCAGCCCTTCCCCTACGTCTTGGCCGTCCACCAAGCGCCCACCGTCGCTGCTTCAAAGCTCTCGGATGTGCCGGGCACGAGCGATGCGACAGGCGCAGCGGATGCGACAAGCACAGCGGATGCGACAGGCGCAGCGAATGCGACAAGCGCCACCGCTGGCGCGGCCGCCGACGGGCATCTGCACGTCGAGTTCTACCCACCGCTGCGCACCGCCGAGAAGCTCAAGTACCTCGCTGGCTCCGAGCAGGGCGCCGGCACGTTCATCTCCGACACGCTGCCCGAGGAGTCCGCCGCCAAGCTGCGCGAGGCGATCGAACGTGCCGCCTGAGCGCAGCCGCGCGTTCGCCCCCGGGCGCGTCAACCTGATCGGCGAGCACACCGACTACAACAACGGGCTAGCGCTGCCGTTCGCGATCGCCGAGGGCATCACCGTTACCGCGATCGCAGCAGCCCCCGGCTCAGCCACGGACACCCGCGTCCTCGCCTACGCGCGCGACCTGGACGAGCACGACGAGTTCGCGCTCGAGCAGCCCGAGCCAGCCTCCGGCTGGCGCGCGTTCGTACGCGGGACCGTCGCCGAGCTGGCGCGTGCCGGCTGCCCATCGGTCGCCGCCAGCCTCGAGATCAGCGGACAGCTGCCGCCAGGCGCCGGCCTGTCCTCCTCCGCGGCGCTCGAGGTCGCGCTGTGCCTCGCCCTGATTAGCGTTGCCGGCGGGAGCAGCGACATGCGAAAGCGGGACATCGCGCGCCTATGTGCGCGCGTGGAGAACGACTGGGTCGGCGCCCATACTGGTCTGCTCGACCAGCTCGCCTCGCTCTACGGCACGCCCGACACAGCGCTCTGCATCGACTTCCTGACGCTCGACGTCGAGCCCGTGCCGCTGCTGCTCGGCGACTGGCGCCTAGTGGTGCTCGACACCGGCGAGCACCACCTGCACGCCAGCTCCGGCTATAACCAGCGTCGCGCCGAGTGCGCGCGCGCCTGCGAGCTGCTGCACATCGAGTCTTTGCGCGAGGCCACGCTCGAGCAGATCGAGCAACTGCCCGAGCCGTTACGCCGCCGTGCCCTGCACGTGACCGAGGAAAATCAGCGGGTACGCGAGGCCGTTACCGCGCTGCGCAGCAACGACCTGCCCGCGCTCGGCGCGCTGCTCGACGCCTCGCACGACAGCCTGCGCGAGAACTACGAGGTCTCCACCCCAGCCGTCGAGGCCGCTGTCGCGCGCCTGCGCAGCGCCGGCTCAAGTGGCGCCCGACTCGTCGGCGGCGGCTTCGGCGGCAGCGTGCTCGGCCTGTTCGCGCCCAGCACCAAGCCCCCGCCCGAAGCGCGCAAGGTGCGCCCCGGCCCAGGCGCGCATCTGCTCGAGCCATAAGCCGCGGGTCCGCTTAGGGTGCCGCTCGACGGGACCGCGCTCGATGGATCCTCTCTCTTAAAACTCTGTGTCAAGCAAGCCGATCAAAGGCGGGCGATCACGAGCGCGCACGCGGTCACGACGCCGACGCCCCTTCGGCGGGAGCGACGCCGTCAACGTCGCTGGTTGCAGGCGAGCTCATGGTGTGTGCCGATCTGACAGGCTAACGGGCGATGGCCACCGTCATGCTGATCACCGGCGCCTCCAGCGGCATCGGCGAAGCGGCCGCGCGCCGCCTCGCCCGCGAGCCCGGAGCGTCGCTCGTGCTGGTGGCCAGGCGTGAACAGCGGCTAGGCGATCTCGCCGCCGAGCTCGAGCGCAGCACCTGGTCCAAGGGCGCCGCCGAGGACGGGAGCGTCGCCGCCACCGGCAGCGCGCCGCGCGTCAGCTTCCTGGCCGTCGACCTGCTCGACGAGGACGCACCCGCGCGCATCCGCCAGCACGTGCTCGAGCAGCACGGCCGGCTCGACCTGCTCGTCAACAACGCAGGCGCCGCCTGGCGCGCACGCTTCGCCGCGGGCGGCTACGAGAACGTGCAGCGCACGATGGCGATCAACTTCGACGCGCAGGTGCGGCTCACCGAGGCGCTGCTGCCGCTGCTGCGCGCGTCCACGCCAAGCGCGATCGTCAACGTCGCCTCAACCGCAGGAAGGGTCGCGCGCGCCGGCTCCGGCGCCTACAGCGCCTCCAAGTTCGCGCTCGCCGGCTGGTCAGACGCGCTGTGGGCGGAGGAGCAGGCTGGCGGCGTACACGTCGGGCTCGTGCTGCCCGGCTTCATCTCCACCGAGGGCTTCCCCCAGTCCGAGCTCACCGCCAAGCCATGGACGCGCTGGATCGTCTCCACCCCCGAGAAGGCCGCCGAGGCGATCTACGAGGCAGGCATCGGCCGGCGCGCCGAACGCTACGTGCCCCGCGCTTACGGGCTCGCCGCCGCCGTGCGCGTGCTCGCGCCCAGGCTCGTCCGCCGCGCGCTCGCCGGCGGCAGCGCCAGCGTGATGACCACCACCACCGGCGCCGACATGGCCGAGCGGCGCGAATGGCTCGGAAACCACCACGCACTAGCCCGTGAGCGCCGGGACGCGAACGCTCGTCGCGGGCGCAAGCGGGTTCATCGGCGCTCGTCTCGCGAGCGCGCTGCTCGACTCCGGCGCGAGCGTGCGCTGCCTCGCGCGCGACCCCGCGCGGGTAAGTGCGACTCGAGCGCGCCGGCTGCGAGGTTCGCTGCGGCGACGTGACCGACCTCGACAGCCTGCAAGGGCTCGGCGAGGGGATCGACGTCGCCTACTTCCTCGTCCACGCCATGGCCGGCGGCTCCGGCTATTCCGAGCGCGAGCAAAGCGGCGCGCGCAACTTCGCGCGCATGGCCAAGCGCGAAGGCGTCAGCAGGGTCGTCTACCTTGGCGGCCTCGGCGACGAGACCGTCTCCAAGCACCTCGCCAGCCGCCACGACACCGCGCTCACGCTCGCCGCCGAAGGGCCGCCGCTGACCTACTTCCGCGCAGCGATGGTCGTTGGCGCCGCCAGCGAGTCCTACCGGACGCTGCGCTACCTGGTCAAACGGCTGCCCGTGATGATCGCCCCCAGCTGGCTGCGGATCGCCACCCAGCCGATCGCGATCGATGACGTCGTGCAGTACCTGCTGCGCGCGCCCGACGTGCCCGAGTCGAGCGGGCGCGAGGTCCAGATCGGCGGCCCCGACGTGCTCGCCTACGGCGAGATGCTCGACCGCATGGCGCTCGCTATGGGCGTTCGCCCGCGGCCGAAGCTGCCCGTCCCGTTCATCACGCCCTGGCTCTCCGCCCTGTGGCTCGGGCTCGTCACGCCCGTCGACACCAACGTCGCGCGGCCGCTCGTCGAAGGCCTGACCACCGAGACGATCGTCACCGACCGATCCGGCGCCGAGTCGTTCGGGATCGCCACGCTCCCGTTCGACGATGCTTTGAAGCGCGCGCTCGAGGAAGAATGACACGCGCGCTGGTCCTGTTCACGCGCGATCTGCGCGTGCGCGACCAGCCCGCGCTGGCCGCCGCCGCGCGCGAAGCCGAGCAGCTCGTGCCCGCGTTCGTGCTCGACCGCAAGCTGCTCGCCGGCAGCTGCGGCGCGCCCAACCGGCTCGCGTTCCTGCTCGACTGCCTGCACGATCTCGACAGCTCCCTGCGCGAGCGCGACGCGCAGCTGGTGGTGCGCCAGGGCGACGTCGTCGAGGAGACGCTGCGGCTCGCGCACGAATGGGAGCTGGACACGATCTACATGAGCGCCGACGTCACCCCCTACGCGCGGCTGCGCGAGCAGCGCCTCGCGCGCGCATGCGGTCAAGCGCGCATCCAGCTGCGGACGTTCGCCGGTGTGACCGTGGTGCCGGCCGGAGAGCTCACGCCCGCCGGCGGCGATCACTACCGCGTGTTCACCGCCTACTGGCGCGTCTGGAGCCAGCGCGTGGACCGCCAAGGTGTGGAGCTCCGACCTCAGCAGCGCGGCGCCTCACGCGCGCCGCGCAAGCTCGACATGCCCAAGGGCGCGCGGCCGGCGCCAATTCCCACGCTAGCGAGCCTCACCGCCGGCTCCTGCTCGCCGCACATGCAGCGCGGCGGCGAGCGTGCCGCACGCAAGCAGCTCGAGCGCTGGCTACGCGCTGACGCAGCCAGCTATGACTCGCTGCACGACGATCTCGCCGGCGAAGGAACCTCACGGCTCAGCGCGTACCTGCACTTCGGCTGCCTCGCCGCCACCACGCTGCTGCGGCGCCGCAGCACCCACCCGGCGGCGGAGAGCTTCGTCCGCCAGCTCTGCTGGCGCGACTTCCACCATCAGGTGCTCGCCGCGCGCCCCGACATGCCCCACGCCGACTATCGCCCGCGCGGCGATCGTTGGCGCAGGGACAAGCGCGCCACGCAGGCCTGGCGCGAAGGCCTGACCGGCTATCCGCTCGTCGACGCCGGCATGCGCCAGCTCGCGAACGAGGGCTTCATGCACAACCGTGCGCGCATGGTCGTCGCCTCGTTCCTGACCAAGACGCTGTACCTCGACTGGCGTCTCGGCGCCGCCCACTTCGCTCGCCTGCTCGCCGACGCGGACGTCGCCAACAATGTCGGCAACTGGCAATGGGTGGCCGGCACCGGCAACGACACGCGGCCCAACCGGGTGCTCAACCCGCTGCGCCAGGCGCGGCGCTTCGACCCCGACGGCGAGTACGTGCGCCGCTACGTGCCAGAGCTCGCCGCCGTGCCCGGGCGCGCGGTGCACGAACCGTGGCGGCTCGAGCCGCGCAAGCGGCGCGCGCTGCGCTATCCCGCGCCGCTCGTCGAGCTGTAAGCCGGCGGGGCGCCGGCCCAGGCGATTCGAGCGCCGGCCCAGGCGATTCCGGCGCCGGCGCTAGCGATTCCGGCGCCGGCGCTAATCACGAGGCTGGATGCTCTGCGACACGCCATATTGCGAGTAGCTGTCGCTCATGAAGTGTCCGCCTGCGACCATGCCGACCTCGCTGACGCGGCCGCTGGCGACGTCGATACGCAGCTGGAACCACACGGGCAGCGTCGGGCTCATCAGCGCGACGTCAGCGATCAGCCGACCGTTCACCTCGCGCTCGTCGAGCAGCTGTGCCGACTGGTCGTACCGGAGCCAGTCGTACCAGCTGGCGGTGGTGAAGCTGCCGCTGCCGTTGTAGCTGCCGCGCTGCCAGCTCTGCCCGGGCGTCAGCGACCAGAGCGTAGCGCCGATCGCCACGACGCGGCCACCGGTGGACATCACGTAGGCCATGCGGTCGGGTGCGCTGAAGCGGTAATGGATCTTCTCCATCGGCTCGAGCGCGCCGCTGGTGAGCGTCTCATAGACGCGCACGCCTGCGAGCGCGCGCATGCTCCTCACCGCCTGCTCCAGCAGCGTGCGCGCGCGGGCGCTCTGACCCTGCTGCCAGCTGACCGGCAGGCTGAGCGCATAACGGCGACCGTGCTCGCCGGCGGACAGCGCCACGGTCGCCGGGCGGCCGCGCAACGTAAACGTCCAGCAGCCCGGCCCGCACGCTTGCCGCGAGGAGGCGCTGGCGATGCTAACCGGCTCGGACACCGGCGCCATCGTCGAGCTCAGCAGCTCCAGGCGCGCATGCTCCTCGCTGCCAGCCGGGGTTACCCAGACCGCCGCCAGCGCCGAGCCAAGCTCGCCGGCGACCGACAGCTCGTTGGCGGCCGGGGTGGCGATCGGGCAGGCCGAAGAGGTGCAGTTCCCGGGGGCGCGCAGGTGGCGCACGGGCGCGGTCGCCGACATGTCCATCCCCGCCATCGTCCCGAGCGCTCGCGCCGCGTCTTTGGCGACGGTGAAGGTCGCGGGGGCGGCGATCATCAGCGCCGCCAGCAGCGCAACCGGCGCCAGCGCAGCCGCGCCGATGCTCGCGCGTCGCTGGCCGCGGCTGCGCACGCGGGTGTCGTGGCGGCGGGCGCCGAAGCGGCGTAGTCGCAGGCTGTTGGCGACGACCGAGATGCTCGAGACGCCCATCGCTACGGCCGCCAGCGCCGGGCTCAGCAGTCCGCTGATCGCGAGCGGCAGCGCGATCAGGTTGTAGCCGAGCGCCCAACCGAGGTTCTGCAGCACGACCGTGTAGGTCTCGCGCGCGAGGCCGAGCGCGCGTGCGACGCCGCGCAGGTCGCCGCCGATCACGCTGATGTCCGCGGCTTCGATCGCCGCACCAACGCCTGTGCCCATCGCGATCCCGAGATCCGCTTGCGCGAGCGCCGCAGCGTCGTTGACGCCATCGCCGACCATGCCCACGCGACGCCCTTCGCGTTGCAGTCGAGCGATCTGCTCGAGCTTGCCGCACGGGCCGACCCCGGCGCGCACGCGCTCGATGCCGACCGCCGTCGCGACCGCAGCCGCGGCGCGCTGGTTGTCGCCGGTCAAGAGCTCAATGTCGGTGCCCATCCGGCGTAGCGCGCTGATCGCCTCCCGTGCCTCGGGCTTGACCGTGTCCGACAGTGCCAGCGCACCGACGATGCGCTCGTCGCGCTCGATCACGACAGCCGTGCAACCCCTCGCCTCCCATGCGTCGAGCACCAGCGCCAGCTGCTCGGCGGGCGCGGACTGCTCGGTGGCGAGCGCCGGCTGCTCCGCGTGCCCAGGCCGCGCGTTGGCATCCGCCGCGGTCGGGCGCCCGACCCACACGCCGGCGCCATCGATCGTGGCGCGCACGCCACGGCCCGGCGTCGCGCGGAACTCCTGCGCCTGCGCCAGCTCGAGACCGCGATCGCGCGCGGCTGCAAGCACCGCGATCGCAACCGGATGCTCCGAGCCGGCCTCTGCGGAGGCGGCGAACGCGAGCATGCCGTCGGGATCCTCGCCGTCAGCCGTCCAGTGTCCACGAGCGACAGCTCGCCGGTGGTGAGCGTGCCCGTCTTGTCGAACACGATCGTGTCGAGCTCCTGGCTGCGCTCGAGCATCTCGGCGCTGCGGATCAGCAGCCCGAAGATCGCGCCGCGTCCGGTGGCGACGAGCAGCGCGACCGGCGTTGCCAGGCCGAGCGCGCACGGGCAGGCGATGATCAGCACCGAGATCGCCGCGTCGATCCCGTGCTCGAGATGCATCGAGGCGGCCATCCCGTGCTCGCCGGAGCCGGTGACGATCCAGGCGAGCACCGTCAGCGCCGCGAGCACCAGCACCGCGGGCACGAAGAAGCGCGCGATTTCATCCGCGAGCCGCTGGATCTCCGGCTTGGAAGCCTGCGCACGCTCCACGAGCGTGACGAGCTGCGCGAGCGCCGTGTCGGCGCCGACCGCAGTCGCGCGCACGCGTAGGACGCCGTCGAGGTTCAGCGTCGCGCCGGTGACCAGCGCACCGGCGCGCTTCTCCACGGGCAGCGACTCACCCGTCAGCATCGACTCGTCCAGCGCGGAGCTGCCCTCGATCACGATCCCGTCGACGGGGACCTTATCGCCCGGGCGCACGAGGAACAGGTCTCCCCTGCGCAGTTCCTCGACCGCGACCAGGCGCTCGGGGGCATCGGCGTCGTCGGGGTCGAGCAGCCGTGCACGCGTCGCGCCCAGCTGCGCGAGCTCGCGGACCGCGCGACCCGCGTTGCCGCGCGCCTTCGCCTCGCACCAGCGCGCGATCAGCAACGCCGCGATGATCGTTGCGCCCATGTCGTAGTCGAGCGTCATGCCCGAGCCGCCGACGTGAGCCGCGCCGCTCGAGCTCGAGCAGCATCACCGTCGAGTAGACGAAGCTCGCCAGCGTGCTGAGCGCGATCAGCGTGTCCATGTTGGTGGCGCGCGCACGCGCGCGCTCCCACGCCGAGCGCAGGAACGGCAGCCCGCACCAGAACTGCACCGGCACCGCCAGCGCCGCGGCCAGCCACTGCGCGGTCGCATCGTGCGGCTCGGCGTAGGCGAGCGTGCCGATCACGATCGCGAGCGGGACCGCCAGCAGGATGCGCCGCAGCAGGCGCACTGCTCGTGCGCCTCACGCCGCTCGAGCGTTTGCGCGTGCTCGCTCGGCGACGGCCCGACGAGCGCCGCGTCATAGCCGGCCTTGCGCACCGCCGCAATCAGCCGCTCGCCGTTCGGCGCCCCCGGCTCGAGCTCGACCGTCGCGCGACCGGTCGCATAGTTGACGAGCGCGTCGGCGACACCCGGCTCGCGACTGAGCGTGCGCTGCACTCGCGCCGCGCACGAGCCGCAGCTCATCCCCACGACGTCGAACTCGAGACGCTCGTACTCCTCGGGCGCGATCTCCGGTGACGTGCTCCTACCGAGGGTCTCGATTGCGCTCACTACAGCAATCTACCGCGGCCCTGGCGGGTCTCGTGACAGCTGCGCTTAAGGCTCGAGCTCGCCCGCGTACAGGGCGAACACCGCGCCCTGGGGGTCCGCCACGATGGCGAGCTTGGCGATCTGGATGTCGATCGGGCCGGCCAGCTTGGAGCCACCGAGCGCCTCGATCGTCGCGAGCGACTCGTCGATGTCGCTGACTCCGAAGTAGGTCAGCCAGCTCGGCGGCGAGGGAGGCGTCAGCTCGCGCATACCGCCGTTGTTGGCGGCGCCGTTCTTGATCGTCAGATACACGTCCTGCATGCCCTCGGCCTGCTCGATGCTCCAGCCGAACAGGTCGCTATAGAAAGCCGCCGAGGCGTCGAGGTCCGGAGATTGCAGCTCGTTCCAGACGAGCGCGCCGGACGCGTTGACCAGCCCCGCGCCGATGTGCTCGCGCGGCTGCCACAACATGAAGTACGCGCCTTGCGGGTCCTGGATCACGGCCATCCGCCCGACGCTCATCACGTCGAACGGCGGCGCGTACACCGCTGCTCCGAGCTCCTTTGCTCGTTCGGCGAGCGCATCCGCATCCTCGACAGAGATGTACGAGTTCCACAGCGGCGGCACGCCGGCGTCGCGCTGCTGCTGGGGCTGCGGCGCGATCGCCGCGACCGGCTTGCCGTCGATCAGCTGCATCGAGTAGTACACCCCGTCGCCGACAGGACGGTCGTCCGCCTGCCAGCCGAACAGCTGGTTGTAGAAGGCCTTCGCCGAATCCTGGTCGCTGGTCGCCAGTTCGCTCCAGCAGAACGCTCCCTGTGCATACTCGCTGCGCTCGCCCATTGACCCGCGAGGCTAGCGCACCTCGCTCGTCCCGCGCTTGTCAAGAAGCTAGATTCGTCGGCATGGCTCAGGAGATCTCGATTCGCGGCGAGACGATCAGACTCGGGCAGCTGCTGAAGCTCGCGGGCGTCGTCGACAGTGGCAGCGAGGTCAAGGCGCTGCTCGCAAGCGAGCCGGCGTGGGTCAACGGCGAGCGCGAGACGCGCCGCGGACGCCAGCTGCGCGGCGGCGACGCCGTCCGCATCGGCGAGCACGAGCTGCTCGTGCTCGCGAGCGCATGAGGCGCGCTTCACGGGATCAGCTGAGGTGCGCGACGATCACCGGCGAGGTCGTGGGGACCTTGCTGCCGCCGCAGCGGCTCGGAGGTCACCATCACGACCTTCACGCCGTCGACGCTGCCGGGCACGCCCACCGTCGCGTCGCCGTCGGCGGTGACCGTGAACAGCGCGTCGGTCGGCTGCGGCGCACCGGATCGTTTGACCCACACCTCGTAGACGCGCTGGGCGGAGGTCTGCGGCATGCCCGAGATGTCGAGCTGCGCATGACCGTCGCTGACGCGCAGCGAGGCGTCGGCACGCGGCGGGCTGACTTCCGCTCGGATCACGCGCGTGCCGCCGCCGCCGCCGCCTGAGGACAGCGCGATCACCGCGAGCACGACCACCACGGCCAGCGCCCCCAACGCCACGGGCGCGGCGAGCGGCGAACGCCAGCGCGGCCGCGCAACTGCCGTACGCCGCGGTGAGCGCTCGGACGCGACGGTCCTCGACCGCCAAGCTCCTCGCGGACGCTCGCCATCACGCGCTGCTTGAGCTCTGGCGGCGCGCTCAGCTGCGGCGCGACCGCCGGCAGGGCGCTCGCGACCACCCGCAGCGCGGCGACCTCCTCGCGGCAGACCGCGCAGGTCTCGAGGTGGCGAGCGAAGGCCTCGTGCTCGTCGGCTCGGTCAGCGCGCCCAAGCACGTACGGAGCGGCGCTATCGCCGCACAGCTCTGGACCGATGTGGCTGTCCTCGACGCTCACTGCACCATCTCCGCGGGATCCCCCAGCGCCATGCGCATCTTCGCGAGCCCCAGGCGCATGCGACCCTTGACGGTGCCGACCGGGGTGTCCAGCATCGAGGCTATCTGCACGTGTGTCATTCCGCCGAAGTACGCCAACTCGATCACCCGGCTCTGCTCGTCGGGCAGCTCGCCGAGCGCGTCGCGGATTTCGCGCGCCTCCTCGCGGCGGGCGACATCCAGGTCGGTGCGCTCGGGCGCGGCGACGCGCTCCTCGAGGCCCTCGTCGTCGACGATCCCGCGATCGCGCACGGTGCGGCGGCGCAGCGCGTCGATGCGCGCGGTTGTGGACGATCCCGAGCACCCACGTGCGCACGCTGCCGCGGTCGCGGTCGTAGCGCGCGCGGCTGCGCCACAGCGACAGGAACGCCTCCTGGACGATGTCCTCGGCCAGCGCCCGCTGCGAGCACATGCGGAACGCGAGTGAGAAGGCCGCGTCGGCGTGGCGGTCATAGATCACCTCGAACGCGTCCGCCTTGCTCCGGTATACGAGCTGCATGAGCTCCTCGTCCGCGAGCACGCGCAGCCGCTCGGTCGATCCGCTGCCACCAGCTGCGCGCAAGGGGTTGAACATTCCAAGCATTTTACGGCAATTGCCCGCTTTTGGATCACTGCCGATCAGGCGCAGCTTCCAGCGCCCTGGCCGCGGCGGGTGCGCGCGGCCGTCACTGGGCATCGCGCAGCGCTCGCCGCGTCTCGCGGTGCTCGATGATCCTGGCGAGCAGCACGCTCACCTCGAACAGCAGATACAGCGGCACCGTCTCGAGCAGCAGCGTGATCGCGTCGCCCGGCAGGAACGCCGCGACCGCGCCGCAGGCGAGGATCGCGTAGCGGCGGTTGTGGCGCAGCTGCTTGGTCGTGACGATCCCCGCGCGCGTGGCCGCGAGCACGCCGACCGGCACCTGGAAGACGAGGCCCATCGCGAGCAGCACGACCGCGGCGAAGTGGTAGTACTGGCTCGCCTGCACGAGCACGTTGAACTGGCCGCTGTTGAAGTTCTGGAAGAAGCGCACGGCGGCCGGCAGCACGACGAAGTAGCCGAACAGCACGCCGGCCACGAACAGGAACGGGATCGCGAGCATCAGCGGCGTGGCGACGCGCCGCTGCTCGGGGCTGAAGGCCGGCAGCAGGAAGCCGTACATCTCATACAGCAGGATCGGCAGCGACAGGATCATCGCGAAGATGAACGCGATGCCGATCGTCGTGCTGAACGGCTCGCCGATCCCGAGCGTCACCGGCTTGTTGCCCTGCGGCGCCGCCGAGAGATGCTTGATCGCCGCGCTCAGCTCCGGTTTGACGTGCGTGAGCGCGGCCTTGGTCGCCGCCGACGCGCCGCTGCCCGGCCGCTCGAGCGCCTGCACTACGACCTGCAGCTGCGTGGCCACCGTGTGCGCGCTCTGCTGCACCGTGTACGTCGAGCCAAGCGGCCCGTTGCCCGCCTTGACCTGTTTCTGCGTCTGGTGGGCGAGCGGCGCGTTGATGATGTTCAACAGCGCATGGTTCTGCCAGAAGCAGAAGCCGAACGCGACCGCGACCACGGCCAGGCAGACGATCAGGCGAGCACGCAGCTCCTCCAGATGGTCGACCACGCTGACGCGGTCCTCGTGCCCGATGCTGCGTACGGCGGCGGTAGCCATGATCTCTCCACCGTCCAGTAGGTCGGTTTCGTGCACGAGCGCTCGCGGTGTAGCTTCGTCTCGCTGGGCGGTGAAGCTCTCCTCGGCTATAGCGGGGAGCTCTCCTGACCAGGTGCGGAGCCTGGGCCACCTGGGCGCGTCGCTCGCACGGGCTGCTGCGGCGGCCTGCGCCGGGGCGGCGGGCCGCGACGGGCTCCGGCTGTGCGTACAGCGCCGGCTGCGCGACTGCCTGCGGCTGCGCGACTGCCGCGGCGGTGGGCGTGCCCTCGCCGCTGATCGCGTCCTTGAAGCCGCGCATGCCGTCTCCGAGCGACCTGCCCATCTCGGGGAGACGCTTGGCGCCGAACACGAGCAGTAGCAGAATCAGCAGAAAGGCAATGTGGATTGGGTTATCGAGTCCCATGATGTTCGGTTCCTCCTGAGCTTTGAAATTTCCGGTTGCCCGCCTGGTCGGACGGGCCGATCTCTACCCACTTCTACGCAGCGAGCCCGCTCGCGGATCATCGATCGGCGAGCGGGCCGGCGCTGCGTATGCTACGCCTTGATCAGCGGCTTGACCGCTTCCAGCACCTTCGCCTTGGTGAGCGGCACGTCGAACCCCTCGGTGGGCGTGGGGCTCTTGCCGATCAGCAGGTTGATCGCGGCAGCGTGACGCGCCTCGATCTGGACGATGCTGCCCGCCGCGGCAAGCACTTCCTTGCTCTTGATCGACGGCGCGGCGCCGTTGTAGGCGCTCGACGCCGGTGTTCTCCAGCGTCGACGCCAGCGCCATGAACGAGCTCTGGTTGTTCGCCGGGATCACGAACGTCGGTTTGGCGACCGGCTTGCCGCCGAGCGCTTTGATCGTGGTGGTCAGCGCCTTGACGTGATCGGCCTCCTGTTCGCCGAACATCGTGGCGTATGACTTGGCCGCGCCGGTGAGGCGCGATTTCCTTGCCCTTGACGTTGTAGAAATCCGACTCTAGGTACTCCAGCGTCAGCGCGAAGTTGAGGATTTCAACGTCGCCGCCGCCCGTTTCGGCGAGCGCCTGCGAGACGAACGGCGTGACCGCTCCCAACCCGTAGACCGCACCTGCGGCCATCGCGCCGCGCAGGATGAAGCTCGAACGGGTCAATCCGCTGATCTCGACGTTCGCCAGCTCGGGGTTTGCCAGGCCGCTCTGTCGCGGCCTCGGTGAGTGTGTGATTGGGCATTTCTTGTCAGCTCCTTTTCTCAGACCTGCGATCAGGCCAGGAACGGCTTGATCGCCGCCAGCACCATTGACATGTCCATCGGCTTGGCGAACGCGCCATCCGGGGTCAGCGACTTTTTGACGAGCGTCCCGAGCGTCGACGCGTGACGCGCCTCGACCGAGTGGATCGCGAGCGCCGTCGCCAGCACTTCCGGGCTCTGGATGTTGCCCGCCTGCCCGAGGTACGCGGCCGCGCCGAGGTTCTCGACCGTGTAGGCGAGACCTGCGACCTGCGTCGCGCTTTCGATCGGGAATTTGCCGTTGGGGTTTGCCGCCGGCGTGCCGCCCATCTTCGAGACGGCGCCTTTGAGCGCTTCGACGTGCGTGGCCTCCTGGCTGCCGAAGCTCTTGATCAAGCTGCCGACCTTGCCCGTGAAGAAGCCCGACGCCACGACCTTCGCGTAGAATTCACGCTCCAGGTACTCCAGCGTGAGCGCGTAGTTGAGGATTGCGACGTCGCCGCTCGCGCTCGCGGACGAAGCTGGTGCTCGTCGTTGCAGGCGCAGCCGCGGTGGATGCGGTTGTTCGTCTGCTGCTGCTGCCGCAGGCGGCCAGGACGAACGCGCCGAAGCTCGTCGCGCCCGCACCACCTACCATCCGCAGGAACCGCTTGCGGTCGACATCGTCGCGCACGAGACGCTCGACGATCCCGGCCGGCTGCGGTGCTGCCTGCGGTGTGTGCCCTCGCTGGTTGGACTTGACATCTTTCTTACCTCCGCTTCGTAACGGTTGGAGTTCCGAGGAGCTGGATCGCCCGCCGGGTTTCTTACGTCCTTATTCGCACCGATCAGAGACGTGGATCACTGAATCGGAGAATCTTGTGGCGCAGGCGACCCGCAACGACAGGGCGTCGCCCCGCGTGACTTGCCGCGAGACGACGCCCTGCCTGTAGCTGGCTGCGGGTGTGCCGTTCCGTGGCGATGCTGCCGTGCTGCTTGCTTATGTGAGCGGTCTGCTGCGGGTGCCTCCTTCTCGCTGCGGATGCTGCCTATTACTTGATGAAGCCGGTGCCCTTCACGGCGGCGAGCACCTTCGCTGCGGTGTACGGCTTGTCGAACGGGCCTTCGGGCGCGATGTCGTTGCCCGCTGCTTCGTTCAAAAGCCCGATCACGGACGCGTGGCGTGCCTCGATCGTGAGGATCGTGCCGGCCGCGGTCGCGTAGGCGGGGTTTTTGATGTTCGTGACCTGTCCGAGATATGCGTGCACGCCGGTGTTCTCGAGCACGTAGGAGGTCGCCATGAACTTTTCGACGCTTTTGGTGACTTCGTTTCCAGCACCGAATTCGAACGTCGGTTTCGCTGCTGCCTTGCTGCCCAGTGCCTTTTTGAGGAACGCGACGTGCGCGGCCTCGTCCCTGGTGACGACCTTCAGGAAGGCCGCGGCCTGCGGGCGTGAGCGCCAGGTTTGCCGCGGTCGCCTGGTTGTAGAATTCCGACTCCAGGTACTCCAGCGTCAGGGCGTAGTTGAGGATTCCGATGTCGCCCTTGCCGAATTTCGCCGGGGGACGACCGTACGTGGTCGCGCCAAGCGCGGTCGGAGCAAGCGCCGACAGCACCGCGCCGCCGCTCACCAACGCGCCACCGGCAACGCCGGCCTTCTTCAGGAAGCTCAGGCGCGTGTCGCCTGACACAGCGTCTGCGGCTTCGCGCACGGCGCCGTCGGCGTCGATCTGCTCGAGGTTGATCTCGTAACTCATTGTTTCTCCCATCTCGGGGGGTTCAAGAATGGATCGCGGACGTCTTTAGCTGCCCACGACCCTTGTTTTCTGTGAATACGCAGGTGCAATCAATCCGGATCAACGCCGCGTCAGCGCAAGCCAAGCGCGGACCCGCCGGCGCGAAGCTCGGGGGATCGCGGCGCCAAGCTCGGGGAAGACGAGAGCCGAGTGATCCACATGCGGCCCATGTGCGTTAAGAGACTTGATGTTCGGCATGCTTCGCTCCCTGGCGCGTCGCCTGCACCGATCCGGTAGGTCAGCCGTCACGCCGGTAGTTGCGTCCGGCAGGCTGCGCCAGCGGGTGCTGGGCACGGTGCGCGATGAAGCAGCGCCGGCAACGGCAGGCGCACGCGAGCACCCAGCCTTTCTAGCTTGGCTGCGGCGACGGCAACGATCGCGGCAGCGGTCGCGGTTGCGTTTGCCTTCAGCCAGAGTCCATCGACCCGCGGCACGGGCGCCGGCGCACGGGTCGCACCCGGCGCTCAGGCACCGCGCGCGTCGCTGCGTGACACCGCTGGACGCTCGGAACTGGTGGTCTCGGGGATGCCGGAGCCGCCGATTGGAGAGGTGTACGAGGTATGGCTGAACGTCCCGGCGCTCCACCGCATCCCACCGACGCGCTGTTCATGGTCACGAGCGCCGGCAACGGCTCAGTCGAGGTTCCGGGCAGCTTGCATGGCGTGCGCGAAGTGATGGTCACGAGCGAGCCGCTTGGCGGCAGCTCCTCGCCGACGAGTTCGCGGTGCTGCGTGTGCGCGTCCCGCGTGGCCATTAGCTCGCGAGATAGCGCAGCGACATCCTCGGCGTCTGCGCTGAGCGCACGCTGATCGCGGCTACTGAGCGCGGCAAAAGGGGTCAGCACCACCTCGCCGGCAGGCATAGTCCAGGTCGCGACAGCGCGGCCGCGCACGAGCGCAAACGGCCGGAACAGGCCGTTGACAGTGACGATCTGTTGGTGATGGGTGGCGAGCAGCGGCTCGCGCGAGCGCCACCCGAGCAGCACCGGATCGAAGGCGCCGAGCAAACGTGGCGGCGGTAGCTGCGCCGGGGCCGCTGCGCGACCAGCAACGGCAGACCGCGTGGCGAGCTGAGCAACCCGTCCGCGCGCTGCTCGCAGCTCCGCGGCGATCGCGGCGAGCCCTGCGCGCGCGTCGCGCAGCGGCAACCCCGCCCACTTGGCGAGATCGCGATTGTCTGCGGGCGCGTGGCCGCGCATGTACCTGCGCGCGAGTTCCGCCAGTGCTTGCTCGCGCGACACCCGCCCTGGGGCTGGCAGCTCGAGCCAGTCGCGCACGAGCACGTATGCGTGATGTCCGCCGCGCATCGGCCCCCGTACCGTCAGCCCGCGCAGTGAGGCGAGCATCAGCAGATGCACCAGCGCCTGTCCGGCCGTGGGCACGTCGGCGCTGTCGAGCCGCTCGCGCAGCTGCACGCGGTTCAGCGGCCCCTCGCGCTCGAGCGAGCGCACGATCACGCTCACGCCGCGCTCTGCGGCCCGCGGCGTGACGCCCTCCTGGGCGAGGCGGCGAGCGTTCCCGGTGAAGAGCGGCGGCGTCGTCAGCGCGTGCAGCCACTGGTAGTCCTCACTGGCGAGAAGATGCAGCGTGCCGCGGTTGAGCCACGTGATCAGCAGCGAGCGCTGATCGCTCAGCGCACGATCGACGTCTGCGGCGGTCAGACCGCTAGTGCGGGCGCGGATCGCAAGCCGCGCTCCACGCTGGTCCTGTCCCTGCACGGCGAGCAGCCGCCGTGTCACCTCGAGCGGATCTGAGGCCGGCGGGCCGGCGAGCAGCTGCGCGGCGAGACGCTCGGTGAGGACGGTCACGGTGGGATCGAGCGCTTCAGGTCCGCGGGTCACGCCACATGCCCCAGGCGCGCGGCCCGCGCGGCAGGCGCAGCTCGTCGGTCACGCGAAAGCCGTGGCGCGCGTAGAAGTCGATGTTGCGCTCCTTTGAGGACTCGAGGTAGGCGCCGACGCCGTCGCTGTCGCACTGCTTGAGCACCGGCGCCAGCACGGCCGAGCCGAGCCCCCGTCCGTGCGCGGCGGGCTCCGTGCCGAGCACCGCGAGATACCAGTGGGCAGGACGGAGCGGATGCGCGAGCTCCAGCTGGTGCCAACCGTAGGCGACGAGCGGCATGCGCGCGAGCACTGCGGATGCGCGAACGCGCGCGTGAACTGCATCGTCTCGGGCACGCTGATGCGCCAGCGCCGCGGTGGCGCCCACAGCGCCGCGCTCGTGAGCTCATCGGTCGTCCACACCTCATCGTCGGCGAGCAGCTGGCGCAGGCGGATCAGCTGGAAGCGCTCGAACGCCTGCTCGCGCAGGCGATCCGGGCGCCAGGCCCACGAGGCGACCGGGTCGTCAAAGAACGCACGCGCGAGCATCCGCGCCAGTGCCGGCACGTCCGCGCCCGTCGCACGGCGCACCTGCGATTGTTCGCTTGGGTCGCTCACTACCACACAAAATACTCATTTATTAACTTCTAAAATCATTTATGAGTAGAACGAATTCGCAACTTGACTTAAAATCTGCGAGGAGGAGCGCGAAGGCTCCGTGTCCCCCGCGAGCGCGAAGGCCTCGGCGAGCAGCTCGTAGGAGCGCTTGCGGGCCTCGTGGTCGTAGGTGATGCAGACGACGATCGCCTCCTGCGCCCGATAGCTGTCGATCACCTCGCGCAGCTGCGCGCGCACGGTCTCGGGCGAGCCGACGACGGCGCGACGCTCAGAGCGCGGCCCGCGCTCGCCGGCACGATCCTCTTGGGCGAGGAAGCGCAGCGCCTGCTCGGGCGGCGGCACGGCGATCAGCTGGCCGCGGCGCAGCATCGTGAAGGTCATGCGCGCGCTCGAGGCCAGCCGCTGCGCCTCCTCGTCGCTGTCGGCGCACACGACCCATACGCCGAGCGCTGTCTGTGCTTGCGTGTCGGCGTGTTTGTGCTCGGCGAAGCGCTCGCGATACAGCGCTGCGATCTCGGCGCCCTTTGGGTTGATGAAGTCCGCAAACGCGTACGGGAGCGCCAGCTCGGCGGCCCATAGCGCGCTCTGCGGCGAGGAGCCGAGCAACCACGGCTCGGGTAGCTGCGGGCGCCCGGGCAGCGTCTTGGCCAAGCGGGCGAACGGATGGTCGGCCGCCAGCCGGTCATAGAGATAGTCGAGCAGCTCGGCGAGCTGCTCGGGGAAGTCGTCGGGCGCGGCTTGGCGGCGGTCGCGCTGAAGCGCATAGGTTGTCATCGGGTCGGTGCCCGCGGCGCGCCCGAGCGCCAGGTCGATGCGCCCGGGGAACAGCCCGGCGAGCAGGCTGAACGTCTCGGCGACCTTCAGCGGGCTGTAGTGCGGGAGCATCACGCCGCCGCTGCCGACGCGGATGCTCTTGGTGGCGGCCGCGATCGGGCCGATCAGCGCCTCAGGGCTCGGGCCCGCGAGCATCGGACCGCCGTGGTGCTCGGCCACCCAGTAGCGGTGGTAGCCGAGGCGGTCGGTCAGGCGCGCGAGGTCGATCGTGTTGGCGAGCGCCTGCGCGCCGGTCGACCCTTGTGAGATCGGCGACTGATCCAGGACCGACAGGCGAAAGGGTGCGGGAGAGCTGGCCACGTGCAACGCAGGTTAGGACGACGCGCTAGGGTTTGGCGGCAACTTCGGGGAGGAGACACATGTATCAACCAACGCTGTTCCGTGACCGCGAGCGCCCCGCGCAGATCGTGCTGGGCGGCGTCATCCCCGCGATCGCCGGCGCGATTGCCGGTGTCCTCGTGGGCGTCTCCAGCGGCGCCTACTGGGGCTACGCTGCGTTCATCGCGATCGCCACGATCGTCGGCGGCTTCGAGCACGAGGACGGCTGGGGCGGCGCCGACCGCGGTGTCGCGGCGGGCTTGATCTACGGCATCGCCTTGCTGCTCGCGCATCTGATCGCCGGCACGCACGCGAAGGTCTCGCTCGGGCAGCTTTCCGCCGCTGCTGGCCGTTGTAACCGCGATCGCCGGCATGCTGCTGAGCGCCTTCGGAGGCTGGACGGCGCGTCTGCTGCGCGAGCGCGAGCAGGCCCGCGCGAGCGCGACGATCCAGTAAGCGCACCGCGAGAACGCCCGTGAGGACCGGTAGGCTGACGATCCATGAGCGACACCGCGAAGGGCTCCGAGCCTCCCTATCACCTGTTCCTCGACGAGCGCGAGGTGCCGGTGGCAGCGAGCGCGCTGCGATTGCTGATCTCAGATGAGGCGCACGAGCCCGAGATCCGTCGCTTGGCCCGCGAGGTGATCGCCGGCCTCGAGCAGCCACCCGATGCGCAGGGCAAGCTCACGGTCTCGCTTGCTCCCGAGCAGATGAAGATCACCCACAGCGCCGTGCGGCTACTGCTCAACGACCTGCAGCGCGAGCAGGACGACGAGCGCGAGATCCTACGCGCGATCCTCGACAAGCTCCCGGACGAGCACACGATGCGGGCAATCGTGCTGGAGTAGTGTCGAGCGCCTCGCCGCCTGAGCTTCCGGAGCTGATGCTCCCCGACGCTGCCTCCTGGCGCGGTTGGCTGGCCGAGCATCACGACGATCCGGCGGGCGTGTGGCTGGTGCTGGCAAAGAAGCGCACAACTGAGCCGACCAGCCTGACCTACGATCAGGCGCTCGAGCAGGCGCTGTGCCACGGCTGGATCGACGGGCAGGTGCGCCGGCGCGATGAGCACACGTTCAAGCAGCGCTTCACGCCCCGGCGCGCGCGCAGCGCTTGGTCCAAGCGCAACGTCGCGATCATCGAACGCCTCGTCGACGCAGGCCAGATGCATCCGGCGGGCGTCGCACAGGTCGAGCGCGCCAAGGCTGACGGTCGCTGGGCGGCTGCTTATGCCGGTCCGGCGAGCATTGAGGTGCCACCGGATCTCGCGCGAGCGCTGGCCGCAGAGCCTGAAGCGGGCGCGATGTTCGCGCGGCTTACCAGCCAGAACCGCTACGCCGTGCTGTACCGGATCGAAACGGCCAAGCGTGCCGACACGCGCGCGCGGCGCATCGAGCAGTACGTCGCGATGCTCAGCCGAGGCGAGACGATCCACCCGCAGCTGCGGGCAGGCGACTGAGCCTCTGCGACAATGCTTGCGCGCATGCGACGGCTGGCCGCCATCTCCGCGCTCCTCGTGAGCGGCGGCCTACTCACTGGCTGTGGAAGCAGCGGACACGCCGCGAGCACCGCGTCGAAGACGAGCTCCTCCGGCACCGTAAAGGCCGCGCCGGCGAGCGGCGCGGCGCGCTCTGGCGGCGCGAGCGCGGCGCGCCCCGGCGCTGCTTCGTCGCTCGCGCGAGTGACTGCGAGAGCGTTTGCTCGCGCGGTCAACCTGCGCGCGAGCGACGTCCCGGGCTTTCGCCGGTCCTCCACACACGAACAGCATGCCGCTGGGGAAAGGCGCGCGGAACAGGAACTGCTCCGCTGCGTCGGCAGTGTGGGTGCGAGTCGCGGGCTCGTCGAAAGCGGCTCGGGTGACTTCCAGCACCAAGCGTCGATCCTCAGCCTCAGCGTTAGCTCCGAAGTGAGCGTCGCACAGACACCGGCGCTGGCCGAGAAAGAGCTCGCGGCGTTCCGCAGCGGCAGCCTGCCAAAGTGCTTGTCGCGCTACTTCAGCAAGCTGCTCAGCGGCCAGCGCTACCAAGGCGCGAGCGTCAGCCCGATCTCGACGAAGCAGGGCTCGCCGCCCGCCCCGGGCACGACGGGAAGCTTCGGCTTGCGCTTCACCGCGACCGTCACGCTGCACCGCATCCCGATCCCGCTGTACATCGACGTCCTCGGCTTCGTCAAGGGTTCAGCGGAGGTTTCGCTGTTTGCCACCGGCCTCCCCGAGCCGGTCCCCGCTAAGCTCGAGGAACACCTGTTCTCGCTGCTGCTGGCACGCGCGAATACGCACAGGGTGTGAAGCACCCGCGGGATGACGACGCGGGCGAGCCGCCCGCGAGCACCGGCTCGCTTGGGTCTCACGTGCCCGCGCTGCTTGGCAGCCAGCTGAAGCGCCAGGCGGCGAAGGCGGCGGCGGCAAGGCCCCACGCGGCGAGCGCAAGCAGGTCGCTGACGGAGATCGCGCTGCTGAGGGACGTGTTGACCGATGCGAGTTGCAGGCCGGCCGCGAGGTGCTCGACGGGGAACAGCGAGCCGACGGCGCGCAGTGTGCTGCTGAGGCTGGTGGTCGGGATGAACACTCCGGAGACGAACCACAGCGGCAGCGTGGTCATCTGCACGACCGGCTGCGCGGCGTCGGGAGATCCGATCATGCCCGAGACGGCGTAGCCGATGCACGCGAACGCGAGCGTTGCGATGACGGTTGTGCAGATGATCGAGGCGATCGCGGCGGGGGCCATCCCGACTCCATATCCGACCTTTCCGATCACAAGCAGCAGCGTGGCCATGATCGCGACGATCACGAGCGTCGAGAGCGCCTGGCCGGCGATCAGCAGCCCCGGCGCGACAGGTGTCGCGCGACGGCGCTTGAGCACGCCGGACTCGCGCAGGCTCGCGATCGACACGACGAGGTTGCCGTAGGCGGCGACGACGATCGACATCGCGAGTATCCCGGGCACGTAGAAGCGTGAAAGCTTGACGTGAGCTCCGTCGATTGTGGTGGTGCCGTGGCCGAAGACGCCCGTGAAGATCACGAGCAGCAGGATCGGGAAGAAGAAGGTGAAGAAGCGAGCGCGAGGGTTGCGCAGGCTGGCGCGCAGGTCGTAGCGCAGCTGGTGCGCGAGCAGCGCAATGGGACCGCGAGCGGCGGCCGACGGCCGGAGTCCGGCCGTCGAGTCGCCGCGCGACGGATGCAGGTGGTCTGCGGTCGTCGGCATCGCTAGCTTCCCGCCTGCTCGACGCCCTTGCGACGGTTCCACATGCGAATCAGGTACTTGATCAGGAAGAACATCATTGGCTCCTTATTGGTCGTTGGTGGTGAGATCGAGGTAGACGTCTTCGAGCGTCGGCCGTCGCACCTCGAGGTCGTCGAGCTCCAGGCCATGCTCCAGCGCCCATCCAGACAGGGAGTAAAGGTCGCCGGCGACGCTCGAGCCGGGCAGCACGATCCGTCCGGCTGAGTCATGCTCGGCGCGCTCGGCAAGCGCTGCCGGCAGTTCGCGGACGCCGATACCGCTGGGCAGCGCGAACGTGATGCGTGCGCCCGCGAGCTGGCGATCGCCGAGCGTTTGCGGCGTGCCCTGCGCGATGATCTCGCCGCCGGCGATGATCGCGATCCGGTCGGCGAGCCGTTCGGCCTCCTCCATGTAGTGAGTTGTCAGGAAGATCGTCTTGCCGAGGTCGCGCAGGCCGGCGATCACCGACCAGGCGGTACGACGGGCGGTGGGGTCGAAGCCGGTCGTGGGCTCGTCGAGGAAGATCAGCTCGGGGTCGCCGACCACCGCCAGCGCTACGTCCAGGCGGCGACGCTGCCCGCCTGAGAGCGCGCTCGCGCGCTCGCGCGCCTGCTCACTGAGCTCGACGAGCGCGAGCGTCTCCTCGACCTCGCGCGGCGCGTGGTAGTAGCCGGCGTAAAGCTCTACGCACTCGCGCACGCTCAGACCCGGCTCCGCCGCGGACTCCTGCAGCACGATCCCGATTCGCTCACGCCACGCCGAGGGCGCATGCCATGGGCTCGCGCCCAGCACCTCGACCTCGCCGTCGCTGGGCTGGCGGAACCCCTCGAGGATCTCGACGGTCGTCGTCTTGCCTGCCCCGTTGGGACCCAGGAAGGCAAAGATCTCGCCGCGGCGTACCTCCAGGTCGATCCCCCGCACTGCCTCGTGGGCGCCGTAGCGCTTGCGCAGCGCGTGAGCGGAGATGACTGGATCGCTGCCGGCGTGCGGTGTGGACGCGGCCAGGCGCTGGGCGACGGCGGCGTCGAGTGAGTTGGTGAGCATGGTCGACAGACTAGGCTCGGCCATGACCGGCGTCATCGGCGCGCAGGCGGAACTTTGCTGTGCACCCGTGGGTGGAGAAGCCGCACAGCGCAATCGGCCCACAGGCCGATGAAGCGCCGGCTTTGGCGGTCTATCGTTGCGCCGAGCACATGCTTTTGATCTACAGATGGCTGACCCGCAGCAGGTTGGACGGGAGCGAGATGACACTGCCCGCCGAGGCGGTCGCGCTGCGCTGCCTCGGCCTTGGCTACATGGCGGTGTTCCTCGTCGAGACGCTCACGACGCGGCCGTATCCAGGGCTTCACGGTCGCGGCGCGCTGATCCTGCTGGCATTGATCGTGTTCGTCCTGGCCGCCGTTTGCACGCAACCGCAGAGCCGTGACATGGCTGTGTGGCGTCGTGTGCTGGCGCTCGCGGTGGTGACCGCCGCAACGGCTGTGCTGTCTGGGCTGCAACCAAACGGCATCTGGAGCGTGGGGCCTTACATCGTCGCGTTCATGGCGGGCATCTGCCTCGACCGCAAAACCGGCGTGCTCACGCTGGGGCTTTCATTGCTGGCGCTGGTGATCGTGTCCGCAATCGAGAACATCCACCGCGTGCCGCTCGCGGTGCTCGCTGGCGCGATCCCGTGGTATCTCGTCATGCGGCTGATGCGCGAGCTCAGACGCCAGCACGAAGCGCTCGAGTCCTCGCGCGCGGCTGAGGCGGATGCGGCGGCCGCGGCCGAGCGTGGCCGGCTCGCACGCGAGATGCACGACGTCCTCGCGCACTCGCTCTCAGCGCTCGCGTTGCAGCTCGAGAGCACGCGGCTGCTCGCACGTGGCCGCGGTGTCGACCACGAGGTGACGCGGGCGCTCGATCAGGCTCACCATCTCGCCGCGAGCGGGCTACAGGACGCCCGCGGCGCGATCGCGGCCGCGCGCGGCGACGAGCTGCCGGGACCGGAACGCATCGGCGTGCTCGCTGACGCGTTTGAGGAGCAGAGCGGCCTGCCGGTCGCGGTCGCGGTTCGGGGGGAGCCGCGCGAGCTCGCGCCTGACGCGAGGCTTGCGCTGTATCGAACCGCTCAGGAGGCGCTGACGAATGTGCGCCGCCATGCGACGGCTGAGCATGTCGAGATCGAGCTGTCCTACCTGCCGGAGCGAACTGTGCTGGTCGTCGCGGACCATGCGAGCGCCGACTCACCCCCGCCGACGATGCTCGCCGTGGCCGGCAATGGCTATGGCCTGACCGGGATGCGCGAGCGCGCGGAGCTGCTCGGAGGCGAGCTGCTCGCCCGGCCCACCGACGACGGCTTCCGCGTCGAGCTGCGGCTGCCCACATGAGCTCGGGGGACGAGCAGCGGGCACGCGAGCGTGGGCCGGTCCGCGTTCTGCTCGCGGACGACCAGCGGCTTGTGCGCGAGAGCCTCGGCACCCTGCTCGGCCTGCTCGACGGCATCGAGCTGATCGCGACCGCGTCCGACGGCGAGGAGGCGATCGCGCTCTGTGACGAGCACCGGCCGCAGGTCGTGCTGATGGACCTGCGGATGCCTCGCATGGACGGGATCGAGGCGACGCGACGCCTGCGTGAGCGCAACCCAGACGTGCGCGTGATCGCGCTCACCACCTATGCCGACGATGAGAGCGTGCTCGGAGCGCTGCGCGGTGGCGCGCGCGGCTATCTCACCAAGGACGCCAGCGGCCAGGACATCCGCGCGGCGATCCTCACGGTCGCGGCAGGCGAAGCCGCGCTGGACCCGGCCGTGCAGCGCCACGTGGTGGCTGCGCTCGCGAGCGACAGCACAGATCGCGGCGGCTCGAGCACGACCGCCGCACCGGAGCTGCCCGACGAGCTGACACCGCGCGAGGCGGAGGTGCTGGCGCTGATCGCCGAGGGTTTGACGAACGCCGAGATCGCCGAGCGCCTCGTCGTCAGCCCGACGACGATCAAGTCCCACATCAACCACCTGTTTGCCAAGGCAGGTATTCGCGACCGCGCGCAGGCCGTCAACTACGCCTACAGCAAGGGAATCGCGATACCACCGAGCTAGTGCTGCGCCGCCGCGAGCTGGTGGCGGCTGTTACTGGCGAGCGACACACGATGGCTGTCGCGGCCGGGCGTGCGGCCGTCGAGGACAGGCGCCACGGTGTCTGCGTGCACTTCTATGAACGCAGCCACGACGCGCGGATCGAACTGGCTGCCAGCGGCACGCTTGATCCTGGCGATGGCTTGCTCGACGGGCCAGGCAGGCTTGTATGGCCGCTCGTGGGTGAGTGCGTCGAACACGTCGGCGACGGCGACGACGCGACCGACGATCGGGATGTGCTCGCCTGCGAGCCCGCTGGGGTAGCCGCTCCCATTCCACCACTCGTGGTGCGTGGCGGCGATCACGGCGGCCAGTCTGCAACACCGGGGAGCTGCTGCGCGCGAGCAGCTGCGCTCCGAGGGCGGCATGTGCCTGCATCGCGGTGCGCTCTTGCGCGCTCAGGCTTCCACGTTTGAGCAGAAGGCGATCGGGGAGCGCGAGCTTGCCGACGTCGTGGAGTGGCGCTGCCTCACGTAGTCGCCGGACCTGCTCGGCGCGTAAGCCGAGACGGCTGGCAATCTCAGCGGCGAGCACGCCGACGCGCTCGGTGTGCTGGAACGCGTCGTCGTCGCGGTACTCGACGGCCAAAGCCAGCAGCTGCAGGGTTTCGGCGCGCGCGTCATCGAGCTCGTATGTTCGCTCTGCCACCTTGCGCTCGAGCGAGCGCGCGCTGTTGGCAAGCTGCGTTTGAGCTTTGCGCTGGGCGTCGAGCGACGCGTCGTAGTGGCGCATGACCTCCGCTTCCAAGCGGCTGCGGTGATCGACGAACAGGCCGAGCAGCGCGCCGAGCGAGAAGAATGCGACGCCGCGGTTGAGACAGCCGAGCAGGGTCAGCGGCACGTGATCGTGGCTCGCGTCCCAGGCGCCCATCAGCGCGAAGCCGGCCACCGCGCCGGCGAGACCGCCGCGCAGCCCGAAGCGCAACGCGAGCACACCGATTGGCACCACGAATAGGATTCCCTCGCCGTCACCAACGTTGGGATCGCTGGCACGCAGCGCGAAGATTCCGAGGAACAGCGCGCCGGCAAGCGCGAGCGTGGTTGCGACCCCCAGCCTGGGCCAACCCGCACCCGGCACACTTTGCGCGCCCATAGCCCTGTTATGCCCTATAGACGCGTTCTAATGACCGGGCGCTCGATAAAAGTGGACGAACGTATGAGTGCGTGCGCTGACCGCTAAAGCGCGCGTCACGCTTGGATCGGGTGCAGCGTGAGGCAGGGCAAGCGCTACTTCGAGCGTCAGCCCTCGTGTGCTACCGGCTCGGACTGGCCGAGTCGCTCGAGCACCTCCTCGCGGTCTGTGCCGTGCTCGCGCAGGACGCGGTCGAAGTCCTCGCCATAGACGTGCATGACAGCCATCAGGATGTCTCGTGTGGAGAGCGCCCGTGCGCGCCGTTCGTCGGCGATGCACACGGCGTAGTCGGTTACGCGCGCGACCGCGTCGCGCTCGCCTGCGGCGGGCGCGGGCTGATCGTGCGCGTGCTGCTCCTCGCCCCCGGGCAGCGGCACCTCGCTGACGCCGAGCGCTTGCAGTGCGATCCCGACTTGACCGTGCAGGCGCAGCACGCGCAGCCAGCGCTCGACCTCGTCCTCTGGGGTTCGCGCGAAGGGCATTGCGGTCGATGCGATGCCCAATGCGATCGCTGCGTCTGGAGCGAGTACTGGTCCGGAACTCACAACGCCACCTCCATGTCAGCTCGGCGCGCGTGCAGATATGCGATCTGCTCGTGCTGCAATGTGACCTCGGGCGGTCCGTCGGTGTGACGAACTTCGAGTAGGACTGTGCGTGCCTGCTCCGCGGCGGTGCTTGCCGCGCGCATCATCTCGCCGACCTCGTGGCGCTCGACGCCACAGCCGAGCAGAAAGCGCTCGGTGCGGGCGCTGAGCGCCTCGTCGCGATCGAGCTCGAGCTCGAGCTCGTCGACGAGCACAACTGGCAAGCGCTCGTCGCCCTCGACGCTCAGCAGGCACGCGGCCATGTCGTCGGGGCGTCTGTCCGCGAGCTCGGCCACCCGCCCGAGCACCGCTGAGGCGCTTGCCAAGGGACCCAGCTCGGCGAGCGCGTCGATGAGGCGCTCGCGGCCGAACAGCTCGGAGCCGATCCGCGCCTCGGTGACGCCGTCGGTGTAGAAGCAGATCTGCGCCTGGCCTGGAATCGAGAGGACGCTCTGGCGAGTACCGGTGCGCATCCCGACTCCGATCGGCGGCGAGGCGCAGGCCGTGACGGGCTCGATCGCGGGGCTGGCGCCGCCGAGCACGAGGGGCGGTGGGTGACCGGCGCACGAGTACACGAGCACCCGCTCGCGCGGCTGGTAGGTGGCGAGGACGACGGTCGCGAACACGCCGCCGAGCTGGTGCTCGAGCACGGCCCCGGCGGTCTGGACGGCGTCGCGCGGCGAGAGCCCGGCCTCGAGATAGGCGCGCAGCGTGTAGCGCAGGAGCGCGGTGTGCGGCAGCGCCTCGCGTCCGTGTCCGGAGACGTCGCCGACGATCACGCCGAGCTGCCCGTCCGCGAGCGCGAACACGTCATAGAAGTCGCCTCCGGCTCCGGGCCCCGCGGCGGGCTGGTAGGCCGCGGTCGTGCCCACGGGGCCGAGTCGCACAGGCACCTCGGGCAGCAGCGCGGCCTGCAACAGCCCGACGTCCTCGAGCAGCTGCACCCGTTGGCGCTCGAGTCGGCGAGCGCGCAACGCTGCGACACGGGAGCGCACGGCCAGCAACAGCGCGAGCCCGAGTAGCGCCGCGATCAGCATCCGCACGGCCACCGGCACGACGCCCACGATCTTGGTGATCGTCGTGACCAGCGGCGAGGCCTGGCTGTGACGCTTGGCTGCACGGGCGCTCCCGTCCTTGACGGTGCGCGCGCCGCGAGCAGCTGCCTTCTGCGAGGGGACTGCATAGGTCGCGGCCACCGGCAGGGGGCTGGCTGGCGAGAGCGCACCGACGCCGCGGCGCGGCGCGGCGGCAACGCGACCACGCGCGGCTTTGGCGTGACGCGCCACGCGCGATGAGTGACTGCCGGCGGCGCTGGTCGCCAGGCCTGTAGCTGCGACGGGCGCTGGTGTGAGGAGTGCAGGCGTGGCCGCTTCAGCTGCGACTGGTTCTGCAGCGACGGCCGGCGTAGCTGCGAGCGTCGGCGTGATCGGCGTGGGCGTGCTCGGCGCGGATGTGCCCGCGCTTTCTTCGCTGCCGCTGGTGCTCCCGCTTTCGCTTTCGCCTTCGCTCGACCCGCCGCTGCCTTTCCCTGATTTGCCTTTGCCTTTTTTCCCGGGTTCTTTCCGTTTCGGTTTCGTTTCTTTCTTGTGTTTCGCCTGCGCATCTGCGGTGGCTTCGGTGGTTGCTGCATCCGGCGTGCTCGCGGAGTCCTGCCCTGCGGACGCGGGCTTCACAGCTGCACCGCTACTGGTGCTCGTGCTGGGCGTGCTTGCAGCGCCGTGGCTGGAGGAGCCGTTACTCGAGGAGCCGTTACCGGAGGAGCCGTTGCTGTGGTGATCGTGTCGGGGCGAAGCCGTTCCGCTAGGAGCGCTCGTCTGGCCGTGGTTCTGCCCGCCGCTACCGGACTGGCCGCCACCGGCATGACCGCCGTGATCCTGTCCACCAGCGCTCTGGCCGCCATCAGCCTGACCGCCGTCAGCCAGGCCGGCGCCGGCCTGGCTGCTCGTCCCCGTGGCACCTGCTTCTGCTGGTGCTTCCGCAGTACCGGTTTCGCCGGTGGCTGCAGGGGCACTCGTTTCGGCTGACGCACCCGGCGCGGTGGGCGTCTTGGAATGCTCGCGTCTCGCGTTGGCGGTGGCGATGAATGCGAGGCTGAGCAGGCAGCAGATGGCGATGGCGCTCGCCAAAAGCATCCGGCGGCGTGCTGCTGGGTCGAGTGTCTTGCGCGCCATCTGGGCAGGCCCCTCCGATCAGCTCGCTTCGGGGGCCGGCGGGGCTTGCGCGGCGGGCTGGACTTGCTCGGCGGACGCGGCCGACGGTTGCAGCTGCTCGAGCGCGTCTACGAGCGTCGGCGAGATCGCGAAGGCTCGATCCATGCCTGACAGCTCGAAGATCTTCAGCAGGTTGGCGTGCGCGCACACGATCGCGAGCGCGGCGCCGCTCTCGAGGCTGCGATTGACGCCGACGAGCACGCCGAGCGCAGTGGAGTCCATGAACGTCGTTTGCGACAGGTCGAGAATGAGCTGGCTGTGACCCTCACCGAGCGCGTCGACGAGCATCCACTTCAGTCGCGGCGCGCTTGCGAGATCGAGCTCTCCTTGGACGGAGATCACGCTGGTGCGGGGGTTGAGCTCGCGGCGCTCGATCGCGAACGGCACGACTGTCGCTAGCGAGCTGTCTGGGTTGTCGGCTTTGCTCAGCATCTCCCTCCTTGCTTCGCGCGCCGCTGACACGCGCGAAATCGGGTGCGTCCCGAACGCCTGCGTCCGGGCATCCAGAGAGACCGTCGACAGGCGATCCCGCGCCGACCACCGCCCGGCCGCAGGATCGAACAAACGTCCACTTGCGGGCCGACGAGATTCAGCATCACGGCGGCAATTTGACGGCTCCGCGACGAACTACGGTCCAGCTGCGCTGCGTCAGCTGAGCTAGCGCGCGCGTAAGCGAGTTCGGCGGCGACGACCGGCTGCTGGTCGTCGAATCGTGAAGATCTGTCGAAGCGCTGACCTCACGCCGGCGGCTGGCCCAGCTGGAGGCGATTGCCGTCGGGGTCGATGACGATCGCACGGCGCGTGTTGCTGGCGAGCGGCTCGACTGGTCCTGCGGTGATCCTGCGTTGTGCAAGGCTGGAGAGGAACGCGTCGAGATCATCGACGAGCAGCGTGATCAGCGCCGAGCCCGCGCGAGCTGCATCGGCGATCACGTAGATCCAGCCGGTCTCACTCATCTGCCAGCAAGCCTCTTCGTCGTTTGGCAGCAGGTCGGGCGGGCGCCCGGCGAGCCGCTCATACCAGCCGATGGCAGCGTCGAGATCGGCGACTGGGATGCCAGCGAAGACGTGGGTGATGGCCATGGCATCAACATATACGCCGCGCGGCGCCTGATTCGCCCGCGCGGCGCCAGGTTCGCCCGCGCAGCGCCATCGAATCGCGGCCTGACGCTCGCCGGCTCGCGCGATCGCACTGGCCAAAGAGAGAAGATGGGTTGTGCCTCCACGAGGGAGGCGCAACCCATCCGACACGCCCACCTCCTCGCGTGCACTGCACTACTTCTCCAGCATGCCAGGTGAATGTGCGCGTGCCTGGCGGTGCGCGGTCAGAATTATGACCGGGATGCATGCTGGCCGGACTGCTTAGGATGATCGCGATGGCTTACGACGAGGATCTTGCAAATCGCATCCGAGAGCTCCTCGCGACGGAGGCCGGGGTGATCGAGAAGCGCATGTTCGGCGGCTTGGCGTTCCTGGTCTCCGGCCACATGTCGGTGAGCGTCAGCGGACGCGGCGGGCTGATGCTGCGCTGCGACCCGGCCGAGACCGAGCAGCTGCGAGACAAGCCGCATGCGGGCCCGGTTGAGATGCGCGGTCGTGTGATGGATGGCTGGCTGCGGGTTGACGCCGAGGGCGTGCGCACCAAGCGCCAGCTCGAGCGCTGGGTTGCTCGCGGCGTGGCCTACGCGCGCTCGCTGCCACCGAAGGGATAGCCCTGGCCCTAGCGTGCGACTTACGGTGCGCTGCTGCTAGCGGGCGGCGGCGCCAGCTGCGCGCCGCCGGGACCGCCGGGGAAGCCGCCGCGGGAGGCCGCCTGTAGTCGCCCCTGCCACACTGCTTTGGCGCCGAGGTCACCGGTCCTGAAGCACATGTAGCCGGCTCCGACCGACAGCAGCACGAGCACGACGCGAAGCGCGGCGTACATCGACTTGGACGAGAGCAGGCCGTCGAGGATGCCAAGTCCTGTCGGGCTGCCTCCGGAGATGCGGTGGGCGGCGAACGTGACGATCAGCGTGGCGGTGTAGATCACGTAGACGATCGCGAGGATGTGCGCCGCGTGCGAATGTTCGGAGATCAGTTTGGCGGCTTCGCCTTGCAGGTTCAGCGCGCCGCGCAACGCGGCGCCGGCCTGCATCGTGATGAAAATCGAGCTCATCGCGGCGATCGAGACGAGAGCCAGCGCGATCCCATAGCGCGCGAACCAGTCGCGCCTGACCATGAAGACGAGCGCGGCCACGATCGTGCTCGGGATCAGGATCACCGGCACGTGGACGAATAGCGGATGCGCGGGCAGGCCGCTGTAGATCGTCTTGATGCGGATCGGCAACGTGATGAAGCCGATGAGCGCGAGCAGCGTCAAGACGAACTCCGCGCGCCGCCAGTCGACCCCGGCTACGGCGCCGCAGCTCCAAGCGTCTCGGTACTCATTGCGCCGGAGCGTAGGGGTGACTCCTTAAGCCCTGCTCTAAAGATAAGCGATCTCTAATGCTCGGGGCAACAGATGGCGCGAGCCATGCTGCTCGCGGCGATGCTACTTCGACGAGCTCGCCGCGCAGGCGTAGTCACGGTCGAGGTCGCCTTCGATGTACTGGGCGATCTCCACAGCACTGCCGCTGAAGGCTCTTGCACAGGCACGCCGGGCCTGGGAAAGCGTCCTTGGAGCCGGTTACCCAGTCGTGCTCGGCGCGCGGGAAGTAGACGCTGCTTGCACGTGGAGCCAAGTCCGGTTATGAGCGTGCCACTGATAGGCGTTCGAGTACAGCCCGACAGGCCCATGCGCTCCTGCCGCGCGCAGACCCGCCACATAGCCGCGCAGCGCGGCAACGTTCAGGCGAGCCCATTCATGTGAGCTCGAGAGACGCGCCCAGCTCGCGCCGATCTCGACGTCGATCCACCAAGGCGCAGTCGAGGCGAGTGACGGCAGCGTCGTGCTGAGCGACGGCGAGGTTGCGGCCGCCAGCGGCGCCGCTGCCGTGGCGAGCGTGTAGGAGTAGCTGGCCCGCTGCATCGCATAGCTGAATGCACACGCGCGGCTCCAACTGCCGTCGCAGGGTCCGTATGGCGTGCCGGCGCTGGCTGTTCCGGAGTCCGGCGAGGGCCAGTCGGCGAACACCGTTGCCGGGGTCGGCTGCGTCCAGGTACAGGGACAGACCCGGTAGCGCCGGTCGGCCCAGCCCGGGAGCCGCGGACGCCCATGTGAGCTGCTGCACAAGACATGGATTTGGGTCATTGGCCAAGCCGCCGTTGACGCCGACGATCGCGAAGCTCGCCGTGAGCGGCGGCATGGCTTCGCATTGCGGGTAGGACAGGTCGTATCCGACCGCGCTTGTCGCCGCGAGCGCTAGCGGGACGCCAGCCAACATGGCTGCGACGGCGAGCCCGACAAGCAGCGCAGCATGCGGCGCCACGACGCGGCGAAGACCGTCGGGTCGAGGCGAGCGTCGCGGAAACTGCTTCAAACCCGAGCATGTCGACATAGACGGTACGGCGCGAGCTCGATCGGACGTGACGGGTCGCGCGGCGTCGCGCTGCTGCCGCGGGCAGGCTCCCGACGCTGCCGGCTCGGACTATCCTCGGAGGGTGCAGTGAACGTCTCCGCTCCTCCGACCGCGAGCATGCTGGCATCCGACCGCGGCGAGCTGTCACTCACGATCGGCGGGATGACGTGCGGCGCTTGCGTTGCTCGAGTCGAGCGGACGCTCAACCGACTGGAGGGCGTCCGTGCGCAAGTCAACTACGCCACCGAGCGTGCGACCGTGGCGCTGCCGACGGGCATGCCCGTGCAGCGCCTGATCGACACGGTCGCCGCGGCGGGCTATACAGCCGAGCTCGCAGGCGATGACCCGCGGGAGAGCGCCGGACACCACGACGAGCACAGGCGAGATGGAGCAGCGCGTCCGCTCGCTGCGCCGGCGACTCTTCCTGGCTGGCGCGCTTTTCATCCCGCTGTGCGACACATCGCTCGCGTTCTCGATCTATCCTGCGGCGCGGTTCGCCGGCTGGCAATGGCTGATGGTCGCGATCGCCGCGCCAGTCGTAACCTGGGCCGCGTGGCCGTTCTACCAAGCAGCGTTCCGCAACGCGCGTCACCGCACGACGACGATGGACACCTTGGTATCGCTGGGGATTGTGGCGGCCACGGGCTGGTCGCTCTACTCGATGTTCGTCCTGGACGCGGGCGTGCACCGCTCGCTGCTGCGCGGGCTCTTCAGCAGCTCGGGTGGTGGCATCTATCTCGACGTTCCCGCGGGAGTGACCATGTTCCTGCTTGCCGGCCGCTACTTCGAGGCATGGTCGAAGCGGCGCAGCGGCGACGCGCTGCGAGCGCTTGCGGCACTCGCGGCACGCGACGTGGCCGTCCTCGATGCCAGCGGGCATGAGCAGCGACGTGCGATCGCGGAGCTTGCGGTCGGCGAGCGTTTTGTCGTGCGCCCAGGCGAGACGGTGGCAACCGATGGCGAAGTCGTCCTCGGGCAATCGGCGATCGACCGCAGTGTCATGACCGGCGAGTCACGGCCGGTGGATGTGGGCCCCGGCGACAGGGTGCTGGGCGGCACGATCTCGCTCAACGGCCGAGTCGTCGTCGAAGCGACGAAGGTCGGCGGTGAGACGCAGCTCGGCCAGATGCTGCGGCTGGTCGAGCACGCCCAGAACGAGAAGGCGGCGGTCCAACAACTCGCCGACCGTGCCTCCAGCATGTTCGTTCCCACGGTCCTGGTGCTCGCCCTCAGCACGCTGATCGCCTGGCTGCTGACTGGCAATCCGACGACCGCGGCGTTCAGCGCGGCCCTCTCGGTGCTGATCATCGCCTGCCCTTGCGCCCTCGGCCTGGCCACGCCGGCTGCCCTGCTCGTGGCGTCTTGGACGGGGGCGCGGCTTGGGATCTTCTTCAAGGGCTACCGGGCACTCGAGAGCTCTCGCGACGTCGACACTGTCGTGCTCGACAAGACTGGCACGCTGACCACGGCGCAGATGACACTGGCCGACGTCGAAGCCGTCGCGGGTGTCGAGCAGCGCGAGGTGCTGCGCTTGGCGGGGTCGGTCGAGCGGGCATCGGAGCACCCGGTGGCGCGCGCCATCGCCGCCGTGGCCGAGCACCGGGTCGGTGCACTGCCCGAGGTGGACGCGTTCGTCGCGCTGCCTGGGATGGGCGCGCGAGGCATCGTCGAGGGGCAGGAGATCTATATCGGACGGCGCGAAGCCGACGATCGGCAACCCGATCCGCTACCACGCGCGTTGGCTGGTCGTTGTGTGAAATGGGAGAGCCTTGGGCACACGGTCGTCGTGATTCGCCGCGCCGGGACCGTGATCGGCGCGCTCGCGCTGGCCGATGCGGTTCGCGCCTCGGCCGCGCCCGCGGTGCGCGAGCTGCAGGCGCTTGGGTTGCGCTGTGTGCTGTTGACGGGAGACAGCGAGACGACGGCGGGCGCGGTGGGTGCATCGATCGGGATCGATGAGGTGATCGCCGGCACGCTGCCAGCCGAGAAGGTCGCGATCATCCGGCGCCTGCAGATGGAGGGTCACTGCGTCGCGATGGTGGGCGACGGCGTGAACGACGCTCCTGCGCTCGCGGCCGCAGACCTCGGCTTGGCAGTCGGCTCGGGCACGGACGCCGCGATCAATGCGGCTGACCTGATCATCGTGCGTGACGATCTCTGCGTCGCGGCGACGGCGATCGAGCTGGCGCGCAGAACGCTGGGGACGATCAGGGGCAATCTCGCGTGGGCGTTCCTTTACAACCTCGCGGCGATCCCGGTGGCGGCGCTCGGCCTGCTCAACCCGCTGCTTGCCGGGGCGGCGATGGCGCTGTCTTCTAGCTTCGTCGTCTGGAACAGCTCCCGCCTGCGCCGCGTACCCTCTAAGAAGCCGCTCAAGATCGCCACCGGCAAGCGAGCGCTGGACCTCGCCCCCAGGCTGACGGCGTGAGCTCTCTGGTGGACCACTGGTCCAACACCCCAGTCCTCGTCGTCCTGGCCGTGCTCGCGATCTGGCATGAGCTTGGCCTGCGTCGCCTGCTCCGGCACACCCGCCGCGACCGCGTCCTGCGTCGGCGGCTGCGCTCGCTGTGGTTCTACGGCGGCTTGCTGGCGCTGCTCGTCGCGGTGGAGTCGCCGATCGAATACTGGGGCTACCGCTACTTCTACATTCACATGATCCAGCACTTGATCCTGCTGCTGGCCGCCCCGTCGCTGATCGTGGCTGCCGCGCCCTGGCAGCCGCTGCTCCTGGCAGTGCCGCTGCGGCTGCGCCGCTCGGCTCTGCGCGCGATCCTGCACGCCGACTGGGCGCGGCCGCTGCGCGCTTTCAGCCGCCTGCTGTCGCGACCGTTGCTCGTCGTGGCTGTGTTCAACGTCGTGATGGTCGCCTGGCAGATTCCAGGCCTGTTCAACCTCTCGGAGCGACATGGAACCGTGCACTCGGCGATGAACGCCAGCATGCTCCTCGCGGGAATCCTGTTTTGGGTGCTGATCATCCCCTCGCCGCCGCTGCGGATGCGCACGACTCCCGCCGGCCAAGCGATCGCACTGGTTGTCACGAACTTCGTCATGTTCATGCTTGCAATGTCGATGAGCCTGTTCACCCACCACTCCTGGTACTCGGTCTACAACCACGTTCCTGGCGTCAGGCTGCCGGTGTTCGGCGACCAGCAGATAGGCGCCGGGATCCTCTGGGTCTGCGGTGACTTCTGGGCGGTTCCCGCGTTCGTGTTCGCGATCCGCCGGCTGATCGCCCGTGAAGAGGGGGCTGTAGGAGCGGCAATGGAGCGAATCTTCAGCGTCGGCACGGCCGGTAGCCAGGGCTCGTAATCAGAGCACACGCGCGCGAACTGACCGTCAACGACTCCCGTCAAAGGAAAGGAGCCACTCGTGCGCGATGAGTCCAACCCAAGGCGGCCACAGTCGGACACCACCGACTCCCGGGCCTGCCCGCGGCCCTCGACGCGCTCCTCGTCGGGCGGCAGCTGGCACACGGACACTATCGCCTGATGAGCAAGGGAACTTCGCATGTTCCATACTGCCAGCGAGACGCTACGTCCCGGACGCGAGTGCGGCGCTTTATCGGACACATCGTCTGGACGCGAGCGACGCGGTGCCAGGCGCAGTGAGCGACAACACGATCCCATCGACCCTGTGAACCACCGCTGACGCTTCTTGACGATCTCCGGCTCGAACGTCGACGCGGTGTCCCGCGGCACCTCGAGCTGATGCCTGACCTCGCCAACGAAAACGACCGCCCCTGAGGGACGGTCGTGGAATAACAAAGTAGCGGAGGCGGGATTGAAACCAGTACCCGCGACCACAGGGGGCCCCGCCTATACTGGGCCAAGCATATCATCGGTCGTAGCGCATCGGATCGAAGAAGGCTGGGATTTGGCCGCCCGGTGCCCGATCCCAGCGCATTGACGCGTCAGATGGCGGCCGCCTCGTTCAAGATCGCGTCGATCGTCTGCCTCTCGGGCCAGCCCTGGGCCTCAGAGGACACGTAAAGCCCGAGCCGAAAACGAGCGGCGCCAACCCGACCGCCGAATGCTCGCCATCGTGGGTCCTCCATAGCGACGATGTCCCCGCCGACCGTTCCTCGCTTGATCACTGCATTGAGGCTGAGCAGCCCGGCGTGGATGAACCCGCTGAGGTAGCGATAGACGATGCGGTAGAGACCGAGAACGGAGCCCATTCGACGCCTGGTTGCAGCGTCGGCGCGCTGCGCCAGAGCTCGAAGGTCCGGAGCTCACCATCGACGCCGCCGACGATGCCGTCGAATAGTGCCTTCAGGGGTGCAGGTGGTAGCTCGTCCAGCTCGCTGGGAGGTCGTTGTGCATCTTCAACCGCTGCTTGCTGTCGCCCGGCGTCGGCCGGGTTCGTGGAGCGGACGGCACCTGTGCAGTCAGCCTGAGCGCGCGTCCGAGGGCGGCGCGATCATGCCCGCATGTCCGACTCGACCCGCATCGCGGGCCTGCGCGTCTCGCGGCTGACCATCCTCTTCATCCGCTACGTCTATCCGCTCGTCGGAGCCTGGGCGCTCGTCCAGCGCCGCCGCAACCAGCGCGTCGGGAAGAAGACAGCCCATGAGCTGAGCGCCGACCTTGCGCGCGTCGTCGTCGCAGCGCAACGAAGCTCACAGACGGTGCGACGCCTGACGTACCTGATCGCCGTCGCCACCGTTGTGAATACCGGCTTCATCATCTACTCGGCGCTCAGGTAGGCGGCACAGGTGCGCGACCTCATCACGTTCCATCGGTCGGTCCTTGGGCGTGCGTTGCGTGACACCTGGGACGCGATCGGCGAGCACGCGGGCTGGGCGTTGGCGATCGCGGCGGCCTCAGCCACCTCGGGGTTCTTTGGCGCGGGGAGCGTGTCGGTTGGTTCCGTGCTTGGCGGAGTGCTCGCGGCTGGGATCGTGTTGGTGGCGTTCCTCGTCGTGAACGTGGTCATCGCGCCCGCCCGTCTAGCGCACGATGCCACTGCCGCAGCCGACGAACGCGTCCGTGAGCTTGAACGACGCATACCCAAGGGGACTGATGGCCCCTTCGTCCTGCCCGATCATGAGAAGAGATTGCGGGAACTGCTCCACAACGCGTTGGGTGCGATCGAAAACGGCCAGCCTCGCTCACTCGATGGGCACCCGCTTCAGCGCGACATGTTCGAGAGGCACTTCCCGCCCCTAGCGGCTGAACTCGGACCCTGGGATATCACCGCCTTGCGATGGATCTCTGCGCCGACGAAGCTGCGAATGCGCTTCGACAGGGAACTCGCCGAGAAGGAACTCGATGACGAGCCATACGCCGTGGCGGCCATCGCGGGCGGATTCACGCAGATGACGCATGACCGCTCGTTGCGTGAGGAATTGGGGCAGTCGCTGCCGCCTTGCATCGGCACCGGCGACTCGATCTGGGAGGGCTATGGCGGCACGCGATCCGGCCTGGGAATCGTGACGTTCAACAAATGCCTCGTCGGGCCTGTCCCGACCACATGCCTATCGATGGGCCCCGAGGACTCGCAGGAGGCTTACGAAGCGCGCATTGACGAACTGCTCGCGCCGCTCTATGCCCTTCTTCAGGAGGCCCAGAGCTGGGATGAGGCACGCGAGGTCTTCGATGCCAGACAGGAATTCCGTGCGTTCTCTGCGGACGCTCTGCGCGAAGGCATCGAGCGAGCGCAGATCAAATCCCGCTTCCCGATGGTCGCGGGGTGCCCCGGATGCGAGTGAGCTCCCTGCCGAGTTCGGTGCACACCGACGCCAACCCGCTCCTCGTTGGTCCCGGAGTCCCGCTGGCCTCGCTCCGGCACAGCACAGAGCCGAGTACGTTCTAAGGCATGGCTCGGCAATCGATTGCGCCGCGCCGTTATTCGTGGCCCCGGTTCTGGACAGCTCCAACCGAGAATATGGGCGAGGATTTCTTCGACCGATCGTTGCTGTTCGCGTTGGGCACGAACGCCCTGCAGTTGAGCGAGCTCATCGACGAACGTTGCCTCGTCCTGCTCGGAGAGCCGGGTCTCGGCAAGTCCCATGCGATCGAGGACGCCGTTGCCGAGCATCGTCAGTCTGGCGACGCCATGCACCTCGTGAATCTCGGCGCTTATGAAGACGGAGAGTCTCTGATTGGCGCGATCGTCGATGAGGCTACGTGGCGCGAGTGGCGCGAGTCGGATGATCTCCTGTGCCTGTTCCTGGACGGCCTGGACGACGAAGCTCTGCTTCACGTCAAGGCCATCCACAAGCGGTTGATCGTCGAGCTGAAGAAGCTCGACGGAGACCTCTCTCGTCTGCGCCTTCGCATCTCGTGCCGGTCTGCTGAGTGGCTGCCTGACTTCGAGAGCCAGCTCGCTGAGTGAGGCGACATGTCGTTCTTGCGCGGCATCGCCGCCAAGTATCCGGTGACGACGATCGCAGCGGCGGCGAAGCCCAGGCCCGAGATCGAGGAACCGAGCACGGGCTAGGTTCTCGTGCGCTACCCGGAGCTGCCAATACGCCCGCACACCACGCACAAGCTGGAGCCACTCCTGCTCGCACTGGTGCCGTTCATGGCGGGCGAGTCCGTGCCCGTCCATTGGGCGCGTGACGACGAGCAGCACCGACGGCCACCAGGAGGGCGGTCCCTAAGGCCCCTTCAAGTTGAAGGCTTGATCAGGGTTCAGCCCGGTGAGGCCTCGGGCAGCCCGATCGCCTGGTCAGCGCGCGAGCGCGCGACGGCGACCGACAGCGCGCGCACGTAGGCCCGCGCGGCGGCGTCAATGATGTCCGTCGAAACTCCCTGCCCGGCGCCGGCGACACCCTCGACCTCAAGCACGACAGAGACCTCGCCGAGCGCATCTTGACCCTCGGTGACGGCGCCGATCGTGAACTCGCTGAGCTTCGCGGCGACGCCGGTGGCGACGTTGATGGCCTGGAACACGGCGTCGATCGGCCCGTCCCCGATGAATGAGCCTGTGCTGACGCCACCCTCGGGCAGCATGATCGAGACCTTGGCGTGCGCGGGGCGCAGCGACGAAGCCTCGACCTCGAACGAGTCCAGTGAGTAGCCGGCGATGTCCTCGCTGCGCAACTCATCGGTCACGAGCGCCTCCAGGTCCATCGCCGTCACCTGCTTCTTGCGGTCGGCGATCTCCTTGAAGCGCTTAAACGCCGTGTTCAGCGCCTGCCCGTCGATCTGGAAGCCCATCTCCTTCAGCGCCTCGCTGAGCGCGTGGCGGCCGGAGTGCTTGCCGAGCACAATCGAGTTGCTGGTCAGACCGACGGTCCTCGCGTCCATGATCTCGTATGTGGTGCGCTCCTTCAGCACGCCGTCCTGGTGGATGCCGGCCTCGTGCGCGAACGCGTTGCGCCCCACGATCGCCTTGTTCGGCTGCACGGGGTAGCCGGTCAGCCGCGAGACCATGCGGCTCGTGCGCGCGATCTCGGTCGTCTCGATGCCCGTCCAAAGCCCAAGGCTCGGCTCGCGCGTGTGCAGCAGCATCGCGATCTCCTCAAGCGAAGCGTTGCCGGCGCGCTCACCGATCCCGTTGATCGCGCACTCCACCTGTTGGCAGCCCGCTTCCAGCCCGACCAGCGAGTTAGCGACCGCCATGCCCAGATCGTCATGGCAATGCACCGAGAGGACGACATCGCGCAGACCGGGAACCACCCGGAACAACTCCTCGAACATCGCGGCGAACTCTCGCGGCATCGTGTAGCCAACGGTGTCAGCCACGTTGATCGTGCTGGCGCCCTCGTCGAGCGCGATCTGGATCACCTCGGCCAGGAACTCCACGTCCGAGCGCGACCCGTCCTCAGTTGAGAACTCAACGTCCTCGGTGTATTCGCGCGCCTGAGCGACGGCGGCACGCACCTGTCCCTTGACATCCTCGCGCGTGGTTTGCAGCTTGTGCTTGATGTGGATGTCGCTGGTCGCGATAACCATGTGAATGCGCGGGCGCTGAGCGTCACGCACGGCGTTCCACACGGCCTCGATGTCCTGACTGACAGTGCGCGCCAGCCCGCAGATCACGGGCCCTTCGACCTCGCGCGCGATCGCCTGCACCGACTCGAAATCGCCGGGAGACGTAATCGGAAAACCAGCCTCGATGACATCGACGCCGAGGCGCGCAAGCTGATGAGCGATCTCCAGCTTCTCGGTCTTGTTGAGGGAGATACCCGGCGACTGCTCGCCATCGCGCAGCGTCGTGTCGAAGATCAGTATGCGGTCGGACTCGCTGCGCCCGCGTGAAATGCTGCCCGCCGAAGCGTCCATCATGTCGTGCTCCTTCTCTCGCTTTGCCGTTTCCTCTCTGCTGGGTATGCGGCTACGCGGCCGCCACGCGCTATTCCCCCCGAGGGGGGAGCAGGAGAAGCGAGAGAAGCGAGTTCTGCAACGACATCTGCGACGGAGAGTAGCACCGGCCGCCACACCCGCAAAGCGCGCTCAGGGGACCAGGACAACTCTTCAGCTCCCCGGCCGGATCGGTGCCTCGACCCACGGTCCACGCTCCGGCGTGTCGTCCGTTATCCCGCTGCTGCTTCTTAGGCGAGCAAGCGTCTGAGCAACGGCCACGCTCACACGCTCAGGACGAGACGCGAGAGCGCGAGATCGTCCGCCAGCGGACGGTGTCACGGTCTCGAATCTCAGGAACGATCCGCTCCCATTAGCGACCTCTCGGTGCCCGTCGGTCGAGCCGTGCTCGGCTGGCCTGGGTCGTAGCATCGGACTTGGGGC
This sequence comes from uncultured Solirubrobacteraceae bacterium, assembly GCA_963714285.1. Taxonomy (GTDB): domain Bacteria; phylum Actinomycetota; class Thermoleophilia; order Solirubrobacterales; family Solirubrobacteraceae; genus Palsa-744. The sequence goes on from CAVQNS010000007.1 coordinate 354,988, forward strand.
GCCGACAAGGCCGAGAGGGTGCTCCCGGGGCCGCCGACCAGGCGAAAGACGACGACCTCGACTCTCCTCGTCTCAAGCAGGCGCCTCGTCTCAGGCCGAGGACGTGCCTGCTCTTGGCGCTTGAGGCAAGCGCATGGCCTCCATGTGGCTCTTGCCCACGGCTTCCTTGCGAGCTAGGTAATGGTTGTCGGGATATTCGGCGGTGCGGGATTGGGATGATGTGGGAGGCGCGATTGAGCTGGCGCTTGCCGCCGCAGCCGTAGCTTGTCGTCCTCGGTGCGGCCTGCTATGTCTACTTTGTGCATCCACGTATGCGCTCCGACTTGCACGACCTCGCGGCGCTCGCGCAACTCCTTGTCGTCCTGTTCGCCCTCATCGGGTAGGCAAGAAGCTGGCCTCTCGTTCGAATCGGCGACTTCGGTGCTTGCGCGCTGTGTACGTTCTCTCTCACAAGTGTTATCTGGGCGTTAAGTCGTTTCGGCTTGTGGGATTGTCCTTCCTGTAACGCCGCTCGGCGGGCTCGGCCACCCAGTTGTCGGCTGCATCGAGGGCGCCCTCGTTATGCTCGCCCTTAGTGTCATCGGTGGGCCCGCTGTGCTCGATGGCCTTCGCCGTCGCTATGGCTCCTCCCCGCTTCGTGGCCACTAGCGCGGCGCGACGGAGGACAATGGCTCGGATAGGAGGCCCGTTGATCTCGATCGTTCGCTGAGCAGCCGGTAGTACCTGCGGGCAAGGTGACGCTTGAGACAGCGCATCGCCTCCAATCCGGCTCTTGCCACCGCCTCGACGCGCTCACCGAGCTGGTGGAGCACTCCGGGGCGAAGCTCATCGCTGTCGGCGACGGCAAGCAGCTCCCCTCGATCGGCCCCGGCGGCATGTTCGACCGGCTCAGCGGACACGCCCCCACCGCCGAGCTGCAAGACGTCTACAGAACTCGTGACCCCGCGGAGCAGCGCGCCTGGCAAGCGCTGCGAGCCGGCGAACCAGAGCGGGCGATGGCGCACTACGTCCTTCGCAACCAGCTGCACTTCCAGGACACCCGCGACGAGGCCGGCGAGGCCGCCATGCAACGCTGGCACACCCTCACCAGCGCCACGGCGTCCGCGAGGTCGCGTTGATCGCCGACGCGTCAAACCAGGAGATCGACCGGCTCAACGCCCGCGCGCAACACCTCCGCGCCCAACACGGCGAACTCGGACACCACGAGATCCAGCACCCCGACGTCCACTACCCGATCCGCGAAGGCGACCTGATCGCGTTCACCAGCCAGCACCGGCTACCGGGCCAGCCCAGGGTCGAGAATGGCACTCGCGGCGAGATCACCGCCATCCACCCCCGCGGCGTTCGGATTGCACTCGACGGCTCGGACCGCCACGTCAACCTCCCCGCAGAGGATCTCGGCTCGATCCGGCTCGGCTACGCCCAACACGTCTATCGCCAGCAGGGCACGACCGTGCAGCGCTCGGTCGTGCTCACCGGCGGCTGGCAGACCAGTAAAGAGAGCGCCTACGTGCAGGCCACACGCGCACGCCACGGCACCGACTGGTACCTCGCACGCGACCAGCTCGGCATCGAAGGACAAGACCCCGACCGCGTCCGGCGCCTCGCCGAACACATCCGCCACAGCCGCTCACAGATCCCGTCGCTGGCGCACCGAGTGCGCCCCGAGCCTGGCTGGAGCCCCAGCCGCGACCCGCTACGCATTCCCCGCATCCTCTCACCGACCCGCTGGCTCACGCGAGCGCTCCGGCGCGACACCCCCGAGCGCAGCACCAGCCGCGGCCGCTGAGATCCACCAGGCCCGACGCGGCCCTGTCCCTGATCCCCTGCAGAAATCGCTACCCCTCGCGCTCAACCGCAGTGCCATTCGGCCTCTCCGCCAAGCTCGCCAACAGCGCCGCCTGGGTGCTGCGCCTGAACGGACTCGCGTTCGCACGGGGCGTCGCGGCCGCTGCCGCGTACGCACGCCCAGCCGCAGGCGGGCGCGCCAGCTGCACGACCAGCCAGTCTTCGAGCATCACCCGCGTGAAGCGCAGATGACGCCCCACGCGCACACACGGCAAATGCCCAAGCCGTGCCGCATCACGCACCCAAGAGACCCGCACGTTCAACAGCGCCGCCGCGGCCACGCAGTCGAGCAGCGGCTCGTCCAACGACACCACCTCACCGCCGCCAGCCCGGGCCTGCCCAGAAGTCTTGTTGAGCCTCGCCATCTTCCTTCCCTCCTGTTCGCTCGCCGGAAAGCGGGACGCCGCGCCCCATGCGAACTGGCGCAGTCGTGTCTCATCTACGTGTACTGACCACAACCGCCCTCAACCGGCCAAGCAATTTAGGTTGGCGCCAACAGAGACACGCCGGCCGCGTCTGCGACGAGCCCAACGCCGCACCCACACCAGTTGCCGGGGACCTTCCATGCCGGGGCGGCAACGCCACGCACGCACCCGAACCACCAACGCCGCCAACGGCTGCACCGAGGGCGATGGATCGCCAACCGGCAAGCTCGGCACTCGTGGCAGCCTGAGCTGCAACCGCCACCCTCACACAACGCTACGGGTTGCGGCGCGGTGGCCGCCGCTACCTGCACCGGAGGCGTCGGGCTACGCCCTCCTCGTTACGGCGCATCCCGACCGCTCGAAGGCGGTCTCGTTGGCTCGACCTCAGACAGATGGCACCGTCGCAGGCGGGGCTACAATCGATCGGGCTATGCGTACATCGACACCTGCCGTGCTGGATGAAGCCACAGCCGAGGAGCGGCGAGGATGAACGCCGTCACCGCAGAGGCGATGATCGAGCATGCAGGCCGTGCGCTGATAGACGCTGCGCCAGCGCCAGCCAAGGTGATCCTGTTCGGCTCACACGCCCGCGGCGACGCCGGCGACGGCAGTGACTTCGACTTCCTGGTCATCGAGGAGACGGTCCCGGATCGCCTCGCCGAGGCCGTCAGGCTCCGCGACGCTCTCGGAGACTTCAACGCACCCGTCGACGTGATCGTCATGGACGCCGCGCTCGCCGAACGGCGAGCGAAGGTACGGGGCACGATGGTGCACCGAGCCCTGCGCGAGGGTCGTGTTCTCGCCGAGTCCTGAACAGATCGAGTACGCCGAGCTGCTGCTACGCCGGGCCAACGGCGACCTCGAAGCCTGCCGAGTGCTCGCCGACAACGCAGACATCGACGACAACGTCGTCGGGTTCCACGCACAGCAGGCAGTCGAGAAGTCCATGAAGGTCGCACTCGTGCTCGCCGACGCCGACCTCCCCCTCAGCCACGATCTCAAATTCCTCGTGCGTCAAGTACGCGAGACGGGCACAGAGCCTCCACAGGACATCGCGGACACCGCCTGGCTCACGCCCTGGGCAGCCGAACTCCGCTACGACGAGCCAATCGCACTCGATCGCACCGCCGCGCTCGCATCTGCCGAGAGCGCAAGCGGCTGGGCGGCGTCGCTGCTTGCCGACGCGAAGCGCCCCCAGCTCGATTCCGATCCCGATCCTGGGAGGAAATCTCGGGAGGAAGCTCCACCAGCGCCCGAGTCCTAGAACCACGAAAGCCCTGGATTTCCGGGGCTTTCGCTCGATAGCGGGGGAACGATCCGCTCCCATTAGCGACCTTGCGGTGCCGATGGGACGAGCGGTGCCCGGCTGGCCTGGATCGTAGCATCGGCGCAACTTGGGGCGCCAACCAGCGCCGGAGGGGTGCTTCCAGGGGGGGTGCTGCCAAATCCAAGCGAAGAATTGCTGAGCACGATCGAGGTGCACGAGGACTGCAGCGATCCGTGTCCGGCTTGCGCTGCCGTCCGGCATCATGTGCGGTGTGACCGACGAGATCGAGGTCTACCGCGCATCCGCCGAAGCAGCCCTCAACACTCATCGGCAGTGCCGCCAACTCCTTGCCCATCCCGAAGTCGCTGATTACCCAGCGCCCATCGATGAAAAGCACATTGTCGGGCTTCAGATCCCGGTGCAGCACCGCCTCGCTCGTGCGCGTGAGCCATCGCGGCGAGCATGGAGCTAAATAGCTCCAGCGTCCAATCAGCGGCCGTGGTCGGTCGCCGAGATCATCCGAGAGCGCGGAGACGAGATCGCCGCACTGGACTCGCTCGATCGACTCAACAAATCCGGGCTGATCCACCGGACACGCGACGATCTGGTCTTCCCGACCAGGGCAGCGCTGCACCGCTGCACTACACAGGGATCAGGGTGTAAAGCTCAGAGCGCAAGCGCCGCGCTGCTCGGGTAGGGCGCGGCGCATAGCTCGGACCCAGCGAGCGCGCACATTGGCACTTGTGCGAAGTGCTGTGGTTTATCGGAAACAAAGAATGCGAACTGAGCCGTAGTACGAATTGTCTGGAGTGATCCGTCTTTGGAGCATGAATAGCGGCCTTAGCGCGTTTCTCATCGTTTGTTACTGACATGTCATCGTGCACGAGCGTTCTCTCCACTGACGACCGGGACGGAGCGATGTAGGGTCGGCCCCTGACACGTCAACTAGCACAGGAGGAAGCACAATGACGCACGAGGAGCATAGTGAGCCATCAACGGTGCCAGGACTGAGCCGGTGGGACATATTGGAGAGCGCGCGCCAAGCAGCGGTGGCGTCCTTCCAGGATCGGGTGAACGCCGATCCCATTCTGGCCGCTCAGACGGTCCTTGACCCGGTGGGTATGCTAGCGAAGTTTGGGCTCGTGCAGCCGGGAGACAATGACCTATCCATGCAATTCACAAAGGGCTCGCTAACGGATCTTATTCACGTTAGGGAGGCAGTTGAGGCTCGCGGGCTTTTCAATGCTGTACATACGCCCGCCCACGACACCGAGGCCGAGGCGCTGCGCATCGGAGTCGAGGTTAGAGTATGTGTGACCTTGCGGTGGAATGGGGTAGTGCTGACCGTGTGCGTGACGGTGCGATTTGCACGCTGACGCCTATGTGCTAGCTTCTGGCTGTGCTTCGCACCAGGCACGCGACGATGGCGCCGAGCCGTGTGCCCGTTGGAGCGCGTAGCCGTCGCATTGAGCGAGCGGCCCGAGGGCAATGGCGGCCTGTCTCTGGCACGCCGTGCAGTCTCGGGAGCCGCTGCATTCAGCCGGGTGGGGGAGGCTCGCGGCACGCCTTTACGAATACCCAGCCAAAATCCGTGAACGTCGCGCCTGACACAGAGGCTCCAGTGTCCGTAATGCTGCCGACTGTGGTGGGCATGATCCGGGTGTAGCGGAGCACGCCGACGCGGACGAGGTTGTCGAGGTGTGGTCCGCTCGCTCCCTGGCTTTCAAGCTGTATCGGCGTGAAGCGCTGATCTTCGGGTGACGCCGCGAAGTTCGCTTTGTCGGCTAGATGGTTGAGCGTCCGTGCCTCCACGGGCTCAAGCTGGTCCAGTACGACCCGGAACGCCGCGTGAACGTCGGGCGTGCCTTCGGTGATTGCGTTGACGAGCAGGTTCGCCCACACAACCTGCATGTCCTCGTCGTCGGCCCACGACCCTTCTTCGAGGATTCGCACGACGATCGGGTCCTCGACGGAGGCGAGTGGCAGGTTCAGCGTTCGGATCTTCTGAGCCGCGAGGGTGGCCTCTCGCGCGAGGTTCGGGAGCTGTCGGTAGTAGATGCGTTGCTTGAGGTAGTCGAACCGCTGCTTCACCGGGGCCAAGGAGGCCCGTCTGCTCGGAGAACGTTGAGCGCCAGGTTTTCCAGCTCCTTGTCCGCGACCAGGCGCTTGAGCTGCGAGTTCTCTCGCTCGAGCTCCTTCAAACGCTTCACATCGTCGGCCTTCATCCCGCCGTATTGCGCTCGCCAGCGGTGATAGGTCGCCTCGGACACTTCCAGGGCCTTGCAGACCTCCGGGGTCTCCGTGCCCTCGGCCAGCATCCGGTCGGCCTCTCTGAGCTTCCTGACGATCTGCTCCGGCGTGTGTCGTCTGCGCTTCACGTGATCGGTCCTCCTCTCGCTCATTTTCCATGAGCAGAAGGACTCTCACACGAGGCGGACCGAATCCAAGGGGTCGGGCCAGAGGCACTGACAGAGATCTTTAGCGAAAACCCGGGCACTCTCCATGATCGCCACGATTACGAGCGACTCGCTATCGTACCGACGGTCAATCACTGCCGCCAGCTCTCGCACTCGTCGCTTGAGCGCCTGCTCGCTCACGAGTACCTGATAGTCGGGAAGCGAGCTCGGGGCTAGGAGAACATGAAGTGCCCATCTCAGGCGTGACGGGGGCTTCGGGGTATAGGCGGCGATGAGAGCATGCACCTGGGCTGCACGTGAGGCCGGGTCGACATCGAAGGATATGCCGCTCAACTGTCGGAAGAACGATTGCAACGCTACATGCTGCGGAAGTGTCTTATCTAGGTACGCGGCATGCGCCACGGCGCGTGTCTCGGCGCCGGGTGGCGATTCGTCATAGACGGTCGCCAGCTCTGTCATCCAAACTTCGTAGACGGCAGGATCGAGCAAACCTTTGGTGAACAGCATGAACTGCTCGGTGTGAAGATCCCAATACCGATACCACCAGCTACCGGGAGAGACGTCGCCCTTTCGCACTTTGTGATTTTCGTCATCGACGTCACGTATGATCTCGTGATATCTGTGGGAACAGTGGCTCACGGCATTGATGGCGTTAGCTTGCTGCCCGACCGCGATCGAGCGCACGAGTCGACGGACTTCCAAAAGTCCGACACCGACGGTGAGGAGTGCGCCAACAGCCGTTCCCAGCGCAATCCAGGTGGCCGCACCCGTTTGGGTGCTGCCGCACCCGCTCTTGCATATGACTTCTACGACGCCGAGCACCTCGACTGCTACCGCCTCTGAATGGGTTGATGACTCCCGCGAGAGTAGCGGGGCGGTGCCTCGGAGCGAGTTGTCGGAACGGCTCCCCGCTCGCTCGGAGGATCAACAGCGACGCGTTCGCGGCGGTGGATTATGTCTATGGGCTGGCTGATGACTTCAAGCGCCGGCTAGCACCCGGAGAGCGTGACTTCGACGCACTACCGAACGCTCCGGCGACGACGAATACTTTTTCGTCCGCTATCTCGAGGCGCTTGATCGTGCCGGCGCTGTCCTCAGCACCGATCGGCTGCTGTAGAGCGGTACGATCGGCCCGGCCACCACGACACACGGCCGAACGGTCGTCCGATGCGTCGACCGCCCACACATTACCGCTGGAGTCAATCGCGATGCCCGACAGGCTCTCGGACTGTCCTTCTCCGGTACCTTTCGCGCCAAATACACGTATATATTTCCCAGCCGACGAGAACTCCTCGATGCGATGGTTCCCATCGTCACCTCCATAGGCCGACGTGTCCCCACTGGGAGGCGTGGCCGGGCGCACCGTGTCCGGGGTCTGTCAGCCCGCTCTCGGGCGCGCTTAGCCTGGTGCTACATACGTGTCTGTGAGTTCTCCGGGGTCGAGCTTGACGGTCGGTCGAAGCTATGGCTCGCGCCATATGACAGCAGGGTCGCAAGGGCCGCTCGGGGGCCGCCGCCGTCAGCCGCCAATGGTCAGGCCCTGACGACCCTTTTTCGCTCGGCAGAAAAGTATGAGGCTCCGTCACCATCCCGACCTGTTGCATCGGGTCCGGTCGCGAGCGTGTGAGCCGCGATACTCAGAGCAAGTTGCGAGCGCACAAGCGAATCTCGGTGTTGCGAGTTTGGACCCACCAGTTCGTTCACGCGTAGCATTGGGGCCTTGCTCTGTTCTGGCCCGTGAGCCAACACGTCCGCCAGTCGCGGCTCCAACCCGACCAGCGTCTCAATAGCCTCCGTCAACGGTAGCCGTCCTAGGTTCTCTTCACGGGCGAACAACTCCCCGTGCTCTACAGGCGCTGGCCTAACCGGGGTACCGCAAACCGCGGCCTCAAGCAGTCGGTAGGCACGATCAATATCGAACTGCTTCCGGTCACCTTCCAGGCTACGCAGGGCTGCAATCCCAGCCTTTCGGTTTCGAGCCGTCTCCGTCCTCAACCGCTCCACGGCTACTTCATCTCCCAGCTCAGAGCGTGCGCAGCTAACGGCTCGGCGATACACCGAACCGCTTGCTGCGAGTCGCCCCGTCGGGACGATCGCTCCCAACACGCGAGCGCCGATACGACCAACTCTTCCGTCACTCATGCGGTAGGCCCCTCGTAGGCGTAGGTCCCGAACAAACACAGGGTATCAGCTTATTCGCCCGAAAGCCCCCGCATCTTCCCCCGGTGGGCACTACTCCTCACGGGCTTCCCAGAACCCTACATTGGTTTTGAACCCTGTCCGGAATGACCCCCAGATATGGATTTCAACGAGCGTCCCGGGCGCCGCGTTACTTCCCGCGGTCATTAGGTCGCCGGCGAAACTGTCCAGCTTGCCGGCAAGCATGTGGTCGACGGCTTCGCGTATCCAACCTGGGATGACCACAAAGCCGAGTAGATACTTTCCTACATCGGAGCCAGAAGCAGAGATAGCAGAACCAAGGGCAAATGCGACCGTCGGCAATACTTCCCAGGTGTGGTTAAAAAGTGCAGCCGCCGACGCCATTTGGCCAGATCCTTCAATCGACTCACTGCCGTTGGTCCGAGCGAGTTCAATCGGCTCGCTCACTTCGCTCGCGGCGCCTTTTGACCAGAATGCTGCTTCTTCGGCTTTGCGGTCAGCTTCCGCGCTGGCTGCTGCTTCTTCTGCGGCCTTGCGTTCGGCTATGAGGGCTGCGCCGACGCCCGCTGCGACTTCTGCTCCGGCGTTGTCGAATTGGGCTGTGTATTCGCCGCTCGGGTCGGAGGTGTCGACTGGGTCGCCGTAGGTGTAGGCGTATGCGTTGGCAGAGCCGCCGGGGACGGGGTCGGTCTGCAGGAAGCGGCCGATCTGGGGGACGTAGCTGCGGGCACCCATGGCGACCACGCCGGATGGTAGTTCGGTTGCGCGTAGGTTGCTGCCGAGCCAGCCGTACTTCGCTGGTTTAGTGGTCGTGGGCACGCCATACTCGGTGGATCGTTCTGTGGAGAGCAGTTTCGTCGTGGCTTCGCTGGCGGAGGCTTTCGCTATGACGTTGCCTTGCAGGTCGGTTAGCGGCAGTTCGGGTTCTTTGGTACCCGTCTCGATCGCGCCGAAGCCACTGATGCCCGATATGTATCGGGTCCACTGGCCGGATACCGGTTCGGTCGTCCACGAGGGCGTGTCGCCCGGGCCGGCGTAGTGGGCGATCGTCGCTATGGTGCCAGCGATCGTTTCGCGCGTGCGGTGTTCGGGGTCCAGTTGGTAGGTGTTGCTCTGCCCGTTCTGGGTTTGGCCTTCAAGCTGTCCGTCGACATAAAACGTGCTTGTCAGTTCGTGGCCGCCCGCGTCGGCGGCGGGGAGTTTGGTGATGTCCCCGAATTCGTTGTATTTGATGCCGGTGTCGGTGAGGCGATCGGCGGTGTCGTAGCTGTGTTTTTCTTCGCTGCCGCCTTCACTTGTGCATTCGCCTTTAGAGTTGGGTTTGGCGGTCGTGAGGCTTGTGCGGTTTGTGTCTGCTTCGTAGCCGTAGATGCGCGTGGTGCAGCCTTCGCCGGTGGGGGTTTCCTGGGCTTGCGTAAGTCGCCCTGATTCGTCGTAGGCGTAGCTCTCCTTGCTGAGGCTGCTCGTCTGTTCGAGTGCCTGTCCGTGAATCGAGGGTGTCACGCTGTCGGAGAACCATGTTTCGGGACATTTTGTTGCACAGTGGGTGTTCTTGACGTATTCGATCCCGGTCATCTGACCCGTCGTGTTGCGGGTGTAGGTGGCGGTCATTCCGTTGGGGTAGCTCTCGCTTGTCATGTTGCCTTCGGCGTCGTAGGTTCCGGTGAAGGTGAGGACATGTGTGCCTTGGGTGTCTACGAGTTCCTTGAGCGCTCCGGTCGTTTCTTCATAGGTGTAGACCTGGGTGCCCTTCCCATCGCTGACGTGTCTCAGGCGTCCGTCGAGTTCTTTTGCGCCTTTGTAGCTCCCTTCGCCTTCGTATTCATACGTCGAGGTGTTTTTGTCGGCGTCAGTGTAGGAGGTCAACTGCCCAAGTGTGTTGTATTTGCTGGTGATCGTGTCGGTTTCGGTTCCGGTCGTAGTGCTCTGTTCGACCACTTGGCCTGTCGTTTCGCTGTACTTGTCGGTGACCTTCGGCAGTGCTTTACCTTCGCTGGATGTCTGTTCGGTCGCCAGCAGCCGGCCCGCCGTGCCGTAGGTCGAGGTGGTGGTGCGGGTCGCGGAGCCAGCTGTTTCGGTCTGTTTTTCTGGCTCGTCGAACATGTTGTACGCATTGTACCTAGTGATCGATAGGCTCGGCAGTCCGCTGACTTCCGGTTGTTCGGCGGGCTTGGTCTCGCATGGCAGGTTCGCCCATCCCGGATGTTCCCCGCATTCTTTGTATTTTTCGTTGGGCGCTGCGGTGTAGTAGACCGTTTGGGTGTCGTGGGCGCCAGAGTTGCCCGTCCACGAGCTCGGGGTTATCTTCCCGATCTGGCTGGCGCTGTCGTTCGTGAACCAGAGGTTGCCGTCGGAACCCGTGGTGATCCAGTCTGGGGCACCAGACGACACGGGCTGGTATTCAGTGATAGCACCGCTCGTCGTGATTGTGGCGACCTTGTCTGTTTTGCGCTCTGTAAACCACAGATTTTTGTCGGGGCCAACGGTGATCCCGGATGGATCGCTTGCTTTCGGAAGCGCATATTCTGTGATCACGCCCGCCGTCGTGATCTTTCCAACCTTACTCGACCCATACTCGGCGAACCAGACGTTGCCATCGGGACCTTCGACGATACCCCTCGGTTTGCTTTCTGCCGGCAGCGCGTATTCCGTGATCACACCCGCCGTCGTGATCTTTCCAACCTTACTCGTCCCCTCCTCAGCGAACCACAGGTCTTTTTCCGGTCCGGCAGCAATCCCGACGGGTTTACTTCCTTTCGGCAGCGCGTATTCCGTGATCACACCCGCCGTCGTGATCTTCCCGATCTTACTCGACTCATAATCAGTGAACCACACGTTGCCATCGGGGCCTTCGACGATCGCGTCCGGTTCGCTTTCTGCCGGCAGCGCGTATTCCGTGATCGCACCCGCCGTCGTGATCTTCCCGATCTTACTCGATTCACCGTCAGTAAACCATACGTCTTTTTCTGGTCCGGCAGCAATCCCCTCCGGTTCGCTTTTCGCCGGCAGCGCGTATTCCGTTATCGCACCCGCCGTCGTGATCTTCCCAACCTTACTCGACCCATAATCAGTAAACCACAGGTTGCCATCCGACCCCACCGCGATCTTGTCCGGTTCGCTACCTTCCGGAAGAGAATAATCAGTGGTGGACTCGCCTGCCGCTGCCGGCATTGCGGTTTCCTTCACGTTACCGGTAGCTGTTTCGTAGACGACGGCATGCGTCAGGTTCAGGCCGCCCGATGCGTTCGTAACGGATGTCGGCTCGCGTAGTTTCCAGCCGAGGTTTTCCTGGCCTGAGTATGAGGTCGTGGTAGTGCGGATGTCTTCTTCTTTGCCGGCGTACTGCGCGCCCTGAGTCGTCTTGGTCACTAGATCGTAGGGGCCGCCTTCGGCGGGTGCGCCTTCGTCGTAGCTGTAGACGGTGTGCGAGCGGGCTTCTACCTGGGCGCCCTTCGCGAGCTTGATCGTGTGCTGGGGGCCGAGGGTGCTTAGAAGCTCGGTGCCGGGTTCTGCGCCTTTTTCTTCGTATGTGCTTTCTGTGTCCAGTAGATTCGCGACTTCGGCCGACTTGCATTTTGCTTCTGATTCGCAGCCTTCTTTGAGTGCGGCGCTGCGGTTGTCGGCGCTGAGGCCGCGTACGACGTCGTTTGTCGCGTTGTATTCTGTGGTGGATATCCCGCCGCTGGGTGAGACGACGTTGACGGCGCGCCCTAGTTCGTCGAGGTAGGTGACCGTGGCCCGCGTGTATTTGCTTGCTGGCCAGCCTTGCGGTTCGTCGGGTGGAAAGATCGCCATGCCTTCCGTCGGGACGTCTTTCTTTTGGCCCCACTTTCCGACTGTTTCGCTGGTCATCGTCGGTAGACCTGTTCCTGACAGTGGTATATGGTACTCGATGGTCCAGCCCGGCTGAGGGGATACAACTTCACCTTGGGTAGGATTGAGCGTGATCTTCCCGATCTGGCTGGCGCTGCCGTTCGTGAACCAGACGTTGCCGTCGGAACCTGTCGTCATCCAGTCTGGGGCACCAGACGACACGGGCTGGTATTCAGTGATAGCGCCGCTCGTCGTGATTGTGGCGACCTTGTCTGTTTTGAGCTCTGTAAACCACAGATTTTTGTCGGGGCCAACGGTGATCCCGGATGGATCGCTTGCTTTCGGAAGCGCATATTCTGTGATCACGCCCGCCGTCGTGATCTTTCCAACCTTACTCGATCCATACTCGGCGAACCAGACGTTGCCATCCGGGCCTTCGACGATCCCCCTCGGTTTGCTTTCTGCCGGCAGCGCGTATTCCGTGATCACACCCGCCGTCGTGATCTTTCCAACCTTACTCGTCCCCTCCTCAGCGAACCACAGGTCTTTTTCCGGTCCGGCAGCAATCCCGACGGGTTTACTTCCTTTCGGCAGCGCGTATTCCGTGATCACACCCGCCGTCGTGATCTTCCCAACCTTACCCGACTCATAATCAACGAACCACACGTTGCCATCAGACCCTTCAACGACCGCGTCCGGTTCGCTTTCTGCCGGCAGCGCGTATTCCGTGATCACACCCGCCGTCGTGATCTTCCCGATCTTACTCGATTCACCGTCAGTAAACCATACGTCTTTTTCTGGTCCGGCAGCAATCCCCTCCGGTTCGCTTTTCGCCGGAAGAACGTATTCCGTGATCACACCCGCCGTCGTGATCTTCCCAACCTTACTCGACCCATAATCAGTAAACCACAGGTTGCCATCCGACCCCACCGCGATCTTGTCCGGTTCGCTGCCTTCCGGAAGAGAATAATCAGTGATTTCCACCGCTTGTACGCTATTGGCGCCACTTGACGCCATGACCGATCCGCCTCCATTAGTCGCGGTCACCTCCGCTACCAGCAAGTGCCCTCGGTCGCTTTCCGTGGGGGTATAGTTCGGGTTTGTCGCTCCCAGAATCGGTGTGCATTCTTTGCCTTCTGTGTTGCAGTCCTCCCACTGGTATCCATACACGATCGGTGAGTTCGACCACGTGCCGGTCGAAACAGCGATTCGCACCCCCACAACCGGCGCCCTGGTCAATTCTGGCGCTTTGGTGTTTTCTGGCAGTTTTCCGTTCCAAAGTGCGGCCGAGACGGCCGCCTGCGTGGTCTTCAACAGTCTGCCCGGGCTTGAGTCTCCGGCGATCGAGCCGTACGTAAACGCCCACGACTCCTGCCCCGGGGACGTCAGCGCCGTCACATGCCCTTCGCCGTCATACCCATAGGTCGTCTTCAGGGGATGTTCTATCTGCGGGTTGTACTCGGCGCGTAGCCGGCCCTGTTTGTCATACAAATATTCCGCGACCGGCGGTTCTTGCATTTTTTCGATGCCTTTCGCCGGGTTATACGCGTCGAAGAGCACCTGCTGCAACCGCCCCTTGTATTCACCCCATCCCGTTTCATTTTCGCCTATGCTTTCCTTGGTTTTTTCTGCGTATTTGAAATATAGGGCGCGACAGCCCTTGCCAAGTTTTTCAGATTTTTCGGCCTGCGAGACGCACGAGAACGACAGTCCGGCTGGTTCTGGCGCAATCGCCCACTTCGGCTCGGTCACGCCTTCCACAGTTTGGTATATATACCTCACCTTTTGCGCGGGCAGCGGACCTTCCTGCTTCGTCGGCTTCCACAGGCTCGATGAGGGCCCACTCAACGACGAGAAGTACGTAGTCGCGGCATCTGCCGCGTCCTTGAGCACGTATTCCGTCAGTTCGCCTTTCCCATTTTTGGTTTCCGACAGCGTTAGGTTTGCATCACCCGGCGGTGAGTTGAAACCGCCCCCTTCCTTGCTGGCGAACGTTGTCTGCCCACCGGTCGCCGCGGTCAACGTCACGCTCCCGGTCGACAGTTTCGTGAGGCTTTCCTGGCCCCCCACGCTCAAGCTCCACTGCGGCCCGAGCGGCCCTTGCGACCCTGCTGTCAAATGGCGCGAGCCATAGCTTCGGCTGACCGTCAAGCTCGACCCCGGAGAGCTCACCGACACGTCGGTGGCACCCAGGCTGAGCTCGCCCGAGAGCGGGCCGACAGACCCGGGACCGACTGCCACGGGCGTAGCGTGATGAACGGTGACCGTGAATTCTGCCGTTTCGAGATTGCCCGCGTTGTCGGTCGCGGTCGCCTTGAGCCGGTGTGCCCCAACCCCGAGTTCGGCACCATTGATTTCCCATTCCCCGCTCGCCGTGCACGGACCTTTCGGGCAGGAGCCCTGCGGTTTGCTGATTTCGCGGCCGTCGACAGTGACAGCGATTGATTTCATCCCGGAACTCGGGGTCGAACCGGAACCGTCCGTGGCTTCGATCTTGACATGACTATGCTCGTATTCTCCGAGCTGGTTTCCGCTTCCCAGGCCCGACAAAGTGATGTTATGTGGCGGTGTGCTGTCCATCAGCACTTTTCCCGTGGTGGCAGCGGTCTCACCGGTAGCGTTCTCGGCCTTGACTTCGACTGTGTCTTCGCCGTCGGGCAAGCCGCTGAGGCTGTACGCCAGCGGTTCGCCGCTCGTACTGTGGCCCGATTCGCATCTGCTGCTGAAGTTCCAGCACTCGTCGCACTGCACCCCGTGACATCCGGAAACCGCCTGGAAGCCGTGGCCCCATCCCGAGTCCTGCGGCGAGCTGTAGCTCGCCGCGCTAATACCGATCCCCGGATCGGTCGGAACCGTCCCGATCTTCCCCGAACCATTGATCCACTGCCCTGGATAGGCTCCATTCGGCGCCGAACCAAACGTCTGATCGGTCGTATCCACGCTGATCGATGGCCCCGTTTCTTGCGCGACCGCGACAAAGGTGCTCGCAGACGCCGTCGTCAACTGCGCGCCGAACCCGTTGTTTTCGCCGGTGGCGAGCGCGTGCTCTTCAAGCTGGGCATAGTTTTCGTGGTGTTCGGCGACAGAGCCAGTGCCGCAGTCAGATTCGACACAGAGGGTGTTTTCGTTGTCTGATTTCGTGTTCGCCAAGACAACCGCTTTGCCGCCAGTATTTTCAATTTCGGCTTTATTATTTGCGATCACCAGCGACGCCTGTATGGTTTCGTTGAGCGCTCCGTTGTAGACTTCGGTGTGAGCGAAAAACTCGTAAACGCGGGACTTGTGCTGCGTCGGATATTGCACAACTCCCCACTGCCCTTCCGTATATTTGTCCGGCGACGTGGACCGTACCCCAACGACCTGCGGCAATTCCCCAAATGCAGGTTCTTCATAACCCATAAAGGCTTCTTTATTGTTTGTCCCAAAGGTCCAGTTCCCCGGCAGGTCAAGGTATTTATCCCTCACAGTCAGCGCCGGGTCCACAACAATCGGATAAAGATAGCTCCCCTCCGCATGATCGACCGTCAGGCTCAGCGTATCTCCCGTAAGACTCATCGCGACAGGCACCGGCGTCCCTTCCGCATCCACCGCGCTGGGTGCGGCCAGCCCCGCGATCACCTGGCCCGCATCGATGACCTGTACACCACCCCCTGGACCTTCGCTCTGGCGAAGCGACACCCCTTCGCCAACACCGACATGGAAGTACAACGTCTGCGGCGAGCTGGCTGAAAACAAAAACGTCTGCAGATCAAATCCAAACGTGGTCGGCTTCACAGCCACCGCAGTATCGGTCTCGGTCGAACCGTAGAACACTGTCGAGCCAACGACCGAACCTTCCGATCCACCCAGCGCGACACCATGTTCGTCGACCGGCGTCAACGACACACCACCAGAAGTCAACGACACACCATCACCCAGACGCTCAGGAATTTGCACACCCACGCCTTCCCACGGCCTGCTCGGCTCGAGCATACCGCCTACATCCTTCAGCGTGAGATCGATCGGAACATGCTGACCCGACGACGTTTCAACAGCCATTGGCGCCAACGATTCAAGCACTCCACGCTGCCCTCCAGGGAGACTCAAAGTCGCGACGTTGTCCGCTGAGAACGTGCCAATACTCTCGCCTGACGGCAAAGCAGGAGGACCACCACCAGGGCTATCAATCGCACCGGGATCAGCTTCACCGGCCACCGCCGCCTGCGCTTCAGGCCCCAATCCCGCATACTTAGTCCGCGATTCTTCACGCACAGCAACTCTTCCCGGACTATCAAGCTTTGCTTCGCGTTCAGCCCGCAACTGCTGGCCTTCACTCGGCGACCCCGGAACCACCAGCGAACCACTGATTGGCGACAGCGCGCCAGCCCCTTCAGCAGAGGCTCCCTCGCTGAACGCAACGGCCGGCACCGTAGCCAAGATTGCCAGTACCACTGCTGTACACGCTACGAGCCTCATGCGTTACCCCCCCAGACGAGAGTGCCCGTGCTCGGCACGGGACCAATGAACGGAATAGTCGGATGTTCAACCTAGTAGGGCGGGTCGAGCCCGTCAATCCGCAAAAATGCCGGTTTTTTGCGGATGACAATTTGCCTACACGTTTGAGTGGCCCTGTCTACTCGCGAGTAGTGGCAGGAGGTCGGCGGGAACTTAGATCCCGCACGTTCCGCACGTTGAGCTTGCCCAGCCCCCGCGTGGAGTGAGTCCGAACGGTTCGCACGCCTATATGCAGCGCACGCGCGATCCGATCAGGGGGCGTACCATGCACGAGATGCCAGAGAACCTCGGTCTCGCGGTCGGTCAGCAACGGACCGACGTGTCGATCATCGGCCCCATCGGCAGCTCGAAATGTATGCACGCCCCGTGCCACGAGATGCACAGTTGCGAGAAGATCTTTAGGAGACACGCGTCGTGCGAGGCAAGTTGCCCCAGCGGCGAGCAGGACCATTCCATAGGAGCGGGACGGATCGGCGGCGAGTACAAGCACGCCAGTGCCTGGCCCTATCGAGCGCAGGCGCGTGAGCACCGACCCATTGGCTGGCTCATCCAAGATCGCGACCTGCGGCATCATGTCGGCGACGGAGTGCTCGAGCGCGGCGCTGTCAAGGTCGGCGGCGCGAACGTCTATTCGGCGATCCTCGCGGAGTAGATCCGTGAGGCCGCGCCCCACCAGCATCTCAAAACGACCGATGACGACCGTGACCAAGCCCTTCTCAGACCTGCGGTCAGTCATGCGCCAGCACCCGTCGCTCAAGTGCTGCCTCGGTCTCTGTGAGCGCCAGCGCTCCAGGCACGGCCGCATTACTACTTTCTCTGTAGCTAGACATGCCCGCTATCAGAGGCGACGCAGCCGCCAGGACCGAGATCCGGTGATCGCTGCGCAAGGCACCAGTCAAGGCAAGGCTGACTAGCGGATCGAAGCGGCCTACCAGCACCGTGACGTCCCCTCTGCCATCTCGTCGCCACGAGCTCTCCGGATCGCATCGCAACTCATCCAGCAACGCGGACATCGCCGTAGCAGTATCCGCCCGCCACGCCGGTCATTGTGGGTTGTGGCACCCATCGGACAGCTCTAGTACGTGCCAGCCTCCCCCAAGGCCTATCGCTCCGATTGACTGGAGATAGAGCGTGAGTTCGCCTACGTACCAATGCGGCAACTCCAACAGGGTCGTCAGAGCGTCTTGCTTGATCCCTGGGTGCTGTGTGATCGCATCGAGCACTTGCATTGTCGCGACTCGGCGGACGGGCGCCTTGAGACCATCGATGAGCCCCGCAGCCGGTACGCGTAGCCGATCTGCGAGAGTGAGCAGATCTAGGATGTCCGGTGCCCGCCTGCCTGACTCGAATGCCCACATCTGTTTGCGGCGCAGAAAGGAACGCACAGCCAGTGCTTCCTGAGAGAAACCCGCCGTAGCCCTCGCTGCTTTCAGTTTCCCGCCGAACGCGAGCATCACGTCTTCTGTCTCTTCCTTATCGGGGCTGTTGGCGACCAGCCGACGCACACGCCTGCTCCCACGCTGATCACTCATAGTGCCTTGGACTTTTCCGGCTCGGGTCACGCCCAAACGTAGCCCGCGCCGGCCACGCCAGATCCGTCCGAGCCGCCGGGCCAAGTACACGCGGGACTCCGGCCGCTCTGTCGGACCGGTGTCCGTCCCCGGCCAAGCGCGATCTACCAGTCATGGGCATCTATCCAGCCGAGGATCTGGCACAGCGCTCCAGGCTGAACGCCCGGGATGCCTTCGCTCTTGATGAAGGTTGCTTGCCAGCACTGTTCCGGATACTGACATAACTTGGCCGTCCCGCTATTTGAAAGTGTGCCGCGGAAATAGAAACGTTGCCTTGGTACGCAGAGCGTTGCCACGGCAACGAAATCCGCGCCAAGGCAACGCTGCCTAGGCATAGTCCTTGCCCTCGCGGCGCAAAGCGAGCTGCGAGCACTATTGCAGCCGGTCTAGGACTGGCGCGGACGAAGAACGACGCGTCCTCCTTCCCCTGGGACAAGGATCGCGCTGCGCCATCGCGGCGTCTCGACCCGTGGTCCCGCCGGGAGAACTCGGTGGGCTGCGAGAACCCTGCGAACGATCGCCTTGACCTCCATCAGCGCGAAGTGCCTGCCAAGACAATGCTTCTTCCCTCCCCCCCACGGTAGCCAGGTACGCGGGTGGGGTGGTTCGACAAGGAACCGATCGGGCCGGAACTCGTACGGCCGCGGGAACAGATCAGCATTGTGGTGCATGAGATACGTACAGCCGGCAAGATGCGTCGGCTGCCGGTAGGTCCATCCGCCAATTTCCACAGGCTCGATGACCTTTCGTGGGATGACGAACAGGAAGACGGGGCGTCTCCGCAGGGTCTCGTAGACGGTCGCGGTCAGGTAGGTCTCGTCGTCTGAGTTGTCGAGCTCCTTGAGCAGCCGGTCCTGGACGTCCTGGTTCTGAGCGAGTAGCTGGAACGCCCACGCCAACTCGCCGGTAGTCGTCTCATGCCCAGCAAGAATCATCGACATGAGGTTGTCGCGGATTTCGATGTCGGTCATCGCCGAGCCATCTGCCTGGACACCGTCGAGCAGCAGGTCGAGGAGGGTGCCGTCATCGCAAGCACATGCGGCGCGGCGGCGGCTGATGAGCGAGTACAAGAGATCGTCGACCCGCGCCTGAGCCCGCACAAACTCTCGCCACGTCGCTCGCCATCGCGGCAGGTGCCGTAGATTCGCCTCCTGTAGCAGGAAGCTCGTGCTGATGTCAAGAGTGTGCAGAAGCTCGGCGTGAAGTCGGTCGAGAGATTCGTGCTCGCCGAATATCGCCTTCACGATCACCCGTAGCGTCAGCGACCGGATCAAAGGGTGCAGCGCAATAGGGGTGTTCGTAGGCCACGCCGCGATCTCCCGCTCAGCGATCTCCTGCAGCATCGCAGCATGATCGGCCACGATCCGTCGGTGAAACGCCGGGGTGATGACTCTTCGGCCCATCAGGTGCTCGTCCTCCTCAAGCAACATAAACGAGCGAGCACCGATCAGCGGTGTGAGGATCGCCGACCCGGCTCCTGGGTGCAGCACCGTCGGGTCGGCTGTCAGCACCGCTCGAATCTCCTCGGGGTCGGAGAGAAACACGAGAGGCGGCATACCAAGCGGGTAGACGCAGAAGCGATCCCCGAAGCGTCTGTGCGCCGTCTCAAAGTAGCGGTAGGCGAACCAGCGGCAGCCGGCAGTCTGCAAGCTGGCGGGCAGGTGGCCGCTCGGAGGGAGTTCACCTTTCACACGAATCGCAAGTGACTGGGGTTTTGTGAACATCATGGCTGTTCTCCTTGTTTGTTTGTTACGTGGATCGAACGGCGTACGCGGTTCGCCAGAGCCGCAGTACGGGCAGCAGCACACGAGTCAGCGAGCCACCAGCTGCGGCGAGCCTCGTCGTGCTCTCACGCATCGCCGGGCTCCGGGCGCTGTCCTTTGAGAGATAGAGCGCGGTCATGCTGGCCGCGATCACGATGTGTCTCTCGCCCCCCGTCAGGCCGGCGGCCTCGCGTAGACATCGCTGGAGCAACCGCTCGACACGCTGGATAGCGACCGCGTGAGAGGGGTAATGCGAGACGTAGACGTGATCGCCGGACGCGATGTCGTCGCTCTCGTCGACGTAGCTGTCGAGCATCGTCGCTACGACTGAGATCCAGGGAAAGTAAGCCCTGTGAACTCGCTCGATCTCGCACTCGTTACAGGCTCGTTCAGCCGCTAGGGCGAGCAGTGCGAAGATCGTCAGCCCCGCGGAGCACGCACCGGTGAGCTCGAACCAGCTCGCGTCCTGTCCGTCCGGGAACTCGCGGCCACTCCACGCTTTCAACGCAGCGTCGCGTTGCATCGGCACCAGATGGTTAAGCGCGAGCACCTGCGCTCGTCGTGCTTCTCGAACTACTAGCGGCCGGACCTCCTCATACGATGGCAGCGAAAGGCAACACTCGCGACATAGGCTAACCAGGGCGTCGAGGTAGCCGCCATCGTCTCGCCAGGGATGGTGAAGGTAGTAGTCAGCTTTTGCCACACCCGGCTGGAGAGCGTCAACAAGGGCGAGGTGAAGCTGCCGTCCGTTTGCCTCGTCAGGTGAGCGCTCGTGGACGCTATCGAGATAGTCCCACGTCAGCTGGTACGCGACGAGCAGGCGCAGCAGGGCCGGGCTACGCGCACGCGGGAGGATGGTGAACAGCGCCGCACCGTCGGTCTGCCCGCGCTTGCGCGTGAGTGCAGTAAGCGCGTCTTCGCGGAGCGGACTGTCCGGGATCTTCTCAGCGACGGCACGCCAGTGGTCCACCTGGCGCGCGACAGCGGGTAGTCCCCACGTGAGCTCTCTGGCGGCTGCTGACGCCAGGGCATACAGTTGTCTGAGCGAGAGCGCGGCGGGATTTGGCGGGTCGCCGCGGGAACCCGCCGGGTGCGGGTCAGTACGCGGGGCTGACCGACTTGGCCCGCACACCCACGGCGAAGTAGCCTGGTACAGCGAGGATCGCGACGGCGGTCAGGCTGACCAGTGCGAAGCCGGTGATCGCGGCGACGCCTTCGATATTGAACACTATTGGGAAGCCTGTAACGGTCGCCAGGAAGCGACTGCCCAGCAGCTGCGCATACAACCCCCACACGGCTCCGATCAGGCTCCCGGCTGTCAGCAGGATCGCGCTCTCCCACACAAGCGAACGCCACAGCACGAGCTCCGGTATGCCGTTGCTGCGGTTGAACGCGATGCGGTCACGGCGCTGCCACAGCAACGAGGACATCGCTGCGATGAGCGCGAGGATTGCGCAGACGAGCACTAGGTGCCGGATCTGCGTCAGCCGGGCCAGGCCCTGCGCCGCGAGCGCGTAGTGGCGTTGCTCTCGTTCGTGGGCGGTTTCGACTACGAGTCCCGGCTGTGAGCGCACCGCTTCGGATAGCCGCGCGCGTATCACGGCGACGGGCGCACCGCGAGCCGTCTGAATCTCGTAGGCGCTCGGGTTATTCGCTTCCCAGCCGTTCCCATAGTCCGCTGCGTTGAGGATGACAGCTCCTGGCGGCCATCCCAGGTTTGTCGTGACACCAGCGAGCCGCAAGGACAGTGGACGCGGGGACGGCAGGGTGAAGGGTGCGCCGACGTGTAGGTGGTATTCGTCTGCGGCCGCCTGCGAGAGCAGCGCCCAGCCGCCGCCGCGCAGCCGCGCCGATGCGAGCCCAGCGCCCGAGGTCAAGAGTTGGCTTGTGGGCACAAGGCTCCGTGAGCTGCTGGCTGGGGCCAGCACCCACAGCCTGCGCTTGCCCCAGTCGAGGAAGCTGCCTCTGTAGATGCCGACGTTGGTCACGCCTTGAACCTGTGAGAGCTGCGACGTGTCGAGTGGTTCAAACCCGATGGTGCTCAGCAGGCTTGAGCTACCGCGCGGTGTGATCCAGATGTCAGCGTTCGAGTCTAGGTTGGTCGCCGAAGCATCGAGCCCGTGCTGGAGGTTCGTCGCGACGCCCTGGAACTCCACCACGCCGAAGACAGCGATGGCCGCGAGGCCGGCTATGGCTAGGGACCGCACTCGTGTCTGTGGGGCGTTCAGCTCGTCGATCGCGCCTTCGGCGCCGAGCCCGGCGAGAATCCGAAGCGCGTATCCGAACACGCGCAAGAGGCCCTCGAATAGGAGCGGCAACAACGTGACCAACGCCAGTATCAGGGTGGCGTTGCCGACGATCGCCGCGCCTGTGTCTCCGATCAGAATCACCGTCGTCGCGGCGAGGCAAACCACGCCGACTGCGATCAACGTTATATGCAGCTTGCGCGTGAGCGCCCACTCGTGCGGCGCTCGAATTCGCCGGCCAAGAATGTGTTTGACGGGCCACAGGACCCCGAACACGGTCGCTGTCATTCCCACCGTTACAGCGACCGCCGCGCTTTTCAGCGTCACGATTCTGGCGTTGCCGACAGGGAACGCGAACGCGAGATAGCCCGGCTGGGTATGGAACACTCCGATCGACAGAGCATCGCCGAATAGCAGCCCGAGCGCACACGCGGGGAATCCCATCAGCACGGCGTCGGCCAAGAGCACCTGCAGTATGCCTGTGAGGTCAGCGCCCTCCTCCCGGAGATCTGCGATCAGCTTGCGCCGAGCCGGAATGGTGACGAGCATCGCGTTGAGGGCGAACATGAAGCCGACGAGTGCGCTGATCCCGCTGAACAGCATCTCGCTCTCACTCTCTGGCGTAACCGCGACGGAAAACAGTGTCTTGTCGAAGTTCGCGGGATGCAGGTTGATGTTCGACCGAGCAGCGATCTGCGTTAGGGCGTGGCGGACCTCGGCGCGGTCACCCGCCTGATAGTGGACGAAAATGCGTGTGAGACGGTGTTCACTGCGTGTCATCCGCTGCGCGTAGTGAATTGAGGTGAGGGCCACCGGGCTGTGAATAAGGCCGCCGATATCGGCGGCCGTGAGCGTCGTGGCGACGAGCGTCCGTACGAATCGCGCGCCGACCTGCAACCTTACTGCGGCGCCAGCGTTGATTTCGTTTACGAGCGGTTCCGGCAGGGCAACTCCTCGCGCGTTGTTGAGTAGCTTCGCCGAGAACTGGCGGAGAAGCGGAATCGTCGAGCTCAGCGACGAAGGTTCGACCCCGATCAGATCGACAGAGCGTTCGCCCGAGCGCCCGATCACGTTGACTTGGCGCTCCAGGATCGGCAGGGTGCCGATCACGCCTGTCTGGCCGCGCACTTCGTGCAGGATCGCTTCCGGGAAACCTTCAGGTCCCCGTGCATCGATTTGTAGTTGCGCGGAGCCCACGAGCTTGGTCGTGTCGAGCTGTCCGGCGGAGCGCGTGAGGCTCGTGCTTGAGATTTGCGATCCGAACAGCAGCGCGACCCCGACCGAGATGCCAAAGGCCGCGAAGACCAGTTGGACGAGCACCGCCCTGGATCGGATGTGGCCGTCGAGCACGTATCGGACGTTTCGGAGCTGCACGTCAGCCGCGCGCCTCGGCCGTCGGCCCAGTGATTTGCGCGCGCTCGTCCGGCACGTAGGGTCCTAGATGACCGTCGCGCAGCTCGATAATCTGATCCGCGAAAGCTGCGGCATCGGGATCGTGGGTGGCAAGCAGGAGCGCAACATCGCGTTCACGGCAGAGGTCTCGCAGGAGACCGAGGACGATATGCGAGTTATTGGTGTCCAGACTTGCGGTGGGCTCGTCGGCAAGCACGAGCTGTGGGTCTGTCGAGAGCGCGAGCGCAATGACGACGCGCTGGCGCTCACCCATCGAGAGTTGCTCGACGCGATGACCAAGCCGATCGCCGAGGCCGAGCCTCACGAGCAGCGGCTTGATTCTCTGCTCAGCGTGGCGCACGTCGTCCATGCGCAGCCGCACCGACGCAGCCCTCACGGTCGTGGCGCCAGGCTGCAGGATCAGGTGACTGCCGATGATGCCTAGAGTGTGCAGCCGGTAGTCATCGGCCTCCTTGCGGCCCATCGCCGCGACATCCCGGCCGTCGACGGTGACGGTCCCCCGGTCGGCCTCGAACCTCAGCCCGATGATCAGGTCGACTAGCGTCGTCTTGCCGGAGCCGCTAGGCCCGTACAGTGCGACGAACTGGCCTCGCTCCACGGCCATCGTGACCCCGTCCAGCGCGCGAACGGTGACGTGTCCCAGCTTGTGATGCTTGGCGACATCGCGGAGTTCAAGCAACTTATCCCGAGCCTACATCTCGTGATCCCTGCGTCTCGGTGTGATTGGGAAAGGGGAGGACGCTCGCGTCGTCGCGGGTTTCGTCGGTTGCGTCGACCCGTGGCCCGGAGCGTCGTACCAGTGCCCCGCGCGGAGTGATCGACCAGACCTGGTCGGCGAGCACGACCGCGGACTCGTAGTAGCCGGCGCTCAACAGCACGCCGCAGGGACGCTCGCATTCTTCGACCAGCGAGTGCAGGAGGTCGGAGGCGACGTCCGTGTCATGGCTACCGTGACCGTCGAGCAAGTCGTCGAAGATGACGAGCTGCGGGCTGCCCGCGAACCCACGCGCGAGCCCGACGAGCGCCCGCTGCCAGTTCGACAGCTCGCCCCAACGACGGCCGATGCAGTCCTCAGCGCCGACTCGCTCAAGCGCGCCTGCGGCCAACCTCCGCACGTCGCGGTGGCGGCCATGCACCGCCAGCGGCGAGCCGACGTATTTCGAGACCTCAAGCTCCTGATTAGGCCCACTACCACTGACCCACACCACGTCGTGCCCAAGCACCGGGCCGCTCAATCGCTCACGACGAGCATCCCGCCAAGGCCGCCAGCCACTGCCAGGAGGTTGAAACCCCCGGCCCCCGAGCGTCACGACGCCCGAGTCCGGTGTGTGCATCCCCGCCGCGATTTCCAACAGCGTCGTCTTTCCCCCAAGTCGCCGCCGACTCGTGATCCCGACAACCCCACCCGCCCCCACCTCCAGCGAAACGTCCGTCAGAACCCCCAAATACGCATGGCCCCGAAAGAACCCCTTACAAACCCCGTCAAGCGACAGCAACTCACCCACCATCAACCTCGCCAGCTTCTCGGTAGGCCATGAGAAGATCCTCCAGGTCTTCGTGCAGCGCTTCAAGGCGTTCGGCCATGACGTTCGCGAGCTTGGCGGCATCCTTCCATTTGATGATGCCCAGCTCGAGGCGCCAATCCACACCGTTGCCACGCCTTCGCCTTCGCCTGGCGCGCTTTTGTATGTCGAGTTTTTCGTGCGCGACGTCCGCAGCGGCCGTGAACGCTTCCTTCTGGTCTTGGACGGCCTCAATCAACGTCGCGACATCCTCGATCGCGAAAAACTCCAGCTTGCATTGCAGTGCGTCCCGCACCGCAGGCGGCAGTTCGGTTTGATGCAGCCAGTCCAGAAAGTACGCTTCGCCAGCTGAGGTTGCCTTATACCGATGAAGGGTCGGCTTGGAGCCCTCCTCGACAAGCTCGACGAACCCCTCGGCAGCGAGACGAGGGATGCTTTTGCTCGCGGCGCCACGCGTAAAGTTCGCCGAAGAAAAGTGGCGTTTCAAGCGCCGGTCTAGACCCTGAGTCGTGTCTTCCTGCTGAACGACTAGGCCGAGACACAATGCCCGTGCACTCGGATCCCCTACCGCTATCGCTGCCATCCACGGATCGTAAGCCAATAGCTCATCAGCCGGAATACTCCCGGGATGCTGGGCATCTATAGACACTGGGGTAGAGGATTGCCAAAACAAGCACAATCGGGGCGAGGCTTGCATCGTTCTGTCTACACGATAGAAGAATGCGCCGGCGCCGGCGCGACGATCCGGCTTGCGATTCCTAGGGGAGGGAGTTAGGAAGCGAATGGCTCTGTCGACGCCAGACGGCCGCCCTGAAGTGCATCTACCTCGTGACGAGAGCTCTCGACCCCACGGGGCGAGGCAGAGCACGCTGAGCGATGAGATGGAAGCCCGCGCTCAACGCGTTCGCGATAGCGCTCGAAGGACGAATCAACTAACCCAACCAAACCAGATCCACGGTTAATCGGACACTCCCGCTGCGAGTTGTTTGGGAGGGTCTGAGCGGCCTTGTTATCTGGTGGTGATGTTGATGGTGTTGCTGTAGCCGCGGGTGTAGGGGAAGTTGGTTTGTCCTGCGGGGACTTCGGGCTTTGAATGGGAAGTGTCCGGTTGAGTTGTGGAATTGGTAGGTGGTGTGGAACTGGCCTTTGTTGTTGGTTCGTGGGTTGCGGATCAGCTCCCAGTGTCCGAGCCAGTGCACGAGTATTTGGACGAGTGTGCCTTTGTGGGGGATGGGGCCTTGGACGTTGCCGGTGAGCAGGATCGTGCCGGTGGGGTTGGGGTTGGCGGTGGGGTTGGCGGGGGTTTTGAGCCAGTGGAAGTGGAGCTGGGCGCTGGCTTTGACGGTCTCTTGGATGGTCGCGGTCGCGGTGTAGGTTTGGTCGCTGGTGAGGGCTCGGTAGGCGGCCTCGATCTCTCTGGATGCCCCGGCGGGTATTTGCACGCTGAAGGCGCCGGTGGCGCTCGTCTGGGCGTGTTTGATGAGGGTGGGTGTGTGGGTGCCGTCGGTCTCTTGGAGGAGGTCGATGGTGGCGTCGGCGATTGGGTGTCCTTGGTTGTTGGTGAGCAGCCCGGTGAGCCTCAGCGCCCGTTTGGCGAATGCGCGGGTGATGCTTGCGGGGCTGTTGAGGCGTAGGATCGCGTTCTCGCTGGCGGGCGTGCCGTTCGGGGTGCTCTGGCTCGTGGACGGGCTGGCGGGCGTGCCGGCTGGGGCGGGGTTGGTGCTGGCTGCGGGGCCGGGGAGGCTGGCGATGGGATTTTCGATGGCGGGGATGGTGGTGGTCGTGGTGCTTGTGGCGGTGGTCGCGCCGTCGTTGTCTGCGGCGGTCACGGCGAGCCGTAGCGTGTGCCCGGTGTCATCGGTGGTTGGTGTGTAGGTGGCGTTTTGCGCGGCGGGGATCGCTTGACAGGTGGTTTGGGTGGTGCAGTCTTCCCACTGGTATTTGTATGTGGGGTTGCCGGCGCCGGCTGGTGCTGTCCATTCTCCGGGGGTAGCGGTGAGGGCGCTGCCGACGGTGGGCTGGCCGGCCGCGTCGATCGTAGGCGGGGCGGTGAGCTCGGGGGCGTTGTGCGTCGTGATCGTCGCGTCGTAGACGACGCTGGTGTTGCCGGCGGCGTCCTCGAGTGTGACCTTCAGCGTGTGCGGCCCGTCGGCGAGGCTGGTCGTGTTGACGGGTAGGTCGACGGACTCGCTCGCCGGGCATGGCTGGCTTGAGTCGAACATCAGCAGACCGTTGCTTTCCCCGACGGGCGAGCATTGGCCGTTGTTGTTGTTGGGTGTGGCTGAGTAGAGGGTGCGCCCGTCGATCTGCACGGTGGCGGTGTAGATGCCGGGGCCTTCGGGGTCGCTCGCGGTGAACGTCAGTTCCTCGCTGCCACGCGCGGCGGACGTTAGGAGCGTGCCGGTGATACCGGCGGCAGCGGGGGTCGAGTCGTTCGCGAGCAGCAGGTGCGCCCACCACAGCCGCACGAGCGACCACGCGTTTTCGTATGCGCCCTCGTCGCAGCTTTGGCCGGCCTCGCCGCCGCAGCCGGCGCTGAGGTACAGGTTGCCGCCGCGGCCGGAAGGGATCGATAGTTCGCCAGTGTAGTCATAGCTCCCTGGCGAGCAGGCTGGCTGGCCGGAGGCGCACTGGAAGAACACGTTCGAGGCGTTGTATTCATAGTCGGGGGTGTAGGCGACGGCGGTGCCGGACGCGTCGGGGCCGTACCCGTTTCCGTACATGCTCACCCCGAGCGTGCCGCCGGTCAGCTGCGATCCCCGCGGCGGCGTGTACTTCAGCGTCTGCTCAGAGCCGACCGCGACGGCCGCGTCGCTGCTGAGCATCGCGAACATCGGGCTCCCAGGCCCGCAGGCTGGTGCTGTTGTTCGAGCCGTACCCGCCGGCCGCCCAGAAGCTCGTCCACCCCTGGCTCGGTGCTGGTGACTGGTTCGGGTTCACGCAGGAGACCTGCATCCACTCGCCCGCATACGCGATAGCCCCAGGGAGCGCCGCGAACGTCACGAGCGCGCCGATGAGAATGCTGGCTGTGAGCACGGCTACGGGGTATCGGCGGCCGTGG
The DNA here is from genome assembly GCA_963714285.1 of uncultured Solirubrobacteraceae bacterium. GTDB lineage: Bacteria > Actinomycetota > Thermoleophilia > Solirubrobacterales > Solirubrobacteraceae > Palsa-744. The sequence goes on from CAVQNS010000007.1 coordinate 382,989, forward strand.
TTTGCTGGCCGCTGCTTGTGTGGGTGCTGTTGGCTAATCATCCTTGCGTGTCTCCTCCGTGTCCCTTTCCGTGGATGCTTCTCTGGTTATTGACCGTGACCGCCACGAATCTGCATACGAATCGCTCGGCCCGCGGTGGCTAGGGGCTGAATAGGCCTGCCGTGTGCGTCGCGGCTGGCGCGGGCCGGCGCGCGACACTGGCCGCGACCGCCGGGGGGTTGGCGGCTGGCACGCCGAGGTAGGCAAACCCGCCCGGCTCGCTGCGATCCACGGTGTGCGGGGCGACGGCGCGCGCTGCAATGCGCGCGTGGCCGGGGGCACGCAGCTCGGCGTGCCGTGCGGCGGGGCCGCGACGGCGGCGCGGGGAGAGCCGGCGGTGCAGAGGGCTGCGCGACGCCGACGAGCCGGGTCGCGCGCGCCGCGCCACCCGCAGCCAACGCCACCGTATGCGGATGCTGGTGGGGGTGCTGGCGATGTTCGAGCGCGTGGGTCACGGTGACGCTCGCCCCGGCGATCACCGCGGCGGTCACGATCCCGCCAGCGAGTTTCGCGCTCGCACCCCCGCCCGCGAATAGCGCCACGGCGCGCTCGCGCGCACCACCCGGCCCGAGGTGGCCCCAGCCTGGGCGCAGGCGTTGCGCTAGTAGCCGCGAGTGGATCGCGGTGCGCGTCAGCCAGCCGAGATGTGTCACGAACACGGGCGGGAGCAGAGCGGCGGCCTGCTCCTCAAACGCGCGCCGCAGCCGTTCAGCGTTCGTCTTGTGCTCGGCGCGACACTGCACGCACCCCGCGACGTGCGCGACCGCGAGCCCCACAAGCTCCGGGCTGACAGGCTTTCCTTCCAGCAGCGCTTTGATTGTCGTCGCGCGGTAGCCACACAGCCGGCCGCTGTCGTAGAGCTTTTGGAAGCGCTCGCGCTTTCGCTCGCATGCAGCGACCGTGCTGCGCGCCTCGTTGACCGGCATCCCGAGCACCTTCGCGATCCGGTTGTAGCCCATGCCCTCTGTCACGAGCCAGAACACGCGCAGCTCGTTCGGCCCCGTCAGCTCGGCCAGGAACTCCATGATCAGCAGCCGGTCCTGGCGCGCGAGCGCGATCCGCTCCGGGGTCTGCTCGCGGCCGCGCGCCTCCGCGGCCGCATGGATCGCGGCGGCGTGCCCCGCGAGGATCTTCTCGCGGCCCCGCTCGTCACGGTAGAGGTTCAGCGCGCGCCGCTTGATCCCGGTCCGCAGCGCGTCACGCAGATGCTTCTCGTCCTGGTAGGGGCGGCGCAAGAGCGCGAGCACCGTCTCCTGGTAAAGCTCCTCGAGCTGTTGAGGGCTAAGGCCCCGGCACTCCCGAAACCCACGCGCCACCCGCAGCTCACGACGCTGACAGCGGCCAAGGATCACCGTGATCTGCCCCGATGAGAGCAGCCCGCCGCCCTCACCTCGCGGCTTCTGCGCTGTCTCCTCGGGCAGCCTGCCCTGTGATCCCCTTACACGAACATCCATGTCGGTCCTCAAGGGTCAGCCGTGACCCTAAACAGATGTACTAGGAAATCAAACGCGTTCCAAAAGATACAACCACTGCAATTACTCGTGCAAACCCAGCCGGGCGGTCCCTGGCGCCGTCGCGGCCTTATGGCGCGAATGCGCCGCCGGACGCCTGCCCTTCAGTGTCCCGCGGCGCGGGCGCAGCGGCGGGCATAGGAGCGGCGGCCGCAGGCGGCGGCATACCCGACGCGTGGCTGGCCGCGGGCGCCCGTGGCCGTTCATGGGGATGATCGCTACGGCTGACCCGGGCACGTGCGCGTGTTGTGGTGCCCGGTTTAGTTCGCCGTCTCGGCCGGGCGCGCTCGCTCGGGCCGCGGGCCGATCGCGCCCGCGGGGCCGGTCTTGCGTCCGGGATCGCTGGCTGTGGCGCGCGAGTGACCGCGAGCGCTATCGCGGCGCCAGCGCACGCGCCGAGCACAGCTGCCGCGGCCACTGCCATCCAGCGCTGACGCCAGGCTGCCGGCCGCTCACCCGCCAGCTCGACCGTCGCGTGCTCCCCGACGCTCGGCTCAAAAGCCGTGGGCTCAAACTCCGGGGTCTCCCACCCCGTCGAAGACGCGGAAGGCTGCCCGAGACTAGGATCGCTGTTCTCGATCATCTAGGTTATTGACCGCGAGAACATCGAAACTGCAAACGAGTTCTGGCGTGAAACCTCGCGGCAGTTTCGCGAGGCTCGCGGTCAATAACAGGCATGCCTACCTATCGTCTCTCGCGGCCGGTGACGCAGCGGGGTGCGGCGCTTATCCACCCGATCGCCTTGGGTGTGTGACGGTGGCACGTGCTTGGCCTGAGCAAGTCGTGGAGCTCGTGACGGGTCGCCTCGCGCTGCTCGCGGACCCGACACGCGTGCAGGCTGCTAGCGCTGCTCGAACAGCAAGAGGCGACGGTGCAACAGCTCTCGGAGAAGATGCCCGGCACCCCGCAGAACATCTCACGCCACCTCTGCATGCTGTATCGCGCGGGTATCGTCGCGCGCCGCCGCGAGGGCAACTCGGTCTACTACTCACTAATCGACTATTCCGCCTGCAGGCTCCTCGAGGACACGCTGGCGAGCATCAAGGGCCAGATAGACGAGCTAGCCGACCTCGTGACACCCGCCCCCTGAGCCGTCGCCCGGTTGCAGGGTCGGCCGCATCATCTATCCACTTGCGTGTGCGGCAGTCCACGTAGCTTCGCGGCAAAGGTGATCGTTCGGGTGCCGAGTAGAAAGCCCGGAACGTGCCACTGGGACCGACTACTGCGCGTGCCGTCTGCTGGATCAGACGCTTGAGAGTATCACCGGCCAGATCGATGAGCTGGCGGACTTGGTGAAGCTCGCAGCCTAGATCGTTGGCGGTTCACTTTGAGCCCGGCCCCGAGTCATCGGGCGCTGGGCTTTTGCGTGGGTCTATGAAAGCCGACGCTTTCACGTTTGATGTATGCGATCACTTTCACATGATGTGCGCTTGTGGTGTTCTGGCGGCGGCGGTCTTACCTTCGTCGCATGAGTATTTTCGGTAAGTCCAATTCGCAGCAGGGCGGGTCGGCTGTAGGTGCTGGTCGCCTGACTCGTTTCGTGGGGCGGTTGCTGTTGTGGGGTTGTGTGCTGTTGCTGCTTATTCGCGGCATGGCGTCATACCTCGGTACCGGCTCGCATGTAGTGACAACAACGCGCGGCGCCGGGGTGACTGTCACACAGCCCGCGAGCACCGCGCCGTCTAGCACGGAAGGGAAGTGATCGGCATGTCACGGAAGCGACCTATAGGAATTGTATGGCTGGCGGTGTGGGTGCTGGCGTTGTTCCCGGCAGACGCTTTCGCGACGGAAAACAACGTCGGTGAGAACGTCGCCAATCTGTTGAAGGGTTACGCGGGTGACATGTACGGCGGGATCGTCGCCGTCATCAGCCTCGTGTTTCTCCTGAATCGGCGTTACACCGAGCTTGCGGTGTTCTTGTTCGCCGCGATCGTGGTGGCATGGATGGTGTTCGCGCCGTCTGAGATCGCAACGGCGGCCGAAGGCATCGGCACGCAGATATTCGGCTGAGGGCCGTGGGCGATGAGTGATAGCTCACACCCGATCCGCTCTTACCAGCGGATTTTCCGGCCCGACCGGCGTATCTATCAGGTCGACGGGCGACGTTTGCCCGTCCCCGGTGGTGTGCCGCTTGAATGGCTTGGCTGGGCGTTCGGTGCGCTCGTGCTGGTGCTCGTGCTCAGCCAGCGCCAGGTCGTGTTCGCGCTCGTGATCGGCGCGATCGGCGCTCTGCTCGGCGCAAGCTCACACGGCGCGAAGGGAGCGGTGCTCGCTGGTGCGGTGGGTTGCGTTGGGGCGCTGTTGGTGGGTGTCGTGTTGGGGTGGCTTGCCTGGCCGCTGCGGCTGATCGTGGCGCCCGCGATGCTGGCCACGCTCGCAGGGCAGGCGTCACCGGATGGCCGGCCGGCTCACCGTTATCTGACCTCTTGGGTGTCGGTTCGCCTGCGCCCGGCGTGCCGGTCGCTTGAGCGGCCGATCCCGGTCGAGGGCGTCGTGCATGTGTGGGCGCCGCAGGTGTGGGTCGCACCGGATGAGCACGCGGCCGTGTTGCACCACGGCCGCGTGCGCGGCCCGGCGCGGCTGGTGTTCGGGCGTTCCGTTGTGGTGGTCCCGGCGCACGGCAGGCTGATCGTCCGCCGGGCTGAGGGACACCGGATGCGCTCGGGTGAGCGCCGCGCGGAAGTGATCGAGCTGTCCGAGGGCCAGGTCGTGGAGGTACGGCCATGAGCTTCCCCTTGCGTTACGCGCACGGAAACGTGCTCATCGGTCGTGGCGGTGAGGCCGCCGGCTTGTACCGGCTGGCGATGACTTCTTACCCGTATCTGCCTACGGGTGAGAAGTGGGCGCTCCAGCGTCGCCTACAGCGCCTCGCGCACACGATCGCCGCTGACTTCAGCTTGTGGCGTGTCAGCCGTGCCTACCCGGCCGACCGTTATGTGCAGCACACCGCCGGGCTGTTGGACTCGCGCCACCAGGAGCCGCAGGCGTGGCAGGCGTTCTTGGAGGGCCACCGCGACCGTCTGCGTCAGCTCGGGTCGCACATACCCGAGTGCTACTTGGCGGTGTCACTCGCCGCGCCCGGCCATGCGGGCGTCGGCTCCGGGCTGGTGCGCAGCGTCGATCGTGTTCGCCGCCGTGTCGAGGAGTTGGCCGGCATCGGCGCCGAGTCACCCATATCGAGCGGGGAGCTATCAGAACTGCTCACCCGCGAGCAGCGCATCTTTGAGCGGGTAGGCGGTGTCATCGGCGCGCGTCGTGCTCGCACCGCTGAGCTTCAATGGCTGTTGCGTCGCGCGGCGTGCCGTGGCCTCGCCGAGCCTGAGCTTGATCGTCACTGGCAGCCGGACGCGCTCATTATCCAATCGCCCGGCGGTGGCGTCGGGTTTCAGCCACTAGGGCATGACCTAGCGCGGTGCGTGAACGCCGCGATCACCGAGGAGCAGCAGACGCTGGCGGTGGACGGCGAGCAGGGCCGGTGTTATCAGGCGATGCTCGCCGTGGGTGCGCTCGCTGACGCCCCGGAGTTTCCCGGCTCGACCGCCGAGGTGCTGTTTGCGCCATTGGAGGCTGTCGGGTTTCCCGTCGATGCCGTCGTACACGCCCGCTGGCTTGGTAATAGGCAGGCGCTTGCGCAGGTGCGTAAGCGGATCGCTGACGTTGAGCACGCTTTCCACGAGCAGGTGCAGGGAGCGGCGCACGGCCCGAGCTTGCTTGCCGGCGAGGATCGCGTGCTCGCGCGGGAGTATGAGGCGCAGCTACAGGCGGGCGGGCACCCGCCGATGCTCTACGCCTTCATCGGCCTCGCAGTCGGCGCCAGTACAGAGGAGGAGCTTGAGCGCCGGGTCGCCGCGCTGAAAGAGCAGTACGGCGATATAACGCTGCACCGGCCGGCTGGCCTGCAACGCGCGATGTTCTTTGAGCATCTACCACGAGCGGACGGGTGGCTCTGAGGTGCGCGACTACGTGCAGCAGCTCACGGTCGAGCAGTTCGGTGGCATGGTCGCCACCGCGACGCGCACGGTCGGCTCGGGGCATGGCCCGTACCTCGGCTACACGCCCACGGGCGCCCCGCTGCCGGTCAGATTCGACGCGACACAAGCCCCGCGAGAGTCAAGGGCCTCGGCGGTGCTGTTGATCGGCACGCTCGGCTCGGGGAAGACGGTCGCGGCGCAAACGATCGAGTACGCCGCCGAGCGCCGGGGCAGCCTGATCGTGGACTTCGACCCGAAGCCCGACCACGGGCTGCACAAGCTCGCCGAGCTTGGCGAGCGGGTTGGGGTGCTTGAGCTGTCCGGCGACCCCGCGCAGCAGGGCAAGCTCGACCCGCTGGCGATCGGTCTCGAGGACTTGCGCGAGGAGCTTGCCTGCTCCTACCTCTTGGAGTTGCTGCCCGGCCCATCGAGCACGTGGGAGAACGCCGTCTCGCTTGCGGTGAAGGACACGGTACGCGAGGGGTCGCGCAGCCTCGCGCGTGTTGTCGAGCTGCTGCTTGCCAGTGACCGCCCAGGGGCGCGGGACGCGGGCGAAGCGTTGGAGGTGATCCGTGACTTCGGCCTCGCGCGCCTTGGCTTCGGTGACGGCCAAACCACCGGGATAGAGGCGGTCAAGCCGGTCACGACGATTCGTATGCCGGGCCTCTCGCTACCGGAACCATCGGCGGCGAGGGACACCTACACCCGTGCGGAGCGCGTATCCGTCGCGACCTTGAGCTTGGTTGCGGCGTATGCGCTCCAGTTGATCTCCGGGGATCGCTCGCGGCACAAGGTCGTCGGCCTTGACGAGATTTGGTTTCTCTTGGCCTCCCCGCAGGGCCGCCAGATCGTTAACAGGTTGGTCCGGCTGGGCCGCGCGTTCAACGCGACGCTCTTGTTGGGCACGCACAGGATCGGTGATCTCGGCGACCTCGCGGACCTGATCGGTGTCGTGCTCGTGTTCGGGCAAGACTCCGACGACGCCGCGAGCGCCGCCCTGCGTTTCATCGGCCTTGAACCCACAAGGGAGCTTGTCGGGCTTGTGCGTGAACTACGCGCGGGCCGGTGCCTGATGCGTGACCTATCCGGCCGCGTCGGCGAGGTGCAAGTCGATCTCGTCTACCCGCACCTACTCCAAGCGTTTCAGACAACCCCCGGCCAGCAGAGGACCGCACAATGAAAAGCATCATCGTCCGTGTGATCCGTGGCGCAACGCGCCGACGTGTCGCACTCACAGTCTCCCTCGCAACCGTGCTGGGTCTGCTGCTGGTAGCCGCGCCCGCGTTCGCGGGTGACGTTTACAGCAACATCGGGCCGGCTCCGCAGGTGACGGGCGGCGGCATCTTCGGCCGCTACCCGATCGCCAGCTACCAGCTAGACCAATACTTCCCCGCGATCAGCGTCGGCCTTACGAGTGGCGTGGATGCCTCCGGTGTCGTGCCGATGATCGCCTACTTTTTCGCGCAGGCGCTGTGGATGATTACGGCGTTCCTTGCTTATGGGGTAATCACCTTGTTTGGGTTCGCGTTCAACCTGGATTTGGTTAACGGGAACGGCAGCCCCGGCTCCGGTGCGCTCACGCCTGTATCGAGCGCGATCCACAACCTCTACACGAGCACGTTCGGTGCGCCGTGGCTGGTCGCGGCGATCGTGTGCGCGGGGTGCTGGGCGATGTGGAAGGCGCTCGTGCAGCGCCGCTACACCGAGACAGCCGGCGCGCTCGCAATCTCGCTCTTGTATTGCGTGCTTGCGATCGGGATTGTCACGCAACCCGAACGGACAATCGCACCCGCGAGCCGGCTGTCTAACCAGATATCCACGGCGCTGCTGTCGCTCACCAACCAGGGCAGCATCTCAAACGAACAGCAGGCCAAGAGCGCCGCCAGCGACCAGCTTTTCAACCTGCTCGTGCTGAACCCGTGGACCGTCCTTGAGTTCGGCGGGATCGAGCACTGCACCACCGGCCCACAAAGCACACATTCGGTTGCGGTTCGCCCGTTGAGCAGCGACTCGTCGCGGGACAGCCAGCTCGCGGCGCAGCTCGAAAACGGGGTGGAAGTCCAAGCGGAAGGTAAGACGTGCATCAACAACCGCGAAAAGTACGCGCCGCACTTTCTCGCTTATTCGTTCCAGAGCAAAGATCGCAACTCAGAGCACGAAGCGCTCGAAGAAGGCGATACCGGGGATCTTCCCAGCTCTGACGCCGGCAAGACGAACGGCACCTACCGGCTCAGCAAGGTGGACGAGCCCGCCGCCGAAGCGATGGGCAAGGGCGGCCAATACCAGCGAATGCTGCTGTCGATCGTGATTCTCGGCTGCGAGATCGGCGCGTTCCTGCTCTTGGGTGCGCTCGCGCTCGGCGTGATCCTCGCCCAAATCCTTTTGCTGACACTTCTCTGTTTCGCGCCGGTCGCACTCGTGCTGGCGGTGTTCCCCGGACGCGGCCACGACTTCTTTCGCTCATGGCTCGGAAAGCTCGCGGGCTATCTCGCGCGCAAGGTCATCTACAGCCTGATTCTCGCCATCGTGCTCGCCGTCTGCCAAGCGCTCGGGGACGCGACCTCGAACCTCGGATGGCTACTCGCGTTCGTGTTGCAGGCCGCGTTCTTGTGGACCGTGTTCATCCAGCGCGACCGGCTCACCAAAGACCTACTAGCCTCGATTCGTCATCAAGGTGAATGACTGGCGGCTTTCGGGTGAGGGAGTCGTAGGTGTCGGTGGTGGGCGGCTCTGTGGCGTGCGGGGAGGGGGTGATGCTCTCGTTGGCGTCGCGTTGCTCGTGTTTTCGGCCAGCGTCGAGCGGCGGAGATCCCTGCGCGGTGATGCTGGGTGGGGACGCCGGTCGAACTGTCAGGCGTGGGCGGGCAGCGCGTTCAGGCGCTTGAAAGCCCTGCGGATCGCGCCTGCCCAGGGCCAGTCGGCGGGCAGGTGCAGGGTGGTGCGCCGAGCGTGGCGGGTGATCTGCCCGGCGACGTGCAGGATGCGGTAGCGCAGCCGCTTGGGTTCTGAGATCGCGTGCTCGCCGTCGAGGGTCAGCAGCTGAGTCCAGGCCATGATGTCGTGGGCTGTGAGCGCGAGCTCGAACCACGCGGCATTCGCGGTGAAGGAGTGGAACGGGAGGTAGCCCGCGCCGGTGGCCTTAAGGGTCTTGACGCGATCCTCGACTTCGGCGTGCTGGCGATGGAGCGCCTCCAACGCGGCGATGTCGTTGCCGTCCTGGTCGGTGATGAAGCACTGGAAGCGGTGACCGTCGAGGTCGGTGAAGGTGAGCTGCGCCCCGGGGTGCGGGCGCTCGCGGCGGCAGATCAGTCGGGTCCCCGGAGGCCATGAGGAGAGGTCGAGCAGACTGGTGAGCTCGGCGACCCATGCCCCCTCGCGCGGCGCACCGTCTTGGTTGACCGCCGCTGTCCAGGCGCGCTCATCGAGCGCGAGGATCTGCTCGCGGACACCACTGTTGATCGGATAGCCCAGCGAGAACCCGATCCGTGTCTCCCGGCATGCGCCCGCGAACTCGTGGCTCGCTCCCGCGGAATCGGACCGGGCCAGGATCTCCCCGTCCAGCGCGCTCTCAGGTAGCTGCTCGAGCGCGAGTTCCAGCACCCGCAAATGGTCGCTGGCGTTGTTCGCGCCGGCGTTCCCGGGCCGCAGGACACCCGACAGCACCTCCCGGCCACACGTCGCGATCAGTGGGTTGAACCCGAACCCGCCCTTGTAGTGCCCGGCCGCCTGCTCCTTCTCGGAATGGATGCTGATCGGCGTCGCGTCGAAATCCAGGATCACCCGGCCAGGCGCTGCCCCGGCCTTCCACGCCCGCTCGCGAGCAAGAGCACGTGCCTGACGGACCCCTTCGACCTGCGCCTCGCCGATCGAGAGCAGCACACGCCGGGCCGTCGGCACCGACGCGACGCTCCCGAACAGCGCGCCCTGGCCAGCGAGCACCGCGAGATCCGAAACGCACCGCCCACCGTCCGCGGCCATCACCGCCAGATCACAAAACACCCAGCCCGGATCGTGGGCCGAGCGGCGCTCCCGGGTCCCCGCCAAAGCACCAGACAGAGCATCCGTCAGCCCCAGACGCTGCGCCGTGAGCGCAAGCAGCACGGTCCCCGCACGAGACGACAAGCCAGTCCCGTCCGCGACCACATCTACCGTTCCGAACGTCGCACTTCTCGTCACCTTCAAGGTGAACCTCCTGGACGGGTGGATTGTCGGCTTCGCAACCTCAATCCTGCCCGTCCAGGCAGACGAATCACGACCCCAGCGCCACCACACCCCGCGCCGCTACTGATTAATCCGGGCTAGCGGCAACCGCCGGCCCGCACGCAGCACAAGACGACACCGGGCGACTACAGAACCTCTACTACGCCAGCCGTCTCACACAAATGACGCGGCGGCGACGCAGACGACGCAAACAAGACCCGCCGAAAATCAGCGTTTTCTTCGACGGGACATTTTCACCAAATCCCGACCGAAACGAGGAGGCCACCGTGGCTACCCCTACCTCGCCAGCACCACGGGGCACGGACGTACCCGAACCAGGCGACGACTACGACGAGCCGACCGCCGGTAGCGAAGGCGGACCGCTGCCCGTCTCAGACGACGACGAGTTCGACCCCGACCAGGAGCCAGCATGAGCTACCGCGTCGAACAAACAGACCCCCTCACCCTTCTCAGTGAGCTACCCAGCCAGTGGGCGCAAACGTGTGTGACCAGCCCGAGGCGAGACGAGCCAGTCTCCTATCTAACCGCGGTACTCGATGAGGTTCGCCGGGTACTGCGCGAGGACGGGACACTCTGGCTCGCGCTCACCAGGGGCGGCAACACGCACCGGCTGACACAGGCGCTCAAGACCACGTCTTGGCTTCGGCCCGAGGCGCCGCGCAGCACCCCGCGCCAAGTCGTGCTGCTCACCAAGAGCGAGCGGTTTCTCTTTAACCCCCGACGCGGCATAGGTGTCACACGCTCCCCGCAAGAGCCACGCTGCCCGCCATACCCGGTGCCACAACGACCGGGGCGCGGCTGCGCAAGCTGCCCGCTCCCTTGCCGGGCGTGGTGTGTGCCATCCCCCGGCGCGGCGGGCGTGCTGCCAGTCGACGTGATCGAGTGGTGCGTGCTCACGAGCACCGCGCCGTACTCGTGCGGCGCGTGCGGAGCACCGTGGACCCGGACAGCCAACGAAACCCGAAGCGGCCGGCATTGGCGGCCCACGTGCCAGCACCACAATGACCGGGGGCGCTGCCTCGTCATCGACCCGTTCTCCACCACGCCCGACACGGGCACGGTCGCCGTTCGTCGGGGTCGTGACTTTCTCGGCGTCGAGCCTGATTCGTCGAGTAACGAGGCAGTTAGCCGTCGGCTCAGCTACGTGCAGGGGCACACGCGATGAGCCCGGCCGCTTGGGTGCGCCAGCAGCGCGACCGGCCCCTCGCCGAGCACGAGCGCCGCACCGCGCTCGTGCTGACGGCGGTCGTGCTTGTCGCCGCCGCGCTCGGATTCGTAAACACCCGGCCGCTTGCATCGGGCACGCCGGCTCGCGCGGCGGTCAAGACGACGACGCCCACGGCCGCCGACCCGCCGAGCCAACCCAAGCCCGAACCTTCGGCGGTCGGCAAGTTGTCGCCGAGCGCGGCGCACGCGAGCCGTGCGTTTCTCGCGGGCTACCTCGCCTACACCTGCGGTCGCACTCGCGCCAGCCGGATCGCCGACGCTACCGGCGCGCTGCTCACGGCACTTGAGGCGCACCCGCCGCGCGTGTCGCCCGCGATGCGCTCGGAGCACCCGCGCGTGGTTGAACTTCACGCCGCCCCGACGCCGGCCGGCGAGGTTGGGGTGAGCGCCGTTGTCAACGACGGCGGCCTGATCGACTACACGCTCGGGCTGACCCTCGCACCGCACGCCGGGCGGCTGCTCGTCACAGGGCTGGAGCAGAGCTGATGGGCGGGCGGCGCTCCCGAACGGGGTTGTGGCTCTGGCTCGCCGGAGGCACGGGTGCCACCGGGCTTGTGGTCGTGGCGATCTTCGGCCTCGCGGTCGCGGTGCTCGGCGCGAGCTTCACCGGCTGTGAGCCGAGCGCCGCGCCCACCAGCCCCACGAGCGGCCCGACACCATCGGCCTACGCGGTACAGAGCATCCCGCCCGAACGTCTCAGGTTCTATGAGCAGGCCGGGAGCAGGTTCGATATCGACTGGAGCTTTCTCGCATCGATCGGGGCACAGGAGTGCGGCAACGGCGAGTGCGCCGGCACCAACAGCTCGGGATGCGCCGGGCCTATGCAGATCGCCTACGTCCGGCGCAGCGAATGCAGCCCCGGCGCCGGCCCGACCTTGTGGGAACGCTACGCCGTCAACGCCGACCCCAGCCACCCCCTCTCGATCAACGATCCGGCGGACGCGATCTACACCGCCGCGCGCATCCTGCGCGAAGACATGGGCGCCCCCCCGACCGGCGGCAGCTACACCAAATACCACGAGGCTGCCTGCCACTACTACGGCGCATGCGCCGCCAGCACCGTCAGCTACGCAGACGAAGTGATGGCCCGCGCGGTGCAGTACGGGTTCACCGGCAACGGAGCACCTGCCGCGAGCAGCCCGCCACTTGCGCAGCCCGTCTCCACCGAGGGGTGCGAAGCGAGCGTGTACCTGCCCGAAGCCGCCAGCTCGCAGGCGATCGTCAAGGTCGCGGAAAGCCAGGTCGGCCAGGGCGAAAACCCACCCGGCTCGGACTGCACGATCTACGGGCCGTGCGAGGAGTGGTGCTCACTATTCGCATCATGGGTGTGGCAGCACGCCGGGGTGCCGCTGCCCGGCCAGACAGCCGCCTACGGATACTCCGGGTCGCTCTATGTGTGGGCGCGCGAACACGGCGGCAGAGTGCTACCGCCGAGCGCGACGCCAGCGCCAGGCGATGCGATCTTCTACGGCACCGGGCCGAGCGAAAGCGCGCATGTCGGGATCGTCGCGCAAGTGCTCCCGAACGGTGAGATCGTCGCCATCGAGGGGAACTACGCCGCGCACGTAACCCGCGTCGGGCCGTTCCAGCCAAGCCATCCCGTCGGCGAGGCCGCACCCGTCTACGGGTACGCGCAGCCACCCACGCCGCACGCGAAGGGCGCGAGCTCGTGAGCGCCCGGCGGCGATCGTGTGTGTTCGCGTTGCGGTTCGCGCTGCACTTCGCGCTGAGGTTCGCGCTGCGCTTCGCGCTGAGGTTCACCCTCGCGGGTGAGGCGATGCCCGGTTTCCGGCTGCTGGCGCGGGATCGCGCGGCTTCGCGTTTTCTGACATCTCTCTCTGTACTGGTAACTGTCTGTGACTGACCGCCCTTCACAGGACGCTCGGCCGCTGGTGGCTGTCGTCGGGGTGCTGGTAGCGCTCGCGCTGTGGCGTAGCCGTGAGCTTCCCGCATGGGTAGCCCAGCACACCGGATCGCTCACTCTGTATGTGGCGGCACCGACAGCCGTGGTCGTCCTAGCGGCGCTCACGTGTCGTGTCGTCGTGACTCGTCGTTCGCTTGCCCGGCGTGTGCGGCTCGTGGTACTCGCGCCCGACAGCTTCTCGCCGACGCTCGACGGTGTACTCCGTTGTGCCGCCCAACTTTCCCGTGTCCGGCGGCTCGTCGGCGGCTGGCTCGATCCCCGCGCGAGCGCCGTGCGGGTGCTGCTCGACGGCTCCGAGGACGGCGCGATGCGCTACTCGCTGGTGGTGCCCGAGCGCGCCCTGCCCGCGATCCGCTCGGCGCTGAGCAACTACGACCGGGTACAGGTCCGCCGTGCCCGCCCGGAGCCAGCGCTGAGGGATGACGGTTGCGTGCTGCGCGCCGAGCTGCGCCTTGCCCGGTCCAGTAGCGAGCCGCTTGCGCATTTCGGCCTCGACCCCGATCCGTTGCAGAGCTTCGCGCGGGCGCTCGCCGGCCTCGACCCTCAGCGTGAGCGAGCGCGGGTCGCCGTCGACCTTCTGCCTTGCACCGCTGGGGCACGGCGACGGCTGCGGCGCTCCCTGCTGCGCAAAGCCCGCCGCGACCACCCCGCCGTTCCATACACGGGCGGCGGCCTGCTCGACGTGCTCGCTGGCGGTGCGCGCCAGGCCAGGCGTCAGCCGGCGGCCGATGTTGTCGAGCAGTGGGCGCAGCGTGAGCAGATCGCCGCGAAGGTGCTCCAAAACGAGCCGCTGTTTCACCTACAGGTGCTCGTGCGCTGCCATGCCCCGGTGAAGGGCATGGCAGCCGAACGGCTGCAAGCGCTACTCGGATGCCTCGACGCTTGGGCGGATGCCAACTCTTTCCGCGTCGTCGGCGTGCGGCTGGCGGGCGTCGCGTTCCTTGGCTCCGATCTTCCCGGCCGGCGCTCGTGGTTTGACCGGCGCATGGACACAGGGCTATTCCGCCCGGCCCGTGAAAGTGTCGTAAGCGCCCGCGAGGTCGCAGGGTTTCTCAAGCCGCCGACGATCAACTGCGCGGCGCCCGACGTGCTGCGCCTCGGCGCCGCTGTTTACCCGCCGCCGCGCAATCTGCCCGAGTACACCAGGCAGCGCGACGTGCTTCCCCTCGGCCGCGTGACCGGCGAGCAGGGACAACGGCTCGTCGGGCTGCGCTTGACGGACACGTTCTTTAGCTACGTCGCCGGTAGGAGCCGGTGGGGAAAGACCGAGCTTGCGATCACGCAGTTTCTAAGCCTTGTGCGCTCCGGACATGGCGGCATGTTCCTCGACCCACACGAGGACGCGATACGGCGGATCAAGAGCTGCCTCACCGAGCCCGAGCACGCCCGGCGGATCATGGAGCTTGACCTTGTCGGCGCGCGCTCACGCGAGGGGCAACCTGGCTGGAACCTGCTCGCCGCACGCGGCCTCACCGACGACGCGAGGGAGCGGCGGGTCGAGGCGATCGTTGATTCGTTTGCCTCAGCGCTCCAGTGGGGCGAGCGCAACAACCGTGCGCTCACGCTCACCACGCAGGCCACGGCCGCGCTGATCGAGCTGTCCACCGTTCTCCCCGCCGACCTACAGCCGACGATCTTTCAGATACCGACGCTGCTCGGCAACCCCGAGTGGCTAGAGGCGATCCTGCCGTACCTCTCCGTTCCGCGCCGCCAGTTTTTCAGCGAGCGGTTCCCTCGGATGGCCGAGGAGGCAATCACGCCAGTCACGAACCTGATCGACCGGCTGCGCTCATCCACACAGCTCGCCGCTTTGCTCGGCTCCCAGCACACCACCTACGACATCGCCAAGGCGATGAACGAAGGCTGGATCGTGCTCGCGTGCCCCGGCGCCGGGGGAGCCCGCGACCGGCTCGTGGCAAACCTCTTGGTGTTCGATCTCCTGCACGCCGCGAAGGGACGCGCCCACATACAGCCCGAGCGCCGCCGCGAGTTTTACGTCACGCTCGATGAGGTCCAGACCTACGACGGCGCATCGTCGGGGAACCTCGCCGCGCTCTTGGAGCAGACAGCGAAGTACGGGGTCCGCGCGACGCTGCTGAATCAGAACCCCGAGCGGCTGACCAGCGCGACGCTGAACGCGCTGACGACGAACCGCTCGCACCTGATCGTCACGGCCTTGAACGCGCACGCCGCCACACTGATTACCCGCGAGTGGGCTTCGGAGCCGCCCGCGAGCGCGATCACCAACCTGCCGCGCCACACGTTCATCGCGCAGGCCACCCATCACGGCGAGCTAACCCGCCCGTTCCAGTTCGAGAACCTTGCCGTCACCGAGCTATTCGCCGACGCTCACCACCCCGAGCACGTCGCCCACATACAGCCCACGATCGACCAGGCATCCGGCCGCGCCAACGCCGCCGAGACGATCCGGGCGCTCGACACCCTCGACGAACGCATACGCGCGCACCTCGCCACGAAAGCCAACGACACGGCCAAGGCGAGCACACCGGAGCGTGCTGCGCTGCCGAAGCTCCCCGACCCCGAGGACACGGAATGAGCACGACGGACTCCGAGCTTGGGGCACTCCCAGCCGTCGCGGTGGCCGTGCTCGAAGAGCCTGCACCAGCACCGTGTACTCACCGCGAGGCAAGTCCACGCGCTGCACACGCCGGCCACGTCGCTGCGGTGGGCGCAGCTCATCCTCAACCAGCTACAGCAGCGCGGCCTCGCCGAGTACGCCCACGGGCCACGCGGCCTCGCATTGTGGTTTCTCACCGCGCAGGGCGCCGACACGATCCAGTCGGCCGGCACACTCGCCGAGCCCCGGCGCCGGCTCACAACCCCTGCGCAGGCGGCAGGGCCATTGCGCGCGCACACCATCGCAGTCAATGACACCGGGATCGCGTTCGTCAAGGCCGCCCGCGAGCGCGAGGGCGACGGCTGTGGCCCGCTGTCGTGGCGACACGAGATCGCGCACCCCTACACCGCCGGGCGTGGTCGCAGCGGCACGCATCTGGTGATCGCCGACGCACTGCTGTCCTACCTCCAAGCCGCGCCCGACGAGTCGCTGATCCTTCACCAAAGGTTCATCGAGCTTGACCGAGGGACGATCCCACCCGACCAGCTCGCGGCCAAGCTCGCGCGCTACGCCCAGCTAAAGCACTACAGCCCCGCCAACGACACGCCCGAGGGACCGCTGTGGCGAGCCTACTACCGCACGTTTCCCCCGGTGCTCGTGGTGCTCGCCGACCAAACCCCGGCGGCGGCGCGAAGGCGCGTGCAGAAGACGATCGCGCTGTACCGCTCCGACCCATCGCAAGGCCGCTACGGGACCGTGCCCACGTCATTCACCACCCTCGCAGAGCTGGCCGCACGCGGCCCGTTCGCACCGATCTTCATACCCGCCGAGCAGCCGGACCACTTCACCGACTGGCTCGACAACACCCCCCCCAAACCCGAAAGGTGAATCACAGATGCCCCCGCAGACTCAAACGGTAGTCCCGATCTCAACTCGTCGCCCACCCGACCAGGGCTGCCCGGCAAGGCAGCGACGAGTACGAATAAGACCGCGCTCGCAGTACCTCTCAAACGATCTTCCACTGGCCGTGTGGGCGTGCGCGCAGACGACAAGCCAGTGGCAGCGTCATCGCCGATACCTCCCCGAGTCAAATCGGCACCCCGCCAAGATGCTGCCCGCGCTCGCGCGCCAGGCGATCGAGGCATACAGCGAGCCCGGCGAGCTGATCCTTGACCCCATGTGCGGGATCGGCACGACACTCGTGGAGGCAGTCCACGCAGATCGCCGAGCGGTCGGTGTGGAGCTGGCGCCCCGGTGGGCGAAGCTCGCGCGCGCCAACGTCGAGCACGCCCAGCACCAGGGCGCCAGCTACCCCGCACACGTCATCGAAGGCGACGCCCGACGTTTGCCTCAGCTCCTCGCCACCAGCGAGCCGACCACGCTCCACGGACAGGTCGGACTGATCCTCACCTCCCCGCCCTACGGCTGCCAGGTGGCAGACGTAGCCGCCGAGAACCTGCTCAGCGGCAAAGGGCCGATGTGCCGCGAGGACACGAGCAACTACAGCGTTGACCGGAGCAACCTCGGGCACGCTCGCGGTGACGCCTACCTCTCCTCGATGGCCGACGTGTATGCGGCGTGCGCCGCCGTTCTACGGCCCGGTGGCTTTCTCGTGCTCGTCACGAAGGACATGCGCTCCGATGGCGCACTTCGCAACCTCAGCGGCGAGACGATCCGGCTCTGCCAGGACACCGGCCTGCGCTACTGGCAGCGGATCATCGGACTGCTAGCGACGGTCCACGAGAGCGAACTCGTGATGCGCCCGTCTCTGTGGCAGCTACTCAACGTGCGTCGCGCACGCGCGCTCGGGGAGCGCACTCATGTAGTCACACACGAGGACGTGCTGGTGTTCCACAAGCCCGACACGGGCACGCAGACAGCCAGCAGAAAGGCGGCGTAAAGCGATGAGCACTACGCGAAAAGCAGCCCCCCAAACCCCGCGAAAGCCGCGCCGGGACAGCCCTCCGGCTACCCGATCGGCGGCGCCTTCCGGGCGCTTGAGATCACGGCCATGTTCTGCTCTGATCAAACCCGATGACACACCACGAAACCGCGCAGCTTCAAGCTGGAAACCAGCAACAGGCGACCCGCTGGAAGGGGCGCCGATCGTCGTGTCCGTCGAGTACACCAAGCCCGGCAGTCCACTCGATGAGCACCTACGCCGCGAGCAGACACGCGCGTTGCTCGACCTGCTGGCCGATCACGCGCGCCGCCAGAGAAGCCGAGGGAGCCAACCTTGACCACTAGCTACATCACCACCACCGTTACCGGGTCAGCCGCTCGCGCGCTGCTCACGCGAGCCCGATTCACTCAAGACCAGCAAGGCCGATGGAACACGCCGGACGGCCGCTGCACGTGGGCGACCGACGAGGCGCTGACATGGGCGCTCGTCACGCTCGCCGAGGACGAGGACAACCCCCAGCAAGGAGACAATCAATGATGCGGTTCGCGTGGTACGGCCGGCTGTCCACCAAGGACAAGCAAGACCCGACAATCTCTTTCCCCTCCCAGCGCAACGAATGCGAGCGCAAGACCGTCGAGCTTGGCGGGCGAATCGTCTGCGACTTCACCGACCAGGAAACGGGCCGGCGCGACGACCGCCTAGCGTGGGGCGAACTTATCCGCGAGGCACGCGACCGGGACACGCGGCGCTTCGATAGCGTGGTCATCTACTCAACCTCGCGCCTCGCCCGCGACCTATTCCACGCGCTCGCGTTCGAGCGTGAGCTATCGCGCGCCGGGGTGCAGGTTTACTACTCGGTCGCCGCTGGGGACCAGACCAGCCCCGAGGGCCGGCTCATGCGCCATATGTTTCAGGCGCTTGACCAGTTCGAGGTCGAGAAGCTAGGCCGCGAGGTACGCCGTGGTCAAACCGAGAACACCCGGCAGGGCTACCGCAACGGCGGCCGAGCACCCTACGGCTACCGACTACACCGCGAGCCGCACCCCGACCCGCGCCGTGCCCGATCCGGCGACCACAAGACCCGCCTTGAGCCCGACCCCGAGCAGGCACCCGTCATCGTGGAAATCTTCGAGCGGTATCTCGCCGGCTGGGGATTCAAGGAGATCACGAACCACCTCAACCGGCCCGGCGGCCCACCGCCACCGCAACACGTGGACTCAAAACGCAACACGGCCGGCAAGTGGTCAAAGAGCACCATCCGCTGCATCGTTGAAAACCCCGTCTACACAGGCCGGCTCTACTGGAACCGGCTCGACTTCCGGCAGTCAAAGCTCGGCGAGGGACCGCTCGTGCGCCGCCCCGAAGAGGAGTGGGTGCAAGCAGATCGCCGTCACCCCGCGATCATCACCGACGAGCAATTCCAGAAGGTGCAGGGCCACCACGCCCACCGCGTAAGTACCGAGGGCACCCGCCGCCGCAGCACTCAGCGCCGAAGCTACGCGCTGCGCGGGATCGTGCATTGCGCGACCGGGCACAACCCGCTGCGGATGCACGGCAAGGAACGCAAAGGCATTGCGGCCTCAACCCGTCATTGCAACGCTGCCTCCAGGGTATCTGCTGGTGTCTTGAAGGCGAGGGTCTCGCGGGGTCTTGAGTTGAGCTTGGTGGCGATCTCCTCGAGCTGGGGTTGGGTGAGCTTGGATAGGTCGGTGCCTTTCGGCAGGTATTGGCGCAGCAGGCCGTTGGTGTTCTCGTTGGAGCCGCGCTGCCAAGGGCTTTGTGGATCACAGAAATAGACCCTCACGTCGGTCGCGACGGTGAATTTCGCGTGGTCGGCCATCTCGGTTCCGCGGTCCCAGGTCAGCGATGCGCGCAGCTGCTCGGGCAGCCGGCAGATGTGTTCGCTCAGAGCGCGGGTGACTGATCGCGTGTCCTTGCCCGCCACGGGAACGAGCATCACGAAACGCGAGTGGCGCTCGACCAGCGTGGCGAGGTAGCTGTTAGCCGCACCGGAGATCAGATCTCCCTCCCAATGACCCGGGATCGCACGGTCCTCGGCCTCGGCCGGCCGCTCGCGGATCGAGACAGCACCGATGATCTGGCCCTGGCCGCGGTTTCGCTTCGCGCCCTGTGGCCGGCGCAGATAGCGCTGGCGTCGCAGGTGCGCCACGAGCTCTCGCTTCAGCGCTCCTCGCGCCTGGATGAACAACGTCAGATAGATCGTCTCGTGAGACACCCTCATAGTCTGATCTGCGGGGAACTCGACCTTCAGCCAGCCGGCGATCTGCTCCGGAGACCAGTCCGCCGCCAGCTTCGCGGCGACCAGCTGGCACAGCGTGCGATCACGCGCCAGCTTGCAGATCTGTGGTCGTTTCGCGTGCTGCCACGCTCGCTCGTCAGCCTCAGCAGCGCGGTAGCTGCTCCTGCCGCCGTGACGGTCGATCTCCCGCGTCACGCTCGACGGAGACCTCCCCAGAGCGGCTGCGATCCTGCGAGCTGATCGTCCCGCCGCGATCCCGCGCGAGATCTCCTCCCGCTCGCCGAAGCTCAGCGCCAGACGACTGCGCCGCTGCTCACGCGGAGCGACCCCGCCCTCGCGGCGGATCGTGCAGTAGATCGTCGCCGGCACGCGATCCAGCGCCCGCGCAATGTCCGCATATGACTCGCCACGCCGCCAGCGCTCCCACAGCTCCCGACGCTCAGCCACCGAGTACTCCCTGCGCTTCCTCGCCACCCCAACCCCCTCATCTCGAGCTCAACATCACGGAGTGTTGCGCCGAGGGGTTGAGAGCACCATCACCTACTACGCCTGCTGCTACCGCATCGCCTACGGAGACACCGCCGCCGAAGCCCTCGGTCACGGCAAGTGGCAATACATGCGCGAGGACAACCTCGAACCCATCATCGACAAGTTCTTCGCGACCGACATCTTCGGCCCGCAGCGCGTCCGACGGTTCCGCGAGCAGCACGCCGCGCTCACCCCAGCGCTAATGGATCAAGACGCAACCCAGCGCAAGCGAGTGACCGCGACCCTCGCTGACCTTGACCAGCGCATCGAACGGCAAGTCGCCGCCATCGAGTCCGGGGTCGATCCCGTACTCGTGGGCGAGCGCATCCGATCACTCAAGGGCGAACGACAGCAATCCGAGACGGCACTCGCACAACTCGACCTCCTGCAACGCGAGCGGATCGGCCTCGATCTAGACGAGGCGTGCGCCGTACTCGACTCCCTCCCCGACCTCTCAAAGCCACTCGCCAAAGCCGACCCGGAGCTACGCCGCAGCGTCTACGAAGCCTTCCAATTCGGCATCGAGCTAGACCGAAACAAGCCCGAGATACGACTGAAGGCGCTCGTATCGAGCGCCTTCAGCACAACCTCAGACCTTGACGACCTTGCTGGCATGGTCGCTAATGGGGTCATAGCGGGGGCAGGATTCGAACCTGCGACCTTCGGGTTATGAGCCCGACGAGCTACCAGACTGCTCCACCCCGCGTCGCTTCTTATGTTCTAGCAAAGAACCGCGCCAGTGGCCAGGGTCGCGCTGCATCGCCCGCGGTGGCGTCGAGCGGCGCCCGGACCCGGAGCCGGCTCTCCCCCAGCAGGCCGCACCTCTAGCATCCCAGCATGCGCGTCGCTGTCGTCGACATCGGAACCAACTCCACGCGCCTGCTCGTCGCCGACGTCGACCCGCATAGCCAAGCCGTCAAGGAGCTGGAGCGACGCTCCAACGTCACGCGGCTCGGACATGGCGTCGACGCCAGCGGCGCGCTCGCCGACGATGCCATGCAGCGCGTGTTCAGCACGCTCGCCGATTACGGCGCGCTGATCGACCAGCACAACGCCAGCGCCAACCTCGCTGTGCTCACGTCCGCCGTGCGCGACGCCTCCAACGGCGCCGAGTTCGCCGAGCGCGTGCGCAACGACTTCGGTCTCGACGCGCGCGTGCTCAGCGGCGAGCAAGAGGCGCAGCTCACGTTCCTCGGCGCCATGTCAGGACGGGCCGCCGAATGAGCCAGCCAGCTCCCCCCAACCCAGCGACGGTGCCAACGCCGACGCTATCGCCAGCGCCACCGAGCCCACCGTCGTCGTCGACATCGGCGGCGGGTCAACCGAGTTCGTCATTGGCATCAATCGCAGCGCTGGCTTTCATACCTCGCTGCATGCCGGCGTCGTGCGCATGAGCGAGCGTCACATCCACTCCGACCCTCCCAGCCCCAACGAGCTGCAAGCGCTCGCAGCCGACGTACGCCGCACCTTCCTCGACGGGCTGCCGCCGCACGAGCGTGCACCCGTCAAGCACGGAATCGCCGTCGCTGGCACCGCCACCTCCGCCGCCGCCATCGATCAAGAGCTCGACCCCTATGACCCTGCGCGCGTGGACGGCTACATCCTGCAGCTCAGCACCGTCGAACTGCTGCTTGCGCGCCTCGCCGACATGAACGAACAGCAACGCCGCGAAGTCGTCGGCCTGCACCCCGACCGCGCGCCCACCATCGTCGCCGGCA
Organism: uncultured Solirubrobacteraceae bacterium; assembly: GCA_963714285.1. Lineage (GTDB taxonomy): Bacteria > Actinomycetota > Thermoleophilia > Solirubrobacterales > Solirubrobacteraceae > Palsa-744. Next base: position 404,869 of record CAVQNS010000007.1, read on the forward strand.
TGATCCTGCTCGAGGAAGCCATGCGCGCGTTCGAGCTCGAGCAAGTCGAAGTCTCCGAGCACGACATCCTCTACGGAGGCGCGCTTCAGCTCGCCGGTGCCTCGTAGCGCGCTCAGCTCGCCGGGCGCCTCGTAGGCGCTTCAGCTAACCAGCGCGTTGTAGCCGCAACGCGGCGCTCACGCGCTCAAGCAAGCTCACTACGAACGCCGCACGCACGCCCTCCAGGCGTGCCCCTAAAGATTCAAGCCAAGTTCGACTTGCGCGGGTACACCACAGTCGGGTCCGTCAGCACGTTCACAAGCGCCGGCAAGCCCGCAGAGAACGCGCGCTCCAGCGCCGCGCGCAGATCCTGCGGGCGCTCCACCAGCTCGCCATAACCGCCCAGCGCCTGCACCAGCTGGTCATAGCGCGTGCCCGGACGCAGATCGGCCGCCACCGAGTAGCCGTAAAGGAACTCCATAGGGTGCTTCTCGAGCGCCCAAATGCCGTTGTTGCCCATCACCGCAACCACATTCACGCCATGGCGCGCCAGCGTGTCGAACTCCATCCCCGAAAAGCCAAACGCGCCGTCACCCACCAGCAGCACCACCTGGCGCTCCGGATGCGCAAGCTTCGCCGCCAGCGCATACCCGCAGCCCGTGCCCAAACAGCCAAACGGTCCCGGGTCAAGCCAGCAGCCCGGCTGCATAGCTGTCCACTACGCGTCCCGCATACGACACGAAGTCGCCGCCATCGCCAATCACAATCGCGTCGCGGTCAAGCACGCTCGCAAGCTCCGCATACAGCCGCATCGGATGCAGCGGCGCCCTCGCGTCCTCGCGCTCCACGCGCTCCGCCTCGCGACGCTCGCTCTCCGCCTCGCGCAGCTGCGCGATCCAGTCCTCGCTCGCCAGCGCCTGCGCGCCTGCGCCTGCGTGCAGGTCCGCCAGCGTCTGCGCAATCGAGCCATAGCACTCCGCCGCCGGCGCCCGCTGATGGTCGCGCTCCGGTTCAGCCGCATCGATCACCACGATCTCCGTTTCCTCCCCAAACGAAGCGCCAAAGCCCAACCGAAAGTCCATCGGCACGCCCACCACGAGCGCCACATCCGCGCCCTTCAGCGCCTGCGAGCGCGCTCGCGAGAAGAACAGCTCGTCATCTGCCGCCACGCAGCCGCGCGCCAAGCCGTTCAAGAACACCGGGATCCGCAGCGTGTGCGCCAGCTCCAGCAGCGCATCCTCAGCATGCCCCCAGTACAAGTCCGTGCCCGCCATGATCACCGGGCGCTCCGCCGCCGCCAGCAGCGCCGCCGTCCGCTCCAGCGCATCGCCCGACGCCCCCGTCACGCGCACGCCCGCAGCCGATGAGCCAGCCAGCGGGCTGTACTCGCCCTCCTGCTCCGCCGCCTCCATGAACACGTAGTCCAGCGGGAAGTCCACAAACGCTGCACCGCCATGCGGCGCGCACGCCGCTGCAAACGCATCGTCAACCAAGCCCGGGATCTCCTCCGTGCTCTGCGCCGTCGCTGCCAGCCGCGTCAACGGCCGCACAAACGGCACATGGTCGATCTCCTGCAGCGAGCCCTGCCCCCAGCGCATCGCCGGCGCGCGGCCGCCCAGCACCACCATCGGCGAGTGGTTCGCCTGCGCTGAAGCCATCGCGCTCATCCCATTCGTCACGCCCGGACCTGCCGTCAGCGCGCACACCCCCGCTTCGCGCGTCACCTTCGCCCAGCCCTCCGCCGCAAACGCCGCCGTCGACTCATGGCGCACGTCCACCAGCTCAATGCCCTCCTCGCGGCAGCCGTCGTAGATCGAGAACAAATGGCCGCCCGACAGCGTGAACAGCTTGCTCACGCCATGTGCCTTCAAGCGCCTCGCAACCAAGCGCCCGCCATGGAACGTCCCCGTCTCCTGCGCACTCTGCGTCGACATCGCCCGCGACTCTACCCATTTCGCGGCGCCCAGCCTCGCAGCAAGCACCACGCGGAAGTGCCCGGGGTGGGATTCGAACCCACATGCCTCTCAGAAGAAGCCATCGATTTTAAGTCGATTACGTATACCGATTTCGCCACCCGGGCCGCGCCAGTGTATGGAACGCATCGCCCGCCGCGATGGCGCCCGCCACAGGTCCGCAAGCGTTTTCCACCCGCGCCGCCAGCGTTTTCCACCCATGCCGCGCGTTCATCGTGTGGATGGCGGCACCCGGCGGCATAGGGCGCTCGCCGCGCTCCTCAGGCGCCCGCTGCCAGTCGTTTGATGCCTGCTTTATCAGGGCAACTAAGCTCTAAAGGCGCAACTTTCGCATTGCTAGCGTGTCCCTGATAGCGACAGCAGCGATCGGACTGTTCAATGGAGGTTTCCGCTCTCACACATCCGAGCAGCATTCCGGGCCTTCGCGGCCCGTCTGCCTTGCTGCGCCTGCAGTCCGACGAGCGGCTAATCGCGCTCACCCGTCGAGGCCAGCACGCCGCGTTCGAGGTGCTCTGCGCGCGCTACCAAACGCGCCTGCTGTCGTTCTGCCGTCACATGCTCGCCTCGCGCGAGGACGCCGAGGATGTGCTGCAGGAGGTGTTCGCCGCAGCCTTCAACGCCGTGCTCGCCGACGAGCGCGACATCAACGTGCGTCCCTGGCTGTATCGCATCGCGCGCAACCGCTCGCTCAACCACCTGCGTCGCGCCTCCGCCATCGGCGTCGACTCGATGGACGTGCACTACGCCGAGCAAGGCATCTCCACCGGAGATAAGGTCATGCGCCGCGAGAGCTTCCGCGAGCTGATCGACGACGTCCACCACCTGCCGGAGACGCAGCGCACCGCGCTGCTGCTACGCGAGATCGACGCGCTCTCCTACGAGCAGATCGCACACGCGATGGAGACCACCGTGCCGTCCGTCAAGTCGCTGCTCGTGCGCGCGCGCATCTCGCTCGCCGAGGCCGCCGAGGCGCGCAAGCTCAGCTGCGAGGAGGTTCGCCTCGAGCTCGGCGAGGTCGCCGAGGGGCTGACCAAGCTCAGCACGCCCGCGCGCCGGCACGTCCGCAGCTGCGAGCGGTGCACCTTCTTCCGCAAGCAGCTCAAGGACAACAACCATGCGCTCGCCATGATCATGCCTGTCGGGCCGCTGCTGTTGCTCAAGAAGGTACTGCTCGCCAAGCTCGGCTCGACCGCGTCCGCCGGCGGAGCACACGTCGCCGGTGGCGCTGGAGCCACCGTCGGCGCCACAGCAACCGCCGGAGCAGGAGCAGCCGCAGGCGGCGGAAGCATGGCTGGCGGCATCATGACCGCCGGCGCTGGAGCGCTCGCCACCAAGGCCGCCGTCGGGCTCGCCGCCGCCGCGATCGTCACCGCCGGCGCCGTCGCAGCAGGCAACGCCGTCGTCGTGCACCGCCACCACCACCCGCACCCGCTCGTCTCCGCTTCAGTCAGCGCCAGCCACTACACCGGCGAGCCAGTCGTCGTCCACCAAGCGCTCCAGCCCGTCAGTGCCGGCGCCCCCGTCAGCCCGCAGGCAGGCGCAGCCGTCGCCAAGCGCCAGCTGCGTCACGCCAAGAGCATCAAAGCCAAGAGTGCGCCCACAGCCCTAGCCACGCCTCCAGTCGCCAGCGACGACCCGCTGCCAGCCGCCACCAAGCCGGCCACCCCAGTGCCGCCCGTCAGTGAGGTCACAACGCAGAGCACCGAACTGCCGGCCTCCGCTACCGCCGTGCCCGTCGCACCAACAGCGCCCGCCACAACCACGACAAGCACCCCCGCTCCCGTGCCGGCGCCGGTGACGCCGCCCACCAGCGCCCCCACCGTCCCGGTCGAAACGCCAGCAGCGCCCGAAGGCAGCACAACCCCCCCGCCAAGCAGCGAACCGACTACAGGGACGGGCAGCACAACGACGAGCACGACAACGACCAGTACGACAACGACCAACACCACGCCGACTGAAACGGCCACGACGGTGCCGGAAAATGCTCCGCCCGTCGTCGTCGTCGAGCCCAGCGTGAGCGGCACCGAAGCAACCGCCGGCAACGTTCCCACGCTCTCGCACGCCAGCCGCCGCTGGGAGCGCACGATCGCGCGTAGCGCCCGTCGCGGGCGCTAGCCGAACTAGCCGAACGCGAAGGTCTTCAGCGGGCGCAGCAGCACGCCGGTCGCGCCGACTTCAAGCGGCGAGCTGACCTGCGCGCTGGCTGTCGGCGAAGTCAGCATCGCCACCACCACGCCGTCGCGCACCCCCGCACGCGAGGGCAGCAGCATCACGTCTCGACCGTACATCCGCTCGCCGTCCACATCCGCCGTAAACAGGACCTGGTAACCCGTCAGGACGTTGTTGACCCTTGCCTTGCCGGCACCGCGCAATTCGAAGTGCAGGTAACGCGAGCTCAGCATGTGGATGAAGCTCGTCGCATACAGCGGTATCTCGCCCGACAGCTCGCCCGAATACGCCGGCAGCGTCAAAGGATCGACCGCATAGGAGTACTTCAGCGCGCCATCCAGCCAATGGCTCTGCACCTTCACGAACCCGCCAGGATCAGGCGCCACACGGTACAGGTCGCGGTAGCTGAAGCTGAACGGCACCTTGCCCCCATGCGAGAAGTGCGCGTTCTCGAGCGTCAGCCCCGCCGCCACCAGCACGCCCAGCACCGCCGCCGCAGCCGCGATCACCGCCGCGCGCAGCAGCCGCGATGCCGCACGCCAGCGCGGCGCAAGCAGCCGCCCGAGCGTCGGCCCGTACTCGCGCTTCATCGACACCGCCGTCATCGCAGTCGCGCGATCATTCCCCGATCGAGAACAGCGACTCGAGATCGTGGCGCGAGAAAGCCGCAAACGCGACCATCGTCTGCGTGCGCAGCACGCCCGGGAGCCCGCCCACCTGGCCCGTGACCACATCCGCCAGCTGCTCATGGTCGGGCACGCGCACAATCGCCACGAAGTCCCACTCGCCCGTAACCGAGTACGCCTCCGCCACGCCATCGATGTCCGCCAGCGCGCCGCCCAAGCTCGAAAGCGCATCGCGCTCTGCCTCGATCAGCACCACCGCGTTGGTCATCGTCATGTGCCCACCATCCTACGCTTCCGAGCTGCCCATCCCGCGCATGCCCAGCCCCACAGCCAGGCCCAGCAGCCCGCCCACCACGCCAGCCAGCCAGCTCGCCTCCGGGCGCGCAAACGGCAGCGCCAGCAGCAGCGCCGCCAGCGCGCCCGCGCCCAGCAGGTCGCCTTCGCGATAGACGCCCGCGCGCGCCAACTCGAGCTCCGGAGCCGCCCATGCAGCCAGCAGCGCCAGCCCTGCCGCGTTGCCGCCGCTCACCAGCGCGAACGGGTAAACAGCGCTCGCCAGCAGCGCCCCGATCGCGCTCGCGCCCAGGAACAGCGCAAGTACCACCACCGGACCATGGCGACGCTCGAGCAGCCAGCCAAAGATCGCCACCGCCAGGATCGCCACGAACGCATACCAACCATCGACGTACACGAAGCCGTTCGTCAAAAGCTTCCACCAGTCGCCGCCCAGCGGTCCCAGCACCGCCGCATGCAGGTACAGCTCAGGTTCCGCGCGCTGCACCACCCACGCCACGCAGCTCAACGCCACCAGCACGATCGTCGCGTACGGCCGTTCCGCCGCCCAGCGGCCAGGCTGAAGCTGCGTGCGTGTGCGCAGGCGCGCCGGGCCGCCGGTACGCGCCGGGCGTGAGCCCGTCAGCAGCGACCGCGCGCGGCCACGCAGCGTTGGGCGCGTGGGCGCGTTCACCGGCGGCAGCTTCGGCGCGCGCCTGCGCAGCCGCGTGCCGCAGTACGGGCACTCCGTCACATACGGGCTGACCTCCGACCCGCACTGCTTGCACACCACGAACAGATCAGCACCAGAGGTCATCGCCAACCCATTCTAAGGACCTGTCGACCCCAGCCCGTGCGGCTCTGGAATACTCAGACCCATGAACCCCGGAACCGACACCGACAGAAGCTCTACATCCTCGCATTCGACCACCGCGGCTCCTTCCAGAAGAAGTTCTTCGGGATCGACGGCGAGCCGGACTCCGAGCAGACCGCGATCATCGCCGATGCCAAGCACCTGATCTTCGAGGGCATGCTGCAGGCCGTCGGCGCCGGCGCCGACCCCTCCGTCACGGGAGTGCTCGTCGACGAGCAGTTCGGCTCTACCGTGCCTGCCGAGGCGCACGAGCGCGGGCTGAAGCTCGCGATGCCCGCCGAGCGCTCCGGACAGAGCATGTTCGACTTCCAGTACGGCGATGACTTCGGCCAGCACATCGAGCGATTCGACCCGGACTTCACGAAGGTGCTCGTCCGCTACAACCCCGACGGTGACGCCGACGCCAACCGCGAGCAGCTCGGCAAGCTGCTGCGCCTGAGCGACTGGCTGAAGCAGCACGAGCGCAAGTTCCTGTTCGAGCTGCTCGTGCCCGCCGAGGACGCACAGCTCGAAGTCCGTCAGCGGCGACAGCGACCGCTACGACGCTGAGCTGCGACCCGAGCTGATGCGCCGCGCGATCGCCGACATCCAGGACGCCGGCATCGTCGTCGCGATCTGGAAGATCGAGGGCGTCGACCAGCGCTCCGACTGCGAGATGCTCGTCGCCCAAGCCCGCAGCAGCGGCCGCGACGGCGTCAAATGCATCGTGCTCGGGCGCGGCGCCGACGACGCCAAAGTCGACCAGTGGCTCGCAGCCGCAGCGCCCGTCGACGGCTACATCGGCTTCGCCATCGGCCGCTCGATCTGGTGGGACCCGCTCAAGGTCTACGTCGACGGCAAGATCGAGCGCGCCGCTGGCGCGCGCAAGATCGCAGAGAACTACCTGCGCTTCGTCGCCGTGTACGAGCGCGCCAAGGCGCTCGCGCCGTCCGCATGAGCGCCATGAAGATGCGCCAGAGCCTCGCCGAGTGGGAGCGAGCTTTCGTCAAGGAGGTCTCGCTCGATCGCCACCGGCGCGACTCGCTGCGCCGGACCACCGAGCAGCGTGCCTTCAAGCGCGACCTCGAGCGCCGTCACAAGCGCGGGTCCGTGCGCTTCGCGCTGCTCGTGCTGACGCTCATGTTGACCGCCGTCGTGGTCACGGTCGTGATGTTCCGCACCCTGTACCTGCTGCTCGGCTGAGTCCGTCGCCGCGAGCCTGCTGACCGCTGGACGGCTGGGCTAGCTGCCCTCGCCCAGCTCTCGCAGCGACTCGTCGACTCCAGCCGCGTGCTCAGCAGGCGCCGCGTCATCCTTCGCCGGCGCCGCTGCACCGCCTTCGCGGTGAATCTCCAGGTAGATCTCCTTGCGGAACACAGGCACTCGCTGCGGGGCCTGGATGCCGATGCGCACCTTCTCGCCCATGACCGATAGCACCGACACCTCGATCTCGTCCCCGATCATGATGCTCTGGTTGGACTTGCGCGTCAGAACCAGCATTTGGGTGCACCTTCCTCGTTGCCGTTTGGCGACCCGGCGCAACCCCAAACCGCCGGAACGCCAAGCATAGTCGTAGCACCGGGGGAACGCGGTGCCGATTCGTCGAACGTCTCCATCCGACCGGACCAACGGCAGCCGCTCAGCGGGCGGGTGTAGCGTCGCGCACGCGCCGGCGACGGCGTTTGGCTACGCCGCAAACTGGCTCCGCCGCGCCGCGCGAGCGCTTGCGCTAGTCTCCCGGACCGTTCATGCCCCGGAAATCTCTGCGACCGCACCTCAACCAGATCCGCGCCTGGGTGCGACAGGGCCGAACCGACGCCTGGGTCGCCCACCAGCTCGAGGTCACCGTTCGCGACATCGAGCAGTTCAAGCGCCAGAACGAGCTCGTCAGCGACGACGAGGCCCCCGAGGGCAGCAGCGGCGCCGGCGACTACCCCGAGGAGATCGACCTTCGTGCCGAGGACGACGCGCTGATCGCCGCCGAGCTCGAGGCGGCTGAAGCGGAGGCCGCTGCGGCTGAGGCCGAGCGCGCGAAGCAGCGCGCCGAGTCTGGCGATGACGCGGAGGAGGACGACGCCGAGGACACGGGCGCCACGCGCACGCGCCGGCGCAGCCGTCGTGGCGGACGCGGTCGCCGCGCTGGGGCGCGCAACACCGGTCCGCTCGAGGGCACCTTCGATCACGGCGAGGAGGGCTATGGCCTGTGGCTCGACCCCGCCATCCAGGAGAACCCCGTCTACGCCGAGCACTGGGCCGGCCATCGTCCTGTCGAGGTCGAGGTCGAGGAGGACCGCATCGTCATCCGCCGCGCCGGCACCGACAGCGAATAGCTCGCGTAGCGCTCTCGCCGGGCGCAGAGCGACAGCGCTAAGCCTCTGTCAGCGTCCTGCGGCCACCTGCGTAGTCGGACGCCTCGCGCAGGTATCGCGCAAAGGCCGCATCGACGACCACGCCCGCCTCCCATGCCCACGGATCCTCGGGCGCGAGCTTCATCGCGACCTGCAAGCACCAGGCAGCGCCTGCTTCGTAGAGGTCCACCAGCTCCTGCGCCGAGAAGCGCCCGCCCAAGCGTCGGCGCAGCTGCGCAACCAGCGCGTCGGTCACGCGGCCGAGCAGCGCCTGACGCTCCGCGGGCGCCGCGGCCAGCCGTCGCTCGCCCTGTTGCCACTGGTAGATAGCCGTCTCGAACGACACGCGCCGAGGCTAGCAGCGGCGCGGGGTCAGTTGTCCGGCAGGCCACTGATCAGGTACGGCTGCTCGCCGCTCTTCATCATGCCGAGCTGCCGAGCCTCCGTTTCCAGGGTGCCCGCGCCTGTAAGCGCCGCACGCTGGCGCTCCAGCGTGGCGTGTTCCAGTTCCATCGCCGCCACAGCAGCGCCGTCGTGGCGCGACTGGCGCCACGTCGAGAGCATGTGCACGCCGGCGCTTGCGTACAGGTACAGCAGCGCCACCAGCACGCACAGCATCGCCATGCGACCCAGCCGGTCCCAGCGCACATGCGCGCCGAAGATGCTGCTCGTAGCGTTCGAACGTGATGCGCCGGAGCGTGACGTCCCCGGGCGGCGTGCCGAGACAGCGGACATGAGTACCCGGATTCGCGGCAACCAGCGAAGATCCTTCCGGTGATCGAAGGCCGTCAGCCGCGCGCGTCGCTAAGCGCCGCGGAACGCGCTGCGTCCCGCGAAGCTCGCTTTGGCGCCCAGCTGCTCCTCGATGCGCAGCAGCTGGTTGTACTTGGCGACGCGGTCTGAGCGCGAGGGCGCGCCGGTCTTGATCTGCCCGCAGCCGGTGGCGACCGCGAGGTCGGCGATCGTCACGTCCTCGGTCTCGCCCGAGCGGTGGCTCATGACCGCTGTGTAGCCGGCCTCACGGGCCATCGCGACCGCCTGGAGCGTCTCGGTGAGCGTGCCGATCTGGTTGACCTTGATCAGGATCGAGTTGCCCACGCCCATCTCGATCCCGCGACGCAGGCGCTCGGTGTTGGTCACGAAGACATCATCGCCGACGAGCTGCACGTGCGCGCCCAAGCGCTCCGTGAGCACCTTCCAGCCGTCCCAGTCCTGCTCGTCCATGCCGTCCTCGAGCGACACGATCGGATAGCGCGCCACGAGGTCGCTCCAGTAGTCGCTGAACTCGGCGGCGCTGAGAGAGCGGCGCTCGTGCTCGAGCACGTAGACGCCGTCCTTGTAGAGCTCGCTCGCGGCCGGGTCCAGCGCGATCGCGAGATCCTCGCCAGGGCGGTATCCGGCCGCTTCGATGCCCGCCACGAGCATCTTCAGCGCCTCCTCGTTGGAGCCGAGATCGGGTGCAAAGCCGCCCTCGTCGCCTACCGCTGTCGCTAGACCGCGCTTGTGCAACGTGCTTTTAAGCGCGTGGAACACCTCCGTGCCCATGCGCAGGCACTCCGAGAACGAGCTCGCCCCGCACGGCACGATCATGAACTCTTGGAAGTCGACCTTGTTGTCCGCGTGCGCGCCGCCGTTGAGCACGTTCATCATCGGCACCGGCAGCAGGCTGGCTTCCGCGCCACCGAGATAGCGCCACAGCGCAAGACCTTGCTCGGCGGCCTGCGCATGCGCGGCGGCAAGCGACACGCCGAGGATCGCGTTTGCGCCCAAGCGCGACTTGTTGGGCGTGCCGTCGAGCTCGATCAGCGCTTGATCGAGCGCTTCCTGGCCGGCGGCATCCACGCCAGTGAGCGCCTGCGCGATCTCACCGTCGACGTTTGCCACGGCACGCGAGACGCCCTTGCCACCGTACGCCTCGCCACCGTCGCGCAGCTCTGTCGCCTCGAACTCGCCCGTGGAGGCGCCTGAGGGCACCGCGGCGCGTCCGTGCGCGCCGCTGCGCAGCTCGACCTCGACCTCGACCGTGGGGTTGCCTCGGCTGTCGAGAATCTGACGAGCGTGGATCCGGTCGATCTCACTCATACGCTCATTCGATCGCCGCGTCTCGCGCGATGCTGCCGGCCGGCTCAGGCACGCGAGCTATTCGACGGATTTTGCGGTACCGCTGCTCTTGGGAGCTTTGTAGCCCTTGCAATCCGCGACCGAGTAGCCAGAGCGGCATTCCGTTTTGGCCATCCACTTCTTTTTGAAATCTTTCACGAACTTGCTCAGCGCCGACTGCTGGCCGGTCGAGACCAGCTGCGCTTTGATCGTCGTCTTGACCTTCGACAGCGGCTGTTGGCTGCCGGCGGTGACGCTCACGACTTCGTAGATGTAGTAGCCGAAGGGCGTCTTGATCGGGCCGCCGAGCACGTTCTTGGAGGCGCCGAAGATCGCGGTGTCGAGCGCCTTCTCCTCCTCGCCGGGAACGACTTCCTTGAGCAGACCCCCGTCGGTCTTGCTCGTCGGGTCGATCGAGTCCTTGCTCGCGACGCTCGCGAAGCTCTTGCCCGATTCGATTTCCTTCTTGGCGCTCGCGGCCGCTGCTTCGGTCTTGGTGAGGACGATCCTCACGTTGCGCTTTTCCGGCGTGCCGTACTTCGACTTGTTTTCGCTGTAGTACTTCGCAACCTGCGCCTCGGTGACCGTGCTCTTCTGTTTGACGATCTTCTTCTGAATTTTCTGCGAGAGCAGGTTGAGCTTCACGCGCAGCAGCAGGTCCGACACGCTCTGGCCCGAGGTGGCGAGGAATTTTTCGAATTCAGCCGCTTTCGGGAACTGCGTCGACTTGATTTTCGTGAATTCCTTCTTGACTTCCGCGTCGCTCAGCTTCACGCCCAGGGCGGACGCTTCGCCGATCACCCACTGCGAGGAGATCAAAAACCCGAGCACCTCGCTCTGCAGCGATTTGTACTGGGTCTCGCACTCGCTCTTCAGCTGCGCTGTGGTTGTGCCTTTCTGGCCTTTCGCCGGCTTGGGCGTGATCTTGGCCAGGTGCGCGATGCAGGTCGTGTAGTTCGGCGGTTCCGGCACTGCCGGCTTTTCGGTCGTGCCGGTGGCGCTCGAAGCAGACGCGACGCTCATCCAGTGATCGAACGCGGTTTTGGTGATGCCCGTGCCGTTGACCTGCACGACGGCGTCGCCGGGTATGCCGCCACCGCAGGCGGAGATCCCGATCAAGGCAAACAAAACGGCGCCTAGCGCCGAGGTGGATCGAAGAGTCTTGGACACGACGCGGGCACTCTAGCGGAAAGCTCATCTGTTGTGCTTAAGCAGCAGCTAACGGGTTCCTAAGCGGCCTCGCGCACGATCGCGAGCAGCGCGTCTGCCGCCTTGACCACGCTGGGAAATCGCTCGCCCCCGTCCTTTGGAACGCGGATCGAAACCTGCGAGCGCCCCGATTCGTACAACGCGCCCGGCAGCTCCTCGCGCAGCCGTCGCGCCCGCACCGAGTCGAGCTCGATCGGCACCACCGCGAGGCGGTCACCGCGAAAGCTCACCGTGCGCGCGCCTGCTTGGCCGAACTTGATGCGCGCGCGCTGCAACGCGAGCAGGTTCTCGACGGGCTCCGGCAGCGGCCCGAAGCGATCCTCGAGCTCCTCGCGCAGGCGCTCGACGTCAGCCACCTCGAGCGCGCCGGCCACGCGGCGGTGGACCTCGATCTTGGCCTGCTCGTAGGGGATGTAGTCGGCCGGGACGTACGCGTCGACGTTGACGTCCAAGCGCACCGGCTCCGGCAGCGCCTCGCCCTCGAGCTCCGGCTCGGCAGCGGCGACCGCTTCGTCGAGCATCTGCATGTACAACTCGAACCCGAGCGCTGCGACATGCCCGGACTGCTCGTCGCCGAGCAGGTTGCCCGCGCCGCGGATCTCCAGGTCGCGCATCGCGATCTTAAAGCCCGCGCCGAGCTCCGTGTAGTCCGACAGCGCCGACAGGCGCTGTGCCGCCTCAGGCGTGAGCGCGGCAGCCGAGTCGTACAGCAGATACGCGTAGGCGCGCTCGCGGCTGCGTCCCACGCGCCCGCGGATCTGGTAGAGCTGCGCGAGCCCAAAGGTGTCGGCGTGCTCCACGATCAGCGTGTTCGCTTGTGGTATGTCGATGCCGGACTCGATGATCGACGTGCACACAAGCACCTCGGCGCCCCCGCGCAGGTAGTCCATCATCACGCTCTCCAGCTCGCCCTCGCCCATCTGGCCGTGAGCTACGGCAAAGCGCACGCCGGGGCACAGCGCGCGCAGACGCTCGGCTGTCTCGTCGATCGACTCGACGCGGTTGTGCATGAAGAACGCCTGCCCGCCGCGCTCGTGCTCGCGCTCGATCGCGCGCTTGACGAGCTCCTCCTCGTACTCGCCCACGTACGTGCGCACCGGCCGGCGCCCCTCCGGCGGGGTCTCGATCACCGAGATGTCGCGCAGCCCCGCAAGCGACATCTGCAGCGTGCGCGGGATCGGCGTGGCGGACATCGCGATCACGTCGACCTTCAGCTTCAGCTGGCGCAGCAGCTCCTTCTGCTTGACGCCGAAGCGCTGCTCCTCATCCACGATCAAAAGGCCCAGGTCCTTGGCGCGCACGTCGCGCGAGAGCACCCTGTGGGTGCCGATCAGGATGTCCACGCGCCCCTCCGCAAAGCCCTTTATCGCAGCTTTCTGCTCGGCTGGCGCACGAAACCGAGAGACGTGCTCGAGCGTGAACGGGTAGTCAGCGAGGCGCTCGGCGAACGTGCCGTAGTGCTGCTGCGCGAGGATCGTGGTGGGCACCAGCATCAGCACCTGCTTGCCCTCTGCCGCTGACTTGAACGCTGCACGCAGCGCGACCTCGGTCTTGCCATAGCCGACGTCGCCGCAGATCAGCCTGTCCATCGGCCGCGGCGCTTCCATGTCGGACTTGACCAGCTCGATCGCGTCACGCTGGTCAGGGGTCTCGGTGAACGGAAAGCGCTCCTCGAAGTCGCGCTGCCAATCGGAGTCCGGGCCGAACGCGTGGCCACTGCGGCGCCTGCGCTCAGCGTAGAGGCTGAGCAACTCCCCCGCGAGCTCCTGCGCGGCACGACGCGCGCGCGCCTTCATCGTCTCCCAGCGCGTGCCTCCGAGCTTGGACAGCGGCGGATGCGAGGAGGCTCCGGCACCGACGTAGCGCGAGATCTTCGCGAGCTGGTCGGTGGGCACGAACACACGGTCATCGCCCTGGTATTCCAGGTACAGGTAGTCGCGCGTGACGTCTGCGACGGTGCGCGTCTCGAAGCCGGCAAAGCGCGCGACGCCGTGATCCTCGTGCACGACGATGTCGCCTGTGCGCAGTTCGGTGAACGAGCGCAGCGCGCCGCGGCGCGCGCCGCCGGCGCCGCCATGGCGCCCGGCGCTCGAAGCGGTCCTACCCGCCCGCTGGGCACTGCGCCGGCGCAGCAGCCGGTGCTCGGGGAACACGGCGAGCTTCAGCTGCGGCGCGACGAAGCCCTCGCGCAGCGACGCCGCGGCGAAGCGCAGCGACGGCTCCAGCGGCTGGAAGCCGACGGCGGATCTGCCCGCACCGACGTCGCCGTCCTCCGCGAGCCAGCCCGCTTTGAGGCGCCCCAGGTTGTATGCGGCGCGCTCGCCCTCACCGCGACGGGGAAACGCCACAACGGTCCTATAGCCGGAGCGCACCAGCTTCTCGAGCTCCGGCTCAGCCTCCGCCAGCGAGCGCGCAGCCGTGTCGGCGGACTGCGCGCGCAACTCGATCTCCTGTCCGTTCGACAGTCCCGACAGCCAGATGCGCGAGCGCTCGGCGAGCGTCGCGCGGATGCTGTCGGGGCTTACATACAGGTGGTGCGCGTCCTCGTCGCCGAACGCCGCGCACACGTCGCTCCACAGGTCGTGCAGCACCGGCTCCAGATCCTCCTCGGCGGCGACCACCAGCTCCGTGTCCGCGCCTACCAGGTCCAGCAGCGCGCCAAAGCGCTCGACCGGCAGCAGCTCCGCGATGTCCGGGCGCTCGCCCTCGAGATCCTCGCCTCCGGCTTGGACCGCAGCGAAGGCGCCTGTGGCGGCGGCGATCTCGGCGAGCTCGCGGTGCTCGAGCGCGAGCTCCGCCGCAGGCGCGATCTCGACTTCGCTCGCCTCGCCGAGCGAGCGCTGCGTGAACGTCGAGAACCAGCGCAGCGACTCGATCTCCACGTCGAACATGTCCACCCGCACCGCGCGCTCCTCGGTAGCCGGGAACACGTCCAGCAGCCCGCCGCGCAACGCGAACTGCCCGCGCTCCTCGACCTGATCGGTGCGCTCGTAGCCGGCGCTGACCAGCTCCGCGGCGCACTCGTCCAGATCCAGCAGCTCGCCCACGCGCAGCGTGAACGAGCGCGGGCGCAGCTGCGGGTCGGGCACCTTCTCCGACAGCGCCACCGCGCTCACCACCACCACCGGCTGCTCCGTGTCAGCGGCGCCCGCCGAGCCGTCACCGTCCGCAGAGCCCGCACGAGCGGCGCCGCCTGTGCCGCCTGCGCCAAGCAGCGCGTCGAGCGCCGCGACGCGCAGGCCGACGAGGTGTGCGGGCGGCGCCAGGTGCGACTCGTATGCGACGCCTCGGGAGGGGTAGTAGCGCACGCGGCGCGGCGCCAGCCATGCGCCGAGGTCGCTCGCAAGGTCGCGTGCCGCGCGGTCGTCGCCGACGACCACCAGCGTCGGGCGCGCCCGCGCGCCCGCGTCGATCTCTGTCAGCGCCGCGATCACGTAGGCGCGCAGCGAGGAGGACACGAACGCGTGACCGCCCTCGCGCGCGAGGCGCAGCGTCGACTCGTCGTCTTGAGCGAGCCCCAGCAGCGTCCGCAGCGCTCCCGTAGCGCTCGCCATCACCGCACCGCTCCGCTCTCGCCATCCGGCGGCGCGCCCGTGCCAGGCGTAGCGCCGGGCACGACGCCCGGGGCGGACTCTCCGAGGACGACGCGCTCCGCGTGCTCGACAGCGCGATCGACCAGCTCTGCGACCTGGGCCGCGTCCTCGCGAAAGCGCCCGAGCACGTACGCGGAGACGATCTCGGGGTCGGTCGAGTCGGGGCGCCCGACGCCGACGCGCACGCGCATGAAGTCCGCGCCGCCAAGCTCGCGCTTGAGTGACTTCAGCCCGTTGTGGCCGGCAAGCCCACCGCCGAGGCGGGTGCGCACATCGCCGAACGGAAGGTCGATCTCGTCGTGCACGACCAGCACTCGCTCGAGCGGCAGCTTGAGCGCGCCGCGCGCTGGGCCGACAGAGCGCCCGACGTCGTTCATATAGGTCTGCGGGCACAACACTGCGACGCGCGGAGCAGGCTTGGCCGCACTGCGGGCGCGGCTCTCGCTGAGCGCTGGCCCGCTCCCGCCGAGCGACGCTCCGGGCGCGCCAGCACGCACGCGACCTTCCGCGATGCGCCCACGAAAGCGATCCTTGGCTCTTCCCAGGCCCCAGCGCTCGACGAGCGCGTCAGCGACCGCAAAGCCGATGTTGTGGCGCGTGTTTGCGTACTCGCGACCGGGGTTGCCCAGTCCGACGATCAGCCAGTCGATCGCTGCACCGCTGCTGCCTCCGCCGAACGGGCGTCGCAGCGCGGCTTACTCCTCGCCCGAGGAGCCCTCGCCGGCGTCCTCGCCGGCCTCGCCGCCGCTCTCGCCCACAAGTTCCGTCTCAGCCTCGATTTCGTCGGCTGTTTCGCTTTGCAGGCGCGGCGGCGACAGCGTCGCGATGACTGTTTCCTCGAGGTCGTCGAGCAGCGTTACGCCGTCGGGCACGGTAAGCGCGTCGAGCAGGGTCGTCTCGCCAATCTGCATCTCGCTGACGTCGTGCACGATCGACTCGGGAATCGCTGTGGGCAGCGCCTCGACGTTGAGCTCGCGCGTGATCTGCTCGAGCACGCCGCCTTCCTTGACGCCGGGGGAGTCATCGATGCCGCTGAGCTCGAGCGCCACGACCGCATGGATCGCCTCGTTGAGGTTCACGCGCAGCAGATCCACATGCATGGTCTCGCCGCGTACTGGGTGGCGCTGGGCTTCCTTGAGGACCACCGGCGTAGGTTTGGCGCCGTCGACGCTGAGGTCCAGAACCGCGCCTGAGCCTGCGAGCGCGTGGCGCAGCTCGCGCTCGTCGGCGTCGAAGCCGAGCGGCTCGGAGCCACCGCCGTACAGGACTCCAGGCACGCGCCCGCCGCGACGCAGGCGGCGCACGGCGCGCGAGCCGGCGGCCTCGCGGCTGTTGACGTTGAGCTTTGTGGTCGTGTCGGCCATGAGCGATTGCAGACTCTAGCAACCGCGATTGGCGCAGGCAGTCGACTCGAGAACAACTGGTTCTCGCCGCCGAAGACCTCGCTGACGGAGTCATCGACGAAGATGCGCCGGATCGAGTCAGCGAGCAGCTCGGCGCACGGCAGCACGCGCACGTTGGCTGGACGGCTGGTGGCGATTGGGATCGTGTCGGTCACGACGATCTGCTCGAGCCCGGACTCGACGAGGTTCTCGAACGCGTTGCCCGAGAACACCGCGTGGGTGGCCGCTGCGTATACGCGCTCAGCGCCTTCCTCCATCACCGTTTTGGCGGCCGCCTTGAGCGTACCGGCGGTATCGATCATGTCGTCGACGATCACCGCGGTGCGGCCTTTGACGTCGCCGATCACATAGCCGATCTCGGCGACCTGCTGGGCGGGGCGCTCCTTGTCGAGAATCGCAAGCTCGGCGCCGATCTTCGAAGCGAAGTTCTTGTTCAGCTTGACCCTGCCCGCATCCGGCGCCACGACCACCAGGTCGGGCAGGCCGAGGTCGGAGAAGTACTGGGTGAGCATAAACAGCGCGGTCATGTGATCCACCGGCTTCTGAAAGAAGCCTTGGATCTGGCCTGCGTGCAGGTCCATCGTCAGCACCCGGTCGGCGCCTGCGGACTCGAGCATGCGCGCTACCAGACGCGCCGAGATCGGCTCGCGCGGCGCGGACTTCTTGTCCTGGCGCGAGTAGCCGAACCAGGGGGTCACCGCGATCACCCTGTGGGCCGACGCGCCAACGGCCGCGTCGATCATGAACAGCAGCTCCATCAGCGAGTCGTTCGCCGTCACTCCGGTTTCGGGATTGCCGCAGGTGGATTGCACGATGAACACGTCCGCGCCTCGGATCGAGTCCTCGTAGCGGCAGTAGACCTCACCGCCGGAGAACGTCTTCAACTCGACCGGCCCCAGATCCACTCCCAGCTTGTCGGCAATGTCAATCGCCAGTTGCGGGTTGGCACGCCCGCTGAACAGCATCAGACGCTTGTTGTAGTCGATCGGGAGACTGGCCCGCGAGTACTGGGTGCGCGTGTCGATCGCACTCATCTCCTGCGGAGTGTAGACGTCGCGCGCGGATCGGTCATCGTGATTGCGAGTCCCCTGCCCCGCCCCCCTCGTCAGGCACCGCCGGGGGCTCGCCGGAGGTGCGCGCGGCGTAGCCCTCGACATTGCTCTGGCGTGCCCTTGCGATGCCCAGCGCACCTGCCGGCACGTCCTCGGTGATGACCGACCCAGCCCCCGTGTACGCGTCGTCGCCAACGCTTACCGGGGCCACTAGCGTGGTGTCCACGCCGGTGCGCACACCGGCGCCGACGGTTGTCCGATGCTTGGCGCGCCCGTCGTAATTGGCGGTGATCGTGGCCGCGCCCAGGTTCGTGCGCTCGCCGACGTCCGCATCGCCGATGTAGGAGAGGTGCGGGATTTTCGCGCCGGCGCCGACGTCGGAGTTCTTGACCTCGACGAACGTCCCGACCCGCGAGCCCTCGCGCAGCACGGTCCCCGGACGCAGATAGCCGAACGGGCCGACAGCGGCCCCGTCCTCGAGCACGCAGTCGATCAGATAGGAGTGGCGCACGACGCAGCCGCGCCCGATGCTCGTGCTGCCGCGGATCGTGCTGAACGGCTCGATCACAGTGTCCTGTCCGATCTCCACATCGACGTCAATGACAGTTGCGCCAGGATCGACGATCGTCACCCCGGCGCGCATGTGCTGCTCGTGGATCGCCGCCTGCGCGAGCTTGCGCACCTGCGCGAGCGCAACACGGTCGTTGATCTGCAACATCAGGCGCTCGTCACCGACGAGGTGCGCCGCGATCCTCGCGCCGTCGGCTCTCAGCAGATCGAGCGCCTGTGGCAGGTACAGCTCGCCCTGAGCGTTGTCGCTGCTCAGACGCGGCAGCGCGGTGCTGAGCGCATGCACGGCGAACACGAAAATGCCTGTGTTGACCTCGCGTATCTCGCGCTCTGCTTGCGTCGAGTCACCCTGCTCCTTGGTCTCGACCACACGCAGCACCGCGCCGGCGGAGTCGCGCACCACCCGCCCATAGCCCGTCGGGTCCTCGAGCACCGTCGTCGCCATCGTCGCCGCCGCGCCGTTGTTGCGGTGCACGTCGATCAACTCGCAGATCGCCTGCGCGCTCACCAGCGGCACGTCTCCGCTCAACACCACCACCGGCGATGCCGGCTGCGGCGAGCGATCGCCGCTCGAGCCCAGCATCGCCATCGCCGCCGCCACCGCGCCGCCCGTGCCGTTCGGCTGCTCCTGCACGGCCAGCTCCACGCCATCCGGCAGCAGCCGCTCGAGCGATCGCGCCGGGGAATCGACCACCACCACCCTTTCCGCGCCTGCCGCGAGCGCCGCCTGCACCGGCCACAGCACCATCGCGCGACCGCACAGCTCGTGCAGCACCTTCGGCGTGTTCGAGCGCATCCGCGTCCCCTGGCCCGCAGCCAGGATCAAAACCGTGGGAGCGCTCACCCGAACAATGCTATTCCAGAGGCCGCAGCCTACTCCGGGTCGCAAGCTCGTTCGCGCTCATACTGGCGCAGCCTCGGCTGGGGATGGCAACCCGACTGGGGAGCCTGGGCTCGAACCAGGACTTGAAGAGCCAAAGTCTTCCGGGCTGCCTATTACCCCACTCCCCAACGCCGCTACATCGTCGCACGCGACCTCCATACCTGCGTGCGAGCCGGTCAGCACTGCAACAACGCGCCCATTGACCAAGCGTGCAAGTATTCGCCCACTTGCGGGGAGCGACTACAAGACGTGGGGGCAGGCTGGGAGCGGCGCTGATCGGGTCGCTGCTGGCGTGTGTTGGCGCGCTTGCGACGAACACCGCTGGAGCGGCCACAGCCGGCCATTCTTGGTGTCGCAACGCGAACCTGCGGCCGACCGCCACGGACCGGCGCGCGGTGGACGCGGCGACGCTCTGCCTGGTCAACAGGGAACGGACCGCACATGGCTTGCAGGCGCTGCGCTCCAACCGCGAACTGAGCTATGTCGCGGCCAGCCAGGTCGGGAGCATGGTGCACAAGGACTACTACGCCGATGTCGGCCCATCGGGACAGACGCCGATGTCGCTTGTCACGGTCACGCACTACCGCGCACACGCTGCGGGCTTGGCGGTGGGGCAGAACATCGCGTGGGGAACCGGTAGCGATGCGACGCCGGCGCACATCGTGCAGGAATGGATGGCCTCGCCACCACATCGCGAAATCATGCTCGGTGGCGGCTATCGCGAAGCGGGCGTCGCGGCGAGCTCGGCACTGCCAGCGGTGCTCGACACGAGTGGCCCGGGCGCCATCTACGTGGCCGAGTTCGGCGCTCGGCGTCGCTGACCGCGCAAAGCCGCAGCCAGACTATGTTCGCCTGGCGGAGCGCCGCGGCACGCGCCCGGCTTCAGCGCCAGCCTCGGAGGCGGGACCACCGCTCGAGGCGATGCCGAGCACGCGCATCGACTTCAGGC
Organism: uncultured Solirubrobacteraceae bacterium; assembly: GCA_963714285.1. Lineage (GTDB taxonomy): Bacteria > Actinomycetota > Thermoleophilia > Solirubrobacterales > Solirubrobacteraceae > Palsa-744. The sequence goes on from CAVQNS010000007.1 coordinate 424,849, forward strand.
CGAGGCTCAGCTTCTCACGGCCGTCGCTGGAGCTGACGTCCAGGCCGGAGAGCTCGCGCACGCGCTCGAGGCGGTAGTAGATCGTGTGGCGGTGGGTGAACAGCCGCTGCGCGGTCCCTGCGACGTTGCCGTCCGCCTCGAGGAACGTCTCGAGCGTGCGTACCAGCTCCGTCTCGTATTGCTCGTCGTAGGCGACGAGCGGCTCGACCGTCTCAGCGAAGAAGCGCTGCAGCTCGCTCGGGTTCTCGCTCATCGCCGACAGCAGCAGCCGGTAGGCGCCCGTCTGGTCGAAGGCGAGCGCGGCGCCGTCGGTCGAGCCTTGGGCGACGTTTGCTGCGAGCAACGCCTCGCTGGCGGCGCGCGGCAGCTCGGCCGGCTCCGCGGTCACGCGGCTGCGCCCGAGCGCGAACGTGTAGCCGGCGAGAGCGGCTTCCATCTCGTGCAGCACCGCTTCGGCCGCGCGCGCCGCTGTGGCCTCCTCACCGCCGGGCACCAGCACAAGCACCTCGGCTCCGGGGATGCCCTCGCGTTCTGAGAGTGCGGCAATCGAGCGGTTGACGACCGCGCGCGCGCCCCGCTCCGCGACCGCGCGAACGCGTCCGCGCCAGCCCTCGTCGGTCGGCGACTGCGGGTGGGCGCGCGCAACGAGCATGCTCGCACCGTCCTCGATCGCCAGCGAGAGCTCTTTGGCACGATCGAGCAGCTCCGCCTCGTCGGTCAGCTCGCGGTTGAGGACGGCGCGCAGGAAGTCGGCGGTGGCTGTTTCCGAGACACGCTCGGGCGCTCTGACGCGCTCGACCTCCGATGCGATCATCGTCAGCAGCAGCCGGCGCATCGAATCGCTGGGGGCGGTCTTGACGCGCATGTGCAGGGTTCCCACGACCGTGTCGGCCACGCGCAGCGGCGAGCTGATCACGCCCTCGCCTTGCGAGAGCAGCGAGCGCTCCTCCGCAGGCGAGCGCGCGGCGACAGCCAGCGTCGCGCCCCAGGCATCGGTGACCGCGAGGCTCGCCTCCAGTGCCTTTGCCGCCGCACGCACCACTTCGGGTAGGCCCGCGCCCGACTCGACCGCCTCGGTGATCGCGTCGAGCGCTGCGAGATCTGACACGCCAGTCAGCCCCAGAGGTAGACGGCAGCGAGCGCGCCGACCACCCCGGCACCGACGAGCACCGCCAGCACGTACAACGACAGCACGGTCGCGGCAAGCCGCTCCCAGATCCGCGAGTAGGACGACCACACCGGCACAAGCACCAGTCCGGTGAACAGCACAAGGCTGATCACTCCGGCACCTGCTGCAACCAGCTCGTTGATTTGCGCCCTGGTCATGGGATTCTGCGGGGATTGTTACGCACGCAGGCGTCGTTTGCTCACGCCGAGCGTGACCGCCCGCGCGAACGTGCCGTCCACCGGCGCGGCGTAGATCGGCGCCGGCTCGCGCTCGGCGAGGCTCGCCGCCGCCGCCTGCGCCAGCGCGAGGCCGCCGTCGGGCGAGCCGCCGGCGCGCGCGAACAGGCCGAGGACCGTCGGGCCGGAGCCGCTGACGAGCGCCGGAGTGGCGCCCGCGTCGCGTGCTTGCACGAGCGCGCCCGCGATCTGCGGGCACAGCGACACGGCGGCGCGCTGCAGGTCGTTGTGCAGCAGCTCGGTGGCCGCGGGCAGCGCCGCGCCGCGCTCGAGCGCGGCGCGCAGCTCCTGCCGGCGCTGTTGCAGCGCCGCTCGCGTGCGTGCCAGCTCGAGGCGATCGGCCTCGGCGTACACCGCCGCGGTGGACAGCGCCATTGCAAGTGGCAGCACGAGCACGCCGAAGCGTGTGCGCATCGGCGCCAGCTCATGCAGCTGCTCACCGGCTCCGCTCGCGAGCCAGCGTCCCGGCGATATCTGCGCGGGCACATCCGCTCCAAGCTGTGCGCCGAGCGTGAGCAGCAGCCGCTCGTCGCCCAGCCCTGAGACATGCCGGGCCAGGCGCAGCGTCGCCGCAGCATCGGCTGAGCCGCCTGCCAGGCCTGCGGCGAGGGGAATCCGCTTGACGATGCTCAGCCGCAGCGGGGGCGCGCGCCAACCGGTGCTCGCTCGAAACGCGCGCAGCGCCTTCGCCGCCAGGTTCTCGCCGTCCGCTGTCGAGACCCCGGGGCAGAGCACCTCGTCGCGATCGCTGCCCGCCGGCGCTGCTTCGAGCGTCACCTCATCCGCAAGCGAGATCGACTGCATGACGCTCACCAGCTCGTGCTTGCCGTCGCTCGCCCTGGCCGGTCCCAGGAACAGCCCGAGGTTGATCTTCGCCGGCGCCATCGCGCGGTGGATGCCCGGCACGTGCGCGGCCTGGCCGCTACCGACGCGAGCGCGACCTGTGCTCATAGCTCCAGCAGGCGCGCGAGCGCTCGGAAGTCCTCGGGCGACAGGCGCTCAGCGCGCACGTCCGCGGGATGAGCGAGCCGCGTCAGCGCCTCGCGCACCTGCTCGCGCGAGCGGGGCGGGAGCGATCTCGACGCGCCCGCAAGGCCGAGCGAGCCCGCGAGCGTCTTGCGCCGGTGGGCGAACGCTGCCGCCACCAGCGCGCGCAGCGCCGGCGTCACCGCCTCAGGGGCCGCGCCCGCGCTATCGCTGCGCCTGTGCATGCCCACGAGCACCGAATCGACGTTGGGCACCGGGAAGAACACGCTGCGCGGGATGCCGCGCAGCACCTCCACTTCGCACGCCAGCTGCGCGAGCACCGAGGGCACCCCATAGGCGCCTTTGTAGGGTGGCGCCCCCCCGCCCCCCACCGGCCCCGCGGCGAGCCGCTCGCCGACCTCGCGCTGCACCATCGCGACCCATGTGCGCACACCTGGGAGCTCCGCGATGGTGCGCAGCAGCACGCTGGCGGCCACGCCGTATGGCAGGTTGGCGACGACCTTCTCGGGCGCGGGGTCCAACGCGGCGAGATCGATCGTCATCGCGTCGGCCCAATGCACGGTGACGTTCGCGTGGGAGTCGGTCGCATCGCCGAGCGCATCGCGCAGGCGCTCGTCGATCTCGACCACGTGCACGTGCACGGCGCGCGCTGCCAGGTACTCCGAGAGCACGCCCAGGCCACCACCGACCTCGAGCACGACGTCGTCGCTCCCGAGCGCGGCTGCGCGGCCGATCACGTCAAGGATGTTGGAGTCGATCAAGAAGTTCTGGCCGAGGTCGCGGTCAGGGCGTATGCCGAAGCGGCGCATCCGCCGCAGGCTCGGCTGAACGGGCCCGTCGGTCTGCGCGCTCTGCTCGACCGGTCCGTCGGGCTGCGCGCTCGGCTCGAGGGGCACCTCGGCCACCGCGCTCATGCCCATCCGAACACGCGCTCGGCGTTGCGCGTCACAGCTGCGCCAAGCTGCTCGACGCTCACACCTCGCAGCTCGGCTACGAAGGCGGCGGTGTGCATCACGAACGCGGGCTGGTTGCGCTCCTTGCGTATGAGCTGCGGAGTCAGATACGGAGCGTCTGTCTCCAGCAGCAGGCTCTCATCGGGCACGCGCCGCGCCGCGTCTGCGAGCGCGGTTGCGCTCTTGTATGTGACGTTGCCCGCAAACGAGATCGCGTAGCCGCGGCCGACGCACTCGTCCAGTTGACCTGGCATCGAGAAGCAGTGCATCACGACGTGCACCCCGTCGGCTTCGGCTGCGAGCTGCTCGAGCGTCTCGCGATCGGCGGCCCGCGAGTGAATCACGAGCGGCTTGCTCGCCTCTCGCGCGAGCTGGATCTGAGCGGCGAACGCGCGCTGCTGATCTGCTCGCGGGGCGGTGTCGCGGTAGAAGTCGAGGCCGCTCTCGCCGATCGCAATGCAGCGCGGGTGCGCTGCCAAGGCGCGCAGCTCAGCAAGGTCGGCGTCGTCGAAGCCCTTGGCGGAGTTCGGATGGCGGCCAACGGCTGCGTAGACCTGGGGGAAGTCCTCTGCGGCAGCGAGCGCTTCACGGCACGAGCGTCCATCGATGCCAACGGTCAGCATGCGCGTCACGCTGACTGCTTCGGCGGCGGCCACCAGCTCCGAGTTAGGCTGTTCGCACAGATGCAGATGCGTGTGGGAGTCGATCATCTTCGGGATGGCTGAGCGCTCAGCTCATGCTGACTTGGGGAACAGCGACTCGAGCACGCCGATCGGCTCGCCGAGGGTCTGCATCGGCTCCCAGCGCGCACCCGCCAGCGAGTGGCCCGCGCTGCCCAGCGCGCCCAGCAGCTTGTCGGTGCTGGAAGGCATGTACGGATGCAGCAGCACCGCGAGCACGCGCAGGCCCACCACCAGCGTGGCGAGCACGCTGTCGAGCTCATGCGCACGCGCGTCGTCCTTGGCCAGCTGCCACGGCGCGCGCTCCTCGACGTAGCGGTTGAGCCGGCGCACGCGCTGCCAGATCTGATCGAGCGCCGCTGTCAGCTCGGCGCGGTCGATCATCGCTTCCACCTGTTGTGCTAGCCCTGCGAAGTCGCCGTCGAGCTCCGGGTCGAGCGAGGCCGCGGGCGCGATGCCCTCGCGGTAGCGATGCACCATCGCGATCGTGCGACTGGCGAGGTTGCCGAGCTCGTTGGCCAACTCGCTTTCGTAGCGCAGCTCGAACGACGCTGTCGAGACAGACCCGTCCTGGCCGAACGGCACATCGCGCAGCAGGTAGAAGCGCAGCGCGTCCGGGCCGTAGCGCTCGATCACCGCGAACGGATCGAGCACGTTGCCCAGCGACTTGCTCATCTTCTCGCCGTCCATCAGCAGAAAGCCGTGCACGAACACATGCTCAGGGAGCTCGATTTTCGCGGCCATCAGCAACGCCGGCCAGTAGACCGTGTGGAAGCGCAGGATGTCCTTGCCGATCAGGTGGTAACTGGGTGGCCAGAACTCGTCGGTGCGGTCGCGATCGCCCGCGTAGGACAGGGCTGAGTAGTAGTTGAGCAGCGCGTCGAACCACACGTAGAAGACGTGCTCGTGATCCCACGGCACCTGCACGCCCCACGTCAGCTTGTGCCGTGTGAGCGGCACGTCGCGCAGGCCTGAGCGGATGAACGACAGCGCCTCGTTGTAACGCGTGCGCGGAACCACGAAATCCTCGCGCTCGGCGTACAGCGCCTCGAGCTGCTCTTGGAAGGCGGACAGCTTGAAGAAGTAGTTCTCCTCCTGCTCGCGCGTCAGCTCGATGTGATGGATCGGGCAACGGCGGTCCTCGTCGATTTCGTTCTCCGCCTTGAAGTCCGCGCAGCGCGGGCAGTACCACCCCTCGTAGGTTCCCTCGTAGACATAGCCGTTGTCGCGCACCTGCGAGAGCAGCTGCTGCACGACCGCTTCGTGCTGTGGATCGGTGGTGCGGATGAAGAAGTCGTTGCTCGCGTGCAGCTGCGGCGCGAGCGCCTTGAAGCGCTCTGCGTTGCGGTCGGCCAGCTCCTGCGGCTCGATGCCGAGCGCATGCGCGGCGTCCGCGACAGGCTCGCCGTGCTCGTCGGTGCCCGTCAGGAAGAACACGTCCTCGCCGCGCTGGCGGTGGTGGCGAGCCATCACGTCGGCGGCGATCGTCGTGTACGCATGGCCGAGGTGCGGCGCCGCGTTGACGTAGTAGATGGGAGTGGTGACGTAGAAGGACACGACTGCTTCCACGCTATCGGGGGACGATCAGCTGCGTCACCGAGGTGGAGGAGCGAGCGTCTTGGATCGTCAGCACGCGGACCGCGTCCGGCTGCTCGTCGTGCACGTATACGAGCGTGAGCCAACGCCATGGGCCGAGGATGAATCGGAGTGGTTTCCAGGCTGCTTCCAGCTGACGCCCAACCGAGGGGAACTGCTCGACTATGCGCAGTGAGCGCTGCACGCGCGCCAGCGTGTCCGGAGGCAGGCTGTGGGTAACGATCATGCGATCGAGGTCCTCGACCGCCACCAGGCTCATCTCGACGCGCGCCACCTCGCCGCCCCCGCGACGGCTTACAGCTCGTCCAGGGGGATCGTCTTGCCTTCGGCGGCCTGCTTCAAACCCAGCTGAGCGCGCTCATACGCGCCCGGGATGCCGTCGAGCAAAGCGGTGATGGTTCGCGGCTCGGGATCAGCGTCATCGAGCGCACTCGAAAGCAGCGAGCGGGCTAGCGTCCCCTCTTGGAGGTGTGTGCGCTCGGCGAGCATCGAGAGCTTGGCGGCGTGCTCTCGATCCAAGGTCACGTTCAAGCGCGTGCTCGTCTGGTCCACATCACGATGGTACACGAATAGGCACCTATCGTGTAGTGCTGCGTGCCGCGCCCGTCAGCTCCCTGTACAGCTCGTTAGCGCCCACACCCGTGAGTCTCGCGACGATCGCGGCGGCGGTTCGGGTGCGCACACCGCCGTCCACGAGCTCCTCGAGCGCAGCCAGCGCCGCCGCTCGCGCGCCCTCCCCGCGCGAGGCGCCCCCGACGACGACCACGACCTCGCCACGCGCCGGGTTCGCGCGGTAGTGCTCCGCCAGCTCGCCGGCGCTGCCGCGGCGGACTTCCTCGTGGATCTTGGTCAGCTCCCTGCAGACCGCAAGCGGCCGCTCCGGCTCGCGCTCGGCCAGTTGCGCGAGCGTCGCGGCCAGGCGTCGCGGCGACTCGAACGCGACCAGTGTCTCTTCGGCGCGCTCGAGCAGGCGCGCGCGCTCGGCGCTCTTGCGCGGCAAGAACCCGACGAAGCGCCAGCGCTCGGCGGGCAGCCCTGAGGCGACGAGCGCGGTCAGCACGGCGCTCGGCCCCGGCAGCACCTCTACGGCGAGACCCGCTGCGAGGCATTCGCGCACGAGCGCAAAGCCTGGATCGGACACCAGCGGCGTGCCCGCGTCTGAGACCAGCGCCACCGCCGCTCCCTCGCGTATGCGCTCGACCAGCTCGCTCGCGCGGGCGCGTTCGTTGTGCTCGTGCAGGCTCGTCAAGCGCGAGCAGATGCCATGGCGGTCGAGCAGCAAGCGGGTGTGGCGAGTGTCCTCGCAGGCGATGACGTCTGCGTCGCGTAGCGTGCTCAGCACGCGCAGCGTGACATCCTCGAGGTTGCCGATCGGAGTCGGGCATACGACCAGCCGCCCGACCGGCGCCTCTGTTGCGGTCATCTCGCAAATATAGGGTCCCCTCGATGCCCAACGACCGCGAAGAGCCTCCACGCTACACCCGCTACCGCGCCCGCCCGCGGCTATCGCCGCGGCGCGAGGACGAGCAGCTTCAACCAGGGCGCGTAGCGCAGCGACCAGCAGCCGCGCCCGGAGCGGGGCGCCGCAGCTCGGGTCCAGCGGCGCCAGGCGGCGGGCGGGCGGGCGGCGGACGCGCGGGTAGACGCCTGGGCGGCGCGCGTCCAGGCGGCGCGGCGCGCTGGCGGCGCTGGGCGACGCCGAAGCGCATTCTGCTGAGCTTGATTGGGCTCGCGTTCAGCTGGATCGTGCTGTCGCTGGTGCTGTTCTTGATCAGCTCGCACTTCGAGCGCACATCGCTGCCATCGAATGTCGCGAGCGTGCTCAATCCGTCCGGCTACCCGCTCACGTCGGTCAACAACATCCTCGTGCTCGGCTCCGACCGGCGGCAGAAAGACAGCAAGGAACCGGGAGCGGAAACGACCGGCTTCGGGCGCTCCGACACGATCATGCTGATCCGCACCGGCGATGGGCACGCGGCACGCCTGTCGATCCCGCGCGACACGGTCATCGAAATCCCCGGCCATGGCTTGCAGAAGATCAACGCCGCTCACGAGTACGGCGGACCGGCGGAGTCAGTGTCGGTGATCAAGAGCTGGCTGGGCATTCCGATCAACCATGTGGTGGAAGTCAACTTCGAAAACTTCCCGCAGCTGATCGAAGCCATGGGCGGCGTCACATACAGCGGCGGCTGCATCATCTCCAAGCTCGACGGCGGCTCCGCTGACGGCGGCTACACGCTGCGCTTGAGCGCCGGCACGCATCACATCAACGGCAAGCAGGCGCTGGCGCTGGCGCGCACGCGCGAGAACCTGTGCGCGCCGAACGAGACAGACATCCAGCGCGAGGAACACCAGCAGGCGCTGTTCACCGACATGAAGAGCCGGTTGCTGTCCGTGTCGAGCTTCTTCCGGCTGCCGTGGATCGCCTGGCACGCACCGCCAGCGATCATCTCTGACATGAGCGGCACAGAACTGCTGGGCATGTTTGCGGCGCTTGCAATCACCGGTACGCCGCCGACGCACGTGCTCAAGCCAACCGGTCAGACGACGCTGCCCAGCGGCGAAGAAGGCCTGACGATCTCAGAAGAAGCGCGTCGCGCGGACGTCGCGCAGTTCATGAGCGGCTGAGGCCCGAAGAGCCGCCCAGCGCGGCAGCCGCCCAGCGCAGGAGCCGCTAAGCGCAGGAGCCGCTAAGCGCTCGCCAGCGCTGGCGGTGGCGTACGACCCTTATTAGGGCACCCTAATTTGTGTTACGCTCCGCCTCCCGATACCCGATCCGGCGATCGGGTTTCCGCAAAGACAGCATCGCACCCACGGAGAGACCTTTCGTTGTCCGAGATTCGCGCAGCAGCTGGACGCACTAGGTTGGACGAGCGCGTGAGCTTTTACGTGTGGACGGCGGTTGTGCTCGCGGTGGCCGTCGCCGCAGTCATTCTCGGCTGGCACGCGCGGGGTGGCACGACGGATCCGACGGCGTTGCCGGTCGGCCATCGCCTCAGCCATACGACGGTGGTGGTCAACAGCGCGATCCTGGTGCTTCGCGAGGGTCTGGAGACAATCCTCGTACTGGCCGCTGTGACCGCGAGCTTCCTGGGCTCCAACCGCGTGTACCGTCGTCCGGTTGCCTTTGGCGGCGCCGGCGCGATCGTGGCGGGCATCGCTACGTGGTTCCTGGTCGTCTGGTTCATCGGCCAGTTCCACGGCGGCGAGTTCGACGTGCAGGCCGCGACCGGGCTGCCGTCACTGATCGTGCTGCTGATCGTGATGAACTGGTTCTTCCACAAGGTTTATTGGACCGGTTGGATCTCGAACCACCACAAGCGCCGGCGCAGCCTGCTCTCGGCGGATCCGGACGTCAACAAGCGCCGGATGCTGCTCGGACTCGCGCTGCTGGGGTTCACGTCGGTCTACCGCGAGTGCTTCGAGGTCGTGATCTTCCTGCAGAACCTCAGGGAGCTGTACGGCTCGAGCGTCGTGCTCGAGGGCGTTGTGATCGGTGGCTTGTTCACCACAGCTGCGGGCGTCCTGACGTTTGCGCTGCACCAGCGCCTGCCATACAAGCGTCTACTTGTGATCACCGGGGTGATGCTGCTGTTCGTGCTGCTGGTGTCGGTCGGCGAGGAGGTGAACGAGATGCAGCTTGCGGGGTGGATCGGGACCACCACGATCAGCGGCTTCTACATCCCTGGCTGGATGGGCACGTGGTTCTCGCTGTTCAACAACTGGGAGACCTTCATCGGCCAGGCGATCGCGCTGGCGCTCGTGCTCGGCTCCTACGCAGCCGCTCAGTACACGCGCGTGTGGCGCCCGCGGCGGCGCGGCCAGAAAGCTGCGGTGCGCGCGACACACGCGCCGCGCCAGCAGGCAGACGGAGCCACGGGCAGCCAGATTGCGAACGCGCTGAGATAGCGGCTCTGAGCCCGTCTAGCTCTTGGCTGCGACCGGCTTGGACTCGCCGGACTTCGCTGCGCCGTTCTCGCGCTTGCCCGGAGAGGCTGAGTCCCCTGAGGAGGATCCCCCCGAAGCGGACGAGGAGGAGGAAGACGACGAGCCGTCCGACGAGGACTTCTCGCCGGATGACTTCTCCGAGGAGGATGACTTCTCGCTCGTGGACTTCTCCGAGGAGGACTTCTCAGCGGCGGCAGCGGTCTCGCGCTGGCGGTTGCGCGTGCCGTAGTCAGTGTTGTAGAAGCCTTTGCCCTTGAAGTGAACGGCGGGCGCATGCAGGACGCGCTCGACGGGCACGCCGGTGTCGGGATCGACGGTGAGCGCGTCTTCACTGAAGGATTGCTGGATCTCGAACGTGGTGCCGTCCGGGCGTCTGTACTCGTATATCGGCATGGGGTCGCCGATTATAGGTGCGTCAATCGGTCAGCAACGCCCGCGCACATGTGATGCCGGCGCGGATCGTGTCGCTGAAGTCGCGCTTCGGCTCAGTCAGCATGCGCAGGGCGAGGCCGTCCCCGAGGGAGAACAGGATCTCGGCGACGGCTTCGGGCTCGGCGTGCAGGCACACGATGCCTTCGCGCTGTGCGGCAGCGAGCATCACCGCGACATGTTCGCGTGTGCTGCGCATCAATCCTGCGTACTCGAGCGCGATGTCGGCGTTGCGACGCGACAGGGTGAACAGCTCGAACACGAGCGTGACGAAGTCAGGGTCCTCGCGGATCGTGTCCTGCAGGTTCTGCGCCATCAGGTCGATGAAGTCGTCGGCTGTCTTGGCGGTCGAGAGCTGGCGCTCGAGGCGCTCGAGGCGCAGCTCGCAGTCGCGCCTGACGGCCTCGGCAAGCAGCTGCTCCTTGGTGCCGAAGTAGTAATGCAGCAGCCCACGCGATACACCGGCCTCGCGCGATACGTGATCGAACGTCGATGCGGCGGTTCCCCGCCGCGCGACGCTGCGGCGCATCGCGTCGATGATCCTGCGCGCCTTCTCGCCGGTCAGCGACCGGGAGCGCACGTCGCCCCTGGGCACCTGCGGGCCCGGGCTCTTGGAGCCCGGGCTCTCGAAGAACCTCGCGATCCTCGACAACGGCAGCATCCATGCTCACAGGCACAGCGTGAAGCGCCGGGGACTCAGCTGGGGACGCCCGCGGGAGCAGGAGTCTCAGGAGCGGTGGTCGGGCTGTAGTCGAACTCCTCCTCAGCTCCGAACAGCATGTCGAGCAGCTTCGAGCGCAGGCTCTCGCTAAGCGCGATCGCGAGCACGGAGCCGACCGCGAGCAGCGTGAGCGAGCGTCGTGCTCCCCGACGGCGCCGCACCGCCTTGGGCGGCTCGCGCAATGAGCTGCCCGCCTGACGCAATGCGTTGGCCGCGTTGGCTAGCTCCTGTTGCAGCTTGCGGTCCTCGAACAGCGCCTGCGCTGCAGGCTTGCCGTTGCTCATGCGTCCATAGGCGCTGCGCGCTGCCGCATACGCCGCAAGCAGGTTGGTGCGCAGGTCTTCATCTTCGACCAGTCGCTGGATGTACTGGGTTTGTGGCGCCGTGCGCGCGGCGTCGCCAGCCTTGCTGAGTTTGCCCTTTGCTGCCATTGTGGCCACCGCCTCTGCCGAAAGCTTTTAGGTCTGCGACCAATATACCCGCCCACGCGTGTCTATATGCCTCGCTAGGCGTGGAGCGCGGCCTGCTCCTGCGCGGACGGAAACGCCCAGGCGGCACGGGTGCGGCGCTCTTGTCGGAACACGAAGCGCAACTGCTGCGGTGGTTTGAGCTGCGCCTCGTGCGGCCGGAATGTCGCGCAGGGCTCAGACAGCTCGAGCGCGCACAGGAGGTTGACCCGGAAATAGCACTCATCACAGCTAACCTTGTGCGGCGCACGCTTCGGCGTTCGCTTGGCCTGCATTGACTGCACCAGCACATACCCCCCGGCGGCGATCGGATTGAACGGGACGGCGCGATCAAAGCAGCATTCGGCAAGCCACTCAAGGGACGAGCCATCCCCACCCCGCAAATCGCAGACAAATCCGATTACCCGGAAATAGCCATCGCTCAGTCACGTTCCTGTGACAATCTGGCGAATCACGCCGCACTTTCCGAGAGTTCCGTGCGGGAGCTCCACAACTGCGTCATCCACAACGGCGTCATCATCTGAGTCGATGCGCATCCTCGTCACCGGCGCAAGCGGGTTCGTCGGCTCGCTGCTCGTACCCAGGCTGTGCGCAGACGGGCATGCGCTCCGCGCGATGGGCCGCGACCCCGAACGGGTACGTGCAGCGCTCGCGCCCGCGATGGCGCGCGAGCGACGCCAGCCGGCGGAGATGGACGTAGAGGTGGTGCAAGCGGATGTGCGCACGGGCGCCGGCCTCGAGCGGGCGCTCGACGGCGTGGAGCTCTCCTACTACTTGATCCACTCGATGGAGCGCCTTGCGGGCGAGCACTCCGCGTTCCCTGAGCGCGAGCGCCTCGCGGCGGAGAGCTTCGCCGTGGCAGCGACCCGCGCGGGAGTGCGCAGGATCGTGTATCTCGGCGGCCTCACACCACACATGCCGGCGCAGGCGCCGGCTGACAGGCCGGCGGAGATCCGCGTCTCACGCCACCTTGCCAGCCGTGCCGAGGTGGAGCGCGTGCTGCTGGAGGCGGTCCCAGACTCGCTGGCGTTGCGCGCGTCAATCGTGATCGGCGCGCACTCGCGCTCGTTTCGCCTGCTGGTGCACCTGCTCGAGCGGATGCCGGTACTTGCTCTGCCCGCATGGCAGGCGCTGCGCACGCAGCCGATCGACGCGCGTGACGTGATCGAGATGCTCACTGCATGCGCGAGCGCTGAGCCGCCGCGGCGGCGACTGGAGATCGCGGGACCGGACGTGCTCACCTACGGCGAGATGCTCACGAGCATCGCCGAGCTGATGCTCGTCAACCGTCCGACAGTCAAGCTGGGAGTGAATCTGACAGGCGTCACAGCGCGCGTGGCGGCTGCAATCGCCGGCGAGGATCCTGAGCTGGTACTGCCGCTGATGGAGGGACTGCAGGAGGATCTGCTGCCGGCCGAGCACGATGCGGCGGAGCTGCTGGGCGTGCGCTTGCACTCGTTTCAGTCAGCTGTCGAACATGCGCTCGCTGACTGGGAGCGATGCGAGCCACTGGCGGCACGATGAGCCTCGTGACAGCCTCGATCCAGATCGCAGCGCCACCGGAGGAGGTATGGAAGACGGTCATGGATCCCTCGTGCTTGGGCGAGTGGGTCACAATTCACCGCAAGCTCGTGCACGCCGACGATGGCGCGCCGCGTGTGGGCTACTCGATGGACCAGCAGATCCAGATGCGGGGGGTGAGCCTCGAGGTTCACTGGACACTCGTCGAGTGCAGCCCGGGCAAGCGCGCCGTATGGGAGGGCCGCGGCCCGGCACGATCCCACGCGCACAGCGAATACATCCTCAGCGCCGAGAACGGGGGAACGTGCTTTGACTACCGCAATGAATTCCGCCCACCGTTGGGACCGGTTGGCGCACTCGTCAGTCGCGCGCTCGTCGGCGGCATGCCCGAGCGTGAGGCCAACCGCACACTTGAACGTCTTCGTGCACACATGGAGCGAGCGACAAAACAGAACTAGTGTAAGGTGAAGCGACCAAGTGATGTGACTACCCACATCGACACTAGTGAAGAGGACTCAACATCGTGACCGACTTCCTTGATGAGAAGCGCCAGGAGATCTCGAGCCGGCTGAAGGAGCTCAGGCCCCTTGTGGACGAGTTCAACCGCCTCGAGGCCGCAGCTGCAGCCCTCGCGGGCGTGATTGGCTCGGCTGCATCCGACGCCACATCGGCCGCATCAGCGGCGGCCGCAAGCGTTACCCGCCGCCGTGGGCCCGGACGTCCGCGCGGCTCCAGCAGCCGCAAAAAAGCCGCGAAAGCAGCGGCGACAGCAACAGCTGCGACCCCGAAAGCAGCAGCACCCAAAGCCGCCAAACCGGCAGCAAAAAGGCGCGCGGGACGGCGCAAAGGCAGTGGCACACGTGCCGCTGAGGCGCGCTCGTTCGTGCAGGGACAGCCGGGCATCACGATCCCCGAGCTGGCCGCCAAGATGGGCATCAAGCAGAACTACCTCTACCGCGTGCTGCCTGGGCTGGAGCAGGAAAACAAGGTAGAGAAGAAAGGCCGCGGCTGGTACCCGAAGGGCTAGTCTCGAAGCCCTCGCGGCGGTTCGGTGAGTCGCCGGACTCGTTCTCGTCTCCGGCGGTTCGTGAGTTGCGGCGGTTGCTTTGAGTTGACTTGATATGAGGGGCGTGGTCAGGATGACCGCGCCCCTCAGTGTCTTTGCTTGCTGGCGCGGTTTCCGCGCAGCACTCCAGTGTCTTTGCTTGCTGGCGCGGTTTCCGCGCAGCACTCGGCCTAGATCAGGCCTTGCCCCTCGACTGTGTCGCGCTCGCTGACCAGCTCGGCGATCGACGCGTCGATCTTCTCGCGCGAGAACGCGTCGAGCTCGAGGCCTTGCACGATCTTGTACTCGCCGTTCTCACACGTGCAGGGGAAGCCGCTGATCAGGCCCTCGGGGACGTCGTAGGAGCCGTCGGAGGCGATGCCCATCGAGACCCAGTCGCCGTTTGTGCCGGCGACCCAGTCATGCAGATGGTCGATCGCGGCGCTGGCTGCGCTGGCCGCGGAGGATGCGCCGCGCGCCTCGATGATCGCAGCGCCGCGTTTGCCCACGTTGGGCAGGAAGTCGTGCTCGATCCATTCCTGGTCGTCGACCGCGTCTGCTGCGACCTTATCGCCGACCTTGGCGTGGAAAAGGTCGGGGTACATGGTCGGCGAGTGGTTGCCCCAGACGCCCATCTGCGAGACCTCTGTGACGGGCACTTCGAGCTTGTTGGCGAGCTGCGCGATCGCGCGGTTGTGGTCGAGACGCAGCATCGCGGTGAAGCGATCGCGCGGGATGTCTGGAGCGTTGTTCATCGCGATCAGGCAGTTGGTGTTGGCGGGGTTGCCGACGACGAGCACTTTCAGGTCCTCAGCGGCGTTGTCATTGAGCGCCTTGCCCTGCACCGTGAAGATCTTGCCGTTCTCTGAAAGCAGCTCAGCGCGCTCCATGCCCTTTGTGCGCGGGCGCGAGCCCACCAGCAGCGCGATGTTGGTGGCGTCGAACGCGTTGCCTGGGTCGTCGTGCAGGTCAAGGCCGGTGAGCAGCGGGAAAGCGCAGTCGACGAGCTCCATCGCCACGCCCTCCAGCGCGCCCATCGCCTGCGGGATCTCCAGCAGGCGCAGGTCCACAGGCTGGTCGGGGCCGAGCACCTGTCCGCTGGCGATGCGAAACACGATGCTGTAGCCGATCTGGCCGGCTGCCCCGGTGACGGTAACTCGTACTGGCTTGCTCACGAACTCATCTCCTCATCTCTTTATAAAAATATTTAAATAGTTTTTCGGCGTTCGCCTGGCAGTTGACTCAGGCGGTTGCAGCCTGCAGGCTCTCGTCGATCGACGCCAGGAACTCCTGCGTGGTTTGCCACGGCTGCTCGGGACCGATGAGCACAGCCAGGTCCTTTGTCATCTTGCCGCTTTCCACCGTTTGTATGCACACGCGCTCGAGTGTCTCAGCGAAGGCGCTGACCTCGGGCGTCTCGTCCATGCGCCCGCGCGCTGACAGCCCGCGGGTCCACGCGAAGATCGACGCGATCGGGTTGGTGGAGGTGGGCTTGCCCTGCTGGTGGGCGCGGTAATGGCGCGTGACGGTGCCGTGCGCGGCCTCCGCCTCCACGGTCCTGCCGTCGGCGGTCATCAGCACGCTGGTCATCAGCCCCAGCGAGCCGAAGCCTTGCGCGACGGTGTCTGACTGCACGTCGCCGTCGTAGTTCTTGCACGCCCATACATAGCCGCCTTCCCACTTCAGCGCAGAGGCGACCATGTCGTCGATCAAGCGGTGTTCATAACAGATGCCCGCAGCTTCGAAGTCGCTCTTGAACTCATCGATGTAGACCTCTTCGAAGATGTCTTTGAAGCGCCCGTCATAGCGTTTGAGGATCGTGTTCTTGGTCGACATGTAGACCGGGTAGTTGCGCTCCAGGCCATAGCGCAGCGAAGCGCGTGCGAAGTCGCGGATCGAATCGTCGAGGTTGTACATCGCCATCGCAATGCCGCCGCCGGGGAAGTCGTACACGTCGAGCTCGATCGGCTCGCTGCCGTCGACGGGCGTGAACGCGAGCGTGAGCTTGCCCTTGCCGGGCACGACCATGTCGCTCGCGCGGTACTGGTCGCCGAACGCATGGCGCCCGATCACGATCGGCTTCCTCCAGCCGGGCACGAGCCGCGGCACGTTTGCGATCACGATCGGCTCGCGGAAGATCACGCCACCGAGAATGTTGCGAATCGTGCCGTTGGGCGAGCGGTACATCTCTTTGAGGCCAAACTCCGTCACGCGCGCCTCATCCGGCGTGATCGTCGCGCACTTGACGCCCACGCCGTGGCGTTTGATCGCTTCCGCTGCTTGTACCGTGATCTGGTCGCCGGTCTCGTCGCGATGCTCGATGCCGAGGTCGTAGTACTCGAGCTCGATGTCCAAGTACGGGACGATCAGCTGCTCCTTGATGAACGACCAGATGATCCGTGTCATCTCATCGCCGTCAAGCTCGACGACGGGGTTCTTCACCTTGATCTTGGCCATGGGCGGGTCCTTGTTATGTCTGGGCCGGAGGCGGGCTGCGCCCAGATGGGGCGACGGGACTGCCGATCCTCCGAGGGAATGGGCGGCCGATGCTATCGCCCGGCGGCGAGACGCCCGCGTCAGCCGCTGTTGCCCGGCGGCGAGACGCCCGCGCGTCAGTCGTTCCAGCTGCCCTGCGAGCCGTGCGCCACGAGTACCTTCGCGGGACCGCCGCCGAACGGGGCCGTCACGATCCGCCCGCTCGAGGACGCCTGCTCGAACGAGCCCGCGTCGAGGAGCAGCGTGCTGCCGTCACTGGAGATGCCCGCCCCTTGGACGCTCCGGTGGCCCACCGTCACTGCGCGTGCCCGGCCGGTGAGGGCGTTGACCGCATACGCGTTGCTGGTGTCCTCGCCCTCGAACTCAGCCAGCAGCCTGCTGCCGCTGGCTGAGAACGCGAGCGGCACGAGGCCCTGCACGAGCGCGCCGACGGCGATGTGTGTGAGCTTGCGCACGCGCACGCCTGCGGGCGTCGCCAGCCAGATCTGGTCTTCGGGCGAAAGATGACGGTTGCGCTCGCGGTCGTAAGCGATGTACGTCGGTCCCCAAACAGGATTCAAGCTGCGCCCGTCGCTGGTGATGGGGTGCAGGCCCGCGCCGCTGGCTTCGCTCATGTACAGGTTGACGCCGACGGCGAGCGATTCCGACTGCGACAGACCGAACACCAGCCGGTCGCTGCCATCGCGCGCGAAGCTCGCGCCGTAGATCTCGCCGTGCGTGATCGTAGTGACGGCTCCAGTTTGGGTGTCGATCACATCCAGCCCGGAGCCGGCGGCGATGTTCTTGACTGCGTTGGACTGCAGCGCTACTGCCAGATAACGCGAGTCCGGCGACCACGCGAGCGGCGTCGCGGTGGCGGTTTCGAGGCTCAGGTAGTTGGCGATTGCAGTGCCTGAAGAGGGATAGATGCCAACCGAGGGGCCGTGTTCCTCGAGACCCGGTGCAGTGCCGAACAACGCCACCGCCACCGACTGCCCGTTTGGCGAGAGCAGCGGCTGCTGCCCCAGGCCGAGCAGCTTCGCGTCGCTGCCGTTGGCTGCCGCCACCCACACTTTTGCGGTCCCGCTGGCAGTCTCTGTGAGGTAGGCCAGCTTCGGCGGTTCGGGGTTCAGGTCGGGCACCGGTTCGGCGGTCAAATCAGGCACTTCCACGACCGCGGCATGCGCACGAGAGACAGCTGGCCGCGCCGCCGCGCCGGGCGCTGCGAGCGAGCACGCAACCAGCACGAGCGCCATCGCGCTCCTCGCAAGCACCGCGCGCGGCCTCAAAGCCAGCTTCAACATCGCGCCGCAGCCTACTCTCTGCTTGACTGTCATGTGATGGCCAGCACTATGTCGAGAGCAGCAACAGCGGACGCGCCGTGGCAGACGCATACGGTGTTCAACCAAGCGCCGCCACTGGTGGATGTGGACGTGTTCGCGAGCAACCTGCCGCTCGTCGAGGCCGTGCAGCGCGAGGGCGCCGGCTGGGTCAGCGAGCGCGCGTCCGAGCTCGGGCGCTTCGTCGGCGCGGCGGGCGGCCCGCAACAGGAATGGGGCCGCCTGGCGAACGAGAACAAGCCGGTGCTGCGCACGTTCGACCGCTACGGGCACCGCATCGACGAGGTCGAGTTCCACCCCGCGTGGCACCAGCTGATGAAGATGGGCATCGAGCACGAGCTGCACTCGCTGCCGTGGACCAGCGACGAGCCGTTTGCGCACACCGCGCGTGCTGCGCTGTACATGACCGCGATGCAAGCCGAGGCCGGCTTTGCCTGCCCGATAACGATGACCTTTGCCGTTGTCCCCGCGCTCCGCGCGCAGCCAGAGCTAGCCGCTGAGTGGGAGCCGCTGGTCACAGCCACCAGCTATGACCCGCGCCTGATCCGAGCCTCGGAGAAGGGCTCTGCGATCGCGGGCATGGCGATGACCGAGAAGCAGGGCGGCTCTGACGTGCGCGCCAACACCACCGTCGCCAGCCCTGTAAATGGAGGTGGCGGGGAGGCGGGCGGCGAGTACACGCTTGTCGGGCACAAGTGGTTTTGCTCAGCGCCGATGTCAGACCTGTTCCTCGTGCTTGCGCAAACCGACGACGGCCTGTCTTGCTTTTTGCTGCCGCGAATCCTGCCCGACGGCTCGCGCAACGCGTTTCACATCCAGCGCCTGAAGGACAAGCTCGGCAACCACTCAAACGCCTCCTCTGAGATCGAGCTGCACGGCGCCTGGGCGCGGATGCTCGGCGAGCCGGGCCGCGGCGTGCCGACGATCATCGAGATGGTCGGCCACACGCGCCTGGACTGCGTGATCGGCGCCGCTGCCGGCATGCGCTCAGGCGTTGTCAGCGCGCTGCACCACACCGCGCACCGCAGCGCCTTCGGCAAGACGCTGATCGACCAGCCGCTGATGCGCAACGTGCTCGCCGACCTGTGCTTGGAGTCCGAGGCCACGACAGCGCTAGCGATGCGCCTCGCACGTGCCTACGACGAGGCGCATGCCGACGCTGAGGCCGGCGAGGACTCAAGCGACGCGCAGCTGTTCAAGCGCCTGGCGACCGCTGTGGGCAAGTTCTGGAGTTGCAAGCGCGCGCCCAACCATGCGTTCGAGTCGCTCGAGTGCTTGGGCGGCGCCGGCTATGTCGAGGAGTCAAACATGCCGCGCCTGTACCGCGAGGCGCCGCTCGCCTCGATCTGGGAGGGCTCGGGCAACGTCATGAGCCTCGACGTGCTGCGCGCGCTGACGCGCTCACCGCGCTCGCTCGAGGTGTTCCTGCACGAGGTCAAGCAAGCACAGGGCGCAAACGCCCAGCTCGACGCGAGCGTCGCGAAGCTCGAACGCCAGTTCACCGACCCGGCCACGCTCGAGCAACGCGCCCGGCGCGTGGTCGAAAGCATGGCGCTGTGCCTGCAGGGATCGCTGCTCGTGCGCAGCGCCCCAGGCTGCGGTCGCCGACGCGTTCTGCGCCGCGCGCCTCGGCGGCGACGGCGGACTCGAGTACGGAACGCTGCCCGCAGGCACCGACTTCGAGGGCATCATCGCCCGCTCGCGCCCGGCCGCCTGAAAGCACGAGGCCTGGCACAGAGCTTGAGACCTGCCGCAGGACGAACCGGCACGAGCGCCGAGCCGAACTGCACGTGGGCCTACCATTGAGATATGCGTCCGCGCAGGAACATGCAGCTTGCAAACGTTTTCGGCATCCGTGTCGGTGTCAGCGCCAGCTGGTTCGTGGTGCTGTTCCTGATCATCTACTGGCTGTCCAACTATTACTTCCCCGAAGTCATGACAGGCTCGCGCACGACCGCCTATGTGATCGCTGTCGCCGGCGCGCTCGGCTATTTCGCTTCGATCGTGCTGCACGAGCTGGGACACGCGCTCGTGGCGCGCCGCATGGGCATCGGCGTCACGGGCATCGACCTGTGGTTCTTCGGCGGGCTCTCACAGCTGCGCCGCGAGCCCCACAGCGCGGGCGAGGAACTGCTGATCGCGGCTGCTGGGCTGGTGACGACGCTCGTGCTCTTCCTGCTGTGCCTGGGAGCGATCACCGTGCTCGCGCGCAGCGGCACGATCTCAGACGTAGCGCTCACGCGTGAAGGCATCAAGACGACACCCGTGCTCGCGCTGCTCGGATGGCTCGGCTTCATCAACGCCGCGCTATTCCTGTTCAACGTGATCCCCGCCTTCCCGCTCGACGGCGGGCGCATCGCGCGCGCGCTCGTGTGGTGGCGCACCGGCGACCGCAACCGCGCCACGCAGGCGGCCGGGCGCTCGGGGCAGCTGCTCGCGGTTGCGGTCGGCCTGTGGGGGGTGTGGCTGTTCGCCACCTCCGAATCCTCACTCGGGCTGATCACAATGGTGCTCGCGTTCTTCCTGTACCAGTCGGCCGGCGCCGCCGTGTTGCAGGGGGCGCTCGGACGGCGCATCCAGAGCATCACCGTCGCCGACATCATGGACCGCGAGCCCGTGACGATCGCAGCGGACGTCACGCTGCTGGATGCCCAGGAGCAGTTCTTCCTGCGCTACCGCTGGCCGTGGTTCGCGGTCGTCGACCCCGCTCGCCACTTCCTCGGCGTCGTGCGCCAGCAGCGCATCGACAGCGAGATCGCAGCCGGGCGCCCGGCGCTGCCGGTCGTGGACGTGCTCGAGCCGGACATGCCGGTTCGCATCGGCGAAGAGGCGCCGCTGGAATCGCTGCTCGGCTCCGAAGGCCTCGGGCGGCTCGGCGCGATGGTCGCCGTCGACGCAGACGGTGTGCTGCAGGGCGTGGTCACGCTCGCGCAGGTGCGTAACGCCCTGCGCCCCCAGCCCGCGCGGCCCGCGACCTGAGGCTCCGTTATAGAGTCCCACGCGCAGTTCCCCTCTGCCCCCGTCAAAAGCGACCCCAGGGAGCCATGCCAGCACACGACGTCTTGATCATCGGGGCCGGTCTCGCGGGCCAAAGAGCGGCGCTGGCTGCCGCCCAGGACGGCGCGAGCGTCGCGATCATGAGCAAGGTCCACCCCGTGCGCTCGCACTCGGTGGCAGCCGCTGGCGGCATCAACGCAGCGATTAGCGTCGATGACGACTGGCGCTCGCACGCATACGACACAGTCAAGGGCTCGGACTTCCTCGGCGACCAGGACGCAATCGAAGTGATGTGCTCGGAGGCGCCCGCGGAGGTCATGGAGCTCGAGCACATGGGCGTGACCTTCCACCGCAACGACAAGGGCGAGATGGACCTGCGCGCGTTCGGCGGCGCGTCGATGAAGCGCACCGCCTACGTCGCTGACATCACCGGCCAGGCGATGCTGCACGTGCTCTACGAGCAGCTGCTCAAGCATCACGAGACGGTGGCGCGCTACGAGGAGTGGTTTACGACCTCGCTGCTGCGCGACGAGAGCGGCAGCTGCTGCGGGGCGATCGCACGCGACGTGCGCAGCGGGCGCATGGAGGCGTTCACGGCGAAGAACGTGATCCTCGCCTGCGGCGGCGCTGGACAGGCGTACAAGCCGACGACCAACGGCCTGATCGTGACCGGCGACGGGATCGCGATGGCATACCGCGCGGGCGCGCCGCTGATGGACATGGAGATGGTCCAATACCACCCCACCTGCCTGGTCGAGACCGGCATCCTGATCACCGAGGGCGCGCGCGGCGAGGGCGCGCACCTGTTGAACGCGGGCGGCGAACGCTTCATGGAGAAATCCGCGCCGAACAAGATGGAGCTCGCCTCGCGCGACGTCGTCTCGCGCGCCGAGCAGGTCGAGATCAACGAGGGCCGCGGCGTCGGCCCGAACGGCGCCGGCATCTTCCTCGACGTGACCGTCGTGCCGCGCAAGCGCACGCTCGAGGCGTTGCGCGAGATCGTCAACCTCGGCAAGGACTTCGCCGGCGTGGACATCACGCGCGAACCGATCATGATCCGTCCCGGCCAGCACTACATCATGGGCGGCGTCAAGACCGACGTCGACGGCCGCACTCCGATCGACGGCCTGTACGCGGCAGGCGAGGTCGCCTGCGTGTCGGTCCACGGCGGCAACCGGCTGGGCGCCAACTCGCTGCTGGACACGCTGATCTTCGGCCGCCGTTCGGGCGAACACGCCGCCAAGCGCGCCGCCAGCATGGGTATGCCGGAGGTAGACGTCAACACGCAGCTGCTCGCCGACGCCGCGCGCATCGACTCGATCATCGCGCGCCCGAGGGATGGAGGCCCCACCCGCCCGCGGCGCGTGTCTGAGATCAAGAGCGAACTCGGCGAGACGATGAACAAGTCGGCTGCGGTGTTCCGCGACGAGGCCGGGCTGCAGAGCGCCCTGGAGACGATCGGCCGGCTGCGCGAGGAGGCCGCCAGAGCTTGGATCGACGACCGCGGCACGGTCTTCAACCAGGACGTGCTCGGCGCGATCGAGCTCGGCTACATGGTCGACTGCGCCGAAGCCACGGTGGTCGCGGCGCTCGAGCGCAAGGAGTCGCGCGGCGCGCAATTCCGCACCGACTACCCCGAGCGCAACGACGCTGAGTGGCTCAAGCACATCGACATCACGCTCGCCGAGGACGGCGCGGGCGGTGTGGGTGGGCCTCGAATCACCTACTCACCGGTCACCATCACCCAGTGGCAGCCTGAGGAGAGGAAATACTGATGCCCGAAGCGCACGACCGCCCACCCGAGCAGTTCACCCTCAAGCTGCGTCGCTACGACCCGGAGTCAGGCGACGCGCCCTACTGGGACGAGCACACGATCGAGCTCGAGCCGCACCGCTCGGTGCTCGAGGGCATCCTCCAAGCCAAAGACCGCTTCGACGGCTCGATCGGCGTGCGCTGCTCCTGCCGCCAGGCGATCTGCGGCTCGTGCGGGATCCGCGTTAACGGCGAACCGGCGCTCGCCTGCCACACGCACCTGGACGCCGCCAAGCTCGGCGCCAAGGACGGCGTGATCGAGATCGAGCCGATGGGCAACATGCCCGTGCTCAAGGACCTGATCGTGGACATGGACGCGGTCCACTGGAAGAAGATCCAGCGCGTGACGCCGTGGCTACTTGCGAAGCAGCCGGTGCCCGAGCGCGAGTACCTCGTCTCGAAAGAGTCGATGGTCGACGTCACGCAGACGATGGCTTGCATCCAGTGCGGCGCCTGCGTCTCAGACTGCCTGGCGATGGAGGTCGACCCCGGCTTCATCGGGCCGGCGGCGCTCGCCAAGGCATACCGCTTCGTCGGCGACCCGCGCGACGACGAGCAGCTCGAGCGGCTGACCGACCTCGCGCAAGACCCGCAGGGCATCTTCGACTGCACGCACTGCTTCAAGTGCGTCGAGGCGTGCCCCAAGGGCGTCAACCCGATGGGCCAGATCATGCGCCTGCGGCGGATCGCCACCGGCGATCACCACATCGTCGACCAGAACAACGGCGAGCGCCACGAGGCGGCGTTCACGACATTGATCAAAGACTACGGCCTGCTGCATGAGGCCGAGCTGCTGTCCCGCTCCTACGGCGGCAACTCGTGGTTCGGCAAGTTTGCGCCCGCGGCTGGCAAGGAGCTGTTGTCCTCGATTTCGGTCCTGATCAAAGGGCTCATGCGCGGTAAGTTCAACCCCAAGATCGCGATCTTCGGCCACAAGATCCCCAGCGCGGACCTCAAGGCCGTGCAGGCGATCTACGAGAAGATCGAGAGCCGCCCGGAACGTTACGAGCTGAACCTGTACATCACCGGCGAGGACGAGCAGCTCGATGCGTCGGTGAGCGACCCGGTCGCCGCCGGCGTCACCTACGAGCCCGGCGGCTCGGAAGCGCCTCCATCCGGAGCGGAGCCGACAGACTTCCCGCCCGGCGCCAACGGACCACAGGAGGATGACGCATGAAGATCGCCTACTGGCCCGGCTGCGTGAGCCGCGGCTTCACCCCCGAGCTGCACGGATCGATGGCCAAGGTCGCGCCGCTGCTCGACATCGAGCTGGTCGAACTCGATCGAGCCTGCTGCACCGGCGCGGGCGTGATCGCCGAGCACAACCAGGAGCTCGCCGACACGCTCAACGCGCGCACGTTCGCGCTTGCGCAGCAAGTCGAGGGCGCTGAGCTGATGATGAACATCTGCTCGACCTGCCAGGGCGCGCAGAGCGAGTGCCAGGAGCGCTTGGATGCCAACGCGGAGTACCGCGAGCACGTCAACACGACGCTTGCAAGCGAGGGCCTGACCTACGAGGCCGGCCTCACCAACAAGAACTTCCTGTGGCTGCTGGTCGAGGAGATCGGACTCGAGCACCTGCGGGCACTGGTCAAGCGCCCGCTCACGAACCTCAAGGTCGGCCCTTTCTACGGCTGCTACATCGTGCGCCCGCGCGAGCGCTTGGGCATCGACGCGGAGCACCCGCGCGACCACTACCTCGACCAGGTGATCGACGCGCTTGGCGGCACCGTGATCGAGTACGCAGGCAAGCGCAAGTGCTGCGGGTTCCCGATCATCACGATGAACAAGGAAGCCTCGCTCAAGCAGGCCGGGCGCCACCTCGGCGACGCGGTCGACGCCGACGCCGACTGTCTCGTCACCCCTTGTCCCCTCTGCCACCTGAACCTCGACCTGCAGCAGCCGCTCGCCGCCGGCGTCGTCGGTCGCCAGCTGGACATGCCGGTGCTGCACCTGCCCCAACTGGTCGGGCTTGCACTCGGGCTCGAGCCCAACGAGCTCGGTCTCAGCCGCCATGTGGTGAAGCCGACGTCGGTGATCGACTGGTCGACGTCAGTCGTCGCGGCAGCCGCTTAGCGACCGCGAGCATCAGCGAAGCGAGGAAAGAGCCATGGCAAAGAGCAAGAGCGCCCCGAAGCAAGCAGAGGGCTCTCCCTCTCAGCTGATCGATGCGCGGATCGAGGAGCTCGGCGATTGGCGTGGCGAGACGCTCGCTCGGATACGAGCTCTCGTCAAGCAGGCCGACCCCGAGGTGGTCGAGGAGTGGAAATGGAGAGGGGTTCCGGTGTGGACCCACGCCGGAATGATCTGCACCGGCGAGACGTACAAGAGCATCGTCAAGGTGACCTTCGCCAAGGGCGCCTCGTTGGCTGACCCCTCCGGCCTGTTCAACTCCAGCCTCGAGGGCAACACCAGGCGCGCGATCGACTTCCACGAGGGCGAGGAGATCGATGGGCAGGCGTTTGAGGCGCTCGTTCACGCCGCCGTGGCGCTGAACACGTCCTCACGCGGCAAGCGGCGCTGAGAAGCGGGTCTGCGACCGCTGTGCGGCGCACGGCGGTGATTCACGTCGTGGCAGGCACGCGTCTCACGCGGCGGCGCTCGGTACCGGATCCGTCCGAGCCCCTTCATGCGCGCGCGTCACGACGGTCAGCGTCGCGGTTTGCCGGATGCGGAAGCCAAGCGCCTCGTAGAGCCGGATCGCTCCGGTGTTGGTGCTGAGAACGTGCAGGAACGCGCGTTGCGAGCGAAGCTCGATGCCAGCTATCAGAGCTCCGATCAGTCGCGAGGCCAGTCCCCGGCCGCGATGGTCCGGCCTGGTGCAGACGGCGCTGATCTCGGTCCAGCCGTCCAGATGCAGCCGCTCGCCGGCCATCGCAACGAGCGCCCCGTCATGGCGGATCCCCACGTAGTCGCCGAGCTCGATCGTCCTGGTCAAAAACGGCCCCGGCTCGGTCTGGGCGACGAGCTCGAGCATCTCCGGAACATCGCCGGCGCCAAGCGCGATCGCATCCGAGCAATCGGTCCCCGTGACGCGCTCTGCGAGCATCTGCGTCAGATCGAACGCCCTGACGGCCTGCCAGCCGGCCGGCAGCTCGGCGCCGCTGTACCCCACTGCCACGTAGGCACCCGGCGCAACCAGATCGGCGGCATCCCGCCAGTCCTGTGGCGACGGCGACGACGGCAAAGCCAGGAACGGCGCCACGTCAACCGGATATCGGCGGACGCGCCCACGCACCTGCGCAAACCGCGCATGAGCCCCGCACAGAGCAGCATACGCCGGGTTCTCGAGCTGGGCCTCGTCGGCCGCAGTCAACACGATCCGAGCTTTCTCCCGCGCCGTATCACACGGCTCCGGGCGAATCGATGAGAACGAGAACCGCGAGCACATCCGCAGTATCCCCCACCTGGCAGCGGCGCTGGCGCTATCTGTGCCTCGTTTGCCTCGCGTGCGCTTCACCTGCGCGGGCGGCATCTCGTGGCGAGGACATCACGAGTAGCCTGCCAAGCGTGGAGATCGCGCAAGGGGGAGGACGGCACGGCGATATGACGCGCCGCTCTAGTCCATGGGAGCGCTACGCGTGGGCCGCCGGGGTTCTGTTCGTGATCGCACTGGTGGCCGAGATCATCGTTTCTGTTGGGGTCGACCTGTCCCAGGAAGACTCAGCTGCGAAGATCGCGAACGGTCTTCACGCCCACGAAACCCGACTGTTGGTTGCGGCATGCCTGTCGGTCGTGTATGCGCCCATGTTCGTGATCTACCTCAGCAAGCTGCACAAGCTGCTGCGGGAAGACACCAATCGCACGCAGGCCCTGGGCTCGTTGGTGCTGGTTGGCGGAGCGCTGTTTGTCGCCCTCCATGCCGTCAGCGACATCGGTATCACCGGATTGCTCGGAGCAAAGCTCGCGTCATACGGCGCCCAACACGACCGGGGCATGTCCTACACGTTGTACCTGGTGACGTTCGCGCTGGACAGCGTGGCCGATGTCTTCGGCAGTCTCTTCGCTTTCGCAACAGGCGCACTTGTGCTTAGGAGCGGTGTTCTACCGCGCTGGCTCGGCTGGGTGTCGATCCTCGTCGGGAGCATGCTCTTCCTTCAGGGCTTCGGCCTCGGCGGCGTCATCGCCTCGTTCGGCTTGGTCCTCGACCTCATCGGGTTCCTGTTCCTCCTGATCTTTGTTCTGGTGAGCAGCGTCACCTTGCTCATGCGTACGGGCGCGACGCCCGACGCCGCCGGCGTAGCCAAGTAGACAAGCACACGGTCCCGAGCCGTGGGCGCGGAGCCGTTGGCCTCCGTTGGGCCGCGCCTGGAGCGAGCTCGCGCGGCCGCGTGCGTCGTGCCGCACGGTGCCGCGTAGCGCCGCGTCGGCTACAGGTTGACTTGCTCAGTCACCCACCTGACGATCTTCTCGGTGCGCTCCGGCGTGAGTGCGTGGCCGCCCTGGTAGCGGACGTGTTCCAACTTCTCGCGCGCACCGCGAGCCTCCCAGGCGGCGATGGCCGCTTGCACAAGCTCTGGAGCATCAGCCGAGAAGCGATCCTCGGACGCAGACAACAGCAGCAGAGGCCGCGGAGCGATCAGTCCGATGAGCCCGTCGACATCGGCCAGGTTGGTGATCCCCGGGATCGCCTGCGAGAGCTCGATCCCCGACCGATCGAGCATCCGCCGCTTGTAGCTGCACGCACTGCCGCTGGCACAAGCGAACCTAACGCGCTCGTCCAGCGCGGCGAGCAGGATCGTCACGTAGCCTCCATACGAGTGCCCCATAGCGCCGAGCTTCGCGCCGTCAACGCGCTCGTCCGCCAGCAGCGCCGACAGCCCACAAGCGGCGTCGCCGAGCACCGTGGTGGCCAGCAGCTCACCGGACACGAGCCGGTATGTCATCTCATTGAGATACTGAAGCCAGTCGTCCTCGCGCTCGTCGATGCCATTGCCGGTATAGCGGCGGTCCTCGAACCCGACTGCGTCAGGGGCGAGCACGACGAGCCCGGCACGGGCGAGCGCAGGGCCGAACGCTTGAAGCGGCTCGCCCGCCAGCCCGGCGACCTCGCTCTTGCCCAAATGCCATTCGCTGTTGTGCTGGTGGTGCGCTAGAACCGCCGGGAACGGCCCGGCGCCGTCGGGCACGAGCAGAAGCGCGGGGACCTCCTCCTCGATGCCCGCGTAGCAGACCCGCAGCTCGCGATATCCATCCAATCGGCGCTCGGACAACACATCGCAGAAGCTGTCGCGTTGCTCGAACGCAACCAGTTGCGCGAAATCCGTTCGTAGTTGAGAGGCAGGATCCACGGCTGGATGATGGTCTCACGAAAGCCAGCCGCCGTGATGAAGCTCGGGCTAACATCAGCCGATGATTCTCGAGCATGCGATCTTGAACGTAAAGCCGGGGCGTGAGGCCGAGTTTGAGACGGCCTTTGAAGCGGCGAAGACCATCATTGCCCGAATGGCCGGCTTCCAGTCGCTCACGCTGTCACGCTGCATCGAGCGCCAGGAGACATACCTGCTGCTCGTCGAATGGGACCGCCTCGAGGATCACACTGAGGGTTTTCGCGGTTCGGCGGACTACCAGCAGTGGCGCGCGACGCTGCACCACTTCTACGACCCCTTCCCGAGCGTGCATCATTTCGAGCAAGTCGATAGCGCTTGATGGCACTCGCACGCATCGAGATCCTCGAAGGGCTCACCATGCCGGAGAAGCAGGCGCTGGTCGAAGCGGTGAGCTGCGCCCTGAGCGAAGCGCTACAAGCGCCGCCTGAGGATCCATCGGTGCGGCTGGCGGAGTACCCCCGGGGCCAGTTCACGATCCCGTATCCGGATCTCCACAGCGACCGCTACACGCTCGTCGAAGTCACGATGTTCGCTGGACGCTCACCAGAGACAAAACGGCGACTGTACGGCGCGATCGTCCAGCGACTCGCCAGCTTGGGCGTTCCGCCCAACGATGTTCTGATCGTGCTGCACGAGCCGCCGATGGAGAGCTGGGCCGTCAACGGCGGAACACCGGCGAGCGAAGCCGACGTGGGCTTCAAGGTCGACATCTGAGCGAGCCCTAGCCGCACGACGCCGCTGCGGGAAAGGCCAGCAAGCAACCGGAATGTGTCAAACATGTCAGATGGACGCCGGTCGCGCGTCTGTCAAGTAACCGGATGCGCCGGCCGATAGCTGAGGATGTCGATCGAGTCGGGCGCGTACCCACATCGGGTGACCGTGAGTGCCGACAGCGCCACGGTGGCGGCTCTGCACGAGCTGCCCGGGGCGAGGATGCTCGTCTTCGACGCGGAGCTGCGCTTCATCCTCGCCGCCGGCCAAACGCTCGTCCACGGGATTGGAAGCCATCCGCCTGTCTGCCGCGAGGGAGCGTTTGTCGGCGACGCCTTTCCGCAGAGCCTGTGGGAGCTGGTCGAGCCGCTGTGCCGCTCGGCGCTGGCCGGCGAGACGCGCTCGCGCGAGATCTGTAGCGCCGATGACAACCGCTCGCTGATGGTCGACGTCGGACCGCTGCGCGTGGACGGACCCGCGGATCGCACGGGCGAGCACGCCGCGATCGCCGGCGGCGTAGCCGTGATCCTCGACGTGACCGCACGCCGAGAGGCCGACGGAACGGTGCGGCCCTCCGATGGCGACTTCGAGCAGGTGTTCGAACGAGCGCCAATCGGTACCGGGCTGATGGACCTGGAGCGTCGCTGGACGCTCGTCAATCGCGCGCTGTGCGAGATCACCGGCTACACCACCGAGGAGCTAATCGACCGGCGCTTCGCCGAAATCACACATCCCGAGGACGTGGACAACGACGCCGAGCACTACGCGCAGTTGCTGGCAGGCACGATCCCCGCGTTTCAAATCGAGAAGCGCTACTTCAACGCCGCCGGTGAGACTCTGTCAGCGATCCTCTCGATCTCACTCGTACGCGACGGCGAATCACAGCCCCTGCACTACATCGCGCAGCTGCAGGACATCTCCGAGCGCAAGCGCCTCGAGGAGCAGCTGCGCCATCTCGCCGACCACGACCCGCTCACCGGGCTGCGCAACCGCCGGCTGTTCGAGCACGATTTGCGGCTGCAGGTGGCGCGCTGCCAGCGCTACGGCGAGCAGGCCGCCGTGATGATGATCGACCTCGACGCGTTCAAGTCGATCAACGACCTCTACGGCCACAAGGTCGGCGACGATACGCTCAAGGCGATCGCCACCGCGCTCACCCGGCGCCTGCGAGAAACCGACCTGGTGGCACGCCTGGGTGGAGACGAGTTCGCGGTGCTGCTACCGCACGCCGACGAGCGGGGCACCGCCCTGGTCGCCGACGGCCTCGCCCGCGTGATCGCTGCGTGCAGCATCGACGTCGGCGACACCGTCGTCCATCCCTCCGGCAGCGTCGGCGTCGCGATGATCGATCAAACAAGCCTGAGTGCAGAGCAGGCGCTGGTGAATGCCGATCAGGCGATGTATGCCGTCAAGCGGGCCAAGCTCACCACCGCGCTCGCCTGAGCTCGAAGTCAGCACCGCAGCGAACGAAAGGACTCGCACGCAAGCTGTCGATCACCTCCGAAAGCTCGTCGCGGCCGGCGCTTAGACTGCGGCGCGATGGACGCCGAGCACGAGGATTGGCTACTGAAGTTCCTATACGAGTTCGCGGCGATGTCCGACGAGCAGCGCGACGCTGCACTTGACACGCTTTCACCGGAGGACCGTCGCGCGCTCGTCGCGCTCGCGGACGCTCGCGCAGCGACCGCCGAAACCGACCTGATCGAGATTCTCGACGCCGGCCAGGTCGGGCTCGAAGAAGCTCTACGAGCTGACAGAGCCCGCTGACCTGCTGGCTGTGATCAACCTCGCCGTCGGCGAGCATCCGCACATCCTCGTCGAGGCCCTGTTCGCTGCTGTGGTTCTACATCGAGGATGGGATGAACAGACGCCGTCGGCGATCGTCGCGCTGCGCGAAGGCTGGCATTGGCGTGTGCACCAGCAGCTCGAGGCAGCGACGCGCGAAGCCGAAGCGCGGGGCGCGGGACCTGCGGCGACTTAGGCCAGACGGTGCTCGAGGCTGTCCTGCTCGCGCACCTCGATCGCCTCGATCGTGAGCTCCGAGTCGCGCAGGTGGGCAAGCGTGACTTCAGCTGAGCTCGGTAGCAGCCGCTCGTCGAGCCAGCTCGCAGGCTCCCACAAGCGCGAGCGCACGAACGCCTTCGGGCAGTGCGCGTAGACCTCCTCTACGATCACAACGATCGCTGTGATCGGCGGCTTGCCGACCGCGGCTATGCGCGAAAGGCAGTCTGGGTCGGCGGTCACACACGCACGCCCGTTGACGCGCAGCGTTGTCGCGCGCCCAGGGATCACGAACAGCAGGCCGGCACGGCCGCTATCGATCACGTTGGTGAGCGAGTCGAGGCGGCGGTTGCCGGTGGCGTCGGGGATCGCGAGATGCCGGTCGTCGAGCACCGTCACGAAGCCCGGCTGTCCGCCGCGTGGACTCGCGTCGCAGCGCCCGTCGGCGGCTGTCGTCGCGAGCATCAGCATCGGGCTCGCAGCGATCAGCGCTCGCGCCATCTCGTCCAGATATCCGATGTCCTTGCGCCAAGCGCGATCCTGAGCGGCGGGATACAGCGCGCGCAGCACTGCATGATCCTCGAGCGCACCGCCAAACCAGTCCATCGACCCTGATGCTAGCGATGTTTTGACGTTTCGGCGCCCAATGAAAGGGAAGTAAAGAAGGCATGCTCTCCGCCGCCTTGCTTGCCACCGCCGTGCTCGCCAGCTCAAGCTCGACTTCAGTTGTGATCTTGTTGATCGTGTTGGTGCTAGCCCTGCTGGCAGGGCTAGCGTTCGTGATGTCGCGAGCGCACAAGCTCGAGCCGCATCGCCGCGGCGTGACCAGCAACCAGTGGCGCCTCCGGCGCCGGGGATGGCAGGCGCGGGCAGAGCGCGCGCGTGAGCGCGACGAGGCACGCCAGCGCAAGGACTCCGCGCCTTAAGCCTGGGGCTTCCACTCCCCCCTCAGCCGGAGCTTCCGGCGCTCAGGCGATGCCGGCCGCGGCATCGCAGCCGTAGAGGTGTTCGCGCAGGTCGTCGCAGCTCTCAGCCGTCCAGCGCTCGCTGGTCTCGAGCGACTCGATCAGCTCCTCAGCCGATCGCAGCAGCTGGCGGCTGTCGGGCTCGTCGAACAGCAGCGCGTCGGCGGCTTCGAGCAGGCGTTCGCGCTCGCGCGCGTGCAGCTTGGTCGGGCCTTGGCGTTCGATCGTCTCGAGCAGCGCCGTGTAGTGGGCACCACGGGTGGTCATCGGCTCGGCCGCGTTCATCATCGTCTCTCAGGTTAGCCGCTGGGGGCTGCCGACTCAGGCTCCGGCGGCGCCTCAGAGCGACGACTGCAACGGCTCAGCGGCCTGCTCGTGCGCAGGCTCAGCGGCCTGCTCTTGCGCAGGCTCAGCGGCCCGCTCGTGCGCGCCGGCCGACGGGACTACACGAGCGCTCGCCGAGCGCCCAAGCCGTGCGACCTCTTCATCCATCAGCGGCACGACCCGCTTGGCATCGCGCCTGGCTTGCAGATCGGCGATCCTCGAGCTCAAAATGGGCTTCAGCCAGCGCAGCAAGCCGACCCAGCCGGGCACATTGACCCGGTTGGCTCGCTTTTCGATACCGCTTACAAATGCCTCAGCGCACTCCTGTACCGAGGTCGTCGCGCCCAGCGGCCCTGGCAGCGAGTCGAGCATCTCGCGAAACGAGGCCAGATCCTGCTTGGCGTCCTGCACCATCGGCGTGTCGATCCAGGACATGTGCGCACTGCCCACCGCGACGCCCTTGTAGCCGAGCTCCAAGCGCAGCGCGTTGGCGAAATGCTCGACCCCCGCCTTGCTCGCGTTGTACGCAGCGAGTCCCGGCGCCGCCGCGTATGCGGCCTCCGATGAGACGACGAGGATGTAGCCGCGCCGGCGCTCGATCTCGCGCAGCGCAGCGCGCACGGTGTGGAACACGCCGGTGATGTTGATGTCGATCACGCGACGGAAGATCGCCGGGTCGACCGCGCCGACGGATCCATAGCTGGCAATTCCCGCGTTTGCGACGACCACGTCGATGCTGCCGAAGCGCTCGACGCCATGGGCGACGGCCGCCTCCATGTCAGCGAGCTCGGTGACGTCGCCGATCAGCGACGTCGCGTTGCTCTCGCCCAAGCGCTCCACGAGCTCGCGCAGCGGGTGGGCGTCGAGGTCGACCAGCACGACTTTCGCGCCGCGGGCGACCAGCTGCGTGGCGGTTGCGGCGCCCACGCCGCGTGCCCCGCCGGTGATCAGCACCACCTTGTCCCGCACCGAGCTCACGCCGCCAACCATACACCCGCATGCGAGCCGGTATCTGCGACGTAGCCAATAGGCTACGACGCGTGCGGATCGTCACGGTCGTCGGCAACAGGCCGCAGTTCATCAAGGCGGCCGCCGTCTCAGGCCCGCTGCGCCAGCGCCATGAGGAGATTCTCGTGCACACTGGCCAGCACTACGACGACTCGCTCTCGCGAGTGTTCTTCACAGAGCTCGGGCTCGAGCGCCCTGAGCGGGAGCTCGCGATCGGCGGCGGCTCTAACAGCTCGCAGACCGCGCGCATGCTCGCCGCGCTCGAGCCGCTGCTCGAGCAGGAGCGCCCCGACGCGGTGCTGGTCTACGGCGACACGAACTCAACGCTCGCCGGCGCGCTCGCAGCGGGACAGGCACAAATCCCGGTGGTGCACGTGGAGGCCGGCATGCGCTCGTTCGACCGCTCGATGCCCGAGGAGCTCAACCGCGTGCTCGTCGACCACCTCGCCACGCTGCTGCTGTGCTCGTCGCAGCTCGGCGTCGAGAACCTCAGCGCGGAGTCGCTGACAGCACGCGTCGTGATGGTCGGCGACGTGATGGTCGACGTCGCGATGCGCTGGCAGCCTGCTGCGCTCGCCAACAGGCAGGCCGCAGCCGCACATGGGCTCGAGCCAGGCGCCTACCTGCTGCTCACGGCCCACCGCGCCGGCAACGTCGACGATCGCACACGCCTGCGCGCGCTCGTGGAGCTGATCGGCGCGATGCCCGCACCGGTGCTGTTCCCCGTGCATCCGCGCACCCGCGCGCGCCTGCATGAGGCGGGGCTGCTCGCCGAGCTGCAGGCCAACCAGGCGGTGACGTTGAGCGAGCCGCTCGGCTACGTCGAGTTCAGCGCGCTGCTGTGCCATGCGCGCGCCGTGCTCACCGATTCCGGCGGCGTGCAGAAGGAGGCATACCTCGCAGGCATACCGTGCGTGACGCTGCGCGCCAACACAGAGTGGGTCGAGACCGTCGAGGCCGGCTGGAACACGCTCGTCGATCTCGATGCAGATGCGGCGCTCGCGGCGCTCGCGCGCCAACCGCCGCTCGAGCGCCCTCCGCTATATGGCGACGGCCACGCTGCCGAGCGCTGCGTGGCGACAATCGAGACGCTCTGACGGTCACAGCCGTGACGACGCTTGTTGCTCTCGGCGGCGTCCCGCGCGGCGGGGGCGCATGTTCGACTCGGACCAGCAGTCACAAATCGCTTGCGTCCACGATGTAGTGATCGTGGACGCCGATGACGATCGCGACGATGAGCAGCTGCTCGTGGCGGGCAGGCATGACATGGAGGCGTTCGGGATCTTCTACAGCCGACGCGTGGACGCCGTGCTCGCCTTCTTCCTGCGGCGCACACGCGATCGCGAGCTCGCCGCGGACCTGACGGCGGAGACGTTCGCGGCGGCGCTAGCAGCGCTTCCCCGCTACCGCCCGCGCCGCGACAGCTCCGCGCTCGCGTGGCTGTTCACGATCGCCCACCGCAAGCTGGTCGACTCGATCCGCCGCGGCCGCGTCGAGGACCGCGCGCGCCGGCGCCTGGGCATCGAGCCGCTCGAGCTCAGCGACGAGGACATCGAGCGCGTCGAACAGCGCGCTGCCGCCGCGGAGGGCGACTCCGCGCTGCTCGCGCTCGAGCGGCTCTCGCGCGAGCAGCGCGTGGCGATCAAGGGCCGTGTGCTCGACGAAGCTCGATACGACGAGCTCGCGCGCCGTTTGCAGTGCTCCGAGGCGGTCGTGCGCAAGCGCGTCAGCCGCGGCTTGGCGGAGCTGCGTACAGAGCTGCACACCGGAATCAAGGAGGCTTAGAGATGGACGCGATCGACAGGCTCGGAGAGGCGCTGGTCACTGCCGGACGTCGGCGTCGCAGCCGGGCTTGGAGACTGCGAGCGGCCGTCGTCGCCGGCTACGAGCACGCGCCGCGGCTGCTCGGCTCGCGGCTGCGCGTCGCGCTGGTCGCGCTGGCGCTGGCGTCCACCACCACCGCGATCGCGCTTGCCGCCACCGGCGTGATCCTGACCGGCGCGCCGGTGCGCGCCACGAAACCGAGCGCGAGCGCTGGCGAGGGAGTCCCGGTGCTCGGCGGCACGCGCCTGCTGCCGCTGCGAGCAGCAGACCCCGCCGGCGGCCTGCCATGGGGCATGCGCCT
Source organism: uncultured Solirubrobacteraceae bacterium (assembly GCA_963714285.1). GTDB lineage: Bacteria > Actinomycetota > Thermoleophilia > Solirubrobacterales > Solirubrobacteraceae > Palsa-744. The sequence continues at coordinate 459,688 of CAVQNS010000007.1, forward strand.
CGTGCATACGACGCGCGGGCTCATCTGCGTGCAGATCGGCCGCGTCGAGAACGGGCAGCTCGGGCAGCTCGGCATCGACGGCGCGTTCCACGACGACGGGCTGTTCCATCCGCTGCCAGCGGACGCGCTGCCGGATGTCGTCAGCGGCGCTGCGGGATGGAGCTTCGAGAACTGCGCTGCGCCGGACGAAATCTACGCGGGCGACAGCGTCGGGCTCGAGGCCAGCGCGGCGAGCAACCCTCCGCGAGGGCAGGGCGTGGCCGCCGGTCGTCGCGAGATCTCCTTCGGGCTGCTTGGCAAGCACGCCGTCAGCATCACCTATCGCTCGGGGTCCGCTACGCACACGCAGTCGGTACTGCGCGGACTCGGCGCGTACCTGATCGTGCAGCGATACACCAGCGGCAGGCCACTTGGCGGCGTCAGCGAGACCGACGGCAGCGACCTGCCGTTCCCATACAGCGGCCCCGCAGACCCCAACGGCGCGTTGAGCGCCATCACCTACCGCTATGACGGCAAGCTGTGCAGGGTCACCGGCAAAGAACATTCGCGCCCGTGCGGCCTCTCCGAATACCCGCCGCCGCCCGCCGCGCCGCTGCCAGTCGTCCACGAGTCGTTCCACGTCCATCTCCAGATCCACGGCCGCCTCGTCACCGCGGGCGAGCTCAGCTTCCGCGCGCCGTATCCGGTCACAAGCGCCAGCGAGGACTACTACCTCTCAGCACGTGTCGGGCGCCAAGGGGTTGCCGGAACCGGCTTCGACGCCGACGTGGCACGCGGCGCGACCGTGAGCATTCCCATCGGGAGGCTGCTGTCGGCCGCGGGAACACGCTCCGTGGTGGTCGAAGTCAACTACACCCGATCCGGTGACTCCGCCGTCCTCCCCGCACCGACGACCATCGGCTCCGTGACGATCCACCTGCCCCGCGGCACGCACGCCAGGCCTCTGCGCCTGCCGCGGCGCGCGCCGGTGCAGCCACGAGGCGCGGCGACCAACCACCACGATTAGCTCGGATCGTCGCAAGTGCACGTGCTGCGGGTGCGCTGTAACGCCGCCGACTCAAGAAAGCTCCCCCGAGCGGCCGGTCACGCACAGCGGCTCCGACGCGTCGACTACGCTGCCTGCGTGAGCGATTGCTGCTGGCAGACGAGCGATGAGCCGTGGGGCGCTGCCCAGGCAAAGCGGTGAGCGCGTGACAGCAGTCGTCCGCGCGGAGTCGCTGTCGAAGCGCTTCGGCCGGCTGATAGCCGTCGAGGACCTGTCGTTTGAGCTCGCGGCGGGCACGATCACAGGCTTTTTGGGCCCCAACGGCGCGGGCAAGACGACGACGCTGCGGATGCTGCTGGGACTGGCGGCGCCGACGAGCGGCCGCGCACTGGTGTTCGAGCAGCCCTACGCACAGCTCGAGCGCCCGGCGCTGCGAATCGGCGCTGTGCTCGAGGCAACCGACTTTCACCCTGGGCGCTCGGGCCGCGATCATTTGCGCACGCTCGGCCATGCTGCCGAGCTGCCGGACTCGCGCGCCGACGAGGTGCTGCGCCTGGTCGAGCTGACGGATGCCGCCAAGCGCCGCGTGAAGGGCTACTCGCTGGGCATGCGCCAGCGGCTGGGGCTTGCGGCGGCGCTGCTGGGCGACCCGGAGCTGCTGGTCCTGGACGAGCCTGCCAACGGCCTCGACCCCGAGGGGGTGCGCTGGCTGCGCGACTTCCTACGCGCGTTTGCCGCGCAGGGACGCACGGTGCTGATCTCCAGCCATGTGCTCGCAGAGGTCGCGCAAACGGTCGACCAGGTGCTGATCATCAACCGTGGGCGGCTCGTGGTGGAGTCATCGCTGGAGCAGTTGACAGCGCGCGTCGGCGGCTCGGTGCGCGTGCGCACGCCGGATGCCGCGCAGCTGCGCGAGGCACTCGAGCGCGAGCAGCTGCAGAGCACCGCCAGCAGCGAGCAGGTGCTGTTCGTGCACGGCACCACCAGCGACCATGTCGGCGACGTCGCGTTCGGCGCAGGCGTGCCGCTGCACGAGCTCGTCACCGAAGGCTCCTCGCTCGAGCAGATCTTCCTCGAGCTGACCGGCGGAGAGGGAAGCGCTGCCACCGGCGCAACCCCGGCCACCAGCGCGACCCCGGCCACCAGCGCGACCCCCGGCGCAGCCGCCGCCCCCGAGGCGAAGCCGTGATCGCGCAGGTCAGAGCGGAGCTGCTGAAGGTGCGCTCGACGCGCACCACGCTCGGCTTGGTGCTGGGGATGATCGCGCTGATCCTGCTGTTTGCGCTGCTGACCGGCCTCTTGAGCAAGGTCGGCGGCCTGTCTTCGCCCGAAGACCAGCGCACGACGCTCAGCTTGGGGAGCCTTGCGGGCATCTTCTCGGCGCTTGCGGGCGTGCTGCTGGTGACGAGCGAGTTTCGCTTCGGCACGATCCGCCCGACGTTTCTGTTCACCCCGCGGCGCTCACAGGTGCTCGTCGCAAAGGTGATCGCGGGCCTGCTCGCGGGCCTCGTGTTCGGCGTCGTCGGCGAGGGCGTGGGCTTTGCGATCGGCTATCTGATCATCGACGTCCGCGGCATCGCGTTTGTGCTGAGCGGCGGCGAAGTCGCGCTGCTGCTCTTGGGCACGCTTGCTGCGACCGCGTTGTGGGCGGCGCTCGGCGTGGGCTTCGGCGCGATTGTGCGCAACCAGGTCGGCGCGGTGATCGGCCTGCTGGCATGGGGCTTCATCGTCGACAACCTGCTGTTTGGCCTGGTGCCATCGGTCGGGCGCTTCACGCCGACGCGCGCGCAGGACGCGTTGATTGGGCTGAAGACCGAACATCTGCTCTCGCCTGCTGCAGGCGGGGTCGTGCTGGTGGCGTGGGTGTTCGCGCTCGCGCTGATCGGCCTTCCGCTGGTGGCGCGCCGCGATGTCAATTGAGCGGGGGCGCACCGGCGCACCGGCGCAGCAGCGCACGGTTGCTCAACTGTCGCTGCCGAGGATGTCCTCCAGCGTGCGCCCGCTCAGCACCGACGCAGGCTGGTCGGCGACGACGTCTGAGCCGGCGAGCGCGTGCTCGTCGCGGCGCTTGAAGAGCAGCCACTGCGATTTGACGCCGGCCGGCCCGGTGCGCTGCAACACGTATCCGCCTTGCAGCTTCTGGCCGTGCAGCACGAACACCGCGTGCCCGCGCTCGAGCGCTTCGGGCCAGGCGACGCGGCCGCCCTGCTCGTAGGAGCCGCGGTCCCAGACGATCACGCCGCCGTGGCCGGTGGCGCCCTCGAATGTGTTGTGCTCGAGGCTGTGGTCCTCGACCTGCACAGCGAGGCGCTTGGCGGAGGGGTCGAGCGACGGGCCCTTGGGCACGGCCCACGAGAGCATCGCCCCTGCCACCTCCAGGCGCAGGTCGAAATGGCGCGCGGTGGCAGCGTGCTGCTGCACGACGAACACGCCGGCGCTGACGCCGCGGATCGCGAACTGCTCGTGCCCCTCGACCTTCACCGGCTCGATCGCCACGTCCTCGACGACCGCGCCGCGCGGCCCCTTGCGCAGGAACGCCACCAGCGCGTCGAGCGCCGCGGGCGGCCCCTCGGCGTGCACCGCGACGCTGCTGTCGTCGCTGTTGCGCACCCAGCCCATCACGCCCAGCTCGCGCGCGCGGCGCTGAGTGGCGTCTCGAAAGCCGACGCCTTGGACACCCCCGGACACGGCCACACGGATCGCTTGGGAGCTTGGCGAACGAGGATTGCTCATAGGACGCCCCTCCAAGAGTTAGTTATTCCCAGAACCATTCACGTTTGTAATGAATACCGAGCGCGCACCCGCCGCGCCCGGACGCTGGCGAGCTGCCGCTGGTGGTGAAGCCGGACGCTACCCGCCCAGCTCCACCACCAGCGGCACGCCTGTGTCGAACCAGTAGGCGTGCAGCTCTTCGATCTTGGCGCGGGTGGGCAGGCCGCGCAGGTGCAGGTCGCACTCGCCGTAGTCGAACAGGTTGACGGTGTCGCACATGAGCGCGCGCGCCGCATCGAGCTCTTCGGGATCGGTGAGCTCGCGTGCGATGCCGTCGAAGCTGCCGCCGCGGATGCGCAGCCGCACGTGCGGCTCGGCGAGGAGGTTGTGGACCCAGCCGGCGCGCGAGGAGGGACGCCGGCGCGCGAGCGCGGGCGGGCGCAGCTGCACGAGGTACGCGCGCTGACCGCGGCGGATCACGCGCACACACTTGCGCCGCGTCTTTCCGGTCTTGCGCCCGGTTGTGACGATCACGCCGTATCCCGCAGGCGGGCACAGCAGGAACCACGGGAGCATCAGCGCGCTGACCACGCGTCCGTCTTTTGCCCCGCGGATCAGGCGGGAGTGCTTGGACGCGTGCTCGGTGGCAGCGTCACGAACGTGCTCGTCTTGATGGGTTGAGGTCTGCGCCATCTGCGATCCTCCTAAAGATGTTGGACGTTGTTTAGTACATCGTCTTATACAGTGTATAAATAAATATGTCGAACGTGAACCGGGACACGCACCGCACGAAGCTGCTGCAAGCGGCGCGCAAGCTGCTGCGCGAGCGCGAGTACGGCAACATCAGCGCGCGCGACCTGGTCGCTGCGTCGGACACGAACTTGGGCTCGATTGGCTATCACTTCGGCTCCAAGGAAGCGCTGCTGAACGAGGCGATTGGGCTCGCGTTCGAGGACTGGGCGCAGGCGATCGGCGCGGCGATCGGGGGCGAGCCGCATGCGGGGCTGCCGGCGCTGATGGCAAGCTCGCTGCGCGCGGTGCTCGACGAGCACGAGTCGATGCGCCCGTACTACCTCGCGTTCATCGAGGCGCTCGCGCGCAGCGCGCGCTCACCGCAGCTGCGCGAGCAGCTCGCCGAGCACTACCGCCGCCAGCGCGAGCGGGTCGCGGGCTGGATCGCGCAGGCGAGCGGCGCGACGCTCTCGCCGCAGGAGGCTCGCCACCTCGCGTCGATGATGCTCGGCACCGCCGACGGCATGCTGATCCAGGCATTCATCGACCCCGAGGCGATGCCCAGCAGCCGCGAGCTCGCATCAGCCAGCGGCAAGGCGTTCGCCGGCATCGGCGCTGCGCGCTGAACGGGTCCGCCAGCAAGTTGCGGCCACCCGGCGGGATCAGAACCGCGACGCAACGAGGAGGGCCTTGTGGTCTATGAGGCGTCGTTGAGTCGGCGCTGTGCTTCGTCGATCACCGCGCTGCCGACGGCTGGGTCGAGGTCGATCTCGAGCGTGGTCATCATGCGGGCGAGCATGTGGTAGGTGCCGATCACAAGCAGCAGCTCCACGATTTGGCGAGGTGGAAACCGCTCGACGAGGGCGGTGAAGGTCTCATCCTCGGCGCTTGATCCTGCGAGCACTTCGGAGGTGAAACGGAGCAGAACGCGAGCGTCAGGATCGAGGCAGGCGGCTTCGAGCTCGCCGCGCTGAACGGCGGAGATCTGCTCGTCGTCGATGCTGAGCGCCCTGGCGATGCCGACGTGTTGGATCCACTCGTACTCGGCGCCGGTGCGCGCTGCGACGAGGAGGATTGCCAGCTCGCGCAGTTTGGGGTCGAGCTCCAGTTGTGCAAGCAGGGCGCCGCCGAGGCGCAGGTAGGGAACAAAGGCCGAATCCGCGTGGGCAAGCATGCGGAAGATGTTCAGCGGCGGCAGAGCGTCGAGCGCCTCGCGCACGAGTGGCGACGCGGCCTTGGGATCGACGTAGAGAAGTCGGGCCATGGTGCCTAGCGCAGCGCGACCAGGCCGCCGTCGACGAGCAGCGAGTGGCCCGTGATGTAGCTGGCCTCGTCGGAGAGCAGGAACGCTGCTGCGTAGGCGACCTCCCAGGCCGTGCCTTGGCGCCCAAGCGGGATCGGGCGCTCCTCGCGGGACGGATCTGCCTTGCTGGCAAGGCGTCCGAGCGCGGTGTCGATTAGCCCTGGGACGACGATGTTGACACGGATGCTGTGCGCGGCTGCGTGCTTGGCCAGCCACGTGCACAGGCCGGCAAGCGCTGCCTTCGAGGCGTGGTAGGCGACCACCTCGTTGGCTGGCATGAGCGCGGCGATCGAGGAGGTGAGCACGATTGCGCCACCGTCTGGCATCACCGCGAATGCGTGCTTGCAGATCAGAAAGTGGGCGCGAACGTTGACCGCAAAGACGCGATCCCAGTCCTCGGTGCTCGTGTGCTCGAGACCCCAGCCGCCGACGATGCCAACGTTCGCGACAAGGCCGTCGAGGCCGTCGAGCCCTGCCCGGGCCTCGTTGACGATCCGTTCGCTTTCGGCCGGTTCGCTGACATCGGCAACGATCTGGACCGCCGCTGTGCCCTCGGCTCCTACCAGGCGGGCGGTCTCCTGGACGGCGGCAGCATCGACGTCAGCGACCGCAACGTGCGCCGCTTCGCGAGCGAGCAGTTGGCTGATCGCGCGACCGTTACCGATCGGAGGGTCCTCTATGTCGTAGCTCTGCTGCCCGGCGCCGACGACGAGGATCTTGCGCCCGCGCAGGCGTCCGCGCCCGGCAGCGGCACCACGTGCCTCGGCCGGCACGGGTTGAGTAATGGTGAACATCCACGACCTCTCTGACCTCGGCGCTTGACGTCATCCAACAATTCAATACCATACAGTATTGAATACCGAATGGTATCATAATCTTTGATGGCATCCGCTCATAAGCCAAGGAAGCGCTTGCGTCCGACGCGTGCCCAGACCCGCGCGCGCGTGCTGACGGCCGCTGGGGATGTGTTCGCCAAGCGCGGGTATGACCGCGCGTCGCTCGACGACGTCGCCGCCGCGGCCGGTCTGACCAAGGGCGCGGTCTACTCGAGCTTCGCCAGCAAGGACGAGCTGTTCTACGCCCTGATGCAGGAGCGCATCGGCGAGCGGCTCGCGCTCGCCGCGCGGGCCGTCGAGCGGCAGGCGACCGTCGATGACATCACACGTGACGCGGGCGGCGGCTTGGCCGAGCTCATCTCGACCCAAGCCGATTGGCACCTGCTGTTCATCGAGTTCTGGGCGCGTGCCGTCCGCGACCCGGACCTGCAAGAGGAGTTCGCGCGCAACCGGCGCTCCGCACGCGCCTTGATCGCGAGATTCCTCGAGGAGCGGGCCACAGAGGCCGAGCTCGACCTCCCCGCTCCTGCCGAGCAGCTTGCGATCGCAGTGCTCGCTCTCTCAAACGGCATCGCGATCGAGCATCTTGCCGACCCGGACACGGTGAAGCCTTCGATCTTCGGCGTGATTCTGGGCCTGCTACTCGACGGGCTGCTAAGGCCAGCCACGTCACACGCCAACTGAGCGCACTGCTTGCTCTCAGGAACGCTGCATGGCACGCCAGAGAACTCCCGGATGGCGCGCCACCTTGGGACCTACCACGAGGGCGAACCAAGTGCTGGCAAGCCACGGGCGCAGGTGCGGCCTCAGCCGCCGGATCAGCCCGCCGGGATCTAGTTCGAGCACCATTGCGTCGTCAATCTTGAACGGCCCCACGCGCGCTTCAGCGATCATGAAGCCGCGGTTGCCGTCCCTCATCTCATCCGTCCAGCGCAACTCCGACAGGCTGCCGTAGACCGCGGCGAACAGCACTCGCAGATCCTCCTTGCCGCGGAACACGCCGTGTGTGAGCAGCGGCGAGACAAGCTCGGCATCGGGCGCAAGCGTGTCCATGAACCTGTCGAGATCGTTGGCTTCCGATGCGGCCCGGTATTCGGCGATCGCGTCCACCTATGCAGCATACGTGACCTGCCGCCGCGCCAAACGCGACACTATGGGCCGATGATCGCCGGCCTGGGCACCACCCCGATGAGCGACGAGCCGCCGCTCGTGCGCGTCGGTGTCGTCGGCCTCGGCTACTGGGGCCCGAACCTCGCGCGCAACTTCGCCGCGATCCCCGGCTGCGAGCTCGCATGGCTGTGCGACGCCGACGCGAGCGCCACAGAGAAGCTCGCACGCGCGTTCCCCGCCGCACGCGCTACCGCCGCGCTCTCCGAGCTGCTCGCCGACGAGCAGCTCGACGCGGTCGTGCTCGCCACGCCCGTGCCCACACACGCCGAGCTTGCGATCGCCGTCGCGCAGGCCGGCAAGCACTGCTTCGTCGAGAAGCCGCTCGCGACCACCGCCGCCGATGCCGAGCGCGCGGTCGCCGCAGCCGAGCAGGCGGGCACGATCCTGATGGTCGGCCACCTGCTCGAGTACCACCCCGCGGTCGCGCGGTTGAAGGAGCTCGTCGACTCAGACGAGCTTGGCGGGCTCTACTACATCTACGGCAACCGCTTGAACCTCGGCAAGCTCAGAGCTGACGAGAACGCGCTGTGGAGCCTTGGCGCGCACGACGTGTCAGTCGCGCTGCACCTGATCGGCGAAGAGCCCGAGGAGTGCATCGCGCACGGCGCGAGCTACGTGCGCGAGGGTGTCCAAGACGTCGTCTTCTGCTACCTGCGCTTCCCCTCAGGCATCGTCGCGCACCTGCACCTGTCGTGGCTCGATCCGCACAAGGAGCGGCGCATCACCGTCGTCGGCGCACGGCGCATGGCCACCTTCGACGACATGCTGATCGAGGGCAAGCTCACGATCTACGACAAGGGCTTTGACGAGGACACACGCTCCTGGGGCGAGTACATCGCGCGCTCCGGCGACACGTTCTCCCCGCGCATCCCCAACCTCGAGCCGCTGCGCATCGAGTGCGAGCACTTCATCGAGTGCATCCGCACCGGCGTCACCCCACGCTCTGACGGCCACAGCGGCCTGCGCGTCGTACGCGTGCTCGAGGCGCTGCAGCGCTCGCTCGAGCAGGTTCCCGCGGGCGCGTAGGGCTCGCTCATTGTCTGGGGGGGCACGCCTCTCGATAGCAACGGCCTCGATCAAGGCACGAACACAAGCGACCTGGAGCTGAACGGCTTGAACACGAACGGAGCGCTCAGCCGCACCACGCATTTGCTGCTCTCGTACTGCCCGCAGATGACGCCTCCGTTCCGGGGGTCGCCCGGCGCCGTCGCTTCATAGGCTTGGTCGTCGATCATCGAGAACCCGGTGAGATAAGCGAAGGCGCGCGCACGGGTGTAGGTGCCGCGCGTCGGGTCAAAGGCGTATACGGCGCGGCTGGGGGTGGATTCGTTGCTGTTCTCATAGAAGTAGAGCTTTCCCTTCGACCACGAGGGGCCGGCCCAACTCTCGTCGCCTTCGCCGACTGTGAGCAGGGCGATGAGGCGCTGCGGGCCGCCGGTGATCGCCTCCGTGCGCACCTCGGTGGTGGTGCCTGATGAGCCGATGCCGTCGTTGATGAGCAAGAAGGTGTCGATCAGCGCGAGCTGCCGGCCGTGCAGCGCCAGCGCTTCGACGATTGGGTCTTCGGGAGCCACGCAGACCAGCCGCGGACGCCCGCTCGGGGCCTCGTAGCACTTACGGTGCGGCGCGCCGCCGAGCATTCTGCGTCCACTGCCGTTCAGCAGGCTGGTCATCACCTCCGCCCGACCGCTGACCCATGCAACGCGGTCACCCCAGATCACCGGATGGGACGCCCCATGGCTGCCGGGAACCACCCTGGGATCGCTGCCGTCAACGCCTGAGACGACGACGTGGCAGCCGCTGGCGCATTCGGTGTAAGCGAGCAGCGGCGCGCCTGAGGGACCCGGGCCGACGTCGACCTCGATCGCCTGCTTGGCCGTCGGGATCGACGGTGTCGAGATCCGATCGCCGCGGCGAACCACTACGTGCCACGAGCCATCAGCCGCAACGTAATCGCTCCATACCTCAACACTGCCGTACGCCTCGATGGCCGTGTCCCCGTGCAGGGGAGCGATTGTCGTGGGAGCCGCGTGTTCGGTCGCGTCGCTGACGCTGCATAGCAACGCCCAGACGGCGAAGGCTGTCACGCACGCGCTTCTCGCGATGAAGCTCATGGCGATGCTTCTCGGATCTTCTTCGCCCGATTAGCGCAGCCGCCGAGACGAGCCCGCGTCAGGACCGATGAACGCGAGCAGCCGCTCGATCACGAGCGCCGGCGCCTCATCGACGATGAAGTGGCTGACACCGTCCACGTACTCGATCTCGAGCTCGTCGGCATGACGGCGCACCCGCTCGACCATCTCACGCCTCACCACCGGATCCGCGGTGCCGTGCAGCATCTTCGTCGGCACCCGTAGCCGCTGCCCGTCGTAGTGGCCCCGCAGGAGCGGCAACAGCTCGCGCGTCCACACCGTGCGGTAGAGCTGCACGCCCGCAGCGGCCCGCGCGCGGAGACGCAGCCGCGCGACGAACAGCTCGCGGTCCTCGCGCTGCCACGAGCCACGCTTCGCGACGCCACCCATCAGGATCAGCCGCGGCAGCCAGCCGCTGCGCTGCGCAAGCGAGCCGAGCAGCGGCGCAGCGACCAGCCATTGGTAGGAAAAGCGCCAGGTGTTGCGCACGCCCGTGCCCAGACCGATCCAAGGGCCGATCATGTTGAGCGCAAAGAAGCGCTCGACGCGCTCGGGGGCTCGCAAGCAGCAGAGGAAGCCCACGAAGCCGCCCCAATCGTGGCCAACCAGCGTCACACGCTCGATGCCCAACGCGTCGAGCACCGCCAGCACGTCGCTCGCGAGCTCCTCCTTGAGGTAGCCCCGCGGGGTCGCTTGCGACCAGCCGAACCCGCGCAGGTCGAGCGCAATCACCCGACGCTCACCCGCGAGCGCCGGGATCACCTCGCGCCACTCCCACCAATGCTGCGGCCAGCCGTGCAACAGCAGCACAACCTGATCGCCGGTGCCCGCTTCGGCGTAGTGGAAGCGCGCCCCACGCGCCTGCACATACCGGTGCGTCACGCCGTCGAGCGCAGGCGGCTCCATGGCGCGAGCTTACACTGCGCCCCCGGTCAGATAGATCCGCGTCTGCCCGCTTGCCACACGCCCCAGTCGACGAGCCAGCTCGCGAAGGCGCTCCTGGTGGCGCGACTGGTACTCGCGCGTCGCGCCCGTATAGAGCTGCTCGCGCTCGACTGGCCATTGATCGACGCTGCCGAGGAAGCCCTTGCACTGCTTCAACGGGAACCCAGCGCCGGCTACCAGCTGCGTGGCAGACTTCGCGGCCTGCGCTCACTGCGAGTGGGCTCCTACCGGATCATCTACCAGCTCTCAGATGACGAGGAAACGGTCCGCGTCGCCACCATCCGCCACCGCTCAGTCGCCTACGACAACGATCCGCGCTAGCTTAGCTACCAGCGACGCTAGCCGAGAGCGGTCAAGCGGTCTCGCCCCTCATGCGGCGTCGGACGGGATCCTGTCGTACTCACGCACGTCGCGCACGAGCCGCAGTGGCAGCGGTCGCGCCGCGAGCTTCGGTGCCGGCGCTTCGCTCAAACCGACTGGGGTGAGCTCGAGGTAAACATAGTTGCGGCGCGCGAGCGCGCTGTGCAGCCGGCGCACCGCGCCGTGGCTGCGGCTCAGGGCTGCACGTGCCCGCGTCTCAGCCCCCTGTGGTGCCATGCGCGCAACGCATTCGATGTAGTCGCCGAACGGCAGCCCGCGCATCGTGCAAGCCGCGACCTTGACCAGCGGGCGACGGCGAATCGCTGCTAGCTGTGGGGAATCGGCGTTGGCGCGAGTGAAGATCGTGTCGTCCACGGCGGCGAACCACATCGGCGTCGCGAGCGGTGCGCCGTCGATGCTCTCGGACTCGAGCAGCAGGTACTTCGCGTTGATCAGGTAGAACACGGAATTAGACAGCGCCGCGCACTGCCCCTCGAGGCGTGCGTCGGGATGTCGCAGGCCTCGATGCCAAGTCGCTGGCTCAGCCATTTCCTCTGCTCCTCCTGCTTCGCCGTGAGAGCTGCCTGGTCGACTCCCCCCCACCGCGCCTCGGCGTAACTTCGACTTGCTTGCGAACGTCCGATATCAGCCCTCCCAACGCGGGAATCTCTCCTAAGGGCAGGTCGAACCCTTCAGCCACACGATCCTGTAGTCGCATAACTTCGATGTCATATTCCGACTCCAACACCCGCAGCAGGAGCCGCGGCCAGCGACCCAGCTCGAGCTCGAGCTCGTGTTGTACGCGATCGTCGCTCACGCCGATCGCATCGAGCAGCGCACGCGCCTCGTCAAAGCGCGCGAGCGCATCGTAATACTCGGCCCGGTCGAGGGCCGTGTCGAGCTGGAATGCGAGGAGCCCGAGCGTCGCGCTCAGCTCCCGCTTGACGCCTCTGCGCAGGTACGGCACCAGATTCGCCGCGATCGTGACCTGACCCCGAGTCACTCCACACGCGCTCCTCACGCGCCGACGGCGAGCTTGCAGTCGTGGCGGTGTCCGAGCTGCGCGGAGATCCGATCAGCGCTCGCGCGCAAGTGCACGGCCAGCGAACCGGCCAGCTCACCCGCCGAGATCAGCGAGGAGCGAGCGGCCAGGTCGATGGCGGCGATCACCTCGCGCGCCTCGTTGCGTACCGGTGCCGCAATCGCGACGAGGCTGGCCGTGAGCTCTTGGTCGCTGACAGCGAAGCCAGCATCCCTGATCTCCTCGAGCTCGCCGTCCAGCGCCCTCCTGCTGGTGATCGTGTGAGCGGCCCGTTTGGCGAGCCTCAAGCTCGAAATCAGCTCACGCTGCTGCACCTCGGGGAGATGGGCCAGCAGCAGCTTGCCGATCGCAGTGCAGTAGCTGGGCACACGCGAGCCGGGGCGCAGGCTCAACTCGGTCTCGCTGTGGCCACCGCGGAAGCTACTCATGCGGTCGACGTACAGGGCGTCGCTGCCCTCGAGCACGCCCAGACCGCTCGTCAAGGAAGTCTGCCGGCACAGTTGCTCCAGATGTGGGCGCGCGTGCTTGCGCAGACCAGTGGACTGGATCGCGGACATCCCCAGGTCGGCCACTCCAAGCCCGAGCCGATACTTGTGCGAGCTGTCCTGCTCGAGATAGCCGAGCGCTACCAGCGTGATCACATAACGGTGCGTGGTCGAGCGGCTCATTCCAAGCTCGTCAGCGATGTCGGTAATCCCGAGCACCCCGCGCTCGGGCGTAAAGACACTCAGGATCGCCAGGCCACGGCCGAGCGACTGCGAGTAACGCGGCTCACGCAGGCCCGGCGCCAGCCAGACCGGGTCCCCGGCGCGCCCCCCGCCCGTTGTCATGGAGTAGTGCAAGTCGAATCGTCCATTACGCCATCGCCCCCGCCCTCCGCGGCGGCACGTTGCGATCATGCCACAAATCCGATGAACTGAATCACCCCAATTATCGTTACGCAAAGAATGAAACTGGTCTTAGCCGCTGGCTGTTGTTCGGTAAAGAACAAAAGCGTTCTTCGGCTAACAGGCAGAGGTCAAAAAAAATTGCTTACAGCGTCGCGGCGGTCCCGCAGGATCACCCTTCCTCCTGCGCTCGGCACCAGGATCGCGCTGCGCCAGCGGGGTCGCTCAGCTCATCGCTCGCGGGAAGGACGGCCCTGGTGGACAAGACGTGGCGCAAGATCGTCGAGACCTCGAGCATCGCGAAGTGCCTACCCAGGCAATGCTTGCGACCGCCTCCCCAGGGCAGCCAGACTCGCGACTGCGCACCCGCGCCTAGAAACCGCTCCGGACGGAATGTGTACGGGTCCGGGTATAGATCCGGGTTGTGGTGCATCAGGTAGGTACAGGCAGCGAGTCGAACCGGCGGCCGGTAAGTCAACTCGCCGATCTGCACAGGCTTTGCGACCTCCCGCGGGCTGGCGAATAGAAAGACGGGTCTGTGGCGCAACGTCTCATAGACCGTTGCGGTGAGATAGTCCTCGCCGCCAGGACCGTCGAGCTCCTCAATGAGCCGGGATTGAACACGTAGGTTGTGGGCGAGCAGCTGAAACGCCCAACCAACCTGGCCGGTCGTTGTCTCATAGCCGGCGAGGATCACCGACAGGAGGTTGTCCCGGATCTCCAGCTCCGACATCGGTGAGCCGTCGGGCTTCTCGAGCTGCGAGCAGCATGCCAAGCAGATCAGCCGGCCGATCGGCGCCAGCTGACGCTCTACGCCGACGCAGGAGACGCAGGATCATCTCGTCAACCTCGATGCGACGCCTAGCGAACTGCCGCCACGTGCTCCGCCAACCCGCTAGGTGCCGAAGCCAGGGGCCCTGGAGCAACAGGCTGTCGGTGACAGCCAACATCGGCATCAGCCGAGCGTGAAGCTCGGTCAGCTCCAGCTCATGCTCGCTGAACACGACTTGCAGGATCACCATCAGCGTCAGGGCGCGAATGTGGGGGTCCAGCGCCACGGGGGTTTGCAGCGGCCAGGACGCGACGGATCGCGCGACCACGTCTGTCACGACCGCTGCCTGCTGCTCGAGCATGCGCTTGTGAAACGCGGGCGTGATCGCTCGGCGCCCCCAGAGGTGATCGTCTTCCTCCAGCAACATGAACGAGCGTTCGCCGACAACGGGGGCGACTATGGCGCCGGCGGCCCCGGGATGCAGATCTGTCGCGTCCCCTGTGAGGATGGTCTGGATCTCGTTTGGATCCGCGAAGAAAACATGCGGCGGCATGTTCAGCGGGTAAAGGGTGAAGCGATCGCCACAGATCGCCTGACAATGCTCGACGTAGGCGTAAGGCGACCAGCGGCCAGCGAGCGTCTGCACGATCGCGGGGTGTGGTGGGCTGGGCGGCAGCTGCTGGTTGCGTCGTTTGAGCTTGGATGCGATCGCGGTCGGCGACATGGTTGTCTCCTCTTGTTGTTTGGTGCGATGTGAGCTGAAACGGTGCGCAAGCCGCCAGAGCCGAAGGATCGGGAGCAGCATGCGGGTGAGCGATCCGCCGGCCCGGGCGATGCGATTACTGCGGCTGCGCATCGCGTCCGTGCGCGCGGCGCCCTTCGACAGGTAGAGCGCGACCATGCTGCACGCGATCAGCACATGTGCCTCGCCGTTTTCAAGGGTGTGAAGCTCGCGCAGGCAGCGGCGCACGAGCGTGCAGGTTCCGGAGATTGCGAGCTCCGGCGTCGGGTAGTGCGCGATATAGCTGTGATCGCCGCTAGCGACGTCCTCGGCCTGATCGGCGTAGCTGTCCAACATGCACGCCACTGCCGAGGCCCATGGGAAGTACGCGGCGTGAGTACGTGCGATCTCGACGTCACCGCAGGACGATTCGCACGCCAGCGCGATCAGCGCGAACGTCGCTAGGCCTGCGCTCGCGGCGCCCGTCAGCTCGTACCAGCTCGCCTCCTGACCATTCGGGAACTCGTGCCGTGCCCATGCCTCGAGCGCGTGGTCGCGGCATTCCGGGTCGGGCTCGTGGTTGAGCGCGAGCACCTGCGCGCGCCTGGCGTCCCGGAGCACGAGCTCGCGGACGCGCTCATAAGACGGCAGCTGCTCGCAGCACGCACGGCAGCTCGCGACGAGCGCAGCCAGGTAGCCGTCCTCCCTCCAGGGGCTGTAGCGGTAGTAGTCGTGGACCGGGCCGCCAGGGTCCAGTGCGTCGATGAGCGCGAGATGCAGTTGCCGGCCGTTTGCAACCCCGGCGGATGCGCCCCGCTCGCTGACGCTGTCCAAGTAATCCCAGATCGTCTGATAGGCGACGAGCAGGCGCAGGTAGCTTCGAGTTCGCTCACGCGGCAGGATCGAGAACAGCGCCGCGCCCTCGCTCTGTCCGCGCTTGCGCTCGAGTGCATCGAGCGCATCCTCACGCAGCGGGCGTGACGGGATCTGTGCCGCGAGCCGGCGCCAGTGCGAGAGCTCTCCACTGACAGCCGGCACGCCCCAGGCGAGCTCGCGTGTGAGCGCCGCCGCGAACACGCGCAGGCTGGCGAGCGGAGATCGGAGCAGGGTCGAGCTGCTCGTCGTGGAAAGCCGACGTACGCCGGCTAGTACGCCGGGCTGACGGTGCTCGGAGACACACGCACTACCAGATAGCCCGGCACGGCGAGCACCGCGAGCGTTATCAAGATGACCAGAGCGAAGCTCGTAATCGCAGCGATGCCTTCGACGTCGAATACGATTGGGAAGCCTGTCACGGTCGCAAGCGAATGGCTGCCCAAGACTTGCGCGTATAGGCTGAGCACAGCTCCGATCGAGCAGCCTGCCGCGAGTATCACGCCACTCTCACACAAAAGCGCACGCCACAGCTTGCCTTCTTCCAGACCGTGGCACTTCATCGCAGCGACCTGTTCTCGGCGCGAGAAGATCATCGCGCCGATTGCGCCGACAACCGCGAGAATCGCCGCAACCAGGATCAGTATCCGTATTTGGGTCAGCCGTGAGAGGCCCTGAGCCGCCGCGGCGTAGTGCAGCTGCTCGCGTTCGGCGGCTGTCTGTACCGACAGCGCCGCACCGGCGAGTGCATGCTCGACCACCAGCCGCTCGGCGGCTGGGCGAGTGCCGGCCGTCGTCTGCAGCTGATACGCGCTGGGGGTCGAGCTTCCCCACGCCTGCGCGTAGTCGGCTGAGTTCATGATGATCGTGCCAGGCGGCCAGCCGAGGTTCGAGCTGATGCCGGCGAGCCGGAAGGCAGCCGGCCGCGGCGAGGGCAACTCGAACGGCTCTCCGACGTGTAGGTGATGTTCGGCAGCGACGCTCTTCGAGAGCACCGCCCAGCCCGTGGCGCGGACACGCGCAGTCGCCGCGTCGAGCCCGCCGCTGAGCAGCTGGCTGGCGGGGATCGGGTGCTCGATGCTCGGCGCTGGAGCGATCACCCAGATCCGCCGTGCTCCCCAGTCGAGAAAGCTTCCTCGATAAACAGCGAGCTGACGGACTCCCGGCAGCGCCGCAAGCTCGCGAGCGTCCACTCCCTGGAACGGCACGGTCGTCTGCAGGCTGTAGGCGCCGCGTGGCACAACCCATAGATTCGCATTTGAGTCGATTCCTCGGATGGAAGCACCGAGACCGCGCGTGAGATTTGCCTGGATGCCGCCGAACTCAGACGTGCCGAAGACGGCGAGCGCGGCTGTCGCGGCAATCGCCAGGTAGCGCACACGCGTCTGCGGCATCTCGAGCTGTGAAGCCGCGACGCCCGACCCGACGTCGTCGAGGAAGCTCGAGATGCGCGCGAATACAGCGACCGCCGCGTCGAACAGAGATGGCAGCCAGCACAAGAGCGCGAGAGCAAGCGCGATGTTTCCGATCACGGCTGCGTTGGTGTTGGCGGGCAGCGCGAAGGTGGTGACCGCTAGACACAGCAGCCCGACGAGGAAGCGAGCGGCGGACCATCGTCGCCCGCCCCTTGCTCGTGCTCCACGCGGTTCGCGCGAACCCCAGATGATCTCGCGGGCCGGCCACAGGACGCCGGCCACGGCCGCGGCCATGCCGACGGCGAGGGCAAGCGAGACCGCCTGCCAGGTGACGATCCGCGGGTTGCCGATCGGGAACGCGAACGCGAGATAGCCAGGGGTCGAGTTGAACACCGCGATCGACAGGAGATCTCCGAGGATCAGCCCCAGCGTGCATGCCAGCACCCCGATGATGGCTGCATCGGCGAGCAGCACCATCAGCGTCGGCGCGGCTCCGTGGGGAAGCAGGTCCCGGATCAGCTTCCGCCTGGAGGGCACGGTTATGAGCATCGCGTTGAGCGCGAACATCAGTCCGACGAACGCCGAGATCCCTGAGAACAGCTGCTCGCTGCTGTTCTGCGGCGCGACGGCAACCGCGAATAGGCGCGATTCGAACGCACTCGGCTCGAGGTTCACGTTCCAGGCGCGGGCAAGCGCCGTGAGCGCCGCCAGCGCAGCGCGGGCGCGCCGTGGGTCATAGCGGACGAAGATCCTCGTGAGCCGACCAGGCGCTTCGGTCAGCAGCCGTGCGTAGCGCAGCGACGTGAGTGCGACCGGGCTGTGATCGAGTCCGCCGATCTCTTCTTCTTCGAGCGTCGCTCCGACGAGCGCGCGCACGAGCTTTGCTCCCAGCTGCAGCCGCACGTGCCCAAATGCGCGGACACCCACTTCGCTGGCAAGTGGCGAGGGCAACGCGATCGCGTGGACCGAGGTCAGCTGGGCGGCGGAGAAGCGCCGCAGTATCGGGCCGGCACTTGCTGCATTCGGTTCCACCCCGATCAGCTCGATCGGCCGTTCGCCGTGCGGACCGACCAAGTTCGTCTGCCGTTCGAGCAGCGGAAATGCGCTGCTCACCCCAGGGGCGCCGCGGACCTGCTCGAGCAGCTCTGCTGAGACTCCTTCGTAATCTCTCGCCTTGAGCTGCACCTGGGCATTACCGACGAGCTGGCTGTTGAGCTGCGCCACCGCGTGGGTGAGGCTGGTGCTGGAGACCTGCGAGGCAAAGAGCAGGGCGACACCCACGGCGATCCCGAGCACCGCGAAGCCTTCCTGGATCAGCGAGGCGCGTGCGCCGAGACGCGCTTCGTAGATGTAGCGCAGACCGGATAGGACCCTCAAGCCCGCCCACCCTCCCGAAGCGCGGAGTAATGCTCTCCCTGTCGCGGATCAGCCGCCCGCTCGCCGAGACGCCCGTCGCGCAGTTCGTGCACGCGATCCGCGTAGGATGCTGCCTCCGGATCGTGGGTGACTAGCAGCAGCGCCATCTCGCGCTCACGACAGAGACGGCGCAGCAACGCCAACACCCCGCGGGTGTTCTCCGTGTCGAGACTCGCGGTCGGCTCGTCGGCCAGTACGAGCTTGGGCTCACACGACAGCGCCAGCGCGATCAAGACGCGCTGTCGCTCGCCCATCGACAGCTCGGAGATACGGTGGCGCAGCCGATCCTCGAGCCCGAGCTCAACCATTAGGGGCGTGATCCGCTTGAGCGCCTCGCGGGAGCCGAGGCTGGTCAGCTTGATCGCGGCACTCGTGATGGCCCTCGCGCCCGGCTGCAGGCTGTTGGGATTCATGACTATCCCGAGCTCGTTCAAGCGGTAGCAGCCAGCTTCCTTGCGCGACATGCTCACGATGTCGCAGCCGCCGACGAGGATGCTGCCGCTGTCCGGAGCCTTGAGCCCAGCGATGAGCTCGATCAGGGTCGTCTTGCCGGACCCAGACGGGCCGTAGAGCGCGACGAGCTCGCCCGCGGCGACCGTCATCGACACGTGGTCTACCGCGCAGATCGGGCTGCCACCCAACCGATAGTGCTTGACGACATCGCGCAGCTCGAGCACCAGCGCGCCCCTCTAGCCGACGCGGCGTGACCCGCCGCCTTGATCGCGTCCGCGGAGGGGGAGGATCTGTGCGTCGGAGACGCGGTGGCCGCTCGTGGGCGTCAACTTCCCGCCGCCGCCCAGCGACCAAACGCGATCAGCGAACACCGCCGAATCACGGTCAGAAGCACTCATCAACACACCACAGCGAGCCTCCGCCTCAGCCATCAACGAACGCAACAGATCCGAAGCCTCCTTCGTCGCACGCGACCCAAGCGCATCCAACAGATCATCAACGATCACGAGCCTCGGCGACGCCACAAAAGCCTGCGCAAACCCAACCAGCAACTGCTGGCGCGGCGACAGATCCGCCCACCGCTCGCGCGCACAATCAAACGCCCCCACCCGCTCCAGCATCAGCGCCGCCCGCCGCTCCGCCTCCCTGCGCCCACGCCGCAACGCCAACGGCCAACCAACGATCTTCAAAACCTCAAGCGGCTGCGCCATCCCCGCACGATTCAGCCACACAAGCTCACGACCCCGCAAACGCACCCGCTCACGCTCCGACAACCCCACCAGCTCCAGCTCACCAAGCCGAACACTGCCCTCCTCCGGCACCTCAATCCCAGCAGCAATCTTCAGCAACGTCGTCTTGCCCGACAACCGCCCCCCAACAACCGCCACCACCTCCCCAGGCTCAACCGAAAACGACGCACCACTCAACACCGGCACCCAACCCCCACCACCCGACAAACCCCGACACACCCCCACCACCACCAACACAGACACAGGCTAAGCTTCCTCGCTCGCCAACCGCGCCCTCGCGGAGAACCGCTCGTAGATCTCCTCCATCTCATCGCCATAGGCTTTGCGGCGAGCGGCGATATCACCCCAGTACAGCGTCAGATCTTTGAGGTTGGCCATCCGCAGCTCCGCACCGAGCTCCTGCGCCCAGCCGTGGGGAGGCAGCTTGCTCTGCAACCGCTGCTCAGACAGCAGCTTCCCTTGCGCCTTGTCGCTCTCCACCTGGCAGTGCTCCTGCTGCGCGCGCACCATCCGCACGATCTCGGGTAGATCCTCGAGCGTCGCGAACTGCGCCTTGCCGTGAACCGCCTCGCGATTCGCCGGGTCGGGGGGCCAGCGGACGACCCACTCGCGCAGATGCGCCCATCCGGCCTCGGCAATCGCATAGCGGTTCTGCGGTGGCTCTTCGCCCTCCTCGACGACGCGAACGTAGCCCCTTTCCTCGAGCAGCGGGAGATTTGTGTGCGCCGCGTTGCGCGAGAAGTCCGCGGCCGGCCACAAGTCCGCGAGGCGCTTTTGGACCTGCATCGCCGTCCCCGGCCCAGAGGCAACCGCACCGAGAACCATCATCTGCGGCGTCATATCGCCAGCACGGTTCCTCACAGAGGGATCGTACCCCACGCCGATAATTTGGGATGGCTCGGCTTTGCGGAAACCCGAGGGCGACGCGAAGGCGTTGACCAGGTGCTCGAGCGGCGGCGGAGATCTCGGAGGCGCTCAGTCCGGCTGTGCTCGTCGCTTGCCCTCCTCCGGCACCTCAATCCAGAATACGCCGACGCCGAGTCCTGACGCTGATTGCCGGCACGGCGCCGAGCCACCTCCGGCGTTGGGTGGCGGCTTGTAGGCGCGCCCAGCCAGGGCGTCGATGCAAACCGTCCAGGTGGTGGTGCTTTTGCTTGAAGTCTTGAGTACCGGTCCGATACTTGCATCGACCCAAGCACAGCACAAGCGCTGTCTCAGAGCCGTCCTACAAGGATGTCATGTCCCCTGCCCGCCGCCTGCCCAGTATTCGAATCTGCATGCCAGTCCTTCGACCCTACCCCCCGAAGCTGGGGGTCGTGTTCCTGACGGCGGCAGTTGTAGCGCTTCCAAGTGCGGGTCCGTCTAGCGCTGCCGCGGCGTCCTACGCGCACGAGGCCGCCGCTTCCCATGCCTCCAAGCGTCGAGCGAGCAGCCGCAAGTCGTCGGCTTCACGACGAATCGCGTGTCGCGCCTCCGCACGTGACCGTCAACCTCAAAAGGCCGGCGCGTTGTGCGCTCGAAAGAAATCGCATCCGAAGGAGAACAAGCCGAACATCCTGCCGACATCGTCGGCGAGCGAAGGCAGGCTCCCCGCGGGCGCGACCGACCCGGAACCTGGATCGCCTCCCAACACCTCAGACAGGTCAGACGCACCGCCCCTAGAAGCACCTCTACTCGAAACGCCGGTCGTCCAAGGGCCTCTGACCGGCAAGGTCTCGACCACAACGACGCTTGCATCCTCGGGGAACCCGTCGCCTGTTGGGGAAACGGTGGCCTACACGGCCACGCTCAGCGCTATCGCGGCGACGGGAACCGTCAAGTTCACGGACAATGGCACAACAATCACTGGGTGCGCCGCACAGACCGTCGGTTTCGGCCACGCCACCTGTGCCGCGACAAGCTACGCCATGGCGAGCTCGCACTCGATCACCGCTACCTACAGTGGGGACGGCAATTACCTCACATCAACAGCCTCTACCTTGACCCAGACCATCTCGTCGGGCCAAGCCGGGGGTGCGACCGCCGGCAAGAACGCGACCACGACGATGGTGTCATCGTCGTTGAATCCGTCGGTCGTCGGGGAAGCAGTGACCTACACGGCTACGGTAAGCCCCGCGACGGCGACAGGGACAGTTGTATTCAAGCAGGCCGGGGTGACGATCACGGGGTGCTCCGCGCAAGCCGTAAGCACCGGCACCGCGACGTGCACCGTGACTGGTCTTGCTGCCGGCGGGTATTGGATCACGGCGGCCTACTCCGGCGACAGCAACTACAGCAGCTCATCGTTTCCCGGCCTGACTCAGACCGTCAAGAAGAAAACCACCACAACCACGATGTCATCATCGTTGAATCCCTCGGTCGTCGGGGAAGCAGTGACCTACACAGCCACCGTGAGCCCCGCAACAGCAACAGGGACAGTCGCCTTCAAGCAGGCCGGGGAAACGATCACGAGCTGCTCCGCGCAAACCGTAACCACCGGCACCGCGACATGCACCGTGACAGGACTTGGCGCCGGCCAGTACGGGATCACAGCCGCCTACTCCGGCGACAACAACTACAACAGCTCATGGTCTCCCGGCCTGACCCAGACCGTCAAGAAAAAAACCACCACAACCACGATGTCATCGTCGTTGAATCCCTCGACCGTCGGCGAAGCTATTACATACACAGCCAGCGTGAGCCCCGCAACAGCAACAGGGACAGTCGTATTCAAGCAGGCCGGGGAAACGATCCCGAGCTGCTCCGCGCAAACCGTAACCACCGGCACCGCGACATGCACCGTGACAGGACTTGGCGCCGGCGGGTATTGGATCACGGCCGCCTACTCCGGCGACAGCAACTACAGCAGCTCATCATTCTCCGGCCTGACTCAGACCGTCAAGAAGAAAACCACCACAACCACGATGTCATCGTCGTTGAATCCCACGACTGTCGGCGAAGCTATTACATACACAGCCAGCGTGAGCCCCGCAACAGCGACAGGGACAGTTGCGTTCAAGCAGGCTGGAACAACGATCACGAGCTGCTCCGCGCAAACCGTAACCACCGGCACCGCGACATGCACCGTGACAGGACTTGCCGCCGGCCAGTACGGGATCACAGCCGCCTACTCCGGCGACAACAACTACAACAGCTCATCGTTTCCCGGCCTGACTCAGACCGTCAAGAAGAAAACCACCACAACCACGATGTCATCGTCGTTGAATCCCTCGGTCGTCGGGGAAGCAGTGACCTACACAGCCACCGTGAGTCCCGCGACAGCGACAGGGACAGTCGTATTCAAGCAGGCCGGGGAAACGATCCCGAGCTGCTCCGCGCAAACCGTAACCACCGGCACCGCGACATGCACCGTGACACGACTTGGCGCCGGCGGGTATTGGATCACGGCGGCCTACTCCGGCGACAGCAACTACAGCAGCTCATCGTTTCCCGGCCTGACTCAGACCGTCAAGAAGAAAACCACCACAACCACGATATCGTCATCGTTGAACCCCTCAACGGTCGGGGAAGCCATCACATACACAGCCACCGTGAGCCCCGCAACAGCAACAGGGACAGTCGCCTTCAAGCAGGCCGGGGAAACGATCACGAGCTGCTCCGCGCAAACCGTAACCACCGGCACCGCGACATGCACCGTGACAGGACTTGGCGCCGGCCAGTACGGGATCACAGCCGCCTACTCCGGCGACAACAACTACAACAGCTCATGGTCTCCCGGCCTGACCCAGACCGTCAAGAAAAAAACCACCACAACGACGGTCGCATCCTCTTCAAATCCCTCGGTTGTCGGGGAAGCAGTGACCTACACGGCTACGGTAAGCCCCGCGACAGCGACAGGCACGATTGAATTCGCACAAGAAGGCGTTCCGATCACCGGATGTACGGCAAAGACCATCAGCTCCGGCATGGCTATGTGCGCGGTTACGGGCTACCCCAGCTGGTCCTCGTATAAGCTCACCGCTGCTTACGGCGGAGACGGCAGCGATCTGCCCTCGAGCTCGCCGGTGTTCACGCAGACGGTTGAACCGCCGGCTAAGCCCGCGGGTCCGTTCCGTTTCTTTTCGTCGTCGAGCTTCTGGAATGAAGAACTGCCCACGAATGCGCCGTTGGACCCGACCTCGGCCGCGGTGGTAGGGGCTTTTGATGAAGATATCGCCAACGAAGAGGACGGCAAGGGTCCGTTCATCAACACGACCTCGTGGTCCGTCCCGGTCTATACGGTTCCCGCCGATCAGCCCATGGTCAAGGTGACGCTCTGGGATCCCTCGAGGGCGCCCGGAGGTAACGCGCTGCAGACGGCGTGGGATGCGGTTCCGTTGCCGCCGAATGCTAAACCGTCTGTTGGCAGCGACGCAAATCTCGTGGTGTGGCAGCCGAGCACGGACCGGCTATGGGAATTCTGGCGCTTGGAACAGACGGCCGAAGGTTGGCAGGCTACCTGGGGTGGGGCGGTCCAGAACGTGTCGTCTGATTCGGGCGCCTACGGTCCTGAAGCCTGGCCGGGTGCGGAACAAATGTGGGGAGCGAGCGCTTCTTCGCTGTCGATCGTTGGTGGGCTGATCACGTTGGAAGATCTCAAACTGGGCCGGATCAACCATGCTCTGGAGCTTGCGGTCCCCAACCCGCGCGCCGCTGTCTATGCTTCACCTGCCCTGCGGACCGATGGATCCTCTACCGAACCGTTCTCGCTGCCGGAGGGCGCGCATCTGCGGCTGGATCCCAGCCTCGACCTGGGGGCGCTGCACCTGCCGCGGTTCACGCTGATGATGGCCGAAGCGGCACAGCGGTACGGGATCGTCGTCAGGGATACGGCCGGGGACATAGCCTTCTATGGCCAAGACCCGACGCCGACCGGAACGAATCCGTACATAGGCGCCCACGGCTACTACGAAGGCAAAACAGCCCAGCAGCTCCTCGCCACCTTCCCTTGGAGCCACCTGCAGCTACTGAAGATGGAACTGCACAGCACTTCGTGAGTTCATCCGTTGCTCGCAATGCCCGTCCGCTAGGTTCTCTATGGATATGGAGGCTTCCCTCTACACGACAGCTCGCTACCTGGAGAACAACCCGGACTGGCATGTCGCGGATTCGCCATGGAAGGCGCGGCAGGTGCTCGAGATGCTTCGGGGCTGGCAGCCGGCCAGCGTCTGCGAGGTTGGTTGTGGCGCCGGAGCGATCCTGTACGAGCTGCACAAGCGGCTGCCGGCCAGTCGGATGGTTGGCTATGAGATCGCGCCCGCCGCACTGCAGATAGCGGAGCGGTATTCCTCGGAGCGGCTGACTTTCCGCTTACAGGACGCCGCTGCGGACCCTGAGCGTTTCGAGCTAATGCTGCTGATGGATGTGATCGAGCATGTAGCCGACCCGATCGGTTTTCTCAGGGGACTGCGTGAGAAGGCCGACAGCACGATCCTGCACATTCCCCTCGACCTGTCTGCCCAGAGCGTGCTTCGACCGGCCAAGCTGATGGAGCGTCGCCAAACCGCCGGGCACCTCCACTACTTCACGCCGGAGACCGCCGAAGCGACCGTGGCAGACGCCGGCTACAGCATCCTCGAGAGAACCTTCACGCGCTCGTTCGACCTTCCGCAGCTCTCGTGGAAGGCCCGCGCCTTCAGGCTGCCGCGTGCTGTGCTTCCAGTGACCGCGACCGTCCGGCTGCTCGGCGGATATTCATTACTCGTTCGCGCTGAGCCGCGCAAAGGCGCTCACGGCGCCTGATGAGCGGCGGGTCGCCAGTGGTCATTCCTAGGGTCGAGGTCTGTAGGTTCATTCAATGGGCAGCTCCCAAGCAGAACAGCAGCTGATTCTGCTCAGCGCGGGCACCGCCGCCCGCCGACTCGCGATGCGTGAGAAGGCTGAGCGACTGCTGGGAGAGGTGAACTGGCTGCGGCTTGCCCAGACGCTGCACTTGCGGAGATTGTTGCCCGCTTTGGGTCCGCGCATTCTGGAGTTGACGCAAGGACACACAAGCGATGAGTTTGCTGGAGCCGTGGAGCAAGCTATCGCAGCGGGGCGTCGGCAGGGATCCTCGCTGCAGCTCGTTGCGCTGCACATCATGGCCATGCTCGCCGACGCTGGGATTCGCTGCGCACCGCTCAAGGGTCCGCTGCTGGGCGAGGCGATCTACGGCGATCTCGGTCGCCGTCTCTCCAACGACATCGATCTGCTCGTGGCGACGGAGCAACTCCACGCAGCGGTGGAGGTGGTGCGTCAGCTGGGCTACGCTGTCCCCACCGACTACGTGCAGGGGTCAGGGCTGCCGCTGCTGCACTTTGTGTTTGTCCACGAGCGGGGTGAGCTGCCACCGGTGGAGCTTCACTGGCGCGTGCACTGGTATGAGCGAGACTTTGCGCGCGAGCGTCTGCTGCCGGCGGCGGTGGATCCGTCCAGCGTCTGGCGCCCGGCCCCCGCCGACGAGCTCGCCGCGCTGCTGCTGTTCTATGCGCGGGATGGCTTCATCGACCTGCGCATTGCCAGCGACCTGAGCGCCTGGTGGGACGTCTACTGCGCCGAGGCGCCGCCTGGTGTGCTCGCCCCACTGTTGCGCGCCTATCCTGTGCTGGCGCGCGTCATTACAGCCGCGGCTGAGGCGGCCGAGAGGATCGTGGGCCTGCCGGCCGCGCAAGTCATCGGGAGCGGGCACGGGCTTGGCCTGCGAGAACGCGTGGCCGTGCGGCTCGCCAATCCCAACCCGCACACGAGCAGGTCTCAGATGTATGCCGACATGGGATTGATCGACGGGCTGCTGGCGCCCCCGGGAGGGTTCGGCGCGTTCGTGAGGCGCCAGCTGCTGCCCCCTCCCGAGGTCTTGGACCAGCAGGCGCGACACGGCGCCAGAGCCCGGCCGCGATCATCCCTCGGTCGCGGCGCGGGCGTGCTGGGCCGGTATGGGTTGAGAATGACTCGTCTTGTACGCGCCCCAGAAACGCTGCGTTGAGGTTCGTTGCGCCGAACGCGCTATTTCTTGTTGGCAGCCGCCGCGGAATACAGCTCCCTGAGGCGAGCATCGATGACCTCGATGCTGCGCGTTTGCAGGCAGAACTGACGCCCGTGCTCGCCGATCGTTCGGGCCAGGCCCGGGTCGGCCAGCAGGTCAGTGAGGCGATCCGCCAGAGCCGCCTCGTCCTCGACGGGCACGAGCATCCCGCCCGCGGCGAGCTCGGGGATACCTCCGACCGGGGTGCTCACAAATGGGCGCCCCAGGCTCATCGCCTCGGTCAGGACCATCGGCATGCCCTCTGCACGCGCCGGTAGCGCGATCACGCGGGCGCTCAGCAGGATCTCCTTCATCTCGCCAGCGCCGACTGGCGCTCGCACCTGTTGGCGCTCGGCCGATGTAGGGGCGAAGTCGGTGACGGGGCCGATCATCAGGCATCGCGCGCGCGGGCGTCGTGCAGCCACGAGAGGCCACGCGCGATGCAGGACGTCGGCGCCCTTGCGCCGACCGATCTCGCCGGCGAACACGACGAGCTCGTCCGTGGCGTCCGCGGGGGAGCAGTCGTCCTCGGCCAGAGCGGGATTGGGCACGAGCTCGCGGCGCACGCCGGGAGCGTGGAGCGCCACGAAGTCAAGGGTCTGCCGATCCAGGCAGGTGACGAGATCGGCGCGCCGCAGCACCGCCGACACCAGCCGCGGATACTTGCGCGCGAACGGCATGAACGACGCGCCGTGAATCGTCGCGACCGTAACGAGGCCGCGCCTGTGCGCCAGCGCGACCAGCGCCCCCTCGCGCAGGAACGACCCGCGCTCGGAGAGGTGTACGTGAGCCACTTGGCCGGCCGGCATCCGCAGGAGCGCACGCGTGGAGGCCGCGAACAAACGGGCGGTGCTGAGGGGCGACCCGGGTCGCCACGTGGGGTGGGCGTCGACGGCGTCGCCTCCCACGCTGTGTTCGGTGAGCATCCCGATCACGGTCGCCATGCCGCCGAGAGTGAAGGGGTCGGGACCGAAGTGATGAACGGCCAAGGTGCTCATCACGGCGTCGCTTGAATCACACGGTCTGCGGGATCGGCGCTCGTCGCGTCTCGGTGTCCGGCAGGCTCAGCACGGCGGCGATGATCAGCACGGCGGCGTAGCAGATGGGGCTGTCGAGCAGGGTGTTGTTGACCAGCGAGTTGACGAGGCAGCCGACGATGATTATGAGCGCGAGCGTGGAGGCGCCGACGGCGTCCGCGCCGATTTCGGCGGGTCTGCGGCGCATGCGCAGGAGGCGACGGATGAGGATGCCGAGCGCGGCGAGCAGGATCGCGATGCCGATGACACCGGTCTCGACGAGGTAACGGAGGTATTCGTTGTGAGGCAGCAAGCTGTTCAACGGATTTGCCAGTGTATTGTCGGCGGTCGTGGTCGTACCGAGGCCCTGGCCGACGAGCGGAGACTTTTCCCACTCCGGCAGGAGCGTCTTCCATCTGTACAGGCGCGTGTTGAGCGTGCTGGTCGTTTCTCCGCGTTCGCCGGCCGATAGGCTGGTGGCGGTCTCACTGGCGACGCGCTTTGAGCCCAGAGGCGTGGCGAAGAATATGAGGACGGCGGCGGCCGCGATCGCGCAGGGGGTGAGCTTGGCGCGCAGCGAGCCCGGGCGAAGCGCTCCGAGGGCCACGAGCATGGCTACCAGGGTGGCCAGGCCGTCGATGCTGAACGTCACGATCAGGGCCGCCGCGAATAGCGCTGTGAGGGCGGCGTCGACCCACCAGCGCCGCCGGTTTTCCAGATACAGCCACAGCGACGCGGCCGCGGCGATCGCGAAGAACATCGCGGCGCTATTGGGGTGGGCGAACGTTCCGTTGGCGCGGATCTCGCCGTGGATGTTCATGCCGGTCTGGGCGGCGAGCTGGTAAATGGCCAGCGCTCCGGGGATGAAGCCGACCAGCTGGATCAGGCGCGCGGCGATCGGAACGGTGAAGGCGCCGCGGGAGTTGCACACGATCACGACCAGCGCGAGGACGGAAACCTCGCGCACACCCTCGCGCAGCGTCTCGGTCGACGCGCCACTGGTGTTGACGGCGAGCGCCATCCAGACGCACAGCCACATCGCGGCCAGAACCGTGGGCAGGACGCCGCGGCGCCGGCGAAACAGCAGATAGACGGCCAGCAGAATGAACGCCAGGGCGATCAGCGACGACAGGTTCAGGCTGCCAGAGTGGCGGCTGTCTGGCGCGGACCGGTCGTCGGTCAGCACGCGTACGAGCAGCATCACACCGACGAACAGCACCAGCGGGCAGCCAACGGCGATCGTCGCCGCTCTGCCCCGTCCCTGGGGCACCGGCGGGAAGCTGATTCGAGCCTGCATGAGACCAGATAGTCTATGCCAGTAGCTTCCACCGATCGCGTCAAGGTGCGACGGATGCGCGCCGTGCTTGATCGGCCGAGGTTGTGGCAGGTTACAGCCGTGCTGTCGGCGCTGCTGCTGTGCGGATTGGTGCTCGTGTGCGCGCAGGGATCGCTGACAATAATTGCCCGCAAGCCGGATAGCTTATCGACACCTACGCGATTTGGCTAGACTGGAACCAGACCTCGTCGATCGCGCTAACCAACGCATCGGGCAGATGTGAAGAGCACGCATCTCTGTCATCCGCGCTCTCCTGGACGGAAATAATTGCTTCCGCGTAGGCCTCTGTCCGCGG
Organism: uncultured Solirubrobacteraceae bacterium; assembly: GCA_963714285.1. GTDB lineage: Bacteria > Actinomycetota > Thermoleophilia > Solirubrobacterales > Solirubrobacteraceae > Palsa-744. Next base: position 488,817 of record CAVQNS010000007.1, read on the forward strand.
ACTCGCCGGTAGCCCGCAGAAGCCCAGTGCCTCGTGGATCAGCTCTCGTGGGCACCGGACGATTTCATCGTAGTTGATGACCTTTGCATGAGGGTCGTCGGCAAGTGAAATCGCCTCACGCATTGTCACGATCCACTCGACCGCGGCACGCACGTGGTGATCATGCTCATTAGCAAGGCCCATGGCTACGAGGTCCGAGTTGCTGGCCCTTTCAACGACGCCCTGCGTCCAGAGGATGTCCCACTTCTGATCCCGCATGCCCCACCAGTCCGCCCCGTCGCTTGTATGGGATCCGGACCAACCGGCAACCGACTTGAGGGTCGACCAAGGTGAACGTATCGCGATCAGGAAACGAGCATCAGGAAAGATTGCGCGAACGAAATCGTGACGAAAAATGAGCTCCGGGTACTTATCGAAAGCCCGCTTCGAGCGGCTCGCTCGCAAATACCACGCGAAAAGAGCGTGGGCACGTCGGCTCACCTCCTCGTCGGCATCCTCGACGCCTAGGTACAGCCGCCCTGTACGAGATGGTGCATATGAGCCGATGATGTCCTCGTCATCTCTGATCACGTGCCACATGGCCTTGGGCTCGTTGAGAAAACCTACGCTTGGATGCGAGGCGAAAATCCGACCCAGAAGAGTCGTGCCACTCCTCCCCATCCCAACGATGAATACTGGGCGATCGACCCGACCATCTGCGCAGCGTGCCGCAAGGCGCAGATTAGCAAACACAACCGGGTTCAACCAGCGTCCCTTGGTTGTCAGCGGCCGACCCTCGAAAAATAAATAGCCGACCAGTCGCGCTGCCGTCCTGCCCGGCGCGATCCGAACAAATGTACGATCAAGCTGAGCAACCATGAGCCTAGCTTACAAGGAAGGCCGCTATTCCCGTCGGGTACACGCCACGAGGAAAGACGACTCGACCGTGACCACTATGCTTTCATCCATGACTTTGGATAGGCTAACGAGTGCAGCTTCCCTAGAGCTCGACCGCGCTAAACCGACTATACTTCGTGTTCACGCAATCCACTATCCATCTGCCACGGCGAAGTCGACCGCTTGCGCTCTTGGTGCTGGCGACCTTGGCGTTCACGCTGACTTTGCTGGGATGTGGGTCGACTGGGCAGGCCCAGTCGCCTGAACGTCGCGTTAGCGATACCCATCAAACGACTCACAGCGCAGCTCAACAGGTGCGTCTGACTGTCGAAACTGCGCATCCTGGCCCCGAATTTGCGCAGGGCGCCGTTGGCCTATCCGTCGAGACCAACCAGCTCGCAACCGAAGACCTAAGCGCTACGCACACGTCACTCGTAGCACTCATGCGGCTGCTCGGCCCAGGAGTCCTCCGAATTGGAGGTAGCTCACTCGACTACTCCTGGTGGACCAGCAATGGTGAACCAGCGCCGGCGTGGGCCAAGACGATCGTCGATCCTAATGATCTGATCACCCTTCGCAGGCTTTTGATAGCCGCAGATTGGCGGGTGATCCTGGGAGTTGACCTTGGCCATTTCGATCCCGTCCGAGCAGCAAACGAGGCTGGCGTCGCCCAGCAGATCCTCGGTTCGCGCTTGCTCGGTTTTGAGATAGGTAACGAGCCTGATTCCTACGCAGAGGGCAAAGAACCATTTCGGCCCGCGTCCTATAATTTGAGCAACTATCTCGGTGAGATAGCTACTTACAGTGCGACGATGCGTGCGGCCGCGCCAGACATCCGCCTGTATGGTCCCGATGTATCTTCGTCAGCCTGGCTACCAGGGCTTGCCCTAGATAAGGCGATACCATTTAATGCGATCACCGAGCATTACTACCCCACTAAATATAGTGTCCACAAAGGCTCTTGCGAAGGTACCCCAATCCCCAGTGCTGGCGAGCTTCTTTCTCCATACATCCGCGAACGAGAGAGCTTGGCAGCGCAGACCCTGGTGGAGGCCGGACACATCGCCCATCGCGAAGTCCGTATAAGCGAGACGAACAACACTTCCTCTTGCGATGTCGAGGGTGGACCAGATACGAGCCCTGTCTTTGCGAGTGCTCTCTGGTCCTTGGACTGGGCGCTGCGCGCCACCAGCGCGGGGGTAGCCGGGGTCAATTTTCATGGAAATTTTGGGCTTTGCCCGCCAAACAGCTACAGTCCTGTGTGTGAGCCGGACAGTGCCGCAGCAGCTCGAGGACAGGTTACTGCCAGACCCGAGTACTACGGCCTCCTAGCGGCTCGGCAACTTGAGGGCGGCAGATTCGTGCCCGCTCGTCTGGTCACCACACACTCGCTGCCCAACATCGTTACGTGGGCCACCGTAGATCCCAACGGCACGCTCAAGATTGCGATCGAGAACTTCGCTACCGAAGGTTTGCCACAGCCCATATCGATTCCTGTCTCTGGCTATTCTGGGACTCGCAAGCTACTTGTGGGGCAGTCGGTTGAAGCAGCTACCGGTATAGCATTCGGCGATGTGAGCATCACGAGCAGCGGACAGTGGCGACCCAAAAGCATACGGCTGTACCGTGTCCACAATTATTTTCGAGTCGTGGTGCGCCCGGCTAGTGCGATACTCGTCACGCTGCGTCCAAAGCGAATCCAGTAGTTCAAAGCGATCACGTCATTGAGTAACTGCCGAACCCAGTGCGATGCGTTTATGAGCGGCGTCAACGACTTGCCAATCTCACTAGTACATCCATATATGAGCGACATACGTCATCCCACGAATAGCGGTCACGAATGATTGAACGTCCGCGCTGGGCCATCTCCGCTTGTAGTGACGGTGACGCCAGGACAGACTGAATGCGGTCGGCGAGTATTCGAGCGTCGAGCGGATATCGATGTTCAGCATAAGGAAGCACCTCGTCATTAAAGGACGTATCCAAAGCTAGAGTTGGCGCTCCTGCGCCAAGTGCCTGCAGTAGCGCTGGGTTCGTCCCGCCGACGGAGTGCCCGTGGACGTACACCGCGCTGTGAGCCCACAGTTGGGTGAGCAGACGTTGATCGTCGACATGTCCGAGCCACAAGAGACGTCCACTCGCCTCCATCCCGCGCAGACGCTTCTCGAGCGGGGAATCAAAGTTGGCGCTGCCGACAATGACGGCCCGTGGCGCGTCTTTAGCCAGCAGATCGAGGGCGTCCAACGTCAGCTCGACATTGTTCTCTGGGGCGAGACGCGCCACGACGAGCAGGTAGGGCTCGCTCCCGAGCTCCAACGTCTCTAGTCGGTCGCGACCGACATCGACGAGCACCGGGGCGCCATACGGGATGAAGATGGAGTCGCTACCGAAGCGCTCACTCCAGATGGCGCCAATCGCCCGCGAGTCGCAGATCAAGGTGGTGGCGTTGCGAGCGCTCATCCAGGCCCCCGCCTGGAAGGCGGCGCGCCCGAGGGGGCTCCACTTGCCTCGCTCCCACTCAATGCCGTCCGTATTGATGGCAAAGGGCGTACGTGCTGCACGCAGTGCAGGAAACCAGAATCCGTTTGCGATGTTCAGCACAAGCATCGAGTCGAAGCGGCGGAAGCTTGCGTCGAGTGTCGCCGTCATACCGAAGCTCAGAGTTGAAAGCGACTTGGTGTCACGCCCAGGCGTGGCGATACAGCGTACGCCTTCGGTGAGCCAGGTCCGCCGGCCTTCATCACGAGTGCGGCAGTAAACTGTGACGTCGTGCCCTGCGCACACCAAGTAGGGGGCAAGCTGCCGTACGAGAGTCTCATAGCCACCGTATGTGCTGGGGAAGCCCCGGCTGCCGAGGATGGCGAGCTTCATGTAATGGGCTGGGACACAGTAGGATCACGCCGAATGGTAGCGTCGCAGGCGCGTATGGGTAGTCTGCTGGCCCAGTTTCTGTCTGCCGCTGTCTGTCCGGCGCTCAGGTCGCCCCTTTCCCAACTCCGCGTATGCGTATCCTCCAGATCCACAAGTTCTTCCATCCCCATGCGGGCTCCGAGACAGTGTTGTTTCACACGCGCGAGCTGCTGGCGAGCAATGGACACGAGATCATCGACTTCGCGATGGAGCACCCGAAGAACGTCGAGTCGCCTTACCGGAGCTTCTTCTCTCCGCGGCGCGAGTACACCGATGCCACTCGTCCAGCGCTGCTGCGCGGCAGAGACGCGATCGCCTCGGTCTACTCGATCGCAGCACAAACGCGCTTGCGAAAGCTCCTCGACCAGACGAAGCCCGACGTAGCACACATGCACATCATCTATCACCAGCTCACGATGTCGGTGGTCGACGAGCTGGCGCGCGCGAACGTGCCGATGGTCATGACACTGCACGACTACAAGATCGGTTGCCCCGCCTACGTGCTCTACCGCGACGGGCATCCCTGTCGCGACTGCACCCACGGCGCCGTCTACAACGTGGTGCGACACAAGTGCATCAAGGGCTCACGCTCGGCAAGTGTGCTAGCGGGCACCGAGGCCGCCTTCACACGCCTGACCGGAAAGTACCATAAGGTCGATGCCTACGTCTGTCCCAGCGCGTTCGCAGGAGACGTTGCGATCGAGACGGGAATCCCCCGCGACCGGATTCACGTCATACCCAACTTCCTGCCCGACCACGAGGTCGGACAGCCCGTCACGGCGCTCGCCGAGGCACCACGGTTCCTCTTCGCGGGCCGCCTCGAGGAGGTCAAGGGCGTTGACGACCTGCTTGAGGCGTTCAGAAGTGGCGGGGCATCGTTGGGGACACTCGTCATCGCTGGCGCCGGCGGCGAGCTTGAGGGAAAGGTCAACGCGACCGCCGCGGGCCTCACCAATGTTGAATACCTCGGCCGACTGAGCCGCGAGGGCGTATTGGAGCAGCTGCGTCGGTCGCGAGCCGCAGTACTACCATCGCGCTGGAACGAGAACAACCCAATGAGCGTCATCGAGGCACGTGCACTTGGCATCCCGGTGATAGTGAGTGATCTCGGTGGTCTTCCCGAGATGGTCACGGACGGGGTTGACGGGAAGGTTGTTAGTGCTGGCGACGTGGCAGGCCTCCGCGCGGCAATACGAAATCTCGCGACCGACCGGCCGGCTGCGGAAGCTCTTGGACGTGCAGGTTTCCAGCGGTTTTGCCGCGACAACACAGCGGCGGTCCATTACGAGGCACTCATGGGTGCGTACTCTGCCGCCATCGAGCGGAGTGCCACTGCATAGTGCGCGTGCATGCCCGTGTGTTGCTCAGAAGCGACTGCTGTATCGTCTCAAACATGACTGTAGAAACCATCACACCGAGCAGCCAATCCACCGGCTCGATCCATCTTGGTGTGGTGCTCGTGGCATACAAAAGCAACGACGTGTTGCCGGAGTGCCTTACTTCTCTGGCCACGGCATTGCAGGTTGCTGGCCTAAGCCAGCCTGGGTCGGTGAAAGTCGTATTGGTAAACAACGACCCGGGTCTGGCGGTCAACGTGCCGCACGATCCCGCTTGGGCACAGATCGTCATTGAGAGCAACACGAACGTCGGCTTTTCCCCCGCTGTCAATAGCGCGCTACCGAGCGTGGCGGATGCCGACTATGTACTGTTGTTGAACCCGGATACGCGCTTGACGCCAGATTCACTCAGGGTGATGATCCAAGCCGCCCTTGAGCGCCAGGCTGCGTTGGTCGGGCCACTGCTCACGGACGAAGATGGACGCGCGCACGGTCCGTCCGAGCGCCCGTTCCCTTCGATTCTTAGAGAGATGAGGCGTCAGTTTTTGGGTATTAGCCCCAATCGTCTCCACTATGGCCACAGGGCCTCGCGCGACGGCAGCGCGCGGTGTCTAACAGGAGCATGTCTGCTCGTTGAGCGCAAGTTTCTTGATGCCGTTGGTGGGCTCGATACGACGATTCACATGTACCTTGAGGACATGATGCTCTGCTGGCAGGCGCACGTCGCAAGGCGACCTGTAGTTTTCGCAATCGACGCTAAGTGTCAGCACGCTCTGGGCGGCAGCACAGGTGGTATCAACTTTCGATCCTCGGCTGCGTTGCATCTCATGATTCTCTGGGTACGAACCGAGTTCGTACGTCGAAGGAGGGGGGTGCTTGGCGCATATGTCATGAGATTGCTTTTTGCGGGAGGTGCATGCTTACGCTGGTTTAGGGGTGACAAAGAGTATCGTCATATGCAGCAAGTCGTAATCTGGTGGGCGCTCATATCCGGTCAGGCGCCCGAATGGCGAGACGGCCCTTACGTCGAGCTGCCCAATTTCTTGGCGGACATCTAACCATCTGGGATTCCGGCCGCAAAAGTACGACGCTGTGACGCACCGCGAAACAGTGCTTTATGCCTAACAAGCGCAAGGTTACCTGATGATCGCGCAAGGGCCTCGATCATCATGCTTGCGCCAACCAGTAGCCAGAACAGTGTCGCGAGCTGCTGCCAAGTAAAGGTAGCAACAGTCGCCGAGGTTACAAGCATGGCAATCTCGCCGGCCAAAATCCCGCTTGCCAAAAGCGCGAGCTCAGCGTCTTTGACGTTATGACCACTCCAGGCACTTATGACTACAGTCACCATAAGAACAAGGAACAAGAGTAGCCCCACCGGCCCGAGCTCCACAGCATACTTTGCGTAGTTATTATCGATCGAATTGTTCAGACGGGTTCCTGCTTCGAGCGTTCCTGTGAGATGTGCTGTTTCCTCCAGGCCTGGTCCGGTTCCAAACGGGTGTGCTTCGGCGTAGGTGATGGAGGCCGACAACAGCGCCTTGCGGTAGCGCACGCTGTACACGGTTTCCTTACCGTTTTCGTTTGAGACTACGCTATTCAGAAGGGAGGTGACCTTTCCGCCCAACGGAGATATTGCGACCGCAACAACACACAGCAATAGACCTGTGATGATCGTGAGACGCTTGTTTCCATGCGTGAGTATCGCCAGAGCAACGACAGCAGTTGCGGCACCGATCCAGGGCCCCCTCCCACTGATCAGTATCAGCGTCAAGGCATAAAGCAGGGCCGCACCAGCACAGAGAAAGCGACGCAATCCAGTCGTCCCGAGACCACGAGTTATCGCGACGGGGAGCATTACTGCGAGTGCTGTACCAAGTGCAAGAGGGTGTGGAAAGACACCCTGGGCACGAATATGACCTTCTCGAAGCGGCGCGTGGAAAAACGTTGATCCGACCGCAGGAAGTAGGAAATGGCCGACGATCGTCTCGTAGATCGCGAGCAGCGCGGCGATCACCATTACGCCGATGAGCATGTCGATAAGCTTCAAAAGGTCACGTTTATCGCTGATTCCCCTCCATGCAAGCCACGCGATTGCCAACGATTCGATTGAGTAAATGATGCCGTGACCGAGCGAAGACCGACCGTGGGAGCTTGCGAGGAGCATGACGTAAGCTGAGAACACGAGCGCACTCACTCGAAATCCAGTCGGCATTCGCAACGCGCGAGGAGCATTGACTAGCCATCCGGCGACTCCCAAGGCGACGATCACTTTGAGAGGCGTGAGCTCATTTCCAGCGACCGTGTGCCGAATGGTCGGCGGCATAAGGACTAGAGCAGGGAGTACCAGGAGGCTCACATAACGTGGGGTAGTGAGTGCAACGAGGCTCAGCCCGAGCACTGCAAAACCTACGAGAACGTACTTCGCCCCTCCATGGGCCACTCCGGCTCCCAGGGCAACTGCCAACGCGAGGATGCCAGCGAATAAGAATGCTTCCATCCGCTTATCACGCAGTGCCGAAACCACATGCTGGAGTCTACAGGCAGCGATGAAGCGCACGCAAGCGATCACTGAGCTAGGGTGATTGTAACAAATGTCTCGAAGCGGGGTTTGTCTCGGCCACGCGCACGCCAACCAGCACCTTGGTCTACAATCCCCTCTGCTGGAGGTTCCGCAGGCGCGCATGGCTACAGGCGACGGCCCCATTGCTACAGGGAGGCAGTCTTGCTCTGTGCTCATGGATGTGGCAAGATGGCGATGAATGGATGCCGAGCAGACGAACCTAAGCATCGAGCGGGTTCTGGGGGTCTTGCGTCGTCGCGCGCCGTGGACCTTGCTGTGCTTCCTACTCGTCGCCGGGGCGGCCTACGGCTTCTCTAAGAGCGAGACCAAGAAGTACACAGCGACCGCCTCGCTCTCATTCGGCAATAACTCCCTCACCCAGCAGATCGCCGGGCTGTCTACCAACAGCAGCAGTAGTGTGGCGGTGGCGCAGCAGGCCAGCAACATCGAACTCGTCAGGCTCGGCGATATGGCCGCGAGGACCGCGACCGTTCTGGGTCGTGGGCTGACGACCGAAAAGGTCGCCAGGAGCGTGAGCGTTGCTGGACGAGGAGAAACCAGCATCGTTGAAGTCTCAGCCACTGCGACCTCCCGGGCGCTCGCGGCTGCGATCGCGAACACGTACACGAGCCAGTTCGTCGAAGAGCAGCAGAACGCCAGTCACCTGTACTTTAAGTCTGCGCTGGCACACGTGAAGAAACAGCTGGCGGAACTCTCCCGGCAACAGCGAGTGGGTCAGGACGGGCTCAATCTTCAAGACCGTGCGCAGTCGCTGCGCCTTCTCACCGAACTGAACTATGGCAACGTTGAGATAGCGGGTGAAGCACAGGCCCCCACCAGTCCCTCATCTCCGAACACAAAAAAGAATACGGCTTTGGGTGCAGCTCTCGGCCTATTGCTCGGTCTCGCCGTAGCATTCTTGCTCGAGCGCTTCGACCGCCGGATCAGAGACCCGAAGGATCTGGAGGCGATCTATGGTCGTCCCTTGCTTGGAGTGGTGCCCAAGAGCGCCACGCTGTCGCGATCCGCACGGCGCCACAAAACTAAGAAGGTGGCCCTGCCACCCTCCGAGGCCGAGTCGTTCAGCCTGATTCGCGCGCACCTGCGCTTCCTTAACGTCGATCGTAACGTGCGCACTATCGTGATCGCGTCACCGGCGCAGGGCGACGGCAAGACCACGATCGCTCGTTATTTGGCCGAGGCCGCGGCAAGGCTGGGCTCTCGCGTGCTGCTCCTCGAGGCGGACCTCAGGCAGCCGACGCTAGCCAAGCAGTTGGACATCGAGCCCGGGCCGGGTTTGGCTGAAGTGCTGATCGGCGCTATCCCTACCTCCGAGGCGACCAAGTCGGTCGACTTGCCCGCGACACCCGGTGAGGGGACCACTGGGCATACGTTCGACGTGCTTGCCGCCGGCGCCGTGTTGCCGCCGAACCCGGGCGAGCTGCTCGAGAGCCGAGCGATGGGTGCTGTACTGGAGCAAGCGAGCTCCTCGTATGACCTCATCGTGATAGACACCCCACCGCTCACCGTCGTGTCGGACGCTTTCCCGTTGCTGACGAAGGTTGACGGAGTCGTCATCGTAGGCTGGATTTGGCGCAGCCGGCGCGACGATGCAGAACGGATCCACCAAGTCTTGGCGGGCAGCGGTGCACAGCTGCTGGGGGTCATCGCCAACGGCTCAAAGTCGGACGGACCTGGCGCTTACGGCGCCGAGACCAGCAAAGGCAAGTCCCCTTCCGTCGTCAAATCAGTTCACGGCTCCTCATCCGCGGAGGAGCTTGCCCCGAAAGCTACGGTCTAAGCCAACGCCACCGGAGGTCGTCCCAACGGCTACCGGAGGTCGTCCCGCAGCGCTCCAATTGAGTCTTATCGCAGGTTTGGAGGGCCGCCTCGGTAGGCTTCAACGTGAACACCCGCAGTCGCTTCCCAACCGTGAGCTTGGGCCATCGCCAAGGCTGCGGAGCGTCGCATCTCAGTAGGGCATTCGAGTGCCTCGTTTAGCACTTCGAAAGGCGACCGTTCCCAGGCGAATACGGCCGGCCTGCTCACCAGATCATTCTCCATCCCCTGCTGAGGTGAGAGAACAGCGAGCCCCATCGAAAAGGCGAGCATGAGAGCACCACTAGAGAAGATCTCCGCGTAATTGAAGATCGCGAGATCGGCTAATGCGTAAAGCTCCCCAACTTCGGACGCTGGAATACGGCGATCCAACAGGGTGATCCGATCATTACTCGCCCCTACCTCCTTTAGCTTCTGAGTGACCCCCGGATCATCTGGAGCGCCAGCAATAACCAGATGGGCAGACGCTGGTGCGTGTGCCTCGAAGTCCACCACCAGCTCCACAAGTCGCTTATAGGCGCGGATCTGCCCAAAGGCAAGCAGCACGCAGTCTGACGCGCCGATGTTATAGCGATCACGCAGTGTTTGTCGGTCCACGGCCGGGGTGCTATATGCCCCGAAATAGTTGCCGTGTCGAGCCAGGTACATAGGCCCGGTGCGACCCAGCCGTTCACGAACAAGTTGGGCTGCGTAATGAGTATGCACGATAACGGCATCCGCGTCCTTAGCGAGCCAGCGATACAGATTGACCTGCAAGGCTGGAGCATCTGGGTTGTGTGGCCGGATGTTGTGAGCTGTCCACACGATCCGTACGCCCCGAGCCCTCAGCAAGCGCACGCTGCGACGGAGCGCTAGCGCTGCGGCAGCCATGCGAGCGAAGCTCGCTCCGGGGCTCACCAGAATGTGCTCCGGCCAGTGTATGTGGAGAACGTCATATCCGCGGCTGTGGAAGTAGAGTCGCCGCGGGTTCAGGTCGGCTGCCTGTACCACTACCCCCTGCGCACGCACCGCGTCGTACAACAGACGGATATATGGGTTGCCACGATCATTAATCGTCGAGGCGCCGACGGAGGTCACCAGACGCCCCCGAACACACAGAACGCCGAAGTCGGCGGCCCTGCTGCCGCGAAGCCGTAGTCGGGCTCCAGCCTGTTGCCCAGCGGCCGGCGACCCTCGCTTGTCAAGGCGCCTTTAGACTGCATTCGTGCTAGCCAAGTGCCTACCGCGTCGGGCATACTGGTTCAACATCGCCCAAGCTATTTTGGCACAATGCGCTAGCTGCTTGGCTACTTCCATCGGTGCACGATTGCGCATGTAATAGCGGCTTAGACGGAAACGATGCTTTAGCTCGGCTCGAGGATACACACGATATGTCGCCTCGTGAGCCTCGAGAAGCGAGTTCATCGCAAAGCCGTATAGGGATCTGTTTGCAGTCAGACTATCCTCAGACAGGAAGAGTCGGACGGAGGGGGTGGGATGCTCGACAAATGAGAATCCGCCAGCTGCGAGTTTAAGCCACAAATCCCAGTCTTGATACCGCGGCAATGTCTCGTCGAGGCCACCCACCGCCTCAAATGCTTCGCGAGACACGAGCGTGGCCTGAAGGGATATGAAGTTGCCGCTGCAAAGCACCCCAAGTATTGGACCGGAGCCTTCTGGGTAAGGTACGGTCCTCGGATCATTCGACCCAGTGAGCACCGGGGACCATACGACATCCGCATTTGACTCAGTAGCTCGCTCGAGGTGCTTCTCGAGCTTAAAGGGTAGCCACTCATCGTCGCTGTCCTGGAATGCGATCCAGCGGGCGGTTGAAGCTCTGACTCCTTGGTTTCGAGCGGCATTTGCTCCACTACGGCGGGAGAGGGAAACGATCTTCACTCTGGGATCGACGATCGCCTCGATCCTTTCTACCGTAGCGTCGGTGCTCGCGTCATCGACCACGAGCACCTCCAACCCAGTGGTCGACTGGTGCAACACCGACTCTAGCGCCCGAACGATGGTAAGCTCGCGATTGTGCGTCGGAATGACGACTGACACGAGCACCTGTTCTGGTTGGGTACTGTGAGATTCGTCTGACAGCATTGGACTATGGGGCTCACTGAGAGTCGTGGGTGCACACCTAGGCTCGCGGTCCGATCGACCGTAGTTGTGTGTCTAGTCGCTCGACAATGGCGATCACAAAGGTATCAGTTGCCCCAGCAGCTGTAGAGCGTGGTGCTACCCCACCGGCAAGGCCAGCGCACGCGATCGATCAGGCGCACACGCATGGGGCGGCGGTCTAGCCAGTCCTCGCTGATTGGGTAGCGCGCGGATCGATCTGGGGGTACAAGCCCCCCAAGGGGACTGTACGATACGCTCTGTGACTGATTTTCGGGTTTCGCGCATCGCTCCGAGTGCCATCAATCTCGACCACCGCGGAACAACCCGGATCGCCGGGCCCGACTTGGGTCTCCACGCGGCGCGCCTGACGACCGCGCCGCTCGCGTGGGGCTGATCGAGATGAGCACGGGCGAGCCGATCTTCATCGTCGGGGCACCACGGTCCGGCACCACGCTCCTCGCGGCCCTGCTTGCCGGTCACTCTGGGATCGCCTGCGGCCCCGAGACCCAGTTCTTCAACAAGCTTGAGAGGGCCGACCTGGAGGCCGCCGCGCGGGATCAGCGGTGGCCGGCGCGTGCCGCCGAACTGATCTCTTTATTGACCCTTGCCGGCCAGAGGGTCATCGACCTCTTCGAAATCGACGACGCTGAACTCCAAGCCGATCTGGCAGCACGCCGCCCGGCCGTGGCCTCGATGCTGGAAGCTCTGACCGGGACCGTCGCCGATCGTGCGGGAAAGCGGCGCTGGGCCGAGAAGACACCCAACCACATCCTCCACCTCGACTCGATCCGCAGCGCCTGGCCGAGCGCACAGGTGGTGCGCATAGTCCGCGACCCCCGCGACAGCGCCGCCTCGATGCGGCGGCTGCCGTGGGCAAGCGACTCCGTCATCGCCAACGCGCAGCTATGGTCCGAATGGCATGAGGCTAGTCGCAGCTTCTTCGAGACCGACCCACTCTCGTTCACGCTGCGATTCGAGGATCTCGTCCTCGAGCCTGAGGAGCGGCTGACCCGGCTCTGCGATTTCCTCGGCGAGCGCTTCGAGCCCTCGATGCTCGACACGCGGGCGGCGGGCGCAGCGGTCTCCTCGGTGGCGGAGAATTGGAAGCAGGAGGTCTCGCGCCCGATCGACCGAAACCGGGGGGCTCGCTGGAAGCGGGATCTACCGCCGGACACCGCCCGCTGCGTCTCAATGGTCTGCTTCGAGGCACTCGGCGAGTTCGGGTACGCGCAGCTCGACGAGCCCCGGCAGACGATCAAGACGCTGCGCCTCGACCGCACGGCGATCGAGGCCAACGAGGCCGATCTCGTGCGACTGGCGGAGACCGGCATTCGCCTGCAGCGCTCCGCTAACCCCGTTCGAGAGGACCGCCTGGGCGTTCTAGCCACGGCCCCCGGCCGGGCGCGCCTGCTCGAAAAGCTTGCGGTGCGCTTCGCGCGGCGGGTGCGCGGCAAGAACACGACTCGCGTTGATCGACTCGCCCGCACCCCTAGTGGACTGTCTGATTAACGGGGGTGTGCTTCGTTGGTTTGCCCGTCACTGACCTTGACGACCATCGCATCGATGAAGCTCACCGGGTAGATCTGGCGTCGCATTCCTGTCGGTCAGGATTCGCAACGATGACTGGAAACCGCCTCTTCTCCAGTGGCCAGCTCAGCCACCCGTGTCAGAGCGTAACGCCTTCGGGTCTGATGTCCGGGGGCTGCGGTCTGATCGCAGAAAGCTGCATAGCTGTCCTGTAATACGCGCTTTCACGCTCGAGCGCGGATTTCGTCGCGAATGCCTCGATATGTCCGTCGGTCACGACCATCACGCGGTCGCAGACGTCGAGCGTCGACATGCGATGAGCGATGATGAACAACGTGACCTTGTGCTTGAGCGCGATCAGAGATTCCTGGATGAGTGTCTCCGAGCGGGGGTCAAGCGCACTGGTCGGCTCGTCCAAGATGAGGATCTCCGGCTGGGCAGCGAGCGAGCGCGCAAGGCAGATCCGCTGCCGTTGTCCGCCTGAGACGGCGTCCGCCCGTGGGCCGACGATCGTCTCATAGCCCTTCGGCCAGCTCACAATGTCCTCGTGAATGCGTGCGAGCCGGGCGCCCAGTTCCACGGCGACGTCGTCCAGATCACGCATGTACCGTATGTTCTCTGCGACCGATGCGTGGACCAGACGGGGTTCCTGCGGGACATACGCCACTCGCGCCTGCCAATTGTCCTGGCGGAACTGCTGCACGGGTAAGCCGTTGATGAGATACCTGCCCTCGTTGGGCTCGCGCAGGTTCAGCAAGATCTGAATCAGCGTGGACTTGCCCGCGCCGGATGGTCCGATGACTCCCACAGCTTCGCCTCCCTTGACCTCGAAGCCGACCTCGGACAGGACGGGGCGATCGGGTTGATAGGCGAACGACACGTTCTCGAACGTGAGTGTCTGCACCTTTGACATCGGTGCTGCACCGTTTGCCGGGCGACTTGCGCCGTAGCGCCGCTCTGCCTCGTCCAAACGTTCGATGAAGGGGGTGGCCTGACGTATGAATGTGTATGAACCCTGGATCTGCTGACCGTAGAGGCCGGCACGCACGAGCAGCAGGACCACCGCCCCCAGTGATGCCACGTGGCTGCTGCCGGTCCCGTACAGGACAGCAAGGCCTCCGATGAGGACGAGGTAGACCAAGCTCTGATAGACGTTGGGGACCAGACGGGCGACGAACTGCGTGCGAAAGAACAGGCCTTCGGCCTTGGCGATGAACTGGTCGATGCGGCCGCACTGAGCCTCGGCCACCCCGAACACCCGTGTCTCTTCAGCAACCCGGTTCGCCTCGCCCACGCCGCCGGCGTAGGACATCTGCGCCTGCGAGAGCGACCGCGCGCTGTTGGCGCCAAACGAGTTAACCGGTCGCATCAGAGCAAACAACAGGACGGCCGCAATCAAGACGACAGCGGCGGCCACAGCGTTCAAGACCAGCGCCGAGAGGACCAGGACGGCGAAGGTGAACAGCCATGAGATCAGCGTCGTCGCCTGGAGCGCGCCCTGACTCGCCTGCATGATCTGACTGGTCATGATCTCCTGCAGATGTCCCTCACGATCGCGGGACTGCATGTCCCAGGAGGCATGGGTGAAAGCCGCAAACATGCGCCGGCGCAGGCGACCCTGCACTTCGGCGGCGATGCGGGCGGGGAAGTACGACACCATGATCTGGAGGGCGATGCGAATAACGGCCAGAATGAAGGCGATGACAAGCAGAGCGCCGACCGTCATCTCCACGTGCAACGGCCCGGCTTTGAGATGAATCCGTGAGACCCCGTTGACGAGCGTGGTCGCGACCTGAGCCACGATCGCGAGAATGCCGGCTTCGGCGAACCCGGAGAGCATCGAGGCGACCGCGAGCGTCGCGATCGATCCGCGCCGGTTGCCGAGCAGCGGACGCAGCTGCGACCACATTGAGGATCGTGGAGGCACATGCGCTGGTTCGGGCGATCCGGGCAGCCCGGCCGGGAGACCCATGCGCGAGCGCAACGTCGCCCGCCCGTTCTTCCTGAGCGTACTGTCAGTCACGGCGTGCGCCTTTGCGCTCGACGGTCGCGAGCGTAGCGGCCATCGCCGCATTGACGGCAACGGGCGCGATCATGATCAGCGGTCCCAGATTGTGGTAGCTCCGGGTCGCCCACGGCGAACGCAGTGCCGGCGACGACCACCACGCAGAGCGCGATCAGCGGCAAGCGACGACGGAGAAACGCCAAAGAACTGGTCGAAACTGGGCGCTTCTGAATACTGCCGCACCGTGGGATGTCCTCTCAAAATTGCTCTGCGCTACTTCTAGAACTTGTCCGGCACCCATGAACTTTGGGGTGCCGTCGTGCTTCCTTGCCGCTCCCGGGCGTGATTCTAGCCGAGATGAGAAGTGCCACCGCCCGCCATAGGATCTCCGGCGCGGAGCTGATCACGCTGTGTGTTGCCCAGGCAATGATGGACGGTGGGCGTGTCTAGTTCCCATGCTCGCGCTGCGAGCCACGCTAGCTATTGCAAATCGGCCTCCGGAGCCTCGCCTGTCGCTCTAGCGTTGTTCCCAGTTATCGGAAGTTCCGGGCCCTCCGCGGCGAGCGCGGTGGCGGGCGGCGGAGGCGATCAGGTGTAGGCCAAACGGCAGACCGTCGATGAGATAGCGCCGCACGAGCCTGCGCGTAGGTTCCTGCGCAAGGCGGTAGGCCCACTCGAGGCCGAGGTTGCAGATCCAGCTCGGCGGGCGCGACAGGTCGCCCGTGGCGTAGCTCAGGCTGATGCCCACCCCGAGGAAGGAGGCGTGCGGCGAGACATCGCGCAGCCCGCGAATCAACAGATCCTGCTTGGGGAAACCAAGCGCCACGAACACGATCCGGGGTGCCGCCTCAACGACCTGACGGCGGATGCGCTCCAGCTCCTGCTCGTCGTGGTCAAAGCCCTCGGGAGGACAGGCCGTGCCGGCGATCTCGAGCCCCGGATAGCGGTCGCGAAAGACGCCGGCCGCCCGTTCAGCCACGCCGGGAGCGCCGCCGAGCAGGAATACGGACAGCCGGCGAGCGCTAGCGCTCTCGCAGATCGACCAGACCATGCTCGACCCCGAGACACGCTCGGGCAGTGCCTCGCCAGCGAGACGGCTGGCCCAGATCAGCGGCATCCCGTCGGCGACGACCAGGTCGACCTCGTCGATCAAGTCCCTGACGAGCGGTTGGCGATGGTAGCGGCGAAGATGGTCGAGATTCGCGGTGATCGTCCAATGCCCTCGGCCTGCCTGTGCCGCATCGACGATCGCCTTCACCGCGGATGCTTCGGTCACGACCGCCATCGGCGCACCCATCAGGCGCATGTGCCGTATGGGCGGAGCCGCGACGGCGTTGGTCGGGCGTGAGGGCGGCAACGTATGGGACATGGTGAACCACTCGCGATCGGCGCGCTGGGAAGCCAGCGGCACGGGCTCCGTGACGCCGGGTTCGGATATGGAGAACTAACGGCGGGGCGCTACGCGAGCTTACGGGGTGGGCGTCGGGTTGCACCGCGGATCGAGCGCGCGCACAGTCGTTTGAGGCGACGTCAACGGCTCGCATGCCGGCGCCGCCGTGCCTTACCCGAGGACGGCAAGTCGCCCCCACCACGGCCTCAGCCAGCACGGCATCCCCGTCGGAGGAGCTCCCCACCGACACCGAGGTGTGAATGGCCATTAGCCTGTGGCGCGAATGCCCATCCCCAGACCGTCGCCTCCTGAACCGCGTAGGCCCACTGGGCTCTCTGCCCACGGGCTGACGCGCGCATTCGGCGCACGCACGATCCTCGCCGGCGTCGACCTCGAGGTCCGGCCTGGCACCATGGCCGTGCTCGAGGGCCCCAACGGAGCCGGCAAGACGACCATGCTGCGGATCTTCGCCACAGTCGTACGTCCCGACGCCGGCGAAGCCAGGGTCGATGGCTATGACGTAACCCGCGACGGTGCCCGAGTGCGCGAGCGCATCGGCGCGGCGTTCGTCAACGAGCGCAGCATCTACTGGCGCCTGACAGGACGGGAGAACCTGCGGCTGTTCGCGCGCACGCGCGGGCTCAGCAGGCGCGCGGCCCAAACGCAGGTCGACGCTCTGCTCGAAGAGCTCGACCTCGTGGAGATCTCGAGCAGGTGGGTGTCTGACCTCTCAGCGGGCCAGCGCCAGCGTCTGATCATTGCCCGCGCAGGCCTGGGAGCGCCGACGTGCATGCTGATCGACGAGCCGCTGCGCGGCCTCGACGAGGCCGGCATCGCGACGATGCTCTCGTTCTTGCGCGCGCAAGCCACTCGCGGCGCGGCCGTCTTGATCGTCGCGCCCAAGCTCGATGAGCTGCAAGCTCACGCCGACGAGCTCTACCGGCTGCGGGACGGTGGCGTGCATCCGTGGGCCGAGGATGGGTCCGATGGCGTGCTCCTGGGGACCGCGCCGAGATGATGCGCACGCTCGAGATCGTGCGCATCTTCGCGCTCAAGGATCTACGCATCGCGCTGACGTACCGCCTCAGCTTCGTGCTCGGCCTGTTCACCGCGTTCTACGGGATGCTGACGTTCTTCTTCGTCTCGCGGGTTGTGGGCCACGGCTCGACGGTAGGGACGCCGGACGAGTACTTCCAGTTCGTCGTGATTGGTGTGACGCTCTCGAACGTCCTGCGCGCCGCGATCATGACCGCGGCCTCCAACGCCCGCACCGATCAGGTCGCCGGTACGCTCGAGATCCTGGCCACCCAGCCGATCTCGCCGATCGCGCTGGCGCTCGGCTGGTCGGCATTGCCCGTGATGGAAGCCATCCTCGAGGGCCTCGTCATGATCGCCGTCGCCGTGCCGCTCGGCTTCTCGGGCTTCTCGCCCGATTGGGTTTCGGTGCTGCTGGTGCTGAGCGTCTCGATCGCGCTGTTCCTCGCGATCGGCTTCCTGGGCGCCGCGTTCGTGCTGGCGATCCAACAGGGAACGGGCGTGATGGGCCTGATCGTCGGCGCGATGTCGTTGGCCGGCGGCACGCTGTTCCCGACGTCCGTTTTGCCCAGCTCGTTGCACTTCCTCACGGTGATCTCTCCGTTGACGTACACATTGAAGGCGATGCGAGGCGCGATGCTCGAAGGTCAGACTCCCGGACATCTGCTGAGTGGCAGCCTCGGCGTCGTCCTGATCTACGCGGCGATCATCATGCCGCTCTCCGCGATCGTGCTGAGGACAGCATTCGGCTTCGCCAGATCGCGCGGCTCGCTGTCACGATTCTGATGCTTAGCTCCGATACCCCTGCGCTCAATGGCCCGACACAAGGAGCGCGGATGGCGACTGATCGCTTGCACGATCGTCCGGGCGCTTACGGTCTGCAGCTGCCGACACTCCGGGACGCCGGAGATCTGCTGGTCCAGGCGCCCGAGGATTGGACGGAATGGCAGGTCGTGCTTGCGGAGGGCAGGGGCTCGCCGGAGGAGTTCGTCGACGATTCGCGCGCCCGGATCAGATCAGCGCCCAGCGGCTGGGTGGATGTCGATCGCGCCCAGCGTACATCGACGCTGAGCCTTCCCAAGCAACCCAGTCCCGCTGAGATCGCGCAGCCCTTTCTGGGCTCCACGGCAGTCGTCGTCGCGTACTGGATGGGCCTGCACAGCTTTCACGCGGGAGCCTTCGTGGCCCACAGCAAGGCATGGGCGATCCTGGGGTCCAAGGGCGCCGGCAAGAGCTCGCTGTTGGCTACACTCGCCCTAAGGGGAGTGCCGATACTGGCCGACGACGTGCTCGTGGTGGACCAGCGACTTCAGGCGCTAGCCGGGCCGCGCTGCATCGACCTGAGGCGTAGGACGTCGGCCGCGTTGGGCGTTGGCGAGACACTAGGCGTCGTCGGCACACGCGAGCGCTGGCGGATGGGCCTGACTCCGGTTGACCACGCAGTCCCGCTGGGGGGATGGATCCGCCTGGAGTGGGGGAAGCCGGAGATCCAGCGCGTCCCAGCACAAGCTCGAGTGGAGGCTCTGTTCGCCAACCTTGCACTGAGGGCGCAGTCGCACGACCCGCTCGTGCTCTCGCGGCTCATGGAGCTATTCGCGCTGCCGATGCTGTGCGTGCGACGGCCACGGGACATCGCCAGGATCGACGAGGCGGCTGAGCGGCTCTATGGCTATCTCGCCGAGTTGGCCGACTGAGGCTCTTGTGGGAGGGACCGCGGCTCAGGCCCGGTGGCAGAGCGCAGGGACGAGGCCTTAAATGAAGCTGACGGCCGTGTGGCCGTCAGCTCCAACAACCGTTGGGGAAACGCTGCCCCCCAAGCTGGGACTAGGAAACCGTTGTGAGCCCGCCGACCCCACGGAGATAGTCTCCGTCGTTGGGCGACCCGACTTCCTTTTCGCGGAGCGTCAGCTCGCTGAGCGAGCCGAGTACCTCGATTGAGGGTGCTACGTACTTTGACTTCACGCTATGACTCCAATCGGTATATACCTTTGTCATCATGACGGCGAGAACGCTAGCATATTCGTCCGGTTTAGGTCAAGTGCCGCAAGCAAGCCAGGCCCGGTGAAGCTGGACGAAGCTGTGAGGGTCTGGAGGCGTCTTCGACCACTGCGCCCGCAGCGCCTCGATGTCGACCTCCTCGCGGTCGATTCCGCTGCCGTCCCACTGCGCCACGAAGGCGCGTGCGTGGCGGTTCCAGAAGGGACTGTCGAAGGACGCCTTGGAGCACCGCTGCAGGATCTCCGCCGGCAGCAGGTCGCCGACGAGCAGCCCGAATCCGCGCCCGCGCGAGCCACGGCCCAGCCCGGCGGCACCGCCGGCGCGGGCGCACTCGGTGAGCACGTCGGGATCCAGGAACGGGTTGTGCATGAGGACGTCGAAGTCGGCTGCCAGCATGCGCTTGCCGGCGATGTTCGACTGGACCACGCGGCTGCGCCACCACCACTCGCGCAGCGCTCGATCGATGCGCAGCGGGTCGTGGCTTTCCCAGTCGGTGTGGGCTTGCGCGAGTCGGCGCCGGTGTGGCGTGCGAATCCATTGATAGCGGTCATAGACGTCGCGGCGCAGCCGAGCCTTCACGCGAGCTCGCAGCGGACGAGGCGCGACGGCAAAGGCCACGGATCGCAGCTCGCGGACGCGCGGTCGTCGGCGCTCGATCAAGACCCGCGCGGCGGTGGCCCGCGAAACGCTCTCAAACAGCTCGTCGCCACCGATGCCAGAGAGCAGCGAGCCACCCGCGACACGCTCGAGCAACGGGTAGTGGAAGTGGCTGTTGAAAGGCGCCACGATCCCGTGGCGCCGCAGGATCGTCGTCGCCACCGGGCCCAGGATGTCGAGCTCGTCATCCCACTCCAGACGCGTCCAATCGTCGAGGCCCAAGTGGGCGACGACGCGCTCCTGCCAATCGGCCTCGTCAGCCTCATCGACGTTCGGGAAGCGGTTGGTGATCGGGATCGGCAGCGGCAGTCCCTCACGCCGCGCGACATGGGTCGCGAGCGCCAGCACGACGGAGGAGTCCACCCCGCCGGAGAAGGAGACTGCGCACGGTGGGCGCCGCAAGCCAGCCAGCACCACTGCCTCCAGCGCCGCCCGTGGGCTAGGCAAGCGAGAGCGCTCGGGAAGCGGCGCGGTGTGCGGGTCGGGACCGAGCGGGATCGACCACAGCTCCTCCTGTGCGGTCAGGCGCAGGTGGTCCGGTAGGGCAACGGCGGACGCCGCCGCGTTGGGGGTCTGCACCTCGCGCACCTACCCGTGCGGAGCGACCCGGGTGAGCACGCGAAAGCCCTCACCGTCACCCTCGTCTTCGGAGTCGTAGCGATCGATCCAGGCGTGGGCCTCCATCGATCCAGCGCCACCGTTGACACCCACTAGCACGTCATGCGAGCTCCCATAGGCCATCAGCCAGCGCTGGACGATCAGCGAGCGCTCCAAGCAGGTGGCTCGGCGCAGGCGCAGAGCCACCTCCACACCGCGCACGCCGCGCGGGCTCGCGGCCCGCGGCGCCAGCACGTGAACGTCCAAGCCCTCGCTTGGGATCTCGCGACGCAGCCGACGCAGCGCCAGCATCGCCCAGCCGGCCCCGCGCACGGTGGGCAGCCCCGGCTCAGCCAGATAGCGCAACGCCCGCGGCCTGATCACCGGGCGCAGTCGACGCAGGGTGCTGCTCAACGTGCCCCGTCGAGCAGGAAGTCGTGCGTCTTCATCATCGCCAGGAACGCGTCCACGTCGCGAGCGGCGGTCTGCTCGTCGATCGCATAGGTCTCGCGCAGGCATTCGACGAGCACGGCCGGATTGGCGCCCTCGGCGATCTTCTTCCACAGCAGCGCGCCTGAGCCGTTGATGCCCATGTAGGTCCACGTGCGCTTGTCGAGCACGATCACCTCGTCCTCGACCTCCCGCCACATCAAGCTGCCCTCCGCCAATCCCAGCGTATCGCTCACGTGTAGAACCGTCCCTAGTTCGTCCTTGACCATCCACAAAAGCCTAGCGCCCATCTATTCGGATGCCAAGCCTGCGATGAAGGTTGCTTAGCTCAGATCAAGCTTCAGGGTTTCGGCTTCTTGGCTTTCGGCTTCTTGGCTTTCGCCTTCGGCACGATAGTGACGTTCACGACGTTGGCCTGTGACGGGCCGGGGGACAGCCTGCGGATCTTTAGACGCGCGCTCAAGCACCCGCGACGTGCCTTCAGCAGCGCCCGCCCACGGGCATTGAGCTTGAGCTTGACGGTCGCCGTCTTGCCGACCGGGATCACGAAGCTGCCTGTGCCGATCTGCACGGTTCGCGTGATCCTCTTCTTACCCCTCTTGACGGTTATCTTCACTGTGAGCGTCAGCTTTCCGCCGCACGTGCCCGCGCTCCCGGCGTACCTCAACTTGACCGCCGGCATGCTCTTGCTCTGGGTGATGCGCTTGCTGAGCAGCGACACGCTGCAAGTACCAGATGTCGTGCTACCGCCGCTACCGGACGTCCCAGTGCCGGATGGCGGCGCCGAGGTCCCGCTCGTGGTGATCCGCCCAATCGCCTTGGTAGAGCCATCGTCGGTGAACCACAGGTTGCCGTCCGGGGCCGAGACGAGTTCTCCCGGCGAGCTGCCCGCGTTCAAGCCCGCGCTGAACTCGGAGATCGAGCCGCTCGGCGTGATCTGTCCAATCGCCTTTGTCGCGCCGCGGTCAACGAACCACACGTTGTGGTCGGGACCCGTGCCGAGCACTTCCGGGGAGCTGCCCGGGTTCAAGCCCGCGCTGAACTCCGTGATCGAACCACTCGGGGTAATCCGCCCAATCGCCTTGGCGGAGCCATCGTCGGTGAACCACAGGTTGCCATCCGGACCAGCAACGAGGTCGGCCGGCGAGCTGCCCGGAGTCAATCCTGCGCTGAACTCCGTGATCGAACCGCTCGGGGTAATCCGCCCAATCGCCTTGGTCGAGCCATCGTCGGTGAACCACAGGTTGCCATCCGGACCGGAAACGAGGTCGTATGGCTTGCTGCCTGGGTTCAATCCCGCGTTGAACTCCGTGATCGAACCGCTCGGGGTAATCCGCCCAATCGCCTTGGTGGAGCCATCGTCGGTGAACCACAGGTTGCCGTCCGGACCCGAGACGAGCACTTCTGGAGAGCTGTGCTGGTTCAAGGCCGCCCTGAACTCGGTGATCGAACCGCTCGGGGTAATCCGCCCAATCGCCTTGGTCGAGCCATCGTCGGTGAACCACAGGTTGCCATCCGGACCCGAGACGAGCACCCCGGGGGAGCTATCTGGGTTCAAGCCCGTTGCGAACTCATTGATCTCCCCACTCGGGGTGATCCGCCCAATCGCTTTCGTGGTGCCAGCATCGATGAACCACAGGTTGCCATCCGCACCCGAGACGATCTGGGCAGGCGAGCTGCCCGGGTTCAAGCCCGCGCTGAACTCGGAAATCGAGCCACTCGGCGTGATCCGCCCAATCGCCTTCATAGTGCCAACGGCGGTGAACCACAGGTTGCCGTCAGGCCCCGCGACGATGTCAGCTGGGGCACTGCCCGGACTCAAGCCGGCGCTGAACTCCGTGATCACACCCGGCGACAGCGCCTGAGCGACGGCCGCACCCCCCACGAGCATAAGACCTGTCGCCACGATCAGGGTGAGAACGGCACGAGCGGGCGAGCAGCCGCGAGCGAGCACAAGCTTGGATATCTTCACAGCTTCAGCAACTCTACGTGAAGGCCGATTCTTCCGCGCGGGTTCGTGATGCGGACGTTTGGGTAGGGTTGTTCGTGCGGCAGTGATGCTGCACGGCGAGGGATCTCTCGCGGGCCAGGGCGGGCCACCATAAGACAACGACCAAGGAGGTTCGTGCCATGTTTGACGCGAGGAAGAGCACGAGTGCGTCTGCCGGCGCGCGTGGGGCTGCTGTCGGCGCCGTGTTGGTGGCGGCGTTGCTGATGGCTGCCAGCGCGTCGGCGTCGACGACGCTGTGCGTGAAGGACGCCGCCAACGGGGCGGTGCAGGGGCCAACGACGGTGGGCGGGAGCGCCTGCGAGACAGGCTACAACTCGATCGCCCTGCCCGGGGCGACGGAACTTGCGGCCCTGGACGAGATCATGCCCCATGTCAAATATGAGGCAGCGGGCGTGGGCGGCAAGCCCACGATCGAGTTCTCCGGGGTTAACGTGCAGGTCGTTGATGGAGCGGGCGAAACCGATACTACAAATGGCGAGGGAAACCTCGTGATCGGCTACGACGAGAACTACGAGAAACACTCGCAAACCGGCTCGCACAACCTGATCCTCGGCTTCGAACAGACATTCACGAGCTTCGGGGGCATCGTCGGTGGCTATGACAACACCATCACCGGCCCGTACGCCTCGGTCACAGGGGGTTCGGCGAATATCGCGAGCGAAGACTATGCCTCGGTCGGCGGCGGCTACAAAAACACCGCCAGCGGCGAATACGCCGTGATCGCAGGAGGCCGCGAAAACAAGGCCAGCGGCAACTTCTCCGCGCTCCTTGGTGGGAAGCTCGCCACCGTCACCGCAGCAAACGAAGCCAAGCTGTAGCGGCGCAGCGCTCGACTCCTTGGCGGCCCGGCCTCACCGCCGGGTCGCCAAGCGTGCTCGCATTCAACAACCCGGAAGGCATCGGTCAACTCGCGAAAGCCAGACACAGCGTCAGTCGCGGTGCGAGGAGTATTTTTGGCTCGCCAGGCACGGCGCGCGTAAGCTCCGCCCATCGCTCGCCGTTGTAAGGGCATGGGTTGCGATCGATCGGCTCGAGGATGAGCGCGTCGCGCTGGGGGGAGAGCGACGGCCTCCGCGCCGACCGCACGATCACCCTGCGGTTGGAGAGCTTTGCTTGGGAGGCCATCGACGACGAGGCCGCACGCGAGGGTGTGACCATCGAGGACCTGGTTGCGTTTTCCGTCCTCTACTACCTGGCAGACATAGACAGCGGGCGTATCGCCCGCCAGATCTCGAAGAGCCCATATCGGCGGCGCCTGACCGATCGCCCCGACGGCGGCTCGATCCAGGAGCCGCCAAACGCGTCGAGACGGCTGATCAGCGATCCAGACTGACAGCCTCCAAAGGCTGACGGCCTTCACGCGAGCGGCCCCGAGTCGCCGGTGCGACGCCCCGACTCGCCAACGCTGCCTTGAGCGCCCTGCGCCCACGATGGTGCAGCCCGTGGATTGAGCCCTCCGAGCGCCCCGTTCGCACCGCGATCTCAGTCGGAGAGAGCCCGGCGAAGTGGCGCAACACGAGAACTTCGCACTGATCCTTGGGCAACTCGGCCAATGCTTCGCTCAGGTCCGTCATGCGGCGGCCGCCGGCAGGGTCAAGCTCCTCGCGAGTCGCGACCCAAACCTCCTCGACGGGGACCAAGCGCTGGCGACGCAGGTGGTCCACCGCCAGATTCCGGGCCACGCGCAACATCCAGGCGAAAAAGGGCACGTCGCGTTCCTCGTACTTGCCGATCACCTTGATGAGCTTCGCGAAGACCTGTTGCGTGACGTCTTCCGCCTCGTGAGGGTCATGCACGATGCTCTTCACGTAACCGTAGACATTGTCGGCGTACCGTGCATACAGGAAGCCGATCGCCTCCCGATCGCCGCCCTGTGCTCGCTTGACAGCCTGCGAGACGCGCTTGGTCATGAGCTGCTCGTGAGCGCTCGCGACTTCCGACGCTGGGAGCTGTGCTTCTTCGACGCAACTAGCGACAAGCGCCATTACCGACCACCTCTCGAATCGAGTTCATCCATGCCCTCTGGGCGGCAAGGCGTGGAACGCACGCCGCCCCTCTTCCAGGTGACTCACACAGGCCTCGTCCTTCGCGCTCAGTCCCCCCGTTGGCGCACCCGGCCACGAAGCCGAGCGCGACTCATCGGCGAGCGCGAGCCGTAGCTGTCCTCAAGGACGACCCGCGCCGCGCGTATCGCCAGACGGGGGCCGCCACCGAGGAGACCGACCATCGCGGCGCCGACGATCCCCTGCACGGCGGTGGATCCTGAGATGTCGCCGTGCGCTTCGCGTGCCAGCTCCTGCTCGTAGTCTGGAGCACCCTCAACACTTGAATGTGCTGGCGCCGAGTCGTCAATGGTCATCCGTAACCCTCCCGTTCGCGGGCTTGATCGACAACCCCCCGCTTGCTATGTGCCCAGTGTTTCTGTCAGCCAACGCATTCCTCCCCGCTGTGCAGCTCCACGAGACGTTGGCGCAATTTCGTTGCTCCGCTACCAACTCGTGTCCAACAAGAACGACCTTGTAGCCGATGGATCAATCTAGTCGCGAATATACAGGCCGGTAACGTGAAAGCAAACAACTGAAATTACTCAGAAGTCGGCGTTCAACCCCCTCAGAGCCCGCGGCATCTGACCACGTAGGACACGGTGCGCAGCAGGATCTTCATGTCGCCCCACAGCGACCAGTTCGCGACATACAGGTAGTCGAGCGCGACCATTTCGCGCAGCGGCACGCGCGTCGGGCCGAGGATCTGCCAGGGACCGGTCATGCCCGGTGTCAGCTCCAAGCGCCGGCGGTGCCAGCCCTGCACGCGCATGTCCTCCTCCAGCACCAGCGGGCGCGGACCGACGAGGCTCATCTCGCCTTTGAGGATGTTCAGCAGCTGCGGCAGCTCATCGAGCGCCGTCTTGCGCAGGATGCGACCAACGCGCGTAACGCGTGGATCGTTCGCCATCTTGAACATGCCGCCCTGCGCCTCGTTGCGATCGAGCAGCGAGTCCTTCAACGCCTCCGCATCCTGCACCATCGTGCGAAACTTGAGGATGTAGAAGCGCTTGCCGTAACGCCCGACGCGTTGCTGGCGAAAGAACACCGGGCCGCGGCTGTCGAGCTTGATCGCCACTGCGGCGACGATCATCAACGGCGCCGTTGCCAGCAGCCCAAGCGACGTCCACACCACGTCGAAGACGCGCTTGACCGTCGCCGAGGAGCGCGTGAGCTCGAAGCGCTTGACGCCCATCACCGTGACGCCATGCAGGTCGTCGAACTCGACCGTCGAGCCGACGACCTCGAGCAGCCGCGGCAGGATGCTCACGCGTACGCCGACCGCCTTCAGCGTGCGCACGAGGTCGAGCACCTCGCCGGCGTCGGCGCTGCGCGGCGCGACGATCGCGCGCTGCACGTCGAGCTTGCGCGCGAGCTCGCGGACCTCGGCGACCTTCGTGGCCGAGTGCGCATCGGTCGACCACGGCGCGATCTTGTCGAGATCGACGTGCGCGACGAGACTCGCCTTGATGCCACCGTGGTCGGCCAGCTTCGAGCGGATCGTCGCGGCTGCGTCGGCGTCGCCGATGAACAGGCAGCGCTCGGTCGGCGCGATCCGCAGCGCAAGCGCACGCGCCACCGTGCGCATCAGCACCAGCAGCGCCGCCAGCGCCAGCCACAGGAACAGCGCCTGGTGGCGGTCGAGCGTGCCGGCGACGATCAGGCCACCGGCCAGCCACGCCACCAGCGCACACAGCGTCGCGACCTGGAAGAGCTTGGGAGCCTCCTCGAGCGTCGTCTTGCGCAGCAGCGCGTCGTCGCGGTCATACAGCCCCGAGCTCTTCGCGCCGAGCAGCAGGATCGGCAGCGCGAGGGCAGCCGCCCACGTCAGCTGCAGGGATTTCGAGGACAGCGAGACCGTCAGCACGAACGCGCCCGCGATCGCGAGCGTGTCCGCCAGCAGCAGCATCCTGCGAAAGATCGCGTCACGGAGCATGCTCGCGGCCGGGCCGCGGCTCTCGGTGACCGCCGCGGGGGAGCGCAACCGGGCCGCGCCAATCGTCCCCCACGTGCGTGACGGAGTGGAGGTGCCGGCCTCCAGAGAGGCCAATGCCGGGTCTGCGATCTTGCTATCCATAGCTCCTTGCCGGGTCGCCGCGCATTGCCAGAGGCGATGCGGCCGGCGACCAAGAGATCGATTATGTACGCCGCGAGAGACTCAGACCCGGCATTTCGCCGTGCTTTTGCCCCCCATGGGCACTCGCCCTTGTGGACTTGACTCTACCGTGGTCAGCATTGCACAACATTTGCGAGCAAAGCGCAAGACTTCGGATGTAAAGACACATTTGGACAACAGTCGCCCATCACGCGATCTGCCTCGGATTCCCAGTGCTGATCAGCACTAATCGGCGCTTGACTAGCGCATCAAAAACTCAAGAGGGCATCTGTATCAAACGCCTCGAAGGGGTTCGCGCAGCGGCCGTCGATCCGCGGGTCGTCGCCGATAATGCCCGCCGATAATGCGTTTCGACGTCCGCGCGAGACCGGTCAAAAACCGTCAATTGAAATGTTGTCAAAGCCTTGTTACCGTCACGCGGGGCCAGCGCGCCTCGGATTGACGCGCCGACCAGGCGCGAGGTGCTTCCCCAAGCCTTCACAACTCCGCTGCCCGTGCCCGATAGCGTGCCCAAAGTCCAGCAGTGGATCACTGAGGAGCGAGCGATGGATCGCCTTACGAGCTTTCTGCCACAACCGGCCGCACCAGCCAGCGCTAGCCTCCTGCGCGATCCGCTGCCCGCCGCGCCGCCTCCGGGGCGCGTCGAATTCGCCCACCATCCGCCCGCGCCCAGCCCCCCGCTGGCGGAGCAGATCAGCCTCGTCCACGACTACCTGCTGGTCATGCGCGGCGCCGAGCGCACGTTCGCGGCGATCGCCGACCTCTACGCCGGCGCGCCGATCTTCACGCTGCTGCACGACGCGCAGAACACGAGCGGGCGCTTCGCCGGCCACGCGATCACGACCTCGCCGCTACAGCGCCTGGGGATCCACCAGTCGAGCTTCAGGCGCCTGCTGGCGCTCTACCCGAGCGCGGTCGAACGGCTGCGCATCCCACCGACAGACGTAGTGCTGAGCAGCAGCAGCGCCTTCGCGCACGGCGTGCGCGTCCCCGAGGGCGCGGTGCACGTCTGCTACTGCTACACGCCGTTTCGCTACGCCTGGGACGAGGAACGCTACGCGCTCGGCGAGATCTCGCCGCTGCTGCGAGGGCTGCTGCGCCGCGAGCTGCGCCGCATCCGCAGATGGGATCTCGCGGCGAGCGCCCGCGTCGACGCCTACATCGCGATCTCGCAGCTGAGCCGCGAGCGGATCATGCGCCACTATGGCCGCGACGCGCCCGTGATCCACCCGCCGGTCGAGACGCACCGCTTCGCGCCCGGCACGCCCGGCGACGCGCTGCTCGTCGTCTCGGAGATCCTCCCCCACAAGCGCCTGCACATCGCGCTCGAGGCCGCGCGCCGCGCGCGCGCCGCGATCCAGGTCGTCGGCGCCGGCCCGCACCACACCGCCCTGCGTGCGGCATACCCGGAGGCCGAGTTTCTCGGCCGCGCGAGCGACTCCGACCTCGCCGAGCTGTACGCGGGGGCGCGCGCGGTGCTGATGCCCAGCGTCGAGGAGTTCGGCATCACCGCCGTCGAGGCGCAGGCCGCCGGACGCCCCGTGATCGCCGCGGCCGCCGGCGGCGCGCTCGAAACGGTGCTCGACGGGCACACCGGCCGGCTCGTAGCACCCGACGACGTCGACGCGTTCGCCGCGGCGATCGAAGGCATCGACGAGCTCGGCCTCGACCCCGCGCGCGCCGTGCAAAACGCAGCGCGCTTCTCTGTGCCGGCGTTCGAGCGCCGTCTCTCGGCCCACGTCGCGGCGATCCTCGAGCACGGCGGCGAGCCGCCTGCCGCCCGCGACTCAAGCGAAGCCGCCAGCGCGGCCCGTACGGCTAACTCGTGCGCAGGCGCAGCGAGCGGCGCGGGTGCCGTGCTGTGACCCAGCGGCGCTCGCGCTCAGCGACCGTCACGGTCGCCGCCGGCGCGGCCTCGACGTCCTTGGCCGCAGCGACGATGGGCTCGCCGGCGAGCGTCTCGCCTTCGAGCGGGCCCGCGTAGCTGCGCAGCCACGCGCGTTCGAACCCGACCCCCAGCTGCCACAGGGCTACGCCGCCGATCACCGCAAGACCGCCGGCGAGCGCCGGCAGCGGCACCTCCTGTATACGCGTCTGCATCATTGCCTCGCGTTCCTGCCGCCGTCGCGACAATCGGGACCCGACCAGCACTGCATTTCACAGCCATTTCACAGCATCCGAGGCACCCCCACAAGTTAAGATGTAAGAACAGGGATGGCGGCCTGTATCAAGCGTACGACCGCCGGGCGCGGCACGCAGCCGCGGGCCGGCGCGCCCGCCGCTCACCGCGCGCACGCATCCAGACCGCTGGGTCGTTCCCTTAGGTAGCAGTCATGCGCCGGCGGTCGGCGCCTTCTAGCTCCTGCTGGCACACCAGCCGGCGGTCAGAGCGCAGGACCGGCCCAAAGCGACGACCCACCACCCGCAGCACATACGCGTCACGGCTGCGGCTATAGCGCAACAGCGGTTGCACCATAAAGAGCCAATGGTGAGCGACGTAGTGACGTGGTCTCTTGGTACGCATGGCCAAATCCACGCTCCCGAAAACCCCCAGGAAATGGAGCGAGCAGCAGAGATTGTGACATACCGAACGCCGCTCGGCAAGCGCTATTCGACAGCGACAGTGCCCTCGCCTGAGAGCTCAAACGCGCTGTGCAGCGTCTGCACCGCGTGCTCCACGCGATCGCGGTCGATCACACACGAGATCTTGATCGGGGAGGTCGAGATCATGTCGATGTTCACGCCCTCCGCCGCCAGCACGCCGAACACCTTCGCCGCCACACCAGGGTGCGAGCGCATGCCTGCGCCGACAATCGAGACCTTGCCCATGTTTTCATGCGTGCTCATCTGCCCAAACGCCTCGCCCGCCAGCGGCTCGAGTGCCGCGCGCGCCGTGCGCAGATCCTCGCGCGGAGCCGTGAACGAGATCTCCGCCAGCCCACCCGCCGCCACCGGCTCGTTCTGCACAATCATGTCGACGTTGATGTTCGCCTGCGCCAGCGCATCGAAGATGCGCGCTGCCGCGCCCGGCGCATCCGGCACGCCCGTCAGCGTCACCCGCGCTTCCGAGGTCGAATGCGTCACCGCTGTGATCAAAGGCTGCTCCATCATCTCTCCTTCCGGCACCACAAGGGTACCTGGCTCCTCGTCGAACGACGAGCGGCAATGGATGTTCACGCCATGGTTGCGCGCGTACTCGACCGAGCGCA
Organism: uncultured Solirubrobacteraceae bacterium; assembly: GCA_963714285.1. Classification (GTDB taxonomy): domain Bacteria; phylum Actinomycetota; class Thermoleophilia; order Solirubrobacterales; family Solirubrobacteraceae; genus Palsa-744. The sequence goes on from CAVQNS010000007.1 coordinate 519,476, forward strand.
GCTGCAGCACGCCCGCCCCCGAAGCCGCCATCTCGAGCATCTCCTCAAACGACACCGTCTCCAACTTGCGCGCGTTCGGCACGATCCGCGGGTCCGCCGAGTACACGCCCGCCACGTCCGTATAGATCTCGCACACCTCCGCGCCCAGCGCCGCCGCCACCGCCACCGCGCTCGTGTCCGAGCCGCCGCGGCCCAAGGTCGTGACGTTGCGCGCATTCTCCGAGATGCCCTGGAAGCCCGCCACCAGCACGATGTTGTCCTGCTCCAGGGCCGCGCGAATGCGATCCGCGCGCACATCCAAGATCAGCGCCTTCGTATGCGACTCGTCCGTCACGATCCCCGCCTGCGAGCCCGTCAACGAGATCGCCCTGTGGCCCAGGTCGTTGATCGCCATCGCGCACAGCGCGCACGAGATGCGCTCGCCCGTCGACAGCAGCATGTCCATCTCGCGCGGGTCCGGCGCCTCGGAGATCTCCTCAGCCATCGCAATCAGCTCATCCGTCGTCTTGCCGCGCGCCGAGAGCACCGCCACCACCTGGTGGCCGGCTTCGCGCTTGGCCACGATCCGCCGCGCCGCGCGCTTCACGCGCTCCGCGTCCGCCACCGAAGTGCCGCCGAACTTCATCACGATCAAGGAAGGCATCGCAGGGAGGATATTGGGGGCGGGGAAAGGCCGGGGGGCGCGCTCAGAGACTTCCGAACGGATTCTCCACTCGCACGCCTGCATAGTCTTGGCCGTCGCTCAGGTCCTCCGACAGCACCGCCTCGCACCCGAGAGCACGTGCAGCCTCGAGAATCGCGGCGTCCCCGTAGGAGATGTCGAATCGCTTGCTCGTCGAGATCGCAGCGAGCACCACGCCAACCGTGGTCTCCTGGACGGGAAAGCGCCGGAACGAGTCAACCAGCGCAGCAGCCTGCTCGGAGCTCAGCCGGTCCGCTCGGCTTTGACGAGTCGCCTGGACGTAGAACTCCTGCAGCACCTGAACCGACAGCCCCACATCGCCTGAGGAAAGAAGCGCGTTGGCCGCTGCCGCCTTCTCGCGCTCATCGGGATCGCGCGAGATCGCATAGAGCACGACGTTTGTGTCAACGAACCGCACGCGCGTGAAGCTGATCGCGATCGAACCGGTCGCGCGCGCTGAACTGCACGATCTCACCCTGGATGCGCTGCTGCTGAGCCTCGAGCCGCGAGAACTCGGCCTCGCGCTCCGACAGCGAGTGCAGGTACTCAGCGACAAGCGCGCTGACCGAGCTGCCGCGCTCCGCCGCGCGAATGCGTGCTGCACGGTAGACATCGTCGGGAACAGAGACCGTGATGTTCGTCACTGTGTAGCACAGTATCACAGATACACAGTGGGGCCGCGGCGCCAAGGGCCCGGCGGGCTCCCTAACGAACAGCGAATGCAAGTTCACCGCGAGACGCTCCTGCCGGGCAAGGCCCTGGTGAGACGTCCGAGCAGGCGCACCAGCATCGGGGCCGGGGCAGGCCGCCAGAACGGCGCTGCCTCGATTGGCGCGACATAGCTCGGATCTCCATCACGCACCAGCTCCACAAGCGCGGGCTGGCCGAGATCCTCGGCAGACCACTCGTAGAGCAGTTGCAACCTGGGCAGAATCACGCCGTAGTCGAGCAGACGCCCGAGGTGATTCTCCTCGTTGACATAGGTGCGCAGATCATCGATCACGGGGTAGCGCGCAGGCAGGATGCGAGACAGCGACAGGAACGCGCCGGCCATCCCCAGACGCGGGTCCCCCAGCAGGGCGCCGAGCGGCGCGAAGCGCCCGAGCGACAGTCGCGGGGCCGCGACAAGCGAGTGCGCGTAAAGCACGCGCAAGAGCACCACGTTCATGAAGAAGCGCTCCACCCCGCCCTCCTGCTCAGCGAGATCGCGATGCTCGAGATACGCCGCAACGATGCTCGCGTTGTGCGCTCGATACCAGCTGGGCCCTGTCGGCTCGGCGGCGAACCGCATCCACAGCTCGATCGTCTCCGACGAAGGCTGGCCACCGAGGCCTCCGCTGCACGCGACCATCTCGCAGCCGTCGCGCAGCAAGCGCTCGTTGACCGCTCGCCACCAACGACTGCCGGGAACCTCAGCCTCGAGCGACGCCAGGACACCGCGGCTGACCTGCCATCGCATAAACGAAAGCGCCGCCCGGCGGAAGCGAACATGCCGGTGCGACCAGCCGCTGGGACCGTCGTAGATGCGAGCGCACAACGCAAACCGCGCGCCGGGGTCGTCGCGGACCTCCTCCACGAGCGCCGCTGCACGGGCAGCGGCAGTCGAAGGGGATCGCATGCCGGGAAGTATCTTCGCTGGAGAGGCCGCAAGAAACTGGGGCGGTCACGGCCCAGCGATCATGGAACGTGCCGCTTTCGGAGCTCCCCGCGGCCTTACCACGAAAGGATGGGCGACGATGACCGCCGAGTACAAGGACCCCCGGATCGAGTGCTTCCCTGATGGTGTGCGAATCCGGGGCTATTACTTCCCCCTGGGCAGCAAGCGGATCCCCTACCAGTCGATCCGCTCGATCCGTCGCGTCAACATCGGCGCATTGACCGGGCGCGCCCGGCTGTGGGGCACCGCCAACCCTCGCTACTGGGCCAACCTCGACCCGCAGCGACCGCGCAAGAAGGTCGGCTTCATCCTCGACACGGGACACGCGGTGTGCCCGTTCATCACACCGGATGACCCCGCCGCGTTCGAGTCCGCCCTCACAGCGCACTGCAACGTCGCGGTCGAGCGCGGCGGGCGCAGCGTCATCATCTGACCAGCAAACGATTCGAGCTCGACCGCTAAAGCTCACGCACGCGCCGGCCGATCGCCGCGATGTCGTAGCCACCGCTCGACTGCAACCGCAGCCACAGCGCGCCGGCCTCTCCGAGCAGCGTCAGCCCGAACACCAGGGCAAGCGAGCCCGCGGCGGCCGCCGCGGTTCCGCCGGCGGCGACCAGGACAACGTCGAGCACCAGCTTGATTGCCACGTTGGCGGCAAACACGAGCATCGATGCACGCCCCCACTGCATGAACGGGGCGCCGTAGCGCACCGAGAGCTTGTCCTTGGCTCCGCGCAGCAAGCCCATTCCAAATGCAACTCCCGCACTGAGCACGATAAACGCGGTAGCAACGGCGTTCATCGAGTCATGGCTGACCTGCCCCCAGCCGACGACCACCAGGACCACCGGCAGGACAAACAGCTTTTTGTCGGTCGCGACCGGTTCGCCCTTGATTCGCTTGAACAAGAAATAGCCGACGAGCGCTACGTATAGGGCGATGCTGGCGAGCGTCATGGGGAGCTCCTTCGGTTGCGTTTTGACCTCCCGGCCCGCTCTCGCGATGCCGTTGGTCAAGACTCGCACCGGCTCCCATCGCGCACATCGAGCTGCGGGTGGATCTGTGGGTGGAACCGAGGAACCGTCTCCACCCCGGCGAGTCGCAGCGCCAACCGAGTAGTTGGCGCCAAGGCAGCGCCGCAGGCGCAGCTTCCGAATAGGCGCTCAAACAGCCCGGCGACCAGCAAACGCCTTGCCCAGTGTCACCTCATCCGCGTACTCCAGATCCGAGCCCACCGGCAGACCGCTCGCCAAGCGCGTGACCCTCACCTCCGGCGCGCGCTCGCGCAGCTCCTGCGCCACATGCAGCGCCGTCGCTTCGCCCGTCGTCGTCGGGTTCGTCGCCAGCACCACTTCGCTGACGGATGCCTCCGGCGCGCGCACGCGCGCGAACAGCTCCGCCAACTTCAAGTCCTCGACATCGATGCCATCGATCGGCGACAGCGCGCCGCCGAGCACGTGGTAGACCCCGTGATACTCGTGCGTGCGCTCCATCGGGATCACATCGCTTGGCTCCTCAACCACGCAGATCAGCCGGTGGTCGCGGCGCGGGTCCGTGCAGATGCGACAGCGCGTCTCATCCGTCAGGTTGAAGCACACGTCACACAGCCCGATCTTCTCCTTCACGTCCACGATCGCCTCCGCCAGCGCCGTCGCGTCCTCGCCTGAAGCGCGCAAGATGTGAAACGCGAGACGCTGCGCCGTGCGGTTGCCGATCCCAGGCAGCTTCGACAGCTCCGTCACGAGCCGCTGCACAGGCGGCGCATACGAGGTGCTCACGACCTCACAGACCCGGCAAGCCCAAGCCGCCGCCAAGGCCGCCCAGGTCCAGGCCAGCCGTTGCGCCGCCCATCTTGCTCTCCGCCAGCGACTGCGCCATCCGCAGCGCCTCGTTGGTCGCCGCCAGCACCATGTCCGCGAGGATCTCCACGTCCTCCGGGTCAACCGCCGACGGATCGATCCTCACCTCGCGCACCTCGAGGGCGCCACTGACCTTCACCGTCACCATGCCGCCGCCCGCAGAAGCCTCCACCACCTCGTGCTTCAGCTGCTCCTGCGCCAGCTCCATGTCCTTCTGCATCTTCTGCACCTGCGCCATCATCTGCTGCATATTCGGCATCCGCGGCTGCTTCGGCATCACGCGCCTTTCTCGTTGCTCGTCGCGGCGCTCGCGCCGCGCTCACCCTCAAGCTCGCCAGCGCCCGCCACCGACCCCAGCCCGCCGCCCTCCGGCGCCCCCTCCGTCAGCTCCTCAGCATCGAACTCGTCGATGAAGCGCTCCACCCACTGCTCCTCCGAGCGCCCATCCGCCCCCTCGCCGACGTCTCGCTCCGGCGTGTCACGCAGCTCATAGCGTAGCCGCCAGCGGCCGCCCGCCAGCGCCCCCAACGCCTCGCCCACCGTCGCCCTGTTCGCCGGATCCTCTGCCTTCTTCTTGTAGAACTCCGCGCTGAACGGATACACCAGCGTCAGCTCCTCGCCGTCAACCTCCACCGGGCGCGCTTCGCCGATCACCGCGCCCAACAGCGCATGCTCGCTGCGCACCAGATCCACCACCGCCGGCCACAGCGCGTACACCGACTCGATGTCCCGCGGCACCGTCGCCACCGGCTCCGGCGGCAAGTCCACAGGCGGCGTCGCCCGCGACTCGGACGCGGGCACCACCACAGGTGCCGACGCGGCCGGTTCCGACGCGGCCGGTGCCGACGCCGCGGGTGCCGACGCGGCCGGTGCCGGCACGGCCGGTGCCGGCACGGCCGGTGCTGACGCGGCCGGTTCCGACGCGGCCGGTGCTGGTGCGGCGGGTGCCGGCGCGGCCGACGGCGTCGACAGCGACATCGGTGCCGGGACGGATCCAGGCGCAGGCGGAGCGCTCGGCGACGGCGCGTCTCGCGCGTCGTCACGCACTGCGCCATCCATCGCAGCCGCCGCAGGCGGCCCCTTAAAATCCTCGCCGTTCCCGCGCCCGTCAGGGGGCGCGCCGCGCTCCAGCCGCTCGATGCGCGCCAGCAACGCGCGCGTCGAGCCGTCTGTCTCCGGGCGTGCTGCCTTCACCAGCGCGAGCTCCAAGCGCGTGCGCGCATCCGCGCCCGCCCGCACGCCCTCCATCGCCTCGCCCAGCAGCTCCAGCACACGCACCACCGTCGCATGATCGACGCGCTGGGCCTGCTCGCTCAGCGCAGCGTCAGCCTCCGGCGTCAGCGACAGCTCCGGCGGCACCTCGCCCAGCACCTGCACCACCAGCAGCTCGCGCGCTCGCACCTCCAGATCGGACGCAAACGAGCCGGCATCGCGGCCCTGCTCGAGGCACGCCTCCAGCGCGCGCAGCGCACGCGCAGCGTCGCCCACTGCCACCGCGTCCACCGTCTCTTCCAGCAGCCGCGAATCCGCCACGCCCAGTACCGCCAGCACATCCTCGAGCGCGATCTCCTGGCCGCTGTAGGTAACGATCTGCTCAAGCGTGCCCAGCGCATCGCGGAAGCTACCCGTCGCCGAGCGCGCCAGCGCCGCCACCGCCGCCGGTGGGATCCCGACGGACTCCGCCTGCGCCGCCCTGCGCACCACGCTCGCAATCTGCTCCACCGTCGGGCGATGGAAGTCAAAGCGATGGCAGCGGTCCACGACCGTCGCCGGAACCTTGCCCGCCTCCGTCGTCGCCAGCACAAACACCGTGTTCGGCGGCGGCTCCTCCAGCGTCTTCAAGAACGCGTTCCACGCCGCCGTCGAGAGCATGTGCGCCTCGTCGAGGATGTAGACCTTTCGCCGCCCGCTCACCGGCGCGTACGCAACGCTGTCGCGCAGGTCGCGAATGTCGTCCACCGAGTTGTTCGACGCAGCGTCCATCTCGATCACGTCCAGCGATGTCGCCCGCGCGATCGACAGGCACGAGTCGCACACGCCGCACGGCTCGATCGTCGGGCCGCTCTCGCAGTTCAAGCACGCCGCCAAGATCTTCGCCATCGAAGTCTTGCCCGTCCCGCGCGAGCCCACGAACAGGTACGCGTGATGCACCTTGTCGCGCTGCACCGCATTGCGCAGCGTCCTCACCACCGGCTCCTGGCCCACCACCTCCGCGAACGTGCGCGGCCTGTGCCTGCGGTACAGCGAGCGCTGCTGATCGGGTAGTTGCTGCTCTGGAGGCACCGTTGCCTGAGTCTACCCACGGCGCTCAGCCCCCCGGAGCGGGTAGCGTCCGCGGCCATGAGCACACCCTTCAAGCGGCTCCTCGAAGTGTCCGCGATCGCCGCAGGCGCCGTGCTGCTGCGCATCGTCGCCGGCGTTGGCTTCGCCAACTACGACACGCTCTACGCGCTCGCCTGGGGCGGGCAGCTCTCGCGCGGCAGCACCCCCGCCTACACCGTACCGATCTCGCCCACCCCGCACCCGCTGATCGAGCTGCTCGGGCTGGTGCTCGCGCCGCTCGGGCCACACGCCGTCGAGAGCGTCACCGTCGCGCTCGCCTTCATCGCACTGTCCGCCTGCGGCTGGGTCATCTACCGTCTCGGCGCGCAATGGTTCGGCTGGGCCGCCGGCGCGCTCGCCCCGCTGATCTTCCTCACGCGCGTCCCCGTCCTCTCCTACGGCGTGCGCGCCTACGTCGACGTCCCCTACCTGCTGCTAGTGCTCAGCGCGCTGCTCGTCGAGTCGTGCGCGCAGCAGGCGCGCGGGCGCGCAGCAGGCGCACCAGTGCTGGTGCTGCTCGGGCTCGCCGGGCTGCTGCGGCCCGAGGCCTGGGCGTTCACCGGGCTCTACTGGCTGTATCTGATCGGCCTCACGCCCGCATGGGTCCGTAGCTCAGTGGCAGAGCGCTCGCTTCACACGCGCGCGCTCGCAGGCGCGACGCCGCCCGAGCGCCCTGAGCTCGTGCGTCTGACGCTACTCGCCGCCGCCGCACCGCTGATCTGGGTGCTCAGCGATCTCGCCATCACCGGCAACCCGCTGTGGTCGCTCACCCACACCCAGCACACCGCCTCGCTGTTCGACCGTAAGACCGGCATCGCCAACGTGCCCGAGTACATCCCCAGGCGCATCGGCGAAATCCTGCGCCCGCCCGTGCTGCTCGGCGCCGCCATCGGCGGCGTGCTGTCGCTGGGGTGGCTGCGCCGTCGCGCGCTGCTCGGCGCCGGCGCAGGCGTGCTCGCCGTCGTCGTGTTCGCCGCCTTCGCCACCATAGGGCTGCCCATCAACAGTCGCTACGCGTTCCTCGCCTCAGCGATTCTGTGCGTGTTCTGCGGCGCCGGCGCCTTCGGCTGGATGCGCCTCGACGCAGGCGACCGGCGGCGTCGCTGGTGGATGGCCGCCGGCGCGCTCGTGCTCGTCGCGCTCGTCGCCTACATCCCCTCGCAGTACCACGCAGCCCACCGCGAACTGAACAAACTCGCTCGTATCCACACGATCGAAGACGAACTCGTCGCGCTCGTCAGCGACCATGCCATCAACCTGCGCTGCGGACCGATCGGCGTGCCCAACCACGCGCCCGTTCCGCTGCTGTCGCTGTACCTGAAGACCAGCCCGCGCAACATCGTCAGCCCCGAAGCCGGCCACATCGCCTCCGGCATCTACGTCGATCCCGCCAGCATCGACGTCGAAGAAACCTACGTGCTCGACGAACTCGATCCCGTCGAGAAAGTCAGCGTGCCACCCGGTTTTCGCGAGGCCGCCACCAACCGCTCATGGCTGATCTTCCAAGGGTGCGGGTAGGGGCGGGCGAGTATCTTCGATGACGAGTCACAGCTCTCAGACGAGGATCTCGATGCGCGAGACGCGCAGTGGCCGCAGGCAAGCGCCCACGAGGCAATCCGCGAACAGCCGTGGTGAGCCGGTAGTGGACCGTGCACCCCGCGTCGAGATTCGCGGCTCCCGGCACCTATCGCTGCCCACGACTCCGGTCCGGGTGCTCCCGCTGCGCCTGCCGGTGATCGCTTAAGGCTGCTTCCTTCCGGACCTGACCTGGTTCGCAAGCCGACACCGCGCGGGACCCGAACCATCGACGCCCCAAGCAACGGAGCAACCGGGGTCGGAACCCCTCGGAAGGGAGTTCAGCCCCGCTAGAGCGGATTGCGGATTCAGGGCACCGCTACCTCCCCGCCTAGCACGGTCCGTCGCCGATCCTAACGCACCACGGCCGCGCCGAGTTCCGGTAGGCTGCCCGGCCGTGACCAACTTCAAGAACTCCTCCTCCACCCTTCGCTCCCGCGCCGGCCTCGGCGCCGCCGCGTTCCTCGCAGCAATCATGATCGCCGGCTGCGGCTCAGGCGGCTCGAGCACGATCACCGTCGGTAACGAGAACAGCGCCGACAACTCGCTGATCAAGGCCGGCACAAGCACAACCAGCACGAGCCCCACCAGCACCGCGTCAGTCAAAACGCCCACGAGCGGCCCGCTGTCCAAAGAACCGACGGTGACCCCGCCCTCCGGTCCCGCGCCGACGAAACTCGAAACCAAGGAACTGATCGCCGGCACAGGCGCCGAAGCCAAGAACGGCGACACCGTAACCGTCAACTACGTGGGCGTGCTCTACAAAGGCGGCAAGGAGTTCGACGCCTCGTGGAAACGCAAGGAAACGTTCTCGTTCGCGCTCGGCAAGGGCCAGGTCATCCCCGGCTGGGATCAGGGCATCCTCGGCATGAAGGTCGGCGGACGACGTGAGCTGATCATCCCGTCAGCGCTCGCCTACGGCGCCAAGGGCTCACCGCCCACGATCCCCGCGAACGCGCCGCTGGTGTTCGTCGTCGACCTGCTGGGCGTCTAGGCAAACCGACGGCCGCCCCGCGCAAGACCGCACCGCGGGGTACCCGCCGGCCGCGAACGCTCGCTTGCTCCGCGGCGCTGCTGATCCTCAGCGGCGCCGCGCTCGGCGTGGCCGGCTGCGCTGGCGCGAGCGCAAAGCCGCAGGAGCAGCACCTCGAGCGCTCCGACCTCGTCGCCGTGGCACGTGTGCTCGCCGGCCAAGAGCGCTCGGTACGCAGCGAGGTGACAGCGACCAAAGCCGCCTGGCCGCTGGTGGCGGCCGGCCTGCCCGCCGATCCGAGCACGCTCTCGCGCCCCGCGATCCGCCTCGCCAGCGAACGCGCGGCAGCGCTAGGGCTGCCGGGGTTGTTCGCGGCTCGAGAAGCACGATCCCTGACCGGCCCCGCCTCCGGCCTGTCCGGCACCTTTCGCGCCTTCAGCATCCTCAGCGCGCGCGGATGGCAGCTGATCGGCGCTGCGATCGAGCAGATCGAGCACGGCTCGCCGACTGCCGCGCGCTTCGCGCGCGCGAACGTAAACCTGTACATAGAGAGCGTCTACGACGCCCACTACAGCCTCGCGCAGATCGGCAAGCAGCTGCCGATCGACTACAAGCGGCTCGGCGGCGGCGCCGCGTTCGGCGCCTCGCTCACACCAGCTGAAATCGCTGCGCTCAGCAACGCCTACTCGGAAGCCAACAACCGCTTGTACCCGCACGTTCGTGTACGGCTCGGATCATGAGCCGGCAGCGGCGTGCGATGCGGCGCGACGCACGCTGAGGTCCGTGACCTTGCTCGCAGCCAGCTGCGGCTTGCCGCGGCGCTCACGCTTCGACCGATACATCGCCGCGTCCGCCTGTGCGACCAGCGCGTCCGCCTCGACACCATCGCAAGCCGACCAGGCCACACCGATGCTCACGCGCGTCGCGACGCTGCCCGTGCTCAGGTGAAAGCACTCATGCAGCGACTCGGCCAGTCGCTCAGCGAGCCGCATCGCGCCATCCGGACCACCGACATCCGGGCACATCACCAGAAACTCATCGCCGCCGACACGACCAACCAGATCGTTAGCCCGCACCATCTCGCGCAGCCGCTGGCCGAAGATCCGCAGCAACTCATCGCCGGCGGCGTGGCCGTAGCGATCGTTGAGATCCTTGAAGCGATCGAGGTCGACGAACATCACCGCGCGCTCGACGTCGGGCATATCAGCAGCGATGCTCGCCTCCAGCTCGCGCATGAACGACGCGCGGTTATGACAACCGGTGAGCTCGTCGAACGTCGCGCGCCGCTTCAGCTCATCGCGCATGCGCGCGCCGTCCGTCACATCCGCGACGCACACGATCGCACCGCTGATCGCACCGTCCTCGCGTGTCAGCGCGCGCAGGCTGATGTTGCAGAAGCGCGGCTCCTGTGTCGAGGGCAGCCGCAGCTCAACCTCGACATCGGTGTGGCAGCCATCGCGAAGCACGCCGTCAAGCGCGCTCTTCAACGCCGGACGGTCAGCCTCCACAACCGTGCGCAGCTGCTCCGCGGCGCTCGCCACACGCGGCACGCCAACGATCTCGTGCAGCCGGTCGTTGGTGTAGACGACCGCGCGCGTCGCATCCACCTGGAGGAGCCCCAGCGGGATCGCCTCCGCCAGCCGGTCCAGCAACTGCTCACGCGCCCGCAGCTCCTCCTGCGCAGCCATCTCCTCGGAGATGTCGACGATCTCGGCCACCACGCGAGCCTCCTCGGGATCATCGAGCCGGTTGTGGTTGGTGACCTCGAACCACACCCACGAGCCGTCGCGGTGGCGGTGGCGCAGCCGCACCCGCCGACCCGGGCCAGCAGAGGCGAGCATGTCCATCCAGTTGTCGATCGCCAGCGCGTGATCGTCAGGATGGATGAGCTCGATCGAGCGACGACCGACGATCTCCTCAGCGCTCCAGCCGAGGATCTGCGTAAGCGCCGCGTCGATCTCGACGACAAAGCTGCGCTCGTCCTTGATCATCGTCGCAAAGCGCGGCGGCGGCTTGGGCATGCAGCGCACCTGCACCGCCGCGCCGCCCGATGCAGCACCCGCGGGAGCGAACAGCGCGAGCACGACGCCATGGGTGTCGCGCACATCGAGCCCATACAGGGCCACCGTCACCTCAGGATCGTCGAGCAGGCGTACAAGACAGCGCCCGGAGCCCTTCGCCAGCACCTGATCCCAGCTCGCCAGCAGCTTTACGCGATCCTCGTGCACCACCAGTTCCAGCCCCGTGCGGGCCTTGAGCACAGGGTTGCCAAGCAGCGGGATCGAGGCCGGCATCGCGACCGAGACGCCATCCGCTTTGAGGGCCACCACCGGCGCATCCGGATACAGGCCGAGCAGCGAGCGCAGCACCTGCTCCAGGCTCCCAGCGTCCAGATGCTCCCTCGGCTCGGAAGCAAACGCCTCGTCGAGCTCAAGCGCGTAAGGAACCTCGGGCTCAAGGCTCGATGAGGGTTGCGGTCGGGTATCGGCGCTCGGCACGGGGGGTCGGTCAGGTGATAGCCACGCGCAAAACGCTCGACGGACTCGGTCCAGCTGCGGATGGGCTCGATTTGCAGACTCAGACCATGATCGGCCGGCGCCCGCCGAAGCTGAGGCGCCCTGGCCAACAGTGGACGGCTTGTCTTGCGCGCTAGCCCCGCTCCGTAGCGGCTTCACGCATCTACGGTCAACTCGACGGCTTCGGCGCAGTCGAGATCACGAACCCGAATAGACGCTCTACAGCCTTGGCACCTGGGCGGTGACGGCACCTTGAGCGTCGCGAGTGTCGCAGGCCCGAAACCCGGCGACTGCACGGCGCAGCAGCCGGGGAACTATCTGCCGATGGAGGACTGCGACAGGCGGCCAGATGAGCGCCGCGATCGGCTTCTCAAAGCACACCAAGGTCGACTGGCTCACGCGCGAGCCCTCGATCCGCAAAAGCAAGCGGGACGTGAGCAGCCAGGAGCTTGCCTGTAGCGTGATCGACAGTGGGCCAGCATCGACGATCCTCCAGCCGAACACGTGCTCCGCGGAACGTCCGTGGGCGAGCCTCAGGCCGAGGCCAAACCTGAAGCCGGCGAGCAGGAACCCACGCACCGGCCGCGGAGCGCCCTCGAAGACCGCGCGTGCCAGCTGTTCAGGAGTGCGCGTGTCCTCCGCAGCGAGATGAGCCGTGAAGGAGTCCGTGTAGTCGTAGGCTTGCGCGGCAACGCCATTGCACATGTACCTAGCAAAATACCTCCCTGAGCCAGCCTGTTCGCGACTCGCCAGCAGCATTCCCCGATATGCCCGTAACACCCTCTAGGAGCTCGGGTAGCGCCGCGCCCGGCGCACACGCGTCGGGCCGCGAGTCCTCACGCGCGCCCGCGCCTGGCAGCGCCGCGACCCGCGTGCGTGCCTTGGTGCCGCTGCTCGCTGCGGTTGTGCTCGCCGCGGTGCTCAACATCTGGGCGCTCGCCCAGAACGGGTACGCGAACGTCTACTACTCGGCGGGCGTGAAGTCGATGCTGCTGTCCTGGCACAACTTCTTCTTCCTCTCGGCCGACCCCGCCGGCCTGATCTCGATCGACAAGCCGCCGCTCGGCCTGTGGCTGCAGGCGGCGAGCGCGGAGCTGTTCGGCTTCTCGCCGCTGAGCCTGCTGCTGCCGGAGGCGATCGCGGGGGTGCTGGCGGTGGCGGCGCTGTACCTGATCGTGCGCAAGCGCTACGGCACGCTCGCCGCGACGCGCGAGCGCGGTGACGCTCGCAGTGTTCCCCGCGTTCGTCGCGGTCTCGCGCGACAACAACCTCGACGCGCTGCTGATCCTGCTGATGACGCTCGCCTGCGGCACGGCGCTGCGGGCGATCGAGACAGGGCGGCTGCGCACGCTGCTCGTGCACGGCGGTGCTCGTGGCGCTGGCGTTCAACACCAAGGCGCTCGCCGCCTGCCTGGTGATCCCCGGCATCGCCGCCGGCTATCTCTGCTGCGCTCCCGGCTCGCCGCGCCGGCGCATCGGGCACCTGCTGCTGGCGGGCATCGTCTGCGGGGTGCTGTCGCTGGCATGGATGCTCGCGGTCGACCTCACGCCCGCGCGCACAGCGCCCGTTCGTGGGCAGCTCGACCGACAACTCCGAGCTCGGGCTGACGTTCGGCTACAACGGCTTCGGACGCGTCGGCGGCCAGAAAGGCGGCCCCGGAGCGATCGCCAACAGGGAAGTGCGCCACAGGTGCAGGCGTCCGGCGCGCAGGGCCACGGGGCTGGCGAGCGCCGCGGCTGTGCGCCTGCCGCCAGCCCTCGCCGCACGTCGCGCCGAAGGTGGCGGCCACGATCACCAGAGGGCCGGTCGCGTTCGGCACCGCGCCCGGTCCGCTGCGGCTGTTCCGCCACGGGCTTCGGCGATCAGGACTCGTGGATGCTCGCGTTCGCGCTCATGGGGCTGGTCGCAATCGCGCTCACGCGCCCAGCGCGGCGCGACCCGCAGCTCGCCGGCCTGATCGTGTTCGGCGGCTTCCTGCTGTGCGAGGCCGGCTTCCTCAGCGTGTCGAAAGGCATCGTGCACCCCTACTACGTCTCAGCGCTCGCGCCCGGCACCGCGGCGATGGCCGGCGCCGGGTCTCGCCGCGATGGCGCGGCTGCCCGCGCGCAGCGTGTCGCGGTCGCTGCTGGCGCTCGCTGTTCTCGCAAGCGTGGTCGTGCAGATCCTGCTGCTGCATCATGCTCACTATCTGCGCGATCTGGCAGCTGGTGCTCGCGCCGGCAGCGGCGTGGCGCTGATCGCAGCAGTGGCGCTCAGGCGCGCGCGCTTCTCACCGGCGAGCCTGCTGGCGGTGCTCGCCGTGCTGCTCGTTGCCCCGACGGCGTATGCGGCGACCACCTGGCGCCAGCCGGTGCGAGGGCACGTTCCCGGCGGCGGGGCCGCGCGTCGTCGGCGGCAACGGCGGCGCCGAGCTCAGCCGACGCCCAACTCGCCACCGCCGACTCGCTGATGCGCTACCTGCTCTCGCACGGCGCGAACGGGCGCTTTCAACTGCTCACGCAGGCATCGCTGACGGCCGACAGCCCGATCCTGCTTGGGCTGCGCGCGTCGGCGCTCGGCGGCTACGGCGGCGTCGACCCGGCGCTCGACGGCCCGGGGCTCGCGCGACTGGTCGCCTCGGGGCAGGCGCGCTACCTGCTGCTCGGCGGCAGCTACGCCTACCTCGGCGGCAACGCCGCGAGCCGCGCCGCAGCGCGCGTCTGCCCGCAGGTGCCACTCGCAGCCTGGGGCGGCGAGCTCGCGCACGAAACCGAAGGCGTGTACTTGCTCGACTGTGCCGGGCGCGCCGCGCGAGCTCGCCGCGCAGCCGTAGCGCTCCAACCGGGCGCTGACGGCGCGATCAGCTGCGACTTGCCCGACTACTGCGTGTCGATCAGCGCCTGGACCATCTGCGCATCGAGCTGGCGGACCCGTTCCCGATATGGACGCAGGGTGCCGTCCAGGTCGATGAGCTGCCAGTCCTCGTCCACGTCCGCGTCGGTGATGACGATCTCGAGACGATCCTCCAGGGGGCGCATGTGGAGGCCTTCGAGGACGCCGTGGACCTGCTCGGCCGCCTTGTTGCCGCCGCGGGTACCGTAGGTGACGGTTGCGGCCGGCCGATCGTGCCACTCGTAGTAGAGGAAGTCGAGCGCGTTCTTGAGCGGCGCGGGATACCCCCAGTTGTATTGAGGGAAGACGAACACGAAGCCGCTGTAAGCGTTGACGAGCCGGCTCCAGGCGCGCGTGTGGTCGTGCTCGTACTCCCGCAGCGCGGCCTTCAGCGGCTCGTCCAAGAACGGCAGGTCGATCTCGGCCAGGTCGATCAGCTCGTAACGCAGCGGGCTTTCCTCCTGGGCTGCGTTCATGACCCACTCGGCGATCCCCGGGCAGATCCGCTTGGGCCTGGTACTGCCGATCACGATCGCAACACGCGGGACAGAGCGTGCGTCGTCGGCGAGATCTGCAGCACGGCTCGGTTCTCCGCCGGCGCTCATGCGCGAATCCTCGCATCATCGGCCACCGGGCCGATCGAGCTCGAAGCCGCATAAAGCCGGAAACCCGCCCTGCGCGGGTATATTGGGCCGTCCAGGGCGCGTAGCTCAGTGGGAGAGCGCTCGCTTCACACGCGAGAGGTCGCAGGTTCGAAACCCGCCGCGCCCATTGGACGCCGCCCGTCGGGAGCCGGACGCGAGCCTGCCGCCAGTGCCCTGGACCCAGGGCTTCGGGCGATGGCGCTGGACGCTCGCCAAGCTCGTGCTACTCGCTGGTTACAGACCGGTGACAGATCCTGTCACCACGGTGTAACCGGCGTAACCGTACAACTGGTGCATGAAGCTCTCAGCGCTTAGGAAGCTCCTCGCTTGCTCTCAGCCGATTCTCAGGTTGCGTTCCGCATGATGTCGGGATGCCGCTGATGTGTCGAGCGCGGCATTAAGGCTGCCATCTCCCTGGGACGGCGAACAGCTACCACCTGAAGGTGAAGGAGACCAAGTTATGACGAGAACGAACCTCAGCGTGGTCGTGTTTGCGAGCGCCGCGCTGCTGCTCGCCGGCTGCGGCGGCTCCTCCTCGAACGACGGCGTCGCACACCTTGGCACGAACACGGGGTCGAGCAGCGCGGACCCGAGCGGCGAGGGCAGCCCGTCCTCGCCAGAAGGCGGCGGGCCCTCCCAGCAGAAGCTGGTCGCCTACTCGCAGTGCATGCGCTCGCACGGCGTGCCTGAATTCCCCGAACCGAGCGAAGGCCATCTGCTCATCCACAGGGAAAGCCACAACGGCCATGTGAGCGGGGTCAACCCGCAGTCGTCGCAGTTCCAGGCGGCTAGCAAGGCCTGCGCAAAGCTGGCGCCAAACGGGGGCAAGCCCCCGAGCCCGGCGCAACAGGCCAAGGCGCAGGAAAGCGCTTTGAAGTTCTCGGCATGCATGCGCAGCCACGGGATCCCCAACTTCCCCGATCCGGAATTCCACAGCGGCGGTGTCTCGCTACGAATCGGGGGCAAAGGCGGCCCGGGCGGGATCGACCCGAACTCGCCGCAGTTCAAGTCGGCGCAGAGAACGTGTCAGCCGTTGATGAGTGGACCAGGTGGCAAGGGCGGCCCTCAACCAGCCGGCGAAGCCTCTACCAGCGCCAGCGGCGCGCCTGGGCAGAGCTCCAGCGAGGCGATCGCCCCGTGAGCGTGGGGTCGTTCGTGCGACCGGCGACGGCTCCCCGAAACCGCCGACGCCGTACAAGCGGTCGTCGATGAGCGATCCGGTGTCCGGTGGGGCCGCGCCTGCGCCCCAGGCGACCCTGTCGGTCGAGCGCGATGGCGAGCAGTCGGGAGTTGGCCCGGCCGCTAGTCGCGCGCGACGACGGGTGCTTGCAGTCGTGGGGCTGGCGCTGGTCGTGGCCGTCGTGGTGGTGATCGCGACAGGCCCGTTCAGCGGCGTGGGAAAATCCACCGGCGGTGTCGCTGACAACGCGAGCGCCACTTCGCTGACGAGGGTGAAGCGGCAGTCGCTGTCGCAGCAGACGCAGGTGAGCGGCACGCTCGGCTATGCGGGCTCCTCGAGCATCCGTGTGCCGTCCGGGACCGCCCCCTCCGCCGTGCAGCAGGCCGGCCAGCAGCTCACAAGCGCCGAAACAAGGCTGGCGACGGCGACGGCGACGCTGGCCTCCGACACGCGGGCGCTCGCAGGCCATCAGGCGACGCTGGCGGCGGCGCGTGCGAAGGAGCAGATCGACTGCGCGGGCGAGGGTGCCGCCGAAGCGGCCTCCACCAGCTCCCCGCTCGGAAGCGAAGACAGCCCGTCGAGTGGCGGGAGCTCGTGTTCGAGCGACGTGCAGGCCGTGTCCTCGGCCCAGCAGAACGCCACGGGCGCCGCCGCCAAGGTCACCGGCGACCGCTCGCAGGCCTCGGCTGCCGAAAAACAGCTCGCGAGCGCGCAGTCGAGCCTGTCCGCGGCGCGCACCTCGGCCGCGCTCTACGGCCAGAGCTCGACGTTCACGGCACTGCCCTCGGTCGGGCAGACCATCACGCGTGGGCAGAGCCTGTATGCGATCAGCGGCGAGCCGGTACTGCTGCTGTACGGATCGGTGGCGCCGACGCGAGCGTTCGTCGCGGGGATGTCGGCGGGGCACGACGTGGCCGAGCTGAACACGAGCCTGGACGCACTCGGTTACGCGCAGGGGCTCGCGGGCGACGAATTCACCGCCGCCACCGAAGCGGCGATCCGCGCGCTGCAGTCCGCGCACGGCGCCTCCGTGACCGGCGAGCTGCTGCTGGGGTCGGTCGTGTTCGAGTCGGGGCCGGTGCGCGTCACGAGCGTCACGCCGACGGTCGGCTCAACGGTGGTGCCCGGGCCGGTGCTCGATATCACCTCGACCGCGCGTCAGGTCAAGATGGCGCTCGACGCCTCCGAGCAGGGCAGCGTCAAGGTCGGTGACACGGTCACGATCACGCTCCCGGACAACCAGACCACGCCGGGAAGGATTACCTACGTCTCCAGCGTCGCCACCACGCCGTCCAGCTCTGGCCACGCCAGCGAAGAAGAAAGCGCCCCCACCGTCGAAGTCGACGCCACCCCCACCGACCCTGCCGCGACGGGACATCTCGACCAGGCGCCCGTGAACGTGGAGATCACCACCGAAAGTATCGAAAACGTGCTGGCGGTGCCCGTCGACGCGCTGCTCGCGCTCGCCGGCGGCGGCTACGCGGTCGAGATCGCGGAAGCGGGCGTGCACCGGCTCGTAGCCGTCACAGTCGGCCTGTTCGACGACGCCGAAGGCGTCGTGCAGGTCAGCGGCCGCGGCCTGTCCGCCGGCCAGCGCGTAGTGGTGCCGGCGACGTCATGAGCTGGCAGTCGACAAGCATCGCGCTACGGGGACGGCGGCGAGACGCCGGCGGTGCTGGAGCTGCGCGCGGTCAGCAAGGTCTACGGCGTCGAGCCGCCGGTGTATGCGTTGCGCGAGGTGAGCTTCGTGGTCGGTGAGGGCGAGCTGGTCGCGATCGTCGGGCCATCCGGCTCGGGCAAGACGACGCTGCTGCACGTGATGGGCACGCTCGAGCGCCCCAGCGCGGGGGTGGTGTCGATCACCGGCCTCGACGCCGCTGGCCTGTCCGACCGTGAGCTGGCCACGCTGCGTGCCACGCGCATCGGCTTCGTCTTCCAGCAGTTCTTCCTCGCCGAGCACTCCACGGCGCTTGAGAATGTCGCCGACGGTCTGCTGTACGCCGGCGTCGCTGTCGCCGAGCGCCGCGAGCGGGCTGCCTTGGCGCTCGCGCGGGTGGGGCTCACCGCGCGCGCCGGCTTTCGCCCGAGCAAGCTTTCCGGCGGCGAGCGCCAGCGCGTCGCGATCGCCAGGGCGCTGGTCGGCCGCCCGGCGATCGTGCTCGCCGACGAGCCGACCGGAAATCTCGACAGCGCGTCCGGTGAAGCGATCCTTGCGCTGCTGGAGGAGCTGAACAGCGAAGGAGCGACGATCCTCGTGATCACCCACGACCACGACCTCGCCGGCCGCCTACCCCGTCAGGTCCAGGTACTAGACGGTCGGATCGTCGCTGACACCGCCGCACGAGGGAGCGATCAGCCGATGAGCGCAGCGCGTGCCGCCCGCCGCGCGTCGCTCGCGTTGATCCTGGCCACCGGCTTGGGCACCTCGGTGGGCGCGGTCGCGGGCGCTTCGGCCTTCGCCTCAGGAGAAAGCGGCTCACCTGGCGAAACCGGAACGTCACCCACGGGGACGGGCACATCGAACTGCCCGTCGTCCAATCCGCCGAACCAGCTCACGCTCGTCGCAGGCACACCCCAGACCACGACCCTTCAAGGCGCTTTTGCAAGTGGGCTGCAGGTCGCGCTGTCCAACAGCAACGGCTGCCCGGTGACGAACGGCGCGGGCGTTCCGGTCACGTTCAGCGCACCCTCCGGCGGAGCCAGCGGGACGTTCGCCGCCAGCAACTCCAACATCGTCACGGTCGGCGCGGACGCCTCCGGCGACGTCGCCGCGCCGACATTCACCGCCAACGCCACTGCCGGTAGCTACACCGTCACCGCCAGTTCGCAGTACGGCTCCGTCTCGTTCTCGTTGACGAACACCGCCGCCGGCATCCCGGCGCAGCTCACCGCGATCCAGCTCAAGAGCAGGTCGGTGAGGGTCACCGCCCGTTTCCCGGAGCCGCTACAGGTCAGGGCGCTGGACGCGCGCGGCAACCCGGTTGCCGGCACAACCGTCGCGTTCACGCTCGGCACCGGCAACGCCGGCGCGTGCGGCGCCGGCGTTGCCGCCAGCGCCAGCTTCGCCGGCGGCGCCACCCAGGCGACCGCCACCACCGACGCCAGCGGCCTCGCGACTTCGCCCGCGCTGACCGCCAACATCGCCGCCGGCTCGTTCACAGCCACCGCGTCGCTCTCGAGCGGTCGGCGGCGGGCGGGACGGAAAGCACCGGCAAAGCGGGGGTGTCCACCGTCGCGCCCGTCAGCTTCTCGCTCGTGAACCTCGCCGGCAAGCCCGCCAAGATCGCCCCCGGCGTCGGCTCCACCCAGTCCACCACCGCAGGAGCCGCATTCCCGATCCGCCTCGCCGTCACCGTAACCGACGCCGACAAGAACCCCGTCCCGGGGGCGCTCGTCAGCTTCTCGGCCCCCGCCGCCGGCGTCAGCGGGCGCTTCATGATCGGCGCGCGCCGCTCCCACCGCCACGGCGCCCACGTCTCCTATGCCCAGACGGTTGACGGTCAAGACCGGCGCCTGCGGTATCGCCGTGGCGCCCACCTTCATCGCGAGCCGCCAGTCGGGCGGCTACATCGTCAAGGCCAGCGCCAAGCCCGCCAGGCCCGCGGCGTTCGCGCTCGTCAACGAAGCGCCGTGAGGGCGCGGTGAGCGCCGTCGCCGACCCTGCCCGCGACCGCACCGGCACCACGGACCTCACCCCGCGGCGGCTGCGGGCCGCCGATCTCGCGCGCGTGGCCAGCGTGGGGCTGCGCACGCGGCGGCTGCGCGCGGGACTCTCAGCGCTTGGGATCGCGATCGGGGTCGCCGCGATCGTCGCTGTGCTTGGCCTGTCCGCCTCCAGCCAGGCGGGGCTGCTCGAAGAGATCGACAAGCTGGGGACGAATCTGCTGACTGTCACCAACGGCCAGAGCTTCGCCGGCAAGACCGCCGAGCTGCCACTGGTGGCACCGGCGATGATCGGTCGCATCGACCCGGTCGAAAGCGTCGCAGAGACCGGAAAGGTCGAAGGGAAGGTGTACCGCACCCCGCTGATCCCGGAAGTCGACACCAACGCCCTCAGCGTCGAGGCGGCCAGCCTCGGCCTGCTGCACACCCTGGGCGTCCAGGTCGCACAGGGCCGCTACCTCAACGCCGCCACTGCCGCGGAGCCGGTGGCGGTGCTCGGCCCCGCCACCGCGCAGCGGCTCGGCATCGACCACATCTACCCCGGCGAGCGGATCTGGGTCGCCAACCAGTGGTTCTACCTCGTCGGCATCCTCGGCCCCTCGGTGCTGACGCCCGAAATCGAAAGCGCGGTGCTCGTCGGCTTCAAGGCCGCCGAACGCTACCTGCACTTCGACGGGCACCCCAACACCGTCTACCTGCGCGCCCAAAACAGCCAGGTCGCCGGCGTGCAGTCGGTGCTCGCCGCGACCGCCGACCCGGAAGCGCCCAACGAAGTCGACGTCAGCCAGCCCTCCGCCACGCTCACAGCGCGCGCCGACGCCCAGGGCGCCTTCAACGGCCTGTTCCTCGGGCTCGGCGCGGTCGCGCTGCTGGTCGGTGCGGTCGGCGTCGCGAACATCATGGTCATCTCCGTGCTGGAACGCCGCTCGGAGATCGGGCTGCGCCGCGCGCTCGGCGCCACCCGCGGGCAGATCCGCACCCAGTTCCTCTCCGAGGCGATCCTGCTCGCGCTCGGCGGCGGCGCCGTCGGCATCGCCGCCGGCGTACTCGCCACCGCCATCTACGCCCAGACCAAGGGCTGGACGATCGTCATCCCCACCCTTGCCTGGGCGGGCGGGTTCGGGGCGGCGCTCGTGATTGGCGCCGTCGCCGGGCTCGTGCCAGCGCTGCGCGCCGCGCGGCTGTCGCCCACCGAAGCGCTACGGACCGTATGAACGGCTGGCTGTCGTCAGGAGCGCCTGAGCTCGGCCGACTTCCAACGCGGCGGGTTCTCCCGTAAAGGGGAATCACACCTGATCGTTACGCTGTCGCGGTGCAAACACGCGACCAGCGAGCAGCGGGCGTTCGACGTCGGGGGCCATTCTGGGACGTGCTGGAAGGGCGGCGCGATCCTCCGCCGGCGGCGGTGCTGCTTGGATGGAGGCTGGTGGCTGTCGATCCCGACGCAGGAACCATCGAGGTCTCGTTCACGGCCACAGCGCAGTTCCTCAACCCGGCCGGCGATGTCCAGGGCGGGTTCCTGGCGGCGATGCTCGACGACACGCTGGGGCCGGCTCTCGTCGCGACCCTCGGAGAGGGCGAGTGGGCACCTACCACCGATCTGCACGTTCAGTTCCTCACGTCGGCGAAGCCAGGCGAGCTCCGTGGTCACGGGCGCGTCGTGCGGCAAGGAATGTACATCGCCTTTCTGGCGGGCGAGCTGCGCGGTGCTGGCGGGGACGTCCTTGCTACGGCCACAGCCACAGCCATGATCCGCAGGCGCACGAGCTGAGCACGCCGTCAGGCCGCCCGGCCTATCCCCTCGCCACTGTCGGGGCCTCAGGCACGCGCAGCGCTGAGGTATCGATGAAGAACTGCTGCGCGAGCGTTTCGATCATCCTCGCGAGCTCCTCGTGCTCCTCGGGTCGCCAACCTTCGAGCAGGTCCGCGAGGCGTTGTTCGCCGGTGGCGGTCAGGCGCTCCAGCGCCGTACGACCCGCGGCCGTCAGCTGATCGACCGCCGGGTCGCGCTCAGATGGAGCGATCAAGTGCTTGCTGCTCAGCTCCTCGCGCGCTGCCGCGAGCGCAACCAAGCCGATGCCAAAGCGCCCCGCCAGCTCATCGAGGTCCGGGACGTGATCTTCGCTGAGCCTTGCCAGCAGCCAGCACGCCGCAGGACTTAGATCGACGCCAGCCCGCGCTGCTACGCGCAGCAGGATCTCCCTCGCTCCCTCGCGACGGTTCGCGCGACCCACCTTGTTGACTATCTCGGCCAGCGAATCGGCGGCACGGGGCGCCGCATAGGTGTCGTTGAGATCGCCGGTTGCGACGGTCTCGCGCAGCTTCAGCTCGCGGATGAGCCACGACAGCACGAAGCCCGCCACGGCGAAGGCGGACGCGGTCAGGAAGACGCTGCTCAGCGAGTTGGTGAACGCGTGCAGGTAATCGGCGTGCAGCTGCGCCGGCAGGCGCGCGATCTGCTGCGGATCGACCTCGCCGCTGCTGCTGCTCGCCTTCGACGCCACGCTCGCCGGCAGCAGGCGCTTCAGCTCTGCGCTCAGGCGGTTGGCGAAGATCGCACCGAGCGTCGCTGTCCCGAGCGACCCGCCGATCGAGCGAAACAGCGTCGCGCCCGAGGTCGCCACCCCGAGGTCGGAGTACTCGACGGCGTTCTGCACAGCCAGCACGAGCACCTGCATCACCATCCCCAGACCCAAGCCGAGCACGAACATGAACACGAAGATCGTCCCGACGCTGCTCGTGGAGTGCATCGTCGAGAGCAGGTACAGGCCGAGCGTCATCACAGCGGTGCCCGCGATCGGGAACGCCTTGTAGCGGCCCGTGCGTGTGATCACCTGCCCCGAGGCGATCGAGGTGACCAGCAGGCCGCCCATCAGCGGCACGAGCTGCAGCCCCGACCCAGTCGGGCTTGCGCCCTTGACGACCTGCAGGAACAAAGGCAGGTAGGTGACCGCGCCGAACAGCGCGAAGCCGACCACGAAGCCAACCGCGCTCGTCACCGCGAACACAC
This sequence comes from uncultured Solirubrobacteraceae bacterium, assembly GCA_963714285.1. GTDB lineage: Bacteria > Actinomycetota > Thermoleophilia > Solirubrobacterales > Solirubrobacteraceae > Palsa-744. Next base: position 542,426 of record CAVQNS010000007.1, read on the forward strand.
GGTTGCGCAGCAGTCTCGGCGGCAGCACGGGCTCGCGCGCGTGGCGCTCGCAGACGAGGAACGCGCCGAGCAGCAGCATGCCCGCGATCCCCATGCCCACGATCGTGACCGAGCCCCAGGGGTAGGAGGTGCCGCCGAGCGAGGCGCCGAGCACGATCGCGCTGAGACCCGCTGCAAGCAGCACGATGCCTAGATAGTCGATCGTATGATGCACGCGCTCGGAGGCAGCGGGCAGCGTCGCGGCGAGCACGAACAGCGCGACCACGCCGAGCGGCAGGTTGACATAGAAGATCCAGCGCCAGCTCAGATCGCTCGTCAGGAACCCGCCGAGCAGCGGGCCAGCGACGCTCGCCAGGCCGAACACGGCACCGAACAGGCCGGTGTAGCGACCGCGTTCGCGAGGCGGCACGACGTCGCCGATCGCTGCCTGCGCGCTGACCATCAGGCCGCCGCCGCCCAGGCCTTGCAGCGCGCGAAAGGCGATCAGCTCGTCGAGGCTTTTGCTCAAGCCGCACAGCGCGGAGCCCAGCAGGAAGATGACCAGCGCAGCTTGCAGCACGATCTTGCGGCCGTACAGGTCGCCGAGCTTTCCGTACAGCGGCGTGACCACCGTTTGTGCGAGCAGGTAGGCAGTGACAACCCACGAGATGTGGTTGAGACCCCCGAGGTCTCCGACGATCGTCGGCAGCGCTGTTGCGACGATCGTCTGATCGAGCGCTGCCAGGAACATGACCATCAGCAGGCCGGCGAACACCAGACGCAGCCTGGGCTGCGGGCGCTGCTCCACTTCAGGCGAGCGCCGAGAAGATGCGAGCGCGCTCAGCGTGTGCTCGACGGGTCGGCGACTGGCTGTGGCCGGCCAGCAGGCATCGCGACCCGCGGCTGCGAGCTGGGCACCGAGACGGTCGCGGTGACGCCCTCACCTTCGAGCTCCACGCTCACCAGCGCCGACCCCCGCGCCGCAACGATGTCGTTTGCCCTGTCGATCGTCGGCTCGATCTCCGCGCCTGGAAGCTCGCATGCCTCGAGGAACTGCCGGACCCGGCCCGTGGCGAGCGCGCGGGCTTCGACCTCGAGCTCCTCGAGATGGGTGCGCGTCGTGATGATCGCGATCTCCGGAGCGAGGATGCACGCCGCCATGTCATCGGGCGTGGCCAGCGCCGCCTTTCGCACCTTCGCCAACAGCTTCGCCGCGTCCGGGCGCGACCCGAGGCCGGTAAGCAGCTCGCCGAGACGATCGCGCCCGAGCAGATCGTCCTTGCAGCGCGCCTCAATCAGGCCGTCGCTGAAGAAGCACACGACAGCACCGGGCATGAGCGACACAGTCGTCTGGCGACGCCCGGTTGGCACTGTCCAGCCGATCGGCGGGGAGGCACAGACCTCGAGCGGCGCGCGCATCTGCGGGCCTTGCACGAGCGGCGGCGGGTGCCCGGCGCTCGCATACGTGAGACGACCCTCGCGCGTGTCATAGAGCGCCAGCGCAACCGTCGCGAAGCGCTCCGCCTCCGGGTCCGCCAGAACCCGGCCGGCAAGCGCGAGCGCCGCTCGCGGCTGTAGCCCGGCCTGTAGATAGGCGCGCAGCGTGTAGCGCGTGAGCGCCGCCTGCGTGAGCGCCTCGTGCCCGTGACCAGCGACGTCGCCGAGGATGATCGCGACCTTCCCGCGCTCGAGCGTGAACACGTCGTAGAAGTCGCCGCCGGCCGCTGGACCCTCGGCCGGCCTGTACGCGACCGATACGGCTAGCCCGCCGACGCGAGCAGGCACCTCAGGCACAAGCGCCGCCTGCATCGCGCCGACGTCGCGCAACAGCGTCACGCGCTGGCGTTCCAGCCGGCGAGCGCAACGCACCGCGCGCCGTGCACGCACCGCGAAGGCGAGCGCGAGCGCAAGCAGCAAGACGATGATCGGCTTGCTCCAGTCCGGCACCGGCAACGGCAGCGGGATGTGTCGCCCGATCGAGTCCAGCGCGTTGCCCGCGGGCGTGCTCGCGTTGCGCGGCGCCAACGTCGTTCGCGCCTTGCCCGAGCTCGCCACGCCGAGCGCTGTCGCGCCGCCTGCGCCTGCGCCCGCGCCTGTCGCGGTGGCAGACGCGGAGGCGCCTGCATGTTCGCCCGCCCCGACGGGCGCGCGCGTCGCACCTCGCGCCGTCGCGCGTGAGCGCTTGCTGGCAGCCTTGCCGCCGGCGCCGACCGCGCGCCCCTGCGCTGTCGTGGTGGCGGACGCGGGTGCGGATGTCCGCGCACCGGCGGAATCAGCCACCGACGCAGCGGTCGCGTCCGTGGAGCCGTTGGACGTCGAGGCAGGCTGGCTGCCCGTGGAGCCACCACCTGTACCGCCGGACGCTCCCCCGCCTGATGCGCCGCCGCCGGACGACCCACCGCCGGACGACCCGCTTCCACTGCCTTCGCCAGACGAGCCACCGCCACCGGATGGTGCGCTGCCGCTGGGAGCTTCAGTGGAGCCGCCGCCGGGCGAGCTCGGCGGCGTGACAGTCACCTGCGGCGTCGACACCGTCACTTCAGGCGTTGACACGCTGACGCCTGGGAGCGTCACCCCGACGCTCGGCACCGTCACTCCAACGCTCGGCACCGTCACCCCGACACTCGGCACCGTCACCCCGACACTCGGCACCGTCACCCCGACACTCGGCACCGTCACCCCGACGCTCGGGAGCGACACCCCAACTTTCGGCAACGAGACCGCAACGCCGGGTAGCGACACCCCGAGAGCTTGGGCGGCGGCGGATCCAACGCTGACGAGCGACGTTGCGGTAAAGATGAGCAGCGCACCGGCGACGATCGACGCGCGCGTGCAGCGCCCGACCGCCACGCGGCTCACCTCGCTCCGTCGAACGCTGAGCTCATACGCGATCCTTGGAAAGGAAGACGGTCGTGCTGCTCGGCGAGACCTGCAGCTCGACGGTGTCCATCAGCCCGGCCATCAGCGCAAAACCCCTGCCGCCCTCAGAGCTGGGGGTAGCAGCGACGGCGGTAGCCACGAACGTGCCGCAGTCGCGGACGGCTAGCGTCAGGCGCTCGCCGCGGCTGAGAGCGCTCAGGAGTATCTGGCCCCGCTCGTCGGGCCGGCCGTGCCTGATCGCGTTTGTGACCGCCTCGTTGAATGCGAATGCGACCTCGTAGCAACGCTCGTCGTCGAAGCCGAAGTCGGCTGCGAGCTCGCGAGCGTACTCGCGTGCGCGACCCAGCTCCGAGGCGCGAGCCGGCAGGCACAGCTCGCTGGTCGCGTGGTGAAGAACCTCATGCTCGACTGTCGCGCGCACGTCAACCAGCGGCGGTGAGCTCGAGCAGTGCCTCCTCGCGCGAGCGGTGTAGCGCGATCAGGCTGTCGACGCCAGCGATCTCGAAGATCCTGAGCACCCGACGATTCTCTTCTGCGCACACGACCGCCAAGGAGCCGCCACCCTCTTCGTGCAGCCGCATGACAGCGCCCACGAGCACGCCGATGGCCGTGGAGTCGATGAACGTCACCTTCGAGAGATCGAGCACCAGGCGCCTGGCGCCGGCATGGATCCGATCTGCGAGGCACTCTCTGAGCTGCGGGCTCGCCTCGTAGTCGATGTCGCCACCGGCCTCCAGCATCGCGATGTCCTCGGAGCGCTCCCAGCCATCGATCGACACGTCGTCGCTGATGTAGAAAAAGCCCATCTGCTCCTCCAATGCTTAGTGACGGTGTTCCCCGCCCTCACATCTTCGGCGATCTTGATCAAGTTCTATAGCACCAATACCGCGGGTACTGTAGTGCGGTGCCGCTAACGGTTTGAGTGCGCACCAGGTGGGCTGGACGTTTGTACTAGCGCTGACGTGCGCGTAGCGCACGGCTAACCTGCTGCTCGTGCAGAGCGCGCTTGCAGCAACGACGATCGGAGGTAGCGCATGGACTATGTGAGCTTGGGCGCGACAGGCCTGCGGGTCTCGCGCGTGTGCCTGGGCATGATGAGCTTTGGCAACGACAGCGATAAAGCTTGGGTAATCGACGAGGCTGCCGCAGAGCCGATCGTGCACGCAGCGGTCGCGGGCGGCGTCAACTTCTTCGACACCGCGGACACCTACTCGCAGGGCGCCAGCGAGGTCGTGACGGGTCGCCTGCTTGGCAAGCTGCTGACACGCGAGGAGGTCGTGGTCGCGACGAAGGTGTTCATGCCGATGACGCCCGGCGAGAACGGCGGCGGCCTCTCGCGTAAGCACATCCTCAGCGCGATCGACGCATCGCTGGAGCGTCTGGGGATGGACTACGTGGACCTGTACCAGATCCATCGCTACGACAATCGCACGCCGATCGAGGAGACGATGCAGGCGCTGCACGACGTCGTCAGCGCCGGCAAGACGCGCTATATCGGCGCGAGCAGCATGTTCGCGTGGCAGTTCGCCAAGGCTCAGCACGTCGCCGCGCAGGCCGGCACGACGCGCTTCGTCTCGATGCAGAACCATTACAACCTCGTCTACCGCGAGGAGGAGCGCGAGATGATCCCGCAGTGCATCGACCAGGGCGTCGGCGTGATCCCCTGGAGCCCGCTCGCACGCGGCATGCTCGCTGGCAACCGTACCCGCGGCGGCGAGCGTCTGACGACGCGCGCCGGCAGCGACCAGTTCGCCGACTACCTATATGACCAGCCCACGGACTTCGATGTGGTGGAGCGTGTCGCGGAGGTCGCCGGCGAGCGGGAAGTTCCGCCTGCGCAGATGGCGCTGGCGTGGCTGCTGCACAAGCCGGGGGTGACCGCGCCGATCGTCGGAGCGACCAAGCTTGGGCATCTGCAGGATGCGCTGGCTGCCGAGCAGTTGACGCTCAGCGAGCAGGAAGTCGCGCGCATGGAGGAGCCTTATGTGCCACACCCGGTGCTCGGGCACGGGTAGCGTCTACAAGCGCACAGGCAGCGTCTTGAGCTGGTTGAGGAACAGCGATTCTACGTATCGAGGGCCGCCCGTTCGGCCGTCGAGCTCGATCGCGGGATAGCGCCTCAGCGTCTCCTCGAGCATCACCTTTAGCTCCAGGCGCGCGAGCGCGGTACCCAGGCAGAAGTGCCGTCCGCCGGCGCCGAACGCCTGGTGCTCGGCTTTACGGCGCAGGTCGAAGCGGTCGGCGTCCTCGAAGCGCGCTTCGTCGCGGTTGGAGGACACGTACCACATGACCACCTTCTCGCCCTCGCGGATCTTCTGCCCGTGCAGCTCGGTGTCGCAGGTGGCGGTGCGGCGGAAGTGCGCGAACGCGGGGAACATCCGCAAGGACTCCTCGACCGCATCAGGGATCAGCGAGGGATCGTCGAGCAGCAGCTGCATCTGCTCGCCGTCTTCGAGCAGCGCGCGCATGCCGCTGCAGTAGGTCGCCTTGGTGCTATCGTTGCCAGCGGCCATCAGCAGGAAGAAGCCCATCACGATCTCGTGTTCCTCGAGTTTCTGGCCGTCTACCTCGGAGTGCACGAGCACGCTGGTGAGGTCCTCGGTGGGGCTCTCCTGGCGCGCTGCGATCAGCTGGCGGCAGCGCTCGAAGATCTCAGGGAGGTCTTTCTCGATTGCGCCCTCGAAGCCGTCCGGGTTGAGGTCCGGGTCGGCGGCGCCGAGCGTCGAGTTCATCAGCCGCGCCCAGATCGCGTCGTCCTCCTCGGGGATCCCCATGAAGCTGCCGATCACGCGCGAGACGATGGGCTGGGCGACGTCGCTGACCAGGTCGCAGCTGTCGCGGCCCTCGAGCCGGTCGAGCGCGTCGATCGCGATCGCCCGGATCGCATCCTCGTGCGCGGCGATCCGCCGGGGGGTGAAGCCCGCCTGGAACAGCGCCTTGAGGCGATCGTGCTTGGGCGGGTCCATGCCGATGAACATCGCGCGCGCGAGCTCGATCGGGAAGCCAGCGGCGGCGACGAGCACGCCGCCGGCTTCTGATGAGTAGGTCTTCCAGTCGCGGCTGACGGTGTGCACGTCATCGGCGGTCGTCACCGACCAGAAGCCGGCTTCCTCGGGAAACAGCTCAAAGCTCTCGGTCCAGTGGATCGGGCACTTGCTGCGCATCTCTTTGAAGACCTCGTATGGCGGCCCGTCTGCCCACAGATCCTCCTCTGTGAGTTCGACCGTCTCGATGTCGCGCCCGACCGTCGCCATTTTCAAACCTCCAAGATTTGCCCGCGGATGGTTGCGCCGAGATACTACTGGCTGGCTGGCCAGTTTGGCTGACGAGCCGGCTCGGACAAGTTGGACGGCCGGAGTTAGACGGTGCCAGCTGCTGCCACCGTCAGACTGATGCGCAAGTGATCAGACCGACGCCGCAACCGAATGTGCCGGGCCGCGGGATCGTGGCTTCGTATGGCATCCGGTTCTGGGTGTTGGTGGCGCTGGTTGGCTTGGGCGCGGGCTTGAGCGGCGCGGGCCTGATCGAGCTGCTGCGCTTGGTGCAGCACGTGGCGTGGTCGTATCACTCGGGCGACTTCTTGGATGGCGTGAAGCGCACGTCGTCGGCGCGGCGGGTGCTGGTGCTGTTCATCGGCGGCGTGGTGGCGGGCGGGGGAGCGCTGCTGCTGTCGCGCTTCAGCGCGAGCGAGGTCTCGGAGGCGATCTGGCTGCGCGGCGCGCGGGTGCCGTTTTGGGCGAGCATTGCGCGGGGCGTGCATTCGATTGTGATCGTGGCGCTGGGCGCTTCGCTGGGTCGCGAGGCAGCGCCGCAGCAGGCGGGCGCGGCGGTGGCGAGCACGCTGAGCGAGTGGGCGCAGCTGCCGGACTGGCAGCGGCGGCTGCTGGTGGCGTGCGGCGCGGGCGCGGGCATGGCGGCGGTTTACAACGTGCCGCTGGGCGGCGCGCTGTTTGCGCTGGAGGTGCTGTTGGGGACGCTGACGCTACCGCTGGTGCTGCCGGCGCTTGCGACGTCGCTGATCGCGACGGGGGTTGCATGGATCGCGCTGCCGACGAGCCCGACATACACGATTCCCACGTATCCGGTGCATGGCCAGCAGATCGTGTGGGCGGTGATCGTGGGTCCGCTCGCGGGACTGGCGGCGATCGCGTGGATCCGCTTGGTCGCGCTGGCGCATTCACTGCGGCCGTCCGGCTGGCAGAAGCTGCTGGCGCCGATCGTGGTGTTCACGGCGCTGGGCGCGCTTGCGATCGCGTACCCGCAGCTGTTGGGCAACGGCAAACCGGTGGTGCAGCTGGCGCTGGTGGCGAAGCTGAGCGTGGCGCTGCTGGCGGTGCTGCTGGTGCTCAAGCCGCTGGTGACGGCAGCGTGCTTGGGTAGCGGCGCGCCGGGCGGGCTGTTCACGCCGACGCTTGCTTATGGCGTGCTGCTGGGCGGCTTGTTGGGCGAGGGCTGGGCACAGATCTGGCCGGGAGCGCCGCTGGGCGGCTATGCGATCATCGGCGGCGCTGCGGTGCTGGGCGCGTCGATGCAGGGGCCGCTGGCGGCGGTGGTACTGCTGCTGGAGCTGACGCACCATGCGGACGCGCTGATGGTGCCGATCCTGATTGCGGTGGTGGAGGCGACGGTGCTGGCGCGGGTGCTGGGAGCGCCGTCGATCTACTCGGCGCGGCTGTCGGCGCTGCCTGAAGACGTGCATGCTGCGGCTGCGCGGATCGGCTATGACGCGATCCCTCCTAACCTGGGCCGATGATTCGAGCGCAAGAGCGCCGTCTGCTGCTGGCGGCATCGGTGGGGCTGGCGCTGGTGCTTGCTGCCGGCGCGTCGGACTTCGTGGTCGGCTCGTTTTGGTCGCGCCACGCGATGCTGACGTCGCTGGTGGCGAACATGCTGGTGGTGGCGATCACGGTGATTGTGGTCAACGAGTTCATGGAACGGCGTGACCGGCGCCGCTGGAACCTGCTGGCGCAGAGTGTGCTGTTTGCGCTGACGCAGAGCGCACGCGCGACATGGAGCGGCTTGGTGGAGGTGCTGCGCTTGGGCGAGGTGCAGAGCGGCGCGGTCAAGCCGCTGCTGGAAGGCGCGACGGTGGCGCGCGACACCGAGCGCGTGTCGCAGGCGATCCGGGAGCTGCTGGCTGACGACGAGCGGCGCGCGGTGCTGCAGCGGGTGACGGTCGACCAAGCTGACTACGTCTCGCAGGTGATCGCTCGGTGGGCGCCGGTGATGGTCAACGCGAGTCCTTATGCGGCGATATTGAACCGTCACGTGGAGCTGGCAGGCAGGTTGGAGTGGCTGAGCAGCGTGCTCACGCACAACGAACCGCCGAAGGGGCAGAGCGGGCGCGAGCGCGTGCTGGTGCGCAGCAACGTGGCGAGCGAGCACGCGGAGGAGTTCGGCGGCGACGAGTGGCTGCACGACCAGATCCTGGCGGTGATCAACCTGGCGACGGAGCTCGACTACCGCTCGCGCGAGCTGGCATATGCGATCGTGCCGCTCAGCTGGTGGGCGACGCGCACGGCGGGCTTGGCGGGCCGCGAGGGGGAGGATTCGGCGACGGCGGCGGACGCAGCGACGGCGCCGGCCAGCGCGGACTGATGCGAGGCGCCCGGCCGCCTGCGGCGGCGCCGCGGAGTTGACAGCGCGGCGCCACGCGGTTTGCAGGGCTGTTTAGGAGCGGGCTGAGCTGGTACTACTCAGATTATGCCCCGCGCGATCTGGACCGGCACGATTGGCTTTGGGATGGTGACGGTCCCGGTGAAGCTGTACAGCGCTGTGGATCGTAAGACCGTCCGCTTTCACCAGCTCTCGGGCAAGAGCGGCGTGCGCGTGTCGCAGAAGCGCGTGGATCCGTCGACGGGCGAGGAGGTCGCGTATGCGGACATCGTCAAGGGCTATGAGCTGGCTCCGGACCGCTACGTGGTGATCGAGCCGGGCGAGCTGGAGACGCTCGAGCCGAAGAAGACGAAGACTATTGAGATCGAGGAGTTCGTAGATCTCTCACAGATCGACCCTGTGTACTACGACCATCCGTATTACCTGGCGCCGGGCCAGGGTGGCATGAAGCCGTATCGGCTGCTGCTGGATGCGATGCGCGAGACCGGCAAGGTGGCGATCGCGCGCGTGGTGATCCGCTCGAAGGAGCAACTGGTGGCGGTGCGCCCGATAGGCGATGCGCTGGGCATGGCGACGATGCTGTTCGGCGACGAAGTGCTGGCGCCAGACCGCCTCGACGAGGTGGCGGAGGTGGCGGAGGTGAAGACGACCAAGCGCGAGTTGGACGTTGCCAAGCAGCTGGTGGAGTCGCTGGCGGGCGACTTCGAGCCGGATGCGTTCCGCGACACCTATCGCGAGCAGGTGCTGGAGCTGATCGAGCGCAAGGCGCAGGGCAAGACGATTGCTGTGCAGCCGGAGCCCGAAGCGGTGGCTGCGCCGGCACCTGACCTGATGAGCGCGCTAAAGGCGAGCTTGGAGGCGGTGCGCGCCCGCGAAGGCACGGGCGTCGGCGCCAGCGCGAGCGGCGGCGCCGGCGCGGGCAGCACGAAACCCCGCAAAGCCGCTAAGAAGCCGTCCGCGAAGAAGCCTGCCGCCTCGAAAGCTGGCGCGCCGAAAGCTGCTGGCGCGAAAGTCGCTGCGAAGAAGCCGGCTGCGAAGAAGCCTGCCGCCAAGCGGTAGGTGCCCGACCGCCTGAAGCGCTACGGCGCGAAACGCGACTTCACAGCGACGCCTGAGCCGTCGGGCAAGTCTGCCGAGCCGTCAGGCAGGTCCGCGGCGCCGTCAGGCAGGTCCGCGGCGCCGTCAGGCAAGCCGGCGGCGCGCGGGAAGCGTCGGCGAGCTGCGGGCGCGACGGGCACGATCGATGCCGGCGCGCGCGACGCGGGCGACGCGCTGCGGTTTGTGATCCATGAGCACCATGCGCGGCGGCTGCATTGGGACCTGCGCTTGGAGCACGAGGGAGCGCTGGCGTCGTGGGCTGTGCCGAAGGGATTGCCGCAGGCGCCTGGCAAGAACCACTTGGCGGTGGCGGTGGAGGACCATCCGCTCGCGTACTTGGCGTTCGAAGCTGAGATACCGAAGGGCCAGTACGGCGCGGGCGCGATCACGATTTGGGATCAGGGCACGTATGAGTGCTTGAAGTGGGAGCGGCGCAAGGTCGAGGTGGCGCTGCATGGCGAGCGGGTGAACGCGCGCTATGCGCTGTTCCCGATCGATAAGGACGAGCGACCGAAGAACTGGATGATCCACCGCATGGACCCGCCTGCTGATCCGGACCGCGAGCCGATGCCGGCACGGATCGCGCCGATGCTCGCGCGCGCGGGCTCGTTGCCTGAAGAGGACGGCAGCTGGGCATTTGAGATCAAGTGGGATGGGGTGCGCGCGATCGCTTACTGGCAGCCGGGCGAGCTGCGCTTGGAAAGCCGCAACCTCAACGACATCACCGACAGCTATCCCGAGCTGCTGGGCATGGGCGCAGCGCTGGGCTCGCACAGCGCGGTGCTCGACGGAGAGATCGTGGCGTTCGACGGCGACGGGCGGCCCAGCTTCGGCGCGCTGCAGCACCGCATGCACACGGCGTCGCGCGCGCAGGCACGCAAGCTGGCGCAGGCCACGCCGGTGAGGTATGTGATCTTCGACCTGCTGTGGCTGGACGGCCATTCGCTGATGCGCGAGCCGTATAGCGACCGGCGCGAACAGCTGACGGCGCTGGCGCTGAACGGCGAGAGCTGGCAGACGCCCGAGCATGTGGTGGCAGAGGGCAAGGCGCTGCTGGATGCAACCGCGGAGCAGCGCTTGGAGGGCGTGCTGGCGAAGCGCCTGGACTCGATCTACCAGCCGGGCGCGCGCACGCGCGATTGGGTGAAGGTCAAGACGGTGGCGCGCCAGGAGCTGGTGGTGGGCGGCTGGATGGCGGGCAAGGGCAAGCGCAAGCAGAGCATTGGCGCGCTGTTGCTCGGCGTGCACGACCCTGATGGCGCGCTGCGCTACGCGGGCCGTGTGGGCAGCGGCTTCAACGAGCAGGATCTGCGCCGCCTGTCCCAGCTGCTGGCGCCGCTGGAGCGCAAGGAGTCGCCGTTCACCGCCGGCGAGCGACGGCCGCGCGATGCGATCTTCTGCGAGCCGCAGCTGGTGGTGGAGGTTGAGTTCAGCGCATGGACGAACGCCGGCAGCCTGCGCCACCCCGTGTATGTGGGTATGCGCGAGGACAAGCCGGCGGAGCAGGTTGTGCGCGAGGACACGGCAGCGGAGCGGCAAGCCACCGCCCCGGCCGACGCACAAGCCGACAAGCCAATCGACGCACCGCGGCAGACGGCGGCGCGGGGGCACAAGCGGCGTCCCGCGCAGGCACAGCCGGCGCACGAGTCACCCGGAAACACGGCGGACGAGACGCTGGGCGCGCTGTCGATCTGCAAGCGCGGCGCCAAAGCAGCGGAGGCGACGATCGAGGGGCGCGAGCTGAAGCTTTCGAACCTCGACAAGGTGCTGTATCCGGCGACCGGCTTCGCCAAGGGCGACCTGATCGCGTACCACTCGCAGATCGCACCGGTGCTGCTCGGCCACCTGATGGGCCGTCCGTTGACGGTCACGCGTTGGCCGGATGGCGTGCAGGCAAAGTCGTTCTTTCAAAAGCAGGCGCCGGCGCATCGCCCGGAGTGGGTGCGCACAGCGACCGTGGCGAGCGCGAGCAAGCCGATCGACTACACGCTCGCGGAGGACCTGCCGACGCTCGTGTGGCTGGCGAACCTGGCAGCGATCGAGCTGCATGTGCCGCTGGCGCGCGCAGATGCGATCGAGCGACCGACGGCGCTGGTGTTCGACCTCGATCCCGGCGCGCCGGCGAGCATCGTCGAGTGCTGCCGTGTGGGCCTGCAGCTGCAGGGCATGTTCGAGCACCTGGGCCTCGAGAGCTTCGCGAAGACCTCCGGCTCGAAGGGCCTGCAGGTGTACGTGCCGCTGAACTCCCCCGACGTCACATATGCGCGTACCAAGCCGTTTGCGAAAGCGGTCGCGGAGCTGCTCGAGGGAGCGGAACCGAACCTGGTGGTCTCGCGCATGACAAAGGCGCGCCGCGCAGGCAAGGTACTGATCGACTGGAGCCAGAACGACGCGAAGAAGACGACGGTATGCGCGTACTCGCTGCGCGCAAGCGAGCGCCCTACGGCCTCGACGCCGCTGCGCTGGGACGAGGTCCGCGCCGGACGCGACTCAGGCGACCCCGCGGGCCTCGCGTTCGAAGCTGCCCAAGTGCTCGAGCGGGTGGCCGAGCAAGGTGACCTGTTCGCGCCGGTGCTGTCGCTGGTGCAGGAGCTGCCTGACTAAAGCAAACGGCACCGGCACGCGCACGTCTACTCGAACTCCGGTGCGCTCCAGCCAGGCATCACATCGGGCAGGCCGTCGCTGACGCGGTCCGGGAATCGCGCGGGGCGCTTCTGGAGGAACGCGGTGATGCCCTCGACGGCGTCCGCTGACTGGCCGCGTGCGACCATGCCGCGCGAGTCCGCGCGGTGCGCGTACATCGGGTGCTCGGTGCCGAGCATCCTCCACATCAGCTGACGCGCGAGCGCCACCGAGACCGGCGCGGTGCTCTCCGCGATCTCACGCCCCAGCGCGCGAGCCGCGTCGAGCAGCTCGTCTTTCGGGTAGAGGCTGCGTACAAGGCCGCCGTCGAGCGCCTCTTGCGCCGAGAACACGCGGCCTGTAGCCACCCACTCCATCGCGCGGCTGATTCCCACCACCCGCGGCAGGAACCAGCTCGAGCAGGCCTCAGGGATGATGCCGCGGCGCGCGAACACAAAGCCGATGCGCGCATCGTCAGCCGCCAGGCGAATGTCCATCGGCAGCGTCATCGTCGCGCCGACGCCCACCGCAGGCCCGTTGATCGCAGCGATCACCGGCTTCTTGCATTCGAAGATCCGCAGCGTCAGCTCGCCTCCGTTGTCGCGCATCGCGCCTGCGACGGCCTCGCGCTTGCGCGCGTCGAACGTGTCGCCGCCGCTCGCAAGGTCAGCGCCTGCGCAGAAGCCCCGGCCGGCGCCCGTCACGATCACCGCCCGCACATCGTCATCGGCGTCGGCCTGGTCGAACGCCGTGCGCAGCTCCAAGCCCATCTGCGCAGTCCACGCGTTCAGCCGCTCTGGCCGGTTGAGCGTGATCGTCAGCACGCCGTCGGAGCACTCGGTGATTATCTGCTCGAAGAAGTCCATAGCGCCACGGATCATATGGCGGTATCGTCATTACAGGGGTTCAGCATGTTCGCTGGCGACATCCAAGGCAGGTACACCGCGCCTCGCGGCCAGCGGCTGCGACCGCGACCGCACGGGCCGCCGCGCTTCGTGTCAGTCAAGCGACTGGCGATGGCCGCCGCTAGCGCGTTCCTGTCGATCAACCTGTGGACAGGCGCGCCATTGATCGCGCTGTGGATCGGCTCGCACAGCTCAAACGACACCGTGCTGAGCATGCAAGCGGTGTTCGTCGTCGTGCTCGTGCTCGCAGGGTTGGTGTTCGTAATGGCGCTTGCGCTCGCATGGCTCAACAACACCTACGACGAGCTCGTCGGGCGCCCGCAAACCGAACGGCGGATGCCCTGGATGCGCAGCATGCGCGCCGAGGCCGAGGGACACATCAGCGCCCGCATAGGCATCACGCTGCTCGAGCGAATCGTCATAACAAGCGTGTACGCAGCGGTGATCAGCTTGCTGATCTGGTTCTTCTTCTTCGCCGGATCACTCGATCGGAGCAGCCGAGCACACGTTCTAGATCGCCGCCGCGAGATCGGCACGGCTCAGCTGACGCTCATACGGACCGTGCCCCGTTGCGCACACCGCGCCGCAGCGCGCCGCCAGCGCAAGGGCCGCTTTGAGCTCGAGGCCCGCGCCAAGGCCGTAGGTGAGCCCCGCCGCGAACGAGTCGCCGCAGCCATAGGAGTCAGCACGCTCCGCCGGCGGCGCGGCCGCCTCCCACCCGCCGGTCTCGCCGTCGCGACGTCGGTAGCGACCGCCGCGCTCGCCCTCCGTCCACACCACCAGCTCCGCCTCATCCAGCACCGGCGCTGCAGCTCGCAGCTCGATCTCGTCCTCGCCGCTCAACACCAGCGCGTCCAGCGCCACGCCGTGGCCAAGCGCGTCACGCGCACGCGGGCTCGCCACCAGCATGCGCGAGCGCGAGCGTGCGACCCTGAGCTCCGCCTCATCGCCCGCCGTGAAGTACAGCGCGTCGATCGCCTCCAGCCCGCGCCAACGCTCCTGCGACTCGCCGCCGCGCGGTTCCAGCCGCGGCCCAAACGTCGTGATCGTGCGCTCCCCGGCGCCATCCACCAGCGTCACCGCGCGACGGCTCGGCGCCTGGGCGACCGACGAGCGGACGTCCACGCCCAGCTCACCCAAGCGCTCAGTCGAGCGCCGCGCATACTCGTCGTCGCCGAGCTCTGTCACAAGCGCTGCCCCGCCGGCCAAGCGCGCGAGCTGCACCGCCGCAACCGCGCCGCCGCCCGCCGGCTCCTCGAACGGATCGCTCGCGTGCACCACCTCTCCCGCGCGCGGCACATGCGACACGCGCGCAAACTGCACCCACTCCACGTGGCCCACCACCGCTACCTTCGCCTGCATCGACAGCACGCGCGCCAGTCTCACACAAGACATGGGATGCACGATCGCCGCCGATCGCTCGGATGCAGCCTCCGGTAGGCGTGGCATATTTGTGGCATAGTAATGGCATGACCAGGGTAAGAGTAAGCACGACCGTGGACGCGGAGCTCCTCGAGAGTGCCCGGCGTACGCTCGCAACATCGACGGATGCCAGGCTCCTCGACCAGGCGCTTAGAGCGCTGCTCGACCGGCATCGCGCCGCCGAGATCGACGCTGCATACGCCGCCTACGACGAGCACCCTCTTGGAGAGCCCGACGCGTGGGGCGATCTCGCGTCGTTTCGGGAGGCGGCTGCGGCATCGTGAGCACGAATCCTCTCCCTGCAAGGGGCGAGGTGTGGTGGTGTGAGCTGCCGGACATCGGTCGCCGGCCCGTGGTGGTGCTCTCGCGTGATGCTGCCATTCCACGCCTGGGACGCACGCTCATCGCACCCTGCACAACGACCATCCGCGGCCTGCCCAGCGAGGTGATCCTCGAGCCGGGTGACGATCCAGTCGCTCGACGTTCCGGTATCAATCTCGACTCAGTCGAGAGCGTGTCGATCGCCGTGCTAGTCGAGCGTCTAGGGGCACTCAGCGATGACCGCATGCGACAGGTCTGCGCAGCGCTCGATGTTGCCGTGGACTGCCACGGCTAACGGCGATCGCGATCATGCCCGTCACTCGTCTTGGCACAGTCGATGAGCGACAGCGACAAAGTCCTACCTGGCGACAGCTAACACGTCAGCGTGCTGGAGCCTCGGCGGCGAAGCTGGGCGCGTCGCTGCCGAGCTCAGTCGTGGAGCTCCAGCGGGGCAGCAGGTCACCGGCGCGTCCTGGAGGGGCGATGACGTGTACCGGTTGTGCCGCACCGGACAAGCTCACCAGAAAGCGCTCCGGGCGCGTCTGACGTTGTGGCTCGCGTTCACCCGCTCCCGCGCTCATCAGCCAGCGTGCGGTCTGCGCTAGTGACAGGCGCACCGATCGCGGCGGCTCGCCGAGCTTCACGCCAGCGAGCGCAAGCAGCGCTGCCGCGCTCGCCAGATAGCCGGTGGCGTGATCGAGCACCTGCGCGGGCAACGCGCCAGGCTTCCCCTCAGCTCCCTCGGCCCGCGCGATGCCGGTTGGGCACTGCACGAGCGAGTCAAAGCCACGCCGCGCCGCCCACGGACCGTTGACACCCCACGCGCAGAGCGTCACCAGCGACAGGTGCGGATGACGCTCCGCCAGTTCACCGGCAGCCAGGCCGTAGCGGGACAACGCGCCCGGCCGGTAGCCCTGGACAACGACGTCAGCTTCGGCTAGGAGCTCCTCCACTCGAGCCCGGCCACGGCACTCTGAGAAGTCAAGCAGCGTGCTGCGCTTACCCGGCAGCATGTCCAGCGCTTGCGCTGGGATCTCCGGGAGGCGTGGACTGTCCACGCGTAATACCTCCGCCCCCCAAGCCGCGAGCGTCCGGGTGGCAACTGGGCCCGCGATCACTCGCGTGAGATCGAGGACGCGCGCCCCGTCAGCCCCCCGGCCGGGGCCAAGCCGCCTCCCGTCCCCGCGACCGACGACGCTGTCGAGCAATGGCAGCGCCGCGACTGCGCGGCCCTGGGGGTGAGCCTGCCACTCCTGCGCGCTGCGCACGACATATCCAAGGGCGCCCGCCGCGGCCAGCGCGTCCTCGAGCTCGACGCCGCGCCAGCTCAGCACCGCCTCCTCGACGGCCTCGGGTAGGGCCTGACAGCCAAGGACGGCGAGCGCGCGCTGCCGGTGCCAGGGGTAGTTGGCATGCAGGCGCAGCCAGCCATCGGCCGTGTGCCAGAACCGCGACAGGGGAGCGAACAGGCTCGCCTCCCCCGATGCCCCGCTGCGCGCATAACGCTCGCTGCGAGCCGCAAGCGCGACGTGCCGTGCATCGATCACGACCGGGGCCGGCGCCTTTGCGCCTCTGGCTGCATCTAGCACCGACGCAGCCAGCGTTGAGGCGCCGACCGCCGCCAGCATCGCAGGTAGCGCAGGCAGCGTGCTCGGCAGAAGACCCTCTCCGTCCCCGGTCACGCTTACAAGCTCAACCAGCTCACCGTCGCCTCCGAGCGACGCCCACGCATCACGCAGCAACTGCGAGGTGGCGTCGCTCACACGCAGCTCCTGGCCCTTCGGCGCGCCTTGCTCAAGGTGCTTGGCCAGATAGCGGATCGGGCCTGTAAGCGCCGGGCTTCGGCCTCACCTTGCCACCCGGAAACGCCAAGCGCAGGATCGTGCGGTGCACCGTGCCCAGCTGCTTATGCAGCGGGCCTGTGTTGTACGGAAGCCCATAGCGGCGACAGATGTCGCGCACCCGCGGCGCGATCTCCGAGTAGCGGCTCGAAGGCATGTCCGGGTACAGGTGGTGCTCGACCTGGAAACTCAGGTTGCCCGCCAGCAGGTGAAACAGCGGACTGCCGTTGATGTTCGCCGCGCCGAGCAGCTGACGCACATACCAGCCCCCGCGCGTCTCATCCGCGACCTCGTCCTCGCTGAACGTGTATGTCTGGTCGGGGAAGTGCCCGCAGAAGATGATCGAGTACGCCCACACGTTGCGCACGATGTTCGCCGTGAAGTTCGCCGCCAGCGTCGAGGTGAACGCGCGCCTGCTCGACTGCGTACGCATGCTCGACTGCGCGCGGCGGCTGCCCTGCTCAGCGGCGTCCAGTTGCTCGACGACTCCAGCGGTCTCGGCGCCGACGCGTACCGACGAGCGGCCAGCGGCGAGGGCCGCCACGAGCGCCGCCAACGCCGGGAAGGCGATGTAGTCCTTGACGAGCTGCCTGCGCGCCTTCTCGCCGATCGCCTTCAGCTCTTCGAGCACCTGCTCCTTGGACTTCTCCCCCGAGTGGATCGCCCCGCGGTTGAGATCATGGACCGCCACGCCCCACTCGAAGAAGCCCATCAGCAGCAAGTTGTAAAGCGGCTGGAACAGGTAGATCGGATGCCACCGCTGGTGCGGGTCGATGCGCATGATCTCATAGCCCAAGTCGCGGTCCTTGCCGCGGATGTTCGTAAACGTGTGGTGCTCGTAATTGTGCGAGTGGCGCCATGCGTCCGCCGGTGAAGCCGTGTCCCAGTCCCAGCTCTGCGAGTTGATGTCCGGGTCGTTCATCCAATCCCACTGCCCGTGCATCACGTTGTGGCCGATCTCCATGTTCTCCAAGATCTTCGCCAGCGACAGCGACGCCGTGCCCGCCAGCCACAGAGGCTTGTACGACGAGCCCATCAGCAGCGCGCGTGCCGCCAGCACCAGCTGGCGGTGCAGCCTGATCGTGCTGCGGATGTAGCGCGAGTCGCGCTCGCCCAGGTCCGCATACACCTCGTCGTGGATCGCATCGAACTCGCGAGCCAGCTGCTCGATCTGCTCGGGGGTGAGGCGCGCGAGCGGGCTCTCCGGCTCGCCGGCGTCAGACGGAGCTGTTGCCGAGCTCTGCTCCGTTGGGGGGCCCTGCGTTTCGGTTGCGGACACCACGATTCCTTTGCGTTGGATTACAGATCGATTTCGACCGCGCCCTCAGGCGCGTTGATGCACGTCTGAAGCATTTCCCCTGGCTGACCGTGCACGCGCCCCGTGCGCAAGTCGCGCACCTGGCCTGCGCGCAAGCGACCCACGCAGCTGTGGCAGATGCCCATGCGACAGCCATACGGCAGCGTTGCGCCCGCGCTCTCGCCCGACGCCAAGATCGACTGGCCGCCGTCGCTGTCGACTTGCACGTCACTGCGACAGAAACGGATCGTGCCGCCTGTGCCGCGCTGGGCGTCGCCGACCTGCTCATGCGGCTGGAAGTACTCCACATGCAGTCGCTCCGGCTCGCCGTCACGGTCCCAAAGCGCGCGCATCGTCTCGAGCAGGCCCGCCGGACCGCACAGGAACGCGTCGCGCTCGCGCCAATCACCGCACAGCTCATCGAGCTGCTCCGCGACAACCCGGCCCTGCTCGCCCGTGATCCACTCGTGCAGCCGATAGCCGCTGTGAGCGTTCGCCAGCGCGCGCAACTGCTCGCCGAAGATGACCGTCTCACGCGTGCGCGCGCTGTGCACATGGACGATATCCGCGAGCCCTCGCGCGGCCGCGATGCTGCGCAGCATGCTCATGATCGGCGTGATCCCGCTGCCAGCGCTGATGAACAGCAGTCGCTTCGGCAGCGGGTCGGGAAGCGTGAACGTGCCTTCCACCCCGCCCAGCCGCACGATCGCGCCCGGGCGCGCGCGGTTGAACAGAAACGGCGAGACCTTGCCGTGCTCCACCAGCTTCGGCGTGATCGCAATGCAGCCGTCCGCACGTCCCGGATCGGAGGTCAGCGAGTAGGCGCGCCAATGATGGATGCCGTCGACCTCGATGCCCAAGCGCAGGTACTGGCCAGGCAGATGGCCGGGCCAGTCCCAGCCCGGCTTGATCAGCACCGTGACCGAATCCGGCGTCTCGCGCTCGATCCGCTCTATGCGCCCGCGCAGCTCGCGCGTCGACCACAGCGGGTTGACCAACTCCAGGTAGTCGTCCGGCAGCAGCGGCGAGGTGAACGAGCGCACCAGCCCGAGCACCCTGCGGCGCCCCGCCGACACCTGCGGAACCGCGCCGCGTTCAGCCATCTTCGGATGTGTGGTTGAGAAAACCCATGACGCGAGATCATGCTACCTCAATCGAGGGAACATGAGTAGAGGTACCCTGATCCGCGTTTGGTGTTACCCTGAAATCGCAAATGGCACGCACAAGCTCCATCGCCGCCGTGAAAGCCGCGCCAAACGGCGCGAGCAACCGCGGCACGAGCCACACCGGCAGCGGCGCTCGCGGGCCGGCGGCCGGAAACGGCGCGGCGGACGGCTCCGCCTACGACCTCACCGTCGAGCAGCTCGCAGCCGAGGTCGGCATGTCCGTGCGCAACATCCGCAACCACCACACGCGCGGGCTGCTGCCCCCGCCCGAGGTCCGAGCGCGCGTCGGCTACTACAGCGCCGAGCACGTAGCACGGCTACGGCTGATTCTCGACCTGCAAGCCGACGGCTTCAATCTCGCCGCGATCGAGCGGCTGCTCAGCGGATCGCACGGGCTCGCCGAGCGGCTGCTCGGACTGCGCCGCGCCGTCACCACCCCGTTCGAGGCCGAGTCCCCCGAGATCATCACCGCCGAGGAGCTCGCCGCGCGCTTCGGCGAGGTCGACTTCAAGGACGTCGAGCGCGTACGCAAGCTCAAGCTGCTGATCCCACTCGGCGACGAGCGCTTCGAAGCTCCCAGCCCAGCGCTGCTCGCAGCCGCCGAGCAGGTCGTCGCCCTCGGGATCCCGCTGCACGCCGCGCTCGTGCTCATCGAGAAGGTCAGCCGCGACTGCGAATCCATCTCCCGCGCGTTCACCAAGCTGTTCCTGCGCGAGCTATGGCAGCCCTTCGACGAGGCGGGTCAGCCCGACGATGGGTGGGACGAGCTGATCGACGGCGTCAGCTCGCTGCGGCCGCTCGCCTCCGAGGCGCTGCTCGCGCTGTTCAAGCAGCGCATGACCGCACAGCTCGAGGACGCGTTCGGCAAGGTGCTTGAGCACCAGGCCAAGCGCAAGTAGCCCGAGCACCAAACGCGCCACGGGACGATGACCACCCAGGCCGTGCCGATGCCTACGGCACAAGCACGATCTTGCGGTGCGAGCCCGCCGCCAGACGCCGCCACGCCTCGTCCACCTCGTCGAGCGCAAGCGGATCCAGATCGACGGCGATCTTGCCGGCGAGGACCGCCTCGCTCATGCGCGCATACGCCTCGCGCTTGACCTCAGGCGGAGCCGCGAAGTTCGTGTGGCCCATCAGCACCAGCAGCTTGCCGCGGATCGGCGCCGACGGAAGCGTCGCCTCAGCACCTGCGCCCGCGCCGATCTGCACGAGCCGCGCGCCAAAGCTCGCCGCGTCCAAAGCCGCTACCAGCGGGGCTCCCCACAGCGGGTCCAGCACCACGTCGATACGCCCCTCGCCCGCCTGCGACATCGCCGCCGACAGATCCTCGCGCTCGTCCAAGCGCACGCTCGCGTCCGCGCCAAGCTCCAAGCAGCGCTCAAGCCCCTCCTGCGAGCGCGCCGCCGCCACCACGCGGCCCGCGCCCAGCAGCTTTGCCGCCTGCACCGCGATCTGACCGAGCACGCCACTCGCCGCCAGCACCAGCACATGCTCGCCCGGCTGCAAGCTGCAGCGCGCCATGTCAGCGCCAGCCACGCCGCCAAGCCGGAGATCCCCAACGCGACCGCCACGCCGTCGGCCACACCATCAGGCACCGGATACGTGTGCTCCGGGTCGACCAGCGCGCGCTGCGCCATCGAGCCAAACGGCGCCACCGGCCCATCGAAGTACACCCGCGCGCCGTCCAGCATGCCCACGCCCTCGCGCCCCGCCACGCACGGCAACGGCGGCTTGCCCGCATAGAAGCGCCCAGCGCAGATCGCCACGTCCACCGGGTTCACGCCAGCCGCCAGCACCTCCACCACCGCCTGGCCCGGACCCGCCGAAGGCTCGTCGAACTCGCCTGCGCTCGGGACGCCGTAGTCGTGCAGCACCGCAGCTCTCATCGTGCGCTCATCCTAGAACGCGTCGAGCGACTCCCCTGACGCGCGCCTCAGCCAGCGCCACGCGCGCCGCCGCATGGCCCGGAACGCCATGCACCGCGCCGCCCGGAAACGCCGCCGCGCTACCCAAGTACAAGCCGCGCAGCGGCACGCGGTACGGGCTGGGGGACCGCACCGGCCTGAAGATCAGCTGGTCCAGCGCATAGCTGCCACCACCGACGTCGCCGCCGATCAAGTTCGCGTTGCGAGCTTGCAGATCCGCCGGGCCGAGCACATGGCGCGCCAGGATCAGGTCGCGAAAGCCCGGCGCAAAACGCTCCACCTGCGCCTCCATGCGCTCCACATGGCGCTCCTGCTCGCGCGCCCAGTCAAGTCCCTGCGGGCCATGCGCATACGCCCACGCCGTGTGCTTGCCCACCGGCGCACGCGAGGGATCCGCCAGCGACTGCTGGCCCAGCAGCATGAACGGGCGCTCAGGCAACCCGCCCGTGAACGTCGTGCTCTCGAGCACCTCAGCCGCCGAGCCGCCCACATGCACCGTGCCGGCTTCGCGCGCCTGCGGCGCGCTCCAGGGAATCGGGCCGTCCAGCGCCCAATCCAGCTTCAGCGTCGCCGGACCCGGCCGAAAGCGACGCAGCGCACCCGCGTAGCGCGCCGGCAGCGCATCGCCCGCCAGCCTCACAAGCGCACCAGGCATCAAATCCGCGATCACCCTCGGCGAGCCCACAGGCTCACCCTTGTCGATCTCAACACCCAGCACGCGACCTTGCTGCACCACGATTCGCGTCACCTCCGCGCCCGTGCGCAACTCGCCGCCCAGCTCGCGCAAATACGCAATCAGCGCATCCGCCAAACGCCCAGCGCCGCCCTCCGGGCTCGGCCAGCCAACGCCATGCCCCAGCAGCGTCAAATACGCCGCCGCAATCGCGCTGCCCCGCGCCGTCAGCGGCGCATCCGAGTGAATCGCCGAGCCATACAGCCACGCGCGCGAGCCCTCGCCCTCGAACAGCCGCTGGCCCAACGTCCGCGCCGGCATCACCAGCAGGCGCGCAAACCGCAGCATCGCCGCCGGGCCCAGCGCAGCCGTCAAGCGCGCCGGGCCAGCAAGCGGCGGAAAACCCGACAGCATCGTGTCGCGCAACGCGTCGAAATGACGCGCCAACGGCGCCGCAAACACCCGCCAGCGCTCGCCATCGCCCGCATGAACCGCATCCAAGCTCGCCGCCGTGCGCTCCAGCTCGCGGTACAGCGCCACCGCCATGCCGCCGTCGAGCGGGTGAGCCAAGCACGCGCGCGGATGCACCCAGCGCAAGCCAAAGCGCTCGAGCGGCATGCGCGCAAACACCGGCGACGCCGCCGCCGCCGGGTACACCGACGAGAACGTGTCATGGCGAAAGCCCGGCAGCGTCAGCTCCTCCGTCGCCACCGCCCCGCCCGCGCGCTCCGAGGCCTCCAGCACCAGCACGCGCCAGCCCGAGCGCGCCATCTCGATCGCCGCCGCCAAGCCATTCGGGCCCGAGCCGACCACCAGCGCGTCATAGCTCATCGGCGCCAGCATAGGCGCGCTCCGGCGATTTCGCACATAATTCCCCGCAGATGCGACACGAGAGCTCCATCACGTCGCTGTCGTGGATTCCGTCCGAGGCGATCGAAGGCTCGCAGCGGATCCCCTTCGACACGGGCATGGCCAAAGATCACCGTCGGACACAGCCCGACCGGAGCTGAGCGCGCTTGCGAGTCCGCTTCTGCGGCGTGCGGGGCTCCACCCCAGCGCCAGGCATCGACTTCGTGCGCTACGGCGGGCACACCTCCTGCGTCGCAATCACAGCTGACAACGCCAACGCGCCCACACTCGTGCTCGACGCCGGCGCCGGGCTGCGCGCCGTCACCCACATGCTCGACAGCGGCCCCTTCACCGGCACGATCCTGCTCAGCCACCTGCACTGGGACCACACGCTCGGGCTTCCCTTCTTCGCCGCCGCCGACCGCCCCGACTCGCAGCCAACCGTGCTGCTGCCCGAGCAAGACAGCGGCCTCGACGCCGCCAGCGTGCTCAGCGGCGTGATGCAGCCGCCCTACTTCCCCGTCAAGCCCACGCAGCTGCGCGGGCAATGGACGTTCGACACCGTCGCCCCCGGAGAGCACCAAATCGAGGGCTTCACCGTGCTCGCGCGCGAGATCCCGCACAAGGGCGGGCGCACGTTCGGCTATCGCATCAGCGACACACACTCAACGCTCACCTACATGCCCGACCACTGCCCCACCGCGCTTGGCCCCGGCGAGCATGGCTTCGGCGAGTACCACCCAGCCGCAATCGAGCTCGCACACGACGCCGAGCTGCTCGTGCACGACGCGCAGCTGTTCCCAGAGGAGCTCGCCGCCGAGGCCGACTTCGGGCACGCCGTCGCCGACTACTCCGTCGAGCTCGCCCGCCTCGCCGGCACACACACCGTCGCGCTCTTTCACCACCGCTACACGCGCACCGACGCGCAGCTCGACGGGCTCGCAGCGCGGCTCGCCGGCGATTCGCCGCACGTGATCGTCGCCGCCGAGGGGATCGTGCTCGAGCTGTAGGGAGCGCTTGCGGGTAGCGGCGTGCGGGTATCACCGAATTGGTGACCGCCTTGATCGAGCAGTTCGGCGCGCTCGGCGTGTTCCTGCTGATGGTGCCTGAGAGCGCCTGTATACCGGTCCCGAGCGAGCTCACGCTGATTTTCTCTGGCGTGGCCGTCAATCAGGGCTGGATGAGCTTCCCGCTGGCCGTGCTCGCCGCCACCGCCGGCAACCTCGTCGGGTCGCTGCTCGCCTACGGGCTGGGCGCCAGCCGGCTGCTCGTCGGCGTGCCCGGCGCAGGAGTCGTGCTCGAGCGCTGGGAAGGCCTGTTCGAGCGCCACGGCACCCGCGCCGTGTTCATCGCGCGGCTGCTGCCGCTCGCGCGCACCTTCGTGTCGCTGCCCGCCGGCGCGCGGCGCGTGCCGCTCGCCACGTTCGTCGCGCTCACAACCGTCGGCTGCGCGCTGTGGGCAGCGGTGTTCGTGCTCGCCGGGATGCTCGCCGGCAGCGCTTGGAGCTCGATCAGCTCAGTCGTCGGGCGCGTGCTGCTGGGGGCCGGGGTGCTCGTGCTGGTGCTCAGCCTGTCACGACGGTACACCCGCAGTTAGAAACCGAAGGCGCTGCTGAGCGACAAATCCCGTCAGCTGATAGCGAAGTTCAGCTCCTCTACGGACACCTACCCGGTCGTCCAAGGCGAGTTCGCCGCGATGGAGCTAGCGCGCCTGGCAGACCTGAACGTCGCGTCGGTCCAACTCACGAGTGCTCTCGGCAAGAACGTGCTGCTGATCGACCGGTTCGACCGGCCGGGTGACGGAAGTCGTCGGGCAATGGTCTCAGCGCTCACCATCCTCGGACTCGACGAACTCGCCGCACGCTACGCGAGCTACGCCGATCTCGCGCAGCTGATCCGCACCCGATTCAGCAATCCGATCCCCACGCTACGCGAGCTGTTCTCGCGGATCACCTTCAACATCCTCACAGGCAACAACGACGACCACGCCCGCAACCACGCCGCGTTCTGGGATGGCACCGAGCTGACGCTCACTCCCGCCTACGACATCTGCCCTCAGCCCCGCGCAGGCGGCGAGACCGCTCAGGTCATGGCGATCGCAGAGGACGGCTACCGCATGAGCCAAGTTGCCGGCTGCGTCGCCCGCGCATCCACGTACCGGCTCTCAGCGCCGGAGGCACGCGAGATCATCGATCACCAGATCGAGACCATCGAAACCCATTGGCGCGGCGTGTGCGACCAAGCCTCCCTAACCGAGGTCGACCGCGCCCAGCTCTGGCGACGGCAGTTCCTCAACCCATACGCGACCGAGGGTTATCGACAGCCGATCCAGTGACACAAGATGAGTCGCCCGTAAGGCGGCCATCCGTGCAAAGATCGCCGCGTGCTGCAACGCGCCAGCTTCCTCAGCGAGAGCTACGAATACGACGCCACCGACCCCGACGGCTACCGCTCGGGCATGATCCACGTAACCAAAGCGATCGGCGCAAAAGCGCTCGCCGTCAAGCTCTTCGAGATACCCGCCGGCCAGCATCTGTGCCCGTACCACTACGAGTACGAGGAGGAGTGGCTCGTAGTGTTCGACGGAGTCGTGCGCGTGCGCACGCCCGACGGCGACGAGACAGTCGAGCGCGGTGAGATCGTCCACTTCCCTCCAGGACCGGCCGGAGCGCACAAGGTCAGCAGCGGCGGCGAGGCAACCGCGCGGATCATGATGTTCTCGAGCGCGCGCGAGCCGTCAGTAGCCGTCTACCCCGACAGCGACAAGATCGGCGTCTGGCCCGGCAACCCCGACGATCACGTGATCCTGCGCCGGCGCGACGGGGCCGTGGACTACTACGACGGGGAGAGTTGAGGCAGCCTCCATGTCGCCGAGCCCCATCGCGCCGGGCTCGGTATTACTTGCTAGTCTTACCGCATGCGCGTAACCCAAAAGGGACAGGTGACGATCCCACTCGAGGTCCGGCGGGCGCTGGGCATCCATCCGGGCAGCGACGTTGGGTTCGAGCTAGACGCACGGGGCGCAAGGCTGCTCGTCGACCGCGACCGCGCAGCCCGAGAGGTCGCACGGATGCGTGGCGCTGGCGATGTCGAGCTGACCACCGACGAGATCCTGGCACTGACTCGCCGGTGAAGACGGCCCCTGGAGTCTTCATTGACAGCAGCGTGCTGCTCGACCTCTTTACAGAGGATCAAAAGTGGCTCAACTGGTCGCAGGCACAACTCACCCAGGCCGCCCAGCGCGGCGCGATCGTCCTCAACGCTGTCGTCCTAGCCGAGATCGCGCCGCGCTTCTCTCGCCTCGAGGATCTCCGCTCGGCTCTGCCCTCGATGACCGTAGTCGAGAGGATCCCTGCCTCAGCGGCCTTTTTGGCCGGCCATGCTCACGCTCAGTACCGTCGCGCCGGCGGAAGTCGAGAGGCGGTCCTCCCTGACTTCCTGATCGGCGCGCACGCAGCCGTGACGGCTCGCCCGCTACTCACCAGAGACCCGCGCCGGATCGCAACGCACATCCCAGGCGCAAAGCTGATCACCCCCGAGCAGCACGCTCAGGACTCCAGGTAGCGCCGGACGCCGCGCACGGGCGCGGTGAAGCCGGCGCGGATGTACAGCTCGTGCGCGCCGGCCCACGCCGAGACGACGAGCTACCCGCGCTCGCTGTCAAGCGTGGCCATCTGCCGCTCCGGATAGCGCTCGCCAACCGCAGCCTCCGGTGGTATCGCGCGCTCGAGCGCCTGGAGATCCTCCGCATCGAGCTCAAGCTGCTCCGCGCCGAGCGCCTCCTCGAGGCGCTCGCGGGTGCGCGCGCCCACCAGCGCAACGACATCCTCGCCGCGAGCCATCACCCATGCGATCGCCATCTGCGCCACCGTCGCGCCGTTCGCCTCTGCAAGCACGCGCAGCTCCTCGACCAGCCCGAGGTTGTGCGTCAGGTTCCCACCCGCAAAGCGCGGCGCGCGAGAGCGGAAGTCGTTCGCAGCGAACTCGCTGTCCGCCGACACATGGCCGCTGATCAGCCCGCGGCTGAGCACGCCATACGCCGTGATCGCGATGCCCAGCTCGCGGCACGCCGGCAGGATCTCAGCCTCGATCCCACGCGAGATCAGCGAGTACTCGATCTGCACGTCACAGATCGGATGCGTCGCCGCCGCGCGGCGAATCGTCTCCGCGCCGACCTCCGATAGCCCGACGTAGCGCACATAACCAGCCTGCACCAGCTCGCCGATCGCGCCCACCGTCTCCTCGATCGGCACCCTCGGATCCAGGCGCGCCGGACGATACACGTCGATGTGCTCCACGCCAAGCCGCGTCAGCGAGTACGCCAGCGCCGTCCTCACCGCCCGCGGGCTCGCGTCATAGCCGAGCCACGCGCCATCCGGGCCGCGCTGCGCGCCAAACTTCACGCTCAGCATGTAATCCTCGCGGGGGCGCCCGCGCAGCGCCTCCGCGACCAGCAGCTCGTTGTGACCCATCGCGTAGAAGTCGCCCGTGTCGAGCAGATCGATGCCAGCGTCCAGCGCCGCATGGATCGTCGCAATGCCCTCCGCGCGATCCGCCGGGCCATACACGCCCGAGGACATACCCATGCAACCCAGCCCAATCGCGGACACAGGCGGGCCGCAAGCACCCAGCTGTCGGACGATCACGCGAACTCCATATAAATCAAATATAGAACGGCGCTCGTGGACGGCACCCAGCCGCTAGCAAACGATGCCAGGGCGCCCACGGACGATCCCGCCGAGAGCGGCTCGTCGAAGCGGCCGTCGCGACCTGGAGCACGTCCGAAATAGCTGGCCGGCGCTCGTCCGTCTCGCCCCTATCTATTGCCTTTGTGTGAACTTTGTGTGAACTTGCCAATTTCAGTTGCAGGAAAGCTACCAGTTCGATAAATTGGAAATCGCCCATAGAGCCACCAACGCCAGGGGGGTAGCAAGATGCCCGCAGCACGCAAGATCCAGCACTACGGCTGGCAACCAGACCTACCCGATCACCGCGATCGGATCTACAACCTCGAGCGCAGCGTCTACCGCTCCGAGGAGTTGCAGCCCGTGTTCTCGCTGCGCCAGCAGATGCCCCCCGTCTTCAACCAGGGACAGCTGGGCTCCTGCACCGGCAACGGCGTCGCCGCCGTGCTCGAGGCCACCGAGATCAAACAGGGACTGAAGCCAGAAACGCCGTCGCGGTTGTTCATCTACTACGGCGAGCGCGTGATCGAGGGCACAGTCAACGAAGACTCCGGCGCGCAGATCCGCGATGGCATCAAGGTCGTCGCCGGCGAAGGCGCGCCGCCCGAGAAACCCTACTGGCCGTACGACATCGCCAAGTTCAAGGAGAAACCGTCCGCCGAAGCCTACGAAGAGGCCAAGAAGTACGAGGCGATCGAATATCTCAAAGTGCTTCCGGGCACCGCCGGCTCACCCGTGCGCTCGCCGATCCAAGATGGGCTGCCGGTCGTGTTCGGCTTCACCGTCCCTGCGATGTTCGAGAGCGAAACATGGAACCCCGCGACGCAGCTCCTGCCGCTGCCCGCCGCCGGTGAAAAAAGCATCGGCGGCCACTGCGTGGTGATCGTCGGCTGGGACTTCTCGCTGCAGCGGTTCCCCGTCAACGTTTTCGAGATCCGCAACTCATGGGGAGCGGAATGGGGCGATCAGGGCTACTTCTGGATGGATGCGCGCTACATCTACGAACCGACGCGCGGGCTCAGCTCTGACTTCTGGGTGATCGACAAGGTCTCCTGATGCGGCGCTTCGGTGTCGAGCAGCGGCGCTTCGGCATCGAGCCGGCGTCCGCGATCGAGCAGGCGCAGAAGGACCAGCGGACCGGCGCGGCTGAACCGTTTCAGCCGCTGCCGGTCCCCACCGGCGCCGCGCCCTACCACCTCGCGCTGTCCTCGGTGACGCCCAACCTGTCCGCCAGCCAGCGCACGTTGCACGTGATCGGCGATCACGGCGGCGTCAAAGACCCCAACCCGCAGGCCGAGGTCGCCAAGGCGATGATCGCCGACGTGGAAGCGCAGGCGATCCCCCCGGAGCTCTGCTACTCGGTCGGCGACGTCGTCTACTTCAACGGCGCCAAAGCCGAATACCCGCCGCAGTTCTACGAGGCATATGCCCACTACAACCTGCCGATCCTCGCGATCCCCGGCAACCACGACGGCGATCCCGAAGAAGACGGCGAAACAAGCCTCGAGGCGTTCGTGCGCTACTTCTGCGACGCCACACCGCAGCTGCTGCCGGAGGTCGCCGAGTACAACCGCGACACGATGGACCAGCCCAACGTGTTCTGGACGCTCGAAGACGAGCTTGTCACGATCATCGGCCTCTACTCCAACGTTCCCAGCGGCGGCGTGATTCACCCCGACCAGCAGGAATGGCTCACGGCCGAGCTCAAAAACGCGCCCACCGGGCGGGCGCTGATCCTCGCGTTGCACCACCCGCCCTACTCCTGTGACGCTCATCACGGCGGCTCAGAACAGATGGGCAAAGTGCTCGACCAAGGGTTCAGCGCATCCGCGCGCTACCCGGACCTCGTGCTCACCGGGCACGTGCACAACTACCAGCGCTTCACCCGCACGATCGCCGGGCGCGAACTGCCCTACATCGTCTGCGGCGCCGGCGGCTACCACAACCTGCACGCGATGGCCCGCGACGCGACGCCGGGGCTGCGGGTCAAGCCCGACTGCGTGCTCACGCAATTCGACGCCAAGCAATGGGGCTTCCTGCGCCTCGTCGTGACCGCCAAAACGATCGAAGGCGAATACACCGGCGTGGACAAAGCAGGCAACGTCACGCACAACGTCGACTCGTTCAAGCTGGCGGTCGGCTAGCGCGGGGGTTGATCTCAGGCGGACGCGGCCCGCCGCTGCTATCACGAAAGAGGTCCAATGCCCCAGGACCTGATCGAACCAGCGAACAGCCCCCGCTCGGCGCCCGTGGCCAGCGAGGCGACCGAGACCCCCGCCTCCGCACGCATGCCGCGCGGGCTCGTTGCGCTGCTCGCGGTGGCCAGCGGCGCGACCGTCGCCAACCTCTACTACATCCAGCCGCTGCTGAGCACCGTCGCGCACGCGCTCAGCGTCTCCGACGGCACAGCCGGGCTGCTCGTGACATGCGCGCAGGTCGGCTACGTCGCCGGACTCGCGTTCCTCGTCCCGCTCGGGGACATCATGGAGCGCCGGCGGCTGATCAGCACGATCCTGCTCGGCACCGCTGCGGCGCTCGCCGTGTGCGCCGCAGCGCCCAGCTTCGCCGTGCTCGCCGCGGCGCTGGTAGCCGCCGGCGCGCTGTCGGTGGTCGCGCAGATCGTCGTGCCGCTCGCCTCCACGCTCGCCGGGCCCGAAGAGCGCGGCCAGGTCGTCGGGACGGTGATGAGCGGCCTGCTCGTCGGCATCCTCTCCGCGCGAACGCTCAGCGGGCTCGTCGCGCAAGCCGGCGGCTGGCGGCTCGTGTTCGCGCTCGCCGCAGGCGTCATGCTGGTGCTGTCGCTCACGCTGTGGCGCATGCTGCCCGCGATTGCGCAATCCGAGCCGCTGCGCTACCGCGCCGTGCTGCGATCGGTGATCGCGCTGATCGCGCGCGAGCCCGTGCTGCGCCAGCGGATGGCGCTCGGCGCGCTCGGCTTCGGCTGCTTCTCCGTGCTGTGGACCTCGATTGCGTTCCTGCTCAGCAAAGCGCCCTATGGCTACAACGAGGCCGTGATCGGCCTGTTCGGTCTCGCCGGCGCAGCCGGCGCGCTGATCGCGCCGGTCGCCGGCAAGCTCACAGACAGAGGCCACGGCCGCCGCGCGCTCGGCGGCTTCCTGCTCGTGCTGCTCATCAGCTGGGGCCTGCTCGCGCTCGGGCGCACATCGCTGGTGGCGCTGATCGCCGGCATCATCGTGCTCGACCTCGGCGTGCAAGGCGCGCAGATCAGCAACCAAGCAGCGATCTACCGTCTTCACGCCCAAGCCCGCAGTCGCCTCACCACCGCCTACATGGTCTCGATCTTCCTCGGCGGCATCGTCGGCTCGACGCTCTCCACCACGCTCTACGCCGCCGACGGCTGGAGCGCGGTCTGCTGGCTCGGCGCAGGGCTTTCAGCACTGGCGCTGCTCGTGTTCGCCGCCACGCGGCGCGTGGGGCACGAGCTCACGGGACACGAGGCGCCGACGGGCGCCTCCGTCGCTTGAGCAGGCGCGCGCTTAGCTGCGAGAGCTCAGGCGGAGCCTCGGCGAGCCGCATAATCCCCGCCACCCAGCGCGAGCAGAGCGCCGTCGCTGAGCGGCCGCTGGCCGAGCGGCTCGGGCAGGGCGACCCGCACCGGCGTCTCGGGGTTGCGCGTCGCCGTCTGGTAACCCGGCCGCGGCGTGACGAACATCCTCAGCACGAGCTCATCGCCGTCGAGGTAGAGGTCGGGCGCGAGCAGCCGCCCCTCTGCAGTCTGGCCGCTCGCGAACGCCTGCTCAGTCAGCAGCAGGCGCAGCGCGCTGTCCTGAGGACCCAGCTCGTGCGTGGGATCCAGACGCCACGAGGACGCGCGGATCCCCTCGCGCGTGGCCCGCAGCGGCCGCGCGACACCCGAGCGTATGCACGTCCAGCTGCGCCGCAGCGCGTTCTTGCGAAGGGTCACAAGCAACAGCTGCGGCGGCAGGCCGCGCCCGAACAGAACCTCGTCGCCCTCGCGCGCAAGCCGGCGCCAGCCCGCGAGGCTCGGGGGCTCCGGCGCGGTGCCGCCGCGCTTGGGCAGCGCCCGCGCGATCCCCTTGGGCGCGGCCAGCGCCACGAGGTACTTGAGCAGCGCGCGCGCCGCGGGATCCTCCGGATCGAGCGGCGGGGACGGCCCGACCAGCGCATGCGGCGAGAACGCCAGCGCCGCGCCGTCGCTAACCAGCTCCGGGTGGCGTGGCGCCGGGCGCGGCTTGAGCACCGTCGAGCGCTCCCAGTCGCGCTCGCTCGGAGGCTTGCGCTCGCGCGCGGGAAGGCGACCCAGGCGACGGGGGGCAGGCTCGGACATTGACGCGAGGCTATCGAGCTTCACGACAGCGCTCGGGCAGCTCCTGCATCAGCCGTGCCGCCTCCGTCCGATCGCGGTCGCGCACGACCGCATGGACCTTGCGCCCAGCCGTGTCGAGATGGATGCTCGACAACTCCAAGCGCCGCTGCACAGGGCCTTCGAGCAGGCGAATGCTCTGCACCTTCGCCAGCGGCACCCAGTCGGTCACGCGCCGTACGCGACCGCTGGTCGCGACCACGTAGCGCTCGTTCGATCCCCACGACAGGTAACGGAAGCGCAGCGGCGACTTCCAGCGCGCGCGCGCAGGCGGCGCCAGACGCTCGTCGGGCAGCCCAGGGAACACCCTCGCAACCAGCGACGCGGCCTGCTCGCGACTGCCTACTGGCAGCAGCGCGCGGCCGGCCTTGGCCTGGTTGCGGTCCTGGCGGCCCTTGGACTTCTGGCTGGCGACATCCACTTCAAGGCGGCACCAGCCGCACAGCCTCCACGCCAGCGGCTCGACCATGCGGATCGCCTGGATGCGCCCTCGCGGGATCGTCTCAGCGGAGGTTTCCACAAGACCCGAGCGCAACCGCAGCCCGTCGGCAGCATCCGCCACCGTCATCCGATAGTCGCCGTTGAAGCGGCGGAACAAACCGAGCACGAGCCCGACCAGCGCCACGGCTCCCGCGCTGAACGCCGCCGCCGCCACGCCCGGCGCGACGAGCGCCAGCACCGCCAGCACCACGATCGCAAGCTCGAGCACCAGGCCGCTCCCGGTGAGCAGCAGCGATGCAAAGAGCCGCGCAGGCGGAACAGTCACGAGCGTCTGCTCCGGCGCTGGCGGCGCCGCCT
Organism: uncultured Solirubrobacteraceae bacterium; assembly: GCA_963714285.1. GTDB lineage: Bacteria > Actinomycetota > Thermoleophilia > Solirubrobacterales > Solirubrobacteraceae > Palsa-744. The sequence goes on from CAVQNS010000007.1 coordinate 574,848, forward strand.
CGAGCGACGCCGCCCCCGCAGCCGAAACGCCCGTCGTGTTTGTCGCGCCTGTCGCGCCGGCGACGGTCGTCGCGTGGCTCATGTCAAGCAGCCGCGCCCGCAGCGTGTCCGCCTCGGCGTTGGTCAGATACGCCAAGCGCCCGGCCTGCCCGCTGCCGCTGGCCAAGCGGATCCTCAGCTCGGCCAAGCCGAAGACCCGGGCAAGGCCGGGGCGCACGGTGTCGATCGCCTGGATACGGCTCAGCGGAAAGCGCTCGGAGGTCCGCCGCAGCAGGCCGCTCTCCACCCGCAGCACGCCGTCCTGCACTCGCCACCTGGTGACGAGCCACGAGATGAAGCCGAGCACGAAGAAGACAACGATCACGCCGACGTGGATCAGGTCGGAGCTCGTGCCTCCGCCGTGTCCTGCGGAGGTGGGGATCAGCAGCAGCACGACGATGCCGATCACGCCCCGCCCGGCCCGCACGAACGGCGACAGCGGATGCAGCCGCTGCCACGATCCGCCCAGCCCCGCCGCCGCCTGGCGCTCAGCCGCGGTCGGCTCCGGCGGCGGCCAGGGCGCGCGCGGCTCGCTCACAGCCTCGACGCCGACCAGAGCGCGCGCAGCTCGCTCACAGCCCCATCGCGTGCGACTCGCCCAACGAGGTCAGCTGGTCGCGCAGGCGCGCCGCCTCGACGGCGGGCAGTCCGGGAACGCGCGCGTCGCTGGCGGCCGCCGCCGTATGCATCTGCACAGTGGCAAGGCCAAAAGCCCGCTCGAACGGGCCGGCGGTGACCTCCACGTACTGCATGCGCCCGTAGGGAATCACCGACATCCGCCGAAACATCACGCCGCGCCTGACCAGCAGATCCTCGGCTCGCTCGGCATAGCCCCATGCGCTCACCCGCCGTCCGGCCACGACGTCAGCGAGCGAGCCCACCAGGACCACAGCGACGACCGCCACCACCGCCACGACCGTGGCGCCAAGCGCGATCGCGATCCCGGCGGCAAGAGCCAGCGCAGCCAGCGTGCCCGCCACCACCTCATAGCGGCGCAGCACCCGCAGGCGCGGGGAGGGCGCGCTCCAGCTCAGCTGCCCGTCTTCGAGATCCGCGTCAACCACCGTGCCCGCGACGATACTCCGCGACCCGATGAGTTTCCCGGCAAGCGCGCGTCCCAGCTCTCGAGCGGACACACTCGACGCCGCGGCGACACGGGCGAGCATCAGCTGCAATACTTAAGTCAATGCTTAAGCAATACGAGCCAGTCGACGCGAGCATCGACCTTCTCTTTCAGGCGCTCGCCGATCCCACCAGGCGAGCGATGGTCGACCGCTTGACCCACGGCCCGGCGTCCGTCAGCGAGCTCGCGCGGCCGCTGGCGATGTCGCTGCCGGCGATCGTCCAGCACCTGCACGTGCTCGAGGCCAGCGGGCTCGTGCACTCCCAGAAGCTCGGACGGGTTCGCACCTGCACCGTCGAGCCAGCCGCGCTGCGAACCGCGGAGCGATGGCTCACGGAGCGACGCACATTCTGGGAGCAGAGCCTCGACCGGCTCGGCGCGTACCTCGCAGAGCAGCAGGACCAAACACAGCAGCGCAATGACCAGCGACAGCGAAGGAGTGAGCAATGAGCCAGACCGAGCAGGACGCCATCGAGCGCTCGACGACACAATCGACGTTCGTGATCGAGCGCGCCTATGCCGCCGCGCCGCAGCGGGTGTTCGACGCGTGGGCAGATCCCGCCGCCAAGGCACAGTGGTTCGGGCCGCGCGAGCAGCCCAAGGACGCCCACTCGATGGAGTTCCGCGTCGGCGGGCGCGAGCACCTGACAGTGCAGGTGCCCGATGGCCCGACCTTCCACTTCGACGCCGTCTACCAGGACATCGTGCACGGGCAGCGGATCATCTATGCCTACGACATGCACAACGGCGACACGCGCATCTCCGTATCGCTCGCGGTGGTCGAGCTCGAGGCACATGGCGAAGGCACGCGCCTGACGCTGACCGAGCACGGCGTGTACCTCGATGGGCACGACACCGCCGCGCAGCGCGAAGACGGCACGATCGGGCTGATGGACGCGCTCGGCGAGTACGTAGACGCGGCCGACGCCCGGCAGGCAGCGGAGGCCCAGCCATGAGCGCCGCCACCGCCGAGAGGCACCCCCAGCAGATCGAGGACGCCGCAGACCGATCGCGCTGGATCGCGCTGTACGTGCTGTGCGTGGGGATGCTGATGATCGTGCTCGACGTGACCGTCGTCAACGTCGCGCTGCCTTCGATCCAGACCGACCTGCACTTCTCGACCTCGAGCCTTGCGTGGGTCGTCAACGCCTACCTGATCGCGTTCGGCGGGCTGCTGCTGCTGGCGGGCCGCTTCGGCGACCTGGTCGGACGCCGGCGCATCTTTCTCGCCGGCGTCAGCCTGTTCACGCTCGCTTCGCTCGCATGCGGCCTCGCCGACAGCCAGTCGCTGCTGGTCGCCGCGCGCTTCGTGCAGGGCATCGGCGGCGCGATGACCTCCGCGGTGATCCTTGGCATGATCGTGACGATGTTCCCCGAGCCCCGCGAGCAGGCAAAGGCGATCGGCGTGTACGCGTTCGTCGCCTCCGCCGGCGGCTCCGTCGGCCTGCTCGCCGGCGGCGTGATCACGCAGTCGATCGACTGGCACTGGATCTTCTTCATCAACATCCCGATCGGCCTCGCCACCGCCGCGTGCGCCCGGCGCCTGCTCGAGCACGACCCCGGCATCGGCTTCGGCGAGGGCGCCGACGTGCCCGGCGCGGTGCTGATCACCTCAGCGCTGATGCTCGGCGTCTACACGATCGTCAAGCCCGCCGCCGAGTACGGCTGGGGCGCAGGGCGCACGCTCGCGCTCGGCGGCGTCGCACTCGTGCTGCTGCTCGGCTTCCTTGCGCGGGAGGCCACCGCGCGCAAGCCGCTCGTGCCGCTGCGGATCTTCCGCTCGCGCAACGTCGCCGCGGCGAACCTGATTCAGGTGCTGTCGGTCGCAGGCATGTTCGGCGTGTTCTTCCTCGGCGCGCTGTACCTGCGCAGGGTGCTCGGCTATGACGCGCTGGAGATCGGGCTCGCGTTCCTACCCGTCACGCTGACGATGGGCACGCTCTCGATCCGCTTCTCCGAGCGGCTCGTCACGCGCTTTGGCGCGCGCAACCTGCTCGTGCCGGGGCTCGTGCTGATCGGGCTCGCCCTCGTGCTGCTCGCCCAAGCACCCGTCCACCGCAGCTATCTCGTGCACGTGATGCCCTCGATGCTGCTGCTCGGCGTCGGCGCCGGCATCTGCTTCCCAGCCCTGATGAACGTCGCGATGTCGGGCGCAAGCCCGCAGGACGCAGGCCTTGCCTCCGGGCTGGTGAACACCACCGCCCAGGTCGGAGGCGCGCTCGGACTGGCCGTGCTGGCGACGCTCTCAACATCGCGCAGCACGCACCTGATCGCGCAGGGGCACGCCACTGCCGTAGCGCTCACCAGCGGCTACCACCTCGCGTTCTGGATCGCCGCCGGGCTGGTCGCCGCGGCGATCGGCGTCGTGCCTTTGGTGGTGCGCGATGACCCGCCAGAGGTCACGACCTAGATTGCGGCTCTAGCTGACGTAGCGCTCGGCGTCGCTGCGCTTGAGCTCGATTCCCATACCTGGACGAGTGAGGTCAGGCCACAGGGCGCCGTCGCGTAGGACGGGCCGGCCGTCGAACAAGAGCTCCTCGACGCGGACGTGATCGTGAAAGTACTCGAGGTGGAGCAGATTCTCCATGGCGCTGGCTGCGTGAACGTGGATCGCAGGCCCGCAATGGCAGGAAAACGGGATGTTGCGGGCATGGCACATTCCGCCGACCCGCAGGAGCTCGGTTACGCCGCCGCAGCGGGTGACGTCGGCTTGCAGGACGTCTACGGCCTGGGCGTCGAGCATGCGCTGGAAGTAGATCGCGTCATAGCCGTACTCGCCGGCGGCGATCGTCATTCCGGCAGGCCCGCGGTCGCGGAGCAGTCGCAGGCCGTCGAGGTCATCGGAGGTGACGGGCTCCTCGAACCAGCTCACGGTGCTCTGTTCGCGAAACGCGTACGCGAGGGCAAGCGCCTGCTTGCGGGTGTAAGCGCCGTTGGCATCCACCATCAGCTCCGTGGATGGTCCGATCGCCTCGCGCGCCAAGCGGACGCGCTCGGGATCCTCAGCGGCCTCGGCGCCGACCTTCATCTTCACACGCGGGATACCCTGCTGCGCCCAGCCCGACAGCTGCTCCTGCAGCCTGTCGTGGGAGTAGGGCGTGAAGCCGCCCGAGCCGTAGACAGGGACGCAGTCATGAGCCGCGCCCAGGACCGTGCACAGAGGTGCGTCCAGCAACCTCGCATGCAGGTCCCAGAGCGCCACATCGACAGCCGAGATCGCCATCGAGCAGATGCCCGGCCGGCCCAAATTGCGAATCGCTCGGACCATCGCGGCCCAGGCCCGCCGGGGTGCCGCCGCGCTCATGCCTTCCACCACGCCGGCGAGCTTGCTCTCGATCAGCCGCGCGGTAGACACGTCGGCATAGGTGTAGCCCAAGCCCACGGTCTTACCGGAGTAGGCGTGCACGACGACGATCGTGGTCGAATCCCACCGCAGCGTGCCATCGCCCTCCGGTGCATCGGTGGGAATCGTGTAGGCGGCGATCTCGACGCGGTCGACGCTGGGGATGTGGTGCTCTCGCATTGCTCTCCTTCGAGTGTCCTCGCTTGTGCCCGGCATTCGGTTGATGCCCGGAGAGCGACCCGAGCAACCGTGAGCCGGGCAGAGGACGGACAGCATCTGCTTAGCGCCCGGCCGCCACGGGTATCGCCTCTCGCGATGGGATCTCGAGGAAGACGGGCTCCCGGTACCGCCGCGTGGCGGGGACGATGAGTTGAGAGGGACGAGCGATGGGCAAGACGGCGGGCGACAACATCTGCGAGCGGCTGATCGCGTGGGACGTCGACACGATCTACGGCTTCCCAGGAGATGGGATCAACGGGCTGCTCGGTGCGCTGCGCCGACACCAGGAGGAGCTGCGCTTCGTACAGACCCGCCACGAGGAGATGGCCGCATTCATGGCCTGCGGGCACGCGAAGTTCACGGGCGAGGTCGGGTGTTTGCATGGCGACCTCCGGCCCAGGCGCAATCCATCTACTCAACGGGCTGTATGACGCAAAGCTCGACCACCAGCCCGTCGTGGCGATCGTCGGGCAGACGTTCGTTCGCGCCATCGGCGGTGATTTTCAGCAGGAGGTCAAGCTGCTGCAGCTCTACAGCGACGTCGCCTCGGCGTTCTGCGAGCAGGTCAACGAGCCATCCAGCGTCCGGCATCTGATCGACCGGGCGATGCGTATCGCCCAGACCGAGCGGACCGTGACGTGCGTGATCGTCCCGGCCGACGTGCAGGACATGGAAGCGGTCGAGGCCCAGCCGCACAAGACCCACACCGTGCATTCCGGGGTCGGGCTACTGGCCGGGGCGCCTTGTCCCGGCAAAGGAGCAGCTGCAGCAGGCCGCTGACATTCTCAACGCCGGCGAGCGCGTCGCGATGCTCGTCGGCCAGGGCGCCCTGCACGCAACCGACGAGGTGATCGCCGTCGCCGACGCACTCGGTGCGGGCATCGCGAAGGCGCTCCTGGGCAAGGCCGCGGTGCCCGACGACGTTCCGTTCTGCACAGGGCGGCATCGGCCTGCTGGGCACCAAGCCAAGCTGGGACATGATGCAGGACGCCGACACGCTGCTGATGGTCGGCTCGAGCTTCCCCTACTCGGAGTTCCTGCCCAAGGAAGGCCAGGTCAAAGCCGTCCAGATCGACCTGCTGGGGCGGATGCTGAGCATCCGCTATCCAATGGATCTCGCGCTCGAGGGCGACAGCCGCGAGAGCCTGAAGGAGCTGCTGCCACTGCTGCGGCGCAAGGAGGACCGCTCCTGGCAGCAGAAGATCAAGAAGAGCGTCGAGGACTGGTGGCGGCTGATGGAGGAACAGGGCGAGCCCGCCGACCGCGACGGTCGTGTCCGTCCACAGGGGCTGTTCACGGCGCTCTCAGCTCAGCTTCCCGAGAACGCGATCCTCTCGAGCGACTCCGGCTCAGCGGCGAACTGGTATGCGCGCCACGTCCGGGTCCGACGCGGAATGAAGGCGATGCTCTCCGGAAACCTCGCAACGATGGTGCCGGGAGTGCCCTACGCGATCGCCGCCAAGTTCGCCTTCCCCGAGCGGGTGTCGATCGCGATGGTCGGCGACGGCGCGATGCAGATGGGCGGCATGGCCGAGATGCTGACCGCCGCGAAGTACTACAAGACCTGGGCTGACCCACGCTTGGTCGTGCTGGTGCTGACCAACGAGGATCTTAACCAGGTCACGTGGGAGCAACGGGTGATGGAGGGCGACCCCGCATTCGATGCCTCTCAGGAGATCCCGTACTTCGATTACGCCGCGTACGCGAGATGATCGGGCTGCGGGGCATCAAGATCAGCAAAGCCGATCAGATCGAGGACGCCTGGCGCGAGGCGCTGAGCGCAGACCGTCCTGTGATCATCAGCGCGCTCAGCGACCCGGAGGAGCCGCCGCTGCCGCCGCACATCACCTTCGAACAGGCAGAGGCGTTCGCGAAGTCGATAGCAGCCGACCCACACGGCGGTTTGCCCGGCGCTGTCGAGGCGCTCCGGGAGAAGGCCCACGAGTTCCTTCCGGGACGCTGAGATGCGACGCGTGAGTACAACGGGCCGCTCGAAGCAGGCGGTCTCCGAGCATCGGATCGATCGCTGGGTCTCGAACATCGAGCACGGCCGCTTCGAGCGCTCGCTCGCCGGGCTCACGGCGTTCTCTGCCGTGATCACCACAGCCGAGGTCTACGCCGAGCACTACCGGGCGAGCTTCGGGAACAAGATGATGTGGAGTCCGATCCTCGTCACGCCGCCGGTCGTGGTGGCAGGCATCGCGGGGGTTTTCAGCAGGCGCTGGGCGAAGACCGTGCTGCCGCTTGCATCGGGCGTCTACGCGGCGAATGGCCTCATCGGCGAGTACTACCACGCGCGCGGCGTCGCTCGTCGACCAGGCGGGTTCGCTCAGGCGAGCTACAACATTCCGATGGGGCCGCCGATCATGGCTCCCGGCCTGATGTCGATCGTCGGGCTGATGGGACTGCTTGCGGCAGTGCTGCGGCGAGAGGACTAGCGGCATGGCCGATCTCCGCAAGGCGATCCACCTGCCGAACCTCCGTCCCGGCGGAGAGCCGCCAAGACCGGACTGGCTTCCCCGTCAGCGACGGGGCGTGACACCCCAGATGATCGGGCGCTACCCCGACTACGATGTCCTCGCCAACCAAGAGAACTGGGATGCGGCAACGCGCGAGACAATCAAGGCGCGGATGGAGCTACCAGCTGAGTTGAGGTTCTTCACGCCAGCGCAAGAGGCCACGCTTCGAGCGTTCTGTGACGTGCTGCTGGCGCAGGACGAAGAGCCGCGTGTGCCCGTCGCGGAGCTCATCGACCAGAAGCTCGCCGCGGGACAGCTTGACGGTTACCAGTACGAAGACATGCCCGACGACCGCGAGACGTGGCGCCTCGTGCTCGAGGGCCTGGACGCCGTCGCGGGCGCATGGCACGGTGAAGCCACGTTCGCCGCCTGTGCAACTCGAAGACCAGCAGGGCATCCTCAAAGCGTTCGCCGGCGGCAACCTCGCCTCGGGGCCATGGGAGCAACTGAACGTTGCTCACGCGTGGTCGGTCTGCACACGGATGGCGCTCGAGGCGTTCTACTCGCATCCGTGGGCCTGGAACGAGATCGGCTTCGGCGGTCCCGCGTATCCGCAGGGATACATGCGTCTCGGCGGTCTAAGCGTGCTCGAGCCGCACGAGCGCTCTGGAGCCACCGACGAGGATCCGGTCTGCGCCGCGCCCGAGCTCGAAGGATGATCGCGGATCTCCTCAAGGGATCGCGGGGGCCCCTCGCCAATGACTCTCGCTACCTGCTCGACGTCCATCGCCGTGACCTCCCAGGCAAGGACACGATGCGCCGCTACCCAGAGAACGAGGAGGTCGACCTGCTGATCGTCGGCGCCGGCGCCGGCGGATCGGTCCTCGCGCAGCGGCTCGCCCGCAAGGGATGGCGGATCGTGATCCTCGAGGCCGGTCCCTTCTGGCATCCCGACGAGGATTGGGTCTCCGACGAGGCCGGCTCACACAGGCTTTACTGGAACGAGAAGCGAATCATCGGCGGCGAGGACCCGATCGAGCTCGGCAAGAACAACTCGGGACGGGGGGTAGGCGGCTCGATGGTGCACTACGCCGGCTACACCCCACGCTTTCACCCATCCGACTTCGAGACGCACATGCGGGACGGCGTCGGAGCCGACTGGCCGATCTCCTATCAAGAGCTGAAGCCACACTACGAGGAGCTCGAGCGCGAGTTGCCCGTAGCCGGACAGAACTGGCCATGGGGAGACCCACACTCCTATCCCTTCTCGCCTCACCCTGTGAGCGGCCCCGCGCAGGTCCTCTGGCACGGCGCACTAGAGCTCGGGATCGAGATGCGCGCCGGCCCGGTGGGGATCGTCAACGGGACGTTCGGCAATCGCCCGCACTGCATTTACCGCGGTTACTGCCTGCAGGGCTGCAAGGTCAATGCAAAGGCCAGCCCCTACGTCACGCACCTTCCAGACGCGTTGGAGCACGGCGTGGAGATCCGAGCGGACAGCATGGCGATACGCGTTGAGCTCGACGGGACCGGCCGGGCGATCGGCGTCACCTACCTCGAGGGCGACGGTGAGCTTGAGCGTTTTCAACGTGCCTCCCTGGTCGCCGTATGCGGCTATTCGATCGAGACGCCGCGGCTGCTGCTGAACTCGAGCTCGCCACGGTTCCCGGACGGCCTGGGCAACAACTCAGACCAGCTGGGCCGCTACGTGATGGTGCAGGGCGCCGCCCAGAGCGCCGGTCGATTCCCGGATGAGCAGCGCATGTACAAGGCGCCACCGCCTGAGGTGTCCTCAGAGCAGTTCTATGAGACCGACGAATCCCGCGGCTTCGCCCGTGGCTTCTCGATCCAAACGATCTCACCGCTGCCAATCGGATGGGCCGAGCACGTGTCTGCCGAGGGCCACACCGGCCGAGCGCTGCGCGAGTACATGCGCGACTACAACCACTGGAGCACGATCGGCGTGCTCAACGAGCTGCTCCCCCGGCCAGAGAACCGCGTCACCCTCGCACAAGAGAAGGACCGCCGAGGCACGCCGGTCGCGCACTTCTCGTATTCACGCTGCGAGAACGACAAGGCCAACATGGAGTACGCGACCAAGACCCAAAGGGCGATCTTGGAAGCCGCCGGAGCGCAGGACATTCTCACCATCCAACGCTATGCACACCTGATCGGCGGCGCACGGATGGGAACCGCCCCCGAGAACAGCGTCGTCGATGCCGAGCATCGCGTGTGGGAGGTTCCGAACCTCCTGATCGCCGACGGTAGCGTCTGCCCCACGCAAGGCTCGGCGAACCCCGCGCTGACGATCATGGCGCTCTCCTCGCGGCTCGCCGAGCGCCTCGCAGACAAGCGCCTGGACCCTTCGGTGCGCACCGGTACAGCCACTCCCGCCTGGCGACGGCTGTTTCGCTCGGCGCGAGCGTAGGCAGCGATCGCGATCGACGTGACGCTCGGCGGTACTCTCGCGATCCAGCCGCTTCAGGCGGCCACCTGCGAGCCGCGCACGAAGTACGCGATCGCATCGGCCACCAGCCCGTCGAGCTGTCCGGCGTCGACCATGCCGCCGGTGACGAGCGCCGCGATGCCCTGGATCGTCGCGAACAGGACCATGCCCACGCGCTCGGGCTCGCCGGGTTCGATCGTACCCTCGGCCTGACCCTGCTCGATCAGCTCGAGCATCACCGAGAAGGCGCGGTCAGCGGCCGCATGGAATGCGTCTGACTGCTCGCCATGCTTGCTCGCGAACATCAGCGCGAGCAGCGCCGCATCGCGCGTGGCGAAGCGGACATACGCCGCTGCCGTAGCCTGCAGTCGCGAGGGGAACCCCTCGCCTGCGCCGTCGATCGCGCCACGCAGCTCGGCGCCCAGGCGTAGGAACCCGTCCTCGGCGAGCGCGTCGAGCAGCGCTTGGCGGTCGGGGAAGTGCCGGCGCGGCGCGCCATGGCTGACGCCAACCTCACGAGCGAGCTCGCGCAACGAGAGCTCCTGCACGCCACGCTCGCGAACGATCATCTCGGCCTGCGCAAGCAGCGCCGCACGCAGGTTGCCGTGGTGATAGGGCCGCTCAGACATCGACCCGAAGCCTAGCGAGCGAAGTAGTCGTTGACATCATTGTTGTCATAGTCTACATTATCGCCCATGACTACTTCAAGCACCTCCCCCCTCCCTGACATGACCGGCCGCAGCGTGATCGTGACCGGCGCCAACAGCGGTATCGGCCGCGCGGCCGCCAGTGCGCTCGCCGGCGCCGGCGCACGTGTCGTGCTCGCCGTACGCAACATCGACAAGGGTCAGGCCGCTGCCACGAGCATGCCCGGCCAGACCGAGGTCCGCCAGCTCGATCTCGCGAGCCTCGACTCCGTGCGCGAGTTCACCGCCGCATGGGATGGCGAGCTCGACCTGCTGATCAACAATGCCGGCGTGATGGCGCCACCGCTCAGCCGCACCGCCGAGGGCTTCGAGCTGCAGTTCGGCACCAACCACCTTGGCCACTTCGCGCTGACGAACCTTCTGCTCGAGCACATCACCGGTCGCGTCGTGACGGTCTCCTCCGGCGCGCATCGCATAGGCGCGATCGACCTCGACGACCTCAACTGGGAGCGCAAGCGCTACAGCGCATGGCGCGCCTATGGCCAGTCGAAGCTCGCCAACCTGCTGTTCACCTCAGAGCTGCAGCGCCGGCTGAGCGACGCCGGCTCGGCAGTGCTCGCCACCGCTGCGCACCCCGGCTACTCCGCGACCAACCTGCAGTTCCACAGCGGCCGTCGCACGCTCGACCTGCTCAGCAGCGTCGGCAACCGCGTGATCGCGCAGGACGAGGACGCCGGCGCGCTGCCAACGCTCTACGCCGCCGTCGCAGACGTACCCCCCAACAGCTTCGCCGGACCCGACGGTCTGATGGAAATGCGCGGCAAGCCGAAGCTCGTGGGACGCTCGAAGGCCGCCAAGGACGGCGAGGCGGCACGCCGCCTGTGGGAGGCCTCAGAAGGGCTGACCGGGCTGCGCTTCGCGCTCGGCGCCGCCGCCGCAGCGTAACGGGGAAGGCTATCCACCCGACATCCGCGCAGCCCACGCGCGTCCGACCTCTCGCATCAGAGCCGGGTACACGACTCGGTGTCGAAACGGTGCGATCGCGGCCATGTAAACGTCGCCGAGGCGCCCCCGCGGCTTGACGTACACACCCATCTGTCCTTGATAGATGCCGTCGCCCTGCTCGACCCAGGCAAGGTGCAGAACGGCGTGGACCGTTCGATTCGACAGCTCAGCCGCCCACTCGACGTCTGTCTGATAAAGCGGCGTGAAGTCGCGTGCGCGCAGCTCGAAGCCAGTCGCGGTGCCACGCAGATCCTCCGGGAGGCGGGTGCTGAGCGTCGTCTCGGTGGCGTCGGGGATCGCGAGCAGGTCGGGCACCTGATCCCACCCGAACCACCCGCCAATCCGATAGCGAATCGCGAACAGGACACGGCTGGCTCGCGACCCCGCGCCCGCCGGATCGAGCGAGGCCATCACCTCGAGCAACGTTGCGAAGTCCTCGGCGCCACCTCGTGCCGGTAGCGCCCAGACATCCTCGAGCCTGAAGTCGGGCGCGACCTCTTCGATGCGCCAAGCGTGTGCTTCGTGCTCGCTGTTGGGAAGCCTCATGCGTTCTCCATTCGAGCTGCTCTCAGCCTACGCGAGACGCAAGCCGACCGCAGCCCGTGCCTGCTCACCCAGCGCAACGCCAATGTCACAGCTAGTGGCGATCGCGCAAATCTGTGAGTAGATGCGCGGCAACGCATACAGCGATGAGGCAGGGCTGATGGCCGCGGTGGCGTCAGGCGACGCCGACGCGTTCAGTGTCCTCTACCGACGCCATCTGCCGGTCGTGCTGCGTTGGATCCTGGGCCAGACCGGCAACCGCGAGGTGGCGGCCGATCTGTCGGCAGAGGTGTTCGCCGCGGCGTTGACGTCCGCGCGCCGCTATCGCGCCGCAAGAGGGTCGGTTCTTGCCTGGCTTCTGGGCATCGCCCGCAACAAGCTCCTGGAAAGCCGGCGCCGCAGCCAAGTGGCGGACTCCGCCCGTCGGCGTCTAGGTCTCGAGCCGGTGCTCTTGAGCGATGCTGACTTGGATCGCGTCGAGGAGCTCGCGAGCCTTGACGAGCAGGTGCTGGCCAGTGTGCAGGCGCTCCCCGAGGCGCTTCGCGATGCTCTGACCGGCCGTGTCGTCGAGGAACGCTCATACGGCCAGATCGCTTCGGAGCTGCGCTGCTCGGAGTTGGTCGTCCGCCAGCGCGTGAGCCGAGCGCTGAAAACCCTCAGGTCCCAGCTGGAGGAGCGATGAGCGACTACTTTGATCGCATCGAGCGCGCGCTGCGCAATGCCGCGGCCGAGCGTCGACACGTGCCGTGGTATCGCCGCGTCGCGCTGCGTCCATCGCGAGGCGTCGCCGTCGTGGCGGCATGTCTGGTCGCGACCGGGTCAGCGCTCGCCGCCACCGGCGTGTTCCAGACCGGTACGACGGCCGCGCCAGAAGTCGCCCCGATCGCGACCACAGACGATGGCGCACCGATCGGGACAAGCGTGCGGCTGCTGGCGCTTCGCGTCCCGGATCCGGACGGGGGACCGCCGTGGGGTCTGCGCACGATCAAGACGACGCGGGGTCTGATGTGCGTGCAGCTCGGCCGGATCGTCGATGGACGAATAGGCGTGCTCGGCACCGACGGCGCCTTCCACGACGACGGGCGCTTCCACCCGCTGTCGATCGACTTTCTGGAAATGGGCTCCTCCAACTGCGGCACGGAGGACGCGAACGGCGATGCGTTCCTGAACGAAGAAGCCTTCGCGGTGCCGGCGGCCGGCCTGATACGGGGCGAAGGCGAGACGTCCGGCGGCTGCTACGCGCCGGAACGCGCGATCCAGAAATGCCCGTCCAGCGACAGGCGCAACGTCTACTACGGGCTGCTCGGCCCCGACGCGACCAGCATCGCCTACCTCGGCGCTGACGGCAAGGAGCACACAATGGCCACCGCTGGCCGGGACGGCGCCTACCTCGTCGTACTGCCCCACATCGCTTCGCCGTGTCTGCGCGGAAGCGCGGAATGCTCCGGTCACGGCGGTAGTCGCGAGCTCGTCCGCTCGGCCTCCGGCGAGACGGGAGGCCCTACGCTCAACGCGCTCGGAGTCGTGCGTCTTGTGAGCTACCGCGGCGGCTCGTCCTGCCGCCTGCCGGACGCAGCCGAAGTCAGAGCCACCGAGCGAGCCGAACTGAAGGCCTTTCGCCGCAAGCTCCTCACACGGTTTCCGGACGTCTATCGCAAGCTCTACAGAGGCGAACAGCCAATCACCGGCTCGCTGAGCGCACTGTCGCCGCACCAGCTCGAGCAGCTCGAAGTCGGTCCAGCGACCCCCTGAGTACTCCCCGGAATCTCCCTGCCCGGCTGTCGGCTACGTACCGATACGAACCGCCCGCTTTACGCATGCCGAGCTCGCGACCCCGGTGCGCGTGCATGTCGAGTCGGCTTCCTCCTACTGCGAAAGGCGGGAACTGGTAGAGCCATGCGGCTCGGTGGCGCCCACGGGCTTCAGACGTATTCAGATGCAGCCCGGCCACCACGAACTGCTCGTGCTGATCAGCTTCAGGACAAGGATCGCGATCCCCAACTACGACCGCCACTACGAGTTCCTGACAACGGCCGTGCGAGCCCCACACGACCCACGCTGCCCTGGCGGCGAGGGCGGAGGAGGGTTCGGACCGTCGGACTCCAACTTCCGTGCCGGGCAGCAAGTCATCTCGCCCGAGTTCATCGCCGCGGAATGTCGCGGAACCTACCGCGTAGCTGTCGGCCTCGTGAGCACCGACGGACCGTCTGGGTCGGTGCCCGTCCCGGGCCTGCCGGGCCAAAGCCCGGAAGTGCCCGTCGGCGAAGCCACGTTCAAGCTCCCTTAGCACTCCCGAGGCTGCAACCTCAAGGCTCCAGTGACACACCTGCGGGTGCTGACACGAGCCTTCGCGCAGAGACGCTTCCAGGATGATGTTCAGCGGGAGCTTGCACCACCCCGGCTCGCGCCTTTGCACGCAGCTCGCTTGCTGACACCTCGCGCTCGCAGTGCGCGCAGCGCACCTCGACACGCACCTGATGCCCGCACTCATCGTGTGCGACGCGCACCGGGCCGCGTTCACCTGACCACTTCCAACGGTCGCCCCACTGCATCAGCGCGAGTAGCGGCGGGATCAGCTCGCTGCCCTTCTCGGTCAGGTAGTACTCGTGGCGCTGTGGGCGCTGCTGATAGGGGCGGCGCTCGAGGATCGCCTCGACCAGCAGGCCGTCGAGGCGATCCGACAGAACGTTCGCCGAGATCCCCAGGTCCTCCTGGATCTCAGCAAAGCGCCGCACGCCATACGCCACGTCGCGCAAGATCAGCGGCGTCCACCACTCACCCGCCACGTTCAGCGTCCTTGCAATCGAGCACGGGTGGTCGCTCAGCGAGGTGCGCTTCATCGCTTCAGTCTATCGCTTGCATAACAAGAGCGACTCGTGTATGGTCGCGCGGCGACAGTCGCTCCTCTAAAGAGAGTGACCAAACCGATCTCGACGCAACAGCGGTCAACAGCCGCAAGGAGGCCCACCCGTATGCCCATGCTCGACGCCTACATACCCGCCGACGCGCTCACAGCAGAAGCCGAGGAGCAACTGCTCAGCGACCTCACAGACATGCTCCTCACCAATGAGGGCGCCGATCCGTCCAACGCCAGAGTGCGCTCGATCGCGTGGCTGTTCGTGCACCGTCCCGAGGCTGTCTACGTCGCAGGCACCCGCGCCAGCGCGCCGCACTACCGCTTCATCGCCTCAGTGCCCGAAGGGCAGTACGAGCCTGAGCGCCGCCAAGCGATGGTGCATGACATCACCGAAGCAGTGCTCGACGCCGAGCAAGGAGCCCACGAGCGCGACCCCGGGCGCGTGTGGGTGTTCACGCCCGAGGTTCCGGACGGCACCTGGGGAGGCTTCGGGCAGATCGCGACGCTCGCCGACATCGCAACGCTCGCCACCGGTGACCCCGAGCGCGGACGCGCTTACGCCGAGGAGCGGCTCGGCGCGCGCCGGCGCGCGCCGGTCACAGCCTCTACGCTCCGGTGAGCCATAAGCTGCACGATGTGGACTTCCTCGTCGCCACGGCCGACCTGCACAGCTGCCGCTTCGAGGACGCTCCGGCACTCGAGCCGGGGCCTGGCCAGGCGCTGCTGCGGGTCGGCGCGTTCGGCTTGACGTCCAACAACATCACTTATGCGATGTTCGGCAAGGCGATGTTCTATTGGAGCTTCTTCCCCGCTGCTGACGGTTGGGGGCGCGTGCCGGTATGGGGCTTTGCGGAGGTGCTTGCCAGCACTGTGCCGGAGCTCGAGGCCGGCACGCGCGTGTTCGGCTTCCTGCCGCCATCGAGTCAGCTGCTGCTCGAGCCGGCGCACGTCAGCGCGCACGGCTTCATCGACGCCTCTGCGCACCGCGCTGCGCTGCCGCCGACGTACAACCGCTACGCGAGCGTGAGCGCAGATCCGCTGTACGACGCGGAGCACGAGGACGAGCAGATGCTGCTGCGCCCGCTGTTCCTCACCTCATATCTGATCGATGACTTCCTCGACGAGAACGATTTCTTCGGAGCGGACACGGTTGTGCTGTCGAGCGCGTCCAGCAAGACTGCCGGCGCGCTGGCGTTCCAGCTGTCGCTGCGCAAGCGCGTGCTCGTCGTTGGGCTGACGTCATCGAGGAGCGCTGAGTTCACGCGCACGCTCGGCGTGTATGACCGCGTGCTCGCCTACGACCAGCTCGAGTCGCTGCCGGCAGGGCGCGTGGTGTACGTGGACGTCACTGGCGACGCTGAGCTGCGCGGCGCGGTCCACGCCCACTATCGCGACGAGCTCGCGCACTCGGCGGTCGTGGGCGCGACTCACCACGACCGCATGGGTGAAGTCCCAGATGGGCTGCTAGGACCGCGGCCGACGTTCTTCTTTGCGCCCGACCGGGTCGTCAAGCGCGCCGGCGACTGGGGCGCCGACGGCCTTGAGCGCCGCATGGCCGACGCTTGGCATCCGTACGTCGAGTGGGCCGGCGACTGGCTGAAGGTGATCAACGGCCACGGCGCCGACGCGGTGCAGAGCGCTTACCTCGACCTGCTCGACGGTCGCATCGACCCCGCCGAGGCGCACGTGCTGTCGTTGTAGGAGCCTTGCGGCGGCACCGGCACGCTCAGACCTTCAGCACCAGCTTGCCGGTGTTCTCACCCGCGAACAGCCGCAGCAGCGTG
Organism: uncultured Solirubrobacteraceae bacterium; assembly: GCA_963714285.1. Classification (GTDB taxonomy): domain Bacteria; phylum Actinomycetota; class Thermoleophilia; order Solirubrobacterales; family Solirubrobacteraceae; genus Palsa-744. Next base: position 591,313 of record CAVQNS010000007.1, read on the forward strand.
TCCGGGAAGCTCTTCGAGCCCCTCGGCGATGTCCTCGCGCGAGACCAGCTCGCCGGAGGCCAGCCAGCCGGCCATCGCCTGCACGGCCTCGCCGTAGCGCGCGAGGTAGTCCCCCATCGTGAAGCCGGTCATGCTCGCGTTGTTGACGAGCAGCGACAAGTAGTTGGCCGGCCCCTGCAGCGGCGCGGTGTTGTTGTACTGGCTGATCGCCCCGCAGATCACCACGCGCGCTTTGCGTGCGAGGTGCGCGAGCGCAGCATCGAGGATCTCGCCACCGACGTTGTCGAAATAGATATCGATGCCGCGTTCGCAGTGCTCTGACAACGCGGCGTCGAGATCCTCCGCCTTGTAGTCGATCGTCGCGTCGAAGCCCAGGTCCGCGAGCAGGTGCCCGCACTTCTCAGGGCCGCCCGCAATTCCCACCACGCGACAGCCCTTGAGCTTCGCGATCTGACCGACCAGGCCGCCAACCGCGCCCGCCGCACCTGAGACCACGACCGTCTCGCCCTGCTCGGGGCGGCCGATGTCGAGCAGGCCGAAGTACGCGGTCACGCCGGGCATCCCCAGCGTGCCCAGGTACACCGGCAGCGGCGCGAGGCTGGGGTCGACTTTGAACACGCCTTTGCCGTTTGCGATCGAGTACTCCTGCACGCCGAGCAGGCCGCCCACATGCGAGCCGACCGGCACATCGGGGTCCTTGGACGCGATCACCTCGCCGACCGCGAACGCGCGCATCACATCGCCGATGCCCACCGGCGGGATGTAGGAGCGGGCGTCGTTCATCCAGCCGCGCATCGCCGGATCGAGCGACACGTATGCGCTCTTGACCAGCACCTCGCCGTCGCCCGGCTCGCGCACGGGCTCCTCGACATAGCTCCAGTCGCTCGCCTGGGGCAGGCCGACGGGGCGCGCGGCCAGTCGGAACTGATGATTTACGGCGTCCATGGCGTTACCTCTCCTCATCCTGCGGATACGTAGTCGTGAGAGTATTGCGCCGCCCCATCCACAGCCACGGACCAAGGAGCCACACATGCCCGAGATCGAGTTCTCCACCAGCGCCGGCAGCGCGCCTGGCTACCTGGCTGTGCCAACGGGCGAGCATGGCCCCGCTGTGATCGTCCTACAGGAGTGGTGGGGCGTGGACGAGCACATCCGCTCGCTGTGCGACCGCCTCGCCGCCGAGGGCTTCTACGCGCTCGCCCCCGACCTGTATCGCGGCGAGACCACTACGCAGCCGAGCGAGGCCGAACAGAAGATGATGGCGCTGTCGATGGGCAACGTCGAGCAGGACATGTGCGGCGCGGCCGACTACCTCGCCTCCCAGCCCGGCTTCGAGGGCCCGGGCGTCGGCGCGGTCGGCTTCTGCCTCGGCGGCGGCCTCGCGGTCTGGGCGGCTGCCACCTGCCCCAACATCGCAGCAGCCGTCACCTACTACTACGTGATGCCCCATGGCAAGCCCGACTTCAGCGGCATTGACTGCCCCGTGCTCGGCCACTTCGGCACTGAGGACGAATTTGTGCCGGTCGCTGACGCCAACAAGCTCGAGTCCGAGCTGAAGGACGCCGACGTCGAGACGACCTTCCATTACTACGAGGGCGGCGGCCATGCGTTCTTCAACGACACCAACCGCCTGGGAACCTATAACCCGGATCTCGCAGATACTTCCTGGGAGCGTACGGTGAGCTTCCTGCGCTCGGCGCTGGCCTCCTGAGCACCGCGGGCAACGGCCGCCGCCGGCCGACAAGCTTCACGCCGCTCGCCCCGACGCGCGCGGCTGCGGTAGTGCTCGCGGCTGCACGCATATTGGCGGCCGCGGCTGCGCTCGCGGCGGCAGGCGTGCTCGCGTTCACGGCCGGGCTCGCGCAGGCACCCACACCGATCGCGTTGAGCGCCGACGTCGCGCCGGCGCAGCAGCCCCCGGCACGGCAGCTGCCACCGCATCAGGCGCCGGCGCGGCAGCCCCCGGCGCAGCAGCCGCCAGCGGAACAGGCGCCGGCGCAGCAGCCAGGCACGCTGTGGTCAGCGCCTATGGTCCTCAACCCGTGCCCAGCGGAGGCCGCAGCGCAGGTGGTGTTCCCGAGCGACAGCCCCAGCCACGGCACAGGCGCGGGCGTGATCGTTTGGAGCGACTCCTCGCACTGCCCTGGAGGGGAAGGCGCACGCGTCGCCGCACTCGGCCCAAATGACGAGCCGCTCGCGGCGCTCACACCGCACACCGCCGCCGGGCTGCCGATCGCGCCGCGGGGCGCACTTTTGGCGAGCGGCGCCCCTCATGGGCAGGTGCTGATCGCTGGCTTCTCGCCGTTCGCGCCTGCGGACGGGCTCGTGATCCAGGGCGCGGCCGCCGGTCCGTTTGCGGCGCTGCACCCCACCACAGGCGCCACCGCGCCAATGGCGCTCGCGACCGGCTACCTGGGCGACGTCGCGCTGGCAGCGCCGCCCGCCGGCGGCGGCCCGCGACAGCCCGGAAGCCGTGCCAGCACTGGGACAAACGGGCTGAACGTCCACGTCGAGCGCTTCTTTGCGCACGACTTCGTCCGCAACATCACGGGCCGCGCCGGCGGCACCGCTCCGATCCAAGCGCTGACGCTCGCGATGGACTTCCGCAGCGAAGTGCTGGCTGTGTGGGTCCAGGGCACGACGATGTACGGACGGCTCGTGCCCAACAAAGGCGCGGCGCGCGCGATCCAGCGGCTGGCGACGGTGGGAGCCCACACGCAGGTCGCGGCGGTGCTCAGCGACGACGAGCACGCGATCGTCGCCTGGAGCGAGCAGCGCGGCGAGGAAACCGCGATCTACGTCGACCGCTCGGCTGCGGGCGTGCGCTTCGGCGCGCCTGAGCTGCTCGAACGCTTCCACGACCCCGACGGCTTGGTCCCGCCTGCGGCCTCGCCGAGCCTCGTGCGCTTGAGCTCGGAGAGCGTGATGCTGGCGTGGGCCGGCGCAGGTGCCGAACATTGGGTCGTGCGCGCCGCACCGGTTGACCTGAACGGCGTGGGCGACGTCACCACGATCGCGGCGCCGGCGGGCATGGACGCGCTGCTTGCGCACTTCGCGGCGGGACCGGCGGGCGACGCGCTGCTGCTGTGGACCGAGCCGCTGCCGACTGCTGCCGGCCCGCCAGACATGGCACGCCAGGCGATCTTCGCGGCGCGTGGTTTCGAGAACTCTGCGACGGACAGCCGTTTCGGAGCGCCAGAACAGCTCGCGCCACCCGCTTCGGTCAACGACCCCACCGTCGCGATCGATCCCGAGAGCGACCGCGCGGTGGCGGTCTGGCGAGGCGAAGCGGCCGCGATCGAGTATTCGATCAGGGCGAGCGCAGCCGGCCCGTGAGCCGGGCTCGCAGGGGAGCGCACCGCGCGCGGAGCGCTGTTTAGGAAAAGATGCGCTCGGATGGATCGTGACTTTGAGCGCCAGACCCATGAGGCGGAGGACCGCCACTGGTGGTATGCCGGGCGAAGAAAGGTGCTGGAGGGCGCGATCGCGGGACTCGGCCTGCCCAAGCCCGCGCGGATCCTCGACGCCGGCTGCGGCAGCGGGCGCAACATGCTCGAGCTTGCGCGCTTTGGAGGCGTGACCGGGATCGAGCTGTCGGACAAGAGCGTCGAGCTCGCGCGCGGTCGCGGCGTCGGCGAGGTGGTCGCCGGCTCGGTGCTGGAGATGCCGTTCGCGGACGACAGCTTCGACCTCGCGGTCAGCCTCGACGTGATCGAGCACCTCGAGGACGATCTCGCCGCCCTGCGCGAGCTGCGTCGGACAGTCGCGCCCGGCGGCGTGCTGCTGGTAACTGTCCCGGCCTACCAATGGCTGTGGAGTGGCCACGACGAGATCAACCACCATCACCGCCGCTATACGCGCCGCTCGCTGCAGCGCGTCGCCGGGCAGGCCGGCTGGCACCAGACACGCACCACCTACTTCAACTCGCTGCTGCTGCCTGCCGCAATCGTGCTGCGCGTGCTCGATCGCGTCAACCGGGCGAAGACGACCGAGACCAGCCTCGACCTGTGGGTGCCGCCCGAACCGGCCAATTGGCTGCTCGAACGCCCGCTCACGCTCGAGGCCGCGATGATCGCCCGCGGCGGACGGATCCCCGCAGGCCTCTCCCTCTTGGCCGTCTTCCGCTGACCACAGGCTCCTCGCTTGACCACCGGCTCCGTGGATCTACAGGGGCGGCGCGTCGGCAGCCACTTGCGGGTGCACGCGGAACGTCCAGGCGCGGTTGACGAAGAAGGTGGTGACCGTCACGACCGCGGTCGCGCACACCTGCGCGAGCAGCTTGTCGAGGTGCGCGTCGTGCACGAGCAGGTACAGCAGCGCCTCGTCGATGCCAAGGCCGCAGGTCTGCACAACCCCCCAACGGACCGGCGTGAGCGCGTCGCCGACGTGCTCCCGGAAGGTCCAGCGGCGATTGAGCAGGAAGCCGTTGACGGCGCCGACGACGAAGCCGATGCCCGACGCGGCCAGGTACCAGACGCCGAACACCTTCAGCAGCACCGTGTACACGAAGAGCGTGAGCAGCGTGTTGGACACGCCGACGATCCCGAACTTGACGAACTGGACGACCACGGGCGCGCTCAAACGGCCGGGGCGTCGCGCTACGCTTGTGCGGGGCTCGTGGCTGCTGCTGCGCTCTGGAGTCATTCAGAGACAGGATGAACGATAAATTGACGGTCCGCTTAGGGCGATCGTCGAAGATCACCGACAGGCGGCATTCTCGCTAGCTCCGCCCGGAAGGCAACGACCATGTCGGACACACAACCTCGCACCCCCAGCCTGCTGAGCGTAGTCGCGCCCGTGTACGACGAGGAGGAGCTGGTCGAGGAGTTCGTGATGCGCGCGAGTGCTGCGGTCGCCGACTACGAGTACGAGCTGATCCTCGTCAACGACGGCAGCTCTGATCGCACGCCCGAGCTGCTCGACCGCATCGCCGAAGGAGATCCGCGCGTGCGCGTGGTGCACCTGTCGCGCAACTTCGGCCACCAGGCGGCGCTCACCGCCGGGCTCGAGCACGCGATCGGCGACGTCGTGGCGATGATCGACGCCGACCTGCAGGATCCGCCCGAGCTGATCCCCGACATGATCGCCCAGTGGAGCCAGGGCGCGGACGTGGTCTACGCGGTGCGCAAGCAGCGTGAGGGCGAGACCGCCTTCAAGCTCGCCACCGCGTCGTGGTTCTACAAGCTGTTCGACAAGCTCGCCCAAGTTGACCTCGAGCCCAACTCTGGCGACTTCCGGCTGCTCGATCGCCGCGCGCTGAACGCGCTGCTGGCGATGACCGAGCGCTCGCGCTTCTTGCGCGGCATGACGGTGTGGGTCGGCTTCACCCAGACCGCGGTCTCCTACCAGCGCGACGCGCGCCACGCGGGCGCGACCAAGTACACGCTGCGCAAGATGCTGCGCTTCTCGCTCGATGCGATCGCGTCCTTCTCGCACCTGCCGTTGCAGCTCGCCACATATGTGGGCGTGCTTTCGGCGGGCCTCGCATTCATCGCGATCCCGGTGGTGATCGGGCTGCGCATCGCCGGCTCCTACCTGCCGGGCTTCGGCTCGATCACGATCGCGATCCTGCTGCTCGGCGGTATCCAGCTGATCGCGCTCGGGGTCATTGGCGAGTACGTCGGGCGCATCTACGACGAGGTCAAGCATCGGCCGCTGTACATCGTGCGCGACGAGCGCAACCGCCCGAGCGCATCCAACGGGCGTATCGCCGCGCTTCCCGCAGACCGGGCGGGGCTGCCTGCGCGCGCGCCCGAGCAGGTGCTGTAGCTGATCGAAGGCACGGCTGCCCGGATACCACAGCGCGACTCACCTGGATCCACAGCACGACTGCCCGCCATCCTGTTAACAAAGCGCTAAGACAAGCAGCCGCACCGCTCCTCCTGGCGGCAGGACGTGTTGTGGTGCGACAATGGGCTGTGCTCGGCATCGGACTTTTGGAGCCTGGGTCGGCGCGACGATCGTCGCGCTGCTCGCTTGCGCCGCGGCCGGGGCGATCCCCCAGAGCGCAGCCGCGGAAGCATGCCCTGGCTCCGGCACGGGACCGTGCCCCTATGACTCGGTGCAGATCATCGGCCAGCGCGCGGAAGGCCTGCTGCGCTTCCCTGAGGCCGTAGCGGTTGACACGCAAGGCGACGTGTACGTCGCCGACCAGCTGAGCTACGTCGTGCAGAAGTTCACCGCTGCGGGCATGTTCGAGACCGAGTGGGGTTCCTACGGCGGCGGCCACGGGCAGTTCGGCCCGATTGGCGGGCTGGCAGTCGACGCGGCCGGCGACGTGTACGTCGTGGACTCGAGCCACAACCGCATCCAGAAGTTCGGCCCCAATGGCGAATTCATCAGCACATGGGGCAAGAAGGGCAGCGAACTCGGGGAGTTCGACTTCGGCTCCTCGCAGAACCCCAGCCAGCCACCCGGCGGCGGCATCGCTGTGTCGGGAGGACATGTGTATGTGGCCGACTCCGGCAACAACCGCATCGAGCGCTTCAACCTCGAAGGCGGCGAAGCGACCGCTTGGGGCAGCCATGGGAGCGCGCCCGGCGAGTTCTCTTATCCACGCGCCCTCGCCGCCAACGAAAGCGAGGTGATCGTCTCCGACGACGACAATCACCGGCTCGAGAAATTCAGCCCTGAAGGCGCGTTCGAAGCCGAAACTGGCTCCGCGGGCGACGGGCCGGGACAGTTCGGCTTCCCCTATGGAGTCGCGCTGGACGCCGCCGGCAACGTTTACGTGGCCGACGACAGCAACGATCGCATCGACAAGCTCACCCCGCAGCTGGCGTTCGCCGGCGCGTGGGGCGGCGCCGGCTCGAAACCAGGCCAGCTCGAGTTCCCGCGCGCACTCGCGAGCGATCCGGCGGGCGACACCTACGTGGCGGACACCGCCAACGACCGCATCGAGGTGTTCAACCCCGCCGGCGACTACCTGCGATCGATCGGCGCCCCCGGCCGCGGGCCGGGACAGCTGACCGCACCGGTCGGCCTTGCGACCGATCCCACCGGGCGGCTGCTCGTGTCCGACACGGTCGACGATCGCATCGAGGTGTTTGCGCCAGGCAGCGACGCGTTCCTCGAACAATGGACGCTCGCCGGCGGTCACGCCGCGGGCTACTCCTCGCCGGCCGGCATCGGCATCGACCCGCGCGGGTCGTTGTACGTCGCCGACCCTGGCAACCAGCGAGTCGTGCACCTGTGGGGCGAAGGCACGTTCCTCGGCGAACTCGGCGGCCCCGCCGATCTCGGCGGAGCTGGGCTGGCGGGCGCAGCCTCGGTGGCGGTGTCGGCTGTCAACGGCGAGACCTACGTCGCGGATACAGACCACAACCGCGTGCTCGTGTACGGCTCCGAAGGCTCGCTGCTGGCGAAGTGGGGGGCTGGCGAAGGCGACGGATCGCCGGGCAGCGGCACCGGGGCGTTCGACCATCCCGAGGCGCTTGCGATCGCGCCGTCGGGGAACGTGTACGTGGCCGACACCGACAACAACCGCATCGTCGAGCTCTCCCCGACTGGCGGCGTGATCACCGAATGGGGCGCGAAAGGCAACGTCGCGGGACGTTTGCGCTCACCGAGCGCCGTCGCGGTGGACTCCGCTGGGCGCGTGTACGTGGCCGACAGCGAAGACAACCGCATCGTTGTCTTCGAAGCGGACGGACGCTTCCTCGAGAAGTGGGGGCTGCGCGGAACCGCGCCGGGCGAGTTCTCCCAGCCGGGCGCGATCGCGGTGGACTGCAGCGGCGACATATACGTCGCTGACACCAACAACAATCGCGTACAGCGCTTCGATCTGGTCTCACCTGCGGCCGGCAGCTGCCTGGCGCCGGGCATCTGGCCACCACCGCTGAACGTGGCACCGGTGCTGCACGTGAGCGTGCCGCACAGCGCCGGCGTGCTCGCCCGGCGCGGGCTGGCGCTCGAGGTCAGCTGCCAGCGGGGCTGCAGGATCCTCGTCGCGGCGACGCTGTCGGCGCGCGGCCGTCGCGGCGCCGTGCAGCTGACCTCAGTCGCGCGCAGCCTTCCGGCAGCGCTCGCCGGTCATGTTCGGCTGCTCGTCGGGCCTGGTGCGCTGCGGCGCCTGCGCAGGACATTAGGCGAGCGCCGAGCGATGCGCGCGCGTGTGACAATCGTCGCCGTCGGGCCCACGGGGCTGCGCACCACCATCACGCAGAGCTACCTCGTCAGCCGTTGACAGCTGCAATGCCATGCGGCCGCGCCCCGAGACCTGACCGTCGATAATGATTGCATGAGCGCCAACGAGCCATCGCTTGAAGACAACCCGACGGGGATCGACCTGCGCACCGAGCGCATCAGGATCGAGACCAAGCGCCACCGCATCGAGGGCGTCCTGACGCTCGCACGCGATGGCTACCGCAGTCGCGTATCCGACGTGCTCAACGCCTCCGAGCGGGACTTCATCACGCTCACCGACGTCACCGTCGCCCCGCTCGACGGCGGCCCGGTCGAGCTGCACGCATACCTGAGCCTCGCGCGCCGGCACATCGTGTTCGCGGTCGCGGCAGACGAGCCGGCGTAGCGGCGCGCCGTCGCCCGCAGCATCGAGGCGCTAGTCCTCGCGCACGTATGCGATGCGCGCAACCTGCAGGTAGATCTCCTCGCCGGTGCCGGACGCCGTCAGCAGCACCCACCCCGCAGGCGCGATGATCGCGCCGCTGCCGCGGCGCAAGCCATCCCTCGCGTTGACGATCTTGCCGAGAACGTCCTCGACGTCCTCCGCGACCTCGATCTCTGTCTCGTCAAGCAAGATGCGCGCCATCTGGGCTCCTTCGTAGTGCGCAAACATCGCGCAGTTGTCTACCGGCTGAGTGAAGAATGTAGGCTACCGGGAGACGAGCTGCTTTTCAGGGCGTGAAGCTGCTCGCGCTGTAGACCGTGCCGAGCGGCGCCGATGCGTTGCTCACAGCGATCATCCCTGTGGGCGCCCCCGCGGGAACGATCGCCTTGAGCTTCTTTGCCGTGGATCGCCTTGAGCTTCTTCGCCGCGCTCTTCTCGACGATTGCGGCCACGCCACCGAAGCTCACGCGCGAGCCGCTGTCGAAGCCAACGCCCTTGATCGTCACGACAGTGCCAGCCGCCCCCGCGTCGGGCGTGAACGCAGTCACCGACAGCGTCGGCTTGAACTTGTGCCTGCTCGTCACCGAGCCGGACGCCGAGACCAGCGAGATCTTCGCGTTGCCGGCACCGTTGGGCACCGTCGCCTGGATCTGAGTGGATGGGAGCACGCTGAACGTCGCGGTCAGCGGGCCGAACTCGACGGCGCTCACCGCTCCGAGCCCTGTGTCTTCGATCTGCACGGCGCTGCCCGTGATCCCGGAGCTGGGCCTGAAAGCATCGAGCACCGGGGCTCAAGCCACGGCCCTAACCAGCGCCGTGCGCCTGCAGGCGCTTGCAGCTGCGCCGTCTACGCATCGGCAGACGGCGCCTGCGCGCCGGCCTCGGACGTGCCAGGAGCCGCGGGCGGCGCAGCGGGCTCGGCCGACGGCGTGGCCGGTGTCGGCGCCGCTGCCTCAGCTGATGGCGCAGCCTGCGCTGGCGCGCTGCCGTCAGTCCCGGCAGGCTCGCGCGCGATGTCCTCGGCGCCGGCCATCTGCCCCGAAGCGGCGAGGCCGTCGACGAGGCTCCCAGCCTTCGCCCCGGCCTTTTGGATGTGATCGTGATACTTGCCGCCGGTGCGCTCGTCTGCGGTCGTGGCAACCTTCTCCACGGCTTCGTGGATCTTGTCGCTGCGCTCCACCGTCGCATCCACGGCCTTCGTCTTCAGATCCTTGAGCCTGTCTGCGATTCCCATGGCTACCTTTCGAAGAGTGATCTCGAGGCACTCGGCCACGAGCAACCATCGCGCGCCATGCTACTCCTCGCCAGATGCGCCGGCCCAAGTCACGGCAGGGTCGCGAGCCACCCCGAGCGCGCGCCCAAGCAACGCGAATCCAGCTGCCGCCGGCCCGCGAGCGTGAGCCCGCGGACAAGCGCCAGCCACCACGCTGGCAGGAACGAGGAGAAGTCCACGACATAGAGCTCCAAGCCGACCATCGTCGCGATGCCGCTGAGCAGGCCCACCCAAGTGCGCCGCCGGATCGCCGCCAGCTCGCGAGGAACCGAGCCGCTGCTCGCAGACAATGTGATCCTGCAACTCAAAGACGATTCGGCGACGCTCGCGACCGGCGACACCGCGCGCCCAGCTCATCGGCGAGCGACTGCAGCCAGCTCACCCGAGCACCGCTTGGACCGCGCTCGCGAATCGCGTCCAGTCGCGCCGGCGCTCGCGTAGCTGCGCGCGTCCGCCGGTAGACGCGCCGGCGCCGCCCGCCCTGCACCAGACACGGGGCTAGCGTGACGACTCTCGAAACGTGCCGCTGCCTGGGGTGCATCCACGAACTGCACGCGATGCGTTTCGCGGGCGGTGTCGTTAGGAATAGAGCCGTAGGGGAGTGCACTCAGCAAGCCTGTCGAAGTCGGCATCGGCATGCAGGATGGGCGCGCCAGAGCGAACGCACGGCGCGGCGATCAGGCAGTCCAGGGTCTTGCGGATCGTCACACCTGCACGCCGGGCGCGACGGTAAAGTTCCGCCGCCAGAGCAAAGTCCTCCAGACCGTCGAGGCACAACACTGGAAATGCCTTCAGGTGACCTTCGACGAGGCGCGCTTCTCTGTCAGAGCGAAAGCCCTGGAGGACCTCGGTGAACACAATGTCGGTGAGCGCGATCGGCTCGCCACCCTCGATCAACTCGACGCAACGCAGCGCCTGCGGAGAGTCCCTGTCGTTCAGAACGTCGATCCAGACGCTCGTGTCGACGACGATCACGAGCGTCCGCGACGGCTCTCGTCAAGGTTGCCCTCCCAGCGGACCCGCCCCCGCAGATCGAGCACGCCGATGCGTCGATGGCGAGCGACCAGCTCTCGCAGCGCCACGTCAACCGCTTCGCGCTTCGTCCGCGCTCCGATCAGCTTCTGGGCTTCGTGGAGCACACGGTCATCGATCTCGATGTTCGTCCTCATACACCACAGGATACACATCGAAGGGTGTACGCCTGGACGCACCGTGGATAGGTTCGAGCGCCACACACCCAGCGAAAACGGAGAGGGCGGGATTCGAACCCGCGATGGAGTTTAACCCCCATACTCGCTTAGCAGGCGAGTGCCTTCAGCCTCTCGGCCACCTCTCCTTGAGCTCGGAAAGGGCAGTTTAGAGACTGGCGGCCATGCCGCGAGAGCGAGCCCCGAGATGGTCCCCGCCGCGAGCGGCAGAGCAGTGTGGCGTTGGCGCTCGCGCTAGGGTCCGATCACGGACCGCACGAGCTCGGCCGCGAACGTATCGGCAAGCGCATGACTGTCGCGCAGGAAGCCTTTGACCAGGTCGGGGGCGAGTGGGCGTGCGGACAGGAAGCCCTGCGCGAGGCCGCACTCCCACTGCAGCTCGCGGACCTGGCAGTGCCGCTCGACGCCCTCTGCGAGCATCTGCAGCCCGAGTGCCTTGCCGAGCTGGATCTGCATGAGCACGTGCGCCTCGCTCGAGAGCTCGAGGCCTGTGATGAACGTCCGATCGATCGTGAGCTCGCCGCCGGCAGGCCGCTGTCGTGCAGCGCAAGCGAACCTCCTCGACGAACTCGCTGCGTTCGAGCTGGCGGTCGGAGGCGTTGACGGATGTTCAGCGGAGATCCAGCGCGGTGCCAGGCGGCGCCCTGGTTGCACGCCTGCTCGAGCACCCAGCGGCGACGAAACGTGGAAAGTCCGGACGCGGGGATCGATGCCGTGCCGCATCGACGGAAGGGGGGGGATTCGAACCCCCGAAGCGGGGGTTACCCGCTTGCTGGTTTTCAAGACCAGTGCATTCAACCGCTCTGCCACCCTTCCGAGCGCGGCAAGTGGGAAGGCTAGTCGATCTGCCAGCCGCCAGCGGGAGGACTCAAGCGATCATCCAGCGGCCGGGCATGGCGACGGACTCCTTGATTCTTCCTTCACTGACAAGCGCGAGAACGTGAGGCTCGTCGGCGGTTACACGAGCGCTTTGCGCAGCACCCCGCCGATCCTCCTTGGTCAAAAGGAAACCCTCGGCGAACGTTCTCCGTGACTCGCTCTCGTTGACGAGGTCGGTGACGGGGTAGCGGGTCGACGCAGAGTGTGGCGGCGTTCGCGGCGACGTCGCGGAAGGCCGCGAACGCGTCTTCGACAGGTGCCGGGAAGGGATGCTCGGGCACGAGCCGGTACTCGACGCTCAACACGCGTGCGCCGCTGCTTCGTGCCAGGGCGCGGCATGTCTGGTCATGGGTGTCGAGATCGCCGCACACCCAGCCGCCGCCGTGGAAGTAGAGAACCAGCGGGCCGTCGCCTTCGACGCGTGCCTCCTCGGGTGTGTACATGCGCGCCCGTAGCTGTCCTGCTGCGCCCGTGACGGTCGTGTCCCGCACGTCCGCGAGCGCGATCGGCGCGCCCACGACGACCGCGGCGCTGTGACATAGATCCGCGCGTGCCTGCGCGAGCGTGCGCTGCGAGAGCGGCGGCGGCTGGTTGGATGACACTGCTCAACAGAAACAAAGACTAGTAGGAGGAGCAGGAACCCGATGAAGTCCAGGAACAGCACGAACGAGGCGATGACGCCGGCGAGGCCGAGGTCCTAGTGGACCATTTAGACCAGCGGCACGCCTCGCCGGTCCACAAAGAGCTCGTTTATGCCATTGCAGTCGGCGCAGCGCCAGCGATGACGAGCAGTGACAACAACGTTGAGCGACTCGGCCACAAGCTTCGATCCGCAGCAGTTGGGCACCATGCTGGACAGGGCAACCTGCTTGGCGCGCTTTGCGTCGCAGCGCCGAACCGCTCAAGGCCCGAAGGATTCGGGCAGGCGCTGAGCGCTGAGCCCGGCCGCGAATGCACCGGTGGCGGATAGATTCGATGGCGGAAGCGGCTTGTGGCACCGGCTGTCGCTATCCCCACGCCAGCCATCGCTGAGATCAGCACCGCGAGCCCGCCACCTCGCAATAGCGCGGATCTCACCATCGTCCGACAGTATGCCGGACGGCTCGTTCGACGAAGACCAACTGCTGCGTTCGACGCACGACGCTCGGTGCTCAGGCAGACACTCCCAGACGCGCGTCCGCTGCCGGCGGGCGCAGCGCGGCGGCGAACTCGCGCATGCCCGCGACGAAGTCCTCGCGTGCCCGGAAGCCCAGCACCTCCTCGGCCCGGCGCGGAGAGGCGAAGACGTGGCGCACGTCGCCGCGACGATACTCGCCCGTGATCACCGGGCGCGGAGCCTCGCCACCGGCCGCATCGGCCAGCGCGTCGGCCAGCTCACCCACGCCCCGAGGCTGCCCGCTCGCGACGTTGAAGGCGCCGGTGAGCGAGCCGGCGGCTGTCAGCGCGAGCACGTTCGCCCGTGCGACGTCGCGTACATGCACGAAGTCCCGGCGCTGCCCGCCGTCCTCGAACACACGCGGCGCCGTGCCGGCCGCGAGCGCGCTCGCGAACAGCGAAGCGACGCCCGCGTAGGGCGTATCGCGCGGCATCCGCGGTCCATAGACGTTGTGGTAGCGAAGCGCGATCACCGGCGTGCCCGTCTCACGTTGGAAGGCAGCGGCGAGATGCTCCTGATGCACCTTGGTCGCGGCGTAGACATTGCGCGGGTCCAAGCGTGCGTCCTCGCTCACCGAGCGAGGCGCCAACGACTGCTCACACTGCGGACAGGTGGGCTCGAAACAGCCGCGCTCGAGATCGTCGATCTGGCGCGGGCGCGGGTTCACGAAACCGTGCTCCGCGCAAGCGTAGCTGCTCTCGCCGTAGACCACCATGCTCGAGGCAAGCACCAGACTCCCCGGCAGCGACGAGCTCGCGAGCTCCCGCAACAGCACGGCGGTGCCCAGATCGTTGTGGCTGACGTAGTCGGCCACGTCCAGGAAGTTGCTGCCCAGGCCGACCATCCCCGCCTGATGGCAGACATGCCGCACGCCCTTCAGGGCACGTCTCACGATCGCTGGATCGCGCACGTCGCCCTCCAGGAAGTCGACCTCGGCGGGCAGGTGCTCGGGCACCCGCTCGTGAGCCAGGAGCGAGTCGAGCACGCGCACTTCGGAGCCTTCGGCGAGCAGCGCGTCGACCACGTGCGAGCCGACGAAGCCGGCACCCCCGGTGACGAGGATCATCGACGATGCCGATCGTTGCGGGCGGCGCCTGGCCGCCGGGCGTGCTCCAGCGCGATCATCACGTCGCAGATAACCGCAAAGCAGGCCCGCAGGGGTGCCGGCGAGGCCGATTTTCGCGAATCGTAAGATGACGAAAGCGTTAACGCGAGCGCCGCTCGCGCCCCAGGTGGCGTGGGCGCCGCGGGCGCGCGTTACGGTTGACGCGTGTCGGCCTTGAGAGCCCGCGGCGTGACCAAGAGCGTGGGCCACGGACGAGCCTGCCGACGGATACTGGCCGGTGTGGATCTCGATGTGGAGCCGGGCGAGCTCGTCGCGGTGCTCGGCCGCTCCGGCTCCGGCAAGTCGACGCTGCTGCATCTGCTGGGCGGCCTCGATCACCCCGACGCCGGGAGCATCCTCGTCTCCGGGGACTCGCTCGTGGAGTGCTCGGAGCGAACGCGCACACGCATCCGCCTGCGACGCCTCGGTTTCGTCTTTCAATCCTTCCAGCTCGTGGAGGAGTTGAGCGGCGAAGAGAACGTGCTGCTGCCGACGCGACTGTCGGGGGCACCAAGCGGCGGGCCGAGCCGCGCTCGGCGGTTGATCGAGGAACTGGGAGTGCAGTCGGTCGCCGAACATCTCCCGCACGAGCTCTCAGGCGGTGAGCAGCAGCGGTTCGCAATCGCCCGCGCACTCGTCAACGAGCCCGCGCTCGTGCTCGCTGACGAGCCGACCGGCAACCTCGACAGCGCCAGCGCCGCCGACCTGCTCACGCTGCTGCGCGATCTGACCGGGCAGGGACGCGCGGTCGTGATGGTCACCCACGAGCAGGACGTCGCCTCGGCAGCCGATCGCGTTTTGGAGATGGCAGACGGTCGCCTCGAATGAGCGGCCTGTGGCGCGAGGCGATCGGTGGCCTCCGGCGACGCCGAGGACGCGTCGCGCTGTCGGCTGTGGGGATCGCGCTCGGGGCGGCAATGCTCGCGACCGCCACCGTCGTCGGGTTCGGCCTGCGGACCGGCTTTCAGCGCAGTGCCCACGCCGCCGACCTCCCCGACATCATCGTGCGCTTCGACACCCAATCGCTCGGCCAGGTCGCGACGCGCATCCAAGCGCTCCCGGACCTTGCCGCCTATTCGTTCCGGCTAGAGCTGACGAACGTGCCCCTGCAGGGCGGCGGCCACGGCTCCCGTCAGGGCGTCGTCGAGGTGATGGGCACGGGCCGGCGCGGGTATGGCCTGCTCGAAGGGCACGAACCTCCCGCCCGCTCGCTGGAAGCCGTCGTCGAACAGGGAGTCGCGCGGGCATGGGGACTGCATGTGGGCTCGCGCATCAGCGTCGCCGACCTCAAAGGCCTGCGTGTCAGCGGGATCGCGCAGTCGCCCGACAACGTCGCCTACCCGCTCGCCGCGCCGCGCATCTACCTCTCCCGCCAGGCGCTCGAGACACGCTTCGGCCCCGAGCCAGATCCGCGGGTGAACGTCGCCGAGCTGTGGCTCAAGGATCCGGCCGAGCTGAGCGCGGTGCTGGTTCAGGCGCGCGCGAGCAGCTACGGGATCCGCGGACTGCGATTCGTGACCCGTGAAGGCGTCCGCGTGCTGCTCGACCAGGCCGCCGGCATCGTGATCGCGCTACTGGTCGCACTCTCCGCGATCGCGCTGCTCACGGCCGCCGTGATGCTGGCGGCGTCCGCGCGCGCCGAGGTGCAACGGCGCCTGCCGGGCATCGGCGTGCGCCGCGCGATCGGCGCAACCCGCGGCTATATCGCGCTGTCACAGGCGATCGAGGCAGCGCTCGTGGCCGTGCCGGCCGGTGCGCTCGGAGTCGCCGCTGGCGTACTGATCGCGGCCGGCCCCAGCGACAGGCTGCTCGAGACCATCAACGAGCTGCCGCCCGGCGCGAGCCTGCTGCTTCCACTCGCCGGCTGCTGGGCGCTGACGACGGCGATTCCCGTGCTCGCTTCGGCGTGGCCGGCACTGAGAGCGAGCCGACGAGCGCCGATTGCGCTGATGCGCGGCGCAGAGCTGCGCCCGCGAGGCCGACGCAGCTTCGACCGCCGTCGCGGTGGGCGCCGCGCCAAGCTGTCGGCGAGCCTCGGCGTGCTCGGCATGCGGCTTGTCAGCGCGCGGCGGGTACGGCTCGCGGCGACGCTGTCGGTGCTCGGCGTGTCGGTGGCGTTCATCCTGCTGATGTTCGCGCTCGCCGCGGAGCTCGGCGCGCTCGAGTCGGACCCGAGCGCCCTCGGCAAGCGCTACCAGCTCACAGCCTCGCTGCCGGCGTCAGCCGCCGATCGCGTGCGGCATCTGCATGGGGTTGCGGCTGCAGCACCGCGCTACGAAACCCAGGCGATCGACGCCTTCTCGCTCGGAGAGACGATCGACGTGATCGCATACCCAGACAATCACACGGTGTTCGAGGCTCCGCCGCTGATCGCCGGGCGTCGACTGCAGGGAGATCGCGAGGCGGAGGTCGGCAATGGCCTCGCACAAGTGCTCGGGCTGAGCGTCGGCTCGCCGTTTGCGATTGAGCTGCCCTCAGGCAGGGAAGCGCGTCTGCAGGTGTCGGGCATCGTCAACTCGCTCCAGCACGACGGCCGCGTCGCGTATGTCGCAGCCGCGGCTCTGCTCGCCGCGGAACCCGCCGCCGGCGAGCAGATCGCGGTGCGCCTCGCACCCGGCGCGAACGTCGGCTCGGTGAGCGCCGGCCTGACGGCGCTCGGAGCGCGCGCAACACCGACCAGCGGCGTCATCGGCCAGGGCCGCGATCTGGTCGCTGCACTCACAGCGATCCTGCGGGCGGTCGCGATCGTCGACGGCTTCGTGTGCTTCTACGCGCTGATCCAAGCGCTCGTGCTCACAGCCCGCGAGCGCGGTGCGACGATCGCCGTGCTGCGGGCCTGCGGCGCAGGCGCCGGCGCGGTGCGGCTGCTGCTCGCCGGCGCAGCGGCAGCGGTCGTGCTGCCGGCCGCGGTGCTCGGCGCACTGCTCGAGCGCTTCGTGCTCGGACCCGCGATGGCGCGGATCGCGATTGGCTATGCCTCGCTGGAACTCACCGCCGGGCCCGCGGAGCTGGCGACGGTCCTCGCCGGCCTTGCGATCCTCGCGAGCACAGCCGTGTTGTGGGTCGCGCGCCGGGCGAGCAGCGAGCCAATCGTCGAGGCGCTCGGCCGATGAGCCCGCGCGCGAGCCGCCACGGCCGCACCCGTCGCGAGGCGCTCGCGGAGCTGACGCTCGGCGCCGCGGCCCTCACGCTCGCCGGGTGCGGGACGCAGCACGACTCGATCGCGCCCGCACCAGACGGCTCGACCCTGCAATCGACGTATGTCGATCCGCGTGGGGACGGCGTGCTCGAGGTCGGCCCCGGCGTCGAGCTGATCGACCGCACGGAGCTCTCGCCGCGCGCCGCGCCGGGCGCGATCCGCTGCACGATCGCCCACCTCACCGATGCACACGTCATGGATGCGCAGTCACCCGCGCGGGTTCCGTTCCTGCGCCGCCTCGGAGCCCCGTTCAACTCGACCTTCCGTCCCCAGGAGGCGCTCACCGCGCATGTGCTGGCCGGCGCCGTGCGCGCGGTCGACGCGCTGGCTCCTGACGTCGTCATCCAGGGCGGCGACCTGATCGACAACGCCCAGAGCAACGAGCTCGTCCAGGCGCTCGCGCTGCTGCGTGGCGGCGGCGTCGACCCCGACAGCGGCAACCCCGGCTATGTGGGAGTGCAGTCGGCCGACGATCCAGACCCGTTCTACTACCGCCCCGATGTCGACGCCCCGCGCCATCCCGGGCTGCTGCGCGACGCCATGCGGCGGTTCACCGCCGGCGGCGTCAGGGCCTCCTGGTACCCGGTGCTCGGCGACCACGACCTGCTTGTGCAGGGGGTGCTTACGCCGTCGCCGCTGACCGGCGAGATCGCCGTGGGCACGCAGGCGGTCTGGCACCTTCCGTCGACGCTTGAGCTACCGCAGGGCTCCGCCGCCGCGGCCACCGCCACCGGGACCTCCGCGCCCGACGGCCTGTCCGATCCGGCCACGATCGCGTCGCTGATCTCAGAGCTGCGGCAGGTTCCGTCGGTGACCGTGGTAGCGGACCCGGCGCGTCGCGAGCTCGCCGCCTCCGAGGCGATCGCGCGGCTGCGCTCGGCGAGCGGCTCCGGCAGCGTCGGCCCGCTGATGAACTACAGCTTCGACGTCGGCACGCGGGTACGGGTGATCGTGCTCGACCTAGTTCGCCGCGACGGCGGCTCCGGCGGGGTCGTGCAGATTGGCCAGGAGGCCTGGCTTGCCGCGGAGCTCGCCCGCGCTAACGGCCGTTGGGTGCTGGTCGCGTCGCATCAGCCGCTGACGAGCACCGCTGGCGCCGAGCGATTGCTCGCGCTGCTCGACCGCGACCCACGCGTGGTCGCGGCACTGTGGGGGCACACGCATCGCAATCGCGTCGTCCCGCGGGCGAGCGCCGCCGGCGGCTACTGGCTGATCGCGACCTGCTCGCTGATCGACCACCCACAGGAGCTGCGCGCGCTGCGCGTGCGCGACGCGGCTGGCGGCGGATGCGTGCTGGAGACGTGGATGCTCGACCACGTGCCCGACGGCGGCATCGGCGACATCTCGCGCGAGCTCGCCTACCTCGATGCCCAAGGCGGTCGCCCGCAGGGCTTCGCCGGCGAGGCGCTGGACCGCAACGTCAGGCTCTACAAGAGCTGACTCAGCGTGGTTCCAAAGCCGCGAACCAGCGGTCACGCACGTGCCACTGCTCGACCACCGCACAGCCCGCGTCCGCCGCCAGCGAGGCCAGGCCGTCAACGCTCAAGCGTGCCCACGGGAACGGCCGGCTGCGGGCATCGCCCGCCTGCAGGCTTACTCTGATCATCTGCGTCTGCACCCCGGGCGCCTCGACCTCGACAAGGATCAGACCGCCGGCGCGCAGGAGGCCACCGAGTCGCTCGAGCAGCTGCGCCGGCGCACCGCCGATGCCGATGTTGCCGTCGAGCAGCAGCGCGCTGCCCCAGCTGCCGGCGTCCGGGATACGATCGAAGATCGAGCCCTCGATCACCGTCGCCCCGCGACTGCGCGCCAGCCGCACCGCCAGCGGGGAGATGTCGACACCGACGGCTGCCACACCGCGGCCGGCAAGCGCGAGGACATGGCGCGCGGGACCGCAGCCGACGTCCAGCACCGGTCCGATCGCGCGCTCGAGCACGCGCTGCTCGTCGGCGTCGGAATGCCCCAGGTAGCGCTCGAGCGTCAGCGGCCACTCCTCGCCGCGATGGTCGACGATGCGCAGCGCGGTCGGTGTCGCCGGTCGTGCAGCCGCGCGCAGCAGCTCGGCGCCGTACAGCTCGAGCGCTGTGCGCTCGGCCAACCAGTCCACGCTCAAACCGCTGTCCTCAGCCGCTCGCGCGCGATCGCCTGCAGGCTGCGCGCAAAGGCGCCCGCGGGTGACAGCGCGGCGACGCCCACGGCATCGCTGTAACAATCGACGTCGCGCAGTCGCGGCAACGCACGCGGGCGCAGCCCCAGCGCGCGCATGCGCTGAAGCTGGAGCGAGCCGGTGCTCGCGGTGCTCATCGGCACCCCGTCGAAGACGCGGCGGTCGGGGCGTCTGAGGCCGATCGCCCAATAGCCACCGTCTGGCGTCAGCCCGAGGACCGAGTCGGCGTCCTCGGCTGCAAGCAGATCGAGGCCTCGGGCGAGCAGCTCCGGCGTCACCTGAGGCGTGTCCATGCCGATCAGCAGCGCCGGCTCGCCAACGTCGGCGAACGCGTCGGCAAGACGCACGGCGAGGCCTCCCTCGCGCTGACGCAGGATCTCGAAGCCGTCCGGAAGCCAATCCCCAGGCTCGCCGTCGAGCACGAGCACCCGCCGCCGCGCAGCGGTCGCCATCACCGCCGCCAGCGTGCCCGTCAGCGCGGCGCGCGCCACGGCCGCTGCCTGCTCCGGATCGAGCGGCGGACATAGGCGCGTCTTCGCCAGCCCGGCAACCGGTGCCTTGGCGAGGACGATGAGCGCGGGCGTGGCGCGTTCGGCGGCATGCGTCATGGCACGCAAGCTACGACCCGAGCGCCACGAATCACATTACGGAACTGGGAACGATGGCTCGAGCACGGCTCGCCGCGCCGGCGCGGTGCCACAATCGCGCGATGGAGTCCGCGCCCGTCAAGGGCAAGCGACACGTCCGGGGCACGGTGCTGGTGGTCGACGACGAGCCGACGATCGCCGAGGTCGTCTCGCGCTACCTCGAGCGCGCCGGCTACGAGGTGCGCAGCGCCGGCGACGGCGAGCTCGCGCTGCGTATGGTCACCGACCAGCGACCGGATCTCGTCGTGCTCGATCTGATGCTACCGGGGCTCAACGGCCTGGAGGTGATGCGCCGCGTCAGGGAGCTGGACCGCGACCACGTCGCGATCATCCTGCTGACGGCGAAGGGCGAGGAGTCAGACCGCATCGTCGGGTTGCGGCTGGGAGCAGACGACTACATCGTCAAGCCGTTCTCGCCAACAGAGCTGGTGGCGCGCGTGGATGCGGTGCTGCGAAGGGTCGACACCGCGCCGGACAGCGGGCCGCCGCTCGAGTTCGCCGGGCTGGTCGTCGATCCCGCCGGGCGGAGGGTGCTTGTCGACTCCCAAGAGGTGCTGCTTACCCAACGCGAGTTCGAGCTGCTGCTGTTCTTCGCCCGTCACCCAGGACATGCGTTCACGCGCCAGGAGCTGATCGACCAGGTCTGGCACTACTCCTTCTACACCGACACCTCCACCGTGACCGTGCACGTGCGCCGCCTGCGCGCGAAGGTCGAGCGCGACCCCTCGCAGCCACGCTTCCTGGAGACGGTGTGGGGCGTCGGATACCGGTTCACACCATGAGCATGCGCGCCACGCAATGAAGCACCGGCCGCCCGCAACGACCCTGATCGGACTCGTCTCGGTCCTGGCCGCCGCTCTGATCGCCTCGCTCGCGTGCTTCCTCGCCTACGGCGCACACGCTGGCTGGACGTCGCTGGAGGTGCTCGGCCCGGTCGGACTGCTGAGCGTGCTGGTCGTCGAGCGCTTCCTGGCCACCCGCGCACGCGTCGGCGGAATCCGCCGACAGCTGTCGCTCGGCGGTGCGCTCGTCGTCGCGCAGCTGCTGGCAGCGACGATCCTGTACGTCGTCCTGATGATCGGCTCGGGGCAGGACGAGCTGTTCACGATCGTCCTCGCCGTCTACGCCGGCGTCGTCGGCGCCTGGGGGGCGGCGACGATCGCACGGCGGATGCTCGAGCGACATCGACGAGCTGCGCGATGGCCTCGACGCGATCGGCGCAGGCTCCCGGACGGTGCAGATCGCGACCCGCGGAAACGACGAGCTGTCGCTGCTGGCCCGCGACATCGAGGCGCTGGCGGCGCAGCTCGCCACCGAGGAGAGCTCGCGCGCGACGCTCGAAGCAGCACGGAGCACCTTGCTCGCGGCGATCTCACACGACGTGCGCACGCCGATCACCTCGCTGCGCCTGCTCAGCGAGGCGCTCGACGACGACCTCGTCGACGGAGCGACCAGACGCGAGTACGTATCTCGCATCGGCGTTCACATCAGGGCGCTCGGCGCCCTGATCGACGACCTGTTCGAGCTCTCGCGTCTGGAGGCAGGAGAGATCAGCTGGACGATGGAGCGCGTGCCGCTCGAGGACCTGGTGCTCGAGACGGTCGACGCGATGCGAGCGCAGGCGCAGGCCGGATCGGTGTCGATGCGCGCCGAGCTCGCCGCCAACCTGGAGGCCGCCCACGCGAACCCCGAGCAGATCCAACGGGTGCTGTTCAACCTGATCCAGAACGCGATCCGCCACACCCCCGCCGACGGCAGCGTCACGGTCCGCGCGTCCTCGGCGCCGGACACCGTCGAAGTCGAGGTACTCGACACGGGGGCAGGGATTCCCGACGAGGACCGCGAGCGAATGTTCGACGCGTTCGTCCAAGGCGGCGACCGCGAGGCGCGCAGCGACGGCAGCGCCGGCCTGGGCCTCGCGATCTCGCGCGCGATCGTCGAGGCTCACGGCGGGCGCATCTGGATCGCAGACGCGCGGGGCGGCACCAGCGTCCGTTTCAGCCTGCCCTGCGCGACATGAAGCGCATCCCGTCGATCGACCCCGACCGGCCGCCGCCGGGCCCGTTCCGACCCGGGTTCTGGCGCAGCCCGCTGCGCGGCCCGTGGCTGACCGCGATGCTCGGCCTCGCGCTGCTGATCGGGATGCCCGTGGTCGCGATGACCGGGCTTGCTCTCAAACGACGCCTACAGCCCGCGCCTCGGCGGCAACGCGGTCGGGCGGCACGCTCGGGCCGCTGGACATCTACCTGTTCGGCTGGCCGACGCACCCGAGCTGGCTGTACGCGTTGACCCAGGGGATGCACGTGACACTCGGGCTCGCCGCTGTTCCCGGTCGTGCTGGCGAAGCTGTGGTCGGTGATCCCGCGGCTGTTCGAGTGGCCGCCCTCGCGCAGCCCCGCACACGCGCTGGAGCGCCTGACGCTGGCGCTGCTGGTCGGCGGCGCGCTGTTCGAGTTCGTCACCGGCATCCTCAATATCCAGTACTGGTACGCATTCAAGTTCGACTTCACCCACGCGCACTACTACGGCGCCTGGGTGTTCATCGGCGCGATCGCGTTCATGTGGCACTCAAGTTCGCAACGATGCGCCGCGCTCGCTGCAGACGCGGGTGTGCCCGCTGAGGAGGTGCTGCGCGGTCGAGCCGGCGGCCAGCTGCACTTCTGATGCCCCAACCCGGCGCCGACGACGATGTCGCGCCGCGCACTGCTCGGCGGCGGTCGGCGGGGGCTCCGCTGTTCCTGTTGCTGCAGGGGATCGGCCAGTCCGCGGGCGGGCCGCTGCGGCGCCTCGCGTTTCTGCTGCCGCGCGAGCGAACGCGGCCGGGGCCGCAACGGATTCCCGGTCAACAGGACCTGCGGCGGCCGGCCTGAAGCCCGCGGCGGTCGGGAGTGGCTGGCGGTTGAGGGTGATGGGCCGGCGATCTGTGACCTTCACGCGCGCACAACTGCTCGCGATGCCGCAGCACACCACGACCTGCCGATCGCCTGCGTGGAGGGCTGGTCGACGACGCAGCGCTGGACGCGGCGTGCGCGTGCGCGACCTCGCGGCGCTCGCTGGGGTGCGCGGGCCAGCGCGACCGTGACCGCGATCTCGCTCGAGCACGGCATCTTCGGCGCCGCTACGCTCGGCGCACGAGCAGGTCGCCGACCGACGCGCACGCTGCTGGCGCTGCGGGTCAACGGCGCCGAGCTGTCACTGGACCACGGCTATCCCGCGCGGATAATCGGCCCGGCGCTCCGGGCGTGCACTGCACCAAGTGGGTCGCGAAGATGCGCTTCAGGAGCTCGCATGAGCGGCGCGTGCGCGCTCGCGGTTCCGCGCGCTGCTACGGCGCGGGCCCGCTGCACCTGCTGGCGCGCGCTGGCGAGCTTTGCGATCTCGGGCGCCGCGGTCATCGGCTGGTCGCACGAACCGGCGATCAGCCTGAAGAACATGCTGATCTGGTTCGCCGGCGCGATCGTCGCGCACGACGTGCGTGCTGCTGCCCGCCTACTCGGCGCTCGACCGCTCACAATGATCCGCCGGCGGCGATCGACGCCGGTCGCAGAGGCCGCGCGCCGGGCGCGTGCCCGGGCAGGTGTACGTGCGCGTGCCCGTGATCCTCAGCGGCTTCTGCTGCTCGTCTTCTTCCCGAGATCCTCGACCTCGGCGACCGCACCTACCACGTCGCCAGCGGCCAGCATCAGCACGTCTACCTGGTGCGCTACCTGATGATCGTCGCCGCCGCTGTTCGTGCTCTCGGCGCTCGCCTACGCGCGCGCGACGCGCCTCAGGTCCGCGCGCCGGGCGCTGTAGGCGAGCAGGCGCGTCATGTCGCGCACCGCGCGCACGGTGCCGCGCAGCGTGCCGGTTACCTTCGAGCTGCCCCGGTCCGCGGCCGGTAGGCGACCGGCAGCTCGACGATCCGCCAGCCGCCGGCGGCGCGCGCAGCACCATCTCCAGCGGCTAGCCGAACGCGCGGTCGCGCAGATCGAGCGATCAGCGCCTGCGCGCCCGGCGCGCGCGCATCGGGCCGAGGTCACGCAACACGACCCCGCTGCGCGCCCGCAGCAGCGCGCACGAGCACCGGTTGGCGAGCCGCGCATGCGCCGGCCAGGAACCCGGCGCGGGGCGGCGCGCAGCCGAGCACGAGCTCGAGCCTCGCCGCTTTCGAGCAGCGCCGACCAGCCGCGGCAGCTCGGCCGGGTCGAACGAGCCGTCGCAGTCCATGATGCAGACGATCTCCGCGCTCGCCGCCAGCAGGCCGGCGTGGCAGGCGGCGCCAAAGCCGCGGTGCGGCTCATCACGACGCGCGCGCCGAGCTGCGCGGCGATCGCTGCCGGAGCCGTCGCTGGAGCCGTTGTCGACGACGATCGGCCCGGTAGCCGGCGGGCATCGCCGCGCAGCACAGCTGGGATCGCGCCCGCCTCGTCGAGCACCGGCAGGATCACGTCGGGCATCAGCCGATCCAGTCGCTCAGGGCCAGCGAATGTGGATGCCGGTCGGCTCGATCGGACCAGCGGGCAGCCGCTCCAGCGCGTGCGCGAGCGTCGCCGAGAACGCGCCCGCGCTGATGCCCATCAAGCGCGTGAGCTCGCTCACCGGGGTCGGCTGCTCGCTGACGCCGTTGGCGTAGTCGGTCACGTAGCCGAGCAGCGCATAGGGCAGCTCGGCCTCTCCGCACAGGACCGTCTCCGGCCCGGCCGTCTGGCTGACCGCGCACACCCCGCAGGCGGCGAGCATGCGGATCTCCGTGCGCGTGTTGAAGCGCGGGCCATCGACATGCCCGTAGCAGCCGCCGTCGCGCGCGCTCAACCCGGCGGCGGCAGCGCCCTCCAGCAGCTTCGCCGCAGGGGCTCCGAGAACGGGCTGTCGTACACCCAGTGCCCGCGGCCGGCGCTCCCCGGCTGGTCGTACAGGCTGCAGATCGAGCCGTCGGGAAGACGGTTCGCTAGGAAGTGAAGATCGTCGAACACGACCAGCGTGCCCAGCTCAAGCGCCGGGTCGGTGGCGCCGCAGATCGTCATGCCGAACACCGCATCGACCCCGTGCTCACGCAACGCGAGCACGTTGGCGCGATGGTTGACGTGGCTCGAAGGCGCGCGTGCCCGGCGCCATGACGGGAGACGTGCGCGACCTCGACGCCGCGCCACTGCCCGACGTTCAGCTCACACGCGCCGAACGGCGTCTGCACGGCTCTGGCGACGGCTCCTTCCAGCTCGGGCAGCGAGTAGGCGCCGGAGCCCGTGATGATCCCGATGCTCACCGGCGCAATCCTATGCGTGCAGCCCACACGAGACGCTCGCGTGGCCGCTCCAGGGGCAGCGCGCGAGGCGCACGTGGCTCCTCGAGGAGCAGCGCATGCCCATCAGCGCACCAGCGCTTCGATTTCAGCGATCAGAGCAAGCAGCGCCGCTGCTGATGCGGTCAGCCAGGCGCCGCGCCGCCGCGCCGCCCAGCTCGCAGCGACGCAGATCGCGAGCGCCAGGAGCACCGAGACGAGCGCGTGCACCGCCGGCGTCTCGCCACCTTGGCCGAGCGCCAGGCCAAGCAGGTTGGGGAGCCCGAGCGTCGGCAAACCGGGGGTGCGCACGCCCGGGGAGGACATCGCGCCTAGCCGCTCCCGCTCGCACATGGCGGGCCTGTCAGCCCGGGAACCAACGCGCGCGCGTTTGCATCCCCGGCCTGCGCAAAGCCGGTGAGCGTCGCGTCGGTGAGCGTCGCGTAGAGCACGCGTGGAGCCGGTCCAGCCGGGAGTCCGTCAACGCCCGGCGCGACGCGGGTGCGCCCGGCTGAGAGCGCGATGCGCCGGCTGACGGTCAGAGTGCCGGCAGCCGGGAAATCGCTCGCCTGCCGATCGGCCACGCCGGCCAGGCTCGCGCTGTAGCTCTCGCCGGCCCGCAGCAGATGCACCGTCAGTGTCACCGTCCGCATCGCGTCATAGGGATTGAACAGCACCAGTCCGTTTCCGGCGCAGCTGGCCGTGAACGGATGCAGGGTCGCTTCGCGCAAGAGGCTCAGCCGCGGGGCCTCGGCCGAGCCTCGTAGACGCGCGAGATAAGGGCGCAGGTCGAAGAGCCACAGGTCTCGCTGCGGGCTCACCAGCGGTGGGGTGTCGAGGAGCGCTTCCAGCGCCGTGCGCAGCTGCTCAGCCTTCCCCGCGTCGAAGCCGGCCGGGTCGACCCACAGCCCGTCGAAGCCGGATGCGGCGGCAGCCGCGACGACATAGGGAAGCGGCTCGCCGGCGAGCCCCGCCGGCCAGTCGGCGGGCGTTCCCTTCATCGCGCCGTAGCTCCAGCGCAGGGTCCAGGAGTGCAGATACCCGCGCAGCAGCTCGTACTTGGTCGAATAGGTGGCGACGGCTTCACCCACCGGCGTTTCCGGGTAGCCCTCGGGAAACGGCACGTAGGGAAGCTGCATCACGCCGGCGCCGCGCGGCAGCCGCCGTTCGATCTCCGCCACGAAGCGAGCATCGCTGCGCCACTGGCGCGCGGTCGCAGCATACGGAGGCACGAACGCGGCGCCGGTCTGGTCATAGACGCCGAACGCCAGCACCCCGACGAGCGTCAAGCCAGCCAGCGCGCGCCCACCGTGCCGCGGGCCAAGCCACTCGAGCAGCCGCTCGAGCAACAGGGCGACCCCAAGCAGTGACAGAAACGCGATGAACACCGAGATCCTGTTCCAAGCCCGGATGTCAGCGGTCACGAACACTTCGATCAAGTTCGCAAGGCCGCCCACGAATCCCACCGCGAGCGCCACGATCACACCGACGCTCGCGTGACGCGCGAGCCGGCGCGCGGCGAACCACCCGCCCGCTCCTACGAGCACACCGAGCGCACACAACAACAGCCACAGCAGGCCAACCGTTCCCATAGTGCCGGGGCTCGCGTAGCAGGCCTCGCAGTAGCCGGGCGCGATGATCCGGTCGTATTTCGTGGCGAGCGCCCGCAATGGCGCGATCGGACTGTCGGGTTGCGGGAGCAGGAGGTCTGCAAGCCGCAGCGAGAATCCCTCATCAGATATTTCGGTGAACGCAGCGGAGCGTTCGAGCAGCGCGTCGCCGCCGTGGCGCGCGCGGTGGACCAGACTCGGTGAGAGGTTCGCGCCGACGGCGAACGACACGAGCGCGACGAGCGCAAGGCCGGCCAGCGCCGAACGCCCGCGACGGATCGCGAGCATGATGATGCTTGCCGCGAGCAGCATCACGACCGCGAAGGTCGCGTAGTAGAGGTTGTCCGACCCGACCACGGCGCAGATCGCCAAGGTCGTGAGCGTCCGCCGTGAGAGCCATGCCGTCCAGCGCCAGCGCGCCCGCGCGCGGCGCGCGAACAGCGGCGCACCGTCGAGCAGCTTCAGAAACAGGTATGCCGCCAGCGGCACCGCGTAGTAGGCGGACAGCAGCAGGTGTGACTCGCCGCGGAAGAAGTGATACGTGAGCAGCGAGAACAGCACCGAGACCAGCCCCGCCGCAGCCGCGCAGATCCCAAGGCTGCGCAGCACCAGGTGCGAGGTGACGGCCACGAGCGCAAACGTGAGCAGGAAGAACAGGTTCACGATCACAGCCGGGTTGGAGGAGAACAGCGCGAGGCCGCGCACGGCCAGCAGGCTGAGGTCATCGCCGCCCTGCGGGTACTCGACGAGCTTCTGGCCAAACGGCGCTCCAAGGCTCGGGTTCGACAGGTACCAGCCGTGATCGGCGATGCCCTTGACCAGCATCAAGTAGAACTTTGTGTCGTCGACCGGCGTGTACCGCAGCGGTATCGCGATGTCGGCCCGCCACAGCTGCAGCGCCCATGCCGCGCAGAGCACGCTCACGATGGCGACGAGCAGCGCCTCGAGAACGAGCCTCAGCCGCCCGGCGCGAGAGGCTGTACCGAGCATGTCGGCAAGCTATGGCATCGCGCGCGCCGTGAAGCCGTCCGAACGGCTTGTTTCGCTCCGCGTAAGCTTTTTGCGCGTAGCCTGCAAGCGGTGATCGACCATGGCGCCGCGGCGCTGGAGCAGCCCCGCGGCGCGCAAACGGAACGCGTGGCGGTCTCCAGCGCAGCCGTTCGCGCCGCCGGGCTGGCAGCACTCGCGGCGTGCGTGTGCGCAGCGGCCTGGATAGCCGTGGGCGCCGCCAACGGCCGCTATCTGCTCGAGCTGCCGACGCACGCCAACCCATCGTGGATCGACGGCCCGCTGCACGGCCTCAGCGGGCTGACCGGCGCGCTCGGCCCGAGCTCGCTGAGCGCTGCGCTGCTCGTTCTGAGCACCGGCTATCTGCTCGCGCTGCGTTGCGCCGAGTCGATAGCCCTGCGCCCGGCGCTTGTCGCGATCGTGCTCGCGAACGTGGCGTTCACGCTCGGACCCACGATCGTCTCCACCGACGTGTTCGGTTACATCGCCTACGCCCGCGAGATCGCGGCGCGCGGACTCGACCCGTATGTGTCGCTGCCGATAGCGCTCTCCCACGATCCGCTCCTGCGGTTTGTCTACTGGAAGCACCAGCCAAGCCCCTACGGCCCGTTGTTCACCGCCACGAGCACGCCGCTGGGGCTGCTCTCGACGAGCTCGGCCCTGTGGCTGTTCAAGGCAGCGGCGGGAATCGCAAGCGTCGCCACGGCCTGCCTAGTGGCACAGCTCGCCAAGCGCCGCGGGATCAACCAGACGCGCGCTGCGATCTTCGTCGGGCTGAACCCAGTGCTCCTGTTCTACGCGGTCAGCGGCGCCCACAACGATCTGATCGCGGCCCTGCTGATGGTCTGCGCGATCGCACTGCTGCTGCACGCTCGCGAGTCCTCGGCGGCGGCCGCCGCAGTGGCGGCCGCCGCCGTCAAGCTGACGGTTGGGCTGGCGCTCCCGTTCATCGTCGCCGGGGCTGTCCGCAGTGGGCGCGCTCTGCGCGGAGCGGCGCTGGCGATCGTCGTGATCGGAGCGCCTGCGCTGCTGCTGTTCGGGGGGGATCTCTTCACGCAACTGCACAGGATCAGCACGGACCCGCTGTTCGACACCGTGTTCAGCGGGCCCGACCGCCTGGCCACGGCGCTTGGCACGCCGATCACCCCCGCGATCCGCACGACATGCACCGGCTTCGCCGCCGCTGTGGCGATCGCCGCGATCGTGTGGGTTCGTCGTGGCGCAGACGCGATCACCGCTGCCGGGTGGGCGTTTCTGGCATTGATAGCCGCAATCGCTTCGCTCGCGCCTTGGTATCTGGTGTGGCTGCTGCCGCTCGCGGCGCTCGGGCGCAGCCAACGCCTGCGCGTCGCGAGCCTGCTCGCAACCGCGTATCTGCTCGCGGTGCATCTGCCCGCGCTGGGAGGTGTGCCGTGGCTCGCACAGCCGCGCTCGAGCACCCATGCCAGCCAGATCGCCGCCACGAGGCCTCCGCGGCTTCGCGGCGGCATCGTGCCGGACGTGATCGCGCTGCTGCGGCTCAACTACGAGCGCGTGCTCGCGCGAGAGGAGCCGACCGGCTCGACGCGACGCGCGCCCACCACGGGCCTGACGCGAGACGCGCCGACCGGCTAACCCAGCCCGGGCTGCGCGGCTGTCGCCGAAGTGCCCAGCGCCTGCCCGGCCGCGCCCAGCGCCTGCACGGCGACGTCGGGGCCAGCCGTGCCGGCGGGAACCGGGATCGCGGTCTCAAAGCCGCTGCGCGGCACCTGCGCGACAGTGCTAAGGCTCGACGCGCTCGCGCCTGCCAGCAGCCGCCAGGCGACGACTTCCGTTGCGCCGTTCCAGCTCGCGTACACGGCCGCCGCCACAGTCGCGCTGGCGGGCGCGAAGGCGTAGACCGGCGCGTGTGCAGGGGTAGCGCTCCAAGCGAAACGAAACGCGCGGTAGGACTCGTCGTGCGGGGGGAAGTGCGCTTCGAACAGCAGCTGGCCTTCGGACCCGAACTCGGAGAGGAACGGTTCCTGGCCCCAACCCACGAACCAGTCGCCGTTGGCGAGCGCCTGCATGCTGCCCTGGCTTTCTGCCACGAGCAGCGGCGTGTGCGTGAGCCGCGTCAGCAGCGTGACCGGACCGCCCGGCTGGCCGAGACCTAGCACGATCGCGCGCGACTGGTCGTGCGCCTTGGGCGAGGCGCCGTTGTCGAACACGCTGATCGAGCCACTCGGCAGTTCGCGCGGGTCGTGCTGCCACGCGGTGCCGGTTGCCGGCCCCATCTCGAAGCTCGAGTCCTTGCCGCCCAAGCGCCACACGATCTGCCCGCTCTGGGCGTTCAGCTTGTAGACGGTCCACGTGTTGCGGCTCGAGATCAGCAGGCTGCCGTCGCGGTCGAGGCTGATCGAGTTGAGATGGAAGAAGTCGTAGGGATACACAGTGCTGGCCTTGGTTGCTGGTTCGTAGGATTCCTGCAGTGCGACATGGTCGAGGCTCGTCCACTCGTACATGACCAGGCCGGTCTTGATGTCGACCTCCTCGAACACGCTGTCGGTGAGGCCGCCATAGGCCGGGCCACCCACCGATGAGAGGTTGCATACAATCGGGTCGTACGCCGTGATCAGCGCGGTACCCTGCGGCGTGAGCTGGAACTCGTGCAGGTCGGCCTGCAGGCCGTTGCCCGCGCGAACGTGCGCTATGTCCGTATAGGTGTCGTCGGCAATCACGTCTTCGCCCAGCCCGAACCCATGGATGCTTATGTTCCCCTGCCACCACGTGAGCACCGGCTTGCCCTCATATTCCTGGACCTCGAGGTTCGTCGCCTCGGTGTTGGCCGGCAGCGGCTTGAACCACACCAGCCCCCCGTCCGCTTCGAGGATCATCGGCCCCGCTTGGCCGGTAGCGCCATACGGCGCCACGAACACGTCTCCCGGCGCCACCGCCGGGGACTGCGCCGTCACGGTCACGGCCGGCGGGGTCAGTTCGGGACGCGAGTGGAAGCTCTGGACTTCCGTGGGACTGCCAGGCAGGCTGCGCCTGGGCGTGGAGCTGATCTGATCCTGCCGCGCGACCGCGAAGATGTCGAGCAGCGGCTTTGCGGAGCCGCCGATGCGCACCTGGGCGCGAACCGTCACGCGCTCGCCTTCGGCGAACGGCCGCGAGGGCAAGAAGCTCGCTCCGTCGCCTTGGGAGTAGGCAAGCAGCCGCCCGCTATGGGCGCCGGTGCGCGAGCCAACGACGCTGATCGCGCTCAACGCACGAGCTGGGACGCCCAAGAAGCTGATCTGCGTCTGCGGATTCGCGTCGCGGCTGCCCGCGAGCGGGGAGACCGTGACCGCTCCGTCCTGCAGCGCGGAGTTGTCCAACGTGGATGGGGTGCAGGTCGGTCCGCTCGCCGCCGCGGCAGCGCCGCTTGCTCCCATCAGCGCGAGCCCCAGGGATATGCCCGCCCCTAGGATGAGACCGCGCATGGAGAACATCAACTCGGAGCAGGATAGGCGAGTAGACAGACGTACGGCCATCAAACGCGGGCTGATCGCCGGCGGACTGCTGGCCGGCGGCGGCGCGATCGCGCGCGTGCTCACCGAGGACAGCGACCGCGACTCGCCGCCGAGCACCGCACCGGCGCCGGCGCTCGCGCGCACGACGCCCGACGCCAAATCGGAAAAACCGAACATCCTGGTGATCGTCGTCGATCAGCTGCGCTTCCCGCAGTGGCTCTCGCCGAGCCCGGGGAGCGTCGGGCTGCCGCCGAACCTGCAGCGGCTGAGCCAGGGCGCGGTGTCCTTCGCACGCCATTACACCGCCTCGAACGACTGCTCTCCCTCGCGCTCGGCGATGCTGACCGGGCTCTACACGCACCAGACGGGCTGCATGATCACCGGCGGCAGCACGCTCGACCCCGGCTTCCCGACCTGGGGGACGATGCTGCGCGAGCACGGCTATGCCACGCGCTGGCTCGGCAAGTGGCACGTCACCCACGGCGACAACCACTGGACGGACTTCACCGGCGAACAGGCGCTCGAGCGCTACGGCTTCGACGGCGGCGTGTTCCCCTCGCCCGACGGCGCCCCCGGCCAGGGGTGGCGCGTGGACGGTCACATCGCGAGGAGGTTCGCGGACTGGTTCGCCGAGGAGGGCGGCTCAGAACCGTGGTGCACGACCGTCTCGTTCGTCAACCCGCACGACATCGCGTGGTGGTACAAGTGGACCGATCGGGTACCGGCGGAGGCGAGCGCCGAACGCATCGTGCAGCGGCTGCCGCCCAACTACGAGACGCCGGAGCTGCTGATCGAGCGCAACAAGCCGCGCCTGCAGCGCTCCTTCCAGGAAACCGCCGCCGCGTCGTTCGGCCCGGTGCCGTTCAGCGGCCCTGAATTCACCGAAACGTGGCTCAGCTTCCTCGACCTCTACGTCAAGATCCAGCTCGAGGTCGACCGCCACATCGGCCAGGTGCTGCGCACCCTCGAAAGCCGTCCCGAGGTCGCTGCGAACACGGTGATCGTGTTCACGTCCGACCATGGCGAGTACGGCGCCTCGCACGGGCTGCGGGGCAAGGGCGCGAGCGCCTATGAGGAGGGCACGCGCGTCCCACTGATCGTCAAGGACCCGCGGGGGAAGCTCACGACGGCGCCCGAAACCCCGCGCACGCAGCTGAGCTCGAGCGTCGACCTCGCGCCGCTGCTGCTCACGATCGGCATCGGCTCAGACGACTGGCGAACCGACCCGCACTACTCGCACCTCGCCGGTCGCCTGGACCTCGCGGCGATCCTCGCGAACCCCGCTGCGCCCGGGCGCGACTACGTGCTGCATGCAACCGACGAGACGGTCACCGAGTTCGCGATCGAGCCCTACGCGGCCGATGCGCCCCTGCACATCGTCGCGCTGCGCACGCAACAGGCGAAGTTCGCCACCTACTCCAACTGGCCCTATGAAGGGATCACACCCAAGACAGAAGGCCAGGAAACCGAGCTGTACGACTACAGCACGCACAGCGGTCGCCTGGAGCTGCACAACAGCACCGGCGAAAGCCCGCTCGAGGAAGCGCTGCGCGCCGAATACGAGCGCGCCTTCGTCCAGGAGCTGCGCCAGCCGCTGCCCCACCGGCTCGTCGCCGCCCATGCGCGCGGCTTTGCTGACTACTTCTCGACCGCCAGACACTCGTCGGTCAAGGCCGCGGCCCGCCGCAAACGCCACGCCGAACGCGAAGCCGAAGGGGCGGCGCCACCCGAACTCCCGCTGAGCTCGCCCTTTAGGAACCGGAGATCGTGACCGTCGGCGAGGTGCCGATCACGCTCCCAGCAGCATTCAGCGCCTGAACCGCCACGTAGCTGCCCGCAGCGGCGCTCGGCAGCGCGATCGCGGTCTCAAAGCTCGTCTTGGCTGCGCGCGGCGACCGGCTTCAAGCTCGTGGCGGACGGCCCCACGAGCACCTCCCAGGACGCGACTTCCGTGGCTCCGTTCCAGCTTGCATACGCGGTCGCCCCGGCGTGGGCGCCCGGCGTAGCGAGCGCCGCAAGCGCTGGCGGGTTGGACGGCTGGCCGCTCCAGGGCAGGGCAAACGTGCGGTAGGACTCCCAATCCGGCGGGAGATGGGCATTGAACAGCACTTCTCCGGCGGGGCCGACCTCTGACAGGTAGCCTGCCTGGCCCCAGCCGACCATCCAGTCGCCGCCGGCAAGCGCCTGCACGTTGCCCTGGCTGCCGGCGACGAGCGGGTTCTTGTGCTCGTAGCTGCGCGTGAGCGTCGCCGTCATGCTTGCCGTGTCGAGCGTGACTTCGATCGCGCGCGACTGCGGATGCACCGGTGGGGTGGCGCCGTTGTCGAAGAACGTGATCGCGCCGTTCGGCTGCTGGCGCGCGTCGTGCTGCCACGCCGTCGCCGCTCCCGCGCCCTCCTTGAAGCTCGAGTGCTTGCCGCCCAAGCGTCCACCGCACCTGCCCTGTTCTCGGGTCGACGTCGTAGGCGGCCCATGTGTTGCGCGAGCTGACGAGCAGATCGCCGTCCTGCTCGACGTCGATCGAGTTGATGTGGAAGTCGTCGAACGGTTCCTTGCGGCTGGTGGGCCGAGCGGAGTTGTAGGAGCTCTGCATCGGCACGTGGTCGAGGCTGTGCCACTCGTACATCACCAAGCCGGTCTTCAGATCGATCTCCTGCAGCAGCGTGTCCGCGACCGCGCCGTCGCGCGGGCCGCCGACCGATGACAGGTTGCAGTCGATCGCGTCGTAGACAGTGATCAAGCCGGTGTCCTGCGGCGTGATCTGGAATTCGTGCAGATCCGGCTGATAGCCGTTGCCGGCACGGATCACCGCGATCGTCTGGTAGGCGCTGCCTGCGATCACCTCGCCCGCCGTATGCACCGAGCCCGTGACCAGCGGATCCTGCCACCAGGTCAGCACCGGCTTGCCTTCGTACTGCTGCACGCGGAAGTCCGCGGCGCGCGTGCCCGTGGGCGACAGCGGCTTGAACCAGATCAGCTTCGCCGTGAACATTCAGGATCATCGGGCCGTACTGCCCGATCCCGGAGTAGGGAGCGAGGAACAGGTCGCCCGTGGCGGTTCTGTCTTCGGAGGAGACGGTCACATCCGGCGGGCGCAGTTCCGGGCGCGAGCGAAAGCTCTGGTACTCCTTCGGCGCGGGCGCCGGCGCGGAGCTCGTGCTCCTGCCCGTGCCCACAGCCGCGCTCTGCGAGCCAGGGTCGTCGCGCACCGCCACCGTGAAGCTCCACGCGAACGGGATCGTCGTGCTGCCTTCGCGCAGCTCGGCGTGGACGGTCACGAGCTCGCCGTCCGCGAACGGCTGCGAGGGCAGGAAGCTCGCGCCGTCGCCCTGGGAGTAGGCGGCGAGGCGACCTTGATGCAGGCCGGTGCGCGAGCCCTTGACGCTGATGTCCGCGAGCTCGCCGGCGGGGACACCGAGGAAGCTGATCTGGGTGGTGGCGGAGGCATCCATCGAGTCGGGCTCGGGCGAGACCGTCACGCGTTCGTCGGCCAGCGCCGCGGAGACGTTCAGGTGCGAGCGGCACACAACTGGGCGAGCTCGTCGGCTGCTCGGATGCGGTGTGCGCCGTCGGCAGCGCGGCCTCGGCCACGAGCGCCGCGACGCCCGCGAGCAGCCGCGAGCGAGGCCAGCCCGACGAGTAGCGCGCGAGCACGCGCGAGCGGCCGGATCCGGTGCGGCACTAATCCTTGACCGTCGCCGAGCTGGCGAGCACGTTGCCCGCTGATCCGAGCGCCTGCACCTGCACGTACGGGCCCGCCGAGGGCGTCGCGATCGTCGTCTGGAAGCCTGACTTGGCGACCGTCGCCGCCGGGGCAAGCGCGCTCGCCGAGGCGCCGGCGAGCACCCGCCAGGAGGCGACTTCGGTCGCGCCGTTCCAGCTCACGGACACCGCGATCGTGCCGCTGGAGCCGGGCGTCGCCAGCACCGACGGCACGCCGGGCGCCTGCCCGCTCCATGGGTACAGGTAGGTCCTGAAGTCCTGCACGCTCTTGCCGAGCGTGCCGTCGAGCAGCACATGCCCGGAGGAGTCGTACTCGGTGAAGTTGGGCAGGCCGCCGTAGCCCATCAGCCAGTTGCCGCCGGGCAGCGTCAGCATGTTGCCCTGGCTGGTCGCGAGCAGCGTTTTCGTGGGGTTGGTGAACTGCTTGACGAGCGTGACCGTGTGCGTCTGAGGATTGGGGTCGAGGATCAGCCCACGCGACTGCTTCTCCATCGCCGGGTCCGCGCCGTTGTCGAACACCGAGATCAGACCGCCCGGCTGCCATTCGGCGTCATGCTGCCAGTATGTGCGCGTGCCCGGGCCGAGCTTGAAGCTCGAGTGATCGCCGCCCAGCCGCCAGCGGACGGCGCCGCTGCGCAGCTCGACGTCGTACAGCGTCCAGGTGTTGCGCGAGGACAGAAGCACGTTCCCGAGCTGATCGGCGCCGCCTCCCTGCTGGCCCGTGAGGCCCGGAGAGATCGAGTTGATGTGCACGTAGTCCCACGGGTAGGACGCTTTCGGCGCCGGGTTGTGGGATTCGCTGATCGGGATGTGCCCGAGCGCGTGCCATTCCCACATCACCAGGCCCGTCTTCACGTCGATCTCCTGGATCACCGAGTCGGTGATCACGCCGTCGCTCAGGCCACCGTAGTGGGACAGGTTCATCTCGATCGGGTCGAACATGTCGATCCACGCGGTGCCTTCCGGCTCCAGGCGGAATTCGTGCAGGTCGGCGTGGTAGCCGTTGCCGGCGTGCACGGCGCCGACCCGCTGGTAGGCGGTGTTGGCGATCACGTCTTCGCCCTGCCCGAAGCCAACCTCGAGGATGCGCCCCTGCCACCAGGTCAGCACCGGCTTGCCGTCGAACTGCTGGACTTTGAGGCTGGTAGCCTCATCGCCGGCCGGCAGCGGGTGGAACCACACGAGGTTGCCGTTCTGGTCGGTGATCATCGGCCCCGGCGAGCCCTCGCCTTGGTAGGGCGCCATCAACAGATCGCCGGGCGCGGCGCCGGGCTTGGCGGGCGTCGTGATCTTGACGCTCGAGGGCGTCAGCGACGGCGCGCTGCTGTAGTGCTGGACTTCGCTGGAGTTGCCCCGGTTGATCGGGAACTCCGTCTGGCTGACGGGCGCCTGGTGCGCGACCGTGAAGCTCGTGCTCGCCGAGTGCGTGGCGCCTCCACTGCTCACCTGCGCGGTGACCGTCACGTGCTCGCCTGCGACGAACGCGTGCGCCGGCAGGAAGCTCTCGCCCGTCCCGGTCGAGTACGCGCGCAGGACGCCTGCATGCGTGCCGCTGCGCGACCCCTTCACGCGTACGTCCGACACCGTCGTCGCGGAGGTGCCGAGGAAGCTGATCTGGGTGGCGGGCGAGGCGTCCGGGGTGCCCGGCTCGGGCGAGACGGCAACCGGGTTGGCCGAGGCGGTGCGCGCCGCGGTGTCGGTCAGCGTCGCCGAGCTGACTGTCGCCGTGGAGCCGCACGCGCACAGGCCGACGACGGCCGTCAGCGCTGCGAGCAGACCAGTCGCGCGGGTCATCATCGGGTTGTGGCGGCGGGGGCCATCATCGGGTCGAACCCGAGACTCGACGGGAAGTTCCGATCACTGCTCCGCCGCCGTCGAGCGCCTGCACGTCGAAGCTCGCATAGCCCTGGGGCACGGGGATCGCCGTCTCGAAACCGGACTTCGCGGTGGTGGCCACGGCGGTCAGCCTACCGGTGGCGGACCCCGCCAGCACCCGCCAGGAGACGACCCGGGTGGCGCCGTTCCAGCTCGCGTACACGGTCGTCCTGCTGCCCCGCTCGCGCGTCGCCACCGCGGGCGGGGTGAGCGGCAGGCCCACCCACGGCTCCACCATCGTGCGATAGCTGAGGTCGCTCCCGGGGAATTCCGCTTCCAACAGCAGCTTGCCCGCGGCGCTGTACTCGGTGAAGTACGGCGCCGATCCCCAGCCGACGAACGTGTTGCTGTTCGCTAGCGGCTGCGTGTCGCCCATGTATTCGGACTTGAAGCCTTCGCGGTCGCCGTACTGAGCCTCGAGCGTGGCCACATGCGTGCTCCGGTTCAGCTCGAGCACGAGGCCGCGAGACGGCCCGGTGGGCGGGACGGACGTGCCACCGCCGGTGAGCTGACAGCAATGGTCGTCGAACACGGTGACCGTAGGACCGGTATGCCCGCCCACCCCTAGCGCCACGTCGTGCTGCCACTGGAATTCGGCTCCCCGGCCGAACCTGAAGCTCGAGTGCTTGCCGCCGAGGGTCCATTCGATCTGGCCCGTCCGGATGTTGACCATGTACGCCGCCCAGGTGTTGCGCATCGAGACGAGGAAGCTTCCGTTGCTCGTGAGGTCGATGGCGTTGACATGGTAGGCGTCCCACGGGAACCCGTTGGTGGGCACCGTTGCGCGCGAGTCGCCCAGCGGGATGTGCTTGAGCGCGTCCCATGTGCGCAGCAGCTGGCCGGTCTTGAGGTCGTACTCCTGGACGGCCGAGTCGATCAGCGCACCGTTGTAGGCGCCGCCGTAGCTCGAGAGGTTCTTGGCGATGTTCTTGTTGGCCGTGACCCAGATGTCATCGCTTGAGATATCGATCGCGTGCAGCGTTAGCTTCCAGCCGTCCTTGCCGCGAATCCTCGCGACCGTCTGGTAGTGCTGGTTGACCACGACGTCTTCGCCGCTTTCCGTCGAGCCTGTGCTCGTGACGACCCCCTGCCACCAGGCGAGCGCGGGCTTGCCTTCGTAGCTCTGCAGGCTGAGGTTGGAGGCGACGAGCTTTTCCGGCACCGGGCGGAACCACACCGGCTGCAGCTTGTCGTCGAGGATCAACGGCCCGCTCTGGCCGACCAACGGCGGGTAGTTGAGGTTGTAGAAGTTGGTGGTGAAGATGTAGCCGGGCGCCAGCTCAGCGACGGCGCTCGCGCGGCTTTTGCGCAGTATCGGCGGGTGCAGCGTCGGCTCGGTGACGAAGCTGTATGCGCCCTTGGTGGTGTACGCGCCGACGGGTGCGCCGTGGGAGCCGGCGAACGCTGTGTCGAGCGCGACGAAGCCGACGACGACGACCAGCACCGCGACCGTCAGGCGCCGCGCCGCCGGCAGCACCACACCCGTTGGGTTTCGCATCGCCGTGAAGGTGACGAGCGCCGCCGCTCCGGCCAGGCCACCGCCGATCAGATACGCGAGCCGGAAGCCGTCGGTCAGCGACTGCGCCACGCCGTGACCGGTGCCGATCAGATGGCTGCTGCGTGAGGTCGCGAGCGTCACGAGAATCGCCAGGCCCAGCCCACCGCCGATCTGACGTGAGGTGTTGACGAGGCCCGAGGCAAGGCCGGCCTGCCCCTCCTTGGCGCCCTGCGTGGCGGCGATCGTCGAGGGCACGATCGACATCGCGATCCCCGCCGCGGTGAGCAGCCCGGGGATCATGATGTACACGATCGGGCTGCCGCTGGAGCCGACTTTCGCGAGCAGCAGCATCCCGGCGGTCAGCAGCACGAGCCCGCCGCCGAGCACCGCGCGCACGCCGAAGTGACTGACGAGCTTGCCGGCGCGCGAGGCG
Organism: uncultured Solirubrobacteraceae bacterium; assembly: GCA_963714285.1. Taxonomy (GTDB): domain Bacteria; phylum Actinomycetota; class Thermoleophilia; order Solirubrobacterales; family Solirubrobacteraceae; genus Palsa-744. The sequence goes on from CAVQNS010000007.1 coordinate 630,396, forward strand.
ACCAGCATGATCATCAACGTCATCGGCAGGAAGATCAAGCCGGTGTGCAGCGGCGAAAGGTACAGCACCTGCTGCAGGTACAGCGAGCTCACGAACCACATCGGGAACAGCGACGCGCTGAACAGCAGCACGATGTTGTTGGCGATCTGCAGCGGCTTGGTCAGCTCCTTGAACGGGATCAGCGGTTCTGAGGCGAAGCGCACCTCGATCACGCCGAACACCACGAGCAGGATCAGGCCCACGACGATCGGGCCGAGCGCGGCCAGCGTGCCCAGGCCAGCGAGGCCCGCTTCGACGATGCCGAACACCAGCACGATCTGCCCGATCGTCAACGTCAGCGCGCCGGCGAGGTCGAAGCTGCGCCCCGGCGCGCGGCGACGCTCGCTGACGACCGCGTAGGCCACGAGCGCACCGGCGATCCCGATCGGTGGGTTGATCAACAGCACCCAGCGCCAACTGAGCTCCTGCGTGATGATCCCGCCGAACAGCATCCCCGCGGCGCCGCCGAGCCCGTTCATCGCCGCCCACGTGCCGATCGCGCGGTTGAGCTGCGCGCCGGGCGCGAACGACGAAGTGATGATCGCCAGCGAGCACGCCGCCATCAGAGCGCCGCCGAGACCCTGCGCCGCGCGCGCCGCGACGAGCAACCCGCGATCCGGCGCCAGGCCGCCCGCGAGCGAGGCGAGCGCGAACAGCGCCAGCGCCACGACGAACGTGCGGCGCTGGCCGAAATGATCGGCCGCGCGGCCGCCGAACATCAGGAAGCCCGCGAACGTGATCGAGTAGGCGTCGACGATCCACTGCAGTTCCGGCGCCGAGAAGCCAAGGCTCGACTGAATCGAGGGCAACGCGACGTTTACGATGCTCAGGTCGAGGATGACCATGAACTGCGCTACGCAGCAGACAACCAGGAGCCACCTCGACGGCGCGCCGCGCCCGCTCTCGTGCGCCGGTGCCTGTGTCACTCCGGGGCTCGCCGTTGCCTCGACGCTCACGCGAGACTCGATCGCGGGGATGACGAAGCCGGCCGCATCGATCGCAGGGGTGAGGAAGCCGGCCGCAGGCCGGCGCAAGCGGCCGCGGGCCGACGGAGCCTGCGATCGCACCTGGAACCTGCGATCGCAGCTGTGAGCGCCTGGTAGGGTGAGCGCCCGAACCCGTCACACGAGAATGACAACTGGAGCCAGGACGATGACAAGAACGCCACTGACCGCCATGCTAACGCTAGTGGCAGCCCTCGCCGCCACGGTTGCACTGGCTGCGTGCGGCGGCAAAGAAACGAGCTCATCCTCCACCAAGCAGACGACGAGCAGCCCGACGACGACGCACAAGCACACCTCGAAACCAGCCTACTGAGGCTCGTTCTCGAAAGCCTGCCTACTGAGGCTCATCTTGAGCCTCCAGAGGCGGGCAGCGAGGCGGCGTAGCTGATCACCTTGACGGTTTGCGAGGTGCCGAGCACGCGCCCGGCGGAGTCGAGCGCCTGCACCGCGACGCGGGGGTACTTCGTCGGCAGCGTCGTCGAGCTTTCAAAGCCGCTGGCCGGGATCGTCGCCTGCGCCGTGAGCGGCCCGCTGCGCTTGCCCGCGAGCACGCGCCACGAGGACACGCCGGTGGCGCCGTTCCAGCTCATGTGCACGATCGTCTCTTCAGCGGTGTTGTTGAGGTTGGCGACCACGACCGGGGGGGTCTGCGGGCGGGCGCTCCAAGCGAAGCGAAAGGCGCGGTAGAAGGACATGTCGAACGGCAGGTTGGCGTCGAACAGCAGCGCGCCGTCGTTCGCGTACTCGCTGATCGCCGGCACGCCGCCGTAGCCGACGACCGTGTTGCCGTCAGCCAGCGTCTGCATGTTGCCCTGGCTCGCCGCGAGCAGCGGCGGGTTGGTGTGCGTGTAAGCCGATACGAGGCGCGCTTCGTGGGTCTCGAAGTCAAGTGAAATACGCACGCGCGCGCGACTGGGAGTGGATCGGCGGGTTCGAGCCGTCGTCGAAGAAGGTGACCTCGCCGTTTGCGAGGATGCGCCCGTCGTGCTGCCAGGCCGTTTCGGTTCCGGGCCCCATCTTGAAGGAGCTCTTGAGGCCGCCCAGGCGCCAGAGGATCTTGCCGGTGGCGCCTTCCAGCTGGTAGCCGGCCCAGGTGCTGCGCGCGGAGATGAACACATCCCCGTCGGGCTCGGGGTCGATCGAGTTGAGGTGAAACCAGTCCCACGGTGTCGTCGTCTTCGACGCTTCGGTCTCGGACTGCTCGGCGGGGACGTGGTCGAGGCTGTGCCATTCCCAGCGCACGAGACCGGTCTTCATGTCGATCTCCTGGATCGCCGTGTCGACGATCGCGCCGTCGGAGGCGCCTTTCACCGCCGTCAGGTTGCAGCGGATCGGGTTGTACGCCGTGATGTAGGCGACGTCGTGGGGGGCGATCTGGAACTCGTGCAGGTCGGCCTTCAGGCCGTTGCCGCCGTGGACCCGTGCGATCGTCTGGTAGCCGGAGCTCATCACCAGGTCTTCGCCCTGGCCGAAGCCCAGCGACGAGCACGCGGCCCCGCCACCACGTCAGCTCGCGCTGGCCTTCGTAGGTCTGCTCGTTCAGATCCTCGGCCGTTTCCCCCGCCGGGAGCTTCTCGAACCAGACCAGCTGTCCCTGCGGCGTGTAGATCAGCGGCCCGTACTGACCCGGACCGGGCCCGTTGGTGGTGAGGATGTCCCCGGCCGACGGGTCGCGGTCGGGCACGGTGACGCTCAGGATCGGGGCCTGCACGCCGGGCATCGTGTCGAAGCTCTGGTAGTCGGCCGGCGCCGCTCGCGGGTTGCCGAACTCGAGGCGCCGGCCGTCGGAATAGGGGGTGTCGACGCGAAAGTCGAAGGCGACGCTGCCTGGCGCCGAGCGCGGCGTGCACGGCCACCCGCTCGCCGGCGTCGAACGGCTTGTCGGGAACGAAGCTGGCGCCGTCGCCCTGCGAGTAGGGCGCGACATGGCCGCCGTGGCTGCCGGACTTCGAGCCGACGACCGAGACTTCGCGGATGCTCGCGGCGCTCGTGCCGAGGAAGCTGATCTGAGTGTCTGGGTTGGCCGTGCCGGATTCCGGCTCGGGCGAGACCTCGACGTCGGTGCCGGGCAGCGTCGCGCTGTGCTCGAGCGTCGCCGGCAGACAGGCGGGCGAGGTTGCGCTCGCCGTGCGGGTCGCGCTCCCACAGCCGCTCACGGTCGTGGCCACGATCGACACCGAGGCCACGACCGGCAGGATGTATCCGTAGCGTCTGTTGTGCACTTGTGACCGACTGCAAGACGCCGGCTGCGCTCGCGGCCGGCGTCTTTGGAACGAACGATGCCCATCCTGCCGCGGACCTCCCAGGGTCCGACAGGGAAGGCCTTTCCGGGGCCAGACAATATCGGGGAACCCCTCAGCGACCGCGGCGATGCTCAGCGCGAGGCGCATCCTTACCAAGTTCTTCGTGGCGCCCGCGCGGCGCACATGGCGTACGCTCTGTTCGACGAGGGAGGCTGTGCGATGAGGGAGGCTGTGCGATGAAGGGCAGAACCGTAGTTCCCCTGCTGGCGATCGTGGCGGGACTTGCCGGCGTGCCGCCGGCGGCGCTGGCGGCCTCCGGGAACGCAGTCGCCACGCAGGCTACCTGCAGGCCAACTACGCGCTGGTGCGCGTCGCGAGATCCCACCTCGCGGCCTCCGAAGCGGCTCCGCTGCAGCGTCCTGGCCACGGTCGAGCGGGAATGCCCGCTCGCGGCGGCGGGCTCTCCGCAGAACCCCGAATCGACGCAGATGAGCGACGAGGTGATCGGAGCGATGGTGATCGGCGCGGCGCAGCCCGACCTGCAAGCGATCAGGGCGTACATCCGCGCGGTCGCCGGCCTCACTGGAGCAACCACGCTTTGACGAGCGCCGTGCGCGCCTACGCCGGCGACTGAAGACGATGCTGAGCCTGAGCGCGCCAAACGTGTGCGCCGAAGTGAAAGCGTGGGCCGCCGACGGCTTTCACACGCTGCCCGCGAGCACCGTCGCGTTCGTCGCCAAGTTCATGCCCGCATGGGTCGCGCTTGGGTATCTGCCGCAAAGCTGGCGCGTATGAGAGCTCGGCACAGAAGCGCTCGCGCGTCGCTGCGAACCGCTCGAATCGCTGATCACCGAAGGCGAAGCTCGAGCGGTCGCGCACTATGGCGAGATCATGGACGCGCTCGAAGTCCACCCCTGACCGACGCCCAGCCCCTGACGTCAGGCGACAGCGCGCAGGTGCCGTACGGGCGTCGCGCGGAGCTCGCGCACGAGCGCGTCGAGCACGCCCTCCTCGTCCTGCTCGAGGCCGTCGGTGACAGCGCCGATCACGGCGCGCTTGCGCTCGAGCAGCGTCGAGATCGTCTCGTCGATCGTGCCCGCCGCTAGCAGGTAGTAGGCGTTGACCGCGTCCTGCTGGCCGATGCGGTGGCAGCGATCCTCGGCCTGGTCGTGCTTGGCTGGCGTCCAGTCGAGCTCGAGGAACGCGACGCTCGAGGAACGCGTCAGCGTCAGGCCGTGACCGGCGACCTCGATCGAGCAGACGATCAGCTGGTTCGCCTCGCTGGCGTCGGGCGCCTGGAAGGCCTGCAGCGCCGCGTCCCTGGCCGTGGCGCTGTCCTCGCCGAGGATGTGCAGCGCGCTCGGGAAGCGCGCGAGCACCGCCCGCTGCACCTCCTTGTGGCCGGCGAACACGACCAGTCGCTCGCCCGAGGAGCAGAAGTCGTGGATCCATGCCAGCGCCGCATGCAGCTTGCCGCGCGCGGCGAGCAGCTTCAGCGCGTTGCAGCGCACCAGGCGCTCCGCGCGCAGCGCCGCTGCGACCCTCGCGTCGAGCTCGTGCAGGTCGAGCGGCTGGCTGCGAAGCCACGCCACGAGGTCGCGCTCGGCGAGCCGGTACTCGGTCTCGTTGTCGAGCTCCACCGGCACGATCGCGCGCGTCTTCGCCGGCAGCTGCGGCAGCACGTCCGCCTTCAGGCGGCGCACGAAGCAGCGCGCGCGCAGATGCCAGTGCAGGCGCAGATGCGCGTCCGCGCCGCGGAAGCGCTGGCCGAAGCGCACGCCAGAGCCGAAGTCATCGAGGCGCCCGAGGATGCGCAGCTGCGAGATCAGCTCCGCCGGGCGGTTGGTGATCGGCGTGCCGCTGAGCGCGAGCACGAGACCGTCGCGCGGCACCACCGCCGACAGGCGCTGCACCGCCTGCGTGCGCTTGGCGGCCGCGTTCTTGCAGTAGTGCGACTCGTCCAGCACGAGCGCCTGCGGCGCTAGCGCGCACAGCTCGCTCAGGCGCGCAGCCACGATGTCGTAGTTGACGACCGTGATGTCCGCAGGCGGCTCCTGCTCGACGGCGCCGCGGCCGGTGCCCGACAGCGCTCGCGCGCTGCGGTGCGCCAGCCAGCGCTCGAGCTCGCGCAGCCAGTTGAGCTTGAGGCTCGCCGGACACACCACCACCGCGGGGTAGGAGCCGGCGGCCTCGACTGCGGCGAGCGCCTCGATCGTCTTGCCGAGGCCCTGCTCGTCGGCGAGGAACGCGCGCCGGCGCTCGAGCAGATAGCTGACGCCCGCGCGCTGGAACGGCTTCAGCTCGCCACCGAGACCAGCGATGTGCAGCGACGCATCGGTGGCGCTCGACAGCGCGACGAGCCCAGCGGCGTGCGCGTGCTGCTCGCGAATCTCCTGCAGCAGCTCGAGCGCATCCGGCTCGACCCACACCTCGCCGTCGGCCAGGAACGCGTCCAGCTGCGGCACGCAGAACGGGTCGGCGCGCAGCGCCGGCAGCTGCGCGTGCTCGCTCGCGCCAGCGCGCCGCCCCGCCGGCGCCAGCGCGCCGCGCAGCGCCGCGAACTGCTGCACCCGAGCAGGGTCATGGCCCGCTGCGAGCACGAACGTCTCGTCCTCGTGCACGCTCGAGCGTTCGAGCACCGCCGGCGGCGCCGGACGATCGTCCTCGATCGCCGCGATGCAGCGTTTGGCCGCAGGGCTGATCCAAGCGTCGAGACCGCGCATCAGCTCCCACGACTCGAGCGTGAGCGCCACCGACACGCCACCGGGAACAGCGGTCGCCCGCTCGCGCAGCGCGCGCGGCAGGCGCCTGTCGTCGCCCAGCAGCAGGAACACGGGCTGCTCGCTCGGGGCGGTCGGGCCGCCTACCTCGACGTTGCCGCGCCACGTGGTCGCGCGCTTCAGCCACGCCGTCACGCGCGGATCGACGCTCACGTCCTCGACGTGCTCCAGCAGCTCCGCCAGCGCCTGCGCGTCGTGCTCGACCGCCGCGAGGCCGAGCGTGCCGAGCGGGCCGTCGAGCGCGCGCAGGCTCGCGCGGGCCGCGAGCACGCGCGCCAGCTGCGCGCGCTCGGGCGCGATCAGGATCCAGTGCTCGCCGCGGCGGTCACGGCGAAACTCGACGTCGTAGCTCGGCCGCACAGGACGCTCGGCGCGCACGCCGCCGCCGCCCGCGAGCCGCTGAGCCTCCTGCTCGCCTCGAGCCCGCACAGCGCGGCGCGCTTCCTCGCTCAGCCGCAGCCTTGCGTTTGGCCTGTCGAGCGCCGCCAGCATCACCGTCGCGCGGTCATCGAGCGGCACCACCGCGCGCCCGATCGCGGGCAGCTCGCGAGCATCCGGGTGCTCCAGCAGGCTCTCGACGGACTCGATCGCGCCGTCGGTGGCGAAGCTCAGCCACCAGTCCTGGTCCGGCCGCGCGAGCTCCACCAAGCACTCATCGCGACGACGCTTGGCTCGCCGGCGGCGGATCGTGCGATCAAGCTCCTCGCTGACATCCGGCTCATGCGTCAGTGCCGCGAACAGATGCGTCAGCGCCTCGGCCTGGTCAGGCCCCAGCGGGATGCACCAAGCGCGCTCATCGGGGTCCCAGCGACGACCCGGGATCGCCCGCAGCAGCTGGCGCAGGGCCTCGTCATAGGGGAAGCGCAGGACCGCCTCATCGCGGGCAAGGGTGGCGGAGAACGGAGCGGCAGACATCGAACACGGCACGATAGGCGCCAAAGGGGATGGTCGCGGTGGCCGAGCTAGGGTGAGTGTCGAGCGAGCGGCCAAGCGAGGAGATCAGATGGCGAGCATGAGAGCCGTACAGGTGAGCGAGCAGGGAGGCCCGTTCGAGCTGGTGCAGCGCGAAGTGCCGACGCCTAGCGCTGGCGAGGCGCTCGTGCGGGTGCACGCGTGCGGTATCTGCCACAGCGACTCGTTCGCGAAAACTGGTGGCTTCCCAGGCATCTCCTGGCCACATGTCCCCGGCCACGAGATCGCAGGCGAGGTGGCGGCGCTGGGCGACGGCGTCAAGGGCTGGCAGCTCGGCCAGCGCGTCGGCGTCGGCTGGTTCGGTGGCAACTGCGGCTACTGCCGCCAGTGCCGCCGCGGCGATCTCCTCAACTGCGCCAATATGGAGATCCCCGGCATCACGACCGACGGCGGCTACGCCGACTACGTCCTCGTCAAAGCCAGCGCACTGGCCTCGATTCCCGACGAGCTCTCCGACGCGGAGGCCGCGCCGCTCCTGTGCGCGGGCATCACGACCTACAACGCACTACGCCACTGCGGCGCCCACGCAGGAGACCTCGTCGCAATCCTCGGCGTCGGCGGGCTCGGGCATCTCGGCGTGCAGTTCGCTGCCAAGCTCGGCTTCAACACCGTCGCGATCGCTCGCGGCACCGCCAAGCAGGAGCTGGCGCTCGAGCTCGGCGCCCGCCACTACATCGACAGCACCGCCCAGGACCCCGCCGCGGAGCTGAGCAAGCTCGGCGGCGCCAAGGTGATCCTCTCGACGATCACCAATGCCCCCGCCGTGACCGCGGTGCTCGGCGGCCTCGGCGTACGCGGGAAGCTCGTGGTCGTGGGGGCCTCGATGGAACCGATGCAGATCCCGCCCGTGATGCTGATCGGCGGCGACAAAACGATCGCCGGTCACGCGTCTGGGCACTCGGGCGATTCCGAGGACACGCTCGAGTTCAGCGTCCTATCAGGCGTGCGACCGATGATCGAGACGTACCCGCTCGAGCAGGCTGAAGCGGCCTACGAGCGGATGATGAGCGGCGACGCGCGCTTCCGGATGGTGATTACGACCGGCACGTGAGACGCCGGTCGGCCAGCCGGCCGCGGGCAACTGCGACCCCGCTGGCCGGCTGCGACCCGGCGGCTCAGGCGTCGCGCTCGACTTTGGGCAGCGACCGCTTGATCGAGCGCGTCAGCATCGCGCGCACGAGCAGAGCCAGACCGGGGATCGGCGAGGCGAGTCGAATGTCGTAGACGAAGCGCGTTCCAGCGGGTATGGGCGCGAGCTCCATCACGCCGACGTGGCCGCGCAGCGGGCTGCCCTTGGTTATGCGATAGACGATGCGCTCGGAGGGCACGAACTCGGTGACCGTCTCCTCGAACGGCGCCAGCGGCCCGATTTTGAGCTTCCTGATCGAGCCAACGCCGTTGCGCTGCCCGTCCTCGCCGTCGTGCAGGCGCGTGATCTTCGCCCCGAACACCTCCGCAAGGTTCTCGTGCTCGGCCAGGAACGCGAAGATGCGCTCGGGCGGCTTGCCGAAGTCGTGCTCGATGTGAACGTGGTGGGCGCGCATGCGTCGCACCCTATTGCCTTCGCTCGGAGCGGGCGCCGGGAAGCGCGGTCCTGGTCACGGCTTACCTGGCTGCGGGCTGCAACAGGTCCTCGAGCCGATCGAGGGTGCTCGGCGTGCCCATCGCCAGGATCACGTCGCCGGACAGCAGCGCGGTCTCCGCCGGCGGCTGGGGCTGGAAGTCCGCACCGCGGCGCAGGCCGACGATCATCGAGCCGCCGCGGATGTCGCCGACGGTCTGTCCCAGCCCCTCGCAACCGTCGCTCACCGGAATCTCCGCCATGCGGTATTCGGCGTCGACATCCACCACGCCGCTCAGCTGCGGGTGCAGCGCCAGCCTCGCCATCTCCGTGCCGCTCGCCTTGTACGGAGAGATGACGCGGTCCGCTCCCGCCCGCTTGAGCTTCTTCTCAGTGTCCTCGATCGCGGCGCGCGCAACGATCGGGATGTCAGCGCGCAGCTCGCGCGCGGTCAGCGTGATGAAAACGTTGTTGGCGTCGGAGTCCGCGCACGCGATGATCGAGCGAGCGCGCGCGATGCCAGCCTGCATCAACACGACGTCGTCAGAGGCGTCGCCCTCGATGAAGCTGATGCCCAGCCCCTCTGCGCGATGGCGGTTCTTGTTGTCCGCGTCCACGACCACATAGGTGGCGCGCGCCGCGCGCAGGTCGCGCTCGACCTGGCGACCGACGCGGCCGAAGCCGCAGATGATGTGGTGGTCGGTAAGCGAGTCGATCATCTTCTGCATTCGACGTGCAGCGAGCAAGTCACCGACATGCCCAGCCACAAAGAACTCGGTGACCGTCGCAAGCGCGTAGAAGAGCGTACCGACGCCCAGCACGATCAGCAGAACATCGATGACCTGCCCGCCTACGGTGTGGGGCTGCGGGAAGCCGCCGACCGTCGCAGCCGTGTCGAGCGCCCAGCGAAATCCGTACCACAGCCCGACGCCCTCGGTCAGCACCAGGCCGATCGCGCCCAGGAACAACAGCCACGCTGCCGTCAAGCCGAGCAGCGCAATACGCCGCACGAAGATCGTCAGCTGGCGGTGCGTGGCTGCGCCCGAGCGTTCGGGCACACGGTGCAACAGACGGTCGAGGTTCGACACCGTCAGCCGCCCGCCCGCGCGAGCTCTCGCCGTGCGATCGATGCATGATCACAGCCGTCCCCCATCGCGCTCTTATACAGCTCCTACACACGACCTGCGTGCGTGCTTAGGTTGGGCGCGCATAATGGTGCGCAGCACCAGCCGGTGCAAAGCAGTTACGCAGCCATCACTGGAGGCTCACCCAATGCACATCCCCAAGACGCTCAAGGTCGCGATCGTCTCCGGCACGCTCGCCGTCGGCGGCGCCGCAGCCGGGATCGCCGGGGCCTCAGCGGCACCGACGAGCTCCACGCCGAGCACACCTGCTCCCACAAAGAGCACGCCGGCGCCCTCGCAGACACCCGGCACGCCGACGAAGGGCAACTGCCCGAACATGGGCTCCGGAGCAGGTTCCGGCTCCGGCTCCACCGGCGGCGCCTACTCGGGCCCAGAACCCAGCTCGGGCGCTGTCCCCAGCTGAAAACGCCGCGTGCAGGCCCGCCGCCCGCGTCCGTCCGTTGACGGTCGCGGCGGCGGCAGGCGGCCGTGCGCGGAGCGGTCGGCTGGCGCGGGGGCGCTGGCTGATGCTCGCCGGCTGCTTCGCGCTCGCCGGCTGCGGCTCCAGCGGCGGCGGGAGCAGCAGCAGCAGCGCCTCCAGCAAGAGCACCGGCTCGCCCCTCGTCTCGATCGGCGCCGGCCTCCAAGGACCCGCAGGCCTGCACGCCAGCGTCTACGCCAAAGGGCCGCGCACCACCGCGGGGTTCGCGTTCGACGCGCAAGGACGGTTGTGGGTGAGCGCCGCCGGGCTGGAAACACACGGCGACGACGGCGTGTACATGATCGCGAAGGAAGGAGCGCCGCCGCTCGAGGTCGTCTCCGGGCTCGACGACCCGCTCGGCCTCGCCTGGTATCAAGGCCGGCTGTACGTCGCCTCGGTAGGGCGCGTCGACGAGTACAGCGACTTCAACGGCAAGCGCTTCGCCCAGCACCGCGAGATCCTTGCCGGCCCCGTCGCCGGCGGCGAGAACAACCTGCTCGCGATGGCAGCCGATGGCCGCTTTGTAATGGGCATCACCGCCAGCTGCGACCACTGCAGGCCAGCCTCCAAGTACTCCGGGTCGATCGTCTCGTTCCGACCCGACGGCAGCGACCTGCGCCTCTACGCCAGCCGCATCCGCGCGCCGTTCGGCCTCAGCTACCTCCCCGGCACGAGCGAGCTGTTCGTGACGATGGACCAGCAGGACAACCTCGGCGCGCAGACGCCCGGCGACTGGCTGGCGCTCGTCGCAGAAGGCCAGGACTGGCGCTTCCCCGAATGCCACGGGCAGGGCGGCAGCGCCTGCGCCGGCGTGCCCGCGCCGACAGCCGTGCTCGACAAGCACGCGGCCGTCGGCGGCGTCGCGATCGTCACCGGCCAGCTCGGCGCGAGCATCGGCACATCTGCAATCGTGCCTGAGTGGAACGTCGCAAAGGTGCGTCGCGTCGCGTTGCAGCGCACGAGCTCCGGCTACCACGGCACCATCACGCCGTTCATCACAGGCATCGCGAACCCGCTCGCGATCACGCTCGCGCCCGAGCACTCGCTGCTCGTCGGCGACTGGGCAACCGGCACGATCTATCGCATCAGCGCAGCGCCCGCTCGCGCGAAAGGCGTCGCCACGCCCGATGAGCACCCATGAGCGCGACGAGCACGAGCGCAAGCGGTACGAGCACGGCCAGCGCGATCAGCAGCACGATCGCCGCGACCGTGAGCACGCGCCCCGCGTCGTGCAGCCCGCGGTGAAACGTCAAGCCTTCGCTGCCCGCCGTCGAGCTGCCGAGCACAGTCACTTCGACTTCCGCGGTGCTCGCGCGCCGCGAAACGGCGTTCAACGAGGACTGATCCTGGAGGATCGCCCCGCGCGCCTGCGCCAAGCGTTCGCGCAGGCTGTCGATCTGGCCTTCCGTCGTCGCCGCAGCCAGCGCCCTGAGCAGCGCCGCGCGCTCGGCTCTGGCGTCGGACAAACGCTGACGGGCGGCGTCATAGGTGCTCGTGATGTCTTGCAGCGACTGGCTCTCAGAGCTCACCTGCGCCAGCCGTCCGATCGCCGCCAGCGCAGCGCTCAGCCGCGCGCTCGGCAGCCTCAGCGTCAGCGTCGCTTCGCTCGCGCCGTGCTGCTGTACCTGCACGTGCGAGCTCGCCACAAAGCCTTCGTCGCGCACCGCCAGCTGGGACACGCCATCCGAGACCGCCTGCACGCTCGTCGGGCTCGCGCTCAAGCTGATCGAGGCCGCCAGCTGCTGCACCCGACCCGGGGCCGCACCCGACGCGGCCGACGACGCGGCGGACGACGTCGCCCCCGACGCCTGCGCGGTAGGGCCGTTCGAGGGTCCGAGATCTTCCCTGGCCGGTTCGGCAGCGCCTTTCGACGGCTCGGCCGGCGCCTTGGCCACGGCCGGTTCCGAGCGCACCGGCCCAGCCGTGGCCGGCTGGGCCACGCCGGCTCGTCCCGGCGAGCTCGAGCCACCGCCGCCGACGACGATCACCGCCACCACCAGCGCCGCCACAACCGAAACAGCGCCAGCCAGCTGGGGGCGCCCGAGCGCACGCAGCGAGTTGAGCGCACGCAGCCGGGCGGGAGCGCGCAGCGATGTAGGAGCGCGCATCCACGCGGGACCACGCAGCCACGCGGGAACAGGCAGCGACGCGGGAACACGCAGCGACGCAGGGACATGCAGCCACGCGCGGCGGCGAGACGGCTGCGCGGAGTCGTGCTGCGGGCTCGCAAACTCGCGCTCCAACCGCTCCATGAGCTCCGCAGAAGCCGGGGACGCCAACGAGCGTACGTCGTCGCGCAGCTCGCGCCACGAGTCGGCTGCAGGCCCTTCGCCCTCGCCACTTAGCGCAGCGTCGAGCTCGGCCAGCCACGTCTCATCGGGGGGCGAGCTCTCGCCGCCAGGAAAGGCGATGATCTTCATGCGACCTCCTTACGGTCGAGATCCGCGCAGCACTCGCGCAGTCGGGTGAGCGCGCGGTGCAGCCGCGTGCCGGCATTGGACTCGCTGATGCCCATCGCACGCCCAAGCTCCACGTTCGAGAGCTGACCGTGGAACTTCAGCAACACCAGCTCACGCTCGCGCAAAGGCAGCGCAGCGAGCGCGCTGCGCACGGTGTCGCGGCGCTCCGAGCGCTCGAGCTCCGTGCTCGCGTCGCCCTGCGTCACACGCTCGTGATCCAGCTCGTGTTGAGGACCGCGCCGGCGCCGGCGCAGCTCGTCCAGCGCGGCATTGCGCGCAATCGCGAACAGCCACGCACGCGGCGTGCCACGGCGCTCGTCCAGGCGTCTGCGCGCGCGATACAGACGCTCGAACGCCAGCGCCGTCACGTCCTCCGCCGCCGCGCGGTCGCCAAGCAGCGAGATCGCATACGCGTGCACGTCCTGCGCGCACTCGCGGAACAGCGCTTCAAAGGCGTGCTCGTCGAGAACACGCGAGCGATCGTCAGGCAAGGGCGCCGATTTGCTCATCAACCTAACTACGTCCGATCCGCGCTTTCATCACAAAGGTTTTGCTGGCCCACCGCTCCGTCTAGACTGGATGCCTGATGTCAAAAATATCCAGGCTGTTCGGACGAGGCGCAGCGGCCGGCACGAGCACGGAGCAGAGTCGCGGGTCAGGACGCGACGAATCCGACTTCGGAGCTGAGAACGAGGCGCGGCGCAAGGCGTCGGAAAGCCAGGCAGACAGCCAGGCCGACGCGAACGAGGCGCGCCGCCAAGCATCCGACAGTGCGGCACGCGAGCAGGCCGTCGTCAACGAGGCCAGACGCCAAGCATCCGACAGCGAGGCTCGCAGCCAGGCGGAGGCAAACGCGTCTCGCCATCGAGCAGAGGACGAGCGCTCGCGTGGCTCGATGTAATATCGGGCCCTGAGCCGGACAATAGGGTCGTGTGAGCGAGTCTCGCGAGCAGTTCGAGCGCGTCTATCGGGACTGCTATGCGGCAGTCCTTCGCTACACGGCGCGGCGGGTCGCGGCGGAGGGCGTTCAGGACGTCGTCGCGGACACGTTCCTGACGGCGTGGCGACGTTATGGAGAGCTCCGCGGCGAGCCCCTGCCGTGGCTGCTCGGGATCGCGCGACGCACCGCTGCCAACCAACGACGGAGCGGCGCTCGGCGCGATGCTCTGCGCGAACGGCTGAGCGTCGAGCGCCCCGCGCCAGGGCAGGGACTGAGCCCTGAGCAGCGTCTCAGCGACAGCGACCGGGATGTCGCGGCAGCGCTGGCAACGCTCAGTGCGCGCGACCGCGAAGCCTTGACGCTCGTGGCCTGGGACGGGCTCGATCACCGAATGGCCGCCACAGTGATGGGCTGCAGCACCGGTGCGCTCACAGTGCGCGTGCACCGCGCGCGACGCAAGCTCGAGCGCGCGCTCGTGGGCGAGCAGCCGACCGCGATCGACATCACGCGAGCAGCAAGGTCGCTGCAATGAAGCCCCGCTCGAGCGACATGATGGCCAGGCTCCGCGCCGCCGATCCAGCTAGGCACACAGTGGCGGATGACACCGAGCGCGACCGTCTGTGGCAGCTGATCGCGGCTACGCCCAGCGACAGCGCGCCCAGCGACTTCACAGCCGCCGGCGCGAGGCGCCGCGCCGCGCCGCGCCGCGCCGCGCGCGCTCGGCTGCGGCAGCTGAGGCTCGCGATCCCGACTGTGCTGATTCTGACCGCCTGCGCGCTCGTGGCCACCGGCGTGGTGCGTGCGGGAGCGCCCACCGAACCGGCCGGAAGTCTCTCGGGGCCACGGCGCGGGGGCGGACTAGTCAGCCGAACCGTGCGGCTGTTGCCGCTCACGGCGCCCGAACCCGGCGGTGGCCCGCCGTGGGGGGCCGCGAGCATCACCTACAAGCTGAATGGTCAGGCGCGTGCATACGACGACGGGCCCTGAACGCGCGGGGCTAGCGCGCTGTCTGCAGTCCGTCGATCAGGCGCTCGAACGTCGATGCGACCGCGTCGGTCGCATCGGGGTCGCGCACGACCAGCAGCGCCGCCTCGTCGAGCGCACCCATCAACAGGTGAGCGAGCGGACCGATCGCGAGCGGCTCGATCTCGCCTGCCTCGATCGCGGCGCCGATCACGGCTTCCATCAGACCGAGACCGTGGCGCTCGGCGACCTCGCGCCAGCGCTCCCAGCCGAGCACTGCTGGACCGTCGATCAGCACGATCCGCTGCACGTCCGGGGCACGGCACGCCTCCAGGAAAACCCTGATGCCGGCGCGCATCGCCGCGAACGGGCTCGCCTGCACACCGAGCAGGCCACCGACGCTTTCGGTGAGCTCCTGCTCGACCTGCTCGTAGACCGCGAGGAACAGGTCCTGCTTGGCGGGAAACTGGTGATAGAGCGCGCCTCTGGTGACGCCCGCCCTCCGCACGATCTCCTCGGTGGCAACGTCGGCATAGCCGCGGCGCGCAAACAGCGCGCGCGCCGCACCGATCAGCTTTGCGCGCGTCGAAGCCGAACGCGCCGTCTGTCGATTGACATTCATGCAGTGTGTATGTAAGTTACGGGCAGTCTGTATGTAATTCAGCGACGATAGAGGAGACCGAGGACGATGGACAAGAGCATCACGCTCGAGCAGGGCACGATCCACTACCGCGACGACGGTCATGGCGACCCGCTCGTGTTCGTCCACGGGCTGCTCGTCGACGGGCGCCTGTGGCGCAAGGTGACGCCTGCCCTCCAAGACGCGCACCGCTGCATCGTTCCCGACTGGCCGCTCGGCTCTCACCACACGCCGCTCACTCCGGCGAGCGACCGCTCACCGCGCGGCATCGCGCACCTGATCGCCGACTTCCTCGACGCGCTCGAGCTCGAGCGCGTGACGATCGTCGCCAACGACACCGGTGGCGCGATCTCGCAGATCCTCGCCGCCGAGCGCCGCGAGCGCTTGAGCGGGCTTGTGCTGACCAACTGCGACTGCCTCGAGAACTTCCTGCCGCCGATGCTGCGCCCACTGCAGCTGCTCGCATACGTGCCCGGCGCCTACCGGCTGATCGCCCAGCTGATGCGCTCCGCGCGCATTCTCCGCTCCAACCTGGGCTTCGGGATGCTCACCCATCGACCGATCCCCGACGAGCTGATGGCAGCGTGGGTCGCGCCGCTGCGCGAGCGCGCGATCCGCGCCGACGTGATCGCGATCCTGAAGGCGATCGACAAACGCGACACGCTGCGCGCTGCCGACGCCCTGCGAGAGCGTCCACTGCCCCTGCTGCTTGCCTGGGCGCCGGATGATCTCGTGTTCCCGCTGCGTTTCGCCGAGCGACTGGCGGCGATCGTCCCCGGCGCACGCCTCGAGCAGATCGCGGACAGCCGCGCGTTCATACCCGAGGATCAGCCCGAGCGGCTGGCCGGGCTGATCGCAGGGTTCGTCGAAGAGCAGGCAAGCTACTCGCTCGCGTCCAGATCGCTGTAGCTAGGGTAACTGCGTTTCGTTTCACGGTTGGCCGAGAGCTGTTGCCCACTTGCGCCACACTGATCACTGCCCGTGCCCTCGGGTGCGTGGCTGCCTCACTCCGGCGCTCAGGTCACACGCCACCTCGCATCCTCACCCGGGCTATAGCCAAGCGGCCTACTTCTTCTTGGCTTTCTTTTTGACGGGCCCGTACTTCTTGCGGGCAGTGCGCTCGCAGGCGGCCAGCTTGTTCTTGTTCTTGTCTTTGTGGCACGCTTTCAGCGCAGCGGTGAGCTTGTCCGCACGCGTCAGCGTCTTCGCTTTGGCGCAGCCGGTGACGGTCATTGCGGTGTCTTGGTTGATTTCAAGCCCGTTCTGCGCGACGAACGCCGTCGGCATCTTCAAGGCCTGCCCGCAGAAGTTGTAGTGGTCTTTGGGGGGAAGGTCTGATCCGAACTCGCTGTAGGGCCCGGACGGCACTGACACTTCGATCGATTCGAACGGAACGTCGGGGGTGTCCCTGAACGTCGCGGAGGTGACGCCGCTGTTGCTGATGAACGTTTCGCCGTGCAAATCGACGGTCACGCCCTCGCCCTGCAGCACCAGCACAGCTTCAGGGAACTTCGCGCCACCGTAGGAGACGAAGTACACCGGACCTTCCACAGGGACCGACAGCAACGGCGTATGCACAGTCGCGTGACCGATATCCGAGGCCGGGGGACACGCCGCGGGGTTCGCTTCGAACACAGCTGAAACACATGCCTTCTGCAGCGTCGTCAGACGCGCCGGCAACTGCTTCGGGAAGGTGAACTTCGCGGACCTGAACCATGCCTGCGAGCCAAGCGCACGAGCCACGCCCGCCGGGTAGGCGATCTTGACGTTCAGGCTCGCGCCATCGGCTTTGCTCGCCTGCCCGCGCGTGGAAGCTGAGAACTTCGGTTCGAACTTCAGGCTCGCGCAATTGGTGACCTGGAACGGGACACCGATCGTGTCGGTACCGCCTTCGCTGGAGTGGATCGTGCCCGTGACTTCCATCTTCGAGCAGTTGGTCGGGTTGAACTGGAAGTTGCCGCGGGTCGTCGTCGCGTTGATTTTCTGGATCTGAAGCGGGATGCCTTCGATGCTCGTCGGGATCGCATCGGGCGTTCCCGGAGGGTTCGAGGTGACCGTCAGCGCGGTCGTGATCGGGTTGACTTCGATCTTGCCCCTGACGAGGATGCAGTCGCATGCGAGGGCTGAAGCTTTTCGTGTGCGCCAGGTCGAACGGCCCTGCCTTCGCCGGCACCGTGAACGTGATCCCGAACGGCGCGCAGCCGGCCTGGCCGACCGTGCAGGCGCCCGTGCCGTTGTAGGGGCCGGTGACGTAGAACTTGCCGCCCGTGACCGTGTACGGGTCGCCGCCCACGCCCACGGAGACTGTGGTTTCCCCGATCAGGCTGTTCGGGCCGCACTCGCCGAGGTTGGCCTGCGGTTCTGGGCACAATTCGACGCTGGACAAAATCCCCGACAGCCCCGCAGGCAAATGCGCTTCGACGGACTGCATGTTCTGTTCGCCGTCGGCGCGGCCCATCGTCAGCGTGAGCGGACTGAACGCGCCCGCGTCGATGTTCAACGCGCCACCCGTCAACGACGGGCTGAACGGCAGGCTCGGCCCAGGACACGCACTGCCGTTCGGGCCGTTCGTGACCGCAAACGGCGCGGAGACGTTCTTCGTTGCTCCGCCCCAAGACACGAACGACGTGTCCGTGGAGTAGGTGCCGCAGCGTTCCGGTGTCGTCAACGGCGCTTTTTCGCCGCCGAAGAAGTGCGCTTCGAATTCTTCAAACGGCAGCTGTGGCGTGTTCAGCAGCGTCGTCACGACCTGGCCCAATGTCTGGCAGGTCTGTCCCGCGATGACTTCGCCTGCCCCCTTGCACAGCGACACTTCCCCAGGAAGCTTGATGAGCACGCCGCGTTACCGGTTCTTCGGCGATCACGTACATCGCCATCAGCGACCCGAACGGGTTCGCTTCCTGCGCAGCGAGATACACTGTGCCCGTCAGTTCGTGTTCGAGCAGCGGCGTCTTGATCCGCACCGTCCCGATCTTCGACGCGTTCACGCAGAAGTTCAGGCCGGGCTGCAACACGTTTTCGCCCGCCGGGATCGATCCCGTCGAGACGGCATCATTTGCAGCAATGCTGCCTGGCACCGCCTGGCTGAAGATCGGCAGGCTCACACCCGGCTCGGACCTGCTTTCTTCAAAGCCCTTGAAGCCGATCCCATCCCCCGGGCTGCCCAGCTGATCCGCGCCAAGCGCACCCGGATTCGACGAACACGATTCCAGACCGTTCGCGCCCGCGGGGTTCAGCGCGACACCCGCAGGCAGCATCACCGTCGTGTCCCGCACGTCCGCCTCTGCTACCCCGACGGGGTTTTCCGTCGATTCCTGAGGAACCTTCACATCGACCGTTAGCCCCGATGACGTGCTCGCGTCGGGCAGGTCGGGCTTGACGGTCAGCGTTGGTGAGAAATCCAAGCCTTCGCAACCCAATAGTTCCGGCAGCGACGATTCCATCGACCGCCAATTCGGATCTTCGGGGTTGGGGGCGCCGTCGGGTAGGTAGGAGCCCTGTTCCTCCCACGAATCGACGCTGAACTTCGCCGCACGCGGCACACCACACGACGTCGGGTTCGTCAGCAACGGCAACTGCGGCGCACTCGACGGACACCCGCTCGTGCCCTCCTCGGGTGAGAGGATGTTTGTCGGAGCGAATTCCCATGTAGGGCTGATCGGGCCTTCCACCCCGGCTTCGCTCGGACCCAAGCCGCCACCCACGGTTGCGGCAGTTAGCCCGCCCACCTGCAACCCGGTATACAGGCATTTGCCGCGGATCAGGTCGTGCGCCGGGGCCGCGGGGACGCCCCAGATCGTGACCTTGCTCGCGCCGACCACGATCGCCTGGTTGATGTCCGACACGTTCGTGGTCAGACCGTAGTCTGTGCCCGTCCGGACCGACGTCTCCAGCAGGATCGGCGTTCGACCGAATACGATGTAACCGAACTCAGCCGCGACACCCGCCTGGGGCACCAGGTTATAGACCGGATCGCTTATCGGTTCATATCTCCCTGGTGAGCCCGCGACTGCAGCATAAGTGGTCGCTACGCCGACCGTCGCGTCGTTCAAGCACGACGTAGACGCCCCCTGTCCCACCCCAGAAGTGATCCCTTTTGTGAATTCCCCATAGGTGCACTTCGGTGTGGCATTCGGATCGCCCACGAAGCCGGGCGGCAATTGCAGCGAAGCATCCTTGAGATAACGTCCGCCGGAGGAGGCGGAGCCCTCTCCGGTCAACGTGAATGTGGTCGTCAGCGCGTACGGATGTTCCCCAGCTTGCACAGCGGGCGCGCCGGCCTGATTGCTCTGCGCGCCTACCACGAGTTTTTCGAGGCCGAACGCGGCCATGGCGGGGACGGCACTCAAGGCCGGTACGACCAACAGAGGTAGGAGCAGAGCAATACTCCTGGCTTTGAACGTCGTCATCGGCTTGCCCTCCGGTCGCTACTGGATTTCTTGGCCTTGGTCCGCTTTCTCGTGGAGCCGTATCTATTCCTGGCCTGCTTTTCACAGCGCTGACGCTCGGCCTTCTTTTTGTCCTTGCGACAGCTCTTCACAGCAGCCGCAAGCTTCTGGGCGCGGGTCAGCGACTCCGGCTTGGGTCTGCTCGCCGGCTGGGGCGCGACTAGGTTCCCCGGGCCGGAGAAAGTCGCGCTGGGGGGCGCACCGAACAGGGCCGGCGTCGGCGGCGAGGCGGTGCGGCAGGCTTCCGCGGTCATGCACGCCGGCGCCGCTACGTTCACCGGATAGCCGCCGTCGACACGTGCGTCCCAGACCTCGACGTTCTGACTCGCGTCTTCGGGCAAGAGCTTGTCAGCGGAGCTGAAGAACACGTTGTTCCCGTTTGCGCCGGCGTCGAGGAAAGTCGATTCACTATCGCCCGCTACGTTTGACAACGGGTAGACGTGATCTTCCTCGTACTCGTACACGTTCTGGCGGCCGTCCTTGGCGTGCGGCGCAAGCGTGTCGGAGCTGTCGAAGAACAGCGTCCCGTCTTCGCTAAAGTTACGCAGCCGATACGAGGACAGAGGGCTAGGTGAAAGCCCGAGGTTCGACGGGCCCGTCGGTCGCGCGCCGGTAGGGTCACAGGACACGCACACAAGCGTGCCGGCCTGCCCGTTGTAAAGATACACCTCACGACACGCCCCGACTTCGGTGAACGTCGGCACGTGTTGCTCCTGGCGTTCACACTCGCCCGCGGCTGCTTGCTCGTTGTCGTAGCCGGTCAATGCCCGTTCGGAAATGAACGCCAAGCGCCGCCCCGACGGATCGACCGTGGCCGTGTGCGTCTCCGGGCCACCGTCCGGAGCGTTCCCCACTTCAGCCTGCCAGTCAGTGGCGTCATTCGAGGCCAAAGTCGTCACAAATGCCGGCTTGTCGCCTTCGTGAGAGACGTACAAGTTGTCCTCGCCTTCTATGGCTCGGTCGTGCTCACTATTTTCTCCGGACCCGGTCAGCGCACCCGCCGCCACAAAATACACGTAAGAGCCGTCTGCGGAGAGCTGCACTACCCCCTGCACGGCGGCGCCTTCGCCCGCTGCGTCCGTTTCTGCGCCGGTCAGGTCAGTCAGGCTGCCTGTCTCCAGGTTGTATTCATAGAGGTTCGGTGCGTTGTCTTCAGAACCCGTGTACGAGTTGTTGGTCAGCTCTGCCTTGCTCGTGAAGAACACCTTCGAGCCGTCTCCGCTGGCACCCCAGTAGCGCGCGGGCTGCAAACCATGCGTGTCCGAGGTCGAGCGCTGCGAGGCAGAGACCTCGACGGTACACGCCTCAGCCGAATCCGTGCATTCACCTCCTCCGTCAAGAGCCACGTTGCCCGCCGAAACGTCAGACGCAGATGACACGGTGACGGCACCCATCCCCACGCTGGTGACAGTCGTCCCTGGCGGGAGACCGTACGCGGAGATCTGCTCGCCTACGGCAAACGAATCCGCACGCGATGAGGCGATGTGCACTTCTGTCTCCGTGGCTTCGGACGCGACGGATAGGGTCAGACTTTCCGCAGACGTCGCGACGATCTTGTCACCCGGGGGTATCCCGGGTCCAGAGATCGACTGCCCCGCGGCAAACGGATACGGACCTACGCTTCCTTGCTGTTCGTTGTGTAGTTTGACCTCGCTGGAGCCCTTTTCCAGATCAGCGTTGCTTTGGTCGGCGAATACTGGTGCGATCGCCGTGATCACGTTCGAGCCTTCGCTCAACGTCCCGGTCGCGTTCGCCTCTGGGTGAACCACCTCGCTTTGTGGCTGATCAGCGTTTACACGAACATACAACTGCGCGGGCGACTCGTCGCTTTCGAACGACGGGCTCGTGAAATACACACGCGAGCCGTCAGAAGACACGGCGTGCCAAGGAGCGACGTACGGTCGGTCTGCTTCCGCGTCGGCTGCATTGCCGACGCTCGCGGGCACGATTTCGCCGTTGTTGGCGACACCGACCGCGGTGACAGTGCCCTTGACCCACTCGGATGCGTAGCCTAGCCCGAAGACGACGTGGCTGAGATCGGTCGAGGCGCCCATCGGGCTTACGAGATTTAGGTCTTCTCCTATTTCTCCTACATACTGATAGGACCGTTCTGAGGGAAGTTGCGCGAAGGTCGCCACGTATAGTTTGTTGGCCTCGTCCTCCACGGCCGGCGGGCTTTTTGGAGTGTCGTTCGTCAAACGTGCCGTCGAGTCCGTTACCGCTGCCGTCAGTTCGGGAGTGAACACCGACGCCTTATAGGCATTGTGGGATTCTGTGTGTTCGGGTTCATATAGCGGTGTGATCGCCTGCGTCGACCAGCCACTGTTCGAACGTCGCGAGAGGAACTCGTTGTATTCGTTTGCGCCGGTCGGTTCGGCAAACGATCCGGCGGAGACGTATGCGATCGCTTCGCCACTGACCGAGGCCCGCAGGCCTTGGGCGGTGGGAACGACGGTGTCCTGGCCACCGGTGTCCAGAGGTGAGACCATCTCGTACGCACGGCAGTCGGGCAGGTTGGGCCCGTAGGGCTGTTCGGCACGCAGTTTCGCGTTCGGACAGCTCTGCGAGGGTTCGGCGCCGGAGTTGGTGTTGAACGTCGCGTCGGGCCCGTAGAAGGATTCCGGGGCGCCTAGCGGTGCACCTTCGGCGACGGCACGATAGTAGTAGACGGTGCCCGGTTGCAGGCCCGTCACGCGTACGCTGACAGACACCGCGCTCGTGCCCGACCCGATCGCGGTGCTCGGGATCGGAAGGCTCGTGCCGTGAGCGGCGGCGGAGGTGTAAGGGCTTGTGTCGTATTCGAAGTGGTAGCTGGTCTGACTACCATCGGGGTCGACCTGCGCCTCGAGCGTCGCGGCCGTCGCTTCCACGAAGCCGACCTGCTCTTCGGTGATGCTTGGCCCCGGCGTTGTGAACGCATTGTCCACGCCCGAGTTCGCGCCACGAGCATCGCTCGCGACGAGGCGATAGTGATAGGTCGTGCCCGACGCGAGGCCGCTTAGCCTCGCGCTCACCACTACCGCTTCCGTTCCTTCCCCGAGCGAGCCAGCCGCCGGTTCACATTCTGCGGTCTGGCCGTAGGCCATAGTCGTACCGTATTCGAACTCGCATGAACCGACTTTTGCGCCTTCGGGGTTGACCGAACCCCGCAGTGTGACGCCCGTCGGCCCCAAGCCGGACGTGGCGCCAACGAGCACTTGCGCGAGCGGGAATTCGTCGAAAACCTTTACGTCGTCGGCGTTGAGCTCGGTCGCATACACCGTCCCCGCGGGACTTACGGCGATCCCCTGAGACGCCTTGAGACCCGTACCGGGGAACGTTTCCACCGGGCTCGGTTGCGATACCTCAACCGGCGCATACCTTTCGATGATGCTTTCCTTGTCGACGAACAGATCTCCGCTTGCGAGGTCGACTGCCAGTGCCCTGGCGTTGGGAAGAACGAACCTTGCGCTCAAAAGCGCCCCGGTGGAGAAATCGTACCTGTAGGCTACTACTAGACCTTCTCCTTCCCTAACGGCAAAGTACCCGACTTCGTCGCCGTTTTCTTCGGCGCCCAAGGCAATGCCTTCGATGCGTGCGCCGGGCTCGACGCGGTAGGTCTCGAAGGCGCCTTCGTCGCTGAACTCGCTGAACGTTTCGGTCGAGTTTGGGATACCCAACCACACGTTGCCCTCCGGACCCACCGCAATGGCGGTCAGCTGTTCAGTGAACCCTGGCGTCGAATGCCCCGCCGGCTCACACGCCCGTTCATCCGTACCCAGGACCCCTTCCGCGAATTCACCTTCGGGACACCGGCGCAGCTGACCTTCATAGGCGCCGGTATCGCTGAACTTGTCGAGCGCGTATCCTTCTTTAAGCTGGTCGGTGACATAGACATCCCCGGCGGACGGGTCCAAGGGGTTGCCCGAGTTATCGACCGCAATCTCTTCCGGGTCGTTGAAACCCCCGGGGGGCGCGAATGCAGCGATGAACGTGCCGTCCTTCGTGAACTCCTCGACGCGTTTGTTGCCTTTGTCGACCACATACACGTCTTCCGTTTCGTCGTTCACCGCGACGCCCTTTGGTTCGGAGAGCGCGTGCCCAGCCCCACCCGTGAACGACGACGAGAGCGCGTGCACGGCCACTTTCGCCGGGGCGAAGACATCGACCTTGCCGGCGGTGGAGTCGACGACATAGACATCGCCGCTTGAGATGGGGGCATAGCTCACCGCGAGCGCCGTGCCACCACCGTCGCTGAGCTGTTCGGCGCCGAAGGCTTCGATTTGCGTGCCGTTCGGGGTGAACTCCTCGATTTCCGGCGGTTCGCCCGATTCCGTGGGCACGCTGTCGAGGAAGACATCGTTGTCCGCCGGGTCGACCGCCACGCCGGTCTTCTGTTCTCCACCTCCCAGGTGATTCCCAGGCGGCGTGATCAGGATCCCCGAGCTGTTGAGCTCCGCGAACCAGGGATGAATAGCCCCACATGCATGGCCGACGTAGAGGTTGTCTTCGGAGTCGACCGCCAGGCCGGGGCACGCTTCAATCGAGGCCTTCGATTCCCGGCCAGAGAGGAAGACGTTCGCCCGCGCGTCGCTGAATGCGTCTATGTGGGCCTGTTCCGAGCCGAGACCCTGGTAGACCCAGACGACGCCCTTTGGGTTGACGGCGACGCCGGCGAGCGTCGCGAACACGGTACCTTCCGCTTCGGTGATCTGGCCCACATACGTGCCGTCTGCTTCAAACTTGTCGACCACGTTGTGGTCGGTGACGTACACGTCGCCGACGGACGGATCTTCGGAAGGCGTCTTGCCGGAGTTGTCAACCGCGATGGCTTCGGGTTCGGACAGCGCACCCGCGGTGCCGACGCCGTTGAATTCCGCGAGGAACGTGCCTTCCGCGTTGAACTCCTCGACGCGGTTGTTGCCCTTGTCGACGACGTAGACGTCGCCGGTTGCGTTGTTCACCGCGACGCCGCTCGGGTCAGAGAGAGCATGCGAGTTTTCACCGGCGAAGGACGTGTCGAAGACATGGTCGGCGGCGGCGAGCGCGGGCGCACCGGCGAAACCCAGGACGCCAAGCATCGCAGCGACAAGCGAAAGGACCAGGCGCAAACCCGTCCTGGACGCGCCACGCTCACGGCTGGTCGTGGGCGCACCGCTCCCTCGCGTGCGGAGCGGACCACAGAGCGTCGCGAAGAGACCCGTGATCGCGCGGGATGGCTTCGGGGTGTGCTCTGTGGGGTTCACTTTGTCGCCTTTCGTCTTGGTGTGGTGCAGCTGGGCGCGCTGAAGATCGAGGCGAGAGAGCGGCGAGCCCCCTCGAATGCCACCGCCGGAGAGGGATCGCGATAACCCGTCTCGGGGCGGAGTGAGCGGGTGCGTACTGCGCCCCGCTCCAAGCGACGCGGTGTCAGAAACCGCGACGGCGATTGCTGGGGCTGGAGCGCCGTGGTGGCGTGCCGTCCTGCTGGCAAGCGAGTTGTCGCGCTCAAGCGCACGTGAACGCCTGGACCTGCTGACTGCATTTGATCTCCCTCTCCTCCACCGTGTCTGCCGTGAGGCGTTTCGTGAGCTGCTCCCCGCAGTCGCACCGTCGCCCTCATCGTCTTATAAACGTTGTCAAGCACGCTATAGCATCTCCCCAACCAAAGTCAAGCTTGAACCGTTGCAAGCATCGACACGAGCCCTTTTCTCAACGATTCACGACGACCATAAACCCCGGCGAGGCCTTTGTGGTCGGCAGCCAACCCTGAGTTCTCAGGCGTCACGCGGCCAACGGACTGCTCGCGCCGAGGCGCATATCGGTCGTCCTCACTTACCACACTGCATATCCTCTTTGATACACAGGTGTACCGTAAGTCAAGGCTTAGAAGGTTCAGGAGGGTGTCGCCCTCCGCGCCGGCCGCCGGCACCGGCACGCACCCCTACCTGAGCCTCGCGGCCGCCATATAGCGGACTTTGGCGGCCCAAAGACCATGTGACGGGGCTGAAAAGGAAGTTGGGCGCCGCGCTACCTGTCACTCGGCTGTCACCGGCGACTCTGTCAATGCTCCCGTTGCGGCGGCGCGAGGCGCGGCGCGAGCAAACGGGCCGTCGGCACATGAACGCTACTCGCTGCCGGCTTCAGTCCAGCCTCCGGCTGTCACCGGACTGTCACTGCGGCCTCCAAACCCCGCATCAGCGCACAGATTGACGAGCCGTCGCGGTTTCTGACACCACGGCTGGAGCGTTAGCCCCCGCGTCCGCCCCATTCACCGGCGCGACCTTCTGCCGGATCGCCTGCTCGAGCTCTGCGCCGCCGGCAGTCAGGTGCCAGACGTTCGCGGTGCTGGGGAGCGCTTTGGCGTCCAGCCGGTTCTCCACGAGCCCAAGGCGCGTCAGGCGGGAGAGCAATCGCGACATATGGCCCTGGTCCTTGATTCCCGCCCGCTGTGCCACCTCGATGTTGCTCAGCCCCGGCTCCGCTGCGATCACGTGCAGCACTCGCGGCGTGAGCTGGCGCTTGACCGCCTTGCCCGAGTTCCCCTGCAGCAGCTCGAGCGCCGCCGTGCGTCCCGCCGGCGCCCGCTTCACAGTCGCTTCGGCCGGGCGGACCAGCTCCCGACGTGACGCGCGGGCGCCTAGGTAGGGCAGCACGATGATGCTCATCAGCTGCCGCGAAAGCTCCGTCAGCGCCCCGGGATCGTGCCTCGTCAGGCGCTCATGCAGCACGCCCAGCACGCCGCTCACAAGCGTCTCCGCGGTCAGCGGCGGCGGATAGCCGCGCGCGGGGGCGCGTTCTTCATCGAGCACCCACGCCAGTCTGCGAGAGCACCTGCGCGCGACGCGCCAGCACCACCGCTCCTGCCTGCGCCGACTCGACGAGACACAGACGCGCCAGTTGCGGCTGCTCGTCGAAGAGCTCGAGCAGCGCCGTCAGCCCCGCCCTGATCCGCTCGAGCCAGCCCTCCTGGCCCGCGTACGCTGCCCGCACACGCTCGCCCACCTGCTCCAGTGCCTGCTCGAACGCCGCCAGCACAGCCGCTTCGCGATCCGCCAACGGCTCGGGCACAGAGAACATGTCCGCGGGCCGGCGGGCAGCTGGCGTGCGTGCGATCGGCTTGCGGGCGGGCTTGCTGCGCGGCCCCCGCAGCCCTCCCGCGCCCGGCAGCTCATGGTGGATCGCGCGCTCGAGCTCTCTGCCGCTGCGCGTCAGCTGCCACGCGTTCGGCACCGCCGGCGTCGGGTCCGGCTGCATGTTGCGGATCAGCCCCAGCCGTCGCAGACGCGCCAGCAGTTCAGAGCTGTGGCTCCTCTCCACGATGCCCGCGCGCCGTGCGATCTCCTTATTGCTCAGCCCCGGCTCCGCGCCGATGATCTGCAGCACCCACACGCAGCGATGGTTCAAACGCACACCGCCGACGATCGGCGCATGCGCCAGCTCGTCGCGCGCGACGGGGAACTCGAGCACCCGCCCGTGCGCTCCGCCCTGTCGCTCTGTCCGCTCGTCCACCGCCATCTCGCGCTCCTGGAAGTCGCGCGCCGTAATTCAGCGCAACGCAAGGGTACACCCCGCGCCGTCGCACGCCAACGGGCACATCACGTTACGCTGACGCGATGATCCTCTACACCCCGCCGTCTCGATCGGGCTCGCGGTAGCCACGGCGGCCCCCGTGGCAGTCCGTGCGGAGCGACAGGGGACGCTGCTCGGCATCAGCGATCTGCACGTCACTCATCCCGAGAATCGTCGCATCGTCGAAGATCTCCGATCGGGCTCGGAGGCCGACTGGCTGATCCTGTGTGGAGACATCAGCGAGACGATCGGCGAGATCGAGTGGTGCTTGGAGCTGCTCAGCAGGCGTTTTGCGACCGTGATATGGGTGCCTGGCAATCACGATCTGTGGACGCTGCCGGATGATGGGATGCAATTACGTGGTGAGCGACGCTACCGGCACTTAGTAGAGATATGCAGGAGCTTGGGGATCATTACGCCAGAGGACCCTTACCCGGTATGGCGAGGGCCGGGGGGGCCGGCGACGATAGCTCCGCTGTTCTTGCTGTACGACTACACCTTTGGAGTCAACATAGCCCCGACGAAGGCGCTGGCGCTGGCACGAGCGCACGCTGCCGGCGTCGTTTGCAGTGACGAGTACCTGCTGCATCCCGACCCGTATCCGAGCCGCGACGCTTGGTGTCACGCCCGGGTTGAAGAGACGGAACTGAGACTCGCGGCGTGCGACAACGATATCCCGACCGTGCTGGTCAATCACTTTCCGCTGATCGACGACGTCACACGCGTGTTGTGGCATCCGGAGTTCGCTCAGTGGTGCGGCACGACGCAGACGGCCGACTGGCACCGCCGCTTTCGAGCTGCTGTCGTCGTATATGGCCACCTTCACATACCGCGCACCACCTGGCACGACGGCGTGCGCTTCGAGGAGGTGTCGCTGGGATATCCGCGCGAGTGGCACCGGCGCAGGTCGGCGAGACCGGTCCTGCGCCCGATCGTGCCGGCCGCGGAGGCCACGTGATCGAGGAGATCCTGCCGGAGCGTGTCGTCGCTGTTGAGACTCGCCACGATCGGGCGGACGTGCAGCTCTTCCCCGAGGAGGAGCGGATCCTCGGGCAGGCTGTGGAGAAGCGCAGGCGAGAGTTCACGACCGCGCGCGTGTGCGCGCGCGAGGCGCTCGCAGAGCTCGGCTTTCGGGCCATCCCGATTCTCGCCGGGCAGCGGGGGGAGCCGCTGTGGCCTGACGGCATCGTCGGCAGCATCACGCACTGCGACGGCTACCGGGCATGCGCGGTCGCGCGATCGAGCGAGATCGTGACCATCGGCATCGATGCCGAGACCAACGCCGCGCTGCCCGAGGGGCTTCTGCCGGACATCGCCAGGCCAGAGGAGCTGCCGTTGCTGCGCAGGCTCGCGCGGGACTCGCCGCAGGTGCACTGGGATCGGTTGCTGTTCAGCGCCAAGGAGTCTGTTTACAAGGCGTGGTTTCCCCTCGCCAAACGCTGGCTCGGCTTCGAGGAGGCAACCATCGCGATTGAGCGCGAGACGGGCACGTTCTCCGCCCGGCTGCTGGTACCCGGTCCACAGCTTGCCGACCGGCGTCTGACCGGCTTTTCCGGGCGCTGGCTCGTTCGCGATGGATTGGTGCTGACGGCGATCGCATTCGCCGCGTCGCCGGCTTCGCGCCGGCCTCGCCCATGACGGCTCGCCTCGACCCCGATGCGCAGGCGATCCTGGACGTCATCCGCGCCGCGGGCGCGGCGCCGCTGCACACACTGACGGTCGAGCAGGCTCGGGAGCGCATGAGAGCAGCGCTGGTGACCAGAGTCGAGCCATTGCCACTGCAAGCCGTGGAGAACGTGTCAGTGCCAACGGTGTGGGGAGCCCTACGGCTGCGGTTGTATCGCCCCCGAGACGGCGAGCTGCCGGTCGCGCTGTTTCTCCACGGCGGTGGCTGGACGCTCAACGACCTCGACACCCATGATGATCTCTGTCGTCGTCTAGCCAAGCGATCAGGGTGGCTACTGGCATCGCTCGACTACCGCAGAGCGCCCGAGCACAAGCATCCCGCCGCCCTCGAGGACGCCCTTCTCGCGTATCGGTGGCTGCTTGACAACGCCCAGCGCATCGGCTGCGATCCGGCGTGTCGCGCGATCGTGGGGGAGAGCTCAGGCGCCACCATGGCAGCCGGCCTGACGTTGTTGCTGCGAGACACGGGCGCGCCCATGCCCGCATACCAGATCCTGGCCTACCCGATTACCGATTCCTTCGATCGCTGGCCGTCTTACGCCGAGCGGGGCAGCGGCTACACACTCGATCGAGACCAGCTCAGGTGGTACCTCGACAATTATCTGCCCGCAACGTGTGGTGGCACGGCGGATCAGTACCTGTTCCCGTTGACGGCGCAGGATCTGTCGGGTCTTCCTCCGGCGCTTGTGATGACCGCTGAGTTCGATCCTCTGCGCGATGAGGGCATCGCCTACGCCGAGAAGCTGGCAAAGGCCAGCGTTCGTGTCGAGCACAAGCATGCGGACGACCAGATGCACGGGTTTTTGCTTCATGGCAGGGTGATCAGCAGGGCCGGCGAGCTGATCGACCTGATGGCCGATCAGCTCAACCTGCATGCCCGGGATCACTGATCCGGGTAGGCACGGGCTACTGGAGAGCAGACAGCCAGGTCTCAACTGCCTGTGCGGTGGCTTGAACGTGCTCCTCCATCATCGTGAAGTGGTCGCCATGCACCTCGACGACGGTGTGGGCCTCGTCCAAAGACGCCTTGCACGGAGCACCAGGGGATCTGACACTGACATCCATCGGCTGTATGGCGCGGACAAGGAGAATCGGGAAGGTGAGCGACGGCACCTCCCATTCGGTGAGCATCCGGACATAGGCCCCCATGGCTATCAAACCCGCATCCTTGATAGACGCGTAGCCGTCCTTCCCGTCCGCCATTTTATCGAAGACCTGCGACAGCATCTGCGGCAGAGTCACGTCCATATAGGTATCGATCAGGATCACGGCGACCGGCGGTGTGCCGATACGCTCGAGATGATCCGCCACTGCATAGGCGAGCGTTCCACCGCTGGAATGACCGCCAAGCGCGAACGGCGCACCGGCGGCGTGCCGCTGCACCGCATCAGCGTGCGTCTCTATCGCCGCTTTGAGTGTCCTCGGGATACGTTCTCCCTCCAGGAACCCAGGCGTAGGAAGCACATAGAGATCTCGTATTCCGTGAAAGGACTTCGCAAATTTTGCATATTGATGAGGGCCACCGGTAGCGATGAGCGACGGCAGGCAGAACAGGACGGGGCTTGCTGGTCCTTCGGAGAGCTGCACGGCACCGGGACTCTCCTCGGCTTCCAGGCGAGTGTCGAAAGTCGGGCAAAAGCTGGAGGCTGTTGCCAGCAGCTCCATGAACTCGTCCACTCTGTCTAGGTCGTGCGCTTGCCTAAACATCGAGCTGAGTGTTTCCCCCGACGAGCTGCCAACAGACGGCCTCTGCGTCATCTCATCCCCCGACGGGGAAACTGGGCCTCCGCTGACGCTGTGCGATCGATCCCACTCTGCCAGGACATGCTGGGCAAGCGCCGCTGGAGTGGGATGGTCGAACGCCAGCGTGGCTGGTAGGCGTAGCCCTGTTGCTGTGTTTAGGCGGTTGCGTAGCTCGACGGCGGTGAGGGAGTCGAACCCGAGCTCGAGCAGCTTGCTTTTTGTGTTGATTGTGTTTGGGGTGGTGTGTCCGAGGACGGTTGCGATTTGGGTCTTGACGATGTCGAGTACGACGCTTTCGCGGTCGGCTGGGGGGGTGGTGGCTAGGCGTCGTGCGAGTGAGGCGTTGTCGTGCCCGCTGGGGCGGCGGGCGGGCACGCGTACTAGGTCGGTGAACAGGGAAGGCAGCGCTCCGGTCCTGGCTTGGGCGCGCAGCACCCCGAGATCCATCGGGATCGGGAGTGTTAGTGCCTCGCTTGCGCTCAGCGCGCTATCGAATAGCTTGAGGCCTTCCTCGGAGGGGAGGGCACGCAGCCCGGAGCGCGTCATCCGTGAGACGTCGGCGTCACTCAGCCCCCCGGTCATGCCGCTGGCCTGCTCCCACCAGCCCCATGCCATCGAGCTGCCGGGCAGGCCCCGTGCGCGGCGATCGGCGGCCAGCGCGTCAAGGAATGCGTTCGCTGCCGCGTAGTTGCCCTGCCCGGTGCCGCCCAGCACGCCTGCCGCTGAGGAGAACAGCACGAACATCCCCAGGTCGATGTGCTCTGTCAACTCATGCAGATGCCACGCAGCATCGACCTTCGGCGCGAACACCCTGTCCACGCGCTCTGGCGTCAACGAGCCGACCACACCATCATCGAGCGCTCCGGCAGCGTGCACGACCCCGGTGAGGGGATGCTCTCGCGCTACGGACTCCAACAGCACCCGCAGCTGCTCGCGCTCGGAGACATCACAAGCAACGATCCTGACGTGCGCACCCAGAGACTCGAGCTCGACCCTCAACTCCTTGGCGCCCTCGGCGTGTTCCCCGCGGCGACCCACCAGCAGCAAGTGACGCACACCGTGCTCTGCAACCAAGTGACGCGCCAGCAACGCCCCCAGCGTACCCATGCCACCCGTGACCAGCACCGTGCCGTCCGGGTCGATAGCAGAGGGCATACTCAAAACGAGCTTGCCGGTATGACGCGCATGACTCATGAACCGGAACGCCTCCGGTGCGCGACGGATATCCCACGCCCTGACCGGCAACGGCTCGAGCACACCCTCGCCGAAGAGCCCCAGCAGCTCACCAAACATCCCTTCGATGCGCTCCAGCCCCGCTTCGATCAGGTCAAACACTCGATAGAGCACACCCGGATGGCTCGCAGCGATCTCGTCTTGAGCGCGAATATCGGTCTTGCCCATCTCCAAGAAGCGACCACCCTCCGTGAGCAGGTCAAGCGAGGCGTCCACGAACTCCCCCGCCAGCGAGTCGAGGACGACATCCATGCCCCTCCCACCACTCCCCTCCAGAAAGCGCTCCCTGAACTCCAGCGTGCGAGACGAAGCGATATGCGCCTCGTCCAACCCCATCGACCGCAGCGTCCCCCACTTCGACGGGCTCGCCGTAGCGAACACCTCAGCCCCCAGATGCCTCGCCAGCTGCACAGCAGCCATCCCGACCCCCCCAGTCGCCGCGTGCACCAACACCCTCTCACCACGCCGCAAGCCAGCCAAATCGACCAGCCCATAAAAAGCCGTCAAGAACGCGGTCGGCACCGACGCGGCCTGCGCAAAAGACCACCCCTCCGGCACCCGCGCAACCAAATGATGATCAGTAACCGACACCGGGCCCAACCCACCAGAGAACAACCCCATCACCCGATCCCCAACAGCCAAACCCTCCACCCCGCTGCCGAGCCCCAACACCACACCCGCACCCTCCCCACCAACAGCAGACGCCTCACCCCTGGACGCATGATCAAGCCGCACGAGACCCAAAGTCACCATCACATCACGAAAATTCAAACCCCCGACACGCATACCCACCCGGACCTGCCCAGCCCCGAGCGGCTCCGCCATCTCAGGAGCAGGCCAGAGCGAAAGATCCTCAAGCGTCCCCCGATCACCCGCATTCAACCGCCACTCCGCCACACCCTCGGGTGTGGTGAGGGTGCGGTCGGTGTTTGCTCGTGCGAGTCGTGGGGCGAGTACCGTGCCTTCGCGGAGCGCTAGCTGCGGCTCATCGCACGCCAGCGCGGCGGGGAGCGCCTCCCAGGACGCCTGCTTCTCGTCAACGTCGAGCAGCACAAGCCGCTCGGGGTTCTCTGACTGCGCGCTACGCACCAAACCCCACACCGAGGACTGAGCCAGCCCCGCGAGGCGCTCCCCAGCACGCGCAGCCACAGCACCCCTCGTGACCAGCACAAGCCGGCAACCAGTAAAACGCTCATCCGCGAGCCAGCCCTGCAACACCCCAAGCACACGATGAGCACTCTCGTGCACCAACACCAGCCCGTCACCACCAACCCCCTCGACCTGCTCCAGCCCGCAATCAAAGAGGACCACCCCCGGCAACACAGCCCCATCACCCACAGCCTCCCCCAAAGCCTCAAGGCCCGCATACACCTCAAAAACAGCCCCAGCCCCACTCAAAGACCCAGCCAACAACGAGCCCTCAACACCCAAAACCGCCAAGCCCCCCAAAGAAGCCCGGGAAGCGACCAGAACCTCCTTCCAATCCAAACGGAACAACGAATCACGCTGCGAACCACCAGCCACACCCAACTGCGCCACAGACACCTCACGCGCCACCAACGACTCAACCGAAGCGACCAACCCACCCACCTCATCCCCAACCAACAAAGACACCTCACCATCCCCCACCACAGACAACAACACCCGCAACGAACAAGCACCCCCAGCAAAAACCTCCACACCACCAAACGAAAACGGCAAACGCACAGCGCCCCCCGGCTCGTGATCGCGTCCGCCCCCCGCCAGCAGAGGCGTGCCCATTGTCTGTAGCGCGGCGTCCAGTAGCGCTGGGTGCATGCTGTAGCGGGCGGCTTCTTCGCGCTGGTCCTCGGAGAGGGAGACCTCGGCGAAGACCTGATCGCCAGTTTTCCAGGCGGCGCGCAGCCCCTGGAAAGCAGGCCCGTATTCCAGGCCGAGCTCGACGAGACGGTCATAGAACTGATCGACGTCCAAGGCCTGTGAGCCCGGCGGTGGCCAGGACTCCCCACAAAGCAGCTCTGCGCCCTCTCTGCGCGCTAGAGCGCGACCGTTGGAAGCACTGCCCTCGAGGGCCAGCACGCCGCTGGCATGACACGTCCACTGCGCTTCAGGGGAAAGCCCCTCCGAAGCGCCATCGACAGGCCGGGAGTAGATCGCCAGCGCGCGCTCTGCGCGCTCGTCGAGCTCGCCAATCGAGAGCTGCAACGCAACCGCATCGTCCTCGGCCAGCAACAGCGGCGCCTGCAGCGTCAGCTCTGCGACGACAGCAGAGCCGACCTGGCCACCGGCGTGCAACGCGAGCTCGAGGAACGCCGTGCCCGCCAACAGCACACTACCCATCACCGCGTGATCCGATAGCCACGGGTGGCTCGGCAAAGACACACGACCAGTGAACAGCCACTTATCACCATCAGCCAGCCCCACCATCGCGCCCAGCAGGGGATGCTCCGCCGAGCGCAACCCGATCGAGGAAGCATCCCCCACAGCCGGTGAGGCATTCAGCCAGTAACGCTCACGCTGAAACGCGTAGCTGGGAAGCTTGACCCGTTTCGCGCCAGAGCCCTGGAACAGAGCTTGCCAATCAACCTCGACACCACGCACCCACAACTCCGATAGAGCGCCGAGCAGCGCACGAGCCTCGGGGCGCTCACCACGCAACACCGGCACAGCCACAACCGGGCTGGAATGCAGCGCATCGACACGATCGCCGCCCGCGACCTCGTCCCCCTCGAGACAGCCGGGATCCTCGACATCCCGCTCGGCCAGACAGCCCTGGGCCATCGCGCTGAGCACACCATCGGGGCCAAGCTCGAGGAAGCTCCGCACCCCCTGAGCCTCCAGCCACGCCATCCCGTCCATAAAACGCACCGGCTCACGCACATGCCTAACCCAATACTCAGCACTGCAAACCAGCTCATCGGATACCGGCTCACCAGTCACGTTCGAGACAATCGGGATCCGCGGAGCCGAGAAAACAACGCCTCGCGCCACCTCAGCAAACTCATCCAGCATCGCGTCCATCCGCGGAGAATGAAACGCATGACTGACCCTCAGCCGCTTCGTCTTCGCTCCCCGCTCGCCCCACACACCCACCAACCCCAACACAGCGTCCTCATCACCCGAGACCACCACCGCAGACGGACCATTCACCGCCGCCACAGCAACCCGACCCTCATACCCCACAAGCGTCCCCGCCACCTCCTGCTCAGACGCCTCGATCGAGGCCATCGCCCCACCCCCAGGCAACGCGCCCATCAACCGCCCCCGCGCCGCGACCAACCGGCACGCATCCCCCAACGAGAACACCCCAGCCACATACGCCGCCGCCAGCTCACCAATCGAATGGCCAACCAGAAAGTCAGGGCGCACACCCCAACCCTCAACCAGCCTAAACAACGCCACCTCCAACGCAAACAACCCCGCCTGCGTATAAGCCGTGCAATCCAAAAGCCCCCCCTCGAGCTCCCCACCCCCGAACAGCACACTCAGCAAAGGGCGCTCCAAATGACAGTCAAGCTCAGCACACACCTCATCCAACGCACCCCTAAACACATCGAACACCTCATAAAGCTCCGCGCCCATACCCACACGCTGAGAACCCTGACCCGTAAACAAAAACGCCAGCCCAGCAACACCAGAAACCGGAGCCAACCCCCCAACCACACCCCTACCCGACTCCCCCCCAACCACAGCCTCAAGACCACCCAAAAACTCCTCACGCCCACCACCCAACACCACCGCCCGACACCCAAAACCAGAACGAGAAGCCAACGAAAACCCCACATCCACAACCCCAACCCCAGACCCATCATCAAGGCACCCCCGCAACCGCCCAGCCTGAGCAGACAACGCCCCCCCACTCCTCCCCGACAAAACCCACGGCAACACACAAGCACCAAGCAAACCGCTAACGACACTCGAGCCCCCAGCCGCCAAGACCGGCTCACGCACGGGAGCCTCCTCCAAGATCACATGCGCATTGGTACCACTGATCCCAAACGACGAAACACCCGCGCGGCGTGGCTCACCATCCGCCTGCCACTCCCGCTCCTGCGTCAACAGCCGCACCTCGCCCTGCGACCAATCCACATGCGAAGACGGCTCATCAACATGCAACGTCCTCGGCAACACACCATGACGCATCGCCTCGACCATCTTGATCACCCCAGCCACACCCGCCGCCGCCTGCGTATGACCAATATTCGACTTCACAGACCCAAGCCACAACGGACGATCCTTCGGCCGACCCTGCCCATAAGTAGCGAGCAACGCTTGAGCCTCGATCGGATCACCAAGCGTCGTCCCCGTACCATGCGCCTCCACCACATCAACCTGCCCCCCCGACAAACCCGCATTCGCCAGCGCCTGCGCAATCACACGCTGCTGAGAAGGACCATTCGGCGCCGTCAACCCATTACTCGCACCATCCTGATTCACAGCACTACCCCGCACCACACCCAACACCTCACGACCATTACGCACAGCATCCGACAAACGCTCCAACACCAACAAACCCACACCCTCACCAAAACCAGCCCCATCAGCCGCATCCGCGAACGACTTACAACGCCCATCAGACGCCAAACCACGCTGACGCGAAAACTCGACGAACACCCCCGGCGAGGACACCACCGTCACACCACCAGCCAACGCCAACGAACACTCACCCGACCGCAACGACTGACACGCCAAATGAACCGCCACCAACGAAGACGAACACGCCGTATCAACCGAAACAGCCGGCCCCTCCAACCCAAACGTATACGCAACCCGACCCGACGCCACACTACTCGTGGCACCGGTCATCCCATATCCCTCGAGACCAACGGACGCCAACCCGCTCAGACCCAAGCCGTAGTATGAGGAGATGATCCCTGCGAACACCCCGGTCTGACTGCCCTTCAACGACGACGGCTCGATGCACGCGTCTTCAAACGCCTCCCACGCACCCTCCAGCAACAACCGCTGCTGCGGATCCATCGCCAAGGACTCCCGCGGGCTGATTCCGAAGAACTCCGAGTCAAACTCGCTGGCGTCATAGACGAAGCCGCCTTCCCGGGTATAGCTCGTGCCGGCACGCTCTGGATCACCGTCGTACAGGCCCTCCAGATCCCAGCCACGATCCTCGGGGAATCCGCCGATCGCGTCCGCCCCAGAGCTCACGAGCTGCCACAGTCCCGCTGCCGAGCGCACGCCGCCCGGAAAGCGACAGCTAATGCCAACGATCGCCAATGGCTCGTCACGCGCCACGGTCGAAGCCGAAGCGTTGACAACACTCAACTGCGCGCCTGAGATCTCCTTCAGGATGTGAGAGGCCACGGCTTTTGTGGTCGGGTGGTCGAATACAAGAGTCGCGGGTAGCTTGAGTCCTGTTTGAGCGTTGAGCCGGTTGCGCAACTCCACAGCGATCAGCGAGTCGAATCCGAGATCCTTGAACGCGCGTTGCGTATCGATCGCGTCCGGAGAGGCATGTCCCAGCACCGTCGCGACCTGTGCCCTGACGAGCTGAAGCACCATGCCTTCGCGCTCTGCCACAGGCGCAGCGGCCAGACGCCGCGCGAGCGATCCGCCCGCCTCACTGGAGCGGCGGGTGGGTACGCGCACCAGATCGCTCAGCAGCGCCGGCAGCGCTCCGACCCTGGCCTCGGCCCCCAACGCCGGGAGATCGAGGCGAACCGGGAGCAACAGCGCCTGATCGCTCCCCAATGCGCTATCGAAGAGCTCGAGGCCCTCTGCGGAGGTGAGCGCGCGCATGCCGAAGCGCGTCAGCCGCGAATGGTCAGCATCGATCAACCGCGCGGTCATCTCACTTACCTCTTCCCACAGCCCCCAGGCAAGTGAGACGCCGGGCAGACCTCGTGCGCGACGGTCGGCCGCCAAGGCGTCGATGAACGCATTGGCCGCCGCATAATTACCCTGGCCGGGACTGCCAAACGTCGCGGCGGCGGAAGAATACAGCACGAACATTCCGAGATCGATGTGCTCTGTCAACTCGTGCAGGTGCCACGCGGCGTCGGCCTTGGCCGCGAGTACCTTGTCCAGCCGCTGTGCGGTCAGCGAGCCAATCACACCGTCGTCGAGCACCACGGCGGCATGCACCACCCCGCTCAGCGGGTGCTCCTGCGCTATCGACCCCAGCAGCTCTTCCAACTGGTCGCGCTGGGAGACGTCACACGCGGCGATCCTGACACTGGCGCCCAGGGATTCGAGCTCTGCCTGGAGCTCAGACGCGCCCTGGGCGTCCTCTCCCCGGCGACTGGCCAGCAGCAGATTACGCACATCGTGCTCTGAGACCAAGTGACGAGCCAGCAGCGCACCCAGTGTGCCGGTGCCACCTGTGATCAGCACCGTGCCCTGCGGGTTGAGCGCCGAGACGCTTTCACCGTCGGCCTCGCCGTTGACCGCGGCGCATGCGCGCGTGAGCCGCGGGACGAATACCGCACCCGCGCGTACGGCGAGCTGCGGCTCGTCGATGCCCAGAGCCGCCGGCAACACATCCCAGGAGGCGTCCTTAGCGTCGACGTCGATTACACGGAGCCGTTCAGGGTTCTCCGACTGCGCGCTGCGCACCAAGCCCCACACAGGAGACTGCGCCAAACCCGGTAGGCCCTCACCTGCCTCCACAGCCACCGCACCCCTCGTCGCCAGCACCAGCCGGGAGTCGGTGAGACGCTCATCCGAGAGCCAACCTTGCAACAGCTCGAGCACACGATGCGCCCCTCGGTGCGCCAGGGCCAGATTCGCTGGGTAGGGCTCAACTCCATCAACTGCGTCGATGCCATCGGTCCACTTGACCCGATCGAATCCGCAATCGAAGAGCACGATCGCGGGCAACGCTACTCCCGCATCCAAAGCTTCACCCAGTGACGCCAGGTCTTTGTACACCTCAACAGGCACCCCAGCCCGCTTCAGCGATTCGGCCAGCAGGCAGCCCTCCTCGCCCAACGCCACCCACTTGCCCACCGGCCCACTCGGCGCGTCCAATGCAACCGAGACCTCGCCCCAGTTCACACGGAACAACGAGTCGCGATGTGTGTCGCGAGCAGCAGCCAACTGCGCCTCGGAAACCCCGCGCAGCACCACCGAGTCAACCGAGGCGACGAGCCCACCGCCCTCATCGCTGACCAGTAGGGAGATCGCGTCATTCCCCACTCGAGAGAGCGCAACGCGCAACGAGGAGGCCCCCGAGGCATGCAGCTCCACCCCGTTGAAGGCGAACGGCAGACGCATGCCGCTGTCTCCCTGGCTGCCTCCCAGAGCGTTTGCGCCCCCCGCCGCGGCGCCCAACCCTGCGACATGAAACGCCGCATCCAATAGCGCGGGGTGCACACCAAAAGCAGCAGCCTCGCCCTGTTGCTCATCCGCGAGCGACACCACCGCGAACAGCTCATCCCCTCGCCGCCACGCCGCTTGCAAGCCCTGGAATGCAGGGCCGTATTCAAAGCCCAGCCCAGCCAGGAAATCGTAGAGGCCGTCGATCCGCACGACCTCTGAGCCCTCCGGGGGCCATGCGCTGTCCTTCATCACCGCTCGCTCCTGCATGGGCGCCGCACGCGGGCTCACAACGGTCGCAGTGGGAGCCAGCACACCACGTGCGTGGCGCGTCCACGGCTCCTCGAGAATGCCATCGGCGGAGCCGTAATCAGGGCGGGAGTGGATCGTCAACCAGCGCTCGCCCGCCTCATCGCGCTCACCAACCGAGAGCTGCAGCGCAACCGCACCCCGCTCCGAGAGCAGCAGCGGGGCCTCCAGCGTCAGCTCCCGCACGACAGCGCACCCAATCCGCTCGCCGGCAGACAGCGCCAAGTCTAGAAACGCGGTCCCCGGCAGCAACACGCTACCCAGTGCCGCGTGATCCGCCAGCCAAGGGTGACTCTGCATCGAAACACGCCCTGTGAACAGCCACTGCTCACCACCAGCCAGCTCCACCATCGCGCCCAACAGCGGATGACCGATCGCGGCCTGCCCGATCGAGCCCACATCGCCCGCCCCAGAGGGCGCCTCCAGCCAATAGCGCTCGCGTTGGAAAGCGTAAGTAGGGAGCTTTATCCGCTTCGCGTCAGAGCCTGCGAACACCGCGCGCCAATCGACATCCACGCCACGCACCCACAGCTCCGAGACAGATCTCAGGAAGCGCTCAGAACCGCCTTCGTCACGACGCAGCGAGCCCACCACCACAGCACCCGTTGGATCATCGAGCACCTCATCCACGATTTCCTGAGCCCCTACCGTCAACACCGGATGCGGGCTTGCCTCGACAAACGCCCGATACCCAGCCCCGAGCAATGCACGAGTGGCCTGCTCGAACTGGACAGGCTCACGCAGATTGCGATACCAGTACTCAGCATCCAACTCGCCGGTGTCCAGCAACGCACCCGTCACCGTCGAGAAAAACGGGATCTCACCAGAACGAGGCACGATCGGCTCCAGCACCTCCAGCAGCTCGTCCTTCACCAATTCCGCTTGCGGAGAATGCGTCGCCACAGTGCCCGCCACAATCCGCGCCCTCACACCATCAGCCCTAAGCTCCTCCAACAGCTCCTCGAGCACCTCCAAATCGCCCGCAACCCCCGTCGAGGACGGCCCGTTCACCGCGGAAACCGTGACCCGCTCACCCCACCTCCCCAAACGCTCACGCAACGCCCCAACTCCAAGCGCAACAGACAAGATCGCACCCCGCCCAACAAGACCCACCAGCACGCGACTACGCAACGCCACCACCCGCGCCGCATCCTCCAACGACAAGCCACCCGCCACATACGCAGCAGCGATCTCACCCTGAGAATGACCAGCCACCGCCCGCGGGCGCACACCACACCCCTCCCACAACCTCGCCAACGACACCACCACCGCAAACAACACAGGCTGAAGCACATCAATCCGATCCAACCCTGGAGCACCATCCGCGCCACGCAACACATCCACAACAGACCAATCCACAAACTCCGACAGCGCACCATCACAAACCCGCATCTGCTCAGCAAACACGCTCGAGCGATCCAGCAACCCCAACCCCATCCCCACCCACTGCGAACCCTGACCCGGAAACATGAACACCGCCCCAGCGCCTCCCGCGAGCGAAGCAACACCCTGCACCACATCCGCCGCAGGCTCACCGCAAGCCAATACTGCGAGAGCATCCAACCGCCCCTGACGCTCGCCACCCAGCACCACAGCCCGATGTTCAAACGCGGAGCGAGTGGCCAAAGACCAACCAACATCTGCCAGCGCGATCTCCGGAGCGCCAGCCACGAACTCGCGCAACCGCTGAGCCTGGGCTTGCACCGCAGAAGCGCCCTTACCCGAGAGCGTCCACGGCAGCACCCCGGCGCCAAACAGGCCCGCAGTCGGAAGAGGAGAATGCGGACGCTCGGTTGCTGGCGCCTCCTCGAGGATCACGTGCGCATTGGTGCCACTGATGCCAAACGAGGAGACACCCGCGCGACGGGGCTCGCCGTTGCTCTCCCACTGCCGTGCCTCCGTCAGCAGCCGCACCTCGCCCGCCGACCAGTTCACGTGTGAAGACGGCTCATCGACGTGCAACGTCCTCGGCAACTTGCCGTGACGCATGGCCTGAACCATCTTGACCACCCCAGCCACACCAGCGGCCGCTTGAGTATGACCGATATTCGACTTCACAGACCCAAGCCAGAGCGGGCGCCCCTCGGGACGGTTCTGTCCATAGGTCGCGATCAGCGCCTGCGCCTCGATCGGATCGCCCAGAGTCGTACCAGTGCCGTGCGCCTCAACCACGTCCACTTGGCTCGCCGACAGGCGCGCATTTGCGAGCGCCTGAGCAATCACACGCTGCTGAGACGGGCCATTCGGCGCCGCCAACCCATTGCTCGCGCCATCCTGATTCACAGCGCTACCCCGTACGACAGCCAACACATCGCGGCCATTGCGCACAGCATCAGACAAGCGCTCCAGCACCAGCACACCGATACCCTCACTGAACCCAGTGCCGTCCGCCGCATCGGCAAACGACTTGCAACGCCCGTCAGGAGCAAGGCCACGCTGGCGGGCGAAGCCGACGAAGGCCATCGGCGTCGCCAGCACCGTCACCCCACCAGCCAACGCCAACGAGCTCTCCCCGCAGCGCAGAGACTGACAGGCCAAGTGCACCGCCACAAGCGACGATGAGCACGCTGTGTCCACGGAGACCGCCGGCCCCTCCAAGCCAAATGTATAGGCAACCCGGCCCGATGCAACGCTGTTGGTCGCGCCCGTCACCCCATAGCCCTCGAGGTCTCTGGCAGCCGACCCGCGCATTCCCACCTCGTAATACGACGAGATGATCCCCGCAAACACGCCAATCCCGCTGCCTTTCAATGATCTGGGATCGATGCTTGCGTCCTCAAAGGCCTCCCACGCGCCTTCCAACAGCAACCGCTGCTGAGGGTCCATCCCCAGCGCCTCCCTGGGGCTGATGCCGAAGAAGCCGGCGTCAAACCTATCGGCATCCTCAACGAAGCCACCAGTCCGCGCGTAACTTGTCCCGACGTGGTCAGGGTCTGGGTCATAGAGTCCGTCCAAGTCCCAGCCACGGTCGGCAGGAAATCCTGAGATGCCATCAGCGCCGGACAAAACCAGCTCCCACAGCTCCTCCGGCGAGCGCACGCGACCCGGATAGCGACAGCTCATGCCGA
This sequence comes from uncultured Solirubrobacteraceae bacterium, assembly GCA_963714285.1. Classification (GTDB taxonomy): domain Bacteria; phylum Actinomycetota; class Thermoleophilia; order Solirubrobacterales; family Solirubrobacteraceae; genus Palsa-744. The sequence continues at coordinate 672,870 of CAVQNS010000007.1, forward strand.
CAATCGCGATCGGCTCGGATCCCTGTTCCTCGACCTCTTGCAAACGTTGCCGGGTATCGTGCAGGTCAATCGTGACCCGCTTGAGATAATCCCGAAGCCTCTCCTCGTCAGCCATTATGGCCCCCGTTAATCCGTGTAGTGAAGTGTGTGCGCTGGAAGCCTGTCATTGGCCCAAAGTCCGATCGATGAAGGCGAACATCTCATCGTCAGACGCCTGCTCGATCTGTTGAGAGACGGGCTCGCCGCTCTCTGCCGGGCTGTCGTTGCCCAGTCCAGCTATGAGCGTATGGAGACGAGCCCTAATCGCTCTTCGGCGAGCGTCATCCATGTCTATCGAGGTCAGTACGCGCTCTAGCTTGTCAAGCTCGAGACCCGCCGGGTTCGCTGTAACCCTGCCGTCACGCATCGCCTCCTCGAGCAGGTAGCTGCTCATCGCGGCGGAAGTGGGATGATCGAATATCAGCGTGGCTGGGAGGCGTAGCCCTGTTGCTGTGTTTAGGCGGTTGCGTAGCTCGACGGCGGTGAGGGAGTCGAACCCGAGATCCTTGAAGGCTAGTTCTGTGTTGATTGTGTTTGGGGTGGTGTGTCCGAGGACGGTTGCGATTTGGGTCTTGACGATGTCGAGTACGACGCTTTCGCGGTCGGCTGGGGGGGTGGTGGCTAGGCGTCGTGCGAGTGAGGCGTTGTCGTGCCCGCTGGGGCGGCGGGCGGGCACGCGTACTAGGTCGGTGAACAGGGAAGGCAGCGCTCCGGTCCTGGCTTGGGCGCGCAGCACCCCGAGATCCATCGGGATCGGGAGTGTTAGTGCCTCGCTTGCGCTCAGCGCGCTATCGAATAGCTTGAGGCCTTCCTCGGAGGGGAGGGCACGCAGCCCGGAGCGCGTCATCCGTGAGACGTCGGCGTCACTCAGCCCCCCGGTCATGCCGCTGGCCTGCTCCCACCAGCCCCATGCCATCGAGCTGCCGGGCAGGCCCCGTGCGCGGCGATCGGCGGCCAGCGCGTCAAGGAATGCGTTCGCTGCCGCGTAGTTGCCCTGCCCGGTGCCGCCCAGCACGCCTGCCGCTGAGGAGAACAGCACGAACATCCCCAGGTCGATGTGCTCTGTCAACTCATGCAGATGCCACGCAGCATCGACCTTCGGCGCGAACACCCTGTCCACGCGCTCTGGCGTCAACGAGCCGACCACACCATCATCGAGCGCTCCGGCAGCGTGCACGACCCCGGTGAGGGGATGCTCTCGCGCTACGGACTCCAACAGCACCCGCAGACTGCTCGCGCTCGGAGACATCACAAGCAACGATCCTGACGTGCGCACCCAGAGACTCGAGCTCGACCCTCAACTCCTTGGCGCCCTCGGCGTGTTCCCCGCGGCGACCCACCAGCAGCAAGTGACGCACACCGTGCTCTGCAACCAAGTGACGCGCCAGCAACGCCCCCAGCGTACCCATGCCACCCGTGACCAGCACCGTGCCGTCCGGGTCGATAGCAGAGGGCATACTCAAAACGAGCTTGCCGGTATGACGCGCATGACTCATGAACCGGAACGCCTCCGGTGCGCGACGGATATCCCACGCCCTGACCGGCAACGGCTCGAGCACACCCTCGCCGAAGAGCCCCAGCAGCTCACCAAACATCCCTTCGATGCGCTCCAGCCCCGCTTCGATCAGGTCAAACACTCGATAGAGCACACCCGGATGGCTCGCAGCGATCTCGTCTTGAGCGCGAATATCGGTCTTGCCCATCTCCAAGAAGCGACCACCCTCCGTGAGCAGGTCAAGCGAGGCGTCCACGAACTCCCCCGCCAGCGAGTCGAGGACGACATCCATGCCCCTCCCACCACTCCCCTCCAGAAAGCGCTCCCTGAACTCCAGCGTGCGAGACGAAGCGATATGCGCCTCGTCCAACCCCATCGACCGCAGCGTCCCCCACTTCGACGGGCTCGCCGTAGCGAACACCTCAGCCCCCAGATGCCTCGCCAGCCTGCACAGCAGCCATCCCGACCCCCCCAGTCGCCGCGTGCACCAACACCCTCTCACCACGCCGCAAGCCAGCCAAATCGACCAGCCCATAAAAAGCCGTCAAGAACGCGGTCGGCACCGACGCGGCCTGCGCAAAAGACCACCCCTCCGGCACCCGCGCAACCAAATGATGATCAGTAACCGACACCGGGCCCAACCCACCAGAGAACAACCCCATCACCCGATCCCCAACAGCCAAACCCTCCACCCCGCTGCCGAGCCCCAACACCACACCCGCACCCTCCCCACCAACAGCAGACGCCTCACCCCTGGACGCATGATCAAGCCGCACGAGACCCAAAGTCACCATCACATCACGAAAATTCAAACCCCCGACACGCATACCCACCCGGACCTGCCCAGCCCCGAGCGGCTCCGCCATCTCAGGAGCAGGCCAGAGCGAAAGATCCTCAAGCGTCCCCCGATCACCCGCATTCAACCGCCACTCCGCCACACCCTCGGGTGTGGTCAGGGTGCGGTCGGTGTTTGCTCGTGCGAGTCGTGGGGCGAGTACCGTGCCTTCGCGGAGCGCTAGCTGCGGCTCATCGCACGCCAGCGCGTCGGGGAGCGCCTCCCAGGACACCTGCTTCTCGTCAACATCGAGCAGCACAAGCCGCTCGGGGTTCTCTGACTGCGCGCTACGCACCAAACCCCACACCGAGGACTGAGCCAGCCCCGCGAGGCGCTCCCCAGCACGCGCAGCCACAGCACCCCTCGTGACCAGCACAAGCCGGCAACCAGTAAAACGCTCATCCGCGAGCCAGCCCTGCAACACCCCAAGCACACGATGAGCACTCTCGTGCACCAACACCAGCCCGTCACCACCAACCCCCTCGACCTGCTCCAGCCCGCAATCAAAGAGGACCACCCCCGGCAACACAGCCCCATCACCCACAGCCTCCCCCAAAGCCTCAAGGCCCGCATACACCTCAAAAACAGCCCCAGCCCCACTCAAAGACCCAGCCAACAACGAGCCCTCAACACCCAAAACCGCCAAGCCCCCCAAAGAAGCCCGGGAAGCGACCAGAACCTCCTTCCAATCCAAACGGAACAACGAATCACGCTGCGAACCACCAGCCACACCCAACTGCGCCACAGACACCTCACGCACCACCAACGACTCAACCGAAGCGACCAACCCACCCACCTCATCCCCAACCAACAAAGACACCTCACCATCCCCCACCACAGACAACAACACCCGCAACGAACAAGCACCCCCAGCAAAAACCTCCACACCACCAAACGAAAACGGCAAACGCACAGCGCCGGCTCCTTGACCCTCTCCTGCGGCCTGGCCCCCGTCCGCCTTCCCCCCGCTCATCAGCGAGCTCAAGCCGACATGAAACGCCGAGTCCAAAAGCGCGGGGTGCACCCCGAAGGAGGAGGCCTCATCCCGCTGCTCAGCGGACAACGCCACCTCGGCAAAGAGGTCATCGCCACGCCGCCACGCCGCCTGCAAGCCCTGGAAAGCCGGCCCATACTCAAAACCGCGCTCGGCCAGAGCGTCATAAAGACCCTCTACCGGCAAGACCTCCGCGCCCTCGGGGGGCCAAGAGCCGTCCGCCAGCTGCGCCGCTCGCTCTTGCACGGCCGCAGCGCGACCGTTCAAAACGGCCTCCGCCGCGACCAACGCACCACTGGCGTGACACGTCCAGCCCTCCTCACCGACACCGTCTTCGCCAGAGCCTGGCTGCGGGCGGGAATGGATGCGCAAGGAGCGCCCCCCCGTCTCATCGAGCTCACCAACAGACAGCTGCAACTGAACCACGTCCTGATCCGAGATCAACAGCGGGGCCTCCAGCGTGAGCTCCCCCACGCACGGGCAGCCAACCCGCTCACCAGCACATAGCGCCAACTCGAGAAACGCCGTTCCCGGCAACAGCACGCTGCCCATCGCCGCGTGATCGGCCAGCCACGGATGGGACGCCTGCGAGAGACGACCCGTGAAGATCCAGCCCCGATCGTCAGCCAGAGCCACCGCAGCGCTGAGCAACGGGTGATCGGCTGAAACCTGCCCAGCGGAAGCCATGTCACCCGTGCTCAACGTTGCCCCGGAGAGCCAGAAACGCTCGCGTTGGAAAGCGTAAGTAGGGAGCTTTATCCGCTTCGCGTCAGAGCCTGCGAACACCGCGCGCCAATCGACATCCACGCCACGCACCCACAGCTCCGAGACAGATCTCAGGAAGCGCTCAGAACCGCCTTCGTCACGACGCAGCGAGCCCACCACCACAGCACCCGTTGGATCATCGAGCACCTCATCCACGATTTCCTGAGCCCCTACCGTCAACACCGGATGCGGGCTTGCCTCGACAAACGCCCGATACCCAGCCCCGAGCAATGCACGAGTGGCCTGCTCGAACTGGACAGGCTCACGCAGATTGCGATACCAGTACTCAGCATCCAACTCGCCGGTGTCCAGCAACGCACCCGTCACCGTCGAGAAAAACGGGATCTCACCAGAACGAGGCACGATCGGCTCCAGCACCTCCAGCAGCTCGTCCTTCACCAATTCCGCTTGCGGAGAATGCGTCGCCACAGTGCCCGCCACAATCCGCGCCCTCACACCATCAGCCCTAAGCTCCTCCAACAGCTCCTCGAGCACCTCCAAATCGCCCGCAACCCCCGTCGAGGACGGCCCGTTCACCGCGGAAACCGTGACCCGCTCACCCCACCTCCCCAAACGCTCACGCAACGCCCCAACTCCAAGCGCAACAGACAAGATCGCACCCCGCCCAACAAGACCCACCAGCACGCGACTACGCAACGCCACCACCCGCGCCGCATCCTCCAACGACAAGCCACCCGCCACATACGCAGCAGCGATCTCACCCTGAGAATGACCAGCCACCGCCCGCGGGCGCACACCACACGCCTCCCACAACCTCGCCAACGACACCACCACCGCAAACAACACAGGCTGAAGCACATCAATCCGATCCAACCCTGGAGCACCATCCGCGCCACGCAACACATCCACAACAGACCAATCCACAAACTCCGACAGCGCACCATCACAAACCCGCATCTGCTCAGCAAACACGCTCGAGCGATCCAGCAACCCCAACCCCATCCCCACCCACTGCGAACCCTGACCCGGAAACATGAACACCGCCCCAGCGCCTCCCGCGAGCGAAGCAACACCCTGCACCACATCCGCCGCAGGCTCATCTACCGCCAAAGCAGCAAGACCACCAAGCAGCTCCCTACGCTCACCACCCAACACAACCGCGCGATGAGAAAAATCTGGACGAGACACCAACGACAACCCCACATCCCTCAGCCGGAGCTCCTCGGCATCAGCCACGAGCTCCCGCAACCGGCCTGCCTGCCCACGCAACGCGTGCGCGCCCCTGGCTGAAAGCGGCCACGGCAACACGTCAGCACCAAGCACATCGGCTCCCTCGACTGCCGGAGCGCGCACACGCCCGGAGGCCTCCTCCAAGATCACGTGCGCATTGGTGCCGCTGATGCCGAATGAGGAGACGCCCGCGCGGCGTGGCTCACCATCCACCTGCCACTCCCGCTCCTGCGTCAACAGCCGCACCTCGCCCTGCGACCAATCCACATGCGAAGACGGCTCATCAACATGCAACGTCCTCGGCAACACACCATGACGCATCGCCTCGACCATCTTGATCACCCCAGCCACACCCGCCGCCGCCTGCGTATGACCAATATTCGACTTCACAGACCCAAGCCACAACGGACGATCCTTCGGCCGACCCTGCCCATAAGTAGCGAGCAACGCTTGAGCCTCGATCGGATCACCAAGCGTCGTCCCCGTACCATGCGCCTCCACCACATCAACCTGCCCCCCCGACAAACCCGCATTCGCCAGCGCCTGCGCAATCACACGCTGCTGAGAAGGACCATTCGGCGCCGTCAACCCATTACTCGCACCATCCTGATTCACAGCACTACCCCGCACCACACCCAACACCTCACGACCATTACGCACAGCATCCGACAAACGCTCCAACACCAACAAACCCACACCCTCACTGAAACCGGTGCCATCTGCTGCATCCGCGAACGACTTACAACGCCCATCGGGCGCCAAGCCATGCTGACGCGAGAAGCCCACAAATGCCGTCGGGGTGGCTAGCACTGTCACGCCACCAGCCAATGCCAGCGAGCATTCACCGCTACGGAGTGCTTGACACGCCAAGTGAATCGCCACAAGCGAAGAAGAGCACGCCGTGTCCACCGACACAGCCGGACCCTCGAAGCCAAAGCTATAAGCGACTCTTCCGGAGGCGACACTGCTACTGGTTCCCGTCAACCCGTAGCCCTCGAGATCACCCGAGGCCGATGCGCTCAGGCCCACACCGTAGTACGACGAGATGATCCCGGCAAATACGCCACTTTGAGTGCCCCTCAGAGACGCAGGATCGATGCCGGCATCCTCACAGGCCTCCCACGCACCTTCCAACAACAACCGTTGTTGAGGGTCCATGATCAGCGCCTCTCTGGGGCTGATCCCGAAGAACCCGGCGTCGAATCTATCAGCATCGTGGACAAAGCCACCGTCCCGCGCATAGCTCGTCCCCGCGTGGTCAGGATCAGGATCATAAAGCCCCTCCAAATCCCAGCCACGGTCCTCTGGAAACCTCGAGATGCCATCAACGCCCGACCTAACCAGCCGCCACAGCTCCTCCGGGGAGCCCACATCGCCGGGGTAGCGACAACTCCTGCCGACAATTGCGATGGGCTCATCGACAACCCCGGTGGAGGCCGCAGGCTTGACAACGCTCAATTGCAGGCCCGTCAGCTCGTTGAGCAGGTAGGAGGCCGCGGCAGAGGTGGTGGGGTGGTCGAACACGAGGGTGGCGGGTAGACGCAGCCCCGTTGTGGCGCTCAGACGGTTACGTAGGTCTACCGCTGTCAGGGAGTCGAACCCAAGCTCCTTGAAGGTCCGTTGCGTATTGATCGCCTCCGAGGAGCTATGCCCGAGGACGGTGGCAACCTGTGCTCTGACCAGCTCCAGCACGACACCTTCGCGGTCCGCCTCAGGCGTGGCGGCCAGACGCTGTGCGAGTGATCGACCCTCATCGCTCGAGCGGCGAGTGGGGACGCGCACCAGATCACCGAGCAGCGACGGGAGTGCTCCCATACCGGCCTGAGCCCGCAAGACCCTGAGATCCAGCGAGATCGGCAGCATCAATGGCTCGCTCCTCACCAGAGCGCCATCAAACAGCGCGAGCGCCTCCTCAGACGCAAGGGCACGCAAGCCAGAACGCGTCATCCGCGAGATATCGGCTTCACTCAAGCTCTCCGTCATCGCACTAGCCTGCTCCCAAAAGCCCCACGCCATCGCGATGCCGGGCAGACCCTGCGCACGACGATCGGCGACCAACGCGTCAAGGAACGCGTTAGCTGCCGCATAGTTGCCCTGGCCGGGGCTGCCGAGCACGCCCGCTGCGGAGGAGAACAGCACGAACATCGACAGATCTATGTGCTCTGTCAGCTTGTGCAAATGCCACGCAGCATCGGCCTTCGGCGCAAATACCCGATCCACGCTCTCTGACGTCAGAGAGCCAATCACACCATCATCGAGCACGCCCGCGGCGTGCACCACGCCACTGAGAGAATGCTCCGCGGTGATCGAGTCGAACAGCCTCGCCAGCTCGTCACGATCAGCGACGTCGCAGGCGGCGATCTTGACCTCGGCGCCCAAGGACTCGAGCTCGGCCTTCAGCTCTTTGGCGCCTTCGGCGTCTTCGCCTCGGCGGCTGGCTAGCAACAGGTGGCCCACACCGTGCTCTGCGACCAGATGGCGTGCCAGCAACGAGCCGAGGGTGCCGGTGCCGCCGGTGATCAAGACTGTGCCCTCCGGGTCGAGCCCCGGCGCAGCCCCGTCTTCAACATCTTCGGGTGTGGTGAGGGTGCGGTCGGTGTTTGCTCGTGCGAGTCGTGGGGCGAGTACCGTGCCTTCGCGGAGCGCTAGCTGCGGCTCATCGCACGCCAGCGCGGCGGGGAGCGCCTCCCAGGACGCCTGCTTCTCGTCAACGTCGAGCAGCACAAGCCGCTCGGGGTTCTCTGACTGCGCGCTACGCACCAAACCCCACACCGAGGACTGAGCCAGCCCCTCAAGGCGCTCCCCAGCACGCACAGCCACAGCACCCCTCGTGACCAGCACAAGCCGGCAACCAGTAAAACGCTCATCCGCGAGCCAGGCCTGCAACACCCCAAGCACACGATGAGCACTCTCGTGCACCAACACCAGCCCCTCACCCCCAACCCCCTCGACCTGCTCCAGCCCGCAATCAAACAGGACCACCCCCGGCAACACAGCCCCATCACCCACAGCCTCCCCCAAAGCCTCAAGACCCGCATACACCTCAAAAACAGCGCCAGCCCCACTCAAACACCCAGCCAACAACGAGCCCTCAACACCCAAAACCGCCAAGCCCCCCAAAGAAGCCCGGGAAGCGACCAGAACCTCCTTCCAATCCAAACGAAACAACGAATCACGCTGCGAACCACCAGCCACACCCAACTGCGCCACAGACACCTCACGCGCCACCAACGACTCAACCGAAGCGACCAACCCACCCACCTCATCCCCAACCAACAAAGACACCTCACCATCCCCCACCACAGACAACAACACCCGCAACGAACAAGCACCCCCAGCAAAAACCTCCACACCACCAAACGAAAACGGCAAACGCACAGCGCCGCCCGGCTCGTGATCGCGTCCGCCCCCCGCCAGCAGAGGCGTGCCCATTGTCTGTAGCGCGGCGTCCAGTAGCGCTGGGTGCATGCTGTAGCGGGCGGCTTCTTCGCGCTGGTCCTCAGAGAGGGAGACCTCGGCGAACACCTGATCGCCAGTTTTCCAGGCGGCGCGCAGCCCCTGGAAAGCAGGCCCGTATTCCAGGCCGAGCTCGACGAGACGGTCATAGAACCGATCGACGTCCAAGGCCTGTGAGCCCGGCGGTGGCCAGGACTCCCCACAAAGCAGCTCTGCGCCCTCTCTGCGCGCTAGAGCGCGACCGTTGGAAGCACTGCCCTCGAGGGCCAGCACGCCGCTGGCATGACACGTCCACTGCGCTTCAGGGGAAAGCCCCTCCGAAGCGCCATCGACAGGCCGGGAGTAGATCGCCAGCGCGCGCTCTGCGCGCTCGTCGAGCTCGCCAATCGAGAGCTGCAACGCAACCGCATCGTCCTCAGCCAGCAACAGCGGCGCCTGCAGCGTCAGCTCTGCGACGACAGCAGAGCCGACCTGGCCACCGGCGTGCAACGCGAGCTCGAGGAACGCCGTGCCCGGCAACAGCACACTACCCATCACCGCGTGATCCGATAGCCACGGGTGGCTCTGCAAAGACACACGACCAGTGAACAGCCACTTATCACCATCAGCCAGCCCCACCATCGCGCCCAGCAGGGGATGCTCCGCCGAGCGCAACCCGATCGAGGAAGCATCCCCCACAGCCGGTGAGGCATTCAGCCAGTAACGCTCACGCTGAAACGCGTAGCTGGGAAGCTTGACCCGTTTCGCGCCAGAGCCCTGGAACAGAGCTTGCCAATCAACCTCGACACCACGCACCCACAACTCCGATAGAGCGCCGAGCAGCGCACGAGCCTCGGGGCGCTCACCACGCAACACCGGCACAGCCACAACCGGACTGGAATGCAGCGCATCGACACGATCGCCGCCCGCGACCTCGTCCCCCTCGAGACAGCCGGGATCCTCGACATCCCGCTCGGCCAGACAGCCCTGCGCCATCGCGCTGAGCACACCATCGGGGCCAAGCTCGAGGAAGCTCCGCACCCCCTGAGCCTCCAGCCACGCCATCCCGTCCATAAAACGCACCGGCTCACGCACATGCCTAACCCAATACTCAGCACTGCAAACCAGCTCATCGGATACCGGCTCACCAGTCACGTTCGAGACAATCGGGATCCGCGGAGCCGAGAAAACAACGCCTCGCGCCACCTCAGCAAACTCATCCAGCATCGCGTCCATCCGCGGAGAATGAAACGCATGACTGACCCTCAGCCGCTTCGTCTTCGCTCCCCGCTCGCCCCACACACCCACCAACCCCAACACAGCGTCCTCATCACCCGAGACCACCACCGCAGACGGACCATTCACCGCCGCCACAGCAACCCGACCCTCATACCCCACAAGCGTCCCCGCCACCTCCTGCTCAGACGCCTCGATCGAGGCCATCGCCCCACCCCCAGGCAACGCGCCCATCAACCGCCCCCGCGCCGCGACCAACCGACACGCATCCCCCAACGAGAACACCCCGGCCACATACGCCGCCGCCAGCTCACCAATCGAATGGCCAGCCAGAAAATCAGGGCGCACACCCCAACCCTCAACCAGCCTAAACAACGCCACCTCCAACGCAAACAACCCCGCCTGCGTATAAGCCGTGCAATCCAAAAGCCCCCCCTCGAGCTCCCCACCCCCGAACAGCACACTCAGCAAAGGGCGCTCCAAATGACAGTCAAACTCAGCACACACCTCATCCAACGCACCCCTAAACACACCGAACAACTCATAAAGCTCCGCGCCCATACCCACACGCTGAGAACCCTGACCCGTAAACAAAAACGCCAGCCCAGCAACACCAGAAACCGGCGCCAACCCCCCAACCACACCCCCACCCGACTCCCCCCCAACCACAGCCTCAAGACCACCCAAAAACTCCTCACGCCCACCACCCAACACCACCGCCCGACACCCAAAACCAGAACGAGACGCCAACGAAAACCCCACATCCACAACCCCAACCCCAGACCCATCATCAAGAAACCCCCGCAACCGCCCAGCCTGAGCAGACAACGCCCCCCCACTCCTCCCCGACAAAACCCACGGCAACACACAAGCACCAAGCAAACCGCTAACGACACTCAAGCCCCCAGCCGCCAAGACCGGCTCACGCACGGGAGCCTCCTCCAAGATCACATGCGCATTGGTGCCACTAATCCCAAACGACGAAACACCCGCACGGCGTGGCTCACCATCCGCCTGCCACTCCCGCTCCTGCGTCAACAGCCGCACCTCGCCCTGCGACCAATCCACATGCGAAGACGGCTCATCAACATGCAAAGTCCTCGGCAACACACCATGACGCATCGCCTCGACCATCTTGATCACCCCAGCCACACCCGCCGCCGCCTGCGTATGACCAATATTCGACTTCACAGACCCAAGCCACAACGGACGATCCTTCCGCCGACCCTGCCCATAAGTAGCGAGCAACGCCTGAGCCTCAATCGGATCACCAAGCGTCGTCCCCGTACCATGCGCCTCCACCACATCAACCTGCCCCCCCGACAAACCCGCATTCGCCAGCGCCTGCGCAATCACACGCTGCTGAGAAGGACCATTCGGCGCCGTCAACCCATTACTCGCACCATCCTGATTCACAGCACTACCCCGCACCACACCCAACACCTCACGACCATTACGCACAGCATCCGACAAACGCTCCAACACCAACAAACCCACACCCTCACCAAAACCAGCCCCATCAGCCGCATCCGCGAAAGACTTACAACGCCCATCAAACGCCAAACCACGCTGACGCGAAAACTCGACAAACACCCCCGGCGAGGACACCACCGTCACACCACCAGCCAACGCCAACGAACACTCACCCGACCGCAACGACTGACACGCCAAATGAACCGCCACCAACGAAGACGAACACGCCGTATCAACCGAAACAGCCGGCCCCTCCAACCCAAACGCATACGCAACCCGACCCGAAGCCACACTACTCGTAGCACCGATGCCCAAATAGCCAGCCACATCCTCGGGCGCCAACCCAGCCTCAATGACGCCATAGCTTTGATGAATCAAGCCGGTAAACACCCCGGTCTGACTGCCCTTCAACGACGACGGCTCGATACCCGCGTCCTCGAAAGCCTCCCACGCGCTCTCTAGCAACAGCCGCTGCTGCGGATCCATCGCTAGCGCCTCCCGCGGGCTGATCCCGAAAAACTCGGGATCGAACTCCCCGGCGTCGTAGACAAACCCACCCTCACGCGCATAGCTCGAACCACGATGGTCGGGATCAGCGTTGTACAGATCCTCAAGCTGCCAGCCGCGGTCTGTGGGGAAAGACGAGATCCCATCCGTGCCGGACGCGACGAGCTCCCACAGCTGTTGCGGAGAGCGCGCACCACCTGGGAAGCGGCAGCTCATTCCCACAATCGCGAACGGATCATCGCGCACCGCGCGAAGTCGCCGGTTCTGCAACCGCAGCTGCTCCGTTTCCTTCAGAGACACCCGCAGCGCATCGACCACCTGCTCGTGTGAAGCATCCATTAGGAATCCCGCCTTTCGAGATCAGCTGAGTGACTACCGAGCGTGCGCCGCACGAGGTCGGCAACGTCGAGCGTGTCTATCTGATCAATGTCACCATTTTCATCCAGTCCCGCTGCATCCTCGTCGGCAAGTTCCATCAGGGTTCCTATCAGCCCGGCCTGCCGCAAGCGGACGAGAGGGATCGAAGCCAGCGCCCGCCGTACTGCCGTCTCGCCCTGCTCGGGTGCGATCTGCTCCCCGTCGTCCGCAACCTGCTCCAGTATGTAAGCAGTGACAGCCTGTGGGGTGGGATGGTCGAAGATGAGTGTGGCAGCTAGACGTAGTCCCGTCTGGGTGTTGAGTCTGTTGCGTAGGTCTACCGCGATCAGGGAGTCAAACCCGAGCTCCTTGAAGGTGCGTCGTGTATCTATCGCCCGGGGGAAAGCGTGTCCGAGGACGGTGGCGACCTGTGCTCTGACGAGCTCCAGCACGATGCCCTCACGCTCGTGCTCGGGGGTGCTGGCAAGGCGTCGTGCGAGCGAGGCGCTCTGCTGGCGCAAGCCGCGAGCAGGAACATGTACCAGCCTACTGAACAGTGCTGGGAGAGCTCCCGTCCTGGCTTGGGCACGTACCGCCGCGAGATCGAGATGAATTGGAAGCAGCAGCGCCTCTTGTGCACCCAGAGCGCGATCGAAGAGCGTTAGCCCATCCTCAGAGGCAAGCGCGCACATGCCTGAGCGTGACATCCGCGAGCGGTCGGTCTCGCTCAACCTCGCAGTCATCCCACTGACCGCTTCCCACAGCCCCCAAGCAAGCGAGATGCCGGGGAGACCACGTGCGCGGCGATCGGCCGCCAAGCCATCCAGAAACGCATTTGCAGCCGCATAATTGCCTTGTCCGGGACTTCCAAACTGCGCCGCCGCGGACGAGAACAGCACAAACATCGACAGGCTCATATGCGCTGTCAACTCGTGCAGATGCCATGCGGCGTCGGCCTTCACGGCCAGCACATGATCCAACCGCTCTGGCGTCAAGGAGCCGATCACACCATCATCGAGCCTCACTGCTGCGTGCACCACACCGTCGAGCGGATGCTGCTCGGGGATCGAGTCGAGTAGCGCTTTCAGCTGGTCGCGCTCACAGACGTCACAAGCAGCGATCGTGACCTCGGCGCCCAGGGACTCGAGCTCTGCCTGAAGCTCGCGAGCGCCCTCGGCGGCCTCTCCCCGACGGCTGGCCAGCAACAGGTGACTCACACCGTGCGCTACGACAAGATGACGCGCCAGCAGCCCACCGAGCGTACCGGTACCACCCGTGATCAGCACCGTACCGAGTGGATCGAGCACCGGGGGATCAACACTCGCACGAGCGGGCTCTCTTCGGGACAGCTCACTGCGGCCCTCCAATCCTGCTCGTGCGAGTCTCGGCACGAGCGTCGTGCCCTTACGCAACGCGATCTGTGGCTCACCGGCTCCGAGTGCGCTGGCGAGCGCGTTCCAAGAAGCGCGGTCGTTGTCGATGTCGATCAACAGGAACCGGTCGGGGGCCTCTGACTGCGCGCTGCGCACCAAGCCCCATACCGGCGACTGCACCAGCCCAGGGAGACCCTCACCCCCTCCTACACCGACGGCACCCCGGGTGAGCAGCACCAGGCGCGAGTCGACGAAACGCTCGTCCGCGAGCCAGCCCTGCAGCACTCCGAGCACGCGATGTGCGCTCTCGTGCACCAGCACCAACCCGCCTGGCTCAACCTGTCCAATCCCGCCGCTCCCATCGGCTCCATCGACCCGATCGGTCCGATCGGACTGGCCGAGCTGGCCGGGTTGGCCGGACTGGCCGAGCTGGCCGGGCTGGCCGGACTGGCCGGGTTGGCCGGGCTGGCAGTCGAGGATCACGACGTCGGGTGGTGAGACGCCGTCAACCAGCGCCTCGCGCAGAGCTGCCAGATCCGTGTACGTCTCGGCCGAGTGTCCTGCCCTGTTCAAAGAGTCCGCCAGCGACGAGCCTCCGGCACCCAGGAGCGCGATGCGGTCGATGGGGGATTGTGCGACGAACGGGGTCTCATTCCAGTCCAGACGGAACAGTGAATCGTGGCGCGCGCCCTGAGCGGCGTCCAGTTGTGCCGTGGAGACCTCGCGCGCTACCAGCGAGCCCACCGATGCGACCAACCCACCGGCCTCGTCAGCGGCCACCAGCGAGATCGCCTCATTCCCGATTGGACATAGACATACCCGCAACGAGGACGCGCCCGCGGCGTAAAGCTCGACGCTGTTGAAGGAGAACGGCAGGCGCACGCCACCACTCTCTTGATCCTCCCCCGTGGCGTTCCCGCTCGCGCGAGGGCTCAACGCGACATGGAACGCAGAGTCCAACAGCGCGGGGTGCATCCCGAAAGCGTGAGCCTCGTCCTGCTGCTCCGCAGACAGCGCCACCTCGGCGAACAGCTCATCGCCGCGCCGCCACGCCGCTCGCAAGCGCTGGAACGCCGGACCGTAGTCAAAGCCCCTGTCAGCCAGTAGCTCGTACAGGCCGTCGACCGGTATGACCTCTGATCCCTGTGGTGGCCACACACCATCCCCAAGCATCCTCGCTGCTTCTTGGATGCTGACCGCGTGAGCATCGACAGCCGCACCGGCCAAGCCCAACACACCGCTCGCGTGCCGCGTCCACTCCCCCTCAGCCATGTCGTGCTCTGGGCGAGAGTGGATGCTCAACGACCGTGCGCCATCCTCATCAGGCTCTCCAGCAGACACCTGCAACCGGACCGCGCTGCCCTTGGAGAACACCAACGGGGCCTCCAGCGTGAGCTCCCGCACCCCACTGCACTGCACACGCTCACCAACACAAAGAGCTAGATCGACAAGCGCCGTGCCCGGTAGCAGCACATTGCCCATCACTGCATGATCGGCCAGCCAAGGATGAGACTTCGAGCGAGATACGGCCCGTGAACAGCCACCCCTCGCCGCCAGCCAGCTCAACCACCGCGCCCAGCAACGGATGATCAGCCGAGGACTGCCCGATCGAGCCAACATCGCCGGTGCCCGCGCCGAGCTCCAGCCAGTAGCGCTCACGCTGAAAGGCGTAGGTAGGGAGTTTCACCCTTTTCGCACCAGCGCCTTGGAGCAAGGCTTGCCAGTCGACGTCGACACCACGCACCCAAAGCTCCGAGACGGAGCGCAAAAACCGCTCGGGGCCACCTTCATCGCGACGCAACGTCCCCACCACCACGGCATCGCCGGGATCCGGCAGCGCCTCGTCCACCGTTTCCTGGACCCCCACCGTCAGCACCGGATGCGGACTGACCTCCAAGAACGTCGCATGCCTACCCTCGAGCAACACGCGAGTAGCCTCTTCAAACAGGACAGGCTCGCGGAGATTGCGATACCAGTACTCACCATCCAACTCGCTGGTGTCCAACAGCCCGCCCGTTACCGTCGAGAAGAACGGGATCTCACTCGAACACGGCTCGATCCCAGCACACCCCTCCAACAGCTCCTCCCGGATCTCCTGCACATCGATCGAGTGCGCCGCGTAATCAACCGGGATCTCCCGCGCCCTCACACCATCAGCCTCGCAGTACTCGAGAAACTCAGCCAACGCACCACGCTCACCAGAGACCACCACCGACGTGGGCCCGTTCACGGCTGCAACCACAACACGACCCTCCCAACGCCGCAAGCGACCCTCGAGCTGGCCCACCGGCAAAGCAACAGAGACCATCCCGCCCCTCCCAGCCAGGCTGACAAGCGCACGACTGCGCAACGCCACCACCCGCGCCGCATCCCCCAACGACAGCCCCCCAGCCACATACGCGGCAGCGATCTCACCCTGCGAATGGCCAACCACCGCCCGCGGACGCACACCACATGCCTCCCACAACCCCGCCAACGACACCATCACGGCGAACAGCACCGGCTGCACCACATCCACCCGATCCAGCCCCGGCACACCCTCAACACCACACAACACATCCACAACAGACCAATCCACAAACTCCGACAGCGCCTCCTCACAAGCGCCCAAGCACTCAGCAAACACGCCCGAGCACTCCAACAGCCCCACTGCCATCCCCACCCACTGCGAGCCCTGACCCGGAAACACAAAAACAGCACCAGAGCCGCTCGCCAACACACGACCCTTGACCACGTTCGCCGCAGGCTGATCGCGAGCGATCGCCGAAAGCCCGACCAGCGCCTCTTCGCGGCCGCCGCCCAACACCACAGCCCGGTCCCCAAACACAGAGCGACCGGTCAACGAGACGCCCACATCCTCCATCGCTGGCCCTGAAGAGCCATCCACAAACGCTCGCAGCCGGGCAGCTTGAGCACACAGCGCCGGACCGCTCTTACCCGATAGCACCCAAGGCACCACACGATTACGGAGAACGATCCTGGAAGCACCACTGTCATCATCAGCCCACTTGATGACACCGATCGGATCCTCAACCTCGATGTTCGCGCCATTGAGTCCCTCCGCTCCTGACACTCGCTCAACCGCCGTCGCTTCCTCGAGGATCACATGGGCATTGGTACCCGAGACCCCAAACGACGACACACCCGCCCGCCGGGGCTCACCGTCCTTCTTCCACTCTCGCTCGTGCGTCAAGAGTCGCACCTCGCCAGCCGACCAATCAACATGTGAAGAAGGCCGATCCACATGCAAGGTTCTCGGCAGCACGCCGTGGCGCATCGCCATCACCATCTTGATCACCCCAGCCACACCCGCAGCCGCCGAGGTGTGACCGATATTCGACTTCACGGACCCAAGCCACAATGGACGCTCCTCGGGACGAGCCTGTCCATATGTGGCGATCAGCGCCTGCGCCTCGATCGGGTCACCCAGAGTCGTGCCAGTGCCGTGAGCCTCGACCACGTCCACCTGGGTCGGCGACAGGCGCGCATTTGCGAGCGCCTGGACGATCACACGCCGCTGAGAAGGGCCATGCGGCGCGGTCAATCCATTGCTCGCGCCATCCTGATTCACGGCGCTGCCTCGCACGACGGCCAGCACCTGATGACCGTTGCGCACGGCGTCAGACAAGCGCTCCACCACAAGCATCCCCACGCCGTCGCTGAAGCCAGCGCCGTCGGCCGTATCGCCGAACGCCTTGCAACGTCCGTCGGATGCCAGGCCGCGCTGACGAGAGGACTCGACGAATATCCCCGGCGAGACCACCACCGTCACACCTCCGGCCAGCGCCAGCGAGCATTCACCACTGCGCAATGCCTGGCCGGCCAGGTGCAACGCGACGAGCGAAGAGGAGCACGCGGTATCCACCGACACTGCCGGGCCCTCGAGGCCAAACATGTAAGCAATCCGGCCGGAGGCGACGCTGGTGGCTGACGTCAGCCCGTACCCACCGAGATCGCCCGACATCGATCCGCTCCGGCTCACGCCGTAATGCGAGGCGATGATCCCCGTGAACACCCCGGTTTGGCTGCCTTTCAGCAGTGCGGGGTCGATGCTCGCGTCCTCAAGCGCCTCCCATGCGCTCTCCAGCAGCAAGCGCTGCTGGGGATCCATCGCGAGTGCCTCTCGGGGACTGATCCCGAAGAACTGAGCGTCGAACTCGCCGACGTCGTCGATGAAGCCGCCGGTCCGCGCGTAACTCGTCCCCGGATGATCGGGGTCGGGGTCATAGAGCCGCGCTAGATCCCAGCCCCGATCGGCGGGGAAAGGGGAGATCGCGTCCGTGCCCGAGGCGACCAGCTCCCACAGCTCCTCAGGCGAATTGGCGCCACCCGGATACCGGCAGCTCATCCCCACGATCGCCAACGGCTCATCCAGCGCCCTGGCCATCGCCAAGGGCTTGGCGATCCTCGAGCTGGTGTCTGAGAGCTCCGCCAACAGGTGGGAGACCACCGCGGAGGTCGTGGGGTGGTCGAAGATCAGGGTGGCTGGAAGCCTCAGCCCTGTTTGGGTACTCAGGCGATTGCGCAGCTCTACGGCGGTCAAGGAGTCGAACCCAAGCTCTTTGAAGGCGCGCTTTGTGTCGATCGTCTGCGGGTTGAGGTGTCCCAGGACAGTCGCGACCTGTCCCCTGACGAGTTCCAGCACGACACCCTCGCGCTCTGCCTCGGGTGTGCTCGCCAAGCGTCGTGCCAGCGACGCGCTGCGCTGATCTGCACGGCGCGCAGCAGGCACACGCACCAGATCACCGAGCAGCGCCGGCAGAGCCCCCGTCCTGGCCTGCGTGCGCAACGCCTTGAGATCCAGCGGGATCGGCAGCATCAATGCCTCACCGGTATCCAGGGCTTCGTCGAAGAGCGCCAGGCCGTGCTCGGAGGAGAGCGCGCGCATGCCTGAGCGTGCTAGACGCGAGTGATCGGCCTTATCCAGATCCCCTGTCATCTCGCTGGCCTGCTCCCAAAGCCCCCAGGCAAGCGCAGTGCCGGACAGCCCCCGTGCGCGACGCTCGGCCGCCAGGGCATCGAGGAACGCGTTTGCAGCCGCGTAGTTGCCCTGTCCGGGACTACCGAAGGTCGCCGATGCGGAGGAGAACAGCACAAACATCTTCAGGTCCATGTGCGCCGTGAGCTCGTGCAGGTGACACGCCGCATCAGCCTTTGCGGCCAACACCAGATCCAGGCGCTCCGGTGTCAGCGAGCCGATCACGCCGTCGTCGCGCACCCCCGCGACGTGTACCACCCCACTCAGAGGATGCTCGGGCGAGATCGACTCCAGCAGCGTTTCGAGCTGATCCCGCTGGGAGACGTCACAAGCGGCAATTGTTATCTCGGCGCCCAAGGCCTCGAGCTCTCGCTTGAGCTCAGTGGCGCCTTCGGCACCCAGTCCCCGGCGACTGGCCAGCAGCAGGCTGACCAACGCTGTGCTCTGAGACCAGATGACGTGCCAGCAACCCACCGAGTGTGCCGGTGCCGCCGGTGATCAGGACCGTCCCCTGCGGATCGATCGGCGCCGGCAGGGTCAGGATGTTCTTGCCGACATGGCGCGCCTGGCTCATGTAGCGGAACGCCTGCGGCGCGTGACGGATATCCCACGCGGTGATCGGCAGCGGCTCCAGCACACCTGCGTCAAACAGCGCCAGCAGCTCAGCGAGCATCTCCTGAATACGGTCGGGGCCGGCTTCCATCAAATCGAAGGCCTGGTAGGTCGTCCCCCGGTACTTCTCAGCGATCCCCGTCGGATCGCGAATGTCGGTCCTGCCCATCTCGATGAACCGGCCACCGTTGGGCAGCAGCTCGAGCGAGGCGTCCACGAGCTCCCCCGCTAGGGAATCGAGGACGACGTCCATGCCCCGCCCACCGGTCTCCTCGAGGAAGCGCTGCTTGAACTCCGGCGTACGCGAAGAGGCGATATGCCCCTGATCCAAGCCCATCGACCGCAGCGTCTCCCACTTCGGTGGGCTGGCGGTAGCGAACACCTCAGCACCCAGATGCCTCGCCAGTTGCACGGCAGCCATCCCTACTCCTCCGGCGGCGGCGTGCACCAGCACCCTCTCACCCGACTGCAAGCCAGCGAGATCCACCAGCCCGTAATACGCCGTCAAGAACGCGATCGGCACGGACGCGGCCTGCGCAAAAGACCAGCCCTGCGGCGCCCGCGCAACCAAGTGATGGTCGGTGACCGAGACCGGGCCCAATCCCGAGAACAAGCCCATCACCCGATCCCCCACAGCCAGGCCCTCCACTCCGGGACCGACCTCCAACACGACACCTGCGCCCTCGCCGCCAACGCTGGCCTCGCCCGGGTACATGCCCAGCGCGATCAACACATCCCGGAAGTTCAGTCCCCCCGCGCGCATGCCGACACGAGCCTGCCCCCGCTCGAGCGGCTGGGCCGTCTCAGGAGCCGGCACCAGCGCCAGCTCCTCGAGCGTCCCTCCAGCACCCGCGCCCAAACGCCACTCGAGAACACCCTCAGGCACCGACAACGCACCGGCCGACCCCGCTCGCGCCAGACGTGGCGCGAGTATCGTGCCCTCGCGCACCGCGAGCTGCGGCTCATCCGCTTGCATCGCCCCCGGTAGCGCGTGCCAAGAGGCCTGATCGCTATCGACATCAATCAACTGAACCCGCCCGGGGCTCTCCGATTGCGCGCTACGCACCAGGCCGCAAACCGGGGACTGGATCAGACCGGGGAGATGCTCTCCGGCGCGCACGCCCACGGCGCCCCTCGTCACCAGCACCAGCCGTGAAATTGAGAAACGCTCATCCGCGAGCCAGTCCTGCAACGCCGCCAGCACGCGATGAGCGTTCTCGCGCGCCGACAGCAGCCATTGGTCGGCTTGGTCGACTTCGTCGGCTTGGCAATCGAGGACCACGATCTCGGGCACAGGGGCGCCACCGTCCAGTGCCTCGCTCAGGGATCTCAGGCTTGGGCGCGTCTCGACCGAGTGCCCCGCTGCGCTCAAGCATCGAGCCAGCGGCGAGTCCCCAGCATCCAAGATCACCATGCTGTGCTCGGGTGACTGCGGGGAGGGCTGGACCTCCCTCCAGTGCAAGCCGAACAACGAATCTTGGCGTGCACCCCGGGCAGCGTCCAGTTGTGCCGTGGAGGGCTCGCGCACTAGCAGCGAGTCGATGGACGCGACCAGCCCGCCAGCCTCATCAGCGACCACCAACGAAACCGCGTCATCGCCCAGGGAGGTGAGACATACCCGCAGCGAGGACGCGCCCGCCGCGTAAAGCTCCACGCCATTGAAAGAGAACGGCAGCCGCACACCGCGATCCCGTTGATCCTCGCTACTGGCCTGCCCGTTCGCCGGGGGGCTCAACGCGAGATGGAACGCAGAGTCCAACAGCGCGGGGTGCACCCCGAAGGAGTGAGCCTCGTGCTGCTGCTCCCGCGAGAGCGCTACCTCGGCGAACAGGTCATCGCCGTGCCGCCACGCTGCTCGTAAACCCTGGAACACAGGGCCATACTCGAAGCCCCGCTCAGCCAACAGGTCGTAGAGGCCGTCGACCGGTAGAGCCTGCGCGCCCGGCGGGGGCCACGAGTCATCGCTCAGCAACGCCGCTCGCTCCTGCACGCTCGCGGCGCGAGGATTGACAGCCGCACCGGCGGGGCCCAGCACGCCGCTGGCGTGGCGCGTCCACTGCTGCTCACCAAGCTCGTCCTCCACCGACCCTTGCTCCGGGCGAGAATGGATGCCCAACGAGCGCGCCCCGGCATCGTCGGGCTCACCGACAGACACCTGCAACTGGACGGCGCTGCCGTCGGGCAGCGGCAACGGCGACTCCAGGGTCAGCTCCGATACGACGCCGCAGTCGAGCTGGCCGCCCACGTGCAGCGCCAGCTCCAACAGGGCCGTGCCGGGGAACAACACGCTCCCCATCACCGCGTGATCCGCTAGCCACGGGTGAGACGCGAGCGAAAGCCGCCCTGTGAATACCCAACCCCGATCGTCGGCCAGAGCGACAGCAGCGCTGAGCAACGGGTGATCGGACCGGGCCTGACCCGCGAAGGCCATATCGCTTGCGCCAAGTGAGCCATTCAGCCAGTAACGCTCGCGCTGAAAGGCATAGGTCGGGAGCTTCACCCGTTTTGCGCTGGAGCCGCGAAACACGGCGCCCCAGTCGACCTCGACACCGCGCACCCACAGCTCGGATAGGGAGCGCAGGAAACGCTCAGGATCGTCCTGCTCGCGCCGCAACGATCCGACGACCACGGCATCGCCGGGCTCCTCCAGCGCCCCGGCAACAGCTTCCTGAACCCCGACCGTCAACACGGGATGAGGACTGACCTCGAGGAACGCGCGATGCCCACCCGCGAGCAATGCTCGCGAGGCTTGCTCGAACTGGACAGTCTCACGCAGATTGCGATACCAGTACTCACCATCCAGCTCGCTGGTATCCAGCAACCCGCCCGTCACCGTCGAGAAGAACGGGATCTCACCAGAACGGGGCGTGATCCCAGCACATCCCTCCAGCAGCTCCTCGCGAATCTCCTGCACCGCCACCGAATGCGCCGCGTAATCGACCGGGATCTCCCGCGCCCTCACACCATCGTCCCTGCACTCCCCGAGGAGCTCAGCCAACGCGTCACGCTCACCCGAGACAACCACCGACGACGGCCCGTTCACCGCCGCGACCCCAACACGGTTGCCCCAACGCTCGATACGACGCCCGAGCTCTCGAACCGGTAGCGCGACGGACACCATCCCACCTCTCCCGGCCAGCCCCACCAACGCACGACTACGCACCGCGACCACCCGCGCCGCATCCTCCAACGACAGCCCACCCGCCACGCACGCAGCAGCAATCTCACCTTGCGAATGCCCAACCACGATCGCCGGGCGCACGCCACACGCTTCCCACAACCCCGCCAATGACACCATCACCGCGAACAACACCGGCTGCACCACATCCACCCGATCCAACCCCGGAGCGCCGTCCGCCCCCCGCAACACGTCCTCGACAGACCAGCCGACATGCGCAGAAAGCGCCTCACCACACGCACCCAGCCGTTCCGCGAACACCCGCGAGCAATCCAACAACTCAAGCGCCATGCCATCCCACTGCGTGCCCTGACCAGGAAACACGAGCACAACGCCCTGACCGGTGCGACCAGCCACACCCTCGACCACATCTGCCGATGCCTCCGCCACCGCCACAGCAGCGAGACCACCGAGCAACTGCTCACGCCCACGACCCAGCACCACAGCCCGGTGTGAGAAAGCAGGGCGGGTGGATAGAGAGAATCCCACATCGCCTATCCCGAGCCCAGGATCAGCACCCACATGCTGGCGCAAGCGGTCAGCCTGGCCACACAACGCCGAAGCACTCCGGCCCGAGAGCGCCCAGGGCGAGACACCAGCACCAAGCAGGCCCACCCCGGCACCCCCGGCAGACGCGATCAAGCCTGGAGGGGGCGCCTCCTCCAAGATCACATGCGCATTGGTGCCACTGACCCCGAACGAGGACACCCCCACGCGGCGCGGCTCGCCGTTCTTCTCCCAGGATCTCTCCTGCGTCAACAGCCGCACCTCGCCCGCCGACCAGTCCACATGGGAAGTAGGCGCATCGACATGCAACGTCCTCGGCAACACCTCATGGTGCATCGCCTGAACCATCTTGATCACCCCACCCACGCCGGCAGCAGCCTGGGTGTGACCGATATTCGACTTCAAGGAGCCAAGGTAGAGAGGGCCGTTAGAGCGACCCCGCCCGTAGACCTCGAGCAACGCCCGCGCCTCGATTGGGTCACCCAGCGTCGTCCCCGTGCCATGCGCCTCGACCGCATCGACATCCGCGGGCGTCAAGCCCGCGCTGGCCAGCGCTTGCCTGATCACCTTTTCCTGCGAAGGGCCGTTCGGCGCTGTCAACCCGTTACTGGCGCCATCCTGATTGATCGCGCTGCCACGCACCAGCGCCAATACTCGATGGCCGTTGCGCTCGGCGTCAGAAAGACGCTCCAGAACGAGCATGCCCATGCCCTCAGACCAGCCCACACCATCCGCCGACTCGGCAAACGACTTGCAGCGCCCATCGGAGGACAGTCCTCCTTGGCGAATGAACTCCGTGAAGGTCGACGGCGTGGCCATGACCGTCACACCGCCGATCAGCGCCATCGTCGATTCCCCTGCGCGAAGCGCCTGGCTCGCCAAGTGCAGCGCTATCAGCGAGGAAGAGCAGGCGGTGTCGACCGACACGGCGGGCCCCTCCAAACCAAGGGTATAAGCGATGCGACCGGAGGCAACGCTGCCGAGAACACCTGTCCCCAGGTAACCCTGGAGAGCGTCGAGCGCTGGCTGGGAGCCCAAATCCACACCGGCTGTCCCGTAGTCGTGGTACATCAGCCCCACGAATACACCTGTCTGGCTGCCACGCAACGACGACGGGTCGATCTCGGCGTCTTCGAGTGCCTCCCACGCCCCTTCCAGCAACAGCCGCTGCTGAGCATCCATTGCGAGCGTCTCTCTCGGGCTGATGCCGAAGAAGGCGGCGTCGAACTCGGCAGCGTCGTAGAGAAAGCCGCCGCGACGCATGTCGCTCAAACCTCTATCGAGATCGTGCGCTACGTCGGTATCCCAGCCGCGATCATGTGGGAAGCCTGATATCGCGTCGGTGCCCGCTGCCACCAACTTCCACAGATCCTCCGGAGAGGACACGCCACCTGGATAGCGGCAGCTCATGCCGATGATCGCGATCGGCTCACGCATGCCGTCTTCAAGCTTCTGCAGCTGCCGCCGGGTTTTGCGCAGCTCCGCGGTCACCCGCTTGAGATACGCTTCGTATGTCTCCTCTTCTGCCATTGCTCTTTCGTTTTCACAGGTAGCGGTACGCGTAGGCGCCGACGCTATGACTCGTCCAGTTCACGATCGATCAGCTCGATCAGGTTCTCTGCCGTCGCATCGGCCAGATCGCTGTCCGTACCGTCTTGCATCTCGACGCTGATAGCGTTCAGCAGCCTGCGCAGACGGGAGATCACATTTGCGCGTGCGGGCTCATCTGATGCCAGGGACCGCAGCCGCTGCTCGATCTGAACGAGCTCGACCTCAGCTGACACGACATCCTCACCAGCCGTCGCCGCTGTGATCTCCAGCACGCGATCGGCAACCAGCGCCGGCGTTGGATAGTCAAAGACGACGGTGGCCGGCAATCGCAGCCCGGTTGCAGCCTCGAGATGATTGCGTAGTCGCACCGCCTGCAACGAATCCAGCCCGACCTCCGCAAACGGCTTGGTCGGCTCAATCGCGTTTGCCACATCCTCCCCGAGAACCGCGGCGAGGGACGTACGGACTATCTCGAGCACCAGCGCACCGTGGTCCTTCGTGGGAGTCGCTGCCAAGCGCGCACCGAGCGCCGCCACAGCCGACCTGTCGCTGACCATGCTGCTCTCGCTCGAGCCGGCGGCTATCGCGCTCGCGCTGTCCGCCGAAGCCATCTCGGACAGCCTTCCTCGATCGAGCCTGCCAGCAGACGTGAGGGGAAGCTCTCCAATTGCCACAAAGCCGTCTGGAACCATCTCGCGTGGCAGTCTGCTCGTCAGCCACTCTTCGAGCTCAGCGCACAGCTCGGTGTGTGCTGTCACCGGCGCAGCCCCGTTCAGCAGGCTCCCCGACTCAAGCCCTCCACCCACCAATCCGTGAAGCACCCTGTGCTTCTCACTGAGCACAAACATGTCACGCAAAGCCGGGGCGTCACCCATGGAAACCTGGCACAGGCCAATCCCGCACCTGCTTGCCTCAAGCTCCAGCGTCTGCAATATGAGGCCAGCCTCGATCAGGGAAAACCGCTCCGCGTGGACGCCATAGAGCGGTTCGATCGCGTTCAGCTCGGCGACAAGCACGATCGTGAAAGCCGATTGAGCAACGAGCTGTGCGTTCGTGCTCGCATGGACCTCGGTGCCAAGCGATGCGTCCGGCGCGATTAGACGAAGAGCATGCGCCTCCGGATCGTAATAGTAGGTGCCTTGAGGCACACCCCGCACCCGGCCCTGACGTGTGCCGATATAGACTTGTACCGGATACAGCGCGCCCGCCGATCCATAGCGATGCTTTGGAAGACCACTTTCGTTGACTGAACAGCGGAGCGTCTCGAGCAGTGCCGAGAGCGACTCGAGCGGAACTGCCCCAGGATCGAATGCACGGTGACTGCGTCGAGAGTCATTGAGCAGTCCGCGCTCCTCGGCGCTGCTCGCCGAGGGTAGGTCAATGCTCACCGCACCCTCCAGCTTGCGCAATCCATGACGGCGCAGCTTGAACTCCAACCGCTCCAGCGGATCGGTGACGACGACGCCATCGAAGTCATACGCCGTCGCATGCGTCTCGCTCATACCGTAGCTGCCCGATTCGACGGCCTCGCCGGCGGCAACCGTCGAGCCCCCAGGCGCACCGTCCCAATCCCGCTGTGGCACGACATACGCCATCAGACGCTGGTGCCCGTCGCTGTCCCCGGTGACGGCCACCGCGGCCATGCCCACCCGCGGGTGGGCGCTGAGGTGCGCCTCGACCTCGCTCAGCGCGAACCTATGACCGTCAACCTCAACCTGTGAATCCCTCGAGCCAAGGAGCTCGACGTTCCCGTCAGGCAGATAGCGTCCCAGCTCGCCTGTCCTGTGAAGGCGCTCGCCTGTGAGGGGATGCTCGATAAACGCCCTGGCGGTGCTTTCCTCATCGCGCCAATAGCCGTCTGCCACCCCGCTGCCCCCGATGCAGACATCGCCGGGCACGCCGGGGGGGCACAGTTCCAGACGATCGTTGAGCACCTCATAGAACTGATTGCGCAACGGGTGCCCGTAGGGGACACAGCTCCCACCAGGATCGATCTCGTTGACCGGCTGGAGGCTGGACCAGATCGCGCTCTCCGTGGCACCGCCGAGGCTCACCACCGTGGCTTCGTTTGCGAGCCCCCGAATACGGCTCGGCAGGGAGAGCGGCATCTGATCTCTGCTCAGCAGCACCAGACGAAGCGACAGCAACTGCAAGGAGCCCCTCTCGGCCTGTCCGAGCGCCCTCGCCATCAGGGCGGGGGTGGAGTTCCAGAGCGTAACCTTGTGGCGCTCGCATGCTTCCAGCCAATGCTGAGGATCCTCAGCAGAGCCGGATTGCGGGAACACGACGGCTCCTCCCGCGGCCAGGACACCAAACAGGTCATAGACGGAGAGATCAGAGCTCAGCGGAGACAGGGCGAGAACACGGTCGTCTGGACCCACGTCGAAACGATCGTTGACGTCGAGGATCGTGTTGCAAGCGGCGCCATGAGTGATGGGAACGCCTCTGCGAGCCCCGCTCGGGTCAGCGACGTACACGACATACGCCAGGTCGCCGGGCGTCTGCAAGGGGTGCGCCGAGCACTCGTCATCGCTCTCCTCTTCATTGCAAGCGAGCGATACCCGATCGACGTGAGCCGGCCACGTGTCGCTTTCCCCCCCGGGCGTCACGACCAAGCGCATCCCTCCGTGCTCGACCAGGTGGCGTCGGTGCTCGTCGGACAACTCCGGGTCGATCGGCAGATAGGCGCCGCCGGCCATCAGCACGCCGATTACCGCGACGGCCTGCTGCCA
Source organism: uncultured Solirubrobacteraceae bacterium (assembly GCA_963714285.1). Lineage (GTDB taxonomy): Bacteria > Actinomycetota > Thermoleophilia > Solirubrobacterales > Solirubrobacteraceae > Palsa-744. Next base: position 700,128 of record CAVQNS010000007.1, read on the forward strand.
GCGACCGGGCAGATCGACCCCCACCAGCGTGTTGGCCTGCACCCCAAGCGCTCTCAGCCTCCGAGCCAGCTGAGAGGCGCTTCGTGCCAGCGCCCCGTAGGTCATCGAGCCCTCTGACCAGACGAGCGCCACGCGCTCGGGCTCTCGTTGCGCCCGAGCCAGAAAACCGCCATGCAGCAGATCGCTCCCGGTTGGGGCCTGCGCGGCGTTGACTCGAGCGCCGACGCCAGCGCGCGCGCCAGCCAGCCAGTCATATTGAGCCGTGCCGTCCCACAACCCCTCCTCGTCGACCAATGCCTCGAGATAGCCGCTGTAAGCGCCGAACATCTCGTCCAGCATCCGCTCCGGGAACAGGTCGTCTACGGTGTCCCAGCTCAGCAGCAGGCCGTTGCTTGCCTCGAACACCTGGTGATCCAGCAGTACTTGTGGCGTCTGCGTCACCATGTAGGTGACCCTGCTCATTGCATCGTGGCCGAATCCAAGTGTGCTGGTGAAGACGATCGGCGCCGCCAGAACTCCGCCGCCGCGGACGCGCGCGAGCTCGCGCAGCACGTCGACGCCCCCAAAATACCGATGCTCAAGATCCTGCCACAGGCGCCGCTGGAGCACTCCCGCGAGTTGGTCGAGCCCGCGTTGTTCGCGCAGGTCGACCTCGAGGAGGTCGACCGACGTGAAGGCGCCGACCACAGCGTCGATCGCGGGGTGGATCGGAAGACGGTCGTTGACCGTCACGTTGACGACGAACGACGAGCTCTCACTCCACCGCCCCAATACTTGGGCGAACGCGCTCAAGACGATCATCGACGGTGTGAGCCCCGCCGTCACGCCCCGCGCCTTGATCTGCTCCCATCGCTGGGGCTCGATTCTGTGCGCACGGCGCACATAGACCTGTCGATCGAGCGTAGCCGGAGCTTGTCTCAGCGGCAGATCGGGCCCGGGAGGCAACGTTGAGAGCCTCTCCATCCAGTAGGCCTTCGAGCGTTCGTGGAGCGCGGTTCCCTCTATTCGCAGTGCCGTGAGAACGTAGTCGCGAAACGTCACCTCGAGCGGAGCGAGATCCCGTGTGGGGTCTGCATAGAGCTCGACGAGCTCCGACGTCAGCAGACGGATGCTTGAAGAGGTCGAACACCAACCCGTCGAGACTGACGTGCACCAACGCATGACCGCTCGGCAGTCGAGTGACCCGCAACTCGAACAGAGGCCATTGATCTGACGGACGAACCTCGTGCGACAGTTCCCCTCGCACGATTTCGAGGTGCCGAGTCGTCTCCTCCCCGGAGGCGCTCCTCAGGTCGACTTCACTCACTTCGTACTGCGGGACGGAGCTGAGAATCCGCTGCGTGCCGTCCTCGAAGACGACCGCGCGCAGCATGTCATGACGCTCGATCAAGCGTCGCAGCGCCACGTTCAGGCGATCTCGATCGAGCTGGTCGAGCTCGGCCTCGACGTAGCCGTGCATGGCAACCTCACCCAGCTCGAGCACTTGGCCGCGTCCGACGAGATAGGCGCTCTGAATATCGTTCAGCGGGAAGGGATCGAACCGGTGCGCAGGATCGCTCGTGATTTGCGGGAGCAGCGCGTCCGTGCGCATCGACTGCGTCAATTCCGACATGACGAGATGCGTCAGCCCCACGATGTTGGGCTGATCGAACACGAGCGTGCTCGAAGCTGCAGACCGGTCGCGTGGACCAGGCGGTTGCGGAGCTCCACTGTGGCAAGCGAGTCAAAGCCAAGCTCCCTAAACGCGCGGTGCGTGTCGATCGCCTCTGGGGAGACGTGCCCCAGGACTGAGGCCACCTCAGCTCTAACCAGCTCGAGCACGATGTCCTCACGCTCATTCTCCAGCGCGGCAGCGAGGCGCTGTGCAAGCGATCTGCCTTCTTCACGTGGTCGGCGAGCCGGCGCGCGAACCAGCCCACGCATGATCTGTGGCAACGCTCCGGCCCTAGCTTGAGCGCGCAGCACACCACTGTCCAAGCGCACAAGCGCCAGCAGAGACCGATCTGTGCCGCGAGCGATATCGATCAACTCGAGCCCTTCGACATCCGCGAGCGGGCTCATGCCCATACGTGTAAGACGCGCACGATCTGACTCACCCAAAGCACCGGTCATACCAGTCACTGTTTCCCATAGGCCGAACGCGAGAGACAGCCCAGGCAAGCCCAGCGCGCGACGGTGATGTGCGAGTGCGTCCAGGAACGTGTTCGCGGCCGCGTAGTTAGCCTGGCCGGCACCGCCCAGGACACCCGCGACCGAGGAGAAGAGGATGAACTCCGTGAGCCCCAGATCCTTCGTCAGCTCGTGAAGGTTGATAGCCGCGTCGACCTTGGGTGCCATGACTCGCGCGAGACGCTCACCATCGAGTGACGCGATCACGCCATCATCGAGCACGCCCGCGGCATGCACGACGCCCGTCAGAGGGTGCTCTTCGGAAACCGAGGCGATCACCCGCTCGAGCTGCGCTCGATCCGTCACGTCACAGGCAACTACCCGCGCATCGCAGCCGAGGTCTTTGAGCTCCCCCAGCAATGCAGATGCGCCCTCAGCCCCCTCCCCGCTGCGACTGACCAGCAAAAGCCTGCGGACACCATGCTTACCAGCCAGATGACGCGCCAGCACCGCTCCCAACCCACCGGTACCACCGGTCACGAGCACGGTGCCATCACGATCAAACTGGGGCACAGCAGGCTCCGCTGCCGGCAAGCGCGCGAGCCTCGGCGCGTAGAGCGAGCCATTCCTGATTGCGAGCTCTGGCTCCTCGCTGGAGAGCCCACGGTGAAAATCGTTCCTCGAAGCATCGCTTTCGTCGATGTCGATCAAGGCGAAACGCCCCGGATGCTCCGACTTAGCGCTCCGCAAGATACCCACCAGCGGCGCCTGGGCAAGGTTCAGAGCTCCGTCTTCGCCGGCAGCCAGCGCGCCCGTTGTCACCAGCACGAGCCTCGCATCCGCGACCCACCGTGAAGCGAGGAAGCCCTGTATCAGCATGAGCACCCGCTCGGCCAGAGCATGAGCAGTCCCCGCTAGACCATCATCCTCCGCCAAGCCCAGCCCGTCCACCTCCACAAGCACAATCTCGGGACAAGCCGCCCCGCGCTCGATTGCGTCCTCCAGAGCATCCAGATCCGCATAGCGCTCGGCATCGATACCCGGAGCGCGCTCGATGCGTGACCCCGAGCCAACCACCGCCGCGCGTGGCATCGAGCCCTTGGGAGACGGCGCGGGAAGCGGCGCCCACTCAACACAGAACAGCGAATCCCGCCCACCATGTCTCACGGCCTGCTGCAGCGCGTCGCGGTCGACCGCGCGCGTCTCGAGTCCCTCGATGCAAAGCACCGGGTCACCCGCGGAGTCGACCGCGAACAGGCTCAGCGTTTGGCTATCCCCCGCAGACTGTGCTCCCGTTCTCAGACACGCTCGCAACGACGAGGCACCCTGTGCGTAGATCCGCACGTCAGAGAAACAGAAGGGGATCTGCGGCTCGCCCGGCTGCCCATCATCCAAAGCCCCGACCACAGACGCGTGCAACGCCGCGTCCAGCAACGCCGGGTGAACGAGAAAGCCGGCTGCCCGCGCCTGCTGCGCCTCGACAAGAGCCACCTCGGCGTAGACCACATCATCCACGGCCCACGCTCGACGCAATCCCTGGAAAGCCGGCCCGTATTGATAACCAGCATCCGCAAGGCGGTCATAGAGAGACTCCACCTCCAACTCCCGAGCGCCCTCCGGCGGCCAGGCATCCACCCCCAGGCCTTCGAATCCCGGCGGCAACGCACCCCCGTCCGCGATCAGCGACCCCGTTGCGTGGCGCGTCCACTCCTCCTCGCTGTCAACACCCTCCAGACGAGAGTAAACGGCAAGGCGACGGCGCCCCTCCTCGCTGGCAGCAGAGACAGCCAACTGGACCTGTGCCACACCATCGTCCAGGAGCAGCGGTGCCTCCAGCGTCAGCTCCTCGAGAGCATCCGAGCCGACACGCCGACCAGCCGCCAGCGCCAGCTCGACAAATCCCGTACCGGACAGCAACACCGAATCCAGCACTGCATGATCGCCTAGCCACGGATGCGTCTTCAACGACAAACGCCCCGCGAACAGCCAGTCACCCGCTCCATCCGCCAAACACATGGCGCCAGCGAGCATCGGGTGCTCAGCGGAGGGCTGGCCAAACGGCTGGGCATGCGCAGCGCCGGCGCCCGCCTCGGGCCAAAAGCGGTCACGCTGAAACGCATAGGTCGGCAGCTCGACGGGTTTCGCTCCATGCCCGGCGAAGAAGCTCGGCCAGTCGACTCGCACACCATGACCCCATGCCTCGGCCAACAAGCCAACCAGCGTCTCGGTCTCTGAGCGGCGTCTGCGCAACGCCGGGAGCAGCAATGCGCGTTTCTGCGCCTCCGCGCTCAAGCACTCGCCCGCCGACCCGCACAGCACACCGTCGGGACCGAGCTCGATAAACCGCGTTACGCCCATCTCCTCCAGCGTCCGCACCCCGTCGGCGAAGCGAACCGCTTTACGCACATGGCGCACCCAGTAGCCGGGGTCGGCGAGCTGCTGCTCGGCGTCCAGCGCGCCTGAGACGTTGGAGACGATCGGTATCTGTGGCGGGGAGAAACACAAGCCGTGGGCCAGCTCCGCGAACTCCTCGAGCATTGGCTCCATCCGATGTGAGTGAAACGCGTGGCTGACGCTCAAGCTGGCGACCTTGCGCTCCTTGGCCTGCCAGCTCGTCTTGCACTGCTCGAGCGCTTGCACATCACCCGAGACGACAACCGCCCGCGGACCGTTGACGGCCGCCAGCGAGAGGCTGCCCTCGAAGCCGGCAAGGCTCTCCATGATCTCCGGCTCGGAAGCCTCAACCGCCAGCATCCCTCCCCCCGCCGCAAGCGCGCCCATCAGTCGCCCTCGAGCAGCCACCAAGGCGGCGGCGTCAGGCAGCGACAGAATCCCAGCGACATGCGCGGCCGCCAGCTCCCCGATCGAGTGGCCGATCAGGTAGTCAGGGATTACGCCGCAGGCGCGGACAAGCCTGAACAGCGCCACCTCCAGCGCGAACAACGCGGGCTGGGTGAACTCGGTGCGGTCCAGCAGCGTCGCCTGCGGCGAGCCCTCCGAGGCAAACATCAATTCCTTCAGCGGATGCTCGAGCAGCGGGTCGAGCTCGCCACATACCGCATCCAGCGCCTCTGCGAACACCGGGAAAGCCTCATACAGGCCAGCGCCCATCCCCGCTCGCTGCGCTCCCTGTCCCGTGAGCAAAAACGCCGTCTTGCCCGTGCTCGGCCCCCCCTGAGCCACACCTGCCGCGGGCTCACCGCTTGCCAATCCCGCGAGGCCCGCCAACAGGGCCTCACGATCGGAGCCGACCACCGTGGCACGATGCTCGAGCTGAGCGCGAGTGCTCGCCAGCGAGAGCGCGACGTCCACCGGCGCGAGCTGTGGGCGCGCCACGAGATGCGAGCGCAGCCGCTGAGCCTGAGCGCGAAGCGCCGGCTCGCTCTTGGCCGAGATCAGCAACGGCACGGACTTCAGCGTCTTCTGATCCGAGACAAGCTCGCTGTCGGCCCTCGAGGCCTGAGCTTCGAGGATCACATGCGCGTTGGTGCCACTCGCGCCAAACGACGACACGCCGGCCAGCCGCCGCCGGCCGTTCTGTGGCCACGGCTCCGCCTCACGCAACAGCCGTACCTCGCCCGCGCCCCAGTCCACCTGCGAGGAGGGCTGATCGACGTGCAGCGTCGCGGGCAATGTCCCTTCGCGCATCGCCATCACCATCTTGATCACGCCGGCCACTCCGGCCGCGGCCTGAGTGTGGCCGATGTTCGACTTGATCGACCCCAAGCGCAGGGGACCGCTCTGACGCCCCTGGCCGTAGGTTGCCAGCAGCGCCTGCGCCTCGATCGGATCGCCCAGCCTCGTACCGGTGCCGTGCGCCTCTACCACATCCACCTCACCAGGGGCGACGCGTGCATCCGCGAGCGCCTGCTGAATGACTCGCTCTTGAGAAGGGCCGTTGGGTGCTGTCAGCCCGTTGGAGGCGCCGTCCTGGTTCACGGCACTGCCGCGCACCAATGCCAACACCCGGTGATCGTTGCGCTGTGCGTCGGAGAGACGCTCGAGCACGAGCAGGCCGACGCCGTCGGAGAAGCCCGCGCCATCGGCCGCATCCGCGAAGGACTTGCAGCGCCCGTCCGCAGCCAGACCGCGCTGACGACTGAAGAACAGGAACATCCCCGGAGTGGACAGGACGGTGACTCCGCCCGCCAGCGCCAGCCCGCACTCCTGCGACCGAAGGGCCTGGCAGGCTGCGTGCATCGCCACCAGCGAAGACGAGCAGGCGGTGTCGACGGTAATCGCCGGGCCCTCGAAGCCGAATGTATAGGCGACACGACCGGACACCAGGCTGCCGCCGAGGTTGGCGGTGCCGAATCCTTCGAGCTCGGCGGGAGCCGAGCCTAGGCCGTAGTCGTAGTTCATCACCCCGGCGAATACGCCCGTCTGGCTGCCGCGCAGCCCATCAGGGTCGATCCCGGCGTGCTCGAGGGCCTCCCATGTCGCCTCGAGCAGCAGACGTTGGTGGGGGTCCATCGTCAACGCCTCGCGCGGGCTGACCGAGAAGAAGCCCGCATCGAAATCCGCGATGTCGTCGACGAATCCGCCTTCACGCGCGTAACAGGTGGCGGGATGATCGGGATCCTGATTGAACAGGCTTTGCAGCGGCCAGCCGCGGTCCTCGGGAAATCGACCGATGGCGTCACGTCCAGAGGCGACCAGGTTCCACAGGTCTGCGGGCGAGGACACGCCGCCTGGAAAGCGACAGCTCATCCCGACGATCGCGATTGGCTCGTGCTGACGCTGCTCCAGCTCCCGCATGCGCCGATCCGCCGTCTGGAGATCAGCCGTCGCTTTTCGCAGATATCTGCGCAGCTGCTGTGAGTCGGTCACCTCGCCGCTCACTGCTCGCCGCCCCGATTGTCGATCTGCCCACTGAAGCCACCGGCGTCGCACGCACCCCGAGCTCCTGCGCCACCGCGCTTGTCGAGCAGCGCAAACAGCTCGGCATCGGAACGGGAGTCGAGATCGAGGCTGTTCTCTCCATCGCGCTCGAGGGCTGCCAGCGGCTCGTCCTCCGCCAGCAAGCTCCGCACACGCGCGTTGAACAGGTGAAGGCGAGCTTTGATCAGCTCGCGCTCCCGCCCGTCGGCAGGTGTCGAGATGAGGAGCGTCTCCAAGCGGTCGAGCTCGCTGACAACGCTTGTCGTCACGTCGTGGCCGTCGACCGCGCGCTGCCACAGAAAGCCGGTCACGGCGATGCAATTGGGGTAATCGAACGCGAGTGTGGCCGGGAGGCTCAGGCCGGTGTCCGCGGCCAGGCGGTTTCTCAGCTCAACGGCCCCGAGCGAATCAAAGCCAAGCTCCTTGAAGGGCCGGTTGGGGCCGATCGCGTCGGTGGAGGGATGTCCGAGCACAGCGGCAACGTGGGAGCGCACCAGCTCGAGCACAACGGCCTCGCGATCCTCCTCGGGTGTTTGCGCCAGGCGCGTTGCAAAGACATCGGTCTGCTGGGATCCACGACGTGTGGGGGTGCGCACGAGGGATCCCATCAACGGCGGCAGGCTCCCGCTCCTGGCCTGAGCGCGCAGCGCTGCGGTGTCGAGCGACGCCGCGACCAGCAGCGGCAGCTCGATCGCGCTGGCGCTGTCGAACAGCTCCAAGCCATGCGCCGCGGAGAGTGGCGTCATCGCCATGTGCGCGCGGATCTGATGAAGCAGTCGTGCCGCGCCCTCGCCGTCGAGATCGCCCGCCAACGCGGAGGTCTCGGCCCACGGCCCCCATGCGATGGCTTGAGCGCTGAGGCCGCCGGCACGGCGACGCTGGGCCAGCGCATCCAGGAAGGCATTTGCGGCAGCGTAGTTCGCTTGGCCGGGACCACCCCAAGTGGCGGCCACGGAGGAGAAGAGCACGAACAGCGAGAGGCCAAGCTCCTCAGTCAGCTCGTGCAGGTGAACCGCTCCGTCGAGCTTTGGCGCCAGCACACGATCCAGGCGCTCTCCGTCAAGCGAGGCGATCAAACTGTTGTCCATGACCCCTGCCGCGTGTATCACTGCACCCAGTGGATGCTCCGTGGGGACAGAGGCGAGCAGCGCTGCGACCTCGTTGCGCTCGGAGATGTCGCAAGCTGCGATACGCACCTCGCAGCCGAGCCCTTCAAGCTCTGCCCGCAGCTCCTCGGCGCCCGCGGCCCGCGGTCCCCGGCGGCCGGTCAGCAACAGATGACGCGCCCCGCGGGCGGCTGCCATGTGGCGCGCGAGCAGCGAACCGAGTGCGCCTGTCCCCCCGGTGATGAGAACCGTGGCTTCGGGATCCACGGACACGGGAGTTGGGTCTGCGTCTTTGCCCTCCAGCCGCACCAGACGCCGACAGAGCAAGCGCCCTGCACGCAGCGCAACCTCTCCCTCACTCACCGCGAGCGCACTCAAGACCCCAGCCCGAGACACCGCCTCGCGGTCGCAGTCCAACAGCGCAAACCGCTCGGGGTGCTCTGAGCGAGCACTGCGTAGGAGGCCGACAAGCGGCGCTTGCGATAGGTCTGGGAGATCTTGCGCGCTCGTCGCCAGCGCTCGCTCGCAGACGAGCACCAAGCGCGCGTTCGACAGGCGCTCGTCCGCAAGGAACGCCTTGATCAGCTCGAGCGCCCGGTGGGTGTTCTCGCGCGCCACCGCGATCAGCTCGGCACCTGCGCCCGCTTCTACCGACGCCAGAGCGCCCGAGGCTCCCGACGCCACAACACCCGAGGCGCCCGAGGTTGCGGACACGAGCACGACGTCTGGCACAGGAGCACCGGCTTCGAGCGCCGCACTGAGCGCTTGGAGGCTCGGGTAGCGGTTCTCGACCCCTGCCACGTCGAGCTCGCCCAGCGTCGCCAGCAGACCGTCCCACTCGTTCGTCGACGGGGCAACCACCTCGTTCCACTCCAGCCGAAACAGTGAATCGTGGCCCTCACGCCGAGCCTCGTCTAGTCGCCTGGGATCGACCGTGCGCACCGCCAACGACTCGACCGATGCCACCAACGCACCGTTCTCCGCAAACGCTCTCACGCTGAACTTGTCTGTCCCCGCGACGGCGATTCGCACTCGCCAACGCGACGTGCCGGGTTGATGCAGGCGCACACCGCTATAGGTGAATGGCAGCTGCGGGAGGGCCTCCTCGCCGGCCTCGGCGAACACCGCCTGGAGCAGCACGTGCAGGGCCGCGTCAAACAGTGCCGGGTGCACGCCGAAGCGGTCGGCCTCGAGCGCCTGCTGCTCGTCGAGCGCGACCTCGGCGAACAGCTCCTCGCCTCGCCTCCACGCGGCCTGCAAGCCTTGGAACGCGGGACCATAGCCGTACCCCACCTCGGCCAGACGGTCATACAGAGAGTCGACCGCGACCGGCTCCGCGCCGGGGGGCGGCCAAGCCTCCGCGAAAGCATGGTCGCGCGCCCCGACGATCCCGCCGACAGCCAGCACGCCGGTGGCATGATGCGTCCACTGCTCTCGCCCGCCGACAGCGGGGTCTTCGACTGTCGAGGCGTCATCTGGACGCGAGTAGACGTTCAGCACGCCGCGCCCGTGATCGTCGGGGGCCGACACCGAGACCTGCAACTGGATCACGCTGTCCTTGCCGATCACCAACGGCGCCTCCAGCGTCAGCTCCTCGACCAGCTCATAGCCGGCGTCGCGAGCCACGTGCAAAGCGAGCTCGACGAATCCCGTACCGGGCAGCAGCACGGTGTCCATTACCGCATGGTCGGCGAGCCACGGATGGGAGTGCAGGGAAACGCGACCGGTGAACAGCCAGCCCCGGCTCTCGGCGAGCGCGACAGCCGCAGCCAGGAGGGGATGGTTGGCCGCAGCCTGGCCGATGGCGGCCAGGCTCCCCGCCGCAACCTCGCTCCGCGGCCAATAGCGCTTACGTTGGAAAGCATAGGTAGGTAGAGAAACGCGCTTGGCCGTTGAGCCCTCGAACAGGGCCGCCCAATCCACGGCTGTCCCAGTGACCCATATCTCCGCCAGGGCATTGAGCGCAGCTTGGGCCTCCGCGCGCTCACCGCGCAAAAGTGGGAGCGCCACAACCGGGCTTTGCTCATTCAGGCACTCCCGGCTCATCGCGCTCAGCACACCATCGGGCCCCAGCTCCAGGAAGCTGCTGACCCCGTGTGCACCGAGCCAACGGATCCCGTCGGCGAAACGCACCGGCTTGCGTACGTGCTCTACCCAATACTCGGCTGTGCAGATCCGCTCAGGCGCCACCGGCTCACCTGTGAGGTTGGAGACGATCGGGATCCGCGGCGCACTGAAGGAGATACCCTGGGCCGCATCCTTGAGCTGATCCAGCATCGCATCCATGCGCTGAGAGTGAAACGCGTGCGACACCCGCAGACGCCTGGTCTTGCGACCCCGCTCCCGATAGACACGCTCTACATCCAGAACAGCATCTTCATCGCCCGAGATCACAACCGAGCGAGGCCCATTGACTGCCGCTAGGCAAACACGACCCTCGTCACCCTCGAGCGTTTGCGCCGCCTCCGCCTCCGATGCCTGCAGGGAGACCATCGCCCCACCAGAGGGAAGCTCTTCCATCAACCGGCCACGAGCAGCCACCAACGCACAGGCATCCTCGAGCGAGAGCACGCCGGCCACATACGCTGCTGCCAGCTCGCCGATCGAATGGCCGATCAAGAAGTCGGGGTGCACACCCCAACTCTCAACCAGCCTGAACAAGGCCACCTCCAACGCGAACAGGCCCGCCTGTGTGAACAGCGTCTGATCCAAAAGCCCTGTGCTAGAAGACTCCCGAAAAGACGATCCCTCGAGCTCCCCCTCGCCGAACAGCACATCCAGCAACGGATGCTCCAAATGCTTGTCAAACTGGACACACACTCCATCCAACGCCGCTCTGAACACCCCAAAAGCCCCATACAAGCCTCGACCCATACCCACACGCTGCGCACCCTGGCCTGTGAACAAGAACGCCAACCCACCAGCCACTGACTGAACACCGTCAACCACGCCGAGTGCGCGCTCGCCGAGCGCAATCGCGTCCAAGCCGCCCAACAACTCGCCACGCTCGGCACCTAGCACCACAGCACGACACCCAAACACGGAGCGCGCAGCCAAGGAATAGGCCACATCCGAGATCTCGAGCTCCGGGGCATCGACCAAGAGCTCGCGCAACCGCTCAGCCTGAGCGCGCAACGCCGGAGCGCTCTTACCCGACAGCACCCACGGCAGCACACCCGCGCTCAGCGGGCTGGCGTTGGCGGCGTCCCCGCCGCGGGCGGGCGCGGTCGGAGCATCAACGAGCGGCGGCTCCTCGACGATCACATGCGCGTTTGTGCCGCTGATTCCGAACGAGGACACCCCCGCCCGGCGGGGCTTGCCGTTGCTCTCCCACGGCCTCTCCTCGATCAGAAGCGAGACCGCGCCCGCCGACCAATCCACGTTGGTTGCGGGCTCGTCGACATGCAGCGTCCTGGGCAACACGCCGTGCCGCATCGCCATCAACATCTTGATCACGCCGGCCACGCCCGCAGCGGCCTGGGTATGGCCGATGTTTGACTTGATCGAGCCCAGCCACAGTGGATGATCCCGGGCACGGTCGCGCCCATAGGTGGCCAACAGCGCCTGCGCCTCGATCGGATCGCCCAGGATCGTGCCGGTGCCGTGACCCTCGACAGCATCCACCTCGTCCGCCGAAAGGCGCGCGCTCGCGAGCGCCTGGGCGATCACCCGCTGCTGGGAGGGACCGTTCGGCGCCGTCAAGCCGTTCGAGGCGCCATCCTGGTTGACGGCGCTGCCTCGCAGAAGCCCCCGCACCTGGTGGCCGTTGCGGCGAGCATCGGAGAGGCGCTCCAGCAAGAGCATGCCCACGCCCTCGGACCAGCCCACACCATCCGCCGCATTCGCGTAGGACTTACAACGGCCGTCGGGCGCGAGACCACGCTGACGACTGAAGCCCACGAACGTCGTCGGCGAGGCCATCACCGTCGCGCCGCCAGCCAACGCCAGCGAGCACTCTCCCAAGCGCAGCGCCTGGCCTGCCCAATGCAGCGCCACCAGCGACGACGAGCACGCGGTATCGACCGTGACCGCCGGCCCCTCCAGACCGAAGCTATAGGCCACACGGCCCGACAAGACGCTGCCGGAGTTGCCCGTTATGCCGTAGCTTTCGAACTCCGTCGACTGCGAGCCGACAGGCCCGGCACCGTAGTCGTGGTACATCAGCCCGGCGAACACCCCGGTCTGGCTGCCCTTCAGCGAGACCGGATCGATGCCTGCGTCCTCGAAGGCCTCCCACGCGCCTTCCAGTAGCAATCGTTGCTGAGGATCCATCGCCAGGGCCTCTCTGGGCCCGATCGCGAAGAACTCAGGGTCGAACTCCCCGGCGTCATAGAGGAACCCCCCTTCACGCGCATAGCTCGTGCGCGGATGATCGGGGTCTGGGTCATACAGAGCGTCGAGATCCCAGCCGCGGTCGGTGGGAAAGCCGCTGACCGCATCGGTCCCAGAGATCACGAGCCGCCACAACTCCTCCGGGGAGCGCACGCCACCCGGGTATCGGCAGCTCATTCCGATAATCGCGATGGGCTCATCGAGCGTTCCGGTCGAGCCCGAAGGCTTGACGACCTCCAACTGCACGCCCGAAAGCTCCGCGAGCAGATAGGAGGCAACCGCGGAGCTGGTGGGGTAGTCGAACCCGAGCGTGGCGGGCAACCGCAGCCCGGTTGCCACGTCCAGCTGGTTGCGCAGCTCCACAGCCGTCAGCGAGTCGAACCCGAGCTCCTTGAAGGTCTTGTGCATGTCGATCGCTCCCGGGGAGGCATGCCCCAGCACCATCGCGACCTCGTCACGGACGATCTCCTGCACGACGTTTATGCGCTCAGCCTCAGCGACGCCAGCCAAGCGTCGCGCGAGTGACCCACCCCGGTCCTCGCCGCGGCGCCGAGATGCCTGCACCAGACCATCGAACAATGCCGGGAGCACACCCATCGCGGCCTGGGCACGCAGCGGCTTGAGATCCAACGGCACCGCAAGCACCAATGCCTCGCCTGTGCCCAGGGCTTGATCGAGAAGCTGCACGCCGTGCTCAGGGGAGAGCGGGTGCATGCCCGAGCGCGTCATTCGTGAGATGTCGCTTTCGCTCAGGCCCTCCGTCATGCCGCTGGACTGCTCCCACAGGCCCCAAGCGATCGAGATGCCAGGGAGGCCATGCGCGCGGCGGTGGGCGGCCAGGGCATCGAGGAACGCGTTTGCGGCTGCGTAATTACCCTGGCCGGGACTGCCGAACACGCCTGCCGAGGAGGAGAACATCACGAACGCGGCGAGATCGAGCGGCGCTGTCAACTCGTGCAGGTGCAGTGCCGCGTCCACCTTCGCCGCAAGCACGCGATCAAGCCCCTCCCCAGTAAGGGAGGCGAGCACCCCGTCCTCGAGTGTGCCTGCCACGTGAAACACGGCGGTCAATGGATGATCCTGCGGGATTGAGCGCAACATGCTCGCCACCTGCTCGCGCTCGGACACGTCGCAGGTCACGATCCGCGCCCCCGCACCAAGCTCGGTCAGCTCCCGCTCGAGCGCCGATGCGCCCGGAGCCGCAGCTCCCCGCCGACTCGCCAGCAGCAGCTGGCGCACCCCGTGCTCGGTGACAAGGTGCTTTGCCACGACGGCGCCGAGCGCACCGGTGCCACCAGTGATCAGGACGGTGCCGTGGCCATCAGCGCCGGCGATCTCCGACGGAGCACGGCCCGGCGATGTCAAAGCGGGCGACCTTGCCATCCGCGCAACGAGCACGCGGCCGGCCCTGATGAGCAGCTGCGGCTCATCGCCGGCCAGCGCGGGCACAAGCACCGCGCGCGAGTCGTCCTCGTCGTCCACGTCGAGCAGCACGAGCCGACCCGGATGCTCAGACTGCGCCGAGCGCAGCAGGCCCCATATCGGCGCGAGCGCAAGACCGGGCACATCTTCTCCTGTACCAGCAGACACCGCCATGTGCGTCACGAGCACGAGCCGCGATGCAGAGAACCGCTCGTCGGCGAGCCAGCGCTGGACCATGGCCAGCACGCGGCGCGCGACGTCGTGGACAGTCGCGGCGAGCGCAGCAGAGCTCGCGCTTGGCGCCTGCCCGTCCAGATCGCAGTCCACGAGCACCAGCTTGGGACCGAGGCCCTCCGCAGGCATCGCCTCGCACAGGGAGTCCAGATCGTCGTAGAGCTCGGGCGATGCCACTCCTGCGGGAAGCTGCTCTGCGAGCCTGCTCGCGCCGGATCCCAGCAGCGCCCAATCGCCGGTGGGGATCGCCAGAGCGCTCGCCGGCGGAGCAGCGGCGTTCCAGTCCAAGCAAAACAGCGAGCTCCGGTATCCACCACCGGCCCGAGCGAGCTGCTCGCTCGACACCTCTCTGAGAACGAGTGACTGCATCGAGACCGTCAACTCCCCGTGCTCGTCAATCGCCAGCAGCGACATCCCGTCGGCCCCTGCGGGCGCGAGCCGCACTCGCAGCGTGGATGCGCCCGCGCCGTACACTCGAACGTCGCTGAAAGCGAATGGCAGGCGGACCGTCCTGTCGCTGTCGTCGATCGCGGGGGCGTCGTTCAGACTCGACACGATTCCTTGCAGGCCGGCATCGAACAGCGCGGGGTGGACCTCGTAGCGACCGGCATTCGCCCGCTCGCCTTCGGGCAGCAGCAACTCCGCGAACAACTCCTCGGCTCGGCGCCAGATCCTCTCGACGCCTGTGAATGCCTGCCCGTAGTCAAACCCAATCTCGCTCATGTGCCGATAGAGCTCTTGAGCGTCGAGCGCTACCGCACCCGCGGGAGGCCAGTGCCCGTCGGCGAGTGCTTGCGCCTGCTCACGCGCCTGCGCGAGCTCCAAGGAGGCGCCGTCGGCGCGAGCGACTGCGCCGCTGGCATGGCAGGTCCATGCGCCCCGGTCGGTGAATCCGCCGCTGCCGCCATCGTCTGGGCGGGAGTAGATCTTGATCGGCCGCTCGCCGGTGTCGTCGGCTTCCTGGACTGACACCTGCAGTTGCATCGCCTGGCCAGGGGTGAGCACCAGCGGTGCTTGGATTATGAGCTCCCGCACATGGTCATATCCGACTTCGCGGCAAGCGTGCAGTGCCAGCTCGAGCAGCGCGGCGCCGGGAACGACGATCACCTCCAGCAGGACATGCTCGGCCAGCCACGGGTGACTCTCTGGACTGATGCGCCCGGTGAAGAGCGAGCTCTCCTCGTCGGCGAGCGTGAGCATCGCACCGAGCAGAGGATGCTCCGCCGGGCGCAGGCCCGCGGCGGCCATGTCCCCGCCGCCCGTGGTCTTGCTCTCAAGCCAGTAGCGCTCGCGCTGGAAAGCGTAGGCAGGCAACGGGACCCGCTTACCGCCGGCGCCCTCGAACACGTTGCCCCAGTCGAGCTCCACGCCGCGCACCCACACCCGCGCCAGCGCGCTGATCAGCGTCTGGATCTCCGGGCGCTCGCCGCGCAACAGCGCCACCGCCGTGACCGGCTCCACGTCGTTGCCGGCGCAGGCGCCATCCTGAATGGGTTCCTCACCCTCGTCTAGCCCACCGGTCAGGCAGTCCTGGGTCATCGCGCTCAGCACACCGTCGGGGCCGAGCTCGAGGAAGCTCTGCACATCCTGCGAGCCGAGCCAACGCACGGCATCCGCGAAACGCACGGTCTCGCGCACGTGCCGCACCCAATACCCCGGCGAGCACACCAGCTCAGCCGTGAGCGGCTCCCCCGTTACGTTGGAGACGATCGGGATCGCCGGAGCGCTGAAGCTGATGCCCGCGGCGATCGCCGCGAACTCCTCCAGCATGCCATCCATCCGCGGCGAGTGAAACGCGTGCGAGACCCGCAGCCGCTTGGTCCTGTGCCCCTGTCGCTTCCAGTCCGCCGACAGCTCCAACACCGCGGCCTCATCGCCGGACACGACGACCGAGGTGGGACCGTTGACCGCCGCCAGCGCAACCCGATCCTCCAACCCCTCCAGCGCGGACAGGACCTCCCGCTCAGAGGCCTGCACCGAGACCATCGCGCCGCCCTCGGGCAGCGCGCCCATCAACCGCCCACGTGCCGCGACCAGCGCACACCCGTCCTCGAGCGAGAACACCCCGGCCACGTGAGCCGCAGCCAGCTCCCCGATCGAATGACCGACCAAGAAATCGGGGCGCACGCCCCAACTCTCGACCAACCTGAACAACGCCACCTCGAGCGCGAACAGGCCGGCCTGCGTGAACAACGTCCGATCCAACAGCTCGGCCTCGGGCGAGCCCGCGGCGGCGAACAGCACCTCGCGCAACGACGGACGCTCCAGGTGGGCGTCCAATCCACCACACACCTCCTCCAGCGCATCCCTGAACACTGGGAATGCCGCGTATAGCCCCCGACCCATCCCGGCTCGCTGAGCGCCCTGGCCCGTGAACAGGAACGCCAGGCGCTCGCCGGCGGCCACACCCTCGATCACGTTGGGCGCCGGCTTCCCAGTGGCCAGGGCGTCCAACCCACCCACCAGCTCCTCGCGCTCACCGCCCAGCACCACTGCACGCTGCTCAAATGCCGAGCGCGCGGCGAGCGAGCAACCCACATCGAGCGCATCCAGCTCAGGATGCGCACCGAGGTGCTCGCGCAGCCGCCCAGCCTGGGCGCACAATGCCCGCCCGCTCCTGGCCGAGATGGGCCACGGCAGCGCGGCGCCGTCAGCCAACGCGGACGGGGCACGCGCCGCGGACGGGACACGATCATCCGCCGCAGCGTCATTCGGCGACGGTGGCTCCTCGAGGATCACGTGCGCGTTGGTGCCGCTGATCCCGAACGAGGACACTCCCGCCCGCCGCGGCTCGCCATTGCGCTCCCACTCCGCCTGCTCGGTCAACAACGACACTGCGCCGGCGGACCAGTCCACATGCGTGGTGGGCTGATCGACGTGCAAGGTCTTTGGCATGACGCCGTGGCGCATCGCCATGACCATCTTGATCACGCCCGCAACACCCGCGGCGGCCTGGGTGTGACCGATGTTCGACTTGACAGACCCCAACCACAACGGGCGCTCGCGAGCCTGCCCGTAGCTCGCGATCAGCGCGTGCGCCTCGATCGGATCGCCGAGCATGGTGCCGGTCCCGTGCGCCTCGACCACATCGATCTGCTGCGCCGACAAACGCGCGTTCGCCAGCGCTCGAGCTATCACCCGCTGCTGAGAGGGACCGTTGGGCGCCGTCAAGCCATTGCTCGCACCGTCCTGATTCACAGCGCTGCCACGAATCAGCGCCAACACCTGGTGAGCGTTGCGCTCAGCCTCGGACAACCGCTCCAAGAGCACCACCCCGACGCCCTCAGACCAGCCGGTGCCATCGGCGCCATCGGCAAAGGGCTTGCAGCGCCCGTCGGGCGAGAGCCCACGCTGGCGAGAGAACTCGACGAATATGCCCGGATTCGCCATCACCGTCGCGCCGCCGCTCAACGCCAGCGAGCACTCCCCCGAGCGAAGCGCCTGGCAAGCGAGGTGCAGCGCCACCAGCGAGGAGGAGCAGGCCGTGTCAATCGTGATCGCCGGTCCCTCCAAGCCCAATGCGTAAGCGATACGTCCCGATACGACGCTGCCGCTGCTACCAGTGAGCGCATAACCCTCAGAGCCGTCCGCCGACTCGTGCAAGCGCGGTCCATACTCCTGCGCCATCACGCCGGCAAACACTCCGATTTGACCACCGCCCAGGCTCAGGGGATCGATCCCGGCATCCTCGAATGCCTCCCATGCGCCTTCCAGGAGCAATCGCTGCTGAGGATCCATCGCAAGCGCCTCGCGCGGCGCGATCGAGAAGAACTCGGGATCGAAGTCGCCCGCGTCATAGAGAAAGCCCCCGTGGCCCACGTAGCTCGTGCCGGCGCTTGCCGGATCAGGGTCGTACAGGTGCTCGACGTCCCAGCCGCGGTCCCGCGGAAACTCGCCGATCGCGTCCGCACCGCTTGCAACGAGCCGCCACAGCTCCTCCGGCGAGGAGACGCCGCCCGGATAGCGGCAGCTCATGCCAACAATCGCGATCGGCTCGTCGACCGCTGTCGGTGAGCCTGGGTGCCAGGCACCCGCGCGAGCGCCGGCGAGCTCCTCGAGCAGGGTGTCCGCGACCGCCACCGGCGTGGGATGGTCGAACAGGAGCGTGCTCGGCAGGCGCAGCCCCAAGACTCCCGCCAGCCGGGTGCGCAACTCCAGGGCGGCGGCCGAGTCAAAGCCGAGATCTCTGAACACCCGCTTGGCGTCGACGGCGTCCGGCGACGCGTGTCCCAGGACGATCGCAACCTGGGCGAGCACCACCTCCAGCACGGCACGTCGCTGCTCCCGCCGCGGCAGCGCAGCTAGGCGCTGCGCGAGCGAGCCGTCGGGGACCGCGCGATCGAGCTCGGCGCCCGCACCCGCCTCGGCCGCGCCAGGCTCGCCTGTGTCAGCCTGGCTCGTATCAGCCTGGCTCGTATCAGGCTGGTTCGCATCAGGCTGGTTCGCATCAGCCTGGCTCGCATCAGCCTCGCCCGCTATCTGGCTCTCGAGCCAGTGCCGGCGACGCTGAAAAGCATAGGTGGGCAAATCGACTCGCTTGCTGCCCGATTCGGCGTACACGACGCCCCAGTCGACGTTCACGCCGTGAACGTGCGCATCGGCGAGTGACACCAGGAAACGCCCCAAACCGCCCTGGTCGCGACGCAGCGAGCCCGTCACCAGAGCCTCGCCAGGCTGCTCGAGTGCCCCATCGAGCGCTTCCTGCACCGCCGTCGTCAACACCGGGTGCGGGCTCATCTCGATGAATGCCGAATAGCCGCTCGCGGCCAGCGCATGTATCGCTTGAGCAAACCGCACCGGCTCGCGCAGGCCGCGATACCAGTACTCCGCGTCCAGTCGCGCGGTGTCGATCAGCGCGCCCGTGGCGGTCGAGAAGAACGGGATCGCGCCGGCGTGGGGCTCGATCTCCATGAGCGATCCCAGCAACCGCTCCCGGATGGCCTCCACCTGCTCGGAGTGAGACGCATAATCGACGGCGATCCTGCGGGCTTGGACGCCGTCTGCCTCACAGCTCGCCAGCAACTGCTCGAGCGCGTGCGGATCGCCGGAGATGACCGTCGAGAGCGGGCCATTGAACGCCGCCACCGATACGCGGCCATCCCAGCGTGCCAGCAGCTCGCCGACCTCATCCGCGGAGATCGCGAGCGAGACCATCCCGCCACTGCCCGCGAGCTCTGCCAGCGCCTGGCTGCGCAGCGCTACGAGCCGCGCAGCGTCCTGCAACGACAATCCGCCCGCGACATGCGCCGCCGCGATCTCTCCCTGGGAATGCCCTACCACCACCGACGGGCGCACCCCGCACGAGCGCCACAGCTCCGCGAGCGAGACCATCACTGCAAACAGGGCCGGCTGCACCACATCCACGCGCTCGAGCGAGGGCGTGCCGGCCGTCCCAGCCAGCACGTCCTCCAGCGACCAGTCCACATACTCCGAGAGCGCCTGGCCGCACGCTGCCAAGCGCTCGGCGAACACCGTCGAGGATCGCGCGAGCTCGAGCGCCATGCCCGGCCACTGCGAGCCCTGGCCGGGAAACACGAACACCACTCCACCGCGCTCGCCGCCGGCGACGCCCTCGATCACGCTGGCCGCAGGCTCGCCACCTGCGAGAGCGCCAACCCCCGCCAACAACTCCTCGCGGTCATGTCCAAGCACAACAGCCCGGTGCTCGAACGTCGATCGCGCCGTCGCCAGCGAATATCCGATGTCGCCGATCTCGACATCCGGGCGAGCTTGTGCATGCGCCAGCAGGTGCCGGGCCTGGTCGCGCAACGCCGCATCGGTGCGCGCCGAGAGCACCCAAGGCGTCACCCCCATCGGCGGTCGGTCAATCGCCGGCTCGCCAATCGCCGGCTCGGCTGCCTTCGGCGCCGACGCCCGCCGGGGCTGGTCGTCGAGCAGAGGCGACTCGGCCAGTACCACGTGGCAGTTGGTGCCGCCCATGCCGAACGAGCTGACGCCGGCCAGCAGCGGCCGCGTGGCGTCCGGCCACAGGCCTGCGCGACTGCTGCACTCGCAACCCCAGCGCTTCCAGCGGGATCTCGGGAGCGGCGTGCTCGAAGTTGAGGCTGGCGGGGATCTCGCCTGTGCTTGATGCACAGCACGGCCTTGATCAGCCCGACGATGCCCGCGGCGCCCTCCAGGTGCCCGACGTTGGTCTTGGCCGAGCCGACCAGCAGCGGACTCTGGCCGTCGTTCCTGACCGTGCCCAGCGCCGCGCCGAGCGCCGCGGCCTCGACCTGGTCTCCCAAGCGGCGTGCCGGTGCCGTGCAGCTCCACGTACTGGACGTCGGCTTCGCTTGACGCCCGCTCGCCGGTAGGCGACACGCAGAACCTCTTCCTGTGCGCGTCGATCGGGCGCGGTCAGGCCGTCGCCGGCGCCGTCGTTGTTGACCGCGCTGCCGCGGATCACGCAGTAGATCGGGTCCCCGTCGGCGATCGCGCCGAGCAAGCGGCTTGAGCACCACCACGCCGCGCGCCCTCGCCCCGCACGTAGCCGTTGGCGCGCAGCGTCGAAGGTGAAGCAGACGCCCGTCCGGCGAGAGGGCGCCGAACCGATCGACGCGGCAACCGCGCTATCCGGGCTGACGTTCAGGTTGACGCCGCCGGCGAGGGCGAGCGTCGACTCGCCTCTGCGCAGGCTCTCGCACGCCAGGTGCACCGCGACCAGCGCCGAGGACTGCGCCGCGTCGACCGTCAGGCTCGGCCCTCGCAGCCCGAGCGTGTAGGAGACGCGGTTGGCGATGATGCTGCGATGCAGTTCCGGTCAGCGCATGTCGTGTCAGGGCGTCCCGCGCCACGCCGGTGCAGCAGGCCGGCGTAGTCGCCGGAGATCGCGCCGACGAACACGCCGGCCTGGCTGCCGCTGAGCCCATCGGGCACGATCCCGGCGTCCTCGAGCGCCTCCCAGCCGAGCTCCAGGATCAGACGCTGCTGGGGGTCCATGCCCGCGGCCTCCTTGCGGGGAGATGCCGAAGAAGCCGGCGATCGAACTCGTCGATGCGCTCGAGGAACCCACCGCGCAGCAGGCCGGGCAGCGACCTGTCCGCGGCGGACAGCTCGTCCAGCGCCCAGCGATCGGTGGGCGCATCAGAGATCGCATCCTCGCCCGCTCGCAGCAGACGCCAGAAAGCGTCCGGGCTCGGGGCTCCGGGCAGGCGACACGCGATCCCGACGACCGCTATCGCGGACCCTGTGCTCATCGCTGGCCGGGCCCCGCCGCGGGAGCGCCAGCCGCGGTGGGCGGTGGCAGCGCGTCGCGGTCGAGCTTGCCGTTGGCCGTCGTCGGCAGCCCCTCCAGGAGCACTACGAATGCTGGCACCATCTGCGCGGGAAGGCTCAGCGCGAGCTCTCTGCGAACCGCCCCCTGATCCAGCGCACCCCCACGCGCCACCACATACGCCACCAGCCGCTCGATCGCACCGGCGTCGGCTCGTACTACCACCGCGGCGTCAACAACGTCGGGGAACTCGCGGAGGACGGCCTCGATCTCGCCAAGCTCGGCGCGAACCCCGTGCAGCTTGACCTGCCCATCACGCCGGCCCAGGTACTCCAGAAGCCCATCGGCACGCCAACGAGCGATGTCGCCGGTGCGGTATATGACGCCGTCCGATACCGACGATCTGACAAATCGCTCGGCGGTCAGCTCTGGCTGACCGATATATCCGAGCGCTACTTGTACACCGCCGATGCACAACTCGCCGGGCGCGCCGTCGGGGACACGCTCACCTCCCTCGTCCAGTACAAAGCAATCGACGTTCGCGATCGGCGTCCCGATCGGAACGGTGTCCATCCCCGGCTGCGCCTCACATCGCCAGCAGGTTACGTCGACGCTCGCCTCCGTCGGCCCGTACAGGTTCCACAACTCGGCGGGAGCAAGCCTCTCGAGCGCCCGGCGCATCATTGGAGCGGGTAGCGCCTCGCCACTGGAAACCACATGACGCAGCGAATGGCACTCCGCGCTGAGCGGCTCCTCCAGGAACAGCGCCAGCATCGAAGGGACGAAGTGAGTCGTCGTCACCCGCTGTGCCCTAATGCATTCCGCCAGATATCGCGGGTCCCTATGACCTTCCGGATCGGCCAGATGCAGTCGAGCGCCGACGATGAGCGGCCAAAAGAGCTCCCACACCGAGACGTCGAAGCCGAACGGGGTCTTCTGCAGCACGGTGTCATCGCTCTGCAAGCCGAGCTGTTCCTGCATCCAGAGGAGCCGATTGACGATGCCCTGGTGGGGCACGACCACTCCCTTGGGCCGTCCTGTCGAGCCTGAGGTGAATATCACATAGGCGGGATCATCCTGCTGGAATGGCCTGTCTAGCGAGGCGCTCACAGGCGCTGTTGTCGCGCCCGCCGCGCCGGTGCGCCCGATAGCGAGGATCTGATTGCATCCGGTGCCCCAGGCGGCAGCGCCTACAAGCGCCTCGAAGGCTGGCGCAGCGACGATCACGGCGGGCTTGGCCTGCTCGATGATGCGGCGCAGACGCCGCGCCGGCTGATCGGGATCGAGCGGACAATACGCCGCGCCGCTGCGCATGATCGCCAGCAATGCAATGGGCAGATCCACCGAGCGCGTCGCGCACACGCCGACCACGCATCCCCGCCCGACACCCCGCTCCTCGAGCACCCTCTGGAAAGCTAGGACTCGTTGCCACATCTGCTCGTATGTGACGCTCTCGGTGCTGTCGCTCAAGGCGATCGCACTTCGAGATCGCGCGACCTGCGCAGCCACGTAGCCGTCCAGCGGGATGCTCAAGTCGAACTCCACCCGCGGCCCAAGCTCGAATCTCGCGGTGCTCATTGGCTGCCGACGGCCTGCGGCCTCCAGGATCTATCCCCATTATGGACGGCAGTCACCGCATCGCTCCCGTTTGCCGAATAAACGTTTGTGATGACGTTACCAGACTTTGGCTATCGGCACAAATGATGACCTTTACATTATCTAGAAGGGATGCATAAACGATACCGAGCAGTCTACGCGCTACATCAGCTGCGGCTCCCGTCCAAATAGGCGCACCCTCCGAACCCATGCGAGAGACGTTCCTCCTCAGCAGGGTGCTCCACAAGTCAAGCCCTAGAACTCTTCTACGAGACGAGATCCGAGAGGAGCGGCGCGCGAGCTACTCGGAAAGGGCCGGTTTGGAGAGCCGACGCGGGGAGTCGAACCCCGGACCCCTCGCTTACGAAGCGAGTGCTCTGGCCATCTGAGCTACGTCGGCGTGACCTCCGCATGGTACAGCGGCTGGGCCAGTTGCTGAGGGTGGCTGCTTGGCGCTCGAGGGCGGCGAGCATGCCCCGGGCGAGCTCCCCGGCGTCAAAGCGCCGTCAGCGCCTCCAGCAGCGACTCGCCATGCTTCTCGCAGAACGCTGGGCCGATGCCGCGGACCTCGAGCAGCGCGCTCACGCTGCGCGGGCGCCCGCGCAGCAGCGCCCGCAGCGCTGCGTCGGTCGCGACCGTGTAGGCGGGCTTGCCTTCCGAGCGCGCCAAGCGCCAGGCGCGCAGCTCCTCGAACTCGCGCTCGTCCACCGGGTCCAGGCCATCCTCCTCGGCAGCTCGGCCGCGCGTGGCGGCGCTGCCCGCAGCGCCCGCGCCACGCCCCGATCCCGGCGCACCGCGGCCCGATCCCCGCGCGCCACGGCCGCTGCGCGCGCTCGTCGGCGCATCGAGCAGCGCCTGGGCGAGCGTGCCGTCGGGGTCGCACACGTCGCAGCAGCGCCCGGTCGGCGCGGCCGGCGCGCTGTCGCCGAAGTGGTCGAGGATCTGGCGCCTGCGGCATCTCTGCCCGTCCGAGCTGAAGCGCTCGATCGAGCGATAGGCTTCCCAACCGCGGTTGCGCGACGCCTGGATCGCGCTCTGTGCCAGCCGCGGGCTGCCCTTGCCGGTCAGCCGCACCAGCAGGCCGTCGTGGCCGCCCGGCGCGAGCTGCACCGCGCCCGCACGCTCGGCCACCGACAGCAGCACCCGTTGGCGCTCGCCCAGCTCGCCGTGCCCGACTATCGACCGCGTCGCCGCCGCCCGCCGCGCGCAGCCCCGCAACGAACCGCTTGACGTCCTCGACCGTCATCTCGCGCTCTTTGATGAACCTGATCAGCCTCCCGAGGTCCATCCGCGACGCCAGCAGCAGCGCCCGCGCGGGCTCGCCGTCGCGCCCACCCCGGCCGGCCTCCTGGTAGTAGGCCTCGAGGCTCGTCGGCAGCGCCCAGTGCGCGACGGTGCGCACGTCCGCCTTGTCGACGCCCATGCCGAACGCGTTGGTCGCCACTACAACCTGCGCGCGGCCTTCCATGAACGCCGTCTGGCTCTCACGCCGCTTCTCCGGGCTCATGCCCGCGTGGTAGGCAACGGTCGCGATGCCCTGCGCTCGCGATGTCTGCTGCCAGCTCGTCGGTGTCTTTGCGCGTGCCGCAGTAGACGATCGCCGGCAGTGCGCTCGCACCGCCCACCGCACCGCTACTGCCTGCCCGCAGCACGTGCATCAGCGCCGCCCGCTTGCGCGCGACCGCGCCCTTGCCCTCCACGCTGACCACGTCGAAGGTCAGGTTCGGCCGGTCGAAGCCGGAGCGGATCGAGACGGGATCGCGCAGTCCCAAGCGCTGTGCGATCTCCTGCGCTACTTGCGGCGTCGCCGTCGCGGTCGCTGCCATCACCGCCGGGCGGCCAAGCGAGTCGATCGCGTCATGCAGCCGCAGGTAGTCGGGTCTGAAGTCGTGTCCCCACTCCGCCACGCAGTGCGCCTCGTCGACCACGAACAGCGCCACCTGCCTGCGCGCGAGCGCTGCGCGGAACGCACCCGAGGCGAAGCGCTCCGGCGCCGCCAGCACCAGTTGCGTTGCTCCAGCCTCGATGTCGCGCAGCGCTTGCGCGTTGTGGCCCTCCTCCATTCCTGACGCCAGCATCGTCGCGTGAACGCCCGCTTCGCGCAGCCTGCGCCACTGGTCTGACATCAGCGCGATCAGCGGGCTGACGACGACAACCAGACCCCGATCCGGCCCGGCGGGATCCGCATCGCTAGCCAGCGCCGGCAGCTGATAGCACAGCGACTTGCCGCCGCCTGTCGGCATCACCACGAGGCTGTCGCGGCCGTCGAGCGCCGCCTGCACCGCCTCGCGCTGGCCCGGCCTGAACGCCTCCAGGCCGAAGCGCGCGAGCAGCTGCTCGGCGTTGGCGCGGCAGACCCGAGGCGCACCCGGTCCGTGGACGCGAGCGTCGCTGTCATCACCTGCATACCAAGAAGCTACCCCTCGCTGCGGCCGGGACGCTTGGCGCGCGCGGGGTGCAGCGGCCGCGCGGAATGCAGCGGCTGCACCAGATGCAGCTTCTTCGGGTGCGAGCGCGCGTGAACGGTCGCATGGTCGGGATCGAACACGTGCCCGACGGCGTGCTTGACGCTGTGCGCGGCGTGCCCGACCGCATGGCGCACCCCCGGCGAGATCGCGTACGCCAGCAGCGTCGCGACGATCCCGAGCGTCGCGATCATGATCGCGAGCCGCGTGCGTCGCCGCTCGCCCTGCGGCGTGGCGGGACGCGCGCTGAACGGTGAGATCGCCATGCTCAGCACAAAGCTAGCGCCCGCCGCGCCCGCGCACTAGTGGCAGCCGGCCTGAGCGCCCAGGGGAGCGGCGCCCGCTTGGCAGGCGGGCATGCGCATGGTGCTCGAGCAGCGCCCGCGCGACCAGCTCCTGCGCGCGCTCGATCTGCTCCGTCGAGAGCTGAGCTTGGAGCTTGCCGAGGTAGCGAAGCAGCATCCGCGCGGGGATCACGCGCACGCCCTTGCGGCGCGCCATCGGCCGGTCGACCCAGGCGCGGCTGAACACGAGCAGCGGCTCGACCTCGAGGCCCGTGACCCGCGCGATCGCCAGGCGCTGTGCCTGGGCTTGGCGCAGCGTCTCACCGTGCACGCGCGCGACGCGCACCGGCCCTGGGTGGCTCTTGGTCTCGATCGTGAAGATCCCGGGCGGCCCGATCAGGATGTGGTCGACGTTGCCGCGGCCGAGGCTCGCGTCGTGGATCACGCTCCAGCCGAGATCGGACATCTGGTCCAGGAGCCCGCCCACCTGCTCCTCGCCCGTCGCGCCGCGGTCGCGGCGCTCGAGCAGCGGCAGCACGTAGCGCGAGATCACGAACATGCTCACCAGCAGCGCGATCTCTGACGCCAGGAACAGCAGGCTGTGCAGCCCGAACGTGCGGCCCAGCAGCGCTGTGGCGACGGCCAGGACGCCGAGCGTCGCCAGCGTGCGCAGCCGCAGCCGCTCCACTGTGGCGCGCGCGTATTGGCCTGCTGTACGGCCGGTCGGATCGGTGTCGACTACGTACATCTCTCTTTCCGGTCGTGTTTCCCCATTGCGTTCATCGGCCCAATCGTCGCTGGCCCTGAGCGAAGCGTGGAGTGCGACGGCCTCGATCTAAAGCAGCGATATCGGTCAGCCGAAGCCCAAGCAGGAGCAACGAAGACCTCAGCGCCTCGCGAGCACCCCTGGATCGCGAGCGCCACCGAGCGGCAAACCACGATGGACCAATCCCTCACAACCCACCCTTCCGACATCAGCCTGATCCTGCGCGCACATGGCGAGCAGCTGTGGCTGACAGCCGAGGTCGTGCCGATCGTGCGCCAGCTGGAGCAGCCCGGAGCGATCCCCGAGGACCAGGTCGGCGCGGCGCTCGCCTATCTCGAGGTGCTGTGGCTCGACGCTGCGGCACGAGCCGCCGACACTGACGCCGCACGCGCCGCGCTCGAGGGCGCACACGTCGAGCATGACCACGTGCTCTGCGAGAAGGCCTGCTGCTACCACACGGCGGTGTGCCGGCTGCGCGCGGCCGTCGAGCAGCGCGTGTCGGCGCTCACGGGCCTGCATAAAGAGCTCGACGCTTACTGGCAGACCGCGCCTCGGTACGCCAACTCCTGAAGCGATCGCTACGCTGCCCGCCGTGGCGCCTCGCTTCGACCTGCAATCGCACTCGACCCACTCCGACGGCGCGCTGGCGCCCGCGGAGGTCGTGCAGCGCGCGGCAGACGCGGGCGCGGAGCTGCTCGCGCTGTCGGACCACGACACGGTCAGCGGCGTCTCCGAGGCGATCGCCGCCGGTGAGCGCTATGGCGTGCGGATCGTTCCCGCGGTCGAGATCTCAGCGATCGACGCGGGCGCTACGGCGCCCCGCGAACTGCACATCCTCGGCTACAACGTCGACCACACGGGCGCGCTGCTGACCGAGAGGCTCGCCGAGTTCCTCGCCGACCGCGAGCAGCGCACGCTGCGCATGGCCGCCGCGCTGAAGCAGCTTGGCTTCGAGCTCGACAAAGCGCAGCTCGACGCGCGCGTGGCCGCTGGCAAGCCGATCGGCCGCCCGCATCTCGCCGAAGCGGTGCTGAGCGCGCCTGCCAACGCGGAGCGACTCGAGCAGGAGAGCATCGACGACATCGGCTCGCTGATCCGCGGCTATCTGATCGAGGGCAAGCCGGCGTTTCGCCTGCGCGAGACACCAACTGTCGCGCAGGCCGTCGAAGCGATCCACGAGGCGGGCGGCGTCGCGATCTGGGCGCACCCGTTCTGGGACATCTCCGACGCCGACGAGGTGCTTGCCACGATCGACCGCTTCCGGGCGCTGGGGATGGACGGCGTCGAGGCGTTCTACGTCACACACACGCGCGGGAACACCGAGCTGATCGCCGAGCGCTGCGCCGAGCTGGGGCTGCTGACGACGGGCTCGGCTGACTTCCACGGCCCGGAGAACCGCCAGTTCTCCAAGTTCATGGCGTTCGACACGTTCGGCATCGAGCCGAACCTCGGGCCGATCGGCTGAAAGTATTCTTAAGGGGCCGCCTTCCGGCGGCATGCGGCGTGCGCATGGTCAACCGGCGGCCCGTCGCCTCGCCGATTCCTCGCGGGCAGCCGGGCGCTGCGGAGCGTCGGCTGGCAGTGAGCTCACCGCCAGCGGCCTGCCATTGCGCGCACGCTGGACGACCAGCTCGGGTCCGTTGCCGCGGGGCACGGTGAACAGGAACAGCCCTTCGCGCACGCCGATGCGCCGGCGAGCCTCGTGAAGCTGCGCGCCAGTCCTCGCGCCGCTCGTCGGTTCCAACGTCAGATAGGCGGTCGCCGGTTTGACGATGCCGCCGTAGTAGATCGGCGAGCAGTGCGCCGGATGGCCGGGCCTTGCGTATTCGCAGCCGGAGCCGGAGAACAGCACGCCGGTCGCGAGCGTGGCTTCGCCGGGAAGCACTGGAAAGGACGCGCCGCCACCGTCGAGCGGCGCGCCCGCGCGTTGTTCGCGTCGCGTCAGCGTCAACGACTGCGTGCCGGGGTTCGTCTCCGGCATCCGCCTTAGTTGCTGCGCGACGACCTCTCGCAGCCGATCGTGCGCTCGGGGCCGCAGCTCTGACAGGCGAACGAGGCGAGCCGCGAGACAGCGTCGCGGATCGACGAGCGTGAACGGCCCCTGCCCGTGCGCCACGTACTCGATCAGGCTGAGGCCGCCCGGGAGCGCCACCACGCGAATCGTGCGCGCGAGCACCGCGCCGCCGCTGTTGCGCTCGGCCAGCGCGACCACCGCGGGCGGCGGAGGATCGTGAGGCGGCCGCGCAAGCGCAGGCAGCGTCGCGGTGATGATCGGGTCGGGCGCTTCGCTGCTCAGCCCTGATTTTCGCGGACCGGTCATACGACATGCCGCTGAGCTGCCGGTGTCCCCGAGCACGCGATTGAGAAGCACGTTCTCCGGGCTTTCGCCCGACTGCGTCACGATCTTGGCGGCGGCCGCGGCGGCCGCGAACACGAGTGGGATCGCGACCAGCGCGAGCCAGCGCCTGCGTCGAGCGCCGCCAGGCGGCCACAACCGGCGCAACGACGACGAGCCTGCCTCGCCGGCCGCCGCGCGCAGCTCGTGACCGGCGAGCTCGTGCCCCGCCGCGCCCGCCTGGCGCTGCGCGACGCTGTCGAGCAGCTGGCGCTGGAGGTCGTCGAACGCGCTCATAGCGGCGACCTCTGTCTGTTCGATGCTGTGGTTGCGTTCATGCCGTCTCCTGAAGTCGTTCGCGAAGCCGGCGCAGGCCGCGGTGCACGCGCTGGCGCACGACAGCCTCCGAGCACCGCAGCTCGCTTGCGATCGCTGCATAGGTACGCTCGTCGAGCACGCGGGCGCGCACAGCGGCGCGCTGTGTCTGCGGCAGCTCGCCGAGCAGTCGCTCGAGGCCGGCGCCCGTGCCCAGCGACGCGAGCTCCTCGACGCGCACGAGGTCCTCGTCTTCGAGCACCACCGGCTGGTGGCCGAGCGCGAGGCGCGCTGAGGCCTCCACGCGACCGCGGCGCAGGCTGTCGCGCAGCTTGTGCTCGGCGATCGAGAACAGCCACGCGGGCGCCGAGCCGCGCTCGGGGTCGAACCCGCCGCAGGCGACCACGACGGCCGCGAACGTCTCGGCAGCAAGGTCGAACGCCGCCTCGCGCACCCTCACCCGGCGCAGGTGAAAGCCCATCACCGCGGGCAGCCAGCGCCGGTAGAAGACCTCGAATGCGGCCTGCTCGCCGCGCGCCGCCGCCAGCAGCAGCGCATCGTCGTCGTCGCTGTCGTCGTAGGCCACACCCGTTCCTTCGCAACGGGCGCGCGCTTGTGACACTCAGGCGGCGAGCAATGCCTGCAGCCGGTAGGCGAGCGCCTCCAGCGCGAGCTCCTCGGAGACGTTCAGCGACAGGCTCAAGCGCGTCTCCGCGACCAGCTCCACGCCGCGGCGCAAAGCAGCAGGGTCCCCGCCCCGTCGTTCCCCGGCCGACTCGCGCCCGGCCGTGCCGTCCTCAGCCGGCCCGCCACGACCTGGCCCGCCGTGGACGCCGGCGTCCTGCTCGAGTTGCGTGCGGCGGTCTACCGCGTAGGCGAGCTCGGGCGCGCCTTCGCGCATGCACAGCAGGTCGCGCAGCCACAACTCCGCGAGGCGCAGGCCGAGGTCGAGCGTGCCTGTGCGTACACGCCGCTCGCCGCGCCGCCTTGCCTCCGCGCCTTCGCGCTCGTAGCGTTTGCGCTCCTTGCTCGGCACCAGCTCGAGCTCGCGTTCCATGCGCTCCTGCGCGCGCTCGCCTGCCGCCGCGCCTGCCGCCTTGGCCACCTCCAGCATCCCCAGCCACAGGCGTTTGTCGGTGGCGCCGGCGAGCGCTGAGCGCACGAAGTCCTCAGCGCGCGCGCGCAGTGCGTCGCCCTCCTCGCTCGCGAGCCTGCGCGCCACGCCTGCGTCACCGAGCGCTAGGCGCGCGCACGCCAGGATGCGCTCAGCGTCCGCGTCCGCGCTCCCGTCGGCGCCGTGCGCTCCGTCGGCGCCATGCGCTCCGTCGGCGCCGGCGTCGGTCGCCAGCTGCCGCGCGATCAGCGTCGCGGGAAGCGGGTCGAAGCGCACCGCCAGGCAGCGCGAGGCGATCGTCGCGAGCACGTCCTCGCGGCGGTCTGCGAGCAGCAGCAGGTGCGTGAACGCGGGCGGTTCCTCGAGCGTCTTGAGCATGCGGTTGGCCGCTTGGTCGTTCATCGTCTCGGCGCCCTCGATCACGAACACGCGCCGCGCGGACTCGAACGGCGTGCGCGACGCCGCTGCCACGACCGGCTCCTCGATGTCCGCCACGAGCATCTCCGCGGCGCCCGACGGCGTCACCCACGTCAGGTCGGGGTGGCTGTCGCGTGCCACGCGCTCGGCGACCGTGCCTGGGCTGCGCGCGCCTTCTACCAGCAGCGCGGCGGCAAACGCACGCGCCACCGCGCGCTTGCCGGTCCCCGCGGCGCCATGGAACAGGTAAGCGTGCGACGGGCTCGCGCCGGGCGCGAGCGCCGCCAGCAGCACTGCGCGCGCGTGCGGGTGGGCGTCGATGCCGGGCAGCAGCTCCACCGGCGCCGGCGTGAGCGCGTTGCTGTCTTCAAGGTCTATCGGCGGCGCTGGCGCGGGCATCGCTGGTCATCGTAGAGACGGCGTCCCGCCGCTGCTCAGTGGCCGCCCGGTCGTCGTCAATCCGGCATCACGCTCATGCATCAACATTGATGCGCTAGACTTATGCACATGCCGCGAACCACGGTTGACCTCGATCAGCGTGCGTTTGACTCTGCTCAGAGCGAGCTTGGCACCAAGGGCCTGAGCGAGACCGTCAACGCGGCTCTGCGCGAGGTGGGCAGACGTCGGGCGCTCGCGGAGTTCGACGTCGCACGCGACATCGACGGCGTGCCTGCGGAGGTCGAGGCCAACCGCGGGGAGCGCTCTTCTGAGCCCGAGCGCTGAGGTCGAGCCGCCGACGCTCGATCGTCCTGCGTTGTTCGACACGGGCGTTTGGACCTGGGCACGAGATCGACGCTTTCCGCGGCTCGCGGACTGGTTCAACGCCCAGGCGCGCGCCGGGCGTGTGCTTGTCTGCGATCTCGTGATCCTTGAGCTCACGCGTCTGGCGCCGAACGAGATGCGCGCTCGCGAAGTCGCCAACCGTCTCGATGCGTTTCAGTCGATTCCCATGCCCGCTGCGCTGTGGTCGCGCGCGCGTGAGCTGCAGATCTCATTGGCGCCAGCCGGTGAGCACCGTCAAGTACCGCCTGTCGACCTGCTGATCGGCTGCGCCGCTGAGACAGCCGGCGTGCCACTTGTGCACTACGACCGCGGCTACGAGCAGCTGGCCAAAGTCAGCTCGCTCGAGCATCACTGGCTGTTGCCCGACGGAGCGCTGGCGTGACGCTGATCACGATCGAGGGAATCGACGGCGCGGGCAAGACCACGCTTGCGCAGGCGCTGCAGCGCGAGCTCGCAGTACGGGCAGCCGGCGAGTGTCGGGTCGAGCTGCTGCGCGAGCCCGGCGGCGTGGAGGTCTCCGAGCGCATTCGCGCGCTCGTCAAGAATCCGGCGCTGGAGCTGACGGCGCGCACCGAGGCGCTGCTGTACGCAGCTGCGCGCGCGCAGCTCGTCGAGGCATGCGTGCAGCCGCTGCTGCGCGACGGCGCGGTCGTGCTGCTGGACCGCTTCGTCGACTCATCGCTCGCCTACCAAGGCGCTGGGCGCGGGCTGGGGATCGAGCAGGTTCGCGCGATCAACCTGTTCGC
Organism: uncultured Solirubrobacteraceae bacterium; assembly: GCA_963714285.1. Taxonomy (GTDB): domain Bacteria; phylum Actinomycetota; class Thermoleophilia; order Solirubrobacterales; family Solirubrobacteraceae; genus Palsa-744. The sequence continues at coordinate 732,249 of CAVQNS010000007.1, forward strand.
CACGGGCGGCCTCGTCGCCGACCGCACGCTGCTGTTGCGCATCGCCCCAGCCGAGGGACGCGCGCGCCAGCTCGAGCGGGCGCGTCAACACGAGGGTGCGCGTCAACACGAGGGTGCGCCCGAGCCCGATCGCTTGGAGCGCGAGGGCGAAGGCTTCTACGCCGCGATCGCCGCCGCCTATGACCAGCTTGCGTGCGAGGCTCCGCATCGGATCCGCGTGATCGACGCCGGCGGCTCGCCCGAGCAAGTGCTCGCAGACGCGCTCTCGGCGCTCGCGGACCTGCCGCCCGGCCACAGCGCAGGAGACTGCCACAAGCCCGACCAGCACGACTAGCATTGGCCGTTGCAATGCCTAAGCACGCACAGCACCTGACGCACGCCCAAGGGCTCTCGACGCTGGACCTGACGATCGCTGCGGTGGCGGCGATCGTGGCGCTCGCGTGCCTGGCGTGGGCGCTCGCACGAACGCTGACATTCGAGCCGCGCTGGACGCTTTCGTTGCGCCACGCGGCGGCCGAGGCGAGCTTCCGCGCGTCGGCCACCTGGGCCGAATTCAGCGACTGGGCCAGGCTCGGGCGCTAGCTCGGCTTCCCGCTGTTCCTGCTCGACGACTCCGAGCGCGGCGAGCACGGCCTGCGGTTCCGCGAGCACCCGGAGCATCCTCGCTGTGATCAGCCAAACCGAAGCACCGCTGCTGAGCCCACGATCCGGCCTCTGTAACGGAGCCCCCCGGGAGCGTTCTCGGGCCACGCCGAAGCCGCTGTTTGGGGCTTTGCGAGCCCGGCTGAGACCGCCATCGCCGCTATCCTTTAGGTAGCAAATCGCGCGTCTCAACGGATCTTGAAAAGGTCTGTCCGACCGGAGGCGGATCATCCTCTGTTACCCCTAAAAACCCTGTATTCGTGCCGCAAATTGGGGGTTTGCGCGGCTCAAGACGAGGAGAACGGTTAGATGGATGGCGCCCCGCAGAGCTCAGTAGCTGAAGTTGTCCGGTCCGGCAGGGCGCTGACGATCGATCGCGTCTTCACGACGCCCGGCATCCATCCATTCGACACGGTCGAGTGGGAGCTGCGCGACGCGCGCATCGGCCACGGCGACCGCGTCGCCTTCGAGCAGCTGGCTGTCGAGTTCCCCAAGAGCTGGTCGCAGAACGCGACCAACATCGTCGCCCAGAAGTACTTCCGCGGGCAGCTTGGCTCACCGGAGCGCGAGAGCTCCGTCAAGGAGATGATCAGCCGTGTCGCCGGCACGATCACCGGCTGGGGTCGCGCAGGCGGCTACTTCGCCGACGAAGACGACGCGAGGACGTTCAACCACGAGCTGACCCACATCCTGCTGCACCAGCTGGCCGCGTTCAACTCGCCTGTGTGGTTCAACGTCGGCTTCGAGGAGAGCCCACAGTGCAGCGCCTGCTTCATCCTCAGCGTCGAGGACACGATGGAGTCGATCCTCGCCTGGAACACGAAGGAGGGCATGATCTTCCGCGGCGGCTCAGGCTCGGGCATCAACCTGTCGAGCATTCGCGGCTCGATGGAGCCGCTCGCCAAGGGCGGCACGGCCTCCGGGCCGGTGTCGTTCATGCGCGGCGCCGACTCGTGGGCGGGCACGATCAAGTCCGGCGGCAAGACCCGCCGTGCCGCGAAGATGGTGGTGCTCGACGTCGACCATCCGGACATTCGCGAGTTCATCTGGTGCAAGGCCAAGGAGGAGGACAAGGCCGAAGCTCTGCGCGACGCCGGCTTCGACATGTCGATCGACGGCGACGGCTTCAAGTCGATCCAGTACCAGAACGCGAACAACTCTGTACGGGTGACCGACGAGTTCATGCGCGCCGTCGAGGAGGACCGCGAGTGGCGGCTGCTCGCGCGCGCCACCGGCGAGCCCGTCGGCGAGCCGATCCCAGCGCGCGAGCTGATGCGCGAGATCGCAGAGGCCGCATGGCGCTGCGCCGATCCGGGCGTCCAGTACGACACGACGATCAACCAGTGGCACACGTCGCCCAACAGCGGGCGCATCAACGCGTCGAACCCGTGCTCGGAGTACATGCACGTCGACAACTCGGCATGCAACCTGGCGTCGCTGAACCTGATGAAGTTCCGCCGCCCCGACGGCACGCTGGACGTGCGCTCCTTTGAGCACACCGTCGACGTGATGCTGCTCGCGCAGGAGATCATCGTCGGGCCCTCCAGCTACCCGACGGAGGAGATCGGCGAGAACGCGCGCGCCTTCCGCCAGCTCGGCCTCGGCTACGCCAACCTCGGCGCCTACCTGATGAGCAACGGCATGCCCTACGACTCCGACCACGGACGCGGCGCCGCGGCGGCGATCACCGCGCTGATGACCGGCAGGGCTTACCGCCGCTCGGCGGAAGTCGCGGGCGCGCTCGGGCCGTATCAACGCTACGCGGAGAACCGCGATGCGCACAACAACGTCATGCGCATGCATCGCGACGCCTCCTACACGATCCCCGCGGCGGCCTGTGTCGACGGCGAGCTGCTGGCGGCCGCGCGCCGCTCGTGGGACGAGGCGGTCGAGCTCGGCGAGCAGTCCGGCTACCGCAATGCGCAGGCCACCGTGCTCGCTCCCACCGGCACCATCTCGTTCCTGATGGACTGCGATACGACCGGCGTCGAGCCGGACTTCTCGCTGGTCAAGTTCAAGGAGCTCGTCGGCGGCGGGCAGATGACGATCGTCAACAAAACGGTGCCGCTGGCGCTGCAAACGCTCGGCTACTCCGAGCAGCAGGTGGAGCAGATCGAGGCGCACCTGGCCGAGCACGACACGATCGTGGGGGCGCCCGGCCTGAACGAGGAGCACATGCCGGTGTTCGACGTGGCGGTCGGCGAGCGCGCGATCTCGCACATGGGCCACATCAAGATGATGGGCGCCGTGCAGCCGTTCATCTCGGGCGCGATCTCAAAGACCGTCAACCTGCCCCAGGAAGCGACCGTGGAGGACATCGCGGACGCATACACGCAGGCATGGCGCCTGGGGGTCAAGGCGCTCGCGATCTACCGCGACGGCTCCAAGACGGCGCAGGCGCTGCGCACCGACGCGCAGCAAGGCGTCAAGGAGGCCGTCGAGGTCGACGCGATCGTCGCGCAGGCGGTGAGCAAGGCGCTGGCCGAGGTCGGCCCCAAGCGCAAGCGGATGCCGCGCGAGCGCCAGTCGATCACACACAAGTTCTCGATCGCTGGACACGAGGGCTACATCACCGCAGGCATGTACGAGGACGGCACGGTCGGCGAGATCTTCCTGACCGACATCGGCAAGGAGGGCTCGACGCTGCGGGGAATGATGAACTCGTTCGCCACGGCGATCTCGATCGCGCTGCAGTACGGTGTGCCGCTGGAAACGCTCGTGCAGAAGTTCAGCTACATGCGCTTCGAGCCGGAGGGAATCACCGGCAACACGGAGATCCCGTTCGCGAAGTCAATGCCCGACTACATCATGCGCTGGCTCGCCTCCCGCTTCCTCGACGTCGACGCTCAAGAGGAGCTCGGCATCCTCACCCCCGCCGTGCGTGCTCGCAAGACCGCGCAAGAGACAGCACAGGCGATCGGATCATCCGACACCGCCGGCCCCGCCGCAGCCGAGACGGCCAGCCCCGGCAATGGCAACGGTGGCGGCAGCGGTCACAGCCACGCCGGACCGACAGCCGGGTCGCCGCAGGCATCAGCCTCCGCCGGCGGCGCCGCCGCCGCATCGCTCACGGACTCGCCGCCGGTCGTCCCCGCGCGGCTGCAAGGTCTCGACCTTGGACCCGCATGCAGCCAGTGCGGAGGGATGATGCAGCGAACGGGGTCCTGCTACACGTGCTCATCCTGCGGCAACAACACCGGCTGCGGCTGAGCTGCGAGGGCCGGCGCATCTCTGCGTCCTCAGTCGCTCGCGTGCAAAGCACGCCACGCTCCTTGCGTCCTTGACCTGCTTGGCCCTCGCAGCTCAGGGGCGCGGTGTGGTGGAAGCGCTCGCGGATGAGGCGCTACGCGCAGGATGAGGCGCTACGCATGAGGCTGCAGAGAGCGCTGTAAGCACTAGGTCGGCAGGTGCTCGCCGCGCGAGCCTGCGGCGGCGTATTCGCCGAGCGTCACGCGCGAGTCCGAGCGGCCGAGGATGCTGATGAACACCGCAGCAAAGGCGATGCCGAAGACGAGCGCCTCGATGAAGCACATGCTCGCGCCGGCGAGATGCTGATCGTTGATCGCCGAGATGCCATAGCCCCGGGCGGCGCTCGCGTAAAGCGGGTACTCGGTCGTCGAGATCCACGTCAGCGGCAGGCATACACACGCGCTGGCAAGGCGCGTAAAGCCGAGCAGCGCAAGGCGCTGGCCATTGGGGCGCAAGCGCGCGCGAGGAAGCGGGTCGATGATCAGCCACCACATCGCGAGGCCCGTGTAGAACAGCGTCGCGTGCTCGAGCGCGTGCACGACCTGATGCTGCGCGGCGTAGTCGAACACGCTCGGGACCGCCCAAATCCAGGTGGCCAGCGCCCACAGCGGCACCGCAAGCCACGGCGAGGTCAAGCGCGCGAGCACCCGGCCCGATTTCCCTCCCGCCGGCGCCACCGCCAGCAGCGCCTCCCGCGAGAGCCCAAGCGGCAGGATCGGCGAGCGCAGACCGAGGATCAGCAGCGCGGGCGCGATGTCGGACAGCAGCACATGCTGGAGCATGTGCGCCGAAAGCAGGTACTTGTCGCCGATCGGGTCAAGCGGCGAGAGCAGCGCCACCGCGATCGTCAGCAGGCCTGCCGCGTATGGCACCCAGTGCCCGGCGTTTGGCGTCGAGGACGAAGAACGAGCGCGCGCCCGGCGGTAGACCCTCGCGTAGACCACTGCGGCCGCCAGCAGCGCGATGATCACGACCGGCTGGAAGGTCCACGAGCCCCAGCCCGGGTAGGAGATCATCCGATCCTCCCGTGGGCCACGGGGCGAGTGCTGTGAAGGTAGGCCTGCGGAGCGCCGGTCATGCTTGGCGGCATCCTATCGATCATCGTCGCGAGCATGCCTACCCCTCCCCTTCCGCCCGCGGAAGCACGCACCTGCCGCACCTGCCGCTCACAGAAGCACGCGCCTACCGCGCCTTCCGCTCACAGAAGCACGCGCCTACCGCACCTAAAACGGCTGCGAGGCACGCCGCATTGCTTGCCGCAGGCGCTCGCACTGCTCGCGGCCTTCCACATGGAGCGGGCTATCGTTCTGGCATCGCCGCGAACGCCGACAGCCTGCCCTCGCCCGAGATGCCGCTTCAGGGCGGCTGCCTGTGCGGAGACGTGCGCTACGAGATCACAGCCCCGTTCATCTCTGCCGGCTACTGCCATTGCACGCACTGCCAACGGCGCACCGGCACTGGCTCCTCAGCGAACGGCCGCGTGCCGCAGGAGGGCTTTCGCCTGCTGAAGGGCGAGGAGCAGCTGCGCTCGTTCCAACCGCCCGAAGGCGTGCCCAAGCTGTTTTGCGAAACGTGCGGCTCGGCGCTGTTCAGCGGTGAGCCGCTTGCCGACCCAGAGGTCGCGGTGCGCCTGGGAACACTGGACCGCGATCCGGGCATACGGCCGCAGCACCGGCAGTTCGTCGCGTCGGCCGCGGCCTGGGAGCCGATTCCCGAGGACGGGCTCGTGCGCTATCCACGGTCCGCGCGGGCAACCTGAGCGCGGCTCGCTCGCGCAGCCACTCGAGCGAGTGCGGCTCACCGCAGCGCTCGCGCCAGCCGTCCAGAACGGCGCCCAGCAGCTCGCGACCCTCGACGCGCGCCAGCAGCTCCACGCGCCCGCCGCCGGCGGCGGGCGAACCGAGGCGCACGAGGTAGAGCTCGCCCGTGTCGCTGACCCACGCGGCGCGATGCAACGGGCCGTCCACGTCCTCGCGCCACCACAGCCCGACGTCCAGCTCGCGCGAGCGCACACGGCGCTCATCCGCGTTGTAGAAGCGCGCGAGAGAGTCGTAGCGCGCTAGCGGCGCGGGCTCGGAAGCGAAGTCCGTAGGGCTCATATGCCATCACCAACTTTCGGGAGGGAGCGGGTCTTGAAGCTCGCGAAGCAGCTTGACCAGCGGCCCTAAAGGTCCGGTTACCAAGTCGTAAGGATTGGCCTCTACGACACAACGTCCACGGGCGTGCCGAGCGTCACGCGCGGCCCGAGCCAGGCGATGTCGGGGACAAGCATGCGGATACAGCCGTGTGACGGGTCGCCGGGGATCCGCTGCGGTTCGCCAAACGGGCCATGAATGCCGACCACGCCTTCGCCCGCCCAGTCGGACAGTGTCGAGTAGTCGGAGGTGCCGAGCGCGTACGGCCAGTACGGGTTGCTCGGGCTCGACAGCTTGAAGCGCTCGTCGATCCAAAAGTGGCCCGTCGGGGTAGGTGTGCTTGGATTGCCCACGCCCACAGGGAAGACACGCAGCAGACGCCCGGCATAGTAGACGCGCATGCGCTGCGCGCTCCGGTTCACGACGATCCGCCAGTACGTACGGTAGAGGTTGCCCAGCAGTTCGCGCGGCATCCATCCGGTGCGCCCGTTCGGTCGACCGGGGATCCGCACCTGCACCCATTCGCGCCCCTCCGCGTCGGTGTAGCTGCTCAGCAGCATGTACACCTCGGGAAAGCCGTCGGCGTCATACAGGCGCACCTTCGCGACGCGTGCCGCGCGCGTGTCGGGGCCCGCGTAGATCTGGCCTGGGCTTTCGGAATGCGCCCACGTCGTGACGGTTCGTTCGTTCGACAGCTCGACGGCAGTGCTAGCTGGCGGCTCGAGCGACGGCGAGCTCGTCGCGCCCGCAGCAACCGGGAAGAGCGCTCCGCCGGTGACCGCGGCCGTGCAAAGCGCCATCACCAGCGCCAGCCATGTGCCCCTGCTAGTCGTCACAGATCACAGCCTCTCACGACGGCCGGCGAGAGACATGTCCGATCGACCGTCGGCCGCCCACGCACATCCGCCTCGCCGCCGGCCTCAGCCGGTGAACCTCGGCGTCGCTATGTGATGGACCACGACCGCGGCGCAGCGCGCGAGCGTCTTGTGGATCGTCGTTTCGTGCACCGTGCTCGCCGACGTGAACACCACTTTGATCGTCAGCTTCTTCTTGCTGCCAACCGGCAGCTTGATGCGGGTCGCAAACACCCCGTGCGAGTTGGGCGTGCTCACGATCGCGACCGTGTGGCCGCCAAGCATGAACGTGACCGATTCGATCAAGCCCCCCGCCACCGACGCCACGTACCCGTTGATCGCGACGCACGCGGGCGCGCTCGACGCGAGGTGGGCGACACCGAACCCGGCGACCCCACCGGTCGGCACCGGTGTCGGGGCGGGTGTTGGCGCCGGTGTCGGTGTCGGGGCAGGTGTTGGTGTCGGGGCGGGTTCCGGTTCCGGTTCCGGTTCCGCTTTGGGTTCCTTTTTGGGGTTGGGTTTGGGTTCGGGTTCCGGCGCCCTGCCGCCTTCCGCGCAGGTCGCTTCGTATTCTCCCTGCCAGGTGAGCTTGACTTCAACTTCGCCGATTTCGCCTGTCGGTTCTACCAGCGTGAACAGGAACTGAGGCAAGCCCGAAGGCGTGTTCAGTGCCAACCCCGCGAGACTCGCTGTCCCGGTTTCGTCCAGCGTGATCGGTTCGAGTCCTGGGATCGGGTTGCCGTCATTGTCATCGAACGCAACCGTTCCAGTTTTGTACGCGCTCCGCTCGGGTTTGAGAACCTGAAGCGACACGTAGCTCGCCGGCGCGCACTGCGGCTGCGGCACCACGAACTGAGACGCCAGCGCCCGGATCGTGCCTTCGCCGCACGCTTTGCCCGTGTAGGCGTCGAAGCTCGTGATCTGTAGGGGAAGCGTGCCGTCGTCAGCGTCGGAGTTGATCCAGATGCATGTTGGTCGCTGCGGGTCGGGGTTGACGGTGTAGAGGTAGTAGAGGCCGGGGAACGTCTTCGGGAAGTTTTCACAGCCAGCCCCCGTCGAGTAGTCGAAGCACTCAACGTCGCCGGAGTCGCCATCGTAGTTGCCGTTCGGCACGTAGACCCTCGGCCCGAGCACGAGCGCAGGGCCGTTCCACGCGGTGGAGGCTGCGATCACCGACGTCATCCCGGCCGGGGTTGTCGCTGCTTCCCCTTCGAGGTCGTAGCACTGGTCTGTACCTGTAGGCAGACACAGACCAATCGCAGTGCCCGTCGCGCTGAGCAGCGGGAACGGCGCGCCGTATTGGCTGGCAAAGTTGAAGGCGAGCTTCACAGGCCATTTGCCGGAGCAGGTGCTCTGCGTCGCATCATCGAAGCAAGTCAGGTAGCTCGTGCCTTCGACGTTTATCGGGATGATGGCTTTGCCCGCGATCACGGCCGTCGCCGGCGAGGGAAACCCTACGTCCGTGACCGTCCCTTTTTGAAGCGCAACGTCGTAGGGCTGTCCCGCGCATGCGGTGCCGGTGCTGACGTCGAAGCACAGCAACGTGTTCTTCGTGCCTGCTTGACCCACGCCATTCTGATAGCTGAAAGCGTAGAAGTGCGTGCCGATCAGCATCGGGTCGCTCGTACCGCTGATGTCGTGGAGGCGCTGGCCTTCCCCTTTTCCGGTGAGTTCGGTGAACCCGCAGAAGGGGTCTTCGTTGCTGCTGGGCTGTGTCGTGTCAATGCAGACGACTCCGGCCGTGTTGTCGGCGATCCTCGTCGCATACACGTACAGCTTCCCTGTCTGCGGGCTCAGGTAGAGGCCGGGCTGTCCAGACGTTGCAAAGCCATCGCCGCTACCCGGTTCTGTGATCGTGTCGTACTTGCGTCCGGGCCAGCACGCTTCGGCATTGGCTTGGAGATGGCAGCTCACGCCTAGGAATTCCTGGTGGTGAAAGACGTTGTAGACAGCCGTGTCGGACAGCGCCACAGCCCAACCGTCGCCGTCGCCGGCGCCCGCGAAGTTCGATGCCGGCGGCACCGGGATTTTCTCGATCGCCGAGTAGGTCGTGGGCGTGGCCGAGGCCGACGCAGTCCCGATCGACAGCACGAGCAGACAGGCGAGCGCCGCGACGGCTGCCGCTGCCCTGCGGCTGTTGCGCCCTGCGGCACGTGCCGAGCGCCCAACGGAAACACTGCATAGGACTCTCAACGTCGCCTGCATAGCGGCTTGCCCCCCAAGGGTCAGAGATCTAACTGCGGGCCACGACCTGGGTCGCCGAACCTGCACCTTTACGCGTCATCCGTGCGCGTGATCGGCGAAGAGTAGTAGAAGCTCGACAATTTGTCGAGCAAGATCGCGGCAGCTAAAGGTGGCGCTGGCGAGGAGCGCGAGAACTACGGGCCATCTTCAATTGGAGTTGCCCTCAGCCGGACACGCAGGGATCACCGAGCCCCGCTGGACTCATGGATCCCCGCGACCCGCCCGGCTCAGCCGTTGAGGCGTTTCTTCAGCGCGCTCGCCGCAGAGAACTTCGCAGCCTTGGAGGCCGCGATGTTGATCGTCTCGCCGGTGGAGGGATTGCGCCCCTGGCGAGCCGCTCGGTGGCTGACGCTGAACTTGCCGAAGCCGGCAAGCGCGACCTCACCCCCGCCGGCAAGCTCGTCGGAGACCACCTCGATCGCCGCCTCAACCACCTGACGTGCCTGGCTGGCGGACAGCCCAGTGCGCTCCGCGACCTGCTCGCCCAGCTCGTTCTTGGTCATGCCACTCCCTTCTCGAGTGTCGTTGCTGCGAGCAGGCTAACCGCTCGCGAGGACGACGACACGCGCGCAGCGCTTATCCAGGGGGCGAAGACGGCCAATTTCCGGGCAACTTCAGCGGCGCGACGCTACGCACCGGGCCGTCCGGGGCCCGCTCATTGCGCCTACGTACTCGGAACGGCGCCAGCGAGCCGGCGGCGCAAGCCGCCCATAGAAGTCCTACCCAAACGCCACTGGCGAGCGCCACATGCACCCACACGAGCTCGGTGGGCAGATGCGTGTAGTACTGATCCAGTCCGACCACCCCCTGCAGCGCGAGCAGCACGCACAACACCGTCAGCGGCTGCTGAACCCCCCGCCGCACCTCGCGCCGGCGCGCGAGCCACCACACGAGCACAGCCGCCACGCTGAACACGAACGCGATCTCCGCGTGGCGGTGGATCACGAAGTCCATCGTGCCGCGCCCGTCGAAGTCCAAGCGGTTGATCTTCTGCCCCGGCGAGCCGCCCGCATGCGGACCGGCAGCCGTCGCCGCAGTACCCGCGAAGATCGTCAGCGCGCCAAGCGCTACCAACCAGCGCAATGCGCGCACGATCGTCGGGTCGGTCGGCGCCACACCCGCAGCGCTCTGCGCTATTTGCCGCACAGCATGCGTCGAGTCCGGTGCATCCGGCCGCGCCAGCGCCGGCTCGTTGCGAGCGCGCCATACGAGCACCACCGCAGCCACCAGGATCAGCATCGACAGCGCGAAGTGGCCCATCACCCAGCCGTAGTCGAGCTCGCCTTTGACCGTGAAGCCGCCAAGCACCGCCTGCGCGATGACGCCCAATGGCAGCAGCGCGCCGAGCCACACGAGATCGCGCCGGTACGGACGCCGGCGCACAGCCGCCAGCCAGGCGAAGCCGGCAGCGATCGACACCGGCGCGGTGATCAGCCGGTTGGAGAACTCGATCAGCGCGTGCGTCTTCAGCGGCGGATACACATTTCCGTAGCACTTCGGCCACGTCGGGCAGCCGAGGCCAGAGCCCGTCAGCCGCACGGCAGCGCCTGTGAGCACGATCAGCGTGAGCGCGCCCAACGCGACGTAGGCGAAGGGCACATACTGCGCTGGCGTGACGGTGTAGCCGTGGGTGCGCTCGCGCAGCTGCTGTAGACGCCCGGCCATCGCCCCTAAGGATGCCATTCCAGCGGCAGCTCAGCGCAGCTCGCAGGGAGCGAGGAGACATTGCTGGCCCTCGAAATCGGGGACTCATACCCCTCGAAATCGGGGACTCAACCCCCTCGAAATCGGGGACTTGGTGCTACCGTTGGCTCATGGGCGAACCTTCCTCGCCGATTTCCGGGATCGTCACCCGCCGGCTGCTGGAGGTGACGAGCGAGCGACTGGCGGATGAGCCGGTGATCGCGCTACAAGGACCGCGAACGGTGGGCAAGTCGACGCTGCTGGGCGAGTTGGCGCAATCTCGCGGCGTTGCGGTTGTCGACCTCGACGAGCCGGCTACACGCGAGGCCGCACTTGCAGACCCGAGCGCGTTTGTCGGTGGCCTGCCGCCTGTGTGCATCGACGAGTACCAGCACGTGCCGGCCGTGTTGGACGCGATCAAGGCCGAACTGAACCGCGAGCTGCAACCCGGACGCTACGTGATAATCGGATCCACCCGCTATGACGCGCTGCCCATAGCCGCACAATCGCTCACCGGCCGTCTGCACCTGCTGACGGTGTGGCCGCTCACTCAAGGCGAGATCCATGGTGTCAGAGAGAACCTACTGGCAGCGCTCATTGACGATCCCGCGAATGCCACCCCCCGCGGCGCTGTCTCCGCTACGAGCAGGGACGAGTATGTAGCGCGCACAGTCGCGGGGGGCATGCCGATCCCCCTCGCGAGGCGCAGCGTCGCAGCTCGCAACCGCTGGTTCGACGATTACGTACAGCTGGTGCTGGAGCGAGACGTGCGAGAGCTGTCCAAGCTGCGCCAGCGCGAGCAGCTACCAACACTGCTCCACCGCCTGGCAGCGCAGACTGGAGGAGTCCTGAACATCACCAAGGCCGGCAGTGAGGCACGCCTGGACCGCACCACTGCCGCGGACTACGTCAAGCTGCTCGAGGCTGTATTCCTGATCATGCGCCTGCCGGCGTGGGGAACGACCGTAAGGGCGCGGGCTACCAGCGCGCCCAAGATACACGTGGTAGATGCAGGCCTCGCCGCGCACTTGCTGCGCCTCACGCCGGAGAAGCTCGCCCGACGCGACGCTCCCTCCATGTCGCAGTTCGGCCACCTGCTGGAGACGTTCGTCGTGGGCGAGCTGGTGAGGCAGGCCTCGTGGCTACAGGAGGTCACGGCCTATGGGCACTGGCGCACGTATGACGGCGACGAGATCGACCTTGTGCTCGAACGCAACGATGGAGGCATCCTGGCCTTCGAGGTAAAGACCTCGAGTCAGGTTGCCGGCCACGACATGCGCCATCTTCGCAAGCTGCGTAACGCCCTCGGGGAGCGGTTCCTGGTTGGTGTAGCGCTGTACACGGGGACTCGTGCGTATAGCGTCGATGACCGCCTGCACGTGGTCCCGATCGATCGACTCTGGACCCGTCTCTGAGCAGCGCGCTTAAGGATGCCATTCAAACGGCAGCTCAGCGCCGATCTCGCTCAAGCGCGGCGCCTGCGCGTCGCGCTCGGAGACCGTGAGCTGCTCGACGGGCAGCGGCCATTCAATGCCGACATCTGGGTCGTCCCAAGCGATCCCGCGCTCGACAGCCGGGTCGTAGTAGGCGGTCTGCTTGTAAAGCACGTCAGCCACATCGCTCAAAACGCAGAAGCCATGCGCAAAGCCAACCGGCACGTACAGCTCGCGCATGGTCTCCTCGTCCAGCTCCACCGCCTCCCAGCGCCCATACGTCGGCGAGCCCCTGCGCAAGTCAACAGCGACGTCAAGGATGCGTCCGCGCGCGCAGCGCACGAGCTTGGCGACGCCGTCGCCCACATGGAAGTGCATGCCACGCAACACACCGCGCGTGGAGCGCGAGTGGTTGTCTTGGACGAACAGCTCGCCCTCCGGGATCCCAGCCTCCGCGTGCCACTGGTGCCTGTAGGTCTCGCAAAAGAAGCCGCGCTCGTCGAGAAACACGCGCGGCTCGATCACAACGAGGCCCGGCAGGTGGACGGAGACGGCACGCATCAGCGCAAGAGGGTATCCGTCGAAGCGCCGAGCGCGCCCCCATCGCTTAGATTGGGCGCGTGATCACTGCCAGCGCTGAGAGCGCATGGGCGCCCGGCCCACCGCGGCCACAGCTGGCCGATGGGGCCATCCATGTATGGCGAGCAGATCTCACAACCGTGGACGACAGCTTCGGAGAGCTGCTGTGCGGCGCTGAGCGCGCGCGCGCGGAGCGCTTCGCGAGCGCGCACGACCGAGAGCTGTGGCGGCGCGCACGCGGGCTGCTACGAGCGCTACTCGGCCGCTATCTGAGCCGCGACCCAAGCTCGCTGCGCTTCGTCACAAGCGAGCACGGCAAGCCGATGCTCACCGACGCTGCCGCTGCCGAGCCAGCCTTCAACATGTCGCACTCAAGAGAGCTTGCCTTGTACGCGTTCAGCCACGCCGGAGCCGTTGGCGTAGACGTGGAGACCGCGCGACGGCCAATCAACGAGGTGGCGATCGCCAAGCGCACACTCGGCGCACCCGAAGCAGCACGCCTGCAAGCGCTCGACCCAGTGGCGCGCCGGCTCGAGTTCCTACGCGCTTGGGCTCGACACGAGGCCACACTGAAGTGCCTCGGCGTGGGCATCGGCGGCGCAGATCGTGTCAGCGACGCCAACAGGCCATGGGTCACCGAGCTCGAGCTGAGCGCCGAGATCGCAGCAGCCGTAGCAGCCGAGCGCCCGGCACGCGAGCTGCGCTGCTGGGATTGGCCGACCGGAGTCGCCACCCCGGACCCCTTGCACCCGGTCGGTTGAGCGCGGCCGTGTCTGTCACGGTTCGGTGTAGCCTTCGCAGAACTGCGCCGCTTCTGTCGCCTTTGCCTGCAGGTTTTCGGCGTAGACGGTCGAGCCGTTTGCTCCGAGCACCGTCAGTTCCGTCGGCAGCGTGCTGAACACGCCGTAGACGAGCGGCCCCTTTGCGTGCACGCGCGGTTCGACCGGAACCACGTTCAGCGCGACGGCGCCTTGGGGGGTCCGCGCCACTACCGACGTCCCTGGTGGCAAGAGGATTCCGTAGAGGATCGCGGCGGGGTGCGGGGCGCAGCCGATCGAGAGCGACCAGGGGAACGCTTTGATCGTGCCCGATCCGATCGCTACTTCATTGAGGTCCGGGTCGACGCCGGCGTCCACGCTGAGGAACCGCTCGCCGTTGAGGCTGCCGAAAGCGCTGATTGTGAATGTTTCCCCTTCGGGGGTGCGCCCGCAGGCGAGTTCCGCGCTGGCTGGGAGTTCTGGTTCTTTGTGTAGTTTGAAACAGCGGTATCGCGGCAGCTTCAAGGTGAGCACGAGGCCCCCGTCTTTCGTCTGGAAATTGGGGTCACGGTCGTGCACTACTCTTTACCGATGACAACAAGTGTAAAGAATGTAGGGAGGGTCGCCGGCCGCTCTCGGGTCTCGAGCAAGCATCAGATCACTATCCCGATTGCGGTCTTTAGCGAGGCTGGGTTTCGTGAGGGGGACGTCGTACTGGTTCTCGGGTTCTAGCGTTGCTGCCGCGCGCGCTACCGCTGCGGCCGGTTCGTTGGCTGGCGTCGCTGGTCTCCAGCTCGTCGGCGTGGCGGGCTAGCGCGTGCAGGGCGAGCCCGAGGGCTCGGGATGCGGTCGGCAACGTGCCAGGTTGAATTTGCGATGCCGCGCTCAAGTCCTCCAGGGAAGTGGCGTCAAGATCGGCAGCGTCTGCTAGGGCCTCCTGCGTCAACCCGATCTCTCCTCGGCGTAGCCGAATCGCCCGGCCAAAGGGCGACCTGTGGGTGCTGGCTGATCCGCACGCTTGAACCCTCAGTGCCCCGGCTCCTCGTCACCAAAGAACAAGTTCCCGCTAGAGTCCCGGCTCGCAGGAAGCAGTGTCCCCACCCAAAGTGCCTGGTTCCGCATCACGACTCTGTTCGCCTATCCCGTAGCCTACGCGCCACCATCGATGTGCGGGCAAAGCACTTGCAGACGTATGGCTGATTAGCCATACTGGCATTGCTGGCGCTCCCCGATTCGGCGCTCCCCTTGATGTCGTTTGAGCCTGAAGGCATGTGCTTGGACCCGATGACCGACGCTCGGCGCGATACCACGAGAACACCTGAAGGAAATCAGGCTTCAAGCATCAGACCTGGGCTGCACCGCCTACGCAGGACTCAGGACGCGCTGTTGGAGCTTACGGCCGCGATCGAACGCGATTACGATGAGATCCACGAGTCGATAGCGCACCCGCCCGAGCAGCGTCGGACGGAGATCGTGCGGAGACTGCTCGCCGAGGAGCCTGTCGGGTTCGCCGAGCTTGCTGAGCTGGACTACGAGCTTGATGCTTGGCATATCGGCGTGATCGCTGCGGGAAGCGGCCTACAGGATGCCTTCCGGCGCGTGACGGTTGGTTTTGATTGCGAGTGCCTGCAGGTATCGAGAGGTAACATCGTGTGGGCTTGGATAGGTGCTTCGCGCAAGCCGGAACGCACGGACGTTGAACACCTGTTCTCGGTCAGGACGAGCTGCGACTCGCTCGCAATCGGGGGGCTATGGAGGGGGCTCGACGGGTGGCGTCAAACGCACAGAGAAGCCAAAGGTGCGCTTCCGCGAGCGCTAGGAAGACCAGAAAAGATCGTCCGGTATGCCGATGAGCCGCTCGTGGCGGCTGCCCTGGAGAGCGAGACGCTGGCCGTGTGGCTCAGAGAGTTCCTGGCGCCGCTCCTCAGTCGCCCGGACGGCGGCACGGGGTTGCTTCAGACGCTGCGCGCGTATCTAGACGCTGAATGTAACTGCTCCTCTGCCGCGTCGACCCTAAATGTCCGCCGGCAAACTGTTATGAGCCGTCTGCGCACCGTGGAGGCACTGCTCGGCCGCCAGCTCCGCACTTGCCTGGCCGAGCTCGATACCGCACTTCGCTTGGTGGACCTCGCTCCTGACGACTCACCGCCCACCCTCCCTGGTCTTTCCTGAACAAAATACCATCTCCCGAGTACAAATGCACAATATGGTCGGTCGTAGGGCACACATTGACCGGTGACAAGCGTAGTGCCGCCTGGTAGACATCTCTCACTCCAAGTTTTGGTGACGGGGACTGACCGGATCGCGCGGGCAACAAACGCGCGGAAAAACGAAGTCTCGATCTGTCAACATCGCCGACGGAAGGACTGGGTATGAGACCAGCAGCGCAGGGGCGGTTCAGAAAAGGTCCATGTGTGCTCGCGGCGATCGCCCTCCTCGCCTTTCTCGTATCAGCGACTGCGGCTAGCGCGGACGTGGACATGACCGGTCGGCTAGAAAAGGTCAATTCATCCCCGCTGAAATCGGGGGTACAACCGCTCTCAGTCACTTCGGAAAACGGTGATTGGCGATGCTTCGATCCATACTCCACCGTTGCTAACTGGCCCTATTACTATGCGATCGGCAACTGCCCTAAAGGCGCAGAACTTGAAGTCGTGTCGTACGCATCTGAAGATCCTGCGACGCACGAACATTCCTACGGCGGGTTCATCAATGGTGCATACAGTGGGTGTGGCTGGATCAACACGGCCTTTCCGCTCGAAAAGCTGAATAGCACCAAACACACCGCGTGCGCTGAAGAATCCGGCGGCGGGTTCAAAGTCAAAGAAAGTAGCTTCTGGGAAAAACTCAACAGTAGTAGCGCTCAAGACGGCTTCTACGTTGTCAACAAAACCCCATGCCCGGAGTACGCGAACTACAGGCCGTGGAGCGAAAGCAATGCGCCCAAAGAACTAATTCGTACGGTACCCGCGTATGAAAGGGAAGGCCCAGGGTGAAAAGGCCAGCAACCCGGCGCTGAAGTGGCGTTATGTGTCTAACTATTCAAGTGCGATCGAACCCAAAGTGAAATACGTCATGGTCAGAGACGACCGGATCGCTGGAGGCGAAGGGAACTGGGTCTTTGTCCCACGGTCTTGCCTCCCGGCGACGCTGCCGGCGAGCGAAGGCGAACACTTGCCTCCTGCGCCGACCGTGACCACCGGTAGCGCGTCGGGCGTAGCGACGCCGAATGCGACTTTGAACGCCACGGTCAATCCGAACGGCGTCGAAACAAAATACTACTTTGAATATGGCACGACAACTAGCTATGGCTCGTACACGGCGACAGGGAGCGCCGGTGCCGGGACCGGGAGCATGCCGGTACATGCTGAAGTCACCGGGCTAGCGGCGGGAACCACGTATTACTTCCGCATAGTTGCTAGCAGCGCGATAGGCGAGTCGTTCGGCGGTGCTGCGGAGTTTAGCACTCAGGCGGCGCCAATAGTTACGACCAACGAACCCACAAGCGTGCTGGAAGAAGAGGCGACGCTCAACGGGACGGTGAACCCGAACGGCCTCGTCACGAAATACCACTTTGAATACGGCGAAACCACGGCCTATGGATCGTCAACTCCCTGGATCGAAGCTGGATCAGGTACCAGCAACCTTCCAGAGAGCGCTAATGTCACGGGGCTACAGCCCAACAAGACCTACCATTACCGAGTCGTGGCCACGAGCAGCGCCGGCAGTCCGGTGGGTAGCGACAGGACGTTTACCACGCCAGAACCAGAGGCCGACACTCGATGGGCGGTACGTGACGCGGCGACTGGCAGTCAGTGGGTCTACTTCGACAGCAAGGAAGGCCGAGTGTGCTACTGGCAGGAGCTAAACGGCGAACTCGGATCGTGGGCAGCCAACTGCCTGGGCACCGGGAACTACAGTGCCGCTAGCGCTCATATTACGGTCACGCGTGATCCGTCTACTGGCAGTCAGTGGGTGTACTTCGCTAACAAAGAAGGTCGGATCTGCTACTGGCAGGAGCTAAACGGCGGCTTCGGATCATGGGCAGACAACTGTCTGGGCACGGGTGAATACGTGACGGCCGGGACACATCTGAGCGTGGTACGTGATCCGTCTACTGGCAGTCAGTGGGTGTACTTCGCTAACAAAGAAGGTCGGATCTGCTACTGGCAGGAGCTAAACGGCGGCTTCGGATCATGGGCAGATAACTGTCTGGGCAGTGGCGAATACACACCGCCCGCTACCAATCTGAGTGTCGTACACAATGAGGCTAGTAATAGCCAGTGGGTGTACTTCGCTGACAAAGAAGGTCGGATCTGCTACTGGCAGGAGCTAAACGGCGGCTTCGGATCATGGGCAGATAACTGTCTGGGCAGTGGCGAATACGCGACCGCAGGAACTCGTCTCGCCGCTTCAGGTAATCCAGCTACTGGCAGTCAGTGGGTGTACTTCGCCAACAAGGAAGGCCGGGTCTGCTACTGGCAGGAGCTAAACGGCGAATTCGGATCGTGGGCCGATAACTGTCTCGGCACGGGTGAATATGTGGCTGTAGGCGGCGGCCTAGGTGCTGTCTACAATACTGTGGGTGGCAGCCAGTGGACGTATTGGGACGGCAAGGAAGGCCGGGTCTGCTACTGGCAGGAGCTAAACGGCGAATTCGGATCGTGGGCCGATAACTGTCTCGGCACGGGTGAATACGCGGCGACAGGCAGCGGGCTAGCCATCACGCGGACTGGAGCGACGGACAGCCAGTGGGTGTACCTAGACTCTAAAGAAGGTCGCCTGTGCTACTGGCAGGAGTTGAACGGCGGCTTCGGATCGTGGGCCGAGAACTGCCTCGGCAGCGGCGAATATGTAGCCGGAGGTAGCACGTAGCCGGGAGACCCCTCGGTGTGGAGTGGATCCGGTTTGACGGACAGTTTGGTCTGACCATCGTATCTGGCACAGTCGGGCCAGGTATCGAAGCATCGTCGGGCGATGCCCGACCCGCTCGACATCTTCATCGCCAACCTGCGCTGCATACGACACGAGCGCGGTCTCAGCCAAGAAAGCCTCGCGCACGACGCCGAGCTCAACGTGACCCATGTCGCCAAGGTCGAGCATGGCGAGCGCGAGCCAAGCGTCAGGACGGTCTCCAGGCTGGCGACGACCTTGGCAGTCTCAGCCGCCGAGCTGTTCGACGGCATGGACGGGCGTAACGCGCGCGCGAGCCAGCGCTAGTGGCGCTTGCCACGCCGGGCCGTCGGCCGCGCGTGGTAGATCCTGATGCTGACCTGCGAGACGTTGTTCTCCTTGTCGTAAGCGAGGAACGTCAGTGTGTGCCAGCCGTAGGAGATGTGCTTGGCGCCCTGCCAGTCGAGCGCCCCGAACAGCGACTTGGGGAAGCCGTTGCCGTCGTAGTTGCGGATCAGTTTGCCGTCCCACTCGAGGCGGATCCGGAACACGCCCTCGGAGCTGCTCGCCGTCACGTTGATCGGGAGCGGCCCGCTGTAGCGCAGATGGTTGGCAGGCGAGGCCACCTCGATCTTGGGGCCCGTGAAGTCCCCGCACGGTTCATGCAGCTGATCGCCTTCGTGGGCGTAGGCTTGCATCGCCCCAAACGAAGGCTTGCGCGAGCCATTGGAACGCAGCAGGCCGGACGTGACCGTGCCTTCGTCCTGCAGCGGGAACCACAGCGCGACCTGCACGTAGGGGTTTTCCGCCAGGCAGTGGTAGGCCTGCCTCAGGTAGGTCGCCTGCTGTTCTTCGCTCACGCCCGCCGCCGTCTGTCCCGCCCATGCGCCTTCCGCGCAGGTCGCGTTCGTGGTTCGCCAGCTCAGCTCAGTCATCCAGATCGGCTTGTCATCGCCGTTGGCGAGCATCACCGCGTGCACTTCGCGGTAGGCCAGGAACGAGTCGTCGATCATCCTGTTGCCTTCGCCGCGAAGGAAATCGTAGGGCGAGAGTTTGTCGCAGGCGGTGTCCGTGTGCACGCCCACCGCGTCGAACGAGCCCTTGCCACCAGCCTGGTAGACGCCTTCCAGGAACTGGTAGTCGTTGCCCGTGAGCCCGCCGAGCACCACCGTCGCTTTCGGTTCAGCGGCCTTGATCGCCGGATAGGCTGCCTGCAGCAGTTGCGTGTATGCGGGCGCGTTCGGAGCACCTGCCCACCAGCTCGGCGAGTCCTCCTCGTTCCATATCTCGTAAGCGCTCACACGCGGCCCGAACTGACGCGCAAGCGCGCCGACGAACGCTGCGTAGTCGTTCGGGTTGGCCGGCGGCGTCGTCTCGTTGCTCGAGCCGCTCTCCCACTCAGGCGTGTCGACCACGTCGAGCAGCACTTTTGTGCCGGCCGGCAACGTGTGGATCGTCTGTTCATAGGACTGGATCCAGTTCGCCGCAAAGACACCGCGGGACGGCTCGAAGTCGGGCCACGGCGCGAACATCCGCACCCAGTGGGTGCCGAGCGACTTGACGTCGGACGGATTCACGGTGGTGGGACCGGGGACCGCCACGCCTGGTTCGGCGGCTCGGACAGTAGGCGCGCTGAGCGCGATCAGGAGCAGAGCGGCGAGAAAGAGACCAGCCAGCGGCACCCTTGCTCGCCGGGTGCGCCCGAGGACGTTGGAGAATAGAAAGTCCATCATCAGCTCTATCGACCCATTTGCCTGCCGTCCTTGAACCGGCAACCAGACTCGACGGATGGTGGAGAAATCTGCCCGAGCGCCGCGAGCAGCGACTCGGATCAGCCGCTGCGCTCAGCCCAGGTCCAGCTCGATCGGCGCCGGCGCCGACGGGGCGACCGACACGTTGCCGTGGAAGATGATGAAACGCATCACCAGGAAGCCCGTGGTGGTGACGACGACCATCGTCGCCAGGTAGACCAGCTCTGTAGGGGCCCCGAGGGCACCCGGCAGCACGGCCGTGGATGCTGCAGTACAGCCGTACTGCGTGCCCGCCATGACCAGGTACCGCCGAACCTGATGGTGCATCGGCAGCGCAAAGCCGTCACTGTGAGACCAGACGAACAGCCGCTGCAACGTGAAATGCAGCAGCAGAGCACAGCAAAAGCCGATCGCTAGAGCGATCTCGAACGGTAGGCCAAACAGCTGCGAAAGCGCGGTTGTAACCGTGAGATACAGGAGTGTGACGAGCCCCCCGGCGAGTCCGAAGCGGACGATCTGGCCTCGCAGGCCCGACTGGGGCGAGCGCAGGTACAGCAGCATCGCGTGAACGCGCGCGCGCCGGCCGCTGCGGCGTGTCGGAGAGAGACGGGTATTGGTGAGCAACTCGGGCATGCGTGAATCTCTACCGCGTGGACATCGTGGCTACCCGCTCCAGGGGCGCCTGCCGTGGGTCCGCCAATACGATACGACGATGAGACGACCCAGGCACCCGCAGGCGATGGTGGGGACGCTAGCAGCGCCGGTCGAACGCCGCCTCGCGGCACTCGTGGGACGACTCATCACCGACAAGCTCGCTTACAGCGGCCTTGACGTGCTGGCAGAGCGGATCGCCGGGTGGGAGAGGAGCTGAGCGGCCAGTTCGGCTTTCAGGCTGCGATCTACCACGCCGGTTTTGCCGAGCTGTTCGAGTTCGAGCTCGCCGACGCCGAGTTTGGCCAAGCAGTCGCCGGGGGTATGTGTCGGCGCATGCTCCGTGCCGGCGCGCACTTGGGCATCGTGCCCGAGCCCACGACAGACTGTTTCCCGTCGTGGGGCTGGGCGGGGCGCAAAGAGCGGCATAGTCAGGCGCAGTCCGACGGCGAAGTCTGAGAGCATTGACGATCGGCCCGGCGCACAGTCTCGACACTGGACTCCACATCGGTACCCACCGAGCCTTGGCAACCGCCCAATGAACCCTGATCTTTTCGCCCTCGCTCATCAGATCCGCATTAGCGTCATCGAGGAGTCCTACCGAGCAGGAGTAGGGCATATCGGCTCCGCTCTCTGCATTGCCGACCTCCTAGCCGTGCTGTTTGGCGAGACCATGAGCCTCGACGGTGGGCAAGATCGAGACCGCCTGATCCTCTCAAAGGGACATGCAGCACTCGCGCTTTACGCCGCGCTGGCGGCAACCCGGCGTCTGTCGAAGGACGACCTGGCGAGCTTCTGCTCAGAGGGGACGCCGCTCGGAGCCCATCCCGAGCACGTGGTGCCAGGGGTCGACTTTTCGACGGGCTCGCTCGGACATGGGCTCTCGATTGGAGCCGGGGCAGCGCTCGCCGCCCGGCTGCAGCACTCGGAGCGACGCACCTTCGTGCTGCTGAGCGACGCAGAGCTCAACGAGGGCTCGGTGTGGGAGGCGGCGATGTTCGCTGCCCACCAGCGCCTCGACCAGCTGGTGGCGATTCTCGACCTAAACGGGCAGCAGGCGCTGGGCTACACGGCCGATGTGCTCGACCTCGATCCCGTAGCCGAGCGCTGGAGGGACTTCGGCTGGGCGGTCGACGAGGTCGACGGCCATGACCTCGACCAGCTGGCGGATACGCTCGCCAAGCCGGCGAGCAGCGACGGCAAACCGCGTATGGTCATCGCGCAGACTACGTTCGGCAAGGGCGTCTCCTATATGGAGAGTCGCATCGAGTGGCACTACCTGCCCATGTCTGAAGCGCAGTTCGATCAAGCGATCGCGGAGCTCGACATCGCAAGAGAAGAAGGAGTGCTGCAATGAGAGCGGAGTTTGCGGACGAGCTGGTCAAGATGGCACGGGAGGATCCGCGCGTGGTCTTGCTCACAGGCGATCTGGGCTTTGCGGTGCTGGAGCCGTTTGCCGAAGAGTTCCCCGACCGCTTCTTCAATGTGGGCGTCGCCGAGCAGAACATGGTTGGCGTCGCCACCGGCCTAGCCGATGCCGGCTACATACCATTCGCCTACTCGATCGCCACCTTCGCCTCGATGCGCCCCTATGAGTTCCTGCGCAACGGCGCAGCGCTGCACGAACTGCCGGTACGACTCGTGGGCATGGGCGCGGGATTGGATTACGGGCACAACGGCGTGACGCACTACGCCCTGGAGGATGTCGGCATCATGCGCGTGCAGCCGTCGGTTAGCGTCGTGGCACCAGCCGACGCCGATCAGGCCCGCGTAGCCCTGCGGGCCACGGCCGAGCACCGTGGTCCCGTGTACTTCCGGCTGTGCAAGGCGGGCACGCCGGTGCCCGGTCTCGACGGCCGTTTCGAGCTCGGACGCGCTGAGCTCATCGGAGATGGAGACGATCTGGCGATCGTCGCGCTTGGGAACATGGCGAGAACCGCGGTGGAGGCCGCCGAGGAGCTCGCCGACGCCGGCGTCGCGGCCACGGTGGCCGTTGTGTCGAGCTTCAACCCATCCCCCGAGAGCGATCTCGCCGACCTGCTCGGCAGAGTGCCATTGGCGCTGACGGTCGAGGCCCACTACCTCACGGGGGGGGTGGGCTCATTCGTCGCCGAGGTGATCGCCGAGCATGGACTCAGCTGCCAACTCATCCGGCGCGGCGTCGCGACGATGCCGCGAGGACTGACCGGCTCGCCGGACTACCTTTACGAGCAGGTGGGCCTTTCGGCCCGCCAGCTTGCGCATGTGGCCACCGAGACCCTGAACCTCGTCCAGCGCTGAGCGCGGACGCCCGCGCGCCACTTTGGTCGACCGCCTCGTCTCCATCGTCCTGCCCGTGCACAACCAGGCCGACCACCTGGAGTCGATCGTGCGCGACTATCGCGAGGTGCTAGAGCGCCTGCCCGTGCGCTACCAGATCGTGCTGGTTCCCAACGCATGCCGTGACGAGACACCAGAGCTATGTGAGCGGATCGCCAGCGAAGACGAGACCATCCGCGTTGTGGAGCTCGAGCTGGGAGGCTGGGGACGGGCGGTGCGCGCCGGCCTGCAAAGCGCCAACGGGGACATGCTCTGCTACACGAACTCCGCCCGAACCTCACCGCAGATGCTCTCGCTCGCGCTCTTGTATGCCAGCTCCTACCCGGACGTGGTCGTCAAGGCGCAGCGGCGGATCCGCGACAACTGGCGACGGCAGCTCGGCTCGCTGCTCTACAACCTCGAGTGCCGCATGCTGTTCGGGCTGGCGTCGTGGGACATCAACGGCACCCCCAAGGTGTTCCCCCGGAGCTTCCACAAGCTGCTCGAGCTCACGCGCGACGACGACATGATCGATGCCGAGTTCGTCGTCACCTGCAAGCGCGAGGGCTATCCGATCATCGAGCTGCCGAGCACGATCACAGTGCGTCACGGGGGCTCATCCACCACCAACTACGGCTCAGCCGCGCGCATGTACCGCGGCGCCTACGAGCTGCGCCAGCAGCTGGGGCGACGAGCGTGAGCCAGCCTTCGATGAAAGCGCTCGACATGCTGTGGCAGAGCCATGACGAGCAGTGGCGCGATCCCACGATGGCCCTGACCGCTTGGTCGGGCGCCGAGGTCGATCCGCGCCTGCTGCGCGCGCGCGCGGCAGGCGCGTGGTGGGACACGCTGGCGCGCCTTGACGTCACGCTCTTGGTGACCCGCGAGTACGAGCATCTGCTGATGGCGCTGTCCGTCGTCGGCGAGCGCCCCGCGGTCAGCTACCTGCCGCTCCCGCATCCGTCCGGTCTCGCCGTCGATCGCAGACGAGGCGTGGTGAGCGTGGCCAGCACGCGTAACCCGAATCAAGTCTTCGAACTCGAGCCGATACGCGCCACGTTGGCGCGCGGCGACGCCGAGCCGCCGGACATCGGCTCCCGGCCGCTGCTGCCGGTACGGTCGACGATCCACCCAGGGGCGCTCTACATTCACGACCTGGCTCACATCGGGGGGGAGCTGCACGCCAACTCGGTCGGCCAGAACGCGATCGTACGCCTGCCTGCAAACGGTGGCCATCGAAGGGTGTGGTGGCCCCGCGCCGTCGAGCGCAACGGGCGACCCGACTTCTCACGCAATTGGATCCAGCTCAACTCGATCGCCGCCGGAGCGGATCTCGACTCCTCATACTTCTCGGCCTCGGCCGAGAAGATGTCGGCGCGGCGGCCGGGACACCGCAACTTCCCGGTCGATCGCCGCGGCGTGATCTACTCGGGCGCGACGCGCGAGCCCGTCGTGCGTGGGTTGACCCGCCCTCACTCCGCTCGGCTGCACAAGCGCCGCCTCTGGGTCGACAACAGCGGCTACGGCGAGCTCGGCATCGCGCGCGACGGCCGCTTCGAGGCCGTACGGCAGCTACCGGGCTGGACGCGTGGCCTGTGCATCCACCAGGGCGTCGCGTTCGTGGGCACCTCTCGCGTGATCCCCCGCTTTCGACAGTACGCGCCGGGCCTCGACGTGGAGCGCAGCCGCTGCGCGCTGCACGCGGTAGACATCACTTCGGGCGCGATTCTGGGTAGCCTCACATGGCCGTACGGCAACCAGATCTTCGCGATCGAGTGGATCGCCCGCTCGCGCTCCACCGGACTGCCCGTTCCGAGTGGCGCCCGCAGCGGCGTCGGTCGGCTGAAGCACCTGTTCTATAGCTTCGACAACAAGGAGACGACACATCGATGAGCGATGACTTCAAGCTGCTGATGATCGGCGCAATGTACGAGAACGGGGGCAACACGACCCATCGCTTTCTCGACGGGCACCCCGAACTCTACGTATACCCATTCGAGTCCCAGCCAGGCACCCGCCTGGTCGACGACATGCTCTCATCGACGTTCCCGGTCAAGTACCGCTGGCCGGTGTTCGCCCTCGACGCCACCCCCCAGCAGGACTACAGAGCGATCATCGACGAGGAGTGCAAGGTCCGTGCGCGCACGCCGGGGGTCAGCAAGTTCCGTGGCCGGAGCTTCGACTTCTCAGATGACGAGCGCTGCGAGATCTACTGCCGCCAGATCGCCGAGACAGGGCGCTCTCGCGCCAACAACGTGGCCGCGTTCTACCGCTCGACCTTCGAGGCATGGAAAGACTACAACGCCAGCGGGCGCGAGTCCGTCTACGTTGGCTACAGCCCGATCATCGGCGTTGATGGCGAGAAGATCCTGTCTGACCTTCCCCAGGCCCACGTGCTGCATGTCGTTCGCAACCCGTGGTCCGCGTATGCGGACACCAAGAAGCGGCCTGTGCCATTGCCGCTGCCCGGCTATCTGCTCGGCTGGACGCTCAACCAGCACTATGCCCTGCTGTTCGCGAAGAAGTTCCCCGAGCGCTTCCACATCGTGCGCGCCGAGGACGTCATGACCGATCCTGCCGGGACGCTCGGAGCCCTGTGCGAGAAGCTCGGCCTCGAACGCTCCGACACGCTCGCGCAGCCGAGCTGGAACGGCGCACCGCTGGAGGAGGTCTATCCG
Organism: uncultured Solirubrobacteraceae bacterium; assembly: GCA_963714285.1. Taxonomy (GTDB): domain Bacteria; phylum Actinomycetota; class Thermoleophilia; order Solirubrobacterales; family Solirubrobacteraceae; genus Palsa-744. Next base: position 758,097 of record CAVQNS010000007.1, read on the forward strand.
TGGGGAACGATCCGCACTCCCACGCCGGAGGCCAACCACGCTACTGCGGAAGAGCTCTCTGCCGAGGAACAGGCCGAGGTCGGCGCCCGGGCGTGGCAATACCTAGAGGTATTCGGCTACTCGAGCTTCCTGGCTAGCGGCGTGGCGGAACCTATCGCGGTATGAGCGCGCGACGGGTGCTGCTGACCGGCGCCGGCGGGTTCGTCGGTGCCGGCTTGGCCCGCCGCCTGCTCGGCGAGGGACACGAAGTACACCCTTTGGTTCGCCCCGGCTCGGACATCTGGCGCCTGGACGATATTCGCGGCGAGCTCGCGTTTCAGGAGGCCGACCTGCGTGACCCGGAAATGGTGCAGAGCGCCGTCGAGACGATCGCACCCGACTGGGTCTTCCACCTTGCGGCGCACGGCGCCTACTCATGGCAGAGCGACGCCCAGGCGATCTTTGAGAGCAACGCGCTAGGCACGCTTCACCTCCTCGACGCCTGCGTCGAGCGAGGCTTCGAGGCGTTTATTCACGCCGGCTCCTCCTCGGAGTACGGGTTCAAGGATCATCCTCCTTCCGAGACGGAGGCGCCGGAGCCCAACAGCGATTATGCAGTGGCCAAGGTGACTGCGACCATGCTGTGTCGCCAGCGAGCCGTCCAGCACGGCCTGCACACCGCCACGCTCAGGCTCTACTCGGTGTACGGGCCCTGGGAGGATCCGCGGCGGCTGATGCCCGTCCTCGTAGTACGTGGACGCCGGGGCGAGTTGCCCCCATTGGTCGATCCCGAAACGGCACGTGACTTCGTGCACATAGAGGATGTCTGCGACGCTTTCCTTCTCGCCGCCCGCGTCTCGGCGCCCACGATCGGCGCCATCTACAACGTGGGCAGCGGCACGCAGACCACGCTGCGGGAGGTCGTTGAGGTGATACGCCACACGCTGGAGATCACGGCCGAACCCGACTGGGGATCGCATGAGCCGAGACCGTGGGATACCGGTGTCTGGGTGGCAGACCCGGCGAAGATCGCGCGCGAGCTCGGCTGGCATCCGCGATGGGACCTCGAGCGCGGAATCAGGAACCTGGCGGACTGGCTGGACGAGCACGCCGAACTCGCCGCGCGCTACGGGATGGCGTCCTGACCGGGATCCGCTTCTCTAGACTAGCCGCGATGCGTGCCCCGACTTCTCCGACTACAGTGGCCGAGCTGGTTCGACCTACAGGCTTTTCGCGGCGTCGGTTCGCCAACCGTCTCAGACGCCCAAACCATTCGTGAGACGAACAGCTCTCCCACGGAGACTGGCCGAAATGCGTACGGCATGCATTGTCGCAGCGACCGTCGCGGTAACAGGCGTCGTGATGTTCGTGGGACCCTTCGAGAAATTCAGCGCCGGGGACCTAGATCAGATACGCACTATGGAGAGTCGGTTCACCGCGGCGTGCTCGGGCGCCGGTAACGAGCTGGCCGCGTCTCGGTCATTGGCCACCCTGCTGCAATATGCTCGCCGCGACCCCGATCAGTTGCTGCCGTTGCACGGTGCCACGGGAGCCGCCAGCATGCGCACTGAACTGTCGTCGCTGCTAGCAGAGACGACAAGTGGTCCCTGCTCCCATCTCCCGCAACTACGGACGAAGCTAGCGCAAGGCGCCTACGGGAAGCCGTGATGCCGCTCGGGCTCGCAGAGACGCTAACGACCCCGGTCTCGGCATCGGACAGCAAGGCAGACGGTCTCGGGCCTCTTGCGGGGACCCACCGGATGCCGGCTCTGACTATCGCCGGGCTCTGCTTTCTTTACACCATCACACGGTTGGCGGTCCTATGGCGCTTTCCTCCCTATTTTGATGAGGCTTTCTACGCGCATGAGGTTCCGGTCGCGCTGTATCAGCCCACGCAGAGATTCATCTCGCTGAACGACGACAAGGGGCCGCTGCTGATCTGGCTAGCGTTCATCCCATTGAAGATCGGATTCTCGCCCCTGACGGCGGTGCGCTTGGTCGCACAGGTCTCCGGCCTCTGGACCATGGCGATGGTCGGGCTGATCACACGACAGTTTGCAGGTATTCGTACCAGTCTGCTCGCAATGGGCCTGTTCGCCATCCTGCCCCTGTGGCTCGTGTTTACATCAATGGGCCTCGATGAGCCACTCGTGACTGCCGCAGGGATGAGCGCCCTCTACATGCTGATTCGCCTCGCAGATGCACAAACGGCGCGCAACGCGCTGCTGCTTGGCCTGGCCTTGGCCGTTGGCCTGCTGACTAAGGAGACTGGAAAGATCACCGTCGCGTTGCTGCCTTCGGGCCTGTTGATCCTCCCTTGGCAGGCTCCCGGCCGCCTCGGACGACTCACACGTTGGCTTGGTTGCATGCTCCTGGCGCTCATCATCGGATACGGCTTCTATTCGATCGAGCGACTCAGCCCGACCTATTATGAACTTGGACACATTCGCAAGTCCCTTGGACAGTACACGCCGATTGGCACCGCGCTTCACGAGGTTGGCGCGATCTTGCAGCGCAACTGGCCCGGATATCGCGCCGAGCTCGATGGTTACTTCACCGCTCCACTCCTATTGGCATGCGCCGTCGGCTACGGGCTGCTGCTCGCTGAGAAGTTTCGCCGGGGTCTTTTTCTCCTGCTTTGGATTCTTATTCCACTCACGAGCGTGGTCCTCATCGCCGACCGCCCGATGGGGCATTATCTCCTCCCCGCGGTGACTCCAGCGGTCGTAGCGATGGCTATCGGCCTGTCGAGAATATGGCGCGAGCTCTCGCGCCGCCTCGCGGACATCGGGCCGCGTCGCTGCGCTTTTTGTGCTCTTGGCGTCGTGGCCGTCCTGCCTTCCGTGTGGTTCGACGCTCATTTCATCGCCGACCCGTCGCGCACGAAGCTTCCCGCTTACGACGACCGCGAGCTGATCACCGACGCTGCCGCAGGAGATGGCTTGAAGCAGATGACCGAAATCATACTTCGACGTTCGCACGGACAGCCTGCGCCGGTGACCGTCGCGTACGCGGGCTTGATCACCTATGCGATCCCGTTGCTGCTGGGCGATCCGATGGAAAAGCGCTTTCCGTTTGTATCCGTCGAAAATCCGGCCGCGGCAAATGCGGATTTTGTCGTGGCGATCGGCGGCCTCCCGCCCAGCTGCCGAATCAGTCCTGGAAATGGCAGCGTCGCGTATCCTGGCTGCTCTCAGCTGGCCGTCACACGACTTCGCCTACTGAGCACGTACCGCCGACCGCGCGGGGGCTCGGTCATCACGCTCTACCAAGTGCTGGCCGTCTCTCCGGCGACGACGTCCCGTTAGCCAGAGGAGCCCCGCTTAGGGGATAACCCCGCCTCGAAGCTCGATCACGCCCCAGTACATGCGCAGCGCCGAGCGAAAGCTGAATGCATCCCGCGTGTCGGCGGTTAGCGACGCGTCGACTGGGACCTCTATCACCGGATACCCGGCCCGCTCGCAGACAGCAGCAAACTCAGCATCTAGCAAATCACCGGCCTGCGTCAGGTCGAGCAAACCGGCAAAGCTACGCGGAAAGATCTTCGGCGTCCCGTTGACATCCCACGCAGGAACCTGCAGCAGCAGGCGACACTCGAGGTTGTACAGCAGCGAGCCGATTCGGCGCACGCGGGTATCGCGTGTCCGTCGGTTAGCCCGCAACACGACATCCTGATTGCGCACAGCCAGACTCAGCATCTCGGAAAGTGCCACTGCCGAGGTGCGCTTCCAATTCGTGTAGCCCAGTATCCGACCCCGGCTTGCGAGCAGACCTGCCCGCACGGCGGCACCCCATCCGTCTGCCGCTGGACACGAGCGTACCCTCTCGTCCAGCGACGTAACACCCTGATAGGCAAGCTCCGCCGCGCCCTCGGTTTGCGGGACAATCAGTATCTCCCAGTTCTCGCCCAGGCTATCGAGCTGCTCCCTGTAACTCACCACGGCCCGCTCAAGAATACGCTCGTCGTCGAGCTGATCCACCGGAAGCGTGACCGAGATAACGACCTCCGCCCCAGTTTCCTCGCTGCCGGACATCATTGTTGATACCAGTCGACGTAGCGTCCGCACGCATGCTTCAGCGGTACGAGGCTCACTCTACGCGGGAGCCGAACAGCCGCCAATCCGCCAATCGCGACTCCCTGGATGGTGCCAAGTCGCATGCTTTGCATATGCAAGGTAACTCCTAGCGGCCGACCCGTGCTAGTCACGTCGCCGACGCGCCAAAATGGCCCGAAAAGGTTCAGGTTTGGTGGCAGGATCGCGCGCAAGTTCCCAGCGATCATATAGACGTGGGCCGGGCTTTGGTAGGCCAGGGAGATTTCCCATCTTCCTGCCGGCAGTGTCAGCGTTTGCGTCAATACGCCGCCGGTGGCCGTCGGTACAAGTCCCTCCGAGTTCGCCGGAGCAGGAGCGGCACCCGCCTGCCAGCTGAGACTAGGACCCACGGGCGCCGTGTCCCAGACACCGGCGACGCCTGGCGAGCGACTCAATGCGCGTCCTTCTGGCGTCGTGCAATTCAATATCGCTCCAGGTGCGTCGGCCTCTTGCAGGATGCCTCGGGACCCCGTCCAGCCGGTGCGCTTCCAGAGGTCGAAGTTTGTGGTCGAAGCGACGTGCACCCAATCGGCCGGCATCTCGCTTGCGAACTGACTGCTTGTGGTCACGATATAGCGGAACTTGTTGAGACTACTTGGCACCACGGTATCGACGTCGACATTCGCACCGAGTGAGATCGGCTTACGTATTGAAAACGGAACCACAGAGTCGGTCCCATAAGGTGTGGGCGAGGACAGCCGCGCTCCACGCAGCTCCCAGAAGGCAAAGTCGTCCAGGATCAAATCGAGCGTCGGCGCACCGCGAATGATCGGTCGAAATGAAGCAAGTTCGGTGGTGTGTTCAGTCGACTCGACCCTTGCGCCACGCAGCGCGAGCCCAGATGACCAGAGCGCGGCCGCCGCGAAGCACAGACCAGCCAGTCCCACCACTATCCGCCCCAGGTCGATCCTTGGCCCGTTGCTCCACGCGTCCGCTAGCGGAACAAGGAGCAGCAACATCGTCGGCGCGGCCATGATGACCAACGCCTTGGACGTGAGGTAGGGACCCTCATGCTGGTGCACCGCGACGTACACGATCAGCGCGACCAACGTCGCAGCCAAGATCGTGAAGTCGCGACGGCGCATCCACCACACCACCGCATAGACGACAAGCGCGAGCGCGAGCCCGACTAGCAAACCCGTCTGAAACACATCGGTGGGCGACGCGCGGAATTCGGCGGTGAACCAAACACCTAGAGCCTCGGCAGAGGACACATAATTGGGAACGTTGCCTCCGGGCACGCCCCCGCCGAATTGCAGGAGGCGTCCGAGCTCTGAAAGCGAGGCGATCAAGGCGCAGAGCAACAGCACCGCAGTGAACATGAGCGTCTTGCGCATAAGACCGCGGGAGAACCTGCACCGGACCGCGATCATCTCTGCCACGACCCACACAGAGGCGGCACCGAGCGGCCAAACGGCCCCTGCCCTGCCATAGATGAGCAGGATCGCCGCGAGCAGGAGGCCAAGCGGCACGGCTCTGAGCGGACGCCAGTCGACATCGATCTTCAGACGTCGGATGGTGAGGACGAAGCCGAGCAGGATCGTGATCATCATCAGCTCCTTGAAGGCACCTTCGCCGAGATGTGCCGCCACGAGATAGGGCAACGCCACCAGCAGCCCCCCGATAATCCGCGTCGCTGTGGTCATCTCACGCAGGATCGACTGGACCGTCAGAGCCGTAAGGATCGGTGCCGCCAACAGGAGGCCTGTGAAAGTGGGTTCGACCGAGCAGCCCAGTAGACCGGAGAGCGCGGCAGCAAGAGTATGTGGCCCAAACGGATAGCTGGGGAAGATGTCGACGCCCGGTGAAGCCGAATACAGCGAATTGGCCCAAACAAGGTGCGCCGCGAAATCATCGTCGACGGAGACTCCGAACACCCCGGTGTGACGATTGACAAAGAAGGGAATCGACACAGCACCCGCAGTCACTATCGCGACGCTCACGGAAGCGAGGCCCGGTATCGTCCATTGACGCCTCAGCCCCACCCCGGCAGCGACGGCAGCCAGCGCGAGGAGCACCCCAGCGGTGACCCGATGGCCAGGGAGCCAGACGACTGCGCAGGCGAGCACAACAAGAGCCGACAGTCCGACCGCCGGAGCGAGGCTCGTCCAAGCCGCATAGCCGCAGACACGCAGAATCGCCTCGCCAACGGCGATTGAGAACAGACAGACGACGAGCACTGTTGCGTAGATGGCGAGCATCGGGGCAGGTCGGCCCAACGTACACGATTACCGCCGCCGCCGGCGCTGATGCAGAGCCAGTTGCTCCCGTGACCCGCGACGCCTGGTCAGGGCGCAACACGAACGAAGCGCCGCACGCTAGGGTCACACCTAATCGCTGAAGATATGCTCCCCCGTGCGCGCCACTCGCTGGTTGATCGTCTCCTCAGCCATACTTCTCACATCGACCTTGATCCTAGGAACACGCACGACGAAGCGCTCAGCCATCTGGCACACCACCAGATCCGCGTTGGCACTGTCGAGGTAGTCTGGATCCCATCCAAACGGAACCCACACGAAGTGCACCTCGCGAAACGCGCGTGCCAGGAACCATGATAGCCCCGGATAGCCATCTTCACCAAAGCTATATGAGTCACCGAAGACGACCACGGTTCGCTTGTCTTGCGCGCGGTCGTTGCGGAAGACGCGTATCGTTCCTAGATGCGCTCCGACGCTTACGAGGTAAGCCGAGTTGTCAAAAACGATCGTCGCCTCCGAAGGCTTCACCACTTTTCTGATCTCCACGATCGGGGGATTGAAGTGACGGCCGAGATCCCCAGCGTAGACAAACTCCTGCGTCGTGCTTTCTGCATCAGTCGAAGCTGACACACCGAGTGCTTCCAGAGTGGCAACTGCGAGCTGCGCGTTACCACGCAACGTCAGATGACTGTCGGTGAGCAGGTAGGTATCTCCGTCTTTTCGAGCGGCTCGCAGTGCATCGATCGGATATACGAGAGGGAGGCCCCCATCGTCCAACAGACGCAACACCGGCCGAAGATTGGCGCTCGTCAGATCCAGCGGAAAGTAATCGTCATACACGGCGATCTTCTCCGGCACGATCACGCAGACGAGCTTCCGGCCCGCGCGACGCGCCTCGGCGCGACGCTCGGTCACGAGCGCCCGCCATTCCTCGGCCCAGCTGGCCGGCATCTGCATCTCACCACGCTGCGCGGTCACGTTGTCGTTGGTGCCGCCATAGATGAAGAGGTGACCAGCCCTCCCGACGATCGCCAACCCGTCCGGTGAGACATCGCCCGACGGACGCGCGAACCGCTCCCAATAGCCCGCGATCCAGCAGTTCAGGAAGGGTCCGTCGGGCTGCTCCCCAGCTTCCCGTGTCGCGAGTCGCTGCCGATACTCAGCGGATGCCATAACCCCTCGAGGAACGTTCTCAGGGAGCGGGTCTGAATCCATGCGTCGATCTCGGCCGCCGCGGGCGCACGGCCCAGAAACTCCCGGAAGACGACCTTTATGTGCTCGGCATCGAGGTCGCCCTGGTCGCTGAACTCGGGTGCGGAGGACGCCATCTCAGACAAGCGTAGCGGCCGCACTATACGGTGGGAGGGCACCCATTCAGGGCTTAAGCGCCGCAAGCAATATCAAGCGGGAGGCGATACGTTAGCATCGCGTCGCTAGATGCGGATCTGCACGATTGTCGCTCGCAACTACCTGGCCTACGCCCGCGTTTTGGCCGAGTCGTTTCTAGCGCAGGAACCCACCGGCGAGTGCGCCGTGCTCGTGATCGACGACGTGGCGGGCGAAGCCGAGGACACGCAGGAGCCATTCACGATCGTACGTCCCAGCGAGCTGCCGCTCGATCGCTTCGAGGCAATGGCCGCGATGTACGACGTCACAGAGCTTGCGACGGCGGTCAAGCCGTGGCTGCTCGAGCATCTGCTCGCACGGGGAGGCGGAGCCCCGATCAGCTACTTCGACCCGGACATTCGCTTCTATGCGCCCGTCGAGCAGATCGAGCGTCTCGCGGTCGAGCACGAGCTCGTGCTGACGCCACACATCACCGCGCCGATCCCTGACGACGGTAAGCAGCCGGGCGAGCTGGATCTGATGGCGTCCGGCACATACAATCTGGGGTTTGTCGCGATGGCACCAAGCACTCGCACCAGCGAGCTGCTCACGTGGTGGCAAAAGCGCTTGCGCTACGACTGCGTGATCGACCATGCGCTCGGCTATTTCGTCGACCAGCGCTGGTTCGACCTCGTGCCCAACACATTCGCCGGGACCGCTGTGCTTCGAGATCCGGGCATGAATGTGGCCTACTGGAACCTGCACGAGCGAATCGTCTCTCAAGATGCCGACGGCAGATTGCTGGTGAACGAGGTGCCACTGCGGTTTTTCCACTTCAGCGGCTTCAATCCCGACACACCGGCCCTGCTCAGCAAGCACCAGACGCGTACTCGCCTCAGTGAGCATCCCGAGCTTGCAAGGCTGTGTGAGGAGTTCTCGGCCGAGGTGCGGGCACATCGCCGCGCTGACGACGGGGCGAGCACCTATTCCTGGAGCACGCTCGGCGACGGCCGTCCGTGGGACCACCGTCTCCGCCGTCTCTACCGCGAGGGCGAGCGCAATGGTGCGTTTCGCTTGTCTCCGTTCACGTCAGAGGGCGCCCAGGAGTTTCTCGACTGGCTCAACGAACCTGCGCTGGAGGCGGCGACGCCGAAACCGGTAAGCCGCTTCTGGTTCGATGTCTACCGCGACCGCGCGGATCTCCAGGCCGTCTTTCCCAACCTGGTCGATGAAGTGGACGAGTTCATGCGCTGGATCGAGGGCTACGGGCACGAGATGGGAGACGTCCGCGGCCTGATGCCCGACGGCGGGGAGACGGACAGGGCGCTAGCCGAGTCTGGCATCGTCTACGCCAGCCCAGGCGAGGACGAGCCATGGGGCGTGAACGTCGCCGGGTTCCTGCAGTCAGAACTCGGAATAGGCGAGGCAGCGCGAGGTCTGATCTCCGGGCTGGACGCGGTTCGTGTCCCGGTGCTTCCCGTTCACGGACCCTGGCGGCCTAGCAGCCGTCAAGACCACAGCTATGCGATGTTCGACACAGACGCTGCTGCATTTCCGGTGAACATCGTGTGCGTCAACGCCGATGTGCTCCCCGACTGGGCCGCACAGGCCGGCGACGATTTTTTCGCTGGGAGCTACACGATCGGCTTCTGGTGGTGGGAGGTGCTCGCTTTTCCGCCCGAGTGGATGCCTGCGTTCGAGCTCGTGGACGAGGTGTGGGTGGCAACACAACACATCGCAGATGCGCTCATGCCCGTTTCACCCATACCAGTGACCAAGGTGACCATGCCGATCGTCGCGCCGCAGATTGCCTACCGCTCGCGACACGAACTTGGTCTGCCCGAGGGCTTTCTTTTCCTATTCGTCTTTGATTACCACAGCATCTTCGAACGCAAGAACCCGCTAGCGACGGTACGCGCGTTCGAGCAAGCCTTCCCACCGGGCTCCGGCGCCAGCCTTGCCATCAAGTGCATCAACCACGACTATCACGAGCCCGAGCACGAGCGACTGCTGCTGGCGGCCCACGAACATCCCGACGTGCACGTGGTCGATCGCTACGTGAGCGCAAGCGAGAAGAACTCGATGATCGCCAGCGCCGACTGCTATGTCTCGTTGCATCGCGCCGAGGGCTTCGGGCTCACTCCTGCGGAGGCGATGTGCCTGGGCAAACCGGTGATAGCGACTCGCTATGGAGGCAACCTCGAGTTCATGAACGACCGCAACAGCTGGCTCGTCGACTGCGAGATGGTCCCTATCGGACCCGGGTACGCACCCTATCCAGCCGATGGAGAATGGGCCGATCCCGACATCGGGCAAGCGGCTCGCTATATGCTCGAGATCGCCGAGGAACACGGAACCACTCAACAGCGCGCGGCCCAAGGTGCAAGCGACATGCGCACTCACCATTCGCCGCGCGCGGGCGGCCTGTCGATGCAGCGACGCCTGGATCACATCCGCAGCCGGCGAGCACAGTGGCCCCGACGGGCGTCCGTCAACGCGCCTTCACCCGAGCTAGACCGGCTGGTCGAGCTCGTCGCCCGTGGAGAGGAGCCGCCGGCACCGGCGCTCGGTCGACTGAGAAAGCTCATCCGTCGTCTGGCGCTGCGCCTTGTCAAGCCGTTCAGCGCATATCAGCGCATGGTCGACGAAGCCATGCTGGATACCGTGAAGGATCTCACCGAGAGTGTCTTGAGCATAAGAGGCGCCCTCCGCACGGACCGTCTGCGCAACGCTCAGCGCGTGGCGGCACAGCTTGCGGAGCTGCGCCGCCAGGAAGTCCGTCTTGATGCGTTGGCAAGCGCTACCGAGTATGCACGAGCCGAGTTCGACAGAACTGTAGACGTGGTCGAGCCCCCCAACGTACGCGCCGAGATCGCGCGTGGGACAACGAGCGACGCGTAGCTGCGGCGAGCATTGTGAGCCCGCCGTAGAATGCACGATCGCGTGAGTGAGCTAGCTAACGAGGCACTGTTCCCCGAGCGGTTCGTCCCCGAGCAGATGCATGGGTTGATCGAGGCAGAGCACGTCGCGCGCTACCAGTGGGCGAGTGCCTGGGTGGTAGGGCGCCAGGTGCTGGACGCCGGCTGCGGCGTCGGGTACGGCTCGCTGCTCCTGCGGGCCGCCGGTGCGACGCACGTCATCGGAGTGGACATCGCAGAAGAGGCCATCGACGTGGCGCGCGAACACGTATCAGGTGGCGTGGACTTCATCTGCGGCGACATCTCGGAGATCCCCTTGGCGGATGGCTCCTGCGACGTAGTCGTCTGCTTCGAGGCGATCGAGCATGTGCAAGATCAGTCGCGCGTGCTCGATGAGCTCCGCCGAGTCCTGACGCCGGCTGGCCTATTGATCATCTCGTCTCCTAATCGCGAGGTCTACGAGGAGGGGAACCCTCACCACACTCGGGAGTACACCCCCGAAGAGCTGCTGATCGCGCTGCGTGAGCGCTTTGCCAAAGTGAGACTCAAGCGCCAACAGGCGTGGCTTCTCAGCATGATTTGCGACGACAAAGTGCTCGGCAACGCCAAGCTCGAGGGCACCCTCGACGTCGATCTCCGCAAGATCGCTCGCGTGGATCCCGGACAGGAGACCTTCACACTCGCGCTAGCAAGCGACCGTGAGCTGCCGACACCGAGGGCACTCGCGCTGATCACAGATCTGGATGAGCTCTCGACCTGGCGTGCGCGCGCCCGGTCAGCCGAGGAACACCTAGCCCGCTCCGAACAGGCGGCACTCGATGCCACTAAGTCCTATACGGCAGCCCACGATGCTTACGCGTCGGCCCACGATGCCTACACGTCGGCCCAGCGGTCCTATGAGAACGCCCTAGTCGCCCTCGAGACTGTCCAGCGTTCGAATGAGCGCCACGAGCGCGAGCTAAATCGGACAAGCACCCTCCTGGCTGAGCGCAACGCCGCTCTGCGCCTCGTTGCCGAGGACGTTGCGGCACTTCGCACCCAGGCAGCCGCGCTCGAGGTTAGGCTGACCGCGTCCAACGGATCACTGGCGGTGCTCACAAGCTCGAAGAGCTGGCGTCTAACCGCGCCGCTGCGCGCACTACTTCGCGTTGGCCGCCGCTCGTGAGCCCGAGACCACCCTCCCTTCGCATCTCCCTCTGCATAAACTCTCTTTGATGCGCCGAGAGATAACGCGGCAGGCAGCCACCGCCTTTATTCGCGACGCTCGGTTCTATTGGCACCAGCGCTTTGAGTTGGCCCCCGGCGTATATACACCGGGGGCAAACGACATCGGCTTCCTTCTCGAGGCGGCCCAACTTCCCGAAGACCTCGACGGAGCTTCCGTACTCGACATCGGCGCAACCAATGGTGGGCTGGCGTTTGAACTCGAGCGCCTCGGCGCGGGCCGGGTCGTAACGGTCGACATATACAGCGCCGACTGGTTCGGATTCGAACAGCTCAAGGCGCTGCTGAACTCTGAGGTCGAATATCTCCGTGCGAGCGTCTACGAACTGCCGGCAAGGCTCGACGAGCAGTTCGACATCGTCGCGTTTTGCGGCGTGCTCTACCACCTGCGCCATCCGTTGCTGGCTCTTGATGCGGTACGTGCACTCACCCGTGGGCGCGCGCTGATCGAGACCGCGATACGCGACCGCCTTCTCGGCGATGCGGCCCGGCTTCCGCTCGTCCACTTCCACCGCCTTGACGATCTCAACGGAGACGGAAGCAACTGGTTCGAGCCAAGTCTGGCTGCACTCACAGACTGGTGTCGCTCCGGCGGCCTTGAGCCGATCAAGGTTCACGCGTGGCCACCAGACGCTCCCGGCCGCTGCATGGTGACGGCAATGCCCACGCCGGGAGCCCCAGAGTACATGGGCATGTCCTACGAGCTACCATTCAACTGCACGATTGCCGCGGACAGTCCCCTACCCGGCGACGAGCCCGCGCAGCGGGCTGGATACGAAGCCCTCGTGCGGGCACAATGGAGCGAGAGATCGGAGACGATGTCAGATCCGTGAACTGTGCCACGTGGTTAGCGGCTCTGCCGCGGTCGCCGCGGGAGGTCCAGGCGCTCGCCAATATCGCGTGCCGCGGGCTCAACCCGCTCAATCGACGTCCGAGCGTCGGCCAGCTCGGCCTCTACACGCCTAAGCACAGCCAGCGCCTCGGCGTGATGAGCATTCTGCTGATCGTGCAGCGCCTTGGCGACGTCTCGCACACGGGCATCGAGGCGCGCGATCGCTAGCTGCGTCTCGGTGTCGATCTTGCTCTCGTGCTCGACGTACGCGCGCGACCAGTCGGCCACCGGACGCTGCGCCCGCCACCGCAGCCGTCCCATGCGCCCAGCGCCCCAGTTGATCGTGGGCAGGCTCTCGATCAGCGTCCGCACCCTCTCGTCCGCGGTCAGCGACCGCAGCTGGGCGAGATTGAGCGAGCGGGCACCGCGCCGGCGCAGGTGCCCGTTGACGAGCGCCAGCCGTCGTCCCATCGCCGCGCCGGCGACAGCCGGCGAGTGATGCTCGAGCACGTCACGCCGGGCGATCCGCCCGCGGTCGAGCGCCTCCTGCGGGTGATCGAGCACGTGGCGCATCAGCGCCGCGGCATGATCGAGGTCCGGCTCCGCCCAGATCGCCTCCGGCGCGTACGGGTAGGCGCCCTCGCCGACCGCGACGGGCTCGCAGCGCACGAGATACGAGTTCTCGTCGCTCGTGAACTCCAGCGTCCCGCCGTAGCGCGTCGCGATCACCGGCTTGCCGAGCAACATCGCCTCGGCGACGGTCAGGCCAAGGCCCTCCGAGCGGTGCAGCGACACGTAGCAGTCGCACGCTGCGATCATCGCGTTCTTCTCCGCGCCAGAGACATAGTCATCGAGCAGCGTGATGTCGCCGCGTCCTCGAGCTGCGAGCACGACGCGCTCGTGGTCATCCGCACGACTCTCAGCGTTGATCGACTTGAGCACGAGCTGTGCGTCCCCGCGCGCAGGGAACGCGCGGCGGAACGCCTCGATCAGCCCCAGCGGGTTCTTGCGGGCCGCGACAGAGTGGTAGTCGTAGGCATACAGGAACACGAAGCCCTGCTCGGGGAGGCCGAGCTGCGCACGACCGCGCGGGGCGAGCTCCGGCGTCGCAACCGGCAGCCTGGTCTTGACGACGGGCACCGGCGAGGTCGGAGCGATCACGTCGTAGACGTGCTGTGAGGCGACCCACACCTCGTCGATGAACTCGTAAGCCTGCGACCAGGACGGCGGTGGGTCGCCGACCTCCCAGAACCACATCGCGATCGTGTAGCGGCCCTCGAAGAACGAGCGCCCGGCCTCGCGCGCGAACACGGGGATGCCGTCGCCGTTGACGCAAAGGATGTTGATCGGATAGGCCGCCTCGTCGATCGCCGCGTGAGCGAACTCGTGGCCCTGACGGCTGGGTGGGATCAGCGCTCCCTGGATCGGGAGCGCCGGCACCGAACCGGCGTCGAGGCCGGCGATCAGCAGGCGCGCTGCCTCGCCCACGCCCAGCTCGGCTGTGAAGAAGCCCACGACGTTGACGCCCCAGCGCGGCCCGTCCTCGTGAAGGTAGGGGTTGGCGTCGCGATAGGCGAGCTCGGGCGTGGGCGGCAGGAGCTCCGCCACCAGCCCCTCGCTCTCGACGCCGTGCAGGCACAGCCATCCCGCGAAGCCCGCCCCGTCGGGCCCGTCGATGTGCGGGTAGGTGGCGCGCAGATCCGCCCGTCGCTCCCAGATCGCCATGTGCAAACGGGTCAGGCCCGCGCCGCGTCCGCGGCCGTCGAGCTGGTTCAGATAGGCGTAGAGCTCCCTGCGTCCCGCGCCGGTGAACGGCGAGCGTGCCAGCTCGCCGTCCGCCATCCCCTGCAGAAGCAGCGCGCGAACGGTCTCGCCCACACGCAACCCGTCCTCCAGCTGCGCGTAGGGGGCGCGCACGAGCGCAGCGTCGAGCAGACCCGCCGTACGGAGATCCTCGGCCTGACACTCAACGAGCTCGGCGAGCACCGGCACGGCGCTCAGGCGGATGCGATCGGCGCCATCGAGCCAAGCAGGCGGGTCGGCGGGGTCGAGTCCGCTGAAATCGACTGCTCGCGCGCTTGCGCCATCGACTCGCAGTCCGCGATCGTCCTCCGCGGCGTCCCCAGCCGCCGCCGTGCCCTGCACCGTCGCCGACGCCAGCGACCACGGGTCGAGTCCGTAGCCCGGATGGCGAAGCACGCCCACGCCCTCCACCAAGGACGGGATCGAGTCCATCCACGCGCGAGCAGCGCCCCAGCCGTCATCCTCGACGCTCTTGAAATAGCGCGGCCACGCGGCCAGCAGGGCGTTCGTCGAGCGCCCCGCACGCAGCCCGAGCAGCTGCCTGCTCAAAGCGCCCATTCCCGCTTCAACAGGTACCGCTGCGGGGGCGCGGGCTACCGGACGGGCTACCACAGCGACCTCGTAGTCCTGCTGCAGGTCCAGCAGCTCGCTCAGCGGCCCCAACACGCGCTGGCCCGCGCCGAGATACAGCACCGGACCCTCACCCGAATCGAGCAGCACGCGCATCAGCGGCGCCAGCGCCGCGAGGCACAGCGCGCCCGGCGGGTTCGCCGCCGCGAGCAGACCGTGATCCTCACCCGGCAGCGCGTCCATCCCGAGCATGCGCGCAGCCGGCGGGGCCTCCAGCTCACCCGGATCGGCGTCCAGCACCAATACCGTGAGCAATGCGTCGGGATGATGCTCGCGCAACGTCTGCGCCATCACGCGAGCACGAGCGAGTGAGCTCCGGCTCGCGATCGTACAGACGTGCACACGCGCATTCTACGGGCGGCCAAACGCCCTCCGATGCCCTCGCTGCTAGCTTCCCGCCGGTGGCGCCCCTTCAGAGCCTGCAAAGACGTCGGCGCGTGCGCCGGATCGCGGAGCGGATCGCCGTGAGCACGCTCGACCGTGGCGGCTCGCCCTACAGGCTCGCCCTTCCCGCCCCTCCGCCGACGCCGCCACCGCCGCCGCAGCCACCAGCGCCGCTGCCGTCGGACTTCGCACGCGAGCTGCCTCCGGCTCCCTCCCACGAGGTCTCACCGGTGTCGCGCTTGCTGTTCGAGCGCCTGAGCGACGAGGACGTGGCCGAGGTGCTGCGCCGCCTACCTGAGTCCCCGAGCTTCACGCGCACTACACGGCCGCGCCAACCCAGGCGCTGCGCGAGACCCTGACGCTCATCGCGGGCGTGTGGCTCGAGGTGCCGGCGCTCATCGAGAAGACGGGGCTGAGCTCAACGCAGCCGCCCGAGAGCGTGCACGCGATGGCACGCGGTCCGCTTGCGGCCGCCGGAGGGCTGTATGAGGCCGACCTGCTCGCGCAAGCGCTGGCCGACGCGGGTGCGCGGCTCGCCGATGCGCAGCGTGCGCTCGACTTCGGCTGCTCGTCCGGGCGCGTCGTGCGCGTGCTCGCCGCCGCCTATCCCGAGATCAGCTGGAGTGGATGCGACCCAAACGCCGCAGCGGTCGCCTGGGCGGCGAGCACGCTGCCCGACGATCGAGTTCTTCGTCAGCGGCGACGCGCCGCCCCTGCCGCTGGCAGACGGATCGCTGGACCTCGTCTACGCGATCTCGATCTGGTCGCACTTCGAGCCAACGCTCGGCCTGCGCTGGTTCGAGGAGATGCACCGTGTGCTCCGCCCCGGCGGGCAGCTCGTGTGTACTACCCACGGCCTGACCTCGGTCGCGTTCTACGCGACGCTCAAGCTGCGCACACCCGAGCAGTCGCAGCGAGATCGCCGATGCCCTCTACCGTCGCGGCTGGTGGTACGCGCCGGAGTTCGGCGAGGAAGGCGACTGGGGCGTCGTCAACCCCGACTGGGGAACCGCGTTCGTCTCGCCCGAGTGGATGCTCACGCAACTCTGCCCGCACTGGCGCGTTCTGGAGTTCGCCCCCGGACGCAACCAGGACAACCAGGACGTGTACGTTCTGGAGCGCGTCTGACGAGCGCTGGTCCAGCCGGTAGAGATTAACGCTCATGAGCAGACGCGGCCGTACCTTGTTCGCGCCCGGCAACGAGCAGGAATGGGCGCGATTGAATGCCGAGAAGCGCCAGCTCCTGACCCCGCCGCCTGACACGCCGATTGGCGAGCTGCTGCGACGCGGGCAACATCTCTCCGCCCAGGCAGCGGGACTCCTCCGAGCCATCGAGCGAGCCGATGGCCGCACTCGATCCTGAGCTCCACCTCGCGGCCGCCACGCTGGTCACCGAGAATGCTCGCTTTGTCGTGGTTGGCGGATTCTCGGTCATCGCCAACCGCTTCGTAAGGGCGACCGAGGACATCGACTTCCTGGTCCCCGATGACAGCGCCAACGACCAGCTGGTGCTGAGGGCGCTCCTCAAACTCAACGGCGTACGCCTCCGCGACGACGCTCCCCTGCGTGACGAGCATCTGCTCGGACAAACGCATCTGAGAGCGAGGACACGCGCCGGTCTGATCGACGTCATGCGCGGCGGCCTACCCCCACTCGACTATGAAACCGTCGAGGAGCGCGCGATGCGCGCCGACTACGGCGACGTCGAGTTTTTGGTCGCCGGCTTGAGCAGCATCGTCGGTTTCAAGCGCCTCGCGGGACGACCACAAGATCAGGCGGACCTACTCCAGCTCGAAGCAATCCACGGATCGCTCCCGATCGAGCCAATCCCAGGACTCGACATCTGAGAACCTTCTGAGGAGCGTCATCGTGCGTCTTGCGGGCCGGGTAACGAGTGGATGCTCACGCAACTCTGCCCGCACTGGCGCGTTCTGGAGTTTGCACCCGGACGCAACCAGGACAACCAGGACGTCTACGTTCTGGAGCGCGTCTGAGTTCCCGCCCAGCCCCGTTGCTAGCGTTCATAGGCCCTTGTCGACCACTATCCCCCAAGCGCCGAACGCGCCAGCGGCCCGATCCGAGACGGCGGCAACCGCTGTCTCGATTCAAGGCGTCAGCAAGACCTTCCGGCTGCCCCACCGGCAGTACTCGACGCTCAAGGAGCGGGCGCTGCACCCGTTCCGCAGCACCACCTACGACGAGCTGCACGCCGTGCAGGACATCTCGCTGGAGATCGCCGAGGGCGAATTCTTCGGGATCGTCGGGCGCAACGGCAGCGGCAAGAGCACGCTGCTGAAGTGCATCGCGGGGATCTACGGCGTCGAGACGGGGCGGATCTCGATCGCCGGGTCGGCTGTCGCCGTTCATCGAGCTCGGCGTCGGCTTCAACCCCGATCTCAACGCGCGCGACAACGTCGTCATCAACGCGATCATGCTCGGCCTCAGCCGCAAGCAGGCGATGGCGCGCTTCGAGCACGTCGTCGCCTTCGCCGAACTCGAGGGGTTCATGGACCTGCGCCTGAAGAACTACTCCTCGGGGATGCTCGTGCGCCTCGCGTTCGCCACCGCGATCCAGGTCGACGCCGAGATCCTGCTGATCGACGAGGTGCTCGCCGTCGGCGACGCCGCCTTCCAGCAGAAGTGCTTCGAGGAGTTCTTCCGGCTCAAGCGCGAAGGCCGCACGATCGTGTTCGTCTCCCACGACATGTACTCGGTCGAGCGCTTCTGCAACCGCGCGATGCTGATGGAGCACGGCGGTGACCAAGATCGGCGACCCGCGGGAGATCGGGCGCGCCTACCACGAGCTCAACTTCGGCCAGCTCGCCCACGACGCCCCCGAGGAGAGCCACCCCGCCAGCGGCACCGCGATCGCCGAGGCCTGGTTCGAGAAGGCCGGCGGCGAGCGCGTCACGAGCGCCAGCCAGGAAGACGCGCTGAGCATGTGCTTCGAGGCGCGCCTCGGCGAGGATCTCCACGAGCCCGTGTTCGCGGTCACGCTGCGCACCGAGCTCGGGCACACGATCATCGTCGCGCGCTCGGACCAGCACGGCCACTCCAGCGGCTCGTTCAAAGCCGGCGAGAGCGTCGTCGCGCGCTTCGCGATCCCGAACTGGCTGACCGCCAGCCGCTACCTGCTGACGCCCTCGCTGGCCGGCGAGGGCACCGGCGAGAGCGCGCTCGCGCTCGTCGCGGACATGGCCTCGATCGTGATCCACGGCGACCGCCAGCGGCGGCATCCTCGAGCTGCCCGGTCGACGATGAAGCTGGAGCGGCTGTGAGCACGATCCCGGACGATCGGCCTGCCGACTCCCGCACCCGCCACCGCTCGCCGGCGAGCCACCGCGTGTACGGGCCCTCGGCGATGGCGGCGGCCTGCACCGCTTCTGGTCGCTGACGTTCATGCTCGCGCGCACCGAATTCAAGCTGCGCTTCTTCGGCTCGGTGCTCGGCTACGTGTGGACGCTGATGCGCCCGCTGATGCTGTTCGGGGTGATGCTGTTCGTGTTCACGGAGATCCTCAACATCAACAAGGGCAACCCGACGCCCCACTACCCCGAGTACCTGCTGACAGTCGATCATCCTCTTCACCTACTTCCAGGAAACGACCTCCGGCGCCGTGCCGAGCCTCGTCGGCCGCGAGAACCTGCTGCGCAAGGGTGCGCTTCCCGCGCCTGGTCGTGCCGCTGTCGGTCGCGCTGTTCTGCCTGTTCAACCTCTGCATGAACCTGGTCGTGGTGTTCATCTTCATCCTCGCCAGCGGCATCGACCCGCGGTTGAGCTGGCTCGAGCTGATCCCGCTGGTGGGACTGCTCGTGGTCTTCGCCTCCGGCGTCGGGATGCTGCTGTCGGCGCTTGTACGTGCGCTTTCGCGACGTGCAGCCGATCTGGGAAGTGTTCCTGCAGCTGCTCTACTACGGCTCGCCGATCCTCTACACGGTGCAGACCGCCGCCAAGCACCATTTCCTGGGCATCCCCTTCTCGCGCATCCTGGTGATCAACCCGCTCGGCGCGATCTTCACGCAGGCGCGGCAAGGCGCTGCTGCACTCGAGCGCCCCCTCCGCGGCGCACGCGCTCGGCGGCGACGTGCGTCTGCTGATCCCGCTCGGGATCATCCTTGGCCTGTTCGCGCTCGGCCTGTGGTACTTCAACCGCGAGGCCCCCCTGATATCGGAGAAGCTATAGGCATGAGCGCCGCCGAGACATCCAGCGAGCAGCAACTGCAGATCGAGAACGAGCTGCTGCGCGCGCGTGTCGCCGCGCTCGAAGTCCGAGCTGGTGGAGGTGCAGGCGCGCGCCAACGCCGCCGTCGCGCAGTGGCAGGAGCGCGCCTACTGGCTCGACCGCTGGCACCTCGACCTCAACGCGCTGATGCGCAGGCCCGGCGCCGCGGAGCTGCGGGCCGGGTTGCGCGCGATCCGCGCGGTCGTGCGCGCGTACAAGCGCGCCAGGCGCACGCTGAGCCACTCGTGACGAGCGTCGCGGTCGTGATCCCCGTCAAGGACGGGGAGCGCTACCTGCAGGAGCTGCTCGACGCGCTCGCGCGCGAGGGGGTCGAAGAGGTGCTCGTGATCGACTCCGGCTCCCGCGACCGCTCGCGCGAGATCGCGCGCGCCGCCGGCGTCGAGCTGCTCGAAGATCGACGCCCGAGCAGTTCGCGCACGGACGCACCCGCAACCTCGGCGCCGAACGGACCTCCGGCGAGCTGATCTGCTTCCTCACCCAGGACGCCACGCCGTGCCCCGGCTGGCTGTCGGCCTACCTCGAGGCGTTCGCGCTCGATCAGCGCGTCGGCGCCGCCTACGGCCCGCACCTGCCGCGCGCCGACACCAGCCCGATGATCGCGCGCGAGCTGACCGAGTTCTTCGCGGGCTTCGAGCTTGCTCATCGCGTGAACGGCAACGGAGCGAGCGCAGCGCCGGTCGTACAGCGCGCGGGCGATCCAAGCTTCCTCTCGAATGTCAACGCCTGCTACGCCCGCGCCTGCTGGGAGGAGATCCGCTTCCGCGACGTGCGCCTACTCCGAGGACCAGGCCTTCGGCGTCGACATGCTGGCGCGGGTTGGGCGAAGGTCTACCGGCCCGGCGCCGCGGTCCTGCACGCGCACGACTATGGCGCCGTAGAGTTCATGCGCCGCTACTTCGACGAGTACCGCGGCCTGCGCGAGTGCGACCGGCCACGTCGAGCCGTTTGCGCCGTCTGCCACCGCCGCCACGTGCTCGGTCAGGTCTCAGCCGACCGCCGCTGGATGGCCGAGCGCAAGCTCGACGCAGCGGCGCGCGCGCGCTGGACGACGCGCTCGCTCGTGCACCACGGCGGGACGACGCGTGTTCTCCGCGCTCGGCTCGCGCGCGGAGCGACTGCCCGGCGCGCTAAGCCAGCGACTGTCGCTGGAGGGCACGGGCGCGAAGCCAGGCGCTGGCGCGACCGCACCGGGCAACCGCGAGGATGCTCGTGGCGAGACTTCACCGGTGCCGCCGGCCACGCAGGTAGAGCGCAAGCTCTCGGGCGAGGACTACGACGTGGTCGCGCGATGTCTGGCGCGACGGGCCGGCGCGCTGCTCGATCCGGTGCCGGGCATGGCCGAGCGCGAGCGGCTGCGCCTGGCGATGGTGATCCCGCCGTTCAGCCGCGGTAGCGGCGGCCACAACACGCTGTTTCAGATCTTCTCGCGCCTCGAGCGGCGCGGGCACGCCTGCAGCGTCTGGCTGGCCGACTACAACGGCTACGCGCGCGACGTCTGGCCGGCGGTGCTGCGCGCGGACATCAACGAGTTCTTCGCGCCGTTCAAAGGCCCCGTCTACAAGGGCTTCGACGACTGGCAGGGCGCCGACGTCGCGATCGCGACCGGCTGGCAGACGGTCCACGCGATGCTGGCAGCTCGAGCGCTGCCGCGCGCGCGCCTACGTCGTCAACGACCACGAGCCCGAGTTCTACCCGTCCTCGACCGAGCACGCGCTCGCCGCCGACACCTACCGCTACGACCTGCACTGCATCGCCGCGAGCCCATGGCTGCGCGATCTGCTGATCGCGCGCTACGACGCGAGCGCCGACGCCTTCCAGCTCGGCGTCGATGACGCGACCTATCACCCCCGCCCGGTCGCACGCCAGCCGGCCACGGTGATCTACTACGCGCGCTACACGACACCCAGACGCGCGGTTCCGATTGGGCTGATGGCGCTCGCCGAGCTCAAGCGCCGGCGCCCGGACGTGCGCATCGTGTTGTTCGGCACCAACGAGGTGCTGCACGCCTCGTTCGCCTACGACCACGTCGACGTGCTCAGCCCCGAGCAGCTCTCCTGGCTGTACTCCGAAGCCACCGTCGGGCTGTGCCTGTCGCTGACCAACTTCTCGCTGATGCCCAAGGAGATGCTCGCCTGCGGGCTGCCGTGCGTGGAGCTCGCGGGCATCAGCGCAGAGTCGATCTTCGGAGCCGACGGGCCGCTCGAGCTCGCGCCGCTGGACCCCAACCGCATCGCCGACGCGATGGAGCGGCTGCTCGTCGACCGCGAGCGCTGGCAGCAACGCTCGCGCGAGGGCGTCGAGTTCGTCGCGTCGCACACTTGGGAGCACGCCACCGACGAGGTCGAGCTCGGCCTGCGCCACGCAATGCGCGAGCGCGAAGCTGCGGCCTTCGCTCAGCCGTAGTAGCGCGAGATCGTGAGCGTCTCGGCGAACAGGCCGTGTGCCATCGCCAGCACGACCAGCGCCGCCCCCAACGCCGGCGCCCAGCGCCGCCCGACACCGCGCGCGGCCAGCACCAGGAACAGGCCGTAGAAGACGAGCAGCGGGAACAGGTAGCGCGCCTGTTCGAACTGGCTCCCGTTCGTCAAGCGGTAGCGGATGCCCGTGTAGCCGATCGCGCCGAGCAGGCCGATCGCCATTACGGCGAAGCACGCGAAGATCGGCAGCATCGGCCTGATCCCGGCGCGCACGCTCACCAGCCCCGCCATCGCGAGCACGACAAGCGCGAGGAAGATGTAGTGGCCGTCCGTATACACCCACGGCGGGAAGCTGTAGTCGAGCCAGCCGAAATGGCCGATCGATTCGTTCAGCCAGAATCCCGATCAGGGGGTAGGACGTGAAGTAGCTGTGGTTCATGAACCACAGGCGCGGCAGGTACAGCTGCCAGACGTAGTCGAGCGTCTCGTGCAGCGTGACCGCCCCGCCGCCTGGCAGCGCGCTGTTCGTGGCGCCCGCGACACCGCCGGCGGTCGGGCTGCCGCGATGCCATGCGGTGACGTTGAGGACGGCGTAGATCAGCACCGGGATCGCTGCCACCGCCACCGCCACGGCGAGCGAGCGCAGCGCGCGTCCGCGGCCCTGCGGCAGCGCGCGCCAGGTGAGCAGCAGCATCGCCAGCGCGATCCCGGGGAGCAGCGCGATGAACGTCAGCTTCGCGAGCACCCCGGCCGCGACAACCGCGCCGATCGCGAGCGCGCGGCGCGTGCTCAGCCCGCGGCGATAGGTGCGCAGCAGCATCAGGAAGGTCACGGCCGAGGTCAGGAACAGCAGGTTGTCGCCCTGCACGCCGGCGGCGATGAACTCGACCATCGGCTGGAAGGCCACGGCGAGCGCGCCGACGCTCCAGGCCCAGGGCGAGCCGGGCAGCAGCTCGCGCAGGAACAGGAACCCGGCGAGCACCGTGAAAGCCGCCATCAGCGCCGAGAGCAGGCGCATGAACGCCAGGCGCGCGAGGATTTCATGCGAGGGCGAGAGCCAGTAGGGGATCGCCGCGAGCGCGTAGTACAGCGGCGGCTGGTTGGTGGCGGAGCTGGTGCCACCCTGGCCCAGCGGGCTCTTGCCAACCAACGCGGCGTGCAACGCGCTGTTTTCGGCGGAGGTGAAGATCCCGCGTTCGTCGGCGTGCCCGATCACCTCGAAGAAGAACGAGTTTTCAAGGGCCGTCTGCTCCTGCGGCGAGTACTGCCCCACCGGCCCCTGCGGCGGCGCCTTGCCGGTCTCGGCCAGGTACTGCGCATAGCCGAAATGAGAGATCTCGTCGGGGACCTGGAAGGGCGGCACCACCACCCCCCAGACGACGGCGTTAACGAGCGCGATCAGAAAGCAGGCGCGCCCGGCGCGCGGGATGCGCCTCCAGATGCCGTGCACGCGCCCCCACGTGGCGCGCGCACGCCTCAAGTCAGCTCCCGTCGCAGCAGCCGCGCGGTCGCGACCCACACGCCGAGCAGCGCCAGCGCCGCCGCGCCAAGCGTCCAGTCGCCGAAGAACGACGCCTTGCCGAGACCGAAGCGCTGGCTCAGCGTCGGCAGCAGCTGCCACCAGGATTCGCGGCCCGGACGCAGGTAGAAGACCGTGATGCGCCCCGCCTGTGGTACACCCGCGATCTGCTCGGAGTCAGGCCCGGCAGTGAAGATGTTGCCGCCGAGCACGGTCCGCTTGCCGCCTTCGACGCGGACGCAGAGGGTGCCGGCGGATGCGCCGGCGTGGACGCGCGAGAACGGGATCGAGACGTCTCCCTGCGTGGCGCCGGCGGCCAGGCGCCCCTCGGCGAGAACCCTGTTGCCGGGTCCCAGGAAGCGGGTCGAGAGCGCCGGCACGGGCGGGCCATAGGTGCCGACCAGCACCTGCACGCGCGCGGTGTCGCCCGGGAGCACCATCCCCGGCTGGCACAGTTCCTGGCCGGCGCGCAGCGTCGCCACGAAGCCCACGGGGCTCGTGTGATCGGTGCCCGCCAGCCGCGGCGCCCGTCCGGACATGTCCAGCGCCAGCGCGCCCGCGACCAGCGCAAGCGCCACCGCTAGCACCACGCGCACGCGCACGTCAGCGTCGACGCAGACCGAGGATGCTCAGCAGGAACGCGGAGAAGAAGATCTGGATCCCGACGATCATCAGCGCCGCGGCGATCACCGCCAGATGTTCGTCGGCAAGCGAGCCGAAGCCGTGCGAGATCCATGTCGCCAGGATCAGCGCGCCCATGACGACGCCGACGAGCACGAACGCGCCGCCCAGCAGCAGGCCGTGCTCGAGGCGAAAGCGCGACCGCATGCGGTCGAACCACGGGTCCTGCTCGCCCATGAAGTACGTGCCGTAGGCGTGCGCGCACAGTCCCAGCGCGAGCACCTGGGTACCGACGATCATCATCAGCGTGCCGCCGATCAGCGCGTGCACGCCCCACGCGCGCCCGAAGAAGTCGAAGACCGGCTCCGACGAGCACGACGATCGAGCGTGCCGAGGCCCGGCGAGAGCCGCGCCGGGCACGATGAACAGATAGTTGGGGCTGTGCACGAGCAGGAAGCGCAGGTGGCGCCAGCCGTCGCGGAAGCTCGACAGTTTGCTCTCGCCGCCGCGCGGGTGGTATTCGATCGGGAACTCTGCGATCTTGAGGTTCTCCTTGGAGGCGCGGATGACCATCTCCGGAGGCGAACTCCATGCCGGTGGTGCGAAGGTCCAGGCGCGGCAGCACGTCGCGGCGCAGCGCGCGCATGCCGCAGTGCGCATCGCTGATGCCGGTGCGGAAGAACAGGTTGAGCAGGCCGGTCAGGATCGGGTTGCCGATGTACTGGTGCAGCCACGGCATCGCGCCCGGCTGGATGTTGTCCATGCGGTCGCCGATCACCATCTCCGCGCCCAGCTCGAGCGCCTCGACGAAGCGCGGGATCTCGTCGAAGTCGTAGGTCAGGTCAGCGTCTGCCATCACGATGTAGCGGCCCCGCGACGCCGCGAACCCCGCCAGGTAGGCGCTCCCGTAGCCGCGGCGGTGCTCGACGATCACGCGCGCGCCCGCCGCTTCGGCCAGGCGCGCGGAGTCGTCCTCGGAGTTGTTGTCGGCGACGACCACCTCGCCGTGCACGCCCATGCGCACGATCGCCTCCAACGCCGCGCTGACGCACGACTCGATGTTCTCCGACTCGTTCAGGCACGGGATCACGACCGATACCAGCGGTGGCTCCGCATCCTCGGAGCCGGGCATCGAAGGAGGTGCGCTTGTCGGGGCGAGTGTGCTCATCGGCTGAAGGTCGCCGCGAGCCCGATGCGGAAGGTCGAAGCGCTGGCGTTGCGTTTATAACGCCTGAGAGGGCGGAAAGTGGCGCACGCAGCGTGGCCGCGCCAGTGAGATGGAATGCTAGCGGCATGCGCGTGTGCCTTGTATACGACTGCCTGTTCCCCCATACGGTCGGGGGCGCCGAGCGCTGGTATCGCGATCTCGCCGAGCGCCTGGCGGCCGAGGGGCACGAGGTCACCTACCTGACGTTGCGCCAGTGGGAGCGGGGCGAGCGCGCGCAGATCGACGAGCGCGTGCGCGTCGTCACCGCCGGCCCGCGCATGGCGCTGTACACCGATGACGGCCGGCGGCGGATCCTGCCACCGCTCGTCTTCGGGCTGGGCGTGCTCGTGCACCTGCTGCGTCACGGCCGCCGCTACGACGTCCTGCACACGTGCGCGTTCCCGTACTTCTCGCTGCTGGCCGCCGCGCTCGTGCGGCCGACTGATGCGCTTCGAGCTGGTCGTCGACTGGTTCGAGGTCTGGAGCCGCTCGTACTGGCGCGAATACCTCGGAGGAGCGGGTGGACGCGTCGGCGAGCTCGTGCAGCGCCTGTGCGCGCTCGTGCCGCAACGCGCGTTCTGCTTCTCCGAGCTGCACGCCAAGCGCCTGCGTGGCGAGGGGCTGCGCGGCCCCGTGACCGTGCTGCGCGGGCTCTACGCCGGCAGCGCCGAGCCGCCGGCGCCGCGAGCGGCGGAGCCGGTGGCGCTGTTCGCCGGACGCCTGATCCCCGAGAAGCAGGTCACGCTGGCGGTCGCGGCGATGGCGCTCGCGGTCGAGCGGATCGACGGCCTGCGCGGCGAGTTCCTCGGCGACGGCCCGGAGCGCGCGGCACTCGGTGAGGCGATCGCGTCTCACGGGCTGGAGGGCGTCGTCACGGCGCGCGGCTTCGCGGCGACCGAGACGGTCGACGCCGAGATGCGCAGCGCGATGTGCATGCTCGTGACCTCGCGACGCGAGGGCTATGGACTGGTCGTGGTCGAGGCCGCCGCCCGCGCGACCCCCAGCATCGTCGTGGCCGGCGAGGACAACGCAGCGACCGAGCTGATCGAGCAGGGCGTCAACGGCTTCGTGACCGCCGGCGCCCAGCCCGCGCAGATCGCCGATGCGATCGTGCAGGCGCACGAGGCCGGCATCGGCTTGCGCGAGAGCACAGCGCGCTGGTTCGCCGAGAACGCGTCGCGCCTGTCGCTCGAGTCATCGCTCGAGACAGTGCTGGAGAGCTACGCGGGCCGCATCGCGCGCTCGTAGCTTTCGAGCGTGAGACGCGCCGTGCGCTCCCAGGTGAACGCAGCCGCGCGTTCAGAGCCGCGGGCGCGCAAGCGCTGCGCGAGCGCCGGGTCGCTGAGCAGGCGTCGCAGAGCAGCGGCGATCGCCGACTCGTCGCGCGGGTCGAACAGCAGCGCCGCATCGCCCGCTACCTCGCGCAGCGAGGAAGCGTTCGAGCACGCGACCGGCACCTGGCGCGCCATCGCCTCGAGGATCGGCAGGCCGAAGCCCTCATACAGCGACGGGAACACGAACGCATCCGCGATCGCCCAAAGCCCCTCGAGCTGCTCGTCTGAGACCCACTCCGGGAAGCGGACGTCGGCATCGACCCGGAGCGCGCGAGCGCGCGAGCGCAGCTCGCTCTCGTGCTCGGTCGCATAGCCGGGCAGCACCAGCACGGGGCGCTCCTCGGGGGACAGTCGCGCAAGCGCGCCGATCAGCGCGAGCAGGTTCTTGTGCGGGCGCTTCGCCGAAAGGCTCAACACGACGCGCCGCTCGCCCAGCTCGAAGACGCTCGCGTACGACGCGCTGCGGCGGTGGCGCCTGCCGGCGCACGCTGCCAAGCCCGAGCGGCACGACGTCGATGCGATCAGCGCCGACGCCGAGCAGTCCGACGAGATCCTCGCGCGTGCTCTGCGAGTCGGCGATCACCCGGTCTGAGCGGCGAACCGCGCCCGGCACCAGCACCCGCATCCCCTTGTCGCGCAGGCCGGCGTGCGCCTCCGGGAAGCGCGCGTAGATCAGGTCGTGCACCGTCACGACCCGCCGGAAGCGTCCCCACAACGGCGCCGTGCTGGCCATGCTGTGCACCAGATCGACACCCGCTCGCGCTGCCAGCATCGGCAGCAGCGTCTGCTCGCCCATCACCCATTGCGGCCGGCTGCGGGCGTTCACCGGCACCGTCACAGCGGGCAGCAGCTCTCCCCATGGCCCATCGCCGGCGGCAGCCGCCTCGCGGTTGACGAACGCGGTGAAGCGCATCCCCGCCGGGGCGGCGGCGAGCATCGCCGGGATCGACTCGCGCGCGGCGACCTCCATTCCACCAGTCTCGCCCGGGACCAGAAAGATCAGGTTTAGCCCGACGTGCACTACTGCTTGAAGACCTCGAACTCCGCTCGGATGTTCATCGTCGGGCACACGAACGCGAAGTACTTCTCGTAGGTCTCCTGCGCGCGATTAAACAGCACGCTCAAGCCGGCTGCTCGATATGGCAGCCACATGTCGAGCGTGACGTGCACCACGTCGAAGCGGACATCGGTGTAGTGAGCGAAGCGCGGCTCCGCCAGCGAGCGGATCGCGATCGTCGAGAAGTAGTGACGGTGCGTCGGGTCGCCATAGGCGAGCGCCGAGGAGAAGTGCGGCGTGCGCAGCTGTATCCGCGCCCCCGGGCGCGCGATGCGATGCAGTTCCTCCAACACCCGGATCGGCGCGCCGAGATGCTCGATCACGTCCTGCAGCAAGATCTGGTCGAAGCTCGAGTCCTCGATCGGATAGGGGAACTCGTCGAGATCGTGCACGATGTCAGCCGCCGTGTCGGAGGAGATGTCGAGCCCGACCGCGCCGGGCAGCTTCGCCGCGCCGCAGCCGATGTCGAGGATCGCTCCTGCGCCGGTGGGTTTGAGATCGAACTGGTGAGGATCGGTCAGCCTGACCACGAGATCCCGGTAACGGCGCACCGTCGTACAGTAGCGTCCAGTTCGGCCTGGCGATCAGCATCGACGGCCCCACCGCCAGCAGCAGCGAGTGAGCATGAGCGCACAGAGACCCTTGACCATCGGCATCGACGCGCGCGCCGCCGCCGAGGTCGCCGCCGGCCGCGGGCGCGTGGTGCGCGAGCTCCTGCGCGCGCTGGCGGCGCGCGCCGAGGACCCTCACCACTTCGTCCTCTACGCGCGCAAGCCGTGGCTGGAGGCGGAGCTGGGAGAGCGATTCAGCTGGAGGGCGATCGGAGCGCGCGACCCCTGGTGGCACATGCTGGCTGCGCGCGCGGCCGACCGTGAGTGCGACGTGTTCCTCTCGAGCAACTCGTATCTGACCGTCTGGTTCCTGCGAATCCCTGCGGTGCCGATCGTCTACGACCTCGCCGCCTTCGATCCGACGATGCCGGCAAACCGACGCTCGACGGTGATCGAGCGCCTCACGCTGGGAGCAGCGGTGCGTCGCTCCGCGGCGCTGCTGGCCATCTCACAGGCGACCGCCGACGCGCTTGCCAAGCAGTTCCCCGCCGCTGCGTCACGCACCTTCGTCGCGCATCTCGGGGTAACGCCGATCGGCGCCAGCGGCCTGAGCGACGCCGAGGCCGCGGCGCTGCCGCGGCCAGGGTTCGTGTTGGCTGTGGGGACGCTCGAGCCCCGCAAGAACCTGCCGCGCCTGGTCGAGGCCTACCGTACGCTCAACGAGGATCTGCAGCTCGGCCATCCGCTGGCGGTCGTCGGCGCGCTCGGCTGGGAGACAGGCGAGACGCTCGCGGCGCTGCGCTCGCTGGGAGAGCGCACCGTCGCGCTCGGGCATGTCTCAGATGGACAGCTGGCCGAGCTCTACGACCGCTGCGCGGTGTTCTGCTACCCGTCGCTCGGCGAGGGCTTCGGCCTGCCCGTGCTCGAGGCGATGGCCGCGGGAGCGCCGGTGATCACCTCGAATGTCTCATCGCTGCCGGAGGTCGGCGGCGACGCCGTCGAGTACGTCGATCCCGACTCGGTGGCGAGCATCGCGGCGGGGCTGCGGCGCGTGCTCTCCGACGCGCCGCTGCAGGCGAAGCTCAGGCGCGACGGCTTGGAGCGAGCGGGTGAGTTCTCAT
Organism: uncultured Solirubrobacteraceae bacterium; assembly: GCA_963714285.1. Classification (GTDB taxonomy): domain Bacteria; phylum Actinomycetota; class Thermoleophilia; order Solirubrobacterales; family Solirubrobacteraceae; genus Palsa-744. The sequence goes on from CAVQNS010000007.1 coordinate 787,555, forward strand.
GGGCGGCCTTCGCGGCGCGGACACTCGAGCTGCTTCAAGTGGCCAGCGCGTCGTAGGCGCCGGCCAGTCGCTCGGCGGCGGCGCCGGTCGAATAGCGACTGACGATCTCCGCGGGATAGGCGACTCGCGCGGCGGGAGCACGGCTGAGCGCTCCGGCGGCGAGCGCCCGCGCGATGCCGATCCAGTCGCCGGGCGCCACCAGCTCCACCGGCGTACCCGCCACGACCTCTGGAATCGCGCCGCTGGTGGTGGTCACGATCGACAGCCCGGCCGCCATCGCCTCGGCGAGCACCAGCCCGAACTGCTCCTCCCAGAAGGCATGTGGGACGTCGAGCGGGTGGTAGGCGGCGCTCGCCGAGGCCTGGCTGGCGAGCACCATTGCCGAGGCGCTGGCAAACACCGCGGGCATCCGCTCGTAGGCAACCGCGCCGATCTCGACCATCTCAGCGAGCCCCAGCTCGGCCGCGTAGGCGCGCAGCCTGCCCTCCTCCGGCCCCGAGCCGACGATCAGCAGCCGTGGCCTGGCGATCGCCCCGTCCGCGAGCTTGACCGTGCCTCGGTGCAACGCGGCCAGCGCGCGGAGCACATCGTGGTGGCCCTTCTCCCACACGAGCCTGCCCGGCGAGACGATCGTGTGCTCACGGAGCGGTGTGTCAGCCTGCGCGACGGCGAAGCGCGCCGTGTCGATCCCGGGCGGACACACGGTGATCCGCTCCGCGGACACGCCCTCGAGCGCGAGCGCATGCGCCGCGCGCTCGGTCGCGGGCAGGAACAGGTCCGTCTGCGCGAGCACGAGCTCCCGGTAGCGGCGCGCGCGCGCGGCGCGATAGCTGGCCAGCAGCGGCAGCGTCTCCCACACCGTCTGCACGAGCTTGAAGTGGTGGCGGCGCTTGCGCTTGGCGGCCTCGGCCGCAAACCAGAACGACAGCTCCTCCGCGTGCACGATGTCCGCTCGTGCGAACGCCTGCTCAGCCGAGAGGTAGCGGTCGCCGAGCAGGTGCGCGCCCACCTCGCCGGCGACGCCGCGCGGCAGCAGATCACGCAGGGCACGCGCACGCACGGCCCGCAACCGCTCGGGCTGGGCGAAGCGGTTGGAGCCCGTCAGCAGGTAGGAGACCTCGAAGCGGGGCGGCAGCTCGCACCATGGACGCAGCTCCCACGGCGTCACGAAGTGGCCGCGTACGATCAAGATCTCGGGCACGTCGGCGCAGCCTAGCTGCGCGCGGCGATCGCGCGACGGTAGCCCGACAGGCTGGCGACGCCGGTTCGCGCCCACGAGGATTCGCGCGCGCGCTCGCGTCCGCGCTCGACCAGCGCCGCGGCGAGCACGCGATCCTCCAGCAGCCGGCGCAACGCACCGGTCACCTGCTCCTGGCGCTCGGGGTCGAACAGCAGCGCGGCGTCGCCTGCCACCTCGGGCAGCGCCGACACGCTCGAGCAGGCGACCGGCACGCCACGAACCATCGCCTCGAGCACCGGCAGCCCGAACCCCTCGATCAGCGAGGGCAGCACGAACGCGCTGCTGAGCGCGTACAGGCCGTCGAGCTCGGGGTCGGAGAGCCAGTCGGGGAAGCGCACGCGGGCTGCCACGCCGAGCTGCTCGGCGAGCGAGCGCAGCTCACGCTCGTACGCGGTCGGCGACCCGGGCAGCACCAGCACCACGTCCTCGTCGAGCTCGGCGAGCGCATGCAGGAGACGGTGGAGGTTCTTGTAGGGCCGCTTCTGCGCGACGCACAGCAGCACCCGTGCGCCGCCGAGGCACAGCTGCTCGCGCATCCGCGCCTCGGGCACGGGCTTGCCGCGCGGCGGGTGCACGCCCAGCGGCGTGACGTCGACCTTCTCCGGGCGTAGTCCCAGCATCCGCTCGAAGTCCCCGGCGGCGGCGTGCGAGATCGCGAACACGCGATCGGCATAGCGCACGCAGTGGCGCACCCGCTTCAGCATCCGGCGGTGCACACGCCGGCTCGCCTCCCATTCCTCGGCTCGCTGCAGCCAGATCGTGTCGAGCAGCGAGACCACGCTCGCGATCCCAAGAGTGCGTACGGGTCCCGTGTTGGCGGGGCTGTGCAGCACGTCCAGGCGCGCCGCCAGCGCCAACGCCGGCAACGCGGCGAGCTCGACCAGCGCGTGCAGGGGCGGGCCGCCCAGCCCCACGGGCAGCGTGGTCCAGCGCACTTGCTGCGCCCACGGCTCCTCGCGCAGATCCGCAGGCGCGTCGCGCGAGACGAACAGGTGCAGCTTCGTCGCGGGCTCAGCCGCGAGCAGCGCGCCGGGCAGCTCGCGCGCATAGCGGCCCGCGCCACCGGCGCGCTCGCCCAGGAACACGAGGTTGAGCCCGACGCGAAGCGGGGGCGCCGGGCGGCTGGGCGAATCCGCGCCGGTCTCTGCGCTGTCGGCGCTCACGGCGAGCACGCTAGCGCTCGGATGCTCCGCTGGCCTCGGATGCTCCGCTGGCCTCGGATGCTCCGCTGGCCTCGATCCGTCGCCGGAGGACAAGGACCTCGATTACCTCCCGCGGGACGGCGCGCGTGAGGATCGTCAGCGCGCTGTAGACGACCAGGACGACAGCGGTCCGCGCAAGCGAGGGCAGCGGCAGCCAGATCGCGAGCGCTACCGCGGGCGCGGCCGCGAGCAGGATCCGTGGCACCGAGGCGAGCCCTGGACGCAGCTCGGGGTGATCGCGGTAGAGCACCAGCAGGCAGCCCAGGGCGAGCGTCGACTCTCCGCCCAGCGTCGCGAACGCCGCGCCACGGGCGCCGTAGGCGGAGGCGAGGATCAACGTGAGCACGCAGCTGGCGAGCAGCGCGGCGGCGTTGACCGCCAGCAGCGCCTTGTGCCGGTGAATCGACAGCAGCGCATAGCCCCATCCGGCGATCAGGAACGAGGCGATCATCGCCAGTCCCTGGATACGCAGCACGTCGACTGCGCCGGTGAATTTGGGGCCGGCGACCACCTCGACGATGAACGACGCGCCCGCGAACACGCCGAGTGCGATCGCGATGCCGACGATCAGCGAGACCTCGAAGATCCGCTGCAGGGCGTAGGCGAGGCGGTTGCGGTCGTCGCGCGCTGCTCGCGCGAGCAGCGGCAGAGCGCCTCCGACGAGCAGCCCCGGCACGGTCGCGAGCGCGACGTAGACCCTGAAGGAGACGGCAAACAGGCCGCTCTGGTGTTCGCTCGTCACAAGGCTCGTGACGATTTGCGTCGTGTACACGTAGATCACTCCCACTGCGGTCGCGAGCGAGAACGAGACGGTCAGCCCCAGCAGCTTGAGCCAGCGGCGCGGGTGCAGCTCGATGCGCAGCCGTACCTGGCTGCGAACGAGCCACGCGGTCACAGGCACCAACAACAGGTAAACGGCGAGCGTGACCGACAGCAGCGGCAGCACGCCCGCGCCGACCAGCACCAGGATCACGAGCGCGATCGCCGTCAGCAGCTGGCGCGCGAGTTCCAGCAGCGACAGCAGGCCAAAGCGCAGTTCTGTCGTGAGCGGGATCGTCAGCGTGTGCTCGACCACGAGCGCGAGCGTCGCGAGGCTCGCGACCACGGTCCCGAGCAGCAGTGCCGTGCTGTAGCCGGCGAGCAGCGCGAAGACCGTCGCGAGCAGGACGCCGAGCAGCGTCAGCGCGATGCGCAGCCCGAGCAGGTCGCGGATCAGCGCGTCGCGATCGGCGCCCTTGCGCACCGCGAATTCGCGTGTGCCGAGGCTCGACATGCCCGCGTCGGTGACCACTGTGACGATGCTGACGAGCGAGATCACCGTCGTGTACTGGCTGAAACGCGCCGCGCCCAGATGCCGGGTGAGCAGCGACACCGGCGCGATCGACAGCCCGACAACCGCCACGTAGCTGCCGAAGCGCAACGCGCCACCGCGGATCAGCAGGCCGCCGGCGGCAGTGGTGTCGAGTACGTCGATGTCGGCCTCCCGCGCCTCGACGTCGGTGTCCGCCGTTGCCGCCGGTCCGGGCGGCGCCGCGTCGCTGTTCATCGTGCGCACGCTACCGTGACGCCCTACGCAGCTGCCACCACGCATAGGGATCAACGCGATCTTCCTCGAGCCGCGCATGGGAGGCCTCGACACGTATGTGCGGGCGCTCGTGCCTGAGCTTGCGCGCCTTGCGCCGGAGGTGGCGTTCAGCGTCTTCTGCAACCCGCGTGGGCGCGAGTACCTGCGCGGGGAGGGCTGGGGCAGGCAGATCGAGCTCGTCACCCACCCGCTGCTGGGCCGACCAAAGCTGAAGGCGCTCTCGGAGCTGACGCTGCTCGGGGCGGTCGCGGGGCGGGCCGTGGACCTGCTGCACAGCGTCGCGCTGACGGCGCCGCTACGCACGCGCGCGGTCAACGTGGTCACGCTCGCGGACCTCACATGGATCGTCGCGCCGGACCCCGGCGAGGCGGGAACGATCCGCCTGTGGCGACTCATCGTGCCACCGGTCGCGCGCCGCGCCGACCGCATCCTGACGCTGTCGCAGGCGGGCGCCGAGCACGTCGTCGAGTACCTGGGCGTGCCGCGTTCGCGCATCGACGTGGTGGCGCTCGCATCCGGCGGCAGCGACCTGCTGACGCCCACGCCCGCGGCACAGCTGCGGGCGCAGCTCGGCCTCGGCGCCGGTCCGGTGATCCTGACCGTGTCGGCCAAGAAGGTCAACAAAAACCTGGAGCGCCTGATCCGCGCGATGGTGCAGGTGGTTGGCGTGCTGCCCGACGCCGTGCTGGTGCTGCCGGGCAACCCCTCGCCGCACGAGCGCGACCTGCGCAGGATCGTCGAGGAGCTGGGTCTGCAGGCCAACGTCGTGTTCCCCGACTATGTCGACGCGCACGATCTGGAGGGCCTGTACGCGCTCGCCAGCTGCTTCGTGTTCGCCTCGATCAACGAGGGCTTCGGGATCCCGATCCTCGAGGCGATGCGCCGCGGCGTGCCGGTGGCGTGCTCTCGCGCCACGGCGCTGCCCGAGGTCGCCGGCGACGCGGCGCGCTACTTCGATCCGTACAGCGTCCCCGACATCGCCGAGGCGCTGCTCGAGCTGCTGCGCGACCGCGAGCTGGCTGCCGAGCTCGTCGCCCGCGGGCGCGCACGCCAAGCGACGTTCACGTGGGAGGCGACGGCGCGCGGAACGCTTGAGAGCTATGCGCGGGCGTGGCATCAGCAGCGTCGCCCGTGAGCGCCTCGCGCAACAGCGATCGATAGGCGCGCGCCTGGACCATCGCCCTGGCTCGCTTCGCGGGCAGCCACGCGATCGCGCGCAGCGTCAGCCAAGAAAGCGCGAGCGGGACGGCGAGGACGGCGCGGGAGACGCCCACGGGCACGCCCTGCAGGCGCAGGTAGCGCAGCGAGCTCGTGAGGAAGTAGGGGGAATGCGCCAGCGACTGATCGCCGCCACCCCGCATCAAGTGGCGCGCGCGCGTCGTGGGCAGCAGCTCGATCTCCCAGCCGCGCACGGTTACCCGCTGCTGCCACTCTGTCTCCTCGAGGTACAGGAAGAAGCCCTCATCGAATGGCCCCGCCTGCTGATAAGCCGTGCGCCGGATCGCCATCACCGCACCGGTGACATGCGCCGGGCGTCGGCCCGCGAGCAACGCTGCGGGCGACATCGCATACGGGTGCAGCCCCGGCATGCGCAGCAGTGAGAGCGCGTAGCTGAACGGCACACACAGGTCGAGAGCAAGCGTGAACAGGCCTGGGAAGCGTCGGTAGCCGTTCGGCGCGAGGCGCCCGTCGCCGTCCTCGAGCAGCGGCGCGAGCACGCCCGTATGCGGTTTGCCGAGCAGAGCGCCGACCAGCCCCGTGAGCGCACCCGGCCGCAGCTCGGTGTCGGGATTGAGCACGACCACGAGCTCGGCGCGCGAGTTCAGAAAACCGGCGTTCACGCCCGCCGCGAAGCCGCGATTGTCGGGCATTGCGACCACCGTCGCGTAAGGATGCGCCTCGCGCAACCGCTCGACGCTGCCGTCGCCGGAGGCGTTGTCGACGATCACCGTCTCGAGCGTCAGCGCGCCGCAGGACGCGAGGACCGAAGCCAGACACGTGTCGACCAGCTCAGAGGTGCGGTAGTTGACGATCACGATCGCGACATCGGGCTCCGCTGGGGTCTTCACGCGCGCCGGTCTCCCCAGATGCGTCGCGACAGGCTCCCGCGCAGCCTGCGCGAACCATGCTGCCATTCGCGCGAGCGGTTGTCGGAGATCAGCAGGTTGCGCTGCTCCAGGCTGCGGTAGGTGCCGCTCTGCGGCCAGTCGCCGGCCTCATAGGCGCGTCCGTCGCGGCCGACGACGACGACGCGCAGGCCCCGTGCGCGCAGCTGACTGGTGATGCCGTGACGCCCGCTCTCCAGCAGGTAGGCCTCGCTCTTGTCGCGCGCGCGCTCGAGACCGAGCTCGAGCATCACGTCACGCTCGATCATGAAGCCGGTGCTGCGGATGTGGGGATTGGGAAAGCGCGGGTACTGCCGCCGTTTCTCGCGCAGCTTCACCAGCTGGTAGAGCCAGTGCTCGAGGCCGCCGGCGACCGGCTCGGCGCGGCTCTCCCAGCTGCCTGTCGCGCCCGCCACCCCGACCCCTGGCAGCTCGAGCGCCGCGACGAGATCAGCGAGCCAGCCGTCGGCGAGGATCACGCTGTAGGAGTTCAGGAAGCAGACGCGCGATGCCTCGAGCGAGCGAGCCGCAAGCGCGTAGGCGGCCAGATCCATCACAGGCCGCTCGAGTGTCAGCAGCCGGTGCTCCGTGGCGCCCAGCTCGGCTTCGAGCACCGGACGTTGCTCGTCGCCGACGCCGTTGAAGACGACCACGAGCTCGTGCTCGACGCCCGCCGGGTGGCGCACGTAGGACGCGAGGAACTCGCGCAGGGGCGCCGGCCCGAGCGGCCCCCACACGAGATGCACAACCGCGGTCACGGCCGGGGATGCTAGAACCCAGCGCGTGGGCGTCCCGAACCAACGCGACGGCACCACCGCTCGAGGCTCGCGAGCACGCCAGCTCGCGGTCTCGCTGCTCGCGCCGAGCGCCGACCGGCTGCGGGGGGCGGCTGCACACCTGCGAGCGGAGATCGGCGCCGTCACGCGCGAGCGCAAGCTCGTTGCCGTGGCAGATGCGCTCAGAGGCGCCGACGCACTGGAGCCGGGTGGGCCGAGCGCGCTGTTCGGACGGCTTGGAATCCTGCCCGTGTACTCCCGCCTTGGCGCGCTGGACACGCTCGACTATGCCGAGCGCACGCTGTGGTCGGCGGCTGGCAGCGGCGAGGTCGCTCCCCGCCGACGCCTGATCGGCGAGGCCGGAGCGCTCACCGAGGTAGCGGATGACTCCTACGACGCGCTGCTCGGCTCGCACGTGATCGAGCATCTCGCCAATCCGCTGGGCGCCCTTGGGGAATGGCAGCGGGTGGTGAGACCCGGGGGCCAGCTGCTGCTGGTCGTGCCGCACCGCGACGGCACGTTCGATCACCGACGCCCGGCGACGACGCTCGAGCACATGCGCGACGACGCCGAGCGCGAAACGGGCGAGGACGACCTCACCCACCTCGAGGAGGTGCTCGAGCTCCACGACCTCGCGCGCGACCCCGGAGCTCCGGGCCGGAGCGCCTTCGAGCAGCGCTGCCGCGAGAACCTCGCGATCCGTGGGATGCACCACCATGTATTCGTCTCGCGCTCGGTCGTCGAGCTGTGCCGCGCCGCCGGGCTCGAGGTTCTCGCGCTGCGCCCCAAGCGCCCGTTTCACATCGTCTGCCTGTGCCGTACCGGCGGGAACGGCCGCGCTGGCCTGAGCGAGACGGAGCTCCGAAGCGAGCTGCGTCGCAGCCCGTTCGTGTCAGACCGGGCCGAGTCCGCATATGCAAACGGGAGCCCACAAGCTGGCAACGCGCTGCGGTAGGTTGGCGAGCATCGCCGCTCGCGCATCGACAGACACAGCGCCACGGACGAGGCCGGCTATGGACGTCGGCAGGCCGTCCCGCCGGTCCGGCCCTCGCGAGATCTGGATCCTGATCGCTGCGATCGTGGCGTTCATCGCCGTCACGGTCTGGTGGCTGTCGCAGGACACGCGCGTGCAGGACTGGGACAACGGCCTGCACACGCTAATCGCGTTCGGCATCCACGACCAGTTCTCCGGTCGCAACTTCACGAGCTGGTTCACCGAATTCAACACCTACCCGCCGCTCGTGCACGTGCTCGGGGCGGTGGGCGTGTTCATCGGCGGGAAGAACCCGTCGTCGGTGATCATCACTTCGAACGTCCTGTTCGTGCCGCTGTTCGCGATCAGCTGCTACGGCGTCGGGAGGCTCGCATACGGCCCGCGCGCCGGGGTGCTGGCTGGGCTGTGCGGCCTCGGCACGCCGATCTTCATCTCACAGATGCACGAGTTCATGATCGACCCACCCGAGGCCGCGATGGTGGCTGCGAGCGTGTGGGCGATCCTCGCTTCGCGGCGCTTCGAGCGCGTGGGGATCGCGGCGCTCGCGGGCGTTGCTGTCGGCTTGGCGCTGATGACGAAGGAGACCAGCGTCATCTTCGTGTCCGGCCTGGTCGCGGTGGCGATCTTGCGCGGCGGCTGGCGGCAGTGGCGCGGCGTGCTCGTGTTCCTCGCGATCGCGGCCGCGCTCTCGCTGCCGTGGTACATCTACCACCGCGCGCAGCTCAACGGGCTGGTGGAAGGGCAGGGCGGAACCGGCGCGGCGCTGACGGCCGAATCCTCGCCGCCGCTGTTCTCGCGCGCGAGCCTGCTGTGGTACTTCTGGGCGGCGCTCAACTTCCAGCTGCTGGCGCCGTTGCTGGCGTTCCTGGTCGTCGGCGTGCTGGTGAGCGCACGCGACAGCATCCGGCGCTGGTCTCCGCAGAACCTCGGCCCCGAGCTGCTGGGCGGAGCATTCGTGTCGTGGCTCGGGATCACGCTGATCAGGCACAAGGATGTGCGCTTCACCGAGCCGGCGCTGATCTACGTGGCGGTGCTTGCAGCGGGTTGGATCGTGCTCGCGCGCTCGCGTCCGCGGCTCGCCGCAGCCGCCACCGCGCTGCTTGGCGTGATCCTCGCGGTCAACTTCGTCGCAGTTTCGACGGGCTTTGGCCACACCGTGCGGATCGCCCTGCCGGGGGCGCCGCCGAGCGGCCTGTACACGCGTCAGATCACGCTTTACTCGCCCGAAGGCTACATCCGCGGCGGACCGGTGCACGACGGCGACATCTTGGCTTTGATGCGCGGCCTGAAGCGGGCTGGGATCCAGTCGATCACCTTCGACGCCGCCAGCAGCGATGTCGGCGACTTCGACACCTACGGCTTGGAAGTACGGGCGATCCAGGCCGGCTTGAAGCCGACGGTCGTGTACGACCCGACCGCGCTCGGCCCACATGACGCTTTCATGCTGCGGCACTTCCCGCAGCCGGGAGACGCTCCGCCGTGCCAGCGACTGCGGGACGGAAGCGGCGTGTACGTCGAGCTCGGCAATCCGGTCAAGCCATTTGAGACCTACACGCTCATCTGCCCTGGGCGCCATCCGGAGATCTACCACCGCACCGCGCCGCTGTCGCTGGAAACGGAGGTTCAGATGCACCCCGAAATCACGGGGCCGTCGCGTACGATGCTGCTGAGCGTGCTTGGCGCGCTGCGTCGCGAAGGGGTGCAGGCGCTGCAGTTCGACCGCGCTTCAGCCGACACCCTGTTCTTCCAACCGGGCGGGCTGGAACGCCTGGCGGCGCTCTCGCAACTGCCGGTGCCGCCCGGCCTGACGCCGCGGGCGATGAGCTCGAGCGACGCCTACCTGCTGCGCAAGGCGATCGTCGCCAACGGGCCGAAGCCGTGCGGGCGCTTCCCGGACGGCACGGGCCTGTTCGTCGTGCGCGGCAACCCGACGGTGGCGGATCCTCGCTACCAGTGCCCGCAGCCATAGAAGCGCTGAGCGATGCGAGCGCAGCGACGTCTCGCGGCCCGTACGGGTGCTGTTCACGCGCTATCGCTTGGCCACGGCTGAGGTCCCCAGCAGCTGGCCTGCGGAGCCGAGCGCCTGCACCGCGAAGTAGGGGGCGGCGCTGCTCGTCGGGATCGCGGTCTCGAAGCCCGCGGAGGGGACCGTGGCGAGCGGCGTCAGCGACGTGGGGCTCGCGCCGACGAGGACGATCCAGTCGCTGACGCTGGTGGCGCCGTTCCAGCTCGCGTACACGGTCGCGGCAGCGGCGGAGCTCGGCCTGACGGCAATGGCGGGCGGGGTCGCGGGTGTCGCGCTCCAGGCGAAGCGGTAGACGCGATAGGAGTCGCCGGGGGAAGGCAGGTGCGCATCGAAGAGTATTTGGCCGGAGGGGCTAAGTTCGGTGAAATACGGAGCTTCGCCCCAACCCACGAACGAGTTGCCGTCAGGGAGCACCTGATCGTTGCCCTGGCTGCCCGCCAGCAGCGCCGGGGTGTGCACGTCGCGTCCGATCAGTTCGACCTTGCGGCTCTTCCAGTTGATGCGCTCGGTGATCGCGCGTGACTGGGAGTGCACCTTGGGCGTCGCGCCGTCGTCATACACGGTCAGCGTGTCGTTGGCCTGCCAGCGCACGTCGTGCTGGTAGGCGGTGCCAGTGCCGGGGCCCATCTTGAAGCTCGAGTGCTTGCCCCCCAGGCGCCACAGGACCGCACCGGTGAGGCGATCGATCTCGTAGGCGGCCCAGGTGTTGCGCGAGGAGATGATGAAGTTGCCGTCGCCCCAAGGGTCGAGCGAGACGGAGTTGAGGTGGAAGAAGTCCCACGGCTGCCCAGCGGTGCTCGGCGGGTGCGAGTAGGAGTCGGTCAAAGCGACGTGGCCGTATGCATGCCACTCGTACATCACGAGGCCGGTCTTGATGTCGACCTCCTGCAGGATCGCGTCCTGCAACACGCCGTCGCGTGCGCCGCCGGCGGAGGACAGGTCTGCGTCGACCAGCGAGTATGCGGTGATGAACGCCGAGCCCTGCGGGGTGATCTGCATTTCGTGCAGATCCGCCTGATAGCCGTTGCCGGCAGACACGGTGCCGAGCGGCCTGTAGGAGGTGCTGTAGATCTCATCCCTGCCGAACCCCACGCCGAGGCTGGGCGGAACCTCGCCCTGCCACCACACGAGCACTGGCTGGCCGTCAAGGCTCTGCACCTGGAGGTCCGCGTCGAGCTCGCCGGTGGGCGCGGGGTGAAACCACACGAGCCCGCCCTGGCTGTTCAAGATCATCGCTCCCGGCTGTCCATAGCCGTGCGAGGGCGTGAGGAAGATGTCGGCTGGGGTCGCTTGCGGCGAGTCGACGCTGACCTGCACGCTCGGCGGCTGCAGGCTGGGCTCGGAGACGAAGCTCTGAACGAGACCGGCTTTGTTGAGCCGCAGTGGCTTACCGGCCGCGGCGCGGTAGCCGGACAGCCGCGCGACCGTGAACGTGGTGCTCACACGATCGGTGTGGCCCCGGCGACCGATCAGCGCGGTGGCCGTGACGCGCTCACCTTGCGCGAACGGGCGCGCCGGCAGGAAGCTCGCGCCCGGACTGCTCGCATACGCCTCGAGCTTGCCAGTGTGGCTGGCGCTGCGGGAGCCGACGACGGCCACATGCGAGATCTCGCTCGCGGGCACGCCAAGGAAGCTGATCTGGGTCTGCGGTGAAGCGTCAGGCGTACCGTTGAGCGGCGAGATGGCTACAGCCGGCGCCGCATGGGCGGGGGCGACGGCCAGCGTCATCGCCGCCAGCAGGCCGACGGCGGCGATGAGCCACCGAGCGCGAGCACCGAGCCCCGCTGCCACCACAACTGTTCTCGCGCCCACCCTCCTGCCTTTCCGTGTCGAGCTGTCCCCGTGTCGGTAACACGCCCGCAGTCAGCAGGTAGCCGTCGCGGTCGTTCGCATCACATAAGAATTCCGTCAGTCGGCGAAGATGTGTCGGAACGCCTGTCCGCCTACGGCACCGGCGCGATCGCCTGCCAGAGCGGCAACGACAGCTGAGTTCAGCGCTCGTAGACCGCCTCCACCGGCGAGGCCCCAGTCGCGAACGGGTAGTCGGGCTCGGCTTCGCACACCACGCGGAACTGGTAGTCAGCGGGACCGGGGAACTTGAATCGGTAGCTCGCGTGGAAGCGGCCGCGCGCATCGCTGCGGATCACGTCGAACTCGAGCCACCTGCCACCCGGCGAGCGCGCCTCGAGCACCAGCGGCTTCCCGCCCGGTGGGATCGGCCCGCCTCGAAGCAGACCCGAGAAGTAGATGGTGCGACCGACGCTGGCTGTGCGAGGCGCGATCTTCAGCGCCACGCCAGCGCGCACGCTCAACGACAGCGTCCGCGTGGCCACCGGCGAGGCTCCGATGTCGTCGCTGTATTGGAAGCGCAGCGTGCGCGAGGAGACACCGGCGGGTAGATGCAACGTGAAGCTCCCGCTCGGGCTCGTTTGCAAGCTCGGCATCGCCGCCGCTGTCGCACCCGCGTAGTCGGGCTTCGCCAACACGGCCACCTGCGCACCGGCGATCGGCGCCCCGCCGGCGCTTGTCAGACGACCGACGAGCGTGTGCGCATCCGCGAAGCGGCTGCTCATATGCGTTCGCTTGGTGCCCTTCCAGCTCACCGTGAGCGTGGCCTGCGGTGATGCGTTGATCCCGTTCGGAGCCCCCGCTGGCGCGGGGTTGTCGAACATGACGTTCCTGTCCAAGACCGTCGCCGCGTTCCCCGCTGCATCGATCACGCTCACCACCAAGTGGTGCTCGCCATTGGCGACGCGCGTCGTTTCGAAGCCGACGTCAGCGCTCACCGACGGCAGGCACGGCTGCACGTACAGGAACGCCGGCAGCCCGTCCGTCGTCTGACCGACGTCCTTGCAACGCCCGTCGTTTTCGTCGAGCGCCGTCGTCTGCACGACCTTGCCATCGACGCTGAACACCGCCTCATACACACCCGAGCCCGGGTCGCTTGCGCTGAACGCCAGGTCGCTCGTGCCCGCCAGCGTAGCCGCACTCGCAACTTCGCCGCTGACGTTCGACGCCGTCGGTGGCGCAGCCTGTTCGAGCGTCAGGTCCGCCGCGTACAGGTAGACGACTGCGGCGTAGCCGTTGGGGTCGCCGAATCCACCTGGGCATTCACCCTGCAGCAATCCAGTAACGCAGAAAATGCTCAAGTACAGATGCGCACCGAGGTTATTGGGGGGAACAGCAAAGCGGTTGGCGCCAGACATCGGTTCCCCCACGTCGCCCACACCGTCGCACTCTCCGTAGATGCATTCATCGAACAGTTCCGTGATGCTAGGTCCAGCAAGCAAGAGCTCGTAAGCGGCATTCTCGCTAGCCTCACCGTGAAGATAGCCAGCGGGCCACAACGTCGCTGCCGAGAGTGTCTCGCCGACTGGCGTTTCGAATGACCAAGTCGCACGGTCCGTGTTGGCGACATGGGTTGTCTCGTCCCCGAGCGCCGCGATCAGCGCGCCACCTTCGGCGCACGTGTCGAGCGTATAGTCGTCCGTCCGACCACCAATGGCGACGGACCCGCTCCACCCATCCGCCGGCGCGGCTTCGCCGTTGGGCGTTCGGCAGGAGTAGACGTGGTACTGGCCGGCGAGCGCGCTGGATGCGCTCAACGCGCCGGATGCTGCGGTTGCGAGAAGCAATGCGATCGCGAATGCCCACAGCTGCGCGGCGTACGCGCTCGGCTTCGATATCCGTTTGAGTACAGCCACCATCCACCCTTATGTCGCTCGAAGGGCCGCTGAGGCCCCCCTCCCAAAATTGTTCCACCATCCGAGGAGGAGGAGAGGGGACGGCACGTGAGCAAAACCCGTTGGCCGGCGTCGGCAGGTGACGGGGCGCTGATCGCCGAGATACGCTGGGGGAGCTGACATGGCTACGCCCTGGGACGCACGAACGTACGATCGCACGAGCGCGCCCCAGCAGTCCTGGGCCGCTGACGTGCTGGCGCGACTTGAGACGATCGCACCGGACTCGGTGATACTCGACGTCGGGTGCGGCACTGGCCGCGTGACGGAAGCTCTCCTTGAATTGGTGCCGCGAGGGCGGGTGCTCGCGATCGACGCCTCGCAGGAGATGGTTGCGCTCGCGCGGGAGCGACTCGGTGACCGCGCTGAGGTGTGGTGCCAAAGCGCCCTCGATATAGATCTGCACGAAGCGGTCGACGCGGTGGTTTCGACGGCGACGCTCCACTGGGTGCCCGAACACGACCGCCTCTGGGGGACCTTGGCGCGGGCGCTGCGAGCAGGCGGAGTGCTGGAGGCGCAGTGCGGCGGTACGGGAAACATCGCTCGGGTCCGTGAGGCGATCGGGCACGCTGCACAGGCGCACGCTCCTGAGCTGATCAGCTTCTCCCCGTGGGTCTTCGCCACGCCCGAGGAGACCGAGACGCGCCTAGTGAAGGCTGGCTTTGCCGCGATTCGATGCTGGCTGGAGGAGCGCCCGACGTTCCCCGACGACGTCGGCGAGTTTGTGCGCACATCGATCCTGGCCGCTCACCTGGAGCGGCTGTCCCCAGTACGCCGCGACGCGTTCGCACGGGCGGTCGCTGAGCGGGTGCGCGCGCCACTGGACTACGTCCGCTTGAACATCTCAGCCGTGCGCGAGGACGCATCACCGCTGCTTCAGAAGGGTTGAGGGTAACGTCCGGTGGGTGGAGATTGCGTTGGGCTCGCCGTCAGAGCGAGAGCTGCAACGGCAGCTTGGCGAGCCCGTAGATGCCGGTGATGCTGTCGAACAGGGGCTCGCCGTCGAGCTCGAGGCTGGGCACGCGTTGCGCGAGGAACGAGAGCGCTTCGCGCAGCTCTAGGCGCGCGAGGTTGGCGCCTACGCAGTAGTGCACGCCGGCGCCGAACGTGAGCGAGCGGGCGCGGGCGCGCTGGGCGGTGATGTCGAAGCTGTCTTGACCTTTGGGCCCACGCTCGTCGTCGGCGAGGTCGCGGTTGCCGGTGAATGCGCAGACCATCACGATCGTGCCGGCGGGAAAGCTGACGTCGCGAAACTCGAGCTCCTCGGTGGTCATGCGCGCGGTGAACGGCGTGATCGGCTCGAAGCGCAGCGCCTCGTCGACTGCGGCTTCGGCGAGCTCGGGGTCTTGCACGAGCAGCGCCCATTGATCAGGACGTTCAGCGAGCAACCGCACCGCGTGCGCGAGCTGGCTTTGAGTCGTGTCGACGCCGCCTGCGAGCACGTTGAACACGAGGTTGATGCACTCCACGTCGGACAGCCGCTCGCCGGCCTCTTCTGCTTCTATCAACATAGATATGAGGTCGTCGCGCGGATCGTCGCGGCGCGCCCCAATCAGCTCCTCGGCATACCCGTAGAACTGCTCGACGGCTTCCTCGATCTGCTCGCGCTCGCTGGCCATGCTGGCGGCGTCGAACTGGCGCTGGATCCAGTTGGACCAGTGGTGCAGCCGCGGCGCGTCGGCGAGCGGCGCGCCCATCACGGTGGCGATCGTCTGCGATGGGTAGGGCTTGGCGAACGCATCCACGAACTCGCAGCGACCGTCGTCTGGCACGGCTGCGAGCAGTCCCTCCAGGAACCCGCGCATCGCGGGCGCGTAGCGCTCGACGGCCCGCGGTGAGAGCGCGGGATTGACGAGACTGCGCAGCCGCGCGTGGTCGGGGCCATTGACGTGCAGGATGTTGCGCTGCATCTGCTCGTACAGCGGCCCTTCGCTCACGCCGAAGATCTCGGCGATCTTCATCCCCGGGAAGATGGCTGAGCGGGTGCGCAGGAAGAACTCCGCGGACTCGCGGTCGAGCACGATGTACCCGAACGGCCCCTGCGCCAGCCACCCTTGGGCCTGCAGCGCGCTCATCGCGTCATGGAAGCTGTCCCCGCGCAGCGACGAATCGGTGTAGTCGAACGCGGGGAGCTCCAGGTCGCCGACGAGCGCCATCGCGGGCCGGCTTATTTTTTCTTGGGGCTAACGGCCTGCTTCAGCCCAGCGCCGGCCGAGAACTTGGGGGCCTTGGAGGCTTTGATTTTGACGCGCTCGCCGGTCCGCGGGTTGACGCCCTGGCGGGCGGCGCGTTTGACGACGGAGAACTTGCCGAAGCCGGTGATGCTGACCTCGTCCCCTTTTTTGAGCGTCTTGGTGACGGTGTCCAGGAGCGACTCGACCGCACGTGAGGAATCGGCCTTCGTGAGACCGCTGTCGGCTGCGATCGCCTCGATCAGTTGCGACTTGTTCATGCTGGTGTTCCTTTCAAGTAGATGTGCTCAGCGAGCGGGCAGGGTACCGCGCCAGCTTCTTCCCCGGGTTGAGCAGGCCCTTTGGGTCAAACGCGCGCTTGATCTGCTCATGTAGCTCCAGCGCCCGACGATCCCATTGGGACTCCAGGCGCCCGCGCTTGAGCCACCCTACGCCGTGCTCGCCTGCGATGGATCCCCCGAGCTCGACGACGAGCGCGAACAGCTGGTCGCCGACCGCCTCGGCGGCGTCCAGCTCGGCTGCGCTCGCGGGATCCACTAGCACGGTGGCGTGCACGTTGCCGTCGCCGCCGTGCCCCCATGCGCAGGAGCGCAGGCCGTGCGCGGAGGCGATCTGCTCGAAGCGCTCGAGGCCCGCTTGCACACGCTCAAGCGGGAACACGACATCCTCGCTGACCTTGGCACCGCGCTCAGCGGTGACGGCGGGGTTGGCGCCGTCACGCCAGCGCCACAGGGCGCGCGAGTCCGCCGGCTGGTGCACGGCGAGCGCGCTGTCGCTGAGCAGCTCGAGCAGCTGATCGCGCTGCGCGCGCGCCTGCGCGCGCGCGCCGTCGAGCTCGACGATCAGCGCAAAGCCAGCATCCGGCGGAACTATGACCTCCTCCGCAGCGCGCAGGCCGGCGGCGTCCTCGCGTCCGGCACGGCCGGCAGCGGCTGGCCCCACATCGGCGCCTACCCCGCGGTAGGCAGCGGCGAGGATCCGCAAGGTCTCGCCGTCCATGAAGTCGAGCACCGACGGCTGCAGCCCGGCGGCAAGCACCGCGCACATCGCCGCGCAGCCGTCGGCGCGCGTGGGCAGGAACACGACCAGCGGGATCGCTGCCTCGGGCGCGGGCAGCAGTCGCAGGCGCACCGCGGTGATCACCCCGAGCGTGCCCTCTGAGCCGATCAGCAGGCTCTTGATGTCATAACCGGCGACGTCCTTGCCGGCCCAGCCGCCTACCTGCACGAGCTCTCCCGGCGCGAGCGCCACCTCCAGGCCCGCGACCCAGGCGCCGGTGACACCGTACTTGAGCGCATGCGGGCCGCCGGCGTTGGTGGCGACGTTGCCACCGATCTGCGACTGCTCGGCGGCGCCTGGGTCGGGGGCGAACATCAGCCCGTTCTCGCGCGCCAGCCGCTGCACGTCCTGCGTGCTGACGCCGGCCTCGGGAAACATCCGCCACAACCCCGGCTCGAGCTCGCGCACGCGACGCAGCCGCTCCAGCGAGCAGACGACGCCGCCGTGCACCGCGACTGCTCCGCCCGTCAGCCCCGTGCCGCCGCCACGCGGCACGATCGACACGTCGTGCTCGTAGCACCACGCCACGACCGCGGTGACCTCCTCGGCGCTGCCGGGCAGCACGACGGCATCCGCGCGGCCGTCGATGCCCCTACGGTTGGCGCTGTCGCAGTTGTAGGGCGACTGCGCTGCCGGCGCGTCGAGCACATGCTCTGCGCCAATCAAGCGGCTGAGCTCCTTGTGCATGGCGCCCCCCACGCTACGCGCTCGTCGCCGCCCATGCCAGCTTCGCGGCCTGCGAGCGGTCGCTGACCTCGAGCGTGCGGTAGCAGCGCTCGAGGTGCTTCTGCGCTGTGCGCACGCTCATCCCGAGGCTGCTCGCGGCGTCGTGGTCCGAGTGCCCCATCGCGATCAGGCGCAGCACTTCGGACTGGCGCCGCGTGAGGCCGAGCGCACGTAGGTCGGCCACCACGATCTGCCGCCCGGCGCCCCGCGCCAGCTCGGTGTAGGCAAGCGCGTTGCGATAGGCCTGGATCAGGTACGGGCGCGCGATGTTCAGCAGGTCGCGCTCCGCGGCGGTGAAGTCGCGCTCGGCGCGGCTGAGCGCGATGCCGAGGACTCGCTGTGCGGCGGAGGGCAGCGTGATCGCGATCTGGTACTCGACGCCGAGCGGAAGGTAGACCTCGCGGTAGACGTCGAGCAGGTACAGCTCGCGGCGCGTGACCAGGTCCGAGATGCGCATCGCGCGACCGTCGCGCGTCTGCATGTAGTACTGCACCAGCGGGTTTTCGGGGCCGTAGCGCGCGAACGCGACGTGCATCTCCGGCGGAGCCGGCGGATCGGTGATCGAGACGGTGTGCGGGAGGTCGGCGGGAACCTCGTTGAGCGCGCACCACTCCGCGGGTATCGCCTCGCGCAGAGCGCGCAGCAGACCGGCGCACAGCTCCTCCAGATCTAGAAGCCCCATCACCTCGCCGACGAGGGCGAGCGCGCGTGACTGCGGTGCCGCGGGAATAGCTCTCACGGTAGCGACTCTGTGTCCAGCGGGGTCGAGACTGCGTCTGGAGTACGCAGACCTGGTGAAGCCGACGAAACCGAAAAGAAGTCGCGTCGCTAGCAGTCGGACGCCGCGACAACTACCAAAGCGGTCTTGGCCTCACCGATGCCATAGATCGAGGACATGGCCCAGTTTAGCCAACTTGGTCAAGTTGATCGAGCCAGCGCATTCGAGCGAAGGCATTGACCAACGCCAAGTAGCATTGGCCGTCGTAATGGCGATCAGCACAAAGCCGCCCGGTGAGGGCGACACGGACGGCGAGGGCGGCATGGACGGCGAGGACGCGAGCCACCAGGGCGGCTCGCCGGGCGCCCGCGACGGCGACGGCGAGCGCGACGGCTTCCGCACCCTCTCCGACGAGCCGGTGCGCGAGCTCTACACGCCCGCCGACCTGCCCGCGGGCATTGGCGCCGAGACACCGGCAGAGGATCCGATCGGGCTGCCGGGCGAGTACCCGTTCACGCGCGGCATCCATCCGAGCATGTACCGCGGGCGGCTATGGACGATGCGCCAGTTCGCGGGCTTCGGCACCAGCGAGGAGACCAACGAGCGCTTCCACTATCTGCTTGAGCACGGCCAGACCGGCCTGTCGACCGCCTTCGACATGCCCTCGTTGATGGGCCACGACTCCGACTCGCCGCGCTCGCTCGGCGAGGTGGGGCGCGAGGGCGTTGCGGTGGACACGCTCGACGACATGCAAACGCTGTTCTCGGGCATCGACCTCGGCGAGGTGTCGGTGTCGATGACGATCAACGCGCCCGCCGCGATCATGCTCGCCTTCTACGTCGCCGCCGCCGAAGCCGACGGGGTGGGACCGAATGGACCGACGCCCGCTGAGCAGCTGTCGGGCACGATCCAGGCGGACATCCTCAAGGAGTACATCGCGCAGAAGGAGTGGTGCTTCCCAATCGATCCCGCGATGCGCCTGTGCGGCGACATGATCGAGTGGTGCACGAAGCGGATGCCGCGCTGGCATCCGATCTCGATCTCCGGTTATCACATCCGCGAGGCCGGCTCGACCGCGCAGCAGGAGCTCGCGTTCACGCTCAAGGACGGCCTCACCTACGTCGAGCAGGCGGTAGCGCGCGGCCTCGACGTCGACGACTTCGCGCCGCGGCTGTCGTTCTTCTTCAACGCGCAGATCGACTTCTTCGAGGAGATCGCCAAGTACCGCGCCGCGCGACGCATCTGGGCGCGGGAGATGCGCGAGACGTTCGGCGCCAAGAACCCGCGCTCGTGGCAGATGCGCTTTCACGCGCAGACGGCCGGCGTGTCGCTGACCGCACAGCAGCCGCTCAACAACATCGTGCGCACCGCGGTAGAGGCGCTCGCGGCGGTGCTCGGCGGCACGCAGTCGCTGCACACCAACTCCTACGACGAGGCGCTCGCGCTGCCTACCGAGGAGGCCGTCACGATCGCCCTGCGCACGCAGCAGATGCTCGCGCACGAGACCGGCGTCACGAACACCGTCGACCCGCTCGGCGGCTCGTACTTCGTGGAGGCGCTCACCGACGAGATGGAGCAGCGCGCCTACGAGTACTTCGCGAAGATCGACGAGCTCGGCGGCATGGTTCAGGCCGTCAAGCTCAACTACCCCCAGCGAGAGATCGCCGACGCGTCGTTCTCGCTGCAGCAGCAGATCGACGCGCGCGAGCGGATCGTGGTCGGCGTCAACAGCTTCCTCGCAACCGACGAGCAGCCGATCCCCACGCTGCGCGTCGACCCTGCGCTCGAGCGCAAGCAGATCGGGCGCCTGCAGGCTGCGCGCGCGGCGCGCGACGGCGCCGCTGTCGAGCGTGCGCTCCTCGCGCTGCGCGAGCACGCCGCGCACGCGGACCACAATCTGATGGAGCCGCTGCTCGACTGCGCTCGCGCCCACGCCAGCGAGGGCGAGATTATCGAGTCGCTGCAACAGGTCTTCGGCGACTACGCAGAGACGCCGGTCTTCTGAACTACCGCGGCCTCGCGGCCCGCTCGCCTGGGTAGTGCAGCTGCGTCACCGGGCCAAGCTGCGACAGCGGCGCCGGCACCTTTGCTCCCAGGCGCTTGTCGTCGCGACCCGCTTTCGCTGATGATCAGCTCGAGCACGTGGCTGGGAGCCTCCGGCTTGGCGCCCCGCTGCCGTGGCGGCTGTGGCGGCTGTGGCGGCTGTGGCGGCTGTGGCGGCTGTGGCGGCTGTGGCCCGTTGTAGAAGAAGCGCCCGTGCATCGCGACGAGGTAAGCGATGCCTGTGTCCGTAGCCCCTTCCGGGCCGCTGGCCGGCGTGTACCGCGCGCCAGTCCGATCCTCAACCGCCGCGACGCTCGCCGTCGAGCCTGAGGCCATTTCGATGTCCGTTGGATGAGCGTCATCGCTGCGCTCGGCCGCCTGCAACGCGATGCTTCAATCGGAGCCGACGCGCAACACCAGCTTGCCGACGTTCTCACCGGTGAACAGCTTCAGCAGCGTCTCGGGAAAGGCGCTGACGCCGCCGTCGACGATGTGCTCACGCGAGATCAGGCGGCCTTCCTGCATCCAGCCCGCGATCTCCGCCGCCGCCTGACCGAAGCGCGGGGCGTAGTCGAACACGACCATGCCAGTCATCGACGCGCGCGCGACGAGCAGCGCGAGGTAGTTGGAAGGGCCGCGCACCTCGGTCTCGTTGTACTGCGAGACCGCGCCACAGATCACGATGCGAGCACCGCGCGCCAGGCGCGTGAGCACCGCGTCGAGGATCTCGCCGCCGACGTTGTCGAAGTAGACGTCAACACCCGCAGGCGCCGCCTCGCGCAGCGCACGGCGCACGTCCTCGGCCTTGTAGTCGATCGCGGCATCGAAGCCGAGCTGATCGACGATCCAGCGGCACTTCTCCTCGCCGCCGGCGATGCCGATCACGTGCGCGCCCTTGATCTTCGCCATCTGCCCCGCAGCGCTGCCCACCGCACCCGCCGCGCCCGAGACGAGGACTGTGTCGCCCTCCTTCAACTTGGCCACGTCGAACAGCCCGAAGTACGCCGTCATGCCGGTCATGCCCAGCGTGCCCAGGTAGCAGGGCAGCGGCGCCAGCGAGGGATCGATCTTCATCACCCCATTGCCGTCGGAGAGCGCGTACTCCTGCACGCCAAAAGCGCTGTAGACGTGCTCACCGACCGCGAAGCCCGGATGCTCGCACGCGATCACGCGCCCGACCGCGCCGGCGCGCATCACATCGCCGATTTCGACCGGATCGATGTAGGAGGCGCCGGCGTTCATCCAGCCCCGCATCGCCGGGTCCAGCGAGATGTGGGAGATCTCCACCAGCAGCTGTCCCTCAGCCGGCGTCGGCAGCGGCTCCGCGACGATGCTCCAGTCCGAGGCCTGCGGCAGACCGGATGGCCGCGCGGCGAGCCGCACCTGGTTGTTGACCTCAGTCATGCGCCATCTCCTAGTGTTGTTCCGAGCTGAGCGGTGTCGTGTCGGGCATCAGCGCATCTTCGCAACTTCTTAGTGCGCCGACGTGTCAACCGCTTAGCATTGCGCGCGCCGAGCTACCCGCCGAGATCTCGCCCGACCCCCCGTTCAACAACCCCAGCGCCGGCAAGCGCAGGAGAACCGATGCCCGCCGGAGAATCGATCCCAAATGACCTCGATGACGCGACTGCGTAGCCGGCTCGTGGGCGGGGGGCTGCGCAGCCTGCTGATCGGCGGCGCGGCGCTAGTGGTCCTCGCCAGCGTCACGACGCTCGCCCTGGCATCCAGGCGCATCAGTGCCGAGCAGTCCGCGTACGGTGCGCCGAGCGCCGGCCGCTGCACGCCGACGACGCTCAACCGCTCCGCGATCCTGCCAGGGACGAGCATCGCGGTCTCGCCGCTGCCAGATTCCTACGTAGCCTCGACCGAGACGCAGATCAGCCTGCTAGGCGCGGCTCCAAGCACGCTCGGAGCCGTGCACGTGAGCGGCTCGCAGAGCGGGCCGCACGCCGGTCGCCTGATCGCCTACTCGCAGGGCGACGGTGCCAGCTTCGTGACGCCGAAGCCGTTTGACCCCGGCGAGACGGTGACCGTGCACGGCAGCGTCAAGGTCGGCGCCAAGCCCCAGCCGTTCGCATACCACTTCGTGGTCGCCCACCAGGATCCCGTCGATTACGACGCAGCCGCCGCGGCCAGCACGCAGCACGACTACAACGAGATGCAGCACTTCCACTCGCGCCCGGAACTCGAGCCGCCCGCGATCGTGGTGAGCGCGAGCTCGTCGCAGTCCGCTCCAGGTGACCTGTTCGCGGCGCCCTACAACGGCCCCGGCGCGAGCGGGCCGATGATCTTCGAAGAAGATGGCAACCTCGTGTGGTTCCACCCGCTCCCGGCGGGCCAGGACTCCACCAACCTGCAGGTACAGCAGCTCGGCGGGCAGCCCGTGCTGACCTGGTGGCAGGGTCGCATTCCGCCGCAGGGCTTCGGCCAGGGCGAAGAGGTGATCGACAACACCTCCTACCAGCAAATCGGGCGTGTGCACGCGGGCAACGGCTACCTGGCCGACCTGCACGAATTCCACATCACGCCGCAGGGCACCGCGGTGCTTACGGTGTTCGACCCGATCGACTGCAACCTCGCTTCGCTCGGCGGCCCCAGCGGCGGCGCGGTGACCGACTCGAGCTTCCAGGAAATCGACCTGAAGACCGGTCTCGTGCGGCGCGAATGGAACAGCATCGACCACGTCGGCCTCAGCGACTCCTACAGCTCAGCCACGAGCTCGAGCACGATCTGGCCGTTCGACTACTTCCACCTCAACTCGATCGACCAGCTCGCCAACGGACGCACGCTGATATCGGCGCGCAACACCTCGGCGCTGTACGAACTGGACACGACGACCGGCCAGGTGATCGCGAGCATCGGCGGCAGGCACTCATCGGTCAAGCTGACTGCCGGAGCAGCCACGGCCTACCAACACGACGCGACCATGCTGCCCAACGGGACGATCAGCGTGTTCGACAACGGCGGCGTGCCGAAGGTCCACGCGCACTCGCGCGGGCTCGTGCTGGCCGTCAACACGCAGGCCAAGACCGACACCGTCATCGCCGAATACGACCACCCGAGCCCACCGCTGGCCGCGGGGAGCCAGGGCGATGTGCAGGCGCTCGAAAACGGCGATGTGTTCATCGGCTGGGGCGCTGAGCCCTACTTCTCGGAGTTCACCGCCGGCGGGCAACTGCTGTTCGACGCGCACATGCACGGCAGCTACCAGTCCTACCGCAGCTACCGCTTTCCCTGGACGGGCGCACCGAGCGAACCGCCGGCGATCGCCGCGGCGAAGGCTGGCGCGCAGCTGACCGTGTACGCGAGCTGGAACGGCGACACCCGCACCGCCAGCTGGCAGGTGCTCGCCGGGCCAAGCGCAGCGCAGCTGACGCCCGTGGCAAGCGCCGCGCGCGGCGGCTTTGAGACCGCGATCGCGATTCCGGTCGCTGAGAGCTACGTGGCGGTGCAGGCGCGAGGACCGAGCGGCGAAGTGCTCGGCATCTCGCGCACGATCAGCGGCTGAGAGCGAGTGCCGATGCTGCACCATGCATGAGTAGAAATCACCGTGGCGTTCCTACCAGCCATGACCGTCCGGATGCTAAATGGTATGCAGTAGGCCCATTTCTCGCTCCCAGACTCGCATCTCGACGGATTGACTTTTTGAGACATATCTAGCGCAGAGTACTAAAAGTGAGATTACACTATGGGCACAGTTTGATAATCTCGACTTTACTTCGAGTCAAATGGAGGGTTCTCAGAGATGGCTCGCGATGTCAGACAGACGCCGTCGAGAGGCGGCGGGTCCTCTTCAAGCGCAGGCAACGGCACCAAGACGACGCACGAGAAGCGCCGCGATCGCTACCAGCCGCTGCCGACCGGTACGCACGGTCTCGATCCGGAGCTGGTCAAGCGCGACCAGCGTGAGCGCCTGCAGAAAGCGATGATCGAGCTGATCGCCGAGAAGGGCTACCCGGCCGTGCGCATCGTCGACCTCGCCAAGCTCGCACATGTCTCCCAGCCGACGTTCTACAGCCTGTTCGCCGACAAGGAAGACCTGTTCCTCAGCGCCTACGAAGCGGTCGCAAGTCACGCGGCCACAGCGGTCATGGAGGCCTACTCGACCGACGCGCCCCATGACCAGCGCCTGATCATGGCGATGCGCGCATGGGCCGAGATGGCGGCAGCCGAGCCCGAGGCGACGTCGTTGCTCGTGCTCGGCGCCTTCGGTGCGGGCGCGAGCGCCCTCGAACGGCGCCGGCTCGTGCTCGACGAGCTCGAGCGCAGCATCTATGCAAGCCGCGACGGCACGCCAGCCACCGCGTATGCGTCAGACCTGACCGTCAAGGCGATCATCGGCGGCATTCGCGACGTGACCGCCACGCGACTGCGCCATGGCCGTGCCGGCGAGCTCCCAGGGCTTGCCGACGAACTCACCGCATGGGCGACCTGCTACCCGCGGCGCCTGCCCCACGGGCTGGGCGCGCCGCTCGCGCGACCCCGGGAGTCGGGCGACGGCGCCACCGTGCTGCCCTCCGCGCGCGCCCGGCGTGCCGAGGGGCGACTGCCAAGCGGACGCAGCGACCTGCCGCGTCAGTTCATCGTCAAAAGCCAGCGCGAGCGGATCGTCGACGCGACCGCCGCGATCGTCGCCGAGAAGGGGCTCTCGGCCCTCACGATCCCCGAAATCGCGCGCCGCGCAAACGTCTCGCATCAGACTTTCTACGACATCTACGACTCCAAGTTCGACGCGTTCCTGGGAGCGCAGAAGGTCGGCATGCACCAAGCGCTCGCCGTCGCCGTCGAGGCATACCAGGCCGAGCAGGACGATTGGCCGCGCGGCGCGCGAGCAGGGATCTGTGCGCTGCTCGAGTATCTCGCCTCCGAGCCCGCGCACGCCCACCTGAGCGTTGTCGACACGTTCGCCGCCTGTCCCGAGGCGATCGAGATCCGCGACGCCACGCTGAAGGCCTTCGCCGTGTACTTCGCGCCGGGGTATGAGCTCGCCCACGGCCACATCGAGGTGCCGGCGATCGCAGCGGAGGCCACCGCCGGCGGGATCTGGCAGGTGCTCCATCACTACGTCGAGAACGACTGCATCGCCGAGCTGCCCGCCGCCGCCGCGCAGCTGAGCTACTTCGCGCTCACGCCCTTCCTCGGGCCGGAGCGCGCGGCCCTCTATGCCGTCGACGGCAACGCATAGGCAGCTCTGCCTTCGCGCTTGGCGCGCACGATCCTCCCTGCCTTCAGCAGGCGTCGCGCGCCCTCCCGGATCTCGCCGCCCGACATCGCCGTGACCACGCCCAGCTCACCCACGGTATGCGAGCCGTGCTCAAGCGCCGCCACGATTGCCTGCTCCGCCGCGCCCATCGGCAGCGACCGGGCTTTTGCCGCCGGCCTGGCCTTTGCCGCCGGCCTCGGCTTGGGCTTTGCCGCCGGCCGGACCTTGGCCGCAGGCCTGGCCTCTGCCGCAGGCCTGGCCTCTGCCGCAGGCCTGGCCTCTGCCGCAGGCCTCGCCTTTGCCGTCGGCCTCGCCTTTGCCGTCGGCCTCGCCTTTGCCGCCGGCCTCGGCTTGGGCTTGGCCGCCGGCCTGGCCTTTGCCGCCGGCCTGGCCTTGGCCAACGGCCTTGGCTTGACGGCCGGCTCAGGCTTGGACGCCGTTTGGGCCGTCGCTTCGGCATCGAGCGCCTCAGCAGCGCTGAGCAGCTGCTCGTACTCGTCCACGGCAGCGCGGAGGGTGCGCAACCGCGCGTCGATTTCTGTCTGCACTCGCGCGAGCACGTCAGCGGCCACGGCCGTCACCACCCCCAGTCACCGGCGTTCAACTCAGCGCCGCGCCAATGATCTTTTTGAAGGAGGAGCGCTCATTCGTGTGCTCGCTTTCTATCACGTGTGAAGGTCGCCGTCCGCCCCTGTCAGGCGCTAGCGCGAGACGCGCAGGTAAGCGAGCACGGCGAGCACCCGCCGGTGGTCGTCGTCGCAGGCCGGCAGCTCGAGCTTGGCGAAGATGTTCGTGATGTGCTTCTCGATGGCGCCGGGAGTCACGAACAGGCTCTCGGCGATAGCCATGTTGGAGCGTCCCTCGGCCATCAGCGCCAGCACGTCACGCTCGCGCGCGGTTAGGCCCGACAATGCCTGCGTGGCGCCGTTCCGCGGCGCGAGCAGCTCGGCGACGACCTGCCGGTCGAGCACGGTGCCACCTGCGGCCACGCTGTGCAAGGCGTCCATGAACGCCCGCACGTCACCGACGCGCTCCTTCAGCAGATAACCGATGCCGGCGGTGTCTTCGCCGATCAGCTCGCTCGCGTAGGCCGTCTCGACGTACTGCGAGAGCACGAGCACCCCGAGCGCCGGCTGGCGCCTACGCGCCTCGATCGCGGCCAGCAGACCCTCATCGCTGTACGTCGGCGGCAGGCGCACGTCGACGATCGCGAGGTCGGGTTCGTGGCCGGCGATCGCCCGTAGGAGCGCACGGGGCATCCTCGACCTGCGCTACGACCTCGACCTCGTGCTCGCGTAGCAACGCCACCACACCCTCGCGTAGCAGCGCGAGATCCTCAGCGATCACTACCCGCAAGGAAGCCTCACCTCGAGCATCGTGCCGCCGCCCTGGGGGCTCTCCACGCGTAGGCTGCCATCGAGCGCCTCCACGCGGGCGCGAAGCCCGGCGAGCCCCGAGCCACACGGGTCAGCGCCGCCACGACCGTCGTCGCCGACCGATCACCGCCAGCGTCCGGTGCTCGTCCTTGAGCACGACCCAGCTGCGCTGCGCGCACGAGTGCTTGACGGTGTTCGTGAGCGCCTCGGCGATCACGAAGTAGGCGGCGCTCTCGACCGCCGGAGCCAGGCCGCGATGGGTGTCCACCTCGATCTCCGTTCCCAGGCCGTAGCGGGCGGCGAGCGACTGCACCGCTGCCACCAGGCCACGGTCGGCGAGCAGCGGCGGGACGATGCCGCGGGCGAGATCGCGCAGCTCGGCGATCGCGTGATGCGCCTCGCGCTGCGCATCGAGGATCAGGCCGCGAATCTCGGGCTGGTCCTGCACGCGCAGCTCCGCGCGCCCCAGCTGCAGCGTCAGCGCGACCAGCCGCGCCTGCGCGCCATCGTGCAGGTCGCGCTCGATCCGCCGCAGCTCAGCGGCCTGCGCGTCAACGGCCTGACGACGCGTGCGCGTCAGCAAGTCGATCCGCGCGCGCAGAGCGCGCCGGCCGCGGGCGACGAGCACGCGATCGTGCAAAGCGATCAGCGAGTAGCCGCTGCCCGTGGTCGCCAAGCCGAGCAACGCCCACGCCGGCCAGAACGTGCGCACGCCCGCGAGCAGCCACGTCAGTAGCCACGTGAACACGAGGATCACTGCCGCTGCGCCGACCAACGCCCACACGCAGGCGACCCGGCGAACCGCTCCGCGCGGCTGGCGCCATGCCC
Organism: uncultured Solirubrobacteraceae bacterium; assembly: GCA_963714285.1. Lineage (GTDB taxonomy): Bacteria > Actinomycetota > Thermoleophilia > Solirubrobacterales > Solirubrobacteraceae > Palsa-744. Next base: position 815,368 of record CAVQNS010000007.1, read on the forward strand.
ACTCGGCGGCGAAGTCGAGCAGCACGAGGTCGCCCAGACCGAGCCATGCCCACGCGGGCCAGAAATAACCCTGACCATCCAGCGCCCAGATCGCCGCCACCAGCACGGCGCTCAGGAACGCCAGGCGCCGCACCAGCGAGCGCACGTATTCGCCGATTGACAGCCCAGCAGCGAGCGTTGGCATCCAACGCCGAGCGCGCGCGCCCTCGGCGAGCGAGAGATCCATCGGGAGTCGAGCGCGCTGCGCCATCCTCACTATCGTCTCACGGCGCCGTATGCGCCGGGCCGTTTCGACTCAGAGCGCCTTGGCCGCCAGCCTGCTCGCGCCGATCCGCTGCACGTCCCACACCAGACCGGCGCGCTCCAGGGCGGCGATGACCAGGCCCGAGACGTCGAGCTCGCGACGCCCCATGCCGTGGAACGCCGAAGTGGGGAATGCGTGGTGGTTGTTGTGCCACGCCTCGCCGAGCGAGAACGGCGCGAGCCACAGCAGGTTGCGCGAGTGGTCCGCTGTCGCGAAGCGCCGGCGGCCGAAGAAGTGGCACAGCGAGTTGATGCTGTAGGTCACGTGGTGCAGCACGAGCATGCGCACCGCCCCGCCCCACAGCATGCCCTCCAGGCCCGCGCCCACGGTGCCGCCGATCAGCACACCCAGCCCGAACGGGATCGCAAAGCCGAGCAGCGACCACAGCACGAACGTCTCGTCGACGAACGACACCACCGGATCGGCGAGCAGGTCCGGTGCGAAGCGCTCGCGCGAGCCGCGCTGCGTGTGGTCGAACAGCCAGCCCACATGCGCGTGGGCCAGACCGCGCAGCGCACCACGCCAGCCGCCGCCATGATCGACGTGCGGGCTGTGAGGATCGCCGAAGCGGTCGGAGTACGCGTGGTGCTTGCGATGGTCTGCCACCCACGAGATCACCGGCCCCTCGACCGCCATCGTGCCCAGCACCGCCAGCAGCTCCGCGCAGCGCAGGCGAGGTCTTGAAGCTGCGGTGCGTGAGCAGCCGGTGGAAGCCGACCGTCACGCCCAGGCCGGTCGGTACGTACATGATCAGGAAGATCGCGACGTCGCGCCAGCGCAGCTCGTGGTTCCACATCTGCCAGCCGGCGAGCACCAGCAGCAGTGGCGGCACGACGGTGATCAAGCCGGTGATCGCGCGGTCGAGGCTCTCGAGGATCGGCTCCTGGATCTCCTCGGGCGTGGGCGCGTCGCGCGTCGCGGGCGCGGTGTCCTCGCGCGTCGCGGACGCGCGCTCGGGCATCGCCGCAGGCGTGCCGTCCGCATCCGTGCCGTCTGCATCCGGACCCGAGCGCGCGGCCGCAGGCGTGCCGTCTGCATCCGCGGTGCGATGGGACGAGGCGAGCGGTCCGGCAGTGGCGCTCATACCCCTCTGATCGTGAACGCGATGCAGCTTCGCTGTCGATGAGGGCGCCCACCGAATCACCTGCGGCTAACCCCCGGCAAGCGAGTGGGGATAGCCGCAGTCGGCCGCGGCTTGGCCAGCGCTTGCGTCGGTCGCCGCTCGCGTCAGTCGCCGCGCACGTCGAGCACGATCTTGCCGGTCGCGCGACGCTCGTCCAGCGTCCGCAGCGCCTCGGCGGCGTGCTCGAGCGCGAAGCGCTCGCCGACGATCGGGCGGATGAAGCCGGCGTCGACCATGCCGTTGACGGCAGCGCCGATCTCACGGTTGAGCTCCGGCTTGCCCATAGCGTAGGCGCCCCATCCGGCTCCCACGACCTCGGTGTTCTTCAGCAGCAAGCGGTTGACGCGCACCTCGGGGATCGAGCCGCCGGTGAAGCCGACGACGACCAGGCGCCCGCCCTCGCGCAACGAGCGCAGGCTGTCGGTGAAGCGGTCGCCGCCGACGGGGTCGAGCACCATGTCGACGCCGCCGCCGGAGAGCTCGAGCACGTCATCCTTCCAGCCATCGCCGAGCAGCAGCGTGCGATCGGCGCCGGCGCGCACCGCGACTGCCCGCTTGGCCTCGCTCGAGACAAGCGCGATCGTGTTGGCGCCGAGGCCTTTGGCGACCTGCAACGAGGCGGTGCCGACGCCGCCGGCCGCGCCGTGCACGAGCACCGTCTCGCCCTCGCGCAGGCGCCCGCGCAGCAGCAGCGCGAAGTATGCGGTGTGGTAGTTGAGGACCAGCGCCGCCCCCTGGGCGAAGTCGAGCTCCGGCGAGAGCGGGAACGTGAAGAACTCGGGCGCGACCGCCGTCTCGGCGAAGCCGCCGAGCGCGCAGAACGCGGCGACGCGGTCGCCGGGCTTGACCGCGGCACCCTGCGGAGCACTGAGGACCACGCCACCCACCTCGCTGCCTGGGACGAACGGCAGCGGCGGTTTCAGCTGGTATTGGCCGCGCGTCTGCAGCAGCTCGGGAAACGAGACGCCCGCCGCGTGCACCTCGACGACCACGCCGGCGCCCGGCGTCAGCATGTGCGACGGCTCGGGCTCGGGCAGCTCGACGAGCTGGAGCGCGCTGTCGGGACCGGTCTCCTCGACGATCTGGACGGCTTTCACGCCGTGAGTATCTCAGTCGTGGCGTGTCAGTCGTAGCGCGCGACCGTGAAGCCGATCAACACGGGCACGTTGACGGCGAACACGACCAGCGACAGGGTCAGCACGACCAGCGGACCACCGCTGGTGTGGTTGCGCAGGAACACGTACTCGATCATCCCGGCGATGATCGCGTAGGCCAGCAACGCCCATCTCGCGACCGCGAAGAACCGCGCCCACGCGAACCCCTGCACCCGCGCCAGCGCGAGCAGGTTGCCGGCGAACACGAGCGCTGAGGCGGCCAGCAGCGCTACCGCGGGAGCGAGCGAGACATGCTCGGGGAGATGCGCAGAGAGGTCGATGCCGCCGACCAGCACTAGGCCAAGCGAGAGCATGCCGAGCTGGGTGACCGGCGGCAGGCGGCGCTCGCTCATCCGGCGGCGAGCTTGGTCATGATCACGAGCGTCGCGACCTGCATCAGCCCGGTGGCGCCCGCGGTGTAGATGAAGCGCTTCATCAAGCGCTCGATCACAGTGGGATTCGGCTCGGGCTTCTTCAGCTCGGTCAGCACCGCGATGTTCGCCGGCTCGAGCAGGCCGAGCGCGATCACCGCCATCACGCCCACCACGATGAAGCTCGCGACGACCCATCCGTGCAACGGGTTCACCGTCAGGTTCGTGCCAAGGTGCGTGGACAGCTGCCAGCCGGCCGCAAGCGTGACGGTCACGACAGTCGGCATGATCAGCACCATCTTGGGCATCAGCCGCGTCGTGAACTCGACGCGAGCCGGGATCGAGAGCTTGCCCATGATCGGCCCGAGCACGAAGCCAAGGAACAGGTCGATGATCGTCCAGGCGGCGCCGCCGACAACGTGCAGGAACTCGAGCGGCCACAGTTCGTTGACGGCGATGCCGACGATCAGCAGGACCAGCACTACGGCGACGATCGGCAGGCCGGCGCGCGGGACGATCTGAAAATCAGGGCGCTCGAGCGCCGCCGGTGGCCCGCCCCCGACGACGGCCTCCGGTGAAGAGACGACCGCTTGTGCCATCGCGCTAGAAATCTAGCGCGTCGGCTGGCGGAATGCGAGCGCGACGGGCACTTCAAGCATGCGGGAATCGGCCAGCGACCACGTAGCCGCGGCGGTGAGCGCCGCGACGATCAGAACTGAAGGCCACGGCCCGACAGCCAGCGCCAGCAGGTGCGAGAGGACGAACGCGGCGAACCCGACGCCGCCGAGCCGCGCCGCGGTACGCGCCCCATGGCGCCGCCGCCAGATCTCGATGCAGCACAGCCCGCCGGCGGCGAGCACGACGCCGCCGAACGGGCGCGAGCCGGTGGCCGCGACGACGCCGTAGCCGGCGATCAGCGAGCTGGCCGCAAGCGGGGCCGTAGGTAGTGCGCGCATGGAGGCAGCGTAGCGCCAGCGGGCGCCCTCAGGCCGCAGCGAGGCGCGGCAGGATCAGCTTCGTGGCGAGCGCGCTCGCGTCACGTCTCGTTACTTGACGCATCGACTCCCACGAGCACGTTCTCGAACATCGTCTCCTTCGATCGTTGCTCTCATGCTAGGCGGCGCTGAACGCTGGGGCGTAGCATGAGGCCAATGCCAGACGACGCTCAGGCCGCGACCTCGCCAGGCAACCCCAGCGCGAGCGCCCGCGGGGAGGACGGGCGCACCGAACCGCACCCGCCGCTGCCGCGCGACAAGCGCGGCTGGCAGGTCTCGCCCGCGCCCGACGGTCGCGGCATGCCCGAGCGCGCCCCGACCGGGCCGCCACCGCATCGGATGCGCGGCTTCTGGTACTTCGTGCTGGGCGCTGATCGCGATCAACTGCTGTCGGTCCTGTTCTTCCAGCCCTCCGCGGTCGAAGAACGGGTGACGGTGCCGTTCAGCCCGTACTTCCTGCAACAGGTCAAAGGCGGGGCCGTCAGCCACGATCTCCTCCAAGGGCGACACGATCCAGGGCAAGTTCAAGGCCAAGCAGCGCTACCCGGCGAGCGACAAGAAGGCGACGGCGACGAAGCTGTTCGCCACGCAGGTGCCGAGCTTCTGGAACGGCGCGCAGCTGTCAGCGCTGCTGCAGGAAAAGGGCGTGCAGATCAAGGCCGAATCGACGACCACCAGCGAGTCGCTGCTCGAGGAGATCCTGCTCGGCTTCGGCCCGACGCTGTTGATCGTCGGCATCTTCTTCCTGATCTTCCGCCGCGCCGCCAAAGCCGGCGGCGGCATGGGCGCGCTCGGCAACTTCGGCAAATCACAGGCGCGACGGGTGGACCCGGAAAAGATCCGCGTCACCTTCAAGGACGTGGCGGGGATCGACGAGGCCAAGGCCGAGCTCTCGGAGATCGTCGACTTCCTGCGCAACCCCGAGCGCTACGGCAGCCTCGGCGGGCGCATGCCCCATGGCGTGCTGCTGTCGGGCGCGCCCGGCACCGGCAAGACGCTGCTCGCCCGCGCCGTCGCCGGCGAGGCGCACGCCGCGTTCTTCTCGATCTCCGCGTCGGAGTTCATCGAGGCGATCGTCGGCGTCGGCGCCTCGCGCGTGCGTGACCTGTTCGCCAAGGCCAAGGAGGCGGCGCCTTCGATCATCTTCATCGACGAGCTCGACGCGATCGGACGCTCGCGCCAGGGCTCGGTGTCGGTGACCGGGTCCAACGACGAGCGCGAGCAGACGCTCGACCAGATCCTGACCGAAATGGACGGCTTCGAGTCCTCCCAGGCGGTGATCGTGCTCGCGGCGACGAACCGGCCCGACGTGCTCGACTCGGCGCTGCTGCGCGCCGGGCGCTTCGACCGGCGCGTGGCCGTGCAAGCCTCCCGACCGCAAAGGCCGCGCCGAAATCCTCGCGGTGCACACGCGCTCGATCCCGCTCGACGACGAGGTCGACCTCGAGGCGATCGCCTCCAGCACGCCGGGGATGGTCGGCGCCGACCTCGCCAACCTCGCCAACGAGGCCGCGCTGCTCGCCGCTCGCCGCGGGCACAAGAAGGTGCAGATGAGCGACTTCACCGATTCGCTGGAGAAGATCATGCTCGGCTCGCCGCGCGGCATCCTGCTCTCGCCGGCGGACCGCGAGCGCACCGCCTACCACGAGTCCGGGCACGCGCTCGTGGGGATGCTCACCGAGGGCGCGGACCCCGTGCGCAAGGTCTCGATCATCCCCAGGGGGATGGCGCTCGGGGTGACCCTGTCGACCCCCGACTCCGACCGCGTGTCCTACTCGCTGGAGGAGCTGCAGGCGAAGATCAAGGTGGCGCTCGGCGGGCGCGTCGCCGAGGAGGTCGTATACGGCGAGATCACCACCGGGGCCGAGTCCGACATCCAGCAGCTCACGCAGATCGCCCGACAAATGGTCGGGCGCTGGGGCATGAGCGCGACGATCGGCCCGATCGCGGTGCTCCCCGACGAGGGCCAGGGGCCGTTCCTGCCTGGTGCCAGCGAGACCTCCCAGGAGACCCAGCGCGTCGTCGACGACGAGGTGCACACGCTCGTGGAAACCGCCCACCGTGAAGTCACGCAGCTCCTGGAGGAGCATCGCGACCAGCTCGAGGCCCTCGCGCAGGCGCTGCTGAAGGCCGAGACGCTGGACGCACCCGAGGCATACGCGGCGGCCGGCGTGCCGCTGAACGAGCGCGAGCCGGACCCGACCCCGGCCTGAACATCCCCACGCCAGATGGCGGCGCTGACCACGCTTGCTAAAGGCGGCCGATACCTTTCGGCCAGACGGCTCGGTTACTGATGCGCGAGCCTCTAGCTGGCGCGACGTTTGCGGCGAGGATCGGCAGGCTTGGGAGGAAAGCGCTTGCGCTCCTCCGCGGTCATCTTGCGGATCGTCAGCGATCCATCCTCGAGCTGACGTTGGACATCCTCGAGTTTCGCCCGACGCTTCTCGGCCGCACGGTCTGCCTGCGTGATCATGTTCCTATTCTAGCGCCCCGCTACCGGCCTCGGCAAACGTCACCATCCGTCCGCGCTGCTCGTCCCACAGCTTTAGGCGCACCGCGCGCAGACCGTCGCGCAACGACAGGATCGGGACTTCGTGGAAGATCGCGTTCTCATCATGCGCCCGCTGCAGGTTGTAGTTCGGAATGCGCGCGTTCAGATGGTGAACGTGGTGCAAGCCGATGTTCCCCGAGAAGAACTGCAGCACCTTCGGCAGCTTGAGGTAGGAGCTGCCACGCAGCGCCGCGTCGGCGTAGCTCCAGTCCTCACCCGTCTCCCAGTAGGCGTCCTCGAACTGGTGCTGCACATAGAACAGCCAAATGCCGACCGAGCCCGCGAGCAGCACGGTCGGGGTCTGCAGCAGCAGGTAGTCGCGCCAGCCGACCAGCCAGCAGAGCGCTCCGACGAGTAGCGCAAGCGCGATGTTCGTGCCGATCACGCTGCGCCGCATGCGCGGCCGCGCCGAGCGCGCAATCAGGCGCGGACCGACGACGAGCGCGACGATCGGCCCGGCGGTGAACATCACCAGCGGACTGCGAAACAGGCGGTAGCCGAGACGCGCGCGCGGCGCCAGCGCGAGATATTCAGCGACCGTCAGCGTGCGCACGTCACCACCGCCGCGACGACCGAGGTCGCCGGAGGTGGCATGGTGGATCGCGTGGTCGTGGCGCCAGCGCAGGAACGGCGAGTACACGAACAGGCCCAGCACCGTGCCGAGCCACAGGTTCGCTTTGCGCGAGGACATGAACGAGCCGTGCGAGCAGTCGTGGAAGAGGATGAACGTCCGCATCAGGAAACCTGACGCCGGAATCGCGATCGCGAGCACGAGCAGGTAGGAGACACCCAGCGCCCAGTACATCGCCGCCGTCAGCGCAAGGTACGGCACCACTGAGGTCGCCAAGTCCAGCAGGCTGCGCCCGAGGCGCGGCCTGGCATACGGTGCGAGGGTGTCCCGCCAGAAGGCGACCCCTGGGGGAGGGGGAGAGGGGGCGCCCTCCGGAGGGACGGGATCGACGGCGGCTACGCTCATCCCGCACATTGTCGCTGAGTCGCCGGCTAGATCACGCCGTTACGCAGATGCCTCAAAGCGCTGCCCCATCCAAACGTGCTGGATACCGGCTTCTTCGAACAGATCAGACTCGACAGCGAAGCCCACACGCGCGTAGAGCGCGACCGCGTCGAGCTGCGCAGCCAGGCGCACCCGCACGCAGCCGCGCTCGCGCGCCGCGGCCAGGGCAAGCTCCAGCATCCGCAGCGCGACGCCGCGCCGGCGCCACTCGCGCGCCACCGCGACGCGACCGACTTTCGCGACGTCAGCGTCGAACAGCAGGCGCAGGGTGCCGATCACCCGCCGGCTGCCGAGGTCGAGCGCCACAAGGTGCAGCGCGTCCTCGTCGCGCGCGTCGATCTCCTCCTCGCGCGGCACGCCCTGCTCTCCGCAGAAAACGAGCTGTCTGAGCGCGAACGCGCCGCGCAGGTCCTCAGGACCGGTCGACCAGCGAATCACCGCCCCTGCGTCAGGAGGCGTCGTCTCGCCCATGCGATCGCTAGCGCGCGCTCGCCGCGAACTTCGCGCGGACGCCGCCCGGTGCGAGACGGCGCAGCGCGAGCAGCCCCAGCAGCGCGGTCAGCAGGCAGGTCACGCCGCCGAGGCCGAGGCCGGCGCGGGCACCGGCCTGCGCCATCACCCAGCCCACGATCGGGCCGCCGATCGGCGTCGAGCCCTGGAATGCCACGAACCACAGCGACATCACGCGACCGCGCATGCTGGGCGCGGCGCCCAGCTGCAGCGTGGAGTTGCCGGTGGACATGAACGAGATGCTCGCACCACCGGCGAGCGCGAGCGCGACCAGCTCCGTCGGCAGGTCCGGCGCGAGACCCGCGAGCAGCAGCACGACGCCGAACGCGGCCGCGGCCAGCACAAGCGTCGGCAGGCCGGTTCGGCCCCTGTTCGCGACGAACAGCCCACCGACGACCGCACCCACGCCCATCGCCGCGGTCATGAACCCGTAGCCGGTGGCGCCGACGTGGAGCCCCTGACGCGCCATCACCGGCAGCGTCACCTGGAACTCGTACGCAAGCGCGCCCGCGAGCGCCATCATCGCCAGCGGCACGCCGAGCTCGGGCGTGCGCCTGACATAGCGCAGTCCCTCGCGCAGCTGGCCCGGCTCGCGACCGCTCGGCGGGCTCGGATGGATCGCGCCGCGGTCGAGCGTCACCAGCGAGGTGACCACCGCCGCGAAGCTCGCGGCGTTCAGCAAGAAGCACGGGCCCTCGCCGACGGTCGCGATCAGCACGCCCGCCACGGCGGGGCCGATCACGCGCGCGACGTTGACGAGCACGGAGTTGAGCGTGACGGCGTTGCGCAGGCTCTCACCGCCGACCATCTCGAGCATAAACGCCTGGCGGGCGGGGTTCTCGAAGGCGTTGTTGAGGCCGAGCAGCGCCGCGAGCACGCCGATCTCCCACAGGCGCACGGAGCCGGTCACTGTCAAGCCGCCGAGGATCAGCGCCTGCACGCCCATCGCGATCTGCAGCAGCACCATCAGCCGGCGCTTGTCGATGCGATCCGCCACGACGCCGCCATAGGGACCTAGCAGCAGCACCGGCAGCGTCTGCAGCGCGACGATCACGCCGAGCGTGGTGGCCGAGCCGGTGAGGCTCAGCACCAGCCACGACTGCGCGGCCATCTGCATCCAGGTGCCGATCAGCGACACCGACTGCCCGGCGATGTAGCGCCGGTAGTTGGGGATTGCGAGCGAAGCGAAGGTCACGCGTCCGATGCTCTTGACGCGCGTCACCGCCGCCCGCCCTTGTCGGGCAGCCGCTCGACGAGCTCCTCGAGCACCGGCAGCGCGTTCCACAGCGCCTCGCGCTGGGCGTCGTCGAGCTGCTCGACGTGGGCGCCGAGCGCGCGCGCCCGCTCGCGGTGGATGCGCTGGCGCATGCGCCTGCCGGCGACGGTCGCCGCCACGAACGCGGAGCGACGGTCGCCGGGGTCGGCCTCGCGGACGATCAGGCCGGCGTCGCACAGCTGCGCGGTGATACGCGAGAGCATCGTCGCGTTCAAGCTCTCCGTCACCGCCAGCTCTGACAGCCCGATCGGGCCGAGCCGCACGACTGTGAACAGCACCGCGATCTGTGAGGGCGTCAGCTCCGATCCGGCGACCGTCGGGCGCAGGCGGCGCGAGAGCCGACCGATCGCCGCGCGCAGACGCTCGCTCGTCTCCAGCTCCGATGGCTGGCGATCGAACTCCGGTACTGCCCTGACCGTGCGGGTGGCCACGCGAACGCCTCTCTATAAATGATTGCTTGCCGGCAAGCATTATAGAGCACTGCGCCGCATCGCACGTACAGGTGAAACGTTTTATGTTTAACGAACGATCGGCGGAGCCGACTGGAGCTGGAGACAAGCGCCAATGCCACAGGTGACGTTCTACTTCGACCTCGGATCGCCCTATGCGTATCTGGCAGCCGAGCGCGTCGAGAGCGTGCTCTCCACGCCGATCGCCTGGCAGCCGCTGTCGCTGGGAGGCCTGTTCAAGGCCAACGGGCGCAGCTCCTGGGCGCTCGGCGATCCCGCGCGCAGGCAGGCGGGCATGGCCGAGGTCGAGCACCGCGCTCACGCCTATCGGCTGGCGCCAATCCGCTGGCCGGACCCATGGCCGGGCAACTATCTGATGGCGATGCGCGCCGCCACGTTCGCGTTCAGCGCCGGCCGCGGGCGGGAGCTCACGCTCGAGGCCTTTCGCGCCGCGTTTGCGCGCGGCCACGACCTGAGCATCCCCGAGCGCGTACTGGACGCAGCCGAGCGCGGCGGGCTGGACCGCCGCGAGGTCGAGGCCGCCACGCAGGAGCCGGCGGTCAAGCAGGCGCTGCGCGAGGCCACCGAGGCTGCGCACGAGCTCGGGGTGATCGGTGTGCCGACGATCGCGATCGGCAGCGAGCTGTTCTGGGGCGAGGATCGCCTCGAGGACGCGGCCGCGAAACTGCCAGGCGCGGCTGGTAAGCCGTAGGCGCGCAGCGACTAGCGGCGCGCGCACGTAACGTTCCAAGCGCAAGCAACCCGTCCGCCGCGCCAAAGGAGGCCTGTATGTCCCGCTTCGCCACAGTGAACCTGCTCGAGGTCGAGGATTCGGTCGGCGATCGCGCGCCCGGGATCGAGGGCCGCTTCGGCCGCAAGCACCTCGACTCGCGCGACCTCGGCGTCAGCCTGTTCCGCTACGCCGCGAACCTGCGCAGCCCGATGGCCCACAGCCACCGCGAGCAGGAGGAGGCGTACGTGGTCGTCGGCGGAGCTGGGCGGGTGCTGCTCGACGGCGAGGTCCACGAGCTGCGCCAGTGGGATGTAGTGCGCGTCGCACCCGAGGTCGTGCGCTCGTTCGAGGCCGGTCCCGACGGGCTGGACATCGTCGCCATCGGCGGTCCCAAGCCCGCGGACGGCGACGGTGTGATGGGCGTCGCCAACTGGCCTGACGCGGCGTAGGCGCGACGCGCGCGGGAGGCGACCGCACGGCGCGTCCGGAGCGCCCGCGGGCAGCTCAGCTCGGCCGCGGGGCAGCTCAGCTCGGCCGCCGGGCAGCTCAGCTCGCGCGCGTCAGCCGCTCGAGCGCGAGCACGAACGACGCATAGGGCGCGCCTGTCACCTGCTGCAACGCGATCTCGCAGGTGCGGTTGCTGCACATGTGCACGTCGACCGCTTCGCCGTCGGCCGCGCGCGCGGTGAGCTCGGCGGCGGTGTCACGCAGCGCCGAGGCAGGCAGCTCGGGATGCAGCAGGCCGCGGTCGCCGGCCATGCCGCAACAGCTCGTGGCGGCGGGCACGAGCACGTCGTCGCCGAGCTCGCGTGCGATCGCTTCGAGCTTTGAGGTGAGGCCAAGCTGGCCGGTGGCGCAGGTCGGGTGCACAGCGATGCGCGGCACGCGCTGTGGCACTTGCAGCTGTGCCAGCAAGCGGTCGTGCACCCACTCGATCGAGTCGAGGATCTCGATCCGCTCGAAGCGCTCGCGCTCTGAGTCGGTGAGACACGGCGCGATCTCCTCGCGCAGCCCGAGCGCACAAGAGCTCGCGTCGATCACCACCGGCAGCTTCGCGCCGTCGCTCCAGCGCCACAGCGCGGACGCTGTCTTGACAGCCATGTGCTCGCGCCCGCGGCGGTAGCCCTTCGAGCTCCACGGCGTCGCGCAGCAGTGGCCGGCGACGTCGTCGGGGATCCACAGCGGCACGCCGGCACGCGCGGAGACGGACACCAGCGCCTGCGGCAGCGACGGGGCCGGCGCGCCGGCGATCACCGAGCCGGGCGCGTCGAGTGCAGGGCGCGCACTCCCGTGAGGCTCGCCGCCGCGCGGGTTGCCGAAGATGCGGTTCAAGCACGCGGGCATGTACACCGCGGCCGCGCCGGCGCGCTGCGTGACCGGCATCCGCGCAGGCGCCGCCGGAGGCATGTTGTCGGGCAACGTGGGCACCAGCTCCGCGCTGACTCGCTCGCGCACGAGGGCGGGGAGATGCGCGAGCCGCCGCTGGCCGACCACGTCAGCTGCCGCGCCCGCTGCCGCAAGCCCGGCGCGGGTGGCGCGCTCGACCGCGCTGTAGCGCTTGGCGAGCACCAGCGCCACCGTCTCCTCGCGCTCGGTGCGCTCACGCGCGCGCAGCTCCTTGACCAGCTCGCCCGTGTCGATCGCCACCGGGCACACGCTTTGACATGAGCCGTCAGCGGCACAGGTCTGCAACGCGTCGTACTCATAGTCGGCGAGCAGCGACTCATACACCGGCGAGCCCTCCGCCTGGCGCGCCATCTCGCGGCGAATCACGATCCGCTGACGCGGTGTGGTGGTCGCGTTGCGGCTCGGGCAGACCGGCTCGCAGAAGCCGCACTCCACGCACTGGGAGGCGACATCCTCGATCGCGGGCTGGCTCTTAAGATCTTTAAGATGAATGGACGGGTCGCGAGATAGCACCACACCGGGATTCAGGACCCCGAGCGGGTCCGCCAGCGCCTTCGCACGCCACATCATCGCCGTGGCCTTCGCGCCCCACTCGCGTTCCACATACGGCGCCATGTTCACGCCGGTGCCGTGCTCAGCCTTCAGCGAGCCGTCGTACTTGCCCACGATCAGATCCACCAGCTCGCCCATGAACGCCTCGTAGCGCTCGAGATCCTCGGGCTTGGTGAAGTCGGGTGTCAGCTGGAAGTGCAGGTTGCCGGCTGAAGCGTGTCCGGCGACGCCGACGAGGAACTCGTGCTTGCCGAGCAGCTCCTGCAAATCGCGCGCGCACTCCGCGATCCGCTCCGGGCGCACGCACACGTCCTCGACGATCAGCGCCGTGCCCGGCAGGCGCAGGCGACCGACGAGCCCGAACAGTCCCTCGCGCACCATCCACGCCAGCTCGATCTCCTCGCGATCGCGCGTGAAGCGATACGGCTGGATCAACTCGTGGCTCGAGAGGATCCCATCGACGAACGCCTCGCCCGCGTCGAGCTCGGCGTCCTCCTCGCCGCCCAGCTCGACGATCAGCGCCGCCGAGCTCGGCGGCAGCTCGCGCCACTCCTGTGGCGTGCCCGGCAGGTTCCACGCGGCCGCGATCAGCGCCGGCGCGACCATCAGCTCGGTCGCGCGCGCGCCCGCCGCCACCAGCGCCGGCACGACCGCCGCAGCGGCGTCGACATCCGCGAAGTGCAGCCATGCAAGCGCCGTGCGCTTCGGCTCCGGGCGCGCGCGCATCACCGCCTCGGCGATAAACGCGAGCGTGCCCTCCGAGCCGACGACCAGGCGGCGGAAGATCTCAAGGGGCGTGTCCGCGTCGAGGAACGCGCACAGGCGGTAGCCGGTGACGTTCTTGATCTCGTACTTGCGCCGCACGCGCTCGGCCAGCTGCTCGTCGGCGAGCAGCTCCGCCCTCAGCTCCAGCAGGCCCTGCGCCAGCTCGGGCTCGGCGGCTTGGAAGCTCGCCTCCGCGTCGGGCTGGGCCGTGTCGATGACAGTGCCCGACGCGAGCACCAGCGTCATCGACTCGACCGTCGAGTACGGGTCCCAGGTGACGCCGCAGCGCATGCCACCGGAGTTGTTGGCGATCACGCCGCCAAGCGTCGCGATGTCTTTGCTCGCCGGGTCCGGCCCGAGCTTGAAGCCGTGGCGCGCGAGCAGGCGGTTGGCCAGGCCCAGCAGCGTGCCCGCGCGGATCCTCGCGCGCGCGCCGCCGGCTTCGATCCTCACGCCCGAGAACCAGCGGCGCACGTCGATCAGGATGCCCTCCGTGCCGCCCTGGCCGCTGAGGCTCGTGCCGCCGCCGCGGAAGTTCACCGCGATGCCCGTGCGCCGCGCGTAGGCGAGCACCTTGCCGACGTCATCCGCGTCGTGCGCCATCACCACCACCGCCGGCAGGCGCCGGTAGGGAGAGGCGTCAGAGGCGTAAGCGATCAGGTCGATCGCGCGCGCCAGCACGCGCTCTGCCCCCAGCAGCGCGATCAGCTCCGAGCGCAGCGGCTCCGGCGTGCCGCTCGCGAGGCTGTCCGGAGCGCGGTCGGCGTGCGTCGCGCCCGGCGGGCGCCCGATGCGGCGCGTGTCCGGGGCGAGCAGCGTGCGGCGCGCGCGCGAGGAAGCAGGCCTGGCGTCGGCGGTGTTAGGCGTGGCGTCAGCGGTGTGCTGCGACGCCGCGGTCAACGGCGGGTCCTCGCGCCGCTCACGCGAGCGCCATTCCGGGGGCGACGTCGACCTGCACAAGCCGCGGGCCATCCTGTGCGAGCGCGCCTGCGAGGCTCGCGTGCAGCTCGTCGCGACCGCTGACGGCGCTCGACGGGACCCCATAGCTTTCAGCGGTGGCGGCGACGTCGAGCTTCGGCAGGTCGAGACCAGGCGAGCGCTCGACGCTCTCGATCATCGCAAACCACTTCAAGATCGAGTACTCGTTGTTGCGCAGCACCAGGAACTTGACTGGAATCGAGTACGCCGCCGCCGTCCAAAAGGCGGTGATCGCGTACTGCGCAGAGCCCTCGCCGAGCACGCACACCACCTGACGCTCCGGTTGCGCGAGCTGCACGCCGAGCGCGGCGGCAAGCCCGAAGCCGAGGCCGCCGCCGGCGCTGAAGTAGTAGGAGCCGGGGCGCGACAGGCGCAGGTTGTTGCGCAGCGCAGCGGTGCTCGACGGCGACTCGAGCACGACGATCCCGTCCTTGGGGAACAGCTCAGCCAGCAGCGTGTGCACCTCGCCGCCGGAGAGCTCCTCGCCGGGCGCCGGCGCGTCGAGCTCGAAGCGCGCAGGCGGCGGCTCGCGCTCGGCGGGCTCGCGCTCGGCCGGGTCGCTGTCGGCGGGCTCGGCGCCGGCGCGCTCGCCGCCCGCCTGAGCGCGGGCGGCCTGGGCGCGGGCGGAGCGCGCGGCCAGCTCCGTCACGAGCGCGCGCAGCGTCAGCGCAACGTCGGCGACGATCGCGTCGCCCATCGGCGCACGCGCCGCCTCGTCGGGGTCGCTCGTGATCGCCACCAGCTCCGCGCCCTCGGGCAGGAACTCGCCGGGCAGGTTCGGGTAGTAGGGGAACACCGAGGAGCCCGCGACGAGCACCAGGTCACAGCCGGTGAGCGCCTGCGCGAGCGGTCCCACCGCCGGCGGCAGCACGCCCTGGAAGGCGGGATGATCCTCCGGGAAGCCGATGCGCCCGCCGCCCGTCGCCGGCGAGGCCCACACTGGCAGGCGCTGGGACTCCACGAGCTCGACCGCAGCGTCCCAGCCACCGCTCGCGTCGATCTCGGGACCGGCGATGAACACCGGCCGCTTGGCCATGCGCAGCCGCTTCGCCAGCGCCGCGATCCGTACAGGGTCTGCCTGCGCGCGGCCGTCGACCTTGCGTGCGATCTGCGTGGCGTAGTCGATCGGCGCGAGCTCCTGCCCCCAGTCGTCCATCGGGATCGACACGAACGCCGGCCCCTGCGGCGGCAGCGACGCGTAGTGGATCGCCTGGGCGAGCGCAAACGGCACGTCCGCTGCGCGCACCGGCTCGTTGCTCCACTTCACATACGGCTTCGGCACCTCGATCGCGTCGCGGTTGGTCAAGTTGGCCTGCATCGCGATCAGCGAGCGCACCTGCTGACCGGCGGTCACGAGCAGCGGCGCCTTGTTCGCGCGCGCGTTGAAGATCGCGCCAACGCCGTTGCCGAGGCCGGGCGCCGTGTGCAGGTTCACGTGCGCGACGTTGCCGCTCGCCTGGGCAAAGCCGTCCGCCATGCCCACCGCAACCGCCTCCTGCAGGCCGAGCACGTAGCGGAAGTCCTCCGGGAACGGCCCCAGCATCGGCAGCTCGGTCGAGCCGGGGTTGCCGAAGATCGTCGTCATCCCGCGCGCGCGCCACAGCTCGAACGCGGCTTCGCGCACGCTCGTCATTGTGCGCCGCCTCGCCTCTCCACGGCGCGCAGTCTACTTCGGCGGCTTGAGCTTCGGCGCCTTGTACTGCTTGCAGTCCTCGACGACGTAGCCGGCGCGACATTCTGTTTTCGCCGTCCACTTCTTCTTGAAGGCCTTGACGAACGCCGCGAACGCCTTCTGCTGCGCGGCTTTGGTCTTGCCCTTGAGCGCCCGCGCCTCGAGTTTCTGCTCGAGCAGGCGCACCTTGAGGTTGAGCAGCACGTCTGAGACGGTCTCGCCCGAGCTCTGTAGGTATGCCTTGAACTTCGCCGGCTCAGGGAACGCGGCGACCTTTTCCTTGACGAGCTGCTGCTTGACTTCCGCGTCGCTGAGTTTGACCCCCAGCGACGAGCTTTCGCCGATCAACCAGTCCGCGGAGATCAGGAAGCCGAGCACCTCGGCCTGCATCGCCTTGTACTCGCGCTCGCACTCGGACTTCAGTTCCGCGGTGCTCGGACGCTTCTCGCCTTTGACGGGCTTGGCCGCGGCCACTGCCAGGTGCGCGATGCAGGCGCTGTAGCGCGGTGGCTGCGGGACCACGGCCGCGCTCGTAGGGCTCGTTTTGGTCGGTGCCGCCACCACTTGCATCCAGTGAGCGAACGTGGCCTTGGTGATCGGCGCGCCGCCCACCTGCACGACGGCGTCGCCGGCGATGGCGCCGCAGCCGCTGAGGCCGGCGCCGGCCAGCAGGATGGCGCCGAGCGCCGCGATCGAGCGAATCCGCGTCACACCACGGTGGTGTCCGGCCGCCGGCTGCTCATTACACGGCTCGCAGTGCCGTAGCGTCCTAGGATCTACGCATGGCAAGCGCGCTGGCTCACCAGGATGCCGTGCCGGCCAGGTCCCGGAGAGCACGCGTCCTGGTTGGGGTGGCAAGCTTCGCGATGGTCGTGGTCATCGCGCTGGTCGTAGCGGTGCTGGCGTGGTCGGGCGTGACGCTGGCGGGCGACTCGACGGCGCTTGCGCGCGTCTCGGTGCAGCCCCTGGGCGGCACGATCGAGCACGTGCAAGCGTTCGCGCCAGGCGGTCAGCTAGTACCGCTGGCGATCCACGAAGGGCGCCTGACGCCGCTGATGCGCCTGACCCCCGGCGAGCAGGTTTCGGTGAACGTCGTGGTGCGCCGGCCGGGATGGCTCTCATGGGCGCTCGGCAGCCAGCGCAGCGAGCACCTGACACTGCACGCTCCCGTCGCGCAGCTGAGCGAACGCTGGATGACGGTGACGACGGGCTCAGCGGTGCGGATCAGCTTCGCTCAGCCGGTCAGCTCCGTGTCCTACGGGAGCCCAGGCCATCTGCTCCATCGCACGCTGCGCATCCCGCAGAGATCGATCTCGATCGGCGTCCAGGCATCCACCGGCGCGATCGCTGTCGCCGCCGCGCCTCGCAGCTGGGAGAAGACCGGGCCGCCCGGCCTGGTCAGCTGGTTCCCGCCCTCGCGATCGCCGGTGATGGTCAGCGTCCCGGCCGCAGGCACACGAATCTCACCCGCCACGCCGATCGACCTGACGTTCTCCAAGCCGGTCAGCGAAGTGCTCGGCTCCAGCCGCCCGCGACTGTCGCCCAGCACACCCGGAACGTGGCGCGAAACCAGCAGCCACACGATCGTGTTCACGCCGTCGGGGCTGGGAGCGGCGCTCGACTCGCCGCTGCGGGTCCAGCTTCCGCGCAGCGTCGCGGTGACCGCAGGGACACGCGGGCTGCGCAGCACCAGCCAGATCGAATGGACGGTGCCGCCCGGCTCGACGCTACGACTACAGCAGCTGCTCGCCGAAGCGGGCTACCTGCCGCTCGACTGGCATGCTGCGGGCGCAGCCGTCGCGCGCACGCCGAGCGCGGAGGCGCAGGCCGCGGTCGAAGCGCCGGCCGGCAGCTTCAGCTGGCGTTACCCCGACACGCCGCCGCAGCTGCAGGCGATGTGGTCTCCGGGGCAATGGAGTGAGGTCACCAAGGGCGCGGTGATGAAGTTCGAGAACGAAAACGAACTGACCGTCGACGGCCTGCCGGGGCCGACCGTGTGGCACAAGCTGCTGAGCGACGCGATCGCCGGCAAGCGCCTGACCAGCGGCTACAGCTACGTGTACGTGCACCGCGAAATCCCCGAGACGGCGACGCTGTGGCACAGCGGTCGCACGATCATCAGCTCGGCCGCGAACACCGGCATCTCCGGTGCGGAAACCGAACTAGGGACGTTCGCCGTGTTCGAGCATCTCCCGGAAACGACGATGAGCGGCACCAACCCCGACGGCTCGCATTACGAAGATCCTGGGATCAAATGGGTCAGCTACTTCAACGGCGGCGACGCGCTGCACAACTTCGATCGTGCGTCGTTCGGCACGCCGCAGAGCCTCGGCTGCGTCGAGCTGCCACTGGCGGCCGCCGCCGAGATCTGGCCGTACACGCCGATCGGCACGCTGGTCACGATCGAAACGTAAATCCCTTGGCGATATGGCCAAGGTAAGCAACCGCAAGCTGCGGGTGGAACGTGCTTAGGAACCACAGCTAGCTCAGCCCTCGAGCGCCTCGGAGGTCTCCAGCCATGAGGTCTCGAGCGCGCCGCGCTCGGTCATCAGCTGACCGAGCGCGGACCGCAGCTCGAGCAGGCGCGCATGGTCGGTGGCGCTCGCCGCCATCTGCTCGTTCAACGCCGTCTCGCGCTCGCCGAGCCGCTCGAGCGCCAGCTCCAGTCGCTTCAGCTCCCGTTCGAAGCGCTGCGCCTGCTTGCGCGCCGCGCGTAGCTGCGCTCCAGGGGCGAGCGGCGCGGTCGAGGCGAGCGCGCCGCGGTCGCCTGTGGGTGCTCGCGGCTGGTCCAGCGTGTCGTGGCGCTGCTCGAGGTACTGCGCGATCCCTCCCGGCAGGTGGACGATCCCGCCGCCGGCGAGCGCATAGACGTTGTCGCAGACGCGCTCGACGAAGTAGCGATCGTGGCTGACGACCACGAGCGTCCCGGGCCAGCCGTCGAGCAGATCCTCGAGCGCGGTGAGCGTGTCGATGTCGAGGTCGTTGGTCGGCTCATCCAGCAGCAGCACGTTCGGCTCCGCCATCAGCAGCCGCATCAGCGCCAAGCGCCGCCGCTCGCCGCCGGAGAGGTCACCGACGAGCGTACGCGCCTTCTCGCCGCGGAAGCCGAAGCGATCGCACAGCAGCGCCGCGCTGATCTCCTGGCCGTCGCTGAGGACGGCATCGCCCTTGACCTCTTCCAGCGACTCGAGCACGCGCAGCTGCTCTGGGAGCTCGCCGGTCTCCTGCGAGAGATGCGCGAGACGCACCGTCGCGCCCCGCTCGACCGTGCCGGCCGTCGGCTGGAGCTCCCCCGCGAGCAGCTTCACGAGCGAAGTCTTGCCCGACCCGTTGACGCCGACGAGCGCGACACGCTCGCCTGGCCCGAGACGCCAGGTGAGCCCGCGCAGCAGCTCGCGCGCCCCCAGCGTCAACGAGACGTCGACAGCATCGAGAACCTTGCTGCCGAGCCGCACGGTGGCGAAGCGCAGCAGCTCCGCGCGGTCGCGCGCCTGCGGCTCCTCGCGGATCAGCGCGTTGGCCGCCTCGATGCGGAACTTCGGCTTCGAGGTGCGCGCCGGCGGCCCGCGCCGCAGCCACGCGAGCTCCTTGCGCACGAGCTGCTGCCGGCGATCCTCGCGCGCGCCCTGCTGGCGGTCACGCTCGGCGCGGGCGAGCACGTAGGCCGCGTACCCGCCCTCGTACTGGTGGACGGCGCCGTCAGCGACCTCCCAGGTGTACTGGCACACGGCATCCAGGAACCAGCGGTCATGCGTGACCACGAGCATCGCGCCACGCCGCGCGGCCAGATGCCGGGCGAGCCAGTCGACTCCTTCGACGTCGAGGTGGTTAGTCGGCTCGTCCAGCAGCAACAGCTGCGGCGGATCGAGCAGCAGCCGTGCGAGCGCCACGCGCCGGCGCTCGCCTCCCGACAGGCCGGCGATCGGCGTGTCGATGCCCGCGGGGAACAGATCGAGCGTGACGCCGCCAAGGAGCCCGTCGAGCACGCCGCGAAAGGCGCTGTCTCCAGCCCACTCGTGTTCGGCGCGCTCGCCAACCAATGCCGCGCGGATCGTTCGGTGCTCGGCGAGCTGGTCGTGCTGGCCGAGCAGCGCCACGTCGACGTCGCCCGCACGGGTGAGCGCGCCGCCGTCCGGCTGCTCGACGCCGGCGATCAGGCGCAATAGCGTCGACTTGCCACCGCCGTTCTGGCCGACCACACCGATGCGCGCGCCCGCCGACACCCCGAGCGTGAGCTCGCGCAGCACCGAGCGGCTGCCATAGCCCTTCGATACAGCCTTCAGGTTCAAGAGGTTGCGCGGGGCCGGCATCTGCTGCTCATCCTGGCGGATCGCGGCGCGAGCGTTCGCTCGGGGCCGGCATGCCCCGGCAGATATCGTCATTGCGCTGATGAGGCATCTTCTCCAGGACGAGCGCGCGCGTTGAGCGAGTCGAAGTCCGCCCGAGCGCGGGCAATGGCCACCGCCGCCGAGGCCGACCTCGAGGCGCTCGTCGCGATCTCCAGCCCGTCAGGCGACGCCGAGGGCGCGGAGGCGGCGCTGCGGCTGTGTATGAGCTGGCTGCCAGGCGACGCGGCGATCGAGCGCGTGCCATGCTCCTCGCCCGGGCACGCCCCCGACCTGCTCGCGCGGGTACCGGGCAGTGGCGCCGGGCGCGTCGTGCTGCTCGGCCACGTCGACACGGTCATCTCCCACGCCCATCACGCTCCCCTGCATCGGGAAGGCGACCGCTGGCGCGGCCCGGGCACGGTGGACATGAAGGGCGGTGTGGCGCTCGCGCTTGCGCTCTTGCGCGAGCTGGCTCAGCGCCGCGACTCGTTCGCGGAGCTGAGCGTGCTGCTGGTGGTCGACGAGGAGTGGCGCCTGCAGCCGTTCGCGCATGTCGAGCGCTTCGCCGGCTACGACGCCTGCCTGTGCTTCGAGGCGGGCGAGCGCACAGCCGCGGGCGCGGAGGGCGTGGTCGTCCAGCGCAAGGCGGCGGGCACGCTACGTGTCACTGGACGCGGCCGCGCCGCCCACGCGGGCTCGAACCCCGACGCCGGCGCCAACGCGCTGGTGGCGCTGGCCGAGGCGGCGATCGCCGCAGCCGCGCTGCATCGCCCGGATGGGCCCGAGGCGCTGAGCGTCGTCCCCAGCATGATCCGCGCCGGCAGCGCGATCAACGTCGTGCCGGCCGAGGGGGAGCTCACGATCGACGTGCGCGCCGCGAGCGACGCCGCGTTCGCACAGGTGCTCGAGACGATCTCGGAATGCTCTGCGGCGGCGACCGTCGCACCCGAGCTGCTGCGCAGCTGGCCCCAGATGAACACGCGCGCCATCACGCGGCCGCTGCTCGAGGCGGCCAGCACCAGGCTCGGACGGGAGATCGTGGGCGTCGCACGCGGCGGAGCGAGCGACGCGAGCCATTTCGCCGCCATGCTGCCACTCACGATCGACGGCCTCGGGCCCAGAGGCGGTCACGCGCACTCGCCTGAGGAGTACGTCTACGGCCCGTCGCTGCACGAGCGCAGCGAGGTGGCGATGGCGATCGCGCAGACGGTGCTCGCGGGCTGCGGCGTCGAGGCCGAGCAGGCAGCTCGATAACGAGATCGCCGGCCGCACGGCGCCGTGGCTCACGGGTTCACGCGGCGCGCTCGATCGTGAAGTGGCGCTCGAGCTCATTGGCGTAGGAGCGCCCCACGGATGCCTTGTGTTCGTCGAGCCAGCGGCTGAACGGGATCTGCCCCAGCGGAGGCGCGTGCGATACGAGCAGGGCCGCCATCAGGCCTTTAATCTCCTGCGGGGTGAGCACGACGTCGTGCACGAGCACGCCGAGCGCGCGCGCCGTCGCCGCCATCAGCGGCGGCGGTATGTGGAGGATCGGCGAATGCGCGTTCACGGCGCTGCGGACCATCGCGACAAGCTCCGAGAAGGGCATCGTCTCGGGGCCTGCCGCATCGAGGACCACATCGCCGTCGTAACGCGCAGCATCGATGCAGATCCGGGCGACGTCATCGACGTGCACCGGCTGCACCGGGTAGCGACCGCTGCCGGGAAGCGCAAAGGCCGGCATCCGCCGCAGTATCCAGGCGATGTTGTTGGCAAGCACGTCGCGCTCGCCGCCGAAGATCCAGGTGGGTCGCACGATCGAGTAGCGCACGCCCGACTGGGCCAGGGCGTACTCCACCAGCGCCTTTCCGCGGAAGTAGGGCAGCGGCGACTCGATCGACGGGTTGGTGATGCTGACGTGCACGATCCGCTCGACCCCGGCGGCTCTGGCCGCGTGGAACAGCATCCGCGAGCTCTCGATCGCGTTGGCAAAGCTGGTCTGTCCGTGATCGAAGCGGACCCAGAAGGTGTTGTAGAGCGTGCTCACCCCCTGGAGGCTGCGAGCCAGCGCAGCCGGATCGTCGAATCGGTAGGCGCAGCCCTCGACGCTCGCTTGGAGCGGGTGCGCACGGTCGGGGTGAAACGTGAGCGTCCTCACGCGGCGTCCCGAGTCGAGCAGTTGCCTGGCGATATGACTTCCGGAGTAGCTGAATGCTCCGGTCACGAGATCGACCGATGTGTCGTTGCTCATCACCCCTCCTCTGTTTGCAAAGGCAAGAACGCTTCGGCGAGCGCCGACAGCCGGGTGGCGAGATCCAGCAGCGACTCGACCCCCGAGCGATCGCCCTGGAGGTGGCTGAGCATGTCCACACCGAAGTACATCGCGACGATCGCAAACGCCACGTCGCGTGGCGAAGCGAGCGCCTGCGCGGGCGTGCCACGCAGCAGCTGCTCGAGCTTGCCCTCGACCAAGTCGATCCACGGCTCGATGCGCGCAGCCACCTCGGCTCCGAGGCTCGCATCGCTGACGCCGCCACTGACCATCTCGCCGAGCACCGTGATGTAGCCGTGTTCGAGATCGCGGGCGTAGATCGTTCGCGCCAGCTGCGCCAGCTCAGACGGGGTGCGCGCCGCCTCGAGCGCGGGACCGTACTCGCTCATCCGTCGCTCGCTGACCAGATCGAGCACCGCAAGCAGCAGATTTCGCACGCTGCCGAAGTGGTAGAAGATCAAAGCCTGGTTGAAATCTCCCTCGTGAGCGACAGCGCGTGCGCTCGCGCCAGCGAATCCGTGCGTCTTCAGCGTGCGAATCGCGGCCTCGACGATCTGCAGCTTCGTGTCATTTCGAGGCTTCATCGCATTTAGTTTAGCACTTGCTCAAAGCGGCCGCTCAATACGATCGCTCAAACGCCATTCGAGCCCGGTCGCGCACGCGGCACCGAACGAACAGCGGCTATCGGCCGGCGATCACGGCCTTTAGCTCGTCGAGCGACTTGCGAATCAGGCCGGGCAGATCCTGCTGGTCGGCCGCGTTGACCCAGCGCTCGAAGGCGACCCTGAAGACAGCGATCCCCGCCTCGGCGGTGAGACTCGCGGCCGGATCTTCGACGCCGCGCTCGCGCAGCGCGCCGGCGAGCGCGGACGCCAGCGACGCGAGCTTGATCAGCTCGCGCTCTTGCAGCTCCGCGCTCGAAGAGATGATCGCCTGGCGCTCTCGCGGGAGCTCTCCCCCCTCCTGGATGGCGGCGCCGGCGGCCTCGAGGCCCGCTGTGGCCGCATCGATGGGCGCCGCGGCAGCAGGCGCTTTGACGACCGTGCTGACGAGCAGCTCTCGCAGGACGTCCGCTCCCGC
The DNA here is from genome assembly GCA_963714285.1 of uncultured Solirubrobacteraceae bacterium. GTDB lineage: Bacteria > Actinomycetota > Thermoleophilia > Solirubrobacterales > Solirubrobacteraceae > Palsa-744. Next base: position 838,882 of record CAVQNS010000007.1, read on the forward strand.
GAACAGAACCTCGCGCTTGTCGGCGAAGTGCCGGAAGAAGGTCCGCTCCGTGAGCCCTGCCCTGGCGGCGATCTCCGCCACCGTGACCCGCTCGAACCCACGCTCGCGATAGAGCGCGAAGGCTGCCTGCATGAGCCGGCCGCGCGCGTCTGGCTCCCATCTACCCATGCGCCGATCCTAGCTGACGACAGTCGCTGACATCAACCGTGCTAGGCTGATGACAGTAACTGACATCGTACTGTCCTCGATCCTGGGGACAGTCGAGCGACTGGGAGGTCTTCACATGCGTATCTTCGTCACCGGCGCATCCGGCTGGATCGGCTCCGCCGTAGTTCCCGAGCTGATCGATGCGGGCCATCAGGTCGTCGGGCTTGCCCGCTCGGAGGCATCTGAGGCCGCCCTCATCGGCGCCGGGGCAGAGGTGCACCGCGGCACGCTCGACGATCTCGACGGCCTTCGCAGCGCAGCAGCCGCTTCAGATGGTGTGATCCACCTCGCGTTCAAGCACGACCTAGCGTTCTCTGGGGACTTCGAGGGCGCCGCCGATGCGGATCGCCGCGCCGTCGAGACATTCGGCGAAGCGCTCGAGGGCTCGGACCGACCCTTTGTCCTCGCCTCAGGTCTGCTCGGGCTCGCGCCGGGGCGCGTGGCGAGTGAGCTGGACGGTCGCGAGCCCGACCCGCAAGTGACCGCCATGGGCACCGGGCCGGCGGCTCGGCTGGCGACCGCCCAGTTGACGCTCGCATTCGCCTCCCGCGGCATTCGCTCGTCGGTCATGCGACTCCCACCGACAAATCACGGCGAGGGAGACAACGGCTTCATCGCGACCCTGGTGGGCATCGCCCGCGAGAAAGGCGTCTCCGGCTACATCGGCGACGGCGCCAACCGCTGGCCCGCCGTGCACCGGCGCGATTCCGCGCGCCTGTTCCGCCTCGCGGTCGAGCAGGCCCCGGCCGGCTCGGCGCTGCACGCGGTCGCGGACGAAGGCGTGCCGATCCGCGCGGTCGCTGAGGTGATCGGCCGCCATCTGGAGCTGCCGATGGTCTCGATCGCGCCTGAGGACGCCGGCGAGCACTTCAGCTGGATGGGCGGCTTTCTCGGGCTGGACGCCCCGGCGTCGAGTGCGTTGACCCGCGAGCTGCTGGGCTGGCAGCCGACCCAGCCTGGGCTGATCGACGACCTCGACGAAGGCCACTACTTTCAGATGCCTGGCGCGTGACGGAGAAGACCATGCAGATCACCAGAGACTCTTCGCCACGCAAGCGTGAGGTGGCCGTCAGACTGGAGACGGCCCTGGCGATCAGACGGCGAGATCCGCGTGGGAGGCGGACTCAGACGGCGTCATCGTGAGCGGCGGCAGCTCGAGCGTCAGCCGCGCACCGCCGTCGCGGTCGTTGGCGGCTTGCACCGAGCCGCCGTGAGTCTCGGCCATCTGCCGCACGATCGCCAACCCCAGGCCCGAGCCTGGACGCGCACGCGCGGCGGGGGCCCTGAAGAAGCGGTCGAACACGCGCGGGAGATCCTCGGCGGCAAACCCGGGGCCGTGGTCGCGGACCTCCAGGCGCCCATCGCGCACGCGCACCTCGACAGGTCCCGCGGACGGCGACGGGTTCCATTTGCAGGCGTTGTCGAGCAGGTTCGCGATCGCGCGATCCAGCCGCGACGGTGAGGCGCGCACGATGCACGGCTCGGCGTCCAGCCTGAAGTCGCAGTCCGGCGCGTGCAGCCGCGCGCGCCGCAGCGCGTCGGCGACGGCGAGGTCGAGGCGCACGTCCTCGACCTCGACGTCCTCGACGTCGGTCTTGGAGAGATCGACCATGTCCCCCAAGAGCACCGTCAGCTCGCGAAGCTGCGCCTGCGCGGAGGCGACCGCGCGAGCGCGCTCGGTCGGCGTCAGCTCATCGCCGAGCGCGAGCGCATCGAGGTTCGCCTGCACGCTCGTCAGCGGCGTGCGCAGCTCGTGCGAGGCGTCGGACACGAGCTGGCGTTGGGACAGCCGCGAGCGCTCGAGCGCCGCGAGCATCGTGTTGAAGCTCGCCGCCAGCCGCCCGAGCTCGTCGTGCTGCCGAGCCTGGATGCGGTGGCCGAGATCCTGCGTGCGCGCCACGCGCTCGGCGACGCCGGTCAGCCGGCGCACCGGTACGAGCGCCGCGCGTGAGACGAGCAGGCCGAGCAGCGCCGCGAGCGCGATCCCTCCCAGCGACACGATCGCTAGCACCAGCTTCAGGTGCGTGAGTGTGCTTTCGACGTCGCTGAGCGGCAGCGCGACCTGCCACACGCCGCCTTCGGGTGCGCGCTCGGTCAGCTCTCGCACACGCGTGCCGGCGACGGTCGCGTCGCTGAAGAACGCCGGACGGCGGCCAGCTGCGACGGCGCGCGCAGCAGCGGTGATCGGGAGCGCTGAGCCCACACGCTCGGAGCGCAGCACATCGCCGTTGGATCTATAGAGCTGGACATAGCCTGAGGCGCCGCCCAGCCTGGGGGTTGGCAGCACGAGGCTTGCGATCCCGCCGTCCGCGGCCGGCGGCGCCGGAATGGCGCGACCAAAGCCACTGCCTGCGACAACGGTGCTGCCCTTGACGGAGCCGGCTTCCCCAGGCAGACGTGCTTCGCCAGAACCCTGCTTGCTCGAGGCGCCCGCCGATCCAGCGGTGCGCGCAAACTTCTCGCTCGTGATCTGCACAGACTGCGGCTCGCCCGGTATGAGCTTCTCGCGCAGGCTCGAGTCCGTTTGCGCGATCAGCTCGTTGCGCGTCGCCACGTAGACGACCACAGAGACGAGCACGACCGCGGCGGCCACTGCGCCGGCCGCGAGCAGCACCATGCGCCGGCGAAAGCTCATCGCGCCGGCGACCTCAGCGCGTAGCCGACGCCGCGAACTGTGTGCACGAGGCGCGGCTCGCCGTCGGCCTCGGTCTTGCGGCGCAGATAGCCAACATATACCTCGAGCGAGTTCGAGGCGGGGCCGAAGTCATAGCCCCACACACGGTCGAAGATCGTCGCGCGCGAGAGCACCTGGCGCGGGTGGCGCATCAGCAGTTCGAGCAGCAGGAACTCGGTTCGCGTCAGCTCGAGCACCCGCTCACCGCGGCGTGCTTCGTGCGCGAGCGGGTCGAGCTCGAGCTCCTCGAAGCGCAGCGTCTCGTCCGCGCCCTCCCATCCGGTGCGACGCAGCAGCGCGCGCAGCCGCGCGATCAGCTCCTCGCGCGCGAACGGCTTGACCAGGTAGTCGTCGGCGCCCGCCTCGAGGCCCGCGACGCGCTCTGAGACCGTCGCGCGCGCGGTCAGCATCAGCACCGGCGTGCGATCGCCGGTCGCGCGAATCCGCCGGCAGACCTCGAGGCCGTCGAGGCCGGGCATCAGCACGTCGAGGATCACGGCATCGGGCGCGGCGAGCGCGAGCGTGCGGATCGCCTCGCGGCCATCCACCGCCGTGCTGACCGAGAACCCGTCATGGTCGAGTATCAGCGCCAGCGCTTCCCGGACCGAGGGGTCGTCGTCGACGACCAGCAGCTTCATAGCGCCATGCTGACGCGCGAGCCTGAAAGAAACCTGAATGCGAGTCGAGCCCCCGCCGCCGCTGCGACTGCCGGCTTTAGCGGGGGCTCGCTGGAGACCCGGCGGGATGCGTAGGCGGCTTACGCTTCCGCTTCCGGAGCCGCGACCGGGCTCAGCTGTTCCTTCAACGCCGGGTTGCCGGTGGTGCGCAGATACGGCTGGACGCGCGGGTCGAAGAACACTTTGATCAGCTTCTTCACCTGCGGGTCGTTGCGATACGCGTCGCCCACGACCAGCTGGCCGGCGAAGCTGCGCGGTGCGGGCGGCGCGTAGATCCTGTCCTTCGTCGGCGTGCCCGCTGCGATGAACTGCATGTTGTAGGCGATCACGGCGTCCACCGAGCTGAGCGTGCGCGGCCCGGCGCCGTAGTCGACGAACACGAAGCGCAGCCTGTGCGGGTTGGAGGCGATGTCACTGGTGGTCGCCGACCACGGGACCGTTCCCGGCTTGAACGTGATCTCGCCCGCCCGCTCCAAAAGCCACAGCGCCTGCGCCGTGTTCGCGGGATCGTTCAGCAGCGCGATCTGCGCCCCGCTCGGCAGCGCCGACAGGCTCGGGTACTTCGACGAGTACACCGAATACGCCCACTGGAACACCGGCCCGATCGCCGTGAGCTTCATTCCCGTGGACTGCACGACCTCGTTGAGCCAGTGGATGTGCTGGTAGATGTTCGCGGCAAACTGGCCGTGGGCGGTGGCTTCGTCGAGCTGGTTGCCGTCCTGGATCCCGACCGGTTCGATCTTGATCCCGTAGGTGGGGGCGATCGCCTGGTTCAGCCACACCAGCAGCGCACGCTCGGAGCTGCTGGAGGCTTCGTACGCGACGGGAAGCGTGGTGCCGAAATGGCTTCCGCTGACGGTTTTTCCCGACGATCCTTTCGAGAGCAGCACGACGAGCAGGACGACGATCACCACCAGCGCCGCGGCTGCCGCGAGCCAGTTACGGCGGTTCTTACCTCCACGCAGCTGGAAGTCCTCGGGTGGTATCCGCGGGGTCGGTGGTCTGGTCTTCACATCGGTCGACATTGGTCTGCTCCTTTGCTGGTCAGTGTGTGAGCGACCGGACGATGCGGTCGCCGCCGAACTGCACGATTTGGACGATCAGCACGAGCAGGACGATGCAGCTGATCATGATGTGGCTGTCGAACTGCTCATAGCCGTAGTTGACGGCCAGGTAGCCGAGGCCGCCGGCCCCGATCGCCCCCGCGATCGCCGAGTATTCGATCATCGCGATCACGTTCAGGGAGAGCCCCGCGACGATCCCCGGGAGCGCCTCGGTGAGCTGGATCGTCCTGATCACCTGCAGGACGCTCGCGCCGGAGGCGATGCCGACGTCGAGACGCGTGCGCGGGATCTCGCGGATCGCGTTCTCCACCAGCCGCGCGAAGAACGGGATGCCGGCGAGCGACATCGGGATGATCGCCGCCTTGATCCCGATCGTCGTGTTCACCACCAGCTGCGTGAAGGGGATCACCGTAGCCATCAGCACGAGGAACGGCAGCGAGCGCCCGAGGTTGGCGATCCAGCTGATCGACGCGTGCACCGTCGCGTGCGGTGTGAGCCCGCGCGGCGAGGTGTTGAAGATCAGCAGCCCGAGCGGCAGGCCGAGCGCGACGACGATGCTCATCACGATGCCGACCATCGCAGCCGTCTGCCCGAGCGCGGGCAGCAACAGCGAGGAGACTCCGGACCAGGGCGTGGCGGTGGCGATGATCATGCGGCGCTCCTGATGAGCGCCGCATGCGGCTCCTCGGGCTCGAGCACGTCGGCCCGCTCGACGCTCCCCTGCGTGGCGTGGATGCCGCGCGCAGCGAACGCCGCTCGCACCTCGGCGGCCGCCAGCGGGCGCTCGATGCGCACGGTCACGCGCCCGGCGGCGGCGCCGTCGTCGATCGTCTCGATCAGCCCCGCCAGCACGGCGATGTCGGTGTCGAGCTCGCGGCCGATCGAAGTGAGCCAGGCCGGGTCGACGTCGGGGCGCTCGTAGCGCAACTGCCACACCTCGGACTCGTGCAGCGGCGCTGGTCCGGGGGGCAGCGGCAGCAACGCTAGCGCGAGCTCCGAGTCCGAGGAGCGCACCACCTCAGCGACCGGCCCGCGCTCGATGATCTTCCCTTCGTGGAGCCTTGCAACGCTGTCTGCCACGTTGCGCACCACGTCCATCTCGTGTGTGATCAGCACGACTGCGACCCGCAGCTCGTCGCGCAGCTCCGCGAGCAGCTTCAGGATCGAGGAGGTCGTCTGCGGGTCGAGGCCCGAGGTGGGCTCGTCTGCGAGCAGCACCGACGGTTTCAGCGCAAGCCCGCGCGCGAGGCCGATCCGCTGCTGCTGCCCACCTGACAGCTGCGATGGATAGTGGTTGGCGCGATGCAGCATCCCCACCCGGTCGAGCAGCTCGCGTACACGGCTGACGCGCTCCGAGTGGGAGATGTCGAGATAGCGCATCGGCAGCTCCACGTTCTCTGCAGCCGTCAATCGCTGCAGCAGGCTCGCGGACTGGAACACCGTGCCGATCGCGCGGCGGGCGCTGCGCAGCTCACGTCGCGACAGACGCGTGAGGTCCTTGCCGTCGACGAGGATCGAGCCCGAGGTCGGCTTCTCGAGCAGGTTGATGCAGCGCGCCAGGGTGCTCTTGCCGGCGCCGCTGGGTCCGACCACCGCAGCGATTTCCCCTGCCTGCACCGCGAAGTCGACGCCGTCGAGGACGGTCAGCGATCCGTAGCGTTTGGTCAGTGCGGTTACCTCGATCATCGGGGCGGGCTCCTTTCGCGAACGCCCCCACGAGGCATTCTCGATAAATCCGGTCGGAAAAGCTCGCAAAGCATCGCTCGCGAGTGGGCCGCCGTCCAATAGACATTCGCGGACCCCCGATAGCCATGTCCTATCGGGGGCCTGATCCGTGGTACGCTTGCGCGATTATTTACCAGCTTCTTGATAGAAATTGTTGACAACGCGGCGCCATGCGCATCGAGCAGATCGAATATGCGGCTGCGGCTGCGCGCTTTGGGTCGTTCCGGCGCGCCGCCGAGGAGCTGCACATCTCCCAGCCCGCGCTCAGCGAGACCGTGCGCAAGCTGGAGGCCGAGCTCGGAGTCAACATCCTCGACCGCCAGCGCACCGGCGCCATCGTCAGCGCCGAGGGACGCGAGCTGCTGCCGCACCTGCTCGACGTGATCGAGGCCGCCCAGCGCCTGCGCGCCGCCGCTGACGAGCAGCACGAGAGCAGCCGCACGGTCAGGCTCGGAACTGTCAGCGCCGCCACCTCGCCGCTGCTCACCGCCACGATCCGCGCGTTCCGCGAGACGCATCCCACCACGCAGGTCGACGTCGTGCTGGTCCAGCAGCAGCTCCTGCACCGCTCGCTGCTGGAAGGCGGCCTCGACCTCGGGCTCGTCAACTACCTCGACGGCGACGAGGTCACGCCCGAGCTGCACACCGTCGAGCTGCTGCGCGGCCACCCCGTCGTGTGCGTCCACAGCGACAGCCCGCTCACCGAGCTCCGATCGGTGAGCACCGCCGATCTGATCGCACAGCCACTGATCACGATGCGCTCGGGGTATGCCATGCACCGCTACATCAACCGCCTGCTCGACGGTGAGAAGCCCTCCGTCTCCTTCTCCGCCGACGGCGCCGAGATGGGCAAGCTGATGGTCGCCGCTGGGCTCGGCGTCACCGTGCTCCCGAGCTACAGCGTGTTCGGAGACCCGCTCGAGCAGCGCGGCGCGATCACCGCGCGCAAGCTCGCAGACGACGACACAGGCGTGCGCCTGGTGGTGCAGCGCCGACGCTCCGGCACGCCCACGCGGGCCACGCGCGACCTCCATCGGCTGTTCACAGAGGAGGCTGTCGCGTATGCCGCCGCCGCACAAGGGTGAAAGGCGCGCCCTATCACCCGCTCCACGATCCCTATTTGACCACGCCCCTCGCAGCCACCATCCTCGTGTTCGTGAACGCCATGCCCACCAGCCGCCGCGCATGACCCGCCCGTTCGACACGATCGACGACGCGCTCGAGGACATCCGCGCGGGCCGCACCGTGATCGTCTGCGATGGCGAAGAGCGCGAGAACGAGGGCGACCTCGTGATGGCAGCGCAGTTCGCGACGCCCGCGGCGATCAACTTCATGGCCCGCGAGGCACGCGGGCTGATCTGCCTCGCGCTCAGCGCCGAGCGCTGCGACGAGCTCGGGCTGCGTCCGATGACGCGCCGCAACGAGTCGCTGCACGGGACTGCGTTCACCGTCTCGATCGAGTCGCGTGACGGCGTCACGACCGGCATCTCCGCGTACGACCGCTCGCGTACCGTGCAGACCGCGATCGACCCCGAGCGCGGCGCCGGGGATCTCGTCCAGCCCGGGCACGTGTTCCCGCTGCGCGCGCGCAAGGGCGGCGTGCTCGAGCGCTCCGGACACACCGAGGCGGCGGTCGACCTCGCGCGCCTCGCGGGCGTGGTGCCGGCGGGCGTGATCTGCGAGATCCTCAACGAGGACGGCACGATGGCGCGCGTCGGCGACCTGGTTCCGTATGCGCGCCGCCACGACCTGAAGATGATCACCGTCGCGCAGCTGATCGCGCATCGCCGCCAGCGCGAGAGCCTCGTCGAGCGCGTCGCCGGCGCGCGCCTGCCCACGCCATTCGGCGTCTTCCAGCTGCACGGCTACCGCTCGCTGCACGACGGCGGCCAACACCTCGCGCTCGTCTACAGCGAGGTCGCAGGCGTGCCCGACGTGCTCACGCGCGTGCACTCCGAGTGCGTCACCGGCGAGGTGTTCGGCTCGCTGCGCTGCGACTGCGGCCCGCAGCTGCAGGAGGCGATGCGCCTCGTCGCCGCCGAGGGCCGCGGCGCGATCATCTACCTCGCCCAGGAGGGGCGCGGCATCGGCCTGCTCAACAAGGTGCGCGCGTATGAGCTGCAGGACACCGAGGGCCTCGACACCGTCGATGCGAACCTCGCGCTGGGGTTCGCCGCGGACCTGCGCGACTTCGGCATCGGCGCGCAGATCCTCGCCGACCTCGGGCTCTCCACGATCCGATTGCTGACCAACAACCCACGCAAGATCATCGGCCTGGAGGGCTACGGCCTGGAGGTCTCCGGCCAGGTCCCGATCGAGGTCGAGGCGCACCCCGAGTCCCAGCCCTACATGCTCTCCAAGGCGCTGCGGCTCGGGCACACGCTGGAGCGGGCCGCATGAGCGCGGCCAGGCACGAGATGCGCACCGTGATGGGCCACTTCGCCACCGGCGTGTGCGTTCTCAGCACGCGCCGCAGCGACGGCAGCCCCGTCGGCACGACCGTCAACGCCGTCACCTCCGTCTCGCTCGAGCCGCCGCTGCTGCTCGTGTGCCTCGCGCACGACAGCGAGACGCTTGCCGCGGTGCAAGCCTCCTCCCGGTTCGCCGTCAGCATCCTCGCCGAGAGCCAGCGGGAGCACTCCAACCGCTTCGCCGCCAAGGGCGAGCAGGCACGAGCGCAGGAGGTCGATTTCAGCGAGCACGACCCCGGGCTGCCGTGCCTGCCGGACGCGCTCGCCACCGTCGCCTGCCGCGTCAGCGCGATCCACCGCGGCGGCGACCACATGATCGTGCTCGGCGAGGCGCTGTCGATGTCCAGCGCGCAGGAGGACGTGGCGCCACTGCTGTTCTTCCGCGGCTCCTACTCACGGCTCGAGCACCAGCAGTGGCGCAGCGCGTCCCAATCCTCATAAAAACAATAAAAATAATGAGAAAGCGAGGTCCGCAGATGGCCATCACAAGCGAGGATCCGATCAAGTTCGCCTATTGGGTGCCCAACGTCAGCGGCGGGCTCGTGGTCTCGAAGATCGAGCAGCGCACCGACTGGGGCATCGAGTACAACCGCGAGCTCGCGCGGCTGGCCGAGAGCCGCGGCTTCGAGTACGCGCTCAGCCAGGTTCGCTACATGGCCAGCTACGGCGCCGAGTACCAGCACGAGTCCACCGGCTTCAGCCTCGCGCTGCTGCTCGCCACCGAGCGACTGAAGGTGATCGCCGCGATCCACCCCGGCCTGTGGCAGCCCGGCGTGTTCGCCAAGCTCGGCGCCTCCGCCGACGTGATCTCCGGCGGGCGCTTCGCCGTCAACGTCGTCTCCGGCTGGTTCAAGGGCGAGTTCCAGGCGCTCGGCGAGCCGTGGCTCGAGCACGACGAGCGCTACCGGCGCTCAGAGGAGTTCATCCGCGTGCTCAAGGCCAGCTGGACCGAGGACGAGGCCGAGTTCTCCGGCGACTTCTACAACCTGCACGGCTACACGCTCAAACCGAAGCCACTGCAGAAGCCGCACCCGCAGATCTTCCAAGGCGGCAACTCCACCGCAGCGCGCCAGATGGCCGGCCGCGTGTCCGACTGGTACTTCATGAACGGCAACTCCTTCGACGGCGTGCAAGCACAGGTGCAGGAGGTCTCCGCGTACGCCGTCGCAGCGGGACGCACGCCGGGCAGCGACATCCGCTTCGGGCTCAACGCCTTCATCGTCGCGCGCGACAGCGAGTCCGAGGCGCGCGCAGTCGTCGAGGAGATCGTCGCCAAGGCCGACAAAGAGGCCGTCGAGGGCTTCGGCGCCGCCGTCAAGCAGGCCGGGCAATCGACGTCCGACGGACGCGGCATGTGGCAGGACTCCGAGTTCAAGGACCTCGTGCAGTACAACGACGGCTTCCGCAGCGGGCTGATCGGCACGCCCGAGCTCATCGCGCGGCGGATCGTCGAGTACCGCAAGCTCGGAGTCGGGCTGATCCTCAGCGGCTTCCTGCACTTCCAAGAGGAGGTCGACTACTTCGGCCTGAACGTGCTGCCGATCGTGCGCGAGCTCGAGGCCGAGCTCGGCGTGCAGGAGCCGCTCGCGCTCGGAACCCCCGCCCCGGTCGCATGAGCACCGCCGAGCTGGCAAGCGCCCACCGCATCAGCTCCGACGAGGAGGCCCTGACGAGGGCCCGGGCCGTGCTCGAGCAGATCGCCGCAGGCGCCTCCGAGCGCGACCGCGAGCGCAGGCTGCCGGTGGCCGCGATCGAGCTGCTGTCCTCCGAGGGGCTGCTCGCGATCACCGTCCCCGAGCAGTTCGGCGGCGCCGGCGTCTCGGCCGAGACGCTCGCGCAGGTCGTGAGCCTGATCGCAAGCGCCGACCCCAACGTCGCGCAGATCCCGCAGAGCCACTTCGTCTACCTGGAGCTCGTGCGCCAGCTCGGCACGAGCGCCCAGCAAGAGCTGCTGTTCGGCGAGGTGCTCGCCGGGCGGCGCCTGGCCAATGCCCAGTCCGAGGCCGGCTCCAAGACCGTCGCCGACGTCCGCACCAGCCTGCGCCCCGCAGCCGACGGAGGCTTCATCCTCGAGGGCCAGAAGTTCTATTGCACCGGCTCGTTGCTTGCGCACTGGCTGACCGTGCTCGCCAAGGACCAGGACGGTCGCACCCAGGTCGCAATCGTCTCCCCCGACGCCGAGGGCGTCAGCATCGTCGACGACTGGGCCGGAATGGGCCAGAGGACGACGGCCAGCGGCACCGTCAAGCTCGACCGCGTGAGCGTGCCCGCCGAGATGGTGATCCCCCACCACCGCATGTTCGAGCGCCCGCAGGTGTACGGCGCCCGCGCGCAGCTGCTGCACACTGCGATCGACGTCGGCATCGCCGCGGGAGCGCTCGAGGAGGCCGCCGAGTTCGTGCGCACCGCCAGCCGCCCCTGGTTCGAGGCTGAGGTCGAGCGCGCAGCCGACGACCCGCTGCTGATCCAGCGCGTCGGCGAGCTCGCGATCGGCGTACGCGCCGCGCAGGCGCTGCTCGCCGAGGCCGGACGCACGATCGACGCGGTGCAGCGCCGGGCGGTCGACGAGGCCGGCTCCCTCTCCGAGGACGATGCCGCTCGCGCCTCGATCGCGGTCGCCACCGCCAAGGCATTCGTGGATCGCGTCTGTGTGGAGACCACCAGCGCCCTGTTCGAGCTTGCCGGCACGCGCTCAGCCGCCAGCGACCTGAACCTCAACCGTCACTGGCGCAACGCGCGCACGCACACGCTGCACGACCCCGTGCGCTGGAAGCTCCAGCACATCGGCCGCTACACGCTGAACGGCACCTACCCACCGCAGCACGGGCAGGTGTGACGCACTTGAGCCCGAGCTCCACGCTCGCGTTTCACTGGTTCCTGCCGACTCAAGGCGACGGCCGCAGGCTGATCGAGGAGGCGCGGCCGCTCGGAGTGGCCGGGCGCCCTCGCCCCGCGTCGCTCGGCTATCTCACCCAGGTCGCGCTCGCCGCCGAGGAGCTCGGGTTCGAGGGCGCGCTCACGCCCACGGGGCTGTGGTGCGACGACGCGTGGGTCACGACCGCGATGCTCTCCCAGCGGACCGAGCGGCTCAAGTTCATGATCGCCTTTCGCCCTGGCCTTGTCAGCCCGACGCTCGCCGCGCAGATGGCTGCGACGTTCCAGCGCCACAGCCGCGGCCGGCTGCTGCTGAACGTGGTCACCGGCGGCGACGCGCAGGAACAGCGAGCGCTCGGGGACGACCTCGACAAGGCCGGCCGCTACGCGCGTACGGCCGAGTTCCTGCGCGTCGTGCGCGACCTGTGGCGCGACGAGACCGTCAACCTCGATGGAGAGCACCTGACGGTCAAGGCCGCGCACCTCGAGCAGCTGCCCCGCCATCCCCCACCGATCTACTTCGGCGGGTCCTCCGCCGCCGCGCTTGCGGTCGCCGCCCGCCATGTCGAGGTGTACCTCAGCTGGGGCGAGCCCCCGGCGCAGCTGCGCGAGAAGCTCGACGCGGTCGTGGAGCTGGCCGACGCCGAGGGCCGACGCCTGCGGCTGGGAATCCGCCTGCATGTCGTCTGCCGCGACAGCGCCCGCAATGCCTGGCGCGAGGCCGAGCGGCTGCTCGAGGGCATTCATCCGACGACGATCGAGCAGGTGCAGCAGCGTCTGCGGCGCAGCGAGTCCGAGGGCCAGCGACGAATGCTGGCGCTGCACGACGGCTCCGCCTCGAGCCTCGAGGTCGCCCCCAACCTGTGGGCCGGCGTCGGGCTGGCGCGCGGCGGCGCCGGCACAGCGCTCGTCGGCAGTCACGAGGAAGTAGCCGATCGCATCGCCGAGTACGCCGAGCTCGGCATCAGCGAGTTCGTGCTCTCCGGCTATCCGCATCTCGAGGAGGCCTACTGGTTCGCCGAGGGCGTGCTGCCGCTCCTCGCCGAGCGCGGGCTGTGGTCGACGCCTGAGCTCCCCGCTATCTCGGCGGTCGAGGACCCCCGAGCGCGAGGCGCGTGCGCGAGCGTCCCGTTTGCGGCAGTCGGGAGCGCAAATGGCCACTGAGCACCTGCGCCTGCTCGTCATGCTTGGCAGCGTCACGCCCCCTGGAAGGCTGCTCCGCGCGTTGGAGCAGGCGATCACGCGCAGCCAGGACTCGACTCGGGGGGCAGACGATCTCAAGCTCGAGCTCAAGCTGATCGACCTCGCCGAGCAGCGTGTGTCGTTCACCGACGGCAGCGATCCAAGCGAGCTTGACGATGACAGCGCTGCGCTGATCGCCGCAGTGAGCGCAGCCGACACGCTGCTGTTCGCCACGCCGATCTACCGAGGCTCGATGACGGGCGCGCTGAAGAACCTGTTCGACCTGCTGCCGGTGCCCGCGTTGGAGGGCAAGGTCGTGGCGCTCGCTGCGATGGGCGCCTCCGATCACCACTTCCTCGGCGCCGAGCGCCACCTGCGCGATGTGCTGTCGCTCTTCGGCACGCTCGTAACGCCCGTGTCCGTCTACCTCACCGGCGCCGACTTCCACGCATCGTCCGGCATCCCCAGCGAGCGCGTCGTGGCGGCGCTCGACGAGCTGATCGCCGGCGCGGCGGCGCTCGCAGCCAGGACACGCAAGGACACGCCGCTCGGGCCAAGCCCGCTGGCGGCGCGAATGATCCGCTCCTGAGCCGGCGCCCATCTCAGCGAGCGTGGCCTGGCGTGATGCCGTTGGCGCCGAGCATCTGGCGCGCTGTGCGCGACCTCGAGCGCGGCGTTGACATTGCCGAGCTTGCCCATCGAGACGTGCTCAAGCAACAGCCGGTGCTCGTCCTTGATGCGCCCGAGCGACCTTGTCTGGACCAGCACTCGCGCCTATCCTGAGGGCATGGATCAGCCGCGTGCGATCGGGCTCACCTTCGCTCCCTCGCGAGGAGGGCGGCTATCGCGTCTACGCGTCCGACCTCCCAGACCTGCACACCCAGGGCGACACGTCTCATTGAGGCCTTCGAACGTGCGGGCTGGAAGATCAAACGCCACCGCGTTTGGGGGCGCCGATGAGCCAGGAGCCTGACCTCAAGCTGCGACGGGAGGAGGAGCGTCGCTACTGGCGGATCCGTGAGCTGCTCGAAGCGACCAACATCTACACACCGCAACGGGCTGCCGTGCTGCTCGTGCTGACTGACGACAACCTCCCAAGCCCGATCCCAGCACTGGCTGAGGCTGGATGTCCGCTCGGAGCATGCGGCACAACAGCGAAGGTGTTCGAGCGGGCGATCCAATATCTGGATACGAACACGGCGAAGATCGACCGAGAGGCGCGCGACTATCACGTGGCCCCGCTGCGGCGCCCAGGGATGATGATCGAGCGAGTGCAGGTGCCCAACGCACAAGAACGCGCCGCTACCGGACTGCTCATCGTTGAGGGCTGGCCAAAGGCTAAGAACCAGTTCACCGGTCATCGTGCAACCGCAGAGGTTCGGGACCTCCTCTCGGTCCATGACGAGCACTGGACGGAGGCGCTGGCTGCGTTCCTCTCGGAGGATGCAATGCGCGAACGCCAAGCGCGAGCCGGCGCTGCTGCCCAGAAGATCAGGGCCGACAGCCCGCACGCCGAGTTGATCCGCGTTGCCAGGGACGCTCAGATCCATGCCCTCGCCGAGCAGGGCGCAACATACAGCTGCATCTACATCGATGACACCGACGGCGATCGGGTTAGCTCCGAGGAGGCGGCGAATCTCGAGACTCGCGGCCTGTCGTTCGGTGGGAATTGGCGCTACCCGGACGCGCTGCTCGTCGATGACGACGCACGCGAGGCCTGGATCATCGACGCCGTCACTTCCGATGGCGAGGTCGATGAGAACCGCGCCGAGGACTTCATCGACGCGTTCGCGGAGCGCGGATGGAACGTGGCGGGCTTCACCACTGCCTACCGGACATGGGCCGATCTGGCGCGACGCCAGAGCGGCTGGAAGAATCTCGCGTATGGCACAAACGTGTGGATTGCCGAGGACGGCGGAAAGTTCCTACACGTTGGATCGGCACAACGCTACCGCGGCTACTAAGGCAACGTATCGACTTTGCAGCGAGTGACGAACCACTTCCACTCCAATCCTTTAGCTACTTCATGCCGTCGGCGGTAGCAAGCTGACTCGGCCGCCAAGCGCCAGCTCCTCCCACCCCTCTTCGAGTCCGTCTCGCTCGACGAGCAATACGTCGTCGCGGTCCAACCAAAGCCTCATTTGCCCCCTGCTTCCAAACCCCGCCCTGCAAGCCACCGGAGGGGTTCGTCGGCACGGCGACCGTTGGCACGTTCATCATGGGCGGCGTTGGCGAGCTGCGACGCCAGGTACCCTGGCGAGGACGCGTCGTTGCCGCGAGCTGGCCGCCAGCTTGAGCGGCCACGTGACCTCTACGTCATAGGCGACATACCAAGCCCAAGTACGTCATGCAACGCCAAGCCCTCGAGGAGCTGCAACGCGCGAAGCCCCCTACCGACCTGACCGCGCGCACGCAGCGATCCTCGAAGACTTCGCACGCTTGTGGGACGCCGAGCCCGCCGAGCGGCGCCGGCTCCTGCTCTCGCTGTTCGCGCAGGTACGGGCCAAGGACGACAAGTCGTAGCCGTCAAACCCAACCCGGCGTTCGCCAAATACTTCACCGCCGCGTCGGAGGTGCGCAACCAGCACCCCAAAGCCGGCGCGAGCAGTGAGGCAACGAAGGCGGGAGCGACGGGGGTCGAACCGCGTTTGTCACCCCACGATCGAGATTCGGTTGTAGTCGCCGGGGCCGGAAGGCCTGGTCAGGCGATACGGTCCGAGAGCCACGCCAGGATTTCCTCCTGGTTGAGCTGGCCGGCGGCAATACGCTCGACCATCGGCACATCTACATCGGGCAGTGTGCCGTGCAGCGGTGAGCCGTTCACTTCGAGGAACCACGCCGTCATGAGGAACGCGGTTCGCTTGTTGCCATCGGGCAGCGGATGGTTACGGGCCAGGCGCTCCAACAAGATCGCAGCCTTCTCACGCAGGGTGGGGCAGAGGTCGGTGTCGCCAAAGCCGGCGCGCGGTGCGGCCAGCGCGGACTCAGCGAGGCCGACGTTGGGGAGCCTGGCGATCTGCTCAGGCGTGGTCCCGAGGATCTCTGCGGCGATGTCGCAGAAGTCCCCGAACTCGGGGTAGATGACCGCCACGGGCTACTTGCCCAAGCGGCGGAGCGTCTCGCGATGTTCCTCGGCGAGGCGCCGAATCGCCTCGGCTCGCTGCTCTTTAGTACCCGGGAACCCGCGAGAGAGTTCAGGTGGCTTCCGCTGCGACGGAGCGACTTTCGGACTAGCGTTGGTCTTGGGCTTCGCAGCACTCATCCCCACGATTGTAGCCTCGGTTCTACGCTTCTTCAGCGTTCCCGCTTGCGGCTGACGGGACACAACGGTGCCTCGCGTTGCTCAGTTGGTGAGCGACTCGATGCGAGGCGGCGACTTCAGCTGCCCACTTCTGCGGCCACGAAGCCGCGCCGGACCAACCACCCCAACGCCGGTTACGGCCGCGGAGACCGCGCTGCTAGACATCGTCATGCGTCGCGCACTCGACGAACTCACGGCCATTCTGGTCGAACTCGATACCGACAGCAATCCCTCGAGCTTGAGCAAGCACTAGTGCCGCAGCCGATGGAAAGCCAGCTCACGTGCTTAGTAATCGGTCCGCTCGGCAACGGCCTTGCCGAGCGCGGCTCACGCGAGCGCGAAATCTACGAGGACTCGCTCCGCGTCATGGCTGAGGTCATCGAGCCAGCATGCGCAGAGTACGGACTCAGATTGGACCCCAGACTTCGAAGAGGGTGAGCCCGCAGAAGAGCATGGCAGCGCATACGACGAGACGACAGGGATGTGCCGACACTTGACGGCGATTCGTCGCACCTGTGACGTACGACCGCTCCGAGCGCCTCCGCGTCCATCAGTCCTTACGCGCGTCTGTCGGACTGGCTGACTGTGCGGCGCTGCGTCCGAGGCGCGACCAAAACGCCCGAAAGCCGATCGGCAAAACGGGGTGACATTAGCGGGAGCGACGGGGGCCGAACCCTCGATTGTTGCCTCGGGAATTGAGATTCGGCTGTAGACGCCCGGCGCCTCGGCCGGACCCAGCGTCTTTGCTCATCGACGTGCCGTGACTGGAGCGTCGGCGCTACTGATCTGCCAGCGAACGCCCGGCCCGAACTCTAGGACGACGCCCGCGGGGCTAATCAGCTCCCAGTAAGGCGGGTCGTCCTCTGCTTCGACTGCCGCTGGCTTGATGTCCAGAAGCGAGCCGTCCGAAAGCGTGCAGCGCAGCTCGCCAGACTCCTCATCGATGCTGGCATCCTCGATCGAGCGTCCGACCAGCTGCGCTGGGTCAGCGGGGGACCACTCGGCGTCCTGGGTGGCGAGACGCCAAACGGCACCGAGCGAATCGCGGACCTCGACGTGGAGGACATCCGGGTAGGCGATACGCGCGTCGATGACCAATCCTCGCATCGAGGCAAGGACAGTCGCCGGAGAGGCATCAAGGGCTACGACGGTTGCCATGAGTCCTTCCATTCTTGCAGCCAAGCCAGCAACTCTCCATAGGTCATGTCGTCGCCGCCGCTCGACTCCTTCTCAGCGTGCAGCGCGTCGCTCGCTTCAAAGCGCTCAGACGCAGTCAGACCGGCCGCCTTGCACGCTTGCCTGAACTGCTTGATATCGCGCTTCCGGGTCACGAATGCCGCGAGTCTAGCTTCTACCGGTTCAGATCACGAACTTACGAGGCAACCAGTGTGCGACGCGAAGACTGACGGGGCCCCGGTGAGGGGTCCGGGGGCTATGCGTGTTCTGGGTTGTTTTGGTTGTTCTTCTGTGTGGTGATGGCGTACTCGCTTGGACAGCGTCCCCCGAGTGCTGAGTGGGGGCGGTAGTTGTTGTACTCCTGGCGCCAGTCCTCGATCACGACCTTTGCCTCGGCGATGGAGCCGAACTCCTCGATGTTCAGCAGCTCGTCGCGGAGCCGGCCGTTGAAGGACTCGACGAACGGGTTCTCCCACGGCGACCCGGGCTCGATATAGCTCGTGGCCATGAGCGTCATTCTGCAGTAGTCCCTGAGAGCCCACGCGATGAACTCGGGGCCGTTATCCGAGCGCAGAAAGGCAGGAGTGCCGCGTTCGGCAATGAGGCCCGCGATGACTTCCACAACGTCATCGGCGGTGCAAGAGCGGCCGACGCGGATCGCGAGCGCCTCTCGGGTGAACTCATCGACGATGTTGCACAGCTTGATCCTGCGCCGGTCTGAGGTCTCATCGAACTGGAAGTCGATCGCCCACACCTCGTTCGGCCTGCTCGCTCGCAGGCGCTGTTTCTGCGCTCCGGCAAACCGACGGCGCTTCCGTGTCTTCACGGGCCGGCGAAGGCCCTCCTCGCGCCAGATGCGGCGTGTTCGCTTGCGGTTGATCGTCCAACCCTCCCGCAGCAGGATCTGATGAGCGGTCTTCCATCCCCACCGCGGATGCTCGCCAGCGATCTCCCGCAGCCGGCAAGCGAGCCGCTCATCCGCCGGCCTGGGCGCCGGCGGGGGTTTGCGCTGCGTGGAGCGGTGCTGGCCGGCGACACGGCACGCACGGCGCTCGGAAACCCCGAAACGCTGCTGCAGCCGACCGACAGCGCGGCGTCTGCGTTCCGGGGTCAAAAGTTTCCCTCCGCCAACTCCTTGAGCATGTCGATGTCCAGCGCCTGCTCAGCGACCAGCTTCTTCAACCTCTGGTTCTCGACCTCGAGGCCCTTCAGCCGCTTCGCCTCGTCAGCCTTCATCCCGCCATACTGCGCCCGCCACCGGTTGAACGTCGCCTCGGTGATCTCGAGATGCCGCAGCACCTCAACGAGCTCCTGCCCCTCATTCAACAGCCGTTCGCCCTCACGGATCTTCCGGACCGCCTGCTCCGGCGTATGCCTACGTCGCTTCATGATCGTGTCCATCCTCTCATCCCATCAACGGGACATGACGGACACGCACAACGCCTGGCTCACTTCACGGGGACCCTGTCAAGACAGAGGGGCACTCCCATTTCCAGGGCAAGGCCGTCGGTGACCACAATCGCGATGCTTCCGGTCGCTTCGTTCCTGTTCGGATGCCCAACCGTCCACGTCCGAGCGTTGACATTCGTTTCCGCCGACGAGGCCGATGAAATCTGCTTGTTGCCTTCGAGAGATCCAGTAAAGCGGCGGGCGCAGAGGGCTGTGCAAGCGGCTGTCCGTCGCGGTGACCTTGTTCGTCCTGAGCGCTGTGAGCGTTGCAAGTGTGTGCCGCCATGGGATCGCGATGGCCGCTCGGCGATCGTCGCAGACCACGAGGATTATGCGAAGCCGTTCGACGTCACTTGGCTGTGTCGCGAGTGCCACACGGAGGCCCACCTTGATCGGGGCGACGCCGTACCGCGCAAGGAACCGCACGGCAGGATCGTATGGACCGTCTATCTCGACGCCAGCCCCGGCAAAGGCAGCGTCAAAAAAGTGACGCATCGCAGATAGGATTCCGATGACGCGGCGACGCTAGAATGTTGGCATGGCGATAGGAGATCCGGATTTCTTGGTGTTCAGCGGCTTGAGCAGCCAAATCGAAGCTACCTATGCAACTGGTGGCCCAAACCCATGGATAGGTAGTCCGTTCCAATGGATATCGGAAGCACAGTCAGGCCGAAAGGGCGCCGTTGGCAAGAAGCTAGTGAAGCGATGGGCTGAACATGAAGGACTGGATGTACGAGGAAAATCGGCGCGCGGTCACGCTTTCCGCATTGAGGGTGTGCGCGTCGCCGTAAAGTTGAGCTTGATCTGGGAGGACGGGATTTTTGTCTTCGAGCAAATACGCGAAGAGAATTTCGACGTGATGTCCTTGCTCGCAATTGAGCCCCGGAGAGCGCGGCTGTGGATCGTTCCGAAAGATGTGCTCTGGAGCAGTGCCGACTGGCAACACAGGGGCAGCGCTGGCCGTGATACGAAGTGGCTTCACGTTCCCGCGACGAAACCATCCCTCTGGCTGAGCCCTTACGGCGGTACGCTACGGAAAGCCCGTAGAGCGCTAGAACAGACTCGTGACAGCCTGTCCGTTTGAGCCGACGTTGTCGTAATCGCGCTGAGATGTTGCATTGACAAGTACCGGCGTGGCATGCTCGATCTTGGCAAGTCGAGCACGGATGACATCAATGGCTACCGGGTTGCTGTCAATCAGCAAGTAGCGGCGGTCCAGTTTGGCAGCCACGGCACCGATGGTTCCGCTGCCAGCGAAGAAATCAAGGCACCAATCCCCCGGCTTCGTCGAAGCTTGGATCATCCGTCTGATGATTCCTTCCGGCTTCTGTGTCGGATACCCCGTCTTCTCTTTCCCATTTGTCGGGACGATCGTGTGCCACCACACGTCCGTAGGGAGCTTGCCTTTCGCAGCCTTCTCCGCCGTCACTAGCCCAGGGGCCATGTACGGCTCGCGGTCCACCGCCTCAGCGTCGTAGTAGTAGCCGGCAGGGTCCTTGACATAGACAAGGATCGTGTCGTGCTTGGCAGGCCAGCGCCGCTTGGATCGGGCACCGTAGTCATATGCCCAGATGATCTCGTTTAGGAAGCACTCGCGACCGAAGACTTCGTCGAGTAGCAGCTTGCAGTAGTGCGCCTCGCGGTAGTCGATGTGAAAATAGAAGGTACCGCTTGGTGCGAGCAGCCTGCGCGCTTCGCGCAGACGCGGCTTGAGAAACGCG
This sequence comes from uncultured Solirubrobacteraceae bacterium, assembly GCA_963714285.1. GTDB lineage: Bacteria > Actinomycetota > Thermoleophilia > Solirubrobacterales > Solirubrobacteraceae > Palsa-744. The sequence continues at coordinate 859,403 of CAVQNS010000007.1, forward strand.
AGATAGTCCTCGAACTCATCAAGATACGACGACTCAGCGAGCAGACGCGTCTTGTAGCGCCGGCCCATGAATCCCACGCGATCGCCGTCCTTGTCGGGGATGGTTTCGAGTGTCCTGCGCGTCTGCGCCTTGCCTGTGTTGAACGGTGGATCGATGTAGATGAGCTGGAAGGCCTCGCTCTGAAGACTCGGCAGCACCTCAAGGTTCTCGCCGAGGATGACTTGGCTGTCGCTATCCATATCGGCAATCTAAGCGTCTAAGCGGACAACCTATGATGGCTTGGGCCCGCACCGCTCCGGGGCCATACCCGTGTGCGCGCCGCTCACACCGGCCCTCGACGCAAGACAAGCTCCCAAGTCAGCGCAAAGTGGTTCGCGCCTCGCACGCTCGTACGCAGCTGACGCGCGTGTTGGAATGGCCATCTCGGCGGCTCAGACCGCTCCCATCCCACGCGCATGCTTCGGCCTTGAGATCCCCGACGAGTTCTGCTCTGCTCTGCGCCAGCCAACAAACTAAGCGACCGAGACGAGCGCTGACACGCCCGCCTCGGCCTGTGACGCCGAAGGATTACGGCCTTCGATGCCACGACCGAAACCGTAGCTCCCCCGGTCTCGCGTCGCGCTCGTCTGCGCCCTTTCCTGCGGCGGAAAGGAGCCCCATGAGTGCCACATGCTGTGCCGCCAACGAGATGACGCCCGCTGAGCATGAGGACCAGCGCGACAAAATGATCCTTCACGTCCTGTGCGAGGAGCTTGTGCCGTGGACCGTCGAGGAGATCGGGCGCGAGCTGGACAGCTCCAATGACGTGATCGACGGCGTGGGCCGGCTCGTCCGTGCGGGCCTGGTGCATCGTCTCGGCGAGTTCGTGTTCCCAACACGAGCAGCGCGGCGAGCCGGTGAGATCGAGGTCGGCACGCTCTGAGTCAGCGATCTGTCAGTGCGCCGTCAGCGCTCACCCGTCAACTCCGCGCCCGAGCTTGGCCTCGTCCTGCAAGAACGGCGCGGCGAGCTACGGCTCAGCCGCGAGGGCGTCTCGCGGCTGACGGGCGTAGAGCCTGCCGTCCTTTCGGGCCTCGAAACGGGCGACGGCACGATCTCCTTGCAGATGGCTCTGCTGATCGTGCAGGCGCTCGGCTTGGACATCTCGGTCGAGCCAATCCACACCCACGCGCCACAGGCGCGCGAGTACGACATGTTCCGGCTGCGTGCCGTGGAGGGATTGACGCTCGAAGAGATCGCCGTCCGGCACGACCTGCACCGGGAGCGCGTGCGGCAGATCCTCCGCGCGCACTTCGGGCTCGGAGAACCATGGACCGCCAACGCTCGGCGCAAAGCACGAGCGAAAGCACGGCGCGGCCACGGGCAGTGAGGACGCGAGTCCGGACCCCGGCCTCGTTTCCGCTCTCGCATCCGTCCTCGTTTCTGTCCTCCGATCTGCCCTCGCATGATGAAACGAGGACCCAGAAACCAAAGAAACCACTGCAAATCAGCAATATCCGAATATCCGGGAGGACGAAAGCACCCCGATATGTATGGCTCAGGAAGAAAAGTCTGATGAAAAGTGAGGCGCTGCTGTAACCAAACGCGGGGTTGAGGCACCTTCGTCTCTTGCCAGGGTCTCTCACCGACGCCCCCCCCACATTGACCGCAAATGAACGAAGGACTGCCAAACCAGCGCAGCAGCCGACTCGTCCTGCCAGGACGTTCAGGCCCACGCATCGCCCTGCAGTGATCGATCACCCCGACGACCAAGGAGGCTCAGCAAATGTCCGCCGCAACGACTCCCCCGACCCAGCGCTCCTCGACTTCGCCAACTGGTTCGCCGACTGGTGGCTGCGCAGAGGACGCGACCTCACCGACCCCTCCCGGCATCACTGACCGCAAGCTGCGAGCCGTCGCCTACGTCCGCGAGTCAACCGAGGAGCAGGGCCAGGGCTTCTCCCCGGACGCGCAACGCGAGGGCATCCGCCGCTTCGCCCCCGAGAACAGCCTCGACCTGACCGGCGAGTACTGCGACTTCCACTCCGGCTGGCGCAAGTCAGCGGCACGCCCCGAGTTCCAGCGCCTCATGGCCGATGCAGCCGAGGGCAAGTTCGACGTCGTGCTCGTCTTCCACACCTCGCGGTTCGCACGAAACCAGGTCGAGGCACGCCGCTACAAGCAGCTACTACGCGAGCGGCTTGGAATCCGGGTCGTGTCTGTCACACAGCCGATGGGCGAAGACCACACCGACCCCTCCGCGTTCCTCGCCGAGTCGATCCACGAGATGTTCGATGAGTACTACTCCGTGTCGCTGTCCTTCTGGACCCGCAGCGGCTTGAAGGAGAAGGCTCGCCAGGGCCATCTCGTCGGGAGCTTGCCCTGGGGCTACGTCCGCGACCCCGCCACCAAGCTCGCGGTCGCTCATGCCGAACGAGCGCCGCTCGTCCTCGCCTTGTTCGAGCGCTACGCCACCGGCCAGGAGTCCGACCGCACGCTCGCCGCGTGGCTGAACGCGAAGGGCGCGCGCAGCGCCCGCGGCCGGCTGTTCAGCAAGGACACTACGCGCGAGATGCTGTGCAACGCCGCCTACGCCGGCTATGTCTCCGGGCTGCGTGACAAGAGCCGCGCCATCAAAGGACTGCACGAGCCGATCATCGGCGACGAGCTATTCGACCGCGTGCAGGAAGTCCGCTCGTGGCGCACCCGCGTCGTCAAGCCCGGCCGACCCTCCGAGGAGTACCTGCTGCGCAAGCTCATCCACTGCGAGCGCTGCGGCGCCCGCATGCACGGCTGCCGCACCGGCCGCGAGGGTATGCGCCGCTATCAGTGCTCCACCCGCCGCCACCACGGCGACTGCGAGCAGACGATGACGCCCGCACAGCCCTTGGAGGAGCAGCTGATCGACTGGCTGCATGACTTCCAGCCCGACCCCGAGCTACGCCGGCTCATCCTCGACACCATCCAAGCCGAGACGGGCGGGCACCCCGGCGAGGACGCCGAGCGCCGCCGTGAGCTGACCGGCCAGCTTGAGCGGCTACGCGAGCTGTACCTCATGGGCGACATCACCAAGCCCCAATACGTCATGCGCCGCCAGATCATCGAGGAGCTACAGCGCACCAAGCCGCCCACCAACCCCGACCTCGACCGCGCGCACGCCATCCTCGAAGACTTCGCACGCTTCTGGGACGCCGAGCCCAACCCCGCCGAGCGACGCAAGCTGCTGCTCTCCCTGTTCGCCCAGGTATGGGCCAAGGACAACCAGATCGTTGCCGTCAAGCAAACGCGGCGTTCGCCAACTACTTCACCGCCGCGTCGGAGGTGCGGAACCAGCACCCAAAAGCCGACGCGGACGATGAGGCAACAAAGGCGGGAGCGACGGGACTCGAACCCGCGACCTCTGCCGTGACAGGGCAGCGCTCTAACCTACTGAGCTACGCCCCCGCGATGCTCGGAGCGCCGGGGCGACGTTCCGTGCACAACCAGTATGCCAAGGCTTGGCCTTCGGCCCCGCGCCCCCCCAAACTGGCCAGCCGGCCAGTCTTCGACTAGGCTTGCTGAGTGGCGCTTGTCGGCCCTCCTCCGTTGCTGAACTCGAGGCCCTTGTCGGTGCTCTTGGAAGACCTCCGCGATGAGCGCTGCGCCAGGGTTCCGTTCCCGCCCGGCGAGACCCGCTTCTCGCTGACTCGCACGCGCCGCTTTGCCGATGAGCCGCTGCCGATGCTGCTCAAGGCCTACGAACGCTTCGGCCCGATCTTCACGTTGCGGCTTTTCCACAGCAATGTTGTGTTCATGCTCGGGCCCGAGGCCAACCACCACATCACGGTCTCCCATGCCTCGAACTTCACGTGGCGGGACTCGCACTTCCGCGACCTGATCGGGCTGATGGGTGATGGCCTGCTCACGATCGACGGTGAGTTCCACCGCCGTTCGCGTCTGATCATGCTGCCGGCGTTCCACCGGGAGCACATCGCCGCATCCGCGGAGGCAGTCGTGCTCGAGACCACGCAAGCGCTGGATGAGCTGACGCCTGGCGCGAACATCGATCTGTATATATGGACCCGCCGGCTGGCTGTGCGCGTGGCGATGCGCGCGCTGTTCGGGCTTGATCCCGACAGCGAGCAGGCGCGGGCGATCGATGCCGCCGGCCTGTTCGAGGAGGCCCTGTCCTTTTACTCCGCCGACTACTTCCTGCGCATACTGCGCGGCCGCTTCTCGCCATGGGCGCGCTTGCAGCGGGCAGCTCGCACGCTCGACACGCTGATCTACGCGGAGATCTCGCGCCGTCGCGCCACCGGCGAGCGCGGGCAGGACATCCTCAGCCTGCTGTTGGACGCCCACGACGAGGATGGCAACACACTCACCGACCTACAGATCCGCGATGAGGTCATGACGCTGCTGTTCGCCGGGCACGACACCACCACCTCGACTGTATCGTTCATGTTCTACGAGCTTGCCCGCCAACCGCAACTGGTCGCGCGACTGCTCGCCGAGCAGGACGCACTACTCGCCGGTGGGCTGCCGACGAGCTCACAGCTGATGTCGGGGGAGCTCGGCGAGCTGGAGATGGTCCTCGAGGAGACACTGCGCAAGTACCCGCCCGCATGGGTCGGGCCGCGACGTGCGATCGAGTCATTTGAGTTCGCCGGCCACACCGTCCCGGCGCGGGCGTTCGTCAACTACTGCTCCTGGGCCTCCCACCATCTCCCTGACGTGTTCCCCGAGCCTGACGAGTTCCGCCCCGAGCGCTTCACGCCCGAGGCCAGCGCCGCCCTTCCACGGGGCGCCTACGTGCCGTTCGGCGGCGGCTCGCGCACGTGCATAGGGATGCGCTTCGGTCAGCTGGAGGTGCGTACGATCGCCACCCTGATCCTGTCCCGCTGCACCCTCTCGCTGTCTGAGGGCTTTCGCCTGAGCATCCGCCAGATGCCGACGATCAGCCCCAAGCACGGCCTGCCGATGTTGGTGCGGCCGAGGACCGCTGTCGCTACCGGCGATCTGCAGGCGGCGGCCTGAGCGGGCGCTCAGCGCAGGCTCGCGCTCATCGTCAACCGGTAGCTGTGCGGGTCGGAGCTCTGCACGCTCGCGCCGACCCCCTCCACATATATGTGGGGCGCGGAGAACAGCGTCAGCTGCAGGCCTTCGATCAGGAAGCCCAGCGGGTGCGCGACGAGCTTGCCGTCGCTGGCGCCTGCCACCGCGTTCACCGACGCGCCCACCCCGAACAGCGCGCCCGTCGCCTGCACTTCGACCTCGCCCCCTTCGCTGCGCAGCAAGCGCACCGTAAACCCTGCAGGCAGCGCCGCCTTGACCGCCGCTTCGCTGACAACGGATTGCCCACTCAACGCGTCGCCGCGCTTGCGTAGGCTCGCATCGGTCACCGTCAGCTTCCCCAATCGCACGCTTTCGGCGCTGACGTCCATGCTTGCCACCCCCTTCGCTTCCAAGAGCAGGCTCGCCGCCTGCGCAGGGCTCAGCGCGAGACTCTTCGCCCTCACTCGCACCGAGCCCACATGCCCCCACAACAGCTCCACAGCCGGCCAGGCGCTGACGCTCACACCCAGTACCGTGCCGTAGCGACCGACCCGCGAGGTGATCTGGCTCGCTGCCAGGCGCGGCAGCAGCACCTGGGCAATCACGAGCAGAAGCAGTAGCCCTCCCGCGAGCGAGAGGGCAACCCTCAACGTCCATCGACTGCCACCGCCGCGCCGCATCCCCTGCAGCTTCGCAGGGAACACGGCGCGGCAGAGCGCTTTTGCGGCGAGCAGCGCTTAGATCAGCCCGTTGGCCGCGAGGAACTGGTGAGCCACGCTGCTGGCCGACTGCTTGTCAATGCTGACCGCAGCATTCATCTGCTGGATCGCCTTGATCGTCAGCAGCGCGCTGACCTTGTTCAGCGTTTCCGCAAACGCGGGGCCCTCGGCCGCAAGCACGCTCTGCTTGACGACGGGCGCCACGTTCTGGAAGCCGAACACGTGCTTGGGATCAGCAAGCACCTTGAACTTGCCGCTGAGCAGCTGCCCGTCGGTGCTGAACACGTTCTGCACGTCGACCTGCCCGCTTTCCAGCGCCTTGTAGGAAAGTTCGATCGCGATCGGCTTGAACGTCGGCACCACGCCGTATTCCTGCTTGAGCCCGAGCAGACCCTCGAAGCGCGTGGCGAATTCCGGCGGTGCTCCGATCGTGACGCTCTTGCCCAGCGCCTTCAGGTCCGCGATGCTCGCCAGGTGATGCGCGCTCGCGTAGCTCGGCAGTGTCGCCAGCGCATCGGAATCGTAGAACGGCGTGTAGTCGAGCAGTGTCAGGCCGTGCTTTTCGACGAACGCCTTCGCCTGCTGATAGGCCGATGCCGCGCTTGCCGGTTCCGTCGTCTGGTTGGCGATCGCTGACAGGAGCGTGCCTGTGTACTCCGGGTACATCTCGATCTGCCCCGAAGTCAGGGCCTTGTAGATGATCTCCGAGGAGCCTACGTTTTCTTTGAGCGTGATCCGGTATCCCTTCGCCTCCAGCGCCTGGGTGTAGAGCTGGCCGAGGATGTTCTCCTCCGCGAAGTTCTTGTCACCGATTGTCACCGCCGGCTTGCCAACGCCCGGCCCGCTTGCCGAGGAGGCGGATGTCGTCGCGGTCGTGCTCGTCGCGGCGGTGCTGGAGCTGTTCGAGGACGAGTTGCTGCTGCTCCCGCAGGCCGCAAGTCCCACGCTCAGCGCGGCCGCGGCAAACGCCGCCGAGATGCCTGATGTGAACGTGCTCAACCTGCTTCGTCGTCTGCCTGTCATTCGCCGTCTCCTGTTTTGTGTGCTTTGTTGATCGGAACAATAAGAAAAGCTTCGGCTCAAGCAGCCAGCTCCCCGCGCGCGGGCCCTGATGAACACTTGAGCCGAGCGGAACGCAGGCCGCGTGGGGTAAGCGCACGCTGCACCAGCGTCAGCGCGCCGTCGACCGCCAGCGCCAACGCCGCCACACAGATCGCTGCGCCCAGGACGCCCGAGAAGTGGTAGCTCGTTTCGTTGGCGATCACATCGCCCAGGCTGCCGCTGAAGCCGGCCAGCGCGGCGATCGTGGTCGTGCTGATCACGAACACCGCCGCCGTGCGGATGCCCGCGAACAGCAGCGGCACCGCGAGCGGTAGCTCAACGCGGCTGAGAATCTCAAAACCGCTCATGCCCATCCCCTTCGCAGCATCCACAAGATCGCGTTCCACGCTGTCGACGCCAAGGTATGCGTTCGTCACAATCGGCGGAAACGCCAGGATCACGAGCGCCAGCTCGACGACCGTCAGGCCAAGCCCGAGGAACGCGTCGCCGATCGCAAGCACGACCAGACTCGGGAGCGCCCGGCCGAGGTTGCCGATGTTGATCGCCAGGAACGAGCCGCGATGCATGTGCCCGAGCCACACACCGAGCGGGACGGCGAGCACTACCGAGATCGCGACGCCGATCGCGCCTACCTTCAGAGTCTCCAGCGCAAGGTGCGTCAGGCTTGGCAGCGTCGGCGCGTCGGCGACCGCGCCATTGTGCGCGATGAAGCGAAGAGCCTCTACGAATTCGTGCACTCTGGCCCCGCTAGCTCGCCTCGACCTGTGCCCAGGGCGTGAGTAGCCGCTGTGCGAGCACCAGCAGCCCGTCGGCCACGAGCGCGAGCAGGATCGCGAGCCCTCCCGCGACGATCAGCTCGGTCTTGAACGGACCCTCGCCCAAAGCCGTATGGATCGGCACGCCGAGCCCGCGGTCATAGACCACGTAGACGATCGTCGCCAGCGCGATGATCGTCACGATCGCGATTCGCAGCCCCGCGACGATCGCCGGCAGCGCAAGCGGCAGCTCGACTTGCAGCAGCGTCTGCCGGCGCGACATGCCGGCGCCTTCGGCCGCGTCGAGCACGTCCGCCGGCACGGCCCGCAGGCCGGCAAGGATGTTGCGGAACAGGATCAGCAGCGTGTAAGAGACGAGCGCGATCTCCGCCGAGAACACGTTGAGGCCGACCGGCGCCGCCAACAGCTCGAACAGCGCAAGCGCAGGGATTGTGTACAGAATCGTGGTCACGAGCGTCGTGGGACGCTCCAGCCAGCTGTGGCGATGCGTCGCCAGCGCAAGCGCCATCGAGATCACGAAGCCGATCGCTACTGCGATCACCGCGAGCACGACGTGCTCTCGCAACGCCGGCCACAGCACCGGCGCCCAGTTGCGGTGCACCCATTCGGCGCAGAACAGGCGGTTGTGGATTTCACAGCTGGAGCTCTGCGCTGCGTAGTTGGGAATGACCGGGCCGGCCCCAGCGAGCGCGAGTGTCATAGACGCTGGCTCGCCTGCGGCTCGGCAGCCTCGTCTGACAGGAGCCTCTCGACGACCTCGAGGGTCATCAGTCCAGCTACCTGTCCGTCTGCGTCAAGCACAGCCAGCGGCTGACCGCCGGCGGTCAGCATCTGCGACAGTGCGTCCCTCACCGACATGTCGCTACGCACCCGTCGGCTGTCGTCTGCACCCGCATCCGGCCGCAGGCCATTGGGCTCGATCAGCTTCAGCTCCGCCACCTTCGTCAGCGCCAAGCGCTTGAGTCCCCGGTCCGCGCCGACGAACTGCGCCACGAACTCATCAGCCGGGTGGGTGAGGATCTCGCGCGGGGTGTCGTACTGCGCCAGCACACCGCCCTCGCGCAGGATCGCGATGCGATCGCCCATCTTGATCGCCTCGTCGATGTCATGCGTGACGAACACCACGGTCTTCTTGACCTTCTCCTGCAGACCCAGGAACTCGTCCTGCAGGCGCGCACGGTTGATCGGATCGATCGCGCCGAACGGCTCGTCCATCAGCATCAGCGGGGGATCAGCGGCGAGCGCACGCGCCACCCCCACGCGCTGACGCTGCCCGCCCGAGAGCTGGGCCGGATAGCGCCCGGACATCTCCTCCGGGTCGAGGCCGATCAGCTCCAACAGCTCGTGCACGCGCGCGAGCGTGCGCTGCTTCGGCCAGCCGAGCAGACGCGGCACCGTAGCGATGTTCTCGCCGACGGTCTGATGCGGAAACAGCCCCACCTGCTGGATCACATAGCCAATCTCGCGGCGCAGATGCCTCGGCTCGCGCTCGAGCACGCTGCGCCCCCCGAGCAGGATGTCGCCGCCGCTGGTCGGGATCATGCGGTTGATCAAGCGCATCGCGGTCGTCTTGCCCGAGCCGGACGGACCCACGAGCACACACACCTCACCCGCTGGCACCGTGAACGAGAGCGCTTCGATCGCGGGCCGGCGCTGCCCAGGGTATCGCTTGCTCACGCTGCGCAGCTCAAGCTCAGCCGCCTGCGCGAACGCCAACGGCCCCTCACTATGGGCGGTGTCTGCAGTCTTCACGAGAGCTCCCTGGCGGGTGCGCCAATCCTAGCCCACCGCCTGCCGGCTCATAAGCTCTCTACCTGTCCGGCTCGCTAGCCTTGAGTCCCCAGACAGGGGCGCGTAGCTCAGTTGGCTAGAGCACCTCGCTTACACCGAGGGGGTCGCCCGTTCGAGTCGGGCCGCGCCCATCTTTCGCACCGCATTGCAAACGCAAAGCCACCCACATACCCGCCGATGACCGACGAGCCCCCCATTCGCGTCGCCGTAGTGGGCTCTGGCCCCGCTGGCTTCTATGCCGCCGGCCACCTGCTGAAGCACGCCTCTGAGCGCTTCGAGGTCGACATGCTCGAGCGCCTGCCGACACCGTGGGGGCTCGTGCGCTCCGGCGTCGCTCCCGACCACCCCAAGATCAAGTCGGTCACGCGCATCTACGAGAAGACGGCCGCGCATCAGCGCTTTCGCTACTTCGGGAACGTCATGTTCGGAGAGCACGTCTCGCGCGCGGACCTGATGGCGCACTACCACGCAGTCGTCTACGCGACCGGCTCCCCGTCCGACCGTCCGCTGGGCATTCCCGGTGAAGATCTGCCCGGCTCGCACGCTGCAACCGAGTTCGTCGGCTGGTACAACGGCCACCCCGACCACACCGAGCTGGAGTTCGACCTGCTCTCGGCCAAGCGCGCGGTAGTCGTCGGAAACGGCAACGTCGCACTCGACGTCGCGCGTATGCTCGTGCTCGCCCCCCAGGAGCTGGCGCCCACCGACACTGCCGACCACGCGCTCGAGGTGCTCACCCGCAGCAGCGTCTCGGAGGTCGTGATCCTCGGACGGCGGGGGCCCGCGCAGGCCGCGTTCACGAACCCCGAGCTGCTCGAGCTCGGCGAGCTCGCGGACGCCGACGTGATAGTTGACGAGGCCGAACTGGAGCGAGCGCTTGCTGTCTCCGACGCAGACGCCGAGGAGGACATCACCAGCCGTCGCAACGTCGAGATCCTGCGCGACTACGCATCGCGACCCCCCAAGGGCCACGACAAGCGCATCATCCTGCGCTTCTTGCTCTCGCCCGCCGCTTTCCTGCCCGACGTGCACGGTCGCCTCGGCGCCGTCGAGCTGATCCGCAACGAGCTCGTGCCGACACCTGCGGGCGGGCTGCGGGCGGCCGCCACAGGCGAGCGCGAGACAATCACCGCTGGGCTGGCCTTCCGCGCGATCGGCTACCGCGGCATCCCGCTCCCCGGCGTTCCGTTCGACGAGCGCTCCGCGGTCATCCCCAACCACGCAGGCCGCGTGCTCGACACCGACAGCGGCAGCCCGCTCGCCGGAGAGTACGTCGTCGGCTGGATCAAGCGCGGACCGTCGGGCGTGATCGGCACCAACAAGAAGGACGCGCAGGAGACAGTCGATGCGATGCTCGCGGACCTCGTGCCCTCGAGCGACGGCGCTGACGCTGCGCCAGCGGGGGGTCGAGCGCATATACCCGACGAACCCGACGCCGCTGCGGTCGAGGCGCTGCTGCGCTCGCGCCAGCCCGATCTCGTCACCTACTCCGGCTGGGAGGCAATCGACCGCCACGAGCGCGCGCTCGGCGAACCGGCCGGGCGCCCGCGGGTCAAGCTCACGCGCATCGACGAGCTTCTGCGGGTCGCCGCCACCGAGGAGCCGTAGACTGTTCGCCCGCAGGGCCCCGTTAGCTCATCTGGTAGAGCGCCGGACTTTTAATCCGGTGGGGCGGGTTCGAGTCCCGCACGGGGCATTTCCGAGGGCCTTTCGTTCCTTGTTCAAACCGAGTGCAGCTACGGTGATCAAGCGGAAGCTCAGGCCGCCGCGACCTCGACCTGCGGCGGCGGAAGCATGCGCAGGAACTCCGCGGGCAACCGACGGCTGGCTTGCCAAAACTCCAGACCCACGATCTCCCCCGTCACAGGATCGAGTTCCCGCAGCCCAGAATCCGACTCTTCGCCCACAGCCGTGCTCGCGTCATAGCCCTCGAAGCGAACCCACGCGATATCCGCGTCGGCGTCGTAATGCCCTTCGATCCGCATAGCCACAGGCTAGCGCCGACGCCAGACCGTGACAACACGGGCGACCAGTAGATCATCGCCGTCTGGGTGCTCGTAGACGACCACGATGCGCCCAGCCACGACCTTCCAGCCCGCGTCGCCGGGATTACGACGCCGCCTCCGGGGCCACGGAGCACTGCGGCCTCTACATCGGCACGAGCGAATCCCAGCTGCTGTGCCTTATCGAGGGCATGGAGCGTCCAGCTGACGGAGGCCGGATCAGTCGACACGGCCCCGCAGGCTACCGACGAGCTCCGTCACCTACGCCCCGGCGCACCTCGATTCGTCCGCGTAGCTACACGGTCTGCATCAGCCCCAGCGCCTGCCGCCGAGCGCGCCGCGCCACCGGCTCAAGCAGCGCCTCCATGCCCGTGTTCGGGTTTCGTTCGAGTCCCGCCTCTTGCGTTGCAGTGCCGAGAAGCGTCCGGTTGCACGGCAGTGCAGTGAGACGACGCTGATCGCGGACCACGCCGCGAGCGCCTGCTGCGCATCTGCCGTGCCCGGTCCGATTTCGATTTGAGCGCGGCCAGCGGGCGATCAGCGTAGACACCAAGAAGCATGAGCTGATCGGGGATTCAAGGCTGTCGGCCGGGGAGTTTGAGCCCAAGGGCAAGCCCGCCGCAGAAGCTCGCCAACTCCACCGGGCTCAAAGTCACTGTCTGCCATTTCCCGCCGGCACCAGCAAGTGGAACAAGATCGAGCACCGCCTCGTCAGCTCCATCTCGATTATCTGGCGCGGCAAGCCCCTGATCAGCCACGAGCTAATCATCGACCTGACCGCTGGCACGACCATAAGCACCGGGGTGAAGGACCAAGTCGTGAACCCATAGCCGCACATAAATATCTGCCGGTTGGACTATTCAGCATTTAAGCTCGCGGCCAGAACGACGAAAAAGAGGCATGCGGCAGCTGGCGATCCTGGGGCTCGTGTTCTCGTTGCTGCTCGGTGCGCTCGCTGTGTATGAGACGAGCGACAACCTCAACAGCCGGCGCAACGCGCAGGACCACTCGCTGCAGGCTGCCGTCGGCGACGAGGTCGTGGCGCTCGCGGGTGGCCAGCGCCAGACGATGACGGCGATGTCGATGCTGCTCGTCAACCCGGCCGTCGTTCAACTATTGGAAGGTCATGGGCTGTCGGGCAGCACTCGTCGCAGCGACCTCTCCTACGCCGCCGCGAGCCTCGCCACCGTCGAGCGCGCCTCGGCCGTGCCGCTGATGGCGGCGTGCCTCGACGACGCCGGCGGCCGCCAGCTCGTGTGCGCCCCGAGCGCGCATCCAACCGTCTTCCCACCTGCGCTGACGCGTCAGTTCGCGACCATCGCCGGCAGACCTGCCGGTGGCGCCGGCACCGGAACGTTCCGCTCGCCCGTAAACGGACGGCCGTCCGTTGCCTTGCTCGCACCGCTGCTTGTACACGACCGGCTACTCGGCCTCGTGCACCTGGACATGAGCCCTCTCTCGGCGGGGGGAGCTGGCCTCATGGTCGCCCGCATCCCTCACATACGCATCCAGCTGGGCAGCTATGAGCGGGGGCGGATAACGCTTGACCCGCCTGCGGGCAGGCCCGGCACGCGAGCGCCCAGATCGGCTCGCATGTCGGTCGCGGATCCGTTCGGGCGCGGCGGGCACCCGCAGCCTGCTGTCAACGCGGGGCATCGGGCGATGGTGGCGACGCTGCCGATGCCGGTCGACGGCACGCGTCAGAGCCTTGCTGTGGTGGCAACCGACACCCACTCGAACCCCGACCTGCTGAACTCGTGGAGCCCTGGGCTGCTGACGCTGCTGATCACCGCGGCTCTCGGCCTGCTTGCCTCGATCGCCGGGCTTGTGGTCTCCAGCCGCCGCGTCGTGCGCGAGCTCTCGACTGACGTGCTCACCGGGCTGCAAAACCGCCGCGCCCTGATCGAGGATCTCCCTCGCGTCTGCCAGCGCGCGAGCGAGGAGCTACCAGCATACGTTTGGTTCTTCGACCTCAACGGCTTCAAGCACTACAACGACTCCTTCGGCCACATCGCCGGCGACAACCTGCTCGCGCGCCTGGGCAACCGACTGCGCGCGGTGGTCGAGCCCCATGGCGCCGTCTATCGGCTGGGAGGCGACGAGTTCTGCGCGCTGATCACGGCTCCGGTCGCGGACCCGCACGCGCTGTTCCTGCTGGCGCGCGAGACGCTGGTGGAACAGGGCGGCGCGTTCACTGTCACCGCCGCTGCCGGAGCGGTCGAGATCCCGCGCGAGACTCGGGAGCCGATGCACGCGCTGCGACTCGCCGACCAGCACATGTATCGCGAGAAGGCCACGAGCCGCGGCGGTCCCGCCGAGCTGATTACCGCGGTACTTCACGCAGCGCTCGCGCAGCGCCACCCCGACCTCGGCGATCACTGCGACGACGTCGCAAGCGACGTCGAGCTGGTGGCCCGCGCGATCGGCCTCGACGATGAGCTCGTCGAGCTGATCGTCAAAGCCGGCGACCTTCACGACGTTGGCAAGCTTGGCATCCCCGACGAGATCCTCACCAAGCCCGGCTCACTCAGCGAGGACGAGTGGACGTTCATGAAGCAGCACACCGTCATGGGCGAGCAGATCATCGCCGCCGCCGGCCCGTCGCTCGAGCGGATCGGCCCACTCGTGCGCGCCAGCCACGAGCGCTGGGACGGCAATGGCTACCCGGATGGCCTGGCTGGCGAGGAGATCCCGTTGGGCGCACGCATCATCACGATCTGCGACTCCTTCCGCGCGATGCTCGACGAGCGCGTCTACAAGCGCTCGATGACGTTGCGGGACGCGCTGTTGGAGCTGCGCCGCTGCGCCGGCACGCAGTTCGACCCGCACCTCGTCGAGATCTTCTGCCGCCTCGTCAGCGAACGGGCGGGCGGCGATCTGACCATGGTCGCGCCTGCTCGAGCTGGGCCGCGAGCGCCAGCAGCGGCCCGTCCTGCCACGGCCCAGCCACCAGCTGGACTCCCACCGGCAGACCATCCTCGCTCCAGTGCAGCGGCAGGCTCACCGCCGGCAGGCCGGTGACGTTGCCGAATGCGGTGAACGACACGCTCGCGCACGACGTCGAGCACCGGCTGGTCGGGCGCCGCGTGCTGGGCCTCGAGCACCGCGCCCGCCAGCGGCGGCAGGATCGCCGAGGTGGGTGTCAAAAGCATGTCGAAGTCGCGCCCCCAGCGCGCCACCTCGCGGCGGCTGAGCAGCTCGAGCTTGCGCGCAGCGAGCACGTAGTCGTAGGCGCCGAGCTCGCCGCTCGCTTGGCGCTGGTGAGCGATGTGCGGCTCGACCGCCGACCAGTCGACGCCCTCGTAGTCGGCCAGGCCTCCCTGCGTGAGGGCGATGAACGACGGTACGAGCTCTTCGGAGATCGTCGGCACCTCGACCTCCTCGATCGAGTGGCCGAGCTCCTCCAGCAGGCGCAGCGCTCGCGCGCGCTGCCGCCACGCACGCAGTCGTCCGTCGGTATGCCCAGCGGGGCTTGCGCCATCAGCCCGATGCGCAGCGCGCCCGGGGATGATCCCGGCTCCTGCGCAAACGGGCGCGCCGGCGCCGGCGCGTTGTACCAGGCGAGCGGGTCCGGGCCGGCGATCACGTCGAGGACCGCCGCAGCGTCGGCGACGGTGCGCGTGAGCACACCCTCGACGACCGCGCCCAGCCAGCTCTGCGCCAGGCGCGGGAACGCGCCCGCGGCTGGGCTTGAAGCCGACCAGCCCGCAGTAGGAGGCGGGGATGCGGATCGAGCCCCCGCCGTCGTTGGCGTGGGCGATCGGGAACATCCCCGCGGCGACCGCCGCCGCTGCGCCGCCGCTCGAGCCTCCCGGGCGAGCGTGTCGCATCCCATGGGTTGCGAGTGATCCCGTAGCGGCTGTTCTCAGCGACCGTGATCACGCCGAACTCAGGCGTGTTCGTGCGCCCGCACAGCACGAACCCGGCGCGCTCCAGCGCCTCGACGACGAGCTCGCTCTCCTCGCTCACCCCGTCCGGGGCGCCGTTCGAGCCGTAGGTGACCGGCCATCCCGCGACTGGCGTCAGGTCCTTGATCGGCAGCGGCACGCCGAGGAATGGGGCGCCGGTCCTGCTCGCCGGCCGCGAGGCGGCGGTCGGCCTCCGCCGCGCGCCGCTCGAGCGTCCTCGTCGTTGCGCCAGATGACCGCGTTCAGCTGCGGGCCGCAGCGCATCGACCGCCGCCATGCACGCATCCAGCAGCTCGGCAGCGGACAGCTCGCGCCGGCGCAGCGCCGCGGCGAGCTCCACGCCGGTGAGAAGGGGCCGAGCGAGGCCATCGCGGCGACACTACCAGGCCGGCTGGCCGCGTGGCCAGCTCCGCTACTCGGCGCGACTGAACTCGACGATCGCGATCGTCAGCATCACCGAGGCCGAGCAGCGCGACGACCGCCGCCTCGACGAGGCCCGGCACGTGCCAGCTCCACCAGGTGACGCCGGGGTCGAGCGCGTGCCGCGCCGCGGCGCTGATCGTGCAGGTGCGAGAACACCGCGCGGCGCATCGGGTCGACGGCGTAGGTGAGCGGGTCGAGGCGGTTGAGGATCTCCAGCCACTGCGGCAGGCCCGCGACCGGGAACAGCGCGCCGGAGAGGAAGTACATCGGCATGATCGCCATCTGCATCAGCGCCATGAACGACTGCATCTGGGTGATGCGCGCGGCGACCATCACGCCGAAGGCGGTGATCGCGAACGCGAGCAGCAGCTGCAGCGCGAACACCTCGAGGATCAGAGCCGGCGCGTAGGGGACGCCGACGAGGCCCGCGAGGCACGAGCACGATCACGCCCTGGAAGGCCGCGACGGTCGCGCCGCCGAGGCACTTGCCGAGGACGAGCGAGCTGCGCCGCACGGGCGCGACCATCATCTCGCGCAGGAACCCGAACTCGCGGTCCCACACGAGCGACGCGGCGGAGAACATCGCGGTGAACATCACCGCCATGCACAGCACGCCGGGGTAGACGAACGTGCGCAGGTTGACGCCGTGCGTGCCGGCCGAGGCCAGCCGCGAGAGGCCGGTGCCGAGCACGAACAGGAACAGGAACGGCTGCATCAGCGAGGTGAGGATCCGCAGCCGGTCGCGGCTGAAGCGGATCAGCTCGCGCTGCCACACGACCTTGATCGCGCGCAGCTCGCTGCGCACGCTGCGCGTGGGCACGCGCACGCGCGCGATCTCGTGGGGTGCGCCCTGCCGCTGGCTCGGCACAGCCGCTCCTCGGGGCCTGGCGCGCCTGTCGCGGGGCTGTCGTCTCGGTTGCCATCAGCGGTTCGCCTCGCGTTGCCATCAGCGGCTCATCATCCGCGCGAAGTTGCGCCGCGTGTCGGTCTGGCCGGACTCGGCGTCGCGGATGGTGGTGCCGGTGTAGGACATGAACACGTCGTCGAGCGACGGGCGCGAGACGCTCACCGAGCGGATCGGCAGGCCGAGCTCGGCGAACAGCCGCGGCACGAACTGCTCGCCCTCGGCGACGCCGAACGTGACCGCGCCCTCGGCGACCGTCGCCTCGATCTCGAAGCGCTCGCGCAGCGCGGCGATCGCCGCCTGCGTCGTCGTCGGTCTGGATCTGCACGCGGTCCTTGCCGACGCTCGCCTTCAGCGCCTCCGGCGTGTCGAGCACGATGATCTGGCCCTGGTCCATGATCGCGATGCGGTCGCAGTACTCGGCCTCGTCCATGTAGTGGGTGGTGAGGAAGATCGTGATGTCCTCGCGCGCCTTCAGCTCGCGGATGTAGCCCCAGATCGAGCTGCGCGTCTGCGGGTCGAGGCCCGACGGTCGGCTCGTCGAGGAACAGCACGCGCGGCGAGTGCAAGCAGCCCGCGCGCGATCTCCAGGCGCCGCTTCATGCCGCCGGAGAACGTGTTCGACGAGGCTGTCGCGCCGCTCCCACAGCCCGACCATCTCCATCACCTGGCGCATGCGCTCGCCGACCAGCTCGCGCGGCACGCCGTACAGCTCGGCGTGCAGGCGCAGGTTCTGCTCGGCGGTGAGGTAGCCGTCGAGCGTCGTGTCCTGGAAGACGAGGCCGATGTTGCGGCGCACCTCGTCGCGTTCGGTGACGACGTCGTGGCCGGCCACCGTGGCGGCGCCGGCGCTCGGCCGCACGAGCGTGCACAGCATGTTGATCGTCGTCGACTTGCCGGCGCCGTTGGGCCCGAGGAAGCCGAAGATCTCGCCGCTGCGCGACGTCGAAGTCGATGCCGCGCACCGCCTCGATCTCGTCGTAGCGCTTGACCAGCCCGTCGACCGAGACGGCGGCGCTCGGCGCCGTCGCGGAGGCGGGGCTTGCTGCTGTGGTCGCGGTCTCGTTCACTTGTCCTAGTCCACCGTACCGGCATCGGCGCCGGTGTCGGGGGCGGCGCCGCTCGTCGCGATCGCCGCCGACGTCACCGTCGGCGAGGATCCGGTACAGGTCGCGGCGGGTCCCCGCGAGCACGTCGCGGCCTTGCCGATCTGGTCCGTCGCTGCCCGTTCGCATCACCTGCATGAACGCGAAGGCGACCTCGCGCATGAGCCTTCCGAGCTCGTGCGCGCCGCCGCCGCCGCCCGTCTGCTCCCACGGCGCCGGACGCTCGGCGCCGCGCTCAGCCACAACCGCCCGGCCCTCGTCGGTGAGCGCGAACAGCTTGCGCCCGTCGCTCTCCTCCGTGCGGATCAGGCCCTCGTCCTCGAGCTGCTGCAGCGCCGGGTAGACCGAGCCTGGGCTCGGGCTCCAGATGCCGCCGCTGCGCTCCTGGACCTCCTGCATGATCTGGTAGCCGTTGCGCGGCTCCTCCGCCAGCAGCAGCAGCGCGGCCGTGCGGATGTCGCCGCGACGCGCCCTGCGGCCGCGTCCGCGCGGACCGCCGCCGGGCCACCGCCGCGACCGAAGCCAAACGGGCCGCCGCCGAACTCGCCCCGTGCCGCCGGGTCCACCGCGGCCGCGACGCTCGTGGTGTCCGCCGTGGCGCGGCGGTCCTGCAACCGGGCTTTGCGCCTGTTGAATAAATCGCATTTCCAAACATATCTATTTCCTATCGTGAGCTATCAAAGTAACTACACGATATATCGTAACAGCAACGCACGGCAAGACCATCCCCTGCCGACGCAGGGCATAGCGTACGGCGAGGGACTGCGCTGAGTCGCTCGAGCGACGTCCGGAGCGCTTATGCGGCGAAGCGCTGCGCGGAGCGAGCGCGGGCCTTGGCGGCCTCGACCTCGCGGTCCTTCGGCGGCGCGTTCGTGACGAGCTCGTCGAGCAGGCGCGCGGAGATCTCCGTCACGGCGTCGACCGCGCGCTCGAAGGCCTCGGCGTTGGCCTGCGAGGGCTTGGTGAAGCCGCTGATCTTGCGCACGTACTGCAACGCCGAGGCACGAATCTCCTCGTCGGTGGCGGGCGGCTCGAAGTTGTGGAGGTTGCGGATGTTTCGACACATGCTCCGATCGTACACCCGGAATGTCGATCGTGACCAGGCCGCATGCGGCCTGGTCCGGCGCATGCGCCGGCTGCACCGTCAGTGGCGGAAGTGGCGCACGCCCGTGGCGACCATCGCGGCACCGGCTGCGTCGACCGCGGCGATGACCTCCTCGTCGCGCACCGACCCGCCCGGCTGGATGATCGCGCTCACGCCAGCGTCGAGCGCGAGCTGCGGGCCGTCGGCGAAGGGGAAGTAGGCGTCGGAGGCGAGCGCCGAGCCGGCGAGCGGCGTCCGGCAGGAACCTCTGGGCCTTCTGGACGGCGATCCGCACCGCGTCGACGCGGCTCATCTGGCCGGCGCCGATGCCGATCGTGGCGCCGCCTGCGCGCGAGCACGATCGCGTTGGAGCGCACGTGGCGGCAGACGATCCAGGCGAACAGCATGTCGCGCCACTCCTGCTCGCTGGGCTGCGCGCGCGGTCATCGTGCGCATCTGCTCGCGCGTCTCGGCGACGACGTCATGGGTCTGCACGAGCTGGCCGCCGATCACCGGCTTGGATTCGACCTCGCGCAGCGGCGCCGGCCAGTCGCTCAGCTCGAGCAGGCGCACGTTTTTCTTGACCTGCAGCGCCTCGAGCGCGGCGGCGTCGTAGCCGGGCGCGAGCAGCACCTCGATGAACTGCTTGCCGAGCTGCTCGGCGAACGCGAGATCGACCGGGCGGTTGACCGCGATCACGCCGCCGTAGGCGCTTTCGGGGTCGCACGCGAAGGCCTGCTCGTAGGCCTCCTGGCCGCTGGCGCCGATCGCGCAGCCGCAGGGGTTGTTGTGCTTGACGATCACGCAAGCGCGGGCTCTGCGAACTCCTCGACGAGCTCGCGTGCGGAGCTGAGGTCGAGCAGGTTGTTGAACGACAGCTCCTTGCCGTGCAGCTGCTCGACGCCGGCGAGCAGGTGCGTGGGCGAGCCCACGCGCGCGTAGAAGGCGGCCTGCTGGTGCGGGTTCTCGCCGTAGCGCAGGTCGCTGACCTTCTCGTAGGCGTCGCGCCAGCTCGCGGGGAAGCCCTCGCCCTCGCGCGCGGCGAACCAGGTGGAGATCGCCGCGTCGTAGCGCGCGGTGCATGCGAACGCCTTGCCGGCGAGCGCTTTGCGCGTCGCGCAGCGACAGCCTGCCGCCGGACTCGCGCAGCTCGCCGAGCACGCGCTCGTAGTCGTGCGGGGTCGACGACCACGGCAGCGAAGGCGCTGTTCTTGGCGGCCGCGCGGATCATCGTCGGGCCGCCGATGTCGATGTTCTCGATCACCTCCTCCTCGGAGGCGTCGCCGCGCGCGACGGTCTGCTCGAACGGGTAGAGGTTCACGCACACGAGGTCGACCTGCTCGATCTCCTGCTCGGCCGCCGCCTGCAGGTGCTCGTCCTCGTCGCGCCGCGCCAGCAGCCCGGCGTACAGACGCGGGTGAAGCGTCTTCACGCGCCCGTCCATGATCTCGGGGAAGCCGGTGAAGTCCTCGATCGCGCGCACGGCGATGCCGGCGTCGGCGAGCTCGCGTGAGGTGCCGCCGGTGGAGACGAGCTCCACGCCCAGCTCGCGAGCCCCTGCGCGAACTCGACGATCCCGCGCTTGTCGGAGACCGACAGCAGCGCCCGGCGCACGCGCACCTCGCCCGGCGCCGCGCGCTCCACTCCAGGCGATGCTGATCGGTCATCAGCTCGCCTCCGCGGTCATGGCATGGAGCCTACCCCTCACCCGGCGCCAGTCGCCGCGCGCTTCGACCGCAGTTGCCGCGATCGTTCGATCGACCGGCGTCCTGCGCGGGTTCTCGGGGTCGGCGCAGAGCGCGCCGCGCGCGAACAGCGCGACGGCACGCGGCAGCAGCTCGTGCTCGAGCGGGCGCAGCGCTGCGAGCACCTCCTCGGGCTCGCGCGCGTCGGGCAGCTCGACCGCGCGCTGCAGGATCACGGGCCCGGAGTCCACGCCGCGCGTCGACGAAGTGCACGGTCACGCCGAACACCTTCACCCCGTATGCAAGCGCCTGCTCGATCGCGCCGATCCCGGGGAACGCCGGCAGCAGCGACGGGTGCACGTTGATGACCGCGCCGGGGAAGCGTGCGAGGAACGGCTCGCCCAGCAGCTCCATGTAGCCGGCGAGCACCACCAGCCGCGCGCCGCGCTCGAGCAGCCAGTCGGCCAGCGCCTGATCGCGCGCGCCGCGGTCGGGGTAGGCCGCGCGCGCGAACACCGCCGTCGGCACGCCGCGCTGCTCGGCTCGCGTCGAGCGCCGGCGCGCCGGCGACGCTCGAGGCGACCGCCACGACCTGCGCCTCGCGCCCGTGGACCGTGTCGAGCAGCGCCTGCAGGTTGGTGCCAGCTCCCGGACACCAGCACCGCGATGGGAAATCGCTCGCTCACGCGCCGCTCACCATAGCTGTGAGCAACCTCACAGAGCATGCCCCTGCGACCGCCTTCAATAGCTGTAGGGGGAGAGGGCCTTGACCAGCGAACGACAGGACAGGCCCATGCTCACATGCGATCACCGTCACAGTGATGGTCGTCGCGACGCTCGGATACGTGCTGCGCTCCAGCCGCGGCGAGCGCTTCGATCGTCCGCCGGCCTGTACAACAACCGCTACAACGACGCGTCAGGGGCGCGCGAGGATCACCTCGGCTAGCCCCTCCTCGAGCGAGTACTTGCCTGCCGCGCCGTCGCTGCCGGCAAGCGGGTACTCGCCGGTGAAGCACGCGTCGCAGTGGGTCGCGCGCGTCGCGCCGACCGCCTCGTAGACGCCCTCGAGCGACAGGTAGTGCAGCGAGTCGCAGCCGAGCTCGGCGGCGACCTGCTCGGTGGTGCGCCCGTGCGCGATCATCTCCTCGCGCGTGGACATGTCGATGCCGTAGTGGCAGGGGTGCTTGATCGGCGGCGCGGAGATGCGCATGTGGATCTCGGCGGCGCCGGCGTCGCGCAGCATCTGCACGATCTGGCGGGTGGTGTTGCCGCGCACGATCGAGTCGTCGACGACCACCAGGCGCTTGCCGGCGATCACCTCGGGCAGCGGGTTGAACTTCAGCCGCAGGCCGTGCTTGCGCAGCTCCTGGCCGGGCTGGATGAAGGTGCGCGCGACGTAGCGGTTCTTGACGAAGCCGTCGTCCTGGGGCAGGCCGGCGGCGCGCGCGAGGCCGCGGGCGGCAGGGTTGCCGGAGTCGGGCACGGCGATCACGAGGTCGGCCTCGACGGGCGCCTCGCGCCACAGGATCTCGCCCATGCGCCCGCGCGCGACCTGCAGCACCTGGTCGTTCATGCGCGAGTCCGGGCGCGCGAAGTAGATGTACTCGAACACGCAGAACGCGCGCCTGCCGCCGGCCACGACCATGCGGCTCTGCAGGCCGTCGGCGCCGAGCGTCACGAGCTCGCCCGGCTCGACGTCGCGCACGTACTTGGCGCCGATGATGTCGAACGCGCAGGACTCGCTGGCGACGCAGTAGCGGCTGGCTCGCCCGAGCTTTCGGCGCCGCCGGCGCCGCCGTCGAATCGCTCGGGCCGGGATCGAGCACGCCGAGCGACGAGCGGGCGCAGGCCGTGCGGGTCGCGGAAGGCGACGACGCGGTCCTTGGTCATCGCGACGATCGAGAAGGCGCCGCGCAGGCGCGGCAGCACGTCGGCGATCGCGTCCTCGACGTGCTCGGCCGGAGTGCGTGGCGATCATCGCGGCGATGATCTCCGAGTCGGAGGTGGAGCTGAAGGTGACGCCGCGCTCGAGCAGCTCCTCGTGCAGCTCGAGCGCGTTGATCAGGTTGCCGTTGTGCGCGAGCGCGACCTCGCGCCGCGAGCCGTTGGTGCCCTCCGAGCGCTGCACCGGCTGCGAGTTCTCCCAGGCGTTGGAGCCGGTCGTCGAGTAGCGCACGTGGCCGATCGCGAGCTCGCCGGCGAGCGTGCGCAGGTCGTTCTCGGTGAACACCTGGTTGACGAGGCCGAGCTCGCGGCGCGTGATGATGTGCCCGCCGCGGTCGGCAGCGGCGATGCCCGCCGACTCCTGGCCGCGGTGCTGAAGGGCGTACAGCGCGAAGTACGAAAGACGCGACACCTCGTGACCGGGCGCGTACAGTCCGAACACTCCGCACTCGTCGCGCGGTCCGTCACGCATCACTGTTCACAGCGCTCAGCAGGGTGACGCATCACGCAGGCTTGCGGTGACTCGGAGGCGGCCAGGAGGGACGGCGCGATCGGAGCCGCGCGTCCGGCGCCAGCTGGCGATCCTCGGCGCGCATCCCCGGGAGCAGCAGGCCGCCGAGCGTCGCCGCGGCGCCCGCCACGCCGGCGCCGATCAGCGTCGCGCGCACGCCGAACGCGGCGCTGAGCGGCGCGGTCAGCGCGAAGGAGACCGGCAGCAGGCCGATCGAGATCAGCCAGTCGAGGCTCGAGACGCGCCCGAGCATCGCGCCGGGCACGTGGCGCTGCTTCATCGTCGCCCACACGATCGTGCCCGCGGTCTCCAGCAGGTTGAACGCGACGCTGGCGAGCATCAGCTCCCAGATCGCGGTGGCCAGCCCGTAGCCCGCGACCGCGAGCGTGCCGAGCGTCCAGACGACGTAGATGAAGGTCATGCTGCGCGTGGGCAGGCCGCTGCGCGTCATCGCCAGCGCGCAGGCGACCGAGCCGAGTCCGCCGGCGCCGAGCACGAGGCCGAGCTGCACGCCGCTGCCGCGCGAGCACGTGCTTGACCATGAACGGCAGCAGCACCTCGGCGGGACCCATGAACAGCAGGTAGGCGATGCCGGCGCTCGCGAAGGTTCCCCACAGCCAGACGTGGCGGCGCACGTAGGCCCAGCCCTCGCGCGCCTGCGCGGCTCGCGCGCTACGAGCGATCGCGTCGGCGCGCCAGCGGCGAGGCGGACGCGCGCCGGGCCGACATCGACCACAGCGTCGCGGCGGAGACGAGGAACGTCGCTGCATCCGCGAGGAAGGCGGCGCCCGGGCCGAGCACGCCGACGAGCACGCCGCCGACCGCCGGACCGGCGAGGCGCAGGGCCAGCGGGCGGCACGACCTGCTCCAGCGCGTTGGCCTCGCCCAGCTGCGACTCCGGCACGAGCTCGGGCAGGATCGCGTCGCTGGCCGGGTCGAAGAACGCCTGCGCGCCGCCGTAGATGGCGACGATCACCATCATCTGCCACAGCCGCAGCGCGCCGCTCGACGGCGAGCGCGCCGAGCAGCGCGAGCAGCAGCGCGCGCAGGAGGTCGGCGATCAGCATCACCCGGCGGCGGCTGTGGCGGTCGCTGACGACGCCGCCGAACAGCAGCAGCGCGATCAGCGGCACGGTCATCGCGATGCCGAGCAGCGACAGCGCAGTGGGGGCGTTGGAGAGCGTGTAGGCCTGCCACGCCATCGCTACGAGGAACGCGCCGTCCCCGAGCAGCGACACGCAGCGGCCGGCGAACAGCAGCCGGAAGTCGCGGCTCGCGAGGACGCTGCTAGCCGCGCTAGGCGCCATCGGGCGGGCCGGACCGGCTCGCCTGGCAGCGCAGCGCTCGCGCGCACTTGGCGCGCCGGGTCGAGCGCGTCGGGCGTGAGCTGGCGCGGCGGCCTCCTGCTCGCGCGGCGGACGCGGATCCGGCATCGCGCTCGGCCGCCGAAGGTAGTCGATCAGGTGCGCCGCCTCCATCGGGTGCGCGAAGTGAAAGCCCTGGCCGAGCTCGCAGCCGAGGTCGCGCAGGCGGCTGAGCTGCTCGTCGAATTCGATGCCCTCGGCGACGACCGTCGAGCGCGAGCGAGCTGCCGAGCGCGACGACGGCGCTGGAGAGGTCGGACGCCTCGCGGCGTGGCCTCGGGGCGCAGGAACGAGCGGTCCATCTTGATCACGTCGACGGGGAAGCGGCTGAGGTAGCTGAGCGAGGAGTAGCCGGTGCCGAAGTCGTCCATCGCGACGCGCACGCCGAGCGCGCGCAGCTCCTCGAGCTTGACGACCGCGATCTCGGGGTCGTCGATCAGCATCGACTCGGTGATCTCGAGCGTCAGCAGCTCGGGCTCGAGGCCCGACTCCGCGAGCGCGTCGCGCACGTCGGAGATCACGTCGCTGTGCTGCAGCTGCCTGACCGACAGGTTGACGCAGATGTACAGCGGCGGGTCGCTCGGTCCACAGCCGCTGCACCGCCACGGCCTGCAGGCACGCCTCGCGCAGCACCCAGCGTCCGATCGGGACGATCAGGCCGGTCTCCTCGGCGAACGGGATGAAGTCGCCGGGCTGCGACGAGCCCGCGCTCGGGGTGGTGCCAGCGCAGCAGCGCCTCCATCCCGGCGACGCGGCCGTCGGCGAGGCGCACGATCGGCTGGTAGTGCAGCTCGAACTGGCCGTTCTCGAGGCCGCGCTGAAGGTCGGCGCGCAGCTCCAGGCGGGCGAGCACGCCGGCGTGCATCTCGGGCTCGAACAGGCGGTAGCTGCCCTTGCCGTCGCGCTTGGCGATGTACATCGCGGCGTCGGCGTCGCGGATCAGCTCGTCGGCGCCGGCGTCGAGGAGCCCTCCATGATCGAGATGCCGATGCTGCCGCGCACGACCAGCTCCTTGCCGGCGACCATCAGCGGCGGCGCAGGTCCTCGAGCACGCGCTCGGCGACCTCGGTGGCGACGTCGGTGCTCTCGAGGTCCTCGAGCAGCACGACGAACTCGTCGCCGCCGAAGCGCGCGGCGGTGTCGCTCGTAGCGGATGCTGTTGGACAGGCGCTTGGCGACGTCGATCAGCGCGGCGTCGCCGGCGCCGTGGCCGAGGCTGTCGTTGATCGTCTTGAAGTCGTCGATGTCGAGGAACATCACACCGAGCTCGGCGGTCCTCGCGGCGCGCGCGGCCGATCGCGTGGCGCACCCGCTCGACGAACAGCGCGCGGTTGGCGAGGTTGGTGACGGGGTCGTGGAAGGCCTGGTGGGCGAGCTGCTCCTCGAAGGTCTTGCGCTCTGAGATGTCGCGGGCGTTGAGCACGATGCCGCGCACGTGCTCGTCGTCGAGCAGGTTGGTGTGCAGGATCTCGAACTGGCGCAGCCTCGCCGTCGCGGTGGCGCAGCGTGCACTCGATCACCTGCCCGTCGCGGCGCGCGTAGGCGGATCCGTCGGCGAGCAGCTGCAGCAGATCGCCCGGCGTCCTCTTGCGCGACGAGGCGATCGAAGCGGGTGCCGAGCAGCTCCTCCGGCGAGTAGCCGAGGATGTGCTCGGAGGAGGGGCTCTGGTAGGTGATCGTGGCGTCTGCGCCGACGACGGTGATCAGATCGCTGGAGTTCTGCACGAGCGAGGCGAAGCGCGCCTCGCTGCGCTGCGCGTGGATCTCCTCGGTGAGGCGCGCGCCCTCGAGCGCGAGCGCGAGCTGGGTGGCGAGCGTCTGCGAGAGCGCCGCGCAGCCTGGCGCGAGGTCCCGTTGGGGCAGGCGAGCACCAGCACGCCGAGGATCCCACCGCGAACCGGGAGCGGGAGCACGAGTCCGCTGGATGACTCCTGCTTCAGCTCCAGCGCGGCGAGCGTCGCCGGCGCGAGCGTGACGTTCTGCGCTGCGCGCCCGTCGGCGAGCTCGAGCAGCGTCGTGGCTCACGTCCGCGGGGAGCGCGCGCGTCGACCAGTGGGCATCGTCGTTGCGGGCGACGGCCTGCAACGAGTCGTCCTCGAGCAGGCACAGGATCCCGACGCCCTCGTCCTTGAGCAGCGGCACGATCATGTCCAGCGCGGCCTGCTGCATCTCCTCGCGCGTGGCGCAGGCGACGAGCGCGGCGCCGAAGCGTCCGAGCAGCCGCTCGCGGGCGGCGGAGCGCTCCTGCTGGCGCACCAGGTCGACCATGCGCATCACGACCAAGCCGAACAGCACGACCGACGCGGAGACGGTGACCATCAGGTCGAGGTCGCCGCGGCGCAGCTCCCTGAGGAAGATGCAGATCGGCGCGATCAGCGAGGCGCCCGTCAGCAGGCTCAGGCGCAGCGGCGTCAGCTTGGCCTCGCGGTCCTTGGCGTCGCGGTCGACGACCGGCTCGTCCATCGCGGCCATCGAGGGGTGCAGCGCGGCTGCGCCCCACAGCAGCTGGTAGGAGAACCAGCCGAGGTCGAGCAGCAGCTGGTGGTGGAAGGTCGCCGTTGAGCGTCATCACGCCGTAGACGAAGTCGGTCGCCAGCAGCGAGACGATGCTTGCGCCCATCAGGTAGAAGGCCGGGTGGCGGCGGCCGCCGTCGAGCATGAGGCGGATCGCGGCGGCGAGCAGGATGATGTCCCCCATCGGGTAGGCGACCGACACGAGCTTGGGCAGCAGGCCCATCGAGCTTTCGTGGATGTAAGGGGCGATCTGCAGGATCCACGACAGCACCGACAGCCCGAGCGTGAGGATCGCGGCGTCGATCAGGGTGTTGCGGTTGCGCTGCGGGTTGCGCCGGCGCACGAGCAGCAGCAGCCCCAGCATCTGCGCGGGGTAGACGGTCAGGTAGATCGCGTCGCCGATCGAGGGGAACGGCACTTCGTGGTGCAGGATGTAGGCGCGATAGCTGTAGGTGTAGAAGTCGCCCATCCAGTACAGGAGGAAGCCGAACGCGAACAGCCACCAGGGCAGCGCGTAGCGGGGTTTGTTGCGACGGATGCCGACGACCACGGCGATCCAGCTCGTCAGGCCGAGCGTGTTGAACAGCGCCTCGTTGCCTTTCAGCGGGGTCGGCAGCAGATACAGGCACATGCCCACAGCGCCGAAGGCGAGGTAGGCGGCCCATAGCGGCGGGCCTGAACGTGCAGTGCGCTCATGACGGCTGGCGCCAATGCCTTGTTCTCGGTACGCCGACTGCAGCTCGCCCAGCTCGGCGAGCTCGCCCAGCACGGCGATCAGGTGCTCGACTTCGGCGTCGGTGTTGGCGGCGGTCAGCTGCACGCGGAAGCCGACCTCGGCCTTGGGGACGAGCGGGTAGGCGGCGAGCGTCACGTAGATGCCGCGCGCGAACAGCATCCGCCCGACCGCGTCGATGCGCTCGTGGTCGCGCAGCGGGATCTCGACGATCGGCAGCCCGGAGCGGTTGGGGGTGTGCACGTCGAGCTCGGCGAGCGCGTCCAGGACGCGCGCGCTGTGGCGGTGCACGACGGCGCGCAGCTGATCGCCGCGGCGCTCGTTGACGTCGAAGCCGGCGAGCACGGTGGCCAGCGAGGCGACCGGCGAGGGCCCGGAGTACAGGTAGGGGGGCGCGGCGACCTTCAGCAGGTTCTTGACCTCGGTCGGACAGGCGATGAACGCGAGCAGCGACGAGTAGGCCTTGGAGAAGCCGCCGACGAGCACGAGGTCGTCGTAGCTCTCGCCGAGGTGGCGCACGACGCTGTTGCCGCGCATGCCGTAGGGGCAGGGCTCCTCGGTCGCGCGCTCGCCGATCACGCCGAAGCCGTGGGCGTCATCGACGTACAGCAGCGCGCCGTGGCGACGCGCGACCTCGGCGAACGCCCGCAGGTCGGGGGCGTTGCCGGTCATGCTGTTGACGCCGTCCATGCAGACCAGGCGCGCGCGGTCGTGCTCTGCCGTGAGGAGCTCGTCGAGATGTTCTGGGTCCTCGAAGCGGAAGCGCCGCACAGCGGCGCCGCGGGAGCGCGCGACCTGGCAGCCGTCGTAGATCGTCTTGTGCGCGCGAGCGTCGAGGAAGATCGTCCCGGAGGCGGCGAGGACCGGGATCACGGAGTTGTGGATGTGAGTGATCGTCGGCAGCACCAGCGAGTCTTCGCAGCCGAGCAGCTCGGTCAGGCGCTGCTCGATCTGCTCATAGAGAACGGGGCTGCCGAGCAGCCGCGACCAGCTGGGGTGCGTGCCCCAGGCCTCCAGGAACGCGGGCACCGCCGCGATGATCTCGGGGTCGAGGTCGAAGCCGAGGTAGTTGCACGAGGCGAAGTCGGCGAGCCACTGCTCGCCGACGCGGATCATGCGACCGTCGATCTCCTCGATGACCGCATCCATCATCGGATGCGCGGCGCGCAGCGACTCGAGGTCGTGCACGGTGTCGAGCCAGTTGTCGATCCAGCGCCCGCGCGGCAGCGACGCCGGCGAGGACGTTGACGGGAGCGCGGGGGCGCGCGGCGGCGTTGGTGCCAACGGGTACGACATATCCGAACGACCATCGGGTCGTGCGGGCAAACCCTTGACGCTTGGGGGCTGAGATCAGCGCTTTAAGCATCTCCGCAAGCTTTATTGCGGGTTTTTGCGGTCTAGGAGAACAGCGCGGCGAGGCTCGCGTGGGCGCGAGCGAGCTCGTCGAGCGTGAGCGTGAGCGTCGTTCCGGCGCCGGCGCCGGCCTCGACGATGCTGAGCAGATCGTCGCCGACCCTGCCGATCAGGATCGACGGCACGCGCTGGCCAAGCTCATCGAGGGCGTCCGCCCGACCGCTGACGATGAAGCCGCCGGGGCACTCGCCGAAGAGGACGGCGGCGAGCTGGCGTGGGGTGGGCAGCTCCGCGACCGCCGTGCTCGAGCTCCGCGACGCCGAGGGAGCGACCGTCTCCCACAGCTCTTGCGGGAGCTCGACCTGCGCACCGATGCCGCCGGCCAGGCAGCACTCGGCGAGCGCGACCGCGAGCCCGCCCTCGGCGATGTCGTGGGCACTCGAGAGCGTGCCCGCGCGCACCGCCGTCAGCACAGCCGCCTGCGTGGCGGCGACGGCGGCGAGGTCGAGTGCCGCGAGCCCGTCCGGGAGGGGCTCTCCGAGCAGCTTGGCGAGCTCGCTTGCGGCCAGCGAAGGGAGCCGAGCGCCGACGAGCGCGATCTCCTCGCCCGGGCGCGCGAAGCCGAGCTGTGCGGCACGGCGCGCGTCGGGCAGGCGGCCGACCATGCCGATCACCGGCGTTGGGTAGATCGGCCCGCCGGCTGCCTCGTTGTAGAGCGACACGTTGCCGCCGACGATCGGCGCGTCAAGCGCGCGGCAGGCGTCCCCGAGACCGCGAACCGACTCGCTCAGCTGCCAGGCGATGTGCGGCTTCTCGGGGTTGCCGAAGTTGAGGTTGTTGGTCGTGCCGAGCGGCTCGGCGCCCACGCACGCGAGGTTGGCGGCGCACTCGAGCACCGCCTCGACGGTGCCCGTGTAGGGGTCGGCGGCGACGCGGCGGCCGTTGCAGTCGATGCTGACGGCCAGCGCGCTGCCGTCGGGAAGCGCGAGCACGGCGGCGTCGGCCTGCTCGGGCCGGCGCACGGTGCGCGACTGCACGATCGAGTCGTACTGCTCGAACAGCGGCCTGCGCGATGAGATGTTTGGAGAGGAGAGGATCGCGAGCAGGATCTCCCGTGGCGTTGAGGTCAGCGTGAGACCGGCCGTGGCGGGCGGCGGCGGGTAGATCGGCTCGCTGGGCTTGCGCGGCTGCAGGTCGTACAACGGGCAGTCGTCCACCAGCGCGGCCACGGGCATCTCGCCGACGAGCTCTCCGGCTCGCAGCACGCGCATCCGTCCGCTGTCGGTGACCGTGCCGATCGCGGAGCCGCCTACCTCCCACTTGGCGCACAGCTCCATCACGGCGTCTGCGTTGGCCGGCTCGACGACGCACAGCATCCGCTCTTGGGACTCGCTGACCATCACCTCGAACGGCTGCATGTCGGGCTCGCGCAGCGGCACCGCGGCGACGTCGAGATCGATCCCGACGCCGCCCTTGGAGGCCATCTCCGCGGCGGCGGAGGTGAGTCCCGCGGCACCGAGATCCTGCAGCGAGACGATCAGCCCGCGCTCGAGCAGCTCTAGCGAGCACTCGAGCAGCTTCTTCTCCTCGAACGGGTCGCCGACCTGGACGCTGGGGCGCTTGTCCTGCGCGCCATCGCTAGCGTCGCCGAGCTCGGCCGAGGCGAGCACGGAGGCGCCGCCGATGCCGTCGCGCCCGGTTGACGCGCCGAACAGGATCAGGAGGTTGCCGGGACCGGCGGCGGCGCTGCGCACGAGCCGCTCGCGCGGGGCGAGGCCGAGGGCCATCGCGTTGACCAGGCAGTTGTGCTCGTAGGGCCCCTCGAAGTACACCTCGCCGCCGACGGTGGGCACGCCGATCGAGTTGCCGTAGTGGCCGATCCCGGAGACGGCGCCGTCGAGCAGGTAGCGAACCCGGGAGGCCCGCGCGTCAGGACCGCTCCCGGCCCCGCTGGATCCGTCGCCTGGCTCGCCGAAGCGCAGCGAGTCGAGCACGGCGATCGGGCGCGCGCCGATCGCGAAGATGTCGCGCAGGATGCCGCCAACGCCGGTGGCAGCGCCCTGGAACGGCTCGACGGCGCTGGGGTGGTTGTGGGACTCGACCTTGAAGGCGCACACGAGGCCGCCGCCGACGTCGACCGCACCGGCGTTCTCGCCGGGGCCCATGACCACGTGCTCGCCCTCGGTGGGCAACGTGCGCAAGAGCTTCCTGGAGTGCTTGTAGGCACAGTGCTCGCTCCACAGCAGCGAGTACATCGCGAGCTCCAAGTGATTGGGTGCCCGCCCGCCCGCGCCGCCCTGCTTCTCGCAGACGAGCTCGTACTCCGCGCGTGTGAGCCCGAGCGCGAGCGCGTCCTCGACGCTCGGTGCGGGTGCGCTCATGCGCGCGCACCCTCCACCGTCAGGCGCATCGACTCGAAGATCTTCAGACCGTCGGCCGAGCCGCCGGTGAGCTCGTCGACGGCGTGCTCGGGGTGGGGCATCATGCCGAACACGTTGCCGGCCTCGTTGCACACGCCGGCGATGTCGTGCAGGGAGCCGTTGAAGTTCTCGCCGGGCGCGTAGCGCAGCACGATCTGCCCGGCGCGGTCCATCGCGGCAAGCGTCTGCGCGTCGGCGTGGTAGCGCCCCCAGGCATGCTTTGCGGGAATGCTGAGCCGAACGCCTGGCGCGCACGCGCGCGTGAACGACCCGCCGCTGCCCAGCACTTCGAGCTCGAGCTGCCTGAAGGTGAAGCGCAGGTTGGCGTTGACCAGCAGTGCTCCCGGCAAGAGGCGTGCCTCGCAGAGAACCTGAAAGCCGTTGCAGATCCCCAGCACCGACCCGCCGTCGCGAGCGAAGGCGATCACGGACTCCATCGCCGGCGAGAAGCGCGCGATTGCGCCGGCGCGCAGGTAGTCGCCGTAGGAGAAGCCGCCGGGAACGACGATCGCGTCCGCGCCTCCCAGGTCGCTGTCGCCATGCCAGATCAGCTCAGCGTCGCCGACCCGGCGTGCGGCGTGCAGCGCATCGACCTCATCGCAGGAGCCTGGGAACTGAAGGATCCCGAACCGCACGTCGCGTCAGGCGCTGCCGTCGAGCAGCTGGACCTCGTAGTCCTCGACGAGCGGGTTCGCGAGCAGCTTCTCGCACATCGGCTGAAGCTGGGCGGCGTCCTCGACGTCGAGCTCGATCAGGCGCCCGATGTGCACGTTACCGACGCCCGCGAAGCCGAGCGCTGGCAGCGCGCGCTCGACGGCGACGCCTTGCGGGTCGAGAATGCCGGCCTTCGGGCGGATCAGCACGCGCGCCTTCACGCGATCGCCACCTGTGCCCTCACGCCTGCTTGCCGGCGCTCTCGCCGGGCGCCGCGGCGACCGCGCCGGTGCGATCGAGCCAAGCTTGGAACGGCTCGCCGGTGATGCGCTCGTAGGCTTCGACGTAGCGCGCGCGGGTGCCGGCGACCACGTCGTCGGGGATCGCCGGCGCGGGCGGCTTCTTGTCCCAGCCGCTGCCGGCCGCCCAGTCGCGCACGTACTGCTTGTCGAAGCTCGGCTGGCCGCGGCCTATCTCGTAGGTGTCGGCGGGCCAGTAGCGAGAGGAGTCGGGGGTGAGCACCTCGTCGCCCAGCACCAGCGCGGGAGCGCTGCCGCTGCCGGCGCTGTGGTCGAGGCCGAGCTCGAACTTGGTGTCGGCGAGGATCACGCCGCGCGAGCGCGCGTGCTCCGCGGCGAACGAGTACAGCTCGATCGAGGCGTCGCGGACGCGCTCCATCAGCGCCCGGTCGCCCACCAGCGCGACGGCGCGCTCGAAGTCGATCGCCTCGTCGTGGCCCTCGTCGGCCTTGGTGCTGGGTGTGAAGATCGGCTCGGGCAGCTGCTGTGACTCGCGCAGCCCCTCCGGCAGCGCGATCCCGGACACGGACCCGGTCGCCTGGTAGTCCTTCCAGCCGGAGCCGGTGATGTAGCCGCGCACGACGCACTCGACGGGGAGCATCTCCAGCCGACGCACGACCAGCGCGCGCCCGCGCGCCTGCCCTGGGACGCCGTCGGTGGCAGAGATCAGGTGGTTGGCGACGATGCCGGCGGTCTTGGCGAACCAGAACACGGACAGCCCGGTGAGCACCTTGCCCTTGTCGGGAATCGGCGTCGGGTGTACAGCGTCGTACGTGGAGATCCGGTCGCTGGCGACCATCAGCAGCGCAGGCCCGGAGCCGGTGCCCGGCACGCCGTCGACGCCGGCCAAGTCGTACATCTCGCGGACCTTCCCGCTGGCGATGAGGGGCAGATCGAGCGTGGCGGGAGTCACTTGCCGCGATGCTACCAGCGCCTGGCGACCGGAGGCCGGCGCGCTGCGGCGGGGGTCAGGCGATGTCGTCGAGCCGCGCGAGGATCTCGCCGGCGTGGCGCGTGTAGTGGGAGTAGTCGAAGATCGCGTCGAGGTCGAGCCAGCTGGCGCGCTCGTCGGCGACGAGCAGCTCCCGCAGTGGGGTGCCGTCGTCCCAGGCGCGCTGGGCGAGCTCCTGCACGACGCGGTAGGCGTGCTCGCGCGAGGATCCTGCCTCGACGAGCGCGAGCAGCACCCGCTGGGAGAACAGGGCGCCGTGGGTCAGCTCGAGGTTGGCGCGCATGCGCTCGGCGTCGATGACCATGCCTTCCACGAGCGCGATCGTGCGGTGCTGGAGGTAGTCGAGCAGGATCGTCGAGTCGGGCAGGATCACGCGCTCGACGGAGGAGTGGGAGATGTCGCGCTCGTGCCACAGCGCGACGTTCTCGAGGCCGGCTTGGGCGTTGCCGCGCAGCACGCGCGCGAGGCCGGATATCTGCTCGCTCTTGATTGGATTGCGCTTGTGGGGCATCGCGGAGGAGCCCTTCTGCCCGGCGCGGAACGGCTCCTGGGCCTCGCGCACCTCGGTGCGCTGCAGGTGGCGCAGCTCGGTCGCGAAGCGCTCGAGGCCGGCGCCGGCGAGCGCGATCGCAGTGAGCAGCTCGGCGTGGCGGTCGCGCGGCACGACCTGCGTGGAGACGTGCTCGCGCGCGAGGCCCAGGCGCCCGAGCACGCCCGCCTCGAACTGGGGGCTGGTGGCGGCGTAGGTGCCCACCGCGCCAGAGATGGCGCCGACAGCGGCCTGCTCGAACGCGCGCAGCAGGCGCAGCGCGTTACGTTGCGCCTCGAAGGCGAAGCCGGCGAGCTTGATCCCGAACGTGGTGGGCTCCGCGTGTACGCCGTGGGTTCTGCCCACGCACAGCGTGTCCGCATGCTCGCGGGCGCGCGTGACGAACGCCGCCGCGAGCGCCTGCGCGCCGGGGACGATCACCTCGCCGGCGGCGCGCAGCTGCAGCGCGAGCGCGGTGTCGAGCACGTCTGAGGAGGTCAGCCCGAAGTGGATCCAGCGCCCCGCCTCGCCGGCCGAGGATGCGAGCACGTCGACGAACGCGGCGAGATCGTGCTCAGTGACGCGCTCGCGCTCCTCGACGGCTTCGACCGTGAACGTCGCGCCGCGGATCGCTCTTAGCTCCGCGGCGCTGGGGCCGTCCTCGCCGAGCAGCGCCGGCAGCTCCTCGCACGCGGCGAACTCTACCTGGCGCCAGGTGTCCATGCGCGCCTCATCGCTCCACAGGCGGCCCAGCTCCGGACGGGTGTAGCGGGGGATCACACGCTCGATTATCCCCGCATGCCCCGCTCGAGAGCCTCCCGCCTCGCCGTGCTCGCGCCGATGAGCGCCTTGAGCGCAGGCATGTTCAGGCGCCGAGGATCTGCGCGGCGAGGATCGCGGCGTTGCGGGGGTTGTCGAGGCCCACGCACGCGACTGGCACTCCCGGGGGCATCTGCACGATCGAGAGGATCGCGTCGAGGCCACCCGCGGCGCTCAGACGTCCAGAGAGCGGCACGCCGATCACGGGCAGGTCGGTGTGGGCGGCCACCGCGCCCGGAAGCGCCGCGGAGATCCCGGCGCCGGCGATGATCACCCGCAGGCCGCGCATGTGTGCGTTCTTCGCGTATTCGGCGACGACATCGGGTTCGCGGTGAGCCGACATGACTCGTACCTCGTGCATGATGCCCCGCTCCTCGAGCTCGTGCGCGGCCTTCTCCATCGTCTCCATGTCGCTCTTGGAGCCCATCACGATGCCCACGAGCGGGGTGTCGACGTCGATGTCGTCGAGCTGCGCCTGCACCTCCGCCTCCTCCATCGGCTTGGGCACCAGCGAGATGCCCGGCGCGCCCGTCGGCCTGCCCTCATGCGCGGACGGGGGCTCCTCGGGCATGGGTGGGTCCTGTGTCTGCTCGGCGACGATGCCAGGCACGTTACAGCGAGGCGATGAAGTCATCGATCGGGATTGCGGCGAGCGTCTCGTAGCGGGCGGTGCCGCGCGAGCCGAGCTCGAGCGACAGGCGCGCCATCGCCCCCTCGTCGGGAGCCTCGACCACCGAGATGAAGTCGATGTGGCCGAGCGTTGCCCACTGCGCCTTGACCGTGGCGCCGAGCTGTTCGACCTCCTTGTTGACCTCGTTGATCCGCTGCGGGTTGTTCTTGACCGTCTGCACTCCGTCGGGGGTGAGCGTCGTGAGCATGATGTACGTGGGCATATCCCTCCTCCTCAGCTGTTTTGGGTGGTCTGCACCGCCGCGATCTGCGACGAGGCGGCCGCGAGCTGCTGTCCGTCCGTGTCGGGCGACAGATCCGAGCACACGATCGAGACGGCGGCGCTCGCTTTCAGCGTCACGGCCGCTTGCAGCGAGAGCGTGCCTTCGGCGATGAAGCTCCCGGGGAGCTCTTCGGCGAGCTGCGCGTCCCACCCGGATTTGTCAACCAACGCGCCCGGCCCGCCGTCGAGCAGTTCGCATGCGGCGGTCGTTTTGATGGCGGTCGTGGCGGAGGCGGAGACGACTGTCTTGGCGACCAAGATATAGCTGCCGGCAGGCAGCGTCTTCGTGAGGATCGTGACTTCTTTCCTACCCGTGAACTCGATCGACGCAGGTTCGCTCGCGGAGTACCCGGCGACGGCCCCGTTGCTGCCGTTGCCGCCCGACGTTCCCGTTTTCCCGGTGGGCCCCGTTTTCCCCGTGGCGCCGTTTTTGCCGTTAGTCCCGTTTTTGCCGGCGGGACCCTGCGTGCTGAACACGTAGCGCGTCTCGTTCCTGCGGCATCGCGGCTTGCGTGTGAAGATGCGCGCGGCGCTGGTGCGCTTGTTCACACAGGCATAGATCGTCGCGGCTCGCGCACCCGGCGCGAGAAGCACGGCGAGCAGCGTCAACGCAACCAGCGCAGCGGCGAGATGAGTGAGACGACGATTGATGGCCCGTGAGTGCATTGCGCGCTCCTCCGTTGTCGATCGGTGCATGCTTGCAGCTTCGCGACCGGCTTGTGCGCTACATCTCGAACTGATCTATCTATCGATGGCGCGGCGGCCTCGGCCGCGACCGTAGCGCAGCGGCTCAGGCGGTGACGGGCGAGCTGCCGGCCGCCTTCTCCAGCGCGAGCGCACCTTCGACCGCATCGACCTTCACCGCGTCGCCGTTGCGGATCTCGCCGGACAGCAGCGCCAGCGCGAGCCGGTCGGTCAGCTGCTTCTGGATCACGCGGCGCAGCGGCCGCGCGCCGTAGGTCGGGTCATAGCCCATGTTGCCGAGCAGCTCGCGCGCTTCGTCGCTGAGCGTCACGCGCACGCCGCGCTCGGCGACACGCTCGATCACGCGCGCGACCTGTAGCTCGACGATCTCTGAGATCTGCTCGCGGGTGAGCGCCTCGAAGCGCACGATGTCGTCGAGGCGGTTGATGAACTCGGGCTTGAAGTGCTCGATCAGCGCCATCCGCAGCTCGGTGTCGCCCGCCGGGCCGGACCCCACGCCCCCTACGGAGAGGTTGGAGGTCATGATCAGCACGGTGTTCTTGAAGTCGACGGTGCGACCCTGACCGTCGGTGAGGCGCCCGTCGTCCATCACCTGCAGCAGCGCGCCCCACACGTCGGGGTGCGCCTTCTCGATCTCATCGAGCAGCACGACGGCGTAGGGGCGGCGGCGCACCGCCTCGGTGAGCTGGCCGCCCTCTTCGTAGCCGACGTAGCCGGGGGGGCGCCGACGAGCCGCGAGACGGAGTGTTTCTCCATGTACTCGGACATGTCGATGCGGATCATCGCGTCCTGCGAGTCGAACATGAACTCAGCGAGCGCGCGGGCGAGCTCGGTCTTGCCGACGCCCGTGGGGCCGAGGAACAGGAACGACCCGATCGGGCGGTCGGGGTCCTGCAGGCCGGCACGCGAGCGCCGCAGCGCGGTGGCGACGGCCTCGATCGCCTCGCCCTGGCCGACGACGCGTTCGTGCAAGCGGTCCTCCATGTGGATCAGCTTCTCGGTTTCGCCCTCGAGCAGGCGGCTGACGGGGATGCCGGTCCAGCGCGCGACGACCTCGGCGACGTCGTCGGCGTCGACCTCCTCCTTCAAAAACTGCGGCGCACCCGCCCCGCCGGCGCGGGCTTCGGCGGCAGCGTCGTCCTCGCTCGATTCACGCTCCGCGAGCTTGCGCTCGAGCTCGGGGATGTCCTGGTAGAGGAGTTTCGATGCCCGCTCCAGGTCGGCGTCGCGCTGGGCGCGCTCGGCGTCGATGCGCGCCTGCTCGAGCTGAACCTTCAGCTCGGAGATGCCCTGGATCGCCTGCTTCTCGCTCTGCCACTGCGCCTTCATGCCGGCGGACTGCTCGCGCAGCTCAGCGAGCTCGCGTTCGATCGCCTCGCGGCGCTCGGCGGATGCCTCGTCGCTCTCCTTGCTCAAAGACGTGAGCTCGATCTCGAGCTGCATCACGCGCCTGTCGACCTCGTCGATCTCGGTGGGCAGCGAGTCGATCTCGATGCGCAGCCCGGATGCTGCCTCGTCGATCAGGTCGATCGCCTTGTCGGGCAGGAAGCGGTCGGCGATGTAGCGGTCTGAGAGCGTTGCGGCGGCGATCAGCGCGCTGTCCTGGATGCGTACGCCGTGGTGAACCTCGTAGCGCTCCTTGAGGCCGCGCAGGATTGCGATCGCGTCGGCGACGGACGGCTCGCCGACCATCACCGGCTGGAAGCGGCGCTCGAGCGCGGCGTCCTTCTCGATGTACTTGCGGTACTCGCCGAGCGTGGTTGCGCCGACGGCGCGCAGTTCCCCGCGCGCGAGCATCGGCTTGAGCAGGTTGGCGGCGTCGACGGCTCCTTCGGCGGCGCCGGCGCCGACGATCGTGTGCAGCTCGTCGAGGAACAGGATCACGGTGCCCTGCGCCTCTGAGACCTCGCCCAAGACCGCCTTGAGGCGGTCCTCGAAGTCGCCGCGATACTTGGCGCCGGCGATCAGCGAGCCCATGTCGAGCGCGATCACGCGCCGTTCGCGCAGCGAGTCGGGGATGTCGCCGGAGACGATCCGCTGCGCGAGCCCCTCGACGATCGCGGTCTTGCCGACGCCGGGCTCGCCGATCAGCACGGGGTTGTTCTTGGTGCGCCTGGAGAGCACCTGGATCACGCGGCGGATCTCCTCGTCGCGCCCGATCACAGGGTCGAGCTTGCCCGCCTCAGCGGCCTGCGTGAGGTCCTGACCGAAGCGCTCGAGCGCTTCGAGCTTCTCCTCGGGGTTCTGGTCGGTGACGCGGTGCGAGCCGCGCACCTCGGCGAGCGCCTGCAGCAGCCGTTCGCGGTTGGCGCCGACCGCGCGCAGCGCAGCGCCGGCGCGGGCGGGCGGGGTGCTTTCACCTGCGAGCGCAAGCAGCAGGTGCTCGGTGGAGACGTACTGGTCGGAGAGCGCCTGTGCCTCGCCCTCGGCGGCCTGGATGACGGCGGTGAGCTCGCTAGAGGGCACGGTGGCGGGCGGCGAGGTGCTCGCTGACATGCGCGGCAGATCGTCTAGCGCGCGCGCGACCTCGGCTCGTAGTGCGGGCAGCTCGACGCCGAGCTTGGTGAGCACCGGCAGGACCACGCCGCCGGGCGCGTTCGCGGCGGTGTCGCCGCTCCGGGCGCCAGCGCCGCCCGCTCCGATGCCCGCGCCGGCGCTCGAGCCGTCGCCGTCGAGCAGCGCGCTCAGCAGGTGCACGGGCACGGCCTGCGGGTTGGCGCGTTGCTGCGCGAGCCGCGCGGCGGCGGCGAGCGCTTCCTGGGACTTGATCGTGAAGCGATCGGGTTGCATCTCTAGGACCTCTTGGGGGGTGCTCGAAACGGTGAACGGGCGTCGGCGGCGCGCACGAGCTCCAGGCCGCCGCGATAGGGGACTGTGAGCTCGGCGCGGAACGAGCGGCGCACCTCCTCGAGCTCGTTGGCAAGGCGCACCTGCGCTTGCAGCGCTTCCAGCTCGATCGCTTCGATGCGCTGCTGCATCGCCTCGATCTCCTGCTCGAGGCGCAGCACGCGCTCGACGCCGGCGAGGTTGAGGCCGAGCTCGGCGGTCATCTCCTGGATGCGCCTGAGCTTCTCGACGTCCTCCTGCGAGTACAAGCGCGTGCCCTTGGGCGAGCGCTGCGGCTCGATCAGCCCGCGTGTCTCATACATGCGCAGCGTCTGCGGATGCATGTTCGCGAGCTGCGCGGCGACCGAGATCATGAACACGCCGCGGTTCGTCTCGACGGTGATAGTCGTGGTGGTCCTAGGAGGCATCGCCGGCCCCTCTGCCCGCTGTTTCGCCGTCCGCCTTGGACGCGTCGCCGGTCGAGCCGTTCTTTGCGAACAACCCTGCGCGGGGATCGCCGCCAAGCGTCTTTGACAGCTGATCGACGGCGCTCTGCTGCTCCTTGCTGAGGTTCTGCGGGACGTCGATCACGAAGCGATAGTGGATGTCGCCTTTGGCTTTGCCGCCGAGCTTCGGCGGGCCCTCGCCGCGCAGGCGCTGCACGGTGCCGTGGGGGGTGCCCGGCTTCACGCGCAGGATCTTGGTTCCGTTGAGGGTCGGCACCTGCACCTCGGCGCCCTGCAGCGCCTCGGGAATGCTCAGCGGGACCTCGACCTCGAGGTTGTCTCCTTTGCGGGTGAACAGCGGCGACGGCTCGACGTGGGTGATCAGGTACAGGTCGCCGGGCGGCCCGCCGCCCCGTCCGGGCTCGCCCTTGCCGGCGAGGCGGATGCGGCTGCCGTCGCGCACCCCTGCGGGGATGTTGACGCGCAGTTTCTTGACGGTGCGCACGGCGCCGGCGCCCTTGCACGTCGGGCAGGGGTCCTCGATCACGGTGCCGGCGCCGCCGCACAACGAGCAGGGCTGGGAGATCGAGAACATCCCCTGACCCTGGGTCTCGATGCCGCGGCCCTCGCAGCGCGGGCATACCTTCGGCGCGGTGCCGGGCTTGGCGCCGGTGCCGTGGCAGGTGGGGCAGCTGGCGTGCATCGGCACCTGCAGCGGCACCTGCGCGCCGGCGACCGCCTGGTCGAAGGTGATCGAGACCTGCGCCTCGAGGTCGGCGCCCTTCTCGCCGCGTGGTTTGGTGCGCACGCGCCGTCCGCTGGTCGAGCCGCCGAACAGGTTGGAGAGGATGTCGCCCATCGAGGAGCCGTCGAAGTCGAAGTTGCCGAAGCCGCCGAAGCCGCCGCCGGGACCGGCGCCTGTGGCGAACGGCCCGGAGCCGCTGTCGTACTGCTTGCGCTTGTCGGGGTCGCCGAGCACGTCGTGCGCCTGGGAGATCTCCTTGAAGCGCGCCTCGGCCTGCTTGTCGTCGGGGTTGCGGTCGGGGTGGTACTGGCGCGCGAGCTTGCGATAGGCCTTCTTGATCTCCTCGGGCGTCGCTTTCTTGTCTACGCCGAGCGTCTTGTAGTAGTCGGGTCGTGTTGCCATCGGGCTGCCTCGTTCCTAAGCGGCTACGACCACGCGCGCGGGACGGAGGATGCCCTCGCCCAGCCGGTAGCCGTCCTGGTAGACCTCGACGACGGTGCCGCTGGCGCTGCCTCCGGCCGGCTGCTCGGCGGTGGCGACGGCCTCGTGCACGGAGGGGTCGAACGGCTCGCCGAGCGGGCGGAACGACTCGATGCCAGCGCGTGTGAGCGCGGCCTTCAGCTCGTTGCGCACGAGGCGCACCCCTTGCAGCAGCGGGTCGTCCTCGGCCGCACCCTCGAGCGCGCGGTCGAGGTTGTCGAGCGCCGGCAGCAGCTCCTTGGCCAGCGAGCCCACACCCCGGTCTCGAGCAGCAGCAGCCTCGCGTGCAACGCGCTTGCGGTAGTTCTCGAAATCAGCCTGAGTGCGCTGTGCGAGCGCCAGGTAGTCGTCGCGCTGCTTGGCGGTCTTGACGAGCTCGTCGAGCTCGCCTTCGATCGCGATCTCGGTGATGTCATGAGCGTGCGCATCCTCGTCTTGCGCTGTCGCGCCCGCCGAGGATGCTCCCGCTCCATCGTGGCGCGATCGCTCCTTGGCCGGGGCTGGCTGGCCGTCGGCCGGGGCTGGCTGGCCTGCTGTGAACGGGGCGGTAGTGCCCTCATCTGGCGCGAGAGCGCCAGATGAGGGCACTGACGGCCCGTTGCCGCCCGCACCGCCCCCCGACGCCTGTGAAGCGTCGGGGGCCCCTGTGATTTTGATCTCTGTCATCGGAGGAACGCCTACGCCTGGGGCTCTTCGACGACCTCGGCATCGACGACGTCCTCGTCATCCGAGGACTCCGCGCTACCGCTGTCGGCCGAGGAGGCGCCGTTGCCGGAGGCAGCGGCTTGCTCCTGCGCCCGCTGGTACATCGCCTCGGAGACGGCGTGGAACGCTGTCTGCAGGGCCTCGGCCTTGGCGTTGATGGTGGCGGGGTCGTCGGACTCGAGCACCTCGCGAACCTCCTTGATGGCCTCTTCGATACGACCCTTGGAGTCCGCGTCGACCTGGTCGCCGAGGTCCACGAGCTGGCGCTCGGCCTGGTAGGCGGCGTTCTCGGCGGTGTTACGCGCCTCGGCGAGCTCGCGCGCCTTGCGGTCGTCCTCGGCGTGGGACTCGGCGTCGGAGACCATGTTCTTGATCTCCTCGTCAGAGAGCCCAGAGCCGGCCTTGATCTCGATCTTCTGCTCCTTGCCGGTGCCGAGATCCTTGGCGGACACGTTGAGAATGCCGTTGGCGTCGATATCGAAGGCGACCTCGATCTGCGGGATACCTCGCGGCGCCGGCGGGATGCCGGTGAGCTGGAACTTGCCGAGCGACTTGTTGTACTGAGCCATCTCGCGCTCGCCCTGCAGCACGTGGATCTCGACCGACGGCTGGTTGTCCTCGGCTGTCGAGAAGACCTCGCCCTTGCGGGTCGGGATCGTGGTGTTGCGCTCGATCAGCTTGGTCATGACGCCGCCCTTGGTCTCGATGCCGAGCGTCAGCGGCGTGACGTCGAGCAGCAGCACGTCCTTGACGTCGCCGGCGAGCACGCCGGCCTGGATCGCGGCGCCGACGGCGACCACCTCGTCGGGGTTGACCCCGCGGTGCGGCTCTTTGCCGGTCAGCTCCTTGACCTTCTCCTGGACTGCGGGCGAGCGGGTCATGCCGCCGACGAGCACGACGTGCTCGATCTCCTTGACGCCCTTGTTCTTGGCGTCGTCCATCGCCTGACGCACCGGTGCGACGACGCGGTCTAGCAGGTCGGAGGTGAGCTCGGCGAGCTTCGCGCGAGTGAGGCGTGTGTCGAGGTGCTTGGGCCCGGAGGAGTCGGCGGTGATGAACGGCAGGTTGATCTGCGTCTCCTGCGTCGTGGACAGCTCGATCTTGGCCTTCTCGGAGGCCTCGTAGA
This sequence comes from uncultured Solirubrobacteraceae bacterium, assembly GCA_963714285.1. Taxonomy (GTDB): domain Bacteria; phylum Actinomycetota; class Thermoleophilia; order Solirubrobacterales; family Solirubrobacteraceae; genus Palsa-744. Next base: position 901,954 of record CAVQNS010000007.1, read on the forward strand.
GCCGCTGCAGCGCCATCGGGTCGGCAGACAAGTCGATGCCCTGTGACTTCTTGAACTCGGACACGAGCCAGTCGACGATCGCCTTGTCGAAGTTGTCGCCGCCGAGGTGGTTGTCGCCGGCGGTGGACTTGACCTCGAACACGCCGTCACCGATCTCCAGGACGGACACGTCGAAGGTGCCGCCGCCGAGGTCGAACACGAGGATCGTCTGGTCTGACTCCTTGTCGAGCCCATATGCGAGCGATGCGGCGGTGGGCTCGTTGATGATGCGCTTGACGTCGAGCCCGGCGATCTTGCCGGCGTCCTTGGTCGCCTGGCGCTGGTCGTCGTTGAAGTACGCGGGCACGGTGATGACCGCGCCGTCGACGGACTCGCCCAGATAGGCTTCCGCGTCGGTCTTGAGCTTCTGCAGGATCATCGCCGAGATCTCCGGCGGGGAGTGCTGACCACCGCCTTCGGCGGCGGTGCCCCCACCGGCTTCCACGCGGGCGTCGCCGTTGGGGCCGGAGACGACCTTGTAGGGGACGATCGACTCCTCCTCCTTCACTTCGGCCTCCTTGCGGCCCATGAAGCGCTTGATCGAGAAGACGGTGTTCTGCGGGTTGGTGACGGCCTGGCGCTTGGCGACGGTGCCGACGAGACGCTCGCCGGACGCGGTGAACGCGACGACCGACGGGGTGGTGCGTCCACCCTCGGAGTTCTCGATGACGGTCGGCTCGCCGCCCTCCAGGACCGCCATGCACGAGTTCGTCGTGCCGAGGTCGATGCCTATGGTCTTGGCCATGTCCTAAATGCTCCTTCTAATCGTGGAAGAGAATCCGGCTGGTCGGCCTTCGGCCGACTGCCTTACCTCTACAAGCTTTATAAATCTAAGCGTGAGTATGGCAGATTTCCTAATGAGCGTCAAGTGCCTTCGGCGCGGAATGCCGCCTGAGCGGACTATGCGGCAGCGGCCTGCGGCCAGGCGTCGCCGGCCGCTGGGCCGGCGACGGGCTGTGCTATACAGCGGCTGCGCCCAGGCATCGCCGGCCCTGCGGCCGGCGCCCGACCCCCAAGCAGGGGAACCCGGCCAAGCCGCTTCCCCTCGGCGCCTGCGAGCGCTACCGTCTAGCTATGAACATGGTCCCGTCGGGGCCTTTGAAGCCTCGACTACGGGGGGTGCTGCACGAGTACGGGTTCTTCGTATCGCTCGTGTGCGGCGTGGCGCTGATTCTCGCCGCATCGAACGGGCGGGCGCGGCTGGCGGCCGCGATCTACGCGGGCGCGGTCTCGGGCCTGCTGGGCACGAGCGCGCTGTATCACCGCGTCACCTGGCGGCCGCGCGCGCGGCGCTGGATGCGGCGACTGGACCACTCGATGATCTTCGTGCTGATCGCCGGCACGTACACGCCGGTCGCGCTGCTCGCGCTGAAGGGGTCGCTTGCGAGCACGGTCCTGATCGTGCTGTGGGCCGGGGCGGCGCTCGGCGTGGTGTTCAAGCTGCTGTGGATCGATGCTGGCCGATCTTCGATCGGTAAGTGGCTGTTCGCGGCGGTGTACGTCGCGCTCGGCTTGGTGACCGCGGCGATCTTCGGCGAGCTGCCCGCGGCGATCGGCTGGCTCGGCGCCGGCGGGCTGGCGTGTGGCGGCGTGCTGTACCTCGTCGGCGCGGTCGTGTACGCAAGCGGGCGGCCGAACCCGTGGCCGAAGGTGTACGGCTATCACGAGGTGTTTCACACGCTCGTGCTCGTTGCAGCGGCGTTGCAGTACGCGGTGATCGCGTTCGCGGTGCTCCCCAGAGCCTGACCGCAGGCGACGGATCGACGGTCGGCCGGCGGCGCCAGTGTGGCTCCTCGCTACTCGAAGTCCTTGCGGCTCGGGCACATGCGTGCCAGCGCGCATTCGCGGCAGGCGGGCGAGCGCGCGTGACAGGTGCGCCGCCCGTGGCGCAGCAGGTTGACGTGCAGCTCGAGCTCCTGGCCGGGCGGCGTGAGCGCGAGCATCTGGTCGTGCAGTCTGCTCGAAAGGCGCGCCAGGGCGCAAGAGTCGCAAGCGCATGCCGACCCGCGAGACGTGGGTATCGACGGGCACGTCGCGCAGCCCGTAGGCGAACAGCAGCACACACGCGGCGGTCTTGCGCCCGACGCCGGGCAGCGCGACGAGGTAGTCGCGCGCCTGCTCGATCGGCGCGTCTGACAGCCAGCCGAGCGAGAGCCCGCCGCGGCGATCGGCGCCGCCGACGCCCGACGCGGCCGGCGTCCCTGGTTCGTCGTCGGGCGCGCGGTCTGGCGCACCGGGCGCGTCTGAGATCGCGCGCAGGATCGCCTGGATGCGCGCGGACTTCACCTTCGAGATGCCGCCGGGACGGATCGCCTCCTCGACCTCGGCGACGGGAGCGTCGCAGACCTGCTCCCACGATGCGAAGCGCTCGCGCAGGCGCAGGTAGGCGACGTCGCGGTTGCGGTCGTTGGTCGACTGCGAGAGCACCGTCAAGACGAGCTCCGCGATCGGATCGCCGTGCGGGCGCATCAGCGGAATGCCATAGATCTCGCGCAGCCGTTCGCGGATCCTCACGACGCGAGCGTGCGAAGGCGGCTTCCAGACCGGAGCGACGGGAGCCTTTGCTCGACGACGCGAGAGCGTTGGCGACACCGGCCAACGGTAGCCGCAGGCCGGGCGGCGACGCCTCCCGGCGCCTATATCCTCGCCGGGTGTCCGCTGTGAGCGACCACAGCGGCGAGCGCTCGTGGCGCCTGCCGCCGGCTTGGACGATCACCGCGGCGCTCGCGCTCGTGTACCTGGTCCTCGCGCCGCAGAGCCCGGACCTCGCCGCCGCGAGCTATCGCAGCAACCTGTTCTCGAGCGTGGGGTTCACGCTGTGGGACAACTCCTGGTACGGCGGCCATCACCTGCTGGCCTACTCGCTGCTCGCACCGGCGCTCGGCGCTCTGATCGGGCCACAGCCGCTGGCGGCGATCTCGATGGTGGTCGCGACGGCGCTGTTCGCGTGCCTGATCGACGGCTGCTTCCCGGCACGGGCGACGCGCATCGCCGCTCCGTGGTTCGCCTTCGGCGCGTCCGTCGCGCTGCTGTCCAGCCGTGTGCCGTTCGATCTCGGCTTGGCGATCGGCCTCGGTGCGCTGCTGCTCGCACGGCGCCGGCGGCTGTGGCCGGCGCTCGTGTTGAGCGTGCTCACCGCACTCGGCAGCCCCGTGGCGGGCGCGTTCCTCGCGCTCGCGTTCCTCGCCTGGGCGCTGATCGGCCCGCAGCGCGGCTGGCCGGTCGCGCTGACGCTCGCCGCGCTCGCGCCGATCGCTGCACTGACGGTGATGTTCCCCGAAGGGGGCAGCCAGCCGTTTGCGCCGTCGGCTTTCTATCCGGACCTGGCGGGGGTGCTGCTGCTTGCAGCGTTGAGCAGGCCGCGCGCGAGCACGGGCGGCTCCTCGTCCACCGGGAGGAGCGGCACGGCGTTCTGCGCACGCGCGCTGAGGCTCGGGCTGTGGCTGTACGCGCTTGCGCTGGTCGGGTCGTATCTACTGCCGACGGCTGTTGGCGGCAACGTCGACCGGCTCGGCGCCCAGGCGGCTGGGCCGGTGGCGGCATGCGTGCTGCTCGGCGCCTCGCGCTGGCGCCGGCGCGTGTTGATCGTGCTGGCGCCGTTGCTGCTCTACTGGCAGGCGACCGCGCCTGTCACCGACTTCGCCTCGACGCTCTCCAACGCATCGGTCAACGCGTCGTACTACACGCCACTGGTCGGTGAGCTGCACGCGCTCGGCGTCGGCTACGGCGCGCGCCCCGCGCGCATCGAGGTGGTCGCCACCGCCGACCACTGGGAGGCACGCTATCTCGCGCCGCATGTGATGATCGCGCGCGGCTGGGAGCGCCAGCTGGACACCTACCGCAACGGCCTGTTCTATGAAGAACCGAAGCCGCTGAGCGCGGCGCGCTACCGCGCGTGGCTGTCCGCGAACGCGATCTCCTACGTCGCATTGCCGGATGCGCCGCTCGACTACTCGGCGCAGGCGGAGGCGCGCCTGGTGCGAGAAGCGCTGCCGTCGTACCTGCGCGAAGTCTGGCGCTCGCGGCATTGGCGCCTGTTCGCGGTGCTTGGCGCGAGCCCGCTCGCGCAGGCGCCGGCAGTGCTCACCGACGCCAGCAGCGATTCGCTGACGCTGTACGCGCCGCGTGCCGGCTCCTACACGGTGCGTGTGCGCTTCACCCCGTACTGGGCGCTCGCGAGCGGCAGCGGCTGCGTCGCGCGGACGCCCGCGGAATGGACCGAAGTGCGGGCGCGTCGCGCCGGCGTTTTCCACATCGTGATCCGCTTCTCGCTCGCGCGCGTGTTCAGCAACGCGCCCCGCTGCAGCTGAGCATCGTCTAGGCTTATCGGGTTGATGGTCGACCGCGCTCGCCTACTGCAAAAGCGCGTCCTGCCGCACGGGTGGCTGGACGCGCTGCGGCAGGTGGCCCTCTTTGCAGCCGCCTACCTCGCCTATCGGCTGGTGCGGGGACTGGTTGAGGGAGACGCCAACGAGGCGTTTGCGCACGCACGCGATCTGATCTCGCTGGAGCGCACCCTGCACGTGTTCGTCGAGCCGTCGATCCAGGCGTGGGCGTCGGGCAGCCACTTCTTGATGGTGCTCTGCAGCTGGCTGTACGTGAACGCGCAGACCAGCGTGACGGTGGCCGCGCTCGTGTACCTGTACCTGCGCCACAACCGCAACTTCTACTTCGTGCGCAACATGTTCATGGTCGCGATGGCGATCGCGCTCGTCGGCTACGCGGTCTTCCCCACGGCGCCGCCGCGCTTCATGCCCGAGTGGGGCTTCATCGACAGCGTCGGGGATTTCACGGGCGTGCACGTCTCACACGCGAGCGCGTCGTTGAACGCCCTCACCAACCTTTACGCCGCGGTTCCCTCCATGCATGTGGCGTTCGCGCTGATGATCGGCTGGACGCTCTCGCGCTTGGTGCGCTGGCGGGTGGCGCGCGTCCTGTGGATGCTCTATCCCTTCGTGATGGCGTTTGTGATCATCGTCACCGCCAACCACTTCATCATCGACGCGCTGCTCGGGGCGCTCACGGCGGGTGCCTCCGCGTATGCGGCGACGTGGATGGCACGCGCGCGCCCGCAGGCTTGGCGTTTCTCGACCGTCTCCGGCGCGCAGCTGAGCGCGAGCGGCTAGAGCCCGGCTGAGCGCATGCCAGCTCCCCGGCAACACAGCCAGTCGCGTCGCAGCCGCCGTGCCTCCCACGGAGCTGGGCGCACGCGCACACGCGCGCCGATCGGCGCGGGGCAGCGTCGCGAGCTCGTCCGCAACCGGCTGATCGAGTCGCGCCTGACCCCCAACGCGATCTCGCTGACGGGCTTCGTGGGGAACGTCGTGGCCGCAGCGCTCGTCTGGGAGCGGCTGTTCTTCCTCGGCGGGGTCGCTTTCATCCTCGGCTCGGTGATGGACACGCTCGATGGGCGCTACTCGCGCATGTCGGGCAAGGGCACGCCGTTCGGGGCGTTCCTCGACTCGACGCTCGACCGTATCGAGGAGGGCATCGTGCTGACGGCGGTCGCCGGCTACTTCGCGCTGCACGGCAACCGCATCGCGGTCGCCGCGGTGGTCGTCGCCGTGCTCGCCTCGCTGATCGTCAGCTACACCCGCGCGCGCGCCGAGGCTCTGGGAGTGGAGTGCAAGGTGGGGATCGCCACGCGCCCGGTGCGTGTCGTGATCCTCGCGATCGGCCTGCTCTTCGCTCGCGGTGCCTCGCTCGGCAGCTTCGAGCTGCTTCAGCCGGCCGTGTACGTGCTGGCTGCGCTGAGTGTCGTCACCGTCGCCCAGCGCATCTGGCACGTACGCCGCGAGCTCTCGGTGTGACCGGACGCGCGCGGCGGAGTAGTTATCGAAGTCGTCTGCTCGGCCCGGCATCCTGCCGTGCCTTCGAAGCATGGGAGCCGTCAGGGCTCCCTCGACCGGGCCTCGTGCCCTGCGGAAGGAATCTCTCCAAGTGAGCACAAACAGCAATGCCAGCAACGGCCGCGCCGCCGGCAACGGCGCCGCCTCCAGCAACCGTGCAGCATCTCGCAGCGCAGCCTCCGGCAACGGCGCGGCGCGCTACCAGTCTGAGAAGGTGCGCGTCGCGATCATCGGCGTGGGCAATTGCGCCTCATCGTTCGTGCAAGGCGTCCACTACTACCGCGACGCCGACCCCAACCAGCGGGTACCCGGCCTGATGCATGTGGACCTCGGCGGCTACCACGTCCGCGACGTCGAGTTCACCGCCGCGTTCGACATCGACTCGGCCAAGGTAGGCAAGGATCTGGGCGTTGCGATCTGGGCAGGACAGAACAACACGATCAAGTTCGCGAAGGGAAGCCATGCGGTCCCCAAGCGGCTCGGCGTGAAGGTGCACCGCGGCATGACCCATGACGGCCTCGGCAAGTACCTCAAGGAGAAGATCACGAAGGCGCCCGGCGAGACCGCTGACATCGTCAAGATCCTCCGCGACACTCACACCGACGTGGTCGTCTCCTACCTGCCGGTCGGCTCCGAGGACGCAACCAAGTGGTACGTCGAGCAGGTGCTGGAGGCGGGCTGCGGCTTCGTCAACTGCATCCCCGTGTTCATCGCCCGCGAGGACTACTGGGACAAGCGCTTCAAAAAGGCGGGGCTGCCGATCGTCGGCGACGACATCAAGTCCCAGGTTGGGGCGACGATCGTGCACCGCACGCTCGCGCGCCTGTTCGCCGAGCGCGGCGTGGAGATCGAGCGCACCTCGCAGCTGAACGTCGGCGGCAACATGGACTTCTACAACATGCTCGAGCGCGAGCGGCTGGAGTCCAAGAAGATCTCCAAGACCAACGCCGTCACCTCGATCATGGACCATCAGCTGCCGGCCAGCGACATCCACGTCGGCCCGTCTGACTACGTGCCGTGGCTGACCGACCGCAAGTGGGCGCACATCCGCGTCGAGGGCCAGGCGTTTGGCGACGTGCCGCTGAACCTCGAGCTGAAGCTCGAGGTGTGGGACTCGCCGAACTCTGCCGGCATCGTGATCGACGCGGTGCGCTGCTGCAAGCTCGCACTCAACCACGGCGTCAGCGGCCAGCTCGACGGGCCGTCCTCGTACCTGATGAAGTCACCGCACAACCAGCGCCCCGACGAGCTCGCGCGCACCGACACAGAGGCGTTCATCGCCAAGTACGCCGGACGCCCGGCCACGAAGCCGAAGGACAGACGCGCACCCGCCGCGAGCAAAGCTCCGGCCCGCGCCCAGAGGAAAGCTCCGGCCCGCGCCGCGGTCGAGACGCCGGCGGCAAGGTAACACGGCCTCACCGATTATCCCGTCCGCGGACCCGCAGGCGGGATAATCGTGCCGGAGATGGCCGCCTTGTTCTCGATAGCCCACGTGACGCCATACCCGTGGGAGGCGGAGGACAACGAGATCAACGTCCACGTCAAGCGGGTCACCGCCGAGCTCTCGCGCCGCGGCCATCGCGTGCTCGTGCTCGCGCCTTCCCGCTCGCAGGAGCGGGTACGCGCATCGCGCAAGGCGCTACGCGCCGCGAGAAAGGATGCCCAGTCTCTGCTGGAGGGAACCGATCGCGGAACGCCGCGCGTGATCGCTGTCGGTGAGGTGCTGGACCTTCGCGGCGCCACCAGCGCCGTCGCGCGCCGACGACCATCGGCACTGCCGATCGACGTGGCGCGCACGGTCGAGGAACTGCTGAGCACGGTGGAGCTCGACTTCGTCCATGTGCACGAGCCGTTCGCTCCGAGCACCTCCAACGCGGCGTTGCGCCACTCGCGGGCGCTGAACGTCGGCTCGTTTCACTCCTCCAGCGAGCGGCTGCTCTCAACGCTCGTGGCACGTCGCTTCGTCGAGAGCTTCTTCGGTCGCCTGGACGCGCGCACGGCGAGCCTGCCGGCGACGGCGGAGCTGATGGCCAGCCACTTCCCCGGCGATTACCGACTGGTTGCCGACGACGACGGCGCGGCGAGCGAGCTCGAGGCGGTATACCGCGAGCTCGCCGCACGGCGGCACCCCACCGACGGGGATCCCGAGCTGCGCCGGCGGCTCTCGACGCGTTCTTTGATCGACGTGGATCTGCACATGCACACCGACCACTCGAGCGATTGTGCGACGCCGGTGGAGGTGCTGCTGGCAAGCGCGCATGAGCAGAGCCTCGGCGCGATCGCGGTCACCGATCACAACGAGATCTCGGGCGCACTGGAGGCGCATGCACAGGCAGCGAGTCTCGGTCCCCACCCACCCGTGAAGGTGATCGTCGGCGAGGAGGTCAAGACCGCCGACGAAGGCGAGGTGATCGGTCTGTTCATCAAGGAGAAGATCCCACGCGGGCTGAGCCTGAAGGAGACGGTCGCGGAGATCAAGCGCCAAGGTGGCCTCGTGTACGTGCCACACCCGTTCGACCGCATGCACTCGGTGCCCGACTACCAGCACCTGCTCAGGATCCTCGACGACGTCGACGCGATCGAGGTGTTCAACCCGCGCGTGGCGATTCCCGCGTTCAACGACGAGGCCGCGCGCTTCGCGGCCAAGTACCGCATCGTCGCGGGCGCCGGCTCTGACTCTCATGTCGCCCAGGGACTCGGCTCGGTGCGCATCCGGATGCGCGACTTCGACGGGCCGGCAGAGTTCCTGCAGTCGCTGCGTGACGCGGAGATCCTCAAGCGCCCGTCATCGCTGCTGTACGTGCAGGCGCTGAAGTTCCTGCAGACGCGCGCCACGCCACGTTCAGCGCGACGAGCGAGCAAGGCGCGAAGGCTGAAGCGATTGAACCGCGCCCAGGGCGGCGGCGGACGGCGGTAGGCACCGAGCACGGCGGCCGCGAAAGCGCAACTACTGATGCACCGTCAAGGACAAGACGACGCCTCGTCAAATCCCTCGGGGTCGATGCCCGTGACCGATGACGAGATCCGAGAGAAGTACCTGGAGCGCGCGATCCGCGAGCTGAACACGCTGACGCGCGAGCTGCAGGCGTGCCCGCACTGCCCCCGCGGCAACCTGATGCCGGTGCTCGGGTCGGGACATCCGCAGGCGGACATCATGCTGCTGAAGCACGCAGCCCTGCCCTCGGAGATCGAGGAGGGGGTGGCCTTCTACGGGCGCGCGGGAGGCGCGCTGATGAAGTCGCTCAAGCGGCTTTCGATCGATCCACTGGCGGTGTACGGCACGCTTTGCGTCAAGTGCCCGCTGAGCGACGCGTCGCTGGCCGACTTCGCGTGCATCTCACGTGTGGTCGAAGAGATCGCGATCGTCCAGCCGAAGATCGTGGTGGTGATGGGCGCCGAGGCGCTTGCTGCGCTCGGTGAGATGGAGATCCCGCTCGCGCGCCAGCTACACGAGACGATTGGCGAGGTGCAGCAGCTGACCCCGATGATCGACGCGCTGTACGTGCCCAGCATCGACGACTCGCTCGACGAGCAGGACGCCAAGCGCGAGTTCTGGGCGGCGTTCCGCGTGCTCGGCGATTGGTACGCGGCGCAGCCGCCGTACTGAGGCCGGGCGAAGTCCCGGCCGGTCAAGGACGGCTGGAGCCGGCTCCGCGGGTGGGACGCAGGACTGGATGGTCCTGCCAGTGGGACGCAGGACTGAATGTCCTGCGAGTGGGACGCAGGACTGAATGTCCTGCGAGTGGGACGCAGGAGTGGATGTCCTGCGGAGCTACATGAGGACCACGATCTTGCCGAGCTTGCCACCGGCCGTAAAGCGCTCGTAGGCCGCCGCTGCCTGCGCCAGCGGGTAGGTATCGGCGATCGGCACGCGCAGCGCGGGAGGGCTGGCTTCGAACAGCGGCAGCACCTCGTGCTCGAGGTGTCGCGCTGCAAGCGCTTTCTCCTCGAGCGGGCGCGCGCGCAGGGTCGATCCGAGGATGCGCGCGCGCTTGCCCATCAACGCCAGCAGGTTCAGCTCGGCCTTGGCTCCGGCGGCGACGCCGATCACCGTGATCCGTCCACCGGTGGCGAGCGCCTGCAGGTTCTCTGCCAGGTTCGGCGCTCCGACCAGCTCGAGGATCACGTCGAAGGGGCCGTGCTCGGCGAAGCCCTCCGGCGCGATCGCCTCGGCGCCCAGCTCCGCGACCTGCTCGCGCAGCTCCTCGCTGCGCACGGTCGCAGTCGCGCGCGCGCCGGTCGCGCGCGCGAGCTGGATCGCGGCGCAACCCACGCCGCCGGCGCCGCCGTGCACGAGCAGCCGCTCGCCGGAACGCAACCCCGCCTGACTGAAGATCGCGTCGTGCGCTGTCGTGAAGACCTCCGGAAGCCCACCCGCCGCCGGCCAGTCCAGGCCATCGGGCACGGGCATCAACTGACGCTCGTGGATCGTCACCAGCTCTGCCTGAGCGCCCCCGCCGACGATGCCCATCACGCGCTCGCCCACCGAGAAGCGCTCGGCGCCGGGGGTGGGAACCGAGAGCAACGACCTCGCCGGCGAACTCCATGCCGGGGATGTCCTGCGGCGAGCCGGGCGGCGCCGGGTAGAGACCGCGCCGCTGCATCATGTCGGCGCCGTTGAGGCCCGCGGCGTGAACGCGGACGAGCACCTCGCCGGCCTGCGCCACCGGATCGGGGTGCTCCTCGATCACGATCTCCTGCTCGCGAATGGTGGCAGCACGCATTGAGCAAGCCTATCCGCGGGGCGGGCCGCAGGCGGCCAGGCGACGCGCCGAGCTTCAAGGCGAGCGCAGGGGCGCCCGATATGAAGCCATGGCACCCGATCAGCGCCACGGAGACGCCGGCGAGCGTGTCGCGCTGGAACAGGATCCACCGCCGCCATGGTGGGCCAAGAGGCGGATCAGGTTGCCTTCGTTGCTTGCCTGCCTTGTCCTTGCTGTGTTTGGTCTGCTCGGACACGACGAGCACTTGCTTTCCTCGGCCGGCACCGCGCACGCGACTGCCTCTGCGGCCGTGTGCGTACCGGCGACACCGCCGCTGATGAGCGTGCCGTGGAGCGGGATTCAGGATCTGCGTAGGGAACTGCTCACCGTAATGGCGCAGCAGGCCCGATCCCGCTACGCGTGGGGCGCCGTCTCGACCGCCGATGCATGGCTCGACGACGGGCCATCGCGCCTCGCCTCCAGCGTGCTGCCGGACGGCCTGCTGCCGGCCGGCTTTGAGATGCGCAGCTGGGCCGTGAACCCCCGGCTGGCGACACGCGGCGACGACGTCGCCGCCGACGTCTTCATGTTTGCCGGCTCGGAGCAAGCGCTCCGCTTCTTCACGCTGGCGAGCAGCATCCACTGCCATCGCGACGGCGTTGCGCAGGGCAGCTCGGGCACGCCACAGGTTCGCGACCTGACCTGGATCAATCCGGACGCCGTGCCACAGGAGGACGCGTTTCTCCTGCGCGGCCGCTACGTGTTCCGAGTCGGCATCGTGCGCCCGCGCAACAGCCTCACAGCCACAGCAGCCGGGGTCTCGGCGGCAAACCAGCTCGCGTGCGCGTTGCCGCACGCCGGCTGCCGTCGCCCAGCAGGCGCAGACGATTCGCAGCGGCTCGGAGCCGACAAGGCGCTAGGCCACGCCCTCCTGGGGCGAGGCGCAGAACGCGCACCTGCGCGCCTCACGCGGGATCTCTGAGAGACACTCGCTGCATTGGCGTGTTTCAGACTCGGTCTCGAGGCCCGTCTTACGACGCGCCATCAGCGCGTTGACGGGCTGGACGACGAAGAAGAAGACAGCCGCGGCGATCGTTACGAAGGCGAGCAGCGAGTTGATGAAGTTGCCGTAGTCGAACGCGCTGTGGTTGATCGTGAAGACCAGGTCCGAGAAGTTCGGCTTGCCGATGATCGCCGCCACGATCGGCGTCAGCAGGTCGCGCACAGCGCGGTCACCACCGCGCCGAACGCAGCCCCGATCACGATGCCGACGGCGAGATCGACGACGTTGCCGCGAAGCAGGAACGCCTTGAAGTCCTTGGCCATCCGATCCTCCCGTGTTTGGCACTCCGGCTCGCGGAGCACGTCGGGTCGAGTGCCTGAATCTTGACAGTCGGCTACGACGTTCTTCTACACACGCTCGAGCAGCGCGACGCACTCGATGTGATGCGTCTGCGGAAACATGTCGACCGGGCGGACCTTGCGCATCACCCAGCCCGCCTCGACCAGTTCGGCGGCGTTGGGAGCGAGCGTGGTCGGGTTGCACGAGACGTAGACGATGCGCTTGGGGGAGGCGTCGATGATGCGGTGCACGACCTTCTTGGAAAGGCCAGCGCGCGGCGGGTCGACGACCAGCACGTCGGGCCGCCCCGCCCGCTCGAGCAGCTCGGGCAGCGCTGTGCGACTGTCGCCAGCGAAGAAGTGGACGTTGGTGATCTCGTTGCGCCGAGCCCCGGCGATCGCGTCCGCGACGGCCTGCTCGACGAGCTCGATCCCCCACAGCTCGCCGGCACGGGGCGCGAGCGTCAGCGCGATCGTGCCGATCCCCGAGTACAGGTCGTACACACGCTCCCAGCGCTCGAGCGCGGCGTACTCGGCGACGATCCCGTAGAGCAGCTCGGCCATCTCGGTGTTCGTCTGGAAGAACGCCTCAGATGAGATGCGCAGATCGAGCTCGCCCAGGCGCTCGGGCAGCTCCGCGTCGCCCCAGACGAGCTCGGTCTCGCCCCCGGCGGTCGTCTCGGCGACGCTGCGCGAGCGCGTCCACAGAACCCCCGACAGGCTCTCGCCGAGCGCCTCGCTGAGAGCCGCCGCGAGCAAGCCGGCCTCGAGCTCGCCTTCTGTGGTCACGATCCGCACCTGCAGCTTGCCCGCGTGGCGTCCTTCGCGTACGACCAGGTTGCGCAGCCGCGCGCGCCCGTCGCTCGCCGGCTCTGTCCGCGCGTCGCGAGTGCCACGCGGGACACTGCTGCGCTCCCATGCGGTGAGCCCTTCGGCGCGGCACCAGCCCAGCGCGACCGTGCGCGCGAGGTTGCCGCGCTCGGACGCCAGCAGGCAGTCCTCGATCGGGGTCACGCGATTGCCGCCGGCCGGGGCGTGAAAGCCGCACACAAGCTCGGGGTTGGCCTGGTCGCCGCCTTCGCCGAACGAGTACTCGAGCTTGTTGCGGTAGCGCCAAGGCTGGAGCGCCGGCACGATCTCCTGCAGCTCGAAGCCGTCGAGTCGCCCGATACGCCGCAGCGCATCGTCGACCTGTCCGCGCTTGATCTCGAGCTGACGCTCATAGGGGATCACCTGCCAAGGCACACCGGGGTGCGCGGCGGTCGGCGCGATCCGCTCCGAGCTAGGCTCGAGCACCTCCAGCGTGCGGGCGTGGGCGTAGCTGCGCTTGCGCTTGTGGACCACCGCGCGGACGAGGTCGCCCGGGATCGCGCCGGCGACGAAGACCACATAGCCGCCGTCGCCGAGCCGCGCGACGCCCTCGCCGCCGAACGCGAGCGAGTCGATCCGCAGCTCCAGCTCATCGCCGCGCTGCGGGCGCGGCGAGCCCTCCGGCCGTGCGGGCGCCTCGACGCTCATGCTGGCGCCACCAGCAGCTCGAGCAGCGCCTTCTGCGCGTGACGGCGGTTCTCCGCCTGATCCCAGATGTGCTCGCGCGAGCCGTACAGGACCTCCGCTGTGATCTCCTCGCCGGGATGCGCCGGAAGGTCGTGCATGGCAAACGCTCCAGGGGCGGCTGCGTCCAGCAGCGGGTCGTCGACGCGATAGTCGGCCAGATCCAGGCGGCGCTGCTCGGCCGTGCTCTCATCGCCCATGCTCACCCACACGTCTGTGTAGACAGCGACAGCGCCCTGCACGGCCGCATGCGGGTCGGAGTGATGTGTCACGACGCCCGATGCGTCGGCCGGCAGCTCGAGGTCGCTCTCCAGCGCGTACCCGGCGGGGGACGCGAACGCGACGTGCATCCCGGCCAGCGTCCCCAGAATGCCCAGCGAGCGAGCGATGTTGTTGCCGTCACCGACATACGCGACCCGGAGGCCGTCGAGCGAGCCGCACGCCTCTCGCAGCGTGAGCAGGTCCGCGAGCGCCTGGCACGGGTGGTGGCGTGCGCTGAGCATGTTGACGATCGGCACCGCGCTGTAGGCTGGCCAGCTCCTCGAGGATCGCGTCGGCTCCCGTTCGCAGCCCGACCGCTGCCACATGCCGAGACAGCACCAGCGCCGTGTCGCGCGGCGCCTCGCCGCGCGAGAGCTGCAGCTCGTCGGAGCGCAGCACGACCGCGTGGCCGCCCAGCTCCTGGATGCCGACCTCGAAGGACACCCGCGTGCGGGTCGACGGCTTCTCGAAGATCAGCGCCACGCTGCGGCCGGCGAGCGCAGTCGAGGACAGCGGCGCGCGCTTGAGCTCCAGCGCACGGTCGAGCAGCGCGCCCAGCTCGGCGGCGCTCAGCTCCGCCCCAGTGAGGAAATGTCGTGGCTTCATCGAATCGGCCAGTGTAGGCGCTCGGCGCCGAGGCCCGCGGCGATACGCGAGCGGCTCCGGAGGATCGTGGCCCCGCCAGGGACGACCGGCGACCGCCAGGGTCGCTGTGTGCGATGGTCCGCGTGCACGTATTCGTCGAGAAAGGATCGCGTCCAATGAGAACAGGCATCTCCGCCGTCATCGCGTGCTGCGCTGTGGCGCTCGTGGCGGGCTGTGGATCGTCCGGCAGCACAAGTGGCGCGAGCTCGACAGCCAGCGCGGGCACGACCGCTCAATCAACCACGAGCACGGGCACAGGCGGCACGAGCACGAGCGCTACGAAGACCGCAAGGACAAGCTCCTCGCCCGGGGCGGTGAAGGTCGAGACGACGCCCAAGTTCGCCTCGCCGTCGGCCTCGGCGCCGGTGCAGAGCGGTACCGTGCAGATCGCCTACCGCGACATCGCGATCGAGCCTGACACGGTCAGGGTGAAGGTCGGCAGCACGATCAGGTGGACGAACTACGACTCGACGCAAGCCAACGTCACCAGCGAGGGCGGGGCCTACAAGTTCGCCTCCAAGAACTTCGGCGAAGGCGGCACGTTCGAGCTGAAGGTCGAAAAGCCCGGCGTGATCCACTACGTGTGCACGCTGTACCCGGTGACGATGAACGGCACGATCGAAGTCGTCAGCTGAGGCCCACCGCACCATCGCCGAAGTCGGGGATGCCCTCGCTTGGCGTCGAGGGGGTCGCGTACAGGCGGCGCGGGATGCGCCCTGCGCCGCGGGCGAGATGGCCGGCCTCGACAGCCGCGCGCATCGCGCTCGCCATCGCCACCGGATCCTGGGCGCGTGAGATCGCCGACGCGGCCATCACCGCGTCGCAGCCGAGCTCCATCGCCAGCGCGGCGTCGGAGGCCGTGCCGATGCCCGCGTCGAGGATCACCGGCACGCTCACCGCCTCGCGGATCAGAGCGATGTTGTAAGCGTTGCGGATGCCCATGCCGCTGCCGATCGGCGAGCCGAGCGGCATCACCGCCGCACAGCCAAGGTCCGCGAGACGGCGTGCCAGCACGGGGTCGTCGGTTGTGTACGGCAGCACCACGAAGCCATCGTGGAGGAGCTCCTCAGCAGCGCGCAGCAGCTCGGGCGCGTCGGGCAGCAGCGTGTCCTCGTCGCCGATCACCTCCAGCTTGATCCAGTCGGTCGCGAACGCCTCGCGCGCCATGCGCGCGGTCAGGACCGCATCGCGCGCCGTGTGGCAGCCGGCGGTGTTCGGCAGCAGCCCCACGCCCGCGTCCGCGAGCACGTCGATCAGCGAACCGCGCGCGTGTGGATTCACGCGGCGCAGCGCCACCGTCACCAGCTCGCTGCCACTCGCGACGATCGCCTCCGCCATCAGCTCGAGCGACGGAAAGCCGCCAGTGCCGAGCAGCAGCCGCGAGCGCAATGTGCGCCCCGCGATCCGTAGATCCCCCGCAGCGGTCACGGTGCTGGGCGGCAAGTCGGGCATCTCCCGATCATCCTCCTTGCATCGCCGTCAACACCTCCACGCGCGCGTCATCAGCGACCGCATAGGACTCCCAGCGGGTGCGTGGCACGACCTCACCGTCGACCGCTACCGCCACCCCGCGCGCCTCCATGTCGAGCCCCAGACGCACGAGCAGCACAGCGACGGTCTCGCCGGCGGGTACGTCAGAGCTGCTCGCCATTCAGCAGGATCACGCGGAAGCTCCCGTGGCGGTGAAGCGATCGGGGTCGCACGCCGAGAGCAGCTCGTCGGCGTCTGTGCCGGTGAGCAAGCCGGTGACGAGCTCAGCTGTCAGCGGCGCGAGCAGGATGCCGTTGCGGTAGTGGCCGGTCGCCCAGATCAGCCCGCGCACCTCGCCCGGACCGATCGCGGGCGCGTTGTCCGGGGTGCCCAGGACGCAATCCCACCGACAGCTCCTCGATCTCCAGCTCGCTGATCCCCGGCACGAGCTCGCGGGCGTCGCGCAGCAGCTCGTATACGCCACCGGCTGTCGGCGCCAGCTCGAAGCCCCGCTCCTCGACCGTTGCCCCAAGCACGTAGCGGCCGTCGCCGCGAGGCACCAGGTAGCCGCCGCGGAAGCGCAGCACGCGCCGCAGCAGCCCAGCTCCCGCGGGGTCACGCAGCCGCAGGATCTGGCCCTTGACCGGACGGACCGGCACACCCGCGCCGGCCGGCAGCCCGTCGATCTGCTCGCTCCAAGGACCAGCGGCGAGCACGACCTGCCCAGCGGACAGATGCTCGCCGTCCTGCAAGGTCACGCCCGTGACCCTGCTGCCGTCGAGCACGACGCGTGCCACGCGTGCGTGCTCGCGGAGCTTCACCCCTGCCGAGTCGCATGCCTGCCTGAGCGCCGCGAGCACGAGCCGCGGGTCGACCGAATGGTCGTCCGGCGCCTCGAGCGCGAGCCGCACCGTGGGCGCGAGGCCCGGCTCGAGCTCGCGTGCCTGGCTGGGGCGCAGGCGCCGCACGGCAAGCCCGAGCGAGCGACGGAACTCGAGCTGTCGCTCGAGCTCGCGAGCGTCATCCGCGTCGCGCGCTGCCAGCAACGTGCCCGTCCGCAGCAGCCCCACCGGCGTTCCTGTGCCCGCTTCGAGCTCGGAGGCAAACGAAGGCCACATGCTCGCCGAGCGGAGCCCGAGCTCGAGCAGGCGCCCTCCCGACGCGCCGAACTCCACCTCTGCGACCGGCGCGAGCATGCCGGCGGCGACGTGCGAGGTGCCCTGCCCGACGACGTCGCGCTCGAGCACGCTCGCCGACATTCCCGCCTGGCGTGCACGCCAGGCGATCGCCAAGCCGATGATGCCGCCGCCGACGACCACAACGTCGATTGAATGGTCTTCGGCCATGGCGATGATGCTAGCCCGCGACCGGTGAGAGCGCCGCCCGACGCCGCGGCGCTTCAGGCTCGGTAGCGCACAAGCACTTTGTGCGTACAGCCCACCAGCGTCCAGGGACGGTTCTGCGGCAGGTAGCGCATCACGAACGTCTTCACACCCGGCCCGTTGCAGTAGATCGTGCCGTGGCCATAGACGAGCGCGAGGTGGTCGTCCCCGGCTCCGGTCCAGATCTCGTTGTAGCCATGGCTCGAGTAGATCCAGTCGTTGCCGGCGCCCCCGTGCAGGTAGTCGCTCTCGCTTTCCGGCTGTCCTTCGGGGTGGTAGTCACCCCAGATCACATCACCCGCTTCGCCGGCATAGATCGTGTCGTTGCCATAGCCGCCGAGGAGCCAGTTGTGCACGTGCTTGAGACCCACGAGCGTGTGGCTGATCCCAGGCGTGCCCTTGTCCATCTTCAGGCATTCGTCTGCGGGCCAGCCCGCGTGGCTCGCCTCCGCCACGCTCGCACGCGGGCCGATGCTCGATCGGCGAGAGGCGATGCTGGCCACTTCTTCGCCCTGCGGACAGAACGCCGCGTACACGCCTCGGTCGTCGCGCTGCAGCTCGGCTGCTTCCTGTGGCGAGAGGCTGGCGGCCGACACCGATCGCGTGGAGGAGTCCGCGTCCGCAGCTGTGAGCATGAGCCCAGCGGCAACGAACGCCGCGCCGAGCAGAGCTACGCGCCAGCGGGTGAGGATCGAGCAGGCAACCATCGAAGCGACGCTACTAGAGAGATCACGCCCGCCCGGAGGCGATCGACCATTCGGCCAGCTGTTCGATCACGGGCGTGATCGTAGCTCGCGGCCTCTCATGCCAGACTCCCCATCCATGTCGACTCCCGATCCTGTCGCCGGCGACCCGGCCGTGGAGCGCCGCGCGCGCCTGGCCGTCGCACGCCTGTACCTCGTCTGCAGCGCCAACCCAGAGGGACGCGAACTGCCTACGCTCCTGCGAGCCGCGATCGCCGGGGGGGTCGACGTCGTGCAGCTGCGCGAGAAGCGCATGCCCGACGAGGAGCTCGCGTCGGTGGCAAATGCGGCGCGAGTGCTGTGCGAGGAACTGGGAGCGTTGCTGGTCGTCAACGATCGTCCCTGGGTCGCGCGAGAAGCACGCGCCGACGGGATCCACGTGGGCCAGGATGACATCCCGCCGCAGGAGGTTCGCGAGCTCGTCGGGCCGGAGATGCTGATCGGGCTCTCGACTCACTCGCCCGCGCAGATCGACGAAGTCGACGCGAGCGTCGTCGACTACATCGGCGTCGGCCCGATCCACGAGACTCCGACCAAGCCAGGGCGCCCGGCTGTGGGCGTCGAGCTGATCGGCTACGCGGCCGCCAACGCGAAGGTGCCGTTCTTCGCCATCGGCGGGCTTGATGCGACGAGGCTCCACGATGTGCTTGATGCGGGCGCGACACGGGTGTGCGTGCTGCGAGCGATCGCCTCCGCCGAGGATCCCGAGCAGGCGGCGCGGGCGCTTCGCGGCCAACTCGAGCCGCCCGCCAGGGAACCCTGAGGCCGATGGCCGACGGCGGCCCCGGCGCGGAGCGGCCGCGGCGCCGTCGCGGCGAAGGTGACGCGCAGGCGCGCGCCGCGCTCGTGCCGCTCGGAGCGGACGAGCGCCCACCCGCGCTGTTGGTCGCGATCGGCGTGTGCGTCGTGCTGGCCGTCGCCGTGCTGATCGGCGGGCTGACGATCCACAACCTCTCGAGTCGCGGCGGCTCGCTGCCCGGAGCGCTGTTCCTCGCGATGATCCTGTCGGTGCTCGCGCTCGGTATGTACCGCCGCCGCTATCTCGCGGTGCTCGGCTTCGAGGCGCTGCTCGCCTTTCAGATCATCGTCACCTCGCTCGCGCTGGTCGTAGCGGAGACGCTCGTCGCAGCCGGCGGATGCCTGCTCGCGGTCTGCCTCGGAGGCTGGCTCTTCTGGAAGCTCGTGCGCGTGATGGGCCGCATCCAAGCTGGAGAACAGCGCGAGGACTCATAGCGCTCGTGCGGCAATGCCGGTCGCACGATGAGCTTCGATAGTGTGCGAGCGGATGCCTGAGAGCGCCTACGACTGCATTGTCATCGGCTCCGGGCCGGGTGGGTACGTGGCGGCGATACGCGCCGCACAGCTCGGTCTGAAGACGGCGGTGGTCGAGCGCGACAAGCTCGGCGGGCGCTGCTTGAACTACGCGTGCATTCCCGCCAAGGCGGTGTTGCGCTCCGCCGATCTGCTGTCGGAGATCCGCGAGGCGGAGGAGTTTGGGCTGAAGCTGAGCGCCGTCGAGGTCGACTACGCCGCCGTGCAGGCACGCCGCGCGAAGGTCGTGAACACGCTCACATCCGGCGTCGGCGGGCTGTTCAAGAAAGACGGCATCGACGTGATCGAGGGCAACGGCAAGCTGACAGCGGACGGCGATGTGCTGGCGGACGTATTCGACGCGGAGCCAATGGCAATCGGCGCCGGCAGCGTGATTCTCGCGACCGGCTCCGTCCCACGGCCGATCCCGGGCGTCCAGTTCGGCGGGCGCGTGATCGGCACCGAGGAGGCGTGGGCGCTGCCGGAGCTACCGGCGCGCCTGGCGGTGGTCGGCGCGGGTGCCTCCGGTGCGGAGATCGCCTCCGCGTTCGCGCGCCTGGGCAGCGAGGTGCTGCTGCTGGAGGCACTCGAGCGCGTGCTACCGACCGAGGACGCCGACATCTCACGGCTGGTCGAGCGCGGCCTCAAGCGCCAGGGCATCGGCGTGCACACGAGCACGCCGGTAGCCGACGTGCGCAGCAACGAGACCCGCGTCAGCTTCTCCTACGGCGCGGGGTCCGCCGAGGTCGACTATCTGGTGATCGCTGCCGGACGCGGCGCGGACGTCGACAGGCTCGGCTTGGCTGAAGCCAGTGTCGAGCTGGGCGAGCGCGGCCTCGTGCAGGTCGACGGCGCGCTGCGAACCTCGCGCGCCGGCGTGTACGCGATCGGCGATCTCGTGCCGGGGCCTGCGCTCGCGCACAAGGCATCCGATGAGGGCGTGACCGCGGCCGAGACGATCGCCGGCTTGCAGACGCACCCGATCGCCTATACGGACATCCCGCGCGCGACCTTCTGCACGCCCAACGTCGGCTCATTCGGCCTGACCGAGGAGCAGGCGCGCGAGCAGGGCTATGACGTGGTCGTCGGCAAGGTGCCCTATGGCGCGGTCGGCGGCGGCACCGTCTACGGCGACCGCACCGGCCTCGTGAAGGTCGTCGGCGAGCGTAAGTACGGCGAGCTGCTCGGCGGGCATATCGTCGGCTCGCGTGCCACCGAGCTGATCCAGGAGCTCGTCAACGTGCGCGCGCTCGAGGGTGGCTTCTCCGAGCTCGCGCGCATCATCCACGGGCACCCCACGCTGTCTGAGGCGGTCATGGAAGCAGGGCGCGCCGCCGACGGCTGGCTGATCCACGGCTGAGCGTGGCCACCTTTCGGGCGGGCTACTAACCTCGCTGCGTGCCCACCCCGGCCGCCTTCTACTTCGATCTCGCGAGCCCGCTGGCCTACCTGGCCGCCGAGCGCGTGCTGCATGTCCTTCCAGGCCCTGCGGAGTGGCGACCGATATCGATGGGCGAGCAGCATGACGCGCAGCGTGAGCAGATCGAGCGTCGGGCGCGAGAGCTCGAGCTGCAGCCGCTTCGCTGGCCCGAGCCGTTCCCGTTCGACAGCTCGCTGGCGATGCGCGCCGCGACATACGCCGCGTCGATCGGGCGCACGGTGCCGTTCGTGCAGGCCGCCTTCCGCCAGGCGTTCGCCGGCGGGCACTCGCTCGAGAACGAGGACTACGTGCTGATCGCCGCGGCCGCATGCGAGATGCACCCCACGGCGGTGCTGCGTGGCGCCGCGATGCGCTCGACGGTCGAGCGACTTGCGGCAAGCACCGCGGAGGCAGCCACCGCCTGCGTCAGTGAGGTGCCCGCGATCGTTGTCGGCGAGCGCGTGTTCCAGGGCGAGGAAATGCTCGAGCGCGCGGCAGCGCAGATGCGCAGCGAAATCAACGAGGAGGCCGATGGTGCGTTTGAGCTGACGGTGCGCCGGCCGGAGCCGCGCTCGGTGTGAAGGCCGCGCACGCCTACCGCCTGATCGTCACACGTGGCGGGCGCGCGCCGGCGCTGCTCGCGGACACGGCGCGGGTGGACCACATCGAGGTGGTCGAGATCGACAGTGGCGAAGCCGTGCTGCTCTGGGATCGCCCACCGCAAGCCGCATCGAAGCTCGCGCGCGAACTGCGCGAGGAGCTGACGCTGCTGGAGCCCGAGGACTTCATCGCCCGCTGGAGTACCGTGGAGCACTGATGCCCGCACCGCCCGCGCCAAGTCCGCCCGAGCCGCGTCTGCCGGCGCCGGGCGATGCACGCGAGTGGCTCGAGACGATGACGCTGATCCGTCGCTTCGAGGAGCGCGCAGGCGAGATGTACGCGCGCGCGAAAGTGGGCGGCTTCCTGCACCTGTCGATCGGCGAGGAGGCGACGATCGTCGGCAGCGCAAGGGCGCTGCGCGAGGACGATTACCTGATCTCCACATATCGCTCGCATGGTCACGCGCTCGTGCGGGGCACACCACCACGGAACGTGATGGCGGAGCTGTTCGGCCGCGTCGATGGCTGCTCAGGCGGGCGCGGCGGCTCAATGCACATGTTCGACCTGGCGCGACGCTTCATGGGCGGCTACGGGATCGTGGGCGGCAACCTCCCGATCGCAGCCGGCATCGCGCTGGCGAGCGACTACAAGAACACCGACGAGGTGACGCTGTGCACGTTCGGCGACGGCGCCTCCAACCAGGGCACATTCGGCGAGACGCTCAACATCGCGGCGCTGTGGAAACTGCCGGTGGTGTTCATGGTCACCAACAACCAGTTCGGCATGGGCACCGCGCTGCGCCGGCACTCAGCGGTCACGGACCTGCAGCGCAAGGGCGAGAGCCTGGGCGTGCCGGGCATGCGCTGCGACGGCATGGACGTGCTCGACACTTACGCGGTGCTGACCGAGGCGGTCAAGCGCGTACGCGAAGAGCGCCGGCCACTGCTCGTGGAGGCGGTCACCTATCGCTTCCGCGGCCACTCGATGGCCGACCCGGAGCAGTACCGCACGAAGGAGGAGGTCGCCCACTGGCGCGAGCGCGACCCACTGCCGGCGTTTGCGCAGCTGCTGGTGAGCGAGGGCGTGATCGAGGAGTCCGAGCGCACGCGCATCGACGAGCGCGCGCTCGCGCTGGTCGACGAGGCCGTCGAGTTCGCCGAGGCCTCGCCGTTCCCTGCGCCCGAGTCGCTGTACGACGACGTGTACGTGCTCGGCCCGGAGGTACGCGGCTGGTACTCGGTGGCGACCACCGATGTCGCCGACGGCACACCCGCGGACGGCGCAAAGCCGGCAACCAACGACGTGATCCCCCAGCAGCTGACCGACGCGCTGGCCGCCGGCGAGGACGGGCGCGAGAGCGCGGCCGCCGTCAAGCTCGGCGACGCTGCTGCCAGCGGCGGGGAGGCGAGGGCCTGATGGCGCAGATGCGCTACCGCGAGGCGTTGAGCGCGGCGCTGCGCGAGGAGCTGGCGCGCGACGAGCGCGTGATCCTGATGGGCGAGGACATCGGCGTGTTCGGCGGCGCGTTCAAGGTCACCGACGGGCTGCTCGCGGAGTTCGGCGAGCGCCGCGTGCGCGACACGCCGATCTCCGAGAACACGATCGTGGGCGTAGGCGTGGGCGCCGCGATGGCCGGCCTGCGCCCGGTGGTGGAGTTGATGACGATCAACTTCTCGCTGCTCGCGTTCGACCAGATCGTCAACCACGCGGCGCATATCCATTACATGTTCGGCGGCCAAGCGAAGGTGCCACTCGTCGTTCGCATGCCCCAGGGCGCCGGCCACCAGCTCGGTCCGACGCACTCGCACTGCTTCGAGGCGATATACCTGCATATCCCCGGCCTGCTGGTGGCCGTGCCGTCCACCGCAGCGGACGCCAAAGGCCTCTTGAAGACCGCCATCCGCGACGAGAACCCCGTGGTGTTCATCGAGCACGAGTCGCTCTACGGCGTCCGCGGCGAGGTGCCCGAGGACCCTGAGCAGCTCGTGCACTTCGGCCAGGCGAGGGTGGCGCGTGAGGGCTCCGACGTGACCGTGGTGGGTGTCTCGCGGATGGCGCTCACGGCCGAGCGTGCCGCGCAGACGCTCGCGGACGAGCACGACGTGCATGCGGAGGTGATCGACCCGCGCACGCTGCGTCCGCTGGACCTCGACACGATCCTCGCATCGGTGCGCAAGACCAACCACTGCGTGATCGTCGAGGAGGGCTGGCCGCACGGCGGCGTCGGCGCGAACCTCTCAGCGCTGATCGCCGAACAGGCGTTCGACCATCTCGACGCGCCCGTGCAGCGCGTGACCGGAGCGGACGTGCCGATGCCGTACTCCAAGCCGCTCGAGGATCTCGCTTACCCGCGTGAGGCGCAGGTCGTCGCAGGGGTGCTCGCAACCATGAACCGCACTGCAACGTCCGCTGCCGGAGGCGCGTGATGGCCGACCTGGTGATGCCGCGGCTGTCCGACACGATGGAGGAGGGCACGATCGTGCGCTGGCTGAAGGCCGACGGCGAGCAGGTGACACGCGGCGAGGAGCTGGTGGAGATCGAGACGGACAAGGCGACCATGACCTACGAGGCAGACCAGGCCGGCGTTCTGGAGATCGTCGCGGACGTCGGCTCCACGCTCGAGGTCGGCGCACTGATTGCGCGTGTGGGCGAGGCCATCGCGAATATTCGTGAGGAGCCGGCCTCCGGGGGGCCGGCGAGCGAGGGCTCGCACAGCGACACTCCGGCGGCGAATCGTGCTCCCGCCTTGGCAGCTCCGACGCGGCCTGCGCCTGAGGGGCAGCCACCGGCGCCGGCAGGCGAGCGCGTCAAGGCCTCGCCGCTGGCCCGACGGATCGCGGGCGAGAGCGGCATCGACCTCCACGCGCTGAGGGGCACCGGCCCCGGGGGGCGAATCGTGAAGGCGGACGTGCTCGCCCCGGCTGCCGGGGCGCCCGGCGCGGCAGCCACGGTGGCGGGCATCGAGGGCGTGACGACGGCCAAGGGCGAGACGACGACGGTCGAGCTCTCGCGCACCCAACAGACGATCGCACGGCGCATGGCCGAGTCCAAGGCGACGATCCCCGACTTCACGCTGCAGATCGACGTCGACATGGAGGAGTGCGTGGAGCTGCGTGCGCAGCTGAAGCAGATCTCCCAGCACCAGCGCGAGCCGGGGGCGCCGGGCGCGGCGGAGCAGCTCATGCCACCCACGTACAACGACATGGTCGTAAAGGCCTGCGCGCTCGCGCTACGCGAGCACCTCACCGCGAACGGCAGCTACCGCGACGGGGGCCTGCAGCTGCACTCGCGCGTCAACGTCGGCGTTGCCGTGGCCGCCGAGAACGCGCTGGTGGTGCCAACCGTGTTCGACGCCGACGAGAAGTCACTAGGAGAGATCGCGCGCGAGACACATACCCTCGCCGAGCGCGTGCGCAGCGCCGCGATCACTCCCCCCGAGCTGGGCGGCGGCACCTTCACCGTCTCGAACCTCGGCATGTACGGCGTGCGCAGCTTCACCGCGATCATCAACCCGCCACAGGCGGGCATCCTCTCGGTCGGCGCGCTCGCGCCACGCGCGGTCGTGCGCGACGGCGTGGTGGTGGCGCGCGCCACGATGACGCTGATACTCGCGTGCGACCACCGCATTCTGTACGGCGCGGAAGCCGCGCGGTTCTTGGCGCGGATCAGTGCCCTACTGGAGGCCCCTGCCTCGTTGACACTATGACCTCACTGGCGTAGCGCGTCCGCCGCTATTTCAGTAGTTTCAGGCCCTCGGCGAGCTCGAGCCTGCCCCTTTTAACGGCAAGGTCGGCCTTTTCCGCATTTTCGACGGCGGCCGACGGGCTGCCCGCTTTCTCACCAAAGGCGACCTTCAGATGCCCGTACGCGACGATCACGCCGTGCAAGCCTTTGACCAGATCCGCCTTGCCGCTTCACGCGCGTGGAAAGCGCTGACTGCGCCTCGATCTTCGTCTTCAGCGAGCGCAACACGCTGGTCGTCGTGTCGAGCGCGTTGACCACGCCTCCATCGGTTTGATGCGCCGCGGATCGCCGCCGCGCGAATGGCCCGTGTCACACGAGGTTTCCCAGCAACTCTCTCGCGGCTATCTATCCAAATCCGCGGCTCTCAAACCAGACATCCGCGTTCACCCCCGCGTGTTTCAACCGCAGGCTTACGGGTAACCAATTGGCAGAAAGGAGGTAACAATGATCGTAGCTATTGCACTCGTGCTGTTGATACTCGCACTCGCTGGAGGGCTCGCGGTTAACCCGCTGCTCTTCCTGATTGCACTGCTGGCAGTCGTCGTGTTCCTCGGTGGCGGACGTCGCGGCACCGTGCTCTGACGCGCTGAGCACACGTAGATCCGGCCACCCCCAAATCGAGGAGAGAGATGACCGACAAGCACATCGACAAGGCAAAGGGGCGCGCGAAGGAGGCCGCTGGGGCGTTGACGGGCGACAAGAGCCTCAAGGATCGTGGTCGCGCCGACCAAGCGAAGGGCAGTGTCAAGAAAGCCGCCGACAAGGTGATCGACACGGTGGCCGGACGCGAAACGACGAAGCAGCGGTAGCGCGGACTCCATCCAAGCCCGCCCGCGGCGCCACCGAGCCCCCTTCGGGGCGCCGCAGGCGAAGGCCCGCCTCCTCCCTACCGAGCCCCCTTTGCGCGGGGCGCCGCAGGCGACGGCCCGTTCTCCCTCGCCACCGAGCCCCCCCTTCGGGCGCCACAGGCGAAGACCCGCCCTGCTGTGCGTGCCGGCGCTAGGCTGGGGGGAGCAGATGTCCCTCGCCGACCGACCGCCTGATGAGCTCTGGGTGTGCCACCTGGGAACCGTCGCCTACCACGATGCGCTCGCCGTCCAGCAGCGCATTCGCGCCCGTCGCCAGGCCGGGGTGCTGCCCGACACGCTGCTGCTGCTCGAGCACCCGCCCGTCTATACGCGCGGGCGTCGCTCGGGGGCTGAGGATCTGCCGTTGGGCGACGGCCTCTACCGCGCCAAAGGCATCGACGTCGTCGACACCGACCGCGGCGGGAGACTGACCTACCACGGCCCCGGCCAGCTCGTGGGCTACCCGATCATGCAGATCGACGACGTGCACAGCTACCTACGCACGATGGAAGACGCGATCATCGCCGCGCTGGACGACGCCGGCGTGCACGCGCGCTCGCGCCACGACGAGGGCATCGACTACACCGGCGTGTGGGTGAGCGACCGCAAGATCGCCTCGATCGGCGTGCACGTATCGCGCGGCGTCACCACCCACGGCTTCGCCGTCAACGTGAACAACGACCTCGAGCCATTCTCGTGGGTGGTGGCCTGCGGGCTGCCCGACGTGACGATGACGTCAGTCGCTCGCGAGGCGTCCGGGAACTGCGAGTCATTGAGCTGCCTGCGCCGGCGCATCGCCTACGCCTTCGCGCTAGCGCACGACAGACGCCAGCGCCTGGTCTCCGCGTCCCGACTCGGCATCGATACTGCGAACGCCGACAGGCGAGCGGAGCGAGCCCCCATAAAAACGGTTCTGCCCGCGACAGCCGAGCCGGTGCTCGCGTGAGCGCAACCAGATCTCGTTCCAACCCTGGCGGCATGGACGTACTCGAGGTGCTCGGGCGCGACGTGCGGCCGCTGCGCGAGCGCAAGCCACCGTGGTTCAAGGTGCCGCCCCCCGGAGGCCAGCGCTACCGCGAGCTGACCGAGCTGATTCGCTCGGAGAACCTGCACACCGTCTGCCAGGAGGCCGCCTGCCCCAACGTCGGCGAGTGCTGGGAGCGCGGCACCGCAACCTTCATGATCCTCGGCGACACCTGCACGCGGCGCTGTGGCTTCTGCAACGTCAAGACCGGTAAGCCCACCTGGAACGACCCGCTCGAGCCGGCGCGCGTGGCGCGCTCGATCGCGCGCATGGGACTGCGCCACGCCGTCATCACCTCCGTCGACCGCGACGACCTGCCCGACAAGGGCGCCTCCGCGTTCGTCGGCGTCATCCGCCAGGTCCGCCGCCAGGCGCCCGGCTGCCAGATCGAGGTGCTGACACCCGACTTCCAAGGCCACGAGATGCCGCTCGCCAAGGTCATCGCTGAGCGCCCCGACGTGTTCAACCACAACGTCGAGGTCGTTCCGCGCCTGTACTCGATCGCCCGCCGCGGATCGCAGTTCACGCGCTCCTGCCGCGTCCTGCGCCTCGCCCACGAGCTCAGCGAAGGCCTCCTCGTGACCAAGTCCGGGCTGATGGTCGGGCTCGGCGAGACCCACGACGAGCTCGTCGAGACGTTCAGCGCGCTACGCGAGCACGGCGTGCAGGTGCTGACCGTCGGGCAGTACCTGCGCCCCTCCGAGCGCCATCTGCCCGTGGTGCGCTACTGGCATCCCGACGAGTTCGCCGCGCTCGAAGCAGCCGCCTACGAGCTCGGCTTCGACCACGTCGCCGCCGGCCCGCTCGTGCGCTCCTCCTACCACGCCGACCAGCACGTGCCGCAAGCGCTCGCTGGTGTCGGGCCCGTGGCGACGAGCAGCTAGCAGTTCGACCGGCCTGCGAGGATCGCCGCATGACCCGCCTGCTGGTGCTCGCCACCGCGCTCGTCTTTATCGCCGGCTTCGCCTTCCTGACGGTCACCGCGATCGCCAAGGAAGGCGTCGACTTCGCGACGCTGTTGTCGATCTTCATCCTCGTGCTGCTCTCAGTTGGCATCGTCGGCGCGCTGCGCAATCCTCCCCGAGGATGAGCTCGCCCTTCCTCACGCCCGGACACAGTCGCAACCGGCGAGCGCTCGCCGCCAGGCGTCGGCGCACGCGCCGTCTGACAGCGCTCGGCGTGCTCGTCGTGGCCGTGCTCGCCGTGCTCGTCGTGGAGATGGGCCTCGCCAGCGGATCGAGCGAACGCCCCCGCGCCTCCACACACGCCAGCACGCACGCCAAGCTCACGAGGGTCACGGCGCCGGCGCGCTCGCCCTACGACCTCCCGCTCGCCGAGCCAGCGCTCGCGCTCAGCGGCATCTCCACGCCGCAAAAGAACCCCGTGCAGGTCAGCTTCAAGCACCCTCCACGCGCAGGGCTGCTGTTCAACCTGTCGACCGGCCAGGTGCTCTGGCAGCACAACCCGTACCTGCGCGTGCCGATCGCCAGCCTCACCAAGATGATGACCGCGCTCTTGGCCGTCGAGTCCGCGCCGGCCAACGCGCCCGTGCTGATCACCAAGCAAGCCGTCAACATGCCCGGCTCCAAGGTGGGCGTGCTGCCACTCGGCAAGCACGTGCCGCTCGAGAGCCTGCTCTACGGGCTGCTGCTGCCATCAGGCAACGATGCCGCCGTCGCGCTCGCCCAGCACGTCGCCGGCTCCGTCAACAGCTTCGTCGTGTTGATGAACCGAGAGGCAGCCAAGCTTGGGCTTGGCTGCACCCGCTATTCCTCCCCCTCCGGCTACTACAACACGGGCAACTACTCCTGCGCCGCCGACCTCGCCGTGCTCGCCCACGTCGACATGGCCCAGCCACGCATCGCCAAGGTGATGGGGACCTACGAAGCGATCCTGCCTTTCCCGATCAAGGGCGGCAAGCTCTACCTCTACAACAACAACCCGCTGCTCATCTACAAGTACCCCGGCGTCACCGGCATGAAGACCGGCCAGACCGAAGCTGCCGGGCGCTGCGTCGTCGCCACCGCCGAACGCCACGGCGTACGCCTCGGCGCGATCGTGCTCAACTCCGAAGACCCCGGCACGCAGGACCGCCAGCTGCTCGACCTAGGTTTCGAGCGCGTGTACCACCAGCCGATCGTACCCGAGGCGCCGTTCCCGCCGGGCGTCTGAGGCACGGCAGCGAGCCTTTCGACCAGCTCGCCCATAGTGGTACCGTTCCCTGACGTAGATTGACTGGTCAGTCAGCCAAAGGAGACGACGTGGATCTCGACGACACACCGGAGCAGGCCGCCTACCGCGCGCAGGTGCGCAGCTGGCTCGACGAGCACAAGCCTGAAGCGCCGATCTTGCAAGGCCCCGGTGCAATCGAGGACGAGGACGAGATCGTCGCCGCCCGCCGCGCCTGGCAGGGCAAGCTCGCCGAGGGCGGGCTCGCCGGCGTCACCTGGCCCAAGGAGTACGGCGGCCAGGGCCTCGGCCCGATCGAGCAGGTCATCTGCAACCAGGAGATCTCGCGGGCAAAAGTTCCCGGCATCCTCGACGCGATCGGCGTCGGCATGCTCGGCCCGACGATCATCGCGCACGGCAACGAGGAGCAGAAGTCGCGCTATCTCGCCCCGCTGCTGCACGGCGACGAGGTCTGGTGCCAGCTGTTCTCAGAGCCCGCCGCCGGCTCGGACCTGGCCGCCGTCCAGACCCGCGCGCGCCAGCAGGACGACGGCAGCTGGCGGCTAACCGGCCAGAAGGTCTGGACCACCAACGCCCAGTTCGCCTCCTACGGGCTGCTGCTCGCCCGCACCGACGCCGACGTGCCCAAGCACAAGGGCATGACGATGTTCATCGTGCCAATGGACGCCGACGGCGTCACCGTCCGCGGCCTACGCCAGATCTCCGGCGAGGCCGAGTTCAACGAGGTCTTCTTCGACGACGTCTCGCTCGAGGAGGGAGCCGTCGTCGGCGGCCTCAGCAACGGCTGGGGCACCGGCCTTACGACGCTGATGTTCGAGCGCGTCACGATCGGCCTCGGCAGCGAGGGCATGGGCTACAACTCGACGCGCTTCGCCGGCGCGATCGCCGCCGACGAGCACGCCCGCCGCGACCCCGAGGTGCGCCACCGTCTCGGCGTCATAGCAAGCGAACTGCTCGCCGTCAGGTTCACCGGCTACCGCACGCTCACAGCGCTCCAAAAAGGCCAGATCCCCGGACCCGAGGCAGGCCTCGCGAAGGTCACAATCGTCGCCGGCGCAATCAAGGCCGGCGATCTGATCGCCGACGTCGTCGGCCCCGACGCGCTCTCAGAGGACAGCGAGTGGGCCTACATGATCTCTTTCCTGCCGGGGCTGAAGTCCGCCGGCGGCACCGAAGAGATCCTCAAGAACACCGTCGGCGAGCGCGTCCTCGGGTTGCCGCCTGAGCCGCGGCTCGACAAGGGAATCCCGTTCTCGGAGCTGCGCTCCAAGGAAGGAGCAGCGGTATGAATCTCGCACTATCAGACGAGCAGGTGTTCCTGCGCGAGGCCGCCCGTGGCGCGCTGTCGCGCTTCAAGACCGTCGCAGCTGCGCGCGAGGCGCTCGACGGCGACGAGAACGCGTTGCCCGACCTGTGGCCGATGGCCAAGGAGGCCGGCTGGCCGGGCCTGCTGATCGACGAAGCGCACGGCGGCGCCGGCCTGGACGCGTTCGACGCGATGCTCGTGCTCGGCGAGTGCGGCCGCGTGCTCGCCGGCGTGCCGCTGCTCGGGCACCTGCCCGCCACCGCGATCGTCAACGCGTCGCCCAACGCCGCCAGCTGGATCGGCGAGCTGGCCAGCGGCGAGAAGCGTGCCGCCTACCTGCCGAGCTGCCCTCCCAACGACATCGACGGAGGCTGGAGCAGCGACTCGCGCAGCGGTCTCGCGCGCGCCGAGCTGCCCGTCGCAGCGACGGGTGGGCAGGATTCCGATCAGAACGGCCAGACGAAGCTCAGCGGCAGCTTTGCGTTCGTTCCCGACGCGCCCGGCGCCAGCGGCTTCATCGGCGTCGCGTTGATCGACGGCAAGCCAACCGGCGTGGCGATCCTCAGCGAGTCGCCTGGCGTCCAGATCGAGCCGACGATGCGCTACGACTCGACCCGCTCGCTCGCGCACATCACGTTCACCGACGCGCCCGCGCTCGTGCTCGACGCGCCCGAAGAGGCGCTGACGTCCGCCTGGTACCTCGCGCAGGCGCTGATCGCCGCCGAGTCGCTCGGCAGCGTCGAAACCGCGCTCGACATCTCCGTCGCCTACGCCAAGGAGCGCTTCACGTTCGGCCGCGCAATCGGCTCCTACCAGGCCGTCAAGCACTCCCTCGCCGAGGTGCTGCGCCAGCTCGAGAACGGGCGCTCGCTGCTCTACTACGCCGGCTGGGCGCGCGCAGGCGCACCCGAGGAGTTCCCGCTCGCCGCCAGCGCCGCGCGCTCCGTCGGCGGCAACGCGCTCGACACCGCCGCGCGCACGATGATCTCCGTACACGGCGGCATCGGCGCCACCTGGGAGCACGACGCGCCGCTGTACTTCCGGCGCGCGCAGCTCTCCAGGAGGCTGCTCGGCGGCACCGGCCAAGCTACCGACCGCGTCGCCGGCGAGCTGATCGCGCAGGCGGCCGCAGCCTGAGCTCGCCGCAGCCTGAGCTCGCCGCGCAGCCCGAGGCCCGAGGCCGCGACTAGCGGCGGCGCCCGGGCTTCGCGGCCCGGGCCGCTGTCACCGCCACCGCCTTTGGCTTCGCTTCGGCTTCCAGCGCCGCCAGCACCGGCGCGCCGTAGGCGGCCTGCACCGCTTCGACCATCGCCGGCTCGATGCCGCAGTTGATGCAGAAGCCATGCTGTGACCAGCCGATCGCCCGCGCGAGCACCTGATCGGCATAGGTGACACCAGTGGCGTCGTGGCCGTAGTAGTCGTACGCCGCGTCCCATGCCGATTCGTTCAGCGCGTATTCGGCGCCGTCCGCAGACAGCAGGTGCGCGGCGGCCATGATCGCGTCGAAGTCGTCGTAGATCGACGGGTGCTTGGCGGTCATGTGGTCGTAGTGCGCGGGACGCTTGCCGTAGCTGTAGGAGTCGCTGACCAGATCCCAGGTGGATGGGATGCGTGTCCCCCCGTTGGTGACGTTGAACTGCATCGGCCCGCCGCAGCAACCCGCGAAGTTCAAGCCGTGATAGATGCCCGGCGCCGTCGAGAACGCGCTCTCCTGGCGGTGGATCGAAGCCAGCAGCAGCCAGTTGACGCCGAATGTGCCCTGCGCGGTCGCGTAGATCGGATAGAAGCCTTCCATCCAGTGCCTGGAGATGTGCGTCTGCGTGGCGTCCACGAACTCCCTGGCATCCGTGCGCTGCTGTGCAAGCGACGGCTGCGTGACGATCGCCGCGTGCGCAGCCACGGCGGCTGCGCCAGCCGCAGCGGCCGGCTTCGAGGCGCTCTTCGCGACCGGGGTCGCAGCCGCGACCAGCACCGGCGGCGGCGCCACCGGCGTGCTCGCACGCCCGAACACCCCGCCGAGCGCCGCGACCAGCACGGCCACGCCGAGCACGCCGATCGTGCAGGCAAGCACCCACGCGCCCCGTTCGGAGGGCGGAGACGGCGGCGAGGCAAAAGGGCCGGCGGACACAGCCACTCATCCTACGCACGCGCCGCGCCGATCATGCACGTACCGGGTTACTGCACACATGCGCACCTCGAAGCTCCTCCTGTCAACGCTCGCAGCCGCGAGCTGCTGCGCGTGCGCTGCGCAGGCCGCATCGGGCGCGCCTGCCCAGGCGCCGTGGAGGGCCCCACTTGCGAGGAAGGGCGCCGCCGCGCTCAGCTCCGCGCAGCAGCACTACCTGGCGCTCGCACAGGCCGGTGTCGCGAACGCGCGCCAGCGCTGGTGGGATCCCCGGCGCGGCTGGTATGACGCGCGCCTGAACGACCACGAACGTTACCCCCTGGCCACGATCTGGGACAGCGTGCCGCTGTTCGAGTCGCTCGACGCGATCGCGATCGCGCAGCCCACTGTCGCCAACCGGCGCGCGGTCGCGCACTTCGCCGCAGGCGCCGAGCGCTATCTGAACCGCGGCCTGCGCCCGCTTCCCGGCTACTCGCCCTACCAGGGCGATCGCGAAGCGGACACCGAGACGTGGTTCGACGACAACGGCTGGTGGGGCATCGCGTTCGTCGAGGCCTACCGCGCGACCGGCACGAGCCGCTACCTCGCCGATGCGCAGCGCGCACTGCGCTACATCGCCACGGCCGGCTGGGATCCGAACGGCGGCGGCATCTGGTGGGACACCGAGCACCCGTACAAATCCGGCCCGGCGCTGGCCGCCGACACACTGCTGGCTACGCTTATCTACCAGCAGAACCACTCCGCGTTCGCGCTGAGGCAGGCGCGCAAGTTCATCGCTTGGGCCAACACCAGCGGCTTCAGTGCCAGCGACGGGCTCTACGCCGGCAGCAGCGCCAGCGCGACTCCGGTCGACTACATCGAGGGACCGCTGATCTACGCGCAGGCGCTGCTGTGCCACCTCACGAGCACGACAAGCGAATGCCAGCGCGCCGAGCAGCTGAAGGCCGCCGCGCTCGACCGCTTCGGCTACCTGCTCGATTTCTCCCCTCAATACGACGCCATCTACCTGCAGTGGATGCTCGCGCTGTACGCGCTCGAAGGCGATCCCACGCTGTACATGCTCGCAACCGACAACGCACGCGACGCACAAACGCGCGCGGCCAACGGCCAGGGCCTGTACCTGCTGTCCTGGAACGGCGAAACGCTGCCCACGATCGACGCCGAACCGGGCATGCTGCAAACGCAGTCCGCGACCACCAGCCTGTTCGCGTGGCTGGCGGTATATTCGCCGCCGCCGTCCTGAGCCGCAGCGCCCACGCCGCAAGCGGCGCAGGAGCTCGAGCAGTGGCTACACGCCGAGCGCCCGGCGCGCGACCCGGTCGAACACGAGGTCGGGCAAAAGGCGCCTGGCGATGAGCATCGCCTTGGCATCCCTACCGACCACGTAGCGGGCCTTCATGCGCGGCGAGGTGAGCGCCCGCTCGATCGTCGCGGCCACCTCCTCGGGCGGTACGCCGCGCCGCGCGGTGTCCTCGAGCACCTTGTCCATCGCCGCTGGGACGCGCCCGTAGGCGCCCTGCAGCTCTGCTGGGATGACCACGCGCTCAGCCTCCGCACGGCTCTTGTCCCAGATCGGCGTCGCCACCGACCCAGGCTCGACAAGCGCCACCCGCACCCCCGAGCTGCGCAGCTCGACGCGCAATGCGTCGCCGAACGCCTCGATCGCGTGCTTGGACGCAGCGTAGGGCGCGGTGAACGCCATCGCCACACGACCGCCGATCGAGGACACGAACACGATCCGCCCGCCCGCCCGCCGCAGCGCCGGCAGCAGCGCCTGCGTGACCGCGATCTGCGCGAACACGTTGACATCGAACTGCCGGCGCAGGTCCTCGGCCGAGACCAGCTCGAGCGGCCCGCCGATGCCGATACCGGCGTTGTTGACCAACGCGTCGAGTCCACCCCGCACGGAGGAGCCCGCCCGCGCGGCCTGCTCCTCGACGCGTTCGCGCGCCGCCGCCACCTGCGCCGCGTCGGTGACGTCCAAGCGCAACGGGATCAGGCGGGCAGCCGCGGCCTGCCCTGCGTCCGCAACCAGCCGCTCGCCAGCGGCCTCCTCGCGCACGCCCGCAAGCACCGTCCAACCTGCCGCCGCCAGCCGCAGGGCGCTCGCGCGGCCGATGCCGGTGGACGCGCCGGTGATCAGTGCGAGCGCCACGCACACGACGTTACCCGACACCGAGCCTGCGAGGGGCCTCATTGCACGATTAGGCCGCCCTTTAGTATTCGCGGCGATGGTTGCGCGCATGAAAATGTCTCCGCTTGCAGGACGATCTTTGCTCGCGCGCATGCCGCGCGCTCGAGCGCTCCGCCCCGCGATGCTCGCCGCCGCGGTCGCGCTCGCAGCAGCGTTGGCCGGCTGCGGCTCGACCAGCCAGGCGGCGCGCGTGCTCGCAACCGTCGCGCCGCAGTCGGTGAGCGCGCCGAGCTCGTGCTCGACGGCGGTGCTCGGCACGCTCTCCAGCGTGCTCCAGCGCGTCTACCGAGAGGGAGTTCACGGCGAACGCATCGGCAGCGCCGAGTACCTGATCTCGCACTCGCAAGCGCTGCGCGCGGCCGTGGAAAGCGGCGACAAGCCGGCCGCGCGCGCCGCGGCCCGCGCGCTGCTGGCGACCGGGCACATGACCAACCTCAGCATCACGCGCGACGGGCAGCCCTTCATCGAAGTGGGTGGCACCGCGCTCGCCCCGCTGCGGGGCACGCTGATCGGTGCCAGCGGTGCCCCGATCGCAAGCTACCTCGCCAGCGTCTGGGCCGACAACGGCTTCTTGATCGAGGGCGAAGGGATCACACAGGGTCTGGTGGCGCTGCGCGCCGGACGCACCACGCTCGGCGGGCGCAGCAGCGTCGGCTCGCGGGCGCTTGGCACCACCGCGCTCGCGAACGAAGGCACCCTGACGGTCGGCGCCGTCGGCTACAGCTACACCTCCTTCCCAGCTGAGGCCTACCCCTCGGGCGAGCTGCGCGTGTACCTGCTGATCCCGGCCAGCACGATCCTCGCCCTATGCGGGCACACGCGCCAGGACACGATCGTCAACACGCTGCGACGCGTCGCCGGCGAGATCTACACCGGCGAGCTCGGTCCCGCAGCACACAAGCAGGTGCGGCGCGTCCAGAGCAACAAGGCGTTGATCGAAGCTGTCGCCCACCGCGAACCGGCGGCCACCGAAGCAGCGATCAAGACGCTGCTCAACGAGCACATCGTGCGCATGCGCGTGAGCGCCGCAGGACAGCTGCTCGCTGACGTCGGCGGGCCCTACGTGCTGGCGCCGGTCACCGCCCCGCTGAGCCTGCACGGGCACGCGATCGGCAGCGTCGTGCTCTCGATCCAAGACGACGAAGGCTACCTGCGCCTGACCAAGCGCCTGGCCGGCCTCGACGTGCTGATGTACATGAGCCTGAGCCCCGGCGGGCCACCGCAGCTCGTCAAGGACAGCCTCGGCCCGGCGCCTGGCCCCGCCCTCTCGGCGGTGCCGGCCAGCGGCGCCTATCGCTACGACGGACGCGCGTTCCGCGTGTTCACCGTCCACGCCGCGGCGTTCCCGTCGGGTCCGCTGACCGTCCGCGTCCTCGTACCGCTCCCCTACCTCTAGCGCTAGGCCGGCGCGAGCGACTCCTGCTTGGCGCGCAGCGACGCGAGCAGCTGCTCGAAGGACTCCGCGAATTTCTCGACGCCCTCACGCTCGAGCGTCTCGGTGACGTCCTCGTAATCGACGCCCACCCGCTCCAGCTCGCCGAGCAGCGCGTGCGCGCCATCCAGATCGCTCTGCAGGCGCGCCTGCGGAGCGCCGTGATCCTGATAGGCCTTGATCGTCTCCTCCGGCATCGTGTTGACCGTGTCGGGCCCGATCAGCTCATCGACGTACAGCGTGTCCGGATAGTCCGGGTTCTTGGTCGAGGTCGAGGCCCACAGCACCCGCTGCGGCGAGGCTCCCTTGCCTGCCAGGTACTCCCAGCGCGGGCCGCTGAACGCCTCCAGGTAGTGGGCGTACGCGAGCCTCGCATTCGCGATCGCGAGCTTGCCCTTGAGCTCCTCGGAAGCTTTCACATCATCCAGGCGCCTGTCGGCCTCGGTGTCGATGCGCGAGATGAAGAAGCTCGCGACCGACGCCACCGTGCCCGGGTTGCCGCCCTCCGCGACGAGCCGCTCGAGGCCGCGGATGTAGGACTCCGCGACCTCCGCATAGCGGGCGAGTGAGAAGATCAGCGTGACGTTGATCGAGCGCCCCTTGGAGATGACGTCCTCGATCGCCGCCAGCCCGGGCTTGGTCGCCGGGATCTTCACCATCAAGTTGGGGCGCTCGACGCTCTCGTGGATGCGGATCGCCGCGCGGTAGGTCGCGAGCGTGTCGTAGGCGAGGCGCGGGTCGACCTCCAGCGAGACGTAGCCATCGCGGCCACCACCGCCGTCCCATACGTGATGGAACAGGTCGCACGCGTCACGGATGTCCTGTTCGGCGAGCAGCCAGAACGTCCGCTCGACGTCTGGCGGGTCGGTTGAGTCGCGATCGAGGAGCTCATGCAGCTGCTCGTCGTATGCGCTCCCGGAGCTCATCGCCTTCTCGAAGATCGTCGGGTTGGACGTGGCCCCGACGACCGAGTAGTCGTCGATCAGCTCCTGCAGATGACCGCCGTGGATCGACTCGCGCGAGAGGAAGTCCACCCACACGCTCTGGCCGAGATCCGAAAGACGCTCGAGGGGAGAAGCTGTGTCGGAGGGCATGTGTCTCCTATCGGTAGCGCGTCAGTGTTTCGATTCAAGCAGAGCGCTCGCGCGAGTGAGGATGTTCTCCGCCGTGAAGCCCAGCTCCTTCAGCACCGTAGTACCCGGCGCGGACGCGCCGAAGCGGTCGAGGCCGAGGACGTCGCCGTCGAGTCCGACCCACTTCCACCAGCTTATCGTCGCTCCCGGCTCGACCGCGAGACGGGTCCTGACGCGAGGCGGAAGCACCTCGTCACGGTAGCCCTGCGGCTGCTCTTCGAACAGATCCATGCACGGCATCGACACGACGCGCACGTGTGTGCCCCGCTCGGCCAGGGCTTTGCCCGCCTCGAGCGTCGGCGGCACCTCGGCGCCGGTTGCGATCAGGATGATCGCGGGCTCGCCCTGGGCCTGCGCGGCACCGGGCTCGCCGGCCGTGAAGGAATCCCACAGCACATACGCGCCCCGCTTGACGCCGCGCGCATCGGCAACCTCGTCACGGTCGAGCACCAGCACGTTCTGGCGCGAGAGCAGCAGCGCGACCGGTCCATCCTCGCGTTCCAGCGCGACGCGCCAGGCCTCGGAGGTCTCGTTCGCGTCGCCGGGGCGCATCACCCACAGACGCGGGATCGCCCGCAGCGAGGCGTAGTGCTCGATCGGCTGGTGCGTCGGGCCGTCCTCGCCGAGGCCGACCGAATCGTGCGTCCACACCCATACGACGGGCAGCCCCATCAGCGCTGACAGCCGCACGGCGCCGCGCATGTAGTCGGAGAACGTCAGGAAGGTCGAGCCGTACGGCTTGAGGATCCCGCCGTGCGCAGCAAGGCCGTTGACGATCGCGCCCATCGCGTGCTCGCGGATGCCGAAGGGAACGTTGCGCCCGGCGTGCACCTTGGAGAACTCGCCGCCGCCCTCGAACAGCGTCTTGGTCGACTCCACCAGGTCGGCGGCGCCGCCGACCATCGTTGGCGCGAACTCGCCAAACGCGGCCATCGCCTTCTGGCCGGCGGAGCGCGTGGCGATCTCTTCGCCTGCCTTGAACTCGGGAAGCGCCTCGCGCCAGCCCTCGC
Organism: uncultured Solirubrobacteraceae bacterium; assembly: GCA_963714285.1. Lineage (GTDB taxonomy): Bacteria > Actinomycetota > Thermoleophilia > Solirubrobacterales > Solirubrobacteraceae > Palsa-744. The sequence goes on from CAVQNS010000007.1 coordinate 940,278, forward strand.
GCAGCCGCCCGCCCCACGCGAGATCCCAATCCTTGGCCATCGCGGGGAAGTCCGCCCGCCACGCGTCCAGCTGCTCCTCCCACGCCTGCTGCGAACTCGCGCCAGGCTCGCGCAGCGACATGTGCTCATAGACGCGGTCATCGACCCAAAAGCGGCGATCAGAATCGAAGCCCATCACCTCCTTTGTGGCCCTCACCTCGTCTTCCCCGAGCGCCGCGCCATGCGACTTGGCGGTGTCGATCGCGTGCGGCGCCGGGTAGGCGATATGCGAGCGAATCGAGATGAACGAAGGGCGCTCGGTTTCATCGCGCGCGGCTGCGATCGCAGCCTCGAGCGCCTCGACGTCCTCGGAGTCCGCCACGCGCTGCACGTGCCAGCCGTCGGCAGCCATGCGCTCGGTGTGGTTCTCGCCGTCGAAGGAGATCGAGGTGGTGCCATCGATCGTGATGTGGTTGTCGTCGTAGCAGACGACCAGCTTGCCCAGCGCGAAGTTCCCAGCGATCGACGCGGCCTCCTGGCTGATCCCCTCCATCAGGTCGCCGTCGGAGCAGATCGCGTACACGTGGTGGTCGACAAGCTCGCGGCCGGGCCGGTTGAAGCGCTCCGCGAGGAAGCGCTCAGCCATCGCCATGCCGACGGCGTTGGCGAAGCCCTGCCCGAGCGGCCCGGTCGTGATCTCGACGCCGGCGGTGTGACCGCGCTCGGGATGCCCCGGCGTGCGTGAGCCCCACTGGCGGAACTGCTGCAGATCCTCGAGGCCCAGGTCAAAGCCGCACAGATGCAGCAGCGAGTACTGCAGCACGCATGCGTGGCCCGAGCTCAGCACGAAGCGATCGCGGTCGGGCCACGCGGTGTCGCTTGGGTTCACCTGTAGGAACCGCTTGAACAGCGTGTACCCGAGTGGGGCGAGGGCCATCGCGGTACCGGGGTGCCCAGCGTTCGCCTTCTGCACGCTGTCCATAGCCAGGCCGCGGATCGTGTCGATCGAAAGCCTGCGAACCTCTGCCTCCTCCGGCGTCAGCACCACAGCCGACGAGCCGCCCGGTTGAGTTGAAGTCGCCATTGCAGTCGATCCTACCCCGATCCGGCCCGCTACAGTCGCTGGATCATGTCAGAGCAGTTCTGCGATGTCGGCAGAGGGATAACCCTCTGCTACGAGACCTTCGGCGAGCGGTCCGATCCGACCGCGCTGCTGATCATGGGGCTCGGCACGCAGATGATCGCCTGGCACGAGGACTTCTGCCGCGAGCTCGCCGGGCGCGGCCTGCACGTCGTTCGCTTCGACAACCGCGACATCGGGCGCTCCACGCATCTCAGCGGCCGGCCACCGAGCGTCGCTCAGCTCCTGACCCGCTCGAAGGGTGCGGCGCACTACTCGCTCGGCGACATGGCCGACGATGCGGCCGCCTTGCTGGCAGAGCTGGATCTCGCGCCCGCGCACGTGATCGGCGTCTCGATGGGTGGCATGATCGCCCAGACGCTTGCCGCGCGCCACCCGCAGGCCGTGCGCTCGCTGGTCTCGATCATGTCCAACACCGGCAGCCGCCGCTCCGGCCAGCCGTCGCTGCGCGTCTACTCGATCTTCCTGCGCCGCCCCGCGCGCGGGCGTGAGGCGTTTATCGCGCACATGGAACGCCTGTTCACCGCGATCGGCTCGCCTGGTTTTCCGCGCAACGCCGAGGACATGCACGCGATCGCCACCGCCAGCTATGAGCGCGATCACGACCCGGAGGGCCCGGGGCGCCAGCTCGCCGCGATCATCGCCGCGGGCAACCGCACCGCGGAGCTCGCTCGTGTCACCGCGCCGACGCTGGTGATCCACGGCAGCGCCGACCCGCTGATCGCGCCGTCCGGCGGGCGCGCGACAGCACGCGCGATCGCGGGCGCCGAGCTGGTGATGATCGACGGCATGGGGCACGACCTGCCGCGCGCGGCCTGGCCGCGGCTGATCGACGGGATCGCCGGACATGCCCTACGGGCCGACGCGGCCGAGAGCGAGACTCTGCCTCTGCCGGCCCGCTCCCCGTCGCGGACCGGCAGTTAGGCAGCAGCCCCCGCCCCTCTCGTTCCCCCGGGCGAGTCTCCCCTCAGCGTCCCTGCGGACGTCGGCTACATACGCGCAGGCCCAACACCGAATGTGCGCGCGCACTCGCACACCAGCAGCCGTGCGCCTGCACACGCACGAGCCAGTGCAGATCGTGCCGACAGTGCGAGCGCCGGTAAGGCCAGCGGCCGTGCAGCGCTCGGAGCATCCTTTGCTCGTGACAGGCGAACAGTCTCATCTCCATCAGAACCCTCCGTCCTGCGTCTGGCCGCGCTTCATGCTCGACCCCGTACCCATCGTCCATCCCTTCCAACACATCTGGGGATCTCGTCTCCCACTTGCTGGGATCCGCAGTTCCCGTCCGAGACATATAAATCAGGTTTTACGCAGGATGTCAACTTAAGGTTTTCGATTGACACCGGACCGATGGTCGAGCGGCCCGCGCCGAAGCGTGTGCGAGCGTCGAACGGCTGGGCAGAGACAGCTGCGCGAGCAGACAGCGCGAGCCAGGAGCGAGCCGCGTCTGGAAGCTGCGTCGGCGTTGGCGCCAGTCAGAAGCGCGACACGCGACCCCGGCGACAGATCGAGAGTGCGCCCGGCGGGAATCGAACCCGCGGCCGTGCGTGTTCCGCGCCACCGCAACTACGGCATCGGGACGCCTCGAACCGCTCGCGCAGGCACGACGAGTGAGCAGGCCACCGGCGCCGCCGCGGGGACTGCGGACCTAATCCTCAGCCGGCCCCGGAGAGGAGAAGTCAGCCTTTACCCCTTGCGATGGCCGCCGGCGCTTCTACATCAGGACTCGCCCACGGAGCGCCCGATAGCGAAAAGCTTGCGTAGCGCTGCCGCGTCGCGGCCCTGCTGCGCGTACCGCGATCGACCGTGGAGGACTTGGGCTCGGACGATCCGGAAGTCGGGAGACCGTCCCAGCTCGTCCTCAGAGCGATAGCGTCATGCCAGTTTCCTCGCACGCTCGCAATGCTGTCTTAGCATCAGTGTGACGGCGCAGACCCCGGTCGCTCGCGCGAGTAGTAACGCTACTGCGGCTTTGTCGCGTAGGCGCCGATGATTGTCGGCCAGAACGAGATGCGTCCGACCGGTCCGGTGTCGGCATGCAGGCGCTCGGCGAGAGTGTCGATGTCCACTTCCTCTTCGGTGGCCGCCCCGGCAGCCACGATCCCGGGCAGCAAGCTGCGGGCGAGGTCCACGGCCTCGGAGACCGCCTCCTCGCCAACAGCAATCGCGACTTCGCTGTCGAGGTCCGGGCTGGGCTCGAGGCCGGCTTCGGCAAACGTCGCGGGCAACCGCATTCCCATGTCCGGCTGCGTGCCCAGCCCGCCAAAAGCGCCATCAATCCACTCGCTGAGCCGCTCAGACGCCGGGGTATGCGGCCAGGACACCAAGAACCTCTGCGGTATCGCCGACCCCGTACGCATGCACATCTCTGCGAACACGACCACCCCACCCGGGCGTATGTGGCGTGCCGCGGCCCGCACCGCCGCGGGCGGGTCACCCTGGTACATCAGCACGAGCCGCCCGACCAACGCGTCAAACGGGCCACCGGCGAGCTCGACCTCGCGAAAGTCCCCGAGCACGAACTCGACGTTCTCGATGGCGGCCTCGACCGCCCGCTGACGCGCCCTCGCGAGCGCCTGCTCGTCACGCTCGACCCCGACCACTGAACCATCGGCGCCCACCAGCTCGCACAGCAGCAAACTGACGTCGCCCGGCCCACAGCCCACATCGAGGACCCGCATCCCGGGCTCGATCCCTGCACGCGCCAGCAGACGGCGCGTGAACGGCGCATACATGTCGGCCTGGCGGACCAGCCGCTCGTGCTCGTCCTCGCTGGACGAGCTCAACGCATACCCAGGGTCTCCCGCCGTGGACACGTCACGAGAGTCTACGCACGCCCGCCAGCCACCGTCTGGCCGCTCTTCCGCCATCGAAGCGGAACACGACCGGCCTCCGGAGAGGCGCGCCCGGCTTTGGACGAAGACGGGGCTGAGCCACGTTCAGGCGCCTGCTTTCCGCGCATCGCTGGGCGCTCCTCGATTCCGGCGAGAGGCGCGTACCGCAGACGAAGCTGGTGGTTCGGTCATCAATCGGCTACGTCGAGGATCGCGCGCGCGGTGCGACGAACATCATCTTCGGTTGTCGACCAGTTGGAGAACGACACCCGCAGAGCGTGACGTCCGCGCCACGCTGTGCCGCCGAGCCAACATTCGCCGTCGGCTTGCACGCGGGCGAGGTGCTCCGGCGTGCCTGCGACCAAGACCTGGTTCAGCACGACGTCATTTAGCACCTCCAGGCCGCCCTCCCGAAGTAGGGAGGCCATGAGCGCCGCATGCCCGCAGCATCGCTCAACCAGTTCGGCGACGCCGCGCCGGCCGAGATATCGCAGCGCCGCGTACACGGGGATCGCACGCCCCCGGCGGGAGGCCTCGGGCACGAACTCCGCCGCCTCTCGGTGATCGCTGCGGGCGAGATACGCCGCGCTCACCGCCATCGCACGCGGTAGCGCCTCTGGCGGCGCAACAATCGCGAAAGCGCAGTCGTAGGGAACGTTGAGCCACTTGTGCGCATCGACGGCCCAGGAGTCGGCCCGGTCCCTGCCGGCCACCAGACCCTCGAAGCGCGGCGACGCGGCGGCCCACAGACCGAACGCGCCATCGACGTGAAGCCACGCGCCGTGCTCAGCCGCGAGGTTTCCGATTGCCCCGAGGGGATCGCACGCGCCAGTGTTGACATTGCCGGCCTGGGCACAGAGGAGCACCGGGCCCTTGGCAGCGAGCAGCGGTCCCTCGAGCGCCAACGGGTCCATCGCACCGTTGGCGTCGACGCCCACCCGCGTCACGCGATCGTGACCAAGACCGAGGTAGCGAAGCGCCCGTAACAGGGTCACGTGTACCTCCTCGCCGACTAACACCTCGATTGGCGGAGCCCCAAACAGTCCCTGCGCGTCAGCGTCCCAGCCCGCTCGCCGTAACAGCTCGCCGCGCGCAGCCGCCAGGCAGCTGAAGTTGGCCATCTGCGCGCCAGTGACGAAGCCAACGCTAGCGCTCCGGGGGAGACCAAGCAACTCCAGCACCCACCCTGCTGCGACCTCCTCGGCGACCGCCACCGCTGGCGATGCGCTGTACATGCCGCACATTTGGTCCCACGCGGAAACAAGCCAATCAGCCCCGAGCGCGACCGGGAGCGACCCGCCGACGACAAATCCGAAGTAGCGCGGCCCAGCGGATGCGACCAGCCCTGGATCGGCATCAGCGGCCAGCTGCTCAAGGACGTCTACCGCACCCTCACCGGAATCGATCAGCGGCCGGCGCAGCGCCACCGGATCGGAACCGCCCACGTGCCGCTCGCTCACACCGTTGAGGTATGCGCGCGCCAGTCGGTGTGCATGAGCGAGCACGTCTTCGTCGGTCACCGCCGGAACAGCCTATCGCCGGTGCATTCGCCGCGATGAGAATCAGTGCACCGACACCAAAACAGGTCTCGACCAGCTACGAATCGGCGTCCTACTCCTCGCCAATTGCAGGGCGCGACGCCGGCTTCTCCTGCGTGAGCGCTAGCCACGTCGGTCGCCGATCTGGCTCTCCCTTTGGACGAGAGGCGGTGTTTCGACGATGCTGGGCGCGTTGCTGTATCGGCCAGGGCGAAGGGGAAGCCCAGTGGGCTCGCCCTTCCGCTGACTGGTTTGGAACTGTAGACCGGCGCTGGCGGGCATCATCGGCGCTCCCCGCGAGTTCACGGCGGTGATGCTCTCCTCTGTGTCGATCCCCTTTAGATAGACGGACGTCGTCCCGAGGTTGACGTGGCCGAGCTGGCGCTGGATGCTGTTCAGCGGTACTCTCTCGCGTGCGAGCTCGACCGCGTGGGCGTGGCGTAGCTGGTGCGGCGCGAACCGGCGCCGGACCCCGGGCCTGAGCAGCGAGGCGCCGAAGCTCGCTCCGCACCCGCGGCACTTGACCACGGCCTGCCGCGCGTCGGCCTGTCGATCACGCAAACCATCGGCCCGACCGGCGGTACGACGTGCGCTGTGAGCCAGGGCCGAAGCTGCTGCCAGCTCCAGGCATCCATCCCCGATCTCGCGGCGCCGCCCGCCCTTGCCGTTGCGCGCGAGCAGAGAGCCGCGTTGTGGGTCAAGGTCGCGTTCGCTGAGGCTGAGTGCCTCCTGGATGCGTAGCCCTGGTTCTCCGGAGCGTTCCAACGTGCCGCCGAGCACGCCGGTGTAAGAGCGCCGAGAACGCTCAACGTCGTCCGAGACGATGAAGTGGTCAACACAATTCCCTCTGCTGACTGTACTGGGGGCGCCCGACGGTCGAAGAGCTGCACCGCGACCTGCGCGAGGTCATGCGCGACCCGCCCCCCGACTTCGATCTAGGCGCACCAGGGTTGCGCGAGGCCTGGGATCGCGGCGAGCGTGAGCAGTTCCTGGTGAGTCCAATTGAAGGAGAGGCGATTCGCTACACCGAGGGGACGGGCGTGGGAGTGAAGCGATGAGCGATAGTCAGCGTCGTCAAGCCCATCCGAACGAAGGGCCCGACCGAAGAGGTGCCCCGGCCAGAGCCGCGAAGCGATCAGGTCCCACTGGTCAATGACCGTGCCTCTGCAGGGCCGACTACGAGGTCGTGAAGGTCGCCGCCCACCTCGAGTCGACCGGACTGTTGGAGCCCGCCGGCCTTCACCGGCTCGAAGCCGGCTGTTCGGATCAACCGCTTGACTTCCCCGTCAGCACGGTCGTCGCCGGTCACGTAGAAGAGGACCGCCAGCTCCGGTGATCGCTTGCTCGAGGACCCGAAGATATCGGCCGATAGGGTCCCAAACGCCATCGCCAAGCGCGCCCCCGCCGGCAACCACCCGGCTACAACCTCGCCAGAGGCTTGCCCTTTCGGCAGGAGACGTGAGACGTTACCTTGTGCGTCGATGCCGAGCGAGTTGCTCGGAACGACCACGAGCTTGTCGGTTAGCCGGTCGGCGATCTCGTCTATGACGCCCTCAAGCGCAGTAAACCGTAGCGCGAGGACGACGGCATCGGCGCCCTGCAACGCGTCGCGGTTGTCGTCAGAGACGACCGCAGCTGGACCGATCTCTGCAGCCAGCGTTCGTGCCGACTCATTGTCGGCACTCGAGAGCCGCAGGTCTCGTCGCCTGAGGCCAGCAAGCGTGCGATGACCGATCCGAGCGTCCCGGTGCCGATGACCGCGGTCGTCATGACTCCTCGGCGGCCGTATTCGATAGCCACTGAGGCGGGGTCCAGTCCCCGTCTGGGTCGGTGGTTTGGCCCACCTCGATCAGATGACCGTCGGGATCGCGGATGTAGCAACGGATCTCGTACTGGTGCTGCTTCGGCGGCGTCAGGAACTGAGCACCACGGGCGCTCCATTCGGCGTACACGGCCTCGATGTCCTTGACCCGGATATTGAGGAAACTGCTGACCCGGTCGAGGTCGCGTGGCGTCTCCAGAGTGACGGCGGGCTTGTCGTCGGTCGGGCCTCCCCCGAGATTGATGACGATCCAGCTATTGGCGAGCGCGACGTAGGTTGGCTCCCCGGAGAAGACCACCCTGCCGCCGAGTACCTCGGTGTAAAAGCGCCGAGAACGCTCAACGTCGTCCGAGACGATGAAGTGGGTCAACACAATTCCCTCTGCCGACTGTCCGAGCTCGGTCATCTGCCACCTCCACTGCTTGGGACTCATACCCCGCTCACGACGGGTCTACAGCCGATACCGCGACGATCGGGGACCTATCTCGTTCCACGGTACAGCTATCGGCCACCGCGTTTGATCCGATGGCCTGCCTTCAGTAAATCGGAGCGGCTCACACACGAGCTTCTCATCCTCCCGCGGCTAGTGGTGGCCTCCCTTATGCCCTGGCGCGTGAGGGAGCAGGCCCTCGCGGCCGAGCAGCCACCCTGCGAGAAAAGGAGCTCAGCGCTGATCGACACGTCCGGCCGTGGCAAGCCTCCAGCTTTCGCCTGAGCGCCCCTCTGACCTATGTCTACGACGCAGCAGGGGGCACTACGGTGTGCTCGTAGCTCGGAGAGATGACCGGCTGGTTCTGCCCTGATATGGCCCGCGCCGGGTCAGAACGGCTCCCCCGACCGACCGCAACCACTCCCGCTAAATGCGCGGCTGCCGCCGCCAGTTTGGTACCCATGACTGGTACCCACGGGACCCTGAACGCCACGTCAGCCATCGTCTAACCCAAATCCCCTGCACCTGAGCCCCACAAAAGTGCGCCCGGCGGGAATCGAACCCGCGGCCTGCGGCTTGAAAGACCGCTGCTCTTTGGCTCCCCGAAGAGAACCGTTGACCACTGAGCTACGGGCGCGCGCTGTGACTGTCTATCCAACTCGACGTTGCGCCGAGCACCTTATTCTAAGCACGCCCGCTGCGCCACCGCGGCGCCGACACGCGGCCATGACCGCTAGGGCGTGAGGACGATCTTCAGCGCTTCGCGCCGGTCGTACACGGCGTATGCCTCGGGCGCTGCCTCGAGCTTCATGTGGCGGGTGACGAGCGCGGTCGGGTCGAGCACGCCGGCGGAGAGCATCGCGAGCACGCGGTCGATGTGTCCGATCACGTTCGCGTGACCGCCGCGCAGCGTCAGCGCCTTCAGCCACAGCAGGCCCATGTGCACCTCGGCGCGCTCGGCGTAGACACCGATGCACTGGATGCTCCCGCAATTGCGGGTGAGGCGGATCGCGCTCTCCAGCACCTTGGCATCGCCGACAGCGTCGATCGACACGTCCACGCCGCGGCCTTCGGTGGCTCCGCGCACGGCGGCGCGAACGTCCTGCTCAGCCAGGTGCAGCGGCTCCGCGCCGAATGACGCGGCGACGCTGAGCCGGTCGGGCACGGTGTCGACCGCGAGCACGTGCGCCGCACCGCTTGCCTTGGCGGCCTGCACGGCGCACAGCCCGACCGGCCCGAGGCCGAGCACAGCGACGACGTCGCCGGGCCGCATCCCGCTTGCGTCCACCGCATGAAAGCCGGTGCCCATCACGTCGCCGGCGAATAGCGCCACATCGTCGCTCAGGCCATCGGGAACGCGGCGCAGGACGAAGTTGGAGTGCGGCACGAGCGCCATGTCGGCCTGCGTGCCCTGCAGCGAGCCGAGCGCCGCGCCGTGCCCGAACGTGCGCGAGTGCTCACAGCGGTGATAGAGGCCGCGCAGGCAGAAGAAGCAGCGTCCGCAGGCCGTCTGAAAGCAGCCGAGCACACGGTCGCCGACCGCTACGCGCGTGACGGCATCACCGGCCGCGACGACGGTGCCGACGTACTCGTGCCCGATCGTGAAGCCGGGTTCGATCTGCACGCGGCCGTGGAAGATGTGCAGATCCGAGCCGCACACGCCCGTCGCCTCGATCCGCACGATCGTGTCTTCGGGGTCGATCAGCTCGGGCTCTGGGCGCTCCTCGACACTAACGACGCCGGGGGCCTGGAAGGTGACCGCTCGCATTGGCGAGGCAGCCTACAGATCGACGTCGGCTGTCCGGGAGCCGACCCCCTCGGGGCCGGCTGCACGCGCCTCGCGCAGCGCACCGGACTCGGGGTCGAAGACGAAGCCGCTGATGTGCTCGCGGGCCGGGAGCTCAGGGCTCGAGCGCAGCCGTGCGAGGCTGTTGCGAAGCGTGTCCTCGACGTCCTCGAACGCGCCGAGTCGCCACGTGGGCAGCGCGCCGTCGGCGGCAAGCACCTGCGCGAAGTCGTCCTCGGAGGCGCCGTGCAGTCCGCAGCCGTCGTGCATCACCACGACGATCTCCTCGGTCCCGAGCAGCCGCTGCGAGGCACTCAGCGACCGGATCGCGTCGTCGGTGACGAGGCCGCCGGCATTGCGGATGATGTGCGCGTCGCCGCGCTGCAGGCCGAGCATCGCAAACAGGTCGATGCGCGTGTCCATGCACGCCAGCACCGCCACCTTGCGACGCGGACGCGGGCTCAGCCCCGGGGCGGCGAGCTCCGCCGCGCGCGCGGCCGCGACTTCGAGCATCTCATCGGCGAACGGCATCTCCGCGTGATCGTACGACGAGCGCCAGCAGATCGGCCATCCCGCGTCCGATCCCCGCCGTCAGCGCGTCGATGTCGGGGGCGCCGTCATAGTCGCCGGTGACGCCGAAGTAGAGGCCGCCGTCGTAAGAGAAGATCGCGACGACGATCCTGATCGAGCCGACGACCGGAACGAACGGATAGGACCGCAGCATGCGCCGCCCGAGCGTCTGCACGGGCTGTTGGGGACCGGGGACGTTGGTCGTGGCCGTGTGCATGTTCAAGCGCGGCGAGAGCGTCACCAGCCGGCTTCCCAGCGCGAGCAGCAGCGGCGGTGCGAAGCCGGACATCGACGTCAGGACATCGCCGGCGACCGCCTGCTTTGACTCCTTGATCCCGTCCATCTCCGCGCGGATCGCATGCAGGCGCCGGACCGGATCGGCCAGGCCGACCGGCAGCCCGGCGAACACTGCTGAGACACGGTTGTTGTAAACGCCGCGCTCGCCCTTGCGCCGGACCGACACGGGTACCATCGTGCGGACCACCCGATTTTCGGCGACGTCCTCGCCGCGTGCGTCCAGCAGCTCGCGAAAGCCATTGGTGACGAGCGTCAGCACGACGTCGTTGACGGTGCCGCCGAGCTCGCTGCGCACGGCCTTGACGTCGGACAGGCGCGCCTGCGCCCAGCTCCAGCGACGATGCGGACCGATCGGCCCGGTCAGCGAGGACGCGGCCACCGGGCGCATGCTTGGCGTGGCCGCCACGGTCGCGCGCGCCGCCTCGACGAGCGAGCGCAGCGTTGCCCGGGGCGCGCCCGCGATCCGCCGCAGCGCGTCGAGCTGCCCGGCTGGACTGGCGCGCCTGACGATCGTGCGCGCGAGCACCTCCACTCCGCTGGGCTCGGGCGCGGGAGCCCATTCGCGAGCCGGCGATCCGTTGCCCGCGCCGGCGCCGGCGCCGGCCGCGGCTGTCTCGTCGGAGAACATCACGGACATCAGGTCGGTGGCGGCGACGCCATCGACCATGCAGTGGTGGACCTTGGACAGCAGCGCCCAGCATTTGCGCTGCAGGCCCTCGACCGCCCAAAGCTCCCACAGCGGCTTGTCGCGGTCGAGGTGCTGGGAGAAGATCCGGGCGGCCATCTGACGCAACTGCTCCTCGCTGCCCGGCGCAGGGATCGCGGTGTGGCGCAGGTGGTAGTCGAGGCTGAAGTGCGGGTCCTCGATCCACACGGGCGGTCCGGCGGCCAGCGGCACGAAGCGGATCTTCTGGCGATAGCGCGGCACGAGACCGAGCTTGCCGGCGACCATCGCGCGCAGCTCAGCGAACGGCGGTGGCGGCCCCTGGAAGATGCTGACGGCGCCGATGTGCATCGGCGTGGTGTCGTTCTCCACGTGCAGGAAGGACGAGTCGACGGGACTCATCCATTCCATACGGCCTCCTATTGACCGTCGAGCACGCGCTCGAGCACCCGGTAGACCTCCGGGTGGACGGACATGCCGCAGTGGCTGGAGTCGACCTCGACCGCCTTGGCATACGGATCGACGCATGCCTGCCAGTCGACGATGCCATCGCTGCGAGAGTGCACGGCGACGGCATCGATGCCGTCGGGGAGCGGCGCCGCCATGTCCCGTCTGAACGCTGCGCAGCACTCGCCGTGGCGACAGGTGCTCGAGAACAGCCCCGGCAGCCCGAGGTCGCCGAGCAACGCAACCCAGCGCACCGTGCGCAGCACCTGCGGGGCGACGGCGAGGCCGTCGCGCACGGGTGAGCCGAGCATCGCCAGGCCGCGCACGCTGTCGGGGTGACGGACGGCGAGCGCACGGGCGAACGTGCCGCCGCGGCTCTGGCCGATCAGCACTACCCGCTCGCCGCTCTCCTCGGCAAGCTGCTCGAGCTGCTCCGCTAGGCGCGAGACGAGCCGCTCGGCGCAGCCGACGTTGACGAGCATACCGCTCATCGCCACGCTATGGCCGCGGCGTCTGAGCCAGTGACGCAGGACACCCAACGAGGCGTCGCCGGCCATGAACCCTGGAATCAGCAAGACGGGCGGCGCGCCCTCGCGCCTGCGCGGGCTGCGCAGCGCCCCGTCGGCGAGCAGGCGCGCGAGCTCGCCGCTGTAGCGAAGCTCTCCCCAGACGGGAGCCACAGATGCTTGCTCGAGGGCTTGCTCGGCAGTCGTTTGTGACATCAGTGACATAGAGTACGCTCGATGGACCTTCAGGACAAGCACATCGTCGTCACAGGCGGCGCTGGCGGCATCGGCAGGGCGCTCGTGCGCCGCTTTGCGCAGGAGCGAGCGCGGGCGGTGGTGGTGGCCGATCGCGAGCTCGACGGGGCCAGCCGGCTGGCTGAGGAGCTCGGCGCCAAGGCGCTTGCGGTGCAGTTCGACGCCGGCCGCGAGGAGAGCGTCAAGGAGCTGATCGCCGCCGCCACCGACGCGAACGGGCCGATCGACATCTTCATCTCGAACGCCGGCATCGGCGGCGCGGGCGGCGGCCCGGAGGCGGCGGATGCGGCATGGGACCAAGCGTGGCGCGTGAACGTGATGGCGCACGTGTGGGCCTCGCGGGCGCTGCTACCGCAGATGCGCGAGCGCGGCGAGGGCTACCTGATCAACACGGCGTCCGCGGCAGGGCTCCTGACACAGGTCTCATCGCTGATCTACAGCGTGACCAAGCACGCCGCGGTATCGCTGGCGGAGTGGCTGGCGATCGAATACCACGACGACGGCGTGCTCGTGTCGTGCATCTGCCCGCAGGGGGTGCGCACGCCGATGCTGGAAGAAGGGATGCAGGAGGCCGCGGCCGCGGCGGCGCTGTCGGCGGGCGGGCTGATCGAACCGGAGGACGTGGCCGATGCGGTGGTGGCGGGGATCAACGACGAGCGCTTCCTGATCCTGCCGCACGCGAATGTGGCGGAGTTCATGGCGCGCAAGGGCAGCGACCCGGAACGCTGGATCAGAGGCATGCGCCGCCTGGTACGCAGCGCACGCTCAGCTGAGGACGGCTGAGGGAGAGACGGCCGGCTCGGGCAGGTAGGAGGCATCGTGCGAGCAGATCAGCGTCACCTCGTCGGAATGACGCAGGGCGAGCTCGCGCAGGCGCTCGACGTTGCCACGGCGGGCGGCGCGGTCGACCTGATCGAAGGCCGCGAACGCGCCGATCCCCCTGGGGCAGTGCGGCGGCGTTGCGACCTCGCCGTGGTGGAAGTAGGAATCGCCGCAATGCAACAGCCAGCGGTCCCCCTCCCTGATCGCCACGCCGGTGTGGCCGTGCGTGTGTCCGAGCAGCGGGATCAGCAAGATCTCGGCGTCGCTTGCGGGCAGGATGCGCACGCTGTCAAAGCCATGCCAGGGCTCGCCGCCGCCACTGTGCGTGACCCAACGCGGGCCGTGCGCCCAGTGCGCGGCGACGTAGCGCGGACGGTCGCGCCAGCTCGGTTTGAGGGCCGCGTCGAGCTCCGCTGCGAGCAGGTGCACCTCGGCTTCGGGGAAGTCCGGCAGCCCGCCCGCGTGATCGAGGTCGAGATGTGTGGTGATGATGTGGCGTACGTCATGCGGATCGAAGCCGAGCTCACGCAGCTGCGTGATCGCCGCATCGGCCACGTTCAGGCGGGGACGGACGATCGCCGTGAACGGGCGCCCGAGCTGGCGCGGATTGCGGATGTCGTCCAGGCCGAAGCCGGTATCGACGAGCACGAGCCCGTCGGCGCCCTCGATCAACAGGCAGTGGCAGATCAGGTGCGCCTCGGCGAGCAGCCCGCCCTCGCCTGTGAGCATGCGGGCACCGCGCGGGCAGATGGTGCCGCAGCTCAGATGGTGGATCGCGCGGGGAGCGATGTTCACCGTCGAGGGAGCGTACGCCTTCGGCTACGCGGATGCGTGCTGCGACGCCACTCCGTTGACGGATGCGGACTTGCCGGCGCCGGCAAGCGTTCCCGACGACTCAGCCCACGCGCCAGGCTCCGCCGGCGCCCGCCCGTGTCGAATCAGGTCAGCGGCGCGCTCGGCCACAGCGATCGTGGGCGCATTGGTGTTGCCGCGCGGGACCACCGGCATCACGGACGCATCGACGACGCGCAGGCCCTCGAGGCCGTTGACGCGCAGCTGATCGTCGACCACGGCGGCCGCGTCCCCGCCCATACGGCATGTGCCCACGGGGTGGTAGACGGCAAAGGTCGTGCGCGCGACGTGCGCACGCAGCGCGTCGTCGCTGTCTCCGTCGGGGGTGTTGAATGGCGCGGCACAGTAGGGCGCCATCGCGGGCTGGGCGCAGATCTCGAGCGCCAGGCGCAGGCCCGCGATCATCCGCTGCATGTCCTCGCCCTCGCTGTAGAAGGCGTTGTGCACGATCGGCTTGGCGGTAGCGTCGCTGGAGGCAAGGCGTACGGAGCCCCTGCTGCGCTCGGTGAGCAGGCAGGGCGAGACCCACACGCCGTGGGCTTCGGGGTCACTGAGGCCCTCCTCGACGATCTGCACGGGCGCGACATGGAACTGGATGTCCGGCGCAGGCGCGTCGGGGGCGACGCGGGCGAAGCCGCCGGCCTCGGCGAGGTTGGAGGCGAACGGCCCTGTCTGCGTCGCTTCGTACTGCTCGAGCGCCGCCGGCTCCAGCGCGAGCAGCAGGCTCTGCGGCTCGGGCGTCGTCCACACGAGCTGCGTGGCCGGGTGGTCTGAGAGGTTCGCGCCAACCGCCGGCTGGTCGAGCAGCACCTCGATCTCGCGCATCATCAGGTGCTCGGCGGGGCCGACGCCGGAGAGCATCAAGAGCTGCGGCGAGTTGTAGGCGCCACCGCAGAGGATCACCTCGCGCTCGGCACGCAGGTCCTGCACCTGGCCCAGCTGGCTGGCCTGCACACCGACCGCGCGGTTGCCGTCGAACAGGATCCGCTGGACCAGCATGTACGGCATCACCGTCAGGTTCGCGGCGATCCATCACCGGGTGCAGGTAGGCGGCGGCGGCGCTCGCGCGCATGCCTGCCGCGCTGGGTCACCTGGTACATCCCGACGCCGTCCTGGGTCTCGCCGTTGAAGTCCTCGTTGCGCGCGAGACCGGCCTGCGCGCCGGCGTCGACGAACGCGTGCGAGATCAGGTTGCCGGAGCGCTCTTCGCTGACCGGCAGCGGCCCGCCGGCGCCGTGCCAGCGCGAAGCGCCGCGCTCGTTGTCCTCGGCCTTGATGAAGTACGGCAGCAGATCCGCCGAGGACCAGCCGGGAACGCCCCATTCGTCGTAGTCGAGCCGGTTGCCGCGGATATAGACCATCGCGTTGATCGACGAGGAGCCGCCGAGCACCTTGCCCCGCGGAAGTGTGATGCGCCGGCCGTTGCACTCCTGCTCGGGCGCGGAGTGGTAGTCCCAGTCGACCTCCGTGGCGCCAAGTTTCAGGTAGCCGAGCGGCACGTGGATGTTCTGGTTGACGTCCGGCGGCCCGGCCTCGAGCAGCAGCACCTGCACGTCAGGATCCTCGCTGAGGCGGTTGGCGAGCACGCAGCCGGCCGAGCCCGCCCCCACGATCACGTAGTCATACATGTCCCGTATCTCCTCGCCACTCGCTCTCTCCTTACGGCTGACGATACTCCTCATGTGCAGCCGCGACGCCTACACGCCGGGCGGGTGCTCAGCCGCCGGCGGCGATCTTCGCCAGCTGACGCTCTGGCGCGATCTGGACCACATCCCACACGAGTCCCACGCGCTCGAGGCCGGCGATCAGCCACGCGGACGGATCGAGCTGCCACCAGCGCAGGCCGTGGCGCGCGGACGTCGGGAACGCATGGTGATTGTTGTGCCAAGCCTCGCCGAGCGTAGGCAGGGCGAGCCACAGCAGGTTGCGAGACTGATCGCCGGTCGCAAAGCTGCGGCGCCCAAAGAAGTGACACAGCGAGTTGATCGAGAACGTCGCATGGTGAAGCAGGAACATGCGCACCGCCCCGCCCCACAAGAGCGCGGTCAGGCCGCCCACGATCGAGCCGGTGAGCGCGACGCCGACGGCAAACGGGAACGCGAGCCCGGCGAGCACCCACAGCACGAACGTGCGGTCGACGAAGCGCACGACCGGGTCGGCAAGCAGGTCCTTTGCGTAGCGTTGCTCGTTGGCCAGCGCGTCGCCGCCCAGGATCCAGCCCACATGTGCATGGAACAGCCCGCCCAACGCGCCAAGCCAACCGCTGGCATGATCGACGTGAGGGCTGTGCGGATCGCCCGGCTCATCGGAGAACTGGTGGTGCTTGCGATGGTTGGCGACCCACTCGATCACGGGCCCCTCGACCGCCGCCGAGCCCAGCGCCGCCAGTACTCCACGCAGCGCCGGGCTGGTCTTGAAGCTGCGGTGGGTCAACAGGCGATGGAAGCCAACCGTGATACCCAGGCCCGTCAGCAGGTAGGTGATCGCCAGCACGGCCAGGTCCGACCACTGCAGCGCCCCGCCCCAGGTCAGCCAAGCGGCCAACCCGACCAGAGCGAGCGGCAGGACCATCACCACCAGGTTCGCAACGCGATCGACGGTTGCGAACGCGTTGTCATCCACGAACACGACGATACTCGCCTTTCAGCGCTGAGCGCGCGCCGCTCGCGAGCGTCCGCGCCACGCAGGTTGCGGCGCCGATGCGGGCGCCGTAGCCTGCACGGCGGCGAATGAACGGCATGCGCTGTGCTCCCAATCCAGTATCCGAGCCCCAGGTGCGAGCGTGGGGTTGATCGGCCTGATCGCCGTGCTCGGCGTGCCGCTTCGCAAACCCGCCGCGGCACCCTCGGTAGACGAGGACGGAGAGCTCATCGCGCGGTTGCGCGCGGGCGAGGAGCAGGCGTTCGTGGCGCTCGTCTCGCGCCATCACGCCGCAATGCTGCGCCTGGCAGGCTCATACGTCTCGAGCCCCGCCGTGGCCGAGGAGGTCGTGCAGGACACATGGATCGGGGTGCTGCGCGGGATCGACGGCTTCGCCGGGCGCTCGTCGTTTCGAACCTGGTTGCTGCGGATCCTCGTCAACCGCGCGATGAGCACCGGTATGCGTGAGCGTCGCAGCGTCGCCGTCGGTGACGCAGGCCCGGTCGTCGACCGGGCTCGCTTCGACGCGTCGGGAGCGTGGATGTCACCGCCGCAGCACTGGGTCGAGGACAGTGATGACCGCATGCTGGCGCTGGGGCTCCGGAACCAGCTTCAGGCGGCGCTCGATGCGCTGCCTGCGCGCCAGCGCGAGGTGGTCGTCCTGCGTGACGTGGACGGGCTGAGCGGGCAAGAGGTATGCGACGCGCTCGAGATCAGCGATGCCAACCAGCGTGTGCTGCTGCACCGGGGGCGCAGTCACCTGCGCCAGTCCTTGGAAGACGACCTGGGGGGCGTGTGAGGATGTTCTGGTCGCGTAACGAGCTGGTGTGCCAGGAGCTGGTCGAGCTGATCACCGACTACCTGGAAGGGGCGCTCACGCGCTCGCAGCGCAAGCGCTTCGAGACGCATCTGGCCGGCTGCGAGCACTGCACCGAGTACCTGCGCCAGATGCGCGTCACGATCCAGCTCACCGGGCGGCTGGGGGCCGAGGATCTAACGCCGGCGATGCGCGAGGAGCTCATCGCGCTTTACAGACGCTGGCGTTCAGAGGGCGGCTGAGCCCTGGCCTTGGCGCCGTCAGCGTCGAGCGCCGGAGCCGGCGCTTCGATCACGCGTTGCTGGAAGGCGCCCACAGATCGATCCCGCTCTCGACGGCGTGACGGTCGATCTCGGCGAGCTCCCCGGGTGTGAAGTCGAGGTTGGAGAGCGCGGCGACGTTCTGCTCCAGCTGCGCGACGCTGCTGGAGCCGATCAGCGCAGAGCTCACGCGCGGATCGCGCAGCGCCCATGCGATCGCGAGCTGCGCGAGCGACTGCCCGCGGCGCGCGGCGATCTCGTTCAGCGCGCGCACGCGCTCGAGGTTCTCCGCGCTGAGCAGGCCCTCGTCGAAGGCCTCGCCGCGACGCACGCGCGAGTCCTCGGGCACACCATCCAGATAGCGGTCGGTGAGCAGGCCCTGCGCAAGCGGCGAGAACACGATCGTGCCCACACCACGAGGCTCGAGCACGTCGAGCAGCTCCCGCTCGATCCAGCGGTTCAGCAGCGAGTAGGACGGCTGATGGATCAGCAGCGGCGTCCCGAGCTCGGCGAGGATCGCGAGCGCCTCCTCGGTGCGCTGCGCGGAGTAGGAGCTGATCCCGACATATAGCGCCTTGCCCTGGCGCACCGCGCTGTCGAGCGCGCCCATCGTCTCGCGCAGCGGCGTGCGCGGGTCGAAGCGGTGCGAGTAGAAGATGTCTACGTAGTCCAAGCCCATCCGCGCGAGGCTCTGGTCAAGGCTCGCGAGCAGGTACTTGCGCGAGCCCCACTCGCCATAGGGCCCCGGCCACTGGTCATAGCCGGCCTTGGTCGAGATGATCAGCTCGTCGCGATAGGAACGGAAGTCCTCGTTGAAGATGCGCCCGAAGTTGGTCTCGGCGGCGCCGTAGGGCGGCCCGTAGTTGTTGGCGAGGTCGAAGTGCGTGATGCCGAGGTCGAAGGCGCGGCGCAGGATCGCGCGGTTGGGGGCCAGCGGACGGTCGTCACCGAAGTTCTGCCAGAGGCCGAGTGAGACCGCCGGCAGCTGGATGCCGCTGGCGCCGACACGACGGTAGGGCATCCGCTCGTAGCGATCGGGATCGGCGAGGTACCGTGGTACGGAGCGCGCGGGATCGAACGCCATCATGGCGAGTATCGCACTGTGCGAGCATGGCCTGGGATGAGCTACAGCTTGGGCCTGCACGAGGTCGGGGACGGCCTGTACGCGTATCTGCAGCCCGACGGAGGCTGGGGCTGGAGCAACGCGGGGCTGGTCGCCGACGGCGAGCGCACGCTGCTGATCGACACCCTCTACGACCTCGCCTTGACAGAGCAGATGCTGCAGGCGATGCGCCGCGCGGTGCCCGCGGCGGCACGCATCGACACGCTGGTCAACACCCACGCCAACGGCGACCATTGCTACGGCAACCAGCTCGTTGGCGACGCCCGGATCGTGGCCTCCGAGCGAACCGCGGCAGAGATGAGCGAGCTGCCGCCGGCGGCGATGGCGGCGCTACTGGAGCAGGCGCCCGCGATGGGCGAGCTCGGCGCGTTCTTCCTCGAGTGCTTCGGGGCATTCGACTTCAAGGGGATCGAGCTCGCGCTCCCACAGCAGACGTTCAGCGGCGAGTTGAAGCTGCGGGTGGGACAGATCGAGCTGGCGCTGATCGAGGTCGGCCCCGCGCATACGCGCGGCGACACGCTAGTGCACGTGCCCGCCAGGCGCGTGCTGTTCACAGGCGACATCCTCTTCTCCGGTGCCCACCCGATCGCGTGGGCGGGACCGGTGTCGAACTGGATCGCCGCCTGCGATCGCATCCTCGCGATGGACCTCGAGGTGATCGTGCCGGGACACGGGCCGCTGGCGACCCCAGCCGCGGTGAGCGAGCTGAAGGCCTACTTCGAATACCTCTACACGCAGGCGCATACGTGCCACGCCGAGGGCATGACGGCACTCGAGGCGGCGCGAGCGATCTCGCTCGAGCGCTGGATCGACTGGGGCGAGCGCGAGCGTCTCGTCGTCAACATAGCCAACATCTACGCCGAGCTCTCCGGCGATCAGGAGCCGATGAACCCGCTGGCAGCGTTCGAAGGCATGGCCGCGCTGGCGCGTTCGCGCTGAGCCCTGGATCCCGCGAGCAGGCTCGCGCCACCAGCCGCCGGCTCAGCTACGCGAGAACGGGCGATGGTGCGCGGCTCCGAGACGGTCGAGCACCGCCGTCAGCACCGCCGTGACCTCCTCCGCGCTCACCTGCTCGGCGGCCACGCCCTCGGCCGCCAGCAGCTCGGCCGAAAGATCATCGGCTTGTCCGGCGCGACCGCCAGCGCGTGCCTGCTCGAGCGCAAGCGGCTCGGCCAGGGGCGCCTGCTGCTCGATCAGCGTCGTCTCCGGCTCGGGTGTTGATGCAACCGCGAACGGGTCCGTCGCCGCAAATGTCTCCAGCGCGAGCCTGACCGCGGCGAACGCGTCGGGGCGCTCGTCCCCGGGCTCCGGCTCGGCGCTCTCACCAAGCGCTCGAGGTAGCTCCGCGGGTGCGAGCTCGATGGGTGGCTGAGGGTCGGGCTGCTGCGCGCGCCGTCGGCGGCCGAACAGTCGCGAGAAGAACCCGCGACGGGGCTCTGGCTCGGGCGCAGCGTCGGAGTCGAGCGTAGTGTCGGAGTCGAGCGCGGCATCGGAGTCGAGCGCGGCATCGGAGTCTGAGGCGTCCTCGAGCTGCTCGGCACTTCCGATTTCGCCCGCCGGCTCAGGCTGGAGTGGTTCGGGCTCGACGGTCCCCGTGGGCGCTGGCTCGACGGCGCTCATGAGTGCCGGCTCATGGTCGGCGGTTTCGCGCGTGACGCTCAGGGTCACCCTCGTGCCCCAGCCGGATGGCTTGATCGAAACAGTGCCAATTGTGTTCTCTGCGGCCCACTCGACGATGCTTTCCGGCTCCGTACGAACGATGCGGATCTCCCCGAGCTCGCCGAGATGGCGCGCCAGCACGGCAGGGTCGCTCAGCTCGGCCCACAGCTCGGGCGGCGACTTGACCAGCGTTCGCTGCACCTCCGATGAGATCATCGCTCCATGATTCGAGAGCGCGCGCGCTAGTCCTGCCGCCGATTGCCAGCCGCATGCAGCTCGAAGCCGGACGGGGCTCAGGCGCGGTCGCTGCGCCAGACCTCGCCGTCGGCGCTCGCCGCTCGCTCTATCTGCTCGAGCGTCAGGTCGGTCTGGCGATCCTCGACCATCGTCTGCAGCGCGGCGGCGATCGTGGGAGCCCACAGCCGCCGCGAGACGGCGATTCGCCCAGGCTCCTCTTCGTACTGCTTCCATTCCAGCTCGACAGGCGGCACATGCGCGAGCGGGGCGTCGGCCGGGATGGGCGCGCCCCCTCCATACAGGGTGATCTCCGCCTGCCAGCCCTCTGGGCAGAGCTCCCCCATCACCGCGAGGGCCTGCCACTGGTCGCTGACGGGCTTGGGCCGCCGCTGGCGTCGACGCAGGGACATACCGATCAGCACACCTGCCGCCGCCATCGCGGCGATCGCGAGACAGATGACGAGCGTTTCGTAGCCAGCGGCGGGGGCGTCGCCGCCCTGCACACCGCTCGCCAGCACGAGCTGACCGGCCATGGCGCTCATCCGCTTCAGCGTACCCGGATCGAGACCTCTGCTATCGCGGTTGCCTGAGCGACGGCATATAGGACATCCGTCGATGATCCTGTGACGCCGCCCCGCAAACGATCAGAGTGACCGACGTGACCTCAGTGCAAGATCCCACCAGCCACGAGGGGCAGCTCAAGCTGGCGCGGAGCAAGCTCGCGAAAGAGCATGAGAAGCATCGCGAGACGCACGCCAAGCACCACAGGCGTCGGCGCAAGCGGCACAAGCCTGCGGCCCGCCGCGTCGCTGCGGCGCCACACGGCACCCTCGGGATCACGCTGCCGCTCGCACCCGCCGCGCCGCCTGCGCCCTCTCCCGCTCCGGCGCCGACCGTCGGCTCGCCGCCGATCACATTGGCGCAAGCACGCCGCCTGCTGTGGCGCGCGGGGTTCGGTCCGACCCCAGGCCAGGCCGAGGCGCTCGTCGGCCAACCGCTGGAACAAGTCGTCTTCAGCCTGACGCGCCCCTCCGGAGAAGCGACGCTGAACGGGCCCGAACCCGTGAACGAAGAAGGCAAGCCACTCGACCCAGACAACGCCTGGGGGGATGACCACTGCTGGTGGCTCGACCGGATGGTGCGCTCCGACCAGCAGCTGGTCGAGCGGATGACGTTCATCTTCCACGATTGGTTCGCCAACTCCAATGTCCAGGTCAACAGCCAGCCGTTGATGCTCGAACAGAACGGCCTGTTCCGATCGATGGCTCTCGGCAACTTCGACGATCTGTTCCTGGCGGTCACCGCCAACCCCGCGATGCTGCTGTTCCTCAACGGCACGTCCAACAACAAGTGGGATCCCAACGAGAACTACGCGCGCGAGATGATGGAGCTGTTCTCGCTCGGCGCCGACCGCGGCGCCTACAGCGAGGACGACGTGCGCGAAATGGCGCGTGCGCTGACCGGCTGGCGCAATGACTGGTCAGAAGCGCTCGGCAACCACAACTTCCGCTTCGACCCGACCTACCACGACACGAGCCAGAAGACGGTGTTCGGACAGACCGGCAACTGGAACTACGAAGACGCCGTGCGCCTGTGTGTGAGCCATCCACTGCACGCCTCGTTCTTCGTCACCAAGCTGTGGGGCTACTTCATTCCCAGCCCGCCCTCCGAAGCCACACTCGCCTCTCTCCAGGGCCTCTACACAAGCTCCGGCTACAGCATCAAAGCGGTCATCGAGGCGATCCTCCAGCACCCCGACCTCTACGAAGGCCCCGAGCTGCTGACGCCACCGGTCGTCTACAACGCCGGGCTGCTGCGCTCGATCTTGCGCCCGATCGACACGACGGCGTGGGCATGGCTCTCGTCAAACGCCGGCCAACAGCTGTTCTATCCCCCCAATGTCTCCGGATGGGACTTCACCCGGTGGCTCGACACCTCAACCACGAGGGCACGCTGGGAAATGGCCAGCTATGTGACGCTGAAGACCTATCCCAATCCCTGGCCACCGGAAGGCCAGCCCGAGTACAGCGCGACTGAGGATCCCGCCACGGCGCTGGCGAGCGCGCTCGCCTACTGGGCCAATCCGTTGCTCTCCGTCGAATCCGAGGAATGCATCGCCACCTTCGCGCAGTCGTGTCTGAGTGAGCCGCTCGCCAAGTGGGAGCAGAGCCCATACCGAGCGATGCGACAGAACGCGCTGCGACTGCTGATCGCGACCTCCCCGGACATGCAGGTCAGCTGACGTGCCGGCGCTGGCAAATGGCGGGGAAGAGGCGAGCTGACGATGGCCAACAGCTGTTCATGCAACGACTTCACCCGCTCGCAGCTGTTGCGGCGCGGCGCAGCGGTCGCCGGCAAGGGCCTGCCCTCGATCGAGCCCGGAATGCCACCGCCGGCGGGCACAGGCCTCGACCGCCGGACGTTCCTGCTGCGCTCGGCCGGTGCCGCACTGTCGATCTATGGCGCTTCGATGCTCAGCCCCCGCCACTTCGAAGAGGGCATCGCGCAGGCTTCCGCGGCCGGCGGCCCAGACCAGCCGGTGCTCGTGTCGATCTTCATGGAAGGCGGCTGGGACGCACTGTCAGTGCTCGCGCCGGTGCGCGAAGCGAAGTACAAAGAACTGCGCCCGACACTCGGCCTCGTCGAAGGGTCCGGCAAGGTCTTCACCGAGGATGAAACGCTGATGTGGCATCCGGCCGCCGGCGGCATCGCGGAACTCCATGAAGAGGGCAAAGTCACGGTCTTCCCGGCGATCGGCTACGAGCCTTCCGAAGAGAGCCACTTCACAAGTCGCCACTACTGGGAGGTCGGCCAGCTCGACGCCAACGCGCGCTCCGGCTGGATGGGCCGCTACCTAGACCTGGTCGGCGAACCAGACAACCCGCTGCAGGGTCTCTCGCTCGACTACTCACTGGCACCCGCGCTCGCCACAGCGAGCGTGCCCGTTGCCGCGGTCTCCTCACCGTCCGACTACACGATGTGGGCGTTCGGTCTCAGCGAACCGGTCGCGAGTCGCGCGTTCGAGACATTCGGCGCGCTCGGCACGCTGCCGGCAGCATCACCCGCCTACGCGCAGGCGCGCGGCGCCTCCTACGACACCAGCCTGGTGCTCGAAGAGATGGCCAACTTCGTCAAATACGAGAAGGAATCCGGCGACAGCTCATCTGTCACCTATCCATCGAGCGAATTCGCCGAACGGCTGGCCGTGCTCGCGGCGATGCTCCACAACGGGATGCCGATCAAATGCGTATCGCTGAACGCTGTCGGCTCCTACGACACGCACTCGGGCGAGGTCGACACCCTGACCACCAACCTCGAACAGACGGTCGGCGCGCTGGTGGCCTTCCAGCGCGACCTAGAAGCGCGTGGACTGGATCAGCGCGTGCTGGTCCAGCTGTGGTCGGAGTTCGGTCGGCGCCCGCGGGAAAACGGCTCGGGCACCGATCACGGCGCTGGTGGCGTCGCGTTCCTGATCGGCACACGCGCCGCGGGAAAGATGATCGGGGAGTTCCCCGGCCTCGGCAAACTCGACGAAAACGAAAACCTGATCAAGACGTCAGATTTCCGCGGGATGTACTGCTCGCTGCTCGAACAGTGGTTCCAGACCGAAGCAGGCCTCGTGATCCCCGAAGCGGCATCGTTCGAACGGCCTCTGCTGGTTGCATGACGTCGACGAGCGCCGGCTGCCGCGCCTCACATCCGTCGTGAGAACGCGGCGCGGCGCGGCCCCGAGGTGCGCAGCCGCCGGGCTGCGACCTCGTCGACGTGGAACGGCAGCAGCTCACTGAGGCAAGCCTGCTCGAAGGCGTGCTGGATCGACTGGGACCCGGGAATCAGCGTGAAGCCGAATCCCCGTCGCTGGCAGAGGCCACAGCGGAACCTGATCACTGCCACACCGATCGGGTCGATGTGGGCGAGTTGGCGCAAATCCAGGGTGATCGCGGTGACACCTTCGTCACACAGGCGCTCTATTTCCAGTTCGAGCGCGTGAGCGGAGCGATGCGTGAGCTCGCCGGTCAGGTTCAGCGTATGCGTCCAGGCGCGGGGGACGCTCGAGGGCGACGCCGACTCGATCCGAGCGAGCGCGTTGCGAGCGCTTCTATCGAGCGAGGCGTTGAGCCGCTTGGCGCCCACTCTCGCGGTAGCGCCCTCGTTTCGCTTGCCAATGCTTGCTGTCGACGTCGTTAGATGACGTTCCATCAGATACAGCCCCTTCCAAGGAAGCTTCGAAGTGATTTCCAGGCTCCGGATCACGAACCCGGAGCCGAGCGAGGCGATCGGGAGGAGCTAGCCCGGTCGCTCTGGAATCAGAACGAAGAACGCCGTGAGCCACGGCCGACAGGAGAGGCGCAGGCGACGCATCGCAAGCGGGGCCGCCATCAGCAACAGCCCGGCCAGCGTGAAGAAACCCGAGAGCGCAATACCGGAGCCGCCCGCTGCCGAGCCGCCGAAGGCGCCGCTCGGCGCCGGACCGGGCGGGGGCAGGGCAGGGCGGCTCGCGCCTGTGTAGCCACCACCGTCGCCACCCCCCGGTGGGGTGCCTGACCCTGTGGTCGTCGCACCCGCGACGAACGCGGCCGATGCCGATGGTGAGCTCCGGGTATCAGACCAATCCGCCGTGCAGCCGTCGGTCTCTGAGCCCGACATGCCCGACAGCTGGCAACTCAGGTCTTCGGCGCGCCGAGCGGCCGTCAACCGCAACGGCGCATCGGCAACGGCGCTCCTTGCGGATGAGCCCGAGGAACCTGTGGGTGCTCCGGCGGCGCCGCTCACGGGCGCCACAAGCGGAGCACTCGGCGTTTCCGTCAGGGCCGCGGTCGACGGATCGGCGAGCGGCTGCGGGGCGCCTTGCGATGCACCGATCGCCGGCGAAGGTGAGGCTTCCGCGGCTCCCGCCGGGCTCGACGCGACGGCCCCGGTTTGTTCTGCGAGCGGCGCACCGGTGGGAGAAGGTTCCACCACATGTTCGATCACCGCCGTCACAGGTGGGACGACTTCGACCACCACGACCGGCTCCAGAGGCGAAGCCGGTTCGTGCGGTGATCCTTCGACCGGAGGAGTCGTTTCCGCAGGCGCTTCGCTGACCGGCGTCGGCGGCGGGAGCGCTTCCTGCGGCAGTTCGCTCGCAGGGACGACCGTTTCGGCTGGGGGTTCGCTGACAGGGGCAGCCGTTTCGGCCGGGGGTTCGCTCGCAGGGACGACCGTTTCGGCCGGGGGCGAAGCCACCGATTCAGCCCTTGCAGTGCCCGCGAGGACGAGCATGCCAAGCACCACCACGATCATTGCGCGCAGGCCGACGACACTTCTAGAGGCGATCCTCATCGAGGGACTGTGGGGTATCGCGAGCACCTCTCGTCTTTGGTTGCGCTTGCCGTAGCGGCAAATGATAAGGGCATGTCGGCCGCTCACTGTCAACCGGTCGCGCGGAAGGCTCCGCGTCGCGGCTCAAACGGGATCTGCTCGCGCGCCCACTGCACGGCTGCGGCCTCGGACTCGCCTCGATAGTTAGCGGCAGCCCACTCAGCCAGCGCGAGTGCCTGGCTGCTGTCGCTGTGCGCCGCCAAGCGGCACATGCCCAATCCGAGCAGCGCGACCGTCACGACAGCAAATGGGATCAAGATCAGCAGGAAGATCGTCTTAGGCTAGGCCATTCGCACGATAGCCACCGAGCGGACCTTCGGCTGGTCTGAGATCGAGAGCCGGAAAAGCACTATGCGTCGGGCCGCCGGAGCGTAGGCGACGCGCTACTTGTCGATGATCTCGATACGCGAGCCGCCCTCAAAAGGGAATCAGCGTGTAGGACGCGACCGGACCCTCGAGGAAGCGCTCGGGGCTGGCTCACGTGGCACGTTGCACAAGTCTGCCACTGACTCAACTCGCAGCGAGCGACGCTACGCTCGGCGGCCATGGCAGAGCGTGTGACCGTTACCGCACCGGCACTTCCACAGCTGGAGCAGCTGGAGCTGCCCGACGGCGGTGAGCTCGAGCAGCTCGAGCTCACCGAAGCGATCGTCGAGCACCACGGACGCGATGCGCTCACCGCGCCTCGCATACACATCCTGGAGTCCGAGGTGCGTGGGCTGACCCTCGGCGAAGGCACCGCCACGGAGCTGGTGCTCCGCGATGCTCGGCTGAAGGGCTGCGATCTCTCGAACCTTCGCGTCCGCAGCGGCGATATCCGACGGGTCGAGATCGAGGAGTCGCGGCTCGTCGGCTTCAGCGTAAGCGAAGGACGGATCGAGGATCTGCGGGTGTCAGGCGGGACGATGATGCTCGCGTCACTCGCTCATTCGAGGCTGCGCCGCACAGTGTTCGAGAACGTCAATCTCCGCGAAGCAAACTTCCTCGAGACGCGCCTGACGTCGGTGTGCTTCGAGAGCTGCGACCTCAGCGGAGCGGACTTCCGTGGTGCACGCCTGAAGGACTGCACGATCCGCGGGAGCTCGCTTGACGCAGTCCTTGGCGTCGAGTCGCTGCGCGGGCTGACGATGCCGTGGCCCGACCTCGTCGGCTCTGTCGAGGCACTTGCCGCAGCGCTGGGGATCGCCGTCGAGTCAGACTGAGCGTGGCTTGGGCGCTGAGGGCGGCGGCACCACCGGGCCGACGTCTCCGTCGGGCGCGTCGTCGAGGTCGACGATCACGGGAGCATGATCGCTCGGCCTGCTGCCCTTGCGCGCTTGGCGGTCAACCCATGCCGCGTGGACCCTGTCGGCGACGGTGGCGCTCGCGAGCACCAGGTCGATCCTCATGCCGAGATCCTGGTGGAACATGCCGGCGCGGTAGTCCCAATAGGTGAAGATACGCTCGGTCGGCCAGCGCTCGCGCACGACGTCGCGCAGGCCGAGCTCCTGTATCTGCGCAAGCGCGGCCCGCTCTGGCGCGGTGACGTGGGTGTGGCCGCGGAAGGCGTCGGGGTCATACACGTCGGCATCGGCCGGCGCGATGTTGACGTCACCGCACACCATCAGCTCGTGCGGGGCGTTGCTGAGCAGCTCCCGCAGCGCTGCCAGCCACGCGAGCTTGTAACGGTAATGCTCGGAGTCTGGCTCGCGCCCGTTTGGCACGTATATGCAGTACACGCGGATCCCGCCGCATGTCGCAGATACCGCACGCGCCTCGGGCCGCGTGCGGTCAGGCACGCCCGCGATCCCGAGCACGGCGTCCTCGAGCCCCACACGCGAGAGGATCGCCACGCCGTTCCACTGCGCCTCGCCATGCCGAGCGAACTCGTAGCCACGGCTGGTGAGCTCGGCGCCGAGCAGTTGGTCGAACGCTTCATCGGTGAGCTTCGTCTCCTGCAGGCAGACCACCTCGGGCCGGCGTTGATCGAGCCATGGCAGCAGTCGCTCGAGTCGCTGCTTGGCGGAGTTGACGTTCCAGGTCGCTACTCGCACGAGTCTACGCTAGCGACGAGGTCCAGCCGTTCGACAGTCCGAACCTCATCGAGCGGCCGCGAGGAGCAGGTCGCTCTGCAGTCGTTTGGCAAGCACAGCGGTTACAACGTCGGCAGATTGCGCTTCACTTTCGATGACATGCGGCTCGAGCGGACCCAGCTCTGCGAAGTCATGCCATAGACGCTCAACGACGAGCGCGTCGGAGAGGTGGCTGGGTACACGGCTCGCGACTCTGGTCAGGCAAGTGGAAAGCGGTGCTCGCAGCACCGCGTAGGCAACCGAGTGTCCGCTGGCTTGTAGAGCGTCGCGCAGCGGCTCAAGGAACCATTGTGGGCTCACTATCCCATCGATGATCGTGAAGTAGCCGGCGTTGGCATAGCGCGCCGCAGCCTCAGCGACTATTTCCATGACCGTGGTGTTCTGCTCGTGCGATTCCGGCTTCCACGGCTCGATGTAACCGGCTTGGATGAAATGAAAGAACTGATCGGATTCAAGATGGACAGCTCGCTGCCACTTGGCGGCGAGAAGCTGAGCGACGGTTGTCTTGCCTGAGCCTGGAGCTCCGGTGAGGATCAGGACCGGGTTCTTCTCGGAGGCTGGCATATACCCGGAGGCTACCGCCGCGCACCTTGTGTAGATCGGCGAGCACCCGCTCCGCCGGCGAATGCCATCAGCTGTCGCGGTTCCCGCTGACGACGCGATCGCGTCCAGAGCGCTTGGCGTCGTAGAGCCGCTGATCGGCCGAACGCGCGAGCGAGACAAGCTGGTCGGGGTCATTCGTCGAGGCGACGCCCACGCTGGCGGTGACAGCTAGCCCGGTGGCGGTCCGCTCCCATGGCTCGGCGCGGATCCGTTGACGGATTCGCTCACAGCAGGCAGTGGCAGCACGGAGCTCGGTCGCGGGCATCAGGACGAGGAACTCCTCCCCGCCGCTGCGAACGACGATGTCCGGCTGGCGCAGAACATCGCACAGCAGCGAGGCAACTCGCACGAGCACATGGTCACCGATCTCGTGGCCGAAGCGGTCATTGATCGCCTTGAAATGATCCAGGTCGACGACAGCGAGGCTGAACCAGCCACCGCGCTGCTCGGTGAGCAGGCGCTCGAGCTCGCGAGCGAAGTAGCGGCGGTTGTGCAGGCCGGTGAGCCAATCACGCTCGGCCTGCTCCTGGAGCTGTCCCTGGAGCGCTTCGAGCTTCCTGGCGCGACGCTCGAGCTCGGTGTGCGCTTCCGCGAGTTGCCGGTTCTTCGCCGCCAGAGCGGTACTCGTCTGGCGAGCGGCACTCGCCTCGAGCGTCGCCCGCTCGAGCCTCAGCTGTAGATCGGACAGCTCTCGGAATGCCTGGCGTTCGAGCTCGGCACTCCGAGCGAGGGCGTCGTAGGCCTCGTCGAGCCTGCCCGCAGCGCGTAGCGTCGATGCGAGCGTGGAGAGGATCAGGCTGCGCGTCTGCGGCACGCGATCGCCGAGCCATCTGAGAGCGCTCTCACCGGCCTGTAGGGCGTCGTCCAGCTGCCCGAGAGCCATTCGCGCCTCGACGTCGGCGCGAACGCTCGCTCCGAGGACGTACGGATTTGGGTCGTCGAGAGCAGACACGAGCTCGATCGAACGCTCCGCATCCGCGAGCGCCTCTTCGGCCCTCCCCAGCAGCAGCCGGATGTCCGCCCGCGTCGAGTAGATCACCCCCAACGCGAAGCTGTTGGCGCCGTCGACTCGCCGCGCTACCGCAAGGGCTCGCTCGAGCTCGCTCGCAGCTGTACTGATGTCGCCGTGCTGCTGGTGATAGCACGCGAGGTCGTTGCGCGAGATCGCCTCCTCCCACGGGTTGTCGCTCTCGATCGTGAGCTCGAGCAGCTCTTCGATCCGATCCCGCAGGTCAGGACCGTCGACGTTGCCGAAGATCGGGCAGGTTGCACGCCGGGCGTAGATCCGCAGCTCGAGATCCTGCGTGGCGTCGGCGTGCTCGACGGCGAGCTTGGCCTGACGGAGCGCCGCCGAGTTCGAGCCGGTGAAGAAGCTGACTTGCGCCTTCAGGGCAGCGACCTCCGCAAGCGCGAGCGCACCGTGACTCGGCTCCACGTGCCGCTCCGCCTCCATTGCGAGGGCGAGACCTCCGCGCAGATCACCACGGTGCAGCGAGACCATGCCCTGGAGAGCGAACGCCCGCGTACACAGCTCCTCGTCCCGGAGCGAGCGACCGATCTCACAGCATCGGATCGCGTCCGCGAGGGCGCTAGCTGGCTTCTCGTAATAGAGGCCGCGCGCTCCAGTCAGGCGCAGCCGCGCCTGCCGGGCGTAGTCGCTCCCGGCGAGATCGAGGTCAGTCGCGGAGGAGGAAGCCATGAAAGAGCGGTGTGGGCGCCTGCCCTCGGTCTATCGGCATGTCTGGTGACTGACTTGACGAGCGCCCGAGGTCCTTGTGCCGAGGCCTTGTCGGGTCGCCGGAGCCTGGCACGCATGACTCGCTGTGTTCGAGCTCGGGCGAACCGACGCCATCGAGCGTGCCTCCCAGCGGCTCGCCGAGAGGCATATGACCAGGCAGTGGATAGGTTCCTGGCCAGGCGCGACGGCACCGCGGAGAACCCGCCGGATCACAGGGCGTGCCGCCGCGGGGGGGCTCGCCGTCGTACTTCGCGTCTGTTCGCTCGACGCGCCCCCGACGCGGATACCGCCCAGACCGAGCTCAAGACGTTCGCCGAGAAGTGGCGGCAGCGGTTCCCCGTCATCACCCAAGCGTGGCTGAACGCGTGGGAGTGCGTGACACCATTTCCTCGCGACAGTTCGGCCTCGCCGTGCGCGAGGCGCGCACACAGCGCAAAGAAACGCTCGAGGAAGTCGCCCACTGGATCGCGCAGATGGACGCCAAGTACCTCGGCGAGATCGAGCGAGGCTGGCACGCCCCCAACCAGCTGCCCGCCGGCGACACGCAAGGCGTCGCGAGTGAGAACAATCGGCGAACGCGGAGCGGAAGGCTTCCAAACCGCTTCTATCCGCCACTTGCAGCAAGCGTCGGCGCGTTGCTTGCGGAGGAGGCTGTGCGTACGCGACGGTTCGCTGGCATCGGCGTTCGCGGTGAGGATGCCGGCCGCCGGCCGTGGGTGATCGGCTCCGGCCTGGACGTTTGGGAGATCGTCCAGATGGTCGAGGATTTCGGTTCGATCGGGCGGCTCCTGGCAGAGACGCAGCTGACCGAGCGCCAGGTGCGCCTCGCGCTGGCCTATCGCGAGAGCTGCCCCGATGAGGTGGCCGAGGCGACCGCGCAGAACCGCCGCGCCCCCGAGGAGTGGCACGAGCTGTATCCGTTCGTCGAGTTCTCGACTACGACATAGGCACGCGCGCTTGCGCCTGCTGCTCGACGCGAACCTCTCGCCGCGTGGCGTCGCTTCGCGGCTTCGCCAGCACAAACAGGACGTGCTCGCGCTAGCCGAGGATGCCGCCTACGAGGGCCTGCCCGATCCGCAGGTACTCGAGCTGGCCACGGCCGAGCAACGCATTCTCATAACCCGTAACAGCCGCGACTTCGCACCGCTTGCGCGCCAGTGGGCCGAAGCCCAAAGATCGCATGCCGGCCTGATGCTCATATGGACACTCGACCACAGCCAGTTAGCTGAGATAGCCGGCAGCGTCGAACGCCAGTTCGCTCAGCGCCCAACCCAGGAGCAATGGCGAGACATCACCGTGGCGTTCTGAGCGACGGTGATCGAAGACAACTATCCGAGTGAAGCCAAACCGACTCAATGCGAGCCACTGCGCGCGGCACCGGCGGGTGGATGTCGCTTGATCAAGCGCAATACGAGACCTCGCTTGGCGGCGCTCCCCGGCGATGATGCGCAAGCCAGGTGGCGATGCGAATCCCGCCAGCACGATTATCGACGCTCGGGTCTAGGGCATCCACCGAACCACGGTCTCGGCGCATGTCGCGGGCGAGCAAGACTCGTGGCAACGCCTCGCGGACAGGCGCTCGCGTCGCTGCCCGCAATCCTTAAGCTGGCCGAGCTCGCTGTCCGACCATCCAGCAGACGACGAAACCGCTTCCCCTCACCCTAATAAGGAACGACGGATGATCACCCCGCACGCCTTCCCCCTGGAGCCCACCCCAATCCATGTGTCCGACGAGGTTCTCGATGACCTGCGCGCCCGTCTCGCACTGACTCGTCCGCCGCTAGACGAGGGGAATTGGGACTGGTCCTACGGCGTCCCGGATAGCTATCTCCGTGGGCTGGTCGCGTACTGGGGGGACGGCTACGACTGGCGCAAGGCCGAGGTCGCCATCAACGCCTACGAGCACTACCAGGTGATCGTCGCCGGTGTCCCGGTGCACTTCATGCGCAAGCCGGGCCGCGGCCCCCGCCCGATCCCGTTGATCCTCACCCACGGCTGGCCGTGGACGTTCTGGCACTGGTCGAAGGTGATCGACCCGCTCGCCGACCCGGCCGCGTTCGGCGGCGACCCCGCCGACGCGTTCGACGTGATCGTGCCGTCCCTGCCTGGCTTCGGTTTCCCCGGCCCCCTCACCGGCTTTTCGGACATCAACTTCTGGAAGGTCGCCGACCTCTGGCACACCCTGATGACCGAGACCCTGGGATACGAGAAGTACGCCGCCGGGGGCTGCGACATCGGTGGGATCGTCTCCAGCCAACTCGGCCACAAATACGCCGACGAGCTGTACGGCATCCACATCGGCTCCGGGCTGCCGCTCGACTTCTTCACCGGCCCCCGCGCCTGGGACCTCGCCCGGAATCGGCCCCTCACCGACGACCAGCCGGCAGAGGTCCGCGCCCGCATCATCGAGCTGGACTACCGCTCGGCGTCGCACCTCGCCGTGCACATGCTCGACGGCGCCACCCTCGCCCACGGGCTGAGCGACTCACCCGCCGGCCTGCTCGCCTGGCTGCTGGAGCGCTGGAACGCCTGGAGCGACAACGGCGGCGACGTCGAGTCCGTCTTCACCAAGGACGACCTGCTCACCCACGCCACGATCTACTGGGTGAACAACTCCATCGCCACATCGATGCGTTACTACGCCAACGCCAACCGCTACCCCTGGGTCCCCGCCCACGACCGCACCCCGGTCGTGCAGGCCCCGGTCGGCCTCACCTTCGTCACGTACGAGAACCCCCCCGGCATCCACACCGCCAACGAGCGTGTCCGCGCGTTCAAGACCAGCCCGCAAGCCGATTGGTTCAACCACGTCAACGTCAACGCCCACGACCGCGGCGGCCACTTCATCCCCTGGGAGAACCCCGACGCCTGGGTGAGCGACCTGCGCCGCACCTTCCACGGCAGCAGCGTTTGAGTCCCAACAGCGAAGTTCGAGGAGGACGCGTTGGCTCGGTTGTCAGCGGAGCCAACCGGACTCAATGCGAACGGCTTTGCGTTGATAGCTGGTGGACGAATGACGCTCCGAATCAAAAGAATAGAGAGTTCCTGCGTTGCGGTAGCAGGGCTTCTGCGTATTTGTTCGGTGCAATTAGTTCGCCGTCAGCCGAACACTTAGTAAGTTGTTCTGTACAATTGGGTAGTGCCTCAACCGAACAAAATCACGAAAAGCAGCCGTGGCCGGCTGACACGAGCCGCGGTCTACACGCGTCTGCGTGTTCAGATCGGTGAACCGCGCGACCGGCTCGGCGGCCTGCCCTCGCCTAGCGAAGCGGACGGCATTTGGCGGGGTATATGGCTCGAGGAAACTCACCATTCGACTGCCATCGAGGGCAACACGCTTGTGCTCAAGCAGGTTGAGCAGCTGCTCGAGGAGGGTCGCGCAGTGGGAAACAAGGAGCTCCGGGAGTACATGGAGGTGCGTGGGTACGCTGATGCCGCCAACTGGGTCTACGGTCAGGCGCTCGACCCGGGAGCATGGTCGAGCGGCGAGCTTCCTTCGACACATCCACCGCCTCACGCTCACGCCCGCGTGGGATGTAGTACCTCACCCGAGCGCCAGCCAGAGCGAGCGTCCGGGTTCATTCCGCGAGCATGACATCCGGCCATTTCCCGGCGGTATGTGTCCGCCGCCGTGGCCCGAGGTCTCTGCCATGGTCGCCGATTGGATCAGCGAGGTGCAAGCGATGGGCCGAGGGGGGAGGACATCGAGCCCGAAGCGCTAGCAAAGATGCATGCGCGCTTTGAGCAGATCCATCCATTTCTTGACGGCAACGGACGTACTGGCCGGCTCGTTCTCAATCTGCTCCTGGTCAGGCTTGGCTATCCCCCCGCGATCATCTTCAAGGGAGACCGCAGGCGTTACCTGGCCGCACTCCAGAGCGCCGATCAGGGCGACCACGGGCCCCTCGGAAAGCTGCTAGCCCGCGCCATTCTCGACAATCTCCACAAGTTCGTCGTTCCCGCCATCGCCGGCCCATTACGGCTGGTCCCGTTGCCCGCTCTGGCTTCCGAGCGGATCTCCGCAAACGCGCTACGCGTAGCCGCGACGCGGGGCCGTCTCAAGGCCTCCAAGGCTGCCGACGGCACGTGGCGCAGCACACGCGCCTGGGTCGACGAATACCTGGCCGGGCGATACGAGCGCGAGTCTCGCGACATAAGCGAGTAAACGCATCAGCGCGACCCAGCAGACGATTGTCTATGGAGCCAACCGGACTCAATGCGAACCGCTTTGCGTTGATAGCTGGTGGGCCGATGTCGCTTGACGAATCAGATCAGGGACGGAGCGACTTGGGCAAACCTTTTTCGGCACCATGATCGAGATGGGTGCTGCAAACGTTCCTCAGCGGAGCTGCGTCCCGCAGACCAGTGCAAACTCGCCTTCAGTCGCACGCGGGCGCTGTCAGTCACAGCTTTGAGCCGCTGACTATACGCTTACCGGGATGCAGGATTTCCCCGCCTATCTCGAGCGCATCGGGCTGAGCGCCAGCGAGCGCCCGACGTTGCAGACCATTCACCGCGCGCACGCGACCTCTATCCCGTTCGAGAACCTCGATCCGCATCGTGGGATTCCAGTATCGCTTGCTCAGGAGGACCTCGAGCGCAAGCTCGTGCATGAGCAGCGCGGTGGCTACTGTTTCGAGCAGAACCTGCTGCTGGCCTCAGCGCTAGAGCATCTCAGCCTAACAGTCGAGCCAATGCTCGCCCGGGTGCGCCGTGGGGCGCCGCCGGCTACCGTGCGTCCCCGCAGCCATCTCGTGCT
Organism: uncultured Solirubrobacteraceae bacterium; assembly: GCA_963714285.1. GTDB lineage: Bacteria > Actinomycetota > Thermoleophilia > Solirubrobacterales > Solirubrobacteraceae > Palsa-744. The sequence goes on from CAVQNS010000007.1 coordinate 975,490, forward strand.
GCGGGTGACAGACGATGATGACCGCGTCTGGCACGCCGACGTCGGCCTCGGGCTCGGGACGCTGCTTGACCCGATCCCGTTCGGGCCGGACGGCACCTCCTACGAGCAGTTCGGATGGAGCTTCCGGGTGATCGAGGAGGGCTGGGAGCTGGTTCTTCAGACACTTGCCGACGGGTCATGGTCAGACGTGTACGCCTTCTCCCCGCAGCCGGTCCCGCGCGTCGACATCGAGACCAGCAACTGGTGGACATCCACCAATCCGCAGTCGCCGTTCGTGTTCGGGCTGATCGCGACTGTCAACCACCCGGACGGCAGCCGCGAGTCGATCAGCGACTGGAGCGGACCACTTGAGCTGAGAGTGCAGTCGCCCAGCGACACCCAGATCTCTCAGCCGCCCCGCCAAGCGATCCCGAAACTGTTGGCCGAGCGCTTCGCCCTGCCAGGATTCGCGCTCGACGCTGACGGTCGCGTGCAGTGACTTCACTCAGCCTGTCGAGCTGATCGCGCCTGGCATCACCGGCGCGCCCGCTATGAAGCACCCCGCCACTCAGATGCACCAGCCCCGATCACATAAGCGGTGATCGCGCCACTATCGAACCAACCTCCATGTCCCGCAGTTCGCATCGAGCGCGGCTAATGGAGCCAGCCGACCTCAAGTCGAACCGCTCTGTGCGACTTCCCGGCGAGCGCATGTCGCTGGACGACGCGGACTAGCTTCCTGCGAGTCGCTGATCCCGTTCAGGGACGGCGGAAGACCGAGTGTGTGCCGACGCGACGCCAGATTACGTGCGTCTCGCCCGGTCGAACCTCTGCGCCGTACTCGAAGGTCGCGCGGCCATCCGGCGCCCAGGTCATCTCCCACACGCCAGGATGACCTTGCACCCGCTTGACGCGCAGGCGCGGATGGAAGCTCTGACCTCCGTCGGCGATGTCAGCGATGAACTGCGCAAGCGCCTCGCGGAACGCTCGCTGCTACTGAGGGGTGAGTCGGTCCCAATCGCGCCAGAACGACGCGAGGACTTCACGCGTCGGCATCGAGCGGCTTCGTCCGCTCGTCCAGGGCCGCTAGGAACTCCGCATCGGTGTCGAAGGACGTAACGCGACCCGCTGCTAGATCGTCGTCCGCCTCGCGCTCCTTCTCCTGCCACTCCCGAGTCCAGAACCACGCCTGCTCAGGGTCTACGCGTCCGGCGCTGATCTCGCCAAGCAAAACAGCGGCGCCATCGATGGCGCCGTCCGGTAGACGGTCCACCAGCTCGTGTAGCTCGGCCTTGGTCATGCCCTGATTGTCGCACGGACGCTCCTCGATTTCGACGGGCGGTTGGACCACCGTCACGAGCGGCCTCGGCGAATCCGCGGCAATGGAACCAACCGACCCTCAAGTGGGACTGCTCCGCACTGGTGCTAGGCAGACCAATCTCGCTTGAGGCGCGAAGGCCTGGTAGCTCGGTCTTGCCGACGGCGCGGTGTAGTTACCCTGCAGCTCGCTGGCTCGGCGGACGTCCGGGATGGCGGACCGGAAGCTCTATGACGTCGGCCCCATCGCCAGTGTCTCCTACTGCCGGCCGACGAGACTCCTCGGGCACAGCCTCGCGGACGGTCATCTTGCGGTAGGCAACAAGCCCGTCAACAACGCTGTCTTGGTTGAGGTCGGCTTGGGCGATCAGCATGCCGATGATGTCGGCGCGCGTGGCCCCGGCCGGCAGCCCGCGCTCAGCGAGAACATCTAGGCGGTGGTGGATAGCGAGCGGCAGAGACATCGACGTGGCCTGGCGCTTGGAGTCGCGGAGCAGCTCGTCGAGCGTGAGCGTGACGGTCTCTGGCTTCTTAGTCATCGGCTGAGAGTAGCCCACGGAGCGGACGCCGGTTGAAAAATAGATTTCACAAACATTTGGGGTTCATATCCGATACCATCGCGAAATCTATATGACGCTTGGAGGGTCGGGGTGGAGCCAAAAAGAAGTATGGGCGCCGGATCTCTGACGGTCTGCGGGCTTAGCGCTGCCGGAGCCCTGTTCGGGCTGGGCGATCAGCACGCGTGGATCGCACTCGTTGTCTCAAGCGTCCTGTTCGCGATGCTGGCGATCTTGGGGATGGCCTTCAACGTTCGGATCGAGATTGACGAGCGCATGGAAGAGGGCCATCACCACCGCGAACTGCGGGTGACACGTCGCCAACGCCGCCGACCGTCCCCGCGTCGACCGGAGGCGCAGCGCGAGCCGACGGCGCACAGGCGACCTTGCTGGCGGCGCCGCCGCGCACGCCGGTGATGGAGCCAAGCAAAACTCCTGCCGGTTCGACCAGCGTCCTGAAATGGGCGAAACTGCTCGGCGCGCAAACCACCGGCTTGTGCAGGCGCCAGCCGTGAGGGTCAGCTGACGATCGACAAAACCGCGTTGGGCACCGGCGCGTCGCCCCGTGTGACCGCACCAGGCTCCCAGGCCGAACCCTGGCAGCTCGACACCAGCGCCGGGTTGGACTTGCTCAGTCCCTGATGGTCACTGAACCTCGCGTAGCCTTCCGGTCGTGAAGATCAAGCAATACGTCTACTTCGGGATCTCGAGCGAGGTGCTTACCGCTGAGATGATCGCTGCGCGTATTGGCCTCGCGCCGGACAAGACAGAGACCCTTGGCAGTCGCTTGGTGGACCCGCCTCGGCCTAGTGGTCGCTCCGCTTAATTCGCGGTTTGTTGTAGGGCTCCTTTGATGTGCGCCGAATCGAGTCGCTGGTTGTCCAGCGATGATGGAGGTTCGGTATGGCTGCGCCAGCGAAGTGCATCGAGGTTCCAAACGAGGATCGGGCTGAGCTCGAGCGGATTGCGCGTTCGGCGACTGAGCAGGTGCGGATGGTCGAGCGCGCCCAGATCGTGCTCTGTGCGGCCGAGGGTCACTCGGCGGCTGTGATCGGCCGGATGATGGGGTGCGCGACGGTCACCGCGCAGAAGTGGCGCTCGCGTTATGAGCGCGAGGGGATCGCGGGGCTCTTCGATCTGCCGCGACCCGGCAAACCGCTCACCTACTCCTGCGAGGAGCGGGCGCGGCTGATCGCCAAGGCGTGCACGCGCCCGTCGGACACGCCGGCGGGCCAGCGCCGAGAGCGTTGGACCTATGAGGAGCTCGCGGCGGAGGTTGGGATGTCCTCATCGCACGCGCACACGATCCTTGCCCGCGCCGACATCAAGCCGCACCGCAGCGACTACTGGGTGATGAGCGACTTTGACGACCCCGAGTTCGAGCAGCGCCTGAAAGCGGTCTGCGGCCTATACGTCGATCCGCCGGAGAACGTGCTGGTCGTCTCGATCGACGAGAAGACAGGTATCCAGGCCAAGGCGCCGACCAAGCCCGACACCCCCGCCGCGCCGGGCAAAGCGCCACGGCGCGAGCACGAATACACCCGCAATGGCACGCAATGCCTGTTCGCCTGCCTGAACATCAAAGAAGGTGACGTGCTTGGGATGGCGTCGAAGACCCGTAACCGCCACGACCTGATCCGTTTCCTGGATCGCTGCGACCAAGAGATCCCCGAGGTCGAGGGTCAGCAGATCGTCGCGATCTCGGACAACCTCTCCACACGTCGAACCGAGGAGGTGCAGGAATGGCTGGAAGCCCATCCCCGTTGGTGCTTTCAGTTCACCCCCACCCACGCCTCATGGCTGAACCAGGTCGAGATCTTCTTCTCGATCCTGCACAAACGCCTGCTCAAGCACGGCGCCTTCACCTCAGAGCAAGACCTCGCCGAGCAGATGCTCGCCTTCATCGAGACCTACAACCAAACCGCCAAGCCATTCAAGTGGACCTACACCGGCAAGGTACTCAAGGCATGAACCTGCGAACTACCCGGAGCGACCACTAGATGATTGATTCCACGGCGGGTGTCGTGGTTTTGGGGGGTTTCTGAGTAGCAGGGTCGAAGTCGGCGGTGCTCAAGAACATCGCTGACCAAAAGGGGGGCCTCGATGGACGCCGACCTCGACCTGCTACTCACCGCTGTTTATGTCACAGCCGACGATCTCCTGCCCGATCGACCGAAGAACGCCAGACGAAGCGTCACAGACGCGGAGGTCGTCACGCTGTGCGTCGCCCAGGCGATCATGGGCATACCGTCGGACCGGCGGTTCCTCGCGGTCGCCTCCAAGCACCTGCGTCACCTGTTCCCGAAGATCCCCGCCCAGGCCGGTTACTTCAAGCGCCGTCGGCGTCTGGCCGAGACGCTGGAGTGGCTGATCGGCGTCTTCGCAAGCCAGAGCCCGGGATTCCACAGCCGGACGCTGCTCGTGGACTCCACTCCCGTGGAGTGTGCCCGCAGCCGCGAGACGGTCAAGCGCTCGGCGCTCGGTGATGCCGCCGACTACGGTTACTGCAGTTCCCATTCCCGCTTCTTCTGGGGTTTTCGTCTGCACGCGCTCTTCGCACCCGACGGCACACCCAGGGCGCTTGCGCTGACTTCCCCCAAGCAGGATGAGCGCGAGGTCGCGCTGAAGCTGCTCGCTCGCGCTCCGCGCATCGGTGGAGAGACCGTGATCGGTGACAAGGGCTACGTCGGACGAGCGTTCGCGGCTGGCGTGGAAGAACTCGACGCCACGATCCTCAGACCAACACGCAAAGACGAGCCCGGCCAGGGTCCCCACCTCGCACCGATCCGCCAACGCATCGAGTCGATCTTCTGGACCTGCAAGGACCTACTGACACTGGAGCGCCACGGCGCGAGAACACTCCCCGGCGTCAGAGAGCGCATCGTGCAACGCCTGCTCACCCTCGCCGCTGCCATCACCCTCAACCACCAACTCGGCCGACCAAGCCGCGCCCTCGTCAACTACTGCGCCTAAAAACGTGGAATCAATCATCTAGGCGGCACAAGTGGGAGCTTGGGAGCTATGGGCGGGGGCTGGACGTCACGGCTCACGTCGCGGTCGTGCTCGCGCGGTTGGAGCCGGCGCGAGACGAGATCCGTGCTCTGGTGCGCGAGGGCGACGTGCAAGCCTGGCTCCAGCTGGTCCGCAACTTCGATGCGGCGGACGGGGAGGAGGAGATCATTGATGAAACACCCGACGGTCTCGTCAAGCTCTCGGGGCAGCACCAGCTGCTGGGGTGGCATCTGCACCGCGACACGCTCGCCTTCCTGCATGACATTGGCGCAGAGATTGATGCCGACGAATACGGCTAAGGGAGAGGGCGATGTTGCTGGAATACCTGGAAGATGCCGACGCGCAGGTCGATACGCGGGTCCTGTTGCTCTACGAGGTCATACCGGACGAGGCGGGTGCACTGCGAAACGCCATTGACCGGCTCAGTCGGGGGAAGCCGGGCGATGAGATGCGAGTGGATGCTTTGCCCGGGGTCGTCACGGTCGACGGGTCCTCGCTAGCCGCGACTGTTAGCGACGCTGATCTTGGCGTGGAGCCGGTCGCGGACGCTGACCGTCGGTTTCGCTGTGCGCTCACACCTGCCGGCTGGCAGAGAGTCTGTGGCCTGCTGGAGCCGTTCCTTCGCAGCGACTGCCGAGGCTTCCAGTATCTGTCGGAAGAGGGTACGGTCGAGTGGATCATCTCTCACGACCGCGGCTGGTAGCGGCCAAACGATGGAAACCCGGGAAACTGACGGTTGTTTTCCGACCAGAAAACTGGAGCCAACCGAAGTCAACTCGAACCGCTTTGCATTGGTCGCTGGCGGGCGAATGTCGCTTGACGAAACAGATTGGAGTCGAGGGTAGAGTCCTGTCTGCACGCTAGTGCCTGAGCTGGGGCAGCCGTGAAGCCATTTCGGCGAGTCCGCGAGGTTCGACGCCCCCTGCGTGGCGAGGGACGTCCCTCGCGGTCCAGCTAACGCGTCTCGCGCGGCCCTTTCTCCGACTTCTCGACTTTCGTCATGGTGTCGGGCCGTGGGCGCGGCGGCGCCGCTGGTGCCGAGCTAGGCTTTGGATCATCGCTCATCACCTTTTTCCTTGTGGTCCGCCCCCACCGAGTGCGGAGCGAAGTTTGTCGGAGGCTGGGCGCGGTGGCGGCGGCTCGGACGCAGATTCGGCCTTCGGGGACGACTTTGGCGGCGCTTTCGGTGTCGTCGGCTCGTCGCTCATGCGAGAACCGTGAGCTTGTCCGCCTCTGGCCGTGGCGGCCCTGGCTTCGGAGCAGATCCAGCTTTTGGCGGTGCCGGTGCCGGCGACTTTTTGTCCTGGCTCACTTTGGCCTCTCGCTCTCTTTGAGGACCGTCAGTTTGTCTGGCTTTGGTCGTGGTGGCCTTGGTGGTGGTTTGCCGTCGGCCATCATGACGCTACCGCTAGTGTAGCCGCCTGCACGAGCAGCCCAACGATCCCGAGCACGAGCAGCACCACGCCGATGTTTGACCATGTGGCCTTTGTGTTCCCCGCTTTGCGATCCGCGAGCGCCGTCGCAACGACAGTCTGCAGCCAGGTTTCCCGTAGCTCTGGCGGCGGCGTGATCACCTTCGGTCGGTCCGCATAGGCGTCGATCGCCTCCTCATCAAGATCCTTGGTCCTAGCCGGGCGTAGAACCCCTCCAATGGCAGTGACGCCTGCAGCGGCGAACAGCAGAGCCGACCCGATAAAGGCGTCCCGGATCAGGCCGTGCGCCCACGGATATGTGCTGAAGTGCTGCTCAAGGAGGGGTCGCCCGAGGGTCAGATTGAGGGTCAACGCCGTCCCTGCGAATCCGGCGATGCTGCCAGCCTTCGTGTCCAGGTGGCGGTTCCTATCGCGCTGCTCCTCGGCGACCTCGGCCATGATGGCGAGGCACTGCTCCACCGACTCGGGCTTGCCAAAGCTCTCGCCCACAAACTCAGATGTCTTGACCATTGGCGGCGCTCCGACGGGGCGAAACAAGTAGGCGATGGGTTGAGAACGGCATCTAGATGATTGATTCCACGGCGGGTGTCGTGGTTTTGGGGGGTTTCTGAGTAGCAGGGTCGAAGTCGGCGGTGCTCAAGAACATCGCTGACCAAAAGGGGGGCCTCGATGGACGCCGACCTCGACCTGCTACTCACCGCTGTTTATGTCACAGCCGACGATCTCCTGCCCGATCGACCGAAGAACGCCAGACGAAGCGTCACAGACGCGGAGGTCGTCACGCTGTGCGTCGCCCAGGCGATCATGGGCATACCGTCGGACCGGCGGTTCCTCGCGGTCGCCTCCAAGCACCTGCGTCACCTGTTCCCGAAGATCCCCGCCCAGGCCGGTTACTTCAAGCGCCGTCGGCGTCTGGCCGAGACGCTGGAGTGGCTGATCGGCGTCTTCGCAAGCCAGAGCCCGGGATTCCACAGCCGGACGCTGCTCGTGGACTCCACTCCCGTGGAGTGTGCCCGCAGCCGCGAGACGGTCAAGCGCTCGGCGCTCGGTGATGCCGCCGACTACGGTTACTGCAGTTCCCATTCCCGCTTCTTCTGGGGTTTTCGTCTGCACGCGCTCTTCGCACCCGACGGCACACCCAGGGCGCTTGCGCTGACTTCCCCCAAGCAGGATGAGCGCGAGGTCGCGCTGAAGCTGCTCGCTCGCGCTCCGCGCATCGGTGGAGAGACCGTGATCGGTGACAAGGGCTACGTCGGACGAGCGTTCGCGGCTGGCGTGGAAGAACTCGACGCCACGATCCTCAGACCAACACGCAAAGACGAGCCCGGCCAGGGTCCCCACCTCGCACCGATCCGCCAACGCATCGAGTCGATCTTCTGGACCTGCAAGGACCTACTGACACTGGAGCGCCACGGCGCGAGAACACTCCCCGGCGTCAGAGAGCGCATCGTGCAACGCCTGCTCACCCTCGCCGCTGCCATCACCCTCAACCACCAACTCGGCCGACCAAGCCGCGCCCTCGTCAACTACTGCGCCTAAAAACGTGGAATCAATCATCTAGCACCAGACTACGTGTACGGGCGGACACGAACCTGTGTTCGCCTACGGGCGGAAATACACCGTGCTCGTGGTGCATGGCAAAGTTCCGCCGCCGGCTCTGCCCCGGTCGCGGCAAGTCAAGATCCGCAACGCCAGTCGCGCAGTGCTGACGCGCTGAGGCCTGGCGTCGACGGCTCAAGCGGGCCGAGCTCCGAGTCGATTCGTCGGTATGGCGAGACTGAGAGCCGACCGCGCCGGCCCGCTTACTCCAGAGCAGGCGTACAGGACGAACCGCGCTATCCGCAGCGCCCTCTCGATAGCAGCCATCCACGCGTGGCTGATCGTCGGGGTGATAGCACTCGTCGCGCCTCGCTTGCTCGTCCCTGGCGTCGTGCTCGCAGTGCTCTATACCGCCTCAATGCCGTTCGTGCTCCGATCTGTTGAGCGCGATACCGCTCACCGCACCCTCGGCGATGACAACGCGGCGCAGGAAAGCTTTGGCAGGCGGCGCTGTTGAGCGAGTGTTTCAGACAACTGTCTGATGGAGCCAACCGGGATCGAATCGGTGACCTCCTGCTTGCAAAGCAGGGGCGGTCATGCTGAAGCCAGTAGATACGGGGGTTTTGGGTCGGCTGAAATGGCGTTATGACTGGCGAAAATGGCCCATGCGGTACTGAAAGCGGTACTCGCGCCCAATGTGGTACTCACGTGGTACTCTGGATGAAAATGTCAAAAGAGGGTAAACAAAGTGGCAGTGATCCAACCGGCGCCCTCGTAGTTGCGGGCCGCGCGGACAGTCCCGCCTACGAGGCCAAGTGGCGGCGCGCAGGACGACAGGTGAAGCGCCGCATAGGACCTGCGTGGCTTGAGCGAGCGGCGGACGACAGCGGGTGGGTCATACGCCGTGGGCGAGTACCGGAGGGCCATTTCGACGAGAAGCGCGCGACGGTGCGCATGGCTGAGTTGATCGCCGAGTACGACCGAGAGGAGCGCGCGATCGAGGCGGGCGAGCGTGAGCGCCGTGCGCGTGGCGTCACATTCCGAGAGCTGGCGGCGGAGTGGCTGGAGCACCTGCAGCACGAGCGCGGCGCCAAGCCGTCCACCTTGAGCGACTACCGCTACATGCTCGCCGAGCCCGGAGCGCCACACCGTCGCGGCAAGGGCAAGAGCCCCGGGGTCCTCATGGCCGCGTTCGGCGACCGCCCCGCAGCAGGGATCACCACGCGGGAGGTGTCAACGTTTCTGCGCAAGCTGGACACCGAGGGCGTGTCGCCCCGTTCGGTCAACAAGAACCGTCAGGTACTCTCCGCGATCTTCGGCTACGCCGGCCGCGTGGACACCCACAGCCTGCCGGCGAATCCAGTGGCCGGCACGACCAAGCGCCGCGAACCACCTGCAGCCGTTCTCGATTTCTACGAGCCAGAGGAGGTCGAGATGATCGCCTCCGCAGCCGCCAACGGATCACACCGCGGAGCACAGCCGGCCAACCTGAGCAACGACGAGATCGCCTGGCGCGCACGCGAGGACGCACAGGACGGCGAGCTGTTCCGTCTCGCCGCCTACACCGGCCTGCGCCTCGGCGAGCTGATCGCGCTGCGCTGGGAGGACATCGACTTCGACACGCGGCGGATGGTCGTCCATCGCGCCGTCTCCGCCGGCGTGGAGGGACCGACCAAGAGTTGGCAGGCACGCTTTCTACCGCTCGCCGACCCCGCCGCCGAAGCGCTCGAACGCCTACAGGCACGCGGCGACTACACCTCACGCGAGGACTACATCTTCTGCTCGCGCCTTGGCCGACGCCTCGATCCCTCAGCCGTGCGGCGCCGGTTCAAGGCAGCGCGCGACGCCGCCGGACTACGACCCCTACGCTTCCACGCGCTGCGCCACGCCGCCGGCAGCCTCATCGCCCGGCACGCCGACGCGCGCTTCGTACAGGAGTTCCTCGGGCACTCACGGATCACTACCACCGAGCGCTACATGCATGCCAAGGCACGGCCCGAGGATCTCGAACGAGTCAACCTGGCGTTCGCGCACAAGCCGACCGACAACCAAGAGCCATCGCCGTCCAATCCGCGATGAGCCCATGACATCACTCCGCACAGTCGGGCATCTCCGACGTCTTCGTACACTGTGTGGCTGGAGATGAACACGATGCCAGAGCCTGCCGCCAACCACGACCTGATCGAGCAAGCGAACTCGCTGTTTTGGCATCCGCTGCCGCTTGAGGAGTTGATGGCTGACGTCGCACCGCTTGACCCCGCCGAGCACTTCGACATCCCCGACCTGACAGAAGAGGAATGGGAGACGTTCGCCGCAGCGCTGGAGCAGTGACCGGGACGGTCCTGGTCGACACGAACGTCTTCACGGCCCGTCTGCGTGAGCGCTCGCCGCTGGCCACCCAGTACGCGAAGCACCTCTTCGGGCAACGGATCGCCCTCGCCCCGCAGACCGTCGCCGAGGCGCGGTATGGGGCGCTGAAGGCAACATGGGGTTCTGCTCGCACGGAACAACTCGCACGGCTCGTCGGGCGAGCGCGCATCCTCCCGATCGACATCGACACCATCGAGACGGTCGCCGAGCTTCGCAATCAGTGTCGGATGATCGGTCACCCGCTCCACCAGAGCAACCACAACGCTGACCTCTGGATCGCGGCCACCGCGATTCGCTGGTCGATCGCGCTCGTAGCTCACGATTCGGTCTTCACCGGCTGTCCACGTATCCGCCTCCTGACCGAGCTCGACGGTGCGGCCGCAGGGTCACCTTGATCCTGGTCGTTCTCGATCCACTCGGGCTCAGGTAGCCGCCGGGCAGCAGGCGATACGACGCGGTCGTATCCGCTCCCATGAGTCCTCGCTGCCCAGCGCGGTGCTAGCGCGGCGTTCCTGAAGTGGCTTGTCCCTGGTCGGCACGGGCGATCAAGGACTGAGGTCGGCGCAGCGTCGCCCGCAACACCACCGCGGTCACCAAAGGTGCTCAGTTCACCCGAAAGCAGAAGCCGGCGCGGGGTCAGGCAAGAGTGCCGTTGATCGTCCTAAGCAGCAACGCCATCAGCGCCGACGCTGGCTACCGCTCGCCAACGGAAAGCAAGCGCCGCGGCCCTGCAATTGGCGACGAGCAGGTCGGGTCGGTGTTGGCGGCGCGGGTGTCTGTGCCGAGCGTCACGCTGCCCACTGGCTGTCTCTGGAAAAAACTTCATCAAGGCCCTTGACTTCAAGCGCTTGAGGTATGTCAAGGTAGCCTCATGACGACTCTCACCATCCAAGATGTTTCCCGGCGCAGCGGGCTGAGCGGGCCGACACTGCGCTATTACGAGGAGATCGGGCTGATCGGTCCGATCGCCCGCGACCCGAGCAGCAGCCACCGCCGCTATCGCGAGCAGGATCTCGACACGTTGCAGGTGCTGGCGTGTCTGCGCGCGATGGGTGTCGGGGTTGAGGAGATGCGCACCTACCAGGCCAACCGCGAGCTTGGGCACGCCAAGGCGGGTGAGCAGCGCGATCTGCTGCTACAGCACGCCAAGCGGGTCGAGGCCGAAATCAAGACGCTGCGCATGCATCTCAACTACCTAAGGGCGAAGGCCGCGCTCTGGGACGCCCGCAGCCGTGAGGATGCGGACGCGGAAGCTGAGGCGAACTCGCAGGTACAGAAAGTGCTCCCACGACTGGAGGAGGCGATGCTCGGATGAGCTCCAAAGTGTTGGTAACAGGCGGGTCCGGATATCTGGGCACGCAGCTGATCGCGGCGTTGCTGCGGGATGGGCGTGATGTGCGCGCGACGGTGCGCTCCCTGGATGCTGAGGAGGCTGTGCGCGCGGCCGTGCGCCGCGGTGGTGTGGACGACACCGGCATCGAGCTGGTGGCAGCAGATCTCAGCTCCGACGACGGCTGGCCGGCCGCCCTTGAGGGTGTGGAGGAGGTCCACCACGTCGCCTCGCCGATCCCGTCCGCTCAGCCCAAGGACCCGGACGAGCTGATCGTCCCCGCTCGCGAGGGCACGGTGCGTGTGCTCCAGGCAGCGCGGGACGTCGGCGCGCGCAGGGTCGTGCTGACCTCCTCGTTCGCAGCGGTGGGGTACTCGCCCAAGGCGGTCCGCGACTACACCGAGGAGGACTGGACCGACCCCGACACGCCAGGATTGCCCGCCTACCCGCGCTCCAAGGCGATCGCCGAGCGTGCCGCCTGGGACTTCATCGAGTCCGAAGGAGGCGACACCCAACTGGTGGTCGTGAACCCGACATTCATCGCCGGCCCGTCGCTGGTGTTGGCACTGCGCTCTACGCTGACCTACTTCAAGGCGATCATCGAGGGCACCATGCCGGCGCTGCCACGCCAGCGCTTCGGCGTCGTCGACGTGCGCGATGTCGCCGACGCGCACGTCACGGCGATGGCCACTCCTGCCGCCGCCGGGAAGCGCTACCTGCTCTTGGCGGACGGCCCGACGATCACCTGGCTGGGGCTGGCACAGATCCTCCGCGAGCACCTCGGGCCCGCAGGCGAGCACATCACAACCGATGAGGCGCCCGGCGAGGAGCCGTCGCCGCTGACGATCCACAACGACCGCGCCAAGCAGGAGCTCGGCTGGCAACCACGCCCGGCCGAAACGACCATCATCGAGACCGCCGAGAGCCTGCGCGACCTCGGCCTGCTGGAGGGATGAGTCTGTGCGTCGCCCCTGCTTTCGTCCAGAGCAGCAGTGAGATTCGCTAACTGCTGGGTTGCCGACGAGAGGGCAATGGTTGGAACCCCGCTCCTGGCGGATCTGAGGTCCATCCGGGAGGTAAGTCCTGCTCCTCGGCCACCGGGTTGCCCGTTGGCAGGATCATGAACGTTTTGCGGTACGGCGGCGACTCGGGTTCCTGACTGTCATCGCCCGTGAGATCACCGCGAAGTCATCTTGTGGGATCTCGAATAGGCCGAACCGGAACATGTTCCCCCAGCGGCGCTTGTCCTTGATGAAGCTGAGCTGGTCGATCAGCGGTCTAATCGGTGCCTCAATGCTCTTGACGAACTCGATGTTGCGCCGCCATGGTGTGAACCCCGGCGCCTGTTCCACCTGGTAGAGCTCTTCGTCGACGACCCGACCTATTCCCGTGAAGGCCTGCACCGGCTCGCCGTCTCGCAGGCCCGTCTTGGGCGAGTAGTAGACCAGCCAGTCATCAGCCTTCAGGCGCTTGAGCCCGGAAGACTTGCCGTGGCCTGCCTGGGTGAATCCGCCCTTTACGCTCAGCTGCACGTGGTCTCGGCTGATCGTGCTCACCCAGTACGTCTGTTCGGGCGGGCCGAGCGCGGTCGCGCAGATGCTTAGTTGGCGGTGCAGCTGCTCGCGCTCGGCGCCACTGAGCGTCGCGATCATGCGTTGCTCGATTGCTGTGACGGTCGAGGAAGCCTTGCGTAGGCAGGTGCGCCCCTCGGCCGTGAGGGCGTAGCGTTGGCTGCGGCCTTCCCCGACGGCGCTCACGAGTCCGCTCGCTTGTAGGCCGGTGAGGAGCTGGTGCATCGCTTGTCGGCTGACGAACGCGTCGCGCGCCAGGTCTGCGTTTGAGATGCGCGGACGCGCCGCGAGGATCTCAAGACAGGCGTACTGCGACACGCTGAGTCCATAGTCGCGCAGCTCTGCGTCCATCGTCGAGTGCAGGGCGTGTTGGGCACGCTTGAGGGCGTAGCCCACGGATTGATCGATATCGACTTGGGGCACGTCAAGATCTTGACATAGTATGCTTCGTCAAGACCTTGACAACGCCAAAGGAAGGATCGCCCTGTGTCTACCGTTATCGGCCCCGATTTCATTGCCCTCCAAGTCCGCGACATCGAGCGTGCCGCCGAGTTCTATGAACGTGAGCTGGGGCTCACGCGCGCACCCGGACCCCCGCACGCCGTCGTGTTCGCCACGCAGCCAATCGCGTTTGCCCTCAGAGACCCGCTGCCCGGAACCGATCTCGATCGTGGACAGCCCGGCCTCGGCGTGGCGCTATGGCTGCGGGCCGACGACGCCCAAGCCCTTCACGACCAACTCGCCCAGCACGACGTGACGATCCTGACCGAGCCGATCGATGGCCCCTTCGGCCGGACGTTCACGCTCAGAGACCCGGACGGCTACGCCATCACGATCCACGATAAAGGCTGACGAACTCAGCCCACACCACACCGAACGCGGCGGCTTCCATACCTTGCACGGGAAGCAGGAGCACTGGAGGTAACCGGCCTCGCCCCCGCATCGGACGAAACGCACTCGTCCGTCCGCCTCCCCGGCTCGCTCCTGCTTTGGTCGTGGACGCAACGCGCCAGCTCGTCGGCCAGGTCATCTGACGAACGCGAAGAGAGGGGCCACGCCGCTGCGGTCAACCAGCCCAAATTGCGAACTGAAACGCGAACTATCGCCGATGGAGCTAGCCGAAGTCAATGCGAACCGCTTTGCATCGCTTGTTGGTGGGCGAATGTCGCTTGACGAGGGGAGCGAATCGGGGCAGAGCCCTCACTGAACGCTAGTGCGTGAGCTGGGGCCTACCGTGGGACCATTTCGGCGGGTCACCCGTGGGTGACCGTCAGCAGCGAGGACGCGACTCTGTGCGCGTCCTCGCTGTCCAGCTAGCGCGTCTCGCGCGGCCCTTTCTCCGACTTCCCGACTTCCGTAATGGTGTCGGGCCGTGGGCGCGGCGGGGCCGATGGTGCCGGGTTGGGCTTCGGATCGTCGCTCATCGCTTCTTTCCTTGTGGTCCGCCCCCACCGAGTAGGGAGCGAAGTTTGTCGGAGGCTGGACGCGGCGGCGCCGGCTTGGACGCAGACTCGCCCTTCGGGGACGAGCTTGGCGGCGCTTTCGGCGTCGGGTTCTTCTCACTCATGCAAGCACCGTGAGCTTGTCCGGCTTCGGTCGCGGCGGCGCTGGCTTCGGAGCAGATCCGGCTTTTGGCGGTGCCGGCAACGGCGACTTGTTGTCCTGGCTCACTTTGGCCTCTCGCTCTCTTTGAGAACCGTAAGTTTGTCTGGCTTTGGTCGTGGCGGCTTCGGTGGTGGTTTGCCGTCGGCTGTCATGACGCTACCGCCAGTGTAGCCGCCTGCACGAGCAGCCCAACGATCCCGAGCACGAGCAGCACCACCCCGATGTTCGACCATGTGGCCTTTGTGTTCCCCGCTTTGCGATCCGCGAGCGCCGTCGCCACGACAGTCTGTAGCCAGGTTTCCCGTAGCTCGGGCGGTGGCGTGATCACCTTCGGTCGATCCGCATAGGCGTCGATCGCCTCCTCATCCAGATCCTTGGTCCTAGCTGGACGTAGAACCCCTCCAATGGCAGTGACGCCTGCGGCGGCGAACATCAGAGCTGACCCGATAAAGGCGTCTCGGATCAGGCCGTGCGCCCACGGATAGGTGCTGTAGTGCTGTTCAAGGAGGGGCCGCCCGAGGGTCAGGTTGAGCGTCAACGCCGTCCCTGCGAATCCGGCGATGCTGCCAGCCTTCGTGTCCAGGTGGCGGTTCCTTTCACGCTGCTCCTCAGCGACCTCGGCCATGATGGAGAGGCACTGCTCCACCGACTCGGGCTTGCCAAAGCTCTCGCCCACAAGCTCAGGCGTCTCTGCCATCGGTGGCGCTCCGGCGGGACGTAACGAGTAGACAATCGGCTGAGAACAGCATGTAGCACCAGACTACGTGTACGAGCGGACACGAACTGGTGTTCGCCTGCGGGCGGGAGTACACGATGTTGAGCGGGGGCTTCTCCTGCGTGGCCGGAAATGGTCTGTCCGAGGGGGTGGCTATCTCATCCGTGTCAATTGACCATTCATGCGGCCGGACGGGTCTTGTCCACCCGCCCGGCCCGAGCACCGAAGCAACCACCTTCGATGCCCAGGGCCTACCGTAGCTGTCTGCGGTGTGGTCGTCTGCTCGCTGGCGGCTTTCTTCGGTGCGCCGAAAAGGAGGCCAGATGACCGCCGCGTCCACCGAGAACCACGCCCCGCCTGCGCACGCGCCCGATGCCACGGGGCGATGCTCGCTCCTGAATGATGACCCGATTGTGCTGCTGCTCTACGGCGAGGAGCACGTGAACCTCGCGCTTGCCGACGAGTTGGCGCTGGATGGCTATGAGGTCCGTCGTGCCAGCGATACGGCGAAGCTGCGCGCCGTATGCAGCGAGTGGGAGGTCGAGCTTGTGATCTTCGGGCGCGCGACGCGCCGAGGCGCGGGTCTTGACGTGCTGCGCAGGCTCCGCGCGGGTGCGTTCATGCCCGAGGTCAAGCGGGGTCTGCGGACGCTGTGGATGACCCCGAACGGCGACCTCGGCGATGTGCTCCGGGGGTTCGAGGCGGGAGCCGATGACGTGTTGCGCGCTCCTTTCGCGTATCCCGAGCTTCGCGCTCGTGTGCAGGCGCTTGTGCGGCGCGACCTCGCTGAAGGGCCTTGCGTGATCGAGTACGGGGAGCTTCGGATCGACACCGCCGCGCACGAGGTCACTATCGGCCCGACTCCCGTGGAGTTGCGCCGTTTGGAGTACGCGCTGCTCGTGTACCTTGCCCGCGACCCCGGCCGTCTCTACACCAAGGACGAGCTGCTGCGAGAAGTGTGGGGGTTTCGCTTGCCCGGTAGCACGCGGACGCTGGACTCGCACGCCTCGCGGCTGCGGCGCAAGCTCGCTGAGGCCGGCGCCGATGGGCTGGTGTGCGCGACGCGCGGCGTCGGCTATCGCCTCGCCGCCGCCTCATTGCGTGTCCTGCCGGCGACGCGCGTTGCGTGACCGTGGCCGCTGCGTGTCAGGTTCGTGTACCGCGCCCATGCGGCGCAGCGCTGCCCGTATAGCTGCCGTTCGTACAGGCAAATATGGCCCCGGCGCGGGGATTGCAGCCCCGCCCGAGACCGTGACACAGGAGAGAACGCTCCCATGCACGATCAAAGTAGCTCACTCGAATCTGAGGCGCACGCCTATCTCGACCAGGCCGTGCTTCAGATCATGCTCGACAACGAGCGCCAACGGCCAATCTCAGAAACCGAGGTCGCGCGCATCGTCAGCACTCCGGGCCACGTCCCGGCGAGCCTCAAACGCCTGCGCGTAGCCGGCCTCGTCCACCGTTGGAACGACCTGGCGACCGCGTCGCACGCCGCCGTCTATTACCACGAAATCACGCAGCGCACAGACCCCGATTCTCGGCACGAGCACGTCTGGGACAGCGCGGTCCTCGAAAGCCTGATCGTGCGCGGCAACGACGGCCAAGGACCGCTCACCGTCGAGCAGCTTTGGCACGCCTTCGGCGCGAAGAAGAAGCAGAAGGGCTCCATCATCGACGCGCTGGACCGTCTGGAAGCCGCTGGGTTGATCGAACGCCGCGCCGGGCGGTCGATCGCCTCCGAAGTCGCCAAAACCCTCGACCGCATTTTGTCGCTCTGACGAGGGGGATCAGATCATGCGTATAACTGAGCTTGACCTGAGCCCATCCGCTCGCCTGTGCTTGGAGGTAGCCGACATCTACGAGATTGACCGGCTCCTTGAGCATGGGACGGGACGGCTGATCCAGCGCCCCGAGTTCAGCAAGGGTGCGGAGCTATACGAAATCGTCCGCGAGCTACACCGTCGCGGTCTGACGTTCTCACGTCCCGGAGGACACATACAAGGAGAGCGCGAGCTTGAGATGTTCCGCCTGCGCGCGGTCGTCGGGCTCTCCCTCGATGAGATTGGCGAACGGTTCAATCTCACTCGCGGACGTGTCCACCAGCTCCTTCGCCTGCACTTCCGGTTGGACGCAGTACCACCCGCGGCGAAAGCGCACAGGCCACGGGCGACTTGCCAGCGTCCGCACACCGTTAGGGATCGCCACCGCCTGTACCTCATGGCACGCGTAGCGATACAGCGCCACTACCGCAGACCCCTCACCGTCACGGCGGTTGCGAGGGCGCTTGCCAGTTCGCCCAGGCAACTCCAGCGGGCATACGCTCAGTTCAGCGACAGCACATTCCATGAAGACCTCACGGCCCGACGGATGGACGCTGCCGCCGAACTGCTCTCAAAGCCCGCGATCCCGGTAGGCGACGTGGCAAGCCGGGTCGGCTACTGCCACCCGTCGCACTTCGCCCGCGCGTTTCAGCGCCGCTACGGCGTTTCACCCTCAGCGTTCCGCGCCGAGTCGTGTCGTGCCGAGCCTCACAACGGCACGGAAGGTCAGCTAATCCTGATCGAGCAACCGCAAGAGTACGACTCGTGCGTGGGCCGCGTGCATCTCGACTCGGCGAACGCTGGCTCTGCCAAGAGCTAATTGCTCGGCTGCTCGTGTGCGGCTGGCAGCAAATCGGGCGTATCCAAGATCGGCCGAACGACCGCGCGACCGATCGAAAAGACACGGGAGAGCCGCTGTAGCGAGCTGAGAAACTCGAACATGAGAACTACATCGCCGCGTAGATCCTCAAGAACGGCCATCCGATTCTCGTCTTTGTGGAGATAATGGCCGTTGATAAATGTCTCGATCAGGACCTCGGGCGTCAACGCCTGCCCGCTCGGGGCGTAGGTGACCAAGCCCGCTTGTAGTGCCTGCGCCTTTAGCTTGCGGAGACGCCTGAGTTCAGCAACGACTGTCTCACGTCGCGGGGATTCGCGCTCATGTGCGTGACGACTGACGAGCTTGATGATCGCCGCGTAGCTCGTCGGCTCGTGATCGTTATAGAGCGACCGGAACAAGCCTGCGACGGCGCGGACGGTTTCGTCGTCCGGTGCTTCTAGGGTGTCGCCGATGCCCGGCTCTCCGACGGTGACGGCCAGCTTCAACCCGTCAAAGAAACGGGATGAGACGAGCGTTTGTACGTCATCCGCGTAGGTCCGTAGACGCTGACTCTCGGTGCTGTCAAACGGGCTGTACACCTCAGCGGGTTCTTCTAGTGGCGACTCCGTTGGCATACCGGCGAGCCTAGCGCTGGAGGCTCTTAATCCTCCAGATGCTGGCCCAGCCACCGGAAGGCACTCTCGGCCGCCGTTACTGCATCGCGCGCGTCCTTCGCGTCTGGAGTTTGACCTCGGTGGGCAACATCGTTCCGAAGCAGATAGAGGTCACGCACGGCCTTTGCAAGACGTCCGTCGTGATCCTTGAGCGAGCTACCGAGAACCACCTCGGCAAGAGCGTTCATCTGGAAGTTCACCGACATTGACGTCTCGTCGGGCCTCTTGAACAAGACCTCCAGGAGCCGACGCGAGGTCCCATCTGCCACAGCCAGAAGAACCTGGGGTGTCTTGATCTCAAGCGCAATGGCGGCAAACAGCACGGCTCGCTTTGTATCCGGGTCATGCTTAGGCCAGACGGCCCATCGCGCCTCCGCCAACAAGGACTCAGCCTCTGGCACCTCATTCGCCTTGAGTGATCCTGCTATGTCGCCGGTTGGGAGTTCCGTCTTGTTTAGTACCACCATCACACCGTGCGGGGTTCCATAGCTATGCGTTGTCTCCCCGGCTTGATTCGTCAGCCATGCTCCAAAAGGGCGCGGCTTGGCGTGTTGGAGGGGGAGCCAAACCTGACCGTCCCTTACGCGAGCCCAGTCGAGCACGCCGCGAACTACCGCACTCGCAGCCGGTTCCGCCTCACGAATAAGTGCGTACTCCGCATTGCCAGAACCCTCGCTACCGAGTCCGTGTCCCAACTCCACGCGAACTTGAAGACGGTGCGCGATGAACAATGCGTACGGGTCGTCTGCCTCGCCAATGCGGGCCAGTGGCAACGGCCGTCGCTCCGGCTGAGGCCCTTGGAACTGGCCGTCAGCATCCGGAAAGTTCACAAATATCGACAGACCGTCACGTTCTACTTCTAGCGTCGTGGACAGCTTCGACCTTGCAATGTGCAGTTCACCGACGTCGAAATAGAAAATGACACTTACGTCTCCAGCCAACGCTATGTAGTCTTGGTCGGACATTGAGGAGATCAAGAATCGCGCCGCATGTGATCGACCCATTCGTGACGGTCGGTGTTCCAAACAAGCCAGCCGCCTTCTAGGTCTTTCCAATCGATGCTGGCCAGCGCGTCAAGCGCCTCCTCGGGAAGCGAGGTCGGCAGGATCAGGCGCGTGTATTCCGGTCCTCCCATGTCAATCTGGCCCCGGTCCCCACCGCGTGCCCGAAAGAGGTCGAGCACCAACACCTTGAACGCCGCTCCGCCGAGTGCCAAGAAGAAGCCCTCAACCGTGTCCTTGAGCGCGACCTGGATGATCCACGTCGCTACGTCACCGGCGCCACGAGACTCGATCGCCGCCTGAACGTCGGCATCGAAGCCAGCCTGCCTAAAGACCTCTGCGACGGCACCGGCGTGGCTGGGAGGCGCGCTTGCCTCAATGTAGACCTGCTCGATAGTTGGCATGACGGGCTCATGTTAGGTGTCTAGCCGGCGCCAAAGCGCACGTGTTCTCCGAGCGCCCCGGTCGTCACCAGACACGCTGACACGCGGCTGACACGGCGCAGCGACGTGTACCGCATGGGCACCGGATCGGGCCTTTGTTGGGTGTTCGCGGAGATAAATCTTTGGCGGGCCTGTCCCATTTAGGGGGCTAAATCGACCTTACTTGGGTGCCCGATCCGTTCGGAAAAGTCTCGCCTCGCTGTACCGCTAGGACACCTGAAGGGACTTTTACTTAGTGGAAGGGCTCTTGAGCCCCGAGCCACCGCCGGCCATCTGCATATGACTCATTCCAACGCCTATATCAAGCCTGCTCACCCTCCAAACCGGACGCTCGAACGTTGGCTGATCGAACCTCAGCGGCCGACGCGCGAAGCCCTGGGTGTTCTTGACCATGTGCTCTCGATCGTGGAGCACGTCGCGCCGGTCGTCGCCGGCGTCGCGCTGGCGATCGGTGCCGTGGTGCTGCTTGCTCGCCTCTTTGTCGCGCATCGTCCTGTCAGCGGCGCGAGCGCGCGACTGGTGACGGTCGGGGTGCCGCCAGAGGTCGAGCCGGCCGGGGGATTGTTGTTGTGGCAAGCGCTCCATGATCTTTTGCGGCCTCGGTGGGCACGGCTGATCGCGGGGCAACCGCATCTTTCATGGGAGGTCGCGGCGAGCGAAGCGGGCACGGTGTTTCGCCTGTGGGTGCCGGCATCGGTGCCGTCTGGGCTGATCGAGCGTGCGATCGCCTCAGCGTGGCCGGGCGCGAGCGTCAGCACCCAGCCCGTCGAGGATGAGCCGCAGCTCGCCGGGATGGTGAGCGTCGCGTGTGAGTTGACGCTTGCCGGGCCTGACTCGTTCCCGTTGAACGCGGGGATGGACCCCGACCCGTTGCCGTTGCTGCTCGGCCAGCTCGCGGGCTTCGATGACGGTGCCCGCGCGCTCGTGCAGGTGATCGCGCGGCCGGCAACCGTGCGTGAACAGCGGCGTTTGCGTGCCGCTGCGCGTCGGATACGTCAGGGCGTGCCGACGAACCGTGTTCTGCGGTTCATCGACTGGTGGCGCACGAACACGCCCACGCCGCCCCGGTATGACCCCACGGTGAGCCCGGATGTGCGGGCGGTGATGGAAAAGAGTGCGCTTCCGCTGTATCGCTGCGTGATCCGCGTGACGGTCAGCGCCGGATCGCGTCGGGAGGCGCGGGGACGTATCCACGCGATCCTCGGCGCGTTCGCTCCCTATAACGGGCCGCGTGTATGGCTGCGCCGCCGCCGCGTATTCGGCGCGCAGAGCAAGGTCTGTAGTCGTCAGTTGGGGCGCCGTGCGTTCCTGCTGAGCACCGGGGAGCTTGCCGCGCTCGCACACCTGCCGACCACCCGCGCGATCCCCGGTGTCGTGATGGCAGGCGCGCGCAACGCTCCACCACCGCCCGGCCTGCCAGTCGAGGGTAAGCCGCTCGGAGTCACCACCGAGGGACGGCAGGTTAATCTCGCGGTCGCCGACGCTCGCCAGCACTTGCACATTCTCGGCCCGACAGGGGTCGGGAAGTCCACGTTGATCGCCAATCTCGTGCTCGCAGACTTCGACGCGGGCCGTGGCGCGGTTGTGATCGACCCCAAGGGCGACCTCATAGAGGACTTGCTCGAACGCATACCCGCCGGCCGGGAGAGCGAGGTTGACTTGCTGGACCCGCTGGATGAGGCGCCGCCCGGCCTGAACGTGCTGGACAGCCCTGACCGGGAGCTTGGCGTCGATCAACTCGTGGGGATCTTCCATCGCGTGTTCGAGCGATTCTGGGGTCCACGCACCGACGACATCCTCCGTGCGGCGTTGCTGACGCTGACGATGTATCAGCCGGGCGCGACACTCGCGGACGTACCAACGCTGCTCACAAATAGGGAGCGGCAGGCCGAACTCGCAGCGCAGATCGAGGACTCCGTGCTCGCGCCGTTCTGGGAGTGGTACGGGGAGCTATCGGACGCGCTGCGCGCCCAGGTCACCGGCCCGTTGTTGAACAAGCTCCGCGCGTTCCTGCTGCGCGGCCCGGTACGCGCAATTGTCGCGCAACCGACCACGACGCTCGACATTCCGCGTGCGATCGACGGCGGGCGACTGCTGCTCGCCAAGCTCTCCAAGGGCACGCTCGGAGAGGACACAAGCCGGCTGCTCGGCTCGTTCGTCGTCGCCCGCGTATGGCAGGCCGCGCTCGCGCGTGCAGGTGTCGAGCCCGAGCGCCGGCAGGACAGCAGTTTGTACGTCGATGAGGTTCACAACTATCTGAACCTGCCGACACCATTCGAGGACATAGCGGCCGAGGCGCGCGCCTACCGGCTCTCACTCTGTTTGGCTCATCAGCATCTCGCGCAGCTTCCGCGCGACTTGCGCGAGGCGCTTGGCGCGAACGCCAGGACAAAGGTGTACTTCCAGGTGTCGCGCGATGACGCCGGGCACCTCGAGCGCGAGGTCGCGCCCGACCTCTCCGCGCACGACCTCTCCCACCTTCCGCGCTACACCGCCGCCGTGCGGCTATGTCTCGACGGCGAGCCGACGCAAGCGTTCACGCTCATAACCCGGCCTCTACCGACTGCGTTCCTCGGCCAGGCGGATGCGGTGAGGGCCTTCGCGCGGCAGCGTGGCACGCCGAAGGCGCAGGTAGAGGACAGGCTTGCTCGCGCCGGGGAGGAACCGCTCAGGCGCCTTGAACGCAGGGAGCCGGCGGCCGGTGCTGCGTTGGGGGATGCGATCGGTGCTGCGCCCCGTACTGCGACTAGGACCGCAGCACCCCCGGCCGGCGAAACCCCCAGCAACCAAGCCACATCCGCGCCCCTCTCGGCTGCCCGACAAATAGAGAGGGGAGAAAATGAGTGAAAACCCTCGCCGGGGGCGAGTGAGCGACGCGCAGCTAACGCGCCTTGCGGCGCACCTGACCGACCGTGACCGGCAGATCGCGCTGGACTGCTACGAGCACACCGTTTTGACGACCGGGCAGCTTGGGCGTCTGCACTTCACGGGGATCGCCGAGCAGACCGCACGCCGCCGGCTGCTGATGCTGTACGGGCTTCGGGTGCTGGACCGCTTCCGTCCGCTCCTGCCGCGTGGGCTCGGGAGCGCTCCGCATCACTGGGTGCTCGATGAGGCCGGCGCTCACATCGTCGCTGCCGAGCACCAAATCTCCCGGCCCGAGTTGCGCTACCAGCACGCCGCCGCGCTCAGCGTCGCGGACTCGATCAAGCTCACGCACCACATCGAAGTCAACGAGTTCTTCTGCCGCCTGCACGCCGACGCCGCGCGTGCCGGCGGCAAGCTCGCGGAGTGGTACGGCGAGCGCACCCTGCATCGCTTCTTTCACGGCCGCCTGACGCCCGACTCCTACGGTGTCCTTCGCCTCCCCGACCGTCCACCGATTCACCTTCTGTTGGAGCTAGACCGAGGCACTGAGCCCTCACAGCGCCTATGCGAGAAGGCGACGCGCTACGCGCGGACGCTACCCCGCAGCACTCTCTCCGAGCACGACCCGCTCGTGATCCTCGCCGTACCGACCGCCGCCCGCGCAGAGACAGCGACCGCCGCCGTCGCAAGGACCGACGCGCAGATCACCGTCGTTGTGTGGAGCGCCACGGCGACACGATCGACACTCCAAATCGTCACCGACACAGCACAACGACACTCGGCAACGGTGAGCGTGTAACTCCGAATCTTGCACGGGGCGCGCGTGTACCCGCAGACGCCCCAAACGACCTTTTTCTGCTGTAAGGGTCTTTCCGCCGGCACTATGACAATTGACAGAACATGACAAGCAAAGGAACAGATACGCGCACGAGCGCTCGTCGCTGCGACTGACGATCGTCCCGACGACGCTCAAGGTCGCAAACGCCTATATCGCGCAGTACCACCGCCACAACCGGCCCGTACCCGGCTGCATCAGCGTCGTCGGCGTTTCCGATGGCGAGCGGCTGCGCGGCGTGGCCGTGGTCGGGCGGCCGATCGCCAGGGCGCTCGATGACGGGTTCACCGCCGAAGTACGGCGTTGCTGCACCGATGGGGCGCCGAACGCCTGCTCGATGCTCTACCGGGCAGCGTGGCGTTCGGTCAAGGCGCTCGGCTACCGCAAGGTCATCACCTACACGCTGCCCGAGGAGGGCGGCGCATCACTCAAGGCGAGCGGCTTCACGCTCATCGGCGAGGCAGGCGGCGGACGCTGGAACCGCCCCGGCCGGCCCGCCGCCGACACGCACCCGACCGGCAAGAAGCTGCGCTGGGAGCTGCTCACATGAGCGGCACCCAGCCGCAGACCCAACCCGCCAGCGGGGCGCCGATACGGCTGCTGCCGGGGCGCACGCTGCCGATGAGCCGCGAGCAGGAACAGGGGCTCGTGCGCGCGCTGGCCGAGCTTCTAGTCGAGTGGATTGAAGCCCGTCCCGAGCGGTTGCCTTCCAGCTTGAGAACCGGCCGTGGATGTGATCTAGATGGATGCTCCCGAGTCAAGGAGCAGCCATGAGCAGCCGCGCATCCCTCGCCATCGTGCCCGACCCGGCCAAGAGTACCGGGCCGGTGCGCGTGGCGACATACACCCGCATCTCCACCGATGAGGACCGCCAGCCCAACTCGCTTGAGGCGCAGCGCGTCCGCCTAGAGTCATTCGTGAGCAGTCAGCCCGAGTGGGGAATCCAGCGTCGTTACAAAGAGCAGTTCACCGGCACGGTGGTAGACCGGCCCGAACTCACGCGGATGCTCAGAGACGCCAAGCGCGGGCGCTTTGACGTGCTGCTCGTCTACCGCGTCGATCGGCTCGCGCGCTCGATACGCGGGCTCGCGCAAATCATCGACGAGCTTGACCAAGCAGGCGTGATCTTCCGCTCTGCGACCGAGCCATTCGACACCGGCACCCCGGCAGGCCGAATGATGGTGCAAATGCTCGGGGTGTTCGCCGAGTTCGAGCGCGCGCTGATCGTGGAGCGAATCACCGCCGGCCTTGAGCGCAAGGCAGCACGCGGCGGATGGTGCGGCGGACAGCGGCCCTTCGGACTCAACATCGCCGCCGACCGCGACAGCCTAGAGCGCAACACCACTGAGGCGCCCCTTGTCCCGGTGATGTTCGACCACTACGTGAATCGACAGGCCGGATCATCGGCGCTCGCGGGCTGGCTGAATGAGCAGGGCTACCGCACCAAGAACGGCAGGTTGTGGAGTTCAGCGAGCGTCATCACCGTGCTACGCAACCGCGCCTACCTCGGCGAGATTTACTATCGCGGCAACTGGTATCCCGCAGCGCACGAGCCGCTGATCCCCCAAGAGCTTTTCGACCGTGCGCAGGCCATCCTCGCCGAGCGCTGCGAGGACCGCTCACGGCGAGCATCAAACCCAGCCGAGTACCTACTGACCGGCCGGATACGTTGCGGGCGCTGCGGCCAAGCGTATGTAGGTACAGCAGCACACGGGCGCTCGGGACGGTACACGTACTACACCTGCTTTACACGGGCACGCTACGGCACCAAGCACTGTGCGAATGATCGCCTCCCCGCCGAGCAGCTAGAGCAGGCCGTCACACGCCGACTGTGGAAGGTGCTCCAAAACGACGACCTGATCGACCAAGCGATCACACAGGCATACGAGCGGCTGACGCAGCGCGACGACGAGCAGCAGTCCGAGCTAGCCGCCATACAGGACAAGCTCGCAAAGACGCGCGCCGCGATGGACCGCTACTTCCGCGCGTTCGAGGCCGGCACCATGCCCGAGGACACCTGTGCCCCGCGGATAGCGAGCCTTGGCGAGCAGGCCAAAGCCCTAGAAGGCCGCGCCGCCGAACTCGCTGCGGCCGAGGACGACGAGCAGCCCGAGCGCGCGAACACCGCCGAACTCGACGCCCTACGCGACACGCTTCAAGCGGCGCTGAGGGACAGCACACCCGCGCGGACCAAGGCCGTGCTCCAAGCCATGATCGACGGAATCCGCGTAGACGCACGCGATCACATCGAACCGACCTTCCGTGTCCCGGCGGTTCGCATTGACTACGGTTACATGGAGCCAACCGGGATCGAACCGGTGACCTCCTGCTTGCAAAGCAGGCGCTCTCCCAGCTGAGCTATGGCCCCTCGGGAGTCGAGTTTAGGGGAAGACCGCCGCTCCGAAAACGCCGCCTTCGGTCGGACGGCTGAGCGTCGCGCTACTCGAACGGAGCAATTGTCAAATGTTGTGGATGACGGGGTGAAGGATTTCAGGCGGCGACCTTCTCGTGTGTCGTCTCGTTGTTGTGGTTGTCGTCGGCGATGCGGATTCCGTGCTTGTACGTTGCGCCGGTGAGCACGTCGGCGACGAGCTCGTGGCCGCTGGGCCTGCGCCAGCATTCCCTGGGCGGCGTCCAAGAGCTTGTAGGCCATCGAGAGCGCGGCCTTCTTCGACCCGGCCCCCTTCGTAGCCCTTGTGCGGAGCTTGACCGTCGCGAAGCTCGACTCGATCGCGTTGCTGGTTCGCAAGTGTCGCCAGTGCTCGGCGGGGAAGTCGTAAAACGCGCTCAGGGTCCTCGCCGAGGCGCACGCTCGTGGAAGCCATCGACGAACCAATAGGCGTAGCAGTGAAAGCAGCTCCCGCTGGCTGAAGGTCCCGTGCTCGGCCTCCCACTCAGCGCACAGCCGGCGGGCGTCTTCCCCAAGCAGCTGCTCCAGGGCTGGGCGGAAGTCCCCCGTCGAGAGGCCCACAGGTACAGCACCGGGATCACGTCGTTGACCTTCGGCGCCTGGCGTACGCTGGCAAGATCTCGAGCTGAACCGCTTGCGCTCCCCGCTCTCCTCATCGACGCGCTTGTCGTTGACCCGTGGCGCGCGCACCGGGACCATCCCGGGATAGCTCACTCGAACGTGAGCCGCTCCTGCCCGGGTATCTCCGTCGGCTCCTCGCCGCCGGCCTGCTCACGCGCCGGCTCCCAGGCCGACCCATCTTCGACCGGCGACTGCGCCGAGTACGGGGGAGGGGTCGGCCCCGTCTCGATCGGGCCGACGGGCGATGCGCCGTCGGCCGCGTCAGGATCTTCTTCCATCACCGCCTGCATGTCCAGTTCGGCCGTCTCCTGGCCGACCGCGGAGAGGCTCGCGAACGGCTCCTCGTGGTGGAGCGGCTCCTGCGCGGATGAGACTTGGGCCGACGGCATCTCAGCGGCTTCGGAGCTGGCGTAGGTGTTCGCAGCCCCTCCGCCGGCATGGCTATCGGTGAGCACGGGAGTGAGCGCCTCGCGCTCCTCGCGCGCGACCGCGCTCGGGTCAGCTCCGCTACGGCGCTTGAGCTCCAAGTGTTCGCGTATGGCTTCGTCGAGCAGTCCCATCGCGTCTCCAAACCATACTGCGCTCGTCGGGACGCGTTCTGCGACTACACTTCTCAGCGCCGTTCGCATCGCCGCCGGCGAGCGCGCGCGGGGCTATAGCTCAGTTGGGAGAGCGCCTGGATCGCACCCAGGAGGTCGGGGGTTCGAGTCCCCCTAGCTCCATCGTCCTTGACAGTGGTCGAACCGCCGGTATGAGGTAGGTCGGTTCGATCGCGTCTCGGGCGTCTATGCGGACTTCCTCGGAGGATGGCCTTGATCTGCCGGGGGGTGCCGTTGTTCAGGGCAGCGCGGAGCGCGTTGCGGAGCGCTTGGAGGTCATCGTAGGTCGCACGTTCGGGGCGCTCGGCTGCCAGCGAGGGCTATAGCTGGGACTCGCCGGAGCGACGCTACCCGCTACGTATCCGGGTGCGATTCTTGCCGCGATTCGGCGGGCACGACCGGAATCCCCCAGCCGCGGGTCGGGTCGAGACGCCGAGGAAGCACCTGGTAGAAAATGCGTCGTGCCAGCGGGCTCTTGTATTCATGGTGCCGCAGCGCATAGTGCCAGTGACCGACGAGCCACAGCGCGAGCCCGACCACGAACAGAAGGATCGCAGCGGCGTTGCCGACAAGCGCGAGGTTCAACGCCGCGAGCGTGGCAACAACCAGTCCTGCGGCACGTAGGAGCACTCCGCCGACCATCCAGAAGCCAACGCAGGCGATGATCGCAATGCCGAGCGCGACGATAAGCATCAGGAGCCTCCTTGCACCATCAGGACAAGTCTAGCTTTGCCCCAGTCTAAAAGATCCTCGCGCTTGGAAGATCGTGAGTCCCTCGAGCGGCCGC
The DNA here is from genome assembly GCA_963714285.1 of uncultured Solirubrobacteraceae bacterium. Classification (GTDB taxonomy): domain Bacteria; phylum Actinomycetota; class Thermoleophilia; order Solirubrobacterales; family Solirubrobacteraceae; genus Palsa-744. The sequence continues at coordinate 1,003,796 of CAVQNS010000007.1, forward strand.
TTGACATGTGACCAAAGAGTCACCTATACTCCGGGCTGTGGACGCGGTATTTAGAGCTCTCGCCGACCCGACCCGTCGCAGCCTGCTCGACGAGCTGTTCGAGCTTGACGGGCAGACCCTCGGCCAGCTCGAGCAGCGCCTGCCGATGACGCGCTTCGGCGTGATGAAGCACCTGAAGGTGCTCGAGGAGGCGGGCCTCGTGACCACGAAATGCCGTGGCCGCGAGAAGCTCCACTTCCTGAACCCCGTCCCGATCCGGCTCGTCCACGACCGTTGGGTGAGCAAGTACGCCGAGCCCTGGGTGGCAACGCTCAGCGAGCTAAAGCAACGAATCGAGGAGCAACCAGAGATGGATACGCAACCCGAGACGGATACGCAGACCGAGATCAGCACGCACAGCAGCGGCAAGCGGCCTTGGACCGCATCGCCCGCAGACAAGGTGTTCGAGATCTACATCAAGACCACACCTGAGCGCCTGTGGGAGGCGATCACCGACGACGAGTCGCGGCGCAAGTACTCCTTTGGAGTTGGCGTCAGGTCCGATTGGGCACCAGGCTCCAGCGTCGAGACGTTTCACCCTGGGGCCGGGATCGTGATCGGCGAGGGTGAGGTGCTCGAGGTCGAACCGCCGCTGCGACTGGTTCACAGCTTCAGGGCTCTGTGGAGCGACGAGGTCAAGAGCGAGGGCATCTCGCGTGTGACCTGGGAGATCGAACCCGTCGGCGACTCATGCCGGCTGACGCTCACCCACGACCAGCTGAGCGAGAACGCCAACAGCGAGCTCTACGGCGGCTGGCCGATGATCCTCTCCGGCCTGAAGACGCTGCTCGAGACCGGCGAGACGCTGACCACACCAGGCTCGCTGCGCTACGCGCAGGGCTGATCAGCGAGACCGAGCAGCATCGGCACCTCATCCAATGAAGCGACGAGCTCCGCGCCGGCCGCCCGCAGCGCGGTCTCGTCGCTGTCGGCGGTGTAGCCGAGCACGCGCATTCCTGCCGCGACCGCCGCGATGACGCCCGACGGGGAGTCCTCCACGACGACACAGCTGGCCGGCTCGGCTCCCATCGTCCTGGCTGCGTGCAAGAACACATCCGGATGGGGCTTTCCTCGCGGCACCGAGTGGGCCGAGAACAGAGCCCCATCGGAAAACAGCTGACGCAAGCCCGTCAGCTCGAGCGACAGCCGCGTCTTCTCGAGCTTGCCCTGCGAGGCCACGCACACCGGCACGCCCGCCGCCGCGACGCACGCCACGCCGCACCTGCACCGGGCACGGGCTTCAGCGCTTCGCGAAACGCCTGCGAGCGCTCCTGCTCGTAGCGCCGTAGCCATCCCTTTGGCAGCGGCCGCCCGAGCCTAGCTTCGGCGCCCGTCGCGATATCGCCGAGCAGCAGCCCCTGGCAATCGCGGCGAGCCTGCGCGAGGCTCGTCGGAAGCTCCTCAGCAGTCAGCATGCGCGCCAGCACCTCGTTGGAGATCACCTCGCTGTCCACGAGCACGCCGTCGCAGTCGAAGATCACGAGCTGTAGGTCGTCCATCGCGTGCCGCGCGGGCGTCGCGCCTAGCGCTCGACGACCACGCGCACCGTGCGCAGCAGCCGGTCGCTGGCGCCGCGCACGCTGCCGCCCAGCTCGAGCGTGTTCTGCACGTAGGCGAGCGTCTCCGCCGTCAGGCGCTCGCCGGGCAGCACGTTCGGGATTCCAGGCGGGTATGTCGCCAGCGACTCGGCGGCGATCCGCCCCGCCGCCTGCGATGCCGCCACCACCTCCTGCGCGCCGAGATAGGCCTCGCGCGGGGTCATCGCCAGCTCCCCCCAGGGCGGCGGCGCCGCGAAGCTCGCGCGCTCCCCGCCGGGATCGAGCCCGACACGCTCCACAGCGATCCGCAGCGCGGCCACCAGCCTGGCCGCCTCGGGCAGCCAGCGCTCGCCCATGCCGAACACCGCTACCAGCACGTTCTGGCCGTAGAGCTCGAGGTTGATGTCGTCGATCTCGCGCAGCATCGGCGCAAGCTCATAGCCGCTGGCGGCCACGCCGCGCACGTCCACCGCCAGGCGCAGGGGGTCATACGCGAACACGCCCGGCCGCCCCGCGAGACGATCGTCGAGCACATCCAGGCCTTCGATCTCACGGATCTGCTCGCGTGCGCGCGTGAGCTCGGCCATCGTCCCGTCGAGCAGCTCTCGTCCGTGCACCGCCGCTTGGCGGCGCGCGGCATCCAGCGAGCCACATAGCAGCGAGCTGGGGCTAGTCGACTCCGTCAGCGTGACCGCGCGATCGACCGTGTCCTCGCCGATCAGCCCACCGCCACCGTGGCCGAGGTGCAGCATCGCCGACTGGGTCATGCTGCCGACGATCTTGTGCGTGCTCGAGATCACCAGGTCCGCGCCCAGCGCGAGCGCGTGCGCGGGCAGCTTCTCGTGGAAGGCCATATGCGCGCCCCACGCCTCGTCCACGATCAGCGGGACGCCATGCGCGTGCGCCACCGCCGCCAGCGCCGCGACGTCGGCCACCGCCCCGAAGTACGTCGGCGAGATCACCCATGCGGCGACCGCGCTCGGCGTGTCCGCGAGCGCGCGCTCGAGCGTGTCGGCTGTCAGGCAATGCGCGATCCCCAGCTCGGGGTCCACCTCGGGCGCCGCGAACGTAGGGCGCAATCCGGAGAGCACGAGCGAGTCGATCGCGCTCGAGTGCGCGTTGCGCTGGATCACGACGTCGCTGCCATAGTGCGCGAGCGCCAGGCCGGCCGCGAGGTTGCCCTGCGAGGCGCCGTTGATCAGAAACCAGGCGCGCTTTGCGCCCCAAGCCTCCGCGGCGAGCCGTTGCGCCTGCTCGAACGGCGTCGGCTCGACACCAACGTCGATGCCATAGGTCAAGGCCGGGATGTCGAGGGCCACCGCGCGCTCGCCGAACGCCCGCAGCATCCCCGGGTCAGCGCCCGGGCCGCCCTTGTGGCCAGGCACGTGCAGGCGCGCCGGACTACGCTCGGCATAAGCGCACAACGCGTCCAGGTATGGCGTCTGCCGCTGGCGCTCAGTAGTCACCCGGCGCTCACATTTGTGCCCGGCATGAAACCGACGCGTGTCAACACTGAGTCTTTCTACCAGCTTCGCTTGCACGAGCCGGGACCTCGGGATAGCGTCGTACACGTCCTGAAAGCAAGGCCCGGCGGTGCGCCGACACCCCGGGCCCGGCACCGAGTTGCTCAGCCTCGATGCCCGTCGATTGTCCCTCAGCGCCGCGCCGGACGCAGCTCGGGAACACACGACCGGAGTCGACGCGCGCACTTGGCGCCCGCGAACAAGAGGAGGCGAGATGCCACATCCAGACCGGCCCCGACGAGCCGCCCGCGTCGCGAAGCCGTCCGACGAGCTCGTGCTTACGGCGATCGAGCGTGCCGCGTGCCACCAAGCGCGCGACACCGCCGCCGTGCCCGCGTGGGCGATCCTCGAGCATCTCGCGATCCCGCGCCGCTCAGCCGCCGCGCGGCACGTGCGCGAGCGACTCGCCGCGATGCACGACGGCGGCTGGCTCGAGCGCTCGCAACGCCACAGCGTGCCCACCTGGGCGCTCAGCCGCACCGGGCTCGAGCATCTGCGCCGCGCTCGCGGAGCAGACGAGCTCGGGTTGCCGGAGTCGCCACAGCATCGGACGTGGCGCGAGGCGCGCACGGCCGCCGCTCAGGAGATCGAGCGCTTCCGGACCAGCCTGCGTGAGCGGCTGGCGCTGGCCGAGCAAACGCTGGAGGCGAGCGAGCCGCCCCACTCCGATGCTTGGCTCGAGCTCGCCGAGGAACTGCGGCGTGCCTGCCAGCGCCTGGCTTCGGCGAGCTACTGCCTATACGAGTGGGTCGAGCCGGACGATGCGCTTGCCGACGTCGATCAGCGTCTCGAGCCCGCCGATGAGGGGCTTGAGCCGACCGAGCGCGCGGTGCGTCGCGCGCGTCGTGCGGGGCGGCGCAACGTGCGGCTGTGGGACGAGCGTGCCGGTTGCTAGTGTGGCCGCGAGGTGCCGCGCTGACATCCAGCCAGGCCGGACCAGACCGCCCGAGTGCGGGAGCACGCGAGGGGCGCGTCGCACGCGTGCCTGCGCGCGCGGGACAGTTCGAGGAGTGGCAGATCGACGCTGCACGGACGGCGCGCCGTCTACAGGATCGCCGGCAGCGGCCCGCCGGTGGTGCTGATCCACGGGATGCTCAACTCCTCCAGCCACTGGCAGTCGGTGGCGCTCGAGCTGGCGCGCGATCACACGGTCATCGCCCCCGATCTGATCGGCCACGGCGACTCGGCCGCGCCGCGCGGGGACTACTCGCTCGGCGCGCACGCAGCCAGCATCCGCGACCTGATCGCGGCGATCGGCATCGAGCGCGCCACGATCGTCGGGCACTCGCTCGGCGGCGGCGTCGCAATGCAGTTCTTCTACCAGTTCCCGCAACGAGTCGAACGTCTCGTGCTGATCTCCAGCGGCGGCCTTGGCCACGAGGTGAGCCCAATGCTGCGCACCGCCGCGCTGCCAGGGATCTCGACGCTGCTGTCGCTGACGATCCAGCCACGCCTGCTCGCGGCGCTGGCGGGCGGCGGGCGGCGCATGCGCGAACGGGCGCTCGGCGGCGGCGTCCATCTGCAGGCGATCGCGCGGGCGCTGCGACCGCTCGAGAACGCAGATGCACGCCAGGCGTTCCTGACCACCCTGCGCTCCGTGATCGACGTGCATGGCCAGCGCGTGAGCGCCACCGACCGCCTGTACCTGCTCGAGACGATGCCCACGATGATCGTCTGGGGCGAGCGCGACAACACGATCCCGCTCGCACACGGGCGCAGCGCGCACGAAGCGATCCCACACAGCTACTTCAGGACGCTGCCCACTGCCGCCCATTTCCCGCACCTCGAAGATCCCCAGACACTGGCGCTGATGCTGCGTGAGTTCATCGCCGAGACCAGCCCCGGACGCATCGAGGACGCCGACTGGGGCGCCGTGCTGGCGCGCCGCTCACCGCGCTCGCGCCGGCTCAGCGGCGCCGCTGCGTAGCCCCGGGATCCCAGGTCAATCGGCGCGCTCTGTCCGCCACAGGGGCGGATACGGCAGCGGGCTGAGCGTGCGCTCGAGCTGACCGCGCATGTGCTCCAGCGGCGGCGGCAGCGACAGGCTCTCGCCGAGATGGCGCTCGTCCTCGTCGACCGCGAAGCCGGGGCCGATCGTCGCGATCTCGAACAGCACCCCGCTCGGCTCGAGGAAGTACACCGATTTGAAGTAGAAGCGGTCGATCACGGGGGTCGGGCGGGCGCCGACGTCGGCCACGCGCATGCGCCATCCCTCCAGATCGTCCATCACAGCAGCGAACGCCACGTGGTGCACCGTGCCCGCGCCCTGCGTGCGGTTGATCTCCGGCGGCGCAGGGTCGTATGCGTAGAAGCCGCTCCTGCTCTCGCCGCGCGCATCCCAGTGCTCGCCCTGCCCGCGCTCGAAGCCCATCGCCTCGCCGAGCAGGCGCTCGCTGCGAACCGGCGCGTTGCTGTAAGCGCGCACGCCCTCAAGGCCCTGGAGCGCCAGCTCAGGGGCGATCTCCGGGGACTCGGCGGTGAGCGGCGCATCCCTGGCGGCGCTCACGACGAGCTCGTGTTCGAGACCCTCGGGATCGAGGAACAGCAGGCTATCGCCAGTCAGCTCGGCGCTGATACCGCGTGCCGCCAGGCGCTCCTTCCAGAACTCCAGCGCCGCAGGCGCCCCAACCCGCCACACGATCCGGTGCACCATCCCCGCGCCGGCCACTCCACGCGCCGCTCCCGGGTACTCGAAGAACGTCAGGTCCATGCCCGGCGAGCCGTGCTCGTCGCCGTAGAATAGGTGATACATGTTCGGTTCGTCCTGGTTGACGGTCCGCTTGACCATCCTCAAGCCCAGGACGCCCGTGTAGAACTCGACGTTGGCGGCGGCGTCCCCGGTGATCGCGCTGATGTGGTGAATGCCCTCGAGCTTCATCGGAGTGCCATTATCGCCGAGTGCAAGATGGATCGCTGATCCCGCGCTTCGGGCGCGCTCGCCGCGACCCCGAGCTCGCGGTACTCGAAGGACTGCACCCGCTCAAGCACGCGCTGCGCTTCAGCGCCAACGTGCTGGAGGCCGTCACCAGCGACGCCGCCGCGCTCGAGCGCCTGACCGCTGAGCTCGCGCCCGACCTGAGCGCACGCGTGCGCGCGCTCGTACGCGAGATCGAGCCGCGGACCTTCGCGCAGCTCGCGCCGCTCGCGCCGTCAACAGGCGTGATGGCGCTCGCCGAGCGCCCGTCGGTCGATCCCGGCGCCATACTCGCCGACACGCGCCCAGCGCCGGTAGTCGTGCTCGAGGATCCGCGCGATCTCGGCAACATGGGCGCCTGCGTGCGCGTCGCCGCAGCCGCGGACGTCGCCGGCGTGCTCAGCACCGGCAGTCACGACCCGTGGCACCCCGACGCCCTGCGCGGATCCGCCGGCCTGCACTTCGCTGTTCCCGTCGCGCGCCTGAGTACGCTCGAGCAGCTGCGCGCGCTTGAGCGGCCGCTGCTCGCGCTCGACCCCGACGGCGAGCCGCTCGACCCGACCGAGCTGCCCACGCGAGCGGTGCTCGCATTCGGCACCGAGCGGCACGGCCTCAGCCGCGAGCTGCTCGCAAGCGCTGACGCGCGCGTCAGCGTCCCGATGCGCGCCGGCGTCTCGAGCCTCAACCTCGCGACCTCGGTAGCTGCCGTGCTGTTCGCCTGGCGGCTGTCGCCGAAGCCCCTGCGAACGGGGACGGTATAGCGTGCGCCACACCGTCCCCGTGGCGTCGTGAACGGGGCGCGCTCCGTGAAAGCGGCGCTCAGGCTGCTGCTGCTTCAACGCCGTCGAGCAGTAGCCAGTTGCCGCGCAGCGCAGCGCTCGCGCGCGCCACCATCCGCTCGGACTGCGCCTCGGGCTCCTCGACGTCGGCCATCAGACGCCCGATCAGCTCGCGCGCCTCACGCGCGTGCTCGACGTCGCGCAGCTCGTGGACCCGGAAGTACTCGGTCGCCGGCGCTTCCTCGCTGAACCCGTAGTGGGCGGTCAGTCCCTGGGACTTCGTCGCGGAGATCTCCGGCTGTCCAGCCTCGATCGCATACAGGACCGCAAGATGCTCGAGCAGGTCCTCGCCGGACGTCCACGCACGCACACACGCGCGCGTCTGCTCCAGCGTGCCACGAAGCGCCGTCGGCTGACGCGCGCCGGTCGCAGAGCTCGACGGCGACGGGGACGAGACCGGGGCGAGCGCCAGCTCGAACTGCTCCCACAGCGCCACGTGCGCAGCCTCCTCCTCGGCGTGGCGGCGCAGCCCCTCGCTGCACGCCGCCGCTACACCCGAGTCGCCGCTCTGCGCGCGCGCGGACTCCGCGGCCCGGGCGGAGGCGTCGGCCAGCGCGACGACCGCGTGGCGGTACTCGCCCGCGTAGAGGTCGAGCTCGCCGGCGCTCAGCTCGCCCGCGTTCCAGCGCTGATAGAACGGGTGCTCGAGCATGTTGATCGCCGCGCGTGTCTGATCCAGCCTGTCGAGGACGTCCATTGAGCGTTCCCTTCTGTTCGGTTTTTCAAGTGGGCGGGGCAGGAGATCGCACTCTCGACGCAGAAACCTACGGAGTTAGCGAGGTGATCGCGCGCCGGGGCCTGGACCACCGTCCAGATGGTGTGCGAGGGTCCTCGCGGGAGACGACCGCAGCAGGGAGCAAAGGGGTGGTCTGCATCGCCATCATCGTGGCTTCAGCGCTTGGCATATTGGGATTTGCAGCGTTGCTCGCGGTGGCGCTGGGCCGTGCCGCCGCGATCGCCGACCAAGAGTCCGAGCGCCACCACAAGGAGCGAAGCGTCACCCCGTCGATCGCCGCCTACCGCCAAAGCTATGCGGGCTTTGCCCGCGCCCAGTCGACGATCGCCCGCGCGTCAACGATCACCGAGCCGGCGTCGAGGACGAGCGTGCGAACCGATCGCTCGCCCGTCAACTCGTGTACCTCGCGGCGCCCGGGGATCCGGTTGAAGACGCCCGGCCCGAACGCGACGCCGTAGAGCCGCACGACCTCGGGTGGCGCCTGATCGGGCTATGCTGATGGCGCGATGAGCGAGGTGACACGCACGCCCGAGGAGGCGCTGCAGGGCCTCCCGGACTTCCCGTTCGTCTCGCATTACCGCGAGGTTGACGGGCTGCGGCTCGCGCATCTCGACGAGGGCGAAGGCGCGCCGGTGATCTTCTTCCACGGCGAGCCCACCTGGTCGTATCTGTGGCGCAAGGTGATCCCCGCGGTGCGTCACGCCGGCTTTCGCTGTCTCGCACCTGACCTCGCGGGCTTCGGGCGCTCGGACAAGCCCACGGACATCGGCTTCTACTCATACGACCGGCACTGCGCGGTCGCGGGCACGCTGCTCGAGGATCTGGACGTGCAGGGCGCGACGGTCGTGGTGCACGACTGGGGCGGGCCGATCGGGCTGCGGCTGGCGATCGAGCAGCGCGAGCGCATCGAGCGCATCGTGATCCTCGACACGGGCCTATTCACCGGGCACCAGAAGATGAGCGACGCATGGATGGCGTTCCACGACTTCGTCGAGCGCACCGAGGACCTGCCCGTCGGCTTCCTCGTGCGCGGCGCGTGCAAGACCGACCCAGGTGACGCGGTGATCGCGGGCTATGACGCTCCGTACCCCGACGCCGCTTCGAAGGCCGGCGCACGCGCTTTCCCGCTGTTGATTCCACAGGCGCCCGACGCGCCGGGCGCCGAGGCCGGCCAGCGCGTGCACGCGGCGCTGCGCGAGGATCGCCGCCCGACGTTGATGCTGTGGGGCGACAGCGACCCGGTGCTACCGCTGTCAACGGGCGAGCGCTTTGCGGAGTCGATCGGCCGCGAGAAGCCGCGCACGATCGAGGACGCCAGCCACTTCCTGCAGGAGGATCAGGGGCCGCTGATCGGCTCCCTGATCGCCGAGTGGCTCACCGCCGGGTGACGCAAAGCGGCGTCGCGTCGCCGGGCATCCTGGCCGTGCATCGCACCGCCACACGCCCAGGTCAGCGCGAGCGCCGGCTGATCAGTCGCCGGCGCTCTGCGTAATCCGCTGGCGCTCGGGCGCCGGCTCGAGCCCTGGCTCTGAGCGCGCGGCGCGCAGCTCGTACTCGCGGCGTACGCTCGCGTCGGCGCCCGCGAGCACACGGTCGGCCTTGACCGCACGGCCGATGCCCTCGCCGAGTTTGCGCGGCAACAGCGACACGATCATGCTCGTGCGCTTGACCGACTTCGGTACCCACACGTCGACGGTGCCGAGCTGCAGCGCCTCGACGATCGCATCCGCGACTTCGGCTGGCTCCAGGTTGCTGACCCCGCGCACGTCGCCGAGGCCGGCGCCGAGCTCGGTGTTGACGACCGCGGGCATCACGTAGCTGAGGTCGATGTGCGCGCCCATCTGCCGTAGCTCGCCGCGAACCGCCTCGGTCAATCCGACGACCGCGTGCTTGGTCGCCGAGTAGGTCGCGCCGCCGGGCGCGCCGAACTTGCCTGCCTGCGAGGAGATGTTGACGATGTGGCCGCGGTCGCGCGGGAGCATGCGCTCGAGCGCGAGCTTCATGCCGAGGATCACGCCGTGGAGGTTGATGTCGACCATCCGCCGCGCCGTCAAGTCGTCCTCGACGAGGAAGCGCCCAATCTGCAGGATGCCGGCGTTGTTGACGAGCACGTCGAGCGGCCCGAGTTGTTCCTCGGCGGCGTCAAGGAACGCGTTGAACGAGGCGCGGTCGGTCACGTCGAGCTCGATCGCAACCGCGCTCGGGCCGAGCTCGGCGGCGGTCTTGGCGGCGGCTGCGAGGTCGACGTCGCCGATCGCCACGCGCATGCCGTGGCGCATGAGTGCTTCCGCGGTGGCGCGTCCGATCCCGCGCGCGGCGCCGGTGATCGCGGCTGTCTCTCCCGCGAGGATGCGGGGCTGCTTGGCCATTGTCTCCTCCTGACGGTGGCTGGTTGATCGAGTCCTCCTGCAAAGCTAGCGCTTTGGCCAGCCAGCCAGCATCCATGTAGTAGCGTCCAACCCCATGGCGTTCTTCAAGTTCGAGGGCCAGCGCATCGCCTACACCGAGTTCGGAGGCGGCCCCGCCGCGCTCACCCCCCGCGGCGGGCGTGGACGCACCGCGAGGAGCGCGCCGGCGAACGGCCGCCCGCTGATCCTGCTGCACGGGCTGCTGCTTTCGCAGGAGATGCACCGCCCGCTGGCGGAAGATCTGGCGGCGCGCGGCAACCGCGTGATCACGCTCGACCTGCTCGGCCACGGGCGTTCTGATCGCCCGCGCGACATGTGGCGCTACTCGATGGCCACCTACGGCGAGCAGGTCGTGGCGCTGATGGACCATCTCGGGATCGAGCAGGCGGTTGTGATGGGCACCTCGCTCGGCGCCAACGCCGCGCTGGAGGTCGCCGCGCACAACCCCGAGCGGCTGCGCGGGCTGGTGATCGAGATGCCGGTGCTCGACAACGGGCTGCTTGTGGAGCGCGGTGGCGTTCACGCCGCTGCTCGTCGCGTTGACGTTCGGCGAGCCCGTGATGAAGCTGCTCGCGCGCACCACGCGCGCGGTGCCGCGGCGCCTGGTGCCGCATTACGGCAACGTGATGCTCGACCTCGTGCGCCAGGAGCCGGGGCCGAGCGGCGCGCTGCTGCAGGGGCTGTTCTTTGGGCGCATCGCGCCGCCGCGCAGCGAGCGTGCCACGTTCACCACGCCGACGCTCGTGCTCGGCCACCCGCGCGATCCGGTGCACCCCTTCTCCGACGCGGGCATGCTCGCCAAAGAGATGCCCAACGCGAAGCTGCTCGAAGCCAACTCGCTGGTCGAGCTGCGCATGCAGCCCGAGCGGCTCACCGGCGAGATCGCGGCGTTCATCGACGGGCTCTGGGACAAGCCGGGCGCCACTCGGCGCAAGCGCCCGGCGGCGGCCAAAGGCGCTGCGGCCAAACGGGCGCGCTCCGGCTCTCGGGCGCGCACAGGCTCCGGCTCGAGCTGAGCGCTCGGCCCGACCACCACACGCTCGGCCCGACCACCACAGCCGGCTCGCGTCAGCCCTTCGGCGGGAACAGTTCGAGTTCGTTTACGTCGACGTCCCCTGGCGCCGCGGCGGTGCCGACGGACGACTGCGGCGCGTTGCTGATCCACAGCGTGATGAACGTGAACTCCTTGCTCGCGTCGCGCAGCGCAAGGCGCAGCTTGCGCTTCTTGGCGACGGTGGGCGCGCTCAGCGGGATCCACTTCGGGTCGGTGATCGACGCCGGCGCGGTGTGGCCTTTGGCGCCGTAGACCTGCACGGTCATGCCCGGTGTTGAGCTGATCAGCTCGAGCACCGCGACCTTCTGCTTGGCCTTCAGGTCGACCAACAGGCCCTGTGCCATCTTCGGGGCGGTGGCCGGGTTGAGCTGCGCGGTCCAGGCGGTCGCGGGGTCGCCGTCGATCGCGAGGCGCGCGTCGCCGAAGCCGCTTGCGGGGTAGCCGTAGGGGTTGTAGGTGCTGGCGGCGTTCGTATCGAGCAGGATCGCCGACTGCTGTGATTCTTCGCCGGTGGTTTTGCCCGGCGTCGAGCCGCTGGAGGGCGTGGTGGTGGTTGGCGTCGTGCTCGTCGGCGTGGTGGTCGTGTTGGTTTCCGCGCTCGGCGTCGTCGTCGTGGCCTGTTCAGAGGCTTTGGGGGTGGCGGCGGTGAGCGGGATCTTCGGCGGTTTGACCGTCGTCGACGGGAGTCCCAATTTCGTCGTCGCTCCCGGCGCTCCGGGTGTGGTCGGCGTCGTCCCCGACGTGGCCGGCGTGCTCGCTGTCGGCGGCGAGACCTGCGCGACGGTCTTGGTCACGACCGGCGCCTTGGTCGTGCCTTTGCTCAGCGCCGCGACCGCGGCCGCGGCCGCTCCCAGCACGAGCACCGCGACGACTCCGGCGATCGTGGCGGCAGAGCGCCAGCTCGGCGTGCCGAGGCTGCCGGGCGCACCGGCGCCGCAGCTCAGGCACCAGTCCTGGCCGGGTGCGAGCTCCGCGCCGCAGCGAGAGCAGCCGCGCGCGGCTGGCGCTGCGCGGCGGCGAAGCAGCCGGCGCGGGGCCTGCGGGCATCCCGTTGGAGCCATCCGGCGGCGCCTGCCCGGCGGCTGGCGCGGGCGGGGAGTCGGCGAGCAACGTTGCCATCGCCCCGATTCTAGCTTTACACGATGTCGCGGGCCGTCGGTTGCAAGTGCTCGTCCAGCTCGAGCTGCCAGTAGTAGCGCGTGAACGTGCTACCCACGCGGAACTCGCCGACGTGCGGCTCGACGCGCTCGCCGGCGGCCATGCGCACGATCAGCTCGGGGTAGCTGCGCCCCGGCAGCGCCGCATATGCGGGCGCCGCGAAAGCGCCGCCGAAGCGCGTGTTCACGTCGGTGACTCCGATCCCGACGTCGGGATCGCGGAACACCTGGATCGTCGCCGGCCCGCGCACGCCCAGCGCCTCCACCATGCTGCTCCCGAGCTCGATCAGCTCCTCGTCGTGGATCACCTGACCCTTGATCGACTCGCCGCCGCGCGACTCGAGCATCGTGCGCGGGATCGCGTTCAGGCAGCGCCCGTCGCGATCGCCGAGGCAGTCGATCGAGAGCTCCTCGCCGCCCATCGCTCGCTGGACCATCACGGGCTCAGGCCCCGCCAAGCCCTTGGGCGCGTCGCAGCGGCCGGCGCCTGCTGCACGTAGTCGATGAAGAAGCGCGCCTGCGCAGGATCGTGCGCGAGGTGGATCGAGCGCGCGCCCGAGCCGCGGCGCGGCTTGACCACGACCGGATAGTCGAGCGCGTCGAGGTCGTCCTCCGGCAGGACCGTCGGCGGCGACGGGAACCCGAGCCGTTGCAGCATCAGGTGCGCCTCGTACTTGTCAAAGGTCGCACGGGCGACCGCGGCCGACGGCACGAGCGCAGGAAGCCTCCGTTGCTCCACTGCGCCAGCCAAGATCTCTATATCCAAATCCGTCAGCGGCAGCACGGCACCGACGCCGTGCTGATCGCACAGCGCTCTCAGTGCGGGAACGTATTCAGGGTCGTCCATGCGCGGCACCGCCACGCGCACGTGCGCCGCGTACTGCGCGGGAGCGAGCGGCGAGGGATCGGCTGCGACGGTCTTTGTGAGCGCGGCGAAGCACGCGACGATGTCGTAGCGCTTGCCTGCCCCCGTCAGCAGGATCGCCGGCGCGTCGAGCCTCGGGGCTACCGAGCCGCCGAGCGGCGCCGGCGCGCTCACAGCTCGCCCTTCCATCCGCCCGCATGGCCCTTGTACAGGCCCGAGCCGCCCAGCAGCGTCGTCACCGTGCGCCACAGGATCTGCGCGTCGAGCGCAAGCGAGCGACGCTCGATGTAGAACAGGTCGAGCTCGATCCGCTCAGACCATGGCAGCGATGCGCGGCCGTTGACCTGCGCCCAGCCGGTGATGCCCGGCTTGACCGCCAAGCGCCCGCGCTGGCGCTCCGTGTACTGCGCCACCTGCACCGGCAGCGTCGGGCGCGGCCCGATCAGCGACATCTCGCCGCGCAGCACGTTCAGCAGGTTCGGCAGCTCGTCCAGCGACGTGCGCCGCAGGAACGCGCCGACGCGCGTGATGCGCGAGTCGTTCGCGTTGATCGCAAGACCCGCGCCTTTGTGCTCCGCGCCGTCGACCATCGTGCGCAGCTTCAACACGTCGAACTCGTGGCCGTGCAAGCCGCTGCGGCGCTGGCGGTAGATCACCGGGCCGGGGCTCTCCAAGCGGATCGCAAGGGCCGCCAGCGCGAGCAGCGGCGAGCTCAGGGCGAGCGCGAGCGCGGACACGGTTATGTCGATGGAGCGGCGGATCATCGGCGGGGATTCTCGCAGCGAGCGCGCGCAGCGACGCGGCACAAGCAAGCGGCTGACCGGCTGGCCATCAGCGGGTGCCCTCCGCCGCCTGCCAGGTCGCGTGCGTCCCGTGGCGCATCCAGTCCCAGAAGCCGGCAGCGAGCGAGGCGGTGGTGAGCACGTAGTAGCGGGCGATCAGCAGCGGCCGCACCGGCAGCATGCCGGCGAGCGCGGCGGCGAGCAGCAGCGCCAGCTGCAGGGCGAGCGTGAGGACATAGAGCGCTCCAGCCCCATTCGCGACGAGCGCGATGTTGGCGGCGAGCGCGAGCACGTGCAAGGCCGCGGTGCCGTAGCGCAGCAGGCGATGGGAGAGGATCATCAGCGCGTAGCCCGGCGGATAGCCGCGCGGGGAGAGCATGCCGCCGCGCAGCACGATCGGCCAGGTGTGGCTCATCATGCGCCGCTTGCGCGCGAACTCGCCGGCGAGCGACGGCACCATCTTCTCGTTGGCGCGCGCCGCGGGCACGTACACGGCGCGCTGGCCGCGCTTGACGATGTTGAAGGGCAGCGACAGGTCATGGCCCATGATCGGGTCGACGACGATGTAGGACTCGCGGCGGGTGGCGTAGATCGCACCGTTGCCAGCGGTGATCGAGGACAGGCGCGACTCGAGCGCGCGGACCGCGAGCTCGTAGCGCCAGTACACGCCCTCCTGGTTTCCGCCGCCGGGGGCGGCCTGCGCGAAGCGAACCTGTCCGCAGGCGTAGCCGACGCGCCGGTCCACGAACGCGGCCACGAGCGCGCGCGCGGCGCTGGGCTCCCACAACGCGTTGGCGTCTGAGAACGCGACGATCTCGCCGCGCGCCTGCCGCACGGCGGCGTCCTGCGCGCGGATCTTGCCGCCGCGCTCGCAGCTCGAGCACGAGGTCGGCGCCCGCACCCCGCGCGCGCGCCGCCGTCTGGTCGCTGCACCCGTCGCACGCGACGATCACCTGCAGCAGCTCGCGCGGGTAGTCGAGCGCGAGCGCGTTTGCGACCTTCGCCGCGATCACCCGCTGCTCGTCGTGCGCCGCCACGATCAAGGAGAGGCTTGGTGGCGAGGCGGAGCGCGAGGACTGTTCAGGGGCTCCGCGCTCCGGGCTCCGCCGCGTGCGTTCGCGAGGCCCCGCCGCCGCCGGCGCCAACACCCGCGCGAGGCCCGCGAGCGCGGCCGCATAGCCGACCTGCGTCCATGCAATCAGCCCGCTGGACACCCAGAAGACGGCCTCGAGCGCGGTGTTCATCGGCTGGGATTGTGGCGAAGCAGCGACTCGTACAGCGCGAGCGTGCGCCGCGCGAGCGCCTCCCAGGAGTACTCGCCGCTCGGCGAGAGCGCGCGCGCGGGCGGCGAGCGCGGAGCGCGCGTGCTCGTCGCCGAGCAGCTCGCGCAGCGCGTCGCGCAGCGCGACGGCGTCGCCCGCGGGGAACGTGCGCGCGGCGCCGGTGGCAGCGATCTCGGGGAAGCCGCCAACGTCGCTGAGCAACAGCGGCTTGCCGAACGCGAGCGCCGTGAACAGCACGCCCGACTGGTCGATCTCGCGGTAGGGCAGCACCACCACGTCGGCGCGGCGGAAGTACGCGGGCAGCTCGTCATCGCCGATGAAGCGCGCCACGAAGCGCACGCCCGCAGGGGCGCCGGCGCGTAGCGCGCCGATGTCCATACGCGGCGCGCCCGCGATCCACAGCTCCGCGTCCTCGATCCCGCGCCATGCCTCGAGCAGCAGGTCGATGCCCTTGTAGGGGCGCATCAAGCCGAAGCAGAGGACGACCGGCTTGTCGGTCTGCGGCGGCTCCTCGCCCGCGCCCGCGGTCCGCGCGGCCGCGGGCAACCCGGCATTGGCCCCGGCGGCGCCGGCCTGTACGCCCGCAGCGGCTCCCGCCGCGAGGTGCTCGAACACCCCATGCGCGATCACGTGCACGCGCTCGCGATCGACGCCCAGCTCATCCGTCAGGCGCCGGCGGCCGTGCTCGGAGTGCACGACGACGGCATCGAAGTGCTCGTACAGGCGTCGCTGCGCCGCGCGCTGGCCGGGACGCGCCTCGCGCGGAAGGATGTCGTGCGCGGTCAGTACCAGCGGACGCCCGTGCGGCAGCAGGCGCCCATCCAAGTGCTGGACGGCGAGCCACTGGAAGTGCACCACGTCGGCAGCGCGCGCGGCGCGGCGGTAGCGCAGCATGTCGGGGACGTGCTCGGCGAGCTTGACCACGCGACGGGCGCGGGCGTCGGGCACGTGCGCGGCGAAGCCATAGAACAGCTCGCGCCGCGCGTAGCCCTCAGGCACGGCGACGGGGCCGTGGGCGAAGCGGCTCGTGTACAGCTCGACCTTCGCGCCGGCGGCGGCCAGCGCGCCGCACAGGGCGTGGTCGTAGGGCGGCGTGTAGGCCGAGGGGTCGACGACGTGGACGCGCATCGGCTAGAGGTACTCGAGCAGGTTGCGCCGCTCACGCTCCGGCAGGACCATGCGCCACCCAGGGTAGTCCCTGTGCAGATACTCGGCCACGAGCGTCGGCTCCGCCCTGAAGGGCTCGGCTAGGCGGGTCAGGCCTGTTCGAGCGTCTCTCGCACGAGCTGCGACCTTCACCGGCCGGCGAGCGGTGCGACGTAGCGCAGGAACGGCTCGATCTCAGCGACCGCCCGGTCGCCTGCTCGACCAACTCGGTCGTGTCCAGGCGTCGACCGAAGCGGTGCACACGCTCGCCGAGCCACCGCTGGATCGGCGCCACCTCGCCCCGGCGCAGGTCCTCCTCGCGCGGCCCGAGCTCAGCCTCCATCGCGTCCCACAGCTGCGCGGCGATCAGGCATCCGAGCGCGTAGCTGGGGAAGTAGCCGAAGCGCCCGCGCCCCAGTGCACGTCCTGCAGGCAGCCGAGCGCGTCGGATGGGACCTCGACGCCGAGCGGCAGTCGCATCTGCTCGCGCCAGGCGTCGGGCAGGTCCGCGACGGCGAGGTCGCCGTCGATCAGCGCGAGCTCGAGCTCGAAGCGCACGACGATGTGCAGCGGATAGGTGAGCGGGTCGGCGGACACGCGGATCAGGGAGGGCTCGACGCCCACGAGCGTGGCGTGCAGGTCGGCCGCGGACACCGCGAAGCCGCCGGCGCTCGAATTCGCCGGCGAGCACCTCCGCGAACGCGCGGCTGCGGGCGACGTGGTTCTCCCACAGCTTGCTCTGGGACTCGTGCATCGACATCGACGTGCCGGCGCCCAGGTTCGTGCGGTCGAGCGCTGGGTCGACTTGGCGCTCGTAGAGCGCATGACCGTACTCGTGCAGCGAGCTGAGCAGCGACTCGACCTCGCCGTCGCTGTAGCGTGTGGTCAGTCGCAGTGTCGCCGCGCCCGACCCAGGCGGTGAACGGGTGCGCGGAGACATCCACGCGCCAGCTCGCGTCGTCGACTCCGAGCCGCCGCAGCGTGCCAGCGACCGCCGCCTGCTGCGCGCGCGACCGGCACCTCCAACGTCCGCCGCGGGGAGCGAACGCGTGCCTGCTCGGCCAGCGGTGGCAGCTCGCGCGCGAGCGCGCCGAACACGCGGCGCAGCTCCTGCTGTCGCGCAGCCCGAAGTCGAAGTCGCCCAGCAGCCCCTCATAGCGGCTCTCGCCATCCTCGGCCACGCATTCGCCATATGCGCGCGCGAGCTCCACGTTTCGCTCGAGCGCAGGCATGAACGACGCGAAGTCGTCGTTGGCGCGCGCGCGCTGCCAGCTCTCCTGGCCGTCGGCCTCCGCACGTGCGCGCTCGACGGCAAGCTCGTCGGGGACGCGGCGCGCGCGCTCCCAGTCGCGGCGCGCCAGGCGCACGACGTCGCGATCCAGCTGATCGAGCGTCGCGCGTCGCTCGCAGCGTCGATCTCCTCGAGCCAGTCGCCGATCTCCTTGGCGGTGGCGCGCTCGTGCGTCAGGCGCGCGAGCGTCCCCAGCTGCTGCGCCCGCGCCGGACGCGCCCTCGGCGGGCATCATCACGAGCTGATCCCAGCCGCTCAGCATCCCGATCGCGGTGAGATCGGCGAGCTCGGCCATGCGACCACGCAATTGCTCGAGGGCTTGCATCGGCTAGAGGGTATGCATGGCGGCGCCCGCGCGGCGGCGCGCCCGCGTGCGAGTACGCTGTGTCACATGGAGCCGACAAGCGCGACGGACATCGGCGGGCTGGTCAAGGTTGCCGGCGGCGGCCCCGAGCTGGACGGGATCGTGTTCGACGTGCCGAGCCGCTCGAAGGTGATCGTGGCAGTGGTCGACGGCGGACGCGGGCCGGTGCTGCGCACGGTCCATCCGAAGACGCTGAGCGAGCGCGCGGAGGGGGGCCCCGATGACCGCGCGCTGCGACTGCTGATCCGCCGCACGCCGCCACCGGTTCGCGGCAGCGCCAACGGCGCCGCCGGGATCGGCGCATGGCAGCCGCGGCCATACGCGCGGGACGATGCACCGCACGACCGGCAGGTAGCGCGCCGCGGCCAAAAAGCGGCCGGCGGCGGTGGAAGTAGGGTCTCGCTGTGCCTGAGATCGAGCTGAGCTACTGCGTCGTCAACACCTCGCAGCGGGAGCTGCTGGTGCGCGGGCTGGACGCGCTCGCCCGCGAGCGCGCGAGCGTTCCGTTCGCGACCGAGGTGCTGGTGCTCGACAACGGCTCGCGCGACGGCTCGGCGCAGGCCGCTCGCGAGCACCCCGCGGTGGATGAGACGATCGCGCTGGACGAACGCCGCGGCAAGGCACTGAACGACTCCGAGCTGCTGCGCCGCGCTCGCGGGCGCTACGCGCTGCTGCTCAACGAGGACTCCGAGCTGCGCCCCGGGGCGACGCTCGCGCTGTGGCAGGCGCTGCAGGAGCGCCCGCGCGCGGCTTGCGCCGGCGCGCGGCTGCTGCGTCCGGACGGTCGCGCGCAGGCGTGCGCGTGGCGCTTTCCGACGCTCGCAACGGCGCTCGCCGGCGCGCTGATGCTGCACCGCTGCTACACCGTGCAGAGCAAGGGCGAGCGCGTGCGCGAGGTCGACTGGTGCCAGTCCTCGGCGCTGCTCGTGCGGCGCGAGGCGGCCGCGCAGGTCGACTACCTGGACCCCGACTTCTTCGTGTACTCGGACGAGGTCGACTTCGCCCGGCGCCTGCGCGACGCGGGCTGGCGCAGCGTGTACGTGCCGGCGGCGGCGGCGGTGCACCACGAGCAGCTCGCGACCGGCGCGTTGCCCGAGCGGCGGATCGTCGAACTGGCGCGCGGGACGCGATCTGTACATGCGCAAGCACCACTCGGCCGCCGCGGCGCTGAGCCGTGCGCTGGCTGACAGCCTGGAGCTACGCGCTGCGCGCGCTCGCGGCGCTCGCGCTGCCGGGGCACGACCCGCGGCGCTACTGGCTGCACGTGATGGCCACGCTGCGCCCGGAGCGCGGCGAAGGGCTGCGCGAGGCGGCCGCGGACTACAACCGCGAAGCCGGCGCCTGAACGCTGACCGCCGGCGCGGCAGCCGCCACGAGTGACGCCGACGCTTGAAGCGACAGGCGCTCAGCCGCGCTCGAGCTCCGCGACCAGCGCGACTACGACGATCTCGTCGAGCTGCGTGCCGGCTACGCTGCGCAGCTCCTCGCACGCCTCCAGCGGTGTGCGCGCAGGTGCGGTAGGGACGGTCGGTGACGATCGCGTCGTAGGTGTCGCAGGCGGCGATGATCCGCGCGGCGAGCGGGATCGCGTCGCCGGCCAGCCCATCCGGGTAGCCGCCGCCGTCCCAGCGCTCGTGGCTGGCGCGCACGGCGGGGGCGAGGTGCGCGAACGCGTCGATGCGCACCGACGAGCTCGCCGCCGATCGCGGCGTGGCTGCGCATCGTCACCCACTCCTCGTCGCTCAGCGGACCGGGCTTCAGCAGGATCTCGCTCGGGACGGCGACCTTGCCAAGGTCGTGCAGCATCGCCGCGTAGCGCACGTCGCGCGCCTGGGCGTTCGACAGGGACATGCGTCAGCGCGACGCGCTCGGCGAGCACGGCCACGTCCTCGCCGTGACACGCGGTGTAGTCGTCCTTGGCCTCGACGGTGCTCGTCAGCGCGGCCAAGCGCGGTGGTGAACGCGCCCTCGAGGTCGGCGACCAGCCGCGCGCGGTGCACGGCGACGCCGAAGCTCGTGGCGACCGCCTCCACGAGCGCCGCGTCGGCCTCGGCGAGCGCGCCGGGATCGGTCGCCTCGATGTTCAGCACGCCCCACACCGGTGCCGTCCACGAGCACCGGCACCGCCAGCTCCGAGAGCGGGTCGGTCGTAGGGTCGCGCACGATGTAGTCGGGATCCTCGCGCGTGTCCGCGATCAGGTAGGTCTGGCCGGAGCGGGCGACCTTCCCGTTGACGCCCTCCGACACCGGCTGCTCGGTGAGCAGGAACTCGGTCATCACCTCCGCCAGCGGGCCGCGGCCGGCGACCAGCCGCAGGACGCCGTCGTCGTCGAGCCGCTGGATCGCCGCGAGGTAGAACGCGAAGGTCTCGTGCAGCTCGTCGACGACCATCTGCGCCAGCTCCTCGACCTCACTGGCTGGTGGCCAACCTCGCGGTCAGGCGCGCCGCAAGGCGCAGCTGCTCACGCAGGTAGGCCACCTCGCCGGCGGACGCCATGCTCTTGACACGCGCGTCAGCGCGGTGGCGGCGCAGCGCCTCGGCGCGGCGGCGACGCTCCTTGGCACCCGCGAGATGTGGAGGACTGGCAGCTAGCTCGGGCACGACAAGGCACCCATCGACTGCAGATGTCGCGCTCTTGAGCCAAGAATCGTCCAGCTAGACACCCGACACCCCGGCCAGGCGGTCCGACGGACATCAGACAGTCCTTGAGCGGGTCCTCGGCGTATGCCTCGACGCTCGCCATGACCGGCCCGGAAGCGCGCCACGCGCCGGCGCGCGTCGACCACGAGCGCGCGCGCCTGCGCGAGCTCGTGCGCGTGGAAGAAGCGCGTCAGCGCGAGCGCCGCCGGCACGAACGCGAGCCAGGCTGACGCGCAGCGTGAAGCCCGGCGAGCCCATGGCTTGGCAGCAGCAGCTCGCCGGAGACGGCCACGCCGGCGAGGATCGCCGTCAGCTGCGCCGAGGCGCAGCCATTCGAAGCCGACCCTGAACAGGCTGCGCGTGAGCAGCGTACATGACGGCGAGCATCGCCACATAGGCGCCGCACAGCGCGATCCCAGCGCCAGCGATGCCCAGGCCGGCACCGCTGCGGGGAACGAGCACCAGCAGCAGCGCGATGTTGACCGCGAGACCGACTGCGGCCGCGGGGAAGTTGCGCGAGGTGACGCGCGCGCGCCCGGAGATCGCGACGAGCACCAGGTACAGGCCATACAGCGCCCACCCGAGCGCCAGCCACGGCAGCGCACGATAGGCGCCGAAGTATTCCGGTGCCGCGAGCAGCCGCACCATCCAGCGGCCGAGCAGCTCGACCGCGCAGACGACCACGCCGGTGGCGAGCGCGTAGTAGGTGGTGACCAGCGCATACAGCCGCCCGGCCTCCTCGTCGTCCTCGATCGAGTACGCCAGCGGCGGCCACGCGTACTGGAAGCCGCGCACCGCCACGAACACGACGGTGGCGAGCTTGATCGCGATCGCGTACGTCGCCGGCGGCGCTACGCGAGAAGGCCCTGATACAGATACATCCGGTCGGCGACCTGCAAGGCATAGACGCTCGCGTCCGCCGGGCACGGTCGGCAACCCGAAGCGCAGCATCGCACGCAGGTCTGAGAGCCTCACGCGCAGCGACACGCGCCCCCGCAGCACCCACCACAGGCCGAGCACGACAACCGCGGAGGCGCCGAAGTTGCCGAGCAGCAGCCCGCGCGCTCCCTGGCCGGCGAACACGACCAGCGCCACAGTGAACACGACGGTCATCGCCACGTTCGCGCCCGACGCGTACACGTAGGCACGCTTGCGCTCGTCCACGCGCAGCTGCGCGTACACCATCTCGAGGTTCGTGAACGCCCACAGTCCCAGCACCGCGCAGTCGAACAGCAGCGGGTCTTCGAAGCTCAGCACGAGCCGGGAAAGCGGGCCGGCAAACAGCAGCGCCAGCAGCGAGGCGAGCGTCGTCGTCCACGCAACCGTGGCTGTCGCCGTGCGCGCGATCCGCTCCCGCCGCGCGGCATCCTCGTCGTCGAAGTAGAAGCGGATGAACGCTTCGCCGACGCCCACGCGCAGCAGGATGCTGGCGAGGATCACCGCGGTCAGCAGCGTTTCGGCGGCGCCGTAGGCTTCGGTGTTGAGGTGGCGCGTGTACAACGGCACCGTCAGCAGCGCGAGGCCCTTGGCGAGGATGTCACCGAACTGATATGCCGCGCCGGTCGCGACCAGGCGCTTGAGATAGCCGCGCACGGCTCAGCTGCCGTCCTGGCGGGCAAGGGCTACCCCTAGCGCCAACAGCGTCCACGTGAACGGATCCTCGAGGAAGTCGGCGTAGATCCACGTGTGCAGCACGAGCGCCGCGAAGCACGCCGCGATCGCGATCCGCGGCGGCGAGCGTCCCGCGCCGCGGAACAGGACCGCGAACGCCGACAGCAGCAGCGCCACGTACACGGCCAGACCGATGATCCCCTGCTCGGCGGCGACCGTGATCGGGATCGTGTGCGAGGCGGAGGTCGCGTTCGCGGCGCTGGCCGCCGACGCTTTGCTGTGCCGTTTGTACTCAGTTTCGAACGAGCCCGAGCCGTAGCCCTCGAGCGGGCGTTCAGCGAACAGGTCGAGCCCCCCGGAGATCAGCGTGGTGCGTCCGCTGGTGGCGTTGCTCGTCGAGCCTTTTGAGCCCTTCAGGCCGAAGTGCAGGCTCGCGGGGGCCAGCAGCACGACCGCCACTGCCGCCACCAGCAGCGCGCCCGCGACATAGGCGGTCGCGCGCACGCCCCAGCACCACGCGCCGAGCACCGTCAGCCCCAGCAGCAGCGCGGCGATGCTCGACTGCGAGAAGCTCGTCACGAGACCGGCGAGCAGCCATGCCAGCACCGCAGCGCCGCCGAGCATCTCACGGCGGAGCTTGCGAGCGAGCTCGCTGACGGCGGCGGCGCCTGCACCGGCGAGCACGAGCGTGGTCACGCCGATCATCACCAGTGCGAGGAAACGCCCGTAGATGCTCGGGTCGAAGAACACGGAGTTGACGCGGAAGTAGTTGTCGTACTGGTCCGCCGCAACCACCTTCGGGTTCAAGAACAGCGTCTTGCGGTAGTACTCGACGAAGCCCACGCCGGCGAACAGCACCGCCAGCACGACCGCCACGCCGAGACAGCGCAACAACAGCTCGCGCGTCCAGCGCACGTCGCGGAGGATCACGAACAGCAGCGCGAACGGCACGTAGAAGAACGCGATGTTCTCGGCCGCCTTGGCGCGATCGCTCGAGTAGAGCGCCTGCAGCACGTACAAGCCGATCGCGAGCAGCAGCAGCCATTCAACCCCCCGTGGCGAAGCCCACGAGCTCGGGCTGCGGGGCGAGAAGCCCGCGCCCGGGCCGCTCGGCCCAGCCACCGTGCGCTCACCTGCCCCGAGGGCTGCGGGGCCGTCGCCGTCGTCGCCCGGCGCACGCCCGCGCAGCAACCGCGGCAGCAGCTGCACGAGCGTGCCGGCTGCGACCACCAGATACAGCGGCACCAGCAGGTTGACGGTCCTGCCGTCGGCCGAGATCGGCACTCGGAACGGGAGCGCGAAGATCGCGAGCAGGGGAAACGCGTCGCGGTGGCGGCGCATCGCGACGACGAGCAACGCGACCACGACCAGCGCGACGACTGCTACAGCGCCGATCGCGCCCGCGCTCGGCAGGCGTGTGGCGAGCGCGCTCACGGCTTCACCAGCGCGAAGCTGCGTGGCAGGAGCACCTGCTGCCCGCGACCACGGAGGCTGACGCCGACGCGATATTCGCCGGCCGGCGCGATTGCCCCGGCCGTCCGCGGCACGAGGATGCGCCGCCCGGCTGCTGTCACGAGGTACGCGTAGCCATGCGCCGTGCCGCGTCGCCCGTTCCAGCGCAGCGAGAAGTCTTTGTAGCGCAATAGCGGGTAGTTGCGTACGAGCGTGGCCACTGTGTCGCCATCGCTGTCGACGATCGTGACCGTCACCGCTTCGGTGTTGGCCAGCTCGAACGCGATCGCCTCCAGTCTGGCCTGACCTCCTGGGTAGGGCGAGAACGAGTAGGCCAGCATGTAGCTGTGCACGGCGGTCGGGGTGTGCTTGAGCCGTTGCGTGATCAGAAACGCCGCGAAGCAGGCAGCGACCAGCAGCGCGAACACGATTCGCGCCAGCGGCTCGCGGCCCGGAGCCGATGCCCGGGCGCGGGCGCGCCCGTCATCCGCTCCGGCGGCCGCCTCGGTCAATCCCAGCCGCCCAGCGCGAACCGCTCGACCGTGTCCGAGCGCAGGCCAAGCCGCAACGTCTCGAGCGAGATCACGTCCGCGGGCGTGATGTTGCCGAGGTTGCACTCGGTGCCAAAGCGCTTTAGCAGCCACACCTGCTGCGCGCGCAGCGGCGCCTCGAAGATCAATCGCCGCGGGTCGATCGCATGCGCGATCTCATCGATCAGGCCTGTCCGCACCTCGCCGGTGGCACGATAGATACCGGCGGTCCCAGACTCTCGTGCCTCGGCGATCACCTTCCATGCGCCTGCCTCGAGATCGCGTTCGATCTGCTCGACCCACACGTACGGAGCCATGATGAAATCGGTGTCCTTGCTACCGACCTCCGCGAGCACGGTGAACTCCTTGGCGAGCCGTTCGATCAACTCGCGCTTGAGCTGCGCCTCCAGTGGGATCGTGCCGTCGGAGACCTCGACGTGCCGCAACCCGAGCTCCCGCAGCCACGCGATCAGCCCATCAACCCTGCCTTGGCGGAGCGCAAGCTCGGTCAGCGTGCCTCCTAGCATCACCGGGATGCCGGCGGCGGCGTAGCGCTCGAGCTTCGCCCGCAGATTGGCGCTGACCAGCGCCGTGCCCCAGCCCAGCTTGACCACGTCGACGACGTCGCCGGCCACCTCCAGCAGACCGTCGACCGCCGCGACCGACAGCCCCGTGTCGATCACGTGGGTGATGCCATGCTCGCGGGGCTTGTCAGACCGCGAGGGGACGTCGAGGAAGCCGGCTATGGGTTCTATGTTTCGTGTTCCTTGTCAGCACCGACGATCACCACCACGTCCGCCGATCCCGCAAGCGCCGTCACAGCCGCTTCGATTGGCAGCACATGCGTGATCGACGCGGAGCGCGCGACGCCTTCGGCTTCGGCCTGGTGGCCACTGGTGTACTCGACGACGCTGACCTGGCCCGAGCCGGGCGGTTTGCCGTTCAGCGCTTCCGCCTGCGAATACCCGTTCTGCTGCAGCGCAATGGCGGTTCGGTGCGCCAGACCTTCGGCTTCGGTGGCATTGAGCACGGCCACACTCGTTTCCGCAGGGCTTACCGCAGGCGCTTTCGGGGCCGGTTTCGCTGCTTTGTGCGACGCATGCTTGGCGCCCGTCGTGGCAGTGCGACTGGCGCTCGTCGTCGTGGTGGAAGTCCCGTGCTTTGGCTTCGAGGAGCCGCCGAGCGACGTCAGCGCGACGACGACCGCGGCCACCGCGACGACCGCAGCGACGGCCGTCACCGCGATCATCCGGCCTCGCGACCGTTTGGCGGCGTAGACCGAGCGCCCACCCGCCAGTGGCGGCGGGATGCTCTGTCGCGACGCGGCCGACGCGGCTCTCACGCGAACGTCCTGCGAGGCGGCCGGCGTTCCCGCCCCAGGCCCCGCGGCCGCTGTCTCGGCTGGCGCCATCGGTGGCGCGGGGGGAGCGGAGCGCGAGGCGCGGCGGCGCTCGCCGCGGCGGCCGCGGTCGCCGGCGCAGGCGTGCCCACCGCCGGCGTGCCCACCGCCGGCGCCGTGGGTGGCGCGGACGCTCCCGGCAGCGGCCGGCCCTGCGCGGCGCCGGCCGCCGATGCGGGGGCGCCCACCGGCGCGGTTCCCAGCTGGACAGAGCCGGGCGTCGCGGTCGCGGGCTGTGCCGCGGGCGTCGGCGCACGCCAAGGGACCGCGGGCTGCCCTGGCGCGGAGGGCTGCCCTGGCGCGACCGGCTGGCCTGGCGCGGGAGCGGCCGGCTGGCGTGCCGGCGCCGGCACGCCAGGGGCTGACGGAAGCGGCCGGCCCGGCGCGGCAGGGTGAGCCGGCGGAGCCTGAACGCCCGGTGCTGCGACCCCAGGCGCGGGCGCCACGGGCGGGCGCTGCGCGCCGCCAGCGCTCAGCGCCTGCCCGGCGCCGGCCATGGCGCCCGCCGGCGCCGCCGGCGCGGCGACGACGCGCGTGGCGGGTGCCCCGCCGGCGGCCGGCGCCACCGGGATCGGCGCGGCCCGTGGAACCGGCTGCGCCATCTGGATGGGGGGCTGCTGTTGGACGCGCATCGCCGCCGCGGAGCTCACACGCTGCTCGAGCTCGGCGGCGCGCTCGGGCGCGCGGCCCGCCCACTCACGCAGACGCTTGAGCTCGCGGGCCTGCGAGAAGACGAGCAGCGACAGGACCGCGATGCCCACGAGCGCGGAAAACGCCGCGATCGCTCCGATCTTGGTGAACGTGCTCGAAAGCGAGAGCGCGACCGGCAGGAAGCTCATGAATGCCGGGAGTGTACGAGGGGCGCAGGCGCATCGCGACGGTCACCCGCGATCGCGCCGTTGGCCGAGTCCTCCGCGACCGCCGGTTGCTCGTTCTCGTGCGGCGGTGAATCCCGGCGAGCGGCGGCCAGCTCGGAGACCTTGGCGGCGAGACCCGCGGCGTCGCCCTCCAGCACCAGCAGGCCGATCTCCGCGAACATCGACTCGACGGCATCGCTCGCCAGCGGCTCGCGTTCGGCCAGCAGGATCTTCTCCGCCTCCGTGCCGCGACGACGCTCGTAGCTGTTGAAAAGCTCCTCCTCGAGCTTCTCGCCGTTCCGAGCACCCACGATCTCGATGTCGATGTCGCGATCGGGGTCGAGACCGGATAGGTCGATCATCGCTCGGGCGAGGTCGATGATCCGGACCGGCTCGCCCATGTCGAGCACGAACACCTCGGCGCCGCGCGAGGCGCGGGCGGACGCAAGCGAGCCGGAGCGGATGATCAGCTGCACAGCCTCGGGGATCGTCATGAAGTACCGGGTCATGCGCTCGTCGGTGACCGTCACCGGGCCGCCACGCTCGATCTGGCGGCGGAAGATCGGCACGACGCTGCCCGAGGAGCCGAGCACGTTGCCGAAGCGCACCGCGCTGTAGCGCGTGTGCGCCCAGCGAGCGGAGGCAGCCTCCAGCGCGAACTCCGCGAGCGCCTTGGAGGCGCCCATCACCGTCGCCGGCGCCACCGCCTTGTCGGTCGAGACCAGCACGAAGCGCTGTACGCCGGTCTCACCCGTGATGTGCGCCACGACGCGGGTGCCGATCGCGTTGTTGCGCACCGCCTCCACCGGGTTGGTCTCCATCAGGCCGACGTGCTTGTAGGCGGCCGCGTGGAAGACGATCGTCGGGCTGTGCTCCGCGAACACCTCGCGCATGCGCTCCTCCTCCTTGCAGTCGGCGAGCACCGCTGCGAGCATCGACGGCGGCACGTGGCGCTCGTCTTCCAGCTCGCGCTGGATCGAGAAGAGGTTGTCCTCGGCGTGATCGAGCAGCACGATCCGGTGCGGCTCCACGCGCGCGATCTGCCGGCACAGCTCCGAGCCGATCGAGCCGCCGGCGCCGGTCACCAGCACGGTCTCGCCGGCCAAGTAGGCGCCGACGCGCTCGAGCTCCATCTGCACGGGCTCGCGGCCGAGCACGTCCTCGACGCGCACCTCGCGCATCTGCCTGGCAAGCGCGCCGCGCGTCTGCAGCAGCTCGAACACGGTCGGCAGCGTGCGAACGGGGATCGCCCGCGCACGGCACTCACGCACGATCCGCGCGCGCGTCGAGCCGGGCGCCGAGGGGATCGCGATGATCACTTCGTCCGGCTCGGCATCGTCGAGGATGCGCGGCAGGTCAGCTTCGGTGTTGCCGCGGACGCGCAGCCCTTCGATGCGCAGCCGCCGCTTGGCGGGATCATCGTCGACGAAGCCGACGGGCACGAGACCGAGGTCGCGGTTGCGCATGATCTCGCGGGCCACGAGCCGGCCGCCCTCGCCGGCACCGGCGATCAGCACGCTGCGCTGGTCGCGCCGCAGGCTGCGAAACGCCGCCAGCGGACGGCGCTCGTACAGCGTGCGCGCGAGCGCGCGGATCCCCACCAGGAATACGAGCGAGAGCAACCCGAACAGCACGATCACGGTGTTGGGGAGCACGACCGCAACCGCCGCAGCGTGGCCCGGCGGATGCCCCGTTTCGATGTATTGGTGCACCGGGCGCAGGATCTCGACGCCGGCCACCGTCAGCAGCACGATCAGCACGACCGCGAGCACGACCGCCTCGTAGTCGCGCTGGCCCGCATAGCGCCAGCGGCGCTGGTACACGCGCGCCAGCACCAGCACCGGCAGGCTGCCGACGAGCACCCACCAGATCGTGTCCGAGCGCAGCTCCGAGTAGTGCGGCCGCAGTTTGGTCGTGAAGCGCAGCTCGAAGGCGAGGTAGTACGCGAGTGCGACCAGCGCCCCGTCCACTGCGAGCTGTGGCAGCGAGCGACGGTGAAGGGGTAGGGCCGCCGAGCGGATCCGTCGGCGCATTGCGCTGATTGTAAGGCCCGCAACGACTGCGGCGCCCCAGCCGGCGCCCCCGCAGCTCAGTCGGAGACGGGCGAGAGCAGCAGCTCGACGAGCACGCGGGAGTCCCGGCGCACGCGTCCCGCGGCGCACGCGCGCACGCGCTTGCCCAGGTCGAGGTCCTCGGCGGCGCTCAGCATCCGCAAGCGCCGTTCCTCGATCAGGCGTTCGTCGAGCGCGCCCAAGCGGCCCTGGAAGGTCGTGTAGACGGGCGTGCCGAGCGCGACCGCCTCGCGGTTCATCGTGCCGCCCGCCGAGATCACGAGGTCGGCACAGGCGATCAGCGACTGCGCGTCGACGGCGTGCTCGGGCACCACGAAACCGGGGACGCGCGCGAGCTCCGCGCGCTGGGAGGCCACGCGCGGCAGCACCACCGACTGGGTTCCGTGCTCCGCCGCGGCTGCGCTCAGGCGTCGCAGCACGCGCGCGAACAGGTCGTTCTCGAAGCGGTGATAGAGCGAGACGACCGGTGGCGGGCGCACGACCACGATCGCTCGGGCGCGGTCGAGGCCAAGCTCGTCGAGCACGCGGTCGTCGGGCTCGAAGTCTGAGAGGTAGTACTCCTCCTTGAGCCCCTCATACGCGCGCAGCTTGCCTCTGGCGCCGTAGCGATCCAGACGCCCGGGCGGGATCGCGTCGGGCACCACGACCGCGCGCGCCAGGCGGCAGTTGACGTTGTGCTGGACCGTCGCCCACTCGTAGTCGAACATCGTCGAGCTGGGGATGCGCAGCACCGCCGCGGCGAGCGTCACATCGTTGGAGCCGTGGCCGAGCGCGATGTCGAAGGGCGGGCGCGCTCCAGATTTCCGCTGCTGGGAGCGCGCCCAGCGCACGAGCGCGGCCGAGCGCGAGGCCAGGCCCGCAGCCTTGGCGCCGAGACGACTGCCGCGGTGGTGCCCGATCGCCGTGTGCGCGACGCCCAGGCGCTCGCACAGCTCGATCGTCTGGGCAAAGTCTCGCGCGGTCACGCGCACGTCGTGGCCGTCGGCTTGCAGGCGCTCGATCAGCGGCCGCATGACCAGCACGTGCGGGCTGTTCGTGAGGTCGATCCAGATGCGCATTCGCAGGGACGCTAACGATCCGCCGCGATCGGCCCCTCGATCGCCGCTATCGTTGGCCGGCCGTGCTCGTGCTCGCCTCGATCTCCGAAACGCTCGTCAACGAAACCTCGCACCTGGTTCGCGACGGCGGCCTGCCGGTGATCTTCGCGCTGATGGCCATCGGCAGCGCGTGCATCCCGCTCCCATCCGAGGTCGTGATGCTGTTCGCGGGCTTCGCCGTCGCCGACCCCAGCCAGAGTGCCTCCCACCACCACCTGACGATGGTCGGGGTGGTGCTCATCGGCCTGCTCGGCACGATGGTCGGCTCGTGGATCGCCTACGCGATCGGGCGCGGCGGGCGCCTGGAGCTGCTCGAACGCCACGGCGGCAAGGTTCACATGGGGCCTACGCAAATAGAGCTGGCCGACCGCTGGTTCCAGCGCCACGGCGAGGCCGCGGTCCTGTTCGGACGGGTGATCCCCGTGGTGCGCGCGTTCGTGTCGCTGCCCGCCGGCGTCGCGCGGATGCCGTTCTGGCGCTTCACCGTGTTCTCGCTGATCGGCTCGCTGCCGTGGGTGCTCGGCCTGGCGGTCGCGGGCCACGCTGTCGGCAACGACTGGACGAGCGTGCGCAAGGGCTTCGAGTACGTCGACTACGTGGTCGTCGCGCTCGTCGTGGTGGGCATCGTCTACGCGCTCGTGCGCAGGCGGCGCACGCGGCGCGACCCGGCAGCCGATGCCGTCGGCTGACAGCGCGCTGCCGCTTCGCCATGCCGTCGCGCTCGGGCTGCTGCAGGGTCCGGCCGAGCTGCTTCCGATCTCCTCCTCGGCGCACACCACGCTGCTTCCCTGGCTCGCCGGCTGGCCG
Organism: uncultured Solirubrobacteraceae bacterium; assembly: GCA_963714285.1. GTDB lineage: Bacteria > Actinomycetota > Thermoleophilia > Solirubrobacterales > Solirubrobacteraceae > Palsa-744. The sequence goes on from CAVQNS010000007.1 coordinate 1,034,201, forward strand.
TACGCGCGGCTGGACGGAGAGCGTCGCAAGTCCTTCGAGGTTGCCCTGCACGCCGGCGCGGGCGTCGCGCTGGCGATCCACATGCGCAGCGAGCTGCTGCGGGAGGCGACGCATGTGGATCGGCGCCGCGTCGGCGTGATCGCGCTGGCCGTGACTCCGCCCGCGCTCGCCGGCTACGCGCTCGGGCCAATCGTCGAACGCACGCTCGGCGGACCGCGCTCGATCGCAGCCGGCCTCGCGGCGGGGGCGGTCGCGATGGCGTTGGCCGACCGGATGGGCGCGGAGCAGCGCCCTGCGGGTGCGCGCACCCAGGAGGACGCAGGCCCACGCGATGGGCTCGCGCTCGGGCTCGCGCAAGCAGCTGCGCTGATCCCCGGCATCTCGCGCAACGGCGCCACGCTGACGGTCGCACGAGCGCGCGGATTCGGGCGCAAGCCGGCACAGGGGCTTTCCTGGCACGCAGGACTGCCGGTGATCTTCGGCGCGAGCGCTTTGAAGGCCGTGCGCATGCGCCGCACGGGCGTCCCGCGCGAGCAGCTGGCGGCGCTGGCTGTGGGAGGAGCCACCGCGTTCCTGTCCACGTTGGCAAGCGCGCGACTGCTGCGCCGCCAGCTGCGCGACGGTCAGGCGCTGTGGCCCTGCTCGCTCTACCGCCTGCTGGTGGCGGCGCTCGTGATCTCGCGCCAGCGCGGCGCCGCCTAGCTTGCGCGCACAATAGAGGCCGATGACTCTGCTGGGAACCGTGATCGGCGGGCGCTACAGGCTTGACGGCGAGATCGGTCGCGGTGGGATGTCGACCGTCTATCGCGCGTTTGACACGGTGCTCGAGCGACCGGTCGCGATCAAGCTGATGCACCGCGAGATCGCGGCCGACTCCGACCAGCTGGAGCGCTTCCGCCGTGAGGCGCGGTCGGTCGCGCAGCTCAACCACCCGCACGTCGTCACTGTGATCGACGCCGGCGAGGAGACCTCGCCCGATGGCGGGTTGGGAGCCGCCGCCACCGGCGCGATCGGCACGCCCTACATCGTGCTCGAGTACGTCGACGGCGAGACGCTCAAGGACCTGATCCGCCGCGACGGGCCGCTCGACATCCCGCAGGCGATCGCCTACGCGATCGAGATCGCGCGGGCGCTCGGCGCGGCCCACGAGCGCCAGATCGTGCATCGCGACGTAAAGCCCCACAACGTCCTCATCAGCGAGGAAGGCGGCGCGAAGATCACCGACTTCGGGATCGCGCGCACGCTCTCTGAGGAAGGTCTGACGATGGCCGGACGCGTGCTCGGCACCACAGACTACGTCTCGCCCGAGCAGGCGCTCGGTCAACCCGTCACCGGGCAGTCGGACCTCTACTCGCTCGGCGTGGTGCTGTTCGAGATGCTCACCGGCGAGGTCCCGTTCCGGGCAAGCTCACCGGTGGCCGTCGCGATGAAGCACGTGCGCGAGGACGTCCCCGACGTGCAGCGGCTGCGTCCGGAGCTATCCGCCGCCACCGCCGCGGTCGTCGAACGCGCCGTCTCCAAGGACCTGACACGGCGCTACGACAACGCAGCGAGCATGGTCGCTGACCTCGAGGAGGTGCTCGCCGTCGAGGCCGCTCGCGCCGGCCAGGCGACCGGGGAGGTCACCAGCGTGCTGCGCACGCTTCCCGGTCCGGCGCAGCGGCGGCTGCCCTGGCGGATGCGCCACCCCGCCCGCTGGCTGCTCTCGCTGGTGCTGCTCGTCGCGATCGTCGCGACCGTGCTCGTGATCGCGGCGGACAGGGCTCACCGCGGCCCCGGGCAGGCCCCGGACATCAGCTCGCACGCGGGTTTGGAACCAGTACAGCTCGGGCAGGCGGCGGCCCACGACTACAACCCGTTCGGCACCGGCCCGGAAAATCGTGACCTGATCGGCAACGTCGTCGATGGCGACCCCAACACGACCTGGAGCACGGAGCAGTACTACGACGACACGCTCAAGAAGCCGGGAGGCATCGGTCTCGGCGTGTACCTCGACGCCGCTCCGCGCGTGCTCGCCAAGGCGCTCGAGATCCAGACGCCGACCCCTGGCTTCGCGGCCCAGGTCTATGTCGCCGACAAGCCGCGGCTGGAACTTCCCTACGGCGACTCCACGCCGCTCGGCACCCGCGGCTGGCAGGGGCCGGTGGGCACGAGCGCGGACGTCCGCAACGGCGAACGCATCGCGCTCGCGCTCGGCGGGCACCCGCACCGCTACTACCTCGTGTGGCTGACCACGCTCCCGCCCGGCAAGGAGTCCGCGACGATCGCCGAGCTGACGTTGTTCAAGTAAAGACGGTGCGCAGCGGCCCCCGGACCCTTGCTCAATAGCTGTAGACGCGCTGCCGTGCGAAGCGCTCGAGCGCCAGGCGGCAGAGCCGGTCGACGAGCGACGGGTAGGGGACGCCCGACGCTGCCAGCAGCTTTGCGTAGACGCTCGTCGGTGTGAAGCCGGGCATCGTGTTCAGCTCGTTGACGAGCACGTGCTCGCCGTCGACGAAGAAGTCCACCCGCGCCAGGCCATCGCAGCCAGCTGCGCGGAAGGCGCGCACCGCCAGCGCACGGACCTGCTCGCGCGCACTCGCGGAGATGCCCGCCGGAATCCTCAGCTCCATGCCTCCGGGCGTGTACTTCGCATCGAAGTCGTAGAACTCGCCCGAGAACACGATCTCGCCGGGCTCAGAGGCGAACGCCTGCCCGTCGACGGCGCGCTGCTCCCCGAGCACGCCGCACTCGACCTCCAAGCCGCTGGCCATCGCCTCGACGATCACCAACCCGTCGTGCGCAAACGCCTCATGCAGCGCGTCGCCGAGCTGCTCCTCGGCGATCACCTTGACGATCCCCACCGAGGAGCCGAGGTGCGCCGGCTTGACGAACACCGGCAGGCCAAGCGCTGTGATCTTCGCGATCTCTGCAAGCGCTTGCTCGCTGGAGCACTCGAAGCGCTCTGCGCGGACTGCGAGGTAATCGACCTGTGGTATCTCCAGGACGGACATCAGCCGCTTGAACAGCACCTTGTCCAGACACACTGCGGAGGCTGCCACGCCGGAGCCGACATAGGCCACTTCAAGCGTCTCGAGCAGCCCCTGCACCGCCCCGTCCTCGCCGAAGGAGCCGTGCAGGGCCGGGAACACCACATCCACGTCGAGCAGCCCGCCTCCGGGCGTCACGCTCAAGGCCCGGCCGTCGAGGCGCCACACGCCATCGCGGCCGATCTCGATCCACACGACCTCGTGCCCGGCATCGCTCAAGCCTTTGCGCACCGCGGCACCGGAGGACAGCGACACGTCGTGCTCGGACGAGCGCCCGCCGGCGAGCACCGCGACGCGCAGCGAGGCGCCGATCATTCGCCAGGGGCCGCCGGAGGTGGCGTGGTCGTCGTCGTGGTCGTGGGAGTGGTGGTCGTGGTCGTCGGAGTGGTTGTGGTCGTAGTCGTGCTGAGCGTGCCGACCACGAGTGTCACCGTCGTCCCCTTGCGGGCCTGCGTGGCGGCCGCCGGGCTCTGTTCGAGCACGACCCCCACCTGCGCCTGTTCGCTCGTTGGGCGCGTTTGCACCTTGGACTTGAGCCGAGCGCGTTTGAGCGCTGCCTTGGCCGCCACTTCGCTCGCGCCGACGACGTTCGGGACTTCGACTTCCTTGGGCGCCTGCGCGACCGTCAGGTCGACCTTCGAGCCGCTGCTGACAGAGCTGCCGGTGCTCGGCGACTGTGCAAGCACCGTCCCGGGCGCCTGCGTGCCGGAGACGCGCTTGGTGACCATGCCCACACCCAGTTCGTTGTTGGTGAGCGTGGCTTCCGCGGCTTCCAGCGTCTGACCCGTGAGGTCGGGCACGTGCACCGGCGCGGGACCGCTCGAGACCAGCAGCGTCACGAGGCGACCTTCCTGGACCTCCGTTTCCGCGGGCGGCTCGGTGGCGATCACCCGCCCAGCTTCGACCGACTTGCTCGCTTCTGGCTTGATCTTTGTCTTGAAGTGCGCCTGCTTCAGCTCGGCCGCGGCCTTGGCCGCGTTCAGCCCGGCGACATCCATCAGCGGCACGTTCGCCGGCCCGTCCGAGATCACGATGTCCACGCGCGCGCCCTGCCGCTCGACAGAGCCGGCGGCCGGCATCTGCCTGATCACGAGGCCGCTGCCGACGGTGGCGCTTGGTGCCAGCGACGGCTGTGGGGTCAGCCCGACGCCGCGCAGCCTGGCGCCCGCCGCCTGTTCTGTCTGGCCCGTCACACTCGGCACGGTCACCGACTTGGAGGACTTGCCCAGGAGCAGCACCGCCGCGACCGCGAGACCGGCGACGAGCAGGATCGCCAGCGCCCAGAGCGTGCCGCGCTGCCAGCCGCGGCCGCGCTGCTCCCCCGGCGCTCCGTGCTCGAGCTCGTACTGCCCGGTTCCGGGATCGGCCAGCAGCAACGAGCCGGCGCCGCCGCGCGGCGGTTGCGCATGGTGGACGTGATCCGTGGCCACCCCGCCCGCACCGGCGACAGCGCTCGCGCCGGAGAGCGCCGGCAGCAGCTGGCGCTCGTGTTCGAGCGCCGCGATCAGCTCGTCGGCGTTTGCGTAGCGCTGCGCGGGATCCTTCGCGAGCGCGCGCAGCACGACAGCATCGAGCGATGGCGCCAGCGCCGGGTTGAGCGCGCTCGGCGGATGAGGCTCGGCGGAGACCTGCTTGAAGGCGATCGCGACCGCAGTCTCGCCCTCGAACGGGACGACGCCGGTGAGCAGCTCGTAGAGGATCACGCCGATCGAATAGAGGTCAGAGGAGGCGCTGACCGTGTGCCCTTGTGCCTGCTCGGGAGACAGGTATTGGGCGGTGCCCATGATCGATCCCGTCAAAGTCATGTCCGATGCGCCCGCGCGCGCGATCCCGAAGTCGGTGACACGCGCACGGCCCTCTTCGTCGAGGATCACGTTGTGGGGCTTGAGGTCACGGTGGATCACCCCACGCCTGTGCGCGAAGCGCGCGGCGCGCAGGATCTGCACTACGATCTCGATCGCCGCCGCCGGGTCGAGCGCGCCGTGTTCGCGCACGACCGTCTTCAGCGGCCGGCCGGCCACGTACTCCATCGCGATGTAGTAGGTGCCGTTCCACTCGCCGCGATCGAAGATCGCGACGATGTTGGGATGCGACAGCGCGGCCGCACTGGAAGCCTCGCGGCGGAAGCGCTCGACGAACTCCTGGTCTTCGGCGAAGTGGTGGTGGAGCACCTTGACCGCGACGTCCCGGCCCAGCAGCTGGTCCTGCGCGAGGTACACGTCGGCCATACCGCCCGAGCCCAGGCGCGAGATCACCCTGTAGCGGCCGTCGATGATCGTCTCGGGCTCGATCACGACTGCGACCTCAAGAGGTTTTCGATCACGGCTCTGGCGACCGGCGCGGCGAACGTAGCGCCTTCTCCGGGGACCGCCTCGAGCGTCACCGCGACCGCTACCTTGGGATCGGCGGCGGGGGCGAAGGCGATGAACCACACGTTGTTGATCGAGTCGCCGAACTGCGTCTGCGCGGTGCCCGTCTTGCCCGCCACCTGGATGCCCGGGATCTGCGCCGCCGTGCCCGTCCCTTCCTCGACGACGGCTTCCATCATCGAGGTCACCGCGGCCGCGGTCGCGGGCTTCATCACGACCGACTGCACGCGCGGGGAGATCCTCTGCAAGGTGCGCCCTTCGGCATCGACGATCCGCTGCGTCAGGTGCGGGACCATCAGCCGCCCGTGGTTGGCGACGGCGGCGGCGACCTCGGCCATCTGCAGCGGTGTCACCGCGAGTTTGTCCTGTCCCATGCCCAACCGCCCGACGTCGACCGACGGGCTCGTCGGCGCGACGATGCTGCTTCCGTTGTACTCGCCGCTGGCCGACATCTCTTCGGATGGGTAGTCGAGCTGCGGCTTGCGGTCGAAGCCGAAGCGCTCCATGTAGCGTCCGAGCGTGCGCTTGCCGATGTGCTCGGCCACCTGCGCCCAGACGGTGTTGACGGAGTGCGCGAGCGCGTCTGTGAGCGTGATCTCTCCGAAGCTCTCGTCGTCGTCGTTGTCGAGTGGCACGCCGGAGACGAGAATGCCGTTGCGCCCGCTGACCATCGATTCCGGCGTGTAGGCACCGGTGTCGATCGCCGCTGTGGCGGTCACGATCTTGAACGTCGAGCCGGGCGCGTAGCCGAACTGGACGGCGCGGTTGACTTCCGACTTGGTCGGCGGGTCTGTGGTCATTTCGCGGGCCTGCTTGCGCTTGCTCGCGGGCGAGCGCAGCGCGTTGGGGTTGTAGCTCGGCGTCGTGGCCATCACGCGCACGGCTCCCGTCTGTGGGTCGAGCGCGACGACCGCCCCTTCGTGGGCTCCGAGCGCGGCGCGCGCCACCCGCTGCGCGCTCGGGTCGAGCGTCGTGATCACCCGCTCCCCCCGAGGTTCCTTGCCTTGGAGCTGGTCGAGCACGCTCTGCAGGTTCGTGCCGTTCTGGCCATTCAGCTCTTTGTTGCGGTAGCGCTCGACCCCCGTGCTGCCGAGGTCGGGTTCGAGGTAGTCGTACCCAATCGGCTGCGCAAACAGCTCTCCCATCGGATAGATACGCTGGTAGACGCCTTCCGGCCCGCGAACGCTACGCGCGAGCACGCTGCCATCGGCGGCCAGGATCGGGCCGCGTTCGATCCGCTCCTGCTCCAGGCGCGTACGTTCGTTGAGCGTGTTGTTGCGCAACGAGGCGGCTTCGAAGATCGTCCAGCGCGAGGTGAACGCGACGAGCAGCGCGAACAGCACCGCGACGAGACCGTAGAGGCGGATGATCGGGCGGTTCACGGCGAGCGCCTCATTCGAGCTGTTCCAGTTCGAGGCTGTGGACCAGCGCGCCAGCGTCTCCTTCTGAGCGCAGCGAGTGATCGAGCAGCGTGCGGCGTTTCTGCGGCGTCAGCGTCGAGGCGCTGACGCCAGAGACGTACTGACTGCTGTACAGCGTCAGGTTGCCGGGAAGCTTGTATGGCAGGCCCTCGAACATCGTGACCAGACCGCGGCTGTTGGTGCCGATGAAGTACACCGACTGAAGGACCAGGTAGCCCGCGGACGCAAGCACTCCGAGCACCACGAGCAGGAACACGATCGCGCCCGCGTGGCGTATGCGGCGCCGTCGCCTACGCGGTGACGCTCCCGGTGAGCGCGGGCTGCGCGGCGAGCGCGGCAGAGGGCGCTCGGTGAGCGCGGGGGCACCCAGCGCCCTCGATCGCTGATCGCGTGGCACGGATGCCTGCCGGGAGCGCGGCTCGGACGCGGGCGGCGACGCGGCGACGGCTGGCAGGCCGACCATCGTCGAGTGCTCCTCGTCCTGCGGCGGGCGCCCGATCTGCACGTCCTCGAGGCGGATCAGCACGACCGTGATGTTGTCCCGTCCGCCAGCGTGGTTGGCGGCCGCGATCAGCGCCTCGCCGGCGTCGCGCAGCCGCGGGTGTGCCCGCAGCGTGGCCGCGATCTGCTCCTCGGAGAGCATCGTCGTGAGGCCGTCGCTACAGAGCAGGTAGACATCGCCGGGGCGGGCACGGAAGGAGCGCGTGTCGACCTCCACCATCCCCTCGGGGCCCAGCGCACGCGTGATCACCGAGCGCTGCGGGTGCTCGACGGCTTCCTCGGGCGTCAGGCGGCCCTGACGCATCAGCTCGTCGACGAGCGAGTGGTCGTCGGTGAGGCGCAGCAGCTCGCCGTCGCGCAGGCAATAGGCGCGACTGTCGCCGACATGCGCGATCGCGACCTCCTGCTCGCCGACGTACACCGCGGTGAGCGTCGTGCCCATGCCGGCCTGCTCTGCGTTCGAATGCGACAGCTCGTGGATGCGTCCATTCGCTTCGCGCGCGAGCGCCGCCAGCTCCAGCTCGGGGTGCGAGGTCTCGGGCAGGCCGGACTGGAAGGACTCGACCGCGATGCGCGAGGCGACCTCGCCGGCCTGCGCGCCGCCCATGCCGTCGGCGACGACGAACAGCGGTGCGCGCGCCAGCAGCGAGTCCTCGTTGGCACGCCGCTGGCGCCCGGTGTCGGTGCCGGCGTACTGCTCGGCCACGCGCAGCATCTCAGCCGGCCTCGAACGTGAATTCGCTGTCGCCGATGCGCACCCTGTCGCCTGGGTGCAGCGGCCTGGCCGTCTGCAGCAGCTCCTCGTTGAGGTAGGTGCCGTTGGTGGAGTCGAGGTCTTCGATGACCACTATGTTGCCCTGCTCGTAGACGCGCGCGTGCCGGGATGACGCGAACGGATCCTCGAGCCGGATCTCCGCGCGCTCGCCACGCCCCAGCACGAGGTCACCGTCGAGGTCGTAGATCATCCCCGCTTCGTGTCCGGGCGCACGCTCGATCACCAGGCGTGGCGCTTGCTGCGCGATGCCGGCGGTGCCAAGCCTGGAGGCTGCGTACATGCCGGTCGCGTCAGGTGGGATCGATTCGCCGCGAGCATGGCCGACGTGCGATTCGCCCGGCGCCGTGCTGCCGCGCAGGTCGCGGCGGGCGCTGCGGGCGATCCACAGCAGGAACAGGTACATCGCCGCCAGGAACCCGAACTTCAACGCGACGGACACGGGCGCGAGGTTGTTCATGCGAGCTCGAAGACGATCTCGGTCGAGCCGAGCTCGACGCGATCCCCGGAGCGCAGCAGCTGTACGCCACGCACCTGCACGCCGTTGACGCGCACGCCGTTGGTCGAGCCGAGGTCCGCGACCGTCCAGCCATCCGGACCGGGACGCAGCTCCGCATGGTGTCGCGAGATCCCAGCGTCATCCAGCACCACGTCGCAGTCGCGGCTGCGACCGAGGGTGCCGCCGCCGGGAGGCACGAGCAGGCGCCGGCCGCCCACGGCCAGCAGCACACGCTGCGGCGGGCGGCGGGCGTGCACGTCTTCGACGGCGTCGCGAACGCGCGCGGAGCTGCTGTAGATCATCGTCTCGCCGTGCTCCTCCTGCTCGAGGGGTGGCGACTGCGCCACCCCGTGGGAATCCGCATCCTCGCCCCCGGGCCGGACCAACCGCGCCTGAATGCCGAATTCGCCCAGCGAGAGCCGCTCATCGGTGTGAAAGGAGATGTACGGCGGCGAGGCGAGGATCAGATCCTCGCGGCGTGCGTGCTCCAGCAGGTACGCGCACAGCTCGTCGATGACCTCGAGCTCGACGCCTTCGTAGCGGTCGCGGTCGCTGGGGGAGAGCCAGACCGAGTACTCGTTGGGCACGTAGACGCGCGAGACCGAGACGGTGCGATGGGCGTCCATCTCGCGGGCGAGCTTGCGGGCGAGCTCCATCGGGCGAACCTCGGTGCGGAACAGCCGTCCGAAGGTCCCCTCGACGAGGCTGGCGATCATTGTCTCGACGCTCTTGAGCGGGTTCATCGGCGGGCGGAGGCACGTAGGGGTGGCTGGCGTCGCTCGAGCTCCGAGGATCGAGGATCGAGCGCAAGCCGGAGCCATGCTACGCACCCTCGCTGTGAAGCTGTCTCGACAGGTCCCGGCCGGGACCTAGACGGGGCCACGCAGCGCGCGAGCGGCGACCGCGACCAGCCCACCGACGATCGCGCCGACGATCGCGCCGCGTGGGTTTGGATGCACAGCGTGAGCGCTCAAGCCCTCGATCAGCGCGGGCGCCACGGCGACGATCGCCGCGGACCACACGGTGACCGCGACGAGGTCGAGCGCGGCACTGCGGCCGCGAACGATCCATGGCAGCGTCGTCGCAGCGGCCGCCCACAACAGCGCACCCAACAGCACGCCGAGCGCCAGCCGCGGACCGATCACGTGCGTGGCGGCGAGGCTCAGCGAGCCCTCCCATGCCGAGCGGGCGGGAGTGCCAGTGGGCTCGCGCAGCCACAGGTCGCGGCCGAACAGCGGCCCTGCAAGCACCAGCCACCAGTATCCGAGCCCGCCGAGTGCCGCGCGCTCGCGCCAGTGCGAGCACTGACCGGCGATCGCTGGAAACGCGCCAGCCAGGCCGATCAGGCCGAGCACTGGCGCAAGCGCGCCTCCGAGCCAGCTCACACCCAGACGCGTCTCGCCGCGCTCGATCGGCATCAGCGCCAGCGGCGCCAACCCAGCGATCAGCACCAGGGCGAGGCCTGGACGCCCCGCGAACGCCTGCCAGCAGATGGCGATGGCCGCGCAGGCGATCCACGCGGCGCGCGGCAGACGGATCCTGCGCGCGGGATCGGCGGGCGCCTCGGCGAGCGGCGCGATCCGGTTCGGTCGCAGGAACTCGAGCGGGAGCTCGGGCAAGGGCAGCGCGGGCGGCGAGCGGCGAGCGGAGCGCCGGCGCGGGCGCCTGAGGCCACGCTCGAGCGCGTCCTCGAAGCTAAGGCGGAGCTGCTCGAGCGTGCCTCGCTGCTCCGGTGCCGCGGCGAGCGCGCGGTCGAGCGCACGGGTCAGCTCGGCGGGCAGGTCACGCCGAGCCCCCGAAAGCGGCGGCAGCGTCCGGCCGATGCGCCTCACGGTTGCGGCGGGCGTGGAGCCGCGGACGGGGTTTGCCCCGCAGAGCGCCTCATAGACCACGAGCGCAAGCGAGTACAGGTCCGCCTCGCGGCCCACCTCGCGGCCCTCGCTCTGCTCGGGAGCCATGTAGGCGAGTGTGCCGAGCACGTCACCGGTGCGCGTCAGCGCGTCCTCGCCGACGAGGCTCGCGCCGCCGAAGTCGGTGAGCTTGGCTGCCGCGATGAACGCCTGCGGCGTCAGCGCGTCGTGCTCGGGCGGCCACGGCACGAGCACGTTCTGCGGCTTGATGTCGCGATGGATTACGCCGCGCGCGTGGGCGTGCTCGAGCGCGCTCGCGAGCGCGGCGCCGATCTCCAGCACCTCCTCGTCCTCGAGCTCGTCCGCGGCGATCAGCTGCGCAAGCGTGTCCCCGGCCACCAGCTCGGAGATCAAGTAGAACGCGCCGTCCTGCGCGCACGCCTCGTACAGCGCGACGATTGCCGGATGCGCGAGGCGCGCGCTGGCGAGCGCCTCGCGAGTCGCGCGCTCGCTGTCTCCGTCGAGCCCCAGCCAGACCTGCTTGACCGCCACCTCGCGGTGCAGCAGCTCGTCGCGGGCGCGCCAGACCACACCAAATCCGCCGCTTCCGAGCTGCTCGAGCAAGCGATAACGCCCGAGCACGAGCTCGTCGGCGCCGCGCTGCGGAACGCCGCTTGTGATGCGCCGACGCGAAGCAGCACCCGCGGGGCCATCGGGTTCACGTGCGGCTTGGACAAGGGTCTTTGGCGACTCCACCGGCTCCCGCGTTCGTCGCGCAAGGGGCTTGTCCCTGCCGTTGGGAGGAGGAAAACACGCACTGACCGAGAAGTTGCAACCTCGCGAGGGCGGCTGGCGCAAGTCATACTGGCTCCTTCGTAAAGTCCCTGCAAAGGAGCGGTTGGCTTTTGTCGTTCTTCGACGATGACGAGGAGACTGCGTCTCGGCCGTCATCCCGTGCGCCGCGCCGGCCGTCGGCCGGCGCTCGACCTGTGGGTGCAGCGGCGCCCAGACGGCCGCGGCCGCGGCGCCCTCAGCACCCGGGCGGGGCGGGCTCCGACCAGCAGACGCTGATGGTCCGCCGCCTGGTGGCGGCGGTCGTGTTCGTGGTCGTGTTCATCGTGCTCGTGCTCGTAATCAGGGGCTGCGTGAAAAGCGAAAAGCAGACGTCGCTGAAGACCTACCACCGCGAAGTCAGCGCGCTCGCGCAGGAATCCGACGCCCAGGTCTCACACCCGCTGTTCGTGGCGTTGACCGGCGCCGCTGGGAAGTCGGCGCTCGACGTCGAGCAGCAGGTCGACGAACTGCTCAAGCAGGCGCAGAGCATCGCCAGCCACGCCAAGAGCCTGAGCGTTCCCGGAGAAATGGCCTCCGCCCAGCAGGATCTGCTGCTGGCGCTCGATCTTCGCGTGGAAGGGATGACAAAGCTTGCGGCACTCGTCCCAAGCGCGCTCGGCGGCCAGGCCAAACAGGCGAGCACGAAGATCGCCGGCGACATGGAGATCTTCCTCGCCTCCGACGTGATCTACTCCCAGCGGGTGGCGCCACTGATCCAGCAGGCGCTGGCGAGCAATGGGATCAGCGGCCTGGCTACGGCGAGCACGCGCTTCCTGGCGAACCTCGGCTGGCTCGAAACCTCGACGGTGCTGTCGCGCATCACAGGGCAGTCGAGCTCCAGCAGCTCCTCGACGGGGCTTGCGCCGGGCACGCACGGCAGCGCGCTGATCGGCACGAATGTCGGTACCACCGCGCTGGAACCAGAACCCGCGATCAACCACATCAGCGGCGGCGCCAACCCGACGTTCACCGTGACGGTCGAAGACAGTGGCGAAAACCCGGAGACCGACGTCAAGGTCGACGTCACGGTCACGGCCGCGGGCAAGCAGTACAAGGCCTCACGCGTGATCGACTCGATGCAGCCGGGTGCCAAGGCGAACGCGGAAATCCCGATCACCGGCCTGCCGCTGGGCGAGCCCGCCAAGGTCGAAGTCGACGTCGAGCAGGTGCCCGGCGAGACGGACCTCGAAAACAACAAGAGCACCTACCTGACGATCCTCGGCGAATAGGCCGCGAACGCCCCGCCGAGCGCCGCCGAGGACCCGCTGACTGCGCCAGCGGCTAACTTGTGGCGATGGCTGCGGCAATCACCGACACGCAGGGAATCATCGCCTTGGCGGCGGGCGCGCTGGCGCTGGTGGCGCTCGCGGCGTGCGTCGCGCTCAGCGTCAGCCTGCGCCGCGTGCGACGTGCTCAGCGGCTCGTGCTCGGCGAGCGCGAGGAGCAAGATGTGATCGCGCACGCGGCCGCGATGCAGGATGCGTTCACCGACCTGCACGCCTACGTGCAGGAGACCGCCGCGCGCCTGGACGCCCGCCTGGCCGCCGCGGAGATGGCGCTGCGAGGCCGGATCGCGCACCGCGCGCTCGTGCGCTACGACGCCTACAACGAGCTTTCCGGGCAGCAGTCGATGTCGATCGCGCTGCTCGACGACGAGCAGTCAGGCATCGTGCTCTCCTGCATCCACCATCGCGATCAGGCTCGGGTCTACGGCAAGCAGGTGCTCGGCGGGCGCGGCGAACTGGAGCTCTCGCCCGAGGAGGCCGAGGCGGTACGCCTCGCGCTCGCTGGCGGCTCGAACGCCGGCGGCGGCTCGAACGCCGGCGGGTCGGCCGGGGATGAGCAGCCCGCCTGAGGCCGGGGTCGGCGCCGCGCGCGTCGGCTATCTCGGACCGGCGGGAACCTTCAGCGAGGAGGCGCTGCTGGCAAGCGCGGCCGAGGACGCTGTCGAGCCGGTGGCGCTGGCGAGTATCTACGACACCGTGCTGGCGCTACGCCGCGGGCAGGTGCACTGGGCGATCGTGCCGATCGAGAACTCGCTCGAGGGGTCGATCAACGTGACCCTGGATCTGCTTGCGGGCGAGGAGCGCGACGTCGAGATCGTCGGCGAGGCGCTGCTGCGCGTCAGGCATGCGCTGATCGCCGCCGACGAGCTGGCGCTTGGTGAGATCGAGACGGTCATCACCCACCCGCAGGTCCCAGGGCAATGCACGCGCTTCCTGCGCAGTGAGCTGGCCGGCGCGCGCGTGCTGCCCGCGAGCTCGACGGCGGAGGCAGTGCGCACGGTGGTGAGAGCTTCCGAACGCGGACAGGCGGCGATCGGTACCGAGTTGGCTGCGAGGATCTACGGCGGCAAGGTGCTACGCGCGCGGATCGAGGACAGCGACGAGAACGAAACGCGCTTCGTGTGGCTCGGCCGCGTTGGCCCGGAGCGGCTTGGAGCGTCCATGGGCGCGGCTGACGAAATGCCGGGGATCGACGAGCCGCCGCTACGCGCGAGCGCCGCCGGCGAGTGGAAGACATCGCTGGTGTTCTGGGGCGAGGGCGCCGATCGGCCCGGCTGGCTGGTGCGCTGCCTGGACGCGCTCGCGCGGCGGCAGATCAACTTGACGAAGATCGAGTCGCGGCCGCGGCGCGAGCGCATGGGCAGCTACATGTTCTTCGCCGACCTCGCCGGCCGTGCGGCGGATCCCCCGGTCGCCGAGGCGATCGCCGAGATACGCGCGGTGTGCCGACAGGCGCTTGTGCTCGGCTCCTACCGCGCGGGCCTCAGCCCCGGGGAGTGAGCGCCGTGCCGGCTGGCGCTGACCCGTTGGCGCGCGACAGGGCCGCCGCCGCTAGACTGCGGCCCTGAATATGGAGTGCATAGTCCCACCCGAGCCGGTGGGGTCCGTGTCGCCCTCAGAGCACCAGCGGCACGGACCTGGCGCATCGCCCGCGACGGCGATGGGTGGTCGGGTGCTCGTCCTCAATGCCACGTATGAGCCGATCAACGTGTGCACGGTGCGCCGCGCGGTGGTGCTGCTGCTCAAGGACAAGGCCGAGCTCGTCGAGCGCGGGCGCTGGGAGCTGCACTCCGAGAGCTCCACGCTCGCGCGCCCCGTCGTGATCCGGCTCGTCAGCTACGTGAACGTCCCGCGTGATGCCCACCGCCGCAAGATCACCAGGCGGGCCGTGTTCGCGCGGGACAGCTGGACGTGTCAGTACTGCGGGTCGCGCTCCAACCTGACCGTCGACCACGTGATCCCGCGTTCAAAGGGCGGCACCTCCAGCTGGGAGAACATCGTCGCCTCATGCGCCCCCTGCAACAGGCGCAAGGGCGATCGCCTTCCGCGGCAGGCGGGAATGCACCCGCGCCACGTTCCACGCACGCCACGCGCGGAGATCTTCATCCATGTCGCCAGCCCGACGATCCCGACGGCCTGGCTCGCGTACCTGCCGCACGCCGCCTGAGGACTCGCTGGCAGGCGCCGCTCACGAGCAGGCGCCGCTTAAACACGAAGAGCGCCGGTGGACGGCGCCCTTCGCGAGCTGCTCTGACTGGAAAGACCGAGACGACCAAAAGTCAGCCGGAGGGACCAGAGCCGGCAGGCGTCTCGGGGTGTCCCGGGTTGGATTCCGCTAGGCGGTCCAGCCTCCCGACCTAACGGCCGGTCACCTCCAGGGTCCCGCGAAAACTGTCACTCAACGTTTGGACCACCTCCTTTCTCTGGTCCAGCCAGAGTAGCGAACGGAGATGACATTCGGGGGTTGGCATGCCCGGAGCACAACCCTGACGGCCTGCTCACGGGATGATGACGCCGAACTCCTGAGCGTAGGTCGCGCCGGGAGCGTTGGGTGCCACTGTTTCCGGCACGGCCGGAGTGATCGCGATCCCCGTTTCGCGGTACTGCGCTTCGAGGATGTTCGCGAGGTGCCCCGGCGAGGCGAACCAGGCTGAGGTGATCGCCTGCGGGGTGGAGAGCTGGTAGGTGCCCCACGCGAGGTTCTCCCCGATCACATAGCCGACGTTCGGGCCGGGTATATAACCGCTGTCGCGGATGCGATCGACCGGCGTCTCGCCGCTGGGGGAGACATGCGCGAAGTAGTCGTCGGCTATCAGTTCTTCGCAGTGGCTTTCGGCGGCCGCTTGGAGGTTGGCGTTTATGACCAGCGGGCTCTCGTCGTTTTCGGCGCGCTTGCGGTTGATCAGGCAGAGGACCGCTTCACGAGCGAGGGCGACGTTGGCGGCTTCAGGCGTCAGTTCGGTGTTCTGGCAGGGGGCGGCGAGTACGGCCGCGATCGTCGCAGCGGCGCGCTGGCTGGCAGCGGGCGGCGCGACGGCGCTGGCTGGTTCCGGTGTGGCCGCGGGGGCTGGGGTGGCTGCCTGCGTGCGCGCCTTCTTCGCCTGGTGCGACTTGGTCTCCTTGGATCTCGTCGCTTCTCTAACACGCTGGCGGCGGGCGAGAGCACGCGTGCGGCACGCCCGCCGACCGCCACGTGTGGAGTACCCGGCACAGCTGGCGTGCGCGCGGTCAGCGGCTACGGCACGGGCGGGCGGGCGCAAGACCGTGGCTGGCGCCGACCGTGCGGCGGCGGCGCTGGACGCCGAGCCGGCAATCAGAGCGGCACAGCTGAGGATCGTGAGGAGAGACGCTGAAGAGCTTTGCTGAAGGCTCACCCTCAGCCTGTCGGTCGCTCAATGGCCCCCGTTGAGGGACCGCGCACGATTCTGGACGGTTGGGAGATCATCGGCCGCGACCGTGCGAGCTTGGGCCGCTTTCACCCCGACATTCGGCCAGGCTGACTCTGCGAGCTACTGCTCGTCGGGGACATCGTCCCCACCCGAGACAGCGTCCCCGCCAAGTGGGGGATCCTCGGCGGTCGCGGCAGGGTGCTGCCCGCCCGCGGGCGGGGCGGCGCCGTCGTCGCCGGCGTCGACGACGAGCGCGACGGCGCTGACGGAGTCGTCGTCCTTGAGGTTCATCACGCGTACCCCGGTCGCGGAGCGTCCCTGCTGGGAGATGCCGGCGGCTGATGTTCGCTGAACCATGCCACCGACGCTGATGAACACGAGCTCCTGGTGCTCGCGCACGACCAGCGCCCCCGCCAGGCCTCCCTTTTTCTCGGTCAGCCCGATCGTCTTCACGCCTTTGGCGCCGCGGTTGGTCTTCCGGTACTGGCTGATCTGCGTGCGCTTGCCGTAGCCGTTCTCGGTGACGACCAGGAGGTCCATGTCGTCGCGGGCGACGTCCATCGAGATCACCCGTCCGTCCTTGCCGACGTCCATGCCGCGCACGCCGGTCGTGTCGCGACCCATTGCGCGCGCGTCGGACTCGGCGAAACGCACGGTCAGACCGGCGCGGGAGACCATGATGATCTCGTCGTCGGGGTCGACGGCGCGCACTGCCAGCAGCTCGTCGTCGTCGCGGATGTTGATGGCGATGATGCCATCGGCTTTGATCGGTGTGTTGTAGGACTGCAGCTCGGTCTTCTTGACCGTCCCGTTGCGCGTTGCGAACACGACGTACTGGGTCTCCGTGAAGTCGCGCGTGGAGACTACGGCCTGGATGCGCTCACCCTCGGCCAGGGGCAGGATGTTGACGAGCGCGCGCCCCTTGGCGGTGCGCTGGGCCTCCGGCAGCTCGTAGACCTTCGAGCGGTAGACCTTGCCGCGGTTGGAGAAGAACAGCAGGTAGTCGTGGGATGAGCAGACGAACAGATGCTCGATGAAGTCGCCGTCCTTCATGTCCATCCCGGTCACGCCGCGACCGCCGCGCTGCTGCTGGCGGTAGGTGGCAAGCGGCAGCGACTTGATGTAGCCGGTCTGTGTGATCGTGATCACCATCTGCTGGTCGGCGATCAGATCCTCGATGTCGATCTCGTCCTCGGAGTGGCTGATGTCGGTGCGGCGCTCGTCGCCAAAGCGCTCGCGGATCTCAGCCAGCTCCTCCTTGATCACGCTCAACACGCGTGTCTCGTCGCCGAGGATCGCGCGCAGCTCGGCGATTCGCTCGGAGACGTCGGCATGCTCCTGTTTGATCCCGTCGGCCTCGAGCGCCGTCAGCTGCGAGAGGCGCAGGTCGAGGATCGCGGTCGCCTGGATCGCGCTGAGCTCGAAGCGCGCGATCAGCTGCTCGCGGGCGGTGTCGCGGTCGCGCGAGCCGCGGATCAGTTCGATGATCTCGTCGAGGTGCTCGAGCGCCGTCAGCAGACCCTCGAGGATGTGCGCGCGCGCCTCCTTCTCGGAGAGCTCGTGCTTGGTGCGGCGCACGATCACTTCGCGCTGATGCGCGACGTAGTTGTGGATCACCGCGCGCAGGTTGAGCGTGCGCGGGACGTTGTCGACCAGCGCGACCATGTTGACGCCAAAGGTGGTCTGCATTGGCGTGTGCTTGTAGAGCTTGTTGAGCACGACCTTCGGCAGCGCGTCACGCTTGAGCTCGATCACGAGGCGCATGCCGCGCTTGTCGGACTCGTCACGCAGGTCTGAGATCTCGGATATGCGCTTGTCGTTGACGAGCTCGGCGATCTTGGTCATCAGGTTGCCCTCGCCACCCTTCTTGACCATGAACGGCAGCTCGGTGACGACGATCGCCTCCTTGCCGTGGGTGAGCGGCTCGATATGCGCCCGGGCCTGCACCGCACGCGACCACGTCCCGTCTCGTAGGCGTCGTTGATGCCGGCGCGCCCGAGGATGATGCCGCCGGTGGGGAAGTCGGGGCCCTTGACATGGCGCATCAGCCCCTCGGTGTCGATGTCCGGGTCGTCGATGTAGGCGACCGTCGCGTCGATCACCTCGCGCAGGTTGTGCGGCGGGATGTTCGTCGCCATCCCGACGGCGATGCCGGAGGAGCCGTTGACGAGCAGGTTGGGGAAGCGGGCGGGCAGGACGAGCGGTTCGCGGCGGGAGCCGTCGTAGTTGGCGACGAAGTCGACCGTGTCCATGTCGAGGTCGCGCAGCATCTCGGTGGCGATGCGCGCGAGGCGGGCCTCGGTGTAGCGCATCGCGGCAGCCGGATCGTCGTCGACGGAGCCGAAGTTGCCCTGCCCGTCGACGAGCTCGTAGCGCATCGAGAACTCCTGCGCCATGCGCACGAGCGTGTCGTAGATCGCGGAGTCGCCGTGCGGGTGATAGTTGCCCATCACCTCGCCGACGATCTTGGCGCACTTGGCGTAGGAGCGCGTCGGCCCGAGGCCGAGCTCGTTCATCGCGTAGAGGACACGGCGGTGGACGGGCTTGAGACCGTCGCGCACGTCGGGCAGCGCGCGCCCGACGATGACCGACATCGCGTAGTCGAGATAGGCGGTACGCATCTCCTCCTCGAGCGCGCGCGGTTCGACGTTGCCGCCGCCGATCACATCAGCACTGGCCACTATGCCTCCTCACGATCTGCGCCACTGCGTTCACACATCTAGGTTCGCAACCGTCCTTGCGTTGTCCTCGATGAAGGCACGACGCGGCTCGACCTGGTCGCCCATCAGCATCGAGAAGGTGCGATCGGCCGCGAAGGCATCATCGAGCGTCACCTGCGCGAGCGTGCGCGTCGCGGGTGCCATCGTGGTTTCGCCAAGCTGCTCCGCGTTCATCTCGCCGAGCCCCTTGAAGCGCTGCAGTTTCGTGCCCTTCTGCGCCGCCCCCATCACCGCGGGATGCAACGCCTCGAATGAGGCGGCGGTTTCGCGCGCATCGCCGAGGCGCACCTCGAACGGCGGCGTTCCCGCCAGCTCGACGAGCTGTGCGTGCACGCGCGCGAGCTGCCGGTACTCCTGGGACTCGAACAGGCTGCGCTTGATCCGGTGGATACGGGCGAAGCCGGTCTTGGCTTCGATCGCCTTGACGCGCAGCTCGAGCGGATCGGACTCGAGCAGCTCGGTTGTGTGCGTGTCGCCGATCACGTCGCCGCGCGCGAGCATCTCGACGGCCGCGTCAGCGCTCATCGCCTGCTCGCCGAGCAGCGATGACTCCTCCAGGAACTGCACCATCTCGTGGCCGTGCACGGCGCGCAGCGACGAGGACCAGCCCTCGTACTGCTTCAGCAGCCTGGTGAAGCGCTGCCAGCGGGCCTCGGTGAGCTTGAACTGGCTGGCGTGGCGGTCGACGACCTCGAGCTTCTCCCACTTGTCGGCGAGCAGGATCTCCTCGAGTTCGGAGTCCTTCTCGATGTAGCGCTCGCGCGAGCCCTGCTTGAGCTTGTACAGCGGGGGCTTGGCGATGTACACGTAGCCGGCCTTGATCAGCTCTTCCATCTCGCGGAACAGCAGCGTGAGCACGAGCGTGCGGATGTGCGCGCCGTCGACGTCGGCGTCGGTCATCAGCACGATCTTGTGGTAGCGCGCGTTCTCGATGTTGAACTCGTCGCGCACGCCGGTGCCGATCGCTGTGATCAGCGCCTGCACCTCGGTGTTCTGCAGGACCTTGTCGATCCGGGACTTCTCGACGTTGAGGATCTTCCCGCGCAGCGGCAGCACCGCCTGCGTGTTGCGATCGCGGCCCTGCTTGGCCGAGCCGCCGGCGGAGTCACCCTCGACTACGAACAGCTCCGCCAGCGACGGGTCCTTGACCGAGCAGTCGGCGAGCTTCCCGGGCAGCGTCGAGTTCTCGAGCGCCGACTTGCGGCGGGTCAGGTCGCGCGCCTTGCGCGCGGCTTCGCGGGCGCGCTGGGACTGCACGGCCTTGGAGATCACGGCGCGCGCCTCGCTCGGGTTCTCCTCGAGGAACTCGCTCAAGCCGGCGTTGACGATCGACTCGACGAACCCCGCCATTCCGGGGTTGCCGAGCTTGGTCTTGGTCTGGCCCTCGAACTGGGGGTCGCGCAGCTTGACCGAGACGACCGCGGTCAGGCCCTCGCGCGCGTCCTCGCCCGTCAGGTTCTCGTCTTTGTCCTTGAGCAGCCCGTGGTCGCGCGCGTACTTGTTGAGGGTGCGCGTCAGCGCCGAGCGAAAGCCGCTCATGTGCGATCCGCCCTCGGGTGTGTTGATGTTGTTGGCGAACGAGTGGATCGACTCCTGGTAGGAGGCGTTCCACTGCATCGCGACCTCCGCGGCGCCCTCCTCGGACTCGCCGGCGAAGAACACGACCTTGCGGTGCACCGTGTCCTTGTTCTCGTTCAGGTAGGAGACGAAGTCCTCGATGCCGCCCTCGTACTCGAATTCGGCAGAGTGGCCCTCGCCGCGCTCGTCGACGATCGAGATCTTCAGCCCGCGCGTCAGAAACGCCGTCTCGCGCAGGCGCTCCTCGAGCGTGTGGAAGTCGAAGTCGAGCGACTCGAAGATGTCGGCATCGGGCAGGAACGTCACCGACGTACCGGTCTGCGCTCCCTTCGCGAGCGCCTCGCCCTCGACGAGGTTTGTTTGCGGGATGCCGCGCGCGTACTCCTGCGAGTAGACGTGGCCATCGCGGCGAATCTCGACGACGAGGCGTTCTGAGAGCGCGTTGACGACAGATACACCGACACCGTGCAGGCCGCCGGAGACCTTGTAGCCGCCGCCCTCGCCGAACTTGCCGCCCGAGTGCAGCACGGTCAGCACGACCTGCACAGCCGGCAGGCCCTCCTTCTCCATCGTGGCTACGGGAATCCCACGACCGTTGTCGACCACGGTCACGGAGTTGTCCGGGTGGATCACGACCGAGACCTCTGTGCAGAAGCCGGCCAGCGCCTCGTCCACGGAGTTGTCGACGACCTCATAGACGAGGTGATGCAGTCCCATGACCCCGGTCGAGCCGATGTACATCCCGGGACGCTTGCGGACGGCTTCGAGGCCCTCCAGCACTGTGATGTCCTGTGCGTCGTAGTCGGCCGACCCGCCACCCATCGACGGGTCGTTGACGCCGCCCTTGCCCATGCTCTCTTCAGAGCTATCGCTGCCTGCCGCCAAATGGCCCTCCGATGACGTGAGAACGCCCCGGATCCGATGGTCGCGCGGACCATCGCCGGGGCGGGTTAGCTATGCCGTAAATGATAGCACGGCGACCCTGCTGATCAGTCCTTAAAACGTCGCTAAATCCCTGCAAAATATGGGGAAATCGCGAAGGCGAGCGTGTGTGCCGGCGGATCCGCGGCGGCGCATGCCCTCAAGCCGCTGTCAAGCGGTTCGGCAGCGCAGCTCGCGGATGTCCTCTCCCCCCAGCGCGGAGTTGAGTCGGGCGATCAGCTCGATGCCCATCAGGTCCAGCTCCTGCGCCCAAACCGACGCCTCGCAGGTGACCGTCAGGACTCCGTTGTGCTCACCCGTGGGACGCGACGACGCGGCGACCGCGGGACCGACGGCGCTCTCCCAAACGGCCTGCACCCGTGCCAGCCGGCTCGCGGGCGCGAGCTCGCCGGCGAACAGCTCCAGCGCGGTTGCCAGGGATCGTGGCGCGTACCTGCTCACGCCGCGATCGCCTCCTGCAGGATCGCGCCAGGCGAGATGCGTAGCCGCGTCACCGTGGCCTCCGCGGCACCGGGGACGTGAGCGAGGTCCGTGGTCGCGATCACGCTCTGCCCGCCGCTGCGCAGCTCTCTGACGAGCAGCTCACGGCGCTCGGCGTCGAGCTCGCTCATGACGTCGTCAAGCAGCATCAGCGGCGGCCGGCGTCGCTCGCCGGCGAGAACGGCGCGCTCGGCGAGCAGCAGTGCCAGTAGCGCCAGCCGCTGCTCGCCCTGCGAGCCGTATACGCGCAGCTCCCGCCGGTCGCGCACGATCGCAAGCTCGTCGCGGTGCGGACCATAACCGGTGAAGCCGCGCTCGAGGTCGCCGGGCAGGCGCGCGCGAAGCTCCTCGCAATACTCTTGTGCGTCAGTCGCGCGCGAGCGCGGGCGGTACTCGAGGGCGAGCTCGCCACTGCAACCGAGCGCCTGCGCGCGCTCGGAGAACGGCTCGGCGAGCAGCGCGGCGGTCTCGGCGCGATGCTCGCGCAGCTCGAGCGCGCGGGTGGCGAGCTCGCGGTCCCATGTGTCGAGCGTCGCGTCCGAGGCGCGACCGGAGCGAATTCGGCCAAGCAGCGCGTTGCGCTGCGCGAGCACGCGCGAGTACTGCCTGCGTGCATCGGCGCGCGGCGGCCACATCGCGGCGACGACCTGGTCGAGATGCGCTCGGCGAAGCGCCGGAGGGCCCTTCACGAGCTCGAGGCGATCGGGCAGGAAGACGCTCACGAGCGGTCTGATCTCGACATCGAGCAACCGCTCCACAGGAGCCCCGTCTGCGGTCATGCGCTTGACCGGCTGGGAGCTGTCGCCGAGCGTGCCGAAGCCGACGCTCAGCTCGTGCGCATCGGAGCCATCGTGAAGCCGCACTGACACCCGCGTCGCCTGCGCTCCAAAGCGGACGAGCTCGCGCTCGTTGCGGGTCCGCGGGGAGCGCGCCGTGCAGCCGTAGTAGAGCGCCTCCAGCAGGTTTGACTTACCGGACCCGTTGGGCCCGTGGACTACGGTCAGGCCCGCGCCGATACCGGCCTCAGCGCGAGTGTACGTGCGGAAGTCGCGCAGCTGCACGCTGAGCACGCGCACGGCGCCACCTCAGACGTTCAAGCGGATCGGCATGATGAGATAGACGAAATCGCCGGTGTCGGGGGATTCGATCAAGCCGGGGCGCAGTGGGCTGATCAGCTTCAGAACGAGCTCGTCGGACTCGATGCTCTCGAGCCCGTCGCGTAGGAACTCGGGGTTGAAGCCGATCTCGAACGCCTCCCCGTGGAAGGGCACGGGGATCGCCTCGCTGGCCTCGCCGACGTCGGGGGTTTGGGCGGAGACTGTCAGGGTGCCCTCGCTGAAGCTCAACCGCAGCGGGGCGTTCTTCTGCGCCAGCAGGCTGATGCGCCGCACGACGTCGGTCAGCTCCGCGCTCGCGAGCCGCAGCTCGTGCTCGACCGACTCTGGGAGCAACTGCCGGTAGTTCGGGAACTGTCCGTCGATCAGACGCGATGAGAGCACGACGTCTCCCAGCTCGAACACCGCCTGGTTCTGCCCGACGCTCACGGCGATCGTCTCACTCGGCGCCTGCTGGGCGATGCGCACGAGCTCTTGGAGCGCCTTTGCCGGGACGTTGGCCTCGAGGCTTCCTTGCAGTGGCGACTCGAGGCTGGTCTCCTTGACGCTGAGCCTGTAGGAGTCCGTGGCGACCATGCGCAGCTGCTGCCCTGAGGCCGACATCAGGATCCCGGTCAGCACCGGACGCGTCTCGTCGCGCGACGCCGAGCGGGCGACGCGGGCGACGGTCTGCACGAACGCCTCCGCCGGTAGCGCCACGCGGGTGTCCGGCGAGGGCGACGGCAAAGAGGGGAAATCCTCAGCACGCAGCGTGCGCAGATGGAAGGTGGTGGGCCCGCAGATGAGCTCCACGTCCTGCTCGGCGGAGCGCAGCTCCATCGTCAGCTTCTCCGACGGCAGCGAGCGGGCCACGTCGAGCAACAGACGAGCCGGCAACACGGCGGAGCCTGGCCGAGCGACGTCGGCCTGCAGCGGGACCCGCAGCCCGATCTCCATGTCTGTGGCCAGTAGCTCCGGTGTGGAGTCGGCGGGCGCGGAGATCATCACGCCCGAGAGCGCCTGGACCGCGCTGCGGGCCGAGGCGACGCGGGTGGTGGTTTGTAGCTGCGCGAGCAGGTCGGCTGTTGAAAGAGAGAGCTTCATGGCGTCGTTGCTAGGTGGAGATGAGTATTAGTAGGGGCTGTGGAGATGTGGATTTGGCCTTAGTTAGGCGGGAATTGAGGTGTGTGGCGGTGGGTGGCGCTGTGGACGGTTTGACGCAAGTCTCTCAGGATGCTCGGTCGGCGGGAGTCGGAGCGCTCACGAGCGCGTCGAGTCCAGGGCGCGACACAGCTTCTCCACAGTCTCGCGTGATGCTTCGTCAGCAGCGATCCGAGCGGAGGCCCGCCGCCACGCGTGCAGGACGGTTGTGTGGTCGCGACCGCCGAACTGCCTTCCGATGGCGGGCAACGACTCGCCGGTCAGCTCGCGCGCCAGGTACATGGCGAGCTGTCTGGGCCAAGCGATCCGCGCGCCGCGCGCTGGAGAGACGAGTTCGTCTGCGGAGATCCCGAAGTGCTCGCACGCGGCCGCCTGGATCTCGGAGATCGTGCGCGGCTGCCCCGCGCCTGACGCGCTACGGGGATAGAGGCTGTCGAGGACCTCGCTGGCAAGCTCGGCTGTGAGCGCTCGGCCGGTCAGTGAGCTGAACGCAACGACGCGGATGAGCGCTCCCTCGAGAGCACGCACATTAGAGGCGATGCGCTCGGCGATCACGTCCAACGCGCCCGCGTCGGCGAGGATGATGTTGTCGTGTTGAACTCGCTTGCGCAAGATCGCTAGGCGGGTGGCGAGGTCGGGTGCCTTGACGTCGGCGACGAGGCCGGCCTCGAAGCGCTCCCGTAGCCGGTCTTCGAGTGCTTGCAGATCGTGGGGCGGGCGGTCGGAAGTGAGGACGATCTGGCGGCCGCCGTCGTGCAGGGCGTTGAAGGTGTGGAAGAACTCCTCCTCGGTCTTGGCCTTGCGCTCGAGGAACTGGACGTCGTCGACAAGCAGGACGTCGACGTCGCGGAAGCGGAGCTTGAAGGGCTCGGTGCCGCCGCCGGCGAGCGCGCCGAGGAACGCGTTGGTGAAGGCCTCACCGGTCGTGCAGCGCACAGTGAGGCTGGGATTGTGTGCGAGCAGGAGGATCGCGATCGAGCTGAGCAGGTGGGTCTTGCCGACACCGGGGGGGCCGCAGATGAACAGTGGGTTGTATGCCTGGGCTGGCAGCTCGGCGACGGTGAGCGAGGCGGCGTGGGCGAGGCGGTTGGAATCGCCGATGACGAACTGATCGAACGTCAGCTTGGGGTTCCCGAGTGGTCCGGTGGCTGCCAGCGCGGGCGGGGCGTCGCGCGAGCGCGACTGCGGCCGTGGTGGTTCGACGCGGCGCTTGCGAGAGCTCTGGGCGGCTGTTTCGTCGACGGCTACAGCCTTGTTCTCGGGCGAGGCGAGGATCTCGACGCATGCATCTGGTCCGAGGACGAGCTCGACGCTGGCCTGGATCGCGCGACCGAAGCGCTCACGGATCCAGCCGCATGCGTTCAGCGGCGCCTCCACGAGCAGCCGATCTTGCTCGAGCTCGATCGCGCGCAGTGGCTCGAGCCAGATGCGGTAGGTGGAATCGTCGACGATCAGCGAAAGCTGAGCTTGCACTCGCGACCATATGTGCTCGAGCTCGTGGCTCACGGCAGCGTTAGTCCGCTCCTCTCCAAGAGACGATGCTGGGAACTATTGGAAGGAGGGCCCCGAGGGCCCGGTCGGGCGACTATATCCAACGCCTGCTGATGGCCGGGATGGGTGCCCGCATTTGGCGGGAAAAATCGCCGGGGGCGAAGCGGCTTATATCGCCGGGGCAAAGCGGCCTATACTTCAGGTGGTCATGAAGCGCACCTACCAGCCAAAGAAGCGCAAGCGCGCTCGTGCCCACGGGTTCCGTGCTCGGATGGCGTCGAGAGCCGGCCGCCTGACGCTCAAGCGCCGTCGCGGCAAGGGGCGCAAGCGCCTCTCCACCTGACGGTCGTGGTGGTTCGGAGCGCGAGGCCGGCGGCCGCTCGATGAGATCGCGTCCCAGTTCCCATGGCCGGCTGTCGCGCAGCGCCGAGTTCGAGCGGGTCTATCGCCAGGGACGCTCTGTCGCCAACCGCCAGCTGGTGCTTTACACGTTCCCGAATGGTTCGAGCGAGCGGCCGCGCCTGGGCCTGTCGGTCTCGCGCAAGGTCGGCGGCGCGGTGCAGCGCAACAGGGTCAAGCGGCTGCTGCGCGAGGTCTTCGCGCAGGCTGAGGACGGCCTGATCCCGGGACAGGACATGGTGGTGGTGGCGCGCCCGCCGGCAGGTGAGCTCGCTGAGCGCGAGGGGCTCAGCGGGATGGACGCGGCGTTGGGAGAGCTGATCGCCAAGGCCGGCCTGAGAGAGGACGCGGGCCAGCGCGATCAGCAGGACCTGGCGCTGTGAGCTCGTCGGCCTCCTCTGGCGCCGCGCCGTCTCCGGCGCATGGCTTGCCGCGCGTCGCGCGCCTGGTCGTGGTCACGCCGATCGTTGTCTACCAACACGTGATCTCACCGGCGATCCCGAGACGCTGCAAGTACGAGCCGACCTGCTCGCGCTATGCGGTCGAGGCGATCCGCCAGTACGGCATACTTAGGGGCCTGGTACTCGCGGGGTGGCGTCTGCTTAGGTGCAACCCGTGGAGCCACGGCGGATACGATCCGGCGGAGGCCCAGCGAGTGTTCAGGATCAGTTCCGACACCGACGGTTGAGCCGGCGCGCGGCGTCGCGGCCTTCAGCCGGCGGACAGCCGCAGCGCAGCCCCGCCACCGTGCCCACTACCACGATCGCTGAGAGTCCTTAGAGCATGCCAATCCTCGCCAACGTGATCCAGGACGCGTTCTCGCCCCTGATCAGCGTGTTTGAAGAAATCATGGTCTTCATCCACGCCCACGTCGTGGGTGGGAGCTGGGGCCTCGCGATTGTAGGCCTGACGGTGCTGATCCGCGCGATCCTCGTGCCGCTGACCTACAAGCAGCTGAAGTCGATGCAGGAGATGCAGCGGCTGGCGCCCGAGATAAACAAGCTGAAAGAAAAGTACAAGGAGGACAAACAGCGCCAGCAGCAGGAGATAATGAAATTCTACCAAGAGAACAAAATCAATCCCTTGGCGTCCTGCTTGCCGCTGCTGATGCAGTTGCCCGTGTTCGTGTCGCTGTTCTACATGCTGCGAACCGACCTCAAGAAGCACATCTGCGGGCCCGCGCTGACAGCGCACCACATCGTCACGGCGAAGGCGATCGAAAAGGCCACCTGCAACTCCGTCGACCCCCATTCCGCCAAGTTCCTGTTCATACCGGACATCACCTCCAAGGCGACCGGCGTGGTGCTCGTCGTCCTGATCTTGCTCTACGTGGGTTCGCAACTGGCCTCGACGTTCATCGCGACCGCAACCGCCGACCCCAACCAGCGTCGCCTGATGCTGCTGCTGCCGGTGGTGTTCGTCGTGATTCTGTATCGCTACCCAGCCGGCCTGCTGGTGTACTGGATCACCACCAACCTGTGGACGGTGGGGCAGCAGTTCCTCATCCGCCGCCGGCTGCCGCCGCCGCCGCGGCCCACCGCGCCAGCCAACGGCAAGCCCAGCCGCTCTTTGCGCCAAGCGATCGCAGACGCCGCCGGCGGTGCGGCGAGCCCGGCGCAGCAGCCCGAAGTGGCGGGAGCAGGCGGGAGCGTTTCGACCGCGCCCGCGCCGACACCGCCGCGCCCACCCCGCAAGAAGAAGAAGCGCTCGGGTAGAAGGCGATGAGCACTCCAGGCGAGGAGCCGCTAGGCGAGCTGGATCCCCCGGACGCGCTCGAAGAGCTGCTCGAGGAGATCGCCGAAGGGTTGAGCCTCGACGTGGAGGTACACGTGGAGGAGCGCGACGGAGTTCTCAGCGGCCGGCTCAAGGGCGAGGACGTGGGTCTCTTCATCGGTAGGCATGGCCAGACGATCGACGCCGTTCAGCACCTGGCGCAACGGATCGTGTTCCCGGAGGGCCCATCCGCGGTCCGTGTGGTGATCGACGCCAACGGCTATCGGGGGCGACGCGCCGAGGCGCTCCGCGCCGAAGCAGACGACGCGGCCGATGAGGCGCTGAGTTCCGGCGAGCCGGTAGAGCTGGATCCGTTGCCACCGTTCGAGCGGCGCATCGTGCACGAGTACCTGCGCGAGCGCGGCGACGTGGAGACGCACAGCGAGGGCAACGAGCCCGAGCGCTACCTCGTTGTCACGCCGCCGGCGAGCGATGGCGCCAAATAGCGTTTCACGTGAAAACAATCAGCTGACCGTCGAGCAGCAGCGCCAGCTGGGTGTGCTGCTGGCGGCGATTGCGTCCGATGATCATGCCCCCACGGCGATCCGGGCCGTCGAGGATGCGGCGGACCGGCATCTCGCCGACTCGCTCGTTGCACTCGATCTCGATGTGGTGCGTTCAGCCCGGCTGCTCGCCGATCTGGGGAGTGGCGCAGGGTTCCCCGGGCTGGCGCTCGCGGTGGCGTTGCCGGAAGCCGAAGTCAGCCTGATCGAGAGCCAGCGGCGCAAGTGCGAGTTCCTGGAACGAACGTCCGCCGCGGCGGCGATCCGGAACACGCGGGTCGTGTGCTCGCGCGCGGAGGCGTGGAGCGATGGGCTCTCACAAAACGACATCGTGGTCGCGCGGGCGCTCGCCCCGCAGGCTGTGGTGCTCGAGTACGCGGCGCCCCTGCTGCGAATCGGCGGTTCGCTCGTCGATTGGCGCGGTAGGCGCGACCCGGCAGCGGAGGCGGCAGCGGAGCGAGCGGCGCAGGCCCTCGGCCTGCGCCGGCAGGAGATTCGCCATGTGGTTCCGTTCGAGGGCGCGACCGACCGCCACCTGCACGTGTTCGCGAAGCTCGAGCAGACTCCAGCGCGTTTTCCGAGACGGCCCGGGGTCGCTCGCAAGCGGCCGCTGGGACTTTGACTGGAGCAAGGGAATCATGAGCTAGCTTTCCGGGCTGCTTGCCTGATCGCGACGGCTGGCGCACTCGCTCTCTGTCGATGAGCAGCCACGCGGAGGCGATCGGCGCTAGCGTGCGCTTCGTGGGCACGATTTACGCGATTGCCAACCAGAAGGGCGGGGTTGGCAAGACAACGACGGCCGTGAACGTCGCGGCGTGCATCGCGGAGGCTGGCTACGAGACGTTGCTCGTGGACGTCGATCCGCAGGCGAACGCGACCGTGGGGTTGGGCATCGCCCGCGCCCAGACCCCCGGTTTGTATGAGGTCCTCTCGGGCGAGGCGCAAGCGCGCGAGGCGCTGGTCGAGACCCCGATCCCAGGACTGCGAGCGCTTCCGGCGGGTCCGAACCTGGCCGGGGCCAACATCGAGCTCCCACGGATCGACGGCTACGAGCAACGCCTGCGCGAGTGCCTGGCGCCGTTGGACGACAGCTTTCGCTATGTGCTGCTCGACTGCCCGCCGTCGCTTGGGCCGCTGACCGTGGCGGCGCTGGTGGCCGCCGACCGCGTGATCGTGCCCGTTCAGACCGAGTACTTTGCGCTCGAGGGGCTCGCGGGGCTGCTGGAGACGCTCGCGCTGGTCCAGCGCGAGCTGAACCCCCGCCTGACGGTTGCGGGCATGCTGCTGACGATGCACGACAGTCGCACGCGCCTCGGCCAGGATGTGGAGCGCGAAGTCCGGGCGCACTTCCCCGATCTCGTGTTCGACACGGTGATACCGCGCAACGTGCGCGTCGGCGAGGCTCCGAGCTACGGTCTACCTGTGACCCATCACGATCCCCACAGCGCCGGCGCCGCTGCATACTTCGAGCTCGCGAAGGAGGTGGCCGCACGTGGCTAAGCCGCGACCGGGGATGGGCCGGGGGCTGGGCGCGATCCTATCGGTGTCCGCGGAGGGCGTGCACCAGGCGGAGGAGCAGCTGCGCGAGCTGCCGGTCGAGCTGATCTCCCCGAACCCGAAGCAGCCGCGTAGGCACTTCGATCAGGAGGCGTTGGCGGCGTTGGCGGCCTCGCTGGGCGAGCGCGGGCTGCTGCAGCCTGTACTCGTGCGTCCACGACCGGGTGGCGGCTACGAGCTGGTGGCCGGAGAGCGGCGCTGGCGCGCTGCACGGATAGCCGGGTTGGAGAGCATTCCGGCGATCGTGCGTGTGCGTGAGGACGCGCAGGCGCTCGAAGCCGCGCTGATCGAGAACATGGCGCGCGAGGACCTCAACCCGATCGAGGAGGCGCGTGCGTGCGCCGCGCTGGTCGAGGAGCTGGGATTGACGCGCGAGGACGTGGGACGGCGCGTGGGGCGCAGCCGCGTGGCGGTCAGCAACCTCGTGCGGCTGCTGGATCTGCCCGACGAGGTGATCGAGCTCTTGCAGGCCGGGACGCTCAGCGAGGGCCACGGCCGTGCCTTGCTGCTTGCCCACGAGCATGGCGAGCGGCGCCGGCTCGCGCGGGAGGCGGCGGCGCATGGATGGTCGGTGCGGGTCACCGAAGAGCGAGCGCGCGCCAGCAACTCCTCCGCGGAGCCCGGCAGGAAAACCCCGCGGGGCGGCGGCTCGCCACGGGTGCATCCGGACCAGGAGCACGCCGCCAGAGCGATCGCGCAGAGCCTCGGCGCGGCACTGGGCGCGGAGGTGCTCGTCAAGCCCACTCGCGACGGCCGCTATAGCGCACAGCTGTCCTTTACGACGCTCGAGGAGGCGCTCGAGCTCGCGAGTCGCATCTTGGCGCGGCCGCTAGAATCGGCGGCCGCGGACGATTAGCTCAGTTGGTTAGAGCGCTTCTCTGATAAGGAAGCGCCACTGAACGGTGGCTCATGTGATTGGCGACCGAACGGTCGCATACATCCTTGCTACCGAACGGTTGCATGTTATCCTTGCTACTGAACGGTGGCGAAGGAGAGCCCATGATAGTCCGCTCCATACGAGACCTGGCAGCAGCCGTACGCGGCCGTCGCATCGACCTGGGCCTGAGCCAAGCAAGCCTCGCGGCGCGCGCTGGAGTGTCCCGGAAGTGGATCTACGAGTTTGAGGCCGGGAAGCCCAAGGCCGAGTTCGGCCTGATCCTGAGGGTCCTTGATGCGCTAGCTCTCTGCCTAGAGCTGGCCCCCAGCGATGACGTGCGCGCCTCGGGAGAGGGAGAGACGGTCGACCTCGACGCCCTCATAGACGAGCACCGCGCGCGATGACCGACATTCTGGCCGTCGTCCTCGGTGACGCACTTGCCGGCACTCTCACCCGCCTCGCAGGAGGTCGGCTGCGGTTCGATTACGACGACGACTACCGCAACTCCCGAAGTGCGACTCCCCTGTCGGTCTCCATGCCGACAACGGTGCGCTCCCACCCCGATGGTGTCATCAGCCCCTGGCTCTGGGGTCTGCTTCCAGACAACCAAGCCGTCCTCGAGCGGTGGGCGCGCGACTTTCACGCATCAGCGTCCTCTCCTTTCTCTTTGCTTGCAACCCCGATCGGCCACGATTGCGCTGGGGCGGTTCGCTTTGCCGCGCCGGGGGAGGTTGACGAAGTCATCGGAAAGCCAGGGGCCGTTACTTGGCTCACAGATGAGGCTGTCGCGCAGCGCCTTCGAGAGTTGCGCGAGGACACCACCGCGTGGCTCGGCCGGGAGTTCGCCGGCCAGTTCAGCCTGGCCGGCGCCCAGGCCAAGACAGCACTGCTACTCGAGGACGGACGCTGGGGCGTGCCCTCAGGGTCGGCAGCCACGAGCCACATCCTCAAGCCCGCCGTGGCCGGCCTCGACGACCACGACCTCAATGAGCATCTCTGCCTAGACGCTGCCGGCCTCGCCGGCCTCGTCGTCGCCCGGACGCGGGTTGCTCGATTCGGCGAGGAGAGCGCAATCGTCGTCGACCGTTACGACCGGCGCCCAGCAGACGGTCGGCTCATTCGCATCCATCAAGAGGACATGTGCCAGGCGCTGGGTATAAATCCAGCTCGCAAGTACCAGAGCGAAGGAGGTCCCGGCCCACGCGAGGTTGCACACCTATTTCGCGATGTTATGCCTCCGCGAGTGGCGGACGAGGCTGTCTGGCGATTCTTTGACGCGCTCGCATGGAACTGGCTCGTTGCTGGGACCGATGCCCACGCCAAGAACTACTCCCTCTTGCTCGCCGGCAGCGAGGTCCGGCTCGCGCCCCTATACGACGTTGCGTCCGCTCTGCCGTATGGGGTCCACGAGAGGAAACTGCGATTTGCCATGAAGGTAGGCGGCGATTATCGCGTCTACACGCACCACAACACTTGGAAGGCCGCCGCCCAGGATCTCGGTGTTGACGCCGACCACGCGCTCGACCGCGTACTCAGACTCACCGAGCGGGTGTCCGACGCGTTCGCCGAGGCCGCCGCCACACCGGAGGTCGCCGCGCTCAAGCGCCCCCTACCATCCCGACTTGTCGATCTCGTGTCCAAGCGCGCACAGCGCTGTCACGCGCTCCTGCGCAGCGCGTAGCGATTCAGGCCGCTGCCGATAACATGGCGGTGCGATGCAGTGTGCTTCCGCCTTGCGATGTGCCCCCGGTGCACCTTGTGCCTCCATTCTGGTTGGGCCAACACTGGTAGAAACCGCCCTGCAAAGCCAAAGGGCGATTAGCTCAGTTGGTTAGAGCGCTTCTCTGATAAGGAAGAGGTCCCAGGTTCGAGTCCTGGATCGCCCATTGAAGGCAGGCCGCTCGCTCCCGCGTCTGTGGTGAGCGCGCCTGAACGCCGTGGGCGGCCTCGGCGCTCAGCGGTCGTATGCTCGTCCACGAGGCAGCACGCGCACGATGACGATGATGAGTTGCCGGTCCTGACGCTCGAATCGCACGCGCCAGTCGCCGACTCGCAGTCGGTACTCGTGGGAGCCTTGCAGGCGCTTTACGTCGCCGGTTAGTTCCGCACCCTGAGCCAGCCTCGTGATGGCTCCCAGGATGCGCTTACGTGTCGGCGGGTCGATCCGGCGGAGATCCTTGCGAGCGCGGTCGTCGACGACGACACGCCAGTACGGCTCGCTCACCGATCGCCGTCAAGCTCGGCGAGCACGCTCTCCAGCGGCACCGGCTCGATGCCCCGCGCGCGATCAGCGTGGGCTTCGGCGACCGCACGACGCTCCTCCTCGGTCTCGGACTCGTCGTCAAGCGGCGCATGATCGAGCATCCAGGCGACCGGATCGCCTGACGCATCGGCGAGCGTGCGAAGCGCCTCGCTCGCCTCCTCGTCGGTCATCGACTCGACAGCGTTGTGCAGTCGATCCTTGACGGTCATAGCCTAAAACGTAGCATTGGGACCACAAGACGACGAGCCGTCTCGTGCTCGCAACGCCGGTCCCGAAGCGCAGCGACTTGCCTGGAGACCGGCCTGGAAACATCGCTTTCACTTGGCCCCGCCGTCGGTTAGCTTCCTCTCCTCGGATCGTCGAGGTAACCAGGAGCGATCCCGCTCGAGGGCGGAGACTCGCTCTCGAGGAGAAAGGGATACTCATGTTTGATCGCTTGTCGCTCACCGCGCGTGTTCGTGCGCCGGGCCGGAGCCTGCGTCGCGCAATCCACCCGGCTCTGTCGCTCGCCGTGCTCGCCGCGGCGCTTTTGGCATTCGCCGCGGCGCCTTCGATCGCGGGCGCCGCGCCGTCATATGTTTCGCTGGGGGACTCGTACACCTCGGGTCCGTTCATTCTGCCGTTTGCATCGGGGGCGCCGCTGGAATGCCTGCAGTCGGCGCGCAACTACTCGCACCTGGCCGCCACGGCGCTGGGGCTTTCGCTGCGAGACGTCAGCTGCTCAGGTGCGACCACTGAAAATCTCACCACCACCGCGCAGTACTCCGACCAGCCCCCTCAGATCGATGCGCTCGGCTCCGCCACCCAGGTCGTCTCGGTGGGCATCGGCGGGAACGACAAAGGCTTGTTCCTGAACACGCTCATCATCTGCGGAGCGGAGGATCTCGTGTTCCCGTTCGGCACCCCGTGCAAAGACACCTATGGGCACAAACTCGCCGAAGAGATCGCTGAAGACGGGCCGGTGATCGGCGCTGCGCTCCACCAGATCCACGTGATCTCGCCCGCGGCCAAGGTGTTCGTCGTCGGCTATCCCGACATCCTCCCGCAGAGCGGCAACTGCTGGCCCACCGTGCCGCTTACCACGGGCGATGTCGCCTATCTCAATGGCGTCGAGAAGGAACTGAACGCGATGCTCAGCGCCGAGGCCGCCGCCAACAGCGCGACCTATGTCGACACTTACACCCCGAGCATCGGCCACGATGCCTGCAAGTCACTGAGCGTCCGCTACGTCGAACCTGTGCTGCCCGAATCCGACGCGTTCTCGGTGCATCCCAACGAACGCGGCATGGAAGCCAACGGCTCCGAGCTCGAGGCCGCGATGCGCGCCAAAGGCATCTCTTAGCAGCGCCGGGAGCGACAACGGCACAACCGCGCAGCTCCGCTGGTCAGCGGCGGCGCCTTCCTCCCCAGGAATGGCGTCGCTGCTGGCCATACGGCGCCAGCACGGCGTTCCCGCGCGCCCGGCTTGCTAGTACGATAGGGCCAGCACGAGCCGCAGCTGCCGCCCAACTCGACGCCTTCCGGAGGTCCACGATGCACGAAGCTGACGACGAGCACAGCGTCTCCGGGGGTGCATTGGAGACCGGCCCGTTGATTATCGGCGTGATGGGGATCTCGATCCCTGTCGCCTTGATCGCGGTGGCATGCATCACAGGCAGCGTGATCGTGCTGGTCCTCGCTGTGCTCGCGATGCTGTGTGTCGGCGCAACCGTGCTGGCCTTCATGTTTCGCCTGACAACTGACCCGCCCGAGCTCAAGGGGCGCGCCACCGGGGAGTAGGCGAGCGTGTCGCGCGAGCGCCGGCGTCGCGCGCAACGCGGACGCCCGCCCGCACTGCGTGCTCAGCAGCCCTCGGGCCCGTCGGCGGCGCTCACCTTGCGCGTCGCTTCCTCGTGCAGGATGCGCCAACCCTCCATGAACTGCGCGCGTGCGGGTGCAGCCAGGCGCTCGAGCGTGCCGCGCAGCGGCGCGAGCGCCAGCCCGACCCACTCGCCGATGACGCCGTTGTAGTCGCCGTGTAGCCGCACGATCGTTCGCCTACGATCGGCCTCGTCCTCGGCGCGCTCAAGCAGCCCCGCCCGACTCAGCTGTCCCACGATTGCGCTCGTAGTCGAAAGGCCCAGACCGAGCCGGCGTGCGAGCTCGCTCACGTTGAGCGGCCCGGCGGCAGCCACGGCGAGCAGCGCCGGCATGTGGCGCGGCCCCAGCTCGCCATCCGTGAGCGCGTCGCGCAGCTCCTGTGGCGGCGGGCTCGAGTGCTTCAGGCCGCGGAGCGTCTCCCAGAGCAGCGACGAAAGCTCGTCGAGGTCGTCGTCGATCGTCGCTGTAGCGGCGGTGGGTGTCGTAGCTGGCGGCATCGCTTCGTCGGTGTGCTACTTTCAACATCAAAATGTTTGTATTTGCAACAGTTCGTACGAAGTATATCGCGAAGGGGGAACCTCGCCTGTGAGCTCTGCCGGAGTTGGACCGTCGCCAAACCTCGGCCTCGTCGCGCGCGTCGCGGGAGTGGCCGTGCGCCACCGCCGGATGGTGGTCATCGGCTGGGTGCTGCTGCTGATCGCCGCGCTCGGGATCTCCACAGCGGTCGGCACCGAATACTCCAACAACTTCTCGCTTCCTGGGACCGAATCGCAACGTGCGGCCGATCTGCTCGGGCGTGACTTCTCGGCGCAAGCCGGCGATGCCGACCAGATCGTGATCGCGGTCCGCCAAGGTCGCATCACCGACGCCGCGGTCCGCGCAAGGGTCGCGCCGATGCTCGCGGCGATAGCGCGGCTACCGCATGTCACCGGCGTGAGCAGTCCCTACACCGCCAACGGCGCGCGGACGATCTCCCCTGACGGCAAGATCGCGTTCGCAACTGTCACGTTCGACAAACGCGCGAACCTGATTCCGCCGGCGGCCACCGAACGTGTGATCAGCGTCGCCAAAAGCGCCGGCTCGGCGACGCTCCAGGTGGCGCTTGGAGGCCTGGCGATCGAACAGGTCCAGAAGCCCTCGCTCGGCGCCGCCACCGCGATCGGCCTGCTCGCGGCGATCATCGTGCTGCTCGTGACGTTCGGCTCGCTGATCGCGATGGGCCTGCCGATCGTCACGGCGCTACTCGGCCTCGGGAGCGGCATCGGTCTCGCGGGCCTCGGCTCGCGGCTGATCGGCATGCCCAGCTTCGCAACAGAGCTCGCGGCCATGATCGGCCTCGGCGTCGGGATCGACTACGCCCTGTTCATCGTCACCCGCTTCCGCGAGAACTACCTGCGCGACGGAGATGTGCAGGCTGCGACCACCGGAGCGATGGACACGGCCGGTCGCGCCGTGCTGTTCGCCGGTGCAACCGTGATCATCGCCTTGCTGGGGCAGTTTGCGCTCGGCGTCTCCTTCCTCTACGGCCTGGCGGTCGCCTCCTCGCTGGCGGTGTTGATGACGATGCTCGCCGCGCTGACCGTGTTGCCCTCCCTGCTGTCGCGGTTTGGTGAGCGCATCGTCCGCCGCCGCGGCCGCCGCGGACGGGCGCGGAGCACGGGAGCCGCGCTTGGCGTCTCCCAAAGCGCCCCGACCGGCTTTTGGGCACGCTGGTCGGCCCTGATCGAACGGCACCCGTGGCAGGGCATGATCGCGGGTCTCGCGATCATGCTCACGCTCGCATCGCCCGCGCTGGCGCTGCGCCTGGGCAACAGTGACGCCGGCAACAACCCTCCGGCTCAGACCACTCGCCAGGCCTACGATCTGCTCGCGAAGGGGTTTGGCGCCGGCGTCAACGGGCCGTTGCTGCTCGTGGCGAGCCTGCCCCACCGGGGGGACGCCGCGGCGCTCGCCCAGATCGCAACCGCGGTGCGCGCCAGCAGCGACGTCGCCGCCGTGTCGGCTGCGCGCCTGAGCCCGCGGGGCCTGACGGCGGTCTTCAACGTCTACCCGCGCTCCGCGCCACAGGCGCTCGCGAGCACGGAACTCGTAACGACGCTGCGCGAGCACACGTTGCCGCCGCTCGCTTCAACCACCGGCACGACGCTGCTCGTCGGAGGCGCCAACGCCGCAGAGATCGACTTCACCCACGTGCTCGCGAGCAAGCTGCCGCTGTTCGTGGGGATCGTGGTGCTGCTGTCCGCGCTGCTGCTGCTCGTGGTCTTCAGATCGCTCGTGATCCCGTTGCAGGCGGCGGTCATGAACCTGCTGTCGATCGGCGGCTCGCTGGGCGTCGTGGTCGCGATCTTCCAGTGGGGTTGGCTCGGGGGCATCTTCGGGGTCAAGGGCGCCCCGATCCAAGCGTTCATACCCGTGATGCTGTTCGCGATCGTGTTTGGCCTGTCGATGGACTATGAGGTGTTCCTCGTGTCGCGCATCCACGAGGAGTGGACCCGCACGCGCGATCCCCACGAGGCGGTGCGTACCGGCCTTGCCTCAACCGGACGGGTCGTCACAGCCGCGGCGACGATCATGATCTGCGTGTTCGGCTCCTTCGCGGTCGGTGACGAACGCGTCCTGAAGCTATTCGGGCTCAGCCTCGCCAGCGCCGTGTTCCTCGACGCGTTCGTCGTGCGCAGCCTGCTGCTGCCGTCGGTCCTGCAACTGCTCGGCCGCCGCACCTGGACGCTGCCGGCGTGGATGGAGAACCGGCTGCCGCACATCGCGCTCGACAGCGACCTGGCGACGGCCGCGCCTGCGTTCGAGGAGGGTTAGGAGCGCGAGCGCGCCTCGCCGTCACGACACGTCCAACGTCAAGGCGGCTGAGGCTTTCTGATGGACCTTCTTCGTGCGGTCGGTGACGGTCACGGTGATCGGGAACGAGCCTCCGTCCGGGTCGGACTTCACTTTCACCGTACCGGTCAGCAAACCTGAGTAGGTCAGCTTCAGACCCTTGGGCAGCGTCTCCGATTTCGACCAGCGGTAAGGGCCGACGCCGCCTTCCGCCTGCAACTGCACGGAGTAGTGGACACCGGGCGTCGCCTCCGGCAGCGAGCCGGTCGTCACATGCAGCCCGAGGACGGTCAGGGTGAATTCTTGGACGCTGTCGCTGCCAACACCGTTGTGAGCGGTAAAAGTGAGCTTGAACGTGCCGATCTGCGTCGGGGTGCCCGACAGCGCGCCGTCGCTGAACTCCACGCCGGCAGGCAGCGCACCGCTCTCTGCGATCGTTGGCTGTGGCGTACCGGTGGCGGTTACGGTGAAGCTGCCAGCGACGTTCTGCGTGAAGCTCGTCGCGTCGGCCGAGGTGATCGCGGGCGCTTCGGTGACTGTCTCGCCCGTCGACCCGGTGGAGCCGGCGTAGTTCGCGTCGCCGGAGTACGAGGCGCTCACTTCGTCGCTGCCGGTGTGCGCCAGTTGCGTGGTGCATGTGGCGGTGTCGGGGGATCCGAGGCTCAACTGCTCCGCGCCGCAGCCCGGGATCAGGCCATAGCTGTCGGAGAACGAGACGCTGCCGGTGGGTGTGCCGGCGCCAGGTGCCACCGGGGCGACGGTAGCGGTGTAAGTGACTTCTGTGCCCACGCCGCCCTTGCCGCTATTGGACGAGCCGGCCGAAGTCGTCGTTTCGACGCCAGGCGAGGTGCTCGCGTTCAGGCGCAGCGTGAGGATGTTGCGGTACAGCGCCGGGTCTTTCGCGCCGATCGTGTAGCGAGCTTCGGGGTTCGTCCCGAGCACGGTCCCGACCGTGGTGATCGGTTTTGGCAGGCGATAGCCGCTGAAGACCATCGTCAGCGATCCGTCGGGGTTCTGCACGACCGCGGGGCCGTATGCACGGCCGGAGTAGTAGGCGCTCACTCCGAGTGGATCGTCTTCGCCTTTGGCCAGCTGTTCGTCCTGCTTGGCGGAGGCTGAGAAGCTGTAGTCGGTGCTCACCACCACCTTGGGCACCGACCATTCCTTGCCGTTGGTGGAGCTGGTGTAGAAGATCTGGTTGAAGGCGTCGCTGTCGCCGTCGGTCGCCCACGCCCCAGACAGGAACATCCCGTAGCTGCCGTTGGGGTTGGTGATGATCGTGCCCCGCGAGCCGATGAAGCGCAGCTCGGTCGTGTCAGCTTCGCCGGGGGCGAGGTTCGTCGGGCTGCTGCTCGACGGGCTCGTCTGCTGGTAAGGGTTGGAGATGTCGTTGTAGGAGCCCGCGTCGTTGCCGGTGCCCGAGGTCGTGCCGCTGATCGGCCCGAGATCGGTGAAGTTGATGCCGTTTTCGGTGTAGGCGGCACGCAGCACGGTGTAGTCCTCGTTGTTGGCGAACAGCTTCTCCGGTCCCTTCGATGAGGTGTTCTTTCCCTCGCCGATCTTTTCGAGCGTCGAGACCGCCGCGACCGCGGCGTTTGGCCCCCCGATCCAGTTGCCTTCCTTGACGGAGCCCGTGCCGCCGGTGCAGCCGGTGAGGTTCTCGCTTCCCGCCGGTACGCCGGACTGTGTAGCGGGAGCCAGGCCGGTGCATGTCACTTCCTGAATCGGTGACCCGACGGCGGTGCCGAGATAGATTTTGAAGGAGCCGCTGCTGGGCAGCGGCTCGCTCGGATGCACCGACGGCGTGTAGTTGATCGTCGATGCCGGCAGAGCCACGGTCCCGGCTTTGAAGGTGGAGCCACTGACGGAGCCGTTGGTCGTACCGACGATGAAGTAAGCGAGCAGCTTCTCCGTGTACAGGACCACGGTTGAGTCGGCGGGCGCGCCGGGATAGCTCGGCAGCGTTCCGACGATGCCGTCGGGCGCCTTCAGCCCGGTCGTCACCGTCGCGTTAGGCGGCAGAATCGGGTCGGCTGTGATCGCGTCGCCCTGGTAGACGGTCAGCGGCGCGCCGTCGGCCGTCGTGCAGTTCTCGATTTTGGTCGTTGGGTTGGCATTCGACTGGGAGCAGTAGACGGTCACACCGTCGATGTACACGCGGTTGGGCGCGTTTTCGTTGAGAATGAACGTGGTGAACGGCGAGACGACCGAGTTGCCGTTGAGGAAGCCGAGCTTTTCAAGCCCGCCTTCGCCGGTTGGCTTGTTGGGGCCGGTCGGGATCGTGTAGGTCGCGCCTTTTTTGGGTTCTTTGGCCGTCACTTCTTCGGGGTTCGCGGTCGCGATCACCTGGACGATGTCGTCGTGCGCCTTGACGCTCAGCGAGCTGGCGCCCGCGACGGTGCAGCCGGTGAGTTCGGCCGGTGACGGGCTCGTGCCGGTGCAGGTGATGATCGACTGCGAAGGGGTTGCCGCGTCGTAGTCCTCGTAGGGGCCGGCGACGATGTGCTCGGGGGAGTCTTCGCTACCGAGCGTCGACACGGGGATGCTCACGCCGCCGCTGGTGGGGACTTCGACTTCGGATTCGGCGTACGTGTTCGGGTCGATGCCGACCGATTCGCTGGCTGGCAGGGCCGCGAGCGGGTCTGCGGCGGCTGCTTCGACGTTGTGGACCAGCAGGCCCACGCCTTCGTAGTCGCCTGCCGGGCGCTGCAGCGTGTACAGCTTGGTGCTGGCGCCAATCGACGCCACATATGGGTGGCCCTGGCCGTCGTCGTTGGTGTCGGCCGTGGGGCAGTAGCCCGGGTTCTGCTCGAGCGCTTTGCCCTCGCTCGTCCAGCTCTTGCCGTTGTCGGTGGAGCGCGCGACGGTGATCGCCTCGTCGGCGTCCTTCGGCCGGTAGTCGAAGTAGCCGGTCAGCGAGCCATCGGCGTTGCGCACAACGTCGGGGAAGTAATAGGGAGAGAACGGGAGCGAGCTGCCCGCCGGCTGCGAGACTGGCGAGCCGGTCTCGGGGTTTGCGCCGAGGCTCGAGCAGTAGCCGTCCAGCGGGCCGGGGGTTCCGGCGGCCCCGCTTGGGTAAGGCACTGCGCCCGTACCGGGGTATACGGCGACGTTCGGCTCGCTGACACCTCCAAGCGTCGTTTCACTGCCGCCGAAGCTGAAGCTGGGGAGGAGATCTGAGCTCGCGTACGCGCTGGCGGCTGACGGGTCGCCCTGCGACGTGTTCCATGGCCCTCCTGACACCGTGTCCACCACCGGCGCTTCCGGCGTGTACGTCGTGGCGCTTTCCGACGCAGCGGCTGTGGTGGATAGCGCGAGGCTGCTCGCGCACGTTGCAATGAGCGCCAGAAGGGTGAACAGCGGTGCAGGGATGCGGCGCACGAAATCTCCGATCATCGAGGGCAGGTACGCGCCTTCTACCACTCCGAAATCCAGATCGAGCACGCGATCACGGGATCTTCACTATGTAAAAAGCGCCGCGCCGCGGTCCGATTCGGGCGACTCAAGCCTTTAGGAACCGCCGATGGCGGCCGATGTCTTACCTCGAGATGAAGGCTTCACGCGCGCAGACGGAACGCCCGATACGGGTTCCGCTTCCGCCGACGGCCCCACCCGAGCAGCCGCCGGAGGAGCTGCGCGTGCTCGGCGAGGCGTTGCTGGCGCGCGCCGACGACGTCCTCAAGGAGACCGTTGCCCGCACCGCCGACTCGGGCGAGGCCGTCGACGCAATGGTGCAGGACCGTTTCGAACGTATCTGCGAGAGCTCCACCAGCGCCGTCGCCCGCTGGATCGCTGGCGAGGGCCTCGAGGTGACCAACGCCGCGGCGCGTGAGACCTCCCAGATCTTCGGCGAGCTGGCCGCCCACAGGGCCGCTTCGCTGACCGAGGTGACCAGGCGCTCGCTGTGGTGGCGCAACGTGATGGCCGACGTGCTGCGCGAGATCGCGCTCGAGTGCGAGGTCTCGGCGCAGGCGCTGGCCGAGGCGTTGAACATGGTGCAGCTCAGCGTCGAGTTCAACC
This sequence comes from uncultured Solirubrobacteraceae bacterium, assembly GCA_963714285.1. Classification (GTDB taxonomy): domain Bacteria; phylum Actinomycetota; class Thermoleophilia; order Solirubrobacterales; family Solirubrobacteraceae; genus Palsa-744. The sequence continues at coordinate 1,075,701 of CAVQNS010000007.1, forward strand.
TGTTGCGGGTCTGCGAATGCTTCGAGACCGAGCGCCGCCGCGCCGACGAAGAGCTGACGCGGCGCGAGGAGGAGCTGGCTTTCCTGGCCACGCACGACCCGCTGACGGGCCTGCCCAATCGCACGCTGATTCTCGATCGCGCCGAGCAGATGCTCGCGCGCTCGACCCGTAGCCAGACGCCGGTGGCGGCGCTGTTCATCGATGTGGACAACTTCAAGAGCATCAACGACACGCTCGGCCACGGCGTCGGCGACGAGCTGCTGTGCGCCGTCGCCGCGCGGCTCGAGGGGGTCGTACGGCAGGCGGACGCGCTCGGCCGGCTCGGCGGCGACGAGTTCGTGGTGATCGCCGAGGAGCTCTCGCTGGCGGCCGGCCCGGAGCTCGTGGCCGAGCGCCTGCTCGAGGCGCTGGCGCATCCGTTCAAGCTGGGCGACGAGGAGGAGACGCGTGTGACGGTCACGGCGAGCATCGGGATCGCGGCCGGGCAGCGGAACTCCGCCGAGGAACTGCTGCGCGACGCCGACATCGCGATGTACCGCGCCAAGTGGGACGGCAAGAACCGCTACGCCGTGTTCGAGACCGCGATGCAGGACAGCGTGCAGAACCGCATGGAGCTCGACATGGATCTCCGCGAAGCTCTCGAGCAGGAGCAGTTCTTCCTCGCCTATCAACCGACGTTCGCGCTCAGCGACATGACCCCGACGGGGGTCGAGGCGCTGATCCGCTGGAAGCACCCGACGCGTGGGATCGTCCAGCCGGACGCGTTCATTCCGTTGCTCGAGGAGACGGGGCTGATCACCGAGGTCGGCCGCTGGGTGCTGCGCGAGGCATGCGGCCAGGCCGCCGCGTGGCGGCGTTCCGGCTACCCGATCGCGATGGCGGTCAACGTCTCCGGTCGCCAGCTCGACACCGACGAGCTGATCACCGACATCGAAACCGCGCTGTCGCTCAGCGAGCTGGAGCCGGCGGCGCTCACGATCGAGATCACCGAGACGACGCTGATGCGCAACATCGAGGACACGGTGCGACGGCTGGCGGCGATCAAGCAGCTCGGCGTGCGCATCGCGATCGACGACTTCGGCACCGGCTACTCCTCGCTCGCGCACCTGCAGAGGTTCCCTGTCGACGCACTCAAGATCGACCGTTCGTTCATCGCCGGGCTCAGGCACAACAAGGAGGGCGAGACGCTGATCCGCACGCTCGTGCAGCTCGGCAAGGCGCTCTCGATCGAGACGTTCGCCGAGGGCATCGAGCAGCAGCACGAGCTGTCGTTGCTCAAGGACGAGGAGTGCGACCACGGGCAGGGCTTCCTGTTCGCCCGCCCGCTGGATTCGGCGGCGATCGAGGCGTTCTTCGGCCAGCGCAAGGATGCGCCCGCGCCGCTGGCGCATCCCGGCAAATAGCAGGTCGCTCCGGTTAGGCTCTTATAGTCAGGCTTTCGTCAGGCTCTCGAACCATTGGTCAAAGTGACGGGCTGCTCCTGGCTCCTGCCCGCGCTGGCGGCGATCAACCGCGAGCGCCACTCCGCGGAGCTCCACTGCGCGGGCTCCGTCTCCTCGACGAAGCGTTCGAGCACGGCGACAAAGCGCGCGGGCACCTCGAGCTGGGGCATGTGGCCGGCTGCGTCGAACACCTCCAGGCGGCTGCCGGGGATCGCCTTGTGCGCGCTCTCGCCGTGCGCGACCGGGATTATCCGGTCGCGACGGCCCCAAACGATCAGCACGGGCACGCCGCCGGCTAGATACAGACGATCGCCTGCCTCTACCCGCTGGCCTTCGGTGCCGACGACCGCGCGCAGCGTCGCCAGGAACGCGGCACGATGGCCGGGGTCGCCGAGCGACGCGTATCCGCGCGCGACCTCGGCGATGTCGGCGCTTGGGTGCAGGCCGATGGTCGCAAAGCCCCGCGCGAGCGCCGACCCGGCGATGCGCCCCGGCCCGGCCGTGGCCGCGATGAACAGATCGGCTCCCGGCAGCGCGGCGGCGCGCAGGACAGGGCTGACCTCGCGGCCAAGCCCGCCGCTGGAGACGAGCACCAGGCGCTCGGTGATCTCGGGGAACTGGTAGGCGAACTGCATCGCGATCCCGCCGCCGAGCGAGTGTCCGACGAGCGTCGCGCGCTCATGCCCAAGCGTGACGAGCAGGTCGCGCAGGCCTGCGGCGAGCGACCCGAGCGAGTAGTCGCCGCCGCCCGGGCGCGGACGCTCCATGCCCGGGTAGGTCGGGAGCGATGACCGTATGACGGCGCGCCAGCGGCTCGATCACCGCCTGCCAGCTCTCAGACGTGCCCGCCATCCCATGGATCAGCAGCAACAGCGGGCCGCTGCCCGCCTGTACATACGTCAGCGGTCGACCGTGGAGCGAAACGGTGCGAGGCTCGATCGCATCCATGTCCAACATCGTCGCAGCTTCAAGCGACGGCGACACCTGTGACGGTCACACCTGCGATCGTGACGAGCTATGTGTCGCCTGTTCGGCATGAGCGCCGGCGAAGAACCCGCCAGGGCGACGTTCTGGCTGCTTGACGCGCCTGACAGCCTGTCCGTGCAGAGCCACCGCGAGCCGGACGGCACCGGGCTGGGCTGGTTCGATGGCGAGGGTGTTCCCCACGTCAGCAAGCAGGCGCACGCGGCCTACAGCGACCGGCGCTTCGCGCGCGAGGCGCGCGAGGTCAGCTCGAGCACGTTCCTGGCTCACGTTCGCTTCGCGTCGACGGGCGCGCTCGACGTGCGCAACACGCATCCGTTTCGTCAGCAGGGCAGGCTGTTCGCACACAACGGCGTGGTCGAGGATCTGCCTGCGCTCGATGCGCAACTTGGCGATGACCGCCGTCTGGTCAAGGGAGACACGGACTCGGAGCGCCTGTTCGCGCTGATCACGCGCGAGATCGCAGCTCGCGACGGGGACATCGGCGCGGGCATCGAGGCCGCGTGCGGGTGGGTGGCGGCGAACCTGCCGGTGTTCGCGATCAACCTGCTGTTGGGCGCCCGCGACGGGCTGTGGGCGCTGCGCTACCCGCAGACGCACCCGCTGTATGTGCTGAGCGCGATTCCGGCGAGCCGCTGGCGCACGAAGCAGGCTGGGCACGCGCGTGCGCGCCGCTGCCGGAGCAACGCGGCCGCTGGTGGTGATCGCGAGCGAGCGCATGGACGCGGACCCCGGCTGGCGGTTGCTCGACTCTGGAGAGCTGCTGCACGTGGACAAGATGCTGCGAGTGGACACGCGCGTGATCCTCGAGCGCCCGCCGGCGCGTCCGCTGAGCCTCGCGGATCTGGATCCGACGGCGAAGGCGTCGCAGGCGCACGCGCCTGCGCCCGGCTGAGCTCACGCGGTCTGACCGTCATGCCCCTCGGGTTCGCTCGCGAGCCGACCCGGCGCCCGCGGCGGCGAGCAGCTCCCGCAGACGCGGCTCCTCGCTCGCGGCTTCGAGGCGCTCGAAGTGCAGGCGCGCATAGCGGTCGAAGTCGAAGTCGAGCTCTGAGATCTCCGCTTGCATGACACCCCATACGGCCTCGCGCGCGTCGGAGAGGATGCGCATCAGCGCGAGCGCCGCGCGGCGCTCGTCGTTCGGCGGTGCGCCGATGTAGGCGCGCAGCAGGCGCTCGTCGTCGGCTTCGCTGAAGTCGTTGTTGACCGATAGGTTGCCGAGGTCGAAGTAGGGATGGCCCATGCCGGCGTACTTCCAGTCGACGATCAGCACTCCGCCGGCATGCGCGCGGATGATGTTGCTGGAGAGCAGGTCGTTGTGGCAGGGCCGGGGCTCGGCTGGTGACAGCACGGCGGCGATGCGCTCCGCCACCGCGGCGGCACGGCCGTAGGCGGGGGGCGGGCGCACGCCGCGCTCGCGGATGCGCGCGGTGTAGTCGTCGAGCAGGTCGGGGACCCAGAAGCGTGCGGGCAGCGTGGCGGGCGAGTCGTGAAAGCTGCGCAGCGCGTGCGCCAGCTCCTGCACGTGCGCGGCGACCTCGCTCGGGATCAGCGGGTCGCATGCGACGAAGCGCGTCACCAGGCAGTCGTCGAAAGCGGCGATCAGCTCCGGCGCGATCCCGATGTCGGCTGCGAGCCGGCATGCGAGCTGCTCGGTCGCGCGGTCGATGCCGGGCTGCTCGGTGTCGCGGCCATGCACGCGCACGCGCACGACGTAGTCCTCGCCCCCCAGCGTGACACGGAAGTTATGGTTGGTGATACCGCCTGACAACGCCACAGGCTCGCCGGCGAGCCCGCCTAGCGGGGGCTCCAGACGCGCCAGGATCTCCTCCAGCCGGGCCACACCCGAAACGTACCTCCGCGCCATAAGGCATGCAACCTATACCTTCAAGATCGTGACCATCGGTGACCTCACCGGTAGCTCCGCGTCAGACCCGCGTCTGGCGTCGGAGCTGATCGCGCGCGCCGATCTGGACGGCGCTCGCCGGGCGATCCTGGCCGCCGCGGCGCGCACGCCGACGCTCGCGTGCACGGACCTGAGCGAGGCCGCCGGCATGCAGGTGCGGCTGAAGGCCGAGTGCTTGCAGGAGACAGGCTCGTTCAAGCTGCGCGGCGCGCTGAGCAAGGTCGCGGCGCTGGGCCCTCGCGCTGCGGCGGGACTGGTGACGGCGAGCGCCGGCAACCACGGCCGTGCGGTGGCGCGGGCGGCACGCCTGACCGGCGTGAGCTGCGAGGTGTTCATGTCGCGCGACGCGTCGGTGTCGAAGGTCGCCGCGGTGCAGCGGCTGGGTGCGAGTGTTGAGTTGGATGGCGCGTCGGTGGAGGAGGCGCTCGGTCTGGCTCGACAGCGAGCCGAGGGCACCGACGCCGCGCTCGTGCATCCATTCGACGATCTCGACGTGATCGCTGGTCAGGCGACGCTCGCGCTGGAGCTGCTCGAGGACGTGCCGGACCTTGCGCGCGTGGTCGTCCCGGTCGGCGGTGGCGGGTTGGCAAGCGGGATCGGGATCGCGCTGCGCCGCGCTGGCGCGAACGTCGAGCTGGTGGGCGTTCAGGCACGCGCGTGCGCGCCGTATGCGCAGTTGCTGGCAGACGGCGTCGTGCCCGATGAGCAAAGCCTCTCGCCGGGAGCGACGATCGCCGACGGCATCGCGATCAAGCGCCCGGGCGAGCTGACGCTGCCGCTGCTGCGCGAGCTACTGGACACGCTCGAGACGGTCAGCGAGGAGCAGATCGCCGCCGCGATGGTGTTCCTGGCCGAACGCGCCAAGCTGATCGCCGAGGGTGCCGGCGCGGTCGCGGTCGCGGCGCTGCTCAGCGGGCGCCTGCAGCCGATCGCGGGCACGACGGTGGCGATCGTGTCGGGCGGCAATGTCGACAGCGGCCTGCTGGCGGGGCTGTTGCTGCGCCACGAAACCGAGGAGGGTCGCCGCGTGCGCATCTTCACACTCGTGCCCGACCGTCCAGGCGGACTGGCCGAGCTGCTCGACGTGGTCGCGCAGGCCCGCGCGAACCTTGTGACGGTCGCGCACGTGCGCGAAGCGATGCCGCTGCACGTGCGCGAGACGGGCGTCGAGCTGACGCTCGAGACGCGCGGGCGCAGCCACACCGACGCGCTGCTCGCTGAGCTGCGCGCGGCGGGCTACGAGGTCAGCAACGACTAGCGTCGCTGTCACCGGTGCAGCCATCTAGGTAAAGCGCTTGATGAACGCCAGCGCCAGCTCGGCGACCTCGCGCCAGCCGCTGTCGATCGTCAGCCCATGCCCGCGGCCTGCGATCGAAACGATCTCCGTCACGCCCTGATTGCGCGCCTGGCGCTTGTAGGAGGCGTTGGCGATCGCCCACGGCACGATGTTGTCACGCTCGCCCGATGTGATCAGCAGCGGCCCGCGGGCGGGGTTCTCGCTGTCGACCTTCAGCTCGCTCAGCGGGTTCACGTTCGCGAACGCGGCCTGGAACAGCGGCGCCCCGGCTGCTGGCACCGCGAATGTGTCATACAGCTCGCGCGCCTCCTGCTCGCTGACCGCGTTGGCGAAGGCAAAGCGGAACTGCTTGTAGGAGAGGGACACCGCACGCGTGCGGTTGAGCGGGTTCATGAGCACCGGGCTTGCCGCGCGCAGCGCTGAGATCGGCAGCGCGAGCACGCCGCGAAACGGCGCCGGGTCGAGCGCGACGGTCACCTCCGCGAGACCCTCGCCCGCGAGGATCTGCGCGAGCAGTCCGCCGAAGGAGTGTCCGACCAGCGCCGGCTTGCGCTCGAGCCGGCCGAGCACCTCGTCGAAATGCGCGGCCACTCGCCCGACGGTCTTGCCGGCGAGCACGCCGGGGTTCGCGCGAGCCTGCTCGACCGTCTCCGGGTCCTCGGGCCAAGCCGGCATCACGGCGGCGTAGCCTGCCTCCTCGAACAGCGCTGCCCAGCGCTCCCAGCTACTCGCCAGCAGCCACAGGCCGTGTATGAACACGACCGGCGTGCGCCCCGTCGCGTTGGCCTTCGCGATCTGCTCCGTCTCGTGGTCGGTGATGCTCGCCATGTCCTCGCCGCGACGATTATCTCACCGCGTGCAAGCCTCCGCCGGCCGCGTGCAGAGGCTGCTGTCGGGCCGAGGCGTCCCTTGGACGCATGGCGGGCGCCGCGGGGCGCCGTCGCCCGCCGTTTCGAACGGCCGTCCACCGAGCTAAGGCAACCGGCTTGCACTGCCGATGAGAGGCTCGTGACCATCTTCGTGCGCTTCCTCCTCCGGCTGACTTCCGTGCGCGTCGCTCGGCGCCTGATCGCCGCAGGCGGCCTCGCCGCGACGCTTGCTGCGTTGCTGGCGGCGGCCCCCGCCGGGGCCGTGATCACGGGGAACTACGGTCTGCAACGCCGCATGCCCGCGACGGTGACCGAAACGCCGCTCGAATATCACGGCGGCCCAGTGCTTCACTCCTCCGACGCTTACGTCATCTACTGGAATCCTCCGGGCACGTTTTACAAGCCTGAATGGGAGCGTCTCGTCGACCAGTACTTCGTGAACGTAGGCGACGAAAGCGGAAACCTCGGAGATGTCTTCGCGGTCGACGGCCAGTACACGGACGGTACCGGGCGCGCGAGCAACCAGACTACGTTTCGTGGCTCCTACAACGACAAAGACCCGTTCCCCGCGAGTGGTTGCAGCGAACCCGGACCGCTGGCGTGCCTGACGGACAGCCAGATACAGGCCGAGCTCCACCACATGATCACCTCAGTGGACCCACCGCTCCCAGGTGTGAGCGGCACGCCGGTTTACTACCTGCTGACTCCGCCCGGTGTGACGGTCTGTGCTGAAAGCAGCAACCCCGCGACGTGCTCCAATTCCACCGCTCTGGAAGAAGAAGTCAGCAAAAACGGCAATGCGCACATCGCTGAAGCGGGCATCTGCGGTTATCACTCCGCGCTCGAAATCGGTGGCGCCAGCCCGATACCGTACGTGGTGCAGCCGTGGATCGCGGGCAATGCCGGGACGATCCTCCACCTTCAGCCGCTCGAAACGACTCAGAGCGACCCGCAGACACGTGCCTGCCAGGACGATAGGCAGCTGGAGGAGCCCAACCAGTTCTCCGGCTTGAACCCGGAAGGTGAATACACCGCGGGTCTCGCGGACGTGATCATCAACGACCTCAATCTCGAGCAGCAGGACGTCGTCGTCGACCCGTTCCTGACGGGCTGGTATCAGACCGCGACGCACGCCGAGCAGGGAGACATGTGTCAGTTCAACTTCGGGCCGCCGCCTGAAACCCCCCCTACTCCAAGCCCGCAGACGCATGCGGCGGCCGAATCTGATGAGGGAATCAGCGGCGGCCACTACTACATAGCGTGGGCCTTCGACAGCGCAGATCTCACATCGGGCAAGGGGTTCAAATGCTGGTCCGGGGACTCTCTGGAACCGTACTTCACGGCGCCAAATCCGGTCGCCAGCGGTGACATCGTCGGCTTCAACGCAACAGAGTCCTACATTACCCTGAACGCCGGCACGGGACTGCCCGCGGACGAGCCCTACACAGCCCCCGTGTACGCGTGGGAATTCGGCGACGGTAGCACCGTGTCCGGGGCAGCCGACGCGAGCGAGTTTCACACATATCAGTACGGCGGGCTGTACAAAGTGACACTCACGGTGACCGACAGTGGCGGCAACTCGCGCAGCGTATCGGAGGAGATCACCGTCGTTGGCCCCCCCGCGCCGTCCGGCTCGAACGCTGGCAGCACCACGCCCGGCAACAGCGCCTCAGGAGGGCAGACCACCTCGAGCACCGGCGGGGGTGCCACCTCCAGCACGCCCACCGTCGTCCCAGCCCCGATCGCCACGGCGGCGATCGTCCGCCAGACGCTGCGGACGGCCCTGCGCAAGGGCCTCCTCGTCAGCTACTCCGTCAACGAGCAGGTCGCCGGGCACTTCGAAGTGCTGCTCAGCAGCGCCATCGCCCACCGCCTCGGGATCACCGGCGCGCCGGCCACCGGCCTGCCTGCCGGCTCGCCCGCGGAGACGGTGATCGCGAAAGCGATCCTGGTGACGACCAAGGGTGGTCACAACGCTCTGCACATCGAGTTCTCCAAGCGCACCGCCACACGCCTCGCAAGCGTGCACAAGCTCGCGCTGATGCTGCGGCTGGTCGTGCGCAACGCCGCCAAGAGCCCGCTTTCCACGACGGTCCTCGGCAACATCACGCTGAACGGCTGACCGGCTCGCGGCTCGGCTGATGGCTCAGAGCCCCGGCCAGTGGCGCACCACATAGCCGGCGTTGTCCGTCGGCTGCACCTGCCAGCGAGACGCATACACGCCGCTGCGTCCCGCTGTGTCGTAGAGGATGCCGTCGACGTACATGTACGTGTGCCCGGCGTTCGCGTACACCGTGATGTACCTGCCGGGCCCGGGCGCCCCCCAGCTCTCCAGCTGGCCGGAGGTCTCCGGCGCGCCGAGGAGGCCACCCGCCGCGAGCGCATAGCTGACCGAGCCCGAGCAGTCGTAGGCGTTGTCGACGAACGACGCGTGGCCGCCGCCGTAAACGTAGGGAAAGTCGGCGATCTCGTTCGCGCCCGCGATCACCTTCTGCACCACTTCCGGGACGTTCGTCGGAATCGGGATGCTACCGTTGCCGCCGATCGACTCCCCGCCGGGAACAGGCGTCAACTGCAGCCGCTGCTGGCTGCGTGAGCTGCGTTCGACGGCCTGCATCTGCGCCAGCTCTTTGCGTACTTCAGCGTTCGAGGGCGCGCCCGCCGCGACGATCGCACCGGCCTTCGTGGGGGTTGCGGCGCTGGCGTGCTTGACCGAGGCCGGCGCCGGGTAGCTTTCCGCTTCCAACGGGTCGGCGACCTCCTTGGTGGCGCCAGCTCGCCCGCCGCCAGCCGGCGTGGTGGCCACCGCGTTCGTCGTCGTGGCGCTCGGCGCCGGATCTGCCTTGGCTGGCGCGGGGTCTGAGGCCGCGGAGGTCTTCTTCCCGGTCTTGGCGGGAGAGCCAACGGTCGCTTCGCCGCATGCGCTCAGCGCCGCCATGGACAGCAGGCAGCCGATTGCCGCCAGCGCCTTGCGCATGCACGTCATCCGTCAAGGCTAGCGATACCGTCCGGCGTAAAGGGTCGCTACCCTGGTGCGATGCGTGAGCAAGCAACGGCCGTGGAGCTGCGGCCCCACGTTCGCCTGCTCCACGGGATGCGCCGCCCAGGCAACTGGCTGCAGCTCGTGCGCTTCGGTCTCGTCGGCGGGATCGGGTTCGTCGTCAACCTGGCCGTGTACACCCTGTTCGTGCATGGAGTCGGTCTCGACTACCGCGCCGCGAACGTGGCCGCATGGCTGGTCGCCGTGATCAACAACTTCGTGCTCAACAGGCATTGGACGTTCGCCGCCGGAGATGGCCGGGCGCGCTCGCAGGCGGTCCGTTTCCTGGTGGTGAGTCTCGTTGCCGAGGCCTTCAGCCTGTTGCTGCTGACGCTGTTCGTGCAGGGCGTCGGCCTCGCCAAGGTGCCCGCCCAGGCGCTGGCCGTGGCTGCCTCGATGCCGCTCAACTTCCTCGGAAACAAGCTGTGGAGCTTCCGCTGAGACGCTCGAGCGCCGCGTCACGTTGAGAGCCGTGCCGCGCGGCTGCGATGCTGACCGGCGCGCCAGCCGGTACCTATACTCTGACTTCCCCCCGCTCGGAGGACCCCTGTGCAGGAGATGGTGATCTACGGCGTCAGCTTCGACATGGTTGGCAAGCAGCCGATCGTGCTCCTGAAGACAGTCGATGGCAACAAGTTCCTGCCAATCTGGATTGGACATCCGGAGGCCGCGTCGATCCTGATGAAGCTTCAGGGCGCCGGCACACCGAGGCCGATGACCCATGACCTGCTGTGCGACATCCTCGGCGAGCTGGACGTCAAGTGCACACAGGTGTCGGTCACCGAGCTGCGCGAGAACACGTTCTTCGCCTCGATCACCCTCAGCGTAGGCGGCCGCGAGCTCGAAATCGACTCTAGGCCCAGCGATGCGATCGCGCTCGCGGTCCGCTCCGGCGCGCCGATCTTCGCCGCCGAGGAGGTCATCTCCGAGTCGGCGATCGAGTTCGAGCACGACGTCGAGGAGTCCGAGGACGTCGTCGAGAAGTTCAAGGAGTTCCTGGATCAGGTCTCCCCTGAGGACTTCGCCGCAGGCGATTCCTAGCGCGTCCAGGCGCTGGCGAGGATTCGCTCGACCAGCTCCTCAAAGCCGATGTCCGCGGCGTCGGCGGCCTGTGGCAGCAGGCTGGTGGCGGTCATGCCGGGGACTACGTTCGTCTCCAGCACCCACAGCTCACCGCTCTGCTGCTCGAGCATCAGGTCGATCCGTGCAAGCCCGTGGCAGCCGAGCAGCTCGTACACGCTCAGCGCGAGCTCCTGAGCGCGCGCCGTCGTCTCCGGCTCGAGCTCAGCCGGGCACACAAACGTGGTCATGCCGATCTCATAACGTGACTCGTAGTCGTAGAAGCGCTCGTCTCGCGGCACCGCCTCCACGACCGGCAGCGCCATCGCCCGCGCCGCGGCCGGATCCGTTGAGGCGGGCGAGCCTGGCGCGCGCTCCGGCGTGTCGAGCACCGAGACCGCCAGGTCACGGCCCTCCACGTAACGCTCGAGCACGATCGTGTCATCGTAGGAGAACGCCCCGACCATCGCGCCCGGCAGCTCAGCGCTGGTTCGTGCGAACTTTACGCCGAGCGCCGACCCGCCTTTGGCGGGCTTGACAACCAGGGGGAACCCGAGCTGGGACTCGACGCTCGCGAGCGCTGCCGCCGCCCCAAGCTCCTTGATCGACGCCTCGCGCAGAGCATGGAAGGCGGGTGTGGGGATGCCCGCCTCGCGCATCAGGTACTTGGCGAGCAGCTTGTTGGTGCAGCGTGTGCATGCAGCTCGGCCCCGAGCCGGTGTAGGGCAGCCCGAGCGCCTCGAGCAGGCCCTGCACGACACCGTCCTCGCCGCCGGGGCCATGCAGCGCTATGAACGCCGCGTCGGGCGATGACTCGATCAGCTGCGCGACGAGCTCGGTGCCGACGTCGATCGCCACCACGTCATGGCCCAGCCGCTGCAAGCTGTCCTGCACCTGCGCGCCCGAGCGCAGCGACACCGCACGCTCGAGCGAGTGGCCGCCCTTGAGGACGGCGACCCTCTTGCCCAGCGTCATCGATCCCGGTGCCGGCGTGCCGCGGGCGCCTCGTCGCGGCGAGGCAGCGCGACCACATCCGCCAGTGGCGCGCTCGCGTCCTCGGCGCTGATCGCCCCCGCTTGGGCCGCCGCTTCACCAGCCAAAGCTTTGCCCGCCGCGACACCGGCCGGAGCTTGGCCACCCGTGGCGGCGCCGGCCGGCCCGCCCGCGCCGGTGAGCGACCCCAGCAGGCCGAGCTGCTCGCGCATCGCCTTGCCGATCCGGCGTACGCCCTCGCGAATGTCGCGCTCCGGCGAGCCCGCGAAGTTCAGGCGCATCGAGCAGGCGCCGCTGCGCCCGTCGACGTAGGCGGCGCGACCGGGAACGAATGCGACGCCCTCGCTCTCGCGCGCGAGCGCAAGCAGATCGGTCGTGTCGATCCGCTGGTCGAGCGTCGCCCAGATGAACAGGCCGCCCTGCGGGCGCGTCCAGCTGGCGCCCTCGCCAAAATGCTCAGCGAGCGCCTCCAGCATCACATCCCGGCGGCTGCGATACAGATCGCGCAGGCGCTCCACGTACGCGATCCAGCCCGGCGCGCCATGGGCGTCGCGCTCGCCGAAGTACGCCGCGACGAACATCTGCGTGACCGGCGAGGAGCACAGGTCGGCGCCCTGTTTGCCGAGGTTGAGCTTCTCGAGCACCGGCCGCGGCGCCACAGCCCATCCCAGGCGCAACCCCGGCGAGATGATCTTCGAGAAGGTGCCGAGATAGATGACCAGGTCCGAGGCGCCGCCGGCGTTGGACGGATTCGCGTTCTCGGCGTCGAGCGAGTACAGCGTCGGCAGCGCCTCGCCCTCGTAGCGCAGCAGCCCATAAGGGTTGTCCTCCAGCACGAGCAGCTCGCGCTCGCGGGCGACCTCCACCAGGCGGCGCCGGCGCGCGAGCGACATCGTCACGCCGCCGGGGTTCTGGAAATTGGGGATCGTGTAGATGAACTTCGGGCGGCGGCCTTCGGCGTGCAGGCGGTCGAGCGTGCTCTCCAGAGCGTCGATCGGCATGCCCTCGCCGTCGATCTCGATCTGCTCGACGGCTGCCTCATAGGCGCTGAACGTCGGCACCGCGCCTGGGTATGTGGGCGCCTCCGCGACGATCACGTCACCGGGGTCGATCAGCGTCTTGCACACCAGATCGATCACCTGCTGGCCGCCGGTGGTGACGATCACGTCGGCGGGATCCACCAGCGTGCCCTCACGCGCCATCACCTCGACGATGCACCCGACGGTCGCCGCCATGCCCTCGGTAGGGCCGTATTGCAGCGCGCGAGCGGTCGACTCCGCCGCCACCTTCGCCATCAACTTCGCGTACAGCTCCGGCGCAAACGTGCTTGTGTCCGGCAGCCCGCCGGCGAGCGAGATCACGTCCGTGCGCTCGGTCAAAGCCATCATCTCGCGCATCGCCGAGCTCTTCATGCCGCGCGTGCGCGCCGCGAACAGCGCCTCGTATCGTGCAAGCTCGTGGGCTGCCGGCCGGGCCCGTCGTTTATCGTCCTGCCCGTGCATTACCGCACGGTAGCGCACCACCAAACCCACTCTGCATGAACGGTCTCTTCTTCTACATCGGCCTCGGCGCCGGCCTCGCGGCCGCCTGCGGGCTGCGCCCGTTCCTGCCGGTGCTGCTCGCCGGAGCGCTCGCTACGAGGGCAGCCCTGGGGGTCGACTTCGGCCATGGCCGCTTCCACTTCCTGCGCTTGGACTGGTGGCTGCTCGTCGTGGTGGTAACGCTGGTGCTCGCCTACGGCCTGCAGCTGCTGCTCAGGCTCGCGCCGATCGTCGATCCGAGCGACCGAAGGGCGTTGAGCGATCCGCTCGCCGCATCGCTCACCGGGCTGGGGCTCGGCGCAGGCGCGCTGCTGTTCGCCGGCACGCTCGCCGCGCACGGCGACAGCCCGTGGCCCGGCGTGTTTGGCGGCCTGCTCGTGGCCTCGCTCGCGCAGCGCGCAACCTGGCCCGTGATCGTCCGCGCTCGCTCGCGCCTGAGCGACCGCTCCGCGCGCGAGGCGCTGACGATCTACCTCGACGCGGCCGCGCTCGTGCTCGCCGCGCTCGTCTCGCTACTGCACCCGCTCGGCTATGTGGCCGTCGTGCTGCTTGCCTGGTTCGCCTGGCGCGGACGCGCGCGCGGCGATGAAAAGTACGCGGGACTGCGCATCCTGCGCCGCTGATACAGCGCCCGTGAGCTCATCCCCACCAAAGCTCGTCCTGTGCGTGATCGACGCGATGGCGCCCGCGATGCTCGAGCGCGCGATCGAGACGGGCGCAGCGCCGGTGCTCGAGCGCCTGATCGCCGGCGGGCACTACATACCCGACTGCGTCGCCGCGTTCCCGTCGGTCACTCCCGTGTGCGCCGCCTCGATCGTCACCGGCGTCAGCCAGGACCAGCATGAGATCCCCGGCATGAACTGGTTTCATCGCGAAGAGCACCGCTACGTCGAATACGGCTCGAGCTTCCGCTCCGCCCAGCGCTTCGGGATCACGCGCCAGCTCACCGACACCGTCTACAACATGAACCGCGCGCATCTGTCAGCGCAGACGCAAACGGTGTTCGAGACGCTCGACGACGCCGACGTGCGCACCGCCGGGACGACCTACCTGATGTACCGCGGTCGCCACCGCCACGAGCCGCAGCGCGACACCGCGCTGACGCGCGTCGCCTCGGCGCTCATGCGCCACGCCGTGATGGGGCCGCGCGAGCTGTTCTACGCCGACATCTTCGCCTCGCAACGCACCGGCTGTCGCTCCGGCTTGGGGATGCCGGGCGTGCGCGACCGGCACTCCGGGTGCGTGTCCGCGTACATGGTCGAGCACGATCTGTTCGACTTCCTGCTGCTTTCGCTCCCCGACAACGACTGGTACTCGCACAAGCACGGACCGGACGCGCAGGTCCATTCGATCGGCCAAGCCGACCTGCAGCTCGCACGCGTGATGAACGCGGCCGGAGGCGTCGAGCAGTTCCTGAGTGAGCATGCGGTGATCGCGATGGCCGATCACTCGCAGGCGCCTGTCACGGACACGATCGCCCTCCAGGACGAGCTCGCCGAGCTGGGGGTGCTCGGTCCGTCTCGGCCCGCGCGCGGGTCCGACAGCGGTTCGCCGCCCGACGAGCCGCGGATCGCCGTCTGCCCGTCACAGCGCGCCGCCATGGTTTACGCGCTGCACGAGGCCGAGCGCGACGCGATGCGCGCATCGGTCGTGGCGCTCGCGCTCGCCATCGACGGCGTCGACCTCGTGCTGTGGCTCGAGCGCGACGCACACGACGCGCCCCGTGAGGGCGTCATCTCCAGCCCGCGCCACGGCGAGCTGCGCTTCGCGCCTGGCGGCCCGGTGCGCGACCCTCGCGGCGTCAGCTGGAGCATCGACGGCGCGCTCGCCGCCATCGATGGCAGCCTCCAGGATGGCCTGCTGCTCACGCCCTCCTACCCCGACGCGCTGTCGCGCTCGTGGGCGGCGCTCAGCTGCCCCAACTCCGGGGAGGTGTTGCTGTCCGCGGCGCCTGGCTATGAGTTCCTGGACTGGGGTCGCCAGGCACACGTCGGCGGCGGTAGCCACGGCTCGCTGCACGCCTCCGATTCGCTCGGCGCGCTCGTGCTCAGCGGGGTGGCGCCACCCGCGCCCCCGCCGGCACAGTGGGCGATCCGCGACCTCGCCCCGCTCGTGCTGGGACACTTCGGACTCGATCGATCGCGCTGACGACGTTACGCTCGGCCAATGCGTCTCCTTGCCCTGGCCGGCGTAGCCGCCTGCGCCGCATTTGGGATCGTGGCCGTCCCCGCCGGCGCCGCCTCGGTGGCGTTCCACCCGGCCGGCGCCGGCGGCGCGAAGACGGCCACGCACACCTCGACGCTGACGACATCCACCAGCTCCGAAACGCCGGTCGGCGTGGCGCTCACGAACGTGCCGCCGGCCGCGCACCGGCTGTCCTCCGAAAAGGTCCTGGCGATCGCCAACCGGCTCCCGAAGATGCGCGCCCTGCGCAGCGAATACCGCGGCTCCTTCGGTGACGTCTACCTGAAGGGGGCCTTCCAATGGCAGGTCAGCTACTTCACGCGCGGTGGCAAGAAGGAGATCGGGCTGGTGATCATCAACGACGCCTCCGGGCGCGTGGTCGAACAGTGGACCGGCTTCCAGGTCGCGTGGACGATGGCGCGCGGCTACCCCGGCGCGTTCGGCAGGCATGTCAACGCCCTGTACATCTGGTTGCCGCTGTGCTTGCTGTTCATGCTGCCTTTCATCGACTTCCGCCGTCCGTTCTCGCTGCTGCACCTCGACCTGCTGGTGCTGCTGTCGTTCTCGGTGTCGCTTGCGTTCTTCAACCACGCGCAGATATACGCCTCGGTGCCGCTCTCCTACCCGCCATTGCTGTACCTGCTCGCGCGCATGCTCGCGCTGCTGCGCCGGCAGCCTGCAGGCGGCTCGCCGGGCAGGCGTCCGCCACCGCTGCGCCTGCTCGTGCCGACGCCGTGGCTGGCCCTCGGCGTCGTGTTCCTGCTCGGCTTTCGCATCGCGCTGAACGTCACCGACTCGAACGTGATCGACGTCGGCTACGCGGGCGTGATCGGCGCTGAGCGGATCGTCGACGGCAAGTCTCTCTACGGCGGCTATCCCTCCAACAACGAACACGGGGACACCTACGGGCCGGTCAACTACGAGCTCTACGTGCCCTTCCAGCAGGTGTTCGGCTGGAGCGGAAAATGGGACGACCTGCCTGCCGCGCACGCCGCCGCGATCTTCTTCGACCTGCTCGCGACGATGCTGCTGTTCCTGATCGGGCGCCGCATGCGCGGCCCGACGCTGGGGGTGGCGCTGGCCTACGCCTGGGTCTCGTACCCGTTCTCGCTCTATGCGCTCGAGAGCAACTCCAACGACAGCCTCGTCGGCGCGCTCGTGCTCGCCGCCGTGCTTGCCGCCAGCTACCGCTCCGAGCTCGCGCGCGCCGGTCGCGGCTCCCTCGCAGCGCTCGCAGGCTTGACCAAGTTCGCGCCGCTGGCGCTCGCGCCGCTATTCGCCACGCACGGTCTCGGAGGAGCTCTCGCGTGCGCGCCGCGTGCGCGCGCTGGCGGTGTATGGCGCGGGCTTCGCGGGCGCGCTCGTGCTCGCGTCGATCCCCGCGTTCAGCCACGACTCCCTGCACGAGATCTACAGCGCACGATCGCCTACCAGTCCAACCGCGGCTCGCCGTTCTCGGTGTGGGGCCTGTATGGCCTGCAAGGGCTCGAGCAGATCGTCGAGGTGCTCGCGGTCGCGCTCGCGCTGGCCCTCGCAGTCGTCCCTCGACGCCCAGACGTGGTTGGCCTGGCGGCGGCCTGCGGCGCCGTGATCATCGCCGAGCAGCTGGGGATCGAACACTGGTTCTACCTGTACATTCCGTGGTTCTTCCCGCTCGTGATCGTCGCCCTGCTGGGACGTCTCAGCGGAGAGGGCGAAATCCTCAGCGACCCGCTGGCGGCCGCGGCATCAGCACCTGCTCGATCGAGTCTGCCCGCAGCCGCTGTGAGCAGCTGACCAGCACTCCCATCAACCATGGGTCCTCGTCGGAGGTCTCGAAGCGGATCGGCATCTGTGTCAGCAGCGACTCGATCGCCTGCTCGCGCTTGACCCCAATCACGCCTCCCCGCGGGCCGGTCATGCCGACATCGGTGATGTAAGCGGTGCCGCCCGGTAGCACGCGCGCGTCCGCCGTCGGCACGTGGGTATGCGTGCCGACCACGGCCGTAACCCGTCCGTCGAGGTGCCAGCCCATCGCCACCTTCTCCGAGGTCGCCTCCGCGTGCATGTCGACCAAGATGTGGTCGACGCCGGCGAGCTCCCCGAGCGCGACTTCGATCTCCGTGAACGCCGAGCGCCCCGCCCGTACATACAGGTTGCCGCTGAGGTTGACCACGCCCAGACGGGTCCCATCGCGCTCCACCACGCACGTGCCCCGCCCCGGCTGACTGCGCAGGAAGTTGGCAGGACGCACGATCGGCTTGTCGGAGTTCAGGTACGGGTAGATCTCGCGGCGGTGATAGGTGTGGTTGCCCAGCGTGATCGCATCGACGCCTGCCGCAAGCATCTGATTCGCGATCTTCGGCGTGATCCCGAGGCCGCCCGCTGCGTTCTCGCCGTTGACGATCACGAACGTGGGCGCGTAGCGCTCCCGCAGGAGCGGAAGGCAGTCGAGCAGCGTGTGCCGCCCGAGGCCGCCGACCACGTCGCCGGCAAACAGGATCCTCACCGCGTCCGCGTCCGCGGCGGCCGCCTCGGGCTCAGCCATACTCTGGCGATGGTGGGAGGTAGGTGACACGCGTATCCGCATCGCCGCCGCAGGGCGAGAAAGCCGTCGCGGCCGAGCCGCCGACGGACACAGCGCGCGGCGAGCACGAGCAGCAGCCGACAGCCACGACAGCCGGCGAGCCCGAGCCGTCGGCGACGCCGCCCGGCGAGCACGAGCAGGAGCTGACGGACTCCGGGGCGCCGCTGGCGCCTGAGCCGGCGCGCGTGGTGGTCCCGCGCTGGGTGCAGCTGGTGCTGTTGCCGCTGGCGCTGCTGGCGGTGTGGGCGCTCGCGAGAGCCGCCGGGAAAGTGTTGGTGCTGTTCATCATTGCCGGCCTCATCGCGCTGATCCTCAATCCGGCCGTAGCGTTCCTGCACCGCGGGCGCCTTCCGCGCGGGCTGGCGGTGCTCGCCGTGTACCTCGCGTTCTTCCTGGCGCTTGCCGGCATCGGGTTCCTGCTCGCTAACCCTATCTCCGATCAGGTGCGCACGTTTGCGGACAACCTCCCGAGCCTCGTCAAAGAAGCCAACAAGACGATCGGAAACGTCCAGCGAGAGATCAACGAACACGGCATTCACATCGAAGTCGTCAAGCAGGGCAAAACGGCGCTGCAGAGCGTCGAGGGCAAAGTCGCCAAGAGCGCCAACAAATTGGCGTCCTTCGGGGGAGCGCTAGTCACCGAAGTCGCCAGTGCGATCTTCGACCTCGTGCTCGTGTTCGTGCTGTCCGTGTACATGCTGCTCTACGGCCAGAAGATCGGGGCGCTGATTCGACGCACGATGCCCGACGGCGACGGCTCCAAGGCCGACGACTACCCGCATCTGGTGCAGCGCGCCGTCTCACGCTACGTCGGCGGCCAGCTGCTGTTCAGCACCGTCATGGGCGCCTCCACCGGCATTGCGCTGTACGTATTTGGTCTGATCGGGATCTTCCCCGACGGGCGCACCTACGCGGTCGCCTTCGCTGTGTTCTACGGGGCGATGGAGCTGGTGCCATACGTCGGGCCGATCCTCGGCGCGCTGCCCCCTGTGGTCGTCGCGCTGTTCACCAAACCGATCACAGCGCTGTGGGTGGCGCTGCTGTTCGTCGGCCTGCAGCAGCTCGAGGGGCACGTCGTTGCGCCCCAGATCTTCGGGCACACGCTGCGGATCAACCCGCTGCTCGTGATCCTCGCGCTACTCCTCGGGCTGCAGTTCTACGGGATCTTCGGCGCCCTGCTCGCGCTGCCGATCCTCGCGGTGCTGCGCGAGACGGCCGTCTATCTCAGTCGCCATCTCACGCTCGAACCCTGGGATCGCGGCGGCAGCGGAATGCTGTGAGCGCGGTCCTCAGCGTCAACGTCCTTGCCAAGCACTACGGCGAGCTGGAAGCGTTGCGTGACATCAGCTTCCAGGCCGACGCCGGCGAGCTGATCGCGGTCGTCGGACCCAACGGCGCCGGCAAGACCACGCTGCTGTCGATCGTCGTCGGCATCCAGCCGCCGAGCGCCGGCGCCGTCAGCCGTCCCGCCGGCCACGACGGGCTCACCGGCTCGGCAGTCGGATGGGCACCGCAGCAGCCCGCGCTCTACTCAAAGCTCTCCGTCGCCGAGAACATCGAGCTGTTCTCGCGCCTGGAGGGAGTCGCTGACACGCACTCCAAGGTTGCGCAGATGCTCGAGCAGACAGGTCTCGGCGAGCGAGCGAGCGAGCCGGTCGGGCGACTCTCAGGCGGCAACCGCCAGCGTGTGAATGTCGCCATCGGGTTGATCGGCGACCCGCCGGTGCTCGCGCTCGACGAGCCCTCCGCGTCGCTCGACCCCGATCAGCGCGAGCGCCTGTGGGAGTTCATCGCCGCGCGCGTCGCTCGCGGGACGACCGTGCTGTTCTCCACGCACAACGTCAGCGAGGCGCAGCGGTATGCCAGCCGCGTGCTCGTGCTCGCACAGGGGCAGCTGCTGTTCGACGGCAGCCCGCAGGAGCTGCTCGCGCAGGGTGGCGAGAGCGAGCACGGGGATCTCGAGCGCGCGCTCGTGCGCTTCCTGCGCGAGCGCGCGCCGGCCTCGAGTAGTGCGCCGACACTGGACGGGCAGCCGCTCGCGGGGTCCGACGCATGAGCTGGCTGCTGCGCAAGGACCTGCTGATCCTGCGGCGCTCGCGGCTGCTGCTCGCGCTGCTGATCGTCTACCCGGTCGCGATCGCGCTGTTGATCGGCCTCGCGATCTCCCGTAGCCCGTCGCGTCCGCGTGTGGCGATCGTCGACGAGGCTCCGCCCGGAGAAACGGTCAAGCTCGGCACCCAGCGCGTGGCTGTCAGCGCCTATGCGCGGCAGCTGTTCGACCAAGTGCAAGCCGTCGAAGTGCGATCCCGCGCCGAGGCTGTCGCGAAGGTGAAATCGGGCGAAGCGCTTGCTGCCGTGGTGATCCCAGCGAACATCGCCGCGCGCGTCGCCTCTGCCACAGAGGCAGCACAGCTCGAAGTGCTCTATGACGGCAACGCGCTCGAGCAGTCACTCGTGCAGTCCACGCTCAACTCCGCGCTGGCGCAAGCGAACCTGGGCTTCTCCGCGCAGATCCAAAAGGCCGCCGGCACGGCGATCGGCTCGCTGCTCAGCGGCGGCAACCTCGGCAGCATCGGCGCGCCGGAAAACCTGATCGGGCTCACGCAGATACCGCCGACGCTCGGCGGCATCATCGCGCGCCAACCACGCGGGCGCGATCGCTCGCAGCTCGAACGGATCGACACGTTCGCCGCCTTTGCCGCACAGAACCTGTCTCTGGCCAAGCAGGTGCTCTCGATCGTCGGACAGCCGATCCGCGTCAACAGCGTGCTGCTGCACGGCCGCCGCACGCCGCTGAACACGTTCGCCGTAGTCGTCGCGGTGACCCTCTCGATGATGTTCATGTGCGTTCTGCTCGCCGCCGGCGGCGTCGCGCTCGAGCGCGAAGAGCACACGCTCGCGCGCCTGACCCGTCGCCCGCCCGGCGTGAGCGAGGGCCACGGCGCAGGCGCGCCTGGTGGGCTTCGCGGCGCTCGCGGCGCCGCGAGCGCTGGTCGGGCGCTGGTCTCGCGCGAGACGCTGCTCGCCGAGAAGACGCTGCTCGCCGCCGGCCCCGCGTTTGCGATCGCTGTCGCGATGCTCGCCGGGATCAGCGCGTTCGTCGCGCTCGACTGGAGCCGCGCCGAGCTCTGGCTGGCGGCGCTCGCGCTTGGCGCACTCGCCTTCGGTGCGCTCGGAGTGGCGATCGGCGCGCTCGCGCGCGAGGTGCGAGCGGCATCGCTGCTGGGGTTCCTGCTGTCGCTGCCGCTCGCCTTCCTTGCGCTTGTGCCAGCCGGCTCTGTGTCCAGCGGCTTCTACGACGCGATCAGCACGATCTCGTTCGTGTTTCCCTTCAAGGCCGCGCTGCAGGCACTCGACGCCGCCGTCAACGGCGCCTCGCCCGCGATCGGCCTCTCGCTCCTGCACCTCGCGGTGCTCGCCGCCGTCTTCGGAGCGCTCGCGCGCGTCGGGCTGCGACAGGTCGAATAGAGCCGGCCGGAACGCCCGCACGAGCGCCGCAGGCGCTCCGATAAACGATTCCCAGCGGGGTATCCTCGAAGGCGTGGCCTTTCCACAAACGCGTATGCGCAGGCTGCGAGCCAGCGCCAGCCTGCGTGGACTCGCGCGCGAGACCGACGTGCGCGCCGGCCAGCTCGTGCTGCCGCTGTTCGTGGCCGAGGCCGAGCCCTCCGGTGATCGCACAGGCGCCAGGCCGGGCCGCGAGCCGATCGCGACGATGCCCGGCGTCGAGCGCCTGTCGTTGTCAGCGCTCGTCGCCGAGGCGCAAGAAGTCGCCGCTCTCGGGATTGCCGCGGTGATGCTGTTCGGCCTGCCCGCCGAGAAGGACGAGCACGGCTCCGGCGCCTGGGATCCCGAGGGCATCGTGCAGCTCGCCACGCGCGCGATCAAGCAGGCCATCCCCGAGCTGCTGGTGATCACTGACGTGTGCCTGTGCGAGTACACCTCCCACGGGCACTGCGGCGTCCTGCGCGAGGACGCGAGCGTGGACAACGACGAGACGCTCGAGCTGATCGCCCAGACTGCCGCCAGCCACGCGCGTGCCGGCGCCGACATCGTCGCGCCCTCGGACATGATGGACGGGCGCGTCGGCGCGATCCGCGAGGAGCTGGACGGCGAGGGGCTCTCCGACACGCCGATCCTCGCCTACTCCGCCAAGTTCGCCTCCGCCTTCTACGGACCGTTCCGCGAGGCAGCCGACTCGACACCCGCGTTCGGCGACCGCCGCGGCTACCAGATGGACCCAGCCAACGGACGCGAGGCCGTGCGCGAGGCGCTGCTCGACGTGCAGGAGGGCGCCGACATGGTGATGGTCAAGCCAGCGCTCGCCTACGGCGACCTGATCCGCGCAGTCAAGCGCGCCACGCAGCTGCCGGTTGCGGCCTACAACGTCAGCGGCGAGTATGCGATGGTCAAGGCTGGCGCTGCCGCCGGCTACCTCGACGAGCGCGCGACAGTGCTCGAGATCCTGACCTCGCTGCGCCGCGCCGGCGCCGACACGATCATCACCTACCACGCAAAGGATGCAGCCAAATGGCTAGCAGAGCAGACGTAGCGATCCCGAAGATCCGCAGCCGCAAGGACGGTGCCGCGATCGCGCTCGACGAGACCGACCGCAAGCTGCTCAACTTGATGCAGGGCAGCTTCCCGATCGCGCCGCGGCCATATCAGCGCGTCGCCGAGCTCGGCGAGGTCACCGAGGCGGAGGTCATGCAGCGGGTGCAGCACCTGCTCGACAAGCGCATCATCCGCCAGGTAACGCCGATCTTCGACACGCGCGCTCTCGGCTACTCCTCGATGCTCGTCGCCGCCAAGGTTGACCCTGACCATCCGCATCGCGCCGCGCAGGTGATCAACGGACACCCCGGCGTCTCGCACAACTACCTGCGCAACCACGAGTTCAACCTGTGGTTCACGATCGCCACCGAGCCCGACTCCAAGCTTGGCCTCGAGGGCACGCTCGAGGTGCTCGCACACGAGGCTGGCGCCGAGTCCGTGCGCCAGCTGCCGACGCTGCGGCTGTTCAAGATCCGCATGGACCTGGAGATGGAGGGCGGCACTGACGCGCTCTCCAGCGCCGCCGAGGTCAAGGAGCCGATCGAGCTCGAGCCACAGCCCTACGACGAGCTTGACATCGCCGTGATCCGCGCGCTGCAAGGCGACATGCCGGTCGTCGAAGAGCCCTATGCGGCCGCTGCCGCCGAGCTCGGGATGACCCAGGAGCGCCTGCTCGATCATCTCGCCGGCATGCAGGAGCGGGGCATCCTGCGCCGCGTCGCCGCGATCCTCTACCACCGGCGCGCCGGCTTTTCCGCCAACGGCATGGGCGTCTGGAAGGTGCCCGACGAGCAGATCTTCGACATCGGCTGCCGCATGGCCGCCGTGCGCGGTGTCTCCCACTGCTACCAGCGCCCCACCTACGAGGACTGGCCCTACTCCGTGTTCACGATGGCGCACGGGCGCTCCAAGGAGGAGTGCGACGCCGTCCTGGACTCGATCGCCGAGCGCACCGGCATCCACGAGCGCGCCACGCTCTACTCCTCCACCGAGTTCAAGAAGATCCGGCTGCTGTACTTCACCGAGGACTTCAAGAACTGGGAGCGCGCGCACGCTTGAGCGGCTCGTGACGGCGTCGCTCACCGACACGCGCTCGGCCGAGCTCTATCGGCGCGCGCTCGAGCTGATCCCCGGCGGCGTCAACTCGCCCGTGCGCGCGATGCGCGCGATCGGCCGCGAGCCGCTGTTCATCGCGCGCGGCGAGGGCGCCGAGCTGATCGACGTCGACGCCAACCGCTTCGTCGACTACGTCTGCTCCTGGGGGCCGCTGATCCACGGACACGCGCACCCGCACGTGCTCGCCGCGATCGCCGAGGCGGCTGCCGCCGGCACGAGCTTCGGCGCACCTACAGCCGGTGAGGTCGAGCTCGCGAGCGAGGTCGTACGCCGCATGCCCGACGTCGAGATGGTCCGGATGACCTCCTCGGGGACCGAGGCAGCGATGACCGCCATGCGCATCGCGCGCGCGGCCACCGGCCGCGAGCCGATCCTGAAGTTCGCCGGCGCCTACCACGGCCACTCCGACGGGCTGCTCGCGCAGGCCGGCTCGGGCCTTGCCACGCAGGGATTGCCCGCCAGCCCAGGGGTGCCCGCGAGCGCCGCCGCCAGCACGATCATCGTGCCCTGGAACGACCCAGATGCGCTGCTCGAGGCCACCGAGCGCTACGAGCTCGCTGCGATCGTCGCCGAGCCGCTGCCGGCGAACATGGGGCTGGTGCCGGCCGCTGACGGGTTCCTCGCGCTGCTGCGCGAGCGCGCCGACGCCACCGGCGCGCTGCTCGTGCTCGACGAGGTCATCAGCGGCTTCCGCGTCGCCAGCGGCGGCGCGCAGGAGCTCTTGGGCGTGCAGGGCGACCTCGTGATCATGGGCAAGATCATCGGCGGCGGCCTGCCCGCCGCGGCTCTCGGCGGCCGCGCCGAGCTGATGCGCATGCTCGCCCCCGCCGGCGAGGTCTACCAAGCGGGCACGCTGTCAGGCAACCCGCTGGCGGTTGCCGCCGGCCTCGCGACGCTCGAGCTGCTCGACGAGCCCGCCTACATGCGGCTGGCGGCCGTCACCGAGCAGCTCGCAAGCGGCATGCGCGAAGCCGCCGCCTCGTGGGCAGGCGACGGGACAAGCGGGTATCCCATACAAGTAGTCAGCATGCCCGGGCTGATGACCGTGTTCTTCTGCGAGCAGCCCGTGACCTCGTTCGCAGATGCGCAGAGCTGCGACCTGGATGCGCATGCCGCCTGGTGCCGCGAGCTGCTAGCGCGCGGCGTCTACCCGCCCCCATCGCAATTCGAGGCCTGGTTCCCGTCGCTCGCGCACACCGCCGAGCAGCTCGAGCGCACCGTCGAAGCGGCTGCCGCTGCGTTCGCCTGCCTGCCCGAGCCGGCGAGCGCATGAGCATCGCGACCGAGCGCGCAGGCAACGGCGCGCTCGAGCGGCTGCGGGCGCTGCTGTGCCGCGAAGGCGGCTTGATGGCGACGCTCGTCGAGCCCGAGGGCGGCGCGAGCGCGGACGGCGCGCCAGCCGCTCGGGAGACGCCCTCCATCGAGCGGCATGCGCCGGGCGAGTCGCCGGCGAGCATCGCCGCGAGCGGGCCGCGCGCCGCCGGTCAGCGCGAGGAGTACGAGCTGCTCGTCGAGGCGATCTACGAGGGCTACCTGCTGCACTACGGCACGCCGCGCGTGGTGCAGGTGCCCGAGGACGACCTGAAGCTGCTCGCGGGCGACCGGCTGTACGCGATCGGGCTGGCGCGGCTGGTCGCGCTGGGAGACACGCCGGCGGTGGCCGAGCTCGCCGACACGATCACGCTCAGCGCGCTCGCGCAGGGCGCGGATGCCGCCGAGCTCGCTCAGCTCGTGTGGAGGGCCGGCGCGCGCGCCGTCGGCTGGGGCCCCAGCGCGGCTCACGCCAGGGCCAAGGAGCTCGTGCTGGCGGGAGCCCCCGAGGCGATCGAGGCGATGCGCACAAGCGCTATCGGGCTGCTCGCGCCGCCCTGATTCGCGCGTAGGTATTCTTTGCGCCCGGTGCCAGACAAGCGCGACAAGCACAAGTCCAAGTTCACGCTCGACCGCGGCATGCCCGGTGCGTTCGAAGGCGAGACGATCAGCCGCCGCCGCTTCATGACCGGCACGGCCCACGGGGCCGGGGCAATCGCCGCTGCGTCGTTTGCGCTGCCGGCGCTCGGCTTCGCCTTCGGCCCGATCTTCAAAAGCAACCCGCACCGCTGGGAAGTCGTCGGGAACATCTACCAGTTCCCCGATAACAACTACGTACCAGTCGTGATCACGCTGCAGCCGAACATCGGCGAGGCGGGCAAGTCGACGGTCTACATGCGCAAGTTCAACCCCGAAATCGACACCGACGCCGCCGATGTCGACTCGCGCACGCCCTACATCGCGATCTCCAGCCGCTGCGCGCACGTCGGCTGTCCCGTGCGCTGGGTCGATGCCTCCGAGCGCTTCATCTGCCCATGCCACGGCGGCGTCTACGACCTCTTGGGTCGGCGGGTGGGTGGGCCTCCAGTCCGCCCGCTCGACCGCTTCTACACCCGTGTGAACGGCGAAGACGTCGAAGTCGGGCCGCGCTTCAGCGTCAACAGCCAGCTGCGACGCTTCTCGCCGCGCGACCCCGGCGAGCCGCTCGACGGCATCGGCCAGTACATGTACCCGTCCCGCCCCGGCGCCCAGAAACTCTAGCTCCGCACCACATCTGAGACCATCGTGCCCAAGCTTCCCGCCCCCCCGCTCCCCGCCGCACTGAAGACGCCCCCGCCGCGTCCCGGACAGGCAAACGGCCCCGCCGGCCCGCTCGAGGACGCCAAGAACGCCGGCATCACCGTCGTCGACTGGGTCGACGAGCGCACCTCGCTGAGCGGCGCCGCGCGCTGGATGATGTTCCGCAAGGTGCCAAAGGGCACCAACTGGTTCTACACGCTCGGCTCGGCGACGATGTTCGCGTTCCTCAGCCAAGCCGTCACCGGCGTGTTCCTCGCGATGTACTACCGCCCCGATCCAGCCGGCGGCGCCTACGAATCGATCCGTTACGTCACCAACGACGTGTTCCTCGGCCAGTTCGTGCGCGGCATGCACAAGTGGGGCTCGAGCGTGATGGTCGTGCTCGTGTTCCTGCACATGGCCCGCACGTTCTTCTTCGGCGCCTACAAGTACCCCCGCGAGCTCAACTGGGTGATCGGCGTCGTGCTGTTGATCCTGACGATGGTGATGTCCTTCACCGGCTACCTGCTGCCATTCGACCAGCGCGCCTATTGGGCCACGATTGTCGGCGTCAACATCAACGGCACCGGCCCGCTGATCGGCCCCTACCTTTCAGACTTCCTGCGCGGCGGCTCCGAATTCGGCGCGACCACGCTGTCGCGCTTCTACGCGATCCACATGCTGCTCGTGCCAGGCTTGATCGCCGCGCTGCTCGGCGCGCACCTGTACCTCGTCGCCAAGCTCGGCACGACTGCGCCGCCATGGACGAAAGCCGAGAAGCGCCACGAGCTGCGCGAGACCGAGGTCTAATGTCCCCCGCCCCCCCGATCTCCGACCCGCTCCGCCGGCGATGAACCAGCGCGAGAAGGAGGAGTACCTCCGCGAATACGCACTGCTGAAGGCTCAGGGCAAGCCGTTCTTCCCCTACGCGGTCGCCAAGGACTCGATCATGGCCGTGGTCGTGATGGCAGTGATCATCACGATGTCGCTGGTGCTGGGCGCGGAGCTCGGCTCGAAGGCCAATCCCACCACTACCACCTACGTGCCGCGCCCGGAGTGGTACTTCTTCTTCCTGTTCGAGCTCCTGCGCATCATCAGGACGCCGAGCCTCGTGCCGCTCGCCACGATCGGCGTGCCGACGCTGTGCATGATCCTGCTGTTCCTGCTGCCGTTCTATGACCGCGGCCCCGAGCGCCGCCCCGAGCGCCGCCCCGTCGCGACGATCACCGGCATTCTCGTGATCTGCGCGATGGCCTACCTCACCTACTCGGGCGCGCATACCGGCGCACCGACGGCGATCGAAATGGCGACGCCGACAGCGGTCAAGGAAGCAGGCGGAACCCTGCTCGCCGAGTACGAAGAAGGCCGCAAGGTGGTCGCGCAGTCCGGCTGCTTGGCCTGCCACAAACTCGGTGACAACGGCAACTCCGGGCCCGGGCCCGATCTGACCCAGATCGCCTCGCGGATACCGCGCCAGGCGATTGCACGCACGCTCGTGAACCCAACGGCGCCGATGCCGTCGTTCAAGAACCTGCCGGCGAAGAAGTTCGAAGCGATCGTCAACTTCCTCTCGCAACTCAAGTAGCACCGGCGTGTCCGCTCGCCTCCGGGACGGCGCTGACACGCTGGAAGCGGGCGAGGTGCGCGCGATGTTCGATCGCATCGCGGGCGTATATGACCTGCTGAACACCGTCATGACCGCCGGGCTGCATCATCGCTGGCGCGCACGCGCAGTCGATCTCGCCCGCGTCGGCCCAGGTAGCCGCGTGCTCGACGTCGCCACCGGCACCGGCGATCTCGCGATCGCGCTTGCGCGCCGCGTCGCCCCAACCGGCGAGGTCGTCGGCAGCGATTTCGCCGAGGGCATGCTGGACCGGGCGCGCGCCAAGGCCGCCGCTCGCGCCCCGCAGCTCGCGCCCCGCTTCGAATGGGCCGACGTGATGAACCTGCCCTACGCCGACGACCGCTTCGACGCTGCGACAGTTGGCTTCGGTGCACGCAACTTCACCGATCTCGCCCGCGGCCTGGCGGAGATGACGCGCGTCGTGCGCCCCGGCGGCCGCGTGGTCGTGCTCGAGATCACCACCCCCACCCGCGCTCCGCTGTCGCACTTCTACGCGCTGTGGTTCGATCGCATCGTTCCCGCGCTCGGCCGCGTCGCCGGTGCGCTGAGCGCGCGCTCAGGCGCCGATGCCACGATCGCGCAGGCCTACACCTACCTGCCCAACTCGGTCAAGCGCTTCCCCGGCCCGCCCGCGCTCGCCGCGGAGATGCAGCGTGCCGGGCTGACGGAGATCAGCTACGTGATCACCGCCGGGGGGATCGTCGCGATCCACGCCGGCACGGTGCCCGCCGAACGGGCATCATGAGCCCAGTGGGCAGCACGGCGGCCAGCGTTCCCGTGAGGGGCGTGGATGGACTCGACGCGATCATGCGCCGCGGCGGCGAGAGTCTGCGCCGGCGGATGGAGCGCATCGAGCGTCACCTCGGGCAGGTGACAGCGCAGGCCGGCACGCCGCTCGCGTCGCATGCCAATGCGACCGTGATCCCAGCCGGCAAGCGCTTGCGGCCGCTGCTCGTGGTGCTCGCCGCTGAGTCCGCAGGAGGACCCCCCGACACACCCTACGGGGAGGAGCGGCTGGTTCGCGCCGCCGTCGCCGTCGAGCTCGTGCACTCGGCGACGCTCGTGCACGACGACGTGATCGACGGTGCGCTGCTGCGTCGCGGCCGCCCGACGGTGGCCGCCGTAGCCGGGCGTCAGATGGCCATCGCCACCGGCGACCTGCTGTTCTCACGCGCGTTCGCCGAGCTGGCGCGCAACCAGGACGCGGCGCAGCTGAGCGCGCTCTCCGACGCCAGCTCCGCCCTCGCCGAAGGCGAGCTGCTGCAACGCGAGGACGCCTATGCCGCGCACGTCGCCGTCGAGCGCTATCTCAGGCGCTGCGAGCTGAAGACCGCCGCGCTGTTCGAGGCGGCCTGCCGGCTGGGCGCGCTGACGGCGGCGGACGGCTCCCCCGGGCTCGCCGACGGCGCTCGGCGCCTTCGCGCGGCGGATCGGGCTGGCCTTTCAGATGCTCGACGACGTGCTCGACGTATCCGGTCCTGTCGAGCGGACCGGCAAGTCGCGTGGCACCGATCTGCTCGACGGCACCGTCACGCTGCCGTTCATCCTCGCGCGCGAACGCGAGCCCGAGCTCGCTGCGTTCGACCTGTCCTCGCTCGGCGGTCCGCAGCCAGGCCGAGGAGCTGTGCGAGCGAATCGCTGCAACCGGCGCGCTGGACGAGGCACGCGAGCAGGCGCTCGCTGTCGTGGCCCACGCCAAGGGAGGGCTGCCGGCGGTGCTTCCCGACGGACGCGCAGAGCTGCTGTGCCTCGTCGCCGACGCCGTCGTCGAGCGCTACCGCTAGAAGTCGCTGGGGAGGATCAGGTCGGCATCGAGTGCGCGCGCGAAGAACTCGACTTCCTCGGACATGTTCGCGTGCGTCATGCGCCTGAGATCGCCCAGCAGCGCGCTCGACCCACGGTCGAGCTCGTCGTCGAGACGTTCCACCGCCGTCTGGTCGAACACGCCTTCCCGGCGCGACTCGCACTCGGGACAGCGAAGCACGATGCGCCAGTGGCGCGGGCCCTCCTCGGACCAGTCCAGCGGGAACACCAACTCGCCCGCGCAGTGGAAGCAGATGTGCAGCTGCGCGGGAGCGCAGGCGCTGTCGGTGGGCTGGCCCTGAGCGCCGTAGACGGCGCCTGTGGGGTTGCTCACCGGCGTTTGCCGGCGGCGCTGGATGTCGGGGTCCTTCTCGGATTCCATTTGGCTCTGAGTCGTCATCGACGCGCGGAGCTGGGGCCTTTAGCTACGCGGGCCGCTACTGGCGCGGTGGTAGGTTCCTAAGGCCTATGGCCAGCGCTATTCGCACGATCGGCCACGAGGATCGACTGAGCCTCGTCGACCACCTCGAAGAGCTGCGCACGCGCCTGATCGTCAGCGTCGCCGTGCTGGCGGTGGCGTTCGGCATCTGCCTGTGGCAGAACCACGCGCTGCTGCACGTTCTCAACGGACCGCTACAGACAGAGACGAAAAAGCAGGTCGCCAAGGGCGAGGGGACGGTCGGGCAGGCGGTGCTCGCGCAGCAGGGGCTGCTGAACCTCGCCGCCGGCACGCAGGCCGTGCTCGGGGTACTCACAAAGCCGCACAGCGGCCTCTCCGCGCAGGCGCGCTCGCAGCTGACGCCGCTGATCGCCACCCTGAAGGCCGACGTCGCCAAGGTGCCGCGCAACCCCGTGGGCGACAACCCAGCGACGCTCGGCATCGGCGAACCGTTCACGACGACGGTCACCGTGACGCTGTACTTCGCGCTGATCGTCTCGCTGCCGGTGATCCTGTTCGAGCTCTACGGCTTCATCCTGCCCGCATTGCAGCCACACGAGCGGCGCGTCGCGATGCCGTTGCTGACCGCCGTGCCGTTCCTGTTCGCCGCCGGCGTCGCCTTCGGGTACTTCGTGGTGCTGCCCGCCGCAGTGCGCTTCTTCGTGAACTTCAACTCCAGCGAGTTCAACACGCTCGTCCAGGCGAATCCGTACTACAGCTTCGCCGCCACGATCCTGCTCGCGATGGGTCTCGTGTTCCAGACGCCCGTGGTCATCATCGGCGCCACTCGTCTGGGAGTCGTGACCCCACGACAGCTGCGCAAGGGCAGGCGCTACGCGCTCGTCGCATGCGCCGCCGTCGCTGCGTTCCTGCCGGGCGACGTGATCACGCTCGTGCTGGAGACGGTGCCGCTGTACCTGCTCTACGAGGTCAGTATCCTGCTTGCTGCGCTGCTCGGACGGGCCGGTCCTGTCGGGCGTGAGGAGGGAAGCGCGAGCACCGCAAGCGCCCAGCCCCCGATGGGGGACCCGGCGCCGCCACCACCGCAGGATCCAGGGGAGCGAACCGTGCAGGAGCTGATCGACCACCAAGACCCAAGGCTGCAGAGCTGATGCTGTTCGACACCAGAGGCCGCCACCGGCGCCGCGTGGTCAAGGTCATCTACATCGGGCTGGCAGTCATCTTCCTGCTCGGCTTCGTCGGGCTCGGCGTCGGCGGCGGGCTCGGCAGCAGCGGCATCTTCAGCGCCTTCACCAAAGAAGGCGGCGGCGGTGAAGCGGGCTTCTCCAAGCAGGTCGCGAAGTATCGGAAGCTCACCCACGAGCGCCCCAGCGACGTCGACGCGTGGGAAGGCCTGACGAAGAACCTCCTGCACGAAGTCGCCAGCAGCGAAACGTATGAGACGAGCTCGGGAGCGATCACGAGCAAGGGCAAGGAGCTGTTCCGCCAAGCCTCGGCGGCCTGGGCCAGCTATCTCGCGCTCAACCCCTCCAAGACCAACACCGAACTCGCGCAGCTGATGGAGACGGTCTACGGCGAAACCGGGCTCAACGAACCGGCCAAGGAGGTCGAAGTCCTGCAGATCGCGGTCGCCGCCAAACCGACCGACGCGGCGCTGTACGCGGCGCTCGCCGAGTACGCCTACAAAGCCAAGAACGCGCGTGTCGGCGACCTTGCCTCCGAAAAGGCTGTGGAACTCTCGCCGGCGGCCGATCGCAAGCGCGTCAAGGACGAGCTGGCCGAAGTCAAGGCCAACCCCTCGGGCGAAAAGGAATCCACTGTCACGACCAACGGCAAAACCTACAAAGGCAAGCTCAACGCCAAAGGCGAACTCGTAGGGACCGAAGTAAAAACGACGACCGCTCCGGCCGGGAAGTCGACCACCACCACCAAAAGCAAGTAGTCAGGCGTGATGCGCATGCGGCCGGCTGACGCCAGCCCCGCTTGGATAGAATCGTGGGCCGAGCCGGCCGATCTCGCCGGCGCCCTCACGGGCCGTTAGCTCAACCGGCAGAGCAGGGGCCTCTTAAGCCCAAGGTTGCAGGTTCGATTCCTGCACGGCCCATTTTCACGAATTGCCTGCAAATCGGCAGAGCCGCCGCGCTCCTGCGCTTACGTCTCCAGCATGTGCTCGACGGCGGCGATGAAGTCCGCGGCGTTGGCGACGATCGCCTCCGCCTCGCCGCGATCCGGCGTGACAGCCTCATAGTCGCCCTTCTCGCGAGCATCCTGGGCGCGCTGAGCCAGCGTGTGAAGGTGCTGGTCAAAGACGTCTGTGGCCACGTATCGCTCGTGGAAGAGGTGCCAGGTGCCCCTGTGGGTGCGGGCGTACTCGTTGTCCTCGGAGAGCGCGGCGCGGGCCGCATAGAGCATCGCGTAGTAGGCGGCGCTGACGGCGCCCTCCAGGTGCCCGGAGGCAAGGATCTCTCGCGCAATCGCGGCGCGGTCACGCGCTTGGTCCATGAACTCCTCTGAGCGCGGGCTCACTCCAAGCGGCTCCCGTAGAGCACGATCTTGTCGCGGTCGACCTCGGCGATGAAGAAGGAGCGGATCTCGCGGCGACCTCGGAGCCACTCGGGGTCACCGATGAAGACCGAGTACCAGACGGGGCTGACTCCCTCGGCATTGGCGACCGCGTTGACCAGCTCGATCGACTTCATCCCGTAGCGCCGATCGCCGCCCTCGGCGATCACCATCAGGTCGATGTCGGACTCCGCGTGCGGTGTCTTTCCGCGGGCACGCGATCCGTAGAGCCAGATCGCGTGCAGATCGGAGCCGAGCTCGTCGTGCAAGAGCTCGATGAGGCGCTCCACGACGCGACGCTCGACGTATGAGAGCGAGGCGGGAGCCAGGACATCAGAGAGCTGTGTGACCATCGCTTTCAGAGGATAGGCGGCTCGCCGGAGCCCTGCCAGAGGGCCACGGTCGCCCATCGGTCAGCGGCCCGGCCATCGCGGGACGCTGTTGACGTCACTGCGCTGGGCGTGCGCAGTTTACGTCGTGTTACCCTCGCCGCCGTCTTCTGTTGCGGAGAACGCTGGCATGACCTCCTGCGCGAACCGTCGCAGCTGCTCCTTGCCGCCAAGCACGGTGAGCAGGACGTAGCGAGCGCCGGCATCATTCAACGCTGCCAGCTTGGCGCGGATCTCCTCAGGCGTTCCATACAGCGCGTGCTCCTCGGTGCCGCCGCTCTTTCCCGCGTAGGCAAGCACATGCGAGCCGCCCTTGCGTGCAGGCGAGCGGGACACGCTCACCGTGCGCTGGGTGTATTTGGCTTGACGAGCAAGCGCGGCTTCGGCGTCCTCCCGGTCGCTCGCGACGTACAGTTGGCGCGCAACCGCGACCCCCATCGGATCGAACGCTCGCCCGTGCGCTTCACGCTCGGCGCGGTACACCGCCATGCGCTCGCCGATCTGCTCGGGGGACGCGTACTGGTCGAGCATCAGGTTGAAGCCGCGCGCGGCCGCTCTGCGAATCGATGCTGGGCTCCCAGCGGCCATCCAAAACGGTGGGTGCGGTCGTTGCGCCGGTGGCGGCTCGACCACGACGTCCTCGAAGCGCCAGAAGCGGCCCTGGTGTGAAAAGCGGGAACGCTCAAGCCAGGATCGTGTGATCACCTCGACGGCCTCCTCAAACCGCGCCTCCGCCTCCTCCGGCGGAACTTGGAAGCCGGTGAACTCAGTGTGCCGGTAGCCCTTCCCGATACCGAAGTCGAGTCGGCCGCCGGACACCAGATCGAGCGTTGCCGCCTGCTCCGCCAGGAGGACCGGGTTGTGCCAGGGCAGCACGATCACCGCCGAGCCGAGGCGCAATCGGGTGGTGCGCATGGCAAGGCAAGTGAGCAGCATCAGCGTGGCAGAGACCTGGTTCCAACCGGTGAAGTGATGCTCGACCAGGAAGCTCGAATGAAATCCGAGCTCCTCAGCCTCGACGTTGAAGTCGAGATAGTCGCCGAAGCCTTGGCCGGTCTCGGGAGGAAGATCATCGCGGCTGGCCTGCGCCGAGCAGAAGAGACCAAATCTCATCGGCTAGGGCGCCTCTCATTGAAACAGCGATGGTGCAGCTCACGAGACATTCGAGCGATGAGTTTCGGCCTCCGTCAGCGGGCGCCCGGCTCAGGCGCTCACGCGGTGGCTGTTGGCGCCGATGATCGTCTCGCGTCCGGCGTCGGTCCACACGGTCTGCTCCCGCCCGGGCCCTACCCCGATCAGTGCCACCGGCGCGCCCGCATGCTCGGCGATGAAGTCGAGGTACTCGCGCGCTCCGTCAGGCAGATCGGAGATCGTGCGGCACTCGCCCAGGCTCTCCTTCCAGCCGCGCAGCTCGGTCAGCTCAGCTGTCGTGTGGTGCAGCACCGTCTGGTGGTAGGGGAAGTCCTCGAACTCCGCGCCGTCGGCGCCGCGGTAGCTCGTGCACACGTAGATCCGGTCGAGCCCCGAGAGCACGTCGAGCTTGGTCACCACCAGCGAGGTCAGCGTGTTCAAGCGCGCCGCGTAGCGCAGCGCGACGAGGTCGAGCCAGCCAGTGCGCCGCGGGCGTCCGGTGGTGGTGCCGAACTCTCCGCCGCGCTGGCGGATCGTCTCGCCCATCTCGTCGTGCAGCTCGCTTGGGAACGGGCCCGCTCCGACCCGCGTCGTGTAGGCCTTCGAGATACCCCAGACCTCGTCGATCGCCTTCGGGCCGATACCGCTGCCTACGCACGCTGCACCCGACAGCGGGTTCGAGGAGGTCACGAACGGATACGTGCCGTGGTCGATGTCGAGCATCGCCCCCTGCGCGCCCTCCAAGATCACCGTCTGGCCATCGTCGAGCATCTCCCACATCAGCTTCGAGGTGTCGGCGATGTGCTGCTCCAGGCGGTGGCCGTAGGTCAGGTACTCCTCGGTCATCGTGTGCAGATCAAGCGCTGGATCCTTCTCGAACGGCCGCAGCGACAGGCGCTTGGGCTCCATCGCGGCGACGATCTTCTTCTTGAGGATCTTCTCGTCCAGTAGATCCTGCACGCGGATGCCCAGGCGAGCGGCCTTGTCCGCATAGCACGGGCCGATGCCGCGGCGCGTCGTGCCGATCTGCAGGCTGCCGAGCTTCGCCTCGCCGGCCGAGTCCAGCAGCAGGTGGTAAGGCATGATCAAGTGCGCGTTAGCCGAGATCCGCAGGCCGCTGACGTCGACGCGCCGCGCGCGCAGCGCGTCGAGCTCGTCGATCAGAACCTTGGGATCGATCACGACGCCGTTGCCGATCACGCAGCGCTTACCGGGATACAGGATGCCCGAGGGGATCAGGTGCAGCTTCCACTCCTGCTCGCCCCTGACGATCGTGTGCCCCGCGTTGTTACCGCCCTGGAAGCGCACGACCGCGTCGCCGCTCTCGGCCAGCAGATCAGTGATCTTGCCCTTGCCCTCATCGCCCCATTGGGCGCCGACTATCACGATGCCTGGCATAAGCAGTGCAGTTTAGGGGGCCTATCGCAGCCGGCTTGCGCCCGTGTGCTCGACGATCGCGCTGGGGCCGGCGCGATATTCCCGCCGCATGTCCTGTCCGCCGAGCGGAATCAGGTCGCCACAGATCTCCACCAGACGCGAGACCGTGCGCGCGCCGAGCCGATCCGCGAGCTCGTCTGGCATCAGGTTGGTCGTCGCGATGATCGCGCGCTCGGACTCGTAGCGCGCGTTGACGATCGAGTACAGCTGCTCGAGCACCCAGTCGGTGCGGTTCTCTGCGCCGAGGTCGTCGATGTGCAGCAGATCCACCGCGGTCAGGCGGTCGAGCAGGTCGAGCAGGCCGCCGTCGGACTCCATCGACTCGCGCAGTAGGTTGAGCAGCCTCGGCAGCGAGTAGATCGCGACCGAGCGCCCGGCGTCGAGCGCCGCCTTGGAGACCAGCATCGCCAGCGTCGTCTTGCCCGTGCCGACGCTGCCCTGGAACCAGAGCCCTCGCCCTGCGTCGATGTTCGCGTCGATCGCCTGCACGTAGCGCCGTACGGAGCGAATCTGCTCGGGTGCGGTCCTGCCCATGTCGCTGACCGGCGGCCGATCGAACGACACGCCCCGATACAGCTTCGGGATCCGGCCCTCGAGCCTGGCGGTGCGCGCCACCGCGATCCGCGCCGCGCGACAGCCGCAGTCCATCGCGGTGTTCGTGTCCTCGTCGACGATGAAGCCGCTGCCGTCGCATATGCCCAGCGGGCAGCTCATTCCGCGTAGCGCTCCCCGGCGTAGTTCATGAACTTCGGGTACTCCTTCTGGAAGGTCAGCGTGACTTTCCCGACGGCGCCGTTGCGATGCTTGGCGATCAGTAGGTCGGCCTCGCCGGGGCGCTCGGAGTCCTCGTTGTAGTACTCGTCGCGGTAGATGAACATCACCAGGTCGGAGTCCTGCTCGAGGTTTCCACTCTCGCGCAGGTCCGACAGCTGTGGCTTCTTGTCCGGGCGCGTCTCCACTGCGCGGCTGAGCTGCGACAGCGCGATCACCGGCACCCCCAGCTCGCGGGCGAGGATCTTCAGCCCGCGGCTCAGCTCGCCGACGGCCGTCACGCGGCTGTCGTAGCGGCTGTCGGTGCGCATCAGCTGCAGGTAGTCGATGATGATCAGGCCCAGACCGCCCTCGCATTGACTGTGCAGCCGCCGCGCCTTGGCACGGATCTCGAGCATCCCCACGTCGCTGGAGTCGTCGACCCACAGCGGCGCCGCCGACAAGCGTTGGCTGGCCTTGAGGATCTTCGGCCAGCGCTGCTCGGCCACGCGTCCCTTGCGCAGCTCCTCGCCCTTGATCCGGGCCTGCGAGGCCACGAACCGCTGCGCGAGCTCCGACTCGGCCATCTCCAGCGAGAACAGCGCCACCGGCTTGCCGTGCTCGACCGCCGCGTTCTCGGCGATGTTGCAAACCAGCGCGCTCTTGCCCATCGCCGGACGCGCGGCGATGATGATGAGGTTGCCCGCCTGGAAGCCGCCGGTGATCTCGTCCAGATCCTTGAACCCCGACGGCGTGCCCGTCAGCGAGGTGCCCTCCAGCGAGAGCCGGTGGAGCTTGTCGAGCTCCTCGTGCAACACCTCCTCGATCGCCCTGAAGTCCTGCTGGCGATCGTCGCGCCCGACCTCCAGCATCGCCTTCTCCGCCTGCTCCACCAGCTCGCGCGGCGGCGCGTCGTGGCCGAGCACGCTCTCCTGGATCTCATAGGTGCTCTTCAGCAGGCGGCGCAGCAGCGCGTTCTCGCGCACGATCTGCGCATAGCGGCGCGCATGGCCCGCAGCCGGCACCACGCCGGTCAGCTCATCCACCGTCGCCGCGCCGCCTACGTCCTGGAGCTTGCCCATCTGACGCAGGCGGTCGGTGACCGTCAGCACGTCTACCGGCTCGCTTTCGTTGTACAGCGCGAGCATCGCCTCGTAGACGATGCCGTGGCGCTCGCGATAGAAGTCCTCTGCCCGCAGTCCCTCTTCGATCACGAGCGCGTACAGCGAGCGGTCCGAGAGCAGGATCGCGCCGAGCACCGACTGCTCGGCGTCGAGGTTGTGCGGCGGCGCGATCACGCTCGCGGGCGGCGTGGAGTGGCCGTTGGCTATTGATACAGCGCTCATCTAGATGCGCGAGTTTAGGCCCGACGTGTGCCGTGTCCGGCACCCGTTCCCGCAAATGGGGTGTGAAAAAGATCGTGGCGCGTCACGAACACATGTTCGCACGGCCTCAGGACGGAAGCCGGACGCGGAGTGCCGCTACCGCGGTCATCCCAGAATCTCGGCAAAGCGGAGCAGTGAGTCGACTCGGCCTCCCCACCGCGTTAGCGGTCGAGGACGATCGACTCATCTGCGGAGCGTTATTTCTTGGCCACGACCATCGTCTTGATCGTGGCTTGAACGCCCTCGACCACATCGACGACGACCATGTAAGTGCCGACGTTCTTGATCGGCTCGGGGAGATGCACGTTGCGTTTGTCGAGTCGCAGGCCGCGCGC
Source organism: uncultured Solirubrobacteraceae bacterium (assembly GCA_963714285.1). Lineage (GTDB taxonomy): Bacteria > Actinomycetota > Thermoleophilia > Solirubrobacterales > Solirubrobacteraceae > Palsa-744. The sequence goes on from CAVQNS010000007.1 coordinate 1,113,657, forward strand.
TTCGCGGATCGCGCTGGCGATGTCCTGCGCGGTAACCGAACCGAATAGTCGCCCGTCCGCGCCAGCCTGCTGGGGGATCGTCAACACCGTGCGGTTGAGCAGGTTGACGTTCTCCTGCGCGCGCTCTACGGCCTCGCGTGCCGCACGCTCAGCCGCCGCCTGGCGCTGGCGCACGGTCTCGATCGCGCCCTTTGTCGCCGGTTGGGCGAGCTTGCGCGGGATCAGGTAATTGCGCAGGTAGCCCTTGGACACGTCGACCACCTTGCCCTGCTCGCCGAGCTCGTCGACGTCCTTGAGGAGAATCGCCTCGGGCATCGTGCGCCTAACGCTCGCGGTCCCGGTCGCCACGGTCGCGGCGGGGGCTGTCGTCGCGACCGCCCTCGTTCACGTACGGCAGCAGTGCTAGCTCGCGGGCTCGCTTGACCGCGCGTGCGATCTGCACCTGGTGGCGTCTGCACGAGCCGGTGATCCGCCGGGAGCGGATCTTGCCCTTCTCGGAGATGAACTTGCGCAGCGACGCCACGTCCTTGTAGTCGACCTGCTCGATCTTGTCGCGGCAGTGCTGGCACGGCTTGCGCCGCCCGCTGCCGGGTCCCCCCTTCTTGTCACGCCGGCGTACCGGCTTGCCGCGACCGCGTGCTTTGGCCATCAGCGTCCTCCGCCGGCGCTGCGGTGATCATCGAGCATGGTTACGCTGGAAAACACTGGGACCTCGCAGTACTGGCTAGAACGGGATGTCGTCGTCTCCGGCTGCGCCGGAGACCGGTGCGGGCTGGAAATCCCCTTCGTCTACGGGGACGTCGCTGGCCCTTGAGGACCCGTTAGCGACGAACCCGCCTCCACCGGAGGCGTCATCACGCGAGCCCAGGAACTGCACCGAGTCGGCAATGATATCGATTGCCTGGCGTTTCGCGCCCTCCTGGGTCTCCCACTCCCGCCATTCGAGTCGCCCGTCGATCGCCAGCGGGCGTCCCTTGGACAGGTAGCGAGCGGCGTTCTCGCCCTGCGCGCCCCAGACCGTGACGTCGAAGTAGTTGGGCTTGTCCTCCCATTCGCCGGTGCTGCCGTTCTTGCGGCGGGTGTTGCAGGCGACGCGCAGCTTGCACACCGAGTTGCCGCTCGGCAGGGAGCGCAGCTCTGGGTCGGCGGTCAGGTTTCCGGTCAGCACGACCCGGTTGATGTTCGTGGCGGCCACGGCTTATCGTCCTTTCGGCTTGTTGCTCAGTCGCCACGGGCAGACGCTCGTCGGCCCGTGAGCTCGGTGATCGAGTCTAGAGCGCTGTGGGGGCGCGACTCTCGCGTCGCCTCGCGGATGCCGCTCATTGCGAGGATCGCTTCGCCCGCGGCGAGGTGCGGAACACCTCGTCCCAGTAGGGCGCGCTGATCCCGAAGCCCCGCGTGTCGTCCTGGAAGTGATGGCGCATGTGGCGCTCGCGCAGCATCCTTCCCAGCCGCCCACGCGGGCTGAAGTGGTGCAGGTAGTAGTGGATCAGGTCGTAGACCAGGTAGCCGGCGAAGAAGCCCGCGCCGAGCGCCGGCGCATAGCGCGAGCCGAAGATCAGATACAGCAGCCCGAACACGGCTGCGCCAAGCGGCACGCTCACGGCGGGCGGCATCACCAGGCGCATCGGGTCGTTGGGATGGTCGTGGTGGACGCCATGGATGATCCAGTGCAGGCGCGCACCGAACCCGTCTGCCGGTTCGAAGTGGAACACGATCCTGTGCAGCCAGTACTCGAACAGCGTCCACAGCGCATAGCCCGCGAGCACCAGGCCGATCGCCGCTAGCACGCTCACGTTCGCGAGCCCCCAGGCGCCAAGCGCGACGATCGCCGGCAGGAAGATCAGCACCGGCACCATCGGATGCACACGCGAGAGCGCGTCGAGCATACGCGAGTCGAACATCGGCGGCGACGCGCGCAGCACGTCGGTCCTACTGGCGGATCGCTCGTCCATCTCCTCTGCCCAGTTCATTCGCAGATCTTAATAGCACCGCGAGGCGCGCATGCCGGCGTTTCGTGCCGCCGCAGCTACGCGGGGTCCGCGACGGCGAGCTCGGGCTCGACCGCGTCGTGCGGCTGCGTCTCGTCCGGCGCGTCGGTTTCGACGCGCCGCGCGGCAGGTGCTGCCGCCGATGAGCGCATGTCCGGGGCGTCGGGGACGCCTGGCGCAAGCTTTATGATGCGGAAGCGCATCACGCCGTCGGTAATTCGCAGCGTGCGGTCGAGGCCGCTGAGCAGCTCGCTCGAGCCGGCGTGAAACTGCAGCAGGTGGTACTCGGCGCTCGCTTTTTTGTCGATCGGGTAGGTCAGCGGCCGCTCGCCCCACTCGTCGTAGCGCAGCAGCTCGCCCTGCGCCTCCACCGTCGAGCGGATGTCGGCGAGAATCTTCGCGCGGGCGCTCTCGTCGGTCTGCGTGTCCAGCAGCAGGACGAGATCGTATGTGGGTGCCGGCAGGGTCATATGGCGTCGGCGCAAAAGTATAGGGAGTCCGGCGCTTCGAGCGCCTAGCGCGGCGCGCCTTGGAGAGTCCGGCGCTTCGAGCGTCTAGCGCGAACGCGCCTTGGCGCGGATGTCTGCCAGCTGCTCGTCGATCCAGTCGCCGGGGTCGCGCGAGGTGACGATCTGCGTGAGGCCCTCAGCTCGGCGCCGTCGCTCGCGGCCGTCCATCGTCAGCGCGGCGTAGATCGAGTTGGCCAGCTCTTGGATGTCGAATGGGTTCACAGACAGGGCGTACTCGCCGAGCTCCTCATGGGCGCCCGTGTTCTCGGAGAGGATCGAGACGCCCTCGCGTTCGTTGACCAGCGGCCCCTCCTTGGCCACCAGGTTCATGCCGTCGAACATCGCGTTTACGAGCAGCACGTCGTAGTGCTTGTAAGCCGCCACCGCCTCCTCCAGGTCGTCGCGCAGCTTCAGCTGGATCGGCATCCAGTCGGGGGTTCCGTGGCGATGGTTGACGACTGCGACAAGCGCCTCGATCCGCTCGAGATACTCGGCGTACTGCGGAACGTCGGTGCGCGAGGGCATCAGCTGCGCCATGAACGTGACCCGCTCGGTGAACTCGGGGTGCTCCTCCAGGAACAGGTCGAACGCCGAGAACCCGCGCAGCACGTTCTTGCTCAGATCGGCCCGATCCACGCGCAAAATCAGGAAGTCGCGGCGGCGGCGCAGCAGCTCCTCCTCGAACTCGCGCACGCGCGCGCTCTGCGCGACCTGGCGGGTGGCGCGGTGGTCGATCGGCAGCGGATAGGCCCGTACCCACACCTCGCGCTCGCCGGTGCGCACGACGCCGCGCTCGAAGTCCACGTCGAGGTCCATCAGGTCGCGGCAGCACTGCAGGAAGTTGTGCCTGTAGGAGCGCGTGTGAAAGCCGATGATGTCGTTCGCCAAGAGGCCGGTGAAGATCTCCTCGCGTATTCGTGTCGGCAGCACCCGCCATGCGTCGGGCTGGGTCCAAGGGATGTGGATGAAGTGATGCAGGAACACGTCCGGGCGCGCTCGGCGCACGAGGTCCGGAAGCGTGTACAGGTGGTAGTCGTGGACCATCACCACCGGCTCGGTCGTGTCCGCGAGCTGCTCCACGACAGCGTGCGCCAGATCTTCGTTGACGACGTTGTAGCCGTACTCGAACGCTTCGATCTCCTCGCGGCGTATGTCCGGCGCGTTCGACAGGTCCCACAGATAGTGCTGGATGAACCACAGCATCGGGTTGGCGAACACGTTGTAGAAGCGGTCGTACGCCTCTGGATCGCTCACCACCAGCCGCACCTGGTACTCGCCGCCGGCGGGCGAGCGCACCGGGAACGCGCGTCCCTCGTGCTCGCGCGAGACCTCGGCGTCGTACTCGTTCATCGCCGAGGCGATCCAGATCGCTTCGCGGTGAGACGCGAGACCGGTCAACGCCGTCACCAGCCCGCCGGAGCCGCGCTGCACTTCTCCTCCCGCGTGGAATGTGACCGGCCCGCGGTTGCTCACCAGCACCAGCGCGGGACGCTGTGCCGGCTCGTCGGTCATCCCTCTCGCAGCTCGTTGAAGATCTTCAGGTAATCGCGTAGGTAACGCGGCGTGAGGAAGTGCTGGCGCACGTGCTCCTTGCCACGTCTGCCCAGCGTGCGGCCGAGCTCGGGGTCACGCAGGAACTCCGTCGTGCGCTGTGCGCATTGATCGACGCTCGAGACCAGATAGCCGGTGACGCCGTCCTCGATTTGCAGTGGGATGCCGCCGACGTCCCCGCCGACGAACGGGCGCGCCTTCCAGATCGCCTCCGATACGGTCAGCCCGAAGCCCTCGCGCGTGGACTTCTGGATCAGCACGTCGGCATGCGATTGGAACGCATTGACCTCGATTGCGCCGACGTTGTTGAAGTTGTTGAGGATGTGTATGTCTGGGTCGCCGTCGGCATGGGCGATCGTCGAGTTGAAGAAGTCCCAGCCCTCAGGGTCGTCGCTGGCCATCGATCCGACCAACGCGAGCTGCACGTCGGGCATCGTCTCCTTGATCAGGCGGTAGGCGTCGATCACGCCCAGCGGATCCTTCCACGGATCGAACCGCGAGACCTGGCAGATCAGCGGTCGGTCGACGTCGATCCCGAACTGCCCGCACACGAACGCGCCGTCCTCCGGGGACAGTGCCATGTTCTTCGGGGTCAGCGGGTCGATCGCGGGCGGCACTACGTTGACTTTGCCGTTCATCCCGTCGGGCACGTACTCGCGCATGTGAAACAGCGACTCGGGGTACTCCTGGATGTAGGGCAGCAGCTGCGAGATCGTGTCCGGGTTCGGGGTTGACACGTCGATGTGACAGCGCCATACCCAGCCCTTGGCCTTCTCCGGCACCAGCTGGCACAGCGCCGCCGGCTGTGGGTCGTGGATCAGACACACGTCCCAGCCGCCGGTGAGCTCGCGGGCGTTGATCTCGTTGTACTTGCGCCAGGTGGCCCACTGCTCCTCGTCGAGATCCTGGGGGGCGCCCTGGAGCGCGTTGTGCATCAACTTGGTGGCGTTGAAGAACTCTTCGCGGCCGTAGATCACCTGCCACTCGCAGTCGAGGCCGATGTCGCGCATCAGCGGTACAAGCGTGTACAGGATCTCCGAGACGCCGCCGCCGAACGCCGTAGCGGAGATGTGCACCACGCGCTGGCCCTTCAGCGGCTCTGCCAGCTCGCGGATCTCTGCGATCAGCTCGCGGCCGCAGATGTGCGTGTAGTCGGTGAGCGTCTTGTTTGCGACGGCGACAGGCTGCAGCACGCGGCGGCACGATACCTAACCCGGCGCTTGGACCCCTCGACGCGGGCTTCTCGCAACCAGCGACGGGAGGCTTGCGCGAGTCCGCGCGGGAAGCCGACGCGCGGACTATGGTCTAGGGGCATGCTCAACGGGCGTCTCTACCGGGTGGCATTCGTGCCGTTCCTGCTTGCGCTCGGAATCGCCGCGTTCTCGCTCGGCTCCCGGCCGCAGCCGCTCACCTCGACGCTCGCACCCGACGCGTTCGAAGGCGCGCACGCGTATGCCGAACTGCAGAGCCTCACGCGGCGCTTCCCGCAGCGCGGCCCCGGCAGTCGTGGTGACGAAGCCCTCGCACGCTATGTCGCCGCCAAGCTCGAAGCGCTCGGCGGCACCGCCGGCGGCGGCTACTCGGTACGCACGGATCGCTTCCACGCTCAGACGATCGACGGCGAACGCGCGCTGAGCACCGTCATCGCGCAGCGTCCGGGCTCGACCAGCGCCGCGCCGATCCTGATCCTCGCGCACCGCGACGCGGCGGCGCGGGGGGCAGCGGCGGAACTGTCGGGTACCGCAGCGCTTCTGGAGCTCGCGAACGTGTTCGCCTCGCGCGCGACCAAGCGCACGATCGTGCTGGCCTCGACCAGCGGCGGCAGCGGCGGCAACGCGGGCGCATCGCAGCTGCTGTCAGAGCTCCCGAGCGTCGGCGGCGCCACAGCTCTCGGCGCCGGCGGCCAAGGCCCGTTCGACGCGGCGATCGTCCTCGGCGACCTCGCGAGCGCCCACATCCACGCGCCGCTGGTGGTGCCGTTCTCGAGCAGCTTCGGCTCGGCCCCGCTCGAGCTCCAGCTCACGGTCGCCGAGGCGATCACGCAGCAGGCAGCCGTCAGCCCAGGGGCGCCGAGCACGCTGGAGCAGCTGGCCCACCTCGCCTTCCCGCTGAGCCTCGGCGAACAGGGCGTGCTGAACGCCGGCGGCATTCCCGCGGTGCTGGTGCAGAGCTCCGGCGAAACAGCCGGCGCTGCGGGCGAAGCGGTGAGCGTCGAACGCATGGAAGGCTTCGGGCGTGCCGTGTTGAGCGCCGTCGATGCCCTCGACACTGCTCCCGATGTCACCGAAGCGATGCAGACAGGCCTGCTGCTGGACCACAAGACGGTGCCGTCGTGGGCGCTGCGGCTGCTCGTGCTGACGCTGCTGCTGCCGCCGCTGGCCGCCGCGCTGGACGGGCTCGCACGCGCGCGCCGACGGCGGTTGGCGGTCGGCCGCTGGACGCTGTGGGTGCTGAGCTGCGCGCTGCCGTTCTTCAGCTGCGCCGTGCTCGCCTACGTGCTCGGCTGGCTCGGGGTGCTCGGCGCGACGCCATCGGCGCCGGTGCCGCCGAGCGCGCTTGGCTTCGGCGGCCGCGCCGCCACCGCGGTTGTGGCGGTTACGTTGACGTTTGCGCTGACATGGCTGTTGTGGGGCGCGATGATCCGCCGGCTCGGTTGGGGCGCGCGCCCGGACCCCGATGTCGTGGGCCTGTCGCTGGTGCTCGTGCTGCTCGCCGTCGCCGCGCTCGCGTGGCTCGGCGATCCGCTGACCGCGCTGCTGGCGCTGCCCGCGCTGCACCTGTGGCTCGTGCTCGGCATGTCCGAGCGCCTGGAGCTGGGCCAGGTGTCCCGCCGGCTGCTCTCGCTAGCACTCGTCGCGCTCGGCCTGCTCCCGCTGCTGGCGCTGATCGCGTTCTACGCGCACCAGCTCGGGCTCGGCCTCGGTGACGTGTCGTGGACGGGCGTGCTGCTGCTCGCCGCCGGTCAGGTCGGGTTCAGCGGCGCGGTCCTGTGGAGCCTCGCGTTCGGCTGCGCGGCCGCCGCCGCGATCCTCGCCGTTCGCGGGCAGCAGGCGCCCCCGACGCGCTCGGGATGTGGGCGGGATCGACGTCACGATCAGGGGCCCCTTGTCCTACGCCGGTCCCGGGTCGCTTGGCGGTACGCAATCGGCTCTGCGACCATAACGGCAGTGTCAGAGTCGTTTGCCACCGCAGCGCCGCACGCGGGACTCGCTCCGGCGCAAGCGCGTCGGTCGGGACCGGCGCGTGCCATGCACGCGCTTGCCGTGCTGATGATCATCGTCGGTACGCTCACGCTGCTGGACGCGCTGGTCACGCTCGTCTGGCAGGAGCCGATCTCGGCGCTTTACGCGACGCTCAGGCAGCACGACCTCAGCGGCGAGCTGAACAAGGTCGAACATGCCGCGCCGACGCCCCTCGAGCGCCGCACGCTGGCAAGCTTGCACGACCAGCGCGCGCGGATTGCGTTCCTCGCCGCGCAGCTCGAGCGCCATGCCCCCGATGGGGCGGCCGTCGGGCGCATCGTGATCCCGCGTGTGGGCGCCAATTACGTCGTCGTCGACGGAACCGATACCGGTGACCTGATCAGCGGACCGGGGATCTACAGAGAAACGAGCTTTCCCGGAATCACCGGGACGACCGCTATCGCGGGGCATCGAACGACCTACCTGGCGCCGTTTCGCGAAATCAACTTCCTCAAACCCGGCAACCACATCCTGCTGTACATGCCCTACGCGCACTTCACCTACACGGTCACCGGCCAGCGGGTCGTCTGGCCGAGCGACGTCCGTGCAGCCACTGCCCAGGTCGGCTACAGCCGGCTCGTGCTGTCGGCGTGCACGCCCGTGTTCACCGCCGAAAAGCGCCTGCTCGTCTACGCGCGGCTGACGCGCACCGTGCCGGTCGGCGCCGCGCGCCGGCTACCGGGCGGCGCGCTACCACGGCCGATCGAAGCGGCGAGCGCCCGTGTGGCGGTGGCCTCTCGGGCGCTACCAGCGATGCTCGTATCCCTCGACCCGAACCGCGTCTCCCCGCTCTTCTGAGAGCGTCGCGCCGGGCGCGCCCGCGCGCACCTCGCCGATCCAGCTGACCCGCACCAGGCCGAGATCCGCCACTGCCGCCTCGACGCGCGCGCGGTCCTCCGGGGCGACGCAGAAGCACAGCTCGTAGTCTTCGCCGCCCGCTGCCGCCAGCCGCCGCGGCGGCACGCCGAGCTCGGCAGCGACCTCCGCTACGCCTTCGTGCAGTGGCAGTGCCGCGAGATCGACATGCACGTCAACGCCGCTCGCGCGCCCGATGTGGGCGGCATCGCTTGCGAGGCCGTCTGAGAGGTCGATCATCGCGTGCACACCCGCGGCGGCTAGCGCGCGTCCCTCTCGCAATCGCGGCATCGGCGCGCGAGCGCGCGCCAACGCCGCCTCGACCGCCGGCGTGCGTCGCCGCGCCCGTCCCTCAAGCACCGCTAGCGCTGCGCCGGCGGCGCCGAGGCAACCGCTCACGCCGACGAGGTCTCCAGGGAGCGCCCCGTCGCGCGCTACGAGCTGCTCGACGCGGTCGGCCCAGCCGACCGCCGTCACCGACACGGTCAGCGCCGGCGCAACGACGATGTCGCCGCCGGCGATCGCAACGCCGCTGCGCTCTGCGAGCGCAGCGGCGGCGCGCACAAGCTCGAGCGCCGCCTGCTCGCCGAAGTCCGCCGGCAGTCCCAGCACGAGGTAGGCCTCGCCCGGCTCGGCGCCCATCGCAGCGAGGTCCGACAGCGCTCCCGCGAGCGCCCGGTGTCCGACCTCTGCCGGCGTTGCCCAGCCGTCCTGTAGACGGAAGTGGACGCCGTCGACCATCGCATCGACGGAGGTCACGCACACTGCGCGCGCCCGCACGATCGCCGCATCGTCTCCGATTCCGCGGATCAGCCTGCCCGCGGCGCGCGAGCCTGTCAGCTCGGCGGCAATCGATTCGATCAGTGAGCGCTCAGCGATGCCGGTGCTCGCGAGCCGGTGTTCAGCGGTGCCGGTAGACGATCCGCGCGCGGTCGAGATCGTACGGCGAGAGCTCGCAGCGGACGCGATCTCCCGGAAGGATGCGAATCCGAAAACGGCGCATCTTGCCGGCGACATGCCCGAGGACCACGTGGTCGTTGTCCAGCTTCACGCGGAACATCGCGTTCGGCAGGGCCTCGATCACCTCGCCCTCGAATTCAACCTTGTCCTCCTTCGCCACGCTGTATCCCATCTGGTTGCCCGCATGCTGGCGAGCGTCACCGTTAGCTATTTGGTATCAGGACTCAAACTACCAGCGCTGGGGCCGCGAAGGGGCGCGGCGCAGGCGTGATCGGAGCCATTCAGCCGGGGCCAGCGCCGCCGGTCTGCTTGTCCACAGGTTCTTCGGCGACGTGCTGCGCGGGCGGTGCAGTCGGTTGCTTGGCGGGCGGTGTCGGTGCGCTCGCGCCGGGTGCGCGGCCGCTACGGGGTTCGCTCGGTTCAGCATGCCCCTTCGGCGGCTTCTTCGCCTGCTGTTCCGGGGAGGGCGCGGCTTCCCGCGCTGCCTGCGCGGCCTTTGCGAGGCCGGTGGTGGCGTAGTGGCCGTAGAACGGCTCGTAGGAGATGGCTTCCTTCGACGTGGGGAATTCGATGCATGGCTGGCCTTCGGTGACGGCGGTCATATACGTTTTCCAGATTACCGCCGGCAGCGCTGCCTCCCTGCTGGGGTTCGCCGTGGACGTCGGTCATCGGCACGTCCTTGTTGGGATAGCCCATCCACACCACCGTCGAGTAGTCCGGCGTGTAGCCGTCGAGCCACGCGTCGACCAGTTCGCTCGTCGTCCCTGTCTTCGCCGCCGTCGGGCAGCTGGATCACCGATTTCGACGCCGTGCCCTCGAGCACGTTGTCGTGCAGGATGCTCGTCTCCACGGCGGCCACCGCTTCGCTGAGCACTTTCACGCGATGCGGCTTGCCCCAGTTCTCGTCCACCTGGCCGTCGGGGAACACGACCTTGGTGATCGCGATCGGGGTGTTGCGATAGCCGCCGTCGGCAAGCGTCGCGTACACGTCGGCCATTTCCAGCGGTGTCACACCCACTTCGAGGCCGCCGAGCGCCTGGGCGGGGTTGCCGAGCAGGTGCTCTTTGACGCCCATCTCGTATGCGGTGTGAGTGATCGTTTCCTCGCCGAGGTCGGCGGCGAGTTGCGCGTAGACGGTGTTGTCGGACGTGAGCGTCGCCTGCACGCAGGTTGATCGACTTGTTTAGCGACGTGCCCTCGAAGGTTTTGACTTCGTAGTTCGGGTTCTGAGGGCAGCCAGCCCGGTTCGGCAGCGTGTGCTGAGAAGTAATCGGTGGTGTACGGGTCGATCCCGCGTGTGAGCGCATCCGCGAGGTCGATCGCCTTGAACGTCGAGCCCGGCTGGCGATGCCCGTCGGCGGCGAGGTTGTATTGCGACTGCTCGTAGCTCTCTGACTCGGCCATCGCCTCGATGTCGCCGTTGTGCGGGTTGATCGTGACGATCGCCGAGGCTGGATCGCCTGGCTCGTCGAGCACTTCGGCGATCGCTTTGCGCGCGAGCCGCTGCATGTTCAGGTCGATCGTCGTGTATACCTTCAGCCCGCCCTGATCGACGGTCTTGGCGCCATAGCGTTCGATCAGCTGCTGGCGAACGTATTCGAAGAAGAAGTCCTCTTTGCGTTCGCTGTAGAAATGGCCGAGGTGCACCTCCAGTGGCTCCGCCTCGGTCGCCTTCGCCCGCGCGTCGCTGATGTAGTGCAGTTCTGCCATCTTCGCCAACACCTCGTTGCGCCGTTCCTTGGCGGCGGTTGGATCCAGGAACGGGTTGTACTGCGAGGGCGCCTGCGGCAGGCCCGCGAGCAGCGCCGACTGCTCGAGATCGAGCTGTGACACGGGCTTGTCGAAGAACACGCGCGCGGCGGCCTGCACGCCGACGGCGGTCTGGCCCCCGAGCGTTCCGTAGGGAACGCTGTTCAGGTAGCTGGTGAGGATCGAGCGCTTGCTGTGTTCTTTGGAGTATTCGACAGCCATCGCCGCCTCGATTATCTTCTGCTTGAGCGTATGCTGATCGCCGCCCAAGTAGAGGTTGCGCATCAGCTGCATCGTGATCGTCGAGGCGCCCTGCAGCGCCGAGCCGTGGACGGCGTCCTTGATCGCCGCGCGGAAGATCCCGGTCAGATCGACGCCGTCGTTCTTGTAGAAGCGCTGATCCTCGATCGCCACGGTGGCGTTCTTGACGTCCGCAGGGATTTCGCTCCAGCTGACGGGACTGCGCAGTTCATCGGACTGGATGAAGCCCAAGCGCGTGCCGTCGGCGGCGAACACCTGCGTGCTGCCTCCGCTCACGCGCGAGGTGAAGCGTCTTCGTCGACGGCGCCGATTGCGCCACGTGCACGACGTAGCCGACTGCCGCGATCACGCCGATCAGCAGCGTCGCAAACAGCACGCCGGCGACGACGATCAGGATCCGGCCGCGACCGCGGCGGCCGTCACGGCGCTTTCGTGCTTGTCGGGACATCGCAGGAGATTCGAGATTACCGTGCGCAGGTGTGATTTCCTGCCGCTTGCGAGCGCGCGCGATCTCTACGCTCGATGCCAACATGAACCCCGACACAGCCGAGCTCGCCACAACGGACACCGCGGGCGAGCTCGCCGCCGGGTCCGATTCAGCTCGAAGTCGCGCTCCAGCCGCCGGCGCGGCGGCCACTTGCCGCGGGCCGCGCATGGCTCCTGCGTCTGCGCGCCGACCCCGGCGCGGATGATCGCGCTGGGCGAGAGCTGGCGAGCGCTGTGGAGCTCGCGTCTGCTCGTGTGGTCGGCCGGCGTCGGCACGGTCCTGACGTTCGGCTTCGGCCCACAGCGCAAAGCCTTCGATCCCCCTGGCATCACCGGCGGCTTCGGCTGGCTCGGCGACCTGCTGGCCGCCCCGGCGGCGCGCTGGGACTCGGCCTGGTACCTGGTCATCGCCCACTACGGCTATCGCCCCGATCTCGGCACCTACACCTCCTCGCGCACCGCCTTCTTCCCCCTCTACCCACTCGGCCTGCGCGCGATCGTGTGGACCGGCGTGCCGCCCGTCCTCGCCGGCGTGTTGCTGTCGATCTGCGCTTTCGCGCTCGCGCTGTACGGCATCCATCGCCTCACCACGCTCGAGCTCGGACGCGGCATGTGGCCGGCGCCGGCCGGCGATCGCGTCGCGCGGGCGGCGCGGCTGGCGGTGATGGCGAGCGCCTTCGCGCCGATGGCGTTCTTCTTCTCGGCGGTGTACTCGGAGTCGCTGTATCTGGCGCTGTCCATCGGGCTCTTCTGGAGCGCGCGTCACGGGCGCTGGATGTGGGTCGGCGTACTCGGTGCGCTTGCAGGCGCGACCCGCAGCACCGGGCTGGTGCTGATGCTGCCGGCGCTGATCATCTACCTGTACGGGCCGCGCGAGGACCGGCGACCGGATCGGCCCGGAGTGCCGCGCTCGCGTCTGAGCCCGCGCTACCGCGTGCGCCGCGACGTGCTGTGGCTCGCCCTGCTGCCGGTTGGCGTGATCCTCTACGGGGCCTACCTGGGGCTAGCGGGCGGCGAACCGCTGGCGCCGTTGCACGCCCAGGAAGTGTGGAGCAGGCACTTCGCCGGGCCCTACGTGGGTATCTGGGACGGTGCTCGCGCGGCGTTCGAGGGCGCTCGCCAGCTGCTCTCGGGCCAGCGCCGTCACCTCTACTTCCCAACGGGTCACGACAGCCCCTTCGTCATGGCCGGGCACAACCTGATGCTGATCGCCTTCCTCGCGACGGCGATCCCAGCAGTCGTCGGGGTTTTGCGCAGGCTGCCGCTGGCGTACGGCGCATACGTGCTCGCCGCGCTTGCGCTGCCGCTCTCCTACCCCGTGAGCGCGCAGCCGCTGATGTCGCTGCCGCGCTTCCTGCTCGTGCTGTTCCCGCTGTTCATCTGGCTCGCCGCATGGCTGGTGGAGCGCCCGCGCCTGCAGCGCCCCGCGCTCGCGTTCTCCGCGGTGCTGATGGTCGGCTTCCTCGCCCAGTTTTCCACATGGCATTGGGTGGCCTAGACGTGGAAGCCTCGACCCCGGCTGCCGGCGAGCCCTCGCGCTCGACGACGACGTGGCCGCCGTGGACCGCGCCAGTTGCGCTGCTCGGCGGCCTCGCGCTCGCGCTTGTAGGCGGTCTCGTGGTCGAGGTTCCCGCGCTGCTGCTGGGCGTCAAGATCACGAGCTCGCACACCCCCCCGGGGGTGACGATCGCCGACACCGTGATCCAGGACGTCGGGTTCGTGATCGCTGCCGTGTACTGCGCGCACATCGGCGGGCGCGCGGTGCGCTCGTGGCAGTTCGGCCTGCGCCGCCCGCGGGTCGGCTGGTGGGGGGCGATCGGCATGATCGTGCTGCTGCTGATCGTGTTCATCGTGCTGAGCGCGATCTGGTCGGCGGCTGCCCACCCGAGCGAAGAGAAGGTGCTCGAAACGCTCGGCTCCAACGAAGGGACGGCGCTGCTGCTGCTGAGCGCTGCGCTGACATGCGTGGTGGCGCCGATCTGCGAGGAGTTCCTGTTCCGCGGCTACATCTTCACGTCGCTGCGCAACTGGCGCGGGACGCTGCCGGCCGCGCTGATCACCGGCGTCGTCTTCGGCGGCGTCCACTACGGCTCGGCGCCCACGCTCGACCTGGTGCCGCTGGCTGCGCTCGGCTTCGGGCTGTGTCTGCTCTACCGCTACAGCGGCTCGCTGTACCCGTGCATGATCGCTCACTCGCTGAACAACTGCCTGGCGTTCTCCAGCCTCGAGGGCTGGGGTTGGCAGTTCTTCGTGCTGGTCGTGTGCGCGCTGGCGGCGATCGGCGCGCTGGTGGCGCTGTTCAAGCGCCTTGGCCTGATCGCTCGCGAGGCGGCTCTCGCGCCCGAGCCCCATAGGATTACGTGATGAGACGCGACTACATCCTGCGCCGTTGCTGTCAGCTTGCGGTCATCTGCATAGCACTCGCGTGTCTGCTCGAGCCACAGCTCGCCGTCGCAGAAACGCCCGCCGCGCCTGTCTCCCCGGTCCCTGCGACCCCAGTTGCCCCTGCGTCCGGTGCGGTCCGGCTCGCGCTGGCGAAGGTCGGCGGCAGCCCGCTGTTCGCGCTGGAGGGCTCGCGCATCGTCGTGCGCGGCATCGTCACGCCGTTCGTCGCTGGACAGACGGTCACGGTGAGCTTCTACCGCGATCGGCGCAAGCTCTTCGATCAGAGCGTGAGCGTGCTCGCGGCGGCAGGCGGCCTCGGCCGGTTCCGGCTCGGATTCACGAGCCACTCTGGCGGTCTCGTGCAGGCGCGCGTTGCGCACGCCGCCACCGCGCAGCAGCGAGCTTTCAGTGCCAGCTCAAAGGCGATTCGCTTCGTCAACCCGAACGTCGGTCTGGGCGACAGCGGGCAGTCGGTGCGGCTGCTGCAGGCCGAGCTCGACGCGTTGCACTACGCGGTGGCGCTCACCGGCGTGTTCGACGAAGGCACCGGGCAGGCACTTATCGCCTACCGCAAGATGACCGGGCTCGAACGGATCCCCGCGGCCGGCCGGCAGGTGTTCAAGTTGCTGGCTCGTGGCGCCGGGCGCTTCCACGTGCGCTACCGCGGCGATGGCCGCCATGTCGAGGCCAACCTCACCAAGCAGGTGCTCGCGGAGATCGAACCGGACGGTCGCGTCTACAAGATCTACACGACGAGCTCCGGCAAGCCCTCGACGCCGACGGTGATCGGGCGCTTCCAGGTATACGAGAAGACCCCTGACGAAAACAGTGAGGGGATGGTCGACTCCAACTACTTCATCCGCGGCTATGCGATCCATGGATACGCCGAAGTCCCGACCTACGCGGCCAGCCATGGCTGCCTGCGCGTGCCGATCCCGGATGCCCCGGCGATCTATGCGTGGGTCCGCAACGGCACGCCGGTCGACGTCTACAACGAAGACGGTGGCGGCAGCGCGCGCGTGAGCGCCGACGCCGGCCCGTAGCCGGCGCGCTAGACCCTGACGCTCAGCACGCGCGCCAGGTAGCTGAGGCCGAAGCCGTAGACGACGAGCGCCAGCAGCAGCTTCACACCGCGGATCACCCATTCGCTGCTCGACCCCGAGACGATGCCGGCGAACGGCGAGGTGATTTCCGTGGAGGCTTCGTCGATGTCCTTGTGCAGGCTGCTCTCGTGGGTCGAGGTCTTCGACGAGCTGGCGCTCGAGTTGCCGCTGACCGCTTCGGTCTGCTGCTTTGACGCGCTTTTGGTCTGCCCGGTTGCGAAGATCACGAACGACGCGACCACGATCAGGCAGATCACGAATGAAGCCAACCTAAGCAATCGCACGATCAGGCTGGTCACACCGCTAGATTAGGTGGCCGGGTGGACGCGATCGGCGGATATACGAGCGAGGCTGGTGCGCGCACGCGCTTGATCGCCGAGCTGCGCGAGCACGCGCTCGTGGTCGGCGAGGTGACGCTCACAAGCGGCGCGCTGGCGCAATACTACGTGGACGCCAAGCGCGCGATCCTGCGACCGGAGGGGTTCGCCGCGCTCGCGGCGTTGCTGAGCGCGCAGGTGCGGGAATGGGACGGCACCGCTGTCGGCGGGATGACGATGGGCGCCGACGCGGTCGCATGCGCGGCGCTCGCCGGGGGAGCGCGCGTGAAGGCGTTCTTCGTGCGCAAGGACGCCAAGGCGCACGGGCTCCAGCGGCGCATCGAGGGTCCGCCGCTGCTCCTCGACGATCGCTGCGTGGTCGTCGAGGACGTGGTCACGACGGGCGGCTCCACGCTCGCCGCGATCGACGCGCTGCAGCAGGAGGGCTTTGGCATTTGCGGCGTCGTCAGCGTGCTCGACCGGCTGGCCGGGGGTGGCGCGGCGATCGAGCGCGCGGCGGGCGCGCCCTACGTGGCGCTGAGCACGATCGACGACATCTACCCCGAGCGCTCGGAAAGAGAGGCCGGTTGACGGGCGCGGCCCAGGACGACCCGGAGGGTGCTGAGGCGCCGACGCTGGTGCGCGCCGCGGGCCCGCGGGACGTGGCGCCGTTGCTGGAGATGTTCGGAGAGCTTGCCGAGTACGAGCACCTCGAGCACGAGTTTCGCGCAACCGAGCAGCGGCTGACCGACGCACTATTCGGCGAGCGGCCGGCGGCCGCGGCGCTGATCGCCGAGCGCGGCTCGCAGGCCGCGGGCTACGCGCTGTTCTTCCCCACGTTCTCGAGCTTCCTGACCACCAGCGGCGTATGGCTCGAGGATCTGTTCGTGCGTCCAGCGCATCGCGGCGGGGGTGTCGGCAAGGCGCTGCTGGCAGCGGTCGCCGCGCACGTCCGTGACTCGGGCGGCCAGCGACTCGAATGGGCGGCGCTCGATTGGAACGAGCTGGCGCTCGGCTTCTACAGGCGGATCGGAGCGAAGACGATGAACGAATGGATCACCCACCGGCTGGTGGGTGATGCGCTCGAGCAGCTGGCGGACGAATCCGTGGCCGGTCCGAGCGCCGAGCGCCGGTAGCCTTCCGGGGAGGCCCGGCCGCAGAGCCGGGCAGCGCCCTCGTAGTCCAATGGATAAGACGACCGCCTCCTAAGCGGTAAATCCAGGTTCGACTCCTGGCGGGGGCATCCCCTCGGAAGCCCTGTGTTCAAGCGGCTTTCCGCAGTTGCGGCTCGATCGGCGCGAACGCTGCTACGTCTGCGTTTGGTGCGCCAGTGCCCAATGGTGCCCAATCAGCGCCATCCACGAGGCGACGTAGGCATGTCCCTGATCGCCGTCGCGATGCACCTGATAGACGCTGCCTGCTGAGTGGCTGTCCTTGCGTCAGGGGTTCCGTGCAGCCTGAGTCTGCTCTCGCAGCGCTCGCTCCAGTTGCCCGAGCCGCGCCGAAATCTCGCGCACCTGGACAAGCACGTCGTCCTCGGCGACCTCGACGTGTTCGACGCTCGGTGCGAGAAAGCGCTGCGCGACCGCCCCGATGAGGAGTGTGGCCGTTCCAATGCCAACCAACATGACGAGGACGGCGATGACCTTACCCTCGGTTGTCTTCGGAGTGATGTCGCCGTAGCCAACGGTCGTCATCGTGGTAACTGCCCAATAGACGCCGTTGCCGAACGAAATACCTTCCTCGGCGGCGAACCCAGCGCCGCCCACCATAGCCGTGAGGAGCGCAAGCCCGGCCGTCGCCTTGACGCCTTCCATGGAGAACACGACACGAGTCAGGGGAGCCAGTCGCAACAGCCGGAAGACCCGAAGCAGGCGCAACACGCGGATGCTCTGCACGCCACTTTTGAGGAATGGCGGAGTGAGCACGACGATCGCAAGATCGATCGGGTTCGTAAGCAGATAGCGGGCTCGATTGGGTGTGAGCCAGATCATGGCTACCAACTCAGCCAAGAAGGCCAACCAGATCAGCCAGTTGAGCGCTTCCCCAAGTGTGTGTAGCGACTCACTTACGTTGGTGAACTGCAAGATTGTCGTTGGGATGCTCAGGACCGCTGCCGCTAGGAGCGGCTTCTCGAAGTAGCGATGGACCCTCTCGATCTCCCCATCTCTAGTTGCGGCGTCCATCGACCTCTACTTTCCACGCCACGCGATCGGGCCCTGCCGCGTACTGCGCAGATTCGGAGGCTTGGGACAGTGTGGGCTTGCGCACAGCAAGCCGCCTGTGCCTTCGCTCGTCTCGGACAGGTCGTCGGCCCGGTACCGCCGACGAGTGCCCGCAGGCGCTCCTTGTAGCGCCTTTGCGACGCGTCTCGCGGGGGGCATGGCGCTCCCGCATGTCGACCGAGGTCAGCGGCGTCCGATTGTGCGAACATGGGCAGCGTGCAGATCAGTGCTCGGCGGGGACAATCGCTGGTAGCGACCGCGCTTGTGGCCGCTGCGATCCTCGTCGCGGCGGCGCCAACCGTCTCGGCACGGACGATCGCAGTACCTGCCACAACCTGTACGCGGGACACGCCGGCCGTGATTCATGGTGAACATAAGTGTCTTGGTGCAGGCGAGTACTGCAAAGGTGCTTACAAACGCGAATACCTCCGCTACGGCTACGAATGCGTAGGATCGCCGCCGCGGCTCAGGCGCCGCCGGCAGTAGCTGGCCTGGAGAGCGCTGGCAAGCAGGCGCGGTAGTCGCGCGCCCGGGGCCCCTACCTGCCTTCGGTTGTAGGTGGCTCATCGGTGCCGCTGACGAGTGCTCGCAGGCGCTCCATCGCCGCGAGGTCGCGGCGCATCCCGTGGCGGTAGACCCGCAGGGTGAAGCCTGGATCGGTGTGCCCGAGTTGATCCATGACGCTGCCAGGATCAACTCCGAGGGCTACGAGAATCGACGCAAACGTATGGCGCAGCTTGTGAGGCGTCAGCCCCTCCGGCAGCGTCACATCACCGGCCTTGATCAGGTTGTGGTTCGCGTGTTCCACTGCCCTGTCGAGCACGCGTTGGCGGATGTTGCTCTGCTTTGGTTCGGTGCCGTAGGCCGTCGCGAACACGAAGTCGCTGGGGGCCACGAGCGGTGCTTGCGCCTTGTGTGTGCGCAGCTCGTCGCGGAGTGCCGGCAGGAGGTCGATCTGCCGGACGCCCGCGTCGGTCTTTGACGCGCGCACTGTGATGCGGTTGTCGGTGAGGTCGATGTCGCGCCACTGGAGCGCCGTCAGCTCCCCGATTCGCAGACCGGCGAACACCAGTGTTGCCAAGAGCGCGCGCCGGTAGACAGGGCCCCCCTTCTGATCGTGGCCTCCCTTCACCTGCGCGCGTCGGTCGAGTTCGCTGGCTGCGTCGAGTAGCGCCTCGATGTGGTCAGGTCGATCCAGCCATATCGGGGCTACCTTCTGCGTCTTCAGCCGCCGCCGTCGGCCCTTCGCGGGATTCGCCTCGATCAGTCCGTACTCCACTGCAACCTCGAGAATCTGCCCCAATCGGGTGATGGTCTTGTTGATGCTTGTGGCAGAAAGGGGACGTCGGGGTCGT
This sequence comes from uncultured Solirubrobacteraceae bacterium, assembly GCA_963714285.1. Lineage (GTDB taxonomy): Bacteria > Actinomycetota > Thermoleophilia > Solirubrobacterales > Solirubrobacteraceae > Palsa-744. The sequence continues at coordinate 1,132,646 of CAVQNS010000007.1, forward strand.
CGGCGCTTGCAGCCACGCCTGTCCACGTACTCATCGATGAGCGGCTTGCCACGAGCGGCGGCGGCCCGCATGGCTTGACCTTCCGCCACCTTTTCCTGCCGGTAGCGGTCAATCTCTCGGACAGTGATCTGACTCAACGTGTGATTGCGGAAGAACGGAAGCAGGTGGTGGGCGAGCTGCCATTCGTAGTCGAGTCTCGTCTTCGCTTGCCACTCGCGCTTCGTCGCCTCGAACCACTCCGACGCGAATCGGTGGAAGCCCGGATCGGGATTGACATTCGCCACGGGCTCCGGGCTTGGCGGGCGCCAGGCGCCGCGCTCTACGTCGGCCATCACATGGCGCAGCGCCTGCTCGGCCTTCACCTGACTCCAGCCTTCCTCTGCTGTGCCGAGCGTCTGGTATTGCCGCGTGCCGTAAGCCCGGAATCGGAGCGCCCACGTCCCATTCGTACGGTGGACCACCTGCCCTGTCGCGGGACGTGGCATCAATCCGCCTCGGAAGCACTGCTCGTGTCATCCCAGAGGCGGGTGTTGCGTCGGCCGGCACGTCGGCTGCGCAGGAGTGCCTGCTCGGATGTGTCGAGTCGATCGTCGCCTGGCTCGCGGTGGTTATCGATGTCTGCGGATGCGTCGTTCGGCTCGACCCACTCGCCCGCGCAGTAGGCGGCTGAGCCGAGCCGCCAGACTGCTCGCCGAAGATGCTCGCCAAGCTCGAACCACGCATCGGAGCCGGCTGGAGGTTCGGCGCTCAGCAGTCGGGCGCCCTCGTCCAGAGCCTCTCGGACACCGGCGGGGAACCTGTCCAGCTCCTGAGCCCCAACAGTCCGCGCGTTGCGCCAGGCTCGATGCTGCGGCGACTCTGGGAGCTGCGGGACGGTGCCGGCGCGAAGCGACCGCTGGAGACGGCGCCGGCCGATTGGCGTGAGCGCCCATACCTGCACTCCGTGGCGGCGCGAGCGCGCAAGTGATCCGGCAAGCTCTAGAGCGCCGATCTGAGAGCGCACACGACGGGCCATCGCCGAGCGTCGGGGAATGTCCAGGTGTTCGAGGATTGTCCAGATGGGTATGTCGCTGTGGCCTCTGGCGCGGTGTCGCTCGGCCCTCTCCATCGCGGCCAGCACCAGCACGTCGGAGATGACGTCGGCAGGGGTGTTCATCGTCGGTTCCTCCTTGGGTTGGAGGCTCCGGGAGACTGCTCTGGGCGAGGGAGGCACCCTCCGTCTCGATAGGGTGCCTATGCGCCGGGAGTTCGTGCTCTCGGTGCCACGGCGCCCGGCGGTCCTACCCGCGCGGGCGCCACTTGTAAGGTGCCGCTGACGATAGCGCAACCTAGCCAGAGTTACAATGCCAGCCTCAGCGTCCGACGACACAGAAGACCATCGCGCCTTCGGACGAGCGCTGCGCAAGCTCCGGCTGAGGGCAGGACTCACGCAGGAGGAGTTGTCGGCTCGGGTCGGCATCGGAGTCGCATACCTGTCCCGCCTCGAAAACGGCCACCGTGGCGCTCGCTGGCACACGGTCATGCGGTTGTTGCGCGCGCTCGACACGACGCTTGCAGATCTCGGAGACGCGATCGACCAACAGACCCCATCACCGGAGGACTGACGGCGGGTCACGGTTGCCCCTCGCCGTCATCGACGGTGATCGCTGAACCTCGAATGGGCAGCAACTCAGAGCCGCTGCCAGTTCGTCGTCGTCGGCCTCGTCGTGAACTTCCTGCGGGCACGGACGATTTCGGCACGCGCAGATCCGTCGTACTGCGACCGGCAAGTACCTTCCTGGCCTCCACCGGGTCGAAGCGAAGTCTCGGCTTTGAGCCGGCACCCAGCCTGACGGCGCCCAGCTCGTCGCGGTGCGCGTACACCCAGGAGCGATCGACGCCCAGCTCGGCGGCGAGTGTCGCGGCATCAACCAGTCGGCGGTGGTTGGGCGCCGAGTCGTCGCGCATGAGCGCGACTACGCGCAGTGCGACGGCCTCGACCCAGGAGGCATCGATTTGGGTCCCCGCGTCTAGCGGTGGTGAATGGCGTACCTGTCCTTGGTGCACACCCTTAATGACCCTCAACCGGCCAAAACGGCCAGCAAGTTTCGCGATCCGTGTTGCGCGTCAGCACCACGCCGCGTCGCGGCCCTGCACTGGATCGGCCAAGCCCTCTTCTCCCTGCTTCGACGTGCGCGCCCGTCTCTGGCGATTCGCCGCCCCGTCGCTTCGCCCCGTCGCGTCGCTCCAACTGCCAGTACAGACGATATGCACGGGTGTGCGCGTGGTGTGCGAGCGCTGTGTAATTCGTTGGCCGTTTTGGCCCGCTCAGGGTCATCACTTATGTGATGACTGCATCGAGCATCCCTGCGGCTGGAGGTGGCGGCTACGCGCGCTACTTGGAGAGCAAGACGGTCGCGCCCGAGCGAGGCGACTACTACCTGACCCCGGACGGGGAGATGACGCAGGCCCCTGGCCGTTGGCTCACGGACCCCGAGACGCTGGCTCGGCTGGGGGTGCGGGCCGGTGAGCCGGTCGAGGGTGCCGACTTCGTCGCGTTGATGGATGGTCGCCACCCAGGCACAGGCAGGTGGCTGCGTCCGGAGGGCGCGGGCGGCGGTAGAGGTGGCGGGATCGATGTGACGTTCAGCGCCCCGAAGTCCGTCTCGACGGTTTGGGCGCTCGGTGATCCCTGGCAACGCGAGCAGATTGAGGCCGCGCACGCCAGAGCCGTCGAGAGCACTGTCCGGTATCTGCGCGAGCAGGTGCCGGTCGTCCGTCGCCGCTATGACGGCCAGGTCGTGGAGGAGCACGCCAAGGACGTGATCGCCGCCGAGTACCGGCACACCACCGCGCGAGGGGTCAGCGGGGCGCGGGCGCCCGACCCGCAGCTGCACAGTCACGTCGTCATCAGTGGCGCGGTGAGGGAGGACGAGCGGATCGTCGCAGTCGCGTCGCGGCCGATCTTCCGGTCGGCCCGCGAGCTGGGAGCGTTCTACCGCTCCGCGCTCGCTGAGGAGCTGGCCGGCGAGGGCTACGAGATCGAGCGAGGCACAGGCAAGGACTGCCGCTACTTTGAGATCGCGGGCGTGCCACGAACACTGATCGAGGAGTTCTCTGGCCGCTCGCGTGAGGTCGCTAGAGCGGCCGAGCGGTTTCGTGCCCGCTACGGCCGTGCGCCGGAACGCGGGGAGCTGCGCAAGCTCGCGCTCGAGAACCGCCGGGCGAAGGAGCTGACCACGCGCGGCGACCTGCAACGTGTGTGGAGCGAGACGGGCCGGCGTCACGACTTCGGCCCCGACGAGGCCGTGCGGCTGATCGGTGCGCCCGAACGGCCGAAGGTTGAGCGGCCGATCGAGGACCGCATCGAGGCGCGGCTCACAGAGCAGCACGCCGTGTTCCACGCACGCGACCTGCACGCCGTCGCGCTGGAGCAGACAGCGGGAGAGATGGCACCCGATCAGGCGCTCGCCGCGGCGAGGGAGATGATCCGCGACCGGCGAGTCCTCACCTTGGAGGGCGGGCGGATGACCACGCTCATCGTACGCGCCCAGGAGCAGGCGATCGAACGCCGCGCCGAGCTGCTCGCGCAGCCAGCGGGCCGAGACATCGGCGAGCGGACACGCGCCGACGCATCGCGTGCAGTCGCCGAGCGCATCGGCGCACCATTGAGCACCGAGCAAAGAGCCGCCTTGGAGGTGCTCACGGGACCGGAGCGCCTTGCCGTCCTCGTCGGCCCTGCCGGGACCGGGAAGGGCGTCGTGATCGACGCCGCCGCTCGCGCCGAGCAACACGCCGGCCACCGCACGATCGGCGTCGCTGTGTCCGGGTCTACAGCCGAGCGCCTAGGAGCCGACAGCCCAGGCCTCACGGGGCAGACGCTCACCCTCGACGCGCTCGTCGCTCGCACAAACACGGGGATAGTCGAGATCGGCCGGGACACGACGATCGTCTTGGACGAGGCCGGGATGGTCGATCACGCTCGCCTCGATGCCCTGACCGAGTTGGTCGAGCGCTCAGGGGCGAAGCTGATCGCCGTTGGTGACGGCAAGCAGCTCCCATCGATTGGCCCCGGAGGCATGTTCGACCGGCTCACCGGCCACGCACCGACCGCTGAACTCGCGGACATCCACCGCACCAGCGACGTAGGCGAGCAGAAAGCCTGGAGAGCGCTACGCGCCGGCGAGCCCGAGCGCGCGATGGCGCACTACCACTCCCGTGGACGGCTGCACCTCGCGGACATCCGCGACCAGGCAGCCGAGAACGCCGTCCAAGCATGGGGACAGCTCACTAGCGAACACGACGACATCCGTTCGGTGGCACTGATCGCGGACGCCTCAAACCAGGAGATCGACCGCCTCAATGCCCGCGCGCAGCACCTACGAGTCGAACGCGGCGAACTCGGCAACCAAGAGATCACGCTCCCCAACGTCCACTACGGCCTGCGCGACGGCGACCTCATCGCGTTCACCGCCCAGCACAGGCCATACGGACAGCCCAGGGTCGAGAACGGCACGCGCGGCCAAATCACCCACGTCGACGAACACGGTGTGACGATCACGCTCGACGGATCAGGGCGACGAGTTCAGCTCGCCAGCGAGCACCTCGACTCGCTACGGCTGGCCTACGCCCAGCACGTCTATCGCCAGCAGGGTGCGACCGTCGAGCGCTCCATCGTCGTCACCGGCGGCTGGCAATCCAGCAAAGAGACCGCCTACGTCGAGGCCACGCGCGCCCGACACGGGACTGACTGGTTCATCGCCCGCGACCAACTCGGCGACGACGGCCAAGACGCCGACCGCATCAAACAACTCGCCGAAAACATGAGCCACAGCCGCAGACAAACACCATCACTCGACTACCGAGAGGCCGCCGACCTCGGCTGGCAACCGAGCCGAGACCCCCTTCGCCTGCGACACACGCTGCGACCCGCCCACTGGCTCACCCGACAGCTATCCCGCGATACTCCCGACCGCAGCTCCCGACGCGGACGGTGACCAGAACCAAGGGCGTGACGCCGCCAACATCGATGGCAGTCTACTCATGCTCACCGCAGACTCGAATCAGCTCGACGTGTCCTTGCCGTCGTGCGGCGAGCATGGTAAGCCTGCAAATCACCGTGGCTCGTCTTGCGCCGGGTAAGGCGGATCAACGATGTCAACGACGTGCTCAGGCTTAAACGAATCAGGTCCCCTGAGTAGAGTCTTGGGATACCAGCAGGGTGATTGAAGAGCGTCCCAACTAGACGTCCACGCCGAACGGCGACGACATCGACCCACATACGCTCGCACCAGCCGTCCCGCAACTCGAACAGCAGCCTAACTCTGTCCCCAGGCCGTATGGCGTCCTTTTCCTCGGCGCTCGGAATCCAAAAAGAGTCGGGAAACTCCTGGTGGCGCTTGACACCCGAGTCGAGATGCCAGCGTTCGATGATCCGACCAGTCGCGGCCCAAACTACGCGCTCCCACGCACCCTCGAACAGCGCCACCTCAAGTTGCTCCAACACCCAAAAGGGTCGTTCTATACGCGGCACTGCGTGAAGCTCGGCTAGCAGCTCTGCCCTGCGTGGATCGTCACGAGGAAACGCTAGAACGATGATCCGAAGCAGTGCGCCGGGAGCAAATCCAAACACGAGCAGTGCGATAAGGAAAGTGGGCCATGAGACGATGGCGTTCAGCATCTAGGCGAACTCTCCAGCCAGGACATCGAAGCGCTTTTCAGCACGGATCTCGCCTAGCAGCCCGCCCAGCTCTCGCTTGCCGGCGTCGGTCAGTTCGTAGTAGCGCCTCGGGGGTCGGCGGTGCGTCGGTGCCTCAAGTGACTCCCATCCATCGCTAAGCCAACCCTCGTTGAGCATTCGATGAAGGATCGGATACAGCACGCCAGACCGGAGGCCCGACCGCTTGGAGAGGTCATAACCCCAGTAGCGGCCTTCCGGCTGCTCCATAAGCGCCACGGCCACTTGGATCGTTGAGCGAGTTCGCCTCATGTACCTAAGTCTACATAGGTAGAGAACGAACACGGTTCCTCACAGGTTCTCTTCCATACCGCTCGACTCGGGTCCAGGCCGAGCGTGATGGGCGACGACCGGCGCAGGTACAGATCCCTGCGCTGCGCACTTCTTGTGCACCCAAACGCCGACATCCCTCGTAGTAGCCTCTCTGGCGTGGGCACGATTCAAGAGCTTGCGGCCGATCTTGCGGTCGAGGAGCGCACGTTGCGCCGCGCCGCGTCTCAGGGTGCTTTCCGTACCAGCCGAAGTGGATCGCGCCGCCTCCAGTTGGCACCCGGCGAGCCTGAGTACCTCCATGCACATTGGCTGCTTCTGTCTGAGCTTCGTGAGGCGCTGCGGACAGATTATGGTGTTCGCCTGGCCGTGCTTTACGGATCGCTGGCGAGAGGCGATGAGGACGAGGGCTCGGATCTCGACCTGTTGGTTGCGCTCGCCCACGATCAAGTCTCGGCGGGGTTCGAGTTGGCCGCTCGCCTGCAAGGCGTGAGCGGTCGCCGCATCGACATTGCCCACTTGGTACGCGTAGAGGCCCAGGCGCCGCTTCTGCTGGACCGCGTGCTCGATGAGGGGCGTGTCGTGATCGACCGTGACGGACAGTGGGGCGAGCTATGCGGGCGACGCCCCGCGATCCGTGCCCGTGCCCGCCGCGCCCACCGTCGCCAGATGGCCGGTGCAGCCCACGCGATCAAGGAGCTGACTGCGTGAGCGACCCCCAGCCCGCGAAGATCAGCCGCAATGCTCTTGCGGCAGAGCAGGCGCGACTCGCTCGCTTCTTTCAGACCATCAACAAGCACCGCAAGGCACTCGACCTGGCAATCGAGGAGAACTTCGGCGGTACGCTCGACCCAGCCGAATGGAGGATCGCCTTCGAGTCTGTCGAGCCGCGCGACGCCAACCGCACGATGGTCGTCACCGGAGATCACTCTGCTGTGCTCAATGCCTATGTCGAGATTCTCAAGGCGAGCGCTGGATCACGTTTGGTCGGCCTGCTCCCGCACCGCCGGCCGCACGCCGAGCAGGTCTTCGAGGCGCTCCTGGCCGACGACGGACTGACCAAAGATCAAGTAGCCCTGCTGAACGAACTCTACGTTCTCGAGGGGCGACTTGAGCACGCCTCCCCGGATGTCGATGCGGGAGAGGTTCGCGATGGTGTCGAACGGCTACGCGAGGCGCTCCCCGGGTTGATCGAGGGTGCTCGTGTCTGGCTGGGTCGCCACGGCGTCGAGCTTGGGTGAGGATTCGTTTGGGCACTGACCCCGTTCTAGTGCCCAAACCCCATCAAATCGCCCTCGATCCCGTCGCATGAGCGTGGCGTCAGGAACCAAAAATCCGTTGCTACGCCTGCGATCCAGGCCATTTTGGCCGCTCATGCTCCCGCCTCCTAAGCTGGGCAGCCTCCGGGATGTGCCGACAGGTGCGGTTCATCTGGCCTCCATCTTTCGGGCACGGTAGACGATGTCTGCGGGGATGCGTCCTTGTGTGAGTCTGCCGTGGTGCACGCGGTCGTTGTTGTAGAAGCGTAGGTAGGTATCGAGCTCGCGTTTCAGTCCGGTGTAGCGGGGATATAGGTAGCGAGCGAACGCTGGCCTCCAGCACTCATCGAGGATCGTCTTGTGCAGTGCCTCGACGTGTCCGTTGGTCTGTGGGCGTCCTGCGTGGATGCGGGTGTGGCGCACCTTCAACGCATCGACGGTGGTCGTGAAGTCGCCCTTGAACTCGTTGCCGTTGTCGCTGAGCATCCTCTCGAGCTTCCAGCCGGTGGCCTTCAGCTCCCTGGCGACGCGCTGAGCGAGCTTGCTGGTCTGCGCTGCGGTGGGGTTGCCTTGCTTGCAGATCACGAGCTCCGCCCACGCGTAGGAGGAAGCGATGTCGATCGCGGTGAGCTGCCAGATCGCGCCCTCAGTGCCTCTGAGTCTGCCGACGTAGAAGCAGTCGATCCCGACCAGCTCACCGGGCCGTGAGACATCGATATGGCGCTCTGGCTCTGGATCTCTGGGCGGCTCGTAGGGCGCCGCGTAGCCCGCGATCAGCCCGAGGCGCTTGGCGCGGGTGTTCAGACCGTGGCGAGAGAGCACCTTCCATACGCCGTTCGCCGAGACGATGATCCCGCCCCACTTCTCCCTGGCCAGCTCCGATGAGACACGCCGTGGACCGAGGCCGGGATGGGCGATCGAGAACGACACGATTCGCTCCTCGATCATCTTCGGCAGCGCGTTGGGCATCTGCGGCCGCCGGCGCTCCCGGGGTCTGAGCATCTCCAGGCCGTGCCGGTCGACCTGGCGCTTCCAGTGGTAGTAGGTCGAGCGGTGCACCCCGAATGTCCTGCACGCTGCCGAGACGCTCGTCCTCGCGGCCTCCGCGAACAACTGCTGGCGGTAGCCGAACAGCACGTCATCCTTCGTCATATGGCTCTGCTCCTCTTCACTTTGGCGGTGAAGGAGGCAGCCTGAGCCACGGCCCAGACGGGTCCCGCCGATCGGCGGGACCCGTCTGACCTCAAAGACCTATCGAGCCCCCAACTGTCGGGAGCACTCGGAGACCGGCCATCCTAAGCGGTAAATCCAGGTTCGACTCCTGGCGGGGGCATCCCCTCGGAAGCCCTGTGTTCAAGCGGCTCTTAGGCTCCGCCCGTTGTTCGCGGCAAGCTCTGTCCAAGGCGTCTGAGCGTCGCTGCTGCCCATTGCTGCCCATTCGGCTCCCCCAACAAGGGCTCGCGGGCGTTCCTTGGCGGCACCGTCGCGGCGCATCCGGTGGCGATAGACGCACAACGTGAAGCCGGGCCGGCTCTGACAGCACGGGCCGCAGACATCCCTTGTGCTCGCTGATCGAGCCTTTGGGAGACATGGCTGCCCGCCGATCGCGGTGCGATGCTGGCGCCGTGCACCCGGTCGTCGTCAACAGCGGGCCGACCACGGCCGAGTTCATCGTCAGCCTTGTCATCGTGGGCATCCTCGGTCCTGCGCTCGGCGTGCTCGGGGCGCGTTGGGCCGATCGTCGCCGCTTCGCCCACGAGCGCAAGCTCAAGGCGAGCGACGATCTCATCGCCCGTATCGACGACGTCGCGGAGTCCTTGGATCGGCTCTGCGAAACCTGTTCGATTATGCGCATCACAGCCGTCTTTCGTGGCCCCGAGAGTGTCGAAACGCTGAAAGCGATATCGGACGCCGAACACGCCCACATTCGCATCCGCGCCTTGAACTCGCGCCTCGCGATGCGGCCGCACGCCGACCCAGATCTCTTGGAGAGCGCCCTTGCGGCTGCGGCGAGCATGAACAGTGGTATCGAGAACATCCGCAATGCCAACGCGACACGCCAAGCTGCGGTGAAGGCGGCAGGTCAGCCGATCGTGTTCGACACGTACGACGACAAACTTGTTGAGTCGCTCCTGAACTCTGGGCTTGAACACATCACGGAGTTCGAGGCTCGAGCACGTACCGCTATCGGCATGCTCCTTGATGAGCCATCGCGGATGGGCGGGAATTGACGCGAGCGACTCCGAAACACGGAAAACGCCCCCCGTAAACGCAAAGCTCGAAACCGAACAGTACCCGCCTGGCAGTCAACGAGTAGCCACTACGATCCGGTCGTGGGCGCATTCAACGGGATCGACGCGGAGAGAGTCGTCCACGAGTTGGACGTGTTCATCGCGTCGGCCCAACCGAACTTCAACACGGCAGCCATGTATAAGGAGCCTCGCTGCGGCACGCCGACAGCGATCGAGCTTTCAGAGCGGGTGCGACCGATCCTCGATCGCTCTTCCCGACTTGGGAAGACGACTGCCAAGGCAGCAAGTTTGAGGCGTTCTCGCAGATGCGCGAAGCTTGCATGCGACTCAATGCCCAGATCGCGTCTCGTGTCGAGATCGACGAGATCCTCGCTGGCCATGATGCATCACCTCAACTCTCCGCCGCAAGCCTGCACAACGACGTGTGGTCGGCTGCGTCTACGCAATGGAAAACGGGTCACAGGCAGGAGGCCGTCCTGGCGGCAGCTAAGTCCGTCAACTCAAGGCTGCAGGCGAAGCTCGATCGTCGCGACGTCACCGAGGTGAAGCTCGTGCAGGCGGCGTTCTCGGAGAAGGATTCGGTGCCGGGGCAGCCCCGGCTACGTTTCCCCGAGGTGGAGGACGAGCAGACGCGGGAGTCGATGAGGATGGGGGCAATGAGCTTCGGCGTCGGTTGCTTTCAAGCCATCCGCAACCCCGTCGGACACCTCCCCAACGAGGCACACGAGCTAACCGAGCAGGAGGCCCTTGAGCGCCTCGCGGCTTGGTCGCTGTTCGCGCGCTGGGTTGATCAGGCGACCCTAGTTGCCGACTAGTGCACAACGGCCAGCGGCGATCGGCAAATCGACGCCTATGGCCTCGCTCAATGAGCAGGCGCCGATACGACGCTTCATTAACGCCGCCCGACGAGCGCTCGCAGGTGCTCCTGGGCGGCATCGTCGCGTCGCATCCCGTGGCGATAGACGCGCAGGGTGAATCCGGGGTCCGTATGCCCGATCTGGTCCATGACGCTGCCGGGATCGACGCCGAGAGCGACGAGGATCGACGCGAAGGTGTGGCGCAGCTTGTGCGGCGTCAGACCCTCCGGTAGCGGAACGTCGTCCGCATCGGCCAGCTTCTCGTTGGCCTTCGCCACGGCCTTGTCGAGCACGCGCCGACGGATGTTGCCCTGGATCAGCTCGGACCCGGCCGCAGTCGTGAGCACCAGCGCGTTCGGGCTGGTGCTCGCGGCCTGCGCCTTGTACGCGGCCAGCTCGTCGCGGAGCGCCGGCAGTAGGTCCACCTGTCGCATTCCAGCGTCGGTCTTCGACGCCCGCACCGTGAGCCGGCCGCCAGCGAGGTCAACGTCTCGCCACTGGAGCGCGGTCAACTCCCCGATCCGCAGGCCGGCGAAGACCAGCGTCGAGAGCAGCGCCCGCCGGTAGACGAGCCCGCCCTTCTGGTCGTGGCCCCCGTTCGCCTTGGCGTGGTTGTCGAGTTCGCCAGCAGCATCGAGCAGCGCTTTGATGTGCTCGGCGCGATCGAGCCACACCGGAGCGGCCTTCTGCGGCTTTAGCCGCCGTCTGCGGCCCTTGGCCGGGTTCGCGCCGATCAGTCCGTACTCGACCGCGACCTCGAGAATCTGACCGAGGCGAGTGATCGTCTTGTTGATCGACGTAGCCGACAGGGCTCGTCGTGTCCGCTTACGTGTGTACCCATGCTTGTCCGTGTACGTGTCTGTCAGTCGTTGGCCCTTGGCTGTGGCGACTTGGATCGCTCGGGCTTCGGTCACCTTGGCTTGGCGGTAGCGATCGACCTCGGCAATCGTGATCTGCGACAGGTGGTGGTTCTTGAAGAACGGCAGCAGGTGGCTTGCGAGTTGCCATTCGTAGTCGAGCCGCGTCTTTTCCCGCCACTCTCCCTTTGTGGACTCGAACCACCGTGAGGCGAACTCGTGGAATGTGGGGTCCTGGTCGATCTCGGGGGTTGGCTCGGGCGTGGGAGGTCGCCAGATGCCGCGTCGCACGTCGGCGAGGATGTTCTGTAGCTCGGTCTGTGCCTTTGCTCTCGTCCAGCCTTCTGCTGCTGTCCCGAGTGCTACGTACTCGCGTCGGCCGTAGGCGCGGAAGCGCAGCCCGTAGGTCGGGCTGCGCCTGCGCTCATCCACGATCACTTGCCCTGTCGCTGGGCGTGGCATCACTGCTCCCCGTCCAGGTCGGCGGCGGCCATGAACGTTTCGATCGTGAGCGCTCGGGCCTGGGCACGCTGGCGCTGCCCTGCGGCGTGGTCGCCTTGCTCGCTCATCAGGTAGCGCTCGATCTCCAGGTGATCGCTGAACGCGGCAACGATCTCCTGTCGGTGCTGGTCGAGGTCGATCTCTACATCCGGTTCGGGGTCGCGTTCGTTCCAGCCGATCTGATCGAGCAGGGCGCGTGTGCGGTCAAAGCGCGCTACGGGCTCGGACCATTCATCGTTGATCTCGCGCCCCGGGGTGCGGGCGAGTGACGCGAGTTCCTCGGCGATGTAGCCGAGCTTGGCTGTAGAGCGCTTCGCGGAGCCGGATGACGGCTTCGGCGGGGATGGTGGTCATGGGTCGGTTCCTCCTTGGTTGGAGGCGCCGAAGGTGCTTTGCAGCGTTCGTGCAGCGCTGTGGGTCCGGTAGCGTTGCCCGTGCGCCGTAGCTAATCCCTACGGTGCCACGCCCCCGGCTGCGACAACAGCGCGGGGGCACTATTTTCGTGTTTCCCGATGGTAGCCCAACGTGACTAAAAGTGCTTAGATGCGTGACGCGGTCCAAGACCAACTTCTGCTCGGTCGAGTGCTCCAAGCCATGCGTGATGACGCCGGGCTGACCCAGGAGGACTTGGCTGCCAGGCTCGACATCCGTCCGACCTACGTCTCCCAAGTCGAGCGAGGCCGACGCGGCGTTCGCTGGCACACGGTCCTGCGGTTCCTCGACGCTCTCGGAGCAAGCCTGCACCAACTCGCCGAGGCGATAGCTGACGTTGAAGAGCAGCAGCGGGCATCGGGGTAGTAGCGACGGCATCACGAGCCATCCCCGCGAATCCCAGCGGCAGCTGTCATGCCACGTATGGGCAGCAACTCGTAACTGCTGCCCAAACGGCGTCGCCTACGAGGCGACGAACCCCCCGTCGTCGTGGGCGATTCTTGTAGCCGTGGCTCCTTGCTTGTAGAGCGGGCAAGCAGCTCCCGGGCCGTGTCCACGTCGAAGCGCAGGCGCGGCTTTGAGCCGGACCCGAGCTGAATGGCGCCAAGCTCGGCTCGGTGGGCGTAGACCCACGAGCGATCGACACCCAACTCGGCGGCGAGCGTCGCTGCATCTACAAGCCGACGCTCACGAGGGGAGTAGCTGTCGGCGCGAAGCAGCTCGACTACACGCCGCGCGACGGCCTCCACGGATGCCGCGTCAAGAGCGGGGCCGCCGGGGGTCGGCGAGTCGTCGGGTGGTTGCGTTCGTCTGCGGTGAGTCACTGGTGTCATAGACCCTCAAAGGCCGTGACCGGCCAACGATTTGCCCACAAGCGCTCTGTGCTCCAATCCGGGCGACGCCCCCTGCGGCTTCCCACAGCCCAGCCGATACGAGCTGTGGCCCTCTCTGCCGTGCTCAGGGCCAGTCGGCCGGTGCTCATCGGCCCGTTGCCGTCGTGCCCAGCCCGAGCGCCATCGCTTCGCTCCACGACCGGACAGACCAGATGCACAGGGTCGAGCGGGACCCTCAAGCGGGACCAATTCCGTGGCCGGTTTCGCGTACTCGGGGTCAATCACCACATGACAACCACGAGAAGCACCAACACAAACACGCTCAGCGAGCACGCCCGGGGGTACAGCCGATAAGCCATCGCCTGAAGATCACATTGCCGGAGACGCTTGCCGTGCAACTGAACAAACTCGCCGCGAACACCGGCGAGCCGGCCGCACGGCTCGCGGGCCAGATGGTCCGCCAAGGCATCGCCGAAGCAGCGGCCAGCGGGCAGGTTCGACCCGCCGCGCACCAGGCTGGCCCCTGTGGCGCTTGAAGCACCCGAGGAGGAGGCATCCGACCGGCGACCGCCGTGGCTTGAGCCCTACGGCGGAGACGCGGAATGGCGCTCTTGGATGTGGGGCGGGATAGTCGCGCTGCACGGCCGCTACCCCACAACGCTCGCCGGGTTGAAAGATGGCTGGTGGAAGAGCGAGACCCACGTCGAGACGCTCTGCGCCCTGGTCGTGTGGCGCCAGTGGATCGACGACGCTGGACGGGACCCGCGCGAAGAGCTTGCCTTCCAGGTCCAGCTCTCTGACTACGGTCTTGCTCTGCGCCAGGAAGGCGGCGGCGTCACCCGCGCATGGAAGCCAGGCCCGGCACCAGACGGGTGGCGCTACTGATCCAGCTGCCTACGCGTGCGCCAGCTCGCGCATCTGGCGCACGGGATGGCGACCCAGTCGGCTCGCCGTCGCGTAGGGTGCGGCGTGTCCGTGGGCGCGATGGGTGACGTTCACGGGCACATGGCCACGTAGACGGTCGATCAGGCTCCGTGGCAGCGGGGTCAACAGCAACTCGACCTCATCGCTGACGAGGACGGTGGCGCGGCCCTCCGTCAGGTTGCGCCAGACGACATCGTCGGCCCACTCTTGGTCGCCGGGCACGAACGCGACCTTGTCGGGGTAGCCGAGGTCGTCGTCGCTGAGCGACGCGTCCATGAAGAGGTTCCAGGTCTTGTCGACGGCACTCATCGGGTGTTCTCCCAGCTACGCACGATATCGGACCAGCCTCGGCCGAGCTTGATTTCGACGGCGTGCATCGCGTCATTGATCGAGCCGCGCGTGACTATCGGCGCTTGCTTCTCGGCGCCGATGTAGCGGTGCTCGTGATGCTCTTCGGGTGCGTGGGCGTTGTCGAAGGTTCGTACCGTGTGCCGCACGCCGTCACGCTCGACCAGCAGCACGATCGCGTACTCGACGGGATGGGTACTCGAACGCTGGAGCACGATGACCACGTCCGGGGCAAGGAACAGTTCTCGTATCCGATCCTTGGGCATGAGCCGTGTGATGTTAGGCCGCGGGCCAGAGGGACCGAATAGGGCTGACGGCCGCGCTCGTCGCCTTTGTCGTGGCTCGCCGGTGGGGCAGTCGCCCCGGCGGGCGAGGGTCAGCGCGGACGTGGCGAGGCGCGCGCCGGCAGTGGTCAGGCAGACTTTCGACGATGCCACCCCGGGCCAAACTGAGCACGGAAGACCTTCTCGTCCACGCCTCCGGATTCGTGGTCCAAGCAGTTGACCGCACTCCCTGGGAGTACGGCTGGTCGCAAGCCGACTATCGGAACTCCGACTTGGCAGCGCTCGACAGTCCCACTGGGCCGGTGACGCTCGAACCCCAAGGGCTAGCGGCATATGAAGAAGCGGTGCAACGCCTGGGCAAGGAGGCTGCGGTACGTGAACGCTGGTCTGGTGACGAGCTTTGGGGAACAGTTGCGTCGCTGGTTGTGCAGGCATCTCGGGCCACGGATCTCCAGCGGACCGTACGATCGCTGCTTTCCGATCTACGGACAGCAACAGCAACGCTTGTCTTGCTGGCGGTTGCCAACGTGACATGGACGGGAGAGCCAGTCTTGGTCGCGGGCTCTGTACTCGGCGTACTCGGCGAACCGATGCGGCAGGCCATCCAGAGCGTCGCCGCCGGTCGTACGTCGATCGCCGTTGAGGATCTCGCTCGTCTTGCAGTGGCTTACGCTGGCACGGGCCTCGATTCATCTATTCCTCACCGCGCGATAGCTCTGGCCGGGTGGTGCCCAGGCCAGAGCATGCTCGCTGTCCAACAAGCCGAGCGCAGGCTGAGGCACCTCCTCGATCTGTCGCTTCTGCTTGAGACAAACCCCTCGGACCTCGGGCTCTACAGTCTTCGAGGTCCAACGAATCGCCCGGGAATGCGTGGCGTTGCATCGATCCGCGGTGGAAGCCGGTTTGGCACGAGCGGGTGCGTCGGGAGAGCTTGCAGCCGATATCTGTGTTGTCTCCGACGGCCGTGCCCGCTGGCACGCGCATTGGCACAGCGCCGAACCCTTCCCGCTTGGCCGTCTGCTTGAAGACTCTGCACGACGCCGCGACGTGGCGCAGTGTCTGAGAGACGACTCGCCAATCGCCCGGCGAGCGACCGTGGCAGCTCGCTGGTACGCCGAGGCGCATTGGGCAGCTGACAAGGACGACGCCGTGCTCGCACTTGGCGTCGCACTCGACGCGCTCATCGGCTCGCGCGGCGGGCTGCCCGGCCGCGCGATGCGGGAGCGATTTGCGCTTCTTGAGCCAGATGTCGCCAAGCGCGCTAAGCGGGCGCGGCGTCACGCCGAGATTTACTCGGTGCGCAGCGCGGTGGCGCACGGGAGCAGAAGCGATGCCCTCCAAGAGCCTGGGTTTGTGCGGGAAGTTGCTGGCGACGTGGTGTGGGCGACGTACAGAATGCTCGCCTTGGATGAGTTGTTCTCGCCAACCAGCGACCGGCATGTAGATGACTGCTTCGAGCAGCTGCGATGGGGAACAACACTTTGGAGCTAGGTTCGGCACCCTCCGATGCGGGCTACTCATGCCGCCCGTGTTTGGGCAGCAGCCCCGATCCTGCTGCCCAAACCCCGCCGAATCGTGGCCAATCCCGCCTGATCAAAGATCGGCCCAAACGGACCGAATCCCCTGTAACCGCCTACAAATGCAGCCCGTCTGGCCATCGGCTGGACCAGCCTCCTAAGCGGTAAATCCAGGTTCGACTCCTGGCGGGGGCATGGGGCGAAAGAGCCTGCAATCGGGCATGGGCACGCTGGCGCTGCCCTGCGGCGTGGTTGCCTTGGTCGCTCATCAGGTAGCGCTCGATTTTCAGGTGATCGCTGAGCGCGGCGAGGATCACATGTCGGTGCTGGTCGAGGTCGATCTCCGCGTCTGATTCGGGGTCGCGTTCGCTCCAGCCGATCTGATCGAGCAGGGCGCGTGTGCGGTCGAAGCGCGCTACGGGCTCGGCCCATTCGTCGTTGATCTCGCGTCCCGGTGTGCAGGCAACTGCTGCGAGTTCGTCGGCGATGTAGCCGAGCTGGCTGTAGAGCGCAGCGCGCCGAGCCGGCGCCTGTGGCGCTTGGAGCACCCGAGAAGGAGGCATCCGACCGGGCGGCCGCCGTGGCTTGAGCCCTACGGCGGAGACGCGGAATGGCGCTCATGGATGTGGGGCGGAATCGTCGCGCTGCACGGCCGCTACCCAACAACGCTCGCCGGGTTGAAAGACGGCTAGTGGAAGAGCGAGACCCACGTCGAGACGCTCTGCGCCCTGGTCGTGTGGCGCCAATGGATCGACGACGCCGGACGAGACCCGCGCGAAGAGCTTGCCTTCCAGGTCCAGCTCTCCGACTACGGCCTTGCTCTGCGCCAGGAAGGCAGCGGCGTCACCCGCGCATGGAAGCCAGGCCCGGCACCAGACGAGTGGCGCTACTAATCCTGCGGCCTACGCCTACGCCAGCTCGCGTATCCGGCGCACGGGATGGCGACCCAACCGTGGGTCATATCCCCTTAGATGATTGATTCCACGTTTTTAGGCGCAGTAGTTGACGAGGGCGCGGCTTGGTCGGCCGAGTTGGTGGTTGAGGGTGATGGCAGCGGCGAGGGTGAGCAGGCGTTGCACGATGCGCTCTCTGACGCCGGGGAGTGTTCTCGCGCCGTGGCGCTCCAGTGTCAGTAGGTCCTTGCAGGTCCAGAAGATCGACTCGATGCGTTGGCGGATCGGTGCGAGGTGGGGACCCTGGCCGGGCTCGTCTTTGCGTGTTGGTCTGAGGATCGTGGCGTCGAGTTCTTCCACGCCAGCCGCGAACGCTCGTCCGACGTAGCCCTTGTCACCGATCACGGTCTCTCCACCGATGCGCGGAGCGCGAGCGAGCAGCTTCAGCGCGACCTCGCGCTCATCCTGCTTGGGGGAAGTCAGCGCAAGCGCCCTGGGTGTGCCGTCGGGTGCGAAGAGCGCGTGCAGACGAAAACCCCAGAAGAAGCGGGAATGGGAACTGCAGTAACCGTAGTCGGCGGCATCACCGAGCGCCGAGCGCTTGACCGTCTCGCGGCTGCGGGCACACTCCACGGGAGTGGAGTCCACGAGCAGCGTCCGGCTGTGGAATCCCGGGCTCTGGCTTGCGAAGACGCCGATCAGCCACTCCAGCGTCTCGGCCAGACGCCGACGGCGCTTGAAGTAACCGGCCTGGGCGGGGATCTTCGGGAACAGGTGACGCAGGTGCTTGGAGGCGACCGCGAGGAACCGCCGGTCCGACGGTATGCCCATGATCGCCTGGGCGACGCACAGCGTGACGACCTCCGCGTCTGTGACGCTTCGTCTGGCGTTCTTCGGTCGATCGGGCAGGAGATCGTCGGCTGTGACATAAACAGCGGTGAGTAGCAGGTCGAGGTCGGCGTCCATCGAGGCCCCCCTTTTGGTCAGCGATGTTCTTGAGCACCGCCGACTTCGACCCTGCTACTCAGAAACCCCCCAAAACCACGACACCCGCCGTGGAATCAATCATCTAGATGATTGATTCCACGTTTTTAGGCGCAGTAGTTGACGAGGGCGCGGCTTGGTCGGCCGAGTTGGTGGTTGAGGGTGATGGCAGCGGCGAGGGTGAGCAGGCGTTGCACGATGCGCTCTCTGACGCCGGGGAGTGTTCTCGCGCCGTGGCGCTCCAGTGTCAGTAGGTCCTTGCAGGTCCAGAAGATCGACTCGATGCGTTGGCGGATCGGTGCGAGGTGGGGACCCTGGCCGGGCTCGTCTTTGCGTGTTGGTCTGAGGATCGTGGCGTCGAGTTCTTCCACGCCAGCCGCGAACGCTCGTCCGACGTAGCCCTTGTCACCGATCACGGTCTCTCCACCGATGCGCGGAGCGCGAGCGAGCAGCTTCAGCGCGACCTCGCGCTCATCCTGCTTGGGGGAAGTCAGCGCAAGCGCCCTGGGTGTGCCGTCGGGTGCGAAGAGCGCGTGCAGACGAAAACCCCAGAAGAAGCGGGAATGGGAACTGCAGTAACCGTAGTCGGCGGCATCACCGAGCGCCGAGCGCTTGACCGTCTCGCGGCTGCGGGCACACTCCACGGGAGTGGAGTCCACGAGCAGCGTCCGGCTGTGGAATCCCGGGCTCTGGCTTGCGAAGACGCCGATCAGCCACTCCAGCGTCTCGGCCAGACGCCGACGGCGCTTGAAGTAACCGGCCTGGGCGGGGATCTTCGGGAACAGGTGACGCAGGTGCTTGGAGGCGACCGCGAGGAACCGCCGGTCCGACGGTATGCCCATGATCGCCTGGGCGACGCACAGCGTGACGACCTCCGCGTCTGTGACGCTTCGTCTGGCGTTCTTCGGTCGATCGGGCAGGAGATCGTCGGCTGTGACATAAACAGCGGTGAGTAGCAGGTCGAGGTCGGCGTCCATCGAGGCCCCCCTTTTGGTCAGCGATGTTCTTGAGCACCGCCGACTTCGACCCTGCTACTCAGAAACCCCCCAAAACCACGACACCCGCCGTGGAATCAATCATCTAGACGGTCATCAATCTGGCGGTCAGTGAGGCCGGTGTTGCGCTTGAGTTCGTCCCGCGATTTCTCGAAGGTGTCTGACTCGATGAAGCCTTCGCAGCGTAGCTCGCTGCTAAGTCCAGCCATGCAAGGAAGCTAGCTCCTCGCCCCGACGTATAGCGGCGTCGGATACCCCTCCGGCGCCGAGAAAGACAGTGGTATATGGGATGACCTCGTGCATCTGCGCGAGCCGCCAGCCGACTTCATGGTGAGACAGTTCGCTGAGGTAGGTAGCGCTCTCGTATCCATACCGCCGGATCGCGCTCTCGATCACCGCAAGCTCGTCCTCGCTGAACCCGCTGAGGTCGGGGTCCCGCTCGGCGGTTATATGTTTGAGCCGCTTCCCGTAGTAATCGACCGTCTCGCTGGCGATGTCGCCGCGGGCCAGCAGGTCGCGTTCCGCGAGCAGCAGCTCCTTCGGCAAGTGTCCGTGCTCCCACTTTTCATAGGTGGCGTCGGTGATCGACCTGCCGAACCGAGCGAACGCGCCGAAGTCGCTCCACATCAACAGCTTGGCGAGCTTGACCCGGCCAAGGGCCGCCTCCGGGCCGAGCCGCTTGGCGATGTAGACGATCAGCTCGTTGAACTTCTTGGCGTCGAATCCCTGTTCTGCCATCGCGCACGACCTCCGGATGTCCTAGCGTAGTACAGTCCTCATGCATACATAATGTATGCATGTTGCATGCTAGACGCAGAAGCGGATGACGAAAGAGCGCGTTACGACTGTTGGGCTCGATCGCGCTGCGGCGGACGATGCGGCGCGGCTAGTAGACGACTTGCGGGGACTTGGAACCGAGACATCACGTGAGCAGCTAGTGCGTGCCCTGGTGTGGGGCACCACGCCGCCGCAGGCCGCTGGAATCATCGCGGCATACATTATGTATATAAAGGCACGTGAGGACGCGGCGGCAGCCTCCGACAGCTAAGAGTCGCGGCCGCCCCTGTGAGTCACTCAAGCCGCGTAGGTCAGCCTGCGACCGCCGGTCTGACGGACGATCTGGTCCATCCGCTCGCTGTCTCAACACGGGGCGCTTGAAGGTTCCTACGATGGCCTGATGGTCGCGTTCGATGGCATCGACACGGAGAGGGCCATCCACGAGCTGGATGTGTTCCTCGGGCAGACGATGCCAGTTGCAACGCCCGCGATGGTCAAGCCACCCGCCTGCGGCGACACGCTCGCCACCGAACTTACAGAGCGAGTGCGGCCGCTCCTCGACCGACTCTATCCGGGCTGGAGCGAGGAGTGCCCCAGCAACAAGTTCGAGCCATTCTCGGGGCCGCGGCAAGCCTGCATGCGGCTCCGCGCTCGGATCGAGTCGCACGCCG
The DNA here is from genome assembly GCA_963714285.1 of uncultured Solirubrobacteraceae bacterium. Lineage (GTDB taxonomy): Bacteria > Actinomycetota > Thermoleophilia > Solirubrobacterales > Solirubrobacteraceae > Palsa-744. The sequence continues at coordinate 1,153,016 of CAVQNS010000007.1, forward strand.
AGATCGAGGAGATGCTTGCAGGCCATGACGCCTCGCCACAGCTTTCGGCTGTGAGCCTTCACGGGAATGTGTGGACGGCAGCCTCGGCACAGTGGAGGACGGGACACCGGCACGAGGCAGTCTTGGCGGCCGCGAAGGCAGTCAACTCGATGCTGCAAGCGAAGCTCGGCCGACGGGACGTGTCCGAGGTCAATCTCGCCGCGGCGATTGTGCCGGTGCGGGCCAGCCTCCTAAGCGGTAAATCCAGGTTCGACTCCTGGCGGGGGCAAACCACTAAACAGCCTGCTGGGTCCGAGACGTCCAGGCAAACAGCTGTGAGCTACGATTTCGTGCTGAGAAGCCATCGGTCGAGTGAGCGGGAGGTCGGAGACGTGGGTCACAAAGGGTCGCGAGCCGGGCAGCATCGGGGAAGGCACGCTTGTGTCGTCGTGTTGATCGCGGCTGTGGTGCTGCTGGTTGTGCCTGCTATTGCGAGCGCGACCTCGCCGGTGCTCGAATTCGTGCCCTCCGGCAAAGGCTTTCCGATCAGCTTTACCGCCGATGGCGGGGAAGTGACCGCCGAAATGACTGGCTTTGACACAGTTGTGCACTGCACCGGGTCTCATGGCGGGGGTGAAATCACCGGATCGCGTTCGACCGTTTCGAACTACGTGTTCACGGGATGCGAAACGCAAGGCGGTACCGATGGCGGGGAGCAGTGCAAGACCGAAAACGCGAACCCGGAGGAAATCACGACCGGGACGATCGAAGCTGAACTCGTGTACATCGATCAAGCGATGCACGAAGTCGGCATGCTTCTGAATCCGCACGGTGGTACGTACATAACCTTCGAATGTGGGGGCGTGTCGGCCGAAGGGCGCGGCTCCTTCCTTTCTCCCGTGGGTCCGATCAATAACGAAGCCTCGTCCTTCACGGCGACGCTCAGCCGCTTGGACGCCATGCAGACGCCCGACGAATACGAAAACGCAAATGGCGAAAAACGCCAAGCGATCCCCATGGGGAAGAGAGGCGCTCACGGCGAATGGGTCACGACGGGGGTGGAACTTAGCTTTGCGGTCCACCCGAGCGTACCGCTCGAGATAGAGGCGATCACGGCGGAAGAAATCGAAGCCAAGCAGCATGAAGAAGAAACCGCCACGGCTGCTACAGCGAATAAGCGCCAACAAGAAGAAACTGCGGCGGCAGCAGCAGCGAAGAAGCGCCAAGAAGAAGAAGCCGCCACGGCCACCGCAGCGAAGAGGCGCCAAGAAGAAGAAGCGGCCGCGGCTGCCGCAGCGAAGCAGCGCCAAGAAGTAGAAGCCGCTGCCACTGCTGCGGCCACGAAGCGCCTGGCAGAAGCAAAGCCAAGTCTGACACGCGGCGAGCTGCTGGCCAAAGCGCTCAAGCAGTGCAAGAAGGCCGGGGCAAAGCACAAGCGTATGCAGTGTGAAAAGCTGGCCAAGAACAAGTACGGCGGCCAAGGGAAAGACAAGCAACGCAAGCATTAGACCGCTCAAGCGGTCAAAGCAACTCAGGCTGACGGCAAAGAATCCAAGCGCGACGAGCCGCTCCAAAGGACATTGGGACCACTGCGTGCTCGATCCCCGCGGGTGAGACGCAGGCGATCACGCTGAAGCTAGCGCGCCGGTTGGCCGCGCGGGGGTTCCAGCTCAGTTCCGCCCGCCCCCGAACAGCCGCAGGAAGAACAAGAAGATGTTCACCACATCGAGGAAGATCCCAGCGGCGAGCGGCACTGCTTCCTGCATGCCGGCGCGGCGCATGCGGTTGAAGTCGAGCACCGTGTAGCCGCCGAAGATGCCAAGGCCGAGCAGCGCGTAGATCATGTTGCCGCCGGGGATCGACACGAACACTGTCACCAGTCCGAACACGATTAGCGCCAGCAGCAGGAAGAACATGATCCGGTAGGCGCCTGAGAGGTCTCTGCGGATCGCATAGCCGATGCTGCCGAGCGCACCGACGAACAGCGCGGTGGCGGACGCCGCCTGCCAGACGGCGTCCGGCTCCGCTTCCGCGTAGCGATCGAGCACGCCGCCCATGCCCAGCCCGAGCAGCAGTCCGGCGGCGAACAGCAACGTGATCGAGAGGGCCTCCGAGCGGCGCGCGACGTTCAGCCCGATAATGCAAGCGAAACCGCCGATGAAGCAGATGATCGACGCGCCCTCGGCGATTTCGCGTCCCAGATAGGAGCCGAGCGTGAAGAAGCAGAGCGTGACCGCCACGAGCCCCATCACCTGTCCGAACACGCCGGCCGTGCCCACGGTCTCGATCGAGCCGAACATCCCTTCGCTGCGGTATCCGGCCGCCTGGGGCATGTGCCGAAATGCTACTCCCAGCGCCGATCGAACCGCTAGCCTTGCGCAACTGGGCGCGCAGCGTCGGCCGCGAAGCCACGAGCGCGCGTTTTTCAAGACAAGGGGGGACCGATGATCGCGAGGCGCTCGGAGCTACTCGCCGGTGCGCTGATCTGTGGAGCGCTCATCGCCGGCTGTGGGAGCAGCAGTTCCACAACCAGCCGCTCGACAGCCACCACGCCCGCCACCACAAGTAGCGCGGCCGCCGCGACGACGACGTCAACGGCCGGCACGAGCACTGCGTCCAACGGCGTCGTTCCCCCCGCGGACCTGGCGGCAGCGGTAGCCGAGTGCAAGTCTGTGGTCGAGCACGCGACGACGCTCTCGTCGGGTCTCAAGAGCAAGGTCGAAGGCATCTGCAACAAAGCCGCACACGGCAACATCGCGGCCGCGCGTACGGCGGCAAAAGAAGTGTGCGTCGAAGTCATCAACGCCTCGCCGATGCCCGCTTCGGACAAGACGCAGGCGCTCGCGGCCTGCAAAACGAGCTAGCGCTAACGGCCGCGCCGGGTGGAGCCTCGGTCAGCTCGCCGCAGCTCCATCCTCGTGCTGGCTCCCGTCCTCGTTCCCGTCCTCCTCGTCCTCGCCCTCATACAGCGACTCGCGCGCAAGCTCGCGCGCTTTGCCGTCGAACAGCTTGATCTCCAGCAGGTCATGGCGGTAGTCGTCGGGCGCGATCAGCGTGAAGCGCTCCTCGATCAGCTCGCACTGGTCGACGGCGAGGTCCGCCAGCTCCGCGGTGACGAGCCGCCCGCCGGAGATCAGTGGACGCCCCCACACGAGCGTCATTGCAGCCGTCGCGCCTGCCTCCCCTCGCCACGCGCCGATGATCTCGTCGCACAGGTCGAGCTTCCAGTCGGGGTTGCGCTCGGCGGTCTCGTCGGTGAAATCCACGTATGCGGTGAAGTCGCTCGGCTCGTCCTCCTCGCCTCCAGGGAGGAAGCGCACGTAGCCGAACAGCTCATATCCGGTCGTGGTCAGCGTTGTGCCAGGGACATACGTGCGTCCGTGCCATGTGCGATCCGGGTACCAGGCGATCGCTCCAGGCTCGCCCAGATCCTCCTCCTCGCCCTCGAGCCGAAGCGCGGCGCTCAGGAACTCCCGGCGCAAGCGCTCCTCCCAGCGGCCGTATGGAAGCTCCTCCTGGGGAGGCTCAGCCGCAAAGCGGGGGACGAAGCGCTGCTCGGGTGCCATCGCTGCGGGCCAGCCTATGCGTCTCGCAGCACGGCTGCGGCGTGCTCCGGCGCGACGATGTTGAGGTTCACGTCGGTCGAAAGCTCGAGGCCCGCCAGATGCGTCAGGCGGGGCAGCACGTCGATCCGCCAGCAGAAGTCCTCGGCTCCGCGCGGCGCCGTGCGCACCCACAGGTTCAGAGGCGGGCTCGACCCGAGGTGGCGGGCGAGCCGGCGCAGTCCGTCGTGCAGCAGCGCCGCGCCCGACGGCCCGCTGTCCTCGAAGCGCGCCCGCGGCCGCCGCGGCGCGAGCATCAGCTGAAACGGCAGGCGCGATGCGTACGGGGCCATCAGCACCGCCTCCTCGTCGATCGCCACGATCCGCTCGCGCCGGCGTACCTCCTCGCCGACGAGATCGCCGAGCAGGCTCTGGCCCATCGTGCGCGTGGTGTAAGCGCTCGCGCGCTCGCGCTCGCGAGCGATCGCGGCAGGGACGAAGTCCAGCGCATACAGCTGCGCGTGGGTATGCGGCAGCGACGCCCCTGCCTCGCGGCGCTCGTTGACGATCAGCTGCAGGCAGGAGCTGCCCGCATGCGCGCGCATCCGCTCGCGCCAGGCCTCGACCGCGGCCACGACCTGCTCGAGCGGCAGCTCCGCCAGCGACAGCACCGGCTGGGGCCCGTTGACGATCACCTCGTGCGCGCCGGTTGCGGGCATCGACTCGAACAACTGCGGCTGCCCGCGCATCTCCGGTGCGGGCGCGCGATCGCCGTTCTGCTCAGCTGGTGTCAGCGCGGGGTACAGGTTCGGCACGACCCGTACGGTCCAGCCGGGCGAGTCGGCCGGGCCGCCGCCGGGGCGCACCGCGTAGAGCTCCGGCGGCGTGCGGTCCTCATGACCCTCGGCAAACGGGTCCTTCTCCGGATCGATCGGCTCGGGCGGCTCGCAGCGCGGCTCGCCTCCAGGGCGGCGCGAGCGCTCACCGGCGACGATCGTCCTGTGCCCGCTCAGCGGGTCGATGCGCAGCTCTCGCAAGGTCAAGCGCCCAGCGCCTGGCCGCTCGGATCGAAGAAGCTCGGATAGCTGATCGGGAACGAGCGCAGGAATGTGCGCGCGTGGCCGCGATTGTCGCTCGAGTCGATGCCGATGAACGCCACTTCATGACCGCGCGAGACGGAAACGCGCTGGAAAACACCCAACTCCTCGCGACAGGGTTCGCACCAGGAGGCCCACTTGTTGATCACGACCGGCGTGCCACGCAGCGTCCCCAGGCGTGGGCGCGGCGCGGGTAGTCCCCCGGAGACGATCTCGTTGGTCTGGGCGACGATTGAGAGGCTCTCTGGTGCCATCGCCGTAAGGGTGTCAGATCGGGCCCACTTCAATCGCGCCTCTCCGTGCTATATCCTGGAGGCACGTCAGGGCCGGGTCGCTGCAAAGCATTCGGCGAAGGGCGCCGTGGGGCGCCATCTTTCGAGTCGTGCAGAAGCCAAGCTTCGCTGGCGACTCTGTCTCGTAGTGCACAGCCTCAATGGCCGAGCCCACCTCAGTGGCCCTCGCGGCCGCGACCATTCCAAGTTCCGCCGATATTTCGCGTGCGGAGAAGTTCGTGCGCGAGCGCTTCCTGCACGAGGGCGAGGATCCGTCCGTCGCGCTTGCGCTTGGGACGCCGCGTCGACGCGCGCTCGACCAGGCGCTGGCGGAGCTCGAGGCTGATCCCAAGACAAAGAACTCCTCGACGGCGTGGCGGCGCGAGTTCTCGCTGCTGCTCGGCCTCGAGCGGCTGCTCTCCGACGATGAGCCCAAGCTGGAGGACGGGACGGTGCTCTCCGCGCATCAGGTCGACGCGCTGTCGGGCACGCTCACCGCGTTGCTCGCCGAGGCGCAACGCGCCGTCGCGGGCGGCAACGGGCGCGGGGCGGCGTCAGCTTCGCCCGAGCTGCTTGCGTCGGCTGACATCCTCGGTCCGGACGCGGCATCGGCCAACGGCAGCCAGGACGCGCCCGCCGGCGTAGCCGCGGCGGTGGGCGACAGCGCCGACGAGGATGAGGACGATGGGGGCGAGGAGGACGAGGACGAGGAGGACGAGGAGGATCTCGACGAGGACGACGACGAGCTCGGACCGGTACAGCGCGCCGCGCCGGACGAGGACGAGGACGACGAGGACGAAGAGCTCGACGAGGACGGCTCCGTCGAGGACGACGAGCCGGAGGACGAGCTGGAGCAGGAGAGCGACTCCGAGGAAGAGCCTCGCGACTGGGTGGACGAGGACGAGGACGAAGAGGAGTCGCTGGCGGATCAGCCCGAGGATCCCAACGCGGCCAAGCGCTTCTGGTTCGAGCACGCCACCGGCGCCGGCAAGACGGTCGCGGCGCTTGGCTTCGTGGAGGCATCGCATACGGGCGGCGTGCTGATCCTCACCCACCGGCGCAACCTCGTCGACCAGTTTCTCGGCGAGCTGCGCGACCGCGGCTACTCCAAGCGCATCAGCCGGCCGCTGCTCAAGGGCGAGGACTCGGTCAAGGGCCCGGTAACCGTCGAGACCTACCAGTGGTTCGTGCGTAACGCCGGCAAGATTTCGAGCGCGTACACGATCGTCATCTGCGACGAGGCGCACACTGCTCTGGGCGAGAAGACCAGCGGCGCGATCCGCGAATGGACGGGGCCGATCTTCATCGGCATGACCGCCACCGGTGCGCTGATCGCCCGCCACGTCACCGACCTGTTCCCGACACAGACCTCGCGTTTCGACCTCGCGCAGGCTGCCCGCCGCGGCGTGATCTCGCCGCTGCGCTGCGTACGCATCTCGCCCGGCGTCGGCGTGCGCACGATCGCGAAGGTGCCGCTGCGCCGCGGCGAGATCGATACCGAGTTCGACCAGGACGAGCTCGCGAAACTGCTCGACCAGCAGCCGTTCAACCTTGCTGTGGCCAACCTCTACAAGACGCGCTTCAACGGCGTGCCCGGCGTCGTGTACGCGGCCGGCGTACGCCATGCGTACAACCTCGCGGAAGCGTTCCGCGCCGAGAGCATCAAGGCCCAGGCGGTCTCCGGCGAGACGCCCAAGCGCGAGCTGGTCGAGATCCTCGCGCGCTACGAGCGTGGCGACATCGACGTGCTGATCAACGCGCAGCTGCTCGCCGAGGGCTGGAACAGCCCGCGTGCGACCGTCTGCGTGCATCTCGCGCCGACGGCTTCCAAGCGCATCTACCAGCAGCGCGTCGGGCGTGTCACCCGTCGCCATCCGGGCAAGGAGGCCGGGCTGGTCGTCGACTTCGTGCACCCCGCGACCAAGCACGACGATCCGGTCGTCACGCTGCACTCGCTGCTCGACCGCGACGTCTATCGCGGCGGCGCGATCGTCGTCGGCCCGGTGCGACGCGGGCGCGGCCGGCGCATGCGCGTGGAGCGACGCGTGCTGCCGGTGTGCGCCGAGGAGGAGCGCCGCTTCCAGGTCTTCGAGCGCGAGCTGTGGCGGATCGCCGTCGAGCACCTCGACTACGGCGAGCAGCACCTGTGGGCGGCCCTGGCCGGCGCGCGCGTTGCTCCCAATGGCTGGCGCAGAGCGCGCGCGATGCTGCACTTCGACCGCACCGGCGAGCTCAAGAGCCGCTTCCTGATCACGGCTGTGAAGCGCAACAAGAACCCGCAGTTGCGGTTGCGCGCGCTGACGGACATCGCGACGCTGCGCGACCCCGACGCCTTCGACGAGGCGATCGACATCATCGGCGGCTGGCCGCGCGAGGAGCGCAAGGAGGCGACGAAGATCATGCTGCGCGCGCTCGTCGAGCGGCGCATCGGCCGTCGCGACCAGGCCAACGCGTGGATCTGGCGCTTGGCGGAGTACACCAGGGACGTCCACGAGGAGTACGCCGTGCAGCGCTGGCCGGAGACCAAGCGCCTGCTTGGCCTGCTCGTCAACTCGGCCGGCGGCGCGCATGCGCGCAACGCGCGTCGCCTGATCCACGCGGCACGCAAGCAGGACCGCCGCCTGGCCGCCGCGTTGCTCGCTGCGGCGCTGGCCCACACGCCGGAGGCCGAGGAGGCGTTGCGAGGCGCACGCACGCGCATGGCGCGCAAGCCCCCGGCGCTGGCCCGCGAGCTGCTGCGCAACTTCCCCAAACGCCGTGCCCGCAACACGCGGCGCAGGCGCAAGGGCGCCAAGGCCGCCAGCAACGGATCCGGACCGGATGCGCAGGCGGCGGCGAGGACGACGCGCACACAGGGCGAGGCGATGTCCGCTGCGCTCGACTCGCGGAGCTCAGCGTCCGGGTCTCAGCTGCAGGACGAGCTGCGCCGCGACGTGCGCGAGTCGCTCGACCACAACCCCGCTTAGCTTTCTCAGGCGATCTCCCGCAGGTGGACCTCGCCTGCGCCGATCGTCGTGAGCCCGCCGTCCGCGAGCGCGACGACCAGCCGCCCCGCCTCGTCGATCCCAGCGGCGCGCCCGCGCTCTGCTGGCTCGTCGGCGCCATCTGCTCCCCAGGCGATCTCGCGTCCGCGCAGCGCGTCGCGCGCGCGCCACGCTGTCAGGGTGGCTTCGGCTGGCTCCGCCAGCCGCCGCGAGAGCGCGTCGAGCAGGCGCGCGAGCGTCGGCTCGACGTCCGTTGGCTCTAATCCGAGCGTCGCTGCTGGCAGACCCGAGCCCGAAGACGTGCGCCCGTCCGCGCCTGCGCGCAGCTCGGCGGGCAGCTGCTCGAGGTCCACGGCGACGTTCAGCCCGATGCCCAGCACCGCCCAGCCTTCCTGCGGGCGGCCCTCCACGAGGATGCCCGCAAGCTTCGCCAGCGCCGCGCCCGCGCCCGCGGTGGCGAACTACCGGCCTCCGCGCCCGCGGCCGCCTCGACGACGTCGTTGGGCCACTTGATGCGGGCTCGCGCACCGGCGACCTCGCACACGGCGACCGCTGCGATCAGCGGCAGCAGCGGCGGCACCTCGCGCAGCAGCACCGAGGCCAGCAGCGAGCTTCCGGCGGGTGCCGACCAGCGCCGGCCGTGGCGTCCGCGCCCGGCGGTCTGCTCTGCCGCGGTCACAAGCGTGCCGTGCGGCGCGCCCGCAAACGCCAGCTCGCGCGCGCGCTCGTTAGTCGAGCCGGTGCGGCGCAGGTGCAGCCGCGGGTGACCGATACGGGTGGGGTTGGTGGCCGGTGCGGGAGGCTGCTCGCTCACGCCCGGCGGACGGTCAGCTCATCGTCTGAGGCTGCGCCCAGCAGCTGCGCGGCCGAGCCGCGGTTGACGGCGAGCGCGACCATGCGCGTCGCGTCCTCGTAGATCAGCAGTTCGCCGGGCGTCACCTCGGCGAACGTCGCGGCGTAGTGCGCGGTGCGCACCGCTCCGCCGTGGCTGACGGTCAAGCGTGTCACCCGGCATCGCTCCCAGCGCGAGCAGCTGCTCCTCGGTCGCATCGAGGATCAGGTTGCCGAACGTGTCGCCGCGCAGCACGTGGACGGTGAGCGCGCCGCTCGCAAGCTGCGCCGTGGGCAGCCCGAAGCGGCGCAGCTGCTCCAGCGGCAGCGGATCGCCGACCGCCGATCAGCGACTCGCCCGCCGCCAGCGCCGCGGCGACCGGTGCGAAGATGTCGCGTCCGTGGAACGTGCGCGACACTGGCTCCAGGCGCTCTGGTGACTCGCCGATGTCGACCGCCTCGGCCACTCCGCCGAGACGCTCGGCGGCTGGCATCAGCAGCCCGTTGTCGGGGCCGACGAGCAGGTGGTCCTCTTCGACCGTGCGCATCGCGACGCACCGGCGCGCATGGCGTCCGACCGCGCTGACTCCCGGGTCGACGATCGCGAGATGCACGCCCACCGGCAGGAACGGAAGCGCGGAGCGCAGCACGATCGCGCCCGAGCGCACGTCGTGGCGTGGGATCGCGTGCGTCAGGTCGATCACGCGCGCGTTGGGACAGCGACGCGCCATGACGCCGTGGCAGACACCTACGAACTCGTCGAGCTGGCCGTAGTCGGAGAGGAACGTGATGACGGGAGTGAGCGCTCTATCGGTCATCGTTTGCTCGACGGGCGGCATCGGTGAGGAGCGCCGCGATCATACCCTCGACGTCGTACGGATCGGCCTCGATGCTCGGCTCCAGGCCGTGCTCGCGCAGCGTCTCGCTGGTCACCGGCCCGATCGAGACGATTCTGGTGCTTGGCGAAAGTCCAGCTTCCTGACCTACGGCCTCCAGGAAGAAGCGCACTGTGGAGGACGAGGTGAACGTCACATAGTCGGCCTGGCGCACTGTCTCGAGCAGCTGTGGTGAGAGCGGCTCGGCGACGGTCTCATACAGGCTCGAGCAGGTCCACCTGCGCACCGCGCGCGCGCAGCGCGTCGGGGAGCACGTCGCGCGCCTGGCGCGCACGCGCGATCAGCGCGCGTGTCACGGGGATCTCGGCGAGTGCCTCCACAAGCGACTCGGCGAGGAAACGCTCGGGGACCACGTCCGCGATGACGCCGTGCTCTGCGAGCGCCTGCGCTGTCCCCGGCCCGATCGCCGCGATCCGCGTAGCCGCGAGCGCGCGCGCGTCGCCGCGCGGGTGGACCCCGTCGTCGAGGCGCTCGAACAGGCCCCGCACGCCGTTGGCGCTGGTCACGCAGATGAGGTCATATGGCGCGGGGTCGAGCGTTGGCTGTGCGGGGTCTGGCAGCTGCTGCACGCGGATCACCGGTGACTGGATCACGCTGGCGCCGAGCGCCTCCAGGCGCCGCGCGAGCCCGCTCGCCTGCGCGCGCGCTCGCGTCACCGCCACGCTCACGCCGGCAAGCGGGCGCGGCGGCAGCCACGCGAGCTCTTCGGCGAGCGCGGCCACGGGCCCGACGATCGTGATCGACGGCGGGCGAATGCCCTCGCGCGCGACCGTCTCGGCGATCGTCTCGAGCGTGCGCGCTGACGGTGCGCTGGCGCGGAAGCGTCCCCGCTTCCACGACCGCGGCCGCCTGCGAGCCGGGGCGCCCGCAGGCGATCAGCGAGGCCGCGATCTCAGGCAGCCGGCGAACGCCCATGTAGAACACGAGCGTCCCCGGGAACGCTGCCAGCGCCGGCCAGTCGATCGCGGTCTGCTGCTCGTCGGTGTCGCCGCGCGCTTCGTCCTGGGCGTGGCCGGTCACGAGCGCCACCGCGCTTGCGAGGCCGCGGTGGGTGACCGGGATTCCCGCATACGCGCTTGCAGCGACGCCCGCGGTGACGCCGGGCACGACCTCGAACTCGATGCCCGCTGCTCGCAGCGCGAGCGCCTCCTCGCCCCCGCGCCCGAACACGAACGGGTCACCGCCCTTCAGACGCACGATCGTGCCGCCCGCCTGCGCGCGCTCGATCATCAGCGCCTCGGTCTGCTCTTGGGGCACCGACGGCCCGCCGCCCTCCTTGCCGACGAACAGCAGCTCCGCGTCAGCGCGGGCGCCGGCGAGCGCCGACGCTGGGATCAGGCGGTCGTACAGAATCACGTCGGCGGCGCCGATCAGCTCGAGCGCTCGCGCTGTCAACAGGCCAGGGTCGCCAGGACCGGCCCCTACCAGATAGACCTTGCCGTCGCTCGCGCCGCTGTCGTCGCTCACGCGCTCGCTAGCTCCTCGGCGCGGCGCAACAGCTCCGTGCCGCCGGCGGCGCCCAGGCGCTCGGCCACACGCCGCCCGAGCGCGTCAGGGTCATAGAAGCCGCCAAGCAGCTCGTCGCTGACCCACGCCGAGCCGTCCGGCAGCCCGATCCAAGCACGCAGCTGCAGGCAGCCGCAGCCAGCGGGTATCGCGTGGGCGCCGAGCGGCGTGTTGCAGGTCGCGTCCAGCGCACGTGCGAGCGCACGCTCGGCGCGCAGGCAGGCGAACGCGTCCTGATCGCTGATCGCCGCTATCGCCTCGCGTGTGGGGTCGTCCTCGGCGCGCCCCTCGAGCGCGAGTGTCCCTGTCCTGGGGCCGGCACGAAGCGCTCGCCGGCGAGCACGCCGCCCGCCTCGGACTCGCGCCCAAGCCGTATCAGTCCCGCGTGGGCGAGCACGATCGCGTCGAGGCCTTCGTCCCCCTCGCCCAGCTTGCGCAGCCGCGTGTCGACGTTGCCGCGGATCGCCACGAGCTCGAGATCCTCGCGTGCGGCGCGCACCTGCGCCATGCGGCGGATGCTGCTCGTCCCGACGCGTGCGCCGGCGGCCAGCTCGTCGATTCCGCCGGCTCCACAGATGACGTCCTCGGCGGCCGCGCGCGCAGGAGCTCCGAGCAGCTCGAGGCCGTCGGCGAGCTCGCCGGGGACGTCCTTGGCGGAGTGCACCGCGATGTCGATCTCCCCGGCGCTGAGCGCTTGCTCGAGCTCGGTGACCCAGCGCGACTTGTCGTTCGCGAGGGCCGACGGGCGGGCGTCGCCGTCGCCGCCGGTGCTCATCGGCACGATCTCAGCGCCGCCGAGCAGCTCGGCGACGAGCTTGGCCTGTGCCAGCGCGAGCGCGCTGCGCCGTGTGCCGATCCGCATCAGCCGGGCAGGCGGCCCGAGCCATCCCGTGGGGATGGCTGCCCCGCGGCGGGGCCACGGCCGGAGCGCGCGGAGCGGCTGCGCAGCTCGTGAACCTCGGCCAGCTCCGTCGTCGCCCGCTCCGGCACCGGAGCATCCTCGCGCAGCCTGAACAGCTCGCGCACCAGCTCGAGGCTCGCGTGGCCGCGATCTTCGCTGAGGCTGCGCAGGCGGATCGTGGGCTCGTGCAGCAGCCGGCTCATGACCGCGCGAGCAACCGCCTCCACACGCGCGAGGTCGCGATCGGAGGCGGACTCCCAACGTGCGGAGTTCTCGGCGAGAACCTGCGTGACGATGCTGTCGCCGTGCGCGCGCAGGGCAGTGACGGTGGGCAGCGCGTCGAGCTGGCCGAGCCAGCGCGCGAAGCGGTGGATCTCTTCCTCGACGATCTCCAGGGCCTGTGGCAGCTCCTCCGCGCGCGTGCTGAGGTTGCGTGCGACGACTGCCTGTAGGTCGTCGATATCGTAAAGGTTCACGCCGTCGAGCTCGCCGCACGCCGGGTCCACGTCGCGCGGTACGGCGATGTCGATCAGCAGCAGCGGACGGGAGTCGCGCTCGGCCATCACCAGCTCGAGCTCCTCGCGACCGACGATTGGATGCGGAGAGGAGGTCGAGCTCAGCACGATGTCGGCGTGCACGAGCTGGTCGGGCAGTTTGTCGAGGCCGACGACCGCGCCGCCGAAGCGCTGCGCGAGGCTGCGCGCGCGGTCGGCGTGGCGGTTGGCGACGAAGATCGTGCCTGCGCCCTGCTCGGCGAGCGCGCGCGCTGTCAGCTCGCTCGTCTCGCCGGCGCCGAGGATCACGACGTGGCGGTCCTCGAGGCCACCGAGCACGCTCAGTGCCAGATCGACGGCCACCGAGGGAACGCTTACGCGGCTCGAACCGATGCTCGTCTCCGAGCGCACGCGCTTGCCCGTCGTCAGCGCGGCTGCGAACAGGCGGTTGGACAGTGGCCCCGTGCAGCCGGCGCGCATTGCGGCCTCGTGCGCGCGCCTGACCTGGCCCTGGATCTCGGCCTCGCCCAGGATCATCGACTCGAGGCCGGCCGTCACGCGGTAGAGCTGGCGCGCGGCGTCGCAGTTGCGCGGCGAGTAGATCGCCTCGGCGAGCTCGGTCGGTCGGATCTCCGCGCGGCGCGCGAGCAACCCGAGCGCGTCGGCCTCGGCGCGCACCGGGTCGCCCACCACCAGGTAGACCTCCGTGCGGTTGCAGGTGGAGATCACGACCGCCTCGTGTACCTCGGCGGAGGCGCTTGCCTCGCGTGCGAACTCGCTCGCCTCGCGCTCGCTGAACGCAAGGCGCTCGCGCAGTGCGACCGGTGCTGTCTTGTGCGAGATGCCCAGCGCCAACAGCTCGCTCATGCCAGCGTCGACTCCCGCTGCGGATCCTGCTTGCCCGCCTCCGACCCGGTGGGGGCTGCGCTCCCGGGTGCGTGCTCGTCGGGGTGGGCGGGCGGCTCCGGCGAGCGCTCCCCCTCCGGGGAGGATGCGGAGATGCTCAGCAGCTCGCCGAGCTCGCGCTCGATGCGACTCAGGCGGATCGCCATGATCGCGACGTAGATCAGCACCAGCGCGAACAGCACGACGTAGGCGCCGGCGACGTACTTGCCGGCCGTGTGCAATGGCAGGGCCGGCACTTCGGCGATCACGGTCGCCGCTATCACAGCGCCGACCTTCCCGCCGCGCGCGTCGGCACGGGCGTCGCGTGCTGCAGGCTTGGAGCGGCGCTCCGCTGCCGGGCTGCCACCTGCGCGCTGTCGCCGGCCAGGCGTCGACGCAGCGCCCGCAGCTGCGAGCGCGTGTGCTTGGCGGTCAGCTCGAACTTGCACAGCGTGGCGAACAGCAGCGCCATCGCCACGAGCGAGACGAGCAGCGTGAACGCCATCGAGCCGGGGAGGTTGGACGTGCTGCTGAACACGCGGGGGTGCACGTAGGCGGTCGACAGGTTGACCGCGAGGTAGTTGAGCGGCACGAACGCGCCGGCGGTGATTGCGAACACGGAGGCGTAGCGCGACTGGCGCTCGGGATCTTCGATCGCGAAGCGCAGCGGCTGATAGGTCGCGTACAGCAGGAAGATGATCAGGAACGAGACGAGCGTCGGCTCGCTCCACACCCACCAGTGCCCCCACGAGCCCTTCGCCCAGATCGAGCCGGTGATCAGCGTGCCCAGAGCGAAGATCAGGCTCATGTGGATCACCACGTAAGAGCGCATGTCCCAGCGTGGGTCGCGCGTGCGCAGGTGCTGGATCGCGAGCAGGCCACCGAGCACGAAGCCGCACAGCGCGACGATCGCGAGCGGCACGTGCACGTAGAAGATCTTCTGCAGGAAGCCCTGTTCGGCTTCGAGCGGCGCGTAGAGGAACACCAGGCCGAGCGCCACCGCGATCGCGATCACGGTGGCGATGCTGAGCGTGCGCAGGCCCTTGCCGTAGACCATCGGTCGTGAGGAGCTTTCCACGTGGTTAATCCTCCAGGAGGAAGTCGAACAGGGCGTAGGCGATCAGCCCGAACACAAGATCATAGAGCCCAAGCGTAAGCAGCCAGCGGATTGGCGGCCCGCCCAGCCCCCCCGCGTGGGCAGGGACGAGCAGCGGCGAGGTCGCGCGCGCCCCGCCGATCACGATCGGCACGAACAGCGGCAGCGCCAGCAGCGGGCCGAGCAGGTCGCGCGCACGGGTGCGCACGGCCATCGCTGCCACGAGCGTGCCGATCACGGCCACGCCGACGTCGCCGAGCGCGAGCGTCGCAACCAGGCCCGGGAGCGCCGGGCCGAGCGGCACGCCGAGCAGCAGCACGGCGAAGGCGGGGACGGCGACGAGCTCGAGCACGACCAGGAAGGCCAGCAGGGTCGCGACCTTCGCGATCAGCATCGCGCCGCGGTCCACGGGCGCGAGCAGGAAGCCGTCGAAGCCGCCCTGGTCGGCGTCGGCGACGAACAGCCGGTTGATGCCGAGGATCGCCGCGAACAGCAGCGTCACCCACAGGATCCCGCCCGCGAGGTCGCCTTCGACGCTGCCGCGGTTCAGCGCGAAGTGGAACACAACGAACGTCGTCACAGCGAACAGCGACATGCCTGGAATCGACTCCAGCGTGCGCAGCTCCACCAGCAGCTCCTTGCGCAGCAGCGCGCCAACCGTGTGCCACAGCCCCACCGGCTGCACGGGACGCGCGCTCCGTCGTGTCCGCTCGGGTGCCGGTGCCTGTACGCCGCTCATCGGTAGAGCTCGGCGACGTCGTCACGGTCGACCTCTGCTGCTGCGCGCAGCAGCGCCGGGCGCCCTGCGCGTAGGCCGAGCACGACGTCGGCCTCGGCGAGCCCGCCGCTCGGATCGTGGCTGCAGATCACGCGCGTGCGGCCCGAAGCCGCGCCGACCAGCGGCGCGACGAGCTCGACTGCGGCGGGGTCGAGGTTCGAGTTGGGCTCGTCGAGCAGCAGCAGCTCGGGGTCGTGCAGTACGGCCCGCGCGACCGCCACGCGCTGCACCATCCCGCGGGAGAGCGTTCGCAGCGGCTCGTTCGCGCGCGCATCCATCGCCACCGCTTCAAGCAGCTCGCTCACGCGCTCCTCGCCGACTCCGTGCAGGCGCGCGTGAAAGCGCAGGTTCTCGCGCGCGGTCAGCTCGCGATAGAGCAGCGGCTCGTGTCCGAGCAGGCCGACGTGGCCGCGGATCGCCCACGCTTCCCCTGGCAGCTCGTGGCCCAGCACGCTGATCTCGCCGGCGTGCGGGCGCAGCAGCGTCGCCAGCACGCGCAGCAGCGTTGTCTTGCCGGCGCCGTTGGGACCGAACACGACCAGTGTCTGGCCCTCCGTAAGCGATAGCGAGACGCCGCTCAGCGCTTCGCGTTCGCCGTAGTGTCGAGCCAGCCCCTCGAGCTCGAGCGCGGCCATCAGCCCATCGTATCTGCATGCGGCGCGAGCTCGTGCTGCAGGCGGCCTAGGACAAAACGGCGATCTGGCCGCGCAAGTTTGGACATGAGGTCGTATCGAGCTTGCGCAACTATCTGTGTCAGTTCAAGTTTTTAGGACGTGACCAGCTTGTGCAACCCGATCGACAGCCTCGCGTAACGGCGACGTGATGGACCCAAGAGACTGGCCGCTCGACCCTATGGCCACCGCAGCGGTTGTGGTGCGCGCGATCGAGACCCTCGACGAGAGCGACGAGGATCAACGTGACGCGCTCCTGTACGACTTCGTGAGCGCGGCATGGGGAACCCTGTGGGCCCTCGACCAGTGACGCCGCGCTAGACCTGTAGCGCGTGGGCGTCCTGCGCCCGCGCGATCAGCTCGCGCACCGCCTGCTCGCCCGCCTCGTGCCCGCCTGCTGCGCGATCGCGCAGCAGCGCGATCGGGTCAGGGTCGCCATTGACGATCCCCTCGAAGAACTCCTTGCGCTCCTGGTAGGTGGCCAGCGTCCCCTTTGCCCAGCCGCGCACCTCGCCCAGCAGTACCGCCAGCTGCGCGTAAGGCTCGCCGAACTGCGCTTCGATCTCGCGCTTCATGCGCTTGGCCAGCGCCGGCGATGCGCCGGCGGTCGAGATCGCGATCGCGAGCGGGCTCATGCGCACGATCGCCGGCAGGATGAAGTTGCAAAGCGGCGGCACGTCGACGACGTTGACCAGCATCGCGCGACGCTCCGCGTCGTCGTAGACCGCGATGTTCACGTCGGTGTCGTTGGTGGCGGCGATCGCCATGAACGCGCCCTCCAGGTCGGCCGCGCCTACATAGGGGCGCTGCTCCCAGTGGATCGAGCCCTCGCGCGCGTAGTCCTCGAGCGCCGGCTCCGCCTCCGGCGCGATCAAGGTGACCTCGGCGTCGCATGCCAGCAGGCCCTCGACCTTCTCCAGCCCGATCTCACCGCCTCCGATCACCAGGCAGCGCCGGCCGGACAGCTTCAGGCAGGCGATGTAGAAGGGGGTGTCGAGCATCCCCTGCACGCAGCTCTGGTCGCAGATCCCTCTGCGCAGCTGGCAGACGCACTCCTTGCCTGCGTAGGCCTGGGCGGGCATCTACTAAGCGTAGCCGGCTACGAAAATCCGTAGCCGGCTACGAGAGCCCGTCACCGTTGCGTGGGAGTCTCGCTAGCCGCGCGGCAGCCCCCGCCCGAACGCCCGCGCGCCGACGCGCGCGAGTGCCAGCGCGCCCGACCGCCACGCCCGCTCGCGGTCGGACTCGCGCGCGGAGCGCAACTTGGCGACCGCGCGCATGGCCTTGATGCTGGTCGCGTCGTAGGGCCCCCACCACAGGCCGCGCATCGCCGGCGGATCCCAGGTGATGAGCTTCTCCTGGGCGCACGCGCGCAGGCCGGCCTGCCCGAGCGTGCGCCCGAGGCCGCCCCCGGCGGCCGCGCCCCAAGGACCGCGCGACACGGTCGGTCCGGGCAGGTGGTCGTTGAGCCAGACCATGCCCGCGCGCAGCTCGCGCGCGATCCGGATCCCCTGGTAGCGGTCGGCGGTCCACACCGACGCGCTCAGGCAGTAGTCGCCCTCGTTGGCGGCGGCGATCGCCTGCTCGATCGAGTCGACCGGCATGAGCACCAGCACAGGTCCGTCGATCGGCTCGCGCATCAAGCGCGTCTCGCTCCCGGCATCGCTCAGCACGGCCGGCGCGTAGAACGCGCCGGCGCAGCCAACCGGGTTGACGGGGCCGCCGCAGTGCAGCCGCGCGCCCTGCGCGACCGCCTCCGCGACCAGCGCGCCGACGTGCTCGGCGCGGCGCGCGGAGGCCAGCGGCCCGACCTGCACGTGCGAGTCGGCTGGATTGCCGACAGTGAGGGCGCGGGCGCCGCGCACGAGCCCCGCTAGGAAGCGCTCGTACACCTCGCGCGCGACGTACACGCGCTCGATCGAGCCGCGCGCCTGTCCGGCGGCGGCGCAGCCGGCCCACAGTGCGGCGGCGATCGCGCGCGGGAGGTGCGCGTCGGCGAGCACGAGCATCGCGTCCTTGCCGCCGAGCTCGACCGTCACCTCCTTCTCGCGCGAGACGCATGCGCGCGCGACCACGCGCCCGACCGCCGGCGAGCCCGTGAACAGAACCTTGCTCACGGGTGCTTTTGCGAGCGCGACGCCGACGTCCGCGCCGCCGTGCACGATCCGCACGAGCCCCTCGGGCAGCCCTGCGCGAGCAAGCACGCGTGCGATCCGCTCGCCCGCCAGGCAGGCGCGCGCGGCGGGCTTAAAGACGACGCCGTTGCCGGCCAAGAGCGCCCCCGCGATCTGGCCGAGCGGCTGCGCGAACGGCGCGCTGCCGGCGCCGATCACGCCCAGCACGCCATACGGCTCGAACGCGATGCGAGCGCGCTTGGCGATCGTCAGCGAGCGGTTGACCGCCACCCGGCGGGCGCCGAGCACGTCGGCTCCATCCTCGGCGACCCACTTCAGGGCATCGATCGCAGCGAGCAGCTCGAGTGCCGCGACCTCGGCACGCGGCCGTCCCTGCTCGCGCGCGAGCTCCTCGGTGAGCTCGTCGAAGTCGTCGATCACCGCCTGTGCCATCCGGCCCATGTAGCGCGCGCGGTCCTTGACGCGCAGCAGCGCCCACAGCGGCTGTACCTTGGCGACGGCCTCGACGACGACGTCGATCTGCGCAGGCGGCGTGACTGCGACCGCGCCGAGCGCCGCGCCCGTGGCCGGATCGCGGGCCGTGAGCTGTCTCTGGTCGAGCCCAGCGGCGGTGGGGGGCGAGCTCTCGCTCGGCGGTGCGCTCATCGCATGGGCGATTATCACGTGTTCGCGGCGCGCTCCCGCCGAATCCGCGCCAGCCGCTGCGCGAGCTGCGCCTCTGCCTCGTCTGGCTCGTAGAAGCGCTCGCCGGCGAGCGTGTCCGGCAGCAGCTCCTGTGAGGAGAGGTGTCCCGGATGCGCGTGCGGGTTCTCGTAGCGGGTGGGCACGCTCTGCTTGCCCGTCGAGCGAAGGTCCGCCAGCGGGCCGGAGGCAAGCCAGCTCGGCACAGCCCCGGCGCCGTGCTCGCGCACGTGGCGCTCGGCCGCCGACAGGGCGAGCCCAGCGGCGTTCGACTTCGGCGCCAGCGACAGGTAGATGGCCGTCTGCGCGAGCGCATAGCGCGCCTCCGGCAGTCCGACGTGCTCGACTGCCTGAGCGGCGGCGGTCGCGAGCGTCAGCGCGCTCGGATCGGCGTTGCCGATGTCCTCCGAGGCGAGGATGATCATCCGTCGCACGATGAAGCGCGGGTCCTCGCCGCCCTCGAGCATCACCGCCAGGTAGTACAGCGAGGCGTCCGGATCGGAGCCGCGCGTCGCCTTGATCCAGGCGGAGATGTAGTCGTAGTGGCGGTCGCCGCCTTTGTCGTAGAGCACCGCGCGGCGCTGCAGCGCGTCCTCGACGCGCGCGAGGCTCACCCGCTTCTCGCCCAGCTCGAGCGACGTCGCAGCGGCCAGCTCGAGCGCGTTGAGCGCGGTGCGGGCATCCCCTTCGCTGCGCGCAGCGAGGAACTCGAGCGCAGCGTCCTCGACCGGCAGCGTCTCGCCTTCAGGGCCCGCCGCGCCGGCGGCCGCGCGGCGCAGCACGATCATGACCTCCGCGGGCGTCAGCGCATGCAGGGCGTAGACGCGCAAGCGTGAGAGCAGCGCACCGTTGACCTCGAACGCGGGGTTTCTCGGTAGTGGCGCCGATCAGCGTTACGAGCCCTTCCTCGACCGCAGGCAACAGCGCATCCTGCTGAGCCTTGTTGAAGCGATGAATCTCGTCGAGGAACAGCACCGTCTGCTCGCCGCTGCTCGCGCGCCGGTGCGCGGCGCGCTCGATCACGGCGCGTACCTCCGCGCGTCCCGCGGCGACGGCGCTCAACTCCTCATACGCCGCTCCCGAGTGCTCGGCGACGATTCGCGCGAGTGTCGTCTTGCCGGAGCCGGGTGGACCATAGAGCACCATCGAGTGCGGCCGGCCCTGCTCGATCGCGGTGCGCAGCGCCGAGTCCGCTCCGAGCAGATGCGACTGGCCGACGAACTCGCCGACGCCGCGCGGTCGCATCCGCACGGCCAGCGGTCGCGTGTCGAGTCCGCGCTTGCGACCGTTCTCAGTAAGACGTGTGGCCATATCCGCGACCGCATCTTTAGCCAGATCGGCGTGCGGATCGTCATCGAACAGGGTATTCACATAGAGGAGTATTGCTCGGACTCGGGCCGCCCTGCGCACGGAGCCCCGCAGGTCGTTCCCCGGCGTCTGTCGAATGTATAGATTGCGTGAAGGAAATTGACAACCCCCGCTCTCATCCAAGCCGAAGGCTTCGCAGTTGAGCGCAACCGCTGAGCTGCTGCCCTCGGGAGGGGACGCCCTCGGATTTCTCGACGCGGGGGGGATGTCGTCGGGCGCTCGCCGCTGCAGCTCTTCTGGCGCAGGCTGCGCCAAGACCGGGTGGCGCTGGCGTCGCTTGCGTTCATCGTGTTCCTGATCGTGATCGCGGTCGCGGCGCCACTCGTCGTGAGCATCCTCGGGCTGCCGGGGCCGGACGTTCAGAACCTCAACCTCACCGACTCGTTCGGCTCGCCGCTCGGGCCCAGCGCTGCTCACCCATTTGGGGTAGATCAGCTCGGCGAGGATGTCATGTCGCGGGTGATCTACGGCACGCGGGTCTCGCTCGA
The DNA here is from genome assembly GCA_963714285.1 of uncultured Solirubrobacteraceae bacterium. Lineage (GTDB taxonomy): Bacteria > Actinomycetota > Thermoleophilia > Solirubrobacterales > Solirubrobacteraceae > Palsa-744. Next base: position 1,173,620 of record CAVQNS010000007.1, read on the forward strand.
GGTGGGAGTGATCGGCACCGGCATCTCGACCGTGATCGGCGTCACCGTGGGCATCGTCGCGGGCTTCTATCGCGGCTGGGTCGACATGCTGCTCTCGCGCTTCATGGACATCGTGCTGTCGATCCCGATCCTGCTGCTCGGGCTCGGGCTGGGTGCCGCCTGCGGCGTGCGCGGATGCGTAAAAGGGCTCATCCAGCCGGGGTTGACGACGATCATCTTCATCATCTGCATCGCCACATGGCCGTACGTCGGGCGCATCGTGCGGGGGCTCGTGCTGTCGATGCGCGAGCGCGAGTTCGTCGAGGCCTCACGCGCGCTTGGCGCCTCGGACATGCGGATCATGTTCCGCGAGATCCTTCCCAACCTCGCCGCGCCGATCATCGTCTACTCGAGCCTGCTGATCCCGACGAACATCCTGCTCGAGGCCGCGCTCTCGTTCCTGGGTGTGGGCATCCGTCCGCCTACACCGAGTTGGGGGGCGATGATCGCGCAGGCGGCGCCGATCTTCAACACAGCCTGGTGGTTCATGGTCTTTCCGGGCCTCGCGCTGGTACTGACGGTCTTGGCGTTCAACTTGCTGGGCGACGGGCTGCAGGACGCCCTCAACCCGCGGAGCGCTCAGTGATGGGCATCGATACACAAACACAGGAGGAGTCTTGATGAGGTCGATCAGATCGGTGGCGGCCGCTGCGCTCGTGACTGGGCTCGCGCTGCTGCTGGCCGCGTGCGGGTCCAGCAGCTCGAGCCCCAGCAGCACGAGCAGTTCCACGAGTACGAGCGCCAACGCGGCGCTCAACACTGGCGGCTATAAAAGCCCGCTGACCGAGCCGCAGACCGGCAAGACGGGCGGGACCTTGACAGTGCTACAGGAAACCGACTTCGAACACCTCGACCCGGGGATCGCCTATTTCTCGGTCGACTACGCGGTCGTGTTCGCCACGCAGCGCCCGCTGTACTCGCAGAAGCCGAACTCGACCGAACCGACGCCAGACATGGCCGAAGGCCAACCGGAAATCTCAAACGGCGGCAAGACGCTGACCGTGCACATCAAGCAGGGCATTCACTTCAGTCCGCCGGTCAACCGCGAAGTCACTTCCGAAGACGTCGCCTACGCGATTGAGCGCGGCACCAACCCGGATGTCGCCAACCCGTACATCGCGTCGTACTTCAAATCGATCGAAGGTGAGCCGGCCGACACGACGGGCGCTCCGATGAAGGGAATCGAAACGCCGAACACGCACGAGATCGTCTTTCACCTGACCGAACCCAAAGGCCAGCTCGTGGCCGACGCCCTGGTGTTGCCGCTGACCGCGGCGGTACCGAAGTCATATGCCGAAAAATTCGACAAGAACAAGCCCTCCAACTACGCGTCGTACGAGGTGGCCACGGGTCCTTACATGCTGAAGAACAACGCCGAAGGAAAAGTCCTCGGGATCGGCTACATCCCGGGCAAGTCGGCGACGCTCGTGCGCAACCCCAAATGGAACCCGAAGACCGACTACCGGCCGGCCTACCTCAACGAAATCGACATCAGGCTCGGCGGCACGAGCGCCGTGCTCGGGCGCCAGGTGCTGGAAGGCACGAACGTCGTCCAGAACGAATCGGCGGTGGCGCAGTCGATCGTCAGGCTCGCGGCTGAAAAGTACAAATCGCAGCTGCAGATCTCGCCTGGCGGCGGCGATCACTACATCGGCATCAACAACAAGGTTGGGCTGTTCAAGAACGTCGACCTGCGCAAGGCGCTGTGGGCGGCGCTCGATCGTCAGGCGATGGACAAGGCACGCGGCGGCGAACTGGTGACGAACGTCGCCACGCACTTCATCTACCCCACGATCAACGGCTTCGAACAGGCCGGCGGCCTGAAGGGACCGCAGGGACCGCGGTTCGACTTCAACGCGTACCCCGAAGGCAACATGAAAGTCGCCGAAAAGTACATGAAGCTGGCGGGCTACCCGAGTGGGAAATACACGGGCAGCGAGACGGTGATCATGGTGGGCGCGAGCGGCGACCCGTTCGAAGAGGACTCCCAGATCGTCCAGCAGACGCTCAAGAACCTCGGCTTCACCGTCAAGTACTCGGTCGAGGAAGCCTCGACGATGTACGCGAAGTACTGCAACGTCCCCAAAGAAGAGATCACGGTGTGCCCGAGCGTCGGCTGGATCGCCGACTTCGCCGACCCACAGACGGTGCTCAACATCACGTTCAATGGCACCACGATCACAACCACTGGGAACGTCAACTGGGGGCAGACGAACGTGCCGAAAATCAACGCGGCGATGGCGGCTGCCGAAAACGTGGTCGGGGAGGAAGCGCGCGCCAAGGCGTGGGCGAAGATCGACGAAGAACTCGTCGAAGTCGCCGCGGCGATCCCGTTCGACTGGGACAAGCAGCCGGGCATCGAGGGCAGCACCGTCAACGGTGTCGGCGACATCTGGAACGTCGGCGAGTGGGACTACAGCTACACCTCGCTCAAGTAGGACGCGGCCGCAGCACCATCGGGGGAGGGCCTCGCGCGGGTCCTCCCCCTGCGCCTCGCCTCGCCACTGCCCAAGAGAGCACGAGAGATTCTTGACGAACGCACCGATCACCACAGACCGACACCCCTCCGGCTAGGCGAACGATGATCCGCTACATCGTCCGGCGACTGCTGATCGGGGTGCTGATCCTGATGATCGTGTGCGCGCTCACGTTCGTGTTCTTCCGCGTGCTGCCGACGGGCAATCCCGCGCTGTTGCGCGCGGGGCGCGATCCGCAGCCGAAGCTGATCAAAGAGATCGAACGGATCCTTGGGCTGAACAAACCGCTGATCGTGCAGTTCTGGGACTACATGAAGGAATTCTTCCTGCATTTCAACCTCGGCTACAGCTACTACAGCCAGGAGTCCGTCAGGGGGCTGATCGCCGAACGACTCCCGGCCACGCTGTCGCTCACGGTCGGTGCGGCCGTGCTGTGGGTGCTCGGGGGCCTCAGCGTCGGGGTCATCTCGGCCCTGCGCAGGCACTCGCTCGTCGACCGCCTGTCGATGGGCACGGCGCTGCTGCTGCTGTCAGTGCCGGAATTCTGGCTCGGCTTCGTGATGCTGCTGCTGTTCGCCAACGACATCGGCAAATTCAAGATCCTGCCGGGAGCGGGAAGCTACGTCGGGCTCACGTACGACCCGTGGAAGTGGTTCACGGGGTTGATCATGCCTTGGATCGTGCTGGCGGCCGGGTCGGCCGCGGTGTATGCGCGGCTGATGCGCAGCAGCTTGAGCGAGACGATGCGCGAGGACTACATCCGCACGGCGCGCGCCAAGGGTCTGCGCGAGCGGGCGGTCGTGCGCCAGGGCGTGCGCTCTGCGATCAACCCGATCTTCACGCTGCTGGGTCTGGAAATCGGGGTGCTGCTGGGTGGAGCGGTGCTCGTCGAGACGGTGTTCAACATCCCGGGCATCGGCGTGGAGAACTACAAAGCGATCCAGTCATCAGACTTCCCGGTGGTCCAAGGCACAGTGCTGCTCGCCTCCTCCTTCATCATCATCGCGAACATCGTCGTTGACATCGCCTATGCGTATCTCGACCCGCGGGTGCGCTACCGGTGAGCGGCTCCGCGCCATCGGTGCAGGGGGAGCCGCTGCTGCGGGTCGAGGACCTGCGCGTCGAGTTCGCGAGCGAGGACGGCGTCGTGCACGCCGTCGACGGGATCACTTACCAGGTGTTCCCAGGCCGCACGCTGGGGATCGTCGGCGAGTCCGGATCCGGCAAGACCGTCTCCTCGCTGACGGCACTCGGTCTGACGCGTCGCCAGGGCGCGCGCATCTCAGGACGGATCATGTTCGACGGCCAGGATCTGCTGACGCTCTCCGAAGAGAAGATGCGCGCGATCCGCGGCAACGACATCGCGATGATCTTCCAGGACCCGCTGTCCTCGCTGCACCCGCTCTACAAGGTTGGGCGCCAGCTGACCGAGGCGGTGCGCGCGCACCGTGACCTCTCGAAGGCTAAGGCGCGCGAGCGCGCCGTCGAGTTGCTCGGCCTCGTCGGCATACCCGACCCCGCGGGGCGCGTCGACCAATACCCGCATGAGTTCTCCGGCGGCATGCGCCAGCGCGTGATGATCGCGATGGCGCTTGCCAACGAGCCCAAGCTGCTGTTCGCGGACGAGCCGACGACGGCGCTGGACGTGACCGTGCAAGCGCAGATCCTGGCGCTGATGGAACGCTTGCAGCGCGAGCTCGGGATGGCGATCGTGATCATCACCCACGACCTCGGCGTCGTGGCGGAGATCGCCGACGAGATCGCGGTAATGTACGCCGGTCGGATTGTCGAGACGGCGAGCGCCGAGCGCCTGTTCGCCTCGCCCGAGCACCCCTACACGTGGGGGCTGTTGAAGTCGATCCCGCGGCTCGACGCACAGCGCGACGAGGACCTCGTGCCGATCCCAGGAACGCCCCCGAGCCTGATCCATCCGCCATCGGGCTGTCACTTCCATCCCCGCTGTCCCTACGCCCAGCCCGATCACGCGCGCATCGACCCTGCGCTGGAGCCAGTTCCGGACGATCCCGGCCACCACGTGGCATGCCTGCTCGAGTCCGATGTGCGCCGGCGTCTGTGGCAGCAGCTGGGTGCCGGCAAGACGCCCGTGGAGGCGCTCGCGGAGGTTGGCGTGCCGGGAGCGAGCGCATGAGCGCTGCTGCATCCTCCCCGCAGGGGGAGCCGCTCGTGCGAGTGCGCAACCTCGTCAAGCACTTCCCGATCACGCGCGGGATCGTCATCCAGCACAAGGTCGGCGCCGTCAGAGCGGTGGACGACATCAGCCTGGAGATCCAGCGGGGAGAGACGCTCGGGATCGTCGGCGAGACCGGTTGCGGCAAGAGCACGACCGCCAAGCTGCTGATGCGCCTGCTCGATGCCACCTCCGGCGAGATCGACTTCGAGGGGAGCGACATCACCCGCTTGAAGGGCGCGCGCTTGAAGGCGATCAGGCGCGAGGTGCAGATGATCTTCCAGGATCCGTACTCGTCGCTGAACCCGCGCAAGACGATCGGCTCGATCATCGCCGAGCCGTTCGCGATCCACGGCCTGCTGACCGAGAAGGACGAGCGCAAACGCGAAGTGCAGCGGTTGATGGAGACGGTTGGTCTGAACCCGGAGCACTACAACCGCTACCCGCACGAGTTCTCCGGCGGCCAGCGCCAGCGCATCGGTGTGGCGCGGGCGCTTGCGCTCACCCCAAAGCTGCTGATCGCCGACGAGCCGGTGTCTGCGCTCGACGTCTCGATCCAGGCGCAGGTGCTGAACCTGCTGCGCGACCTGCAGCGCCGGCTTGGCCTGACGATCATCTTCATCGCGCATGACCTGTCGGTCGTGCGCCACATGTGCGACCGCGTGGCGGTCATGTACCTCGGCAAGATCGTCGAGATCGGCTCGAACGACTCGCTGTACTCGTCTCCCCGCCATCCTTACACCGGCGCGCTGCTGGCCGCCGTGCCCGTCGCTGACCCGTCGCTGCACGGCAGCGAGCGCCGGCCGCTCGGCGGTGACGTGCCGAGCCCGGCCAACCCTCCCAGCGGGTGTCGCTTCCACACGCGCTGTCCGAAGGCGCAGCCGCTGTGCTCGACGCAGGAGCCGCTGCTCGAGGACAAGGGCTCCCCGATCCCAGGGCAGGCGGGCACACTCGCGGCCTGCCACTACCCGCTCAGCCACGAGGAGGTAGCGGAGATGGGCGTACGATCTGCGCGATGAGCGCGAACTCGATGGGCGCGGAGGCCGTAGAGCTGCTCGCGCATCTGATCCGCTTCAACACAGTCAACCCGCCCGGCAACGAGCGCGCCGCGCAGGAGTACCTGGCCGCGTATCTCACCGATGCGGGCTTCGAGTGCGAGCTGCTCGGCGCGGAGCCTGAGCGCCCCAACCTGGTCGCGCGACTGCGCCCAGCCGCTGCGGCGAGCGACGCCGGCGCGGCGGCGGCGTCAGCGGGTCCCACGCTCTGCTATCTCGGCCACGTCGACACGGTGCTCGCGGACCCGGCCGACTGGTCGCACGACCCGTGGTCGGGGGATGTCGCCGACGGCTTCCTGTGGGGGAGGGGCGCGCTCGACATGAAGTCGCAAGTGGCCGCGGAGATCGCCGCGGCGGCGTTGCTGGCGCGCTCGGGTTGGCGCCCCGCGCGCGGCGAGCTGCTGATCGTGGCGGTCGTCGACGAGGAGACGGGCGGCTCGCTGGGCGCCGAATGGATCACCAAGAACCACCCCGAGAAGGTCCGCTGTGACATGCTCGTCAACGAGGGCGGCGGCGCGGTGTTCGAGTACGGCGGCAAGCGCTGCTACGGAGTGTGCTGTGCGGAGAAGGGCGTGTTCCGCTTCAAGGTCATCACCGACGGCGTCGCCGGCCACGCTTCGATGCCGGGCATGGGCGAGAACGCGCTGCTGAAGATGGGTCCGGTACTCGAGCGCTTCGCGGCGCGCCAGCCCGCCTACCGGCCGACCGAGGAGCCGCTCGCGTTCCTGCGCGGCATCGGCGAGGATCCCGAGGATCCCGGGAGCGCCGTCGCGCACCTGCGCGCCGCGGACCCGCGGCTGGCGATCATGTTCGAGCCGATGCTCGGCGTGACGTTCACCCCGACCCGAATCGGCGCGTCGGAGAAGATCAACGTGATCCCGAGTCGCGCCGAGCTGAAGGTCGACTGCCGCGTGCCGCCGGGCCTGGGCGAGCAGGAGGTGCGCGAAGGTCTCGCCGAAGTGCTGGGATGCGACTCGCCGGATTCGCCTAGCTCGTCCGGCTCGTCCGGCTCGCCTGGTGCTTCCGGCTCGCCTGGTGCTTCCGACTCGCCTGGTGCGTCTGGCTCGCCGGCGTCCCCGCACGCCGGCGCTCGGGCGCCCTGGCGGATCGAGTTCACCGAGCAGGTCGTGGGCAACCGCTCGGCGATGTCCTCAGAGCTGATGGACGCCATCTCGGGCTGGATCGGCGAGCAGGATCCCGGCGCTGAGGTCGTGCCGGTGGTGCTCCCGGGCTTCACCGACTCGCGCCACTTCCGCGTCGCGTTCCCCGAGTGCGTCGCCTATGGGTTCTTTCCGCAGCGCGACCAGTCGCTGATGCAGACAGCGCCTTTGATCCACGGTGCGGACGAGCGCATCGACGTGCGCGACCTGGCGTTTGCGACGCAGCTGTTCAGAGATCTCGCGGTGCGTATCCTCGGCTGAGAGGCGCCGCGCTCGACAAGCGGGGGGGAAACCCGCATAATGGATGCGATGCCAAGGATGGTGGATTTGCTGAGGGTGGGCACGTGAGCACGACGCAGACCGTGACCACGTTGAGCCCTTCAGGTGCAAGCACGACGCCCGCGACAGGCACGACGCCCGCGACCGGAGCGACGCCGGGCGCAACCGCTGCGGCGAAGGCGGCCGCGCTGAAGCACGCAGCCGCTACGCACGCCGCGGTGGCTCATGCGACGATCGCGCACCGCAGCGCCGCGCCGCCCACGCCGGGGGTCTCGTTCACCCAGGAACTGCAGAACCAGGCAGTCAACTGGGAGCCGTTGATCGCGATTCTGTTCTTCGTCGCGCTGGTTTTCATGATGTGGCGGATGATGAAGGTGATGCCGCGGGTCAAGCCGCAGCAGATCAAGCCAACATCGGACCAGTCGGTCACGTTCCGGGACATCGCCGGCGTGGACGACGCCAAGGCCGAGCTGCAGGAGATCGTCGAGTTCCTGCGCGAACCCAAGTCCTTCCAGGCGCTCGGCGCGAAGGTCCCCAAGGGAATCCTCCTGCACGGCCCGCCGGGCACCGGCAAGACGCTGCTGGCGAAGGCCGTCGCAAACGAGTCGGGCGCGCAGTTCTTCGCGCAGTCGGCGGCGTCGTTCGTCGAGATGTTCGCGGGGCTCGGCGCGGCGCGCATCCGCCGGCTGTTCGCGATCGCGCGCAAGCACGAACCGGCGATCATCTTCATCGACGAGCTCGACGCGGTCGGCGGCCGGCGCGGGATGGACATCTCCGGCGAGAAGGACCAGACGCTCAACCAGCTGCTGGTGGAGATGGACGGCTTCTCCTCGAGCGGGCGCGTGGTCGTGATCGCCGCATCGAACCTGCTCGACAAGCTCGACCCGGCGCTGCTGCGCCCGGGACGCTTCGACCGCCAGGTGTTCGTCGTGCCGCCCGACGTAAAAGGCCGCCTTGGCATCCTGCAGGTGCACACGCGCGAGAAGCCGCTTGAGAACATGGACCTCGAAGCAGTGGCGCAGCAGACGAGCGGGCTGACGGGCGCGGACCTCGCGAACATCTGCAACGAGGCGGCGATCTTCGCCACCAGGCGCGGAGCCAAGAAGATCGCGCTCAGGGACTTCGACTCGGCGATCGAGCGCGTGATCGCGGGCGTGCAGTCACGGCGCGTGCTGAACACGCACGAGAAGCGGGTGGTCGCATTTCATGAGGCGGGCCACGCGCTGTGCGGCGAGCTGTTGCCGTCGGTCGACAGGGTGCACCGGATCTCGATCGTGCCGCGCGGGCGCGCGCTCGGCTACACGCTGAACCTGCCCGCCGAGGATCGCTACCTGAAGACGCGCGAGGAGCTGCTCGACTACATGACGGTGCTGCTCGGCGGCCGCGTGGCCGAGCAGATCGTGTTCGGCGCGATCACCACGGGCGCGTCCGACGACCTCAAGCGCGTGGCTGACATCTCGCACTCGATGGTCCACGACTTCGCGATGGGCACCGCCGGCGTCGGGCGCTCCCCCGACGGCGACGTGCGGCTGTCCGAGCAGACGCTGCGGCTGCGCGACGAGGAGCGCCAAGATCTGATCGAGGAAGCGCGCAGAGCGGCGCAGAGGCTGATCGTCGCTCACCGCCCGCAGCTGGACTCGCTCGCAGCTGAGCTGCTGGAGCGCGAGGTGCTCGATCGCGAGGCGATCGACAAGATCATGGCGGGCGTGCCACGCATGGTGCGCTCCCCGGGTATGGGCTTGCGTGTGGTGGCCGCGGCGGAGGCGCACCCGCCGCTGTCGGCGCCTGCTCCGATCCGCCTTCCCAACCCTTCGGGTGGGAACGAGCCCGGGCCGCTATAGACTGCGGTTGGTGTTCAGTCGCATCGACCACATCGGTGTCGCCGTCGAGCAGCTTGAGCCCGCGCTCGAGCTCTACCGTGACAGCTTCGAGCTCGTCCTCGCCCACCGCGAGGTGGTCGAGAGCCAGGGCATAGAGGCGGTGCTGTTGGACGTTGGCGAGAATCACGTCGAGCTGCTGGCTCCGCTTGGCCCGGACACGCCGGTGGGCAAGTTCCTCGCGAGCAAGGGCCCGGGGCTGCACCACGTGGCCTACCAGGTGGACGACATCGACGCGACGCTCGAGGCGCTCACGCAGGCTGGCATGCGGCTGATCGACCGGCAGCCGCGCACCGGCATCCGCGGCTCGCGTGTCGCGTTCATGCACCCGCGCGCAACCGCCGGTGTGCTGACCGAGATCGTGCAGCCGGCCGTCGTGGGAAGCCACTGATGGCCGCCGCGGAAACAAGGCGTGTGACGCTCGGCTTTCAGGGCGGGCAGGTGCTGGCGTTGCGCGTCAGCGAGCAGCAGCTCGAGGATCTCAACAAGGCGCTCGGCGGCATCGGCTGGCACGAGCTCGAGAGCGAGGACGGACCGGTGCGCGTGGATCTCGGCCAGGTCGTTTACGTCAGCTCGGACAGCAGCGAGCCGCGCGTTGGCTTTGGCTAGAGCCACTTGAACCTCGACGAGCGGCTGCTGCGAGTCGCGCGCACGCGCGGGCACACGCCGAGGGCTGAGCGAGCTGTGGCGCGGTTCTCGCTTTTGGGAGAGCATGCCGGTGTCTGGCTCGCGATCGGCGCGGTTGGCGCGACGCTCGAGCGGGAGCGCAGAGGGGAGTGGCGCCGGGCGGCGGTGACGGTCGCGGGCGTGTACGCCCTGAACACCGCGATCAAGCAGGTCGTCGGGCGTCGCCGGCCGGAGCTTTTCGGTCTGCCGCCGCTGACGAGGACGCCGACGACGCTGAGCTTCCCGAGCGCGCATGCGTCCACCGCGTTTGCCGGTGCGCGTTTGTACACGCGGCTGGGGCTGCCGAGCGTCCCGCTATATGCGCTCGCAACGGGACTCGCGTTCTCGCGCTTGTATCTCGGCGTGCATTACCCGTCGGACGTGCTCGCGGGCGCGATGATCGGCTCCCTGGTCCCTCCTTGGAAGAGGGCGCCTATGGAGTTGCGGGATGAGGCCAGACGGCTGGCTGGCGATCCGGTAGATCGCGCTGAGTCCTCGACCCCCGGTGATTAGCTTGACGAGCAATTCCGCCCTGGGCCGCCGATTGATGGCTGCAGCCTGGGAAGATGGGCGCCGATGAGCACGCGCATTGGAATCGTCGGCATGCCCAACGCGGGCAAGTCATCGCTGTTCAACGCGCTTACGAAAGCGGGCGCGGAGGCGGCGAACTACCCGTTCACGACGATCGAGCCGAACGTGGCGGTGGTGCCGGTGCGCGACGAGCGCATGGAGGAGGTTGCGCGCACGGTCGGCGCTTCGGAGATCGTGTGGGACACCGTCGACTTCCATGACATAGCGGGCCTTGTCGCCGGCGCGCACCAGGGCGAGGGTCTCGGCAACCGCTTCCTCGCGAACATCCGCGAGACGCACGCGATCATGCATGTCGTAAGGGCTCATAACGACGTGAACGTGATTCATCCCGAGGGCCGAGTGGACCCGTTGGCCGATGTTGAGACGATTGAGACGGAGCTCGCGCTTGCTGACCTCGAGGCCGCTGAGCGCCGTGTGGATCGTGTCGGCAAACAGGCTCGCGGGGGCGACCGCGTCGCGATCGCGGAAGAGGCATGGCTACGCGAGGTGATCGCGGCGCTGCAGGCCGGCCGCCCGGCGCGCACCGTGCCGGTTCCCGCAGAGGCGCCCAACGCGGCGCGCGAGCTCGGCTCGCTGACGAGCAAGCCGGTGCTGTTCGTCGCCAACGTCGACGAGGGCTCCGAGGAGGTGCCGGCGGCGATCGCCGAGCATGCAGCCGCGCAGGGAGCGCGCGCGGTGGCTGTGTCCTCGCGCATCGAGGCGGAGCTCGCCGAGCTGGACGACGAGGACGCTATCGCCATGCGCGCGGAGCTCGGCGTCAGCGAGTCCGGCCTCCAGCGCGTCGTACGCGAGGCGTTTGCGCTGCTCGAGCTGATCGCGTTCTTCACCGCCGGCGAGGCCACGATCGCGCAGTCCTGGCATCTGCGCCGCGGCCTCACCGCCTGGCACGCAGCGGGCCAGATCCACACCGACATCCAGAAGGGCTTCGTGCGCGCTGAAGTGATCGGCTGGCGCGAGCTCGTCGACGCCGGCGGCTATGCCGGCGCGCGCGATCGCGGCACCCTGCGGCTGGAGGGGCGCGATTACGTGATGGACGACGGGGACGTCATCACCGTAAAGTTCACGCCTTAGCTCAGCAACAACCAGATCCTCGCGCAGCACCTCCGTCGCAGCAGCTCACCTCAGCATTCCCTCCAGCCGATCCGCCAGGCGCTTCATGCCCAGCTCGCGCGCAGCAAACGCGCCGGCCGCAAAGTCAGGCGCGCGCTTGGCCGGCAGCTCGACCTCGATCCGCTGCAGCATTGCGATCTGCTTGAACTTGCGCAGCAGCTCCGCGTTCTCGCGTAGGGCTGAGGCGGTTCGCGGGCGCATCAACTGGCTTGCTCTGAATGCCGCTGCGTCTGCGTTCGCGGGCGCCGCATCGGCGCCCGCAGCGTCCAGCAGCGCCTCGAGTGTTCCGTGCGTGCGCAGCAGCTCAGCGGCGGTCTTCGCGCCGATGCCCGGAGCGCCGGGCAGGCCGTCGGAGGGGTCGCCGCGCAGCGCGATGAAATCCGCCACCTGCTCCGGCTCAACGCCATAGCGCTCGCGCACCTCCGCGGGGCCGATCTCGCCGTGCTGGGGGTGGGCGGGGTCTTTTCTCAGCTCCGCGACGGCTACATGCTCGCTGACCGCGCCGTACAGGTCGCGGTCGCCCGTCAGCAAAAGCGCCCGCCCGCCGCGCTGCTCCCGCTCGCGCGCGAACGAGAACATCACGTCGTCCGCCTCCAGCTCGTCGCTCGTCGCATGCGTCCAGCCGAAGCTCTCGAGCAGCGCCGGCGCCTGCTGCCACTGCGCCCTCAGCTCCGGCGGCATTGGGTCGCGGTGCGCGTGGTAAGGCGGATACAGGTTCACCCGATAGGCGGCCTCCTCTGCGCCCATGCACGCCACTACGCCATCCGGCGCGCACGCCGACAGGCGTGCGTCATAAAAAGTCAAAATCGCGTTGACGGTGCCCAGTAGCGCGTTCACCGGCTGCCCGTCTGCTCCCACGATCGATTTCGGCAGTGCAAAGAACGACCGGTACAGCAGCCACGGGACGTCCGCGATCAGCAGTGGGGCGGGCACCAGCCCAGCCTATGCGCCGAGCGCGCTTGACGCCTGGCCGCAGGTCTCTCGCGCGAGGCAATCCTGCCCGACGGCGAACAGCGGCGCGAAACAGCGGCGCGAACGGCGCCGCGCGCCAGGCGCTATCCGGCCCGCGCACCGCCGGTCTTGCTCGTCGAAGCGACAGCCGCCGGCGCCTGCGCGCCGCCCTGCGGCTCTGTGCTCGGGGCCGGCGCGGACACTGGCGGGCTTTCCGGGGCTGGCGGCGTGAACGCCGTCTGCCCGCTCAGGTCTGGCTCGCGCGTGATCTGTGCGCCGCTCTTCACGCTGAAGTAAGCCCACGCGCTGTCCAGCCCAAGACGCGCCTCCAGTTCCGGTCCGCTGACCGCGCTGTCTCCGCCCGAGCCCAGCACCTCAGCCGTGATGATCCGCGGCGACACGCCGCGCTTGAGCACCTCAATGCCGCGGAACGATCCTTTGACGAGGCCACGCAGTCGCGCGGCCGCGGCCGCGAAGCCGAGGCTCACCTGCCAGCTCGAGACCTTCGTTTCATACGCGTCCGGCACGCCGCGCAGCCACGGCTCCGGCGTCGAGCCGAGGAACGAGTTCTCGTTGTCCTCAGTCATGCCGCCGGAGCTCGCAAAGTAGTACGTGATCGCCGGCTTGCCCTGGTAGAGCACGATCTGCCCCGCCGTCGCCGCCACCGCAGCGTTCGACGCCGCCGTTTCCGCAGCCGCGGTGGGCGGGCTCTCATACACCTGCGAGCGTGTGTCCGAGTACACGTCGAACCGCGCCCCGCCCTGGTCATCCGTCAGCGCATACGTGCGGCTCGCGATCGCCTGCGCCTCCAGCGCCGCCAGCGGCCAGCTCGCCGGCATCTCCGCCGCCACCACGCCGCGTACGTAGCGTTCAAGCGGCACCGACACCACCTTCGAGCCCTCCAGCACCTTGATCACCGACTTGGGCGGTGCCGCGCCGAGTGTCGTGCCCGCGTAGTAGTGCGCGAGGATCGCCGCGGCCGTCCAGCCATGCTGCGCATAGCCCAGCGCGCCGTCCTGGCTCATGCCGACGCCATGGCCGTTGCCCGCGCCTTCGATCAGCAGCGTCGAAGAAGCGGCGGCGGGGGCAGCGAGCAAGGCCAGCGCCGCAAGCGTGCTCGCGAGCAGCCTGCCGGTCGTGGAGCCGAGCAGCCTGCCGGCTGCGGAGCCGAGCGGTCTTCCGGTTGCGGAGTCGATCGACGGCATTGCCCGCAGCAACACTGCTGCAAGCACGCGGTCGCGCTCGATGGCCGAATGTCCCATATCTCACCGGTCGGGCTCAAGTTGAGAACCCCTGAGCGGTGCACGATCGCTGGCGCGCAGATCCTTGGCTCGATGCTGTTTGGCGATGCCGACGCGGTGGTAGGTTGAGAGCATGGGCGCTGTCAGCTCAACCATGCTGTCGAGCACGGAGCGCGAAGTGCTCGAACAGGTCCCCACCGACCTGTTCATCGCCGGGGAGTGGCGCGCGGCAAGCGGCGGCGGCACGCTCGCCGTCGAGGACCCCGCCACCGCCGGGACCCTGGTCGAGGTCGCCGATGCGCAAGCGCAGGACGCGCTCGCGGCGCTGGCCGCAGCCGCTGACGCGCAGCTCAGTGGGGTGTGCACCCGCCGCGCGAGCGCGGCGAGATCCTGCGTCGTGCCTATCAAGCGATCGTCGATCAAACCGACGAGCTCGCGCTGCTAATGACCTTGGAGATGGGCAAGTCCGTCGCCGAGTCGCGCGCCGAGATCGCCTACGCCGCCGAGTTCTTCCGCTGGTTCTCCGAGGAGGCCGTGCGCATACACGGCCGCTACATGGTCAACACCACAGGCAAAGGCCGCATCCTCACGATGCGCCAGCCCGTCGGGCCATGCGTGTTCGTCACGCCCTGGAACTTCCCCACCGCGATGGGCACCCGCAAGATCGCCCCTGCGATCGCCGCCGGCTGCACGATCGTCGTAAAGCCCGCCAAGCAGACGCCGCTGTCGATGCTCGCGCTCGCCAAGATCCTCGACGACGCAGGCCTGCCCGCCGGCGTGCTCAACGTCATCACCGCCCACACTGCCGGTGAGGTGATCGAACCGCTGCTCAAGGACTCGCGCACGCGTAAGCTGTCGTTCACCGGCTCCACCGAGGTCGGGCGCTCGCTGATCGAACAGTCCGCGCAGCAGGTCCTACGCGTGTCGATGGAGCTCGGCGGCAACGCGCCGTTCCTCGTGTTCGACGACGCTGACCTCGACGCTGCCGTCGAAGGCGCAATGCTCGCCAAGATGCGCAACGTCGGCGAGGCTTGCACCGCCGCCAACCGCTTCCACGTGCACGAGTCCATCGCCCAGGAGTTTGCGCAGCGGCTGTCCAAGAAGATGGGCGCGCTGAAGGTTGGCCGCGGCACCGAGCCCGACGTCGACGTGGGCCCGCTGATCGACGAAGCCCAGCGCGAAAAGGTCACCGAGCTCGTTGGTGACGCCGTCGAGCGCGGCGCGCACAAGCTGCTCGGCGGCGGCGCCTTGTCAGGGCACGACTATCCCGGCTACTTCTTCGAGCCCACCGTTCTCACCGACGTGCCCGAGGACGCGCGCCTGCTCAGCGAGGAGATCTTCGGCCCCGTCGCGCCAATCGCAACCTTCAGCTCAGACGAGCAAGCACTCGACGCTGCCAACCGCACCGAGTACGGGCTCGTCGCCTACGTCTACACGCGCGACCTTCAGCGCGCATTTCACGTCTGCGAGCGGCTCGAGACCGGCATGGTTGGGCTCAACCAAGGCGTCGTGTCAAATGCCGCCGCGCCGTTCGGCGGAGTCAAGCAGTCGGGGTTCGGGCGTGAGGGTGGGTTCGAGGGGATCGGGGAGTATCTTGAGACCAAGTATGTGGCGATGGGGGTGTAAGGAGCAGCAAGGAACGGCGCTGCGAAGCTGTTCTACAGCTCCTCAAAGAAC
This sequence comes from uncultured Solirubrobacteraceae bacterium, assembly GCA_963714285.1. Classification (GTDB taxonomy): domain Bacteria; phylum Actinomycetota; class Thermoleophilia; order Solirubrobacterales; family Solirubrobacteraceae; genus Palsa-744. The sequence continues at coordinate 1,188,931 of CAVQNS010000007.1, forward strand.
GTGGGTAGGACCTCCACGTCTTCCACCTGCCTGATTGTGGTCCGGAACCCCAGCTGGTACTCCTTGAGCAGGTCACAAAGCCGGTCGCCCTCGATCAGGTCGATCGTCGGAGCCCCATCGCGCGTCGCCTCCGTCTTTGCCTCGGATGTGAACGTGCCTGTCGTGATGAGCAGTCCATAGTCGCCGCGACCGCTCATCGCGCCGCGAAAGTCCCGCACGTCTTTCGAGCTCACGGAGCCCTTGTAGCGCTTGCACTGGAAGAACACCGGGAAGCTGACGAGGGAAAGACGGTAGGTACCTACTCCGTCGATCCCGCCGTCGCTGCTTTTGCCGGTCACGTTGACAGACACAAAGCCCGCCTCACGCAGTAGCCGCCCGGCGAGACGCTCGAACCTGTCGGGCGCCATCGCCTTGAGGGCAGCGAGTAGCTCGTCCTTCCAAGCCCCAGTGTCATGAGGGCTGTCGTCCGTGTCGGTGTCCTCGGTCTCGAGAGCTTCTTCCTGCTTCTTCTTGCGTGCTGCCCGCAATTGAGCGCCGTAGCTTGCGAACAGCTCGGGCAGCTCCGCCTCGGTCGCAGACCGGCCATGCTCGGTTGTGCTCCAGACACCTCGGCGGCTGTTATCGAGGAGGCCCATCCCCTTCAGGTAGCTGCGCGCCCAGCCGAGGCGGTATTCGATGAGCCCGTTGCGCCCATTCGGCGAAGGCACCTCAAGCTGCGCCTCGGAGAAGCCCTCCCGTGCGAGCACTCTGGCGACGACCTCCTCATTGGTCCCGCTATCGCCGATATCGCGGACCGCGCACAGGGTTGTCCAGAGCATGTCCTTGTGGGACGGGATGCGCAATGGCTCCTCCACGGGATAGCAACCTATCCGACGGATGGGATGCACAAAACTGTCCGCGTGTACGTAGGCCGATCCCAGGGTTGGGCGTCCCGCGCCGCTCGCGGGAGGTGTGTGACGCCCGCAGCTGCTACTGGTCCACCAGCAGCCGCCCCACGCTGTCGGCGACGCACACCGGCTTCTCGTTGCCCTCGGCCTCGACCGTGAAGCGTGTGACTATCTGGTGCCAGCCGCCGCCGACCTCGTCGATCTCCACGATCTGCGCGTAGCAGCGCAGCCTCGAGCCGACCGGCACGGGGGCGGGGAAGCGGACCTTGTTCCAGCCGTAGTTGACGCCCAGCTTGAAGCCGCTCCAGTCGTTCAGGCCTAGGCGCAGCCCGTCGATCAGCGACAGCGTCAGGTTGCCGTGGGCGATCGTCCTCCCGAACGGGCTCTCGCGCTTGGCGCGCTCGACGTCGGTGTGGATCCACTGGTGATCGCCGGTTAGCTCGGCGAACTGGTCGACCATCGCCTGGGTGAGCTCGCGCCACTCGCTCGGGCCGACCACCTGATCCTTCAGCGCCCGCAGATCCTCGATCCCGTGAGCGCTCGCCTTTGGCATGCTCGCGTTGATCGCCATGCCCTGGATGTTACGTCGGGCGCGCGGGTGCGCGTCGGACGCTTGTGACCAGGCGTCCGGCGAGTGTGGCCGCGGCGTCGGGCGAGAGGCTACGCGTCGGATGCGTCGCGGCGCATTGCCGGCAGCTTCACGCCGAGGACCGTGTCGATGCCGTTCGCCGGCACCGGTTTGCCCATCAGCGTGCCCTGCGCCATCGCGCAGCCCATGCCCTGCAGGGCGCTCAGCTGCTCGAAGCTCTCGATCCCCTTGGCCACCACTGTCAGCGAGAGGTCGCGTCCGACGATCATGATCGCCTCCAGCAGCCAGGTGCGGTAGTCCTCATCCTCGGAGGCCGCAAGCGAGCCGCGGTCCACCTTGAGCAGGTCCAGCGGCAGTCGCCGCAGGTCGGAGTGGTAGGCGTAGCCGCTGCCACCGAAGTCGTCGATCGCGATGCGCACACCCAGCTGCTTGATCTCATCGAGGCGCTCAACGGCGGCGGTGACGTCGCTCATGACGGTCGTCTCGGCAATCGCGAGCGTCAGCATCGACGGCTCGATCCCTGACTGCTGCAGCGCGCGGCGCACATCCGTGACGAAGTTGTCGCGATTGAGCTGGTTGGGCGAGATCTCGACGGACACGCCGATCGGATGGCCTGCGACGTTCCAAGCCGCCGCGCGGCCGCAGGCCGCTTCGAGCGCCCAGCGACCGATGGGCACGGTCAGGCCGGTTTCCTCGGCCAGCGGGATGAAGTCGTCGGGGAGCACGACGCCGCGCTTGGGATGCAGCCAGCGCAGCAGCGCCTCGAGACCCGCGACCTTGCCGGTACCTAGGTCGTAGATCGGCTCGTACAGCAGGAAGAACTGTTTCTCCGCGAGGGCTGTGTTCAGCTCGACCTCGAGCACGCCCCGTCCCTCGATCACCGAGCGCATGTTCGCGTTGAACAGCGTGTAGCGGTCCTTGCCGGCGGCCTTAGCCGCGTGCAGCGCCAGTCTGCGCGTCGCGCAGAAGGTCCTCAGGCGATGCGTAGCGGCCGAAGGCCACACCGATGCTCGCCGTCAGGAAGAAGTTCGGTCCGAAGCCCTCGAGCTCGAACGGCTTGTGCAGCGACTCGACGACGCGCCGGGCGAGGGAGTCGAGGCGCGCTCCACGCGCCGCCGACTCGACCAGCAGCACGAACTCGTCGCCGCCGAGACGGCCGACCGTGTCGCCGGCGCGTACGACGCCTTCGAGTCGCTCGGCGACGATCTTCAGGATCTGATCGCCGGCAGCCTCGCCGAGCTTCTCGTTGACATCTTTGAACCAGTCGATGTCGATGAACAGCGCGCCCACCAGCAGCCCCGACTGGCGTCCAGCACGCGCGAGCATGCACTCGGCCCGGTCGATCATCAGCGCGCGGTTGGGCAGGCCTGTGAGCGGATCGTGAAGGTCTTCGCTGGGGGTCGTGGGGGCCGGTGGCTTGCGCGGCTGAGGCACCCGCACGACCGCCGGAGCGCGGCCGCCGCCCAGCACGAAGATCAGCAGCCCGAGCAGCGCGCTGAGCCCGCAGCCGACGATCAGCAGCGCGAGCGCGCTGCCGTCGTTGAGCACACTCGTAACGGCAACGGCGGCAAAGCTCTGCACCGTCCAGCCGTTGTGAAGTTCGACCGTCGTGCTCTGCGCGTCCGCCTGCGGCGAGCCGCTCGCGAACAGGAGGCTCGTGCCACCCGTCCGGTAGCTGAGGCGCACCGCCGAAGCCTGGTGGCCGCGGAGCGCTTCCGCCAGCATCACGTTCGGTGCCAAGATCTCCCGAAGCCAGCCCACCGACGCCGCGTCGCGGCCAAACACGCTCTGCGGTGTCAGGTTTCCGCGGTAGACAGGAGTGTCGATCGCCAGCGCAGTGCTGCCGCCCGCGAGCACCGTCGTGTAGCTGCTCAGTCCCGAGTCGCGTGACAGCAGCAGCCCAGGCGCGACCGCGCAGTAGTCCAGGCCCGCCGGTGGGCTCTTCGCGGGGCTGCGCACGAGGTTGGCGATCGCCAGGCAGTAGTAGGGGTGGTTGGTTACAGGGACCACGCGCAGTGCGGGGCGGGCAGGCTTCGCGGGTGAGGCGCCTGCTGTCGAGGCCGCTGCCGTCGAGGTCGCTGAAGTGGTGGACGTGGCCGATGTCGTCGGGCTCGCCGTCGGGTTCGCTGGCTTGAGCGGCTTGCCGGTGATGCGTGCGTCGAAAGCCGCGAGTTCAGCTGGGTGCACCAGCGTCACGAGGCTGAGCCCGTCGAGCTCAGGGAAGCGTCGCAGCGTGCGAGCCCATTTGACCCACCTGGCGAATTCCTTGGGAGATGTCTTGGAGTTGCCGGCGAAGTAGGTGGCAGCGCCGACCGCGATGTCTTCCTCGTGGCGGAGCGCGAGCTTCACGTTTGCGGCGATCGCCTGCGAGCTCTGGCGCGCGCTCTGGCGTGCGTTGCCCGAGTCGGTGCGCGCCACTGCGTGAGCGCCGAGCAGCGAGCCGATGACTCCAGCTGCCGTGCACAGCAGCGCCACGACAGCCCACACGAGCTTGCGGGTGGTGAGGGCTCCGCGTGCGCGCTCGCTCGGCTCGGCCTGTGCGGCCAGGGTCGGCGTCGCGTCTGCGCTGCCGCTGCTCTCCTGCTGGGCACTCGCCTCAGGGCCGCCGTTGACCTGGCTCTGGCCGGAGTTGACCTGGCTCTGGCCGGAGAAGACGACGGCGTCGCGCTCAGGGTTGTCGTTGGGGGTTTGACTGTCTGACATGGCAACCTCCTATGCGCGCAGCGTGCGGCGATCCGCTGTGCTCGCCTGATCGAGCTTGGGTCGGCTGTTGATCTGCATCGTGCGACCATCTCGACGAAAAGCCGATGCGGGATTAACCGCTGCACGGTCGCTTGCAGCGGCGCGAGGACAAGCAGCGCGGCTATCGTTCGCGGCATGCTGTCGACGCGCGAGATGCACGAGCTCTACTGCAAGCACTTCGAGGACAGACGCAAGGAGCGTCAGCTGCTCTCGACCGCGTCGTTCTTCACGACGTTCGCAGCAGTGCGCGGCATCACCCACGCGATCAGAGCCGAACGTGGACCGTTCAAGAACATCACGCCGGGCGGGCACCACATCCATCACATGACCTTCGGGATCACAGGTCTTCTCACCGTGGGCTATCTGTGGTTGCTGGAGATCGGCATCGACGAGCAGCGCGGCGCCTCGCGACTCACCTCGATCGCATACGGCAGCGGCGCCGCGCTTACGCTCGACGAGTTCGCCCTGTGGCTCAATCTCGCCGACGACTACTGGACCAAACAGGGGCGCGAGAGCATCGACGCAGTGGTGCTGTTCGGCTCGCTGCTAAGCCTCAGCGTCCTCGGCAAGGGCTTCTTCGCGGAGTTCGTGCACCGCTCTCGCGCGCGTAATGGTTGACGCCTCGGGCTTCAACAGCCCACGCGTTGTGTGGATGCCGGGCGGCGTTCGTACGGAGATTCATCTAGGCGCGCAGGAGACCGCCGGCGCCTTCTGCCTGCTCGTCGACCACCCGCCAGTGGGCTGGTCGCTGCCCGCCCATCGCCACTTGGCCGAGGCTGAGACGATCCACATCGCCGCGGGCGAGTTCGAGATCGAGATCGATGGTGTGCGCTCGCGGCTGCACGCCGGCCAGACGATTCACGTGCCGCGGGGGGTCCCGCACGCGGGCGCCAACGTGGGGCAGGCCGTCGGTCGGCGAGTCTTCCTGTTCAGCCCCGCCGGTCTCGAGCGCTTCTTCCTGGAAGCCGGCGCGCCGACTCCCGAGCGCGAGATCGACAGCGTGGCTGCGATGACGCTCGCGACCCGTCACGGCTGGGAGTTCGTCGGGCGCGGCTGAAGGCGAATGCGCTCACGGCCCGTGCTCCGCACCGCCTCATCGCTCGCGCTCGTGCCTGCGATCGCGTGCGCCGTGCTGCTCGCCGGCTGCGCCAGCGGCGCCTCCTCGGCCAACGGCGTGGCGGCCAAGACGCCCGCACAGATCGTGGCGTACGCGAGAGCCGCGGCGGCGGGCGCCGCGAGTGTCCACGTTGCAGGCTCAATTGTGAGCGAAGGTAAGCCGATATCACTCAATATGGAGCTCGTTTCCGAAAAGGGCGGGAAGGGACGCGTGTCGATGCACGGGCTCAGCTTCAGGCTCGTTGGCGTCGACGACGCCGTCTACGTGAATGGCTCTAGCGCCTTCTACACGCGCGTCGCGGGCGCCGCCGGCGCGCGTGTGCTGCGCGGCAAATGGCTGAAGGGCGCGCAGTCCGGAGCGATGGCCTCGCTCGCCTCGCTAACGCGCCTGCGCAGCCTGCTCGGGATCGCGCTCGCCGAGCACGGCAAGCTCTCACGTGCACCGAGCGCCACCATCGACGGACAGCCGGCAGTCGGCGTGAGCGATCCGGCCAACGGCGGCACGCTGTACGTCGCCGCCACCGGCGCGCCATATCCACTGGAAATCGTCAAGCGCGGTACGAGCACCGGCCGGGTCGTTTTCGATCGCTGGAATCAGGCTGTCGCGCTGGCCGTTCCGACGAACGCGATCAACGTCAATCAGCTGCAAACTGGCCGCTGAGAGCAGCTTGGGTCATATGTCTACGCGTACAGAGATCCGATCAAGCCTGCTACCGCGGGCGTCGAACCGCACAGTGACAGACATCGTGTCTGCGGAATCGAACAGGAACACGAGAGTTCTAAGTGAACGGCGCAATCCAAGCCAGCCTCCTTCGACCGGCAGAGCCCGGCGCCGACTCCGATCGAGCGGCCTCGGAGTCGTTCACGGGCACGAGGATCGGTGCGCTCGTGCATAGGCTGACCGGAGGGGAGCACCCCGGCCGCCGGCCGCCTCGGCGCCCCTCCGGAGATCGTCAGAGGGCCTTCGGCGCGCTGCCGTGGACGCTGCTCGGCATCGCCGCGATCGTCGGGGCGCTGCTTGCGGGGGCGTCTGTGCTCGTAGTCGTTTGCCTGGTCGTGCTCGCGGGCGCGTCGAGCGTGCTCGGCTGGCACTTCGGCGAGCGTGGCAGGCTGGCGCTCGAGGACGAGGTCGAGAATCGCACCAGCGACCTGAAACGCGCCCTCTCGGAGCTCGAGATCGCCCAGGCCGAGACCGTCCAGCGACTTTCGATGGCCGTCGAGTTCCGCGACGAGGACACCGGCGCGCACATCGAGCGCATCGGCCGCTTCTCGGTGCTGCTGGCCGAACACATCGGCATGGACGCGGAGTTCTGCGAGCGCCTGCGCCACGCGGCGCCGCTGCACGACGTCGGCAAGGTCGCGATCCCCGACGCGATCCTGCTCAAGCCAGGGCCGCTGACGCCGGAGGAGCGCGCGATCGTCGAGACCCACGCCGAGGAGGGGCACCGCCTCGTGCGCGGCTCGTCCTCCTCGATCCTCGACATGGCCGCGACGATTGCGCTCAGCCACCAGGAGAAGTGGGATGGAACCGGCTACCCGCGCGGACTGAAGGGCGAGGCGATCCCGATCGAGGGGCGCATCGTCGCGGTCGCGGACGTGTTCGACGCGCTCACCAGCGACCGCGTCTACCGCAAGGCGTTCTCGATCGAGGAGGGCGTGCAGATGATGCGCGAACAGCGCGGGCGCCACTTCGACCCGGTGCTGCTGGACGCGTTCATGGAAGTGCTCGGACGCACCGGTCCCGACGCGCGCGAACAGCTTCGCTCTGACCCGGTTGCGCTCGTCGAGAGCACCCTGGAGACGTTCGCAACGGCGCTCGAACGCGGCGACGCGGAGATGGCCGAGGGCGCGATCGCGACCGCGATCGAGGACGGCATCACGCCGACGACCCTGCACGCCGAGGTGATCGGCCCGGCGCTGCGGCGCATCAACGTGCTCTCAGAAGCCGGGGAGATCGATGGCGAGCGCGAGCACCGTGCCACCACGATCACCAGGCGCGTGCTCGCGACGCTGTACCGCTACATGACCGGCAGCACCGAGCCCACGCGCGAGCGCGTGCTGCTCGCGGGCGTTGAGGGCGACGAGCACACGCTCGGGCTGCAGATGGTCCACGACCAGCTCGCGGCCGCCGGCTTCCACACGATCTTCGACACCGACCTGACGGCCGAGCGGCTGCTCGAGATGGTCGACAGCCAGTGCCCCAACCTGGTGGTGATCGGCGCGACGCTGCCGATGGGCGGCGAATCGATCGAGCTCGCGTTGCGTGAGCTGCGCTGCAACCGCCCCGAGCTGCCAATCGTGCTCGGGGGGCCCGCTGTCGGCGGCAGCCTGCCGCGCGAACGGCGCGGCATGCGCGTGCTCGAGCGCATCGACGAGTCGGTGGAAGCAGTCGAGGATCTGCTCGCGACCGCTGCTTCGACCGCCCCCGTATAGATTTCCCGCATGAGCACTCGCGCGATCGTGACTGGCGGCGCCGGATTCATCGGCTCGCACGTCGTCGACGCTCTGCTCGCGGAGGGCTACGCCGTCACCGTGATCGACGACCTCTCCTCCGGTGACGCCGCCCGCGTGGCCAAAGACGCACAGCTCGTAGAGCTCGACATCACCGACGCGCCCGCCATCGAGGCGGTCGTGGCCGAGGTCAAGCCGCGCGCGATCTTCCACCTCGCCGCACAGTCGAGCGTGGTCGTCTCGGTCGAGAACCCCAGTCGCGACTGCGAGGTCAACGTGACAGGCACGCTGAACGTGCTCGAGGCTGCCGGCAAGATCGAGGCGCCGGTGGTGTTCACCTCGACCGGCGGTGCGCTGTATGGCGACGCGGCGCCGATGCCCACGCGCGAGGACCGGATACCAGCGCCGCTGTCCCCGTATGGCGCCTCGAAGTGGGCGGCCGAGGCATACATCAACACGTGGTCGCTGTCGTCGGGCATCCCGCACGCGGTCTGCCGGCTGGGCAATGTCTACGGGCCGCGCCAGAGCCCGCACGGCGAGGCGGGCGTCGTCGCGATCTTCTCCAACCACCTCTACATCGGCAAAGCGCCCAAGCTCTACGGCCATGGCACACCGACGCGCGACTACGTGTACGTCGCAGATGTCGTCAGCGCGCTGCTGTCCGCGTCGGGGCGCTCAGGCACCTACAACATCGCCACTGGCGTCGAGACCGATGTGGCGAGCGTGTGGAGCGAGCTGAGCAAGGCCGCCGGCAAGCAAATCGAGCCTCAGCTCGCCGACCTGCGTCCGGGTGAGCTCACGCACAGCCGGTTGGACATCGGCCGCGCCGAGCGCGAGCTTGGCTGGCAGCCGGTGGTGCCGATCGAGCAAGGGCTGAAGCTGACCTATGAAGCGCTCTTGGAGGAATTCGAACGCGGGTAGGACATCGGGCAGGTGTGCGATCAGGGCTGACGCTCGCCCCTTTGGAGGCTCCGCGGGATCGCCGGGAGCCGCCGTAAATGGCCGCAGAGCCGGTAGCATCGAGCGTCGCGGCGAGATAGCTCAGTTGGTAGAGCACACGACTGAAAATCGTGGTGTCCCGGGTTCGAATCCCGGTCTCGCCATCGAGAAGGCGCTGCAAATGGGCATGTTTTTGAGATAGTGATCGCTATCTCGGCTGCCCACGTTTGGTCGTCGCGGCACAAACCTCGGCACAAACCCTTGACAATAGGCCCTGTTCCGGGCCCAGTCGGCTGTCTCGAGAAGCCTTACGAGGAGCGTGTCCGGGCGGCAAATGGCTTATCTATGCGGTATCGACATGGAGAACCGAACTTATGGGCGAGCCTCGAATCAAAGACAACATCAGTTGGAATCGTGATGTCCTGATAACGAGTTCTGGGCTGTTCGAGTGTCCCGCCATGAGCGCATAAGCTCTAAAGCGAAAGAGGACAGGTGATCGTCTACTGCGGATGTCAAGCTCTGTGCGTGGCGGGGGCAACGAAAACCAGACTGCGATGCCTGGGCTCATATCGAGTTGTACGGAGTTTTATAGGGGTTTACGCGATCTCGATAAACTCCGATAGCCGGTCGGACGGGGCTCATCGAGGGGTTGTGCAGTCGCAGGATTGAAAGCGTCAGCGGGCTGGGCGAGAAGCCTCACGGCGCCGATCAGGCGTCGATGGCTGAGTGCTGGCGGAGGTACTCGCGGAGGTAGGGCAGCGCGAAGTCGACGTAGCCGTGGCGGGTGGGGTGGATGAGCTCGGCTGCGATCAGCCGTAGGCGGTACTGGCTCGCGTAGTTCACGTCGGCACCGAGGCGCTGCTGGATGTCTGCCATCCTGGACGGGCCGTCGTCCTGGGCCATCGCGAGCAGGAAGGACTTGTCGATGTCCGACGCCGCGCTCAGCGCCGGCTCGTGGATGAGCGCACCGAGCCTACGTCGCGCTCGGGCGACCCCTTGGGTAGCGTCGGCGGCCGTGATCTCCGGTGCGGTCGGGTTCACCCGCCACACCTGCGCGCCGACTAGCTGAAGCAGGAAGGGGTAGCCGCGGGCTCCGTCGACCATGATCTGCAGCGCCCGTTCGCCGACGTCGCGGCCGGCTGCTTGGATCGGGTCGCGCAGGGCGCGTTCAACGTCGGCGCGCGCCACCGAGCCCAGGGTGTGCCGTTCTGCGCGGCGCAGGAAGGTGAGAACGTCGTCGTTGACGACATCGCTGACACTGGCAGCTAGGCCAGCACCGGCGAACGCCAGCTCCCGATTCTCGCGGAAGGTGTGCTGCACGACGGTGGCAAGCTCGCGCAGCTCTTCGATTTGGTTGTGGTGGATCTCGTCAAGGGTGATCAGGACCCCGGTGCTCTGCTCGGCCAGCAGGTCGGTGAGCATCTCGAGTTGGTTACGCAGACCTGCTTGGATGACGTGCGCCTCGATCGTGCTCCAGGCGAGAGAGCCGAGATTAAGCGGAGCGCTCACGCCGCTCATGCGGCGCTGCACCGCCTTGGGGTCGAAGTCGCGCAGCAGCCGCGGGAGGTGCTGTTGGGTCATCCTGGAGACGAAGCCGGGGGTGGCGGTCTCGCTGACGATGAGCCAGCCGCGCTGGCGTGCGCGGTCCTCGACGGCGTTGAGCATGACCGTCTTGCCAGCGCCGCGAGCGCCGGTGTAGAGCGTCGCGCGGCCCGCCGCTCCGGGGCCATCTTCAAGTGCCTCGGCGAAGTCATCGAGCAGGTCGTCGCGGCCGACCAGAAGCGGCGGGCTGACCCCGAAGCTCGCGTGGAATGGGTTGCTCATCCGACCACCATACCTAATTCCTTTAGAGGTTTTTAGAGTTTTTAGATTCGGTTAGAGGTGGCTCAACGGCCCGTGAGCGTGGCAATCCGCTGTTCAGGCGGTGCAATTCGGGACGTATCTTGAGCCCGAAGCGCAGTGGAACGCGTAGCTCGCTTCAAACCTCATCCGCCCGAGCGGGAATAGGCTGCGCGCATGGGTAGGCCCCCCTCGCTGCTTCGCTGGACACGCTCGCGATGGCATCGCCGCTGGTTCCGGGCGTCGGCACTGGGCGGTGCGTTCGTGGTAGGTATCGGGCTACCTGGTGGGGCGCTGCTCGCCGCGACGCACCCGGAAACGCACAGCACGCTGTGGACGGTCGCACTCGTGGCAGTGATCGTAGTTACGGCTGTAGCAGCGGCCGTGGTCGTGGTCGCCGGCGTTGGGGCGTTCGTCACGCAGCCTGTGTCCGATAGCCACTGCGCCACCCTCAAGGCATCGGCTCTGAGCGTAGCTCGGAGCATCCAGGGCGATCGTGCCTGCGACTACGGCGAGGGGTATCGGCCGGATCAGGCTTTTCATACACACTTCCCGAAGCTGGGGGAGCGGCTGACGGCCTGGGACGGGCTGGTGGCCGCGCCCGCCCAGGCGCAAGGTGCTCTCGAACGGCAGATCGACACGATGATGGCCGAGTGGGGCGTGACGGATGCGGAGATGGTGGTCGGCTACAACATCCCGGAGATCACGAAGTACGCTCGCGGGCTCGCTTTGGCGCGCGCACGCGGTCAGGTCCAGGAGGTGCCGCATCTCACGTGGGTCGGCTTCACCAACGCACCGCCCACCGCAGGCGGTCAGGTTACTGGTCCCCCGGAGGGCCAACTGAGACCTAACGGCGGTCCAGACTGGATATCGCTCCGGCCGCTAGATGATTGATTCCACGGGGATCATGCGCAGTAGTTGACGAGTGCGCGGCTTGGTCGGCCGAGTTGGTGGTTGAGGGTGATGGCTGCGGCGAGGGTGAGGAGTCGTTGCAGGATGCGCTCTCGGAGGCCGGGGAGGGTGCGGGCGCCGTGGCGCTCGAGGGTGAGGGTGCCCTTGCAGCTCCAGAAGATGCTCTCGATGCGTTGGCGGATCGGCGCGAGGTGCGGGCCGCGGCCGGGCTCGTCTTTGCGGCGTGGCCGGATGATCTTGGCGTTCATCTCGCTGACGGCTTGCGCGAATGCCTTCCCGGCGTAGCCCTTGTCGCCGACGAGCGTCACCGTGCCCTGGCGGCGGGTGCGGGCCAATAGCTCCAGTGCGACATCGCGCTCATCGCGTTTAGGGGAGGCGACCATGATCGCCCGTGGCGTGCCGTCTGGGGCGAAGATCGCGTGCAGCCGAAACCCCCAGAAGAACCGGGAATGACTGGCGCAGTAGCCATAGTCTGCGGCGTCCCCGAGCGCTGAGCGCTTTACCGTCTCGCGGCTTCTGGCGCACTCAACCGGGGTGGAGTCGACGAGCAGCATGTCGTCATAGAACCCCGGGCTCTGGCTAGCGAATACGCTCATTAGCCACTCCAGTGTGTCCGCGAGCCTGCGGCGGCGCTTGAAGTAGCCAGCCTGGGCGGGGATCTTCGGGAATAGGTGGCGCAGATGCTTCCTCGCGACGGCGAGAAACCTCCGGTCAGACGGGATTCCCATGATCGCTTGCGCGACGCAGAGTGTTACGACTTCCGCGTCTGTGACGATCCGTCTGGCGTTCCCCGGCCGCTCGGGCAGGAGATCGTCAGCCGTGCAATAAACCGCAGTCAGCAGCAGGTCGAGGTCGGCGTCCATCGAGACCCTCCTTGGGTCGGCGACTGGTTATTGAGTACCGCCGACTTCGACCCTGCTGCCTATAAACCCACCCGTACCACCACGATCCCCGTGGAATCAACCGTCTAGCCCGGATTAATCAGTAGCGGCGCGGGGTGTGGTGGCGCTGGGGTCGTGATTCGTCTGCCTGGACGGGCAGGATTGAGGTTGCGAAGCCGACAATCCACCCGTCCAGGAGGTTCACCTTGAAGGTGACGAGAAGTGCGACGTTCGGAACGGTAGATGTGGTCGCGGACGGGACTGGCTTGTCGTCTCGTGCGGGGACCGTGCTGCTTGCGCTCACGGCGCAGCGTCTGGGGCTGACGGATGCTCTGTCTGGTGCTTTGGCGGGGACCCGGGAGCGCCGCTCGGCCCACGATCCGGGCTGGGTGTTTTGTGATCTGGCGGTGATGGCCGCGGACGGTGGGCGGTGCGTTTCGGATCTCGCGGTGCTCGCTGGCCAGGGCGCGCTGTTCGGGAGCGTCGCGTCGGTGCCGACGGCCCGGCGTGTGCTGCTCTCGATCGGCGAGGCGCAGGTCGAAGGGGTCCGTCAGGCACGTGCTCTTGCTCGCGAGCGGGCGTGGAAGGCCGGGGCAGCGCCTGGCCGGGTGATCCTGGATTTCGACGCGACGCCAATCAGCATCCATTCCGAGAAGGAGCAGGCGGCCGGGCACTACAAGGGCGGGTTCGGGTTCAACCCACTGATCGCGACGTGTGGCCGGGAGGTGCTGTCGGGTGTCCTGCGGCCCGGGAACGCCGGCGCGAACAACGCCAGCGACCATTTGCGGGTGCTGGAACTCGCGCTCGAGCAGCTACCTGAGAGCGCGCTGGACGGGGAGATCCTGGCCCGGTCCGATTCCGCGGGAGCAAGCCACGAGTTCGCGGGCGCATGCCGGGAGACACGGATCGGGTTCTCGCTGGGCTATCCGATCAACAGTGGTGTCCGCGAGCAGATCCTCGCGCTCGATGAGCGCGCCTGGACAGCGGCGGTCAACCAAGACGGTGCGCCGCGCGAGGGGGCATGGGTCGCCGAGCTCACCAGTCTGCTCGACCTCTCCTCATGGCCTCCGGGGACCCGACTGATCTGCCGCCGCGAGCGCCCGCACCCCGGGGCGCAGCTCACCTTCACCGACCTCGACGGTCACCGCTTCCAGTGCTTCATCACCGACCAGGACGGCAACGACATCGCCGCGTTGGAGGCGCTCCATCGCCAGCACGCCGAAGTCGAGGATCGCGTCAAGACCCTTAAGGCCACCGGCGCGGGCTACCTCCCGTTCCACTCCTTCACCGCGAATGCCGCGTGGTTCGAGCTCGCGCTCACAGCCCACGACATCATGGCCTGGACTCAGCTGCTGACCCTCGACGGCGAGCACGCGATCTCAGAACCCAAGCGGCTGCGCTACCGCATCCTGCACGTCGCCGGGCAGATCACCCGCCACGCTCGGCGCACCACCCTGCACCTGCCCGCCGACTGGCCCTGGGCAGGCGCGATCCGCAGGGCTTTCAAGCGCCTGAACGCGCTGCCCGCCCACGCCTGACAGTTCGACCGGCGTCCCCACCCAGCATCACCGCGCAGGGATCTCCGCCGCTCGACGCTGGCCGAAAACACGAGCAACGCGACGCCAACGAGAGCATCACCCCCTCCCCGCACGCCACAGAGCCGCCCACCACCGACACCTACGACTCCCTCACCCGAAAGCCGCCAGTCATTCACCTTGATGACGAATCGAGGCTAGACGGCGAGACGGTGCCTCAGTGGAACGAGCGCGCCGACCTGTACACCCAGCGAGTGGATGGCCTGATGGCGGCGGTATACGAGACGGCGCTGCCCTACGCGCATGCCGTGGTGGTTGCCGAGCAGCAGTTGGAGGGGTTCAAGCAGGATGAGCGTCCCACGATCTTGGCCGCGCTCCAGCTCATTGCGGTCCGGGAGCCACCGCGCGTCCGGCGTGGGTGCGAGTCATGCTGATGATACTTGACATACGTACTTGTGTCCCTGCGCCGCCAGCGCTGCCGATGGCTCTGGACGATGGCCCGGCCAGCCTCGTGGACTCGGGGCCCGCTCTACGCGGGCGCGAACGTGACTCGAATCTCGGAGATCCTTCATTGCCGCGCGAGTGCTCAGCGACCTGACGCCGTAGCCCGCTAGACCCAATGCCGTTGAGTTAAAGCGATAGCCGAGCTCAAGACTCCCGTTCCGCTCCCACAAGCGGCAGCCGACGACCACGACGATCGGGCTTCTCCTGTTCGTCGTGGGTGTCGCGCAAACCGGGGAGTCTGTCCGGGCAGATTAATAGTGCTTTGTTAGGTTCGCTCGTCTTGTCTGGTGGGTGGGAGCGGTAGCTGTGCGAGGTCGATTTCGTGTTGGCAGGTTTGGCAGCGGCCGGCCCAGCATTTGAAGATCGGCTGCAGTCAGCAGCACGGCCTTCGGGAGTGTCAGGCCGGCCGTGGGTGAAAAGGGTGAAGCCGCTCGAGTGTGAGGAACCCGTGCGCGGCGGTGACCAGCGCTGTGTGGTGATACCAGCCCAGCCAGGAGCGGCCCTCGTAGTGGTCGAGTCCGAGTTCGCCCTTGAGCTGCTTGTAGTCAAGCTCCACCTTCCAGCGCATGCGTGCCAGGCGAGCGAGTTGTTCGGGCTCGGTGTCGGCGGGCAGGTTTGAGATCCAATAGTCGGTCGGCTCGTCGTGCCCCTTGGGCCATTCGGCGATCAGCCATTCCTCGCGTGGGGGAACCTCAGAGCCCTCGCGCCATCCGGTCCAGTGCTGATCCTCGCGCCAGCCGTGGCCGGCGTGAACGCGCGCGAAGATGAACCGGGAGGTGATCGGCTCGCCGGTAGGACCATCGCGGAAGCTAACCGTCTGAGCGGCTTCTGCTCCGAGCCGGCCGATCAGCTCACCGATCGGCTCGGGCTTGCTGTCCGGCCGCGGCCGGACCGGGCCGCGTGTCGCCTTGGGTTTCTTGGGTGCCACCGCGAACCTGGTTCCCTGCTTGAACACCTTCGCTTTCGTCCCGACTGACAGTACGTACTCGCACCCGGCCTCGTGCAGGCGATCACGCAGCCAGGTGTTCTCCCCATAGGCTTGGCCGCCGAGCACCGGCGCCGTTGGCACATCCCAGCCGGCGGCGCGCTCGACCAGTTCGACCCCGAGCTCTGGCTTGGTCTTGAACGCGAGCTCGTCGGGGATCTTCGCCTTTTGCCGCCGCTGCTCATCCGCGCACCAGTCCTCCGGCAGATACAGAGCCCACCCCAGCGGCACCGTCCCCCGCCCGCCGACCGCGTGCACAGAAACACCTATCTGACAGTTCCCCGTCTTGCCCAACATCCCGGAGTACTGACGCTTGACACCCGGCGAGTCCTTACCGTCCTTCGGAAACCCGGTGTCGTCCAGCACCCACGCCTCCACATCAATCTCCGCAACCACGCGCTCGGCCACCGCCTTGACCACCAGCGCCGGGTCCCACGGACTATCCGCCAGGAACTGCTGCAACGACTGATAATCAGCGTCCCCGGCGAGCCGCCCGACCATCGGCTCAAGCGACTTGCGAGGACCCTGCTCCAAAAGCCCCCGCAGATACAACGAGCCGTTAACCCGCTGCACCGGCCGGTTCATCGCCTCCGCGAGTACCTCGCCCGCGAAGGCTTCCAGCCGCTCCTTGATCGCCACCGGAGCATCCGCATCCACCGTCATCACAGCCATGATGCCCTCCCGCGTCGAGAACCACAGACACACAAGGGTCCGCCACCACGACAACGAACTCCTACACAGAACCTAACAAAGCACTATTACAACGCTCAGGCCGTCGTGAACGACGAGCAGATCGTGCTCGCCGCCGAGGTGACCGCGAGCTCCCCGGACTTCGGTCATCTCGAGCCGATGGTCAAAGCCACGAAGAGCGAGCGAGGCGATTGGTGTGACAGAGACTCCAGGAGTCGCTGTTGCCGACTCGGGCTATTGGAACGAGGAGCAGATGGACAACGTCATCGCCGACGAGCATGTTCAAGTGCTGATCCCTCCCGACGCCGGCAAGCGCGACACGCCCCGGCCGGGGTGGGACGGCGGGCGCTACGCGTCGATGCGCCAGGCACTCGCGACCGACTACGGCGGCGGGCTCTACCGACGACGCAAGGCGATGGTCGAGCCTGTGTTCGCACAGACCAAGCACAACCGGCGCATCAGCCAGTTTCAGCGACGAGGCAGATCCGCCGCACGCTCGGAGTGGCGCCTGATCACCGCCACCCACAACCTTTTGAAGCTCCACAAACACCAGATAGCCGCCACAGTGGCCTGAAAGACGGCCCCGGTGGTCGCCAGGCCGCCCGGACAGCACCTACGGCTCGAGGAACACACACCTCAGTCAGGGCAATCCTCGCCACCAATGTCGCTACCACCGCGGCCGCCAGCCTTTGCGCGACACCCACCGCGCCACGCAGGGAAGCCGGCATCGCGCTCGAGATGCCCGTGGCGGGAGCAGAGCAGGGCTCTCGCGACCGGTCGCGTACGGCCTGCCCATGAGCCGGTGGCGATCGCGTCGGCGGGCCGCTGACGACGGCGGCCCGACCCGGCAACTACGCTTGCGTGGTGCGGCTGGAGAAGATTTTCAGGAACCCGGTCATCGAGGCCGTCGAGAAGGGTTGATGACGTCGTTCAGACCACCGAGCGCACGTACGTCAGCAGAGCATGTGGCGGCAACCAGCACACCGCCACATGCTCTGCGCGAACGGACTCCGGGGGTCAGTGTTCGACCGCTGGAATGGCGATGGGCGCTGGCTCGGCCTGCGGCGTCGGCTCGCTGTCGACACCGGTGGCGATGGGCGGAACGGTCTCGGGCCGCTCGCCGATTCGTGCGACGTCGAGGGCGATCAGGCCGAGGTTCGCACCGGCAGCTGCTCCGACGATCGTGGTGATGACCGCCATGAGCCCGGCCGTTGCGTTGAACCCCAGCAGCGCGCCGACGAGGGCGCCCGTAAGCGCGACCCCGAACCCGATCGTCGTGGCCCTGGCCGGCCGGTCGGGGTTGACCCAGGCCCAGTAGGTGCCGAGGGCGATCGGCGTGCCGATGGAGAGAACAGCCATGAGCTCGCTGTCGAGGGACACTGTCGGCAAAGCCACCAGCACGATGATCAGGGCGATGAACCATCCGCCGAGGCCGAGCACCAGCAGGTAGACCGAGCGCAGGATCGCGCTCGCCTTGCGCCCGAAGCCGCCGCGCTTGTGCGCCCGGCGCCACATCAGTAGCAGTGACAGGATCATGAGGAGTCCGAAGCCAATCATCGCGCCGGCGATGGCCTTGGCGGGTCCGGTCTGTGTGGAGTCGGGCGTGAGTTTAACCGCTTGATGTTTGTACAACGAGTCGTCGACCTTGCCTGTGTCGAAGTAGGTGTTGATCAGGTGCGTGCTCGCCTTGGTCTGTTCGGTCCAGAAGGAGGTTGTGTGGCCGAAGTTGGCGAGGATGACCTGGTGGCCGTTGGGCAGGTAGGGGAGGAGCTCATTGGTCGCGTTCTGGGGCGGGGTGGCGAAGTCGAGACTGCCGCCGATCAGGAGCGTCTGCACGTTCGATGTCTGGACATGGGTGTATTCGTTGTCGGTCGGGTTGGCCGGCCATGCGTGCAGGAGGCCTCCGCCGCCGAAGAGGAATTCCGTTCCGGGGTTGCCGATGATCGAGGGGCCGTCGTGTTCGCTTGACGAGTAGTAACGCTCGGCAGCTTGGTTGTCAGCCATCCCGACAGCTGCGACGTCGCCCCAGACAAACGCTTCCGGGAAAGCGATCTGGGCGAGGAGCGACTCGAACCAGAGCCCGCTGGAGTCACCGTGGGCGGCCGAGAGCCAGGCGTCCAGGGTCATCGGTCCGGTGAGCGGCGAGGCATTTTCCGTCGTCTCCATGAGTCCGAAGAAGCTGGCGATCTGTGCGTTGCCCTTCTTGATCGGAAAGAACAACCAGTGGTTCGGCATGTGCGCGACGGTCTGCTTCAGCGTCGCGGCGAGATCGCCGGTGCGCTTGTGGCACGTCGCGTCTTGCGCGCAGAGGCTGGCGTAGCGTTCGATCTGTTCGTCCGTCGTCTTCGGGTACCAGATGAAGTTGCCGGGTGGGTTGACGCCGATCATCACCGAACGGTGGATGGCGGTCGGGTAGCGCCAGGAGTAGATCATCGCTGTGCGGGTGCCCGCGCTTTCGCTCAACAGGTCGATCTGGTGGTAGCCGAGGGCTTTCCGCGCCGCCTCAAGGTCGTCGACCCGTTCGGGGAGTGTGTAGCCGGCGAGATCGACGCCGTTTGCCTGGAGCCGCTTCGCGCACGAGCGGAGCGCGTTCGAGTAGGCATGGAGGGACTTCTGGCCGAGGAAGTCGGCGGAGTGCTCGAGGGCCGATTCGACCTCCGGGCAGTCCAGCCGGACGGAGCCGTCGACGCCGCGGTAGCCGACGAGGACGACGTCGTGGTTGGCGGTGAACCGACTGGCGTCTGCGAACTTCATGTTCGTGACGCCGGGGCCGCCTTCCAGGCGGAAGATCGGGTCGCCCGGGTGTGCCGAATGCGCACGGATCCGGATCACCGGCAGCGCGATCAGCCGCGAGTGCGGGTCGGCGCGGTCTTCGGGCACCACGAGCGTTCCGCAGTCGGCGGCGTAGGCGCCCTTCTCGGTGTTGTAGGTACAGCTCTTGAGCGTCAGCTGGCCTGCATGCGCGCCGGCAGGCACGGAGACGGCCGTAGAACTGCCGGCGAATTGGAGGTAGCCGAGCCCGAGCGTGAGGACGGCGATCAGGGCCAGGCCGGTGATCCGGCCGCGACTGAAGCGTCTGGGCTCGTGCGCGGTGCTCGTGGTGCTGCAAGCGGTCGTGGCGGTCATGCTGCATCCTCCTCTGGGCTGGACTTCGGGCATGACGACAGGCTCTCCGTTCAGCGAGGAAGAGACCAGGGGGCCTGGCAGGCGTCTGTGACGTCGGGTAGCGGCCCGGGATACGTCGGTTTGCCGCCAGCTCGGGGCGGCCAGCCGTATGGAATCGATCGCGGCCCTGCGCGATGATCAGCCCTCATGAGAGAGACTGTCCTGATCGTGGATGATCACCCCAGCTTCCGCGCCAGCGCGAGGCGCATGCTCGAAGCGAACGGCTACGCCGTCGTTGGGGAGCTCGACAACGGTGACGGCGTGGTGGCTGCCGTGGCGAAGCTGAACCCAGAGGTCGTGCTACTCGACGTGCACCTACCC
The DNA here is from genome assembly GCA_963714285.1 of uncultured Solirubrobacteraceae bacterium. GTDB lineage: Bacteria > Actinomycetota > Thermoleophilia > Solirubrobacterales > Solirubrobacteraceae > Palsa-744. Next base: position 1,208,487 of record CAVQNS010000007.1, read on the forward strand.
GACATCGACGGCTTCGAGGTTACGCGGCGACTACTCGATGGGAACGGCGCTACCCCGCAGATAGTGCTTGTCTCGAGCCATGACTTCACCGACCTTGACGAGGCGGTGGGCGCCAGCGGCGCGCGCGGGTTCGTCGCCAAGAGCGAGCTGAGCGCGGAGGCGATCTCTTTACTCATCCGCTGACCGCTCCGCGACGCACCCTGATCGGTCTCGCCGGCTTGGCGTTCCTGATGGGCGTCGCCGCTTTCGTCGTCATGATCAACGGCGAGCACAACGTTCACCAGGGCGCGTTTGCCGGCTTGTTCCTGGCAACCGGCTGGGGGTTCGTGGGAGTCGGGCTATGGGTTTGGAGGCAGCGGTCGGCCGGCAACATCGGTCCGCTCATGGTCGCGGTCGGCCTCAGCGGCTTGGTGAAGGGGTTGGCCTTTTCCAACGACAGCGTCGTGTTCGCGATCGCCTCGGTCGGGGAGGTGCTGATCTACGCGGTGCTCATCCACCTGCTGCTGTCGTTTCCCTCGGGGAGGCTCGAAACCCGGCTGGATCGTCTCCTGGTCACCATCGCCTACGTCAACACGACGGTGGTGCAGCTTGGAGTGTTCCTGTTCACCGCCCCCGCAAAGGCCGACCCCAGTAACCCGCTGCTGATCGAAAACTCCGAGGCTGCCGGGGTGCTCAGCGCGGCGCAACTGGACATCTCGATCGCGTTGCTGGGTGCCGTGGTCGCGGTCCTCTATCGACGCTGGCGAAGCGGCACCCCAGGGCGAGCGAGGGTGTTCGCCCCGATCGTCGCCGTCGGCGGGCTCACGTTTCTGCTGCTGATGGCCGCCCTCATCGTCGAACAGGCCGGCCTGTCGAGCGACATTTCTGACGCGCAGACGTTGGCTTTGTTCACGTCCATCGCCTGCCTACCGTTTGCCTTCTTGGTGGGCCTCCTGCGATCCCGGTTCAGCGAAGCCGACGCGATCAGCGAGCTCTTGGCCCAGCTCGGTGAGGGTGGTGGCCGCGGAGCGTTGCGCAACGCGCTCGCGGACGCGCTTGGAGACCCGACCTTGGAGCTCGCATATTGGGTACCGGACCAGGACGCCTACCTAGACGCCGCCGGTCAGGCGGTTCGGGTCGATCCCGCGCCGGCGGGCAAGGTCTCCACCATCGTCGAGCACGAGGGCGAACGAATCGCTGCGATTGTGCACAGCCCGGGCCTCGCGGAGGAACGCGAACTGGTGCAGACAGCGGGCGCCGCCGCCGGGCTGACGCTCAGAAACGAACGATTGGCCGCCGAACTACGGGCGAAGGTTGCCGAGCTTCAGGCCTCACGCTCACGCATCGTGCAGGCCGGCTATGAGCAAAGGCGCCGACTCGAGCGGGACCTCCACGATGGCGCCCAGCAGCGACTCATGGCCCTCGGCATCGACCTACGAATGGTAAGAGAGCGCATCGAGCACGACCCACTGGGGGCGGCGGAGCTCCTCGACGAATCACTCCACGAGTTGAACGAGGCGACCGCGGAGCTGCGCGAGCTCGCACGAGGGATCCACCCGTCCGTGCTCACAAATCGCGGCCTGCACGCAGCGCTCAAAGGCCTCGCCAGCCGCTCCCCGGTTCCAGTGGAACTGCTCCAGACACCGGCCGACAGGCTCCCGCCGTCGGTCGAGTCGGCGGTCTACTTCGTCGTCGCCGAGGCCCTCACGAACGCGGCCCGCTACTCGCGCGCGCAAACGGTAACGGTGGGGGTCGTCCGCGACAACGGCCACATCGACGTCGAGGTGAGGGACGACGGCGTCGGGGGCGCCGACGCCGATCAGGGCTCGGGGCTGCGAGGGCTTGGAGATCGGGTCGCGGCGCTCGACGGCCGCCTCGATCTGACGAGTCCGCAGGGGTTGGGCACCATCCTCAGGGCGACGATCCCGTGCGCGTGATCGTCGCAGAGGATTCCTTGCTGTTGCGGGAAGGCATGGTGCGGCTGCTCGAGGAGGCCAAGTTCGAGGTAGTCGGTCAGGCCGGGGATGCCGAGGAGCTGCTGCGAAAGGCCAGGGCGCACAAGCCCGACGTCGCAATCATCGACATCCGCATGCCGCCCACCCACACAGACGAGGGGCTGCGTGCGGCGCGCGTGATCCGGGAAGAGATGCCGGACACTGGTGTGCTGGTGCTCTCGCAGTACGTCGAGGAGGCCTACGCGCTGGAGCTACTGGGAGACGACGCCGCCGGCGTCGGCTACTTGCTCAAGGACCGCGTCTCGGATCTAGAGCGCTTCGCCGATGCGATCAGAAGAGTCGCCGAGGGAGGCTCCGCGCTCGATCCCGAGGTCGTCTCAGAGATGCTGGGTCGCAAACGCACACACGATCCACTGAACGTGCTGACCGCGCGGGAGCGCGAAGTGCTCGGCCTGATGGCAGAGGGTCGCAGCAATCAGGCAATCGCCGAGATACTCGTGATCACTGAGCGCGCCGTCGAGAGGCACGTCACGAGTATCTTCGCGAAGCTCAACCTTGCCCCGGCGGCCGAGGACCATCGCCGCGTACGGGCCGTCCTCGTGTTCCTCGGTACGTAACCCAGTTGCGGCGCGGCAATTCGTGACACGTCGCATGACTGGTGCACATGGACCTTAGTGGTCACACTCCAACCCTCCAAAACCCCTGGAGTCTTTGCTCGAGCCTGCACGCGCGGACGACAACTCATGAGTTCTCGGGCGGGCCGGGGCCACACGGGGAGCTTTGAGCATGTCGGGCGACGCCGCCGCCGTCGCTGCTGCTTTGCGAGACATCCAAGCGTCTCCGCTGCGACCGAGCTCACGCTCGCTTGGGACGGTGGGTGTCGCGCAAAGGCTGGCGGCCGCGGTGGTAGCGACATTGGTGGCGAGGATTGCCCTGACTGAGGTGTGTGTTCCTCGAGCCGTAGGTGCTGTCCGGGCGGCCTGGCGACCACCGGGGCCGTCTTTCAGGCCACTGTGGCGGCTATCTGGTGTTTGTGGAGCTTCAAAAGGTTGTGGGTGGCGGTGATCAGGCGCCACTCCGAGCGTGCGGCGGATCTGCCTCGTCGCTGAAACTGGCTGATGCGCCGGTTGTGCTTGGTCTGTGCGAACACAGGCTCGACCATCGCCTTGCGTCGTCGGTAGAGCCCGCCGCCGTAGTCGGTCGCGAGTGCCTGGCGCATCGACGCGTAGCGCCCGCCGTCCCACCCCGGCCGGGGCGTGTCGCGCTTGCCGGCGTCGGGAGGGATCAGCACTTGAACATGCTCGTCGGCGATGACGTTGTCCATCTGCTCCTCGTTCCAATAGCCCGAGTCGGCAACAGCGACTCCTGGAGTCTCTGTCACACCAATCGCCTCGCTCGCTCTTCGTGGCTTTGACCATCGGCTCGAGATGACCGAAGTCCGGGGAGCTCGCGGTCACCTCGGCGGCGAGCACGATCTGCTCGTCGTTCACGACGGCCTGAGCGTTGTAACCCTGGGTGTAGCTGCGCGGGGTCTTCACGTTGCGGGAGTCAAGATCGGTCGTGTTGATCTTCCCGGCGGGTATCTCCGGCGGCTTGAACGGTTTCGGTGGGCGACCGAGTCGCCGGCCCTGGGTGTCCGTCCGTGCGCACGGTAGTGCTCATAGGACTCGTTCGCGGCCCGTTCGACTTCGAGGTCTTGCGCCATCCGTCGCTCTGCCTCCAACAGCCGCTCGGCGCGTGAGCGGGGGATCGGTTTGGCTTCGCGGCGGCGGTGCTCGTCGAGCTGGCGGCGCGCCTCAAGCAGCCATCCGTCGCGGCCCTGAATTCGTGGGACGATGACCTCTGAGGCAAGCTCGATCTTCACCTCGGTAACTACCAGCTCAGCAGCGGCCTCGCTCTTCGCGCTCTCGACGCGCTCCGCCTCGAGCTTTTGCTTCGCCTCCCTCAGAGCGGCCCGCCGCCCCTCGCGGGTCCTCAGGCGCCCAGGCAGCTCATCGCCGCGTGCGTCTCCGTAGAGCTCGTCCTCGGCCGCGTCGATGTCACCAGCCTCCTTGAGGATCTCCTTGGCGAGCTGCTCGTAGTCGAGGTTCGAGTGATGCGAGGCGTTGGCATGAATCTTCGTTCCGTCGATCGCGATCACCCCGACCTTCACGAGCCCCGCCTGCTTGCACAGCCCCAGCACCGAGCCAAACAGCTCCGCAAGCGCGTCCTCGTGGCGGGCACGGAACCTCGCGATCGTCGCGTGATCGGGCTTCTGCTGGGCGGCTATCACCCGGTAGGCGACGTCCTCCACGCACTTGCGCTCGATCCCCCTTGATGAGCGCTCGCCCCTCGCATAGGCGTACAAGAGAAGCGACACCATCATCGACGGCTCGAACGCCGCCCGACCCCAGCCATCTCTGCGGTAGGAGCCATAGAACGCGGCGAGATCCATCTCTTCGACTGACGCCAGCACGAACCACGCCAGGTGGTCCTCCGGCAGCCAATCCCGCGGGTCCGGGGGCATCAAGAACGGCTGCTCACGATCGCACGCCAAGAAGTTCATAGCCATGCCCTGAAGTGTCTTAATAGTGCTTTGTTGGGTTCGCTCGTCTTGTCTGGTGGGCGTGAGCGGTAGCTGTGCGAGGTCGATTTCGTGTTGGCAGGTTTGGCAGCGGCCGGCCCAGCATTTGAAGAGGTCGAGCAACGTCCTTTATCCGAAGAATGTCCGGGGCGGTCAGGCTGAACCAGGTGCTTCGTCGCATTCTGCATGAGGATCGCGCGAAAGCAGCTCGGTGAACTTATCCCAGGGACCAACCTCCGCGGCAAGTCTCAGCCGCGCATCCCGGAGCTCGTCGACCGTGAGCCTCATGCCCCCGGCCTGTTTCGCTTGCTCTGCCGCCTCGTCGGCCAGAAGTTGAATGACCGGCGCCCGGCCCGTCATAGCCGGGTCCGGAAGGGACTCAGACCTCGCGGCAATATCAGTAATGATGTTGCGGCCACGCCAGATAAACGCAGCGGGAAATGAGTGATAGTCGAAGCCATAGCAGCGAGCCTCCATAAGTTCCGCCGCTCCAGCAACAGCGATTAGCCACTCGGCAACCTTGGTAGGTGGGTATATGCCGCGCCACATAGGATCTGGCATATATGCGATTGGCGGCCCGATCCCGGGTCGTGCGTGGACTAGCTTGTTCCGCACCTCAAACAACTCTGAGATGGCCGGTATCACCTCGTCGTTCGGTTCGAATAGGGGCTCATATGCGATGGCTACCCCCTCCACGTACTTCTGGACCGTGCTTCCGCGATCGAGCTTCTTGACTTCGTAGCACTGACACGCGATTTCAGGTCATGGACGTCGAGGAAGTTGTTGACGAACGCCTCCGCCGCGAACGCAGTGAAAAGCGTTGCGGTCAGGGCGAGGTTGCGCTGCGTGATCTCCGAGAGTGTTCGTCGGCTGCGAACCGAGTCGGAGGACTGAAGCGGCCAGATCTTCCGCGGCGCGAAGACCGCCTCGGGACTGCATGCGTCATCAAATGCGTCGAGCGCCTGCGCGAGGTGAGACGACGCGAGGGTGGCGGGAGCCGGACGAGCGATCCCCGCCCGCTCCTCCTCGATGCGCTGCTGGTCCTTGGGCCACACGACTGCTCCGTAGCTTACGCCCGCGAGCCGCAGGAGTTGACGGCGTGATGTTGCGCACCGGACGGTGCTTCGAGCCCACGAGGTCCGCCATCACCAAGGCCACTACGCGCGAGTAGTCAGCGACCTCACCCCGTAGCCCGAACTCGCCCTCGCACGGCGTAGAATGGCGGTCAAGATGCCGGTGACGGAGCTAGACGCTCGTTTCAGCAGCAAGTGGGCAACCCCGACAGGTTGGGCGGAGGGCCGCCGGCACATCGATGAGGCGGAAGTGTTCTGGATCTCGACAGTGCGTCCCGATGGACGCCCGCACGTCACGCCGCTGTTGGCGGTGCGACAGGACGACACGATGTACTTTTGCACGGGTCCGGAGGAGCGCAAGGCAAAGAACCTCCGCCGGAACCCACACTGCATTCTCACCACGGGCCAGAACGGACTCGATGTCGTGGTCGAAGGACACGCCGTGGAGGTTGCTGACGGCGCGGAGCTCGTACTCAGCGCCAACGCCTACGAGTCGAAGTACGGGGCGCACTTACAGCACCCGAGGGCACATGGTTCGGTCTCAGCGACGCGATCCGGCGCGGTGACGCGCTCGTCTACCGAGTCGCGCCCACGACGATCCTTGGCTTCGGCAAGGGTGAGCAGTTCAGCCAGACGCGATGGCGCTTCGCTTGAGTGGGCGAGAGGCGGGGTGTGGCTCCCCCTGCGACGAGCCTCGCTTCCGCCGCGCCATGGGTAGAATGGGCCTCGGAGTTTTGGACAACGACCCCCATCTGGGCATCATCGATCAGCCCGCCTACGAGCGGCACATCGACGCGATCTGGGAGCGACTCTCGGTCAACGACACCGCGACGTCACACAACCGCACCCACCAGAAGCTGATCGTGTCGCTCGCACACCGCACGGTAGCCAATATGGTTGCTACTTCATAGGAGGTCGCAAATGGCATCAGTCGAGAGAAACAAACCGGCACCCCTCGAAAGCGATCTGCAAAACGCGCGCGTCGGCGATCGGTCGAACTTCCGGGAGGGGCCGCCGCACGACCTGTTCCGGCGGCTGCGCTCGGAGTGCCCAGTGCACTGGTCGGACGGGATCACCGAGTACCCCGGCGAGGACGGCTTCTGGTCGGTGACCACCGCCGAGGATGTGCATGAGGTCAGCCGCGACTGGCAGACGTTCTCCTCAGAAATCGGGGGCTTCACCGCCACCAAGAAAACGGGGCTGTCGCTGGAGATGCAACAGGCGATGTTCATCGGCATGGACCCCCCAAAGCACGACCGTCTGAAGGCGCTCTTCCAGCGCGGCTTCACGCCCAAGCGGATCGCCGAGCACGAGCACGCGATTCGCGCGATCGCCACCGAAGTGCTCGACCGGCTCTCCGGTCGGGAGAGCTGCGATCTCGTCAACGATGTCGCCCAGCCTGTGGTGGCGCGTGTGATCGGCAGCTTCATGGGCCTGACCCCCGAGGATGATGCAGTGTGGGCCAGGCTGATGAACGCGATCGTCGGGGCGGGTGACCCGGATGCCACGCCTGATGGCGCCAACAGCGTGATGGAGAACGAGGTGCCCGAAGTATTCGAGCGCTGCGGCCGGCTGATCGCCGAACGTCGCGCCGCGCCGACTGAGGATCTGACGAGCGTGCTGGTGCATGCCGAGCTCGACGGCGAGCGACTCGAGGATCACGAGATCGTGATGGGTTTCCTGCTGTTGATGGCGGCCGGTAATGACAGCACCAAGGCGACGTACTGCAGCGGGATGCGCGCCCTGATGGAAAGCCGCGACCAGCTGCGTGAGGTCGTGGAGGACCCGTCGCTGATACCGGGCGTGGTCGAGGAGTCGCTGCGCATGTTTCCCGCGTTCACTCACTTCGCCCGCACCGCCACTCGCGACACCGAGCTGCACGGCCAGAGCATCCGCGAGGGGGAGAAGCTCGTGATGTGGTACCCGTCCTCCAACCGCGACGAGTCCCGCTTCGAGGATGCCGAGCACTTCGACGTCAGGCGCAACCCCGAGCACCAGGCGTTCGGCGCCGGCGGCCGGCACTACTGCCTCGGTACGGCGCTCGCGCGTCTGGAGCTGCGGATCCTCTTCGAGGAGACCGTCGCCCGCTTTCCCGAGATTGAGATCCTCGATACCCCGACGTACCTCGAATCGGCGTTCGCCAACCAGATGAAGACGCTGCCGGTGCGGCTCTCGTCGCCACCGCCTGAAGGAGACACCTAGACGCGGGAGGGTCCGGGCCGCTCCGATGGTCGCCCTATCGCAGACTGAGCAGGAAGCATGTCTTCCCGCTGAGCCCCCGAGCCCGTCCTCGCAAGGCAGGTTTTCCAGCCCCACGTATCTTCGTACGCGCTCCCGGTCGACGCGGCGGCGCCGAGCGCGACCGAGATCACCAGTACAGCTACGGACAGCACCCCTCCGCGTCCTGAGAACTGCCTCAAGCATCCCATCAAGACCGTGTCTCCCTCTGTCGTCGTGGACCGTCAGCGGCGCGACATAGTGCCTCAGCGGCGTCGCGCCAGTGCCTTAAGACCCAGTGGCGACCTTTCTGTGACCGGCAATTTTTCCGAGCGAACACTTGTCACCGAAAATCGGGTCACAAGCCCACGCTCGCGGGTCTATAGCGAATGGCGGACTGTCACAACGAACGAGCAGAGGCCGAATCCGACCGTCCCGTTGGACAGGTGAGCGATGGGTGTCTGCGCCCACGGCTAGGACAGCCGTGACACAGTTCGAGCGGTGGTGGCATTTAAGAGCTGGATGCTCAACCAAGGCCCCGACGTAACGGCGCTCTACGCCGAGCAAGGCGACAACCTGCTGCGATTCCTCGTACGCCGCACCGGGGACGCCGAGATCGCCGCTGACCTGTGGGGCGAGACGTTTGCCCAGGCCCTCGAGAGCCGGGGGCGGTTCCGCGGCAACCACGAGCAGGCGATTGCGTGGCTCTACACAATCGCCCACCGACAGCTCAGCCGCTACTACCGGCGCGGCAAGGCGGAGTGTCGTGCCATGCAACGACTCGGGATGGAGCGCCCACCGATCAGTGCTGAGACGGAGGCCCAGCTCGTCAAGCGGGCCGGACTGGATGAGATGCGCAGCGCGATCGCCGCAGGGGTCGCGATGCTCTCCGATGACGCACGCGAGGCGATCATGCTCCGCGTCGTCGAGGAGCTTCCCTACTCCGACCTGGCGAGCCGGCTGGCGATCTCCGAGCAGGCTGCGCGACTGCGTGTCTCACGCGGGATGAAGATCCTCGCTCGCGCGCTTGACGTCCAAACGATTAAGGAGGCACGAGAAGCATGACCGACGCGACCTACCAAGCCCAGCCGCAGGGCGACGAGTACGAGCGCTTCCTCGAGCAGATGGGCGCTCAGCTCGACCAGGCCGCGAGCCGGCGGGCCAGCCAGTTGCGCCGACGCCGACGCGTCGCGACCGGGGTCCTCGCGTTGTGCGCCGTTGTGGCGGGCTTTGCCCTGGTGATTGGCGGCAGCACAGGCCGCGTGGACGTAGTCGCTCAGGCCGAGGCCGCGCTCGCGCCAACAGGACAGGTTCTCCGGCTCGTGACGGTCTCTCAGCTTGAAATGCGTAGCGGCACCCACGCGGAAATCACGGGCTCAGAAGCCGAAAGCCTTGGATGGAACAAGCCGCGCACGGCAGAACAGTGGTCGGCCTCAGACCCGACGCGCTGGCGGATCGCCACAACCATCCCGACATCCACAAGCGCGGGTTCCGCGACAGCCGCACCCATTCAGTGTGCCTACTCCGCCGGCAGCGAAGCGATCTACGACCAGGGCCTTCAAACCAATGAAGTCGTCATCGTGCCGGTCAGCAGCGGCCAGGACGAAAGCTCACAGCAGTCGCCCTGCACGACCCAGGTGTCCGGCGGGCTCGGCACCCAGCCCGTCGCACACATACACGCGATGCTCGAATCCGGCATGTTGAAAGCTGCGGGCAAGGCCACCGTCAACGGGCATGAAGTCCTGCGGCTGAAAGGCCAGGAAACTCGCCCGCAGGTCAGCGGCGCCGGACCAGCCCCTTCATGGCCAGTCGAATACGACGTGAACCCCGAAACCTACGCGCCGGTTCGCCTCACCGTCGAAATGGTCGGGGCTGACGCTCTCGGCAATGCCGGCACGCTGACAGAGACAACCGAAGTCACGGGATACGGAGAGCTGCCGCTCACCGAGGCGTCCACCGGCCTCCTGAGTCTCCAAACCACCGGAAACCCCGTGGTCCGTCACGGCGTCAACCAATACGAGAAGCGACGTGAAGCAGAAGCGGCAAGTCGCGAAAGCACCACTAGTACCGCGACCGCGGCCCGATCGCTCGCACCGAGGAAAACTCATTGAAACTCCCGACTCGGGTGGCTGGCAGTTGGCCTGCGGCCAAGGTTTGCGGAACTCGGTCACAAGCGCGAGGTTCGTGGGTCTATGGCTCCTGACGCGGCTCTGGCTTTGGAGCCAGTGGCCGACAATTACTCCAACTCATCGGAGGTCGGGAATGAAGGGGAACCTCACATCGCGAGCCCTCGCGCGGATGCGGACACTCGCGTCGCTTACGTCGTTCGGACCACTCTTGCTCGCCGCGGTGGCAGCACTCGTGGTGACGCTGCCCGCTGTCGCTCAGGCCGAAGTGAGTCCGCAGACGCGAGCGGCTCGTATCCGAATCGAAGCCAGCCACGGGATGGGCTCGCAAGCGCAGCTGACCGTCAAACCGCTCGCCGAACTCGGGCAAGTTTGCAACACCAACCGAGAAGCGTACGTCTGGAAAACTGGGACGCTCGAAGTGCTCTACATAGTAGGCGACAACACGCCAATGCGGATCGAAAACTGGGCCGGCCCGTACTACGACATCGCCCACGCCGAGGGTTACCCCAACGGGCGAAATCGAACGCGCCGCAATCAATCAGTCCACCTGTCACAGCACCTAAAGGCAGCGCGGACGCTACATCGTGTCTCGGTGGGTTCCATGTCCGATACGGAACCCATCGAGCGCGCGCTTCTGTGCCCCCGTGGGCGCTTTTTCCGCCGGGGCGCCGGCCAAAACTCAACGGTCACAAATCTGAAGGCCGCGGGCCTATAGGTGCTGAGGTGGCCTTGACCGCAAGCAGCACAGCGGAGGTTGCGCGTCGCACCCACCATACGAGTGTCGGTCGTGGCTGTAGCAGCCACCACGGCTCTCCTAATGATGATGGTCGCAACCGCTGCCGCCGAAAACCCGGTGTACTGCGAAGGCACGTATCAGATCAATAAAGGATGCAATGGGCCTAACGGGCCACTGCGCGCCAACGAAGCCCGGGAGCTGGAATCAGGGTGTGGCGGAGCCGAACTGTCGTGGAGTCGAACGGGACGATCTTCTACGGCACCGAAACGATCGACCTAGAAACGGGCAGGCAAGCTCCGTTCGTCCGCCCAGGTCCCGCCTACTTCTTGGACACCCTCAGCTCGACGTGGACCTCGATGGGGCTGCTCTATGTGGGCGACTAGAACCTCTATGACCCGAGCCACGGGGTACGCGCGCCGGTCGTCCGCCGAGCGGCCTCTACCTGGCGAGCAAGCCTGTCCGCTTGAAAGGGCCGACTGCCGCGACGATATCGATACCGGGGGAGTTCGCCGGTGCCTAACGCGCTCTTCAGCATCCGGCTGATGCCAGGCACGGCGACTCTCGTCGCTCAATACAAGAACCAGCTCGTGACTGGACCGCTCACCGGGGAAGCACACAAGGTGCTGCACGTTTCCGCGGGGCGTCGCTACACGACCCCAGGTGGCAACTGGGCCAGAAGCGCTCGCACCAACCCTCGCAGGAGCACACGTCGGGATCGTCCCTGGGTGTGGCTGATTCGCGGCCCGCGCGACTGACTGCAATGATCGACTTCCGTACCGGTGCCCGAACCGCGATCTACAAGCAGGCGCAGGTGCTGAGCGGATCGAGCACCAACGAGCCCTTCCTGATCACCCCGGCGCGATCGGCAGGCACCGTCGAACCGGGATAGAGTCCCAGCGGCGATGCGTCCTCGGCGTTGCGTGGCCGCGCGAGCCTAATTTCGTAGTACACTATATGTCGTGGAGATTCACCCGTCGGCACGCAATCACGGCGTCGCCAACGAAGACATCCGCCACGCCGCTGACCATGCGCTCGCCATTGAGAATGCCGGAGAGGATCCAGACCGTTGGCTCGCCATTGACCCGGACCGGCGCGGGGAACCTTCTTGAGGTGGTGGTTCTCGTCACGACCGAGGGCGCTCAGCTGGCGATCCACGCGATGCGTATGCGCGCCAAGTACAGGAGGCTGATCGAGCGATGAGCAAAGATCGCGTATACGGCCACACCCGTTTGAGCAAGCCCATCACCGACGAGGAGATCGAGACGCTCGCCGCGGAGGCCGAGGCAGGCTACGACGTGGAGGCGCTGCTTGCCCGCAGGGGCAAGCGCGGACGGCCAGCGCTGGGTTCGGCGCCCGCGAGCGTCGAGTCGGTCAGGTTGGATCCCGAGTTGCGTGACCAGCTCCTCGAGCGCGCCAAGGCCGACGGCACGACGACCTCCGAGCTGATTCGTGAGGCACTGAGGCGCTTTCTCGCAGCCGCCTGACGGTAAGGAACATCAGTAGCAACCGGGTTGGGGTTTGTGCCGACGAACCCGGCCCGTCGGCACCAACCTCTCGGTATCCGCGGGTATCTTCAGGGGCGGAGCGTCGGGTAGCCGTCGTGCAGCGCTAGTCGTCATCGTCGGCCACTCCAGGCTCGACCTCGCGCCGTGCGACCTCGCCACCGGCGAGCCAAGCCAGCAGTGCCGTCCGCGCGAAGCGCCACTCCTCGCCAAATGCACGGCCGGGCAGATCGCCGGCGATGGCCCTGGCGCGGACGCCCTCAACAGGCAGTCGCAGTAGTGCGGCTGCCTCGGGCAACGTGAGCACTTCTTCGCTGACTGCACCCGCGCCGCTCATGATCTCGATATGACCCACCGCGAGCTGGTCGGCGAGCAGCTCGCTCACGAGATGCTGCTTGCGACGGCCGGTTGAGTCCACCAGTCGGTCGAGGGCGGCGGCCTGCTCGCGTGGCAGCCTCACAAATAGCGGAACACGATCTTCGGCCATCTACAGCATCAAGATAGCATGCTGCTATCGGCGGATATCAGACTGTGTCTCGCGGTGCGCGGAAGGAAGCGACGAGTCGAGACGAGCGCGCGCGGCCCGGAATGAGAAGGGTTAGCATCCAAGCGGACCGTGCTACGCGATGTCGCACTTTGGCTCAGACCCGCAGGGTGGCCGCCTCTGCCCGATGCGGCGCGCCGGCGGATCTGGCTGCTGGCGTGGGCTGCGATACTCGCCCAGCTCGCGTTCGTCGGGGGGTGGATACTCGCCGGCGCTCTAGAACCTCGTTACTCGGCGGTTCGCCAGTACATCAGCGAGCTCGGCCGCCGCGGTGCGGCGAACCCCTGGATCTTCACGATTTTCGTCGGGATCTGGGGCTTGGGCTTCATCGCGCTCGCAGTTGCGCTTGTACCCTCGCTCCGTACGCGACCGTGGCCGCTGGCAATGCCGTTGTCGTTCGTACTTGCCGGCTTGTGCGCGGTCCTCGTCGGACCGCTGCGCATGGACTGCTCGCCGACGGTGAGCGCCCTGTGCAAGTCACGTGAAGCCGCTGGCTTGCTTTCGTGGCATCACTACGCGCACGAGTGGGTGAGCCTCGGCATCAAGGTCTCGCTCCTGCTGACGGGCTTCGTCTTTGCCCGCTCGGCGTGGCCGAGCCGGCTCGCGCGGCTCGTACTGAGCGGGGCGCTCGTGCTCCTGGCCGCAGGGATCGTCACGTTTTTTCTGCACGACTCGTTCGTCGGCTACCAGGGACTCGAAGAGCGCCTGTGGGCGCTCTTCGCCCAGGTCTGGACCCTGCTGTGCGCAACGGTGCTGATCCTTGAGGCGACGCTCGAGCCAAGCGCCCTGCGGCGACACGAAGCGTCCACAGCGCCACGGGCTGGGTGAGCGCTCGCCGGCACGGGCCAACGGCAGCGCGCGGGCGATCGATCTCGATCGACAGGAGGCTGCTCGTGCGATCGAGCTGCTCGCGCACGGCTATCCGCAGCAAAGTCCTCAGGGGTCCCGTGCTGGCCAATGATGTCGAGCGCTGGAGTGGATGGGCGCGCGCGGCTCCTCGCTCTAAGGTTGCCCTATGAGTGCTGGAAACGACGGGCCGATCGGCGTCCTGCTCGACGTTGACGGAGTCCTGTACGTGGGCGACGAGCCGATCGACGGAGCGCACGAGGCGCTCGCGCAGCTGCGCGAGTTGAGCGCCGGCGTACGGTTGATGACCAACACCACCTCGCGCTCGCGGCGGGCGGTGCGTGAGCATCTGCAGGAGCTGGGCTTCGACGTGTCGCTCGAAGAGGTACTGACGCCTGCGGCGATGGCTGAGCGCCACTGCCGCGAGCGCGGCTACGAGGCCGTGACGGTGCTCGTCAGCGACGGGCTGCGCGAGGACCTCGAAGAGTTCGACAGCGCTGTCCCCGGAGCGCACGCCGACGCCGTGATCCTCGGCGACCTCGGCGACGGGTTCACGCCCGAGGTACTGAACGGGGTGTTCCGCGCGATGATGGACGGAGCCGAGCTCGTCGCGCTGCAACACAACCGCTACTGGCGCCGAGGCGACGGTCTTGCACTGGACGTCGGCGCCTATGCGGCTGCGCTCGAGTACGCCAGCGGCCAGGAGGCTGTGACCGTCGGCAAGCCCGCTCAGGCTTTCTTCCAGGCCGCGATGGACGACATGGGCCTGCAGCGCGGCATCATGGTCGGCGACGATGTCGAGGCCGACGTCGGCGGCGCGATGGCGGCAGGCTTGCCCGGTGTGCTGGTGCGGACTGGCAAGTACCGCCGGGACGCGCTCAAAGCGCGCGTCACGCCGACCGCGATCGTCGACTCGATCAAGGATGTGCCGGCGCTGCTGCCTCGGATCCTTCCGTAGAAGAGCCGCGGGTTTACGCCTTCCACAGCCCGCGGCATCGATGTCCGATTTCCGCTGGACATGGGCGCGGAGGTGTGTCACGGTGGACGCGTGGACCTCGCCTCAGATCGCGTCTGGCAGGCCATCGAGGCGTGCGATCCGCGCTTCGACGGCTGGTTCTTCTGTGGCGTGAAGACGACCGGCATCTACTGCCGCCCCGGCTGCCCCGCGCGCACCCCCAAACGCGAGAACGTGCTGCTGTTCGCGTCCGCGGCAGCCGCGCAGTCAGCGGGTTTTCGCGCCTGCAAGCGCTGCCGTCCCGACGCCACGCCGGGCTCGCCCGAGTGGGATCTGCGCGCCGACCTCGTCGGTCGCGCGATGCGGCTGATCGCCGACGGGCTCGTCGACCGCCAGGGGGTTGTGGGCCTCGCTCGGAGGCTCGGCTACACCGAGCGCCACGTCCACCGCACGCTCGTCGCCGTGGTTGGCGCCGGTCCGCTCGCACTGGCTCGCGCCCAGCGCGCGCAGACTGCGCGCATCCTGCTCGAGACCACCGCGCTGCCGATTATCCATGTGGCGTTCGCCGCGGGCTTTCAGAGCGTGCGACAGTTCAACGCGACGATTCAAGAGGTGTTCGCGTTGACGCCAAGCGCGCTACGCCTGCGAGCCAGCAGGCATGGGCGCCCCGAGGACAGCGGCGCGCTGTCGCTACGCCTGCCCTATCGCGCGCCGCTGGACGCAAGCGGGCTCGTCGCGTTCCTGGGACTGCGCGCCGTTCCCGGCGTCGAGGAGGTCTGCGACGGCGCTTACCGGCGCAGCCTGCGCCTGCCGCACGGTGCCGGCGCCGTCGAGCTGCGTCCCGCCGACGGGCACGTGCACGCGCGCTACTGGCTCAGCGACCTGCGAGACCTGGGCGCCGCGATGCAGCGCTCGCGCGCACTGCTCGATCTCGACTCCGACCCAAGCAGCGTCGCGGACGTGCTCAGCGCCGAGTCGCTGCTCGGGCAACTGGTACGCAGGGCGCCCGGACGCAGAGTCCCCGGCGCGGTCGACGGCCATGAGCTCGCCGTGCGCGCCGTGCTCGGCCAGCAGGTCTCCGTGCGCGGCGCCTCGACGCTCGCCGGGCGGCTCGTCGCACGCTACGGCCAGCAGCTCGAGCGCCCGCTTGGCAGCGTCACCCACGTGTTCCCCTCCGCTGCCGCGCTCGCCGACGCAGACCCAGCGAAGCTCGGGGTGCCCACTGCGCGCCGGCGCGCGCTGCTCGCGCTCGTCACAGCGCTCGCCCGCGGCGAGCTTGCCATCGACGCCGGCGTAGATCGCGTCGACGCGCGCCGCCAGCTGCTCGCGCTGCCGGGGATCGGGCCATGGACCGCCGACTACATAGCGATGCGCGCGCTGCGCGACCCCGACGCGTTCTTGCCGACCGACCTCGGCGTCCGGCGTGCCCTCGAGCAGCTCGGGCACAGCGGCGCGCCCGCGAACGCCGCAATGCTCGCCGAGCGCTGGCGGCCGTACCGCGCGTACGCCGTGCAGCACCTGTGGGCGTCGCTGCCCGCTGTGCGCGGCAAGCTGGGCGCTAGTGCGCCCGGCGCTCGTGGTGCGAGCGAGCTGGAGCGGCTGGCCGCGTGAGACGGGAGTCGACCATTCACTCACACCAAAGGAGGCCCACGTGATGAGCACCCACGCTGAGAAGGCCGCGCGCTTCCTCGCGCTCCATCAGCAGCAGACGCCGCTGCTGCTCGCCAACGCCTGGGACGTCGGCTCGGCAAAGCTGCTCGCGTCGATCGGCTTCCAGGCGCTCGCCAGCACCAGCAGCGGCTACGCCGCGAGCCTCGGGCGGCTCGACTATGGCGTCACGCTGGAGGAGGCGCTCGCCCACGCCGCAGCGCTCGTCGCCGCGAGCGACGTACCGGTGTCAGCCGACTTCGAGGATGGCTTCGCCGCTGACGCAGCCGGTGTCGCTGAGAGCGTGCGCCGCGCGCTCGAGGTCGGCCTCGCGGGCTGCTCGGTCGAGGATTGGAACCCGCGCGAGCAGCGGCTGTACGACGTCGACGTGGCCGCCGAGCGCGTTGCGGCCGCCGCTGAGGCCGCGCACGCTGGTCCCGTTCATCTTCTGCTCACTGCACGCGCCGAGAACCACCTGCGCGGCAACCCCGACGTGCGCGACACGATCGCGCGGCTGCAGGCCTACCAACAGGCCGGCGCCGACGTGCTCTACGCGCCGGCGCTCGACCGGCCCGAGGACCTGCGCGAGCTGCTCGCCGCAGTCGAGCTGCCCGTCAATGTGCTCGCCCGTCCAATGACGCCGCCGGTCGCCGAGCTCTCACGGCTCGGCGTCAAGCGCGTCTCCGTCGGCGGCGGCTTCGCTTTCGTCGCCTACGGCGCCGCGCTATGGGCCGCAAGCGAGCTGCTCGACGACGGGACCTACGGCTTCACGGAGCTGTCGGCTGCAGGGCGAAGGCTGTGCGCTCGGCCTTCGCCTGAGCACGCGTACGCGCGTGCCACCGCGTGGCCGCAGCGTGGGGCCGCCCGGCACCGAGCGCGCAAGCTCGGTGGAGACCCGCTCGAGCTCGACGCGGGCGAGTATCTCCCGCAGCACGATCTTCATCTCGAGCAACGCCAGCGACGCGCCCAGGCAGCGGTGCGCGCCGCCTCCAAATGGCAGGAACGAGTAGCCATCCGGCGCGTCCTCCATGAACCGCTCGGGGCGGAACACGTGCGGCTCGGGATACGTACGCGGGTCGTGGTGCACGCCGTAGGCGTCGACGAGCACCGCGACCTCCCGCGGGATCGTCCACTCTCCGATCGTGAATGGCTCGAGCATGTGGCGAGCGCTGGAGATCGGAAGCGGCGGGCGGATTCGCAGGATCTCCTTCACCAGCGCCTCCAGATAGGCGTCCTCGCCCTCGCGCGCCCGCGCCATCACCGCCGGGTTGTGCACGAGCAGTTCGATGCCCCAAGCGGTTGCCGTAGCGGTCGTCTCGTGTCCTGCCGCGATCAGCGTGGTCAGCTCGTCGCGCAACTGCTCGTCGCTGAGCCCGTCGCCGTGTTCGTCGCGTGCGCCGACCATCATCGCGAGGATGTCCTCGCGCTCGCCCAGCAGCGGGTCGGCGCGGGTGGCTGCGATGTGCTCGAACAGCAGCGCGTTCAGTTCGTCTTTCAAGCGCCACGCCCGCTTCGAGATAAGGTTCCAGCGCGAGCGATGAGCGAGCTGCGGTACGAACAGCGCGAAGCTGTTCAGCGGCGTGTTCAGCGCGTCGAAGATCCTGCGCAGCCGCCTGCGCATGCTCGAGTCCGAGACCCCGAACGCGGCCTGCAGGATCACGTCAAGGGTCAGCGCTTGCGCGATCGGCTGCACCTTCACCACTTCACCCGGACGCAGGCGCTCGAGCTCGGCGACGGTCAAGCGCTCCATCAGGCGCGCATACGCTTGGACGCGCTCGCCGTGGAACGGCGGCAGCAGCATCTTGCGCCGCATCAGGTGCTGCGGCGGCTCCAACATCAGCAGTGAGTGCTCGCCGAGGAAGTTGCTCAGCAGGTCGTTGCCGTGGCGCTTGCCCAGCGGATCGCCCGTGTAGAGGCTGCGGATCACCTCGCGGTCACGCGTCAGCACCGCCGTCGGCGAGCTGCCGATACGCACGGTGAACGTGTCGCCGTAGCGCTCGTGGCCGTGGTCGCTGAACTGTTCGAAGCGCCAGACGCGGTACACCGCCTGCACCGCGCGCGGCAGGCGTGGTCCCGGCGGCAGCGAGCCTCCGTGACCAGCCGAAGCGTCGAGGGCGACGGGCATCTCTCGCTTAAGGTCAGTGCAGAATGTCGCGTTCATGATCCTCACGCGGAGTTCGTCGAGCTACGCAGAGACGGTCACCTCGCTGCTGGATGCGATCGAGCGGCGCGGGCTGACAGTCTTCGCCCGCATCGATCACGCAGTCGGCGCGCGCGAGGTCGGCATGGAGCTCGCGGACGAGGAGGTCGTCTTGTTCGGAAGCCCGCGCAGCGGCACGCCGCTGATGCAGGACGATCCTCGGATCGGCATCGAGCTGCCGCTGCGGATGCTCGTCTGGCGCGAAGGGAAGCAGGTGCTGCTCGCTCATCACGACCCGCGCGAGCTGAGCGCGCGCTACGAGGTTGCGGCGCATGTGCGGACGCTCGAGCAGATGGCCGTGCTGCTCGACGCGCTCGCGGCCGAGGCGGCCGGCGCCGCCCGCCCGCCCTGCGGTCGTGACCCCGCGACTTCCGATCCCGACCCTGCCGGCTCGGCCGAGGCGACGCCATGAGCAGCAACGCAACAGCAGCGGGCGGGGCGCCGATCGTGGGCGCCCCCGAGACAGCACCACGCAACCTGATTCTCGCGGCGATGATCTTCGCCGTGTCGATGATGTTCATCGACCAGACGATCGTGTCGATCGCGGCGCCGCAGGTGCAGAAGGAGCTGCACCTGACGAGCACCGGCGTGCAGTGGGCGGTCAACGCCTACCTGCTGTCGCTGGCGGCGTTGTTCGCTTTCGGCGGGCGGCTGTCGGACACCATCGGGCACCGCCGTGTGGTCACGCTCGGCGTGATCCTGTTCGCCAGCGCGTCGGCGATGTGCGGGCTCACGCCCAAAGGAAGCCTCGCGGAGGCATGGATCGTGACGTTCCGCGTGCTCCAGGGAGCAGGCGGCGCGATCATGTTCCCGGCCGCGCTTGTGATCGTCGTGCAGACGTTCGCGCTGCGTGAACGCGGCAAGGCGCTTGCGATCTTCTTCGGCATCGCCGGCGGCCTGACCGCCGTCGGCCCGATCCTCGGCGGCTATCTCACGCAGTGGACCTGGCGCGCGATCTTCTGGGTGAACATCCCGGTGGCGATCATCGCGCTGATCCTGATCGCGATCTCCAAGCCGACGACCCTGCACAAGCCCGCGCGCATGGACTACCGCGGGTTCATCCTGATCGCAGGCGGCGTCGCGCTGAGCGTGTTCGGCTTCCAGGAGTCGGCGATCTGGGGGTGGGCCGACCCCGCCACCGGAGTGTGCATCGCGGCGGGCGCGGCGCTACTGGTTGTGTTCTCGCGCGTGGAGATGCGCAGCGACTCGCCGCTGATGCAGGTGAGCATCTTCCGCATCCGCGCATTCCTCGTCGAGAACCTCGTGCTCAGCATCGCGATGCTGGCGTTCGTCCCGGTGTTTTTCTTCGCGAGCGAGTACGCGCAGATCTCGCTCGGCAAGACGCCCTCGGCCGCCGGCCTCTACATCCTGTACATGTTCATCGGCTTCGTGATCGCCTCGCAGATCGGCGGGCGGATGCTCGATCGCATCGGCGCAAAGCCCCCGGTCGTGCTCGGCTGCGCGGCCGCTGCCGTGGGCTTCTACCTGTGGGCGGGCAAGGTATCGGGCCTCGACTTCGGCTCTCAGCAGGCCTACATCATCCTCGCCGGCGCAGGCATCGGGATGATGCTCGGGCCCGCAAACACCGACGCTGTCAACCGCGCCTCCAGGCTCTCCTACGGTGAGGCGACGGGCATCACCCAGACCGTGCGCAACTACTCCGCCAGCCTCGGCCTGGCGATCCTCGGCACGATCCTCGTCTCGCAGATGCGCTCGCGGATCACCACGTCGCTGATAACGATGGGCGTCCCCGCGGCTCGCGCGCACGCCGAGGCCTCCGAGCTCTCCCAATCACAGTCAGGAAGTGGCAGCATCGCCTCGATTCCACATTTCGTGCGGCTCGACTTCGCTTATGCCACACGCTCCGTGCTCTATGTGATGGCCGCGATCATGGCGAGCGCTGCGATCGTCGCGCTGCTCGGGTTGCAGCGCGGGGTCCAGGAGGAGATCGACGCGAGCGAGCCGGAGCTCCCCCACCCGGGGACAGGCGAGCAGGCGACGCTCGCCTGAGCGCCACCCGCGGGCGCGCGGCCGGCGCCGCCCTGAGCCGACGATCGCCGAGAGCCTCAGGTGCGCATCGCGACGCTCAGGCCGCCGTCGGCCACGAGCGTCTGTCCTGTCACATACGAGGAGTCCTCGCCGATCAGGAACAGCGCGCAACTGGCGATCTCCCAGGCGCTGCCCTGGCGGCCCGCGGGGATGCGCTCGTCTGCGCGGCCGGGGTTCGCCTGCGCGGCGAGCCTGCCGAGCGAGGTGTCGATCAGCCCGGGCGCGAGCACATTCACGCGCACGTGCGGCGCGCCTTCGATCGCGGCGTTGCGGCACAGCGCCTCGAGCGCCGCCTTCGAGGCCGCGTAGGAGGGGATCGGCATCGACTCGCGCCCGGCGAGCGATCCGATCAGCACGACGGTGCCGCCCTCGCCGAAGCTCGCGAGCGCCTGCTTGCAGCCGAGGAAGTGCGAGCGCAGGTTGACCGCCATCACCCGATCCCAGTCCTCGACCGTGGTGCCCGCGAACCCAAGCCCGGCGCCGATGCCGACGTTCATCACGAGCCCGTCGAGGCCGCCGAAGGCGCCGCGCGCACGCTCGAACATCGCCTCGATGCCGGCCTCCTCGGATGCGTCGGCGAGCACCCCGGCGCATTCCGCGCCCTGCTCGCGCACGAGCGCCTCAGTCGCTTCCAGGCCCGCGGCGTCGACGTCGGCGAGCACCAGCGCGGCGCCTTCGCGCGCGAACAGCACCGACATCGCGCGCCCGTTGCCGATCGGCGCGTCCGCCAAGCCGTGGTCCTGCTGCCCGGCGCCCACGATCAGGATGCGCCGCCCCGCGAGCTTCCCGGGACGCACCCACATTGCGCTGTCGCCCTCCATTTCAGGCCATCCTACGCCAGCGTGCGGCAACTATCTCGAGGACTCGGCCGTCGCCGGGCGGCGAGCCGCTGGCTCGTCCGCGCGCTCGACATCGCCCGGGCGGAGCAGGATCTGCGGCCCCGGCTCGGGGAGGATCGTCACCGACAGGCGCATGCCGTTGAACGTCAACGTGTCCTCTGCGAGCGGATCCTCGCCAGGATCGCGCGCCCGCTGCGCGGGCCGCGGATCGTGAGCGGCGAGCCCGCGCAGCACAGCTCGCGCCCACTCGTCGAGCAGCTCCCCCGACTCGAGCTCGGGGCCCGTGACGAGGTAGCCGTCCAGGCGCTCGGGGATGGCGGTGCGGGTGAAGCGGATCAGCGTGGGAACGATCGCGGCGATGTTCGACGCGAGCGGCTGCGCGCACCACGCGGGCGCTCCCCACAGGCGTGCCTGCTCGATCTGGGCGCTCCACGGCGTCCTCCGAAGCTGGCGAAACCGCGCCAGCGATGGCGCGGTGCCGGGATCGTGCTCGGCCTGGGTGAAGCGCTCGGAGTCCCGCACCGCGATCGCGCTGAGCTTGTCCGCCACGGCCACGCCCAGGTCGACCTCATGCGCACTCGCGAGGCCGGCGAGCGTGCGGTGGAACTCGGCTGTCGCGTCGCTCAGCGAAGGCCAGCCCGTGAGCGAGCGCGGCGTCTTCGGGCCGTCGTAGTAGTTGACGATCCGCGCGATCTGCCCAGCGGCGGCGACGAGCTCGCCGAGCTGCTCGCCCGGCGCGCTGCGCGCGCTGGCATCGTGAGCTTGGCCGCGTTGCGCGCTTGCCTGCTGGGCGCCGGGCTCGGCCACCTCCCCCAGGAACTGGTCGGCGACGGCGGTCGTGATGATCCACAGGTCCGCGAGCTCTGAGGCGAGCTTGTCACGGTCCTGCGCCGGGCTCGCGAGGCTCTCCGCGAGCTCGCCCAGCTCCTCCAGCAGGCGCGCGACCGCTGCCAGCGGCCGCCAGTACCCGCCCAAGCGCGCCATCGTGGCCCTGACCAGCTGCTGTGAGGATTCGCCTGTCAATCCACCTGCACCGTCTCGACCCCCGCGGCTTCGAGCACGTCCTGGCCGTCGAGCACCGCATAGCCGTCGCGAAAGTAGAGCTTCGAGATGCCCGAAGCAGCGATCAGCTTCGCGCACGGCGGGCAGGGGAAATCGGTGACGTACATGACCGCTCCGTCCGTGGAGACGCCGTCGCGGGCGGCCTGCGCGACGAGCCGCGCCTCGGCGTGCGTGGCCGTCGAGAGCTCGAGGCCGACGCCTTTGAAGAAGTTGCTGCGCGGATCGCCGACCGCATAAGCGCTCAAACGGTGCGGGTTGTGCTCGTTGGCCGCCGCCGCGATCGTGCCGTCTGCGAAGCGGATCGCGGCGCCCACCTGCCGCCACCAGTCGACGCTCGTGCCGGCCTGCGCCTGCGCCGCCGCCGCGATGTCCGCGATCTCCTCAGTCGCGCCCATGCGTGCGGCGCCCGTGCCTGTGGCGGCGCTCGTGTGTCCGGCCGCGCCGGTTTGCGACGCGGCGCCGGGTACGAGCAGCCGCACGCTCCGGGACTTGTCCCATCTAAGGAAGGCCGTGTCGTAGCGGACCTCACAGCGCGCGAAGAAGCGCTCGACGACCTGGTGGCTGACGTCCTCGTCCGGCAGCGTGATGCTCGGGCTGCCTTCGGCCAGGCGTGCCGCTGAGCGCTCGTCGAGCACGCTCACCTGTGAGCAGATCCCCCATGCGGCGATCGCCGCCGCCGCCAGCTCAGCGTCGAGGCCGCGGATGTCCTTCGCCAGCGGCCGGTAGTCGACATACAGCTCCGGGCCGATCAAGCACAGCGGCCGGTCGCGGGCATGCGCGTCGAGAAACCGCCGGTAGCCCTCGTGCAGAACCGGGATGTAGGCGACGACCACCTCGCTCATCTGAGCCCGTCATCCCCGCTTCAAGATGCTGTCGATCAGCCCCGGCAGCACTTCGGCGAGCTTCGGCCCGAGCCGCTCGCCGAGGTTCATGTACATCTGCCTGATGCGCTCGCTGGTGGTCACCGAGGCCTGGCGCTCGATCACCTCGATCGAATCGCAGACCTTCCCGAGCGCGCGCAGATCCTCCTCGCTGTAGGAGTGATCGGCGGTCAGCACGAGCACGTCCGGTTCGACCGCCTTGATCAGCGCCCACCGCGCTTCGCCATCCTCCTTCAGGAAGATCAGGTCGACCGGGCGCTGGTAGGCGAGCATCTCCAGGCGCTCGCTCTCGGGCACCATCGGGCGGTCCTCGCCCTTGCGCCGGCGGATCTTGGCGTCGCTGTCCACACCGACGGCGAGCACGTCGCCGAGCTGCTTTGCACGCGCCAGGTACTTGACGTGCCCGAGGTGGATCAGGTCGAAGGAGCCAGACGTGAGCACGACGCGATAGCCGAGGCCCTTGAGATGCGTGACGGTGCGTGTCATATCCTCGAGCGAGCGGATCAACCGCTCGTCGTAGTTCACATCCGGGCTTAGGATTCCGCTGTTGGCTCCCATTGGCTCCTCGTCGGGCAGACTCGGCCCGAGCACCTTAGCGACGCATGCGGGCGGGAGCGCCTGGCGCGGGTCGCTACGGTCCTGTGGCAGCTCCATCTGAGCCTTCGAGCAGACTCTCCGCGACCTGGCCCAGCCGAGGATCACCTGATGCCCAACTACCTGCCCTATGCCGAGCGCACGCCCAGCAGCGCCTACCAGGCGATGCTCCGCGCGATCCGCGACGGCGGCACGCGCGTGCAGACCAAGCAGGGCGAGGAGGCGCTCGCGCTCGCCGGCCACTGCATGCGCTTCCCGATGGCCGACGGCGCCGCCGTGATCACAGAGCGCTCGATCGAGAGCTTCGTCGGCAAGGCGATCGGCGAGCTGTGCGCGTTCATCAACGGCGCCCGCACGCTGGACGAGCTCGAGGCATTCGGTTGCAACTGGTGGGGCGCGTGGGCCACCGCTGAGAAGTGCGAAGCGCGCGGCCTCGGGCCGGGCGACCTCGGTCCGGGCTCCTACGGGCACGCGTTCAAGAACTTCACCACCGACCTCGACGGCGAGGATCCCGGCTTTGACCAGCTGCCGCATCTGGTGGCCAAGCTGCGCGACCTGCCGCTCGACAGGACCGCGCTGATGAGCCCGTGGATCCCCAACGCCAACCACCGCGAGGCGGACGTTCGTTCGCGCAACACGATCGCCCCATGCCACGGCTGGATTCACGCGCTCGTGTTCGGCGATCGGCTGCACCTGATCCACAACCAGCGCTCAGGTGACACGCCGATCGGCGTCCCGTCGAACATGGCGCAGTACACCGCGCTAGGCCTGATGCTCGAGCAGCTGACCGGCTACGAGCTCGTCGAGTACGTGCACTGGATCCAGTACGCGCACATCTACGCCAACCAGCTCCCGCACGTCGAGGAGATGCTCGCGCGCGAGCCGCGCGCGCTGCCGACGCTGAGGTTGACCGACGCGGGCCGCAAGATCGAGGACATCCACGACTTCCGCGCCGAGCACTTCGAGCTGCTCGACTATCACCCGCATCCTGCGATCGCCGGCATCCCGGTGGCGACCTAGCGTGGTCTCGATCGTCGTCGCGTTCGCCGGCAACGGCGTGATCGGCCGCGACGGCGGCCTGCCCTGGCACCTGCCCACCGACATGAAGCGCTTTCGCGAGCTGACCACCGAGCGTGCGGTGGTCATGGGCCGCCGCACGTTCGAATCGCTGCCCGACCGATTTCGCCCGCTACCGAACCGGCGCAACCTCGTGCTCAGCTCCAGCCAAGACTGGCATGCGCCTGGCGCCGAGGTGTTCGCAGACCTGCAAAGCGCCGTGGCGGCATGCGACGGAGACTGCTTCGTGATCGGCGGCGAGCGCACCTACCGCGAAGCGCTCGCGCTTGCCGAGCGCGTGTACGCGACCGAGGTCGAGGGCGAGATCGACGGCGACGTGTACTTCCCCGCGCTCACCGGCAGCGAGTGGCGGCGCGTGGAGCAGAGCGATCGCGTCGTCGAGAACGACCACGGCTTCAGCTTCTGTGTCTATGAGCGCGCCTAGGAGCCCGCTTTACCACCTCGACGCCGCGCGTGGCGCCGAGCAGCGGCGCTACATGGAAGAGCTCGAAGCTGCGGGCGTGTGCGTGTTCTGCCCCGAGCACGTCGCCGCGCACCACCGCGAGCCCGTCGAGCACGCCGGGCGCCACTGGTACGTGACCAAGAACGACTATCCCTACGAGGGCACCGCCGCGCACTACCTGATCGTGTCCAACCTGCACGTGGTGGCGTTCGACGAGCTGCCCGACGAGGCCGGCGCGGAGCTGTGGGCGATCAAGCGAATGCTCAAGGCGCAGCTCGTGCCAACCGCGCTTGCGACCGTCGAGCGCAGCGGCAACATGCTCTACAACGGCGGCAGCGTCGCGCACCTGCACGTGCACCTGGTCGCGCTCGAGGAGCAGCCGCGCGCGACGGTGCGCTTCCGCGTCAGCACGCATGCGTGAGACAACCCCGCAGATCTTCCTGATCGCGCGACCCGCGGTCGACCTCGACGGCATGCTCGCCTACCTGCAGGCTGTCGGCGGCGCTTCGTGGCTCGAGGAGCATCGCACCCGCGGGCTGGTGGACGCCGAGCTGCTCGTCGAGTTCTCCGGCCGCGCGTGCTACCGGTCCTGGATGCCCGGCCTCAACCCGAACGTCTCGAAGATCCGAACCGACAGCCGCGATTATCTGGCGAACCTGATCGCCTCCGGTCACGGCAGCGTGCTCGAGCACGTGAGCTGGACGTTCGCGTTCCGCGACGTCTCGCGGGTGTTCACCCATGAGCTCGTCCGTCACCGTGCCGGCTCCGCGTTCAGCCAGGAGAGCTTGCGCTACGTGCGCCTGGCCGATGTCGGCTTCCGTGTGCCCCCGGCCCTCGAGCCGCTCCGCGACCGCGTCGTGAGCCTGGTCGAGCAGCTGGAGGAGTTCCAGCTCGACGCGGCAACAGCGCTCGGCATCGACGACGACGGCGTGCCGTTCGACGTGAAGAAGGAGATCACCTCAGCACTGAGGCGCCTGGCGCCGATCGGCTTGAGCACGGACATCATCTGGACGGCCAACGCACGGACGCTGCGGCATGTGATCGAGATGCGCACGGCGCCATCGGCAGAGGAGGAGTTGCGATCGGCCTTCGGCGCGGTTGCCGAGATCATGCTCCGCGAGGCGCCGATCCTGTTCGAGGACTTCACTCGCCAGGCGGACGGCTCATGGGTGGCGGCGCATCACAAGGTGTGACGCGCGGCGCTCGCGGGTGACAGACAGACAGCGCACGCACGGCCGGGCCGGAGCGCCAGGCGCCTCATCGGCCCGAGCTGCCCAGGCCGTCGAGGTGACGCGTGGCCTCCGGCAGCGTGGGGGAGATCACGAGCTCGAGGTCGGGGGCAACTGGAATCACCAACAGCTGGGCAATGCGATCTCCGCGCTCGATCCTGTAGTTACCGGGGAGCACACGATGCAGAATCACCATTATCTCGCCCCGGTAGCCGGGGTCGATCACGCCGGGCGCGTTCAAGACCGTGACGCCCTCGCGCAGCGCGAGCCCGCTTCGCGGGCAGACAAGCCCGACATAGCCGCTTGGGATCGCGATCGCCAGGCCGGTCGGGAGCGCAATCGGCCCGTCGGCGGCATTGAGCGTTGCGTCAGTCCGCGCTGAGAGGTCCAGTCCGGCATCGCCCGCATAGGCGCGAGCGGGCGTCTGCATCTCAGCATCCAGGATCTTCAGCAGGAGCTCCACCGGCCAATCCTCTCAGCCGGCGGCGGCAGCAGCCGGGGCGCCCGCGTGCTCCTCGGCGCCCGGCGAGGTGAGACGCGCGGCAAGCGGCAGCCCGAGCAGCGACACGGCGCCCATCGCGAGGAACGCCGCCAGCGGGTGGTGGACGAGGATCTGCACGAGCAGCGCGACCGCCAGGCCCCCGAGGTTGC
Source organism: uncultured Solirubrobacteraceae bacterium (assembly GCA_963714285.1). GTDB lineage: Bacteria > Actinomycetota > Thermoleophilia > Solirubrobacterales > Solirubrobacteraceae > Palsa-744. The sequence goes on from CAVQNS010000007.1 coordinate 1,235,657, forward strand.
CGGCCATCCACACGATCGCGCCGGCGGTGCCGGCCGCAGCGCCCGCGAGCTGCTCGGCGGCCGTCAGGACCACCGGCAGCGCCGGCAGCAGCACGAGGCCCATCGCCACGAGCGCGAGCGCCCGCACTCCCAGCCACGGCGCTGCGCCGAGCACGACGCAGCCGAAGCAGGCGACGAGCACGACGCTGCGCATAAAGCCGCGCTCGGCGCGCCGTCGGGCGACGAGCGGCGGCAGCACTGCGCAGCCGACGATGCCCGCGATCACCATCCCGACGAGCAGCGCGCCGGCCGCTGTTTCAGACACGTGCGAGGGGTGCAGGAGCGTCTGCAGCCAGGTGGCGAGCGCGACGAAGATGCCGAAGCCGAGGAACACGAGGCCGCACAGCGTGCGCATCGGCGGTAGCCCCCACAGGGCGCGGGCGGCGCTGCCCTCGATCGCGGCGTGCTCGTCGCTCTCCTGCCCGGGACGGCGCAGCATGAACCCCAGCGCGAGCGCCGGCAGCACGCCGAGCACGGCCTCGAGCGCCAGCAGCCGCTCGAGCTGCCCGTGGGCGCCGAGCGTCGGTCCCAGCAGCAGCGCCAGCAGCATCCCGACGAAGTTGCCCGCCGAGCCGACAGCGATGCCATCCGCACGCCGATCAGCCGGCAGGTACTCGCCGGCGAGCTTGCTGACCGCGCTGAGCACCACCGGCTGGGCGATTGCGACCAGCAGCTGCCCGGCCATCGCCCACGCGAACGTCTCACCGCCCAGGCGCACGACGCCGCCGAGCGCGACCAGGGCGCCGCCGGCCGCAAGCGTGGGGCGGAACCAGCGGTCGAGCAGGATCCCCGCAGGGATCGCGAGCACCACGTACAGCAGCGGGAAGATCTCCGCCAGCCATCCGACCGCGCCGACCGAGACGCCGTAGCGCCTCGCCGTCTCGGTCGTGATCGCAGCGTAGGTGAGCCACAGTATCTGCGTCGCCGCGCACACCAGCGCGTAGGCGGCGATCACCGACCAGCCACCCGCCTTCATGGAGTTGCCCTGCCGTGGAGTCATCCGCCGGCTCCTTCGCCGCTCGCTCGCGGCGCGAAAGCCTATTGCACGGGCGCTGGAGTCTTCGCCGATGCTTCCGATCGAGATCGCTACGCTCCACCGATGCCCGCCGGTTGGCCAGCGCTGCCCGCCTACGCTCGGTGGAGCGCGACTTGCGACACGCTGCACGCGCACACGCAGGTGCTCGGCAAGCTGGCGGTGGCGCTCGCGCCGCCGGAGCCCCAATTGCAACACGCGGCCCTGCGCCTGAGCGCGCGCGGGTGGGAGACGCCGCTGCTGCCGGCACCCGACGGCTCCGGTGCGCTCGTGGTCGCGCTCGACCTGCGCAGCCACGAGGCGTTCGTCGAGCACAGCGACGGACGCGCGCGGCGCGTCGCGCTCGCGCCCGACCGCTCGGTCGGCACGGTCGCGCGCGAGCTGCTGGAGGCGGTCAATGCGCTCGCCGGCCCGGTCGAGATCAACCCGACCCCGCAAGAGGTCTCCTGGAGCGTGCCGCTGGACGAGGACGAGGAGCACGCGAGCTACGACCCGGCGCACGTCGTCTCCTACTTCGCCGCCGCCACGCGCGCGGCGCTCGTCCTCGGCGCGTTCCGCGCCCCCTATCGCGGGCGCTCGACGCCGGTGAACGCATGGTGGGGCTCGTTCGACCTCGCCGTCAGCCTGTTCTCGGGACGGCCGGCGGAGCCGCCGTCACAGAACTTCATCATGCGCAACGCGATGGACGCCCAAGAGGTGGCGATTGGCTGGTGGCCGGGTGACGCTCGCTACGAGAAGGCGGCGTTCTACGCGTACGCGCATCCGGCGCCCGACGGGTTCGCGCAGGCGCGGCTGTCTCCGGCAGCCGCCCGCTGGGAGGCGGAGCTCGGCGAGTACGTCCTGGACTGGGACGAGCTGGCGGCCAGCCCCGACCCGCATGCGACAGCGCTCGCCTTCGCCCGCGCGGCGTTCGAGCACGCGTGCGCGGTGTGTGACTGGGACCCGGCGCTAGCCGCCAGCGCCGAAGGCACGCCACCCCCGGTGCTTTAGCGGCGCGGCTTGAGTTTTGTCCACTCAGCCTTGTGGATGCGCTTGGCTGCCTGATATTCGACGAGCGCCTGAGGTGAGTCGACGTCGCCGAGCGTGGGATGCGCCGGCACCAGCTCGGCCGCCGCGCCGATGCGATAGCGCTTGGCGAGCACCGCGCCCAGCGACTTGACCTTCATCTCGCCGAAGCCGGGCAGTGCGGTGAGGTTGGCGCGCAGCTCACTTGCGTCGGCGGCGTCGGTCCACACCCGCGCCGCGTCGCCGTCGTAGCGCTCGTGTACGTAGACGGCGAGGTCGTGCACACGCTGGGCCATCGAGCCTGGGAAGCGGTGAATCGCCGGTTTCTCGCGGAACACCGGCTCGAGGTCGGCATCGGCGAGCGTCGAGGCGTCGAGTGTGCCGAGGCGCTCGCGCAGCGCCAGCGGTCCTGCGAACGCCTTCTGCACCGTGACCTGCTGGTCGAGCGCAAAGCCGATCAGCAGCGCCATCGGGTCGGAGGCGATCAGCGCGTTGGCGTCATCGGAGTCAGTGAAGTACAGACGGTCAGGCATTGGTCAATCGTATAGGTGGTTGTTTCAGGTCGAGTTAATCGACGTCCGTCGACGTCGGTGGCGCTCCCGCCGATCCGACACACCGTGTCGCTGCCACGTACAGGACGGCCTGCGCGCGCGCGACGGCGCCGACGGCGCCGTCAGGAGGCAGCAGCTCGGGGTGGTGCAGCGGGCGCGAGACGAAGCCGTCCGCGCCGTCGAGCCCGACGAACGCCATCGTCACAGGAGCGAGCGCGCCGAAGAACGCGAAGTCATCCGATCCACACGAGCTCCATGGTGGCGCCGCGGTCAGGCCGGCGCCGACGAGCAGCTCGCGCGCAAGCGCCACGATGCGCGGGTCGTTCTCCAGTGCGGGCTCGCCCGGCTCGAGCTTCACGCTCGCGTGGCAGCCGTGCGCCGTGGCCACCGCGTCGGCGACGTCCTCGACGAGCTCCCGCAGCGCGAGTCGGTCCTGCGGCCGGTGGGCACGCACGGCGCCGCGCGCCCGCGCGCTCGCTGGGATCACGTTCTCGGCGCTACCCGCCTCGAGCACGCCGACCGTCAGCGACGCCGCGTGCAGCGGGTCGATCCGCCTGCCGAGCTGGGCGTGCAGCGCGACCACGACCTGGGCGATCGCGAGCACCGGGTCGCGACCGCGGTGAGGGTAGGCGCCGTGCGTGGGCTGTCCCTCGACCGTGATCTCGAACGCGTCGCAGGAGGCGTTGACGGTGCCGGGGTCCAGCCCGACGGAGCCCCACGGCAGCTCGGGATGCACGTGCGCGGCCACGACCGCCGCCGGCGTGAGCGCCGCGAGCTCTGCCTGCACGAGCTGCTGCGCGCCGGAGGGATAGGCCTCCTCGCTCGGCTGGAAGACGGCCAGCAGCGGCGCAGGCAGCGCAGCGCCGAGCGCGTCTGCGGCGCGTGCCAGCGCGACCAGCGCCGCCATGTGGACGTCATGCCCGCACGCGTGCATCACATCGCCGCTGGCCGCGAAAGTGGCGCCGGTGCGCTCGCGCAGCGCCAGCCCGTCGAGCTCCGCGCGCACGGCAACCGCTCCCGCCGCTCGGTGCTCGCGCACGGGGCGCGCGTGCTGCTGCTGATCGGCGTCGCCGCCGATCAGCGCGAGCAGCCCGGTCCCAGCCGCCGCCTGGCAGGCGACCGGCAGCTCGCCGGCGATGCTCGCCGCCGTCTGCTGCTCGGCGTGCGCCAGCTCGGGTGCTGCGTGCAGTCGCCGGCGCAGCGCGACGGCCGCCGGCAGCTCGTGCTCGATCGCCTGCAGCAGCTGTGCGAGCAACGGGTCAGTAGATCGCGGCATAGCGCCGACAGAGCTCCTCGGGCTCGAGCTCCGCGGCGGCGTCGAGCTCGGCGCGCTTGACGCTCGTGTACGCGTCATACAGGAGCGGCGGCAGCCACCCGCGCGCGGTGGCGTCGGCGGCGAGTGCCCGCAGCGACTCCGTGAGCGTCGCCGGCAGCATGCCGACGCCGAAGCGCTCGGCCTGCTCGGCGCTGAGCTGCGCCGGGTCGCGGTCGAGCAGTGGCGGTGCCGGCAGTCGCGCGCGGACTCCCTCCAGGCCGGCCCGCAGGATCGCCGCCAGCGCCAGGTAGGGGTTGGCGCTGGCGTCCGCGCCGCGGTACTCGAGATGCAGCTGCCCCTCCGGCGCGGCGCCCGCGAGCGTGAGCAGCGGCGGGATCCGCAGGAGCGCCTCACGGTTGCGCTGCGCCAGGCACAGGGCGCCGGCGCTCCAGCGGTGGGGCTGCAGCCGCGCGCCGGACACAGGGCTCGCGGCGGTGAGCGCGCTGAGTGCGCGTGCATGCCGCAGGACGCCGGCGGCAAAGCGCTCGGCGAGCTCGCTCAGGCAAGCCGGCCGCGCTCCGTCGTAGAGCAGTGAGCCGCCCGCCGCGTCCACGAGATTCAAATGGATGTGCACGCCGTTCCCGGCTTGGTCGAGGTCCAGCAGCGGCACGAAGCTCGCGCGCATTCCCTGGCGGCGCGCGAGCTCGCGCACGACCTCCCTGAGCACCACGGCGCGGTCGGCGCTCGCAATCCCCTCGGCCGGTGCGACCGGGATCTCGAACTGGTGCGCCGCGTACTCCGCAAAGAACCGCTCGGGTTCCACGCCGGCCTCCACGAGGGCGCCCATCACCTTCGCCGGGAATGGGTCGATGCGACGCTGCGCGTCCAGTGTGAACGGCAGCGCCGGGGCCACCTCCAGCAGCAGCTGGAACTCGTGCTCGAAGCTTGCCAGCACCCTGGCGCCAAGCTCCCGCTCGAGCTCGTGCAGCGTCGCGCGCAGGAACCCGCGGGGACAGCACTGCCACGGCAGCCCGTCGGTCTCGACGATGTCGCACAACAGCAGCTCCATGGCGCTGTGCTCGCCGTCGCTCGCCACCGATACACGCGTGGCGGGGTCCGGCAGCAGACGCAAGTCACCGGTGGACCCGAACGGGTTCGGCTCGGCGACGGGGCCGAGCGGCGTCAGCGCGTGATTTGCCGGCACCCATCCGACCCCGGCCCGCAGGTGCTCGTCGAGGTCGCAGGCGAGCACCGAGCGCCCGCGCACGACCGCGCCGAGGTCGCAGCAGACGAGCGCAACCAGCTCGGCCGCGCTCACCGTTGGGTCTCGCGGCCGGCCGTGCCGTTGTCCCAGATCTCCTCGGTCAGCCCGAGCGCGTCCGCGCCGGTGCGCACGGATGACGCGTCGTCCGCATGGACTACCGCGAACATGCCGCCCGCGGGCATGTCCCGCCGCGCGAGCGCCGTCGCGAGCTGCTCTTGGGGCTGCACGTGCACGCCACCGCCGCCGAGCGCGGGATATGTGTCGGCGACGGCATACAGCTTGCCGAGCGGCCCCTCAACGCGACCGAAGACGCATGCGAAGTGGCCCACGTCCCAGTCCGGCGGTGGGCCGTCGTCCTGCCCTTCGAGCAGATAGCCGAGCAGCTGTTTGACACTCGGCTGTGCGCCCCACAGATGACGGGTCGCGAAGTTCGCCACCAGCGAGGCAGGACGCGCAAGCGCGGCGAGAAGGTCGAACAGGCCGGCGAGCGTCCCCGCGTCCCAGGGGCCGGTGTAGGGGATCGCCTCGAGCGCGCCGCTTGACAAGACCGTGATCGCGTCTCGCAGCCCCACGGCCGTCGTTCCAGACAGATCCGAGGCGGCGATCGACGGTATCTCCAGGCGGTAGTCGCGGCGCCCGCGTTCGCCGTAGGGAAGCGTGCCCGGCTCGCGCGTGCCGGAGACGGTGCTGCCGGCGGCCAGCGCTACGGCGTCCTGGTCGAGCGGCTCGCCATCGTGCTCGTCGATGCCTGCCGCGCGCAGCGCCAGCGCACCGCAGAAGGCGCCGCACAGGTCGTCGCGCTGCGGCAGCTCGCGCGCGTGGATCTCGAGCAGCTCGCGGGCTCCCGGAAGTAGCGTCATCTTCGAGCGTGGCAGACGTAGGCATAGAGCCAAATCTACACCACCCCGGAAGTTAGAAACATCACCCCAAAACACGCATGTCGAGTTAGAAACATCAACGTGAAAATGCAGATTGCCAACGGTTGTCCGCTTCCGCTTGACAGAACTGTAGGCTTCTGTGATAGTACGGATCGTATGGCCTGCAGAGCGAAACACTCCTAGTCAACGGTAACAAGGTACAATGGCGTTTTCGATCGACTTGCTCGGCAACCTGCGGCCCGTCATCAATCGACAAAGGAGCGGTGAGAGAGCATGCAGCGCATAACGTTGTTTTGGGTCGTTCTGCTGTCAGCGTTCGCGGTTGCTGGTGTGAGTGCCGTCTCTGTGTCTGCGAACGGCCATGAATTCGTCGTCAGCAAAACCGGGAAAACCAAGAGCAAAGACACCAATATGCAGGTGTTCAAAACCGGGGCCGGGACAATCGAATGCAAAACCGTCACCGGCAGCGGGGAAATAAAAGAACTGAAATCGGTGACCCATAAAGAAGTCCTCACCTACAGCGGGTGCACCGGCTTCGGTGTCAGCATCACGGTCACGCCGGCGGACTTCGAATTCAACGCGAACGGCTCGGCGAGGCTCGAAAACACGGTGGAAGTCTCGTCGGGGAGCCTCAGCTGTGAAGTGCTGATCGAACCGCAGACGCTGGAAAGCATTACCTACTCCAACTCGAGCGGGAAGGTCATGGCAGCGGCGACCGTGACCAAAATCCACTCGACGGGAACAGGCGGAGTGTGCGGCGGCAAAAACACGGAAGGCTCCTACACCGGCAGCATCCAGGGAGAACTCGAAGGCAGCGGCACGGCCGAATGGAAATAGCCTCGGCGCGCTCGTAGGGGAGCCGAGCAGGAGCTGCCGACACCGGCGGCGGCTCCTGCTCGAACTGTGGATCCCAACAGACGAGGTGGCGCGGCAGTCGCAGCTCTGGGGGTAGACTACGGCGCGCAGAGGAGGAGGTGTGAATGCGCGGAAAGCCGCTCCGCGGAGGAGCGACGCGCAACAGGCCCCGTGCCTACTGGGCATGTGCGCTCGCAATCGCCGGTATATGGCTCGGTAGTGCCGTCACGGCGCCTGCAGGCGCCGCCACATGTCCCAATGCCCAGTATCGCTCGGGATCCTCAGAGCAGCTGCCCGATTGCCGTGCCTACGAGCAGGTCTCGCCCGTCGAAAAGGGCGGGCTGGATGCGGTCGCGCTTCAGCCGCCGCTGAGCGCCCAGAGCTCCGCGTGCGAAGGCGACGAACGATGTACGCTTGCGTACATGAATGCTGGCTCGGCGTTCGGCGGTGCGCCGGCGAACGACGTCCCCGACGCGTACCTCGCCACGAGGGAAGGCGAAGGCTGGCGGACGACGGCGCTCACGCCGCCGACGCCCCAGGCTCCGGCCAATAGTCTTGCAGAGGTCTCCTACGCGTTCTCTGGTGATCTGTCCCAGGCGGTCCTGCGCGTGCCGCTGCAGCAGCTGACCGAAGGCGCACCGGCGGGGGTGTACAACCTCTATGTCCGCCAGGCGAGCGGTGCCTACTCGCTCGTGACCGCGAGCGATCCTCCCGAACCGCCCGAATCCGGGTGCGGCCGCTGCTTCGAAGCGCAGGATGTGCCCGCGTTCGCGGGCGGCTCGAGCGACTTCGGCCACATCATCTTCGAGGCCAACGACAGCCTCGTCGCCGGGGCTCCGGGATCTGGAGTGGAAAACCTCTACGAATCGGTCGCTGGGCAGGTAGCGCTCGTGGGGATCCTGCCGGACGGCACTGTTTCCCCGGCCGGCTCGACAGCTGGCGGCGGGATCGACGCTGTCAGCGGACGTACCCGAGATCTCGAGCACGCGATATCTCAGGACGGATCGCATGTGCTCTTCGAGGCTGCCGCCGACGGCGGCGGGCCCGATCCCGCGCAGGAAGGCATGACCGAGCTCTACGACCGCGTTGACGGCTCCTCGACGGTCGAGGTCTCCGCTCCGGCTATCGGCGCCCAGCCGGGAAGTTGCGAAACCGAAGGCGGGGTCTGCAACGCCGAGCCCGCGCAGTTCTGGGCGGCGTCGGCGGATGGATCATTCGTCTACTTCACCAGCAAAGCGGCGCTGACGAAGGAATCATTTACAGGCGCCGAACCGACATCAGGACCTGAGCCGCGCGAGAACCCGGGAAACGACCTCTATCGCTATGACCTCGACACCGGCACGCTGACGGATCTGACCGTGGACACCGAGGGCGACGGCGCGAGCGTCCTCGGCGTGGTCGGCGCTTCCGAAGACGGCTCATACGTGTACTTCGTCGCCGAGGGCTCGCTTGGTGAGCCCGGCGCGGGGGCGCGCAGCGGCCAGCCGAACCCGAACCTCTACGTCTGGCACGAAACCGCCGAAAGCACGGGCGCGGTCACGTTCATCGCGGCGCTTGCGGCGCCGGACGAAACGGAAGAGAAAAACCTCGAAGCGATGAGAACAGGGCCGGGATTCGAATATCACAGTGACATCGCCGACTGGATCAGTCGCCCGACCGAGTCGCAGGCGTACGTGACGCCGGATGGGCGCCATCTGGCGTTCATGTCGGTCGAGCCGTTGACCGGCTACGACAACGACGACGGGAGGACGGGGAACGCCGACCACGAGGTCTTTGAGTACAGCGCCGAAACCAGTCAGCTCGTGTGCGCATCGTGCGACCCGAGCGGCGCGCGGCCGCTCGGCAGCGCGTTCCTCGGCGCGACGCTGAGCGAACGGGCGAGCACTCCCTTCCACCAGCCGCGCAGTCTGAGCGACGACGGCAGTCGCCTGTTCTTCTCCTCTCCAGACCCGCTCTTGTCGGAGATGATCGGCGCCAGCGTCAAGGTCTTCGAGTACGAGAACGGCGCGCCGCAGCTGATCTCGGGCGAGGAAGCTGGCGGCAGCGCGGTGTTCCTCGATGCCAGCGCGAGCGGGGACGACGTCTTCTTTGGGACCAGAGAACGGCTTGTGGCCACCGACGCGGACGAACTGGCTGACGTGTACGACGCGCGCGTAGACGGCGGCCTGCCGACGCCGGTCGCATCGGCTCCATGCCAGAGCAGCGGCTGTCAGGAACTGCCCAGCTCGCCGCCCTCGTTCTCCACACCCGTCTCGGCACTGTTCACGGGTGTCGGGAATCTCGCGCCGCCGTCCCCGGCCGCCAAGCTGACGCGTGAGCAGCTGCTGGCGCGCACCCTAGCCAAGTGCGCGAGGCTGAAGCACCAGCGGAAGCGCTCGGCATGTAGCGCCGCCGCGCGGCGGCGCTATGCGCCGAAGGCCAGGGGGACCGGCCGCGGCGGCGCAGCGACGCGTCGCCGGTCTCGCGGGTGAGCCAGATGCGCTGCCGGCGCGACGGGGCGGTCCGCCCGATCGCCAAGCTGCTCATCTCGCTGCTCGGCGTCGTGCTCGCCGTGGGCGGTCTTGAGGCGGCGCCGTCGCGGGCTTCCTCCGCGGGTCCGCACTGGAGCATCGTCTCCGAGTCCCAGCCGGCCTATTTCAGCGCGGGAGACACATCCGACGCCTACGTCCTCATCGTCCGCAACGACGGCGGCTCGCCAACGGTGAAGGGCAGCGCTGTGACCGTGACCGACACGCTGCCTGCGGGAGTCACCGCGACGAAGATCGCAGCGGAAGGCAGTGGCGCCAACGGCAACGGGCTTCCTCGATACGAAATGGTGTGCCCGGTGGGGCCGCTCACGGAAACCGTCTCGTGTACCTATGAAGAAGGCGCTGCCCGTGGCCCGGTGCAGCTCGGCACCACGATCGTGCTGACGATCACTGTCTCGATCCCTGCGCAAGCAACGACTCTCGCCCCCAACTCGGCGACGGTCTCCGGTGGTGGCGCGCCGAGTGCCTCGACGAGCGAAACGACGCCGATCGGCTCCGGCTCGGTCCCCTTCGGCCTCTCGTTCTTCGATTTCGCCACCGCTGGGGAAAGCGGTGAAGCGGACACACAGGCCGGCTCGCATCCGTTCGAGCTGACCGCCAGTCTGGCGTTCAACGTCAGCGCGCGCGAATCGCCGTCTGCGGGGAACTCGGAAGATGAATTCCCGCTCGCCGACGCCTCCGCCAAGGATCTCGAAGTCGAGCTTCCGCCGGGCCTCATCGGGAATCCGAACGCCGTTCCAAGATGCAGCCAGCAGGCGTTTCTGGAACGGGAAAGCCTCAACTGCCCCGTGGACACGCAGGTCGGGACGGTCAAGCCGTTCTTCTACGGTGCGTTTCACTCGGCGGTCATCCCGGTGTTCGACGTCGTCCCGCTGCCGGGCCAGCCCGCCGAGCTCGGCTTCTCGGTGGCCAACGTCGGGCACATCCCGCTGTTCTTCCACGTCCGCGAGAACCTTGACTATGGGCTGACCGCACAGCTGAACGACCTTCCCGGGGCAGGTCCGCTGCAGGGCGCGATCCTGACGCTGTGGGGCGTGCCGGCGGACGCGAGTCACGACCTCGAACGCGAAGGCACGCTGGGCGAAGGCGGCCAGGAAGACAGCGAGATCTGCAAGCCTTCGGTCGAATTCGTAGGCGGCGTGGAAGAGCAGACCCGCTGTCCGAGCGGCGTCGCGGCAAAGCCGTTTCTGACCCTTCCGACCAGCTGCACGGGGGCGACGCTACCGGTGAGCGTACGCAGCGACTCGTGGCAGAGCCCGGAAACGCCGAACCCGCTGGAACCGGAATCGCCAGGACGGTTCCAGCCCGAGCAGCCGCTGCCGGCGCTCGGGGGCTGCGAACAGCTGTCGTTCAACCCGTCGCTGTCGCTCGCCCTCGAAACCACCCAGGCAAGCGCGCCAAGCGGCTACACGGTCGAACTGCACGTGCCGCAGAACGAAGCGCCGACGGCGCTGGCCACGCCGGACCTGCGAAACGCGGTGGTGAGCCTACCGGCGGGCATCGTGCTCTCGCCTTCGGTGGCGAACGGCTTGCAGGGCTGCTCGCAGGAGCAGTTCGGCCTGCACTCGCTCGCCGCCGCCTCGTGCCCGCCGCAGTCGCAGATCGGGAGGGTCGAGATCACGACGCCGTGGCTTGCGGACCCACTGGAAGGCGAGATGTTCATGGGCCAGCCGCAATGCGCTCCGTGCTCGCCGGCCGATGCCCAGGAAGGCAAGCTGGTGCGCCTGCTGCTACAGGCGCAGGGCTCGGGTGTGACGGTCAAGCTCGAAGGCGCCACGTCGATCGACCAGAGCACGGGGCAGCTGACGGTGGCGTTCGACGATGCCCCGCAGCTGCCATTCGAAGATCTGAAGCTGACGCTCGACGGTGGCGAGAACGCGGCGCTCGCCAATCCATCCACGTGCGGGACGCCGTTCGCGGCGACGTCGCAGCTGACGCCGTACAGCAGCGAACAGGCCGCGGAACCGTCGAGTGCGCCGTTTGAGGTGAGCGGCTGCGCGCCGCCGCGGTTCGACCCATCGCTCATCGCGGGAACGACCAACAACCAGGCTGGCGCGTTCAGCCCGCTGACGGTAACGCTGTCGCGTACCGATCAGGAAGAGGATCTGCAGGGCGTCGCGGCGCAGCTGCCGCCTGGGCTGCTGGGGATGCTCGCGAAGGTCCAGCTCTGCTCGGAAGCTCTGGCGCAGGCTGGAGGCTGCGAAGCGCAGAGCGAGATCGGCACGGCGACGATCGGCGCGGGGCCGGGCGCCGATCCGGTGTTCGTCAAAGGCCGCGTGTATCTGACCGGCCCGCACGAGGGTGCGCCGTTTGGCCTGTCGATTGTGGTGCCTGCGGCGGTGGGTCCATTCGATCTGGGCACGATCGACGTCAGCGCGCGCGTGGAGGTCGACCCGCGGACGGCTGCGCTGAGCATCGTCAGCGACGCGCTGCCGCAGAGGATCGATGGGATCCCGCTGCAGATCAAGACGCTCAACCTGGAAATCAACCGCGAAGGCTTCATCTTCAACCCGACCGACTGCGAGCCGCTGGCGATTGGAGCTGCACTGACGAGCAGCGAGGGCGCGACAGCGCTCCTGTCCTCACGCTTTCAGGCAGCGAACTGCGCGACGCTGACGTTCAAGCCGAGGCTCAGCGCGCTGGCGCATGCGAAGACGAGCAAAGCCGGCGGCGCCTACCTGCATGTGCGACTCGCCTCCGCGCCAGGCCAGGCGAACATCGCAGCGGTCAAGGTCGACGTGCCCCAGCAGCTGCCGATCAGGCTGACGACGCTGCAGCGGGCATGCCCGGCGTCGGTGATCGAAGTGGACCCGGCGGGCTGTCCGGCGGCATCGGTGGTGGGCAGCGTGACGGTGCTCACGCCGGTCCTGCGCCACGCGCTCGTTGGACCCGTCTATGTCGTCTCGCACGCCGGCGTTGCGGCTCCTGATCTCGAGTTCGTGCTACAGGGCGAAGGCCTGACGATCGACGTCGTCGGGCAGACGATCGTCAAGCACGGCGTGATCTCGGGGGTCTTCCGATCGCTGCCGGACGTGCCGATCTCGACGCTTGGCCTGGTCTTGAACGTGGGCGCGCACTCGCTGCTCGCGTCGAACCTGCCAGCGAAGGCGCGGTGGAGCCTGTGCGGGCGGAGCCTTGCAATGCCGACTGCGATCACCGGCCAGAACGGCGCGGTCGTCAAGCAGACGACGAGGATCGAGGTCTCGGGCTGTTCGAGGCGCGGGACGTCCACGCCGGGCGCGCGCAAGCGAAACGCGTCGCAGCGCAAGGCGTAGGCTTGGGCTTGACACAACGTCCGCAGGCTGACCGGAGGGATGCGATCGCATGAGTTGGGACTTCTCCACCGACCCCGACTTCCAGGAGCAGTTGGATTGGATGCGCGCGCTCGTGCGCACCGAGATCTGGCCGCTGGAGTCGATTTGGCTCGAGCTTGGGCTCGACGGGCTGAAGCGCGCGATGGCGCCGCTGCAGGAGCAGGTCAAGGCGCGCGGGCTATGGGCGACGCACCTGCCGCCGGAGCTCGGCGGGCAGGGCATGGGCCAGGTGCGCTTGGGCTTGATGCACGAGATCCTCGGTAGCTCGCCGATCGCGCCGCTGGCGTTTGGCAACGCGGCGCCGGACTCGGGCAACTCGGAGATCCTGGCGATGGCGGGCACGCCGGAGCAGAAGGATCGCTGGCTGCATCCACTGCTGGCGGGCGAGGTGCGTAGCGCGTTCAGCATGACCGAGCCCAACTCTCCTGGCTCGGACCCGACGCAGCTGCGCACGCTCGCGGTGCGCGACGGCGATGACTGGGTGATCGACGGCTTGAAGTGGTTTTCCTCAAACGGCTCGATCGCGGACTTCTTGATCGTGATGGCGGTCACCAACCCCGAGGCGCGCGGCGCGCAGCGCGCGTCGATGTTTATCGTGCCGGTTGACACGCCGGGCGTTGAGATCGTGCGCGACGTACCGACGATGGAGCACCCGTGGGAGCACTACGGCGGCTACGGCGGGCACTCTGAAATTGCCTACGAGTCGGTGCGCCTGCCGGCTGAGGCGCTGCTGGGGGGCGAGGGGGAGGGCTTCCTGCTCGCTCAGCATCGGCTTGGCCCGGGTCGGATCCATCACTGCATGCGCTGGCTGGGCGTGGCCAGCAGGGCGTTCGACATGATGTGCGAGCGCGCGACATACCGCCAGGCGCACGGCTCGCTGCTGGCGGACAAACAGACGGTGCAGAACTGGATCGCTGACAGCGCCGCGGAGATGCAGGCGGCGCGCTTGATGACGCTGCATGCTGCTTGGGTGATGGACACGCAGGGCGCGAGCGCGGCGCGCACGGACATCGCCCTGATCAAGTTCTACGGCGCGAAGGTGCTGCATGACGTGGTTGACAGGGCGCTGCAGCTGCATGGCTCGCTGGGCTACTCGACGGACCTGCCGCTCGAGCAGATGTATCGCTTCGCGCGCGCTGCACGCATTTATGACGGCCCCGACGAGGTGCATCGCCAGTCGGTTGCGCGCCACCTGCTGCGCGGCTATGCGCCGCCCGCCAATGAAGTCCCGAGCGAACACCTGCCGACCCGTCGCGAGCACGCGCGCGAGCGCTTCGCGGAGCTGCTCGAGGCGGTCACCGCGAACGACTGATCACCGACCGATTTTTATGGGCTCGCCTACGGCTCGCTTCGCGGGGTCGCGCGCGGTCCTGCGCGGGCTCTAGGCTGAGACCGTGGCGGTAGACACCAGACGGGCGCCCACCCGGTTCGACCCGGGCGCGTTCGAGCAGTTTCGCTTCACGGCGCGCGAGCTCGACGAGCACGGCCGTGTGACGCTGCGCTACGCGCTGGACGAGCAGATCGCTTTCGTGGAGATCTTCGAGCTGCCACTGACCGACCCCGCGAGGAGCCTGAGCGAGGCCGAGCGCGAGCGCGTCGACGGTCTCCTCGCCCTGCTGCACTGGGTGGCGGGCGTCAGCTACTACAAGACAGCGCTGCCGCCGGCGGTCAAGTTTGCGTCAGGTCCGTCTCCGCCGCCGGCGGTTGCTGCGTTGCTCGAGGCGCTCTACTCCGAGGGCCTGGGAGAGCTGGCCTATACCAACGCCCTCCCCGGTTGCCGCGGCCAAGGTTCACGCGGTCTGTGCAGCCGGGGGGCGGTGAGCGCCAGCCCGCGCCCGAGGACGTCCGCCGCGCGTCCGACGCGCACGGCTCGGGGCTTGCGGACGAGCTGGTTGGCCCCGTGCTGGTGCCGGTCGGTGGCGGCAAGGACTCGGCGGTCGCGATCGAGATCGTGAGGCGCTCGGGCTTGGAGCTGTCGCTGTTCTCGATTGGCGACGCCCCACCAATCGCGCGCACAGTGGCCGCCGCCGGGCTGCCACATCTGTTGGCGCGGCGCACGCTCGACCCGGGGCTGCGCGAGCTGAATGCTGCGGGCGCGCTCAACGGGCATGTGCCGATCACGGCGATCGTGACGTGCGTGGCGCTGCTGACGGCGGCGCTGAACGGCTTCGATGCGGTGGCGATGGCCAACGAGCGCTCGGCATCGGCGGGCAACGTGGTGTGGGATGGCGTGGAGGTCAACCACCAGTTCAGCAAGGGGCTGTGCGCGGAGCGGCTGCTGAGCGCGGCGCTCGCGGAGGTCGCTCCGGGCACGCGGTCTGAGCTCCCCGGCGAGGGCGCGCGCCCGCTGGGTTTGCAGTCCTTCTCGGTGCTGCGCCCAGCGTCGGAGCTCGCGATCGCGCGCGCATTCGCCCGCCTGGACGCCTACCATGAGGCGTTCACGAGCTGCAACGCGATCTTTCGCATCGACCCGGCGCTGCGCGCGGCGGCGTGGTGCTGTGACTGCCCGAAGTGCCGCTTCGTGTTCCTGGCGCTGGCGCCGTTCAGCGAGCCCGAGCAGCTGCGTTCGATCTTCGGTCGCGACCTGCTCGAGGAGGATGATCAGTTCGAGGGCTTCGCGCTGCTGAGCGCGACGGGCGGGCACAAGCCGTTCGAGTGCGTTGGCGAGGAGCAGGAGAGTCTCGCTGCGATCCGCCTGCTCGCGCGCGATCCGCGCTGGAGCGGGCACAGCGTGGTTGCGCGCCTGGCGGCGGAGGTGTTGCCGCGGTTCTCTGCGGACGCGGGCGACCCCGACTTGGTGCTCGCGCTGAGCGACGAACACGCGGTGCCGGCGGCGCTGCTGGCGGAAGTGCGTGCGGTTCTCGGAGCTTGAAGGCGCGCGTGTCGGCGTGTGGGGCGCTGGCCGCGAGATCATCTCGTTCGCGGAGCAGCTCGCCCGCAGGCTGCCGTCGGCGCGGATCGTGGTGGCGGCGTTCGACACGCCTCCTGAGCAGGACGTCCGTGAGACCCTGAGGGCGCCTGGCGCACGGGTCGTGATCGCCGATGCCGACGCTGTCGCGCCGACGGCGCTGGCGCTGCAGCGAAGGCAGCGGCGCGGTTGTCGGCGCGAGACTGCCGACGCGGAGGCGAGCAGGAGGTCACAGGCATTGAGCGGCTGCGATGTGATCGTGCGCTCCCCGGGGTGTCCGTGTACCGACCGGAGCTGCGCGCGCTACGGGAGGCTGGGATATCGGTGACGACGGCCACGGCGCTGTGGCTTGCGGAGCGTGGCGGCGGGGGCGTGATCGGCGTGACGGGCACGAAGGGCAAGAGCACCACGGCTGCGCTTGTCTGCCATCTCGCGCGCGTGGCGGGGCGCCCGGCGCAGCTGGCCGGCAACATCGGCGTGCCGGCGTTGGATCTGCTCGACGAGGAGCCCGCGGATGTGACCGTGGTCGAGCTTTCGAGCTACCAGACGGCGGATCTGCAGACGGGGCCTGAGGTGGCGCTCGTGACGAGCCTGTTTCGCGAGCACACCGACTGGCACGGCTCGGAGCAGGCCTACCGAGTCGACAAGCTGCGTCTGCTGGGTCTGCCGGGCGTGCGGGCGGCGGTGGTCAACTGGCGCGACGAGCGCCTGCGCGAGGAGCTGACAAGGGCGGCCCCCGCGAGTCTCGATCCGGCTGCGGGCGTCGCCCAGGCCGTGCCTGCGATGGCTCGCTATGGCGTGCCCGAGGGCTGGGACGTCGTGCCCGAGGGAGTCGCGCTGAACGGCGGGCTGCGCGTGTCGAGTGCCGAGCTGCCGCTGCGCGGCGAGCACAACGCGCTCAACGTCTGCGGCGCGCTTGCGGCACTTGAAGCGCTCGGCATCGTGCCGGCTCTGCCCGACTCGCTGAAGGGCTTCCAGGCGCTGGCGCACAGGCTCGAGGCGGTGCTGGAGCGCGACGGCGTGCTGTGGGTCGACGACAGCATCTCGACGACCCCGGAGTCGACGCTTGCTGCGCTCGCGAGCTTCCCTGGGCGCGAGCTGATACTGGTCGCCGGCGGTCAGGATCGGGGACAGGATTACGCGCAGCTGGGCGCCGTCCTCGCCGAGCGCGGCGCGAGCGTGATCGGGGTGCCGTCAACCGGTCCGCGGCTGCTGGCTGCGGCGCGTGCGGCGGGAGCGCCGCCCGCGCGTGCGATCGACGCCGCCGACCTGCCGGAGGCTGTCGCGCTCGCTCGCACCATGGCTTCATCCGGCACTGTGGTGCTGCTCTCCCCGGCCGCGCCGAGCTACGACCACTACCGCGACTTCGAGCAGCGCGGCGAGCGCTTTCGCGCGCTCGCGACAGCGGATCATTGATCGACAAAGAGCGCGGCTCTTCTGTCATGGATTCAGGGCACGAGCTCGAATGCCTCCCGGTGGCGAGGTACGACTGCCGCGAAGTGACGCCGATCAAGGGTGATGACAGTCGGTGCGTCGAGGCGCTCGGCGAGCGCGATCGCCGAAGCGTCAGTGCCGCCCAGAGGGAGGTCGGCGTACTGCTCGACCAGATCTGCGATTCGTGCGAAATCCTCGCTGCTCGGCCCCTCGACGTCGAGCTGTCCAACGCCGCGCAGGAATGTGCTCTCCGCTGCAGCGCCCAGCCGCAGCCCAACGAAGTAGGTGGCCTCGGCTATGACCAGTGCCGGCACGACCAAGCGGAGGTCCGCTCGCGAAAGCGCCGCACGGCAGGCGAGGTGGTCTTGGTCGTCGGCGTCGGCGGCGGCGTAGAGCGGGCCGGCGTCAACGACGGCCAGGCTCGTCATTCCACTCGCGCTCTAGCAGCTGCTCCATATCCTCGAGCCGTCGTGCGGTGCCCACTGCGGCCGAGGGGCGCAAACGGGAGCGAGCGCGGCTGGTCCCCGACTAAGCCGAGGTGTCGCGCGAGCGCTGCTCGGGTCACCTCGGACGCGGACGCATGTTGTCTCTGTGCCTCGCGCTCCAGTGCCTGTGCGAGGTCGTCGGGAAGCGATACAGTGGTGCGCTTCATCACTTCATACTAGCATCACCATGGGTGCGACGGCCCTCGCGGGTGTGGTGACGCTAGTCCCCCTGCGGCTCTTGCGGCGCCGCTTGTGTGGGCTCCGGTGATGGGGGCTCGGCGGGCAGCGCGTCCGGCGCGGCTTCGGCCGCGGCGCGGTTCTCCTCCTTGACTGCCAGCCAGATCTCCTCGCGGTAGATCGGCACGCCCTCAGGTGCGGCGATGCCAAGGCGCACGGTGTGCCCGCTGACGCCCATTACCGTCACGAGGATCTCGTCGCCGATGACGACGCGCTCTCCGGGACGACGCGTCAGGATCAGCATCGAGGCTGATTATGAAGCAAGTCGCGACGCTTCGGGCAGCGTGAAGAGCGGTGCCTGCAGCAGGGCGTCCTCGTTGGTGTTGAGCACCTGGTAGCCGCGACCCTCGTGGATCACGAGCGGAGCGCGCAGGTTGGCGGTGATGTCGAGCGGGTTGGGCGTTGCGCGCACGGTCACGTACAGCTCGGCCTCCGTGGCGTCTTCGATACCCGTGCGCTCGCGATCCTCGGACGCGATCTCGAGCGCGAAGCCGGAGAAGAACTGGTGCGGGTCGACGACCGGCAGCGCGAGCGCGGGCTCGTCGACCGCGTGCAGCCACAGGAACCCGGTGCCGGGGTTGCGGTCGATCAGCGCGTAGCGCAGGCCGCCGAGCCCGATCAGCCCGAAGGGGAACTCGATCACGTCCTCTGGCGCGATCTCTACGGTCCCGAAGCGGATGCTCTCGAATGTCACGGACATGCTGGTTCTCTCCTTGGGTTCGGCTACTGCAGGAAGTTGAGCAGCGATTCCTGCACGATGGTCGCGGCGGCGCGCAGCGCGGCCTCGTATGCGGCCTGCTCGTTGGCGTACTGGATCGAGGTGGCGGCGACGTTGGTGGCGTCGGTGTTCGACAGGCTCTCCGTGATCGACGTCTGCAGATCTTCGTTGCGCGTCAGCGCTGCCTGCAGCTGGTCGGTCGCGCTGCCCGCGACCGCCTGCAGTTCGCTCAGCTTTTCGAGGTTGCCGTCGAGCGCGGTCAGGTCGGTGGTGCCGATCGCTTCTCTGTCTTCGGGCGTGCCGCCGCGCAGGTGTTGCGCGATCGTGCGCAGCGTGTCGAGCAGCTTGCCGTCTTTGGCGCCTTCGCCGTTGCCGAGCAGGGTCGAGATGTTGGTGCTGACGACCACCGTCGATCCCGGCCCGACCGCGCGGCTGATGGTTTCGGCGTTGCCTTTGTATTCGTCGTTGGATCCCTGTTCGTAGGGCGCGGTCGTCGTTGCGGTACCCGAGAACAGGTATTCGCCGGCGTATTGCGTGTCGGCGTCCTGCTTGACGCTTTCGGTCAGCTGTTCGACCTCGAGCCCGATCGTGTTGAGGTCGCTCTGGTTGTTGGTGCCGTTGGCGGCCTGCACCAGCAGTTCGCGCACGCGCTGCACGATCGAGTTGATGTTCGACATCGCGCTCGTTGCCGTGTTCTCCCACGAGATGCCATCCTGCGCGTCGCTTTCGTAGGAGCTCAGCCCTTCGAGCTCGCTCTGCAGGTCGATTACGCGGCTCGCGCCATAGGGGTTGTCGGACGGTTCGAGGATCGTCCGGCCCGAGGACAGTTCGTCGGTGGTCCTTTCGAGCGCTGACAGCGAGCCGCTGAGGTCGGTGAGCGTCGTGCTGGTGACCATTGCTGGCGTGATCCGTGTGGTCATTGCTACAGCCCCACCGCGCCGGTGTGCTCGATCAGCGTTTCGAGCATTTCGCTCATCGCCGTCAGCGTTCGTGCGGACGCCTGGTAGCCGCGCTGGAAGGTGATCAGGTTGGTCATTTCTTCATCGAGCGAGACGCCTGAGACGCTCTGGCGCTGGTCGCTGATCGATGCGACCGTCCCCTGCAGGGTCGTGACGTCGTCCTTCGCCGCGCGCACGTCGCTGCCGACCGTCTCGACCAGCGTCGCGTAGCCCTGTTCGGCGGCGCCGCCGCGCAGCGCCGCGATTTCCTGGGCGACTTCGCCGCCGCCCGCGTTTTTCGTCCCGGAGGCCTGGACTTCTTTGGATTCTTTGACCGCGACGGCGAGCGTCGCTGCCGTTTCACCCGAGAAGAACGGTTTGGCGAGGTGTTCGTTGACGGTGCTCGCGAGCATGCCTGCGACTTCGTCGAGGCTCGTGCGCAGCCCCGTCAGCGCGCCTTTGGGGCCGGTCAGGTTCAGCAGCGCGCCGAGCTGTCCGCCGGCTGCTTCGGTGAGCGCCTGCGGCCAGTTGACGGTTGTTCCTTCGACCAGTGGCTTGGCCGCGTCGCCGAGCAGCACCGTATCGGTGTGATCCGGCTGTTCGGTGACCGTGACGTTGGCGAGCGCCGAGAGCTTGTCGAGCAGTAGGTCGCGCCGGTCGAGCATCTCGTTGGGCGGCTGGCCGGCTTCTTCTGAGAGCTTGATCTGGCCGTTGAGCTGCGCGATCTGGTTGGCGATTTCTTCGACTTCGCCCGAGGGCCCGGTGAGCGAGTTGTACTTTTCGCTCGCCTGGGTGGAGATCGTCGCGAGCTGCGCGCTGAGTTCTTTGAACGTGTCGGCGAGCTGATCCGCGGCCTCGACGACGCCCTGTTTGGCAGCTTCGTTGGTGGGGTTGGTGGCGAGGCTGTTCCACGCAGACCAGAAGTTCGACAGCTGCGTCGCGATCCCCGCGGTCGATGGTTCGTTGAACGCGGTCTGCGCCTGCGTCAGCGTTTCCGCTTGCGTCTGGGCGGCGCCCAGCGCGCTGTTCTGGGTGCGGTACTGGGCGTCCAGGTACTGGTTGCGGATGCGCGTGATTGTGGCGACGGTGACGCCGGTACCGAGCTGCGCGCCCTTGCCGGTGTACCCGGAGATCGCCGGGATCGGCAGCGGCGTGTTCGGTTCCAGCAGCGCTGTCTCGCGCGAGTAGCCTTCGGTGTTCGCGTTGGCGATGTTGTTGCCGGTCGTGTCGAGCGCGGTCTGCTGCGCGATCAGGCCGCTGAGCGCGGTCTGCAGGCCTTGCAGGGTGGGGATCGACATCGCTCAGGCCTGCAGATCGAGTACGTGCAAGCCGCCGTGGGGCCGCGAGCGCGTGATGGACGTGGATGAGCCGTGCGTGTCGTAGCCGTTGACGCCATCGAGCGAGAGCATGCCCATCAGGTGGTCGAGGAAGCCAAGTTCGATCTGCATCAGCGAGCGGTTGCAGGTGTGCTCGCGTTGCAGCTCGTGCAGCAGGCCTCGCAGCTCGGCGCTACGGGCGCTTGCGCGCTCGGCGCTGGCGGTGTCCATCAGCGTGCTCAACAGCGCCAGCGTGACGGCCTCGGACGCCACGCCGAGGCGCTCGCCGCTGCGCGCCAAAAGGCGCGAGCGCTCCTCCTCGAGCAGCTGCCTGCGGCCCATCTCTCCGCGCAGGATCCCAGCGAGGCGCACGACCGTGTGCACGTCGCGGGCGCGGATCGCCGCGCCCTGCTCGAGCACGAGCTCCAGGAGGCCTCGCGCCGACTGGAGCTGCGCCTCCAGGTGCGCGAGCACGTCGACGGTCAGCGCGCGATCACGCTGGATGCCCTCGTGGGGGATGATCGAGGCAGGGCTCATGATGCGCTCGTGCCACCGCTTGCGTGCGTCTGCGCCGCCGCATGAACGCCTTCGAGCTGGCGGGTCATCTGCGCTGCCATGCCCAGGCCGCCCGCGCTCATGACGCCGGCGCTCAGCGCCTGGGGCAGCATCGAGGCGATCTGCGAGGCGCCGGCGTCGCTTGAGGAGCCGCCTTCTTCGGAGCTGGATTCGCCTTCGGATTCGCCGCCGAGGCCGCTTGTGTCGGCGAGCGATTTCGAGAGCTGTTCGACGAGCGTCTGTTCGAACGTCAGCGCGCTCGCGTAGGCCTTCTGCGTCGCGGCGGAGCCGTCGCGCACCCACTCCGGCTCGAGCGCCTGGTTGATCGCGGGCAGCCCGGCGGCGGCGGTGCTCGGGTCGGCGGCGGCCTGGATGTTCATTGCGGACGCAGCTGGTTGGCGATTGACATCATCTGGCTCTCGTCCTGGATCGCGGTGCTCGTCATCTGGTAGTCGCGCTGGGTGCTCACCATCTGCGCCATCGCGCTTGCGATGTTCACGTTGGAGGCCTCGAGCGCGCCTTGGTGGATTTTGCCGGTGGCCGGGTGCGGCGCGCCACTCGCGGCCGTCGGCGATAGCTCGCCGCCACCGTCGTCGAGCAGGTGTTCGGGTGAGGTCACGGTCATGAGCTTGATCTGGCCGAGCTTGGTTGTGCCCGCGGTCACGGTGCCATCGGGCGCGATCGTGACTTCTTTGGCGGAGACCCCCGCGGGCAGCTTGATCGGCGGCGAGAGCTGGTTGCCTTCGGCGTTGACGATCGCCCCGTTCGCGTCGACTCCGAAGGTGCCGTCGCGGGTGAGCGCCTTGGTGCCGTTGGCGCGGGTCACCTGGAAGTAGCCTTCGCCTTCGATCGCCAGGTCGAGCGGGTTGCCCGTTTCCTGGATCGAGCCCTGAGCGTCGCTGCGCCCGATCACGCGGGCGACGGCGCCGGCGCCGGCCGTCGTTTCGGTGCCGGCGATTTTGATCGGGTTGTAGAGCAGGTCGCTGAACGCTACGCGCTCGGACTTGTAGCCACTCGTCGACACGTTCGCGAGGTCGTTGCTGATCGCATTGAGCTGTTCCTGCTGTGCTGCCATGCCTGCTGCTGCGGAATAGAGACCTTCGAGCATCAGCCCATCCTGTGTTCGTGGTCGTCGGCGAGCGGGGCTTTCCGCGTGGCGGTCCAGCCAAGCTCGGAGCTTTTCGTCCAAGGTGATCGGCCGCCGCCGTGTGGACTTGAGCGCCGGCGGTGTCTAGCTGGGGCTCAGCGAGCCGACCTGCGAGGCCGACTCCTGCATCGTCTCGGCGATCGTCTGGATCGCCTGTTGGCCAGACTGGAAGCTGCGCATCGCCGTGATCATTTCGATCATCACTTTGGCGGCGTCGACGCCCGAGCCCTCGAGCGATCCCTGGCGCACGGTGCCGGTGGGCTTGCCCGCCGCCTTGCCCGTGTAGAGATTTTCGCCCTGCTTGGCGGCGCCGGGCACTTCGAAGACGCCGATCGCGCTTGCCGCCACCGTGCCGGCGGCGCTGACTTTGATCTGCGCGCCTTTGGCATCGAGCACGGGCTCGCCGCTCGCGTCGGTGAGGATGCCCTTGGCCGAGGTCGTGAACTGACCGTCGCGCGTGTAGCGAACGCCTTGAGCGGTCTTGACCGCAAAGTAGCCGCTGCCCTCGATCGCGAAGTCGAGTGGTTCGCCCGTTTCCTGGATCGTGCCGGGCGTCTTGTTCGTATAGGCCTTGCCGAGTGCCACGCCCTCGTTGACCGAGCCCACAGCCGAGCCGCCCTCGGTGTTCGCCAGCAGCACTTCGCCGAAGCTGTGCTGCGGCGTTTCCTCAGGTTTGAAGCCGGGAGTAGCGGCGTTGGCCAGGTCGTTCGCGAGCTGGTCCTGGCGGACCTGCTCGGCGACCATTCCCGAGGCGGCTATGTCGAGGCCGAGATCCATTCTCTGCCCGGTGTTCGACCGCGAGCCGCGGAGCTTGAGTCGATCGGAGCACGAGACGACGAGTTCCAGCGTCTGCTCAGCAAACGCTAGAGATATGGACCCAGAAAGCGCTCGCCATTGAAGTGGATCATGTGCGACGGGTCATCGGCGCACCAGACCTCCGTCTCCCATGCGATCACGCGCAAGTATTTCCGCATCTCGGCCCGCGAAGGAAAACACGATACAAACACGCATCCTGGACGGGCCGAAGCGAAGACGTCGCGCAGCTCCTTGTATCGCTTGCTGTCTACCGGGCCGTGGCTTGAAGCTGCCTCCATCAGGACAAGCCATTCCCGATCTGGTAAATGCACTATCAGGTCGGGGAACTTGCCATGCTTGTCGAGTGTCACTCCGAGGGCGCGGAGCTCCTCGTCGCAGCGGATCGGCTCGCCCTTGCCGGCGTCGCCGACATACAGCGCCTTGCCACCAGCCGTAAATCGAGGACAGAACTCCTTGAGCATCTGTTTGATCAAAATGTTCTGGCCACCGGGTGTCAGCGTGACCTCCGAGCCGTCCGGCAGCGTCACGGGAATCTGCTGGAGTATCCGTGCTTGCTCGTATTGGGCACGCAGACCGGGTAGGTCTGTCAAATATCCACTGAGAAGCTCATCCCAACGATCGCTTTCACAGCCATAGGACTGCAAGAGCTCCAGTGCACGGGGGATGATCTGGTAGCAGTTCTTGGGGGAGTTGACCGGGCGAGTTGGATCGTCAGGATTGAGGGCAACCAGGCCAGCGCTGACGAACTGATGCAGCGTCTGACGCCGGATCGTCTCTCGTGAGTTCGGCTTGTAGTCACGGTCGTATTCGTGGCGCAACCACTCCATAATCTCGACCGTCCGGAGACCGGGGTTCGTCGCACGAACCCAATCCTCGGTGGGCTCAAGGCGCAACAGCGCAAGGAGAACAAGCGCGGAGCGCTCGTTGCTGCGCTCCGCGTCGAAGTTGAGCAACGCGAGGGCGCGCCGGGCGCGTGCAACCTGCCCCGCTTGAGCTTCGTTCACGCTGCTGGTCCGGCGACTGCGGTTACGTCGTATCGCTCTGTGTCACCGAAGGGCTCGTTTGCCTCGGCGAGCAGACACTCTACGAGGTGATCTAGTTCCTCCTGCCTTTCCGGGCGCTCAGCTCGTATGAGCTCTCCGAGCGTGCAAAGCTCGTCATAAGAGGGATAGCGAAGGTGTCGCAAGTCGGTCGCATTGATCTGTGTATGGCCGCTGAACTGCCGTACGTAGCGATCAACGAAGCTGGAGTTCAGATAGGCGGCGAGGCCGTGCGCGAGATCCGGGCGCAGACCATGAGCGTTGTCGTGATAGACGTTGAGATGGTTCTCGATCGCCACCGCGTCACCAGGCACGTCGGCGCTCGATATGACCGCCGCGACAACCCTTCTTCGCTCCTCCTTTGCGGTGAAACGCTTCACCAGCACATATGTCTCATTGGGCAAAAGCAGCTTGAGGGTCTCAGGGACACGCTGGAGCGCATTGGGCTTGCGACGATCGTTCGTGGCAGGCCACACCACGCCTTGGTTGCGCAGGTGTCCAGGATAGATCAAGGGCACAGTACCGTTGGATGGGTCTCGTCGGAGATGCTCCTTTGCGCGAAAATCGACTACACGACCCGTCGAGACGAAGACGCCAAGATCGCCGATAGAAGCCGGGAGCGCGACCATCGTCTCGGCGATGCCCGTGTCATCCTCAGCGGTGGGAATGCGAAGAAACCGGCGCTGATCGCCGGTTTGGATGATCTCGGCGTACGGAACATCGCGAAGCCGTGGCTTCTCGTTCGCGCCATGACTGACCGAGAGCGTCGTGGCGCTCGGTATGACCCCACGCGTTCCGGCGACGACGATGTTCTCCTGGAGCACGTTGGCGTTGGCGAACACGTCACCGCGCGATTCGAAGACATGAAGCCGCTCGACTCCGATACGGTCAAGGAAGAATCGTCGGAACGGCTCATGGTAGAGGCCGTTGGCAAATGAGCGCGGCGTAATCGCTGACAATGCGCCCCCCGGCTTGAGCTGTGTGGCAGCCAGCGCCAAGAACGCCGTGTACAGATTGGAAACGCGAAGCCCAATCGCTTCCAAGGCCTTGCGCTCGTTGGAGTCGGTCCTGACCTTCCGGTACGGAGGGTTCATAATGACGGCATCGAACTGCTGTTCACCGCTTCCGCCACAGCGCGAGGCGGCATCGGCGAGATAGTCGCGCGCGCAAAGCTCCCAAGATAGCTCGACACCCGCGGATCTCGCCCAAAACTCGCACGCGAGAAGCGTCTTGCGTAGCTCCTCGTCGAGACGAGCATCGAGCTCGTATGCAACGATCTCGATGCTATCGAGGCGGCTTTGATGCGTAACGAGCTGGACTACCGCCGCCGCGCATAGCACGCCGACGCCTGCGCCGGGGTCGAGCACGCGAATCGACTTCCCCTCAGGCACACGGAGCATACTCGCGATAAAGCCAGCCGTCAGTGCTGGCGTAAAGAACTGGCCGAGCTGTGAGCGGCGACGCCGGTCGAGAGCGACAGCGAGAGCGTTTTGCCGAAGTTCAACGTCGGCCAGCAGCGCTTGTGCGCTTGAATTGTGCATAGAGCTGGCCCCTGATTGTTGCACGGGCTTCGGACGAGCGCGACGTCCAACGAGCCATTCGAGCCACTATGGATCCAAGCGGCGCGCGACTTCTTGCGCGATCAGCCGACTGCGGTGAACAGCGGCAGCTCGCCGGAGAGCTGTTCGTAGAGACGGCGGCGCAACTGTGTGTGGATCTGCGAGACGCGGCTCTCGGAGACACCGATGCGCACCCCGATGTCGCGCAGCGTCCAGTCCTCCACATACAGCAGCACAGCTACCTCGCGCTCCTGCTTGGACAGGCGCGCGAATGCGCGCCGGAAGCGCTGCTTGGCTTCGCTGCGCTCAGCCTGCGCGGTCGGGTCGCAGTCTTCGTCGGCGCTCTCCAGCGTGTCGATGCGCTCGATTGTGGCGCTCTCGTCGGAGCGCACGATCCTGTTCAGCGAGCCGACCTCCGCGAGCGCGACCTGGTCGAGCCGGTCGGTCAGCTGGTTGGCGGTCATGCCGACCTGTGCCGCGAGCTCCTCGCGGCTGGGCTGGCGCTCGTGCAGCGAGAGGAAGCTCTCACGGGCGTTGTTGATCGCTCGCTCGTCGCGGCGCAGCGAGCGTGGCGCCCAGTCGTGGCGGCGCAGCTCATCGAGCACCGCGCCGTGGACCCGCGTCCACGCGTACTGCTCGAGTGTCGCGCCCTTGTCCGGGTCGTAGCGTTCGATCGAGCGGATCAGCGCCTCCAGGCCGCAGGACAGGAAGTCCTCGACCTCGCATTGCGCCGGGACCTCGCGGACCTTGCGGTAGACGATGTAGCGAACCATCGGCATGAACATGAAGATCAGCCGATCGCGTAGCTCGCGGTCGCCGCTGCTGTTGTATTCGTGCCAGGTCGCCAGCACCTCTGCCGCAGGCGCCCTGGTCGCGCGCTTTCCGATTATTTCCATTCTCCTGCTCTGATATCGAGGGAACCGACAAGGACATGGCCCGCCGCCATGGCGCTTCGCTCGCGTCCGAGCTTCGATCCTGTGGCGGTGTAACCGGCTGTAGATTCGCGCCCGCTGCGACATTCCCTGCTGTGGTCATAACGTCAGGCACGCGCGGGTCCCCGCGCGCGTGCAACCGCGGGCGGAGACCCGCATGCACGCGCGCCACGCATGTGCCATGACTCGTCGCGGATCGCTCAGAAATCGCCGGCTGCGGTCGATGACCGGGCGAGAAATGACCCTCTGGCTCTCAGACTCCGCGGTCCTGGAGGACATGGCCGCGGCCGATCAGCTGCCCACTCGCGCCCAGCAGCTGCTCGTCGCCGACGACATCGACGGCTATCGCCGCCTGTTCGAGCGGATCGAGTCGATCGAGGATCCACATCGCCGCTACTGGGCTGGCGTGAGGCTGCTCGAGCAGGGGCTGGCGGCGAGCGCGAGCGCGCCCGCGGTACGCCTGCCCGCGTTGAACGTCGCGCTCGCCGCGGGCTCTCTAGAGCTGCTCGAGCGCGAGCCGCGCGAGCCGAAGCTGCTGGGCTACGCGGGCGTCGCGCTGCGCGAGCTCGGCAGCGTGGACGCGGCGCGGGGGCTGCTCGAGGCCGCCAGGCGCTTGGACCCGCAACTCGCGGACGTAGAGCGCAACCTCGAAGAGCTCGCCGCACGAAAGCGGCTGCTGGGCAGCTCTGCAGAAAGGATGCCGCTGCGCGCTGCGCTGCTCTCGCGGCGCGCGCAGGAGATCGCCGCGCGCGCCCAGCCCGCCACGGGCCTGACGCTGAGCCTGTGCATGATCGTGCGCGACGAGGAGCAGATGCTGCCCCGCTGCCTGGCCGCCGCGGCCCCTGCTGTCGATGAGATCGTGATCGTCGACACGGGCTCGAGCGACCGCACGATCGAGATCGCGCTGTCCTTTGGGGCGCGTGTCATCGAGCACGAGTGGACGGGTTCGTTCGCCGAGGCGCGCAACATGTCGTTCGCAGGCGCCGGCGGCGACTGGCTGATGTACCTCGACGCCGACGAGGTGCTGGTGGCGGATGACCGCGAGTTGCTGCGCTCGCTCACCGGACGCACTTGGCGCGAGGCCTTCTACCTGTCCGAGACGCATTACACCGGCGATCTGGACGAGGGCACGGCGCTCATGCAGAATGCTCTGCGCGTGTTTCGCAATCGGCCGGAGTACCGTTTCGAGGGACGCCTGCACGAGCAAATCGCTGGCAGCCTGCCCGCATACCTGCCCGAGCGCATCGAGGCGACGGGCGTGCGCATCGAGCACTACGGCTTTCTCGGCGTAGTTCGTGGCAGCCGCGAGAAGTCACGGCGCAACATCGAGCTGCTGCGCCTGCAGCAGGCCGAAAGCCCGTCCACTCCCTTCCTGCACTACAACCTCGGCTCTGAGTACGCCGCCGCAGGTGAGCCCACGTCGGCGCTCGCGGAGTTCGAGCGAGCCTGGGAGCTGCTGCAGCCGCTGTATGACCGTGAGAGCTTTCAGTTCACGCCGACGCTGATCAGCCGCCTGGTCAAATCGCTGCGCGCTTGTGCCCGACCGCAGGATGCGTTTGTGCGGGCAGCGGATGGGCTCGAGCGCTTTCCAGACTTCACAGAGCTTGTGCTCGAGCAGGCATTCGCCGCCGTTGCGCTGGGCCAGCAGGACCGCGCGATCGAGCTGTACGAGCGCTGCATCGAGATGGGCGACGCGCCGCGGCGCTACACCGCCAGGATCGGCTGCGGTACTTATCTGCCAAGGATCCACCTGGCGAGCCTGCGCCGTGCCCGCGGCGAGATCGACCAGGCGATTGGGCTGCTCGAGTTCTGCCTGCGCGAGCATCCCTCGTTCATCGGAGCGGTGCTGCCATATGCGAGTGCGTTGCTGGCCGACGGCATGCAGCCCGACGCGGTCATCGCAGAGCTCCAGAGGCACCTGCCCGAGCTCTCCGCGCCAGCACGCTTCATGCTGGGCACCGCGCTGTACGAGGCCGGCGCGACAAGTGACGCCGAGCTGCAGTTCAGGATCGTGTTGACTCAGCAGCCGCATTCCGGGCGCGCACGGGTGGCGCTCGGCGAGGCGCTGCTGGCCCAGCGACGCTACGTCGAGGCGGCCGTCGAGGCGGCCGAGCTCCCAATCGAAGATCCGCTCGCTCTGCTCGCCTGCCGCACGGAGTGCTTCGCGCGCATTGCCGCAGGCGACACGGCCGGTAGCGCAGTCGCGCTCGGGCGCGCGCGCACAGCCGCCATGCCTGCCGAGGAGCTCGACCTGTTCGTGGCCTGGGAGCAGCTGCAGCGCTTCGAGCCGGACGGCGATCACGATCGCCGCAGCAGCCGTGCCGCTGCTAACGGTGATGCTCGAGGCGCTGCTGCGCGTGCAGGACTTCGAGCCCTTCGAAACCCTGCTCGGACTGCTCGAGCGCTGCTCGCTCGGCGAGCGTGAGCGCCGGCAGCTGCTCGCGGACATGTACCTCAGGCGTGGGTTTGCGCCGGCGGCAGCCGAAGAGTGGATGGCTGTCTGCCATGAGCAGCCCGACGCCGAGGCGCTGCTCGGTCTCGCGCGTGTCGCCGCCGCACGGGGCATGTCCCGTGAGGCGAGCGAATTCGCCGAGGCGGCCTTGGCGCTCGACCCCGGCAACGAGCACGCCGCGAGCCTCTTGCCGGCAGCAGCTGCGTAGTGGCGGCGCGCGTGCATGTACGCGTCGCGCAACGCATGTCGCAGCCGGAGGAGATCCTTCAAGTTTGCGCGGAGGGCGTCGATGACACAGGTGCAGGTAAAGCGCGGGCGACCCATGGACTGGGTCGCGTCACATGTTTTCAGGGAGAAAACGCCATATGAGCTCGCCGATCATGCCTATGAAGGGCCCGCTGGACCTATCGACAAGTACGTCGTCTGTAGACGGCGGCTTGGATGACACGAGCGCTTTCGTCTCCGAGCTGAGGGTAACCGAAACCACGCTCACGCCCGTCGCGAGCAGGGGAGCCCCGCCGATGGACGTCCTCGACCAGATCGCCGCCGCGCGCAGGATCCACGATCGGCTGCGCGAGCGCGGACAGCAGCTGTGCTTCCGCACCGATGCTCCCGGTGAGCCGACGAGCATCGAGCTGCTCGACTGCGACGGCAATCTCGTCAAGCGCCTGTCGATCGTCGAAGCCTTCGCGCTGGCCGCCGGAAGGGCATTGGGGTAGGCCCAGACTATGTCCACCTCAGCGCTCAGCGTCGGCTCGTCCTCAGCTGCCCCGATCACGATCTCGGGCCTCGCCTCCGGTCTGGACACGAGCTCGATCATCGCCGCGTTGATGGGCGTCGAACGCGAGCCCGTCACGCACCTGACCGACGAGCAGGCGAAGCTCTCCGCACAGCAGACGCAGCTCCAGAGCATCCAGAGCAGCCTGCAGCAGCTCTCGTTCGCGGCCGCTGAATTCGTGCTTCCGTCGCTGTACGAAAGCTCGCAGAAGGCGACCTCGAGCGAACCGTCACGGGTCGAAGCGTCGGTGAGCAGTGGCGCCGGCATCGGCGGCTATGAGGTCGAAGTCACGCAGCTCGGCGAACTCGGCGCAACGCACGTTCACCTTCACGAGCCCTGCCAGTGAAGAAACGCTCACGATCGACGGCCAGGAATTCAAGGTGCGGGCCGACGAGAGCGCGAAGGAACTGGCGAGCGCCATCAACACCGACGGCAAGGCGACCGTCTATGCGGCGGTGCTCGAAGGCGAAACTCTGGTTCTCTCCAACCGCACGACCGGCAGCACCGGTGGCGAATTCATCGAAGTGACCGGCGCGGCGCTGACCGAAAAGGCGGGGACCGCCAAGGAAGGCGTGGATGCCGAATTCACGGTCGACGGCGTCGCTCAAACCTCAAAGTCCAACACCGTCACCAACGCGATCCCCGGCGTCACGCTGACGCTGTCCAGCCTGACCCCCGGCCCGGTGACGATCGACGTCCAGCCTCCGGGAGTGAGCGCGACGGCGATCGAAGCCCAGGTGCAGTCGTTCGTCAAGCTCTACAACTCGACCGTCGCCGCGATCGAGACGCAGCTGACGACCAAGTCTCCCCAGCGCCCGCAGACGACAGCCGAATTCGCGACCGGAACCCTGTTCGGCGACCGGGAACTCTCAGGGCTGCTCGACAGCGTGCGCGAGTCGATGTACGAACCGCTCGCGGGCCTCCCGGCCGGGATCTCGAGCCCGGCGGACATCGGCATCAGCACAGGTCCAGCCAGCGCTAGCGGCTCCTCCCAGGGCTCGCTCGAAGGCCAGCTCACGCTCGAACCGACCAAGCTCGCGGAAGCGATCAAGAGCAACCCCGAAGGCGTCGAGACGATGCTCCAGCAGTGGTCCTCGAACATCCAGGGCCTGATCAATGCAGCCTCCGCGCCGGGTGGCTCGCTCGAAGTCCGTTCCAACGGCGACGGCGAACAGGTCACACAGCTCGCTACCCAGATCAACACGATGAACGAAATGCTCCTCCAGCGCGAAAAGGCGTTGCAGGCGACATACGCGCAGCTGGAAGCCGTGATCTCCAAGAACTCGGCGCAGAGCAGCTGGCTGACTCAGCAGAGCGAAGCGCTTGACAAAACCAGCTAGCCGTCGGGCAGGTAGAGCCGCTCGCGCGTCCCAGCCCTCAACTTTGACCGGGGGCGGTCGATCAAGGGAAGTGACATGAGCAACCTCACCGCATCACATGCCGCGTATCGCAGGGGCGCGGTTCTGGCAGCCACGCCCGCGGAGCTCGTGGTGATGCTCTACGACGGCGCGCGCCGCTTCCTGCGCCAAGCTGTGATCGCGATGCAGGCTGGCGAGTTCGAGCGCGCGCACAACACGTTGCGCAACGGCGAACGGATCATCAGCCACCTCGACGGGACGCTCGACTTCGAGCAGGGCGAGCTGCCGCAGCGTCTGCACGCGATCTACCTGTTCTGCCTGACGCAGCTGGGGGCTGCGCGCATCGGCCAGAGTCCCGCGAAGGTCGAAGAGGTCAGCGGGCTGCTCGCCGAGCTGCGTGACGCCTGGAGCCAGATCGCGGCTGAGGCCGGCCACGGCTCCGAGGTTCCGGCAGGCGTGGAGCGCGTGTGAGCGCCTCGGGCCTCGCCGATGGCGTCGAGTCCCCGCTGAGCCGCTATCAAGCGATCTACGAGCACGCCGAGCTCGAGCTCGAGCTCGCTGGCCGTGGCGAGCTCGATGCTCTCGCCGCATTGGGCTCGCGCTGGGATGAGCTGGTCGCCGGACTGCCGACACAGCCTCCTGCCGGCGCCGCTCAGCTGCTGCAACGGGCACGGCTGATCCACGAGCGCACCCGCATCGAGCTGATCCGCATGCGCGAGGCGCTGGTGTCTGATTTCTCCGGCCAGGCGCGCGCCAGGCGCGCGTCCGACGGCTATGCCGGCCAGCTGCGTCGGCGTCCGCGCGTCGAGCGCCGCGCCTAGCATCTCGACGTCAAGCCGCGCGACGATTGAGGCGGCGCGAACGTGACCAGCCGCGCCCCAGACAACGCCTGCTGCTTCTACGGCACGCAATAGCGCATAGACGTCCGATTTCGGCAGGCGGGACAGCGTCGCGTCACCAGCACGCCGCTCATCCGAGCCGGATAGGATCCGAGGAGAACGCGGAGGCAAACTAAAGGGAGTCGGAAAAATGGAATCGCTCAGGCCTTTCGGAGTTGTTGTAGCGCTGTCTGTCGCTGGGTGCGCGACGTTCACGAGCTCGGCGTGGGCGGCAAAGACTGTCGCGCTGCGCTACGGCGGCCATTCGCTCGCAGTCGGAGCAGAAACCCTCGTGCAGGACACCGGGGGCATGACTATGCGCGGGTCTGGGGGCGGCAAGGAACAGTTCACTCAGGAATGCGCCCATTTTGAAAACCAGGAGCGAAACCCGGAGGCTCCGCTCGCGCTCGGGGGAGAGCTCGAAAGCAACGAAGCCGAGGTTGACAAGATCGTCAACGCGGGCAACGCGGACGTACTACGCGGCTGCGGCTCTGTGTTTGCGGCGAGCAGCGAATTTCTGAGGCTTAGCAACAAGCGTGCAGACATGCAGATTCTCTTCGCGTTTGACACTTATCCTGAGTGCAACTTCCAAGGCGTAATGAAAGGCAGCTGGACGAGCACTCCAAATCTGGTGCTTACATTCAAAGAACAGAAGCTCAAACTGACGGAGACAGAAAGAGCGAAATCCTGTGGCAAAACGCTACGCCTGACGATCACATTCAACATCCTCGACTACGTAACCGGATCCACCGACTACCCTGTAGAAGCCGTCGTCGACTGATGTGGTGATGCGCTAGCATCATCTTGTGCGGACGACCTTGAACATGGACGAGGACGTGGTCGCGGCTGCGCGGGAGCTTGCTGCCGGGGAGCACCGCTCGCTCGGCTCTGTCATCTCGGAGCTTGCCCGTCGCGGGCTGACGCCCGCTCGGGTTGAGGCCGACGACGAACTGCCGGTCATCCGCGTGCCGGCAGGTACCCCCGCGATCACGCCAGAGATGGTGCGGCGAGCGCTCGACGAGAATTGAGCGTTCCCGGTGGCGCTGCTGGACGTCAACGCGCTTGTCGCGCTGGCTTGGGACTCGCACGTGCACCATACGGCGATGCGCGCATGGTTCACGGTCAACGGCTCCGCGGGATGGGCGACGTGTCCGCTCACCGAGAGCGGCTTCGTGCGGGTGTCGTCCAACCCGATTGTGCTGCCGAGCGCGATCGGTGTCGAAGTGGCACGAGGAGTGCTTTCGGCGCTGCGCGCACACCCCGGCCATCGCTTCCTCATCGATGACGTCTCAATGAGCGACAGTGACGTGCCGGCAATCGCTGGCTATCGGCACGTGACCGGTGCGCACCTGCTGACAGTCGCCCGTCGCTGCGGAGTGCGCCTGGTCACGTTCGACGCGAGCATCCTCGCCATGGGCGACGAGAATGACGTCGAGGTATTGACCGCACTTTGAATGGATCCGGTAGACGGGGGCCTCGGGGCGGACGCGGCTGGCCAGGTAGGCTCGATGGGGTGAGGTGGAGTTCGACGAGAAGCGGGCGACGGCTGCTGATCATCTACGAAAATCAGCTTGGTGCAGGCATTTCCCGAATGGAGCCACCCGACCTCAAGTCGAACCGCATTGCGCGGCTCTCTGGCGGGCCGATATCGCTCGATGAGTCGCTCGAGCCCGGGGCCACCGCGAGCGAGCGGATACGCACGCACTTGACGCGCAAGCGCAGACGCCGTACACTTGTACGTAGCTAAGGAGGATCACGTGACCATTAAGGCAGAGCGCCTAGAGGCGCGACTCACATCAACGGAGCGCAGGCAGATTGAGCAAGCAGCAGCGCTTGCCGGCGAGTCAGTGTCGTCGTTTGTTGTCCTTGCTGCGCTGGATCGCGCCGACATTCTCGTGAGGGAGCGGGCATCGACGGTAGTCCCGGCCACCTACTTCGACCAGCTCGTCGCATCTATCGATGAGCCAGAGGAGGCGCCCGGACTTGCACGGGCCGCTGCTGCGGTCACGCGGCGCGGGCGAATCAAGTCAACGTGAGCTACCGGGTCGAGCCGCTCGCCGCCGGCCACGACCTCGACGCCTTCGATTGCGGGCACGATGCCCTCACTGTCTGGCTACAGCAATACGCCCGCAATGCGACAGGGCAGGGCACTCGTACGTATCTGCTCGTCGAGGAAGCTACTGGCGCTGTCGCCGGCTACTTCGCGATCGCCCCTTATCTAGTCGAGCGGGATACCGCCCCACCGGGTGTCGGCCGCGGAGCGCCAAAGCGCATCCCCGCGATCCTCCTCGCCAAGCTGGCGCTACGTAGCGATCTGCACCGCCAAGGGCTCGGCGCCGAGCTGCTGGTTTACGCCCTAACTACGATCGTCACGGCTGCTCGCTCAGCCGGCGGGCGACTTGTCGTAGTCGACGCGGTGGACAGTAACGCAGCTGACTTCTACCGCGCGCACGACTTCCAGCCCTCGCCGACAGACGCGTGTCGGCTGATCATGAAGCTCAGCACCACGGCGCGAGCACTCGAACTCACCTGGCCGTGAGGGGGTCTGCCTTCGTGGCGGGGCGCCCGAACATGAGGAGCGGTTCGACAACTGGTCGCGGTATGGGCGAAACTTGGCTGTGCGCAAACCATGCGGCGATAGTTGGCGCCGGCAGTCGGAATCGGCTGACAAGGCTTGCGCGGCCCCTTCCAGGGGGTCTGCGTCAGTCTTGGGCGGCTGCTGTAGTGACCGGCATGTCGAGGTTCGCGCTGTCGGTTTCGCGCTTCATCTCGATCGCGCGGTGCGCGCCCTGGGAGAGCAGCATCGCGCTGTCGGCCAATTCGCGGATGGACTCTGGGGTTGCGTCCACGAGTCCGTCCGCGCGGGCGATCTGCGCGACGCCGCGCTTCCTGTTCGTTGGATGCGAGCCGTTCTCCGTGCCTTGAGGGTACCTTACGTCTCGGGCTTTCTCGCGTGTTCGATCCGGGTGGCGAGCAGCCGTGCGAACGGTTCGACGTCGCCATCGGGAGAGATGAGTGCCGGTGCCACAGCGCTGTCGTGGTCGGTCATGTCTTTGTCATCCGCGAATTCGACAGCGGGGAGTCCCAGCGACCACAGTGCAGCCGAAAGCGCCACGAACGCGGTGCGATGGTTCCCGTGGGGTGGGCTGCCCTCGATCTGGCGCATCCCGCCGCCATCCGTCACCACCCCGAAGAAAAGCGCGCTCGCGACGGAAGCGACCGCCATCGTGTGGGAAGTGGCGGGCGAAGATGGCCCCATGCCACCACCGGACCGGGCGCCGGACGTTGGTCGCAGGCTCTCGCGCTTCGCGCATCGCGCCTCGTGCTCGCAGATGTAAGTGAGCGACCGCTTGAGATGTGCCGGGAACGTTTCAGCGGCGACACACACATCCAGTACATCCTCTCGTCCGGGAGCGATCTGCCCGGCGTGGAGGACGGCTCGATCAACGCTGTGTGGTCATTCGATGTATTCGTGCACGTAGCGCCATGCGATCAAGCAGCCTACCTTGGTGAAATCGCGCGTGTGCTCACACCCGGCGGTGTCGCAGTTGTGCATCACTCCGACGGACGCAACCGGGGCCAACTACCCTCCCGCCACGGCTGGCGTTCACCGATGTCGCGTGCTCTGTTCGCAGCGCTCGCGGTCGAGCGCGGGCTGCTGGTGGAGCGCCAGCTTGA
The DNA here is from genome assembly GCA_963714285.1 of uncultured Solirubrobacteraceae bacterium. Lineage (GTDB taxonomy): Bacteria > Actinomycetota > Thermoleophilia > Solirubrobacterales > Solirubrobacteraceae > Palsa-744. The sequence continues at coordinate 1,271,608 of CAVQNS010000007.1, forward strand.
CTCCTGGGGCCCCAACGGACGCTACGACTTGAGCGGCTACGCAGATGCATCACCGTATGCAGACGCTAAACGCCAGCGAGGGAAGCAAATCATAGCTCCGTGCCTGCGCTGACTCAGCACAGACAATTGTCTGAGTGGAGCCAACCGAAGTCAATGCGAACCGCCTGGCGCTGCTCGCTGGCGGGCGGATACTGCTAGAGGCGGCGTGATGGGGCCCCTCGCGGTCACGGCGACACTAATGCCGAGCGTCCCGCTCGTTGAGACTGCCTCAGGCTGTGTCCGACCGGACTTGCAAGCACCGTACAAGTGCCGTACCATGGAGGTGTGGCTACTAGGACTAGACGGATCGAGATGCGCGCCGACCCAGCGAGCGAGGAGCGGATCTCGCGCGCAGCCCGCGCACGAGACCTCTCGGTCTCGGCGTTCGTCTTGGCAGCGGCGACGCGTGAGGCCGATCGCGTGCTCGGTCGGGCGGACCAGACACTGATCCCGGCCGGCCAGTTCGACGCGCTGGTCGCTGCGCTTGACCGGGGCGACCCGGCTCCTCGTTTGGAACGAGCCGCTTGCAGTCCGCGCCTATACCGGCGCGCGTGAGCGATTGGACGTCCCAGCCGCTGGGCGAGCATCACGACCTCGCGCAGCTGGACTGCGGACGCGATCAGCTTGATCGATGGCTGCTCAACGAGGCGTTACGTGCACAGGCGGCCGGTATCGCCCACACCACCGTGTGGACCAGGCCCGACGATCTGGTGGTAGTTGCGTTCTACGCGATCGCTCCAACCCAATTCATGCGCACGGACTTGCCATCGCGCTCACTCAGCGCCGGCTACAGCACGATTCCCGGATACCTCCTCGCGCGGCTCGCGCTCAACCAAGCCCTGCACGGGCAAGGCCTGGGCACGCACCTGCTACTCGACGGGCTCGAACGGATCGTCGCTGCCGCGACAAACGCCGGTGGACGCCTGATTGCCGTGGACGCCCTCGATGACGCCGCACACCGCTTCTACCGCCACCACGACTTCCAACCGATCCAAGGCTCACGCCGGCTCGTGATGAAGATCGCAACCGCCCGCGCAGCCCTCGACCGCGGAGCACCGCCTTCGGCATGATCGCGCCTCGTGAGCGAAGAGGTGAGCTATCGAACCAGGCTCCATCGATGGAGCCAACCGGCCTCAAGTCGAACCGCTTTGCTCCACTTTCCGGCGGGCGGATGTCCGTGGAAGACGTGGAATAGTGCCCGGAGGCATGAGTGAATAGATGCTCGTAACGCCGGCCGCACGGTGCTGACGCGCTGAGTCCTGGCATCGACGGCTCAAGCGGGTCGGGCACCGAGTCGATTCGTCGGTATGGCGAGACTGAGGGCTGACCGCGCCGGCCCGCTAACTCCAGAGCAGGCGTACAGGACGAACCGAGCTATCCGCAGGGCCCTCTCGATAGCAGCCATCCACGCGTGGCTGATCGTCGTGGTGATAGCGCTCGTCGCGCCTCACTTGCTCGTTCCTGGCGTAGCGCTCGCCGTGCTCTATACGGCCTCAATGCCGTTCGTGCTCCGATCTGTTGGGCGCGATACTGCTCGTCGCACCTTCGGCGATGACAACGCGGCGCGGGAAAGCTTCGGCAGGCGGCGCTGACGGCCGGTCCCTGGGGAACAAGTGCGCCAGCAACTGCTCGCAACCACGAAAAGCGTACCGCTCGCGGTGATCATGTTCACCGCGCTGTCGCTGGTTCTCAACGTTCTGGACTGGGTCATCATCCCCGACTTGAGCAAGTACCCGGTATGGAATGGCGTCTGGAACGTCCTAGCCCTCGGGGTACTCGCTGCAATCGTGTTCTGGCATCGGGGTTGGGCGTGGTGGCTGTTCTTGCTAAGCGAGCTTGCGTACGTGCTCTCCCCGGCGTGGGGCGCACGTTTCCACCCGGTCGGCGATGCCATCGAGCTGGTCTTCATCGGTCTGCTGCTCACGCCGTCGATGCGCGCCTACGTGCGCGTCCCTCGCCCTCGACGGCGCAGGACGAAACCCCTGCGGCGATGGGTGCCGTGGCTGGCATGCTTGTTCGTAACCGGGGCGGTCGTCCTCCCTATCGTCCTGGATCCTCGCCACCCTTCCCACTCGGCACTGGCCTACCACGTCATCGGCTTTGTAGTCGTTTGGCTCGCGCTCGCGGCAGCGCTGCGACTCGCGGTCGCCATCGTCCAAGTAGTCATTGGTCTTCTACGTCGGCGTCGGGGACTAGACATTGCCGGGCACTAATCCAGATCGTCGGCAAGCGCGCCGGTGATGGACGAGACTTCTCGATGCGCAGACGATGTGATTGTGGCCCCGGCCCTCGGTCTGGCGTATGACGTTTGGCACGACGATTGGCGGAAATGATGCACCAGCGAATGGAGCCAACCGAAGTCAACGCGAACCGCTTTGCGCTGGTCCTGGGCGGGCGAATGGCGCTCGGCGCCGCCAGATAGGCTCGCCGCAGTCGCGGCCATGATTGCCGGGGCCGGCTGTCTTTAGGTGCGTCGAGAGCGTGGCCAAAGCGCTAGGGCCGAGGCCGCACTATGATTCCGAATCATAGGACAATGCAGCCTCCGCACGTCCCCTACACGACTCGATGGCGCTATCGCGCCCCTGGCCTAGCGTTGGCCACTGCTGCGAGCATCGCTGCCGTTGGACTCGCACTCCCGGCCACAGCGAACGCCGAGGCGCCCGTCCTCGGACCCATCAAGGCGAGCGGCGAATACTCGGGCCAAGAGACGATCGAAGCCAAGATCGATCCAGAGTCCCATGAAACCGCGTGGACGATCAGCTTGGATTGCCCGGATCAGCGACGGTGCCAGAGCGCAGAAGGTCGGCTGCCCGCCGACGATGAAAGCCACACGGTCATCGTCGTGGTGACGGGACTGGAAACTGACACTCAGTACCAATACACGGTCGAAGCGAGCAGCCTGGCTGGCGCGACGAGCTTCTCGGGCGAATTCGAGTCGATCCCGCCTGGTGCGGCGCCCGAAGGAGTCAAGGATAAAGAAGTCTACATGCCACCCGAACTCCCCGGGGCTAACCAGAGCGGCAACGAAGCCGCCGAACGAACGGTTCGAGAACAACGGGAAAAAGAACATGAAGAAGAGAAAGCAAGGGAAGCTGCCAGCCACGCCGCTGAAGAAGTAGAAGCCCTGAAGCGCCGCGAAGAAGAAGCCGCACATCAAGTAGCAGTCCAACCGAAGATGAACCCAGCGTGCGTCGTCCCCAAGCTGAAGGACGATACGCTCGCGGTCCCCCGCCGCGCTCTTACCGCGGCGCATTGCCGCCCCGGAATCGTCCACCGGCCGGGGCGCCAACACGGGACGCTGCGTGTCAGGTACCAGAGCGCGCGGGCTGGGAAGCGGCTTGCCTACGATGCTCACGTTGCGCTCTGGATCGAAGCAAGGAGCGGTACGCAGTAAGCGCACGGCGAAATACACGCTTCGAGCAAGGACTGTCGCGGACAACTGTCCGAATGGAGCCAACCGAAGTCAATGCGAACCGCTTTTGGCACGGCTTCCGGGCGGCCGAATGTCGCTTGACGGAGGGGAGTACAGGCGCGTGTGACCGGCGTGCCACGTGAAGGGTGTACCAGTCGCTTATGGCGCGAGCGACGGCCCGTGATAGCGTCTAGCTACTGCAAATACCGCCAGTAGGGGTGGCAAATGCAGGTGAGGATGCACGCAATACTGCAAACGCCGCCATCTTGGGTGTAGAATGCAGTATATGCCGCGCTACCCGACAATCGCTCCGCTCATTGAGATGGCCGAGGAGCAGTGGGGCTTTGTGACACGCCGTCAAGCCCTGCGGCTCGGCGTTTCGCGGCGAAGCTGGGAGCGCCTGACCGCCACGGGAGCAATGCTCGAGAAAGTCGCCCACGGCGTATATCGGCTCCGCGGGGTTCCCCCGCCGGACCACGAGCAGCTGCGTGCGGCATGGCTGCAGCTCGCTCCCGACGTTCCCGCGTGGGAGCGGGTCGAACAACAGGGCGTCGTCTCGCATCGTTCCGCAGCGGACATGTACGGCGCCGGGCATCTGCCCGAAGAACGCCACGACTTCACGATCGCGATGCGGCACCAGTCTCGGCGGGAAGACGTGCGCCTACATAGTCGCAAGCTCAGCGACACTGAATGGATCATCTTGCGCGGCCTTCCGGTGACGCGTCCGTCGCGCATTGCGTCGGATCTTCTGTATGACCGAGAGGACCCGACTGGTGTTGCGCAGATCATCAGCGAGTCGCTGCGCAACGTGTACGACTACCCGAGCACGTGCGCAGAAGCGCTCGCGCCACACGCCGCAAAGTTCGAGCTACGACGCGGTGCTGGGGTGACGCTTCTCAAGGTTCTTCTCGAACTTGTTGACGATCCGCAGACGGATCTTTGGATGTCGGAGGCACGAACGAGCGCGCCGGTCGAGCGCGCGCCGGCGAGGGCTGGGGGTTATCCGCTGCGATGAGCAAGTACGCAACCCCCGGCGCCTTTCGCACCGCATTGACGGACAAGTTGCGCAATTTGGCAGAGCGAGGTCCGTGGAACTTGCAGCAGCTACGCCGTCAGTTCGCGTACGACCGCTTGCTGGAGCGGCTGTACATGCTTGATGGAGAGTGGATCGTCAAGGGTGCTGTTGCGCTGCTTGCGCGCGACATCGGCGTGCGCAGCTCGCTCGACATCGACTTGTATCGCGCGAAGGCTGCTGACGCAGCGGAGCAGGACTTGCGCACTGCGGCAAGCCGCGACATCGGTGATCGGTTTCGTTTCGAGATCGGGCCGCGCGAGCCGGTCAGCGACGACTCGAAGGCCGTGCGATTTAAAGTCGATGCGTACATCGGGAATCAGCGCTGGGAGCGGTTTCCGATCGACTTGGTGGGTTCTGACCTGCGCATGACGGGCGAACCCGACGACGTACCGGCGATTGCGCAGATCGACATGCCGGAGCTGCAGCAGAAGGGGTATCGCGCGTATCCGCTCGTCGATCACATCGCTGACAAGGTCGCGGCGACTTTCGACCTCTATGGTCCGTCGGGGCAGCCATCGACGAGATATCGCGACCTCGTTGACTTGGTCGCGATCGCCCGCGGCGCGACCGTGCACGCAGAGCCTGCGATTGCCTCCGTGCAGTCCGAGACGCAGCGCCGCGGCATCGCGCTGACGCAAACCTTCGATGTGCCAGACCATGCTCGGTGGAAGCCGGAATACGCAGCCGAGGCGGCGCGGTCGGTCCTCACCGATGCAACGACGTTGGACGAGGCTTTGTCGATCGTTCGGCCGTTCGTGGACCCGCTGATGCAGGGAAGCGCCCGGGGAGTTTGGCAGCCCAAGTGCTCGGCTTGGTCTAGCTCGCCTCCTGGAGGTCGTCACTGACCTCCGGCAAGCCCCATCGCGCACCTACACAATGAGCCCCCGTAGATTCCCAGCGCCAAAGAACACGGCGATTCGAATGGGCGAAACTGCTCGGCGCGCAAACCACCTGCCGCTGGTCGCACCTGTGGTAGGCATCGCCTGACCTGTGTATTCTTGCGTTCAATCGTATACCACGGTATACTCGGGGCATGGCAAAGGTAATGGTGTCCATGCCGGATGACCTCCTGAGCGAGGTCGACGCTGAGGCGACTCGTCTCGGGACGTCCCGTAGCGCGGTGTTGCGCGAGTTCGCCGACTCCGCGCTACGCAGCCGCCGCACGGATCGTGCGGCGGCCATGGACAGGCTCTTGCGACAAACTGCACGACATGGTGGTTCGGCTGCCGAGCGGGTGAAAGCCACAAGGCCATAGTGTGAGCACGCTGCTATTGGATGCCAGCGTGATCCTTGCGGCATTCGATTCTGACGACACCCTCAATGGACCGTCCCAGGCCCTGCTCGCTGATCCCGATGTGACACTCACCACCCTGGATCTCGCCAGATACGAGGTGGCGAACGTGGCAGTTCGAGGCTGGTCCGAACTCGGGCGTGTCGCCTCGCTGCTGGAAGCAATCGACCGGATCTCTGGCGACGGTGGGGTCGTACCGTCTACGACGAGCTTGCTCAGCCGCGCCGCGAAGCTCGCTGATGAGCACACGATCTCCGTGTATGACGCGGCCTATGTAGCGGCGGCTGACCAAGGTGGAGGCACGCTGGTCAGCTGCGACATCCGCGATCTCGTGAGCAAGGGGCTTGCTAGTAGCCCCGCGAGCGTGCGTGAGGAAGATGTGCCGTCTCCTCCCGACAGGAGCAGTACCGAAGTCCAGCCATAGTCGACGCGACATTCGGTTTGTTTGCCGACAAGAAAAATGGAGCCAACCGGGATCGAACCGTGACCTCCTGCTTGCGAAGCGGCTGGGACGACACATCTGGGGCTAAGCCGCCGGCTTTTCTGGGTCCGGCGCTTGGCGCCTGGGCGGCTGTGCTCAGGGCCCGGTGAAGCTTTTCGCGCTTGTGGCTTTGCCGACTGGCGCCGCCGTGTTGGTCACGCTGATCGCCCCGACGCTGGCTTCGGCGGGAACCGTGGCCTTGAGTTTCGTGCTCGACACATAGGTCACGCTGGCTTTGACGGTGCCGAAGCTGACGGTCGAGCTGTTGGTGAAGCCGACCCCCGTGATCGTCACTGTCTGCCCGGCCGCTGCCTTCGCGGGCGAGAAGCCGGTCAGCGACAGCGTTGGCGTGAACTTCGCCGCGCTCGAGCCGGTCTTGACGGGAGTCGTGACCGAGATCGTGGCCGCCGGCGCTCCGTTGGGCACGGTCGCTTCGATCTGCGTGGAGGAGTGCACCGTAAAGGTCGCCGTGAGTGAGCCGAACTTCACCGCAGTGGCACCCATAAACGCCGTGCCGGTGATCGTCACCGAGCTGCCGGTGACGCCGGCGGTCGGTGTGAAGCTGGTGATCGCAGGCACGTTCGAGATCACGTTTGCGGTCTGCGGCGAGAACGCCGGAGAGCTTGTTCCCGAGGCGTTGCTCGCGGTCACCTGAACGCGGATTGCCTTGCCGACGGCGCTCGACCCGAGCTGATAGCTCGACCCCGTCGCGCCGGCGATCGCCGTGCAGCCGGCGCCCGAGGCTTCGCAGCTCGTCCACTGCAGTTTGAAGGCGGTCGGGCTGTTGCTCCATTCGCCGTCGCTCGCGCTCAGCGTCTGGCCCTTTTCGTCGGTGCCCGAGATGCTCGGCGCGGAGGCGAGCGCCGGGCTCGCCGGCGTGGCGAACGCGCCGAGCCCGATCGGGCTGCCGACGCCGGTCGGGCCGTCGTAGCCGGCCCGCGCCTGACAGGAGCTCGCGCCGGCGCAGGAGCCGTTGTGTCCGGAGACGACGTCGTAGAGGTCGTGGCTGTTGCCGATATTGGCGTAGAGCGTCTTCGCAGGGAATCCGACGCCATGTGCGCCGCCGGCGAGGCCGAACTCGGCGGCGATCACCGGCGAGGCCAGCGAGGTTCCCCCCCAAACGCCCCAGCCGGTCGGATAGCCCGAGGGCGACGGCGTGCTGTCGTAGATGTTGACGCCCGTGTACGGGTTCGCGACGGCTGCCACGTCGGCGACCGAGCGACCCCCCTTGCATGAGGTCAGGGAGTAGTTGGCCACTTCGCTCTGCCACAGCGGGGCTTCGAAAGCCATGCTGCAGCCGCTGCCGCCTCCTTCCCAGACGGTGCTGCTCCACGACGATGCGCCGGCTTCCAGCGTGGTTCCGCCGACGGCCACCACATCGGGCGAGCTCGCCGGGAAGTTCGCTGCTTCGCCGCCGTCTTCGCAGTGCTCGTTGAAGTAGCCGCAGTCGCCGGCTGACGCGGTGATCACCACGCCCGGATGGTCGTAGGGGGCGTTGTAGCTCGAGTAGCCCGACTGCTCTGCGCCTCCGTAGGAGTTGCTGACCTCCGTCGCCCCCGCGCTGACAGCCGCATCGACCGCGGCTCCGAGCGCGGCGAACGAGTCATTGTTGGCCTCCACGAGCATCACGTGGCAGCTCTGGCAGATCGCGTGCGCCATCTGCACGTCGAGCGTTATCTCCGTCGCCCAGCCACCTTCGGTGGCCGGCAGCGGACCGGTGTGCCCTTCCTCGTTGAGCTTGCGAAAGCAGCCGTTGGCGGTTGTGCATGCGGGCAGGCCGTACTGCTTGTCGTACACCGCCAGGTCCGCTTCAGCGGTCGGGTCGTTGTAGGCGTCGACCACCGCGATCGTCTGCGTCGAGGCCGGGAACGTAGCGGTCGGCAGCGAGTAGGCGGCGTGCAGTTGTTCGGGTCCGAGACCATCTGGGTTGGGCGTCTTGTTCGTCACCTGCGGGCTTGCGCCGTGAGCTATTTCTGCCGCCTGTCTAACGGCGTTGCTCTTGAGGTCCGCGCCTGTCAGGGATGTCGAGACGAGCCGCAGAGCCAGGCAGCTAGCCGTGCCCGGCCGTGGGACCGTGCAAGTGTTTTCAGCGCGGAAGGCCGCACGCGACAGTGACGCCGACGCGGTCGGGCTCGCTGTCAGCGCCAGCGCGAGGGCTGCCAGCAGCGCGGTTGCGATCCGCGCCGTGCGGCTGTGGGCCGTCCACGCATCGTTGCGCACCACCCGCGCCCCGCGGCTGTGGTGGTGTCGGGTACGTTGACTTGACATTTTTTCGGTTGCTGCCGATCACCCGCTGGTAATCTAGATGCCACAGCCTCGGCCTGCCGCCGGTCGCTCGTGAGCGACGACACTGGCGCGTGGACGTGTAGACGTGTGAGTCGTAAGCGCCGTGGCGCCTGCGCAAAGCGAGTCGCGCGAACGCTGACCGGCGTGCCCGTGCCGCCTGCCCGGCGTGCCGTGTCGCCTGCCCGGCGCGTGCCCCCCCCGCCGCTTGCTCGCGTTCGGCGCGATCCCTAAAGGTCGCCGGACATCGGCCGATCAAGTGGGCGGCCCCTCGATGGCCAGGAAGTCAGCGACCTCAGGGAGAGCGTCGGGTTTCAGCCCAGGGAGGGCGGAAAGGACATCCCTACATGGCTCTCGTCGATTCGACCCAGCAGCTGCTGGAGGCTGCGATGCGCGGCTCCTGGCAGCGCGAGACGGCGCTGACGAACAACATCGCCAATGCCGACACCCCCGGCTACCAGCCTCAGGAAGTCAACTTCGAGTCGGCGCTGCAAGGCGCGATCAACGGCGGCGAAGCGCCGAGCGAACTGCAGTTCGAGACGGTCACGCGACCCGAGGAAGCGGGCCCCAACGGCGCCTCGGTTAGCGTCGATCAGGAATCCGCGAAGCTCGCTGAAAACGGCCTTGACTACCAGGCGCTCACGCAGGTGGTGGGCGCGCGCGACAGCATCATGCGCTCGGCGATGGGGATCAACTCCTGATGGGCATGTTCGACGCGATCAGCATCGCCGGCAGTGGTCTCACGGCCGAGCGCATCCGCATGAACGTGACCTCCGAGAACCTCGCCAACGCGGATACCACCAAAGCGGCGAACGGCAAGCCCTACCAGCGCCAGGACGTCGAGCTCGCGCAGGTCGGGCAAAGCGACTTCGGCGGCCAGCTGACCGGCGCGCTCGCACAGGCCGGCAGCACGCAGACCCCGGGCGGCGTCCAGGTGGCAGGGATCGTCGCCGACAACACGCCCGATCAGCAGGTCTATGACCCCGGCAACCCCGAAGCCGACGCGCAGGGCTACGTGAAGATGCCGAACGTCAGCACCGTCACCGAAATGACCGACCTGATCTCCGAGTCGCAGTCCTACCAGTCCGACGTGACCGCGATGCAGACCGCCAAGTCGATGTTCACGGCGACGCTCGGAGTGCTCAAATGATCATCCCTCCGATCGGCGGGCTCGGCGTGCAACTGCCCGTCGGCGGCGCGGAAGCGCTGGCCCAGGGCGGCCAGTCGAGCGGCGTGGGCGCAGGCGGCGAAGCATCTGGCTTCGGCGGTGAGCTCAGCGAAGCGATCTCCTCGCTGGAGAAGACACAGGACAGCGCCTCGAGCGCCTCGCAGGCGCTTGCAACCGGGACCGCAAGCGACCCCGAGAGCGCGGTCGTGACGGTCGAGGATGCACAGCTGGCGATGGAACTGGCATCGCAGATTCGCACCAAGGCGACCGAAGCGACCCAGAACATCTTCCAAACACAGGTCTGATCGATGCCACCCGCAGCCCAGCTCGCCTCCAGGCTCACCCCCCGCGGATGGCTGATCGCCGGCGGCTCCGCCGTCGCCGCGATCCTGTTCATCTACCTGTTCGTCCATACCGTCTCGCGGCCGAGCTACACGACGGTCGTCAGCGGCGTCGAACCATCCCAGACCGGCAAGATGACGAGCACGCTCAGCACCGCCGGCATCAGCTACGAGCTGCAGGACAATGGCACGGCGATCGCGGTACAAGCCAACGACGCCTCCAAGGCGCGTGTTGCGCTCGCGGGCGCGAACCTGCTCGGCAACGCCCAGCCAGGCTTCTCGCAGCTGTTCGCCAAACAGAACATCGGCGAAAGCAACTTCCAGCAGCAGGTCACCTACCAGCGTGCCTTGCAGGGGCAGCTCGATGAAACGATCGACAGCGTCCAGGGCGTCTCCGGGGCGCAGGTCGAGCTGGTGCTGCCGAGCTCCCAGAACGAGATCTTCGGCGAAAACCAGAACGCGTCCTCGGCCGCGGTGCTGCTGTCCGGCACGAGCTCGCTCGATCAAGCATCGGTGCGCGGGATCGCGCAACTGGTCTCATCGAGCGTCCCCGGCCTGCAGCTGAGCAAGGTCACGATCACCGATGCCTCGGGTGAGCTGCTGTGGCCGCAGGCCGGCGGCGGCGCGGGCGGCTCGGGCGGCGAAGTCCAGGAAGCCGAGCAGCGCTACGACCAGAGCATGGAGGCGAGCCTCGACGCGATGCTCGGGCAGACGCTCGGCATCGGCAAGGCGCAGGTGCTCGTCTACGCCAACATGAACGTCAACCAGACGAGCAAGGAATCGCTCGAATACGCCAAGACCGGCACGCCCACCCAGCAGAGCAAGAGCACCGAAACGCTGACCGGCTCCGGCACCGGCGCGGGCGGCACGACGGGCACCGCAAACCTCACGGCCGCCGCGACGGGCGCCGGCGGCAAGTCCAACTTCAAGCACGAAACGACGAGCTCATCGCTCGGCGTCTCCAAGGTCGTGACCCACTCGACGATCGCGCCCGGCACGGTCGAAAGCCAGCACGTGTCGGTGCTGCTTGACAAATCCGTGCCCGCGTCCTCGCTGCCGGCGATCCGCGAAGCGATCACCAACGCCGCCGGCATCCAGGCCAAGCGCGGCGACACGATCTCGATCGGCCAGGTCGCCTTCGCCAAGGCGAGCACGGCTTCGGCTGCCGCCAGCCCGCTCGCCGACGCCAAGTACGCGCTGCTCGGCCTCGGCGCGATCATCTTCCTGTTCTTCACCACGCGCTCGATCCGCAAGCGCGAGAAGGGTCCGATCGAGGAGCCCGTGTGGCTGCGCGAGCTTGAGGCGCCGATACGGCTGTCCGAGCTCGAACGCGAGACCTCACCGCGGCCGGCACCGGCGATGGCCGCGGTTGGGCCCGCGAACGGTGCGAGCGTGGGTGGCGGCTCCGTGGCGGGCAGCGACAGCATTCGCCGCGAGGTGGAGCGGCTCGTCGACACCGACCCCGATCGCGTCGCGCAGCAGCTGCGTAGCTGGATGCAGGAGGGCTGAGCCGGGATGGCCACCGAATCGCCCGGGGAGACGCTTCCCGCGCTGGCTGCATCCTCCGAGGGCCTGCTGCCCGCAACGGTCCCCGCGCTCACTGGAGCGCGCAAGGCGGCCGTGCTGATGGCGGCGCTGGGCTCCGCGCGCGCGGCCAACGTACTGCAGCGCATGGGCGACGCCGAGATCGAGAGCCTCTCGATGGAGATGGCCAGCCTCAACGCCGTCGGGCCCGAGACGACCGACTCGATCTTCACCGAGCTGGCAGCGCTGAGCAAGCACGAGCTGGGCACCTCGGGTGGGATGGAGTTCGCGCGCGGGGTGATCGAGCTGGCGCTCGGACCCGAGCGGGCGGCCGAGGTGCTCGGTCGTATGAGCGCGCGCAACGAGGCGGCTCCATTCGAGTTCCTGCAGCGGGTTCCGGGAGAGCGGATTGCTGTGTTGCTGCGAAACGAGTCGCCGCAGACGATCGCGCTGATCCTCGCCAGCGTGCAGACGTCGCTCGCGGCGCAGGTGCTCGCGCGGCTGCCCGAGCCCCAGCAGCCTGACATCGCCTTGCGAATCGCGCGCATGGGCGAGACCAGCGCACAGGTCGTCGAGCAGGTCGAGGAGGTGATCCGGCACAAGCTGACCGCGGTGGTCGAGCGGGAGTACTCGGCGGCCGGAGGCACCAAGACCCTCGCCGAGATCCTCAATCACTCCGATCGCACGACCGAGCGCGCCGTGCTCGAGAACCTCGCCTCCACGGACGAGGAGCTCGCCGAGGAGGTGCGCGGCATGCTGTTCGTGTTCGAGGACATCGCCAAGCTCGAAGAGCGCGCGATCCAGCAGGTTCTGCGCGAAGCCGACCAGAAGGACCTCGTGCTGGCGCTGCGCGGCGCGCCGGAGAACGTCAAGGAGATCATCCTCACGAACATGTCAGAGCGCGGCGCCGAGATGATCAAGGAAGAGATGGAGATCCAGCCGCCGCAGCGCAAGCGCGACATCGATGCTGCCCAGAGCCGCATCGTCGCGGTCGTGCGCCGGCTCGAGGAGTCCGGCGCGATCGTGATCGCCGGCGAGAGCGAAGACGAGAGCGAAGCCGTTGTCTGACGCGGCGGTCAGCTACGACTTCGAGCAGCTCGAGCCCTCCGAGGCACCCCCCCGCGATGCGCCCGCGCGGCTGCTCGCGCGGGCGCACGCCGACGCCGAGCGCATCCGCGAGCTCGCCCGCGCCGAAGGCTTCGAGCAGGGTCGCCTCGCCGGGCTCCAGCAGGGAGCGGCCGAGATCTCCGGCGGAGCATCAGCGCTCGGCGCGGCCGTCGACGGCATCGAGGCGCTGCGCGTCGAGATAGCTGAGGCGGTTGAGGCGGACGCGATCGAGCTGGCGCTGATGCTCGCCGGGAAGATCCTCGCAGGCGCGTTCCAAGCGCGCCCGGAGCTGGTGGTCGAGGTCGTGCAGGGGGCGCTGCGGCGCCTCAGCGATCGCCGGCGGATCACGGTGCTCGTCAACCCGGCGGATCTCGAGCTGGTGAAGACGGCGATCGGCGAGCTGACGGCGCCGGGCAGCGGCGTCGAATCGTGCGACCTGCAGTCCGATGAGCGCGTCGCCGTCGGCAGCGCGATCGTGCGCACCGGCGAGGGCGAGGTCGACGCGAGCGTGCACACGCAGCTCGAGCGCGCGCGCGAGGTCGTCACGATGACGCTTGCAGAAGGGCGAGCTGACGGCGTGAGCCAAGCGGGGCGTCAGCGAGCGCTCGCCCGCTGCTTGAGCGGGCCGCCGAGGCGATGCGCGAGGCCGACCTCGCCAGGCGCCACGGCTTCGTCACGCAACCTGATCGGGCTGATCATCGAGGCCACCGGCCTGCAGGCCGAGGTCGGCGAGGTGTGCCTCGTGGGCACCGACCGCAACCGCGCGGCCGTCGCCGCCGAGGTGGTCGGCTTCAGGGAAGGCCGCACGCTGCTGATGCCGCTCGGAGAGCTGCACGGCATCGGGCCCGGCACGCGGGTGCTTGCCAGCGGCGCCCCCTTTCGCGTCGCCGTCGGCGAGAGCCTGCTCGGCCAAGTGCTCGACGGCCTCGGCAACCCCGCGGATGGGCAGATCCTCGCCGATCCGGCTCACACTGAAGCGAGCGAGGCGCTCGGCGGCCTGGACGGGGTCGACGGATCACATGTTCACCTGCGCTCGACGATCGCCGCGCCGCCCAGCGCGCTCTCCAGGCCGCGCATCCGCGAGCGCGTCGGCCTCGGCGTACGCGCGTTGGACAGCCTCGTGCCATGCGGGCGCGGCCAGCGCCTTGGCATCTTCGCCGGCTCAGGCGTAGGCAAGTCCTCGCTGCTGGGCATGATCGCCCGTTCGACGAGCGCGTCGATCAACGTGATCGCGCTCGTCGGCGAGCGCGGTCGCGAGGTACGCGAGTTCATCGAACGCGACCTCGGCGACGCGCTCGCGCGCTCGGTCGTCGTCGTCGCCACCTCCGACCAGCCCGCGCTGGTGCGGATCAAGGCGGCCTTCACCGCGACCACGATCGCCGAGTACTTCCGCGACCAGGGCCACGACGTGATGCTGATGATGGACTCGGTCACGCGCTTTGCGATGGCCCAGCGCGAGGTCGGGCTGGCGATCGGCGAGCCGCCCGCCACGCGCGGCTACACGCCGAGCGTGTTCGCGCTGCTGCCGCGACTGCTGGAGCGCGCCGGCACCAGCACCAGCGGGTCGATCACCGGCCTCTACACGGTCCTGGTCGACGGCGACGACATGAACGAGCCGATCGCCGATGCCGTGCGCTCGATCCTCGACGGGCACGTCGTGCTCACCCGCTCGCTCGCGCACGCTGGGCACTACCCGGCGATCGACGTTCTGCGGCAGCGTCTCGCGCCTGATCGGCGAGATCGTCACGCCCGAGGTCGAGCGGGCCGGGCAACGCCTGCGCGCGGCGATGGCGGTGCTGCACGAGAAGGAGGACCTGGTCTCGATCGGCGCATACCAGCCGGGCAGCGACCCTGCGCTCGACGTAGCGCTGGCGCATCGTCCGCAGATCGAGCGTTTCCTGCGCCAGACGGTGCGTGAGCGCAGCGATCCCCAGCAGACCGACGCGCGCCTGCTCGAGCTCGGCAGCTCCCTCGCGAGCGAGCTCGAGCGTCTCGGCGGCGAGATCCCGGACGCAGAAGAGGTCATTCCCGAGACGCGAAGCCGGCGCGCGGGCCGACGCCTCGGGCGAGCCGGCGATCCCCGCGCTCGGGTTGGGCATCTGAGATGCGCGCTCGCGCGCGCACGGTCCGAAGCCGCGGCATGCGCGGGCTCGCACGCGCTCAAGAACAGGGTCGGCCTTCCGATAACCAGACCGTGACCGGCCCCTCGTTTCGCTTCCGCCTCGAGCGCGTGCGTGTAGTGCGCGAGCGCAAGGAGAAGCTCGCGCAACGCGAGCTCGCGGATGCGCTCTCGCGCCGTTCGAGCACGGTCGCCGAGCTGCGTACGGCTGAGGAGAGGCTCGAGCACGCCTGCGCCGAACAGCGTACGGCGAGCACCGGCTCGGGCGCGGTCAGCGCTGCCGACCTGCTCGCCGGCCAGGCGTTTCTCGAGCGCGTCGAGACACAGCGCCGCGTGCGCGTCCGCGAGCTCGAGCAGCGTGAAGTGGAGGTCGCCGAGCGTGACGCGGAGCTCGCGACGGCAGCCAGCGAGCACGAGATGCTCAACCGGCTGCGGGAGCGCTATCGCGGCGAGCACGACCGCGAGGCCGCGCGGCTCGAGCGCAACACGCTCGACGAGATCGCCGTCACCCGCTTTCGCGGGAGCAGCAGAGCATGAGCGCGCAGGCGCTGAGCGGCGCGAGCGCGGGCGAGCTCGCCGTGGCGCAGCGCGTCCAGCAGCTGCAGGCGCTGATCGAATCGGCGCGGCAAGTCGCTGCCGGGGGTCTCGCTCCGAGCGCCTCTGCTCCGAGCGCCTCTGAATCCACTGCCGGCAGCGGCTACTCCAGCGTCCCTGCGACAAACACCGACTTTGCCTCCGCGCTGCAGGCCGCAACCACCGCCGATGCCGCGAGCGCCGCAGGTGCGACCGGCGCGACCGGCTCGTATGCGCCGGTCGAGGGCGAAGCCGCCAGCTCCGGAGCCGGCGGCGAATACGAAGGGCTGATCGATCAGGCGGCCTCGCGCAACGGCCTCGACCCGGCGGTGCTGCACGGCCTGATCCAGCAGGAGTCCGGCTTTGACCCGAGCGCCGCCAGCAGCGCCGGCGCGTCGGGCCTGACGCAGCTGATGCCCGGGACCGCTTCCTCGCTGGGCGTCGCCGACCCGCTGAACCCGGCGGAATCGATCGAAGGTGGAGCGCGCTACCTGGGCCAGCTGACGCAGCAGTTCGGTGGCAACACCGAAAACGCCCTTGCGGCTTACAACGCGGGGCCCGGCGCTGTCGAGCAGTACGGAGGCATGCCGCCGTACGCCGAAACCCAAAGCTACGTCTCCAAAGTCCTCGGCTACGCCGAAAGCTACCGGCAGTCTCATCCCACGACCGCTACAGGAGCGTTCGCATGAACGTCGAACCGCCGCTGACGGCAGCGCCGCTGGCATCCTCCTCGCCCAGCTCCGGCGCGCCGCCGGGTGCCGCCGCTCCACCGGGCGCGCCGCCCTTCCACAGCGCGCTCGTCGAACACTGGGCCCGGACCGCAAACGCGGAAGGCCGACAGCACACAGGCTCAGAAGCGAGCCACTCAGAACGCTCGAGCACCCGCGAGCAGAAAGCTGGCGGATCCTCGCGTGCGACCGTGCAGCCCGGCCCTGACGCGGGCATCGCGGTTGAACCGGCGCGAGCTTCGGCGAATACGGCGAGCACGGCGAGCGCGAGCACGAGCGAGGCCGCCGCGCACTCCGACGTCAAAGCCGCGGCCGCCTCCGACACCGTGGCAAGCACAAGCAAGAGCGGCCCTGCGGGCGCAAGCTCGGTTCCCGCGCCCGCCCCGCCGGGTTCCGCGTCGACTGCAGGCGGGCCTCCGTCGAGCACGGCGCCACTCGCAGCCGGCGCACGCACGCCCAGCTCCAGTGCGCCCAGCTCCGGCACGCGCTCGTCCGCGCCTGCTGCGAGCCCCGCCACGGCCATGCAAGACGACGCAGCCGCACTGCCCGCCGTCGGGTCGACGAGCGCCGGGACATCCTCCGACACTGCCAGCTCGGACGCAGCCGCCACACCGGCAGCAGCGACAGCCGCTCCAGCCGGCGCATCCCCAGGCGGCACACAGGCCGGCAGCGCGCTCGCGAGCAGCGTAGTAGACCTGCCTGCGGAGCCAGCCCCAGGCTCCGCGCCTGCCCCAGGCTCCGCGCCCGTCCCGCGCTCCGCGCCCGCCGGTGCCACCTCGGTGCCGACGGCAGGCGAACCTCGCGCCGGCACCGCAGCGTCCTCTGCACCTGCAACGCTGCCAAGCGCGCAGAGCGAAATGGCGCCCTCGTCGCAGGCTGGAGGCGGCCAGTCGAGTACGTCGCCAACGGTGGCGGCAGCCCTCTCCACGGTGAGCACAGGCGCTGCCGCACAGCCCGCCACAACGCGTGCGGATGCGCCACCGGCCGCGACCGCGCCAGGCACTCCGGGCGGCTCCGCCGCCTCGGTGAGCGCCGGTCAGGCTCAGACTGGCGGCGACGATCGCGGGGGGCGGGCAGCGCTCCCGGCGGCCCGGCGCTGGCGTCACGCACTGCGAGCGCCGGCGGCACGGCGCAGAGCTCCGGAGCCGCCGCCGCGGCTCAGCCGGGTGCGATTCCCGGCGTCTTCTCAGCGGCGGGCTCAGCAACGCCGGGCACCGAAGCGAGCTCGCTGCTCGGCTCGGCGGCGGCGCAGGCGCAGTCCGGATCCGCCCCCGCGGGCGCCGGCGCATCGTCAGCATCCGGCGTGGGCATGCAGGACATGATCGAGTCGATCCGCGCCACGATCGAGATCGCCGCCCGTCAGGGCGCTACGCAGGCACGGATCGCGCTGCAGCCGGAAGAGCTCGGTCACATCAGCATTCGCCTGAGCCAGACCAGCGAGGGCCTGCTCGCGCGTGTCAGCGCCGAAACGCCCGCCGCTGCGCAGGCGCTCGTCGACGGGCGCGCCGAGCTGCACCAGTCGCTGAGCTCGCTCGGCCTGCCGCTGCTGCGGCTCGACATCAGCTCCTTCGGCCAATCTGAAACTGGAGCTGGGGAAGGCCGCTTTGCCGGCGGCAGCGACGGCTCTGGCGCCTCGAGCACGACAAATGCCCGCAGAAGAAGCTGAGAGCCCCGAGACGCTCGGCGATCTCGGCGGCGCGGCTGCGCCCGCGGCGATCTCCGGTGGCGCGCTCGTCGACGTGCTCGCCTGACAACACGAAAGGACCGAACACCATGACCGTCAGCCCACTCACCGCCACTCCAGCCGCAGCGCCCGCCGAATCGTCATCTCCTACGACGGGTGGCGCGAGCGCCTCGGGGACGTCGAACGGCATCCTCGGCGAGAACGACTTCCTGAAACTGATGGTCGCCCAGCTGCAGGCGCAGAACCCGCTTGAACCGGGCAACAGCAACGAATTCGTCAACGAGCTAGCGCAGCTGACGCAGATCGAGCAGACGACCAACCTGGCGAACGCCAGCGAGCTCTCGGGCGCGGTGCAGCTGATCGGCCACAAGGTCGCCTACAACAGCCCCTCGGGCGCTTCGGCCACAGGGACGGTGCAGAGCGTGCAGTCCAGTTCGTCCGGTACGACCGTCACCGTCGAAGGCGTCACGGGCATAACCCTCGCCAGCATCACGGAAGTCGAATGAGCCCCATCTCCAACCCCGCGCTGATCCCGCCGGGTGGGCTTGCCACCCCGGTCACGCCCGCAGGCCCGGCCAAGGGGGCCGCGTCGCTACAGGAGGCGGCCCGCAATGCCGGCCGCCGGCCCGTCGTTCGCGGACACGCTCGCGCAGGCCGGCGAAGCGAGCGAGCTGCAGTTCTCCAAGCACGCGCTCGCGCGCGTGCAGCGCCGCGGCATCGAGCTCGACCAGGGCACGCTCGGCAGGCTTTCACAGGGGGTGCAGCGCGCCGCGAGCAAGGGCTCGCGCGACTCCCTCGTACTTGTCGACGGCACCGCGTTCGTGGTGTCCGTCAGCAACCGCACGGTCATCACGGCCGTCGGATCCGAACACATGAAGGACAACGTGTTCACCAACATCGACAGTGCCGTCATCGCATGAGGCGAGCGGCGAGTACCGACAACGGCTGGACCTCTTCGAGGAGGCCGCGAAAGGAAGGGCAGTCAGGATGATGGCTGGAATGTATGCCGCGATCAGCGGCCTCGATGCGAATCAGACGATGCTCGATGAGACCGCCAACGATCTCGCGAACGTCAACACCGTGGGTTACAAGGCCGTGAGCGTCACGTTCGCGGACTCGCTCACGCAGGTGTTCCGCGGCGCCTCTGGGCCGACGCCGAGCAACGGCGGCACCAACCCGGTGCAGATCGGGCTGGGCGTGCAGGTCGGCGCGACGATCAACGAAATGTCCGAGGGCTCGTTCCAGTCCACCAACAACCCGCTCGACATCGCGATCGAGGGCAAGGGCTTCCTGCGCGTGGGTCCAGGCGCCCCCAACGCGGAAGAACTCACGAAGAACATCCCCGCCAACGTCTCAGTACACCCGCGCCGGCGACCTGACGACCAACCAGGCCGGATTCCTGACGACGCAGGGCGGCGAATACGTGATTGGGCGCAACGCCGAAGTCACCGCGGAATCGGAAACGGGCGACACCTACGCACCGGGCAAAGAAGACACCTACATCCTGATCCCGCCCGGCTCCGCCAACGTCTCGATCGGGCAGGACGGCTCGGTCAGCTACACCGACGAGAACAAAGAATCGAAAACATATCTGCAGCGAGTGACCGCCGGGTACCTCTCGCTCGCGACGTTCCCCAACGAAAGCGGCCTCGAACGCCTGGGCGGCTCGCTGTGGGCGCGGACCGCGAACTCGGGTGCGCCGATCGTCGGCACGCCCAACACCCCCGGCTACGGCTCGACGATCGGCGGCGAGCTCGAGATGTCAAACGTCGACATGGCGACCGAGATGACCAACATGATCACCGCCGAGCGCGGCTACCAGGCCAACTCGCGCACGATCACCACCGCGGACGAAATGTTGGGCACGCTGGTGAGCATGGTCCAGTAGGCGAACTTGAACCCCAGCTGCGCAGGCTTGCGTAGGTGGTGAATCGCCGGCGCAGGCGTGCGCGGGCGATCAACCGTCGATCGTCGAAAGGACGGTGACAGAGCAGGAACAACTCCGAGGAGCCCGGGGTGGGACGGCGCTTGCAGCAAGCCGTCCCACCTTGCGGCTAATGTCTGTCATCAGGGGGCATGTCAATGATCACGCTCAACCGGCTCGGGCACAGCGACGAGCCGTTCCAACTGAATGCCGACATGATCGTGACGGTGGAAGTCGACGCCTGACACGGTCATCACGCTCGCGACCGGCGCAAAGGTGGTGGTCGCGGAGTCCCCCGACGAGGTAGCCGCCGCTGTGCACGACTATCGCGCGGCGGTGCTGGCCGAGGCGTTCCGCCGGCGCGGCGCCGGCCGTCAGCCGCCGCTGAGCCCTATCCATCGCGAGGCAACACGCGAGCACCCGCGGCTGTCCGCTGTCGAGGATCAGCCGAGCTAGTCTCAAGCAGGCTGAGCGTCGGCCGAGCAGGCGGCGCACGTCGCCCGAGGTCGGCGTTGTCCCAAACGGGCAGCGCGCGTAGCCCGATTCGACCGTTCGTGCATGGCCGGCGGTCAGGACTGAAGGATTTCTCTCGGCGGCCGATGTAGGGCGCAATGAAGGCTGCAACAGCCATTGGAATCGGGTGCGCCTTCGGCTCCCTGCTGCTGAGCTCGATGATGGACGGGACGAGTCCCGCATCCTTCATCAACATCCCCGCGCTGATGATCATCCTCGGGGGCACCGCCGGAGTCACGCTCGCGAGCGTCGGCATGACCTCGATGAAGCGCGTGCCGAGCCTGTACAAGCTCGTCTTCTCCGCGGAACCGCCCGACATGCGCGGCCAGCTCGATCAGCTCGTGTCGCTGGCCGACAAGGCGCGGCGCGAGGGCCTGCTGGCGCTCGACGCGATGCTCGCGGAGATCGAGGACCCCTTCACCCGCAACGCCCTGCAGCTCGTCGTCGACGGCACTGATCCGGAGATGGTGCACGCGATCCTCGAGGCCGAGGTCGATGGCATGGCCGCGCGCCACGAGGCGTCCGCCGCGCCATTTGAGAAGGCCGGCGGCTTCGCGCCGACGATGGGCATCATCGGCACGGTGCTGGGGCTCGTGCACGTGCTGCAGAACCTCGCCGCGCCGGCTGCGCTCGGACCGTCGATCTCCGCTGCGTTCATCGCCACGCTGATGGGCGTCGGCTCGGCGAACGTGATCTTCCTGCCGATCGCCAACCGTCTGAAGGCGATCTCCGCCGAAGAGATGGAGCTGCGGATGATGACGCTCGAGGGGATCCTCTCGATCCAGGCCGGCGACAACCCCAGGCTCGTCTCCGAAAAGCTGATGTCCTACCTGCCGCCGATCGAGCGTCCCGCCGGCGATGAGGACAACGTCGCACGCCTTGACGAGGCAAGGGCGGCCTGATCATGGCGCGCGGAGGCGGTCGCCGCCGCCAGCACGGTGGTGGAGAGGAGAGCGGCGAGCGCTGGCTGTTGACCTACGCGGACATGATCACGCTGCTGATGGCGCTGTTCATGGTCCTGTTCTCGATCTCCTCGGTCAACATCTCAAAGTACCAGACGCTGCAGAAGTCCTTGAAGGCGGCCTTCTCCGGCGAGATCCTGCCCGGCGGCAAGGCGATCGCGCAGCAGGGAGCGACCGCGAACGCCGCGCAGACGCCCGCAAGTGTCGAACTGCAGGCGATCGAGCCCGTCGCCACCGAAGGCGCGAGCAGCGAGCAGAACAGCACCGGCCGCAGTGGCGCCGCGAGCAGCGCCGTCGCCTCGGCGGCGCAGCAGTCGCAGGCGGACAGAAGAGGCGCAGGAGTTCGCGCGCATCAAGCATGAGCTCGACGCCTATGCCGCCTCGCATGGCTTCGCCAAAAGCGTGCAAGACATCGATCGAAGCGCGCGGCCTCGTGATCAGGGTACTCACCGACGACCTGCTGTTCGCCTCCGGCCAGGCGACGCTCGAATCCAAGGCAGACGGGCTGCTGAGCGAGATCTCGCAGCTGCTCAACGTCGACGAGACGCACCCGATATCCGTCGAAGGCAACACCGACAACGTCCCCATCCACTCGAGTCTGTACCCGAGCAACTGGGAGCTGTCGACCGCGCGTGCCAGCACCGTCGTGCGCTTCCTGATCTCGCACGGCGTCAGCGCCAGCCGTCTCACCGCTTCCGGCAACGCCGAACAGCGCCCTTATGACAGCAACGCCACGGCCGCCGGCCGGGCGCGCAACCGCCGCGTCGAGATCGTGATGCGCAGGCTTTACGGGACCGAAGGCGAAAGCGAAAGTCAATCCTAGTCAGGACGGAATCGGACCATGCTCAAGAACAAGAAGCTAATGCTCGTGGTGGCCCTGCCGATTCTCATACTGGGGATCGGTTACAAGATGACCAGGCCGAAGCCCGTCAACAAGGACAAGATCAAGGGAACCCTCTACGTGATGCCGGCGCCATTCCTGATGAACCTCGCAGACGGCAAGTTCGCCAAGATCACGGTCGCGCTGGAGCTGGCGCCAGGTCAAAGCGACGGCGCCTCAGCGACCGCTGCGGCCTCGAGCGGCGAAAGCGCCGTCGGCACGCTGCCCGAGGAACCGCTCGTCCGTGAAATCGTGACCAATGCCGTGACCAACCAGAACGGCGAAACACTCATCTCCGACCCGGGCCGAACGGTGATCAAGCACCAGATCCTGAAAGCGATCAACCAACAGACAGACGTCAAGGTCGTAGCCGTGCTGTTTCCAGACCTGACAGTCCAATAGGAGCGCGCGTGACCGAGACGATCGAGTACGAGCAGTTCGATCAGGGGAGTGATGGAAGCCCGTCCGCGCCCACGCTCGGCGCCGACTCCGGCGCCGAGGTCGACCTCAGCCGCCTGAGCGAGATACCGATGGAGCTGAGCGTCGAGATCGGGCGCACGCACATGACCGTCGGAGAGACGCTCGACCTGCGCATCGGGTCGGTCGTCACGCTCGAGCGCCTCGCCGGCGAAACAGCCGACCTGCTGGTCAACGGCAGCTCGATCGCGCGCGGCGAGGTGGTCGTCATCGACGAGCAGTACGGTCTGCGCGTCACCGAGATACTCGACGGTCAGTCCGATGCGGAGCACGCTCAGCGAGCCGCCGGCGGCGAGGCAGACGGGGAGCAGGTCGCAGCTCCCGCCGCGGTCGCCGAGGCGCCGCCGGCGAACACGGACGCCGCCGGATCGCCCAGCGTGCAGGACGCATCGCCCAGCGCGGAGGACACGTCCGCGTGAACGTCGAGGAGAGCGAGCAGCAAGGCGATCTCGCCGACGTCGAGGAGGCGGAGCAGACCACTGTCGCCGGCTCCTCGGGCGAGGTCATCGACGAGGTGCGCGCGCTCGACTTCTCCCAGCCGACCAAGTTCACGACCGAGCTCAGGCGCCGCATCCTACGCGCGCTCGACGGCTTCTGCGAGACGCTCGGCGGCTCGCTGGGCGGCGAGCTGAACGCCGACGTCGAGGTCGCCGTAAGCGACATCAGCCAGCACACCTGGGCGGCGGCCAAGGCGCAGCTGCCGGCGGACTCGATCGCGGTTGCCGTCGAGGCGGAGACGATCGAACGGCACATGATGATGAGCGTCGAGCGCCCGCTGGTGCTGCAGGCGCTGGAATGCCTGCTCGGCGGCAAGGCGTCCCAGGCCGCCGCCGAACGCCATCTGACCGAAATCGACTGGGTGCTCGCACGCGGGATGCTCGATGCGATCGTCCAGCAGCTGTCGAGCGCATGGGATGAGCTCGGCGGCGCGCTGCTGACGCGCGGCGCCGTCGACACCGAAGGCGACGCAGGCGTGTTGATGCCGGTCGGCGAACCCACCCTGTCGGTGGCGCTCGAGGTGAAGATCGACGGGCTCGGCTCAGCGATGTCGCTGTTGATCCCATGGGGCGCGATCGAGCCGATCACCGAGCGGATCCGCGGTGGCGGAGTGCAGCTCGCAAGCCGCGACCCGCATCTCACCGATGCCCTGCGGCGCGGTGTAGCCGGAGCGCAGGTGCTGCTGCGTGCGGAGGTCGGCTCCGTGCAGATGCCGATCGAGCGCATGCTCGAAGTGACCCCTGGTTCGCTCCTGGCGCTGGAAGATCGCGCCGAGGACGGCGTGCTGCTGTTCGCCGAGGGCGTCTCGCTCGGGCGCGGGCACCCCGGGCGCAGTGGCGCCAGGCGCGCCGTCAAGCTCACCGCGACCGGCGAGCTGCCGGTGCGCGCCGACACCTACGCGAAGCTCGGCCGCGCTGAGCTCGAACGGGCTCGCGCACATCTGCACGACACGCGCGAGCACCCCGAGGATCCGACGATGCTGCGCAGCATCTTCGTGCGCGTATGGGCTGAGCTGGGCAGAACCCACCTTCCGCTGGGCGCAGCACTGGATCTGGCCCAAGGCGTCGTCGTCGAGCTCGACCAGCGCGCAGAGGAGCCGGTCGAGCTGTTCGCCAATGGCCTGTGCTTCGCCAACGGCAGCCTTGTCGTCACCGCTGAGGGCCTCTGGGGTGTGCAGGTCGCCGCGTTGACGGAGTAGCGCGCCGCGCGCCGCGTGCGCGCTCAAGACCTCCGTCGCAGGGCCGATAACACGGGCGACTCTTCCTCGGAGTCGTCCCTCGATGATCAAGTGGATATCGCTCTCCCGTGCGGTCGCGACGGCGACCGCGGCGTTCGGCGCCTGCGTGCTCGCATTCGCGAGCCCAGCGTCGGCGTTCAAGCCCTCGCTCAAGGCGGGCGGCGAAAACACGCCCCTTACCTTGGGCGGTTCGACAAGCACTCAGGCGCACACGACCAGCGCCGGCGGCGCCAGCATCGTGCGCACGATCGTCGGCCTCGCGATCGTGATCGCCGTGATCTGGGGGCTCGCCTGGATCCTGCGCCAGGTCAAGGCCGGCCGGGACCCGCAGATGACCAGTGCCGGCCTTGCCAGTGTCGCCGCGTTGACGCTCGGCTCCGGGCGCTCGGTGCACCTCGTGCGCGCCGGCAGCGACTACGTGCTGCTCGGCAGCACCGAGCACGGCGTCGCCCCGATCCACCGCTATACCGAGGAAGAGGCGCGCGACGCCGGCCTGCTCGCCGATCCCGAAGCACTGATCGTTCCCGAGCGCTCACGGCTCGTAGCTGCCGCCACGCAGATCGTCACCGGCACCGGTCGCGCGCTCGCCCAGGGCGGGCGCCCCGCGCAGCGGGCGCTGCCGATCGAGCATGGCCCCTACGATCGCGGCGAGATCACCGGCGGTGGTGAGCACTCCTCCCACAGCCCCGTCGCGGGGGGGTGGGGCTCACGCTCGGACCCGATGCGGATGCCCTCGCCGTCCTCTGGGGTGGTTGGCCGCCTGCGCGAACTGACGGTCCGCCGATGAGCGCCGGCTCGATTTTGAACGTCGCTGCGCCGTTGAACTTTGCTGCGGCGCTGAACGTCAACTCCAGCAACGCCGTCCAGATCCTGCTGCTGGTCGGCGGCTTGACGCTGGTGCCGGCGATCCTGTTCACCGTCACCGGCTTCAGCCGCATCCTGATCGTGCTGGGCTTCATCCGCACCGCCGTCGGCACGACCACCGCGCCGCCCAACCAGGTGCTGGTGGGGATCGCGCTGTTTTTGACGATCTTTGTGATGGCGCCTACGATCGGCGCGATCAAGAAGGACTCGATCGAACCGCTGAGCGCGAACAAGATCAGCACCACCACAGCGATCGTACGAGCCGAGCAGCCGCTGCGGGAATTCATGTTCCGCCAGACGCGCGTCGAGGACATCTCTCTGTTCGTCAGCCTCGCGCACGCCAAGACGCCGCACAAGCGCGCCGAAGTGCCGACCGAGGTGCTGATCCCCGCGTTCATCGTCTCCGAGCTCAAGACCGCGTTTCAGATCGGCTTTCTGATCTTCCTGCCGTTCCTGATCATCGACCTGATCGTCTCCTCGGTGCTGATGAGCATGGGCATGATCATGCTGCCGCCGACGTTCATCTCGCTGCCATTCAAGATCCTGCTGTTCGTGCTCGTCGACGGCTGGGATCTGGTCATCAAGGCGCTCGTTCAGAGCTTCCACTAGGAGTCCCTCGTGAACCAAGACACAGTCGTCAACCTCGCATCCCAGGCCATGAGCCTCGCGCTGAAGATCGCGGGACCGTTGCTGCTCGTGGCGCTCGTGATCGGCCTCTTGATCAGCGTCTTCCAGGCCGTCACGCAGATCCAGGAGCAGAGCCTCTCGCTGATCCCAAAGATCGCGGGCGTGGCCGTCGTGATCGTGCTGCTCGGCCCGTGGATGCTCGGCCAGCTCGTCGCCTACACGACTGCGCTGTTCACCTCGATCCCCTCGATGGTCGGCTCGTGAACGAGCTGCTGCGCCAGCTGGCGGGCAACGACCTTGCGGGCTTTATCCTCGTGCTCGCGCGCGTGACGCCGCTGTTCGTGATCGCGCCGCTGTTCTCCTCGCAGATCATCCCGCCACACGTCCGCGGCATCATCGCCGTCGGGATCTCGGTCGGGCTGACGCCCGTCGCGCTGCACGGTCAGCAGATCCCCAGCGACCCGATGACGCTTGCGGCGCTCGCGGTCGAGGGCCTGCTCGTCGGGCTCGGCTTCGCGTTCACGCTCGCGGTCCTGATGGCGGCGCTCGAATCGGCCGGCGGAATCATCGACGTGCTCTCCGGCTTCTCCTACGGCAGCCTGATCAACCCCATGAACGGCGAGGAAACAGCTGTCATCACGCGCTTCTACTCGCTCGTGGGGACGCTGATCTTCCTCGTCATCGACGGCGACGCGTGGACGCTGCGTGGCCTCGCCCGCACCTTCCAACTGGTGCCGGTGAGCAGCGGGCCGCAGCTGAAATCGCTCGTGGGTGGCGCCGAGCAGGTGTTCTCGACCGTGTTCGCAGCCGCGCTCGAGGTTGCTGCGCCGGTGCTCGTGGCGCTGTTGATCACCGACGTCGCCTTCGGGGTCGTCTCGCGCGTGGTCCCGCAGCTGAACGTGTTCGCGGTCGGGTTCCCCACGAAGGTGGCGGTCGCGCTGCTTGTGGTCGGCGCCTCGCTGCCGTTCACAGCCAACTGGATCTCCAACCAGCTGTCGGTGAGCGTCGGTGACGCGCTCGGCGCCATGCACGTCGCCTGAGCAGCGATGCCCCGCGAGGACCGCACAGAGAAGGCGACCCCGAAGCACCGCAAACGCGCGCGCGAGAAGGGGCAGGTCGCGCGCAGCAACGATCTCGGCGGCTCGGTGGTGGTGATCACCGGGCTGCTGATGATCAGCCTCACCGGGCCGCGGGTCGTCTCCGCCGGCGTGGCGGTGTTCCGTGACATGCTCGGCGAGATCCCTGAGGCTAACGGAGCTACGACCGGCGCCGGGCTCGAGGGCCTGATGCACGCGACGCTCGCGACGATGCTGCTCGCGGTCGCGCCGATCGCCGGGGGGTGCATGGTCGCCGGCGTGCTCGCGGGCGTCGCGCAGGTCGGCTTCAGACCGACCCCGCAGGCGCTCAAACCAGACTTCCGCCGCATCAACCCGGCCTCGGGCTTCAAGAACCTGGTGGGCCCCAACGCGCTGTTCGAAGCGCTCAAGACGGTTGCCAAGGTCGCGGTCGTCGGCGCGGTGGCGGCGTTGGCGCTGTTGCCGGGGTTGACGGGCCTCGCCGCCGAGGTTGGCATCTCCCCGGCGGCGCTCGGTGTGCTGGCCGGCACCAGCGCGCTCGCGGTCGCGCAGCATGCGGCCTTCGCCTACCTGCTCGTTGGGCTCGTCGACTACGCCTGGAAGCGCCACCGCCACGAGCAGCAGCTGAAGATGACCAAGCAGGAAGTCAAGGACGAGGTGCGTCAGTACGGCGTCTCGGCCGAGGTCCGCGCGGCGCTGCGCCGACGCGCGATGCAGGCCGCGCGGGCGCGCATGATGGCCGCCGTTCCCGACGCCGACGTCGTCGTCACCAACCCGACCCACTTCGCCGTCGCGCTCAAGTACGACGGCACGCGCATCGCCCCCGAGGTCGTCGCCAAGGGCAAGGATCTGATCGCCGTGCAGATCAAGCGCGTCGCCGAAGAGCACGACGTCCCGGTGCTCGCCGACCCACCGCTCGCGCGCGCGCTGCACGCCTCCGTCGAGATCGGGCAGGTGATCCCGGAGGAGCTCTACGCCGCCGTCGCGCGGGTGCTCGCCTTTGTCTACAAGCTCGCCGGGCGGCGCTCCGCGGTCGCTCCCAAGAGGCTCGCGTCGTGAACAGCCCCGGCCTGCGCAGGCTGTTGCGCCACACCGACCTGCTGGCTGCCGTGTCGGTGGTGATGGTCGTGACGATGCTCGTCGTACCGTTGCCCTCGGCGCTGCTGAGCCTGATGATCACGGTCAACATCGCCGCCGCGCTCACGATCGTCTCCGCCACCATGTACCTCGGCAAGGCGCTCGACTTCGCCGCGTTCCCGAGCCTGCTGCTGCTGACGACGATGTTCCGCCTGGCGATCAACGTGTCGGTGACGCGGCTGATCCTCACCAGCGGCAACGCCGGCAGTGTCGTCAAGGCGTTCGGCGAATTCGTCGTCGGCGGCAACGTCGTCGTCGGGCTCGTGATCTTCCTGATCCTGGTTGTGATCCAGTTCGTCGTCGTCACCAACGGCGCCGGGCGCGTCGCGGAGGTCGGCGCTCGCTTCACGCTCGACGCGATGCCCGGCAAGCAGATGGCGATCGACGCCGACCTCAACGCGGGCCTGATCACCGACGAACAGGCGCGGGCGCGCCGCGCGGAGATCGCGCAGGAGGCCGACTTCTACGGTGCGATGGACGGCGCCTCCAAGTTCGTCAAAGGCGACGCGATGGCAGCGGTGATCATCACCGCGATCAACCTCGTCGGCGGGATCATCGTCGGCATGCTGCAGCGTGGCCTCGGCTTCACCGAAGCCACGCACCAGTACTCGCTGCTGACCGTCGGAGATGGCCTGTCGGCGCAGATCCCCGCGCTCCTGATCTCGGTCGCCACCGGCATCATCGTCACCCGCGCCGCCTCTGACCGCGACCTCGGCTCGGACATCGCCAACCAGATCCTCAGGCAGCGCAAGGCGCCGCTGGTGGCTGCCGGCGCGATCGGCCTGTTCGCGCTCATCCCGGGCTTGCCGAAGCTGCCGTTCCTGCTGATCGCCGGGATCTTCGGTGCGATCGGCTGGGCGGTGCGCCATGGGATGCCCGGCGCGATGGATGCGGACGTCGCCGCGCGTGACGCGGCCCTGGCCCAAGCGGCGCTGCCGAAAGCGGGCGATGAGCCGATGTCCGAGGTTGGGATCGACACGCTCGAGCTCGCGATCGGCTTTGGCCTGGTTCCGCTGGTCGACGCCGGCGCGGGCTCCAGCAGCGCGCTGCTGCGTCGCGTCAGCATGATCCGCCGTCAGATCGCCGGCGACCTCGGCCTCGTGATCCCTCCGGTGCGCATCCATGACGAGCTCGGCATGGAGTCGCACGAGTACGTCTTCAAGGTGCGCGGCTCGGAGGTCGCGCGCGGGCGGATCATGCCCGGGCACCTGCTCGCGATGGACCCCGGCGACGCCAGCGGAACGCTCGCGGGGATCCCCACGCGCGAGCCCGCCTTCGGTCTGGAGGCGGTGTGGATCCAGGAGTCCGCGCGCGGGGAGGCGGAGGCGCTGGGCTACACCGTCGTCGACCCGGAGTCGGTGATCGTGACCCACCTCACCGAGACGATCCGCGACCACGCCTCCGAGGTGCTCACGCGCCAGGACGTGCGCGCGCTGCTCGACAAGCTCAAGGAGACCAACGCCGCGGTCGTCGAGGAGGTTGTGCCCGACGCGCTGTCGCTCGGTGAGATCCAGCGCGTGCTGCAGTCGCTGCTCGCCGAGGGCGTGCCGATCCGCGATCTCGGCACGATCGTGGAGGCGATTGGCGACAAGGCGCGAACAACACGTGACACAAGCCTCCTATCGGAGTACGCTCGCCAGGCGTTGGGCCGGGCGATCACGGCTCCCCACCTGGACGAGCAGTTGCGACTGCAAGCGATAACCCTCGACCCCGCCATCGAGCAGGAGGTCTCCACCTCTATCACCCAGACCACGGACGGGGAGTACCTCGCCATGGATCCGCCGCGTGCGCAGGCGATCGTCACCGCGCTGCGCACGCAGGTCGAGCACGCGACCGCGCGCGGCGCGCGCGGCGGCAAGGGTGGGGGGGGACCTGTTCTCCTCTGCTCGGCGCGCATTCGCCGCCACCTGCGGCGGCTGATCGCGCAGGCCCAGCCGCACCTCGCAGTGTGCTCCTACAACGAGATCGCGCCGGGGATCAACGTCGAAACGATCGGTGTGATCCACGCATGAGCAGGTTTCGCCGCTACTGCTCATCTTGGCGCCCTGCGCCTCCGAAGGAGGACGTATGAGCACGCCTGGGGAGCTGCTCGAAGCGCTCGGACGCGAGGCTCGCGCCCGCTTCGGCAACGGCGGCGAGGCCGCGACCCGCGTATACCGCGGACGCTCGGTCGACGAGCTCGTGCCACAGATTCAGCGCGACCTCGGCGCCGAGGCGATCATCGTGCGTCGGCGCGAAGGGCTGACCGGCGGCGTGCTCGGGTTCTTCCAGCGCACCTACGTCGAGATCGAGGCGATGCGTGGGACCCCGGGAGTCGACCTCTACGACGAAGATGCCGCCGTCGCTGCAACGCCAGAGCCGGCGCGCGCGGCGCCGGCCGCCCCTGCGGCGGCGTCTGCACAGGCCCTGTCCGCACAGGGCCTGCCTGCGCAGGGCCTGTCTGCGCAGGGCGTGCCTGCGCAGCCTGCCGCCGGACCCGCGCCGGCCCTTGAATATCGTCCCGCGCCCACGAGCCTGCCCGGCGCCTACGCGCCGCCCCAACCCGAGCAGCCCGTCGCAGCGCCTGCCCCGCAGCTGCCCGTGAACGCCGTGCAGCGACCGATGCTGGGCTATGCGCCCCCTTCCGCGGGCAGGCCGCCGCCGCCGTCGCCCTATGCGCCGTCTGGCCCCTATGCGCAGCCTGGCTCTTATGCGCCATCTGGCCACTCCGCGCCGCCTGGATCCTCTACGCCGCCTGGACCCTCTGCGCCGCCGCCGTTCTACACGCGCGAGCCCGCCTCGCAGTCGCGGGCGGGCAGTGCCTATGTGACCGCGCACCTGGCGGCGCTCGCTCGTGCCGACCGCGCGAAGATCCCGCCGCGTGCGCCAGCCGCGCCGCGCGGCGAGCCGACGCCGTGGAGCAGCGAGTTCCCCGATCCAGGGGCACAGCACGGGCTGAGGCCGGCAGCCGCGCCTGCGCCCTTCGCGTCCTCGGCACAGCCCGCGCCGACACCGCGCTGGGCGGCCGGCGAGCGGCGCGAGGTCGCGCCCGGCTCGCAGGGACGCGCCCGCGCCGGCGTCGCCAGGAGCCTGCGCCGCTGCGGCATCGGCGAGGAGCTGGCGAACGAGCTGATCGACGGCGCCGGTGCGCATGCGCTCGCGCTCGCGCCCCGCGCGGGCCTGGCACAGGCCGTGCGCGCGACGCTTGCGCAGCGGATTCCGGTCGCGCCGCCGCTAGGAAGCAAGGGTGCGGTGATCGTCGTCGTCGGTGCTGGTGGCTCCGGCAAGACGACATGCTGCGCAGCATTGCTCGGCGCCTATCGCAAGAGCAGCTCGCTGCCGGCGAGCTTCGCGACGATCACGCGCGAGCCCGCGCGCGGCGAGCTGCAGCTGATCATCAGCCCTTACATCATGAAGCCCTCGGCTGCGCGCGCTCCACGCGCGTTGCGGGCGCTGCGCCGGGCGCGAGGCGACGGCATCGCCGTGCTCGACACGCCGAGCGTCTCGCCCTCCGATCGCGCGGGTATCCGCGAGCTCGCGCGGCTGCTCACCGAGCTCGAGCCCGAGCGCGTGGTCGTAGCGCTGCCGGCGACGCTGGGCGCGACCGCGGCCGCGCAGCTGTTGCAGGCGCTGAAGCCGCTCGGCGCCAACGCGCTCGCGGTCACGCACGCCGATGAGACCGACCAGATCGGCGTGGCCGTCGAGGCCGCGTGCAGGTTCGGCCTTGCGCCTGAGTACATGCTCGAACATGCGCGAGCCGGCGGCTGGCGGCTGCGCCAGCTCGCGCCGAGCGCGCTCGCGGAGAGGCTGCTGCCATGAGATTCGGCCGCGGCGCAGAGCAGAAGTCAAAGCCCGTGGCGCTGCCCGAGCGCTCGCAGACGGTGACGCTCGTGCTCCGTGGCGGCGAGGGGATCGCCGCTCGCGTGCTCGAGCGCGGCGCGGACTCGTTGCTGGTGGCGATCATGGTGCCGATCGGGCCGCTGGGCCAGCGTGAGCTCGAGGGCATGGTGCTCGAGTTCGTCGCTCCCCAGGGACGTGTGCGCCTGAGCGGCACGGTCACGGTCGAGGATCCCTCCGATCCGGATGTGCTGCGGATCGAGTCGCCGCGCTCGATCGAGGTGCTCCAGGAACGCGAGTACGTGCGCATCATGTCCGCGCGTCCGGCGATCGTCTACAGCGGTCGCGGCAGGAGCGCGACCGAGAGCTACACCGTCGATCTCAGCGGCGGTGGCTTCCTGCTCGCCGGCCCCGACACGCTGAAGATCGGCGAGGAGGTCCAGTTCCAGATCACGCTCACGCCGGGCGTGCTGTTGATCAGCGGTACAGGCGAAGTTGTGCGGGTCGACCGCCAGGGACGCCGCGCGGTCGCGTTCAAGTCGATCAGCGAGCTCGATCGTCGCCGGTTGATACGCTTCATCTTCGAGTGCCAGCGCGCTGAACGCCAGCG
Source organism: uncultured Solirubrobacteraceae bacterium (assembly GCA_963714285.1). Lineage (GTDB taxonomy): Bacteria > Actinomycetota > Thermoleophilia > Solirubrobacterales > Solirubrobacteraceae > Palsa-744. Next base: position 1,304,054 of record CAVQNS010000007.1, read on the forward strand.
AGGCTTGCAGAATGGCTGATCGCGATGGCAGCTGAAGCAGCGACAGAGGCGGCACCCGCGACGCGCGAGGCTCCAGCCGAGCCCGTGGCGGCCTCGCCCGAGCCCCGAGCACCAGCGAAGCAGGACGCCAAGGGCAACGAGGCGAAGGGCAAGGATGCGAAGGGCAAGGACGCGGCGGGCAAGGACGCGAAGAAGAGCGGCAAGGATGCCAAGAAGAAGAAGGACGAGCAGGGCGATGAGCCCGATGGGGGCGCACCCAGTGTCGCCGCGCACCCGCGCGCCGCGCGCTCGGTCGCGCGCGCCAAGGGCTGGGGCGGGCTCGCCGGCTTCGTGCTCGGCGGCTACCTGTCGTCGCCAACCAACACGCTCGCCGCGGCCGGCCTGCGCGCGCTCGTGGCCGGCCTCGTCTGCTACGTGGTCGCATGGGGCGGCGCCGTGTTCGTCTGGCGGCGCCTGGTGATGCTCGAGCTCAAGGGCCGTGAGCAGCAGCTGCTCGCGGCCGCGCAACCCGCCGGCGCCCGGCGCGGGCTGCCGGCGCCGAGCGCTGAGCGCCCGGCCGCGAGGGCCTCCTGAGGGCTGAGGGGGCGCGGTGGACCCGATACACCCGATCGCGCCCGGGCCGCCGCGGATCTCGCCCGCGGCGCGGCTGCCGGTCGATCCGCTCGAGCGGATCTCGCGCGAGCGCGATCGTCCCTCCAAGGACGCTCGCCAGCGCGCACGGCGCGAGCCGCCGCCGCAGCCCGAGCACCCGGATGATGGTGAGCATCCGCACGTCGACATCCGCGTCTGAGCGCGCGCATTCGCAGGCAGGAATCGAGGCCGCGGGCGGGAAACCCGTCGGCGAGAGGAGTTCTGCCTCAAGTTTCCCGGCGCGGTGACGATAAATCGCGTGGGTCGACACGGAGTCGGCTCGGGACCTAACCAAATAAACGTCATCAAGGAGATGAACGCATGGGCCTCACGATCAACAACAACCTGGAGGCGTTGAACGCCAGCAGGAACCTCAACGGCACCGAGAACATGCTCTCGCAGGCGATGCAGCGTCTGTCCTCGGGCCTCAAGATCAACTCGGCCGCCGACGACGTCGCCGGCTACGCGATCAGCCAGAGCCTCACGAGCCAGGTCAACGGGCTCAACCAGGCTGGCGAAAACATCCAGGACGCGGTCGCCATGGCCCAGACGGCTCAGGGCGCGCTGAACGATGTCAACCAGATGCTCCAGCGAGTTCGCGAGCTGGGCGTCGAGTACTCGAACGGCACGACCTCCGAAGAAGACCAGAAAGCGATCATCTCCGAGGTCTCGCAGCTGACGGACGAGATCAAGCGGGTCGGTGAAACGACGAGCTTCAACGGCAAGAACCTGCTCAACGCCGCGGAAGAAATCAAGTTCCAGGTCGGCGCCAACGATGGTGAATCGATCAGCGTCACGACCGTCAAGCTGTACTCGGCGATCGAAAGCGAGCTTGAACCGTCGACGCTCGGCGAAAGGCTGCTCAACGGCCTTGGCGAAGCCGAAAAGGAAGAAGTCAAAGAATTCAAGAAAGAAATCGAAACTGAAGAAAAAGAAATCGGCAAACTGCAGGAAACGCTCGCCAAAGGCGGCAAAACAGAAGCAGAAGTCAAAGAAGTGAAGGAAGAAATCGCCGAATTCAAGGAAAAAGTAGTTGAACTGAACAAAAACATCACCAAACTGAACACCGAACACCCCCCCACCGGGCTCAAGGAACTCGATGAAGCGGTGGCTACGGTTTCAGGTCTCGCCGGTGAATTCGGTGCCGTTCAGGACCGCATCCAGTACACCCAGTCCAACCTGGAAGTTTACAGCCAGAACCTGACCTCGGCTGTCAGCGCCCTCGTTGATGTGAACATGGCCACGGAAATGACCAACTTCACAAAGGACCAGGTGCTGCAGCAGGCTGGCGTCGCGATTCTCGCGCAGGCCAACCAGCTGCCCGACGCGGCGCTGCACCTCATCGAACAAGGCTAGTCCTACTAGTCAAGAACTTCCTCAGCGGTGGCGCCTAGAGGACGCCACCGCTGCAGTGAAGCCCAACTGACCGTCGGCCGATGTTTTTGCATCGGCCGCTGGCGGGCAGACGGGTCATAACGCTTCGGGCGGCCCGCATTGGGCCGACGGAAGCCACATACCGCCGCTTCATCGAGGGAACGGTGGTGGGACGGGCGGTGACGGCCGCCCGTCCCCGTTTAATGGCGCCGACGCGACGGCGCTCAAGGCTCGAGCAGCACACGGGGACGAGACAGCACGCAGCTCGCTACTAGACAGTTCCGCTGCTAACGGCGCCGGAATCCCTGCCGATTACTCGGGCGATGACCCTCGAGGCCACGGTGCAGCGCGTCTCCGCGATCCGCCAAGAGCTCGCCGACCCGGCGGTGCTCGTCGGGTCAGGCTCCGCGCTCACCGGCGGCGCCGAAGCCCCGGCTTCCAGTGCCGCGTCCGCCGGTGGCGGATCCGCGTTTGCGAGCGCGCTCAAGCGGGCGAGCGGCGGCTATGCAAGCGCCGCCCCCGAAGGCTCCTCGGCGTCCGCGTCCGCTGCAGCGCTGCTCGACGGCGCCAACGCCTCGACCGCAGCGGGCCTGAGCAGCGCCGTCGGGCTGAGCAGCCCTCCCGTCCTCGGCAGTGCGCCCGGGTCGACGAGCGCGCCGGCCGTGAGCGGCGTCGACGCCCTCGATACCGCCTATCTGCAAAACGCCGACGGTGTCGTCGGCTCCTCGGCCCTTGCGGGTGTCGGGTCCTCCGCGCAAGACACGCCAGGCGCGCGCATCGTGGCGATCGCCGAAAGCCAGCTGGGTCAGACCGAGCAGCCGCCAGGTTCGAACGAATCGCCGGCGATCGCGCAGTACCGCACCGCCACTGCTGGAGCGGTCCCTGGAGCACCTTGGTGCGCGTACTTCGCCTCTTGGGTGGCGAGCCAGGCTGGCGAGCCGATTGGCGCGGACGGGCAGGGCGCCGGCGCGGTCGCAGACGTGTGGTCGTGGGCGCAGAGCACCGGGCGCGCGATCCCGAACGGGCCGGGCGTCGTGCCGCAGCCGGGCGATTTGATCGTGTTCGGCGACGAACACGTTGGGATCGTCCGCGACGTGCTGCCCAGCGGCCAGATCCAGACGATCGAGGGCAACTACGAAAACAAGGTTGCGGCCAACGTACGCGGTCCCACCGAAGCGACCGGCTACGTCGACATGAGCTGAGTCGCGATCGCGACACGGCGGTAGACTCGCTTGCGGGGGATGGAGCGGGATGAGCGAGCAGACCACTAGCCCCGGCAGAGCCACGCCACCGCGGATGTGGCTGGTGGTGCTGCCGGCGATGATGCTGTTGCTCGCGCTCGCGGGGGCGGCGAGCTTCCTGTTCGTCAAGGGCACCGCGAAGCCCGTGCTGCCCGGGGGAGCCCAGCAGACGCGTCCCGGCGATGGCTTCTATGGAACGCTCGCGCTGCCCGCCAAGCCGGCGCCGCCGATTCATCTGCGCAACTACAGCGGTCAGCCGGTATCGCTCAGCCAATATCGCGGCAAGGCGGTGCTGGTCACGTTCCTGTACGCCAACTGTCCCGATATCTGTCCGCTGATCGCCTCCAACCTGCGCGTCGCGCTGAACATGCTCGGCCGGCGCGACTCGGAGGTACAGGTGATCGCCGTGTCGGTGGACCCGCGCGGCGACACGCCCGCCAACGTCGCGAGGTTCGTCTCCGATCACGAGATGACCGGCAGGATGCAGTACCTGATCGGCTCGGCAGCAGAACTGGCGCCGACATGGGCGGCCTGGAACGTCGGCTCCGAACGCGAGGTCGGCCAGCCGCAGCTGATCTCGCACTCCGCGCTCGTCTACGGGATCAGCGCGAGCGGCAAGCTGACCACGATCTATCCGGCGACGTTCGAACCGAGCGAGATCGCCCACGACGTTCCCAAACTCGCCGCTCAATGAGCCGAGCGCGCTTTCGCACAGAGTTGCGCCCAGCCGCTCAGCGTTCGCCCGAGTCGTGATTCCACATCACGACGTACCAGATCGCCACACAGATCAAGACCCCGAGGGGCAGCACGAGCGTGAGGATCGAGCCGGTGAGGAAACCGGAGGCGATCGGCAATACGGTCTCTGGCATCAGGCCTCCTAAGTGACGCTACAGAAGATACAGCGTTACGTACGTCACGATCCCGATCCCGGCCAGGAAGCTCCAGTAGAACACAGCCGCGTCGAGCGCGGGCGCGATCAGCTGATCGGGGTCCTTGATATCCCCGTCGACGGCGGCGGGTGAGCGTCGTGCGCGCAGCTCGGTCGCGAGCTGCGTCTCCAGCCAGTACATCGTGAACAGCACCGCGATCAGGTAGAACCCGCTCCAGGCGCAGAACACGCTCGCGTAGCCGCCGTTGGTCGGCCCGAAGTGCTGCACGGTGTACTCGATGCACTGCAGCACGACCGCCGCCAGGCCAAGCACCACACCGCCGATCCCGGGCGCCAGCCAGCTGGGCGATTTGGCCTTCATACGGCGCCCCGCGACGATCGTCAGCCCCGCGCTCAGCAGGATGCAGACGATGAACGCGGCACCGAGCCCCTGGTTGGGGTTGACGTGCTTGGGGTGCCACATGTCGTCCGCGTTGATCGAGCGCAGGTAGAAGTACGCGAACACAAACGCCAGGAAGAAGAACGTCGAGGCGCCGCACAGCATTCGCGATGCGACCGACAGCGCGCGCGCGCCGACATCGGGCGGCTCGGGCGGGATCTCGGCACCGGCGGGCACGGGTGGGACCATCAGCCCCAGTGGCAGCTTCTCGCTCGGAGATGACATCGCTCAGGCCCCCGCCGCCGCGGGCTGGCCGCCGCCGATCGGGGCCGGCGTGCCGTAGTCGTAGGGGTCGCGGTCGATTACCGGGATCTGCTCGAAGTTGTTGACCGGCACCGGGGTCGGCACCTGCCACTCGAGCGACTTAGAGCGCCACGGGTTGGCTTCGGCGGGCTCGCGCACGAACACCAGCGAGTAGATCACGTTGAAGATGAAGATCAGCATCGAGAAGCCGAGCACGAACGCCGAGATCGAGACCCACACGTTGAGTCCCTGCAGGCTCGGTTCGTAGGTGCTGACGCGCCTGGGCATACCCTTCAGGCCGAGCACGAACAGTGGCAGGAAGGTCGAGTTGAAGAAGATGAACATCAGCCAGAAATGCGCCTTCGCCAGCATCTCGTTGAAGCGCAGGCCGAGCATCTTCGGCACCCAGTAGTAGATCCCGGCGAAGAAGCTGAAGATCAGCCCGCCCATGATCGTGTAGTGGAAGTGGGCCATCACGAAGAAGCTGCCGTGCAGGCCCGTATCGGTGGGAACGTCCGAGAGCACCACGCCGGAGAGGCCGCCGATCAGGAAGTTGAAGGTCCATGCCAGGCAGAAGAGCATCGGCACGCTGAACGACGTTCGTGCCTTCCACAGCGTGCCCATCACGCACAGGAAGATGAAGCCGGTGGGGACCGAGATGATCTCCGTGGAGAGCATGTAGAACGGGCGCAGGTCACCGTTGATGCCGCTGACGAACAGGTGGTGCTGCCACACGAAGAAGCTCAGCAGCGAGACGCCGAGCATGCCCGAGATCGCGAGGCGGTAGCCCCACAGCGGCTTGCGCGTGAACACCGGCAGCAGCTCGAGCACGATCCCAAAGCCCGGCAGCGCGAGGATGTACACCTCCGGGTGCCCGAAGAACCAGAACAGGTTCTCGAACAGGTAGGAGCTGCCGCCGCCGGCGGTGAGGAAGAACGAGGTGTTGATCGTGCGGTCGAGCGCCGCCATCGCCAGCGTCGCGATCAGCATCGGCGCGGCGAGCACCATCAGGATCGCGGTCGCGAACACCGACCACACGAAGATCGGCAGGCGCGACCAGGTCAGGCCAGGCGCGCGCATCGTGATGATCGTGGCCATCATGTTCAGCCCCAGCAGCGCCATCGAGATCCCAACGAGCGCAAAGAACACGATGTAGGAGTCCATCCCCATCACCGCCTCGTCGTTCAGCGGCTCGTAGCCGGTCCAGCCGGTCGGGAAGCCGCCGAAGAAGATCGTCGAGACGAGGATGAAACCAGCGGCCATCAGCAGCCAGAAGGTCAGCGCCTCGATGCGCGGGAAGGCCATGCGTCGGGCGCCGATCATCAGCGGCACGAAGTAGTTGGCGAATGGGCCGAGGATGCCCGAGGTCATCATTCCCATCATCATCGTGCCGTGCATGCCGACCAGGGACAGGTATTGATTGGGGCCGATGAGCGTGGGTACGGGGTGCAGCAGCTCGGCGCGGATCAGCATCGCGTTGACGCCCCCGACGAAGAAGAACACGCCGATCCCCACCAGGTACTGGATCCCCACGACCTTGTGGTCGGTGCACAGGCCGAAGTAGCGCCCGGTGCCCTCGCTCTCCTTCTCGCGCAGTGACGCGGGGCGTCCGAGCAGCCGCGAGATCGGGTAGTTGACGAAGCCGAGGCCGACCAAGAAGCCCACGACGCCGAAGATGTAGCCGAGCAGCAGGGCGACGTCGTTCTCGTCGGTGGCGCTCTCGTATTCGAAGCTCGGGCCGTTGATCAGGTGACCGATCCACCAGCCCAGGTAGTAGCCGCCGATACCGAGGATCACGGCGGTCAGGAGGTTGAAGCCGAGCAGGCGCCGCCAGACGGGCGCGCGGATCGGTTGCGGGGCTGCTGCGGCTGCGCTTGCTGTGCTCATTCTCCACGCCTCAATGGTTCGGGTAGGTAGGTGGTGCTGTACTTGGGCAATACCTTGGTCGCCGGCGCAAGCCGTTTCTGTTCGCCCCGAATCCAGGTTTCGAACGCGGTCGGCGTGACCACTTTGCCCGCGTTGGACATGTAGCCGTGCCAGATTCCGCACAGCTCGGCGCAGTGCACGGTAAAGCTCTCGAGCTTGGTCGGCTTGACGAACGCGACGTTGTCAACCCCCGGGTTGGCGTCGGCCTTGACGCCGAGCTTGTATGCCCAGAAGTCGTGGATCACGTCGAGCGAGGTCACATGGAATTCGACCTCCTGGTTGGCGGGCAGAACCAGTTCGGTCGTCTCCACGCCGCCGTATGTCGGGTAGCGGTAGGTGAACAGCCACTGCTGGGCGATCACCTGCACCGGCAGCTTCGGGCCCTTGGGCACGGTCAACGGGTTCGGCCCGCTGCCCGAGCCGGCACCGTCGCTTGACTCCAAGCGCACCGTCCCGAAGATCGCCAGCCCGAGCACCATCAGCGAGGTAACGACGATCCACGTTCCCTGGACGCGTGCATCGCCACGCACCGCTGGCCCTTCCAGCACGCCGCCTTTGGGCTGGCGGAAGAAGATCGTCGAATACGCGAGGAACAGCAGCACCAGCGTCAGCACCGGCGTCGCCGTGACCGCGAGCACGGTGAAGTCGACGCCCTGCCCGGCTGCCTGGTCGCTGCTGGTGCCCGGTCCCAGCAGCGGGCCGATCACCCAGATCACGATCGGCAGTGCGATCAGCGTCACGACGACCCACAGCACCGCAAAGCGGGTCGTGTGGTTCGGTTCATTGGGGATCTCGCCGGGCGCGGCTGCGGGGTTAGACGACATTCAGGAAGCCGTCCATGTAGCCGAGCGTCTGCATCGGGCCGCCCAGGCCGTAGAGGAAGCCGGCGGCGCAGGGGACGAAGCACTGCCAGCGGTAGCGGCCTTTCTTGCCCGAGTAGAACGTGAATTCGACGGTGTTGTGGGCGGCGCCTTCGCACGGAGCGAATTCGCACTGGTTCTTCGCTTCTTCCGGCACGCCGGGCAGCGGGATGAACAGCCCCAGCTGGGGCACCACGAACGTGTGCGACGCTGCTTCGGGGTTGATCGCGTCGACCGCCTTGCCGTTGATCGTCTCGGTTCCGCCGATTGTCCCCTGCACCTGCGAGAGGAACGGGTTGCGCAGGCCGCTGTCGCCGTCGTACTGGTAGATCGTGACGTGGATCATCGAGTTGGCGGGCACGCTGAAGATCGTGCTGTGGATCCACTTGCCGTTCTTCTTGATCAGGTAGGACACCCAGTCGGGGTTGTTGGGCTCGTACTTGGGGCCGACCGCGGCGACCGTCTCGAGCGTCAGATGGGTGCCGCCGCTGGACGGGGCGGCCGTGGTCGCGACGATCGTCGGCGGTGCGCTGGTGGCCCAGGCGGCGACGTACAGGCCGAGCAGCGCTCCCACGAGCGCGACCGCCACGCTCACGCCCAAGAGCTTCTTTGCGAACAGGCTCAACGCTCCCCCCGAGCGCTTGTGCGGTTCCCCGGAAGCCTTGTGGCTCCTCCCCGATCTCTCACCGCGCCTCCTCAAAGCGCTAACCCGTCGGCTACGACAAACGCCACTCTAGCCTCGCGCTGTCCGGCGGTACAAGTCTATAAGAGAAATCTCATGGAAGCTCCGCGAAGTGTCCGGAGTCGCAGTCTGGAACGCCCGCCTGCCGGCCCCGCGCGGGCTCGATCGCGACCCCCATTCCACAGGCGGATACGATCAACGGCTTGTCCCAGCCGTCACGACCGGATCGCGAAGCCAGCCCGGGCGAGCCTCTCGGACCGGAGTCCGCTGGGCCGGAGTCCCACGGGCCGGAGCCTGCCGAGCACGCACGCGTTCCCGAGCGCCCGAGCCTGGATGGCCTGGAGGGCAAGTGGAGCACGGCGTGGGAGCGCGAGGGCGTCTACCGCTTCGACCGCTCGGTGCCGCGCGAGCGGGTCTACTCGATCGACACGCCGCCGCCGACGGTCAGCGGCTCGCTGCACGTCGGGCACGTGTTCTCCTACACGCACACCGACGCGATCGCGCGCTTTCAGCGCATGCGCGGGAAGGAGGTCTTCTACCCGATGGGCTGGGACGACAACGGCCTGCCGACGGAGCGGCGCGTGCAGAATCATTTTGGGGTGCGCTGTGACCCGTCGGTGCCATACGACCCCGACTTCCAGGCGCCGAGCGAGGTCTCCGAGAAGCAGCCCGTGTCGGTGTCGAGGCCGAACTTCGTCGAGCTGTGCCTCCGGCTCACCGACAGCGACGAGCAGGTGTTCGAGGCGCTGTGGCGCACGCTCGGGCTGTCCGTCGACTGGTCGATGACGTACACGACGATCGGGAACTTGGCGCAGCGCATCTCGCAGCGCTCGTTCCTGGGGCTGCTGGAGCGCGGCGCCGCCTACCAGCTGGAGGCGCCGACGCTGTGGGACGTGGACTTTCAGACGGCCGTCGCGCAGGCCGAGCTCGAGGATCGCGAGCGCCCCGGCGCGATGCACCGTGTGCGCTTCGCGCCGGACGCGCTGATCGAGACGACCCGCCCGGAGCTGATCCCCGCGTGCGTGGCGCTGCTCGCGCATCCCGACGACGACCGCCACGCCGAGCTCGTCGGCAGCGAGGTGCTGACGCCGCTGTTCGGCACGCGCGTGCCAGTGCTGACGCACGCGGCGGTCGAGCGCGAGAAGGGCACGGGCCTGGTGATGGTGTGCACGTTCGGAGATCTGACAGATGTGATGTGGTGGCGCGAGCTCGGACTGTCGGTGCGCTCGGTGCTCGGCCCCGACGGGCGCCTCGCGGAGGTGCCGTGGGGCGCTCCCGGCTGGGAATCCGCGGACCTCGAGCGGGCGCGCGCAGACTACGCCGAGCTGCAGGGCCGCACGATCAACCAGGCGCGCAGGCGAATCGTCGAGCAGCTGCGGGAATCCGGCGACCTGATCGGCGAGCCGCAGCCGGTGAACCGTGCGGTCAAGTTCTTCGAGAAGGGCGAGCGCCCGGTTGAGATCGTCACCAGCAGGCAATGGTTCATCCGCACGATCGAGCACCGCGACGCGCTGATCGCGCGGGGACGCCAGCTCAAATGGCATCCCCCGTACATGCGCGCGCGCTTCGAGGACTGGGTCAACGGGCTGACCGGCGACTGGTGCGTGAGCCGCCAGCGCTTCTTCGGCGTGCCGTTCCCCGTGTGGTACCCGATCGACGACGACGGCAACGTCCTCTACGACCAGCCGCTCGCGGCACTGGAGGCGCAGCTCCCGATCGACCCCTCGACGGACGTGCCGGACGGCTACGAGGAGACGCAGCGCGGACGGCCGGGCGGCTTCGCCGGCGACCCGGACGTGATGGACACGTGGGCGACCTCCTCGCTGACGCCGCAGATCGCCGCGGGGCACACAGCCGGAACGGCTGACTCGGGCGAGGATCAGGAGCTGTTCGCGAAGGTCTTCCCGATGGATCTGCGCCCGCAGGCGCACGACATCATCAGGACCTGGCTGTTCTCGACGATCCTGCGCTCGCACCTGGACTACGACGAGCTGCCGTGGGCCAACGCGGCGATCTCCGGCTGGGTGCTGGACCCCGATCGCAAGAAGATGTCCAAGTCCAAGGGCAACGTCGTGACGCCGATGCACCTGCTCGAGCAGTACGGCGCGGACGCGGTGCGCTACTGGGCGGCAAGCGGGCGTCCCGGCACGGACACCGCGTTCGACGCACAGCAGATGAAGGTCGGCCGGCGCTTGGCGGTGAAGCTGCTGAACGCATCCAAGTTCGCGCTCGCCGAGCTGCCCGAGGCGGGCGGCCGATCGGAGATCGGCCAGCTCACGCACGCGCTCGACCGCGCGCTGATGGCGCGCCTGGAGACGGTCGTAGGCGAGGCGACGGCGAGCTTCGAGGCCTACGACTACGCGCGCGCGCTCGAGCGCGCCGAGAGCTTCTTCTGGTGGTACTGCGACTTCTACCTGGAGCTCGTCAAGGGCCGGCGCTACGACCCAGATCGGAGCGTCAGCGCCTCGGTGAGTCGCGCGCTGCGGATCTCGCTGTCGGTCTTCCAACGTTTGTTCGCCCCGTTCCTGCCGTTCGTGTGCGAGGAGGTGTGGTCGTGGTGGCAGCAGGGCTCGATTCATCGCGCGACCTGGCCGGATGCCGCGGAGCTGGCGTGCGAGCGAAGCCAGGACCAGGACGCGCGTGTAAAGGAGGGCACCGCACTCGAGATCACGGCGGATGTGCTGCGCGAGGTGCGCAAGGCCAAGTCACAGGCCAAGCAGCCGATGCGCGCGCCGGTCACGCGCGTGACCGTGCGCGATACGGCAGAGCGACTGGCGGCGCTGGCGCTCGGCGAGGACGATCTGATGCAGGCAGGCTCGATCGAGCGGATCGAGACAGTCACGGGCGAGGAGCTCGCGGTCGAGGTCGAGCTGGCGGCGGCGCCCGCGGCCTGAGCTGATTGCGGTGGGCGAGGGCTGCGCCTCGGCGACGGCGAGGCGAGTGGAAAACATGACTGGCGCGCGCCCTGTATCCAGAACTACAGTCGAGGCTGGAACGATCGATCTCTCCCGGGCCGCGGCGCCGAGTGCGACCCGGCGAGTGGCGAGCTTGAGCATCGTCCCACCTCTCCGACGATGCTTGGGGTGAGATCGAGGCGTCCCCCGGCGCCAGGTCTCCGCGGGCGTCGCAGCCCTAACCGGCCGCGGCGTTCGTGAAGGCCTGAGAAGGCTGTGGCGTGCTCAACGCGATCCGCCCGGGCAGGACGGCGTTTGCCCCGGCAGGGCCGCGATCCGCCCCGGCAGGGCGGCGTTCGCGGCGTCCCGTCCGCGGCCATGTCTACCTTCAAGCCGTGCTCCTGAACGAGCTGACAGACGGGGTCGAGATCGATCAGGTTCTTCTGGTTCGCGAGGCTGAGCGCCGCCAGCGGCGCGACGGCGGCGACTACTTGCGCCTGCAGCTCGGCGATCGCACGGGTGCCGTCGCGTGCATGGTGTGGGAGGCGCTGGGCGAGGTCGAGGAGCTGGCGCGCGCGGGCATGCCGGTGCGGGTCAGCGGCCGCTACACGGTGCATCCGCGCTTTGGGCCGCAGATCAACCTGCGCGGACTCGCGGCCGCGGCGCCTGGCAGCTTCGACGAGGCGGACCTGCGCGACGGTCCTGCACGCGGGGTCGCGCAGATGGAAGCGGAGATCCGTGAGCTGCTTGACACGATCCAGGAGCCGCACCTGCGGATCCTGCTCGATCAGGTCTTCGGCGAGGGCCGCGAGCTGTGGGACGGCTACCGCATGGCGCCGGCGGCCAAGTACTACCACCAGGCGTACACGCACGGGTTGCTCGAGCACTGCCTCGGCGTCGCGCAGGCGGTCAGCGCGATCAGCGCCACGTTCGGAGGGATCGACCGCGACGTGGCGGTCACGGGTGCGTTGCTGCACGACATCGGCAAGCTCGAGGCTTACACCGATGGCTCGCAGAGCATCGACCTCACCGACGCCGGCAGGCTGCACGGCGAGATTGCGCTCGGCTACTATCGCATCCGCCGCCTGATCGAGGGCATCGAGGGCTTTCCGTCCGAGCTCGCGCAGGCGGTCGGGCACATCATCCTCTCCCATCACGGCACGCTCGAGCACGGCAGCCCGGTCGTTCCGTGTACGCGCGAGGCAACGCTTGTGCACATGATCGACAACCTCGGCGGGCGCTTGGGGAGCTTCGATCGCCTCGAGAAGGAGCTCTCGCCGGGCCGGCGCTGGTCGTCGTTTGACCGGGCGATCGGGGCGGGCGCGTTCTTCGCCGAGCGAGTCCCGGATGCTCTCGGCGGCGAGCGGACGGAGCTCGAGCGGCCGGTGCCGGCGCGCGAAGCCGCCTGAAACTCCGCAAATAGCGGCGCTGATTCGCGCCTACGGTATCCGTCTCGCCGCCGGCTTCTATCTTTGGAGCCTGTGGCAAAGGACACCGAGAAGCTGATCCGCCAGCTGTCGCTGATCTCATACCTGATGGCCGAGCGCCGGCCGGTCACGGCGCTCGAGATTCGGCGCGACGTTGAGGGCTACAGCGGCATGAACGAGGATGCGTTCGCGCGTCGCTTCTACGCGGACCGCTCGGAGCTCGAATCGCTGCGCATCCAGCTGACGGTCGACCGGCCTGCGGACGGCGCCGCAGAGCAGGAGAACTACTCGCTGCGCCCGGAGAACTTCCACCTGCCGGCAATTGAGTTCACCGACAAGGAGCTCGCGGCGCTGCAGACCGCGCTCAGCCTGCTCGACGGCGAATTCGCCTACGCCGAGCCGCTGCGCCTGGCGCTGCAGCAGATCACGTGGGGCCGGCCCAGCCCGCTGGGTGCGCCCGAGCAGCGATCGGTCGCGCTCGGGATCACCGCCTCGGCCGGCGGGCATGAGCTGTCCGGGCGCCTGGCCAAGGTCGAGACGGCGATCTTCCGCAACAAGACGATCGTGTTCGACTACTACACGATGGAGCGCGACGAGCTCAGCACGCGCCGCGTCGACCCCTACCACCTGTTGTTCCAGGGCGGGCAGTTCTACCTGCTCGGCTACGCGCATGAGCGCAAGGGCGTGCGTGTGTTCCGCCTGACGCGGATTCGCGGCAAGGTCTCTTATGCGACCAAGGCGGAGCACGACTTCCATCGCCCGGAGGACTTCGATCCGCGTGCCTACGCCAACCGTGCCGACTGGCAGCTTGGCGACGAGCGCGCCGTCGCCAAGGTTTTGATCTGCGAGCGCATCGCATGGCAGGTCGAACGCCACTTCGGCCGCTATGGCGAGATCGCGGAGGAGGACGGTGAGACGATCTTCCTCACCGGCTATTCGAGCCCGCGCAGCGTGATCTCGTGGGTCCTGGGACTGGGCGCGAACGCGCGACTTCTCGGTCCGGACGAGCTGGTCTCAGAGCTCCGCCAGCGGCTGGAGCTGCTCGAGGAGCGCCACGGCGACACCCCGCCGGCTGCGCCGAGTGCTCGTGGCTCGATCAGCTCGACCCCTAACGGCTCGGCGGGGGCGCGGATAACGGCGTCCGCACGCACCCGCGCGAGCCGGAGGGCAGAGCCAGCCGGCGCCGGCGCTGACGGCCCCGCCGGACGCCCCGACACCGCGATCCGCCCGGAGCGCTTCGCGCGCCTGGTGACGCTTGCGAGCATCCTGATCAAGGCCGGGCGTGCGGGCGAGCGCGTGGTGATCGCTGAGATCTGCGAGCGCCTGCAGATCAGCGAGGAGGAGTTGCGCGAGGATGTCAACGTCCTCAACGTCGTCAACTTCGGCGGCGGTTCCTATGTGCTGTATGCCGAGATCAAGGAGGAGGAGGGCGAGATCGAGGTCGACCCCGAGCCTTACAGCGACAACTTCGACCGGCCCGCGCGCCTGTTGCCGGTCGAGGCGAAGGCGCTGGTGGCAGCGATCGACCTGATCGGCGAGCACATCCCCGAGGGCTCGCTCACCTCCGCGCGCACAAAGATCGTCGCTGCGCTCGGCGAGGATCCGATGGAGCAGGGGCTGCAGGTGGCGCCGACCTCGGGTGACGACTCCGATGTGGCGCGCCTGGTGTCCAACGCGATCGTCGCGCGCAAGCTGATCGAGCTGGAGTACTACAAGGAGAACGAGGACCAGCTCTCCCCGCGCAAGGTCGAGCCGTATGCGCTGACGAACGGCCGCGAGGGTTGGTACGTGGCGTCGTTCGATCCCGAGCGCGGCGGTGTGCGCCACTTCCGCTTGGACCGGATCAAGCACGTGAATGTCACCAACGAGCGCTTCGAGCCGCGCCCGGAGGTCGACCCGGCGGCCGAGGTGGACGGCTGGCTGCGTACCGGCGAGGTGCCGGCGTCGGCGAGCGCGCGCGTGTGGGTCTCCCCCGAGCGCGCGCGCTGGGCGCGCGAGGCGCGGAGGGTGGTGGAGGAGTGGGGCGACGGCGCGGTGATCGTCGAGCTGAGCTTCGCCGGCGTCGACTGGCTCGTGCGCGAGATCCTCAAGGAAGCCGGCGACGCCGCTGTGCTCGAACCGGAGGATGCGCGCGAGGCCGTGCGCGCCGCTGTCGCGAGGCTGCGTGACGCAAACGCGGCACCGGCGCCAGCCTGAGCAGCGTCACAGCTCTGTCGGCGCAACGGCGAAGCCGAGGTCTCGGGGGTGCGGCCGTGACGGTACGCTCTCATCGGTGAGCCGCCGCGAGCAGATCAAGATGAGCGAGGTCGAGGCGGTGGCGTTCCTGGCCGACGAGCGGACCGTCACCTGCGCCACTCTTGGGGTGCGCGGTTGGCCGCACCTGATGCCGCTGTGGTATGTGCTGCGCGATGCGCCCGCCGGCGAGCCGGGACCGCGGCTGTGGGCGTGGACGTATGGGGTCTCGCAGAAGGTGCGCAACATCGAGCGCGATCCCAGGGTGACGCTGCAGGTCGAGGCGGGCGAGGAATACCAGCTGCTGCGCGGTGTGATGCTCGAGTGCGAGGTGGTCGTTCACCGTGAGCTCGACATCGTCAAAGCGCTCGGGCACGAGATCTTCGCTCGCTACGCGAGCCCGCGTGGCGCGCCACCGGCAACGGAGCTGCCGGCGGAGGTGGGCGCGATGGTCGACGCGCAGGTCGCCAAGCGCGTCGCGCTCGAGTTCGTGGAGCGGCGCAGGGCGAGCTGGGATCACCGCAAGCTCAGCGGCGTCTACTGAGCGCACCGCGGTGCATTTAGTCAGGTTTGTCTCCCTCTCGCGAGCGGCCTCGCGGGTGCGGTTAGCTCCCTAAACGTCGCGGATTTCCGGGGAAATACGCGATGACCTGAGCGGGGCCTGCCTCGTTCACCTCGAGCTTCTCCCGGATTTCGCTCAATCTCAATCAGCGGACTGTTCATGATCACCGGATGCAACCGCATTCGGCAGCCGCCGCTGGTTGGGCTTGGGCCCGGCAGCTAGCTCTCCGGTAGGCCGATGCGCAGCCTGCGGATCTCGCTTGCGATGGGGTTGGCTTTGACGGCGATTGCGATCTGCCTCGTCATGTCTCGTTCGCCATCCGTTGTCGCGCTGACCAACGGCATCCCCAGCGACGGGGTGCTCTCGGATGTGCACAAACCCATCGAAAGCTGCCAAGCGGGGGAAGTGCTGCCCAGCGGGACAACCGCGATCCGCTTGTCCCTGTACACGATGTTCGGACCTCGGGTGCGCCTTCGAGTACTGCGCGGTCGCGAAGCAATCACCAGTGGGGAACAGGCTCCAGGCTGGAGCACACCCGTGACGATCCCCGTGAAGCCGCTCAGCCACACGGTCACCGGTGTGACCGTGTGCTTTGCATTTGCGCCAAAGGACGAACTGGTCGGCCTCGAGGGCGTGCCGACGGAAAGTTCCGCGTCCGATGTTTTGGTCACGGTCGAATATCTGCGTCCTGGAGGTCAGTCGTGGTGGGCGCGTGCCTCCTCAATCGCGAGTCGCATGGCTCTAGGTCGTGCGACGAGCGGCGTCTGGATCGTCCTGGCGGTCCTCGTGGCGATGGTCGCGCTTGTCGTGATCGTGTCGGTGACCGTGCTTCGCGGCCGCCGGGTCGCGGTCTGCGTCGCGTTTGCAGCAGCCCTCAATGCCGCATGCTGGGCCGTTGTGACGCCACCATTCGAGGTCACCGACGAGCCTGCTCACTTCGCCTACGTCAAGCAGCTGGCCGAGACCGGAAAACCGCCAGAGGGCGTCAAAGGTGCGGCGTCAGAAGAAATGACAGTGACGCTCAACGCTCTGCATTTCACCCCCAATGGAAATCCAGGCCGTCACATGATCACGTCCCAGTCCGAACAGGATCTGCTGAGCCGCGAGCTGGCCATAGCGGCCCAGCTGCCACGCGACGGCAGCGAAAACGCCGGCGTTGCGACCGCAGAGCCGCCGCTCTACTACGCGGTCGAGGCGATCCCGTATCTGATCGCCTTCCACGGCACCGTGCTGGATCGTCTCCAGCTGATGCGGCTGCTGAGTGCGCTGCTGGCAGGATTCACCGCCCTGTTTACGTTTCTCTTCGTGCGCGAAGCGCTTCCGGGTGAGCCGTGGGCATGGACCACGGCGGGCCTCGGCGTCGCGGTCACGCCGCTGCTCGGCTTCATGTCGGGTGCCGTCAACCCCGACGGGATGCTGTTCGCCGTGTCCGCAGCGCTGTTCTTCTGCTTGGCCCGGGCGTTTCGCAGCGGCATGACGAGGACGCTCGCGGGTGCCATCGGGGCGGTCATCGCGATCGGCCTGCTCACCAAGCTCAACTTCGTCGCCCTGCTTCCAGGTGCCCTCGTCGGGCTCACGCTCCTCGCTTGGCGTGCGAGGAGGTCCCTACGCGATGCCTGCCTGCGGATCGCGCTTGCCTGTGCGACCGCGATCGCGCCGGTGCTGGTGGCGCTGGGCACAGGCACCCTGAGATCTCACGGGGGGCCTCACAGGTTGACGTCGGGTCTCACCCAGTTCCTCAGCGATGGATCTCTCATAGCCAGGCTCGACTACGTCTGGCAGACGTATCTCCCACGGCTGCCGGGGATGGTGAACGACTTCCCCGACCTCTTCACAAGTCGTCAGATCTGGTTCAACGGCTTCGTCGGCGCCTATGGCTGGGGAGAAACCGTGTTCGCAAACTGGGTGTATGACATCGCGTTGGTTCCGGCCGCGGTGATCGCGGGTCTCGTCGCCCGCGCCGTCTATGCGCGCCGAGCGGCCCTGCGCGGCCGCGCTGCGGAGATCGGCGTTTACGCGCTGATGAGCGTCGGTGTGATGGTGATGATCGCGGCAGCTTCCTACGCGTACTTTCCCGCCCAGAACGCGGACTTCGCACGGGTCCGCTACCTGTTCCCGATGCTCGCGCTGCTCGGCGCACTCTTGGCTCTCGCGGCGCGCGGAGCGGGGCGGCGCTGGGGGCCTGCGGCGGGCGTGTTGATCGTTGTGCTGATGCTCGCCCACGACATCTTCAGTCAGCTGCTCGTCGTTTCACACTATTACGGCTGACATGGACCGCTCAAGGATTGCGCTGGTGTGCGGATTGGTGTTGACGATTGCCGCGATCGGCGTGGTCCTGACGCGTTCGCCACCGGTCGTCGCACGAACCAACGGTGTGCCAATCGGCCCGGCGGTGGCAAGCACGGCCAGGAGCTTCGAAGACTGTCAGAAGGGCGAAGTGCTGCCGCGCGAGACGACTGCGATCCGCCTGTGGCTGGCGGCTGGGCTCGGCCCGCGGGTGCGGGTGCGAGTCGTGCGCTACGGCGAAGTCCTGACAAGCGGCGAACAGGCCGCGGGCTGGAGTCGTTTGACCGTAGGTGTGAAACCGCTCGCGCATACGGTCGCCGGCGTGAGCGTGTGCTTTGCGATGGCGCCGAAGGACGAAGTGGTGTTCTTCAAAGGCGTGAAGGCGCGCGGCGCTGACTTCGGCGCGCGGATCAGGATCGAATATCTACGGCCGGGGACGCGCTCGCAGCTGTCGCTTGCGCCGTCGGTCGCCAAACGTATGTCGCTCGGGCGCGAGCCGAGCACGATCTGGATTGTGCTGGCGGTCCTAGCGGGGATGCTCGCGCTCGTCGCGATCGTGTCAGCGACGCTTCTGCGCTGCACCCGGGCAGCTCTCTGCGTGGCGCTGGCGGCGGCGCTGAACGCGGCGTGTTGGTCTGTGGTGACGCCGCCGTTTCAGGTCGGCGACGAGCCATCTCACTTCGCTTACGTAAAGCAGCTCGCTGAGACGGGAACACCGCCACGGAGCGTGGAAGGCGCGTTGTCGACCGAAGAGGCCGTCGCGTTGGGGGCTCTGCATTTCGTGGCGCCCGGAAGACCTGGGCTCGCAACTATCGCCACACAGTCCGAACAGAACGTGATGAGCCGCGAACTCGCGCTTGCGGCAACGCTGCCACGCGATGGCAGTGAAAGCGCTGCGGTGGCCACTGCGGAGCCGCCACTGTATTATGCCCTCGAGGCGATTCCGTATCGGATCGCCTACGCCGGGACCGTGCTCGAGCGCCTCCAGTTGATGCGGCTGTTCAGCGCCCTGATGGCTGGGCTGACCGCGCTGTTCGTTTACCTGTTCGTGCGTGAGGCGCTTCCGGGCGAGCCGTGGGCATGGACGGTGGCCGGCCTCGGTGTCGCCGTCACTCCGCTCCTGGGGTTCATGTCGGGGGCTGTCAACCCGGACGCGATGCTGTACGCGGTCTCTGCGGCGCTGTACTTCTGCCTGGCACGGGCGTTCCGCCGCGGTCTGACGCGCAAGCTCGCGATCGGCGTCGGGGCGGCGATCGCGGTTGGGTTGCTCACGAAGCTCAACTTCGTGGGGCTGGCGCCCGGCGCCTTCGCCGGACTCGCGATCCTGGCGTGGCGCGTCTCGCGGACATCCCGACGCGAGGCCGCGGTGCGCATCGTGCTCGCCGCCGGTGCGGCGATCGTGCCGGTGTATGCAGCCATTGCCGTAGGCGCTGTGAGAACCCACTCTGGTCCCGACTTCTTGACCAGCAATCTCGCCGACTTCCTTGGCAAAGGGTCCTTTGCAGCCAAGCTCAGCTACCTCTGGCAGTTGTACCTCCCGCGGCTGCCCGGGATGGTCAGCGACTTCCCCGGGATCTTGCCTGATCGCCAGATCTGGTTCAGCGGGTTCATCGGGCAGTTCGGCTGGGGCGAAGTTGTGTTCCCCGGCTGGGTCCTCAGCATCGCGTTGATCCCCGCGGCGGCGATCCTCGGCCTGTTCATTCGGGCCGTCTACAGGCGCCGAGCGGCGCTGCGAGGCCGGACGGCGGAGATCTGCGTCTACGCGCTGATTGCCGCGGGCGTGATGGTGATGGTCGCGTGGGCTTCGTATAAGTCGTTCCCTGAAACGGAGGCATCCTTCGGGCAGACCCGCTACCTGTTCCCGATGCTCGCGCCGCTTGGGGCGCTCCTCGCGCTGGCCGCGCGCGGCGCGGGGCGGCGTTGGGGGCCTGTAGCTGGCGTGCTGATCGTGGTGCTGATGCTCGACCACGACATCTTCAGCCAGCTGCTCGTCATCTCGCATTACTACGGCCCGAGCGGTCCGCCGGTAGGCTGAGCGCCGAATGCAGCCGCTCAAGGGATTGATCCTCTCCGGAGGCAAGGGCACGCGCCTGCGCCCGATCACGCACACGAGCGCCAAGCAGCTCGTGCCCGTCGCGAACAAGCCGGTGCTGTTCTACGGGATCGAGGCGATGGCGGAGGCGGGGATCGAAGAGGTCGGCATCATCATCGCGCCGGAGACGGGGCCGGAGATCGAAGCGGCGGCTGGCGACGGTTCGCGCTTTGGGCTGAGCATCACCTACATCCTCCAGGACGAGCCGCTTGGTCTAGCGCATGCGGTTTTGACGGCCGAGCCGTTCCTGGCGGCCAGCCCGTTTGTGATGTACCTCGGCGACAACCTGCTGCAGGGCGGCATCTCCGAGCTGGTGGCTGCGTTTCGCGCTAACGGGCCGGATGCGCTGATCCTGCTGACACCGGTGCCGGACCCGGAGAACTACGGCGTCGCCGAGCTCGCCGCTGCGCCACAGGGCGAGGTTCCCCTCACGGGGACAGGCGGGCGGGTGGTGCGGCTGATCGAGAAGCCTGCCGAACCTGCCACCGACCTTGCGCTCGTGGGCGTGTACATGTTCACGGCCTGCGTCCACGACGCCGCGCGCGCGATCGAGCCCTCGCTGCGTGGCGAGCTCGAGATCACGGACGCGATCCAGCATCTCGTCGATCAAGGCATGCGCGTGGAGCCGCATGTGGTGCGCGGCTGGTGGAAGGACACGGGGCGCCTAGAGGACATGCTCGAGGCCAACCGCCTGATCCTCGACAACCTGCGCGAGCGCATCGAGGGCGAGCTGATCGATTCGCAGGTGGACGGGCGCGTGGTGATCGAGCGGGGTGCGCGGCTCGAGCGCACGACGGTGCGTGGCCCTGCGATCATCGGCGCGGATGCGCGCCTGAGCGACTGCTACATCGGCCCGTACAGTGCGATCGGTGAGCGCTGCTGCATCTCGGGCGCCGAGGTCGAGCACTCGATCCTGCTGTCCGGCTGCACGGTCGCGGATCTCGACGGGCGCATGGAGTCCTCGCTGCTCGGGCGCAACGTGACCATCCGCCGCGGCGATCGACAGCCGCGCGCGTATCGCTTCATGGTCGGCGACAACTCCGACATCTCGATCCTGTGAGGCTGCTCGTTACAGGCGCCGCCGGGATGCTCGGGCTCGACGTGCTGCGCGCCGGCGAGCGCGCCGGCGATGAGCTGATCGGCGTGGACCTGCCCGAGCTCGACATCACCGACGCCCGCGCGGTCGGGCAGGCGTTCGAGCGCGTGCATCCTGAGGCTGTGCTCAACTGCGCCGCCTGGACGGACGTGGACGGCGCTGAGACGCATGTGGAGCAGGCGCATGCGGTCAATGCCGACGGCGCCGGCAACCTCGCCCGCGCGGCTGCACAGGCGGGTGTGCCGCTCGTGCATGTGTCGACCGATTATGTGTTTAGTGGGGAGGCGTTCGTAGCTCCCAGCGGCGCGCCGCGCGCGTACGTGGAGTCT
Organism: uncultured Solirubrobacteraceae bacterium; assembly: GCA_963714285.1. Lineage (GTDB taxonomy): Bacteria > Actinomycetota > Thermoleophilia > Solirubrobacterales > Solirubrobacteraceae > Palsa-744. The sequence continues at coordinate 1,325,256 of CAVQNS010000007.1, forward strand.
GACCCGACGGGGCCGCAATCGGTCTACGGTCAGAGCAAGCTCGCCGGCGAGCAGCAGGTGCTGGCGGCCTCGCCCGCGCATACGGTCGTGCGCAGCGCCTGGCTGTTCGGCGCCGGCGGCGCGAACTTCGCCAACACGATGCTCAGGCTCGCCTCGGAGCGCGAGGCGGTGCAGGTCGTGAGCGACCAGGTCGGCTGTCCGACCTGGACCGGGCATCTCGCGCCGGCGCTGCTCGGGCTGATCGAGCGCGGCGTCGCCGGCCTCGTGCATCTCGCCGGTGCCGGGCGCGTCTCCTGGAACGGCTTCAGCGTCGAGATCTTCCGTCAGGCTGAGGTCGACTGCCGCGTCGAGGACACGACCAGTGAGCAGATGGCGCGCCCGGCGCCGCGCCCGGCATGGTCGGTGCTCGAGTCCGCGCGCGAGGACGTGCTGCCGCTGCCGCCCTGGCAAGACGGGCTCGCTGGCTACCTGGCGGCGCGGGCCGGCGTCGCCCGTCCGTGACGGCTCGCGCCCTGGCATGATGCGCGCATGAGACTGCTCGTCTGCGGTGGCGCCGGCTTCATCGGCTCGACGTTTGCGCGCCAGCGCGTGCGCGAGCACGGCGACGAGGTGACGGTGCTCGACAAGCTCACGTATGCGGGGCGCGAGGAGAACTTCCACGACCTCGTCGATGACCCGGCCTTTCGCTTCGTGCGCGGCGCGATCGAGGACCCGGCGGCTGTCGCCCAGGCGATCACGGCTGCGGCCCCCGAGGCGATCGTCAACTTCGCCGCGGAGACGCACGTCGACCGCTCGATCGCGGAGCCCGACGCGTTTGTGTCCACGCACGCGCTCGGCACCTATGTGCTGCTGGAGGCCGCGCGCGAGCACGGCTTGCGCTACGTGCAGGTCTCGACCGATGAGGTGTATGGCTCGATCGAGGAGGGCACGTTCACCGAGCTGAGCCCGCTGGCGCCGTCCTCGCCTTACTCGGCCACGAAGGCCGGTGCGGATCTGCTCGTGCTGAGCTACTTCCACACCTACGGCCTGCAGGCGTTGGTGTGCCGCGGCTCGAACAACTACGGCCCCTATCAGTATCCCGAGAAGCTGATCCCGCTGATGGTGCTCAACGCCATGCACGGCGACTCGCTGCCGGTGTATGGCGACGGGATGCAGGTCCGCAACTGGATCCATTCGAGCGACTTTGCCGCTGCGATCGGACACGCGCTCGAGCATGGGCAGCCCGGGGAGGTATACAACGCGGGCGGCCCCGACGAGGAGCCGAACATGACCGTCGTGACCAGCATCATCGCGCTGACAGGCGCCGCCGAGTCACAGATCGAGCATGTCAGCGACCGGCCTGGCCACGACCGTCGCTACTCGCTCTCCTCGGAGAAGGTGCGCGCCCTCGGCTGGACGCCGAAGGTGCGCTTCGACGAGGGCCTCGAGCAGACCGTCGCGTGGTATCGCGAGAACGCGTGGTGGTGGGAGCCAATCCGCTCAGGCGAGTACCGCGCCTACTACGAGCGCCAATACGGCCGCTCGCTCAGCTGAGCAGTAGCCGACGCGGAGCGGCGTCCTCGGTCGCTCGCTTGCAGCTGGCCGGGGGTGTCGGATTCGGCCATCCGTCCGCCGCAGACAATGGTCAGTAGACATCCTGTCTGCCTCTGCAGCAAGCTGCACCCGTGGACCCCACACGCGAGCAGCTCGCCAACAACCTTCGCCGTCATCGCCGCAATGCCGGTCTCTCTCAGGAACGACTCGCGGAGATCTGCGATCTGCACCGCACCGAGATCGGGCTGCTCGAGCGCGGCGAGCGCTCGCCGCGGCTGGACACGCTGGTCGTGCTCTCGCGTGGCCTGCAGCTGTCCTCGCCGTGTGAGCTACTTGAGGGAATCAGCTGAAGCTCGCCCCAACGCTTCGTGGAGCATCGGCCGGCCGGGATCAGCTGACGCCCGAGATCTTCCAGTCGGCGCCTTCCTTGACCAGCGAGACGGTGCTGGTGGCGGTCTTGCCTTCGTGGATGCTCTTGACCTGAGCGGTCGCGGTCTTCCCGACGGCGGTCACGTCGACGGACTTGACCGTCGTTTCGAGGTTGTCGACCTCGGCCAGCTGGCTTTTGATCGCCGCTTCACAGCGCTTGCTCCCGCCCAGGCGCGTCACCACGGCCGCGGCGAGGTCCTCGGCGCAGATCTTCTTCTGTTCGGCGGCCGTCGCGTGTGTCTGGAGGTTCGCGATCGTCTGCGCGACTTCGTGCTTTTCGCCCTTGAACGGTGCGGTAGCCGTTGTGCTACCGCACGCTGCCAGCAGAGTGGCTGACAGCGCCAGGCACAGCAGGGCGGGCAGGCGGCGCATGGCCGCAAGCGTATTGGTTCTCCTCCTCGCGCGGCTTAGTTCTTCTCGTCGTTGCGTCGGTAGCCGAGGCGCGCGGAGATGCGGTCGGCGGTCGAGACCAGATGCGGGCCGAGCGCGTCGACCAGCTCCTCGAGCGAGATCATCGAGCTGTGCGCCGCGAGGTTGACCGCTGCGACGACGTCACGCGCGTCGTTGCGCACAGGCGCTGCGATCGCGTAGAGCTCGGCCGTGAGCTCCTGGTCATCGACGGCGAAGCCGGCTGCTTGGATCTCGTCGAGCTCGTCGCGTAGCGTTTTCTTGCTGGTGATCGTGTTGGGGCCGTGTTTGGCGAGCTTCATCTGTGCGATCAGCTCGCGCTGCTCGGGCTCCGGCAGGTTTGCGAGCAGCAGCTTGCCCATCGATGTGCAATAGGCGGGTACGCGTGAGCCGGTGTGCAGGTCGAGGTCGATCTTGCCCTGGCCGCGGCGGAAGCTGCGCACACGGTCGACGTACAGGACGTCGATGCCGTCGAGCACGCCGAGGCTCGTCGTGTAGGAGGTCCGCTGGCGCAGCTCCTCGAGGTATGGGTGGGCGTGCTCGCGCAGGCCCGTCGAGTTCAGGGCGGACATGCCGAGGTCGGTGACGCGCAGTCCGAGTCGGTACTTGCGTGAGGCGCCCTGCTCGAGGTAGCCGAGTGCGACGAGTGTGATCACGTAGCGGTGGGTGGTGGAGCGGCTCATGCCGAGGTCGTCGGCGATGTCGGCGATTCCGAGGACGGGGCGTTTGGGGGTGAAGCAGCCCAGGATCGCGAGGCCACGCTCGAGCGACTGCGAGTAACGCGGCTCGCGCAGGCTCGGGATCGACCAGGCGGGCTCCTGCTCGCCTTTGGCTTTTGATGCTGCTGAGCTCGTTCTGGGCATTGGCACCTTGGGTCCGTGGTTTTGTCTCGAGTAGATTGGCCTAGTCGAGAAGTTCAATTGGCTGACTACGAGACTTTAGTTCGCTATCAGGGCAAGGGCAATGATAAACACTGGAGTTTCGAGCCACCCGTATTATGGGCGTGTGGCGCTCAAGTAGCTAGCTGCGGTCTCTACGCTATTTGTCATGCTCGTTGCGGGCGCCGCCGAGAATTGGTCCAGTTTCGCGATTCGGGCCAGCGCTTTTAGCTGGCGGCTTGCAGATCGCTGAGAGCGATCAACGCCCGGGGGCAGCGCTGCGAGCGCCGCGCTCAGACAGGCTGAGCGAACAGCTCCGGCGCCCGCTGTCCGATCACGTTCCCGCGGAAGCGCTTGCGAGCGCCGTATACGACCCAGGTCGTGTCGACCGCGCCGTAGTACTCCTGCAAACGCAGTACATCGGGATGTTCGGCAGCGTGGTGGACATGCGTGAGGCCCGCGTCGTAGCGCCCCGCCAGCAGGTTGGCGGCCACCACCGGCTTCGACGGCTCGTCGATGATCGTTTCCCATGGGGACAGGTCGAGGTAGCCGCGGGTCGCTGAGACGATGCCGAGGCTGTTTGGCTCGGAGCTGTCTCTGCGCACGAGCAGGCCGAGCTCCTTGGTCGGATAGATGAAGGTGTCGATCACGAACACCTCCTCGTGGTAGCGCTCAGTCACGAGGTGTACCTGCACGTGCGCGCTGCACTGCACCAGAAACGTGTTCGGCTGCTCGCGAATCCGCCCGACGGCCTCGAGCAGGTCGCTGACCAGAGCGATCTCGAAGTCATCGATTCCCTGGAACTCGAGGTAGTGGCGCAGCGCGTTCTCGTGGCACGTGCCCGACGGGCCCAGCGTGATGAACGTCGGCGCTGTCATTCGCCAGTCGCCGGTTGCGTAGCGGCCGGCGAGGCGATCAGCTCGTCCTCCATCCGGCACGTCGCCGAGATCAGCACCGCGAATAGCTCCTCCGTGAACTCCGGCGGCAGCTCGACTTCGCGGCCCCGCGCCAGGTAGCGGGCGCGAACCTCGGCAACACGCCCCGGCTGCATCATCGGGACCCCGTGCGCGCGCTTGTACAGCGCGATCTCGCGGCAGACCTCGAAGCGCTCGCCGAGCAGCCGGGCGATCTGGTTGTCCAGCTCGTCCAAGCGCCGGCGAAAGGGGTCGAGGCCGGTCATACGAGCAGCCGCCTCATACGTGGCCCGAGCGCTGTGAAGCCGTTGTTGGCGTAAAACGCCTCCGTGGCGCCGAGCGTGGCAAAGCTCGGCTGTGGCAATCCCACCTCGATGCGCATGATCTGCCGCCCGGCCGCAAGGTCGACCAGCGCCGCGAGCAGGTCCGCGCCGATTGCTCTGCTCCGCCACGCCGGATGCACCCATAGATCCTGGATCAGCGCGTAGCGGCCCGGCACGTGGATCGCCGTCTGCCAGCTCGAGCCGAGCACGCCCACGAGCTCGGCTCCCGCCTCGGCGACCAGCAGCACGCCGAGCTCGCCGTCGGCGAGCAGCGAGCGTGCCGCCGCGCTCATCGCCCCCGCCGTGGGTGGCGTGCCGCCGATCTCAAGCAGTAGCGCGCTCACCGCCGCGACCACCGCCGGCAGGTCCTCGTCGCCCGCGGCGCGCACGTACCAGCAGACTTCGCCCGGCTGGGCCCCGGGCGTCTTCCTGGGATCGGCGTCAGGTGCCGTTCCCGACTCGATCGGTGCCAGCTCGCTCATCGCGTGCCTCCCCTAACCGCCTCGGGTGCCAGCTGGCTCATCGCATGCCTCCCCTAACCGCCTCGGGTGCCAGTTCGCTCATCGCACACCTGCCGTCATCGCCTCGGGTGCCAGCTCGACCGTCCACGCCTCCGGCGCATCGCTGCCAGTGCTCGCCTGCGCGAGCGCCGACATCGGCGCGCGCGCCTTCAGCAGGATCTCCTCGAACTCCTCCTCGGGGTCGGATTGCATCACGATCGCTCCCCCGCGCCGATCGTCGTCGCTCCCGGGCGCATCACGATCGTGCGGATGACGATGCTCAGATCAACGCTGCCGTCCACGCCGAAATAGCCGATCGCCCCCGAGTAGACGCCGCGTGCCTCGCGCTCGATGTCGTCGATGATGCCCATCGTGCGCAGCTTCGGTGCTCCGGTCATCGAGCCGCCGGGGAAGCACGCGCGCACGCATTCCACCGATGTGCGCTCGCGCTCAAGCACGCCGGTGATCGTCGAGATCAGCTGGTGCACCGTGGTGTACGGCTCGACGACCATGAACTGCGGTACGCGGACGGTGTCCACCTCGCACACCCGCCCGAGGTCGTTGCGCAGCAGGTCGACGATCATCAGATGCTCGGCGAACGTCTTCTCGTCGTTTAGCAGCCCCGCGCGCAGCGCTCGTCGAGCTCGGGATCGTGCGAGCGCGGTGCGGTGCCCTTGATCGGTCGTGCCTGCACACGGCGCTCACGGTCGATCCCGATGAAGCGCTCCGGCGAGGAGCTGACGACAGCGACCTCGCCCAGCTTCAGATAGGCGGCGAACGGCGCCGGGTTGCGCGCTCTCAGCAAGCGATAGAGCGCGAACGGCTCGGGGCTGGCGTCGGTATGGATCTGGTCGGTCAGGCACACCTCGTAGGACTCGCCCGCGCTCAGCGCCGCCTGGCAGCGGGCGATGTCAGCAAGGTACTGCTCGCGTCCGCGCCCGCAGCGAAAGCTCACGACCTCATCTGAGGGCTCCTCTCGGCCGAGCGGCTGCGCCGGCCATGGTGCTCCGACGATCTGCTCGGCGATCGTCGCGCGCACGATCGCCTCGGTGTCCTCGAGCCAGCGCTCTGCGTCCGCCTCGTCCTCGTGGCAGAGCGCCGCCACGTGCGTGCAATGGGCTACGTGGTCGACGGCCACGACGCGATTTGCGAGCATCAGCACCGCGTCGGGGACGTCGGAGCGGTGCACGTTGGGCGAGCCGCAGTCGGCCTTGCACTCATAGCCGATATAGCCGACATAGCCTCCGAGCAACCCGCGCGGCAGGCCCGTCGCCGGCTCGATCGTGTGCTTGGCGAGCTCGCGCTCGAGCACGTCGAAGATGCAGCCGAGCTCGACGGTGCTCCCCTGCGCACGGTGCGAGCTAACGGCTTTCGCGTGCACGTCGTATTCGATCACGCAGCGATCCGAGCCCATTGTCGTGCCGAGGAACGAGCATTGAGCCAGTGGCGTCGGCGCGTCGGCGCTGTCCAGCCAGAAGGCGTGCTCGGCGCTGGCGAACAGCCGCTCGAACAGCAGCTCGCAAGACGGCTCGCCCTCGATCGAGCGCACGAGCAGGCGCCGGGGCATGCCCTCGGCGCGCCGGTCAGCTCGGCGTGGGCGCCTGGCCGTCGGGCGCGGCGTGTTCACCGGCCGTCCATGCGTGGCGCGATGGTGGCGCGCGAGATCGTAGAAGTTCTCGAACAGCTTGCGCCCGTGCTCGGTGGCGATCGACTCGGGGTGAAACTGCACTCCCCACAGCGGACGGCTGCGATGTTCGATGCCCATCACCACGCCGTCGTCGGTCCACGCGCTCACATGCCCCTGGGGACCGAGCCCGCCGTCGACTGCCAGCGAGTGGTAGCGCACGACCGAGAAGCCCTGGGGGATGCCCTCGAACAGCCCGCTGCCGTCGTGCTTGACAGCGCTCAGACGACCGTGCATCACCACCGGCGCGCTGCGCACCGCGCCGTCCAGCAGATGCCCAAGGCCCTGGTGGCCGAGGCACACACCGAGCACCGGGGTCTCACTGGAGCGCAGGATGTCAGCGCACACGCCGAAGTCGTGCCAGCGCTCCGGGCGCCCGGGCCCCGGAGAGAGCACGATCGCGTCGAAGTCCCAGCGCGACAGCGCTCGCCATGAGACTGAGTCGTTGCGCACGACGATCGGCTCCTCACCGGAGACCGCGGCGAGCAGGTGATACACGTTGTACGTGTAGGAGTCGTAGTTGTCGATCAGCAGCGTGCTCACTGTGATGCCTCCAAGCCCAGGCCACGCGCGCTGCGCTCGAGCAGCGTGTGCACGACTCGCTCGACCGGCTCACTGCGCTCGTGCTCCAGGTACCACAGCGACAAGTGCTTTAGGTAATGCGCGAGCGGTCGCACGTCCAGTCGCTCGACGGCCAGGCGCAGGTAGCGCCTGTAGAGCTCTGACTGGATCACCGCGAAGCGATAGTCAGGATCCTGCGCGGGCCGCCCGCCACCGGATAAGTCGGCGCTGCGCCGCGCGCGCGCACGGGTGAGGTCCCAGCCGAGGCTCTCCTCGTCGCTGAGCAGTCGCTCGGGGTCGAAGTCGATGTCCGGAGTGGCAGCGTGGGGCAGGAAGTAGCCGAGCGCAACATGTGCGGCCACGCGTTCGGGGTTGGGATGGCTGCGACGGACCTCGCGCAGCTCGCGCACGCTGTCGATGCGTGCGTCGAGCCAGTCGGTGAGCTCGTCGATCAACTGCGCGCCGGCGCTCGAGGTCACCGCGCGCCGGTCGCTCGAGACCATGCCATGGAAGATGCTGCGACTCGGGTGGAAGTGTCCGTTCAGGCCCGGGCGCAGCTCAGCCGCGAGCTTGCGGATGCTCGCCACGTGCGACACCCACTCCGAGCCGGTGACCTGCAACGAGGTCATATCCTCGAGTTCGGGTGCCGTCAGCGCGTATGTCAGCGAGCGCATGTGCTGCGTGGAGAGTCCGTCTGCGCGTACCAGCGGCAGCTCCTCGAGCTCCTGCAGGCCTGTCGCATAGACGAGGACCCCGTCAGCGCGTCGTTTGAGGCTCCCGTTGCGCAGGCCGATCTCCGCCAGCTCGGTTGTCTCCGCGAGGAAATCCGACTCGAAGAACACCCTGTCGAAGGCGATTCCCAGCCGCGCGAGCGTCTTTCGCTGCCCCGCGATCACCCACGCGCGGGTCTTGTACCAGAGCTCGAGCGCCTCGTGATCCCCGCAAAGCACGCGTTTGATCAGCTCGTCGGCCGCGTCGTTTTGCACGTGCACCTCGCGCGAGAGCGAGTCCTCCGCCCGCTCCGACTCGCCGGCCGCGATCACGCCGCCGGCGGCGACGTACTCGGCGTAGCAGAGTCCCACGAAGTGGTCGCTCTTCTCATCGCCGTCGGACCAGCCTTCGGCGTGGCGGCCGCTTTGCATCACCCCGGCCATCGCCTCGCCCATCGCACGACCCATGTCGGAGATGCGGCTGCGCCGCTCGACCTGGGCGCCCGCCTGGGCGAGCGCGGCCGCGAGCGCGTTGCCGATCGCGAGGTTGCGCAGGTGCCCCACATGCAGCGCCTTGGTTGCGTTTGCGTCCCAGAACTGAACCGAGATGCGTCGTCCCTGCGCGAGGTCCGCCAGTGGCGCCTCGGCGCTTCCGCCGGCCTCGAGCGCCGCGCCCGTCAGCTCGACCCAACTGTCGGTGAGGCGCAGTCGCACGCCCTCGCGGCTGCGTGTCACCGCTGCTGCCCACGGCTCGCCCGCGAGGCGCTCGAGGTCCGCCAGCGAGTCGGGATCCTGGCGCCAGTCGGAGGAGCGCGGCGTGAGCTTCAGGTCATAATCCGCTTGCGGACGCCGCGGTGCGCGCGCCGCCCACCTGACAGGCTCGCCGTCACGTGTCTGGGAGTCCTCGAAGTAGTCGAACAAGTTGATGGTCACGAGGGTCAGTGGAGTATGGAATCAGGGATTTGCACAATTTTGTGACAGAAACAATCATCAGATCTACGCTGTGATGCACCAGCCGGGGCTCGAACCCGGATCACCGGTGTTTAAGACCGGTCCTTTCACCGATTAAAGGTACTGGTGCATTTGAGCCGAGGCCCGTATGTGATGTCTCAGGGCGTCTCGCCACGCGGCTCGTTGCACCCGAACTATCGCGGGCTATCCTAATTCTGTGGCAGGTAACTAGCAAGCACATCTTTTCGAGCAACTAACGCATCCACTCGGCATTGCGGTCGGGGGGCTGCTCGGGCAAACGGAATCCAAGGAGCGCCGCATGCGACAGCGAGAGGATAAGAGGGAAACACGCAGGACGAAGTGCGGGAGGCAGGCGTGAGTATCCGGGCAAATCCGCTGTCGGGAGCGAAAAGGAACGGGAACCTGCCGCCAGGACCGAAGATGCCGAGTGCTCTGCAGGCCGCCGGCTGGGCGCTGCGGCCACTCGCATTTATGGATCGCTGCGCCGAGCGATACGGCGAGATCTTCACACTCAGAGTTCGCCGCAGTCGTCCATGGGTGTTTCTAACCGACCCCGAGCAGGTCAAGCAGGTGTTCACCACCGAGCCGCGGCTGATGCGCGCGGGCGCCGGTGAAGCAAACCCGCTGCTGGGACCCCTGCTGGGCTCGCGTTCGGTGATGTTGCAGGACGAGCCGCGTCACATGACCGATCGCAAACGGATACTGCCCTCGTTTCACGGTCAGCGCATGCACGAGTACGGCGAGATGATGGCCGACGTCGCGCGTCGCGAGATCGATCGCTGGCCGCTTGGCGAGCCGTTCGAGCTGTGGCCGCGCATGCAGGCGATCAGCCTCGAGGTCGTGATGCGGGCCGTATTCGGCGATGTCGAGGGCGAGCGCCTGGAGGAGTTGCGCCGGCGCATGGTCGAGCTGACCAACTGGGTCAACGGTCCCCGTCGGCTCGCGCTGCTGGCAGCCATCGGCGAGCGCTCAATGACCGCCAACCCCAACTTCCACAAGGTGATGGGGCCTGTGGAGGAGCTCGTGCTCGAGGAGGTGCGTCTGCGTCGTCGCGCACCGGACCGCGACGAGCATGACGACATTCTCGCGATGCTAGAGCGCGCCCAGGACGAGCGCGGCGAACCGATGGACAGCAGCAAGATGCGCGACGAACTCGTCACGTTCCTCTCGGACGGCCCCACCGCCACCTCGCTGGCGTGGGTGTTCGAGCGTCTGCTGCGCCATCCTGAGAAGCTCGCGCGCCTGCGCGCAGAGGTGCTTGCCGGCGATAGCGAGGAGTATGTCGACGCGGTCGTCAAGGAGACGCTGCGGCTCTGCCCGGCGGTGCCCGTCGTGATGCGGCGCTTGACCGAGCCGATGCAGCTCAGCGGCTACACGATCCCGGCCGACACGATCGTCGCACCGTGTGTGTACCTGATGCACCGCCGCGCCGATCTGTACCCGCAGCCGCGCAGCTTCCAGCCCGAGCGCTTCCTCGACGACGAGGGTGGGCGGGCAACCAACACCTACACCTGGATCCCATTTGGCGGCGGCGTGCGCCGATGCGTGGCGGTCGTGTTCGCGCAACTGGAGATGAAGCGCGTGATCCAGACCGTGCTCAGCGAGGTGGACCTGAGCCCCGCCGAGTCGCGCTCGGAGGGCGCCGCCAGGAGCTCGGTCTCATTTGCTCCAGACGGGGGCGCAAAGGTGATCGCCACGCGGCGCAGGGCGGCCGGCGTCGATCTGCCGGCCGCTGCGTAGGCGTCCTCGCCCTAAAGCTCGACCCCACTCCGCCAAGCCAAGCGATAGAGCTCCGTCAGGCAGTGAGCTCGAGCTGATGAGAGCGCACCGCGGCACGAGTCGCCCATACGAACTCGTGGCAGCGATGCACGAGGCCAGCAGCATGCAGGCGGACGATCGCGTCAATCGCCCGCAGCTCACCTCCGACCTCGCGCGCAAGCTCTTCAACAGACCACTGCCCCGGCGCGTTCGACTCCAGCAGCAGCGTCAGTATCGTCCGCTCGATCTCGTCGTCGGAGAGCGGCGGCTCGTTGTCACTAGGCTGATCCCGCATGGGAAGGTCACACGCTCCTTTCCGTGCCATGGCCCCGGGCAGCTCCAACTGCGCCGGGGTCTCAATTTATATTCCAGATCACGCTAGTGCGTTGTCCGCAAAATGCGGGCTTTTGTCACAAGCTTGGCGTGAAGTCGATCCTGAGGTCCGCCCTGCGGCCGGGGACGCGGCCAGGCCGATCCCGAAACTTGGGACGGTTGAAGTCGCCGGGACGCGTCACAGCAGACAAAGCACATCTAAATCCCTCCGGAAATCTGCCGCATTTAGCGGAGATCTTCTTGCCCATCGCCTGCGAATCAGCAGTACCGTGCTACTGCTCGCGTGAGCACGCCCTACGGCTTCGCTCGCTCCCGGCGCGGAGTCGGGCAAGCGGCGAAGCGTAGGCCACCGAAAGGGAGGGTCTGTCTCTAGCCGGGGCAGGCCCTCCCGCTTTTTCTGCCTCACATCACGCTGCGACCAGCAGCGAAATCATTCCACTTCAGTATCGCCTGAATCTCACTGAGCGGATGTTATTTCGAGCTCTTTGCTCGTAACGTGCGCGTTTTTTGGGGTCTCCAGCCGTTTCGCGGTCTCGTCCCAACCGCCGTATCCAGGTCCAGATGCTACTCATAAGTCTGTAGACTGTCAAGTAGCAACCGGCGAGCGTTCCCTATGTGGAAGGCGAGCTCCAGCGGATCATGGGCCAGAACCTGCGTGCCTATCGAGAAGCTCGAGGAATGAGCCAAGAGGCGTTCGGCTCCGTTCTCGGATTCCATCGAACGTACGTCGGCGGTCTCGAGCGTGGGGAGCGCAACCTCACCCTCAAGAACGTCGAGCGCCTCGCCGCGATCCTGGAGATGCAGCCACTGGCGCTGCTAACTCCCGTAAGCGGCGAACAAGCCGCGGGTAGCGCAACCCACTCCACCGGGAGCTGCGCCTGAGCCGAGCCAAGCTCGCTGCCATGTAGCTGACCAGTCGAGCGCCTGTACGGCCGCCACGACCCTCGCGATAGCCTCGGAGCATCCCTCTCTCCAACTTCAGCCCGCGCGTGCGCGACTGGTTCGAGCAGGCGTTCGCCGCTCCCACGCCAGCACAAGCGCAAGCATGGCCGGCGATCGCTGCCGGAGAGCACGTGCTGCTCTCAGCGCCCACCGGATCGGGCAAGACACTCGCCGCATTCCTGTGGGCGCTCGACCGGCTGAGCGCAGACCCCAGCGCCAGCGCCGATGCCGACGGGGGTCCAGATCGCGGTGCCCGTGACGAGCGTGTCGGAGGCGGCGCTAGCGAGCGTGTCGGAGGCGGCGCTAGCGAGCGTGTCGGAGGCGGCGCTAGCGAGCGTGTCGGAGGCGGCGCTAGCGAGCGTGTCGGAGGTGGTGGCGAATGTGTGGACGGCGGCCGTCACGAGCCTGTCGGAGGCGTCGGGGGCACCCGGGTCGTGTACATCAGCCCGCTGAAGGCGCTCGCCTATGACATCGAGCGCAACCTGCGCGCGCCGCTGCGGGGTATCGGCGCTGAGGACGTGCGCGTGGGAATCCGCACCGGCGACACGCCGCAGCGCGAGCGCGCCGCGATGGCACGCAACCCGCCCGACATCCTCGTCACCACCCCCGAGTCGCTGTACCTGATCCTCACGTCCAACGCGCGCGAGATGCTCAGCTGCGTCGAAGCGGTGATCGTCGACGAGATCCACGCCGTCGCGCACTCCAAGCGCGGCTCGCATCTAGCGCTCACGCTCGAGCGCCTCGAGGCGCACGTGCGCTCGCGTGCGAGCGCCGCTGCGCAAGCGGGCGCGTATGGGGCGCGCGGCGCAGGTGAGGCGCGCACAGGTGAGGCGCGCGGCTCAGGTGGCGCATGTGGCCTGCCTGCCGAGATCCAGCGCATCGGCCTCAGTGCCACCCAAAACCCGCTCGAGGAGATCGGGCGCTTTCTCGTCGGGCCGCATCGCCAGGTCAAGATCATCGACGCCGGCGTCAAAAAGCAGCTCGACCTGCGGATCGAGGTGCCCGTCGAGTCGATGGCCGAACCCGGTGTGATCGCTGTCGACACGGTTGCAGTCGGAACACCGGCGCAAGACCTGCTCGGGCACGACCCGCTCGGGCATGACCCGCTCGCGCCAGCGACGCTCGAGCCGCTCGCCGGCGGCGAGTCCACGCGCGGCTCGATCTGGCCGGCGATCTACCCGCAACTGCTGAAGCTCGTGCGCGAGCACACCTCCACGATCATCTTCGTCAACAACCGCCGCTCCGCCGAGCGCGTCGCGCTGCGCCTCAACGAGCTCGCCGACGCCGACGTCGCCCGTGCGCATCACGGCTCGCTCGCGCGCGAGGAGCGCACCAAGGTTGAGGAGCTGCTCAAGGCCGGCCAGCTGCCCTGCCTCGTCGCCACCAGCTCGCTCGAGCTCGGCATCGACATGGGCGCCGTCGACCTCGTGCTGCAAATCGAGTCGCCCAAGTCCGTCGCGCGCGGGCTGCAGCGCGTCGGGCGTGCCGGACACAGCGTCGACGAGGTCAGCGTCGGGCGCATCTTCCCCAAGTTCCGCGGCGACCTGCTCGAGTGCGCCGTCGTCGCCCGGCGCATGCACGAAGGCCTGATCGAGCCTACCGTCGTGCCGCGCAACGCGCTCGACGTGCTCGCCCAGCAGATCGTCGCCATCGCCGTCAGCGCAGAAGCAAGCGCTGCTCAGCGCCGCGGTGCGCACGGCGGAGCGGCAGACGTCGCGCCGGGGGACGCAGCCGTGTCGGTCGACGACCTCTACGCGCTGGTCACCAGCACGTACTCCTACTCAACGCTCTCACGCGCCCTCTTCGAGAACGTGCTCGACATGCTCGACGGGCGCTATCCCTCCAAGGAGTTCGGCGAGCTGCGCGCGCGCGTCGTCTGGGATCGGATCGCCGGCACGATCCGCGCGCGCAAGGGCTCGCGCCAGCTCGCAATCGCCAACGCCGGCACGATCCCCGACCGCGGGCTCTACGCCGTCACGCTGCCCGATGGGCGGCGCGTCGGCGAGCTCGACGAGGAGATGGTCTACGAGGCCAGGGCCGGGCAGGTGTTCCTGCTCGGCGCCTCCACTTGGCGGATCGAGGAGATCGGCCGCGATCGCGTGATCGTCACCCCAGCCCCCGGCGCCCCCGGCGCCGTGCCCTTCTGGAAGGGCGACTCCGTCGGGCGCCCAATCGAGCTCGGCCGCGCAATCGGCGCCTTCTCACGCTGGGCCGTCGAGCAAGACGCCGAGACGCTGCAGCGCGACTACGACCTCGACGAGCGCGCCGCGCGCAACCTGCTCGCCTACCTGCGCGAGCAGCAAACAGCCACACGCGTGGTGCCCAGCGAGCGCACGATCGTGCTCGAGCGCTTTCGCGACGAGATCGGCGACTGGCGCCTATGCGTGCTGTCCCCCTACGGTGGGCGCGTGCACGCCGCCTGGGGGCTGGCTCTGGCTGCGCGCATGCGCGAGCGCTTCGGGCTCGACGCCGACGCGATCACCTCCGACGACGGCATCGTCCTGCACCTGCCCGACCTCGACGCCGACGGCGCGGAGTCCCTGGGTGGGTTGGGATCCGATCTAGCCGAGCTGATCCTGCTCGAGCCCGACGAGGTCGAGGCCGCCGTCACCGCCGAGCTCGGCGGCTCCGCGCTGTTCGGCGCGCGCTTTCGCGAGAACGCCTCGCGCGCGCTGCTGATCCCCCGCGCCTACCCCGGGCGGCGCACGCCGCTGTGGCAGCAGCGCCTGAAGGCGCAAAGCCTGCTCGAGGTCGCACAGCGCTACGCCGACTTCCCAATCGTGCTCGAGACCTACCGCGAGTGCCTCAAGGACGTGCTCGACGTGCCCGGTCTCGAAGCGCTGCTGCGCGGCATGCACACGCGCGAGATCGCGCTCGTCGAGGTCGAGACGCAGACCGCCTCGCCGTTTGCCTCCTCGCTGCTATTCGACTACGTCGCCACCTACATGTACGAAGGCGACACACCCAATGCCGAGCGCCGCGCCGCCGCGCTGTCGCTCGACCGCGACCTGCTGCGCGAGCTGCTCGGCCAAGAGGAGCTGCGCGAGCTGCTCGACCCCAGCGCGCTGCAGCGCGTCGAAGACGACCTGCAGCATCGCTCCGAGATCACCCGCGCCACCGGCCGCGACAGCCTGCACGACGTGCTGCGCCACGTCGGCGACCTGAACCGCCAAGAGGTCGCAGAGCGCGTGTTCGACGGCATCGACGCCGATTCGTTGCTGCACGAGCTCGAGCGCGAACGGCGCGCGATCCGCCTGCGCGTCGGCGGTGAGGAGCGCTACCTCGCCGCCGACGAGGCCGGCCTCTACCGCGACGCGCTCGGCGCCATGCCGCCCGGCGGGCTGCCCGACGCGTTCCTCGCCGACATCCCCAACGCGCTCTCACAGCTCCTCGCGCGCTATGCGCGCACGCACGGGCCCTTCACCACCGACGAGCTGCGCGCGCGCTATCGCCTCGACGCCAGCGCCGCGCTGCGCGAGCTCGAGCGCGCCGGCACGCTCGTGCGCGGCGAGCTACGTCCAGGAGGCAGCGAGCGCGAGTGGTGCGACGTCGAGGTGCTGCGGCGCCTCAGACGCGCTTCGCTGGCCGCTCTGCGCAAGGAAATCGAGCCCGTCGACCAGCGCCAGCTCGCCGCCTTCCTGCCCTCCTGGCAAGGCATCGACAGGCATTCAAGCGCCGGCGCCGGCATCGACCGCTTGCGCGAAGTGCTCGTGCCGCTGCAAGGGCTCGCGCT
The DNA here is from genome assembly GCA_963714285.1 of uncultured Solirubrobacteraceae bacterium. Taxonomy (GTDB): domain Bacteria; phylum Actinomycetota; class Thermoleophilia; order Solirubrobacterales; family Solirubrobacteraceae; genus Palsa-744. The sequence goes on from CAVQNS010000007.1 coordinate 1,340,934, forward strand.
GCCAGTCGAGATCTGGGAGCGCGACGTGCTGCCCAGGCGCACCGGCGCCTACTCGCAGTCCTGGATCGACAGCCTCTGCGCCAGCGGCGAGCTCGTCTGGGTCGGCGCTGGGTCGCTTGCGCGCTCCGGGCGCGTCGCGCTGTACTTCCGCGAGGACGCGCGTATGATCGGCCCGCCCGTCGTGCCTGGCGGCTGGGGCGCCGCGCGCGCCGCTCACGAGCCGCCCAGCAAGCCCGAGCACGAGTTCTTGCGCGCGCGCCTCGCCGCCGGGCCGTCGTTCTTCGCAGACCTGGTCGCAGAGCTCGCATCCTCCCCGGAGGAGAAGCTCGCATCCTCCGCGGAGGGCAGTTCCGCCGAGGCGCTGCGCGAGGCGCTCTGGGACCTCGTATGGGCCGGCGAGGTGACCAACGACGCCTGGGCGCCGCTGCGCGCGCCCAGGCTCGCGCTTGCCCGCTCCGACCGCAGCGCCGGCGCGCAGACCGGGCTCACGCAAGCCAGCTCCGGCCGGTCGAGCATCAGGCGCTCGCGCTTTGCCGCGCGCCACCGCCGCAGCGCCAGCAGCAGCGCGCACCGATCGGAGATCGGCCAGCAGGTCCAAGGGCGCTGGTCGCTCACCGAGCGCGTCTTCGGGGGCGCACCAGAGGGGCCGGCCCGCGCGGTGGAACGTCGCCGCACGCTCGCCGAGCTGTTGCTCGAGCGTTACGGCATCGTCACCCGCGAGCAAGTGCTCGCCGAAGGCGTCAAAGGCGGCTTCGCAATGCTCTACGACACGTTCGTCAACCTCGAGACGCTCGGCATCTGCCGCCGCGGCTACTTCATCGAGGGCATGGGCGGCGCCCAGTTCGCGCTGCCCGGCGCCGTCGAGCGGCTGCGCGCCGCTCCCAGCGCAGAGCGCCCGCGCGCGCTCGTAATCGCCGCCGCCGACCCCGCCCAGCCCTATGGAGCCGCCTTGGCCTGGCCCAAGCGCGAGGGAGCCAAGTCGCGTCCAGCGCGTCCAGCGCGCGTCGCCGGCGCATACGTGGTGCTCGTCGCCGACGCGCCCGTGCTGTTCATCGAGCGAGGCAGGCGCAGCCTGCTCACGCTCGCCGATGTAGGCAGCGCCCACGAGGCCGCGCATGAGCCGGATGCCGTGCGCGAGGCCCTGATCGCGCTCGCCGAAGCCGTCCGCAGCAGCAGGCTCGGCAAGCTCGCGCTGGAGCGCATCGACGGCCAGCCCGCGATCGCCTCACCGCTCGCCGCAACGCTCGTCGAGCTGGGATTTCATCCCGGCCCGCGGCGTCTGACGCTCACCGCCTGAGCGTTGACACTGGCCGAATCCCCAGTATCCGCCGGTCTTTGACCGCTGGTCCGAATTGCTTTGTCTGTCGGACGGTTGGCCGGGACGGAGACACGACTGGAATCGTTTCAGAAGTCTTGTTATTAAAAGTCGAGACAACCTTGCATGGGGAGGCGTTTTGATCTACGTTTCAAAACAGTGGGGATGAGTCGAACAGGGAGCCAAGTCGCGCCGCTCTACCGCCGGCTGCCTCACGGGCCTAGCGGTATGGAGCGCGACGAGGTCGCCCGCAACCAGCGGGCGCGCCTCTACGGTGGGATGATCGAGGCCGTCTCCCAGCGGGGCTATCAGGCCACGACAGTGGCGCACGTGATCGGGCTCGCAGGCGTATCGCGCAGGGCCTTCTACGAACTGTTCTCCAACAAGGAGCAGTGCTTCCTGGCCACCTACGACATCGTCGTCGCCCGCGCCCGCAAGGTCGCGCTCGACGCCTGGACCCAGGAGCGCGGCTGGGCCAACCGCCTGCACGGCGCCTGCAAGGCGCTGCTCGACGACGTCGCCGAGAACCCCAAGGGGCCGCATCTGGTGCTCGTCGACGCGCTCGGCGTCGGGCCCTCAGCGCGCGAGCGCATGCAGCTCGGCGAACCTCACGTTCGAGCGGCTCGTCGGCAGCGCCTTCCAGATGGCGCCCGACGGCGTCGGCTTCCCGCGGCTGATGTCACGCGCGATCGTCGGCGGCGTGCGCCACGCGGTCTTCACGCGCCTGCTCGACGGCCGCGAGCGCGAGCTGTATGCGCTGACCGACGAAGTGCTCGACTGGATCGAGTCCTACCGGATCCCTGCCGCAGCGCGCCTCGGTGTGCCAGCGCTCCCCGCCAACGGGCACGCGCCGCCCACGCCTGCCGCTTTCCTGGCGCGCGACGACAGGCGTGCGCGCGTGCTCGGCTCCGTCGTCCACCTCACCCTCGACGAGGGCTACTCGCACCTGACCGACCCGCAGATCGCGCAGTTCGCCGGCGTCTCCACCGAGGCCTTCCACAAGCAGTTCGCCAGCAAGGAGGAGTGCTTCCTCGCGGTGCTCGACGAATTCGTCCGCGAAGCGCTCGACACGGTCAGCTCGAGCTTCGACGACGTCGAGTCCTGGCCGGAAGGCGTCTACCGCGCGATGGTCACGTTCGTCGAGTACCTCGTCGCCCACGAGGCGCTGCTGCGGATCGCGTTCATCGACCTGTTCGAGGTAGGCCCCGGGATGGTCGGGCGCATGACCCGCTCGGTCGAGGGCTTCGCCAAGTTCCTCACCGAGCACGGCCCCACGCCGCGCCGCGGACCCGACGTGGCGCGCGAAGCGGTCGCCGGCGCGCTGTGGGCGATCATCTCCGGATACGTCGCCGGCGGGCGCCTCGCACGGCTGCCATGCCTGGTCGATCACCTCACGTTCACCGTGCTCGCGCCCTACGTCGGGCCGAAGCTCGCCGTCGAATCGATCCACGCTGCGCGCCGGCCGCTGCGCTCCATCTGAGCAGACTCTGCGATCGTGACAGGCGATGATCGAGTCATCGCCCCAGCCTCCCAGGACGAGGAAGCGTCCCCGCCGCGTCGGTCACAAGGGCGCCGCGCACATCGAGCCGGGCAACACGCTCGCGAGCTTCGACGCCGCGCTGCGCCACGGCGTCGACATGGTCGAGCTCGACGTGCTCTCAGAGCACGCCGACGGCAGCGGCCGGCTGCTCGTTGCGCACGACCACGAGGACCTGCGCGCCCGCGCGCCGCTCACCTTCGAGCAGGCGCTCGAGCACATCGCCTCACCGGCCTTCGACGGAATCGAGCTCGACGTCGACGTCAAGCTACCCGGCTATGAGCTGCGCGTGCTCGACGCGCTGCGCGAGCACAAGCTCCTCGAGCGCACGCTCGTCAGCGGCATGTTCCCAGCCGCGCTCGCACGCATCCGCGCGGCCGAGCCAACGCTGCGCCTCGGCTGGTCAGTGCCGCGCGTACGCCGTGACTACACCACCGACATGCTCACCGCAATCCCCGCGCTCGCGATGCTCACCGGCTATCGCGCCACGCTGCCGCGGCGCGTGCGCGCCGCTCTGCAAGAAGGCCGCTTCGACGCGATCATGGCGCACTGGCGCGTCGTCACCCGCGGACTCGTGCAAGCGGTAGCTGACGGCGGCGGCGAGCTGTACGTGTGGACCGTCGATGACGCGCGCATGATCGAGCGGCTCAGCGCGATGGGCGTCGACGGCATCATCACCAACGACCCGCGGCTGTTCGAGTCCAGTTGGCAGTCGGGACTCTAGCGACGAACGGTTAGCGCGAGGTAACGACGAGGCCATCCGGTACGGTCGCCGCATGGCATCCACTGCGCTCAAGAACTGGCGAGAGGAGCGCACGAAGCATCTCGACGATCTGCTCGACGCCCATAAGCTCGTGGGAGGGCCGGCTCCTGGTCGGCGCTGGCGAACCGCGGCCATCAACGATGCACTGATCCTGCGTCTCGCGGCCGAGTTCCAAGGGTTTGCACGCGACCTGCACGATCAGGTCAGCGACGTCTTCGCGTCATGGATCGCTCCATCCAGCCCGACCGCCCAGCGCGTGGTGCGCAATCGGCTTGTCGAAGGTAGAGAGCTGGAACGAGGCAACGCGCATCCCGGATCAATTGGCCGCGACTTCGGCAGATTCGGGTTCGAGGTCTGGCGCGAGCTGCATCGTCGGGACGAGCGAACCGCCAAGCACAACGAGTCGCTTGCACTGCTCAACGACGCGCGCAACGGCCTTGCGCACTCCGACGACGCCAGGCTCGTCGCCCTACGGGACAAAGGCCACCCACTCGCGCTGAGTACGTTTCGCACCTGGCGCCGAGACCTCGACGCTCTGGCGGCTAATCTTGATGCTGAGACGTCGGGTCACCTGGCCCGGCTATTCGACCGGCAGCGCCCTTGGTGAACCACATGGCAACGACAACTAAGCACATCAGCACAAGCGGAAAGCGGATCAAACGCGGCGACAAGGTGGCCGTTCCCTGGGGCCTGGACGAGATCGTTGGGGAGGTCGAAGAGGTCTACGGTCTCCCAGCACGGAGGTATGTCGTAGTGCGGGTTCCCACCCACGGGCCCGCAGAGGAGATCCTGCACGAGGAGAACATCTCCTTCCCCGAAGACTCACTCCGCCTCGTGGCATCTGCCTAGTGTCGTGATGCGTTAATTCGGTTGCAGTAGTGGCTGATCGAGTCGAGGATTTCCTCGGCGGTCTTGGTCCAGACGTAGGGGCGGGGGTTCTCGTTCCAGGTCGTCGATCCAGGCGCGGATGTCTGTGTTGAGCTCGCGCACGGAGCGGTGCGTGGCGCGGCGGAGCTTCTTGTTGGTGAGCTCGGAGAACCATCGCTCGACGAGGTTCAGCCACGAGCTTGAGGTCGGGGTGAAGTGCAACACGAAGCGGGGGTGCGCGAGCAGCCATTTCTTGATCGCTGGTGTCTTGTGCGTCGAGCTGTTGTCGAGGATCACGTGCACGTCGAGCTCGGCCGGGACCTCGCGATCGAGTGTTTGGAGGAACTTCTTGAACTCGATCGCGCGATGGCGGGCGTGCAGCGAGCCGATCACCTGGCCGGTCGTGATGTCCAGCGCCGCGTAGAGGCTTGAGGTGCCTGCCCGCTTGTAGTCGTGGGTCGCGCGCTCGGGGGTGCCGGGCAGCAGCGGCAGGATCGGCGCGGTCCGGTCCAGCGCTTGGATCTGGGACTTCTCATCAACGCACAGCACAACAGCGCGCTCGGGCGGGTTCAGGTAGAGCCCGACGACATCGCGGACCTTCGCGACGAACTGCGGGTCCTTCGAGAGCTTCCAGGTCTCCTGGCGGTGGGGCTGCAACCCGAACGCGCGCCAGATCCGCAGCACCGCTGACTGCGTCAGCCCGACCTCCCGCGCCATCGACCGGGTCGACCAGTGCGTCGCGTCCTTCGGGGTGCTCTCCAGCGTCTTTACGATCACTTCCTCGACCTGCTCATCAGTGATCCTCCGCGGTTTCCCGGGGCGCGGCTCATCGATCAAACCGTCAAGGCGATACTCCGCAAACCGCGAACGCCACTTACGCACCATCGGCCGGTGCACCCCGAGCCGCCCCGCGATCTCGCTGTTGTTCAGCCCCTCGGCGGCCAACAACACCACCCGCGAGCGCTGCGCGAGCGCCTGCGCGCTCGTACGACGACGCGCCCACGACTCCAGCTGGGCACGCTCCTCCTGAGACAACTCGATCAGAACCGGCATAGAGATAGGCATACATTCTGCCTACCCCACCAGCATCGAATTAATGCATCAGGACACTAGCAGCTCACGGGTGTTCTGCGATCCCGCGCTCGCGATGCTCACCGGCTATCGCGCCACGCTGCCGCGGCGCGTGCGCGCCGCTCTGCAAGAAGGCCGCTTCGACGCGATCATGGCGCACTGGCGCGTCGTCACCCGCGGACTCGTGCAAGCGGTAGCTGACGGCGGCGGCGAGCTGTACGTGTGGACCGTCGATGACGCGCGCATGATCGAGCGGCTCAGCGCGATGGGCGTCGACGGCATCATCACCAACGACCAGCGGCTGTTCGAGTCTGATCGAGAGCACTGAACTTGTCGGCGCGCAAACCATGGGCGCGCCGACGTGGTAGGTGGGCGGCTTCGGGTCCGTAAACGACCGATACGCCTCCCTGCCGTCCTCTGTCAGCGACCAACCGCCGTCGCTCCTGACCAGCCATCCAGCCTTCACCGAGGTGATCGTGGCGAAGCGGATCGTTGAGCACCTGCGCCGCGGGCAGCCCATCCGGCTTGTCCATGAGCACCTCGAACACGCCCCGCACGAGTTCCCCTCGCCGCCTGCTGGTGATCTCCGCCACCTATCGGTGCTCCACGTTCATCCACGCATCATCCCACTTGCTGACCTTGCACCGACGCAAGCTAACGGCTGGGCGAAGGCGAAAACTCTGGCCGACGGAACGAGATGCGATGATGGTCGCATGGGCAATGTTGTCGATCTCTTGAACCGACCAACGTATGGGCTAGCGCAGATCGACTCGCTCCTTGGCTTGCCGTCTGGTACGGCGCGCCGGTGGATCGACGGCTACCGCCGTGGCGGGAAGCCATACGCCCCGGTCGTGCGAGAGCACAGCACCGGCGAGGAGATTGCTACGTGGGGCGAGTTCATCGAGACTAGGCTTCTCGCGGAATACCGCGACGCTGGTGTGCCGATGATTCCCATGAGGCCCGCGGTTGAAGCGTTGCGCCAGGAGTTGAATGTGCCGTATCCGCTCGCTTCGGCGCGCACGTGGCTGCGCCCCGAGGGCCGCGACCTGGTGCGCGTAGTCGAAGAGAAGGTCAAACTCGATCCGCATCTGGCGCTCGTGGTCGTAGCGACAGGCCAGACGTTGGCATGGTCGGCTGAGGCCGACCGCTTCCGCGCCGCGATCGAGTGGACCGGCGATAGCAACGACGCAGAACCGCGCCGGCTACGACCCGTCGCTGGAATCAGCGAGGTGGTGGTCGATCCGCTGCTGGGGTTCGGTGAGCCTGTCGTACGGGGCGTCAGGACCGAGGTCATCCGCGAGCTGGTGCAGGCCGGGGAATCGCAAGACGCGATCGCCGAAGTGTACGAGCTACCACGCGAGTCTGTGGAAGCGGCCGTGCGGTACGAGCTGCTGCGTGTGGCGGCATAACGATGCAGCGTGGCGGCCAACCCCGAACGACTCAGATTCTACGTTGACGAGAGCGCCCTCGGTCTAGGCAAGACGCTCGCCGCAGCGCGCGAAGATGTGATCCATGCCGGGCATCCGCTGATCCCGGAGTGCCCGCTCGGAACTCTTGACCCAGAGTGGATCCAGGCCGTCGCCGCACGGGACTTGATCGTCATCGGGAGAGACAAGCGCATCAGGACTCGCCCCGCCGAGGTGCAACAACTCGTCACGGCAGGGCTGCGAGTGTTTCGCATCGGCGGCAAGAGAGACACCACGACCTGAGCTTCTTGGTTCGTACGGCGCTCGAGCGGATCCTTGTCAGCCGATCACGCAGGTCGCGGCGCTGAAGTCCGCCGGTTCCGCGCCCGCGAGGCTCTTGTGGCCGGCCGTCGTCGGCTCCGTCCCCGAGACCACGATCGTTTTGCCGTGGCGCCACTCGTAATCCACCACCCCTCGCAGCGTGACCGCCGGCTTACCCGCCACGGGCTTCAGTTCGAAGCTCGTGCCACCCTGGCGCGATGAGGCGCCGCTGCCGACCTCCACGAAGCCGGAGCTCGCGCCGCTGGCCAGGTCGACCCACTGCTTGCTCGCGGTCATGTATTGCAGGCGGAAGCTCATGTACATCTTGTCGCCCGCGCGCTTGTCGCCCGGCATCGAGCCGCGGATGCCGACCGTGTCGGGCTGCTTGGCCGGGCTGCACACGTCGATCGTCGCCCACAGTTCGTGGGAGTGCAGCAGCGCGCGTTCGAGCGTGTTCGGTTTGCCCGACTTCGCGTACGCAGGGCTGACCAACGTGCTCGTCGGGATGACTGCGGCCAGCGCGAGCAAGCCCACCATCAGTCGCTTGAATCTCCCCATAGCGGTGACGATAGCGCCGGTCGCGTGTTACGGAGCCGGCTGCCTTCAGCTATCCCGGTTGTGGTATTCCCTGGGAGATGGGGGCAACGCGCTCAGCTGACGTGGTCGAGCTGCTCGAACGGGTGCCTGTGTTCTCGACGCTCGAGCCCGCCGACCTGGAGCGGATCGCGCAGATGGCCGTGCCCAGGCGCTTCGAGCCCGGCCAGGCGGTGTTTCGCGAGGGCGATCAAAGCGACACCTGCTACGTCGTCAGGGAAGGGCTCGCGCGCGCCGTGCGCAGCCACGGCGATGGGCGCACGATCACGCTTGCGACGTTTGGGCCTGGAGACATCTTCGGCGAGCTTGCGATGTTCGAGGACGAGCGTCGCTCCGCGACTGTCGAAGCGATCGAGCCGACGAGCGTCGTCGGCGTGCTCGGTCCCGACATGCGCAGGCTGATGAACGAGCATCCGCAGATCGCCGCGCGTCTGGTGATCGCGCTCGGCCGGCGTCTGCGCGAGACCAACGAGCGCCTTTCGCGCCAGTCCTTTCAGACCGTGCAGAGCCGCGTCGCCGTGATCCTCTCCGAGCTCGTCGCGCAGGAGATCGCCGCTGGCAACGCCGCCACAGACGTGCTCGTGACCGCCACGCAGTCCGATCTCGCACAGCTCGCCGGCTCCTCGCGCGAGTCCGCCAGTCGCTTCCTCGCGGTGCTCGAGCGCGCCGGCGTCATCTCCCAAGGGCGCGGCCGCCTGACCGTCCACGATCCAAAGGCGCTCGACCAGTATGTCTTCTAAGCCCTCCAAGCGATCCAAGTCCTCGCGGTCCGCGCGGCCCTCCAAGCGGGGGTCGAGATCGCGCAACGAGCAGGCGCGCGAGTTCTCCGCCGGCGGGGTCGTCGTGCGCGGCGAGCAGGTCGTCGTAATCGTGCCCACGCGCCGCGCCGCCGACGGCTCGCGCGTGCTCGCGCTGCCCAAGGGCCACGTCGACCCTGGCGAGACGCCGATCGAGGCAGCCACGCGCGAGGTGCTCGAGGAGACCGGGATCGTCGCCGAGCCAGTGCTCGAGCTGGGCGAGTCGCGCTACTGGTATCGCCGCGACGGGCGCACGATCGGCAAGACCGTCGTGTTCTTCCTGTTCGAGCACGTCGGCGGCGACACCGCCGACCACGACGACGAGGTCGAGGAGGTGCGCTGGATCGGCCTGCGCGAGGCGCTGACGGCGCTCAGCCACACGGCAGAGCGCGAGATGGTCGAGCTGGCGCTGGCCCAGCTCGACAAAGACCGGTAGCCTGCCGAGCGCGATGCAGGTTCTCAACTTCTACTCCACGATCTTCGCCGACGAGCTCAAGCGCGGACGCAAGACCGCGACGATCCGTCTCGGCGACAAGTCCGGCAAGTATCGCAAGAACCAAGCGGTGCTCGTCACGATCGGCTTCCAGTACTCGCCACGCGAACGCATCTTCGAAGCGGTCATCGACCAGGTCGAGGTGATGAAGCTCGCCGACCTCTCCCCGCGCGACATCAAGCACGACAACCCCGAGTTCCGCCGCCACGAGGAGCTGATCAAGTTCCTCGAGCAGATCTACGGACGCACCGTCTCGCCGGAAGATACCGTCACCGTCGTGCGCTTCTCGCAGATCCTCGAGAACCCGACAGGCATGACCGAGGCGATCAAGGGGTTCGGCGGCGCGCAGAACTAGGCGCAGCCCGGCAGTCTGACCGGAGGACTGCCAACAGCCCTTGATTTTGGTTTGAACTTCGGTATGGTGAGGGTGCAGTTGGCACTCTCACGCTGAGAGTGCCAAAAAGAGGCGATCCGCCCAGTCGTTAGAGGGCCGCGGGTCGCCGGTCGCATTCTCAAAGACGGAGGTTCTACACATCATGAAGCTCAAGCCCCTGGGCGATCGTCTGATCGTGCGGGCGATCGAGGAGGAGCTGACCACCGCAAGTGGCCTCGTCCTTCCCGATACCGCCAAGGAGAAGCCGCAGAAGGGCGAGATCCTCGCCGTCGGCGATGGCAAGCTGGACGAGGACGGTAAGCGCATCCCGCTGGACGTGAAGAAGGGCGACGAGGTCCTTTACAGCAAGTACGGCGGGACCGAGATCAAGGTCGACGGGGAGGATCTGCTCGTGCTACGCGAGTCCGACGTCCTCGCCCGCGTCGAGTCCTAAGGAGATCTGAACAACAATGGCTCACAAGGAAATCAAGTACAACTCAGAGGCGCGCTCAGCGCTCGAGGCCGGCGTCGACGCGGTCGCCAATGCGGTCAAGGTCACGCTCGGTCCCAAGGGTCGCTACGTCGTGCTCGACAAGAAGTTCGGCGCGCCGACGATCACCAACGACGGCGTCACGATCGCTCGCGAGATCGAGGTCGAGGACGTGTTCGAGAACCAGGGCGCCCAGCTCGTGCGCGAGGTCGCCACAGCGACCAACGACGTGGCCGGCGACGGCACCACGACGGCGACCGTGCTCGCCCAGGCGATCGTTCGCCAGGGCCTGAAGAACGTGGCGGCGGGCGCGAACCCGCTGGCGCTGAAGCGCGGCATCGAGAAGGCGGTCGACGAGGTCGTCAAGAACATCGCCTCGCAGTCCAAGGAGGTCTCCGGCAAGGACCAGATCGCCCGCGTGGCGACGATCTCAGCCGGTGACGAGGAGATCGGCGACGTGATCGCCGACGCCATCGACAAGGTCGGCAAGGACGGCGTCGTCAACGTCGAGGAGGGCCAGACGTTCGGCATGGACCTCGAGTTCACCGAGGGCATGCAGTTCGACAAGGGCTACATCTCGCCCTACATGGTCACCGACCAGGACAGCATGGAGGCGACCCTGGAGGACCCCTACATCCTGATCGCCAACCAGAAGATCGGCTCGGTGCGCGACGTGCTGCCGGTGCTCGAGGCAGTGATCCAGTCGGGCAAGCCGATCCTGATCATCGCCGAGGACGTCGAGGGCGAGTCGCTTGCCACGCTCGTGGTCAACAAGCTGCGTGGCACGTTCACCGGTGTTGCGGTGAAGGCTCCGGGCTTCGGTGACCGTCGCAAGCGGATGCTCGAGGACATCGCGATCCTGACCAAGGCCGAGGTGATCACCGAGGAGATGGGCCTGAAGCTGGAGAACACCCAGCTTTCCCAGCTCGGTCGCGCCCGTCGCGTGGTCGTGGCGAAGGACACCACCACGATCGTCGACGGTGCAGGTGACGCGGAGGCGATCAAAGGCCGCATCAACCAGATCAAAGCCGAAATCGAGAACACCGACTCGGACTTCGACCGCGAGAAGCTCCAGGAACGTCTGGCCAAGCTCTCCGGCGGCGTCGCCGTAGTCAAGGTCGGCGCTGCGACCGAGACGGAGATGAAGGAGAAGAAGCATCGCGTCGAGGACGCGCTGCAGGCAACCCGCGCTGCCCTCGAGGAGGGCATCGTTCCTGGCGGTGGCGTCGCGCTGCTGCAGGCATCCGCCGCGGTCACGATCAGTGACAACGGCGCGTCGGTCGACGGCTCAGACGATGAGCGCACAGGCGCGCGCATCGTCCTGCGGGCGCTCGAGGAGCCGCTGCGTCAGCTCGCCGACAACGCGGGCCTCGAGGGCTCCGTCGTCGTCAACGACGTGCGCAAAGCCAAGAAAGGCCATGGGCTGAACGCCTCGACGAACGAGATCGTCGATCTCGTCGCCGCCGGCGTGATCGACCCGGCGATGGTCACGCGCTCCGCGCTGCAGAACGCCGCGTCGATCGCCAAGAACATCCTCACCACCGAGGCGATCGTCGCCGAGGTGCCCGAGAAGGAAGGCGCCGGCGGCGGTGGCGGCGGCATGCCCGACATGAGCGGGATGATGTAGCAAGCCGTCCAGCGCGCGCACCTGCGCTCAGGCAGCGGCGCTCAGCAGCCGATGAGACCACAGAGGACCTGGCATGAAGCCGGGTCCTCTGTCGTTGGCGGCGACCGACATGGAGCAGGTCGCGGCCGCGCAGTGGGAGACATTGACGCGCCTTGCTCTGACGCAGAATCGCGCCGCGACGGTGATTTGCCAGTGCTGGTACTCGAGCGGTTGCCTCGCTCCGTCACGCTCAAGAGAATCGCTTGCTTGCCCCGTGTGAGCGTCATTATCCCCGCGCACAACGCCGCCGCGTTCATCGGGCAGGCAGTCGAGTCGGTCTGCCTGCAGACCTACGGTGACTGGGAGATCGTCGCGGTCGACGACGGCTCGAGCGATTCCACCTGGAAGCTGCTGCAGGATGCCGGGCCGCGCGTGCACAGTCTGCGCCGAGAGCGCGCTGGCGGTCCTGCGCTTGCACGCAATCTGGCGCTCGCGCACGCCACCGGCGAGCTCGTCGCTTTCCTCGACGCTGACGACCTGCTGCTGCCTAACTACCTGCAAAGCCAGCTCGAGTGCTACGAGCGCGCGCAGCGGCTGGCGCTCGGCGACGTCGGCTTCGTCACCTGCGACGCGAGGATTCAGATCGGCGAGCAATACGCGCCCTACACCGCCCTGGGACTCGTAGGGGACCGGGCCGCTCCGCTGACGCTCGAGCGCGTGCTCAGGCGCAACCCGATCTACATGGCATGTCTCGTGCCCACCGTGGTCGGCGAGGCGGTGGGCTGGTTCGACCGCGAGCTGTTCGGCACCGAGGACTACGGCCTTTGGATAAAGATCCTCGAGGCGGGGTATCGCGGCTTGCTCAACGACGAGGTGCTCGCCGTCTACCGCCGCGGTCCGCGCTCAATATCGTCGAACATAGCCCGGCAGGCTGTCAACAACCGTCGTGCCTATGCGCTGGCTCTACGCCGCGGCCGTCTCACCGCAAGGCAGCGTCGCATCGCGCGGCGGGCGATCCGCTACAACCATGCGCTTGAGCTCGTCGCTCTACTGCGCTTCGCCAGCGACCGCGGGTCGGCGTCGGCCGTGCGCGCGCTGCGCAGCCTGCCGCTGATCGCGTGGGTCGCGATCAGCAACCCCCGCATGTGGCCCGAGTGGCTCAAGCTGCTGCGCAATGGATAAGCACCCGTCAGCAGAGCGCTGCGGCGCCAGCGACGCCGCTCGTGCGACAGCACGAATTAACGCAACGTCTTGCGGAGTTGCTTAACGACGCATGCACCCACTAAAACTGGTCGCAGCACCACCGCTGTCGTCTCCCACGCCGATTCACCCAAAAAGCGCCACCGCTGGATTCAACCCTGAAACGCCCTAACGCCGGGTGCGGCCAGCTGATGGCTTAGAAACATTTTCGCCGACATCAAAGGGAAAGCTTGCCTCGATGATGGCGCGCATATATGGTCGACCCGGCCGTATTTGTCAATGACACAGACTCAGTCCTGCTGCGTATGTCGACGGGTGCCTCGCATGACCTTCTCTGAAACAGCAGTCGCAGCGGGCTCGGAAGCAGAGCAGGCGGATGCTCGCTCCCGACTGGCCCTCGAACGGCGTTCTAGCACACGGATGATGGCGCTTTGGGGGCTGGTGGTCGCGGGCATCTGCTGGCTCGCGCTGCTGGCGGTGACCCCCCACGTGTGGCGGGACGGAAGGGGTGGACGCCTACGAGAGTCGATGCTGGTAGTTGACCATGGCGGTCCGCTGCTGGTTGGACGCTACGACGGCTCCACGGGCGCTTACTACAGCATCGAAATCGGGGATGATGAGGGAGAGTTCGTCTATGTGCCGGTTATAAGCCGCCTGCTTGGCGTGGCTGACCCGCTGGTGATGCTCCGCGATCTCTATATCGCCCTCGTCTCGCTGACGGCCGCGGTTTACCCGCTTCTCTTCTACCGGCTCACCCGCTCAGCATGGGCTGGTGTGGCGGCCCCGCTGATGTTCATCCTGTGCATGATGTCAATCGGCTTCCTCGACATATACTGGGTGCCGGCGTGGGGAGCGTTCACGTTTTTGCCAGTCGTGTTCTTGCTGGCGCGCAGCTGGCCGCGCTGCGGCATCGTGGCGGTTGCCGGCCTTGCGTTGGCTGCGAGCGTGATGTCGTCAATTCGTAGTGACTCGGGGTTGGGGATAGCGACCGCGGCCGCTGCCCTGCTCTTGCTTCGCAAATGGCGATGGTGGCGTCTGTTTCCTGGACTTGCTCTGGTGGCGGTGATCTACATCTCGATCAACACTTTTGTGTTCAGTGCGATACGTGCCAATCGTGACCACCGTATAGGTGCGATTGCCGCGAGGCGAATCGACGTTTCGAGCAAACATGCGTTGTGGTACAACGCCTATGCAGGCATAGGCTACCTGCCCAACAAATATGGCCTACGCTACGAAGATGCGGTGCCGAGGGCGCGCGCATTGCGTGAAGACCCACGCGTGGTTCTCTTCTCCGAGCGCTTTGAAGCGGTGCTCCGACGGGCGTTCCTCAACTTCGTGAGCAGTCACCCGGCTGAAGCCGTCAGGCAATACGGGGCCAAGGCGGTGGTCACGATCGCGGATGTCACGCCCTACCTGCTGATCGTGCTGATGACGCTGCCAGCGATGCTGCTACTCGGCCCTGAGCGGCGCGACGTGCGCCGTTGGGTGCTGCTCGCGGTCCCAGCGTGGGCAGTGGCGTTCCTGCCGACCATGGTCGCGGTGCCGTTCGAGGCCTACGAGCAGGGGCTGTATGGCGTCACAAGCGTGATCGCGATCTTGGGTCTTTGCTGGATGCTCAAGTGGCTGGAGCTCGCGGCTCGCAAAAGCGGAGGAGTGCGGCCGCTGATGAAAAGCGTCACAGGCGCGTGGAGCGCGCGGCTGCACACCGCACCCGGCTGGCGCAGCGCGCGGATCAGCCTGGGAGCGATTGCCGCGCTCGTCGCGATCTGCATCGGCGGCAACTTCCTGCGGCTGGAAGCTACGCGCTGGGGAGGAGAAGGCGCTCCTTCTGGGGTGCTGATGGAACTGTACCCATTGAGAAGCTGAGCAAGAGACATGCGCGCACATTGATGCACGACGACATCACCGTTGTCCTCACCTGTTTCAACTACGGGGCCTTCCTCGCCGAAAGCGTCCGCAGCGTGCTCTCACAGGATGGCGGGCCGCCACGGTTGCTCGTAGTCGACGACGGCTCCACCGACCCGTACACGCTCGCCCAGCTCGCGCGACTGCCACCACAGGTCGAACTCGTCCGTCAGGCGAACGCCGGACTCGCTGAAGCTCGCAACGCGGGCCTGCGACTGGCCCACACGCCGTTTGCGCTGGTGCTCGACGCCGACGATCAACTCGCGGCGGGCGCGCTTGCGCGCTTGCGGGCAGTGCTCGTAGCCGAGCCGGCGCTCGGCTTCAGCTACGGGATCATGCGCTTCTTCGGAACATGGGAGGGGGTGTTGAAGATGCCGTCCTACGATCCGTACCGGCTTCTCTACCGCCACAACATCGGCTCCGTGGCACTGATGCGCCGGGAGCTGTTCGAGGACGTTGGCGGCTACGACCCTGCGTTCGATGGCTATGAGGATTGGGAGTTCTGGTTGCATGCGCTCGAGCGTGGCTGGCGTGGGCGGCGCGTGGAGGCGGTGACGCTGCTCTACCGGCGCCACGGCCAGACGATGTTCGCAGGCGCCCGATCTCACTACCGTTCCAGCTTCCGGCAGCTGCGCCGAAAGCATCGCGAGCTCTACGGGCGCCCGCAGCGGCGTCGGCTGCGCGCGGAATCCGATCTCGGCGGCGCCGCGCGCCTGGTCTACCGCTGGTGGTGGGGCTGGCGCCCGCTGCCCGCGCGCGTGGAGCTGGCGCTGCAGTCGCTGCTCTGGCGCCCACGGCGAAGGTAGCGCTGAGCATGAGGCATACCGCGGATGCGGCCATGCGGCTCGTGCGCAACACGTTCGTCAACGGTCTTGGCAGCGTCGTCGGGATCCTCGTCGGCCTCGTGCTCACGCCGTTCATGGTCGCGCGGCTCGGGCTGGAGGCTTACGGTGTATGGAGCCTTGCGCTAACGCTCACCTTCTCGGGGGGCTACGCCGCACTCGCGGATCTGGGTGTCGAGGGGGCGACCATGCGCTATGTCGCCGAAGCCGTGGCCGAGGACGATTTCGACACCGTGAGCCGGACGGTTTCGACGACGCTGCTGGTGCTTTGCGCGATCGCATGCCTGCTCGCGCCCGCGACGATCGCGCTTGCCGATCCCCTGGTGTCCCTGTTCGGGGTCGCTGCACACCTGCGCAGCGCGGCCGATCTCTGCTTTGCGCTCGTCGGCGCCCAGCTCGCGTTCGAGCTGCCGGCGCGCGCGTTCGTCGCTGTGCTCGAGGGCACACAACGCTTCGTCGTCATCCAAGCCGCCGAGTTCGCGCGGGTGTCGCTGCAGAGCGCGCTGTATGTGCTCGTGCTGCTGGAGGGCTGGGGGGTCGGAGCGCTCGGCGGCGCGTTGATGGTGTGCTCGCTGTGCATGCTTGTGATCTACTGGCGCTTGGCACATCGCGTGGTGCCCGGATTGCGCGTGAGCCCGATGCGCGCCCGGCGCGCAGAGCTACGGCGGATCGCTCGCTTTGGCGGCGGCGTCTTCACGCTGCGCGTGGTCGGCAGCGTCTACTACCAGGCCGACAAGGTGATCGTCGGGATCGTCCTCGGCCCCGGCCCGGTTGGACTGTATGAAATCGCCAACAAGCTGAACCTGGCAGCGGCGACGATGTCCTCCGTGTCCGTCTCCGCGGTTCTACCCGCGGCAGCGTTCGCTCGGCGCAACCTCGCCGTCGTGCGCGACATGTTCGTGCGCGGCTCCTGCTACGCGGCGGGCGCATCGCTGCCCTTCGCCGTCGCCGGCTTCATCTTCGCAAGGCCGTTGCTCGTCTCCTGGATCGGTCCTCGAGCAGCTCCGGCGGTGGACGCCGCGCGCTTGTTCCTCGCCTACGAGGCGATCCAGGCTGTTCAGAACGTAGGCTCGACGATCGTCTTGGGGATCGGGCGCATCCGCGTGCCGCTTGCGGTCAACGCGGTCGCGACGGTCGTCAACCTTGGTCTCTCGATCCTGTTGGTTTACAGGATTGGCTTCGCCGGCGTGATCGCCGGCACGCTCATCGCCAACGGCTTGGCGCTACCGGTGCTTCTGAGCTTCTACCTGCGGGTATTCGAGACGTCGTTCGGCGTATGGCTTCGCCGTATCGCGCGGCCCATCCTGATCGGCGTGCTGGTGCAGGTGGCCGTCTCGGTGCCTTTGCTGCTGGCGGTGGGAGCTTCTCGTTCGCTGCCGCTGGCGATCGGCGCGAGCGGCTTGTCGGTGCTCAGCTCGCTCGCCGCGTTCGTGCGCTTCGGGGTCGCGCCGCAGGATCGTCGCTCGCTGCTGCACACCGTTGGTCACGCCCTGGGCCGCGCTCCTTCGCCAGCAGGAAGGGGTGGGTAGCACCTACCGGCGCCACCCACCCCTCACATCTAGCAAACCACGCTAGCCGAGCAAGTCACAGTCTCACGCGAGCTCTAGGACTCCTCGAGCGACGTTGCGCTGGACGTAGCCACTAAGATTTCTGAAGATTCGGCAGTAATCCTTTCCGTGCCGGTGCCGAGTTTGCCTTTCAGGCCTTCATCGGTAAGTTCCGTGCCGTTGTTGTTCCCATACGTGTCGAGTTCCTGTTTGATCGTGCTACCACCACCTTCGGTGCCAAAGATAATTTTAAATGTCCTTTCAGAACCCGCCGGTTCCGGTACTAACCGTCCGAGATAATTACCCCGCATTAACATTAACGCGACCACGCCTTCGCATTCGATGTGGATCGCCGCAGCGTTGTCAGCCGTGGAGTATAAGTACCAGATAAGATAGAACGTCCGGTTGCGACCCAGTGACACTAAATGATATTCCCCAGTCGTTTCGATCGTTAACGAGCCCAGCGCTTGACCTAAGCTGCGACACGATTCTCCGCCACTCCGACACCCACCGTATAATCTTTTGAACTTGCCTAATTTTCTACTCAGCGAAGTGAAGGAGATCACGGATGACGAACACGAGAGCGCAGTGCCTTCGAAGTTGATCGTACTCGTGCCGCTAGTGCCATTTGCGTTTACTTCATTCGAGAATTCCGGTAAGACTGTCGACGCGGCGGATGCCGCCTCGGCAGCGATCGCGCCCAGCGCGAGAACCGCCAGAAATACTAGACCCAATATTTTGAATCGTTGCATGTCTTAGACTCCTCATGTCGTGGTAACTGGGCGACACTCGCCCCCTGACTGGGGCGGGTGCCCCCAAGCCTGTTTAGCGTAGGGGGCGCCAAAAGTCAACTATTTCGACTCTGTGTCTCCATCCGAATCGCGCGCCACGGTGTGGGCGCCGACGCGGCGCTCTGGCGCCACACGCCGCGTGATAAGGACGTCCTTGCGGATGGCGTCTCGCATTGCAGGAGTGGCTGGGGCGCGGGCGTTTCGTCCAGGCTCGACCACTTCATCGCGCCGGGCGAGCCCCAGCGAGCCAAACGCTCAGCCGTGGTGCAGGCTCGGAGGCCCGTCGGCGTAGCGCATGATCACGTAGGGCTTGCCGTTGGCTGTGAGCAACGGGTCGAGCCCAATGCGCAGCTGACGGATCTCTGGATGGCGCACAGCCCAGGTGGCCAATGCCTCGCTCGGCACGCGGACTCGCTGAAGTGCACGCGGCCCGAGGTCCAGCGAGTGTCGATACAGAGCTGTCGAGGTATCGGGCGAGTACACGCCCACGACCGTCGAGCGCGCCTCGGGGCCGTGGTTGATGCACACCACCTGTAGATCCGACAAGCGCTCGGCCTCCAGCAGCCGCCAGCTGTGCCAGCGCTCGCCCCGCTCGACGCGCCTGCTCAGCGACCATGCCAGCGCGCTCGGCGCGCCGAAGATCTCGCCGCCACGCATGTCGATCGAATGCACGTACATGAAGTCATCGCTGCCGTCGTAGTAGGCCATCCAGAACGGCGTCCTGATCTCGGCCTGCTCGACGCTCGGCAGCTCGTGAAGCTGCGCGCGAACGCCGGCCGGCGGCTCCAGGTCGATCGCCACCGTGCCTTCGGTTGCACGGGAGCCGACCTCGGCCAGCAGCTCGGCGGCCTCGAGGAACAGGCATCCAAATGGAGCGATCTCTCGATGGGCAGTTCCCTGGAGCCGGCCTGCTGCGTCGTGAACGAGGATCTTCGCGATCGCCGCATCGTCGACCTGCGGCCAGAACGTCGAGTAGAAGTTCTGCAGGTGTACGCGGCTGTGCAGCCCTTCGGCCTCGATGAAGTAATGGGTATACGCCCTGCGTGGTGTGCGCCCGGCGCGCGCCGCACGGCTCATGACGCTGTGGGCGGCGCGTGCCCGCATCTTTGTCACGACGCTCATACGCGTATCCCCTGCCGAGAGGCCACTGGGATCGTCGGGTCGGAGAACAGCTCCTGCTTGAGCCGCGCGTTGGCGCGCAGGCGAGCGTCGCCCCCCCAGGTGCTGACGTAGTAGACCGGCGGCAGTGTGTGATCGCAGGCGATCGCCCCGGTATCCCGGTTGCGGGTCATCGAGATCGGCACGAGCGTGCCGTTCTCGGACAATCCGAGGAGCATCCCCACTCCCCCGTGAGCGCGATACTCGGCCAACGCACCCGCCTGTTCGAGCACCGCGGTGGCGCTGACGAGTCGAAACGAGAACGGTGGCACCTCCACCGTCGAGCGCGCGAAGCGCTGCCCATCGGGGCCAAGGATCCAAAAGTCCATGCGCACGGTATCGGAGTAGTCCGCGCGCGTGGACAGGTTCATCAGCGAGAACAACGTGTCAACCGGGTCGGTGACGATCACCTTTGGCGCCTGGCAGACGGTCGTGCGCGTCGAGGACAGGCGCGGGTCGTTGAGCGGACCGGTCTGATAGGCGACGCCAGTCACGACGCCCTTGGGGCGCTGGTGGTACTCGATGAAGTCATCCGACGCGCGGACGTGCGCCATCATCTCGGCAGCCGGCACATCCACGCTGCTTGCGGCCTTCCACTTGACGGGCACCACGTGCAGCGTGATCAACAATGGGCCTTCGCTCGGCGCGTCGCGAACCCGTGCGAGCTCCGCGTCGACGTCGAGCTTCACCAGCTCGCCTGGCGCCAGTGCGACGATCTCCGGCGTGGAGCCGATCGTCGCGCCATAGTTGTCGAACGCCGTCATCGAGACGGACATCGGTGTCGCGAACGGGCTATCCGGTCCAACCCCGTTGTTGACCGTCACCCGCGTGCCATAGCCGAGCTCGCGCAACAGCGGAAACGTGCACGGTCTGAAGAAGCGCGGATCGAAGCTCGAAGATGACGGCGGGTGGCGGCACGGTGCGTCCCTGGCGTCGCGCTAAGGCGTCGGAGCCGGTGAGCGGGAGCGCTCGGGCGCCGCGCTGGACAGGGGCGGAGCGAGCAGCTGCAGCGAAGGCAGCATCGCCCGCAACTCCTCGGCGTCGAGCTGCGCCGGGTTCGTGTCACTGGTGTAGCGAAAGCCGTCAGCGACGCGCGTACCCTGGCGGTAAGGCTCCGCTCGCCACAGTGGGAACTCTGGGTGGATCACGTAGCAGTCCTCCAGCTCGCGGGCGTGGCGGGACTCGTCCTCGGTCAGCAGCACCTCGCTCAGCTTCTCGCCGGGCCGAATCCCGATGACTGCGCGTTCGGCCTCGGGGGCGACCGCTTCGGCGATCTCGCTGACGCGCATGCTCGGGATCTTGGGCACGAACACCTCGCCGCCCTCCATCAGCGCCAGACGGGAAAGGACGAAGTGGACGGCCTGTTGCAGCGTGATCCAAAAGCGCGTCATGCGCTCGTCGGTGATCGTGATGCGGCCCGTCTCGGCCTGCGCCAAGAAGATCGGGATGACGCTGCCGCGACTGCCGACGACGTTGCCGTAGCGCACGCACGCGAAGCGAGCGAGTGAGTCCGCGGCAAGCGCGTTCGCCTGAGTGACGATCTTCTCCGCACAAAGCTTCGTCGCTCCATATAGGTTGACGGGGTTGACGGCCTTGTCGGTGCTGAGTTGGAGCGTGCGCGGGACGTCATTGGCGATCGCCGCCGCGACCACGTTCTCAGCGCCAAGGATGTTCGTTTGCGCCGCCTCGAAAGGGTTGTACTCGCACGCCGGCACCTGCTTGAGGGCGGCGGCGTTGATGATCAGATCGACACCGCGCGTCGCGCTAATCAGCCTGTTGCGGTCGCGCACGTCGCCCAGGAAGAAGCGCAGGCGCTCCTCCCCGACGTATCGTGCCTGCATCTCTGATTGCTTGAGCTCGTCGCGACTGAAGATGCGTATGACGCGAGGGTCATGTTCGCGCAGCAGCGTCTCGATGCACGCTTTGCCAAACGAGCCTGTGCCGCCGGTGATGAAGATGGTCTTGCCGCTGAGGTTCATTGCATGAAGGTCGATTACGTTCGTGCACCACACCATTTATCCGGGATGCGACGCGAATGCTACGCAGCGAGTCGTGGGTTGTGTTCGAGTTGCGTTTGGTTTGCCACACAAATGCGGATACGGCGTGTATTGGCGCGATGAAAGCAACGTATTAGTTGGAGACAGTTTGAGCGATATAGCTCGCCGCGACGCGACCGCTGGCCCCACCGGCACGGGAGTTCACGTGCCGGACTCGGTGATCGACAGGAGCTGCTTTCGTCAACTCGACGTCGCAGTATCCTGCGGCTGTGCTGGCGAATCCGGTTGGCGATCCGCGCTCGGGCTCCGAGCATCGCTAACGCAGTGGGCAGTGCGGCCCGAGTGCGGGAACCACCGAGACTGTGCATGCGCGCGGCGGCCAGTTCCGCGGCCGGCGCATTTGCAATCGCCCTTGCCGGGGCGCTTGTTGTCGCGCTGATCCAGGCACCAAAGCCGTTCTACGGCGACTCGGGCAGTTACTGGTCGCTGGCGCTCTCCTTCACCCGTGAGGGGCACTTCTCGCTGCTCAACTTCCAAAGCCCTCTGCGTGGCTATGCAATGGCGCTGTTCACCTACACGTTGCGGGCAGTGGCACGCGGCCTGCGCTGGAGCGACTCATCAGTGGTCAAGCTCTTCAACGCGCTGCTGTTCGCGCTGATCGGAGCCGTTCTCGCTCCGCGAGTCGCGACGGCCACTTGGCAGCGCCAACGCTGGAGTCTATGGCGGCGACTCGCTGTCGTGATGCTGCTCGTGATCTTCTGGAGCGGCGATCTCAACTATCCGCTGAGTGACTTTCCCGGGCTGGCGTTGGCGCTGCTGGCGATTCTCGCGATGGCCCATCCTGACCGTCCCACCTGGATGGGGATCGGTGGTGTCGCCGTAGGGCTGGCGCTCGACCTCCGCCCGGCCTATCTGCTGCTCGCGCCGATGTCGGTCACGGTTCTCGTGTGGACATGGTTTCGCGCAGGCAGCCGTCAGCGCTCGCTGAGCCATCTCGCGCTGTGTCTTGCCCTATTCGCCACCGCCTTCGCCGCTGTCTCGCTTCCGCAGTCGCTGTCCTCACATCGTCATTACCACACATGGAGCTTCATACCGGGCTCGCCTGACAATCTGAGCGCCGAGCAGCTCACGGACGGCACACAGTTTCAGCGCTATGACACATTCGTCGAACACGGCGATCGCGCCTACGGGATGTTCTATCTCGACGGCGCCGGGCAGCGGTTGCTGCAACAGCAGCCCGGCGAAAAGATCGCGAGTCCGGCGCAGTACGCCGGCATCGTTGCCGGCCATCCGCTGGTGATGGCAGGCTTGACGCTGCGCCACATCCTCAACGGACTCGACATGCGCTACAGCACCGTGTACGTGGAACATCTCGACCACGGTGGGCACCTGTGGCTGCGGCTGATGGGCTTTCTGCTCGTGTTCGTCGCGCTCGTGCGCCTGTTGTGGCCGGCGGCCAGGCGGAGCCTCGGACCGACGAGCTGGCGCTTCCCCGCGGCGCTGCTGCTGTGTTGCCTTACGTCTGTGCTGGCCGCGATTGAGACGCGCTACATGCTGCCTGTGTGGCTGCTCTGCTACATCCTCGTGCTCGCGCCAGGCTGGCCGAATCCGTTCGCTGTGGGGAGCAACGGCATGCGCCGCCTGCGGACACCGGCGTTCCTCGCGGTCGCGTATCTCGCATTCATGGCCGCGGTCTGGGGCATGCTCAGCGGCGTCAGCGCCCACGTCGTCAGGTGAGCAGGCTGCGTAAATCGAGTTGGTGCCCAGCCGCGGCGCTCCCGCTGCCGTCGTCAGTCCGTTGCTCGACGGATGCTTGCCGGCGCAGCCCGAAACGACCAAAGCCTGTTGGCGAGGTAGCTCACGGGCGCCGCAATCAGGATCGCGATTCGCTGTGAGGTCTCAGCGCGCAGCCCGAGCGCCGAGTAGAGCGCGGCGAAGCTCGCGTAGTTGACCACGAAGCTGGCGGCCGCGACCATCCCAAAGCGCCGCAAGTCGCTGCCGAGCGTTCTTCCGCTCGGGGGGAACGCCCAGCCGCGCAGCAGCGTGAAGTTAAACAGGCCGTTCAGCACGAAGGCGGCGCCGAGCGCCGGATACGCGGGCACGCCCGTGCGCAGCTCACCGCTGTAGAACGCGATCGCCGCGAGGTAGCCGCACCCGACCACCGTTCCGTAGCGCGCGAGCTGGACGACGACGCCGTCGCCGCGCCGCCCACGCATCACCGCGCTGCGACGTGCTCGAGGAACTCCTCGTAATCGCGGATGTAGTCGCTCGCTTCGTAAGGATCCGACGCCAGGACGAGCAGAACCGCATCGTGCGTGTATCGATACTGCACGCTCCACACCAGCGGCGGCACGTACAGCCCCAGCTGTGGATCATCGAGGATCAGCTCCTCGCGCACGTGGCCGTCATCGACGAGTACGGCAACGCTGCCGACCTGACAAACCAGGAACTGCTTGCACGTCCGGTGAGCGTGGGCGCCACGCACGTCCTTCGACGGCACCTGCATCACCGTGAAGAAGCGCCGCGGCGCGAACGGAATGTGGCTGTCGACCTCCCCTGAGACGAGCGATCCGCGCAGATCATCCGCGCGGATCAACCGGTGCAGCGACACTCCCGTCACGCCGAGCGTGCGCACCGTCTGCTCGTCGGCCAGCGCCCGCGCGCGGCGCACGCGGCTCTGCGGGATCTCGCGCGTGTCCACATAGCCTACGATGCGCGCGGGGTTGCCCGTTACGATCGCAAACGGCGGCACATCGTGGGTGACGACGCTGCCGGCGCCGACCATCGCCTGCATGCCGATCGATGCGCCGGGGAGCACCGTGCAATTAGCTCCCAGCGAGGCGCCCCGGCGCACAACCGTCTGCGCCGGCTCGTGCAGATGTCGCTTGCTGCGGGGAAACGGATCGTTTGTGAAGGTGACGGCCGGGCCGACGAACACGTCGTCCTCGAGGTGCACGCCATCCCAGATCGCGACGCCGCACTTAACCGTTACGCGATCGCCGATCGTCACGTCGTTCTCGACGAACACGTGGTCGCAGATGTTGCAGTCGCTCCCGATCCGCGCGCCGGACAACACGTGGGCGAAAGCCCAGATCTGCGTTCCCGCTCCGACGTCCGTCGTCTCGCAGATTCCGGCGGGATGCGTGAAGTGCGCCCCGGCCGGCATCGGCGGATCTCGTGTTGCGTCAGCGCTCGGCATCGAAGCGCTCGCGGAGCATCGCCACAGCCCCTGGCCTTTGCTTGCTGTTTTCATACGTGCGCCAGACATACGAGCCGACGATCCCGAGCCCGGACAGGGTCAGTGAGCCGACGACGAACAGCGTCAGCATCACCGGCGTATAGCCTGCTACGCGGATGCCGACGAACGCCCACGCCAGGAAAACGGTGATCGCACCGATGACCGATAGCAGCACGCCGGTGACCCCGACGGCGAGCAGCATCGTGATCGGCAGGTCGGTGAAGGAGTAGACGCTGTCGAGGAAATAGCGCGCCTTCTTGCCCATCGTCCAGCCGCTGCGTCCCAGCCCACGCGGCAGCCGGTCATATGGGATCTCCACCCGTGGATAGCCGAGCCAGATCACGAGCCCCACGAGGCTGCTGTTGGACTCCTGCAGCCTCACCAGCGCGTCGCGAACCTTCGCGGTGCACGCAAACACGTCCACGCCTCCGCGTGGCATCTCGCGCTGCACCATCCGGCAGTAGATCTTCCAGAACAGCGCCGAGCCGAGTCGGCTGAGCCGTGGATCGCTTCGCGTGCGCCGCACCCCGAGCGCGACCTCGTATGCGCCACTTGCAAGCGCCGTGCAGAAGCTCATCGTCAGCTCCGCAGGCTCCTGCAGATCGGCCGACATGACGACCATGCGCTGACCGCAGGCGGCGCTCAGCCCCGTCCTGATTGCTGCGAACGAGCCGAAGTTGCGCGAGTGCCAGATCAGCTGCGAGCGCATCGTGCTCGCGCTCAACCGCGCTCGCAGCAGCGCTCCCGATTGATCGGGCGAGCCATCGACCACGAACACCGCCTCCATCCGCCCAGCCAGTCGCTCGCAAAGTCGCTCGAGGCGCTCGACGAGGCCAAGCAGCGTCGCTTGATTGCGGTAGACCGGAACGACCACGCTCACCAGCAGCGCGCCGTCGGGAGCGCGAGCGTCCGCGCGCGCCTCGGCGGGCTCTTGCGCGAGCTTCACCACGGCTCAGCGACTTCGGCCAGGGCAGCGCAGACGGTCTCGACCTCCGCCGGCTCGAGCTCGGGAAAGCACGGCAGCGAAAGCACCTCGCCACATGCCGCCTCTGTCACCGGCAGCTTCACCCATGGCCGGCCGAGCACCTTCTGTCGATGATCGGGGATCGGATAGTGCCTCTCGGTGGCGATGCCCCGATCGGCCAGCGCCCGCGCGAGCGCCTCCCGGTGTGCGCTGCGAATCACCGCAAGATGCGCGACGTAGTCCTGATCGCCGGCCTGCGCCATTCGCAGCGGACCATCCGCGAGCGCGTTGGCGTAGCTGCGAGCGATCGTGCGTCGGCGGCGGTTCATGGCATCGAGCTTTGGCAGCCGCGCGCGCAGCACCGCCGCCTGGATCTCGTCGAGTCGGGAGTTCATGCCGCCGGCATCCTCGACCGTGTACTTGTGACCCCAGCCGTACTGGCGCAGCCGGCGTGCGTGGGCAGCCACGTGCGCGTCAGAGGTGACGAGCGCGCCGCCGTCGCCGAGCGCGCCCAGGTTCTTCGTGGGGTAGAAGCTGAACGCCGCCGCATCGCCGCTGGCGCCCGCGTAGCGTCCGTCGGCCCAGGCGCCCGCAGCCTGCGCGCAGTCCTCGATCACCAGAGCGCCTCTGGCATGGCACAGCTCGCGGATTGCGCCAACGGGCGCCATCTTGCCATATAGATGGGTCACTATCACCATCGTGGTTCGGCGCGTAAGCGCTGCTTCGACGGTGTCTGGTGTCAGCAGCAGATCGCTGTCGCCAACATCGGCAAAGTTGACACGCATGCCGCAACGCGCGGCGGCGAGCGTGCCGTAGCCGCCGGCGTTCGCGGCGACCACGATCTCCTGGCCGGGGCCGCCGCCGAGCGCTATACAGGCCAATTCCAGCGCGTCCGTCCCGCTCGCAACCCCCACGACGTGAGCGACCCCAAGATAATCGGCGAACTCGCGCTCGAACGCCGCGGTCTCGGTGCCCAACAAGTACCAGCCGCTGCGCACCACACGGTTGACCGCCTCGGCGAGCTCCTCGTCGAGGGCCCCGCGGCGCAGGTCGTTTACCGGGATCGATCGTGTCGCGAGCAAGCCACCTTTTTAGAGCGGGGGATTAGCTGTGTCAAGATCACGCGTGATTCTCCCGACACGGCCGAACCAGTGAATTAGAGACAAATTGGTAAGAGACAATCTTGGAGTGATCGCGAGCTGACGGCGGGTACTCGTCCCGTGCCGGTCACCGCTTGCAGTTGCGCTCGCGCCGGCTCGCCGAGCTCGGCGCGCGGCACAGCGACGCCAGGCACGCGAAGCGAGCGTGAGGGCCGGGCGAGTTGGAAACAAAGCTGGCGTTCTGAGGTGGCGTGCGACGGCTCGCCGGTAGCTCGAAGGTCGGCGATTCGCTGCTCAAACACCGTCCATGTCGATGATCGGATGGCGCGCCGTCTCGGCATGGTTGACCGCGGGCAGCGGAGCCTGTTGGATCTGGCGGTGCCGTCGTTCGCAGCAGCTGTGGCGCTGTCCGCTCCCCGGGTATCGCGCTCGTGAGCGCCGGTGCACCGGCAGCATCCGAGCGGCTGCTGGTACTCGGCTCCACGGGTCTGCTCGGGCAAGCGTTCCTCGCCGAGGCGCACACGCGCGCGCAGGCGTGCTGGGGTGTGGCGCGCGCGGCATCAGACTACGAGCTGGATCTCAGCAATGCCACGGCGCTTGACGCTCTCGAAGCGCTGGCACTCGAGCTGCGTCCGTCGGCGATCGTCAATTGCGTCGCCGTCACCAGCCTCGCCGCCTGCGAGGCCGATGCCGGGCTGGCGTTCCGCATCAATGCACGCATCCCGGCGCTGCTCGCGCAACTCGCCCGAGAGGTCCATGTCAAGCTCGTGCACGTCTCCACCGATCACTACTTCAGCGGCGACGGCGCACGCGCGCATGACGAGCACGCCGAGGTGCAGCTGCTGAACGAGTATGCGCGCAGCAAGTATGCGGGCGAGCGGCTCGCGCTCACAGATCCCACGGCCCTCGTCGTGCGGACGAACATCGTCGGCCTGCGGCGCTGGGCCGCCAGCCCCACGTTCGCGGAGTGGGCGCTCGAAGCGATCGCAAGCCCTCGCCCGATCGTCCTGTTCGACGACTTCTTCACCTCCAGCATCAGCGCACGCGCGTGCGCCGCAGCGATTCTCGATCTGGTGCGCGCGGACGCTCGCGGCCTGATCAACGTCGCCTCCCGTGAGGTGAGCAGCAAGCGCAGCTTCGTGCTCGCGCTCGCGCAGCAGCTGCAGGTCGAGCTCGACGACGTCAGTTCGGCGTCGGTGCGCGAGCTGCTGCCGAGGCGCGCTGAGAGCCTCGGCCTCGATGTCGGACGCGCCGAAGCCCTGCTCGAGCGGCCACTACCGGACCTCGCCGATACGGTCGCCGCGGTCGCGCGCGAAGCCGTCGGTGTGCTTGCCCATGAGCTATAGCGCCGAGCTCCGGATCGGCGATCACGCGATCGGCCCCGAGCACCCGACGTACTTCGTCGCAGACATCGCGTCCAACCACGACGGTCAGCTGACGCGCGCGCGTCAGCTGATTCGGCAGGCCGCAGACGCGGGCGCCGACGCGGTCAAGTTTCAGCACTTCCAGGCCGCGCAGATCGTCAGCGACCGTGGCTTTCGCGAGCTCGGCGGGGTGCGCGCTCACCAGGCGGCGTGGCCGCGCTCGGTGTTCGACACCTACCGGCAGTACGAGCTCGACCGCAGACTGGACTCCGGAGCTCGCGGCCTGCGCCCGCGAGGCCGGGGTCGACTTTCTCACCACCCCCTACGACCTCGATGCCATCGCGCACGTGGCACAGCTCGCGTCCGCACTGAAGCTCGGCTCTGGCGACATCGACTGGCTCGCGTTCGTCCGCGCGGTCGCAACGACGGGCAAACCGGTGCTGCTCGCGACCGGTGCGGCCGACATCGACGACGTCGCCACTGCGGTCGCGACGGTGCTCGCCGAGACGCCCGATCTCGTGCTGATGCAGTGCAACACCAACTACACGGGCAGCAGCGAGAACCTTCGCTTCCTCAACCTGCGCGTGCTGCAGCTGTTCGCCGAGCGCTGGCCGGGAATGATCCTCGGGCTATCCGACCACACACCCGGCCACATCGGCGCGCTCGGCGCCGTCGCGCTCGGCGCTCGCGTCGTCGAGAAGCACTTCACCGACGACAGCACGCGCGCTGGCCCCGATCATGCGTTCGCGATGACGCCGTCGTCCTGGTCGCAGATGGTCGCGCATGTGCGTGAGCTCGAGCAGGCTTTGGGCGACGGCGTCAAGCGCGTGCAGGAGAACGAGCGCGAGACCGCGATCCTGCAGCGGCGCTGCGTGCGCCTTGCCAGGAACATCCCGGCCGGCTTGGCGCTGGGCGCGGCAGATCTCGTGTGCCTGCGTCCCGCGGAGCCGGGAGCGCTGCGCCCGCCGCGTCTGCAGGAGCTGATCGGCCGCCCGCTCGTGCGGGCGATGGCCCGCGGCGAAGCCGTCAAGCCCGAGGACGTGTCCTCGCAATGCTGAGCGGCGAACTGGTCGGGCTGCGCGCGCTTGAGCGAACGGACTTGCCACAGCTGCTCGAGTGGCGCAACACGCCACAGCTACGTCGATTCTTCCGCGAGCGCCACGAGCTCGGGAGTGACGACCAGCTCGCGTGGTTCGAGCGCCTGAGCGGGCAGCGCGGCCGGCCGCGAGACACGCTGATGTTCGCCGTCGAACGTCTCGCGCAGCGCGAGCTGGTCGGCGTTTGCGGTCTCTGCTACATCGACTGGGTCAGCGCGACAGCCGAGGTATCGCTCTACATCGGCACGGCGCTCGCCTACATCGACGATCTGCTCGCGCCCGATGCCTGCCGGGTCTTGATCGGCCATGCCTTCGACGAACTCGACCTGCGCCGGCTGTGGGTGGAGGTGTTCGCCTTCGACCACGCCAAGCGATCGCTGCTGGAGTCGCTCGGCTTCGGCTTGGAGGGCGCGCTGCGCGAGCATCGTTTTGACGCCGGCGCCTACCACGACTCGCTGATGTACGGCCTGCTGCGCGAGGAGCGTGCGACGTGAGCGCCGGGCACGTCTGTCGCTCAAGCCTCAGCGGCGCGATCACGACGCTGCTCGCCGCCAAGCCAGTCGAGCACGTCCTGCAGCCCGAACGTGGGAGCGCGCGGATAGAGATCCTCGAAGATCGCTCGCACCAGCTCGAGGTCGCGCGGATCGTCGACGGTGATCCTGACCTCGCCCGCCGGTTTCTGCATGTCGACGACCGCATGGCGGAAAGGCGCGCGGTGCAGGCGCAGCGTGACGTGCTCGCGGTCTGCCGGGTCGATCGCGAGCTGCTCGACGCGCGTCAGCGTTCGCGCGGTGAGCACCTCCACGTCCATGCCGTCTGGGTAGGTGCGGCCGCTGTGTGGCGCGTTGGTGACGAGATCCACGTCGTCGCTGAGCGTCCGCTGCGCGATCCGCACGACGTGGTCGATCACGTCCGGGTCGATCAGCGGGCAGTCGGCGGTCAGGCGCACGACCAGCTCGGCGCGCGCAAGCGCCGCAGCGCCCGCATAACGCTTCAGCACGTCCTGCTCGCTGCCTCGAAACACGCTCGCGCCGCGCCGCCTGGCGATCGCCGCGAGCTCGTCGTCGCGGACAAGCGTCGTCGTCGCCAGTACGATCTCATCCAGCGTGCGTGCTCGCTCGACGCGCTCGAGCATCAGGTCGAGCAGCGCGCGACCGAGCACCGGGGCGAGCGTCTTGCGTGGGAGCCGTCTCGAGCCGGTCCGCGCCTGGATGATCGCGACGGTTCTGGGCATATAGGCACGATCGCACACTGCACGATTCACAATGCGGAGCATCGCGCGATCCGCAAGACGGGACCAGCGGTGTCGCGATGACCGTCGAAGCACGCAAAGCGCTGACTCGCTCGCGCGAGCTGCAGCGGCGCGCCGAATCTTTGATCCCCGGTGGGTCGCAAACGTTGAGCAAGGGGCCGAGCCAGTGGGCGCAGGGCATCGCCCCGGGGTACCTGCGTCGCGGCCGTGGTGCGCGCGTGCAGGACGTCGACGGCAACTGGTATCTCGACTTCCCGATGGCGCTCGGCCCGATCATCCTCGGCTACGGGCACCCGGCGGTCGACGAGGCGATCCGCGAGCAGCTTGCAGACGGCATCGTGTTCTCCCTGCCCCACCCGCTCGAGGTCGAAGTGGCCGAGCGGCTCGCGAGGATCGTGCCGAACGCCGAGCGCGTGCGCTTCGCCAAGTCCGGCTCCGATGTCACCTCCGCGGCGATCCGTCTCGCGCGTGCGGTCACTCGACGCGAGCGGGTGCTGGTCGCCGGCTACCACGGCTGGCACGACTGGTACATCGGCTCCACCGCCTGGCATGCCGGTGTGCCGCGAGCCGCGCGCGCTCTTACCGAGAGGGTCGCCTGGGGTGAGCTGCCGGATCTGCGCGCGGCGCTCGCGCGCGGCGCGCAGGAGGTCGCCGCGATCATCCTCGAGCCCGTCGGCATCGCGGAGCCTTCGCGCGAGTACCTGCAAGGGGTGGTCGCGCTCGCTCACGAGCACGGCGCGCTGGCGGTCTTCGATGAAGTCATCACCGGCCTGCGGCTCGCGCCCGGTGGTGCCCAGGAGCGCTACGGCGTGCGCGCCGACCTCGTCTGCCTGGGCAAGGCGCTCGGCAACGGCATGCCGATCTCGGCGCTCGCGGGACGGGCGGCGGTGATGGAGCGGCTGCGCGACGTCTTCTTCTCGGGTACGCACGGCGGCGAGACGCTCTCGCTCGCGGCGGCGCGAGCGACGCTCGACGTGATGCTGCTCGAGTCAGTACACGAGCACCTGTGGCGCCTGGGTGAGCGCCTGCAGGAGGGCGTGCGCGCCGCGATCGCTCGGCACGACCTGGAGGGCTGGATCGTCTGTGGTGGCGCTGCCCCGTGGACGATCGTCAACGTCGTCGAGCCGAATCCCGCGGGCATGACGCTCCCGGCGAAGACGCTGCTGCAGCAGGAGATGCTCAAACGCGGCGTGCTCTACAACGGCTCCAACTTCATCTGCTTGGCCCACAGCGAGCAGGACATTGACGAGGCGATCGCCGCCTATGACGACGCCTTTGCATGTCTTGCCGCTGCGCTGCCCGACGGCGTGGACGAGCGCCTACAGGCGAGCCCCGTGTCGCAGATCTTCAGGGCAGTGGCGAGCTGAGCGCCGGCCATCGCGTCGGGTCGAGCAGCCACGGGTCCGTGCCCGCCAGCTGTTCGAGCTCGGCGATCAAATCGTCGCCCAGGTCGGGAGCTGCCGCCGCCGCGAGCAGCTCGCGCAACTGCGCGCATGACTCGCAGCCGACGACGATCGTCGTAGATACGGTGCGCTGCAAGACGAAGCGCAGGGCCGCGAGCACCGGTGCGACCTCGAAGCGTGAGCACAGCTCGCGCCATCGCCGCAGCTGGGGCACCGCGAACGCCAGCGACGGCGGACAGTCGCCAGGCTCGAGCAGCAACAGGCCCTGCAGGAATGCGCTGCGCAGCAGCACCCGCACACCCTGCTGACGTGCCCGCTCGAGCAGGCCCGCCTGCTCCAGGCGCCGGTCGAGGACGCTGAACGGAGCCTGGATCACCTCAAGCGCGGGCAGCTCGAGCGCCGCCGCGAACTGGGACGGATGGTAAACCGAGATCCCGATCGCAGCGACCTCGCCCGCGTCCCGGCTGGCCTGCAGCGCACGTGCGAGGGGGCCGGGCCAGCAGCGCAGCAGCGTCGGGTCGTGGAGCAGGACGGCCGCGGGTGCGACGCCGAGGCGCGCATGAGAGCGGCTGAGCGCGTCACGCAACGCGCCCGCATCGCGTACGTCTGCAGCCCCGAACTTGGTGATGACTTCAACCGGCGCTCCGGGCGCGCGCCGGCGCAGGAAACGGCCGATGCGCTGCTCGGCCTCGCCATAGCCGGCGGCGGTGTCGAAGCTGCGGATGCCTGCGTCGAGAGCCAGCTCGAAGATCGCCTCCGTCTCTGCCGGCGAGGGCTGCCCACGACGATTGGCGATGCCGTACGGCGCGCCCAGCTGCGCCGTGCCCAACACCAGCCTGCTCGCCGGTGCGCTCACCGGATCGAGCCGCATCGCGTGTGGGCAGGCGCTGGCCCAAGCAGACGGTAGACGACGAGGGCGCTGTTGGCGAAGACACGCCTGCTGACACTCGCCGGCTCCGGTGCGCCGCCCCCGTGCAGCTCATCGATCAGCACATAGCGCACCCCCAGCCGGCGCAGCGCACGCAGGGCAGTCGCGTTGCCGTATGACGTCGCGAGCGTATTGAGCGCCAGCCTCCGCTTGAACGGCTGTCCACCTTTCGCCCCCGCCGGCGTGAAGTCCCAGCTTTCGAGGAACACTCGGCGTTCGGTGAACGCCGAGTAGTAGTAGTAACTGGAGTAGTCGGGTCCCGCGCCGGCTTTGATCAAATGGTTGTTCACCGCGAGCACGTCGCACGGGCTCGTATGTTCGCGCACCCACGACAGGCCGCTGTACAGGGCCGCCGTCATCCCTTGGCTCTGACGCGAGTCGACCGCGGATATGCGCGTGCGCGAGATCGCCTTCCAGGCGCGGGGTATCGCGATCGCCAGCGGCTTGACGAGGCCGAGGACGACCAGGACCGGGATGCAGCAGGCGAGCAGGCGCATAGCGCGCGAGGAGCTGACCGACGCGAACGTCCGCTCCAAGCCGAAGGCCACCCCGACGCTCGCCGCGCCGAGCAGCCCGTAGGCGAGTGCGTACCACGCCAGCCACGCGACGCCGCCGGCGTGCTCGAGCGCGAGCGTCGAAGCGGCGAGCAGCAGTCCCAGGGCGAGGATCGCGCAACACGCGCGACCCAGTCGCCGGCGAGCGGGCGCCGGCGTGTCCTCCCACAGGAGCACGAGGCCATAGGCCGCCACCGGGACGACCGCGAGATAGCCGAAGTCGATGAAGTAGATCTGGCTGTCGCTCGGCGCTCCGATCACGTTGTAGATGACCAGCGACGCCAGGAAGATCGCCATGCAGAAGCCGATGAAGGGCGACACCGCCTCGCGACGATGCCCCAGCCAGCACGTGCCCAGCAGCGGCGCGAACGCGAACAGCGTGCTGATGGTCGCGGCGCCCACCAGTGGAATCGCCCGGAGCGCGAGCGCTCCGCTGAGCAGCGGCGCGAAGTTCGTGTACTTGATGAACGCGAAGATGCTCATCCGCAGGGTCGAGCCGAGGCCGCCGCGCAAGACCAGGAGATACACCGCGCCCGCGCAGGCCGTCGCGACGATCAGGCAGTAGCTCAGCAGCCGGGTCGGCTGCCTATGCGCCACGCGCCATAGCCAGAACAGGGCCAGGCCCGCAAGGAAGTCGACGCTCGCCGTCGCCTTGACGATGCTCGTCCCCAGAACCAGGATGCCCAGCATCGCGAGCGATCCCGTCGAGCCACGCAGCGAGCGCTCGCCGCCAGGCGTGCTCGAGGCAATCGTGCTCCGCTCAGCCGCGAGCGACTGCTGCACGAGCAGCAGCAACCCGAGGAAGAAGACCATGCCGAAGGCCATCGTGGGGCTGAGCGGGATGTCGGCGAACAGTTCAGCTCCAAACGCCCCAGGGCGCGTCGGGTCGAGGTTCAGATCCTCGAGGACCAGCAGCAACACGACGGCGAGCGGCCCGACCCAGCGCGCGCGTGACAGCGTGCGAGCAAGCACCCACAGCTGTAGCGCGACGACGACGATCGTCATCGTTGGCAGCAGGCGCAACACGATCGTCGACAGCGCCACACGCGTGACCTGGGCAACCGCCGCGATGTGAATGAAGACGCCGTAGTAGTAGTGGAGCAGCGAGTTGCCGGCGACGTACGGTTCGGTGATCGGCCAGTGGTGGCGCACCTCCGCCGCGATCGAGATGTCCCACACGTTGTCCACGTAGTAGACGACGCTGCGCGCCATGCCGGGGAGCGGGTAGGCGGCAAAGAACGTCAACCCCAGTAGCGCGACGGCGGCGATGATCGCCGCCGCCAGCGCCGCCAGCTCGCCGCGCTGAACGCGCGCCGCGATTGCACCAGCGCGCTGCCGGCGCTCGTCGCGCGAGCTCCCTGGGGCAGCCGTGCCCATGTGCAGCCCCGTCCGACGGAGCGCGAGCGCTGCGATCAGGGCCGTCGCGATCAACGGCAGGAACGTGAAGGCCGCGCGTGCGTGCAGCGCGGCGGTGAGCGCGTATGCGCACATCTCGAGCGCGTAGCCCAAGGGCCACCCCAGCGCGAGCATGCGAGGCCAACCACCCTCGCCGTCGCCGAGCAGCGCATACAGCATGCACCCCGGCAGCAGCACGTACAGCAGTTCGTAGCCGACGAACAATGCTCCGCTCGCGAGCGCTACACCCGAGAGCGCCCAAGTCGCCACGATCGCCGCCGCGACGAGCGCGCCCGCTGACCACGACGGCGCGCGATGCGCTCGTCGCGGCTGGCCGGTCGTTGGCCTGCGAGAGGGCATCCCGCCACCACGCGCTCAGGCCGAGGCGAGCGACGCGACGGCGAGCTCGTCCGGCAGGCCGAACTCCCCACCGTCGAGGATACGCTCGCAGATCCAGTCGAGGTATGGGTCCGCTCCGGGGAGAAGCGCGGAGGCGCTCCGGGGGAAGCGTTTGACCTTTCCCTCCTGAGATGCCTCGACGAGTCGCACGGGGATCATCGCGCGCAGGAAGAACATGTGCGCGTAGCGGAGCGCCAGCTCGACGTCCTCGCTCGAGGGTGCGGCCGGCTCGCGGGCCAAGACGCGCGCGAGATCCTCGGCGCCCGACAGGTCGGTGGTGAATCCGCGACCGCGGTAGTGGGTCTCGCCGGCGACTGCCACCGCCCGCCCGCGGGTCGCGGCCTCGAGGCCGACGGTGGTCGTGTAGGTGAGCACCAGGTCCGACATGTCCACGAGCGCATAGGAGGAGAGCGCGCGGTCGGCCGCGACGAAGCGCACGTTCGCGGGCACATCTCCGAGGCGGGCGAGGATCACCTCCTGCAGCTGCTCGCGCGTGCTCCAGCGGACCTCAGCCGGATGGATGCGCACGACGAGCACCAGCTCCAGGCGCTCCGCGAGGCGCACGGCCTGCTCGACCCAATCGAACAGCGACGCAAAACCGATGTCGTGGCCGACCGCCGCGCTGTCCCAGGCGACGTTGGTGAACAGCGAGACGACGCGCTCGCGGCCCTGCAGGCGCAGGCTGCCGGCGCAGCCGATCGTGGTCGCTCTCGGTCTGCTCGTAATAGGACTCGTGCGCACCGATCCCACGGGCACGATCGTTGAGCAGAGCGAGCACCTCCGCGCGCTGGCGCTCCTCGAGCGGGCGGTCTCTGACGCTTGCCCACAGCCGATCGACGTTGTAGTCGGGAGCGGCGTCGCTCTGGGAGAGGACCAGCGTCCCGCCGCGCGGAGCCAGCTCGTAGGTGGGGCAGCGGATCTCGCGGGCGCGCGCCAGCTCGCGAATCACCCGCTCGGCCGCGAACAGGCCGTTGAGCATGAACACGATCGTCGGGGCGAACTCGTCGAGGATCACGCCGGCCGCGCGCTCCACGCCGCCGGCGGCGACCGCGAAGTCCTCGACGATCTCACGCGCGCCGGCAACATGCTCGAGCTCGGTGGACTTCAGCAGGGAGACGACGCTGATCGCCGACGTCGCATATGGATCCACCGCGCCTTCGCCGGGCGCCTGCGCGGGCGCCCGGCGGGCGTCCGCGCCCCACGGCAGCAGCTCGCCGAGCGCGTAGTGGCGCAAACCAGCAACGTCGACGACGCGGCCGGTCAGCCACGCGCAACGGTCGCACGGTCGCGGGTGTGCCCTGCGTCCCCAGCCGAGCTCGCAGGCCGGCATGCCGCCACCGCAGGTGAGCAGCGCGACCTGCGCGCCGCGGAGACGCAGGGCTTGGGCGATCAGGAGCTCGTACGCGTTGTGCGTGGACCAGCCGCGCAGCGAGGCGACGAGGATGCGCGGGCCGCGCGCGCGGGGCGGCCGGGAGAGGCGCGCACCGACGTCCGCGCTCAGCTCGGCCATGCTCGCGAGCGGGAGCGCACGGCGCTCATACGCCCGGTCCAGCGGCCGGCGAGCGCGCGCGAGCGCGCGGTCGAGGTTGTCTGGCCGCAGGCTTCCCTTCCCCCCCTGCTCGCGCAGCCACTCACCGCTCATCATGGCGCCATTATGCGCCTGGCCTGCGCCCGCCCATGCTCTTTTGCTGACAGCTGCCGTGCTGGCTCGAGCGTGTCACACTTGACTATTCTTGGCGGGTGCGATTCCTCGTGCTCGAGCACCATTCCGCGCAGGACATCGAGGCGTTGCGACGCGCGGCCCCAGATGAGCTCGAGCTGGACGTGATGGCATTCGAGTTACTGCGCGCGGAGGCGCTGCGGATCCTGCCCACCGAGGTCGCAACGGGTCTCGAGGCGTTCACCAAGGGCGAGCTCGAGGGGGCGCGGCGTCGCTATGCGGCGACGCTGCGGGAGATGCTCGAGGATCGCTTCAGCCACAGGCCGTTTGACGCTGTAGTGATGCCGTCTGACTCCTTCTTCTATGTGCGCTGCGCGCCTGCGGTCGCCCACGCGCTCGGCGTTCCGTTCCTCGTCGCGCAGAAGGAGACGACGATCTCCGCGCACGCGATGCGCGAGCACGCCTTGGAGCTGCGTCGGCTCGCGCCGCCGCTGGCCGATCGCATGACCGTCTGCAGCGAGCGCCACAAGGACTTCTGGGTGCGCGCCGGGGGCGCGGCGGAGCGGATCGTCATCACCGGACAACCGCGCTTTGACTTTTACAGCAATCCCGAGCAGTGGCCGAGCGATGTGCCATCCGGGCATGTCGGAAACACGGTTCTGTTTCTCTCTTATGCACCTGACGCATATTTTCCAGGTGCCGTGAGTGACACGGGAGCGTGGAGCGCGTTGCACGTACAGACCGAGCGGGGGCTCTACGAGCTCGCTCGACGCGGCTGGCGGGTGCTGATCAAGCCACATCCGCAGCAGCCGCCCGACTCGCTGTGCGACCTGCGACGACGCGCCGGCGAGTTGTGGGGAAGACGCGTGTTGCTCGTCGACGCCCAGGCAGACGTGCGGCGCCTGATCGTTGCCGCCGACGTCATCGTCGGCTTTCAGAGCACCGCGCTGCTCGAGGCGATGCTGGCCGGGCGCCCCGCTCTGTACACCGGCTGGGACGACACCGCCACCGCCCTGGGCGATGAGCTGATCCCGTTCCAGCGATGGGATCGTGAGCTCACCGTCGTCCGTCACGCGCATGAGCTGCCCGAGGCTGTCGTCGCGGCGCGAGGAAAGCCGTGCGCCGAGAGCGTGTTGCGCGCCAGGCGCAAGCTCGCCGAACGCTATCTCGGTCCGCTGGACGGCCACGCCGCGGCACGCACGCTCGCGGTCCTGTGCGAGGAGGCCGAGCTGTGGGCTGCGCGGCGCGGCCCGCGCGAACGCGAGCTACGCAATCGGCTCGCGCGCCGGCGCACGCCGCTGCGCATCGCTCGTCGCGGGCGGGCGTGGCGGCGTACGGGTAGGCGCCGCGCTGGGGCGATGCTGGGGCGCTGAGCGGCTCGAGTGCTCCTGGCGTCGCAGCCGCTCCTCGAGCAGCGCCTGACGCTGAGCGAGCAGCTCGCTCTGGTCGCTGAGACGCGAGAGCGCCGCGGAGAAGTGCAGCAGCAGCAGCACGATGCAGCCGATCGCGATGAAGAACAGGGCGTTGGGCGGATACACGACCCCGAGCGCGTGGCTGATGCTCGCCAGTGCGCCGCCCCAGATCGCGAGCGCCAGCAATACGACCGCCGAGAGCAGCCACAGCAGCGCGTAGCGCTCCGTCAGCCGCCGGCGGCGCACCATCTCGAGCACGGCCAGCAGCAGCACCGCCGCGCCGATGATCGTCACGAGCTGGATCCGCGTTTGCATCGCGGGCTAGGCCACCCGCTCGGCGCCGATCGGCACGTGCTCGCCGAGCTCCGCCGCGATGCGGCGACGTCCGAGCCCGACGAACAGCGCGAGCAGCACCTTGACCATGTAGTAGGCGGACTTGCCCGTGCTGATCGAGGACCTGCCGCCGCCGCGGGCATACATCCGCACCGGCACCTCGCACATGCGCAGACGGTGATGGTGGAGGATCAGCACCGCCTCCACCTCGGGGTAGTCGTGCGGATAGTTGCGCGCGAACAGCTCGATCGCCCGGCGGTTGTACAGGCGAAACCCGGAGGTCGGATCGCTCACGCGCATGCCGACGATGCGTGAGAGCAGGAAGGCGAAGATGTGAATGCCGGTGCGCCGGGAGATCGGCGCGGGGTAGCGGTGGTCGTCTGTGAGGAAACGCGAGCCGCACACCATGTCGACGGGCTCCTCCTGCATCGTTGCGATCAGCCGCTCGAGCTCCACCGAGTCGTGTTGCCCGTCCGCGTCCACCTGGGCGAGGAAGTCGTACCCGTGCTCGCGCGCGTAGACGAAGCCCGTCTGCACCGCGCCGCCGATCCCCAGGTTGAACGGCAGCTTGAGCACCGCGGCCCCCGCGCTCGAGGCGAGCGCATCCGTGCCGTCGGTCGAGCCGTCATCGATCACCAGCGTGTCGAACCGAGGTGCGTGCTCGCGCAGCGATTCGATCACGGCCACGATCGTCTCCGACTCGTTGTACGCGGGTACGACCGCCAGATATAACGATCCGTCACCCATCATGTTCACGGCCATCACAGCCACGACGACCGTCACAGCCGTCGTCGTGTCCTTCGCGGATCCTGGAGCCACCGCCCACGCGCTCCGGAGCCTGCTCGATCAGTCGCTCGCACCGGCGGAGCTGCTGGTGGTCGACAACGATCCGCGCGCTGCGACGCAACGGGCGCTGGCGGCCGATCCGATCTCGCCCACCGTGAGAGCTCTGCATCCCGGCGCCAATCTCGGCTATACGGGCGCCGTCAACCTCGCCGCCCGGGAGGCGAGCGGGGAGTGGCTGTTTCTCCTCAATCCCGACGCCGTCGCGGCGGGCGACTGCCTGGAGCGGCTGCTGGAGGCGGTCGACGGCGCGGACGTCGCGATCGTCGGGGCGCAGGTGCTGCTCGGGGATGGCCGCGTCAACGCGGGCGAGAACCCGGTCAACATCGCGGGCGTCTCCTGGTCGGGCGGCTACGGCCGTCCGCGTGAGCACGGGCGCGCCCGTGACACCGCCGCCGTGTCGGGTGCGGCCCTGCTCGTGCGACGTGACGCGTTGATCGCGATCGGTGGCCTGTGCCCGTTCTTCTTCATGTATGTGGACGACACCGATCTCGCCTGGCGCATGCGGCTCGCCGGCAGGCGCGTGCGCTACTGCCCGGAGGCAATCGTCGTGCACGACTACGAGTTCGAGAAGGGCGCCCACAAGTGGTTTTATCTTGAGCGAAATCGAGCATGGGCGATCATCAGCAACATGCAGGTGCGCACGCTCGCGGCGCTCGCACCGGTGCTGCTGGTCACCGAGGCGGTCGTGCTCGCACGGGCGATTTCCGAGGGCTGGCTTGAGCAGAAGGCCCGAGCGTGGGTCTCGCTGCTCACGAAAGCGCCGCAGCTGATCCGCTGGCGCCGCCGTGTCCAGGCGACTCGCAGCGTCTCCGACTACGAGGTTTTGAGCCTGTTCTCAGCAGGCGTCGAGACCGAGTTGATCGACACGCGCCTGCCGCGCTGGGTCAACCCGTGCCTGGAGCGCTACAGGCGCCTGGTGTTGCGGCTGCTCCGATAGCCCGCTTCACGCCTCGCTACGGCCGCACCGCGGGCTAGACGTAGTAGCGCCCGACGAGCAGCAGCTGGCTAAAGACGTCATGAGCCAGGAACAGCACGACGATCACCACGCCGACCGCCGGACCCCAACGCCGCCCCGCACCACGTGCGGCCAGTGCGAGCGCGGCGGCCAGCAGCGGGAGCATCGGTGCCAGGTAGCGCGGCTCGACGAAGCTGAGGCCTTCGCCGGCCATCGTGCGGTAGGCGCCGAGCCCGATCTGGACGATCAGCCCCAGGCCCATCGCGGCGTAGACGACGAGCTCGGCGACGCGGCCTCGCAGCGCCGCGCGAGCGTTGGTGAGACCGTGGACGCAGAGCAGCACGATCAGCGCGAGCGGTATCAGTGCGAGGCCGTCGACCCACGACGGAAAGGTGGTGTCGAGCCAGCCGTAGAGCCCGACCGACCTGTCAAACCAGAGTCTTGCCATGAACAGTCCGGGGAAGTGGTCGGTCATCCCCGGCAGGCGCGGCAGGTACAGCTGCCACACGTAGCCGAGCCTGCCGAGCAGCGATCCCAGACCGCCCTCCGACCCCGCCGTTTCGGAGAGGAAGCCCAGCGCGGGGCGGTGACGGAGCAGGTTGGCGAGGACATAGACGCACGCGGGCGACGCGGCGATCGCGACGGCGAGCCCGAGCGAGACGAGCGCGGTGCGCCGTCCGCGCGTCCTCGAGGCCTCGACGCTGAGCAAGATCAGACCGAGCATGACCCCCGGAGCGAGCCCGATGAAGGTGAGGTTCGTGAGCAGCCCGACGACCATCAGGACGCCGATCGTCACGGCGAGCCTGCGCGTCAGCCCGCGCCGGAACGCGCGGGCGAGGCAGTAGAAGATCGCGGCAGATACCGCGAACAGCATCGAGTCGGGGTTCACGCCGCCCGAGATGAATCCCAGCAACGGCGCTACCGCCACGCCGAGGCCGCCGACGGTCCACGCCCAGCGGACAGCAGGAAGCGTCTCGCGCACGAACATGAACGCGAACAGCGCGGTGAGCCCGGCCATCAGCGCGCTCAACAGCCGCATCAGCTGCAGCTGCTCGAGCAGCGTGCCCGCCGAGGACAGGCCGTATGGGATCGTCTCGAGCATGTAATAGAGCGGCGGGTCGTGCACCGCTCCGCCGACCCCCGTTCCATGGCGAGAGAGGTGCAACGCGAGCGCCTGCTGCAGCAACTGCTGCTGCGCCGTCGAGGAGATCGTCTTGGTTTCCGGGCTGCCGCGGACTTCCGCGTGGTGAAGATCGACGAGCACCGCCTGCTCTTCCGGCGAATAAGTGGATTCGTCGGACGTCGGCAGCTCGAGCTCCTCGGCGAGGTGCTGCACGTAGGCGAAGTGCGACGGCTCGTCGGGGACCTGGAACGGGGGTGTGATCAGCGACCAGCAGGCAGCGTTCACGCAGGCGACCAGCGCGCAGATCCACGCCGCGCGTGGCAGCCGCCGCAGCTCGCGTCCGCTTGCCGCGAGCTCGCGCAGCGCCAGCCACGAGGCGAGCAGCACAGCCGCAAGCGCCAGCGCGAGCGCGAGGAACACGACAAGACTCCCGCTCGGCGCGCGGCCGAGGCCCATGTTGTGGGCGATCGCCGGCACGAGCGACCACCACGATTGCGGACCGGGCCGCAGGTATTCCATCCCGAGCTCGACATCTGACAGCGAGCGGGCTTCGGCGCTCGCCGAGCTCGCGAGCGCCCCGCGGACACGAAACGATTCGACCAGCGGTCCGATCATCGTGCAGACGCGCGCGTCGTGGATCGTGTCGGACAGGGGGCGCAGGGGCACGGTGGCGCTCGTCGCCACCCCCCAGCCCGCGGCCAGCGCCCCCTCCGTGAGCAGACGCGAGCGCGAGAACACCTCGACCGTCACCCGAGGGCCGACGGCGCGCACTTCGAGCGCGACGCGAATCGCCGACGTCCCCCGCGGGATCGTGCCGACACGCTGGCACTCGCGCGTGTTGCCCTTGTCGAATTCGACGTCGACCTGGGTCGGCACCGAGTTCGTGCCGGCGAGCGACAGCGGCGAGTGCGCCAGCGTCTCGCCGATCGCCGCCAGCGTCAGCACCAGCGCGACTGCGAATGCGATCTTCACGCTCTGCACGAGCGGTCTCTATCGCGATCGCGCGCGGCCGTCAATTAGCTGGAGACAATCGCGCGAGAATTGCCTGCGCGCAACTCAGCCCGCGCAAGGCAATCGGGACTGCTCAGCGTGATCCTTGACGCTCACCCACACGCCCAGCAGAGTGTCCGCGCGTGGCCGACGCACGCCTCAAGATCGCGCTGGCAACCGGGCTCGTCGTCGGCGTGACCGCGATCGGCGTGACGCTGTCGCAGTCCCCCGACGTGGTCGCCGGCGTCAGCACCGCGACGCAGCGCTACATCGGGGGGACGACGCGCGCGACGAGCGTCTGCCAAGCGGGCGAACTGCTGCCGCGAGACGTCTCCGCGATCCGCTTGCGAGTGTTCGCCTTCCTCGGCCCCCGGGTCACGGTCCGCGTGCTCTCGCACGGGCACGTGATCGCCGGCGGTGAACGGGGATCGGGATGGACGGGCGGTGTCGTCACGGTTGCGGTGAAGCCCCTGCCGAAGCCGACGTCGGGGGCGACGCTGTGCTTCACGCTGTTTGTAAACGGTGACGAACACGATGAACTCGGGGGAGATCCGCAGACGGGAGCGCTCGCGGCGCGCGCTCCCGATCACGTCTTGCACGGGCGCGTTCGCGTCGAATACATGCGCCCCGGCGGATCCTCCTGGTGGTCGCTCGCGCGGGCCGTCTCGCGCCGCATGAACCTCGGCCGCGGCTGGCCCGGAGCGTTGAGCGTGCCGCTGGCGCTCATGCTGATGGGGAGCGTGCTCGTGCTCTGTGCACGGCTGATCCTCAGAGCCCCGACATGAGGCGTGTACCCGCGGCCGCGTGGCTGTGCGCGGCCGTCGCCTGCCTGAACGCGGCGTCGTGGTCGCTGATCACGCCACCGTTCCAGGCCCCCGACGAGCCCGAGCACGTCGGGTATGTGAAGGTGCTCGCCGAAGCGGGCAGGCTGCCGACTGCCGGCGGCAGCTTCTCGGTCGAAGAGGAACTCGCGCTGCGTGACACACGCCTGAAGTCGGTGGCCGAGGATCCCGAGTACCAGCCGATCTCCTCGCCCGCCCAGAACGCGAGGCTGCAGCAGGACCTCGCCTCGCACCGCAGCCTGCCCGAACCGGGACGCGAACACGCCGGCGTGGCCGCGTCGCAGCCGCCGCTCTACTACGTGCTCGAGGCGATCCCCTACACCATCGCGGGGAGTGGCACGCTGCTCGATCGGATCGCGGCGATGCGGTTGCTGTCGGCGCTGATGGCCGGGTTCACGGCGCTGTTCACGTTCCTGTTCGTCCGCGAGGCGCTTCCGCGTGTCCCCTGGGCGTGGACGGTCGCCGGCGTCGGGGTGGCGCTCGTGCCGTTGCTCGGGTTCACCTCGGGCGCCGTCACCCCCGACGCAATGCTGTTTGCCGTGACCGCGGCCACGTTCTATTGCCTGGCGCGCGGCTTTCGGCGCGGCCTCACGCGCCGCGCCGCGCTCGCGCTCGGCGCGGTGATCGCGACCGGGCTGCTGACCAAGCTCAACTTCGTCGGGCTCGCACCCGGGGTGCTCCTGGGCTTGATCCTGCTGAGTCGCCGCGCCACTCGCACACAGGGCCGCGGCGCGTATGTCTCGTGTGCGCTCGCGCTCGTGCTGGCGCTCAGCCCGGTGGCGGTGTACGTGGCTGCGCACATAGCATCCGGCGCGCCGGCGCTGGGCATCGTCTCGCGCGTGGGCAGCAGCACGCACGGCTCGCTGCTGGGCGAGCTGAGCTACATCTGGCAGCTGTACCTGCCGCGGTTGCCTGGCATGCGCGATGACTTCGGCGGGATCTTCACGACACGCCAGATCTGGTTCAACGGATATGTGGGCCTCTATGGCTGGCTGGACACGACGTTCCCGGGCTGGGTCTACGAGCTGGCGTTGGTCCCGGCGGCGCTGATCGCGGGGCTCTGTGCTCGCGACGCGCTCGCGTGTGCGCCCGCGCTACGGGCGCGCGTCGCCGAGCTGGTCGTGTACGGCCTTATGTGTGTCGGGCTGCTGGTGCTGATCGGCGCGGACTCATACAGCGTGTTCCCAAAGATCGACGCCGAATACGGGCAGGCGCGCTACCTGCTGCCGCTGCTGCCGCTGCTCGGTGTGGTGCTGGCGATGGCCGTTCGCGGGGCGGGTCGGCGCTGGGCGCCGGTCGTCGGCGCGGCGATCGTGATGCTGTTCGTGGCTCACGACGTGTTCAGCCAGCTGCAGGAGGTCGCGCGCTTCTACGGCTGACGGCAGCCGTCGAGCGCGAAACTACGCCTCACGCGGGTCACCCGGCTTTATTGGTGTGTGTATTGGGTGATGAAGGCGCCTTGGGCGGTGGTGGAGGTGGGGGTGTTGGGTGTGGTGAGGGTGGCGAGGATGGGTTGGTCTGCGAAGTTGGGGTTGACTTTGGCGTCGGCTGGGACGCCGTAGAGCATGAATTGGTATT
The DNA here is from genome assembly GCA_963714285.1 of uncultured Solirubrobacteraceae bacterium. Classification (GTDB taxonomy): domain Bacteria; phylum Actinomycetota; class Thermoleophilia; order Solirubrobacterales; family Solirubrobacteraceae; genus Palsa-744. The sequence goes on from CAVQNS010000007.1 coordinate 1,385,440, forward strand.
TGGTGGTTTGTCGGGGTTTGGGGCAGATGTTGTAGTGGCGGGTGTGGTTGTTGGCGAGTCCGATGTGGGCGCCTGGGGGGATTTCGCCGGGGTTTAGTTTGTGTGTTTTGGGGTTGATGCCGGAGATTGCCCATTCGATCGTGGCGGTGTAGTTTTTGGTGTGGGTGGGGGTGAGGGCGATGACGGCGAGGACGAGTTCGCCGGTGTCGCCGGGGATCGTGCCCCATTGGAGTGGGGGGTTGGTGTTCTTGCCGTCACAGGTGTATTGCGCGGGGAGTGTTTTGTTGGTGATGGCGGGGCTCTTGAAGGCGACTTCGACGGCTTTGGTGATCGTCTGGCCGGTAGGGGTGGTGGTTGTGCTGGCACAGCCGGCGAGGGTGAGCGCGAGGGTGAGGGTGGCGAGGAGGATTGCGGGGGTGGTGGCTTTTTGGGGGGTGGGGGTGGCTGGCTGCATCGGTGGTCTCTTCCCGTGGTGCTTGGTGGCTGTTTGGTGTGGGTTGGCGGGGAAGCTACTGTGTGGTGGGGTGGGCTGCCAAGCGTTTCGGGGAAGTGTTTCTAGCCTTTGCCGGTGGTGGGGGTGGGTTGTGGGAGACATTCAGGGGATTGCCTTGACTGTGGGGAGGGTGCGTGTCAGGCTCATGGGGTCGCCCCTGGGTAGTAGGTGTGGTGGGGTGGCGTGTGCGTGTGGCTACCGGCGCTTGTGTTGGTGTCGGGGCTCGCGTGTTGGTTTGTTCTATACGATAAGGAGCATGGTAAATGCGACGACTCAAAATAGTTGGTTTGGCGCTGTTCGCGATCTTCGCGTTGGGTGTCATCACGGCCGAGGCGGCGTCTGCCGCGTCGACCGTCTTACCGTTATTCTCAAACGAAGTGGGCGGTAACGCCACGAGCGGGGCAAGCTCGCTGAACCTGGAAGGCACCGTAATCGAATGCACAGCTGGCACGACCTCGACGGGCGCGACGAGTAAAACGTTAGGGACGTTCCGGATATTATTCGGTGGTTGTACGACAGCTGGTAAAACTGCCGCGTGTCGTAGTTTAGGTCAGGCGTTGGGCTCGGAAACGATTGAAGTGACGGGTCAGTATCATCTAGTGTCGAGGGCGTCTAACCGGACGTTTTATATGATCTGGTTCTTACTCGCCTCGACGGATACCGCTGCGGCGCTGCACCTGGAATGCGAAGGCGTGACCGGGTTAGTGTTAGTGTGGGGTAATGTTCTCGGGAAGATCGGTGCGGAACCGGGAACCTCGGAAAGGACGTTCGGGATCACCCTGAAAACCGAAGGTGGCGGTAAAACGATCAAACAGGAACTCCAAACGTATGGCAACAACAATGGCACGGAAGTCACCGTGGAAGGCCTGAGAGGTAAACTCGGGGCCGGCACGGAAAGGAAAGGCGGCGAGTCCGCGGAAAGCAACTTAATGTTCACGACCGCAGCGACGTCGCTTGAGGAGACGTAGAGCCTCTTGTGTGATGCGGTAGGGTTGTTCGTCTAGCAGGGTTTGCTGGATGTGGGTGGGTGGTGCCGTGTGGTGTCGCCCACCCTTTTGTTGCCCGGGGGGCCCCGTGGGTGGCCCCCCGGGGGCTGGTGTTGGTTTGTGGTGGAGTGATAAACGTGGCTTGAGTGGGGGCATGTGGGTGGGTAGGGTTGTTGGGATGATCCGTGTTTTTAGAGGCTGGCTGGCGGCGCTGGGGGTGGGCGTTGTGCTGGCCGGCTTGTGGGGTTCTGTGGTGGCGCAGGCTGCGGTTACGCATCGGTTTGTGGGTGAGGTGGCGGCATCGAGTTATTGGCCGGGGTTGGCGGTCGGCCCGGTTGGCCCGGAAGCTAGCGTCGCGGAAAAGGGCGCGTTGTTCGTAGCGGGTGATGGTGTGCAGCGGTTCACCGCGTCGGGTGCGGCGCTGGGTTTCGCGTGTAAAACGGTGGCGTGCGAAGGGTATGTTGAAGGTAACCGGATCAAGGGCACCCCGGAAGGGGAATTCCCGGGGGTGGTGTCGGTGGTGGTGGACGACGCGACGGGCGAGATCTTCGTCTCGGCGCAAGCGGCGGTCGATGTTTTCAGCGCGTCGGGGGAATACTTGTCGCAGATCAAGGAAGTCCCGGCGAGCTCCGGAGCGGCGGTGAGCGGAGCGTTGAGCGGCCCCGGTGGGCGTAGCACAGCGGGGTTGGCGTTTGACCAGGCGACCGGGGAGCTGTATGTCGCTGATACTGGCGAACCGCGTCCCTCCGAAGGTGATGTGGTCGACGTGTTCAAGGTCGGGGGGGCTGTGGGTGCGGCGGAGTTCGTGTCGCAGCTGGGTGATGGTGTCCTCGCCGCCGAGGGGGCGTTGCGTCAGACTGTGGCGGTCGCGGAAGGTGGTTTGGGGGAACCGGGGCTCGTGTATGTGACTGACACGAAGAGTGATGTGGTGGATGTGTTTGGTTCGCTGGGGACGTTGGAAGCGTCGTGGACGGGGGCGGGCACCCCCGCCGGGTCGTTCGGCAAAAACATACTGTTCGTGGGGGTGGATCCGGTCAGCGGCCGCGTGTATGTTACGGACGATGAACACGATGTTGTGGATGAGTTTGCGGGTGGTGTTTCTGAAGGGTTTTTGGGGCGGTTGACGGCGACGCCGGCGGGGCCGCTTGGTGAAGCGGTGGCTGTGGCGGTGGCGCGTGGTAGTGGGCGTGTGTATGTGGCTGTGCATAGTGAAGCGACGGATACTGCGGTGGTTGATGTGTTTGGTTCGGATATTTTGTTGCCGGAAGTGTCGACGGGTGCGGTGTCGGGGGTGTCGGCGGGGGGTGGGGTGTTGCATGGGGTGGTGAGTAGTGGTGTTGGTGGGCCGGTGAGTTGTTGGTTTGCGTGGGGGGCGAGTGAAGCGCTTGGTGAACGGGTGGGGTGCGCGGGCGGGCCGGTGGAAGGTGAAGGTGTCGCGGTGAGCGCGACGCTGGAACATCTCGCGCCGGACACAACCTATTTTTATCGTTTGCAGGGGGCGTATGTTAGTGATGAAGAAGCCGTGAACTTGAGTGAAGAAGCGACCGCGGAATGCGAAGGCCAGAAATCTGTGGATGCGTGTTTTACGACGTTGGGTGCGGGGGTGCTGAGCGAGTCGGTCTCGAAGGTCACGGCGACCGGGGTGGAGTTCGACGCGAGCGTCGACCCGAATCACGCGCCGACGAGCTATTTCGTTGAATATGGGCCGAGCGTGGGGTATGGGTCGAGTACCGCGAAGGAAGTGGTTGGGTCGGGCAAGGGCGCGGTCGCGGTCAGCGTGGGTGTGCAGGGCCTCGCGTCGGGAGCGAGCTATCACTACCGGGTGGTAGCGCTCAGCGAAATCTCGCCTGGGGATGTGTTTGCTACGTATGGTGCTGATCGGGTGTTCACGACGCAGGGTGTGGGGGTGTCTGGCTTGTTGGATGGGCGGCAGTGGGAAATGGTCTCCCCGCCGGGCAAGGAAGGCGCTTTGATCTTGGGGCCCGGGTATCCGTGGGGGGTCACGCAGGCCGCGGTGGGTGGCGGCGCGATGACGTATCTCGCGACCGGCCCCACAGAAAACGGGGTCGTGGGGTACTCCAACGCGCAGCAGGTGCTCTCCACGAGGGGCCCGTCGGGCTGGTCCTCGGTGGATCTCGCGACGCCGCACAACGGTGCGGTCAGCGGGAGCGTGAACGCGGGTGAGGAATACCGGTTCTTCAGCGAAGATCTCTCGCAGGCGGTGCTACAGCCCTTCGGCGCGTTCCAGCCATGCACGGGCGCTGGGGGTGCCCGCCAGCCGTGTCTCTCAGAAGCGGCGTCTGAACAGACCGCGTTCCTGCGGAACAATACGACGGGGGCCTATACGCCGTTGGTGTCGCTCGCGGATGACACCTCCAGCCCGTTCCAGCCATTCGGGCAGGAGGGCGTCAAGGAAGGCGCCTCGTGTCCCCCGGAAAAATTCTGTGGCCCGTTCTTTGATGGTGCGACGCCGGATCTGAGTCATGTCATCTTGAGCTCTGACACGGATGTGCAGTTGACGGCGGAACCGGCGCCTGCTGATGGCTTGTATGAGTGGAGCGCGGGCGCACCGGCGGGCGAACAGCTACAGCTCGTGAGCGTGCTGCCGGGCAGCGAAGGCCCGGAACTGAAACTCGCGTCGTTGGGAACCCCGGCGCAGCAAAGTGGGGCTGGTGGTGATGGTAACGATGCGCGTCATGCGATCTCTGAAGACGGGTCGCGGGTGTTCTGGACGAGCGAAGCTGGCGTGTTGTATATGCGTGACATGCCGAGGCGTGAAACGGTCGAGATCGGCCCGGGGACTTTCCAGACGGCGTCGAGTGATGGTTCGCGGGTGTTCTGGACGGATGGTGGTAGCTTGTTTGAGTGTGAAATCCCAGAAAAGCTGCAATGTAAGCCGCTGCGGCTTGGTGAAGCCCCAGCGATCGAGGGGTCGGTGATCGGCGCGAGCGAAGACGGCTCCTACATCTACTGGGTATCCGCAGAGCACGAGCTATACGAGGACCAGTTCATAGACAAAATTTGGCGACCGCCACGACCGCTCGCAGCGCTCTCAGGAGAAGACAGCAGCGACTGGGCGATCAACTCCGAGTCTTTGTCGAACTTGACGGCGCGGGTGTCGCCGGATGGGGTGTGGCTGGCGTTTATGTCTGACCGGCCGTTGACGGGCTATGACAACCGGGATGTGAAGAGCGGCGAACCGGACGAGGAGGTGTTCCTGTATAACGCGGAAACCGGGCAGCTGGCGTGTGCGTCGTGTAACCCAACCGGCGCACGACCCACCGGAACACAAACTCCTGAATCGCTCGTCAACCCCGAGCCGTACGGGGCGAAAAAAGGGACGTGGCTGTCTGCTGATTTGCCGGCGTGGGTGGCGTTTGAAAAATTGACTGGTGGTGTGGCGCGGTATCAGCCGCGGTATTTGGGGGATGGGGGCCGGTTGTTTTTTGATAGTGATGATGGGCTTGTGCCGCGGGATGTGAATGGGTCGTGGGATGTGTATGAGTATGAGCCTGTGGGTGTGGGTGGGTGTGTGCCGGGTGTGTCCTCTGGTGGTGTGGTTTTCAAGGGGGAACGGGAAGTGGTGTCTGGGGTGGTTGAAGGCGCGGGGTGTGTGGGGTTGATGAGTTCGGGTGAATCGCCGCAGGAATCGGCGTTGTTGGATGTGTCGGGTTCGGGTGGTGACGTGTTCTTCATGACGACAGCGAAGCTCGCGCCCGAGGATTTTGATGATAGCTACGATATCTATGATGCGCATGAATGCACGGGGGTGTCGCCGTGTGTGCCGGTGTCTGCGGGGTCGCCGGCGGCGTGTGTGACCGCGGAAGCGTGCCGGGCCGCGCCGGCTCCGCAACCGTCGATTTTTGGTGCTCCCGCGAGCGCGTCGTTGACGGGGGCGGGGAATGTCACGCCGGCGGCGGCCCCCCCGGCGTCGGTGAGGGTGTTGACGCGGGCGCAGAAGCTCGCGAAGGCGTTGAACGCGTGCCATAGGGATCGCCGCCGGAAGAAACGCCAGGCGTGTGAACGCCAGGCGAAGCGCAGGTATGGTGCCGCGGCGAAGAAGTCGAGCCCGAAGAAGTCGAGCCATCATGGTGTGAGGAAGGCGAGTCGTCATGGTGGGTAGCGTGCGGCGGTCTTCTGTGGCTGGGGTTTTTCGGGCTGGTGGCTGGGTGGGTGGCTGGTGGTTGCGGGTTGTGTTGTTGTGTTGTTGTGTGGTGGTGTTGGGGTGTGGTGTGTTTGTGCCGGTGGCGTTTGGGGGTTCGGCGTGGTGGCATGTGGTCTCGGGTGCGCGGCCGACGTATTTGCATTCGTTGGGGGTGCATGGTGTGAATGGGGTGCAGGATGTCACGGTGACTGGTGAAGTGGGCATGTTTTATGCGTTGGCGGATATGCCGGCGTCGCAGTCTGCGGGGTGTGTCGAAGATGGGGAATGCGAAAACGCTGCTGGGGAATTCTTGGTTGGGGAGTCGTTCGAAGTTGGGGAATCTGCGGGTGCGTTTCAGGCGAAGCTCGAAAAGGTGGGTGGTTATGGGGCGCATAGTGTTCAGGTGACGGGTGGCCCGGTGGGTATCGTGGTGCCTGGTGAAACGATCACGAGTACGTATCGGGTGACGTTCACGGGGCCGCGGGGGGAACAGCCCGTCGAATTGATTAACACGGAAGTGAACGCGCTGTTTATCTCGGATTTTGGTTTGGAACTTGCTGGGGTGACGTCGTCTGTCGTTGTGCCGGGGAGTTTGGGGCATCCGGATGGCACGATTGTGGCTTCGGCGTTTAATCTTGGTGATGGGCCGGCGCGGGAATGTGTGAGGGTGGTGGGTGCTGCGGGGAAGTTCAAGGATCCGGGGTGCACGGAAGCGGCGGTGGCGGGTCACGAAGAATACGAACTGGAGCCTTTGGTGATGGTTGATCGTTTGCCGGCGGGGTTGCGGGCGGTCGGGGTGGAAGGTGGCGGGTACGTGGACGGTGCGCGGTTTGTGCCGATTTCGTGTGTGCTTGAAGGGGAACCCGCGGAGGTCGTGGTGTGCCGGGTGACTGGGTCGGGGTCGGGGTTTGGTGGTGTGGTCCCGCCGTTTCAAGCGATCGAAGTGCGGGTCGCGGTCGCGGTCGAAGCGGGCGCGGCCACGGGCGAACTGAACGAAGTGGGTATCTCGGGTGCGGGGACGCGTGCGGTGTCGGTGCAGCGGCCGATCACGATTTCCGGGGCGCCGGTGCCGTTCGGTGTCGAAGATTTCGAAGTGACCCCGGAAGAAGAAGGTGGGGGTGTGGACACGCAAGCGGGCTCGCATCCGTTCCAGACGACGTTCACGCTTAACGCGAACGAGACGAAGCAGACGGTCGCGGCCGGGTCGCAGTTGGTGACGGGGAACTCGGCTGGGCTGCCGCGGGATGTGAGTGTGCGGTTCCCGCCGGGGCTGATTGGTAACCCGCAGCCACTCACGCGGTGCACGAGCGCGCAGTTCTTGGCGGAAGTCAACAAATGCCCGGCGGCGTCGGTTGTGGGTGTCGCGATCTCGACCGTCAACGAACCCTCGCATCTCGGGATCATCTCGTTCTCGACGCCGGTGTTCAACCTGGAACCCTCGGCGGGGGAGCCCGCACGGTTCGGGTTCCTCCCGAACAACCGCGAAACCCCGGTGTATATCAACGCGTCGGTTCGCTCGGGCGGGGACTATGGCATTAACGCGGAAGTCCATGACATCACGCAGACGATTGCGTTCCTCTCGAATGTCGTGACGATCTGGGGTGTCCCGGGGAGAGCGGAACACAACGAAACGCGTGATGGGTGTCTGACGTCGGTCCCAGCGTCGCAGTATCCGGGGTGCGAAGCGTTCAGCGAGAGCAACCCGCCCGCGTTCTTCGAGCTGCCGACGTCGTGTTCTGGCGTGCCGTTGCAGGCGAGCGTCGAACTCGACTCGTGGGAAGAACCCGGCGTGTTCAAATCGGTCGGGCCGAGCGTGGCGCTACCGACGTTGGATGGGTGTAACCGGCTGCCGTTTGACCCCTCGATCGAAGTGCACCCCGATGTCCCGGACACGAGCACCGCGACGGGGTTGACGGTCAACGTGAAGGTTCCCCAGGAAGAGAGCTTGAACGCGAACGGCCTGGGTGAGGCCGATATTCGCGATACCACGGTCACGCTCCCCGAAGGCGTCGCGATCAACCCTTCTGGTGGGGACGGCCTGGAAGCGTGCCCTGACGCGCTGATCGGCTACGAGCCCGAAGGGAGCCATCCCCCCGGAGAACTGCGTTTCACGCCGCGGCTGCCGGGTAGCATCCCCGCCGTCCAGGCAGGCGAACCCGCACCGTTCCAGCCGGGCGTGAACTTCTGCTCGAACGCGTCGAAGATCGGGACGGTCAGGGTCACGACACCGGTGTTGGGTCACGCGCTCGAAGGCGCGGTGTATCTCGCCCCGCAGGAAGCGAACCCGTTCGGGAGTCTCGTCGCGATGTACATCGTCGCGGAAGACCCCGAATCGGGGGTTCTTTTGAAGCTCCCGGGCGAAGTCTCGCTGAACCCCGTGACGGGGCAGATCGTCTCGACGTTCTTGAACACGCCCCAAGCGCCCGCGGAAGAAATCGAACTGCATTTCTTCGGCGGGGAACGCGCGCCGCTCGCGACCCCCCAGGCGTGCGGGACCTATACCACGACGACGTCGATCACGCCATGGTCAGCACCGCAGTCAGGGCCGCCCGCGACCCCGAGCTCGAGCTTCCAGATCACCTCCGGCCCGAACGGGACCGCGTGCCCCGGCCAGGGTCTGCCGTTCGCGCCGAGCGCGACCGCGGGCTCGACGAACACCCAGGCGGGCGGCTACACACCGTTCACGACAACGATCAGCCGCGAAGACGGCAACCAGCACCTCCAAGCGGTGCAGCTAAAGATGCCGCCAGGGTTCACGGGCCTGCTATCCGGTGTCGAACTATGCCCCGAACCACAAGCCGACGAAGGCTTGTGCGGCCCGAAGAGCCTGATCGGCGAAACGACCGTGTCCGTCGGTGTCGGGGGCGACCCGTTCAGCGTGAAGGGCGGCCGCGTCTACATCACGGGCCCGTTCAACGGGACCGGCGCGTGTGCCGTGGGCTCCCCTGGGTGCGCCCCGTATGGCCTATCGATCGTGAACCCCGCGAAGGCCGGCCCCTACGACCTCGCGAACACCCAGAACAACCATCCCCCGTGCGACTGCGTGCTCGTCCGCGCGAAGATCGAAGTGAACCCGATCACAGCCGCCCTGACCGTGACCACCGACAGCAGCGGCCCCTACCAGATCCCGACGATCCTCGAAGGCATCCCGCTACAAATCAAGCACGTGAACGTCCTCATCAACCGCCCCAGCTTCTCGCTGAACCCCACCAACTGCAACCAGCTCGAAATCACAGCCGGCCTCACAAGCGCCGAAGGCGCGAACACGCTCCTCTCGATCCCGTCCAGGCCACGAACTGCGCGACCCTGAAATTCACGCCGAAAATCATGGTCTCCACAGTCGGGCACGCCAGCAAACTCGACGGCGCGAGCCTACACTTCAAGATCTCCTACCCCACCGGCGCGGTCGGCACCCAATCATGGATCAACGAGGCGAAGTTCGACCTCCCCAAACAGCTCCCAGCACGCCTCGAAACCCTCCAACGCGCCTGCCTCTCCACCGTCTTTGAAACAAACCGCGGTAACTGCCCCAAAGCCTCGATCATCGGGCAAGCCATCGTCCACACCCAAGTCCTACCCGTCCCCCTCAAAGGCCCCGTGTACTTCGTCTCCTACGGCAGCCAAAAGTTCCCCGAAGCCGTGATCGTCCTCGAAGGCTACGGCGTCACGATCGACCTCCACGGCGAAACATACATCAACAAAAAAACCGGGGTCACCTCAGCCACCTTCCGCAACACCCCCGACGTACCCTTCGAAAACATCGAAGTCAACATCCCCACCGGCCGCTACAGCGAGTTCGGCGCAAACGTCCCCGCCAAAGACTACTACAACCTCTGCAGCCAAAAACTCCAAATGCCCACCCTCTTCAAAGCCCAAAACGGCCAACAAATCAACCAAACCACCCCCATCACCATCACCGGCTGCAAAAAACCCAAACACAAACACACCAAACACAAAACAACACACAAACACACACACAAACGCTAAAACAAGAAGAGCGGGTGCCACCCAAACCGGCCAGCACCCACCCTCTCACCCAGGGCCCCTACGTCTCCTCAAGCGACGTCGGCCCGGTCGTGAACAGTAAGTTGCTTTCCGCGGACTCGCCGATTGCCTTTTCCGTGCCGGTCCCGAGTTTGCCTTTCAGGCCTTCCACGGTGACTTCCGTGCCATTGTTGTTGCCATACGTGCTGAGTTCCTGTTTGATCGTTTTACCGCCACCCTCAGTTTTCAGGGTGATCCCGAACGTCCTTTCCGAGCTTCCCGGTTCCGCACCGATCTTCCCGAGAATATTCCCCCAAAGTAAGATTAACCCGACGATGCCTTCGCATTCAATGTGCAGCGCCGCGGCGGTATCCGTCGACGCAAATAATAACCAGATCATATAAAACGTCCGGTTAGACACTCTCGACACCAGATGATACTGACCCGTCACTTCAATCGTCCCCGAGCCCAACGCCTGACCTAAGCTGGCCGGTCTCCGAGTGCTCCCGACAGTTGGGGGCTCGATAGGTCTTTGAGGTCAGACGGGTCCCGCCGATCGGCGGGACCCGTCTGGGCCGTGGCTCAGGCTGCCTCCTTCACCGCCAAAGTGAAGAGGAGCAGAGCCATATGACGAAGGATGACGTGCTGCTCGGCTACCGCCAGCAGTTGTTCGCGGAGGCCGCGAGGACGAGCGTCTCGGCAGCGTGCAGGACATTCGGGGTGCACCGCTCGACCTACTACCACTGGAAGCGCCAGGTCGACCGGCACGGCCTGGAGATGCTCAGACCCCGGGAGCGCCGGCGGCCGCAGATGCCCAACGCGCTGCCGAAGATGATCGAGGAGCGAATCGTGTCGTTCTCGATCGCCCATCCCGGCCTCGGTCCACGGCGTGTCTCATCGGAGCTGGCCAGGGAGAAGTGGGGCGGGATCATCGTCTCGGCGAACGGCGTATGGAAGGTGCTCTCTCGCCACGGTCTGAACACCCGCGCCAAGCGCCTCGGGCTGATCGCGGGCTACGCGGCGCCCTACGAGCCGCCCAGAGATCCAGAGCCAGAGCGCCATATCGATGTCTCACGGCCCGGTGAGCTGGTCGGGATCGACTGCTTCTACGTCGGCAGACTCAGAGGTGTCAAGGATCATCGGAGTTCCTCAGAGTTGCTCGTGAGAGTTCCCCACTTGGTTGACTGTGCAACGTGCTGTGGTTCAGGGTTTGTTGAGGCCGTCGCGTAGTTTGAGCCAGGCCGGTTGTGGCGGAGGCTGTGTTCCGTGGTTTCGTCCGCGGGAGAGGAGAGCCTTCTGGGATGTCACGATCGAGGAAGTACCCCGAGGAGTTGTTGGAGCGCGCGACGCGGCTGGTGTTCGAGTCGGGCCGCCCGATCGTGCATGTCGCGCGTGATCTGGGTGTCCCGTCTGAGACGCTCAGGGTGTACGTGCGTCGTGTCGAAGCGAACGAGGGCCGACGCAAGGACGTGCTGAGCGACGAGGAGCGTGAGGAGATCCGCAAGCTGCGGCGGGAGAACTCTGAGCTGCGTCGCGCGAACGAGATCCTGAAGTCAGCGAGCGTGTTTTTCGCGAAGGAGCTCGACCCACACCGAACGAAGTGAGCCGCTACATCGATGAGCACCGCGGCCGTTTCGGGGTCGAGCCCATATGCCGGATCCTGGGCGTGTCGGCGTCCGCTTACTACCAGCGCGCTACCGGCGAGCGCCCAGCCCGCCAGCTCGAGGACGAACGGCTGCTCGAGCGGATCCGTGAGGTGCACGAGACGAACTACTGCGCTTATGGCTATCGGCGCACCTGGAAGGCCCTGCGGCGCGCCGGGGAGCAGGTTCCGCGGTGTCGGGTGCAGCGGCTGATGCGCGCGAACGGGATCCATGGCGCCAAGCGTCGCCGGAAGCCGTGGCGGACCACTACCCCTGACCCGGATGCTCGCCGGCGGCCCGATCTCGTCAACCGCGACTTCACTGCGTCCGCACCGAACGAGTTGTGGGTCGCTGATTTCTCGTATCTGCGCTGCTGGGAGGGCGTGGTGTTCTTCAGCTTCGTGATCGACGTCTACAGCCGCAAGGTCGTCGGCTGGCAGTTCGCGAGCCACATGCGCACCACGCTCGTGCTCGACGCGCTGAGGATGGCGCTCTCGACGCGCGAGCGTGTCGAGGAGGTCCGTCTCATTCATCACAGCGACAGGGGCAGCCAAGGTGGATTCAAGTGGTCGTCGCAACGCTTGACCAAGGAGGTTGCGATGGGCAGGCCGAGGGGTTGGGCAGCAGCGATGACGGGGCGTCCGCTGGTGCGGTCGCCTGGGCGCCCGGCGGCGTGGCGTCGTGAGGCGCTGGTGTTGTTCTGGGAAGCGATCGCGGAGGGCGTCTCGACGGTCGAGGCTGCTGGGCTGGTCGGGGTGTCACAGGCGGTCGGTGTCCGCTGGTTCCGGAAGGGTGGCGGGATGTCAACTGTCACTTTGGCCCCGCTGTCGGGGCGATACCTGAGGTTTGAGGAGCGTGAGGAGATCGCGCTGTTGCGAGCGCAGGGCGTGGGAGTCAGGGAGGTCGCCCGGCGTTTGGGGCGTTCCCCCTCGACGGTCTCCAGGGAGTTGCGTCGCAACGCGGCCACGCGCGGCGGGAAGCTTGAGTATCGAGCGTCGGTGGCGCAGTGGAAGGCGGATCTCGCCGCGCGTCGCCCGAAGACCGCGAAGCTCGCCTGCAACGAGCGGCTTTGTGAGTACGTCCAGGAGCGTTTGGCGGGAGAGGTTCGCCGGCCGGACGGCACGCCCGTCCCAGGGCCTCCCGCGGGGCGTTGGACCGGGCAGGGCAAGCCGCGCCGCGCGGATCGCCGGTGGGCCAGGGCGTGGAGCCCGGAGCAGATATCTGCCCGGTTGAAGGTCGATTTCCCCGATGATGGGTCGATGCGTGTCTCTCATGAGGCGATCTATCAGGCGCTCTACGTGCAGGGCCGCGGAGCGCTGCGGCGGGAGCTCACAGCATGCCTGCGCAGCGGTCGGGCGCTCAGGGTCCCCAGAGCCCGGACTCGGCGCGGGAAGGGCTTCGTGACCGATGAGGTCATGATCAGCGAGCGTCCCCCCGACGCTGAGGACAGAGCGATCCCGGGGCACTGGGAGGGAGACCTCATCCTCGGGTTGAATCGCTCGGCGATCGGGACGCTCGTTGAGCGCTCAACCCGTTTTACGATCCTGCTGCATCTTCCCCGCATGTCTGGCTATGGCGGCCTGCCCATCAAGAACGGGCCCGCGCTCGCCGGTCACGGTGCCGAAGCGGTTCGCGACGCGATCGCCAGCCAGATCATGAGCTTGCCCGAGCAGCTGCGTCGCTCCCTGACCTGGGACCAAGGCACCGAGATGGCACAACACGCTCAGTTGAACATCGACACCGGCCTGAACGTGTACTTCTGTGACCCTCAGAGCCCGTGGCAGCGCGGGACCAACGAGAACACCAACGGCCTGCTTCGCCAGTATTTCCCGAAAGGAACAGACCTCTCCCGCTACAACGCCCAAGACCTCGAGGCGGTCGCCGCAACCCTGAACTCACGGCCCCGGAAGACCCTCTCCTGGATGACACCCGGAGAGGCACTGACAGAACACATATATTCACTAAAACACACCAGTGTTGCGAGGACCCCTTGAGCCCAAGCAATACGTCAGCGGGGACTACACCCAGACGCTCGCCGATCACGACGTGCTCGCGTCGGTCGGCAGCACCGGCGACGCATACGACAACAGCATGGCTGAGAGCTTCGTCGACAGCTTCAAGACAGAGCTCGTCGCCGACAGGGTGTGGCGCACCCGCAGCCAGATGGAGCTCGCGATCCTCGAGTACATCGCCTGGTTTAACAACACCCGCCTGCATGAAAACCTCGACGACCGGCCACCCCGCGAGATCGAGGAACTCTACGCTGTGAAAAGCAGAGCCCTAACCAACCCCATCATGAGCAAGAAAACCTACTAACCAAGCTCTCCGTCAAAGCCGGTCCGGCTCAGTCCCCAACACGTGCGGGTCATCCGCAAACCGCGCCTGCAGATAAACCCGGTAGGGCTCCAGCACACTCGCTGCCCCTCCCCGCAGCTTGGCCTGACCCGCCAAATAAGCCCTGACGGTCTCGCGATCCCGGCCCGTGTGACGCGCGATCGCCGAGACCGACCAGCCCCGACCACGCAACGCAGCAATCTCCATGTCTTCCTCCTGTGTGAGCATCCCCAAGGTCCTCCCTCTGACGGTCGATGGCGTCAAGCACCACGACCATCGAGGGAGGACCCGACAGAACCCCGCCCCGGCCCGAATCGCTGCGCTTCGCCTACGGCTCAGCTACGCGACCCGGGCCGCGAGAACCTGGGGAATCTCCATGAGCAGAAGTGAGGAGCTTTGCGTGAGCAGGCACAGAGGCACTGAGGGCGCGATCTGGCAGCTCACCGCGATCGACATCGCTTCCTCCTACGCGTGGGCGGAACTCGTGATCTGCAAGCAAGGCAACCCCACCGCAGCGCAGACCAGCAAGCTCGCTCAGCGCGTCGCCAGGGAGCTGAAGGCCACCGGCTGGAAGCTCGAGAGGATGCTCAGCGACAACGGCAACGAGTTCAAGGGCGACTTCACGACCACCGTCGATGCGTTGAAGGTGCGCCACACCCGCATCCACGCAGGACGCCCACAGACCAACGGACACGTCGAGGCACTGCACAAGACGATCCTCGATGAGTGCTGGAGGCCAGCGTTCGCTCGCTACCTATATCCCCGCTACACCGGACTGAAACGCGAGCTCGATACCTACCTACGCTTCTACAACAACGACCGCGTACACCACGGCAGACTCACACAAGGACGCATCCCCGCAGACATCGTCTACCGTGCCCGAAAGATGGAGGCCAGATGAACCGCACCTGTCGGCACATCCCGGAGGCTGCCCAACCTAAGCTACGACACGCGGCAGTACCACCAGCTGTCGTACAGCCACCTAATAACAGCTTGAACGTGCCTAACGTTTTACTCGTCGCGCCCGTCGTGAGCGTGGCGGCGGTGCATGCCCAAATTGTACCTTCAAAGTTGATCGAACTCGCCCCGCTCGTAGCATTCCCGGCTACTTCTTTCGAGAATAACGGTAAGACAGTCGACGCGGCAAACGCCGCGTCAGCCAGCACGACCCCCAACACCAGCATCGCCAACCACGCCAAACCAACCATTCTCAATCGTCGCATCTCCCTAACACCCTCCCTAATCAATAATTATCCAAACAAACCCCCAAGCTTATAGAGAGGGAGTTGGTGGCGCCCAAACCTCAGGCACCACCTACCACCCTCATACAAGACGCTACGTCTCCTCAAGTGACGTCGCGGCAGTCGTGAACAGTAAGTTGCTTTCCGCGGACTCGCCGCCTTTAAACTCCGTGCCGGTCCCGAGGTTGCCTTTCAGGCCTTCCACGGTGACTTCCGTGCCATTGTTGTTCCCATACGTTTCGAGTTCCTGTTTGATCGTTTTACCACCACCTTCAGTTTTCACGGTGATCCCGAACGTGCGTTCCGAGCTTCCCGGTTCCGCACCGATCTTCCCGAGGATATTACCCCAAAATAACATTAACCCCCATACGCCTTCGCATTCGAAGTGCAACGCCCCGGCGCTGTCCGTTGACGCGAATAATAACCAGATCATATAAAACGTCCGGTCAGACGCCCTCGACACCAGATGATACTGACCCGTCACTTCAATCGTTCCCGAGCCCAACGCCTGACCTAAGCTACGACACGCGGCAGTACCACCAGCTGTCGTACAGCCACCTAATAACAACTTGAACGTTCCTAACGTTTTACTCGTGGCACCCGTCGTGAGCGTGGCGCTGGTGCATGCCCAAATTGTACCTTCAAGGTTGGTCGAAATCGCCCCGCTCGTACCATTCCCGCTCACTTCTTTCGAGAATAACGGTAAAACCGTCGACGCGGCAAACGCCGCGCCAGCCAGCGCGGCACCCAGCACCAGCATCGCCAAACACGCCAAACCAAAGACTCTCAGTTGTCGCATTGTCCTAAACTCCATAAGTGGTGATTTGTCCGAGCGGCAATCCAACGTTGTGATGCCACCACTAGCGTTCTTAGCCGGTCCTACGCCAAGAGTCAAGTGATCCGAATACTTGTTTCTATTGCGACGGACGGAGGCGCTGGCGCCCAGAGGGTTAGCAGGCTGCTGCGAGGGCCGATGCACGTCTCAGTTCGCGCTGGAGTCGGCCGGCCTCGTTGGTGCGCGGGTTGCGCGTGTTTATGGCTGGTGGCAGTCGTAGAGCGCGGGCTGGGGTTTGTTCGGAGTGTCGTTGCCGGTGAGTTGTGTGCAGTGGTTTTGTATCCAGATGATGCGGGGGTCGTGGCTGGGGGGCTTGGTTGGGATCAGGAATGCTCGCAGTTGGTTGGTGGCGATGTAGTGGCGTAGCTGTTGCAGGGTGGGGGCTGGTATGCCGCCGGCGTAGCCGCCGATTGGGAGGATCTCGTGGCCGGTGTAGTAGATGGGGGTGGCGGCGAGCAGCGAGGTGTCGGCGGCGAACGCGATCGGCGTGTGGTAGATGGCGAGCAGGCGGTCCACGAGCGCCTGCTCGGAGGCCGCGCTTTGTTGTGCGGAGAAGCGCGGGCTGCCGGTGGTTGGGGCTGGTTCGTATGGGGTGTTGAATGGCCCGAGTTCTCGTGTGACGATCAGGGCGGAGGTGGCGGCGCTCAGCGGCAGCGCGGAGGCGAAGACGAGGGCTGTGGCGATGCGTGCTGCTCGCTGCTCGCTGCGCAGTTGTGGTGCGAGCAATGCGATCAGCGCGCCCGCGCCGGCCAGGAGGAGCGCGGTGGGCAGTAGCCAGCCGGGTACCGTGTGCCCGCCGTTTAGGAGGTAGGCGCCGTAGCCTGCTGAGGCGAGGAGGCTCGTGGCGAGGCTGATGCGGGCTGCTCGGCGTCGGCGCTCGTTCCATGCGAGTGCGGCTCCGACGCCGCAGAGCGCGGCGGTGGCGGGGGAGAGCGCCGCGAGGTAGTAGGAGTTCAGGTAGCCGCCGGTGCTGAAGACGATCGCGAGCGCGAGTAGCCAAGTCGCCCATAGGATGGCGGCTGCTCGTAGCGGGTCGCGGCGCCCTGTCCTGCGGCGGCGGAGCAGGACGGCTGCGGTGGCGGTCAGGGCGATTGGTAGGAGCCAGCCGTCG
This sequence comes from uncultured Solirubrobacteraceae bacterium, assembly GCA_963714285.1. Lineage (GTDB taxonomy): Bacteria > Actinomycetota > Thermoleophilia > Solirubrobacterales > Solirubrobacteraceae > Palsa-744. Next base: position 1,402,211 of record CAVQNS010000007.1, read on the forward strand.
TCGCGTCCGAGTGGCCCGTTGAGTAGCCGGTGCCAGCTCGGCGTGATCCGTGCGGTTGGAGAGTTGACCGTCTCCCCTGTCTCGGCCTGCTTGACGAGGAATGGGGCTGGTGTTCCCGCGCCGGCGGGGATCTCCCCGTGGCCGGCGCGGTCGATGCCGTTGTATTCGAATACCTGGCTGAAGAGCGAGTCGTTCAGCGTCCCGTCGACGTAGGGGCGCTCGTTGCTGGGGATGAGCGACACGGCGCTGATCCAGCTCAGCGAGACCGCGAGCGTGAGTGCTCCCGCGAGCATGACGTGGGCGACACGACGCCGAAGCGAGACCGGTGCAGCCACCACGTAGGCGAGCGCCAGGGCGGGTAGGATCACCCACGCTTGCATCATCTTCGCCTGGAAAGCGAGGCCGACCCACAGTCCCGCGAGTAGCAGCGAGCGTAGGCGCCCATTGAGCAGCGCGGCTGATGTCGCGTCGGCTGCCAGCACCGTGAGCAGGATCAGCAGCGAGTCCGAGACGTTGCCGCGGCTCAGCGCGATCGTCACGGGGCTCGCGGCGAGCACGGCCGCGGCGGCGATGCCAGCGACCGGCCCCGCCAAGCGCTGCACGGCTCGGTAGAGGACGAGGATGCTCAGCACGCCCTCGAGTACCTGAGGCAGCACCAGGGCCCACACGTGGAAGCCGAGGAGTCGCAGCGAGAGTGCCTGTACCCATAGTGCGCCGGGCAGCTTGTCAACGGTGACGGTGCCGGCGGGGTCGAATGCGCCGAACAGGAAGTCGTGCCAGCTTAAGGACATGCTGCGGGCGGCCGCGCCGTAGAATGGCTCGAGGTCGGCGTTGTTAGACCCCCATGCATACGCGAGCCCCGCGAGGCCGGCGATTAGCAGTAGCGCGGGACGCGCGAGGGCTGGCTGGCCGGCAGGCGAGCGCCAGAATCGCCATCCCCAAAGCGGCCGTGGCACGAGGGGCTCGCGCACGCTCGGCGGCTTAGTGGTGTGTGTATTGGGTGATGAAGGCGCCTTGGGCGGTGGTGGAGGTGGGGGTGTTGGGTGTGTTGAGGGTGGCGAGGATGGGTTGGTCTGCGAAGTTGGGGTTGACTTTGGCGTCGGCTGGGACGCCGTAGAGCATGAATTGGTATTTGGTGGTTTGTCGGGGTTTGGGGCAGATGTTGTAGTGGCGGGTGTGGTTGTTGGCGAGTCCGATGTGGGCGCCGGGGGGTATTTCGCCGGGGTTTAGTTTGTGTGTTTTGGGGTTGATGCCGGAGATTGCCCATTCGATCGTCGCGGCATACGATTTGCTGTGGGTGGGGGTGAGGGCGATGACGGCGAGGACGAGTTCGCCGGTGTCGCCGGGGATCGTGCCCCATTGGAGCGGGGGGTTGGTGTTCTCGCCGTCACAGGTGTATCGCGCGGGCAGCGTTTTATTGGTGATGGCGGGGCTCTTGAAGGCGACTTCGACGGCTTTGGTGATCCTCGCGCCGGTGGGGGTGGTGGTTGTGCTGGCGCAGCCGGCGAGGGTGAGCGCGAGGGTGAGGGTGGCGAGGAGGATTGCGGGGGTGGTGGCTTTTTGGGGGGTGGGGGTGGCTGGCTGCATCGGTGGTCTCTTCCCGTGGTGCTTGGTGGCTGTTTGGTGTGGGTTGGCGGGGAAGCTACTGTGTGGTGGGGTGGGCTGCCAAGCGTTTCGGGGAAGTGTTTCTAGCCTTTGCCGGTGGTAGGGGTGGGTTGTGGGAGACATTCACGGGATTGGCTTGACTGTGGGGAGGGTGCGTGTCAGGCTCATGGGGTCGCCCCTGGGTAGCAGTGTGGTGGGGTGGCGTGTGCGTGTGGCTACCGGCGCTTGTGTTGGTGTCGGGGCTCGCGTGTTGGTTTGTTCTATACGATAAGGAGCATGGTAAATGCGACGACTCAAAATAGTTGGTTTGGCGCTGTTCGCGATCTTCGCGTTTGGTGTCATCACGGCTGAGGCGGCGTCTGCCGCGTCGACCGTCTTACCGTTATTCTCGGCTGAAGTGGCCGGTAACGCGACGAGCGAAGCAAGCTCGCTGAACCTGGAAGGCACCATAATCGCGTGCACAGCTGGTACGACCTCGACGGGCCCGACGAGTAAAACGTTAGGGACATTCAAAATATTATTCGGTGGCTGTACGACAGCTGGCGGTACTGCCGCGTGTCGTAGTTTAGGTCAGGCGTTGGGCTCGGGAACGATTGAAGTGACGGGTCAGTATCATCTAGTGTCGAGGGCGTCTAACCGGACGTTTTATATGATCTGGTTCTTACTCGCCTCGACGGATACCGCTGCGGCGCTGCACCTGGAATGCGAAGGCGTGACCGCGTTAGTGTTAGTGTGGGGTAATGTTCTCGGGAAGATCGGTGCGGAACCGGGAACCTCGGAGCGGACGTTCGGGATCACCTTGAAAACTGAAGGTGGCGGTAAAACGATCAAACAGGAACTCCAAACGTATGGCAACAACAATGGCACGGAAGTCACCGTGGAAGGCCTGAGAGGCAAACTCGGGACCGGCACGGAAAGGAAAGGCGGCGAGTCCGCGGAAAGCAACTTACTGTTGATGGTCAGTGAAACGTCGCTTGAGGAGACGTAGAGCCTCTTGTGTGATGCGGTAGGGTTGTTCGTCTAGCAGGGTTTGCTGGAGGTGGGTGGGCGGTGCCGTGATGGTGCCGTCCACCCTTTTTGTTGCCGGGGCCCCTGTGGGGTGGCCCCCGGGGGGCTTGGGTGTTGGGTGTTGGTTTGTGGTGGAGTGATAAACGTGGCTTGAGTGGGGGTATGTGGGTGGGTAGGGTTGTTGGGATGATCCGTGTTTTTAGAGGCTGGCTGGTGGCGCTGGGGGTGGGCGTTGTGCTGGCTGGTTTGTGGGGTTCTGTGGTGGCGCGGGCTGCGGTTACGCATAAGTTTGTGGGTGAGGTGGCGATCTCGAGTTATTGGCCGGGGTTGGCGGTCGGCCCGGCTGGCCCGGAAGCTAGCGTCGCGGAAAGGGGCGCGTTGTTCGTCGCGGGTGATGGTGTGCAGCGGTTCACCGCGTCGGGTGCGGCGCTGGGGTTCGCGTGTAAAACGGTGGCGTGCGAAGGGTATGTCGAAGGTAACCGGATCAAGGGCACCCCGGAAGGGGAATTCCCGGGGGTGGTGTCGGTGGTGGTGGACGACGCGACGGGCGAGATCTTCGTCTCGGCACAAACGGCGGTCGATGTTTTCAGCGCGTCCGGGGAATACCTGTCGCAGATCAAGGAAGTCCCGGCGAGCTCCGGAGCGGCGGTGAGCGGAGCGTTGAGCGGCCCCGGTGGGCGTAGCACAGCGGGGTTGGCGTTTGACCAGGCGACCGGGGAGCTGTACATTGCCGATGAAGGCGAACCGCATCCCTCCGAAGGTGATGTGGTTGACGTGTTCAAGGTGAGGGCTGTGGGTGCGGCGGAGTTCGTGTCGCAGCTGGGTGATGGTGTCCTCGCCGCCGAGGGGGCGTTGCATCAGACTGTGGCGGTCGCGGAAGGTGGTTTGGGGGAACCGGGGCTCGTGTATGTGACTGACACGAAGAGTGATGTGGTGGATGTGTTTGGTTCGCTGGGGACGTTGGAAGCGTCGTGGACGGGGGCGGGCACCCCCACCGGCTCGTTCGGGGCGAGCCCGCCGTTTGTGGGGGTGGATCCGGTCAGCGGCCGCGTGTATGTTACGGACCGTGAGCATGGTGTTGTGGATGAGCTTGCTGGTGGGGTCTCTGAAGAGTTTTTGGGGCGGTTGACGGCGACGCCGGCGGGGCCGCTTGGTAAAGCGGCCGCTGTGGCGGTGGCGCGTGGTAGCGGTCGTGTGTATGTGGCTGTGAATAGTGAAGCTACGAATACTGCGGTGGTTGATGTGTTTGGGTCGGATCTTTTGTTGCCGGAATTGTCGACGGGTCCGGTGTCGGGGGTGTCGGCGGGGGGTGGGGTGTTGCATGGGGTGGTGAGTAGTGGTGTTGGTGGGCCGGTGAGTTGTTGGTTTGCGTGGGGGGCGAGTGAAGCGCTTGGTGAACGGGTGGGGTGCGCGGGCGGGCCGGTGGAAGGCGAAGGTGTCGCGGTCAGCGCGACGCTGGAACATCTCGCGCCGGACACAACCTATTTTTATCGTTTGCAGGGGGCGTATGTCAGTGATGAAGAAGCCGTGAACTTGAGTGAAGAAGCGACCGCGGTATGCGAAGGCCAGAAATCTGTGGATGCGTGTTTTACGACGTTGGGTGCGGGGGTGCTGAGCGAGTCGGTCTCGAAGGTCACGGCGACCGGGGTGGAGTTCGACGCGAGCGTCGACCCGAATCATGCGCCGACGAGCTATTTCGTTGAATATGGGCCGAGCGTGGGGTATGGGTCGAGTACCGCGAAGGAGGTGGTTGGGTCGGGGAAGGGCGCGGTCGCGGTCAGCGTGGGTGTGCAGGGCCTCGCGTCGGGAGCGAGCTATCACTACCGGGTGGTAGCGCTCAGCGAAATCGCGCCTGGGGATGTGTTTGCTACGTATGGTGCTGACCGGGTGTTCACGACGCAGGGTGTGGGGGTGTCTGGCTTGTTGGATGCCCGGCAGTGGGAAATGGTCTCCCCGCCGGGCAAGGAAGGCGCTTTGATCTTGGGGCCCGGGTATCCGTGGGGGGTCACGCAGGCCGCGGTGGGTGGCGGCGCGATGACGTATCTCGCGAGTGGCCCCACGGAAAACGGGGTGGTGGGGTACTCCAATGCGCAGCAGGTGCTTTCCACGAGGGGCCCGGGGGGCTGGTCCTCGGTGGATCTCGCGACGCCGCATAATGGTGCGGTCAGCGGGAGCGTGAACGCGGGTGAGGAATACCGGTTCTTCAGCGAAGATCTCTCGCAGGCGGTGCTCCAGCCGTTCGGCGCGTTCCAGCCATGCACGGGCGCTGGGGGTGCCCGCCAGCCGTGTCTCTCAGAAGCGGCGTCTGAACAGACCGCGTTCCTGCGGAACAATACGACGGGGGGCTATACGCCGTTGGTGTCGCTGGCGGATGATACCTCCAGCCCGTTCGAGCCGTTTGGGCAGGAGGGCGTCAAGGAAGGCGGGGCGTGTCCCCCGGAAAAATTCTGTGGCCCGTTCTTTGATGGTGCGACGCCGGATCTGAGTCATGTCATCTTGAGCTCTGATACTGATGTGCAGTTGACGGCGGAACCGGCGCCTGCTGGTGGCTTGTATGAGTGGAGCGCGGGCGCGCCGGCGGGCGAACAGCTACAGCTCGTGAGCGTGCTGCCGGGCAGCGAAGGCCCGGAACTGAAACTCGCGTCGTTGGGAACCCCGGCGCAGCAGAGTGGGGCTGGTGGTGATGGTAACGATGCGCGTCATGCGATCTCTGAAGACGGGTCGCGGGTGTTCTGGACGAGCGAAGCTGGCGTGTTGTATATGCGTGACATGCCGAGGCGTGAAACGGTTGAGATTGGCCTGGGGACTTTCCAGACGGCGTCGAGTGATGGTTCGCGGGTGTTCTGGACGGATGGTGGTAGCTTGTTTGAGTGTGAAATCCCCGAAAAGCTGGAATGCAAGCCGCTGCGGCTTGGTGAAGCCCCAGCGATCGAGGGGTCGGTGATCGGCGCGAGCGAAGACGGCTCCTACATCTACTGGGTATCCGCCGAGCACGAGCTATACGAGGACCAGTTCATAGGCGAAATCTGGCGACCGCCACGACCAATCGCAGCCCTCTCAGCAGAAGACAACGGTGACTGGGCGATCAACTCGCAGTCTTTGTCGCGCTTGACGGCGCGGGTGTCGCCGGATGGGGTGTGGCTGGCGTTTATGTCTGACCGGCCGTTGACGGGCTATGACAACCGGGATGTGAAGAGCGGCGAACCGGACGAGGAGGTGTTCCTGTATAACGCGGAAACCGGGCGGCTGGCGTGCGCGTCGTGTAACCCAACCGGCGCACGACCCACCGGAATACAAGCTCCTGAAGTGGGCCCGGTCAACCCTACGAGCCTGGTCAACCCTGTCGCCTACGGGGCGAAAGAAGGGACGTGGCTGTCTGCTGATTTGCCGGCGTGGGTGGCGTTTGAAAAATTGACTGGTGGTGTGGCGCGGTATCAGCCGCGGTATTTGGGGGATGGGGGCCGGTTGTTTTTTGATAGTGATGATGGGCTTGTGCCGCGGGATGTGAATGGGTCGTGGGATGTGTATGAGTATGAGCCTGTGGGTGTGGGTGGGTGTGTGTCGGGTGTGTCTTCTGGTGGTGTGGTGTTCAAGGGGGAACGGGAAGTGGTGTCTGGGGTCGTTGAAGGTGCGGGGTGTGTGGGGTTGATGAGTTCGGGTGAATCGCCGCAGGAATCGGCGTTGTTGGATGTGTCGGGGTCGGGTGGTGACGTGTTTTTCATGACGACGGCGAAGCTTTCACCCCAGGATTTTGATGATAACTATGATGTTTATGATGCGCATGAATGCACGGGGGTGTCGCCGTGTGTGCCTGTGGCTGGGGGGTCGCCGCCAGGGTGTGTGACCGCGGAAGCGTGCCGGGCCGCGCCGGCTCCGCAACCCTCGATTTTTGGTGCTCCCGCGAGCGCGTCGTTGACGGGGGCGGGGAATGTCACGCCGGTGGCGCCGTCCTCGACGTCGTCGGTGAGGGTGTTGACGCGGGCGCAGAAGCTCGCGAAGGCGTTGAACGCGTGCCATAGGGATCGCCGCCGGAAGAAACGCCAGGCGTGTGAACGCCAGGCGAAGCGTAGGTATGGTGCCGCGGCGAAGAAATCCAGCAGTCATCATGGTGTGAGGAAAGCGAGTCGTCATGGTGGGTAGCGTGCGGCGGTCTTCTCTGAGGCGTGTTTCTGTGGCTGGTGGTTGGGTGGGTGGCTGGTGGTTGCGGGTTGTGTTGGTGTGTTGGTGTGTGGTGGTGTTGGGGTGTGGTGTGTTTGTGCCGGTGGCGTTTGGGGGTTCGGCGTGGTGGCATGTGGTGTCGGGTGCGCGGCCGACGTATTTGCATTCGTTGGGGGTGCATGGTGTGAATGGGGTGCAGGATGTCACGGTGACTGGTGAAGTGGGCATGTTTTATGCGTTGGCGGATATGCCGGCGTCGCAGTCTGCGGGGTGTGTCGAAGATGGGGAATGCGAAAACGCTGCTGGGGAATTCTTGGTTGGGGAGTCGTTCGAAGTTGGGGAATCTGCGGGTGCGTTTCAGGCGAAGCTCGAAAAGGTGGGTGGTTATGGGGCGCATAGTGTTCAGGTGACGGGTGGCCCGGTGGGTATCGTGGTGCCTGGTGAAACGATCACGAGTACGTATCGGGTGACGTTCACGGGGCCGCGGGGTGAACAGCCCGTCGAATTGATTAACACGGAAGTGAACGCGCTGTTTATCTCGGATTTTGGTTTGGAACTTGCTGGGGTGACGTCGTCTGTCGTTGTGCCGGGGAGTTTGGGGCATCCGGATGGCACGATTGTCGCTTCGGCGTTTAATCTTGGTGATGGGCCGGCGCGGGAATGTGTGAGGGTGGTGGGTGCTGCGGGGAAGTTCAAGGATGCGGGGTGCACGGAAGCGGCGGTGGCGGGTCACGAAGAATACGAACGGGAGCCTTTGGTGATGGTTGATCGTTTGCCGGCGGGGTTGCGGGCGGTGGGGGTGGAAGGTGGCGGGTACGTGGACGGTGCGCGGTTTGTGCCGATTTCGTGTGTGCTTGAAGGGGAACCCGCGGAGGTCGTGGTGTGCCGGGTGACTGGGTCGGGGTCGGGGTTTGGTGGTGTGGTCCCGCCGTTTCAAGCGATCGAAGTGCGGGTCGCGGTCGCGGTCGAAGCGGGCGCGGCTACGGGCGAACTGAACGAAGTGGGTATCTCGGGTGCGGGGACGCGTGCGGTGTCGGTGCAGCGGCCGATCACGATTTCCGGGGCGCCGGTGCCGTTCGGTGTCGAAGATTTCGAAGTGACCCCCGAAGAAGAAGGTGGGGGTGTGGACACGCAAGCGGGCTCGCATCCGTTCCAGACGACGTTCACGCTTAACGCGAACGAGACGAAGCAGACGGTCGCGGCGGGGTCGCAGTTGGTGACGGGGAACTCGGCTGGGCTGCCGCGGGATGTGAGTGTGCGGTTCCCGCCGGGGCTGATTGGTAACCCGCAGCCACTCACGCGGTGCACGAGCGCGCAGTTCTTGGCGGAAGTCAACAAATGCCCGGCGGCGTCGGTTGTGGGTGTCGCGATCTCGACCGTCAACGAACCCTCGCATCTCGGGATCATCTCGTTCTCGACGCCGGTGTTCAACCTGGAACCCTCGGCGGGGGAGCCCGCGCGGTTTGGGTTCCTCCCGAATAACCGTGAAACCCCGGTGTATATCAACGCGTCGGTTCGCTCGGGCGGGGACTATGGCATTAACGCGGAAGTGCACGACATCACGCAGACGATTGCGTTCCTCTCGAATGTCGTGACGATCTGGGGTGTCCCGGGGAGAGCGGAACATAACGAAACGCGTGATGGGTGTCTGACGTCGGTCCCAGCGTCGCAGTATCCGGGGTGCGAAGCGTTCAGTGAGAGCAATCCGCCCGCGTTCTTCGAGCTGCCGACGTCGTGTTCTGGCGTGCCGTTGCAGGCGAGCGTCGAACTCGACTCGTGGGAAGAACCGGGCGTGTTCAAATCGGTCGGGCCGAGCGTGGCGCTACCGACGTTGGATGGGTGTAACCGGCTGCCGTTTGACCCCTCGATCGAAGTGCACCCCGATGTCCCGGATACGAGCACCGCGACGGGGTTGACGGTCAACGTGAAGGTTCCCCAGGAAGAGAGCTTGAACGCGAACGGCCTGGGTGAGGCCGATATTCGCGATACCACGGTCACGCTCCCCGAAGGCGTCGCGATCAACCCTTCTGGTGGGGATGGCCTGGAAGCGTGCCCTGACGCGCTGATCGGCTACGAGCCCGAAGGGAGCCATCCCCCCGGAGAACTGCGTTTCACGCCGCGGCTGCCGGGTAGCATACCCGCCGTCCAGGCAGGCGAACCCGCACCGTTCCAGCCGGGTGTGAACTTCTGCTCGAACGCGTCGAAGATCGGGACGGTCCGGGTCACGACACCGGTGTTGGGTCACGCGCTCGAAGGCGCGGTGTATCTCGCCCCGCAGGAAGCGAACCCGTTCGGGAGTCTCGTCGCAATGTACATCGTCGCGGAAGACCCCGAATCGGGGGTTCTTTTGAAGCTCCCGGGCGAAGTCTCGCTGAACCCCGTGACGGGGCAGATCGTCTCGACGTTCTTGAACACGCCCCAAGCGCCCGCGGAAGAAATCGAACTGCATTTCTTCGGCGGGGAACGCGCGCCGCTCGCGACCCCCCAGGCGTGCGGGACCTATACCACGACGACGTCGATCACGCCATGGTCAGCACCGCAGTCAGGGCCGCCCGCGACCCCGAGCTCGAGCTTCCAGATCACCTCCGGCCCGAACGGGAGCGCGTGCCCCGGCCAGGGTCTGCCGTTCGCGCCGAGCGCGACCGCGGGCTCGACGAACACCCAGGCGGGCGGCTACACACCGTTCACGACAACGATCAGCCGCGAAGACGGCAACCAGCACCTCCAAGCGGTGCAGCTAAAGATGCCGCCAGGGTTCACGGGCCTGCTATCCGGTGTCGAACTATGCCCCGAACCACAAGCCGACGAAGGCTTGTGCGGCCCGAAGAGCCTGATCGGCGAAACGACCGTGTCCGTCGGTGTCGGGGGTGACCCGTTCAGCGTGAAGGGCGGCCGCGTCTACATCACGGGCCCGTTCAACGGGACCGGCGCGTGTGCCGTGGGCTCCTCTGGGTGCGCCCCGTATGGCCTATCGATCGTGAACCCCGCGAAGGCCGGCCCCTACGACCTCGCGAACACCCAGAACAACCATCCCCCGTGCGACTGCGTGCTCGTCCGCGCGAAGATCGAAGTGAACCCGATCACAGCCGCCCTGACCGTGACCACCGACAGCAGCGGCCCCTACCAGATCCCGACGATCCTCGAAGGCATCCCGCTACAAATCAAGCACGTGAACGTCCTCATCAACCGCCCCAGCTTCTCGCTGAACCCCACCAACTGCAACCAGCTCGAAATCACAGCCGGCCTCACAAGCGCCGAAGGAGCGAACGCGCTCCTCTCGATCCCGTTCCAGGCCACGAACTGCGCGACCCTGAAATTCACGCCGAAAATCATGGTCTCCACAGTCGGGCACGCCAGCAAACTCGACGGCGCGAGCCTGCACTTCAAGATCTCCTACCCCACCGGCGCGGTCGGCACCCAATCATGGATCAGCGAGGCGAAGTTCGACCTCCCCAAACAGCTCCCAGCACGCCTCGAAACCCTCCAACGCGCCTGCCTCTCCACCGTCTTTGAAACAAACCGCGGTAACTGCCCCAAAGCCTCGATCATCGGGCAAGCCATCGTCCACACCCAAGTCCTACCCGTCCCCCTCAAAGGCCCCGTGTACTTCGTCTCCTACGGCAGCCAAAAGTTCCCCGAAGCCGTGATCGTCCTCGAAGGCTACGGTGTCACGATCGACCTCCACGGCGAAACATACATCAACAAAAAAACCGGGGTCACCTCAGCCACCTTCCGCAACACCCCCGACGTACCCTTCGAAAACATCGAAGTCAACATCCCCACCGGCCGCTACAGCGAGTTCGGCGCAAACGTCCCCGCCAAAGACTACTACAACCTCTGCAGCCAAAAACTCCAAATGCCGACCCTCTTCAAAGCCCAAAACGGCCAACAAATCAACCAAACCACCCCCATCACCATCACCGGCTGCAAAAAACCCAAACACAAACCCAAACACAAAACAACACACAAACACACACACAAACGCTAAAACAAGAAGAGCGGGTGCCACCCAAACCGGCCAGCACCCACCCTCTCACCCAGGGCCCCTACGTCTCCTCGAGCGACGTCGGCCCGGTCGTGAACAGTAAGTTGCTTTCCGCGGACTCGCCGATTGCCTTTTCCGTGCCGGTCCCGAGTTTGCCTTTCAGGCCTTCCACGGTGACTTCCGTGCCATTGTTGTTGCCATACGTGCTGAGTTCCTGTTTGATCGTTTTACCGCCACCCTCAGTTTTCAGGGTGATCCCGAACGTCCTTTCCGAGCTTCCCGGTTCCGCACCGATCTTCCCGAGAATATTCCCCCAAAGTAAGATTAACCCGACGATGCCTTCGCATTCAATGTGCAGCGCCGCGGCGGTATCCGTCGACGCAAATAATAACCAGATCATATAAAACGTCCGGTTAGACACTCTCGACACCAGATGATACTGACCCGTCACTTCAATCGTCCCCGAGCCCAACGCCTGACCTAAGCTGGCCGGTCTCCGAGTGCTCCCGACAGTTGGGGGCTCGATAGGTCTTTGAGGTCAGACGGGTCCCGCCGATCGGCGGGACCCGTCTGGGCCGTGGCTCAGGCTGCCTCCTTCACCGCCAAAGTGAAGAGGAGCAGAGCCATATGACGAAGGATGACGTGCTGTTCGGCTACCGCCAGCAGTTGTTCGCGGAGGCCGCGAGGACGAGCGTCTCGGCAGCGTGCAGGACATTCGGGGTGCACCGCTCGACCTACTACCACTGGAAGCGCCAGGTCGACCGGCACGGCCTGGAGATGCTCAGACCCCGGGAGCGCCGGCGGCCGCAGATGCCCAACGCGCTGCCGAAGATGATCGAGGAGCGAATCGTGTCGTTCTCGATCGCCCATCCCGGCCTCGGTCCACGGCGTGTCTCATCGGAGCTGGCCAGGGAGAAGTGGGGCGGGATCATCGTCTCGGCGAACGGCGTATGGAAGGTGCTCTCTCGCCACGGTCTGAACACCCGCGCCAAGCGCCTCGGGCTGATCGCGGGCTACGCGGCGCCCTACGAGCCGCCCAGAGATCCAGAGCCAGAGCGCCATATCGATGTCTCACGGCCCGGTGAGCTGGTCGGGATCGACTGCTTCTACGTCGGCAGACTCAGAGGTGTCAAGGATCATCGGAGTTCCTCAGAGTTGCTCGTGAGAGTTCCCCACTTGGTTGACTGTGCAACGTGCTGTGGTTCAGGGTTTGTTGAGGTCGTCGCGTAGTTGGTCGAGGCGTGCTTGGTGGTGGCGCATGCGGTAGCTGGGCCCGTTGATCTGGACGACGGTGGCGTGGTGAAGGAGGCGGTCGAGCATCGCTGCTGCGACGGTTGTGTCCTCGAAGATTTGCCCCCAGCTGGTGATGTCGCGGTTGGTGGTCAGGACGATGGAGCCGTGTTGGTAGCGGCGGCTGATGACCTGGAAGAGGTGGGATGCTGCCTCGCCCGCCATCGGTAGGTAGCCCAGCTCGTCAACCTATGCCGATATCGGCATAGGTTGACCTAGGCCGATCCCGTGACTATGCCGATATGCGTGGTGCGGTGGCGGTGAAGGGCGTGCTGGTGGCGGGTTTCTCGGCGATGCTGCCCTGCGGGTTGTCGGCATAGTTTCGCGTCCTGACTGCTGATTCTGGCTGCTGGGGCTGGTGGCTCCGGCGAGGAGGTAATGAGATGTCGGGACCGAGAAGGAAGCCCGGGCGGCTTGGTGCGTTCGTGGAGGGCTATCGCGCGCGATTGTTGGAGCGGGGATACACACCGGGCACCGTGCGTGGGATGCTGAAGGTGCTGGGGCAGTTGGGTCGGTGGATGGATGACGAGGGTGTCGAGCCCGGGTGGTTGAACATGGCCGCGATCGAAGCGTTTCTCGCGGCACGGCGTGCGGGCGGTGATCGGCGAGTGCCGAGCTTGGGTGAGTTGCGCCAGCTGGTGTTCTATCTGCGCGAGCTCGGGGTGATGACGCCTGAGAACGCGTCGCTTGAGCTGACGGCGCTTGAGGAGCTGATCGCGGATTACCGGGTGTGGATGAGAAGCGAGCGGGGTCTAGCGCCTATGACGGTGCTTCGCTATGAAGCGTTGGCGCGGCGGTTCCTCGGCGAGCGGGTCGCCGCCGCAGATCCCCGAGGCGTCGAGGGTCTCACCGGCGTGGAGGTGTCGGCGTTCCTGGTCAGGGAGTGCGCTCGCTTCTCGCTCGGGGCGGCGAAGGGTCGTGTCGCCGAGCTTCGCTCGCTGCTGCGTTTCTTGCACTTGCGCGGATTCACCGGGAGTCCACTTGCGGAGTCCGTACCGTCGGTGGCGGGCTGGCGCCAGACCGGCATCCCGCGCACGACCACTCGCAGCGAGGTCAACCGGCTGCTCGACGGTTGTGAGCGTTCGCAGATCGATGGTGTGCGTGACTTCGCGATCCTGATCCTGCTCGCGCGTCTGGGGCTGCGCTCGATCGAGGTGGCACGGCTCGAGCTCGATGACCTGGACTGGGGAAGCGGCGAGATCGTGGTGCGCGGCAAGGCGCGACGCGAGGACCGGCTGCCGTTGTCAGACGATGTCGGCGAGGCGCTCGCCGCGTATCTGTCGCTGCGGGCACGGCACGCCAGCCGGCGGGTGTTTTTGACGCTACGCGCCCCGAGGCGACCGATTCCAGCGTATGTGGTCGGCGAAGTGGTTAGACGGGGGTGCAGGCGAGCGGGAGTGGCGCATTTCGGCGCGCACCGACTGCGACATGCGCTCGCTAGCGAGCTGCTTCGCGAGGGCGCCTCGCTGATCGACATCAGCCAGGTGTTGCGCCATCGCGACCTAGCGACTACCGCCATCTACGCCAAGATCGATCTGGGTCGGCTGCGTCAGGTCGCCCAGCCGTGGCCGGAGACGGTGCGATGAGCGCGCTCGACCGTCACCTTCAGGAGTATCTGCGGCTGCGGCGGCTGCTCGGCTACGAACTCGCAGACGCAGCGCGGCTTCTGCCGCGGTTCGTTGCCTATCTCGATGACCGTGACGCGGAGTTCGTGACGATCAAGATGGCGCTTGCGTGGTCGCTTGAGCCGAACTCTCCGGCTGGAAGCACGGTGCCGGGTCGGCGGATGATGGCGGTCCGCGCGTTCGCGCGCTACCTGACCGGGATCGACCCTCGAACCGAGGTCCCGCCGGCGGGGCTGATCCCGATTCGCCGTCGTTGGCGCCCGCCGTTCATCTACAGCGACGCGGACATCCTCGCCTTGATCGAGCAGGCCGGCCACTCGATCCCGGAGCCCCTCAGATCGGCGACCTACCGGACATTGATCGGGCTGTTGGCCGCGACTGGCTTGCGGATCGGTGAGGCGCTGCGCCTCGACCGGGGCGACGTCGATTTCACCGACGGGGTGCTGCTCGTTCGCGAGTCGAAGTTCCACAAGAACCGCCAGGTGCCGTTGCAGGCGAGCACGGTGCTGGCTCTGCAGAAGTACGCCAGCGAGCGCGATCACCTGTGCCCGCACCCGCGCAGCGAGAGTTTCTTTCTCTCGTTGCGCGGCACCAGGGTGATCTATGCGGGCGTCCATCGGACCTTCCGGATGCTCCGCGAGAGCGCCGGCGTCGGCGCAGAGGCGTCATATCCCGCTCGGGTACACGACTTCAGGCACAGTTTTGCCGTCAAGACGCTGGTCGGCTGGTATCGGGAAGGCGCCGATGTCCAGGCGCGGCTGCCGTGGCTTTCGACCTACCTCGGCCATATCGAGCCACGCTACACCTACCACTACCTTTCCGCCGCGCCGGAGCTGCTCGGCCACGCTGCCGCCCTCTTGGAGCACGCACAGGCGGTGGGATCATGAGCATGATCGCGCCGACATTGCAAGCGTTCTTCACCGACCGGCTGGCCCGCCAGCTACAGGCCAGTCCGAGGACGATCGCCTCATACCGCGACACGCTGCAGTTGCTGTTGCGCTTCGCACAAGAGAGAACCGGCAAGGCGCCCTGCGCGCTCGACTGGGGTGATCTCGACGAGGCGTTGATCTCGTCGTTCCTGGCGCATCTTGAGCAAGAGCGACATAACAGTGCCAGGACGCGCAACCTCAGGCTGACCGCGATCCGGTCGCTGTTCAAATACGCGGCGCTCAGACATCCTGAGCACACCGAGGTGATCGCACGCGTGCTCTCGATCCCGCCAAAGCGGTTCGAGAAGCGCATGATCACATTCCTCACAGCAGAGGAGGCCAGAGCCCTGATCGATGCGCCCGACCGGACGCACTGGGAGGGTCGACGCGACCGCGCGATGCTCACCCTTGCGATCCAAGCAGGACTGCGTATCTCCGAGCTGATCGGGCTCGCCTGCGCGGACATCGTGCTCGGCACCGGCGCGCACGTCCGCTGCGAGGGGAAGGGAAGAAAGCAACGCGCTGTTCCGCTCACCACACCGGCGCAGGCGGTGCTCTCCGCATGGATCAAAGAGCGAGGCGGCCGGCCGCAGGATCCACTGTTCTGCACACGCACCGGCAGGCCGCTCAGCCGCGACGCTGTCGAACAGCGCCTAGCCACGCATACCAAGGCCGCGACGGCACAGTGCCCCTCGCTGAAGGGCAAGCGGCTGCACCCGCACGTGCTCCGCCACAGCTGCGCGATGTCGCTTCTGCAAGCCGGAGTCGACACGACCGTGATCGCGCTGTGGCTCGGACACGCAGATGTCCGCTCCACCCAGCCATACCTGCACGCCGACCTCACGATCAAGGAACGAGCCCTCGCGCTGGTCGCGCCGACTGACATCAAACCAGGCCGCTACAAACCGTCAGACGCCGTGCTCGCCTTCCTGCAGGAGCTGTGACTATGCCGACAACCCGCAGGGCAGCATCGCCGAGAAACCCGCCACCAGCACGCCCTTCACCGCCACCGCACCACGCATATCGGCATAGTCACGGGATCGGCCTAGGTCAACGACCAAAACGGCGGGTCCGCCCCAGAAGCGCATCGTGGTTTGCCAGCGGCCCTCGAGGGCGGCTTTTGCGGTCCTGGCCACGAGATCGGCGGCTGTGGTGTAGTAGACGCGGTAGCCGGCGTGCACGGCCTTCAGGGCCAGCGCTATCGCCAAGGTCGTCTTGCCGACCCCGGGCGGCCCGATGAACAGCACGTTGGCTTTCTCCTTGACGAACCGCAGCGTGGCGAGCTCGTCGATGAGACGCCGATCCAGGGTTGGTTGGGCGTCGAAGTCGAACTCATCCAGTGTCTTGGTCTGGGGGAACCCCGTGAGGCGCAGACGGTTCTCCAGTGCCTGCCTCGGCTGCTGCTGCCATCAGCCGTGCCGCCGCCTTGCGCGCCTGCGTCGGCGTGAGCGTGACGGCGACAGGGGCTCGCAGCCACCGCGGCTCGTCGGCCTTCTGGTGGGGCTCATCGTCGACGAGTACGAGCGTGACTTCTTGGCAGATGCTGCCGTCGGGCAGGATTTCTGACTGCTCGGGATCGACACCGACGTTCCAGCCTGAGAGATAGTCGGTCATCGTGCGACCTCCGCGAGCTGGGCGTAGTGCTCCAGATCAATGACCACGCCGCCATCGGTGGGCTGTTCGCCGCGCAGGATGGCCGCGGCCGCAAGCGCCGCTTGTCCGGGTGGACGGTTCTGCTTTCGCCGGCACGGCGGGCGTGTCGTGAACGCAGAGAGCACCGTTTGCTCGAGGCTCGCGGCGTGCTCGGCGGAGCGGAGGAGCTGCCCGGCGCCCGAGGGTGCACGGCGATGCTTAGCGATCAGTGTGCCCGCAGCACTGAGGACCTGGAGTGTCTGCTCGCCCAGCCGGGCACGAACGGTGACCTGGGCGGCGCCTGCCAGCGCGGCCGGGACGCTGTAGTGGTTGCCCTCGAACGCCACCAGCGCCGAGCGTGACACCGGCCGCTCCACACAGATCTCCGCGGGGAACGGCCCTGACGGCAGCCCCAGCAGCCGCTCGCTGGCGGCGAGCTTCGCGATCGTGCTCGGGCCACGCCGGCGCTCATCGGAGATGTCGACGCAGAAACGGTCAAGGCTCATCTGTGCCTGCGCGGGTGTGGCGAGCGCCGCCGAGCACCACCACGAGCGCGTCAGGTATTTCACCGCGGCCTCGGCGACGCCTTTGCGCTTGGCGCGCCGCGCGGGACAGACATCGACGTCGACACCGTAGTGCTTCGCGCACGCCGCGAACCCCGGTAGCAACCGGTCGGTGCCGGGGTAGACCACGCCGGCCATCCGGCCTGTTCGCCAGCGCCTGGCGGTGCCGCCCAGCCGCCTGAGCACCCCGTCGAGGGACTCGATCACGTGCGGGCTGGTCTGTCCCTCGCTGAACACGCCCCGGCAGCACCCGGAGTGCGACAGCACACCGATCAGCACATACGCCGGCTGACCCCACGGCGTCTCGCGCAACTCCAGCCAGTCGAACTGCAACTCCTCCCCGGCAGGATGATCGATCTCGATCGTGACATCGACACCGCCACGCCGGCAACACTCACAAGCCGGACGCAACCCCAACGCCCGCAGCTCCCGCGTCAACGTCTGATAGGACCGGTCGAACCCGAGCTCCCCCAGCTCGCCGAACAACACGGTCCCCAACACGTGCGGGTCATCCGCAAACCGCGCCTGCAGATAAACCCGGTAGGGCTCCAGCACACTCGCTGCCCCTCCCCGCAGCTTGGCCTGACCCGCCAAATAAGCCCTGACGGTCTTGCGATCCCGGCCCGTGTGACGCGCGATCGCCGAGACCGACCAGCCCCGACCACGCAACGCAGCAATCTCCATGTCTTCCTCCTGTGTGAGCATCCCCAAGGTCCTCCCTCTGACGGTCGATGGCGTCAAGCACCACGACCATCGAGGGAGGACCCGAGCAGAACCCCGCCCCGACCCGAATCGCTGCGCTTCGCCTACGGCTCAGCTACGCGACCCGGGCCCGCGAGAACCTGGGGAATCTCCATGAGCAGAAGTGAGGAGCTTTGCGTGAGCAGGCACAACGTCGAGGCATTGCACAAGACGATCCTCGATGAGTGCTGGAGGCCAGCGTTCGCTCGCTACCTATATCCCCGCTACACCGGACTGAAACGCGAGCTCGATACCTACCTACGCTTCTACAACAACGACCGCGTGCACCACGGCAGACTCACACAAGGACGCATCCCCGCAGACATCGTCTACCGTGCCCGAAAGATGGAGGCCAGATGAACCGCACCTGTCGGCACATCCCGGAGGCTGCCCAGACTAGCGCCTATGACGGTGGTTCGCTCCTCTTGGACAGCGGCCTCCGAGTGCTGAGTGAGGCCGGTAGGTGTTGTACTCCTGGCGCCAGTCCTCGATCGCGACCGTTGCCTCGGCGATCGATCCGAACTCCTCGATGTTCAGCAGCTCGTCACGCAGCCTGCCGTTGAAGTACTCAACAAACGGGTTCTCCCACGGGCTGCCGGGCTCGATGTAGCTTGTGGCCATAAGCGTCATTCGGCAGTAGTCCCGCAGCGCCGACGCGATGAACTCCGGGCCATTGTCAGAGCGCAGATAGGCAGGAGTCCCGCGTTCGTCTACGACATCGTCGGCGGTGCAAGAGCGGCCCACACGCGGCGTGGCCTCCTCGGCCGTGCAGTGTGCCTCTCCGCGTCAGCCTAGCGAACTCAGGCGCTCCGCTCTGCTCAGTGCGTCAGACCACAGCAAACACCTTCCGAGTACAAAACGGGGTTCCGCCGCGATCTTACGCGGCGGAACCCAGCTCCACTGCTACCTACAAAGCAAGCGTCAGCCGCTTGCCGTTGTCTTGTCGTGCTTAGCCTTTGGCGACCAAGCTTGCGGCGACCACCCTTTGCTCACCGTTGAGGACTGCCGTGTTGTTGCCGGCTTTCGATTCAAGGCCGAGTTTCGCGTCAACAATCGGGTCGATGAGGAAGGAGAAGAATTCGCCGCAGCCTTCGGCCGTCGGAACGGAGAAGGAATTGCCGACGAGGGAGTTGTTTTCCAGCAGAAGCACTCCACCCGGTTCTTCACTGAGTTCGCCGGTTTTACCGGTGATTGGTTTGTTCGGCCCTGGAGGGCTTGTGGTTCCTGTCGTGAGCTGCAGCTCGATCGGGTGCGTTTCCGATCCGATGTAGCAGCTGTTGCCCAAGAGCGGGTTTTTGAGGTGGACTCTGACCGGCAGCGTCAACGCCGTTCCCTCTTCACCGAGGAGGTGTTCGAAGTTGAGGATCGCCGGGTTGTGTTCGTTGGCGACAAGTTCGGTGGTCGCCGTCACGCCTGTGCTTTTCGGATTTTCGAAGATCGCTTCGCACGAGCCCCGCTCGATTTTTTCGAAGAAGCCTTCGCCTTTGATTTCTTTACAGTTGATCAGGTCAAGGAGGCCGCCGGGAACGTTCTCTTCCGTTTTCGACAGGCTTTCACCGTTCTTCGCCGGGACCAGGAAATAGCTCTGCGGTTCGCCGTCCGGGATGGCGCCGCCCTGCTGAATGAGCTTGTTCGTAATCGGCACTTCCGTTTTACCGATGACGAATTTGCCGCTGGTTACTTCTGCGTATATGCACTGTTCGACGCCGGGCTCAGTTGCCGGGCACTGCGAGAAGTATTTTTCATACGGGTTGGACGCCATCGCCGGCGCTGCGCTCCCGAGCGCTGCCAACGGCACTGCTAGCGCCATTACTGCGATTAGTGTGCGCATGCGAGTACTTAGCAAGCGCTTGCCGCGAACTACATTCATTTTCGTCCCACTTTCGTCACTCGTTGCCCACGAGCCCAAAGCCAAAACATAAGCCGGGCCCGTGAGATTTCAGCGCGAGACTAGTCGACTTGTCGGGACGGCTGCAAGGATTGTTTCTCACTCCACGTTGCCCACAGGTTTCGGGGGTGCGAAGTAAGCGAATCATCGGGAGAGACGATATTTGGCGGCCTCGGTCGGCAGGGTTGGAGACATGGGCGGCGATCTGCGTAGCGCGGATTTCCCCCGTGGCGTGGGCATCTTGCCCAGGACACGCTGATCTGCGTGAAAGCGCGCCCGTGGCGAGGATCATCTTTGGCTAGGGTCCTCGGCGTGTTCAGAGCAGTCAGAACCGCAGCCGTGCTCGCAGCGGCCTCGCTCGCGCTCACGGGCCTGTGTGCGTGCGGTGGCGGCGGTGGAAGCTCCGCTGACGCCGTAGTACGCGTCGGGCGCGACCCGATCACGGAGGCGTCGCTCAGCCAGTGGATGTCGATCCTCGCCGGCGGCGACTTCTACGAGCTCTCCCACCTCACGATCCCAAAGGGGATGGTGTCCGATCCGCTCGACTACGCGAGGTGCACGGCGGATCTCAAGACGCTGGCGCCGAAGCTCAACGCCAAGCAGCTGCGGAGCAAATGCCTCGTGTTGCACCAGGCGCTCGAGCTACAGGCGCTCGGCTATCTGATGGCGGCAAAGCAGGAACTCGCCGAGGACGCCGAATTCGGGGTGACCGTGACGGGCGGAGAAGTCCAGCGGGCGTTCAAGTCCGTCAAGGCGGAACAGTTCCCGACGGAAGCAGAGCTGAGGGAATATCTCGCGGAGAGGGATTGGCCGTTGTCGGTCGAGCTGTTCATCATCAAACGAGACCTGCTTTCGGAAAAAGCCAGAGGCAAGCTTGGCGAGAAGTTCCACAACGAATCGGCAGCGGACGCGTATCTCAACGGGCTCAAACAGAAGTGGATCGCGCGAACGAGCTGCAGCGCCGGATACGTCGTGCTGCACTGCGCGGAGTACAAGCCCGGAACCCCGGAATCCACGATACCGCCCCCCGCCAACCTGATTAAAGAAGTCGCGGCCGCACACCCAGTCGCTCCCGGTCCGCCACCGGCGCGAGACCTCAACTGCTACAACAAGGGCAAGAGCGTCGTCTGCGAACGCGCGCAGTGACCCGGTCCTGGCCTGCGCAGTGCCGGGGTGGTGTCATTCGACCTCGGCGACCGAGCGTGGCCCGTGCCCCACGTACTTGGCGGTCGGCCTGATCAGCTTCGCCTCGCGCTTCTGCTCGAGGATGTGCGCCGACCAGCCGGCGACGCGCGCGCACGTGAACATCGGCGTGAACAGATCCGGCGGGACTTCGGCGAGGTCGAGGACGACAGCCGACCAGAACTCGACGTTCGTGGCGAGCACGCGGTCGGGGCGGCGCGCGTGCAGCTCGGCGAGCGCGGCCCGCTCGAGCGCCTCGGCGGCGTCGAAGCGCGGCGAGCCCAATTCGCGGCACGTCCGCCGCAAGACCCGTGCACGGGGATCTTCCGCACGGTAGATGCGATGGCCGAAGCCCATCAGGCGCTCGCCGCGGTCGAGGGCATCTGAGACCCACTTCTCGGCATCGCCGCTCCGTTCGACTTCGTCGAGCATCTTCAGCACGCGCGAGGGCGCGCCGCCGTGCAGCGGGCCGGAGAGCGCGCCGACCGCGGCTGACAGCGCCGCCGCGACGTCGGCGCCCGTCGAGGCGACGACGCGGGCGGTGAACGTCGAGGCGTTCATGCCGTGCTCGGCGGCCGAGACCCAGTAGGCGTCGATCGCCTTGACGTGGTCCGGGTTGGCCTCCCCGCGCCAGCGGATCATGAAGCGCTCAGGGATCGTGCGTCCCCGATCGATCTCCGACTGGGGGACGGGCGGCTGGCCGGCTTCGCGCGCCGACTGCGCCACGAACGACAGGGCCATGACCGAGGCGCGCGCGAGGTTGTCGCGGGCCTGCTCGTCGGTGATGTCGATCAGCTGCCCAAATCCCCACTCCGGTGCGAGCATCGCCAGCGCGGACTGGACGTCGACGCGGTGATCGCCAGAGCGCACGGTCAGCGCGTGCGGTTCGGCCGGGGGCAGGCCCGGTTTGAAGCGGCCGTCGACGAGCAGGCCCCACACCTGCTCGAAGGGCACGGCGCCGACCAGGCTCTCGATGTCAACGCCGCGGTAGCGCAGCGCGCCACCCTCTCTGTCGGGCTCCGCGATCTCGGTGGCGAAGGCAACGACTCCCTCGAGGCCCGACTGGACCTCCCCTGCTGACTGAACCGCGCTCATGGCACTCGCTTTCTGGGCTGTGGGCAGAGACACATCGTCGCAGGAATCCACGTGCGAGCGCCGCTCAGGCGCCACCTAGCACCGCGGCCAGCCGCTGCGGCTCGACCCCCAGCGCCTGCGCGTCGGCGGCGCCGCGCGGCGAGGTCATCGCCGTCTCCAGCAGCTCGGCCTCGTCCCAGGTCGCGAACGCGCGCGGGCCGCCGACCCGCTCCAGCGCGCGCAGCACGCGCGAGACGATCGGCGTGGGCACATGCAGCAGCGGGCGCTCGCGGCCCAGCGAGCGCAGCAGCGTGCGCACGATCTCGGTGTGGCTGAGCGTCTCCGGTCCGGCCAGCTCGTAGCGCCGACGCGGCTGCGCCTCGCTTGAGCGCAGCGCGGCGATCACGCAGGCGGCGACGTCCTCGGCCCAGATCGGCTGAAAGGCGGCGCGCCCGCGCCCGGACACCGGCACCACGGGCGCCAGCGCGAGGCGCTCGAGCAGCGTCAGCCACGCGTCGCCGGGAGCGTAGACGAGCGAGGACGCGAACACGATCGAGCGCATTTCCGCCTCGCGCACCGCCTGCTCGGCCAGCGCCTTCGCGCGCAGCAGCCGCGTGCGGTGGTGGGTGGAGGCGCCGAGCGCCGAGAAGAACACGAAGCGCTCGACGCCCTGGCGCTCGGCCGCGGCGACCATCCTCCAGGTCGCGATACCGTTGAGCTCCTCGATCGACCCGCGCGGCTGGTCGCGGATCGACGCCGCCAGGTGCACGACCGTGTGCACGCCGCGCAGCGCGTTGCGGAACGACGGCGGGTCGGTGAGGTCGCCGAGCGCGATCTGCACGCGCACGCGCTGGGCCCCCAGCCGCCGGGGGTCGCGCACCAGGCAGCGGACATCGCTGCCTTCGGCCAGCAGCCGGGACAGGAGCGTCGAGCCGACGAGGCCGGTCGCACCGGTAAGCAGCAGCATGCTTCGTACAATATGGCCCTCCGCCGGAGACTCCTACGGAAAACGACCCAGAAGGAAGCGAATGGCCTACGTAATCGCCGAGCCGTGCATTGGCACCAAGGACAACTCCTGCGTCGAGGTGTGCCCTGTGGACTGCATCCACCCGACGCCCGACGAGCCCGGATACGACGCGGCTGAGATGCTGTACATCGACCCCGAGGAGTGCATCGACTGCGACGCGTGCGTCGAGGCCTGCCCGGTCGACGCGTGCTTCGCGGAGGACCAGCTGCCCGAGGAGTGGCAGAAGTACACGCAGATCAACGCCGACTACTTCGCCAACGCCAAGTAGCGCCTCAGCCGTAGTAGCGCGCGATCACCTGCAGCTGGCTGAAGAGGTCGTGGGCGAGGAACAGGACGACGATCAGCGTGCCCACGATCGGTCCCCAGCGCCGGCCGCCGGCGCGTGCGGCGAGGGCGAGGACCAACCCGAGCAGCGGCAGCAGCGGCAGCAGATAGCGGGCCTGGCCGTAGGCCGCCGGTTGGAGCGGGTAGTTGCGATAGGAGTCCGCGCCGACGAGCACGAGCAGGCCGAGCGCGATCAGCGCGTAGACGACGAGCTCGGACGCGCGTCCGCGCAGCACGCCGCGCTTGGTGAGCAGCGTGCGCGCGCAGGCGCCGGCGATCAGCGCGGCAGCGGCCAGCGCCACGCTGTAGACCCAGCCGGGGAAGAACGTGTCGAGCCAGCCAAGCCTCCCGACGTAGCCGTTGAACCAGATCTGGCGCGCCGTGAACAGGCCGGGGGTGTCGCTGGTCATGCCGGGCAGGCGGGGCAGGTAGAGCTGCCAGACGTAGCTCGCCTCGGCCAGCACAGAGCCGTGCGTGCCCCTGATCGTGTCTGCGGCTATCCCGAACGTGGCGTGGCCGCTGAGGGCATTGTGGAGAATGAATAGGAGGACCGGGACACAGGCGATCGCGCCCGCGATGACGGGCGCGCGCAGCGCCGCGCGACCCGAGCCGCGGGCAGCGCGCACGCCCAGGATGGCGAGCGCGAGCAGCGCGCCCGGCACCAGCCCGACGAAGTTGAGCTTGGTCGCGAGGCCCACGGCGATCACGACGCCGAGCGCGATCGCCGCGCGCGTCGTCAGGCCTCTGCGAAAGGCGCGCGCGAGGCAGTAGAACAGCGCCGCCGAGACCGCGAACAGCATGCCGTCGGGGTTCACCGCGCCCGACATGAACCCGAGCAGCGGGCACAGCGCGACGCCGAGGGCGCCGACGCTCCACGCCCAGCGCACCCTGGGGATCGTCTCGCGCAGGAACAGGAACGTGAACAGCGCGGTCGCCCCCGCCATCAGCGCCGTGAGCAGCCGCATCAGCTGCAGGCGGTCGAGCGCCGTGCCGCTCGCGGCGAGGTTGTAGGGGATCGCCTCCAGCGCGTAGTAGAGCGGCGGCTCTGATGTGGCGACCCCCGCGACGCGGCTGCCCGTCTTCGGGAGCCGGCCGACGATCGCGAGCTCGCTTTCGAGCTGGTGCTGCTGCGCCTCAGAGCTGATCGTCCGGTTCTCGGGATGCTGGCGAACCTGCTTGTAGCGCAGGCTCGCGAGGACGAAAAACTCTTCGCGCGAGTACGCTTCTTCGCTGGATGTGGGCAGCGTGCCGGTTTCGGCGAGCTGCTTGACGTAGGCGAAGTGGTCGGGCTCGTCCGGAACCTCGAACGGCGGCGTGATGAACGACCAGCTCGCGGCGCTGAGGCAGGCGACGGCCGCGCACGCGAGCGCGCCCCTGGGGATGCGCCGGTGGGTCTCGGTTGCGCGCCGCTCCCGCAGCTCCGTGAGGATCAGGCGCGAGCACAGGGCGACGGCGAGGAGCATCAGCGTCGCCACGAGCAGCACGACCCAGGTGCCACTCCACGCGCGACCGAGGCCCATCCGCCGCGCCACGGACAGCGCCAGCGTCCACCACGAGACATGGCCCGAGCCGAGATATTCGACCCTGAGCCGCGCCCCCAGGACTTCGCCGTTGCGGGCGCGCATGGAGCTCGCCGGCGGGGCGGGGCTGCCGTCGAGCTCCATTTTTTCGCCGCCGACGGAACTGCTCGCGAAGCAGATCCGCACGGGCGCGATCGTGCGTGCGGCGCGTCGCACGGGCACCGTCACGGTCTGTCCGTCCCAGCCCGTCCCGCGCGCTCCCGACGCCACGACGGCGGCGCCGGACAGCGCCCTGACGGTCACGGCGGGGCCGGTGAAGGCGCCGAGCGAGAGCCTGATCGCCGTCGTGCCCCGCGGCAGTCGTTCACCGGCCTGACAGGCGCTGGTGCCGGCGTTGGCGGCCGCCAGGGCTTCCGGCGCCGCGACGCCGTTGGTGGCGAGCACCACCTGCGGGGAGCCCGAGAGCACGAGCGCGAGCGCGACCGCGATCGCCACGAGGCCGGCGACGAGTGCGATCTTCACGCCGGGCATCACGCGCGTCAGCCGTAGTAGCGCGCGACGACCTGCAGTTGGCTGAAGATGTCGTGGGCGAGGAACAGAACCACGAGCAGCGTGCCCACGACCGGCCCCCAGCGCCGGCCGGCGCCGCGCGCGGCGAGCGCGAGCACGAGGCCGAGCAGCGCCAGCAGCGGCAGCAGATAGCGGGCCTGCGCGTATTCCGCGTCCGCTTCGGGGAAGACGGCATAGGAAGCGGTGCCCACGAGCACCAGTAGGCCGACGCCCATGACCACGTACACGCCGAGCTCCCCTGCGCGCGCCCGCAACGTCGCCCGGCCCTGCAGCAGGCAGCGCCCGCACAGCAGCGCGATCGCCGCCGCCAGCAGCAGCGCGACGGTGTAGACCCACGCGGGGAACGTGGTGTCGAGCCAGCCGTAGAGCCCGACGTAGCCGTCGAACCACAGCTGTCGCGTGCTCGACAGGCCCGGGAAGTCATTGACCGTTCCGGGTAGTCGCGGCAGGTACAGCTGCCAGATGTAGTCGATCTCCGAGAGCAGCGAGCCGTGCACGCTCCAGGCGTGCGTGGACACCAGCGCGAACAGCACGTGGCCGGACACGGCGCTGGCCAGCGCGTAGAGCGCTGCTGGGACGAGCGCGATCGCTACGGCCAAGGCCAGCTTCCGGTAGGCGCCTGGCCGAGACGCCCGCGCGGCGCGGACGCTCAACAGGACCAGGCCGAGCAGGATCCCGGGCACGAGGCCGACGAAGTTCAGCTTGGTGAGCACGCCGAGCGCCGTCACCGCGCCGGTCGCCGCCGCCAAGCGTGTGCTCAACCCGCGCCGAAACGCGCGCGCAAGACAGTAAAAGGCGGCCGCCGAGACCGCGAACAGCAGCGAGTCGGGGTTGACGGCGCCCGACATGAACCCGAGCAGGGGCGCTAGCGCGATCGAGAGCCCGCCGACGCTCCACGCCCACGGCGTGGCGGGCAGCGCCTCGCGGACGAACAGGAACACGAACAGCGCGGTCAGGCCGGCGAGCAGCGCCGAGGTCAGCCGCATCAGCGCCAGCCGGTCGAGCACGGTGCCCTTCACGGCAAGGCTGTAGGGAATCGCCTCGAGCGCGTAGTAGAGCGGCGGCTGCGAGGCCGCCACGCCGGCCGCGGCGCTGCCGCGCTCATGCGGCGAGGAGCTCAGGGCGCGTTCCAATTCATCCTGTTCGGCCTGCGATGCGATCGTGCGGTTCTGGGGCTGCAGGCGGACCTCTTCGTAGCGCAGCGCTCCCAGCGCGAGATCCTCTTCGCTGCCGAACTGTTCGGAGCTGGACGTCGGCAGCCGGCCGGTTTCGGCGAGCTGCTTGACGTAGGCGAAGTGGCTCGGCTCGTCTGGCACCTCGAACGGCGGCGTCACGATCGACCAGCAGACGGCGTTCAGGCACGCGACCAGCGCGCAGATCCAGGCGGTCCGCGGCAGCCGCCCGCGGAGTCTCGCGCGGGCGCGTATGCGCCCGACGGGCTCCGCCAGCAGCGTCATGACAGATCCCTGAGGACGGCGCTCGCGGCGAGGGCGGCGAGCGCCGCGACCAGCGCCAGCGCCAGGAACACGACCCAGATCCCTGGGGCGGCACGGCCGAAGCCCATGTGGCGGATGACCGCCGGGACGAGCGATGCCCACGAGACGGCGCCGGGGCGCAGGTATTCGATCCACATCCGGCCGGCGCTCGCGGGGCGCCCTTCGCGCGCGGGCGAGGCTTTGCTGCCTCCCACGATCACCGTTTCGTCGCGCAGCCGAAACGACGCGCACACCGTTACGCCGGAGACCGCGCGGGGCAGGGGTTTTACCGGCACGGTCACCGACCCGCCCGACCAGCCGGAGCGGCTCTCGCCGCCGGCGATCAGCCGCCCGGCGGAGCGCACCGTGACGCGCACGCGCGGGCCGTAGGCGGCGGCCAGCCATACCCTGATTGCCGACGTGGCGCGCGGGAGCAGTTCGTGCGCCTGGCAGTAGCTCGCGCTTCGACTCGTGCTTGCGACCAGTTCCTCCTGCTGGCTTGGCGGCTTGTTCGACGCGGCGACGGTGATCGGCGAGCCCAGCAACGTCAGGACGATCGCGATTGCAGTGAGTGCGAGCCCCGCGGCGAGCGCGATCCTCACGCCGCGCATCAGCCCCGCCGCAGGCCGAGGATGCTGAGCAGGAACGAGGTGAAGACGATTTGGATGCCGAGCACGAGCAGCGTCGCCGCGAAGATCGCGGTGCGCTCCTGGGAGAGGCTGCCGAAGCCGTGCGCGATCCAGTCGACGACGATCACCGCGATCATCGCGAGCCCCGCGACTACGACCACGCAGCCCAGCATCAGGCCATGCTCGAGTCGCAGGCGCTCGCGCGCGCGGTCGAACCAGGCGTCGCGCTCGCCCATGAAGTACGTCGCGTACGCGTGCGCGCAGAGGCCGAGGCCGACCAGCTGGGCGCCCGCGATCAGCAGCAGGGAGCCGCCGATCAGCGTGTGCAGATCCCACTGGCGCGCGAGCACCGGCACGTGCGCGAGCACCGTGAACGAGATCAGCGCGCCGAGGACGGCCAGCAGCGCCCCAGGCAGGATGAACAGGTGGTTGGGGGAGTGCAGCAGCAGGAAGCGCAGGTGGCGCCAGCCGTCGCGAAAGCTCGAGAGCTTCGATTCGCCGCCCCGCGGGTGGTACTCGATCGCGATCTCGCGGATGTCGAGCTTCTCCTTGGCGGCGCGCACCACCATCTCCGAGGCGAACTCCATCCCGGTCGTGCGCAGCGCGAGCTGCTCGAGGCGGTCGCGGCGGACGGCGCGCATGCCGCAGTGTGCGTCGCGCACGCCGGTGCGGAACAGGAGGTTCAGCAGGCCAGAGAGGAGCGGGTTGCCGATGTAGCGGTGATGCCAGGGCATCGCGCCCGGATGGATGTGCTCCATGCGGTCGCCGATGACCATGTCCGCGCCGTCGTCGAGCGCGGCGAGGAACCGGGGGATCTCCTCGAAGTCATAGGTCAGGTCGGCGTCGGCCATCACGATGTAGGTGCCGCGCGCCGCCGCGAAGCCGGCGATATAGGCGCTGCCGTAGCCGCGCCGCTGCTCGTGCACCACCTCGGCGCCGGCGCCCACTGCGAGCTCCGCGCTACCGTCCTCGGAGCCATTGTCGGCGACGATCACCTCGCCCTCGATCCCCGCTCGCTGCATCGCCGCGCGCGCCGAGGCCACGCACCGCTCGATCGTCTCGGCCTCGTTCAGGCACGGGATGATCACCGACAGCAGCTTGCCGGGGAGCTCCACGCCGGCCGCGGGGAGCTCCCCGGCACCGGCGCCGGCGCTCGAGACGGGTGGGTTGAGTTGGGGTGGCATCGGAAATTGCCATGGGCGCGGCGCAGCACGACAGGCGCCGCCGGCCGACGGGATCGCTAGTTAATCGGCGCTCGGATCGCTGTCAAGCGAGGCGGCGGGAGCGCCCGAACGCGCTCGCCCAGCTCGAGGCACGCGTCTCCGACTCACCCGTGTCTCAGCCGTAGAAGCGCGCGATGACCTGCAGCTGGCTGAAGACGTCCTGACCCAGGAACAGGACGACGAGCAGCACGCCCACGACCGGCCCCCAGCGACGTCCGGCGCCCCGCGCCGCGAGCGTGAGCACGGCCGCCGCGAGCGGGAGCAGCGGCAGCAGATAGCGAGGCTGCGCCCAGCCCGCGCCTTCGGTTCCCCGATGCGCGGAGACCGCGATCAGCAGCATCAGCCCGACGCTCATCGCGACATAGACGGCGAGCTCGGAGAGGCGCTCGCACAGCGCAGCGCGCCGCGCGAGGAGCGTGCGCAGGCCGAGCGCCGCGATCAGCGCGGCCGGGATCAGCGCGAGCTCGTAGACCCACATCGGGAAGGAGGTGTCGAGCCAGCCGTAGAGCCCGACCGCGCGGTCGAACCACACCCGGCTCATGCTCGAGAGGCCCGGGAAGTAATTCGTCATGCCCGGCAGCCGCGGCAGGTAGAACTGCCACACGTACACGAGCTCGCCGAGCGAGAGGCGCGGCGGGTGCTTGGCGTGCAGGGCGCCTGCGACGATGCCCGAGGCGGGGCGAGAGTCGAGCAGGTTCCAGAGGACGTAAGCGCACGTCGCGCCGAGCGCGATCGCGAGCGCGACTGCAAGCGAGCCGGCGGCGCGCCTGCTCCCGCGGTGGCCCGGGTGGCCACGTGCGTCGCGCAGCGCGAGGACCACGACCCCGAGGAGCACGCCGGGGAGCAGGCCGATGAAGTTCAGCTTGGTAAGCAGGCCGGCGGCGAGCAGGACGCCGATCGCGACGGCGAGCCTGCGCGTGAGCCCGCGCCTGAACGCGCGGGCGAGACAGTAGAAGAGCGCGGCAGCGACGGCGCACAGCAGCGCGTCGGGGGTGACCACGCCCGAGGTGAACCCCAGCACCGGCGTCAGCGCGGCGCCGAGGCCGCCGACCGTCCAGGACCACGGCGCTCCCGGCAGCGACTCGCGCACGAACATGAAGCTGCACAGAGCGCTCAGCCCCGCCAGCAGCGCGCTCAACAGCCGCATCAGCTCGAGGCGGTCGAGCAGCGTGCCGGCCGAGCCCAGGTCGTAGGGGATCGAGTCCAGCGCGTAGTAGAGCGGCGGCTCGGTGGCCGCGACGCCCGCCCCTCCCTCACCGACCCGCGACAGCGGCACGGTGAGGTCTTCGTGCAGTTCCCGCTGAGCGGGTCTCGAGGAGATCGTCTCGACTTCGGGGTGCCACTGGACGCCGACCTGATCGATGCCGGTGAGCACCGCGAGCTGCTCGCGGGAGAAGTCGTCCTTGTCTGAGGTGGGCAGCCGGCCGGTTTCGGCCAGCAGTTGAACGTAGGCGAGATGGGACGGCTCGTCCGGCGCCTGGAACGGCGGCGTGATCACTGACCAGCAGGCCGCGTTGAGCATCGCGAGCAGCGCGCACACCCAGGCGGCCCGCGGGATTCGCCCAAGCGCCCGGCTCATCGGAGCTCTTGCAGGGCCAGGCGTGCGGCCAGCGCGCAGATCGCGATCATCACAGCGATCGCCAGATAGGCGACCCAGGCGCCGCCCGGCGCGCGAGCGATGCCCATGTGCCGTGCCACGGCGGAGGCGAGCGAGAGCCAGGAGTCGCGACCCGGGCGCAGGTATTCCATCCTCAGCGCGACGCCCGGCGCGCCGGCGCTCCTGGGCAGCCGTGTCCCATTGACCTGGACCGGTTCCACGGCCGTCGCGACCGTCACGCAGATGCGCGCGTGTTCGATCGTGCGAGGCACGCGCGCCACCGGGACGGTGACCGTTTCATCGACTCCCCAGCCGGCGTCCCGCACGCCCTCGCTGACGGGCTCATCGCCCGACAGGATCCTGATGCTCACGTGCGGGCCGATGTTCGCCGACAGCGAGACCCGGATCGCCTGCGTACCCTGCGGCACCGAGCCGCCGTCCGAGCAGATGAGCGTGTTGTGGGGCTTGAAGTCGCGGGTGTAGTTGTACGCAACGCCGTTCGTTCCCGCCACGCTCAGCGGCGCGCCTGAGAGCACCAGGGCGACGGCGAGAGCGAGGGCCGTGAGTCCTGCGGCGAGCGCGATCTTCACGCGGCACATACGCTCCGCCGCGGTGCGCTGAGCAGGAGCAGGGCCATGAGCAGGCGCCAGTGCTATCTCACGGGCGGCCGAGCGTCAAACAGGCGACGGCGACGCCCGCAAAGCGTCCGCCGAGTTCGACCGGAACGTCTCCTACTCGGCGCCGGCCGGCGCAGGCCGGCGAGCCCCCACGTAGTCGGCGTGCAGCACGTCGAAGATCGGCACGTCGGGGAGCGCCTCCCGCAGCAGCGCGCGCAGCCGTCGCGAGTCGAGGCGGTGCGATTGGGGCGCGAGCGGGTTGACCGTGATCGCCTGCAGCTGGATCGGGTTGAGCGTGTGCAGATGCACGCCCTGGCGGCGGTACCAGTCGGGCCCGCGCTTCCAGAGAAACACCTTCGTCGGGTCCGACACGACGAGCGCCAGCTCGCGGCGCCGATGGCGCAGGGGGTGCAGCAGGCCGCGCAGGAAGTGCTCGGGTAGCGCGCCCGCGACGGTCAGCCAGCGGGCGCTCGGGTACTCGTCGAGCAGCGCTGCGATCTGCTCGGCCTCGCTCGTGAGGACGAACTGCGCCGGCAGCGCGACTCGCAGTTGCGGACCGGCGTCCTCGAAGGCGTCCTCCACGCGCGGCAGCCGCACCAGCTCGACGGCGTCCTTCGTCTGCAGGACGACCGCGTCGACGTCGCGATCGAGCACGGCGCCTGTCGCCATCACCAAGCCGTCGGCGACATCCGGCGAGGACGCCGCCCGCCGGTCGACGGCGCCGTCGATCAGCACCTGCTCGGCGCCGTGCGCGAGCATCGCATCGGCGACAGCGCGCACGTCCGCCGCGGCGCTCGGGCCGGCGACCTCGATCGCCCCGGCGCCGTCCAGGCGCGCGATCAGCACCCGGCCGAGCGGCGTCCGCGCGGGGGTCTGCACCAGCAGCTCATGGGGAACGCCGCTGGCGTGCAACAGTGCGTCGGTCGTGGCCACGAGGCTTCCTGCGGGCAGCCGTATGCGCGGCTTGGCGACGCGGGGGTCGATCACGTCGCGCTCCTCGCCGTCGCGCCCGACGGAGGTCACGCCCACGCGCCGGCCCGCCTCCTGGAGCTCGCGCAGCAGCGCCGCCAGCGTCTCCGTCTTACCGGTGTTCTTGGCGAGGCCGACGAGCGCCAGGCGCCTGATCGATGCCGTCAGCTCGCTGAGCATCGTCCGGGGACCGCGCTCAGCCGGGCGCCGGCACGCGGGCGGCGAGCTCGCGCACGATGAACGTCGCCAGGTGCTGCGGTTCGGTGCCCTTGGAGAAGCCCGCGTCGTAGCCGAGCTCCTTGGCGAGCTCGTTCGACACGCGCGGGCCGCCGCACGCGAGGATCATCTGCCCGCGCCGGCCCTCGGCCTCGACCATCTCGACGAGCTCGGTCAGGTTGTGCACGTGCAGGTTCTGCTGGGTGACGGTCTGGGAGACGAGGATCGCGTCGGCGTCCAGCTCGATCGCTTTGGCGAGCAGCACACTGTTGGGAACCTGACTGCCGAGGTTGTGCGTCTGAAAGCAGCGGTAACCCTCAAGGCCGTGGTGCCCGTGGTAGCCCTTCAGGTTGAGCATTGCATCGATGCCCACGCTGTGCGTGTCCGAGCCCGTGCTCGCGCCGACGACCACAACGCTGCGGCCGAGTCGCTCCTGTGCGAAGCGCTCGATCTCGTCCTCGCTCATGTACTCGACGTCGAAGCCCTCGCCCTGCAGCGCGGCGAAGTCGACAGTCTGGGTACAGCGCCCGTACAGCACGAAGTAGGTGTAGCCCTCCGTCAGCTGCTCGTAGTGGACGACCTCGGGCTCCTGGAAGCCGATCTTCGCCGCGAGCTCCAGCGCCGCGCGGCGGGCGGCGAGCGAGTAGGGGACGGGGAGCGTGAAGCTCATCTGCACGAGGCCGTCGCCGAGGTGGTCGGCGTATGGCCCGACTGCCGTCAGGTCCACCTCATGCATAGCTGGCCTCGCCGTGTGGTGCGGGCCGCACGCCGTGCATCAGCTCGACCACGGGGTTGAAGTAGCCCGCATCGGTGTCGACGATCCCCTCGATCCCCCGGCCCTCGTCGAGCTTGCGGCTAACGTCGCCGAACGCGGCGTCCTCGATCGCCTTGAACAGCCCGACCTCAGCGATCCGCTCGAGCAGCTCGCGCGCGCCGGCGAGAACCTCATGCGCCCTGGTCTGGATGATGCCGCCGCGCTTGAACTCGATCTCCTCGCCGAGGTCGTGGGCGGCGTTGAAGACGTAGTCGACGTTCTGCAGGCCGAGCACGCGGTCGTGGATGTGCGGCGTGAAGATGCCCTCCGTGGGCACGCCGATCGTCTGGATGCCCTGCGCGGTGGCGATCGTGACGAGGTTGAACAGCGTGTCGGCGGCGTGCGTGCGGAACAGGTTGCCGTCCATGTGCCTGGTCGGCGGCATGTACTTGACGGGGCAGTCGGGGAACAGCTCGCGCGTCAGCTGCGCCTGCGCCCACTCGTACAGCAGCCCGTTCTTCACAGGGATGTCGATCTCGAACGCGTCGCCGAGCGCGATCTGCGCGTCGGGCACGCCCGAGTCGAGCGCGAGCTGGTGGTTGATGAACTGCGAGGCGGTGACCGTGTGGGCGGCCTCGACGGCGTCGGCCGTGCGCAAGTAGTTGTCCTCGCCGGTGTTGATGACCACGCCGAAGTAGCCGTTGATCATGCGCGAGACGCGCTGGTCGATCAGGCCGCGCACGACGTTGATGTCACGGTAGAGGATCCCGTAGAGGGCGTCGTTGACCATGTTGTCAAAGCCCTCCCACGCGCCCATCGCGGCGATCTCCGACATGCACAGGCCCGAACAGAAGCTCGACAGGCGCACATAGCGGCCGTGCTGCTCGGACCACGCGTCCATCGCCTCGCGCATGATGCGGAAGTTGGCCTGCGTGGCGAACGTGCCGCCGTAGCCCTCGGTCGTGGGGCCGTAAGGGACGTAGTCGAGCAGGCTCTGCGCGGTCGAGCGGATCACGGCGACGATGTCACCGCCGGCCTCGGCGACGGCCTTGGCGTGCACGACGTCCTCGTACACATCGCCGGTCGCGGTCAGCACGTAGCGCAGCGGCGTGGGTGCAGTAGACGAGCTGTTGTCCAGGCGTTCCCGCATCGCCTGGCGCCGCTCGAAACGTCCGCTGATCTCGCTGAGACGCCGTCCGGTCTCGTTGATGACACGCTCGCGGATCGCCCCCACGTCGGCCGGCTCCCCGTCCGGGGACGATGCCAGCGCGAACAGGTCGAGCTCGCCGGCAGCTACGGCCTCGGCGATCTGCTGCGGCGTGCGCCCGGTCTGCAGCATCGCGTTGCCGAGCCAGTAGCCGACGCCGCGGCCGAGGCCGCCGTGCTCGTGCACGTGATCGACGAGCACGTTCGGCAGCGGCGCGTCCAGCTCGTTGGCGCCATCGACGCCCAACAGGCGCGTGACGCTGCGCTCGACCGACACGGTCGTGTGCCCCGCGATCCGCTCGCCCACCTGCGCGGCGATCCGGCTCGCGGCGGTGCGGCAGGCGGCGACGACGCCAGGGTCGAGATCGAGCTTCGAGGTGCTCATCGGCGCGCTCCGGCGCCCGCGCGTGTCGTGCAAGCCCGGCGGCTCACCGCAGATCCTTGACGATCGGGAAGGGGATGACCTCGCGCAGCGTGTCGCGTTCGGTGAGGATCATCACGAGCCGGTCGACGCCCATGCCGCCACCGGCGGTCGGCGAGTAGCCGTACTCGATCGCGCGCGCGTACTCCTCGTCGTTGGGGTGCGGCACGTCCTCGTCGTCGATCATGCGCCGCTTGCGCTGCTCGACGAAGCGCTGCCACTGGTCGACCGGGTCGTTGAGCTCGGTGTCGCCCGAGACGAGCTCGATGCCGCCGATGACCGCGTCGAAGTGCTCGCCGAGCTCCGGGTGCACGGCGTGGCGCTTGGTAATCGGGAACGGCTCGAGCGGGAAGTCGAACACGTGCGTGGGCTGATTGATCGTCGACTCGATTTTCTCGGAGTAGACGTCGGCCACGACCTCGGCCCAGGTCGCGTCGGGGTCGAGCGGCTCGTCGAGCACCTCCGCGAGCTGCTCGCGCGTCGACTCCATGAAGTCCAAGCCGAAGCGCTCGAGGATCAGCTCGCGCATCGTCACCCGCCGCCAGGGCTTGGCGAGATCGATCTCCTCGCCGTTTCGTTGGATCGTCGTGCGCCCGAGTGCCGCCTGCGCGACGTCGCGGAACATCGCTTCGGTGACGCTCGCGACGTCGTTGTAGTCGGAGTACGCGCACATGAACTCGATGATCGTGAACTCCGGGCTGTGCTTGGGTGAGATGCCCTCGTTGCGGAACACCTTGCCCATGTCGTACACGTTCTCCATGCCGCCCACGATGCAGCGGTTGAGGAACAGCTCGACGGAGATGCGCAGGTACAGGTCGCGATCGAGGGCGTTGTGGTGCGTGGTGAACGGGCGCGAGCCGGCGCCGCCCGCGAGCGACTGCAAAGCGGGTGTTTCCACCTCGATGAAGTTGCGCTCGTTCAGCCACTTGCGGATCTCGAACACGATCTTGTGGCGTTTGACGAACAGATCTCGCGTGTCCTCGTTGGCGAGCAGATCGAGCTCGCGGTAGCGATAGCGCGTGCCCGTGTCCGCGACGCCATGATGCTTGTCCGGCGGCGGGCGCAGCGTCTTGGTCAAGAGCGTCAGCTCCCCGACCGCCAGCACCAGCTGGCTGCGCTTGGTCTTGTAGATGAAGCCATCCACGCCGACGATGTCGCCGACATCGAGGCTCATGATCCGCGCGTAGGCGTCCTCGCCGAGGTCGTCCAGCCGCACGACGATCTGGATTGAGCCGGACAGGTCGCGCACGTCCAGGAACGAGGTGTTGGGGTGCTCACGCCGGGAGATCAAGCGGCCGGCCACCTGGTAGGCCAGCTGAGGATGTCCGCCCTCATCCAAGTCATCCGGGTCGTGCGCGGCGAGCACGTCGGCGATGCGGGTGCGCGTCTGCCACAGGGTTACCGGTGGGTAGGGGTCGATGCCCTCCGCGCGCAGCCGCTCCAGCTTGGCACGGCGCGCGTCCAATTCTCCCTGCGGGTACGCATCGTCCCCGGAGGGGAAAGCGGCTGTGCCGTCTTGGAGCTGCACATCCGTCGCCACCCGATCATCGCTCGCCGCCATGGACCGATCCTAAAGCATGCAGCCAGGGCCTCCGCGGGCATCTCCCGGGGCATCCTTGCGGCGCTGTGGGCTCACCAAACGCCGGTCAGCCGTGGTAGCGGGCGATCACCTGGAGCTGGCTGAACAGGTCGTGAGCCAGGAACGCCGTCACGATCAACGCACCGGCCACGGGCAGCCAGCGGCGGCCCGCTCCGCGCGCGGCGAGCGCGAGCAGGGCGCCCATCAGCACGATCAGCGGCAGGAGATAGCGCGGCTCGGCGTACAGTTCGCCCTGCGGCTTGGAGCTCTGCACGTATGAGTCGGCGCCGACCAGCGCCAGGGGCCCGACGGCCATCACGCCATAGACGGCCAGCTCGACCGCGCGGGAGCGCAGCGAGGCGCGATTCGCGACGAGGGCTCGCACGGCGAGAGCCAGGATGATCGCGGCGGGCACGAGCGCGAGGTCGTAGACCCAGCCGGGGAACGTCGTGTCGAGCCAGCCATAGAAGCCGATCAGCCGGTCGAACCAGATGACCCTGGTCGTGAGGACGCCCGGAAAGTAGCTCGTCATCCCGGGCAGTCGCGGCAGGAACAGCTGCCAGATGTAGGAAACCTCGTGGAAGACGGAGCCACGCAGCAGCGGCGCGGTCCGCGATACCTTGCCCAGCACAGGGTCGCCCGAGAGCGCGTTGACGACGCCGTACGCCAGGGCCGGCGCGCCCCCGATCGCGAGGGCGAGCGCCAGCGAGCGGATCGGGCGCGTCCTTGGCGGGTCGGCCTCGTGCGCCCTGCTCGCGCGAGCTTCGCGCGCTCTGCTCGCGCGTGCCTCGCGCACGGCGAGGACGACCAGCCCCAGGACGGCGCCGGGCACCAGCCCGATGAAGTTGAGCTTGGTCAGCAGGCCGACGGCCATGACCACGCCGGTGGCGATCGCGAGCCGCGTGCTCAGCCCGCGCCGCAGGCCCCGTGCGATGCAGTAGAACAGCGTGCTCGACACCGCCGTGAGCATCGCGTCCGGGTTGACCGCGCCCGAGATGAAGCCGAGCAGCGGCGCCAGCGCCACACCGAGGCCGCCCACCGTCCATGCCCACGGGATTCCTGGCAGGGCCTCGCGCAAGAACAGCACGGCGAAGCACGCCGTCACGGCCGCGAACAGGGCGCTCAGCAGGCGCATGAGCTCGAGGCGAGTGAGCACGTTGGCGCTCAGCCGATAGGGGATCGTCTGCAACGCGTAGTAAAGCGGCGGCTCGGAGGACGCGACGCCGGCCGTCTGATTGAGCTGCGACAACGGCAGCGCGAGATCGTGTTCGAGCTGTCGCTGCTCGGCTACTGTCGCGATCGTCGGGACCGCCGGATTCTGAGCCACTGCGCTGAAGCGCAAATCCGTGAGCACAAACGACTCCTGAGACGAGTGGGCACCTTCGGTCCCGATCGCGGGCAACTGCCCGGTCTCCGCCAGCCGCTCGACGTAGGCGTAGTGATCCGGCTCGTCCGGCGCTTGGAACGGCGGCGTGATCAACGACCAGCACGCCGCGTTCAAACAGGCGACGGCCGCGCAGGCCCAAGCGACGTTCGGGATCCCCAGCAGCGCGCGCGGCGGCCGGCCGTCGAACGGGCCTGCGAGGGCGGCCCTGCAGGCGATCACGATCGCCGCCAGCATCAACGCCGCGAGCAGCAGCACGACCCAGGTGCCGGCCGGCGCGTGGCCGAGTCCCATGCGGCGCGCCACCGGAAGGATCGAAGACCACCACGAGGACGCGCTGGATCGCAGGTATTCGATGCCCATCTGTCCTGGCAGGCGCCGGCCGGCCATGAACGCGCGCCTGACGGGCGCGCTTTCCTGGCCGAGCGCTGACACGCTCCTGACCGTTTGGCCGAGCGTCGCGCAGATGGTCACGTCGGACTCGGCTTGGGGCAGGCGCGCGACGGGGACCGTCGCCGTGCCCGCGGTCCAGCCGGATCCCAGCTCGCCCCGCGTGAGCGTTCTGGTTCCCGAGGAGACCCGGAGCTCGACGCGCGGACCGACGAGCGCGAACAGCGCGAGGCGAATCGCAGTCGTGCCTGCCGGCAGCGATTCGTCGCCCTGGCAGATGGTGGCGCCGCTCGAAAGCGTTGCAACTTCGCCGACGTGGCGGACACCGTTGCTCGCTACGATGCCGACCGGATGGCGCGTCAGCGTCAGGCAGACGCCCACGAGCAGCAGCACCAGTCCGACCAGCAGGGCGGTGCGAACATATGAGCGATCGCGGCTGCGGCTGCGGCTGCGGCTGCGCGAGCGCTCGCTCTCATGCATGGTGAGGCGACTCTAGTTCTCACCCACCAGCGCACAAAGCGTTCGGAGGCTTTGTCTCCGACAGCTGACCACCTGTCGGGAGGCCGATCTGCGAAGCGGGCCGATCCGCTGGGAGGCCTTACCCGCTGGCCGCCCGTACCCGCTGGCCGCCCGTACCCGCTGCGCGCTCAGGCCATCGGCAGCGACATGCCCACGGGCTTGTGGCTGTCGGCCGCCGTGGGGACGTCCGCGGCGGGGGCGCCGGCGGGCGTGAGATCCCCCTCCGGGGACGATGCGACGGGCGGCAGCACCGGTAGCTCGTAGGGCGCCATCGGCGCCATCGCGATCAGGCCGCGCGCGATCTGACGGATCGCCTGGGAGGCGGGGTCGTTGGGGTTCTCGATCACGAGCGGCACGCCGCCGTCGGCCTGTTCG
This sequence comes from uncultured Solirubrobacteraceae bacterium, assembly GCA_963714285.1. GTDB lineage: Bacteria > Actinomycetota > Thermoleophilia > Solirubrobacterales > Solirubrobacteraceae > Palsa-744. Next base: position 1,440,686 of record CAVQNS010000007.1, read on the forward strand.
CGCAGCGGCATCGTCAACGGCACCTTGCCGAGCAGCGGCACGTCGAGCTCGTCCGCGAGCTCTTGGCCGCCGCCTTCGCCGAAGATCGCAAAGCGCTCGCCCGACGGCGTCGTGAAGCTCGACATGTTCTCGATCACGCCACCGATCTCCAGGTCGACCTTGTGCGCCATGTGCGCCGAGCGCCGCGCGACCTTCTGCGCGGTCGCCTGCGGCGTGGTGACGATCATGAACTGCGCCTGCGGCAGCAGCTGCGCGAGCGTCATCGAGACGTCACCGGTGCCAGGCGGCAGGTCGACGAGCAGGTAGTCAAGCGCCCCCCATTCGACGTCCTGCAAGAACTGCGTGAGCGCCTTGTGCAGCATCGGCCCGCGCCACACCACCGCGGCGTCCTCCTCGACGAAGAAGCCGATCGACATCGCCTTGACGCCATGGGACTCGAGCGGGATGATCTTGCGCTGCGCGGAGACCAGCGGACGCGTCGCGCCGAGCCCATACATACGAGGGATCGAGTAGCCCCACACGTCCGCGTCGAGCACGCCGACGCGCTTGCCCTCCGCGGTGAGCGCCGCGGCGAGGTTGGCCGTGAGCGTCGACTTGCCGACGCCGCCCTTGCCCGAGCCGATGCACAGGACGCTCGCGACCTGCGCGAGTGCGCCCGCCGGCAGGCTGCCGCGCCCGAGCTTCTGCTGCAGCGCCGTCTTCTGCGTGTCGGTGAGCACGTCGAAGTAGACGTTCACGTGCGTAACGCCCTCAAGCGCCGAGACCGCCTGCGCGACGGACGTCTGAAAGTGGCCCTTGATCGGGCAGCCGGGCGTCGTCAGCGAGACGGTCACGTCGACCACGCCGTTCGTGCTCACGTCAATCGAGCGAACCATGTCGAGCTCGACGATCGAGCGGTGCAGCTCGGGGTCGATCACGACCTCCAACGCCTTGCGGATGTCGTTTATGTCGGTCATAGGGGCCATTGTGACAAACCGAGGCAGCGCTGCCCGTGACGAAGCGGGGCTAGAGGTTAAAAGACTCGCGGGCGGTGGGGGCCGCCCGCGAGTCGAGGGAGGAGAGGGTGCTACTACTGCCGGCGGGATATGAGGCCGGCAGACTCTCCGCTTCGGCCCTCTCCAGGCCGGGCGGGGAAGCTCGTTGCTCAGACCAGGCTCAGGATGCGCTCCTGGACCTTGCTGGCCAGCTCGGGGACGCGGTTGGCGAGATCCGGCACCAGGTCCGGGACACGGTTGGCGAGATCGCCGCCGCTCTTGACCACGGCATCGCGACGCTCCTCGAGCTCTGAGACAGTGCTCTCGACCCTGCGCCTGCGCTGGCGCAGGTCGCGCTCGACGCGCACGCGCGCTTTGCGCACCTCGCGCTCGAGCCGGCTGCGGGCCGTCGTCGCGCGGCGTTCAAAGCGACGCAGCTGCGCCTGGGTCTTGGTCGTCGATCCGTAGGTTGAGAGCGTGTCGCTGACGCTCTCAACGACGCGGTCGCGAGCGATCAGCGCGGCGCCGAGCGGAATCAGCACCGCGCGCTCGGCGTAGTCACCGAACACGCCTGCCGTCTCGCGCGTTGCCGTCTGCGCCTGCTTGGCGGCCGACTCGGCCTGGTGCGTCGCACGCGTGCGAGCGCCCTTGGCGTGTGTGGCCTTGGCCTGGGTGGTGCCCCTGGCCTGGGTGGTGCTGCGCGTCCTCGGGCGTTTCGCGGCGGCGGCTTTGGCCGACGCGGGCTTGCTTGCCGCTTTCGCTCGGGCTTTAGGGCTGTTGGATGAAGTCGTTGCGGTTGGCATCTTGAAGAGGCCTCCTATTTCTTCCTCGCCGTGTGCGAGGAGCGGGGGGCTTGCGAACGTCTGTTTGTACCCCTCATGCGAAAGATCGTTACACGAGGATCGTAGCAGGCCGTGAAAACCCTGTAACCAAGGGCGCTCTAGTGGAGTTAGTTTGTAACAATAAGAACATGCGTTCGGCCCGTGGCGGAGCGGGCAGCGAGTCTGCACGGGGCAGCCGCAGCAACCTGCGCGCCCTAACGGCGTTCGCTGGTTAGAGTTCCAGCCGGCCGTACTATCCCGAGCGGCAGGCGCGCGCAGCCTGCCCGGGAGTGCGCGACCGCCATCAGACCTTCGACGAAGGAAAGCCATGCACCCCACCTACAGCAACAGACGTATTGCGGCTGGCGCCTCGCTAGCGCTCCTGCTCGCGAGCGTCACGCTTGCAGCCTGCGGCGGCTCCTCGGGCACCGGCGGCGACAAACCCGCGGGTGGCACCAGTGTGTCGACCCCAGGTCGTGTCGCGTCCGTGCCGGCCAGCACCAGCGCCGGCTCAGCTGCCAAGACCAGCAGCGCCCGTAGCACCGCCACCACGGGCGCTGCCGCTCATCAGAGCCCTGGCACTACAGCCGCGCCAAGTCCAAGCACGAGCGCGCCGGTGGTTGCGCCGAAATCGACGGCAGGCAAGACAACCGGGAGCTCCGGGAGCCTCGAAGCCGCGATCAAGAACTGCGTACGCAAGGTGGGGGCGAAGAAGTGCGGCCTGCCCAGCGGCGCTTCCGCCGGCGCATCAGCCGGCGTGAAGCTACCGGGAGAAAAGGTCACCTCGACGACAGGCGAAAAACCCGGCGGCGAGGGGTTCATCGCGTGCCTGCGCGCCAACGGCGTCAAGGTTCCAACCGAGTCCGAAAAAGGCTCCGTTCCCGCTACGAGCAGTTCGAGCCCCGTGTTCAAAGCCGCCGTGGCCAAATGCATCGGCGAACTGTCCGGGGGCGCATAGGCGCTCAGGTCTCAGGCAGCGGCGAGGAGGGCTCAGAGAGCGGGGAGCAGGGCTCAGGCAGCGGATGCCTGTCTGGGGCTCAGGCAGCGGATGCCTGTCTGCCCGGTGGATCCGGCTTCCCAGCAGTGCTTTCGCCGGGGACGCGGGCGATCCACAGCGACGGCTGCTCCAGCTCCGCAGGCGTCGGCAGCGCGTCAGGTCCGGTCCAGGCGAGCGCCAGCGCCTCGGGGCCGCCCGCATCGACGACCGCGTCGCAAAAGCGCTTGCCCAGCTCGTACTGGCGCATCTTCAGCTCCAGTCCAAGCAGCCGCTCGAGCACCCGCCACGGCAGGCCGCGGTGCTCGCGGCGGTGGCTCATCGCCGCGCGCAGGCGCGGCAGCGACGGCAGCACGTCGGCGCCGATCGCATCCATCGTGTGCTCCGCATGCCCCTCGATCAGCGACATCGCCGCCTGCATACGCTCCACCAGCTGCCAGCGGTCCTCGCCCAGCGTCAAGCGCAGCAGCTCGCCGCGGCGCGCGCGCTCGACCATCTCGCGCAGCTCGGCCGCGTCCGGAAGATTGGATGCCCACCCACCCAAGCTCGAGATGCTCGGCATCCAACCATTGCGCTGTCCGCTGTCGCCGTTGGCCGTCGTGCTGGCGGCGCCCGCGGCATCGTCGCCGGCCGCTCCGTTGCCAGCCTCGTCCTCGTCCGAGGGGCGCCCCGAGATCGTCACGTGCAGGCCCTCGATCAGCTCCTTGAGCATCCCGCCCAGGTACTCGCGCAACCACGGCGCGCCCGCGAACTGCACCGCATGCGTGATCTCATGAATGCTCACCCACAGCACCAGCTCGTCGCGGTCGAGGCCCATGTTGCGCGCCGCCTGCGCCAGGTTCGGCGCCAGCAGCAACAGCCGCGGCGTGACCGACTCGTCGAGCAGCGCCAAGTCGTACTGGCCGAGCACGCGCTGGGAGAGCACGCCCGTGAGCGCGCCGACCTGCACGCCCATCAACAGGCCCGACACCGAGCGCAGCGGGCCCGCAAACGGACCCTTGCCGCCAGCGATCGGCTCGGTGATAGGCGCCAGCAGCGGGCGCATCGACTTCAGGTTCGCCGCGATCCAGCCAGCGCGGTCGACCAGCTCGAGCGTCGGCAGCTCAGTAGCGGAGCGCAGGCCGCTGTAGTCGCCCACCTTGCCCGCGAACTCCCGCACCAGCGGCTCCACCGACGCCGAGCGCACGCCCCCGAACGGCGGCGAGCCGGCAAGCAGCTCTCCGACCCGTTGGGCTGTGCCCCAGTCGATCACGTCCACACCAAGAGCGTAGCCACGGCAGCCGAGGAGCTCGATAAACCTTGCGCACGAGCCCAGGCGCCGAGCCCGCGTATTCTTGGGTTGTGTCTGGCTCCAGAATCGCGCCTGCGCCGCGCGCGGAGCGGGCGGGCGGGTTCCTCAAGCGCGCCGAGGTGCGCGACGTGCTCGCCTGGCTGCGCCTGCTCGTCGACCCGCAGGACGCCGCCGCCGTCGTGCGCGCGCTGTCCAGGCCGCCAATCGAGCTGCGCCAAGTTGAGCTCGCGCGCGTGATCCAAGTCGCACGGCGGCGCACCCTGAGGGGCACAGGCAAGCTCGACCTCGTCGGCGGGCTCGCCGCCGCCACCGAGTCGCCGCAGGTGCCGCCCGAGGCGCGCGAGCGCATCCAGCGCTTCGTCGAGCTGCACCGCAGCGCCGCCGCCGAGCTCGACGCGCTCGCACCCGACGTGCTCGTCGGACGGCTGATCGAGCGCCTCGGCGTACGCGGGCGCCCGCTGCTCGCGCCCGCCGACGCCGCCGAGCAGCGCGCCAGCCTCGAGCTGCTGCACAGGCTCGCCACCGACTTCGTCCACAGCGCACCCGACGCAAGCATCCGCGACCTCGCCAGGCACCTGGCGACGGTCGTGCCAGACGGCCTCGAGGAAGCTCGCGCCGCGGAGCGATCGCCAGCCCCCCAAGGCGAGCCGCCCGCGGCGGGCGACACCACGGGCGCGGACGACCATGCGAACGCAGACCTAAAAGATCACGAGCCGATCGACGAGGAGCCCGTCGACGAGCTGCATGCAACCTTTCAGCTGCTGCGCGAGCAGGTGCTCGAGGGGGTTGCGCGGGTCGGCGGGCGCCTCGGCGAGCTACGCCTAGACACCGACCTCGACATCTCACACGAGGTCGTGCGCTACCTCGAGCTGCTGAAGCTCTCCGCGCTGCTGCAGCGCCCAGAGGGGCAGAAGCTCGCCGAGGCGCTCGCCGACGTCAACGCGCGGCTGCTCGCCGCCGCCACGCCGCTACAGCGCGAGATCTTCCAGACATCCACGCTCGACGAGACCCTGCGCAGGTCCGCGCAAGACGGTGGACGCGACGCCGACGCCGGCCAGCGCGCGCGCGCCAAGGCGCTCGCGCCACGCGAGCAGCATTCGCTCGGCCCATTCCTGCCGCGCAAGGGCACCGGCCTAGCGCTGTCGGCCTCAGACATCTTCACCTACCGCAGCTGCCCGCTGCGCTACAAGTACGCGCGCGTACTGCGCATCCCCACCGAGCAGACCGTGCACCAGCGCTTCGGCATCGTCGTGCATCAAGTGCTCGAGCGCTATCACGCCGACGGCGGCGAAACGCTCACGCAGATGCTCGCGCTGCTCGACAGCGGCTGGCGCAAGGCCGGGTTCGGCGCGCGCGAGCGCGATCGCGACCTGTTCGAGAAGGCACACGCGGCGCTCGTGCGCTACCACGCACGTCTCGCGCGCCAGGACAGCAAGCCGGTGTGGTTCGAGCGGCAGTTCTCGTTCCAGCTAGGCCCGCATCACCTGCGCGGGCGGGTCGATCGGGTCGACCGCGTCGGTAGCAGCGAAGGCGAGTACGAGCTGATCGACTACAAGACCTCGCGCCCAAAGAGCGCCGAGCAGTTGCGCGAGGACGTCCAATTGTCGCTGTATGCGCTCGCCGCGCGCAAGGACTGGGGGCTCGAGTCCTCGCAACAGGCCTACTACTACGTGCTCGACGATCTCAAGGTGCCCGTCGCTCGTGGGGAGCAGGACGCCGAGGGGGTGACAAGCATCGTGCTCGAGGTCGGCGAGGGAATACTCGGGCAGGAGTTCGAGCCGACGCCCTCGCGCGCCGCCTGCTCGATGTGCGACTACCGGATCGTCTGCCCCGCAGCGGAGGTGTAGGAGGTCTGACAGTGTAGGAGGTCTGACAGGCGTGCTCGAGCGCCGGCTCGGGAAAGCGGCCTGCGTCTGGCTAGCAGAACACGTGTGCCCACGCGAACTTGCTTAGAATTAAGGCCGATGCCGGGGAGAGCGCTGCAAGGACGACTACGCAAGGCGCTGCTGATCGGATCGCTACTCGGATCGCTGCTCGGCGTCGCCCTGCCGCTGAGCTTGGCGGCAGTCGCCTCGGCCGAAGTGCCGGCGCCGGCCGTCAGGATCACCAGCCCCGCACCAGGAGCCACCGTCGAGGGCGCAGTGACGATCTCGGCCGTCGCGCAAGCAGCCAGCGGGCAGGTACTCGACTCGATCACCTTCTACGACGGGGTCAACGAGATCAAGCAGGTGTACTGCGAACAGCAGCCGACCTGCTCGGCCTCCGTCGAATGGGAAGCCACCGGGCTTTCCGGCACGCACGAGCTATCGGCCGTCGCAGACGAGAGCGAAGGCCCCAACGGCACCAGCGAAATCGCGGTCAACGTCGTCAGCCCGCCGCCAACCGTGTCGATCACCACGCCGAGCAACGGCGCCACCGTGGCCGGCACCGTAACCGTCTCCGCGAGCGGCGCCACCGCCCCGAGCCAAAAGGACTACCCCACGAGCATCGAGGTCTACGACGGCGTCAACGAGATCGGCACGATCGAATGCCAAGGCCAGCAGACCTGCCAAGGGTCGGTCACCTGGAAGGCGACCGGCCTGACGGGCACGCACAGCCTGACGGCCAAGATCCACACCGACAACGGCCTGTCGGTGACGAGCGCGGCAGTCGCCGTCACCGTGTTGAGCCCACCCCCGCAGGTGAAGATCACCAGCCCGCCCGCCGGCGCGCGGCTTGGAGGGACGATCATCGTCAGGGTGAGCGGCGCCACCGATCCAAGCCAAGAAGACTACCCAACGTCAATCGTGGTGTTCGACGGCACCAGCGAAATCGGCCGGGTCGGCTGTCAAGGACAGCAAACCTGTGTCGGCTCGGTGAGCTGGAACACAAAAGGGCTGAGCGGCCGGCACAGCCTCGCAGCAGTGATCCATACCGAGCAGGGCAGGTCAGCCACCAGCAGCCACGTGGCGGTGGGGTATGTGCCCCAGCCTCACGTGCTCGGCCATGCGAGCGCACACTGCCAACTCGCCTCGCTGTCGATCCCCATCAGAAAGCGCGATCGGGGCATCTGCACGCTCCCGCGAGTGCCGGCAGGGACCGCAGTGGAGATCCAATACCGCAGCCGCTCACAAGGCTGGACAACAGCCGTGCGCGGTCACGTCATGCGCGGAGGGCTGTACCGCTTCAGCCTGCGAGGCGCCAAACGCGCCACCTACGTGCTCGCGATCCTAGTCAGCGCGAACAAGAGCTTCGCGACGACCAGGGCGTCGATCGGCACGCTCCACATAGTCTGAGCAGCAGCCGCGCCTCATTCGTTACTGCCAGCCAGGCCGCCGCCCCCGCCACTCGAGCCTCCCGAAGAGCCTTCGAGACCGCTGCTCCCGCCGCTGGGGGCAGGAGCCGATGCTTCGCTAGTGCCCTGCAAGCCGCCGCCGGCGGAGCCTTGCGTTCGAGTGCCGCTCTCGGGCGGAGCAGCAGACGTGCCGACCCGCGAGGGCGAGGCGGATGCGCTGGGTCGGTAAGAAGCGCTTGGCGAAGCAAGCGCCGGTTTGCTCGAGCTGGCATCCGACGGCCTTGCGGCAGTCGGCTTCGAAGTGGATCGCGCCGCCCTGAAGCGAGCGCGATCCTTGGAGCGCGAGCTGCTCGGAGCGCTATGCCGAGTGCGCGCCGCCTCCGAAGCGGTCTTAGGCGCGCTCGAAGGCGTCGGCGGGCGCGACGCAGCGCCGGTGGCCGCAGGTGGGTGAGTCGCTCCGCTCGTGGCGGCGATCACAGCAATGACCGCGACAACCGCGATCGTCGCGATCGCGCGCCACGGCCATTTGGAGGGGATCGCCGGCGGTGGCGTGAGCCCTGTCCCAGCCGGACGCTGCGCCGGCCGGTTGGCCACCCGCGGGGTCGCTGCCGGCAGGGTACGCGGGGAGGCCGCGGGGTGCGGGGAGGCCGCGGGGCGCGGGGAGGCCGCGGGGCGCGGGGACGGCGCGGGGACGAGGTTGGTCGGGATCGCCAGGCTCGAGGACAGAGCTCCAGCAGCAACGACCGGCTGCTGCACGCGCGCCGTGCCGGGCGGCTTGTGCTGCTTGGAGCGTGGGCCGGGGAAATCGCTGCTGAGGGGCGTCCCCAGCGCGTCTCTTAGCGAGGCCTGCCAGCGACCGGCCGCGGGCCGCGACTTGACCTCGCGCCCGAGCGCGTTGCGCAGGAGCGGGCGCAGCGCGGTCGGGACGTAGGGCTCGGCCTCGAAATAGTCGCGCGTAGTCTGATCGCACGCGAACAGCCGCATGATCGCCAAGCCCAGCTTGTAGGCGTCGGCGCCGCGGCTGTTCGCCTGCTCAGACCACGAGTCCGGAAGCTCCCATCCGGGCGTCTCAACCTGCTTGAGCGTTGACTCGCCTCTGAACACCATCGAGTCGCAGTCGATCATCGTCACCGCATAGGGCTCGTGCAAGCTGACGAGCACGTTGGTCTGCGAGATGTCGGACGCGACGATCGAGTGCCGATGCAAGACGGCCAGCGAGGAAGCGAGACGTTCGGCGATCACAGCCCTTACGCGTGTGTCGCATGTCATGCCGAAGCAGCGCTGCAGGTATCCGTCGTCGGACAGGACGTGTTCCAGCAGCATCAGAACCGTGTCTGTGTCGCCGCTCGGCAGCGTCATCTGCGCCTCGTGCCGACGCCGTTCGTCGGGCATTGCGATGCCGACCAGCGCGCCTGCGTGCTCGATCGCGGCCAGCGGCCAGCACGCTGCCGCATGGAGCTCCTCGCGTGCCTTTGCGGGCAAATCGAGTGCCCATTGCGTCCTGCGGTCGAACGCTTCGAGGGCCGCGCGCGCGAGACTGGCCCGATAGATCTTCACAACCGTCGGCCCAGCCCACTCGAGCTCGCGCGGGGCCGAGTCGATCGCGTAGACCTCGCCCTGCCCGCCTTTTCCCACCCGCTGACCGAGAGTCAGCCTTGCTCGTTCGATGATCATTCGAGGTTCACACAATCGTATCGGTCGAGCCGGCTGAGACGGGCTCCCGCAAGCAGCCTTGCGCGAGTCTCAAAAACGCTTGCAGTCATGGATCTCATCTGCCAAGATCACGCCATTAAACGGATCCTACATCGGGGGAGAGGCCATGGAAGAGACACGGGGTGACGTGCTCCCCATCTACTTTGTCGGCGACGAGTCGCACTCGATGCACGGCGAGCCGATCGACCAGCTCAACGACGCGCTCTCGAAGCTGCGCGACACCGCTGCCAAGTCGCCGGCGGTCGGCGAGAAGGCGAGATTCGGAATCGTCACGTTCGCCGGCGATGCCCTCTGCCGGCTCGAGCTGGGTCCGCTCACAGACGACATGGAGATTCCGGCGATCGCCTGTCGCGACGGCGGCACCAGCTACCGCGCAGTGTTCGAGGACCTGCGTCACCGCCTTCCCGGGGACGTGGCCACGCTCAAGGCAGACGGCTACAAGGTGCGTCGCCCGCTGGTCTTCTTTCTCTCCGACGGTCAGCCCACGGATCACCCGGAGTCCAGCTGGCGCGACGCTCTCGAGGAGCTCAAGTCGGACGCGTTTCGCGAGCGACCCCACGTGCTCGCCTTCGGCATCGGCGAGGCTCAAGGCGACACGATCAAGACAGTGGCCACGGCGCCCAAGTACGCCTGGATACAGAGCGACAGCATGTCCGCGGCGAATGCGATCGCGGAGTTCGGGGCGAGCCTGGTGGAGAGCATCAGCAAGTCCGCCGAGGCGCTGGCCCGCGGCAGCGAGCAGATCGAGGTGCCCGAACCAGAGGGCTTCGTGTCGCTCAAGGCCGACGTGCTGTAGCCAGCTCGGGATGTGCTGGGAGTGCTAAAGCGCAGCGCCGTCGCTGGTGAAGCCCAAACGCCCGCGGCGGAGGCCGCGCCCGTCTGCAGGGCCACCTACGAGCTCGGGGTCGATCGAGTACGCCACGTCGAGCCGAGACTCGACGCCGGCAGCTCCCCATATCGTCCCGACACGGTGGTGGACGGCGGTTCGGCCAGCGGACTGATCGTGCGCGCGGCCTCCGTGCGAGGGCGCAGCAAGCGCTTCCATGGCCAAGCGCGCGAGGACGATCTCTGCCTGCGCCCGAGCGCCGCGCGCCAAGCGCTCGTGATCGCGGTTGCGGACGGCCTGGGCTCGGCCACACGCGGCGGGCTCGGTGCGGCGCTGGCTGTCCGCCACGCAGTCGAGGCGATCGAGGAGGAACTGGTCGAGCGTGCGCCCGAGTCGCTGCAGTGGCCGACGATCTTCAACCGGGCAGCGGCTGCGCTGGTCGTGGAGCACAGACGCGCGGCCGGCGAGGAGCACCGCGAGCGACCCGGACAGGACGAGGCCCAAGCGGTCTCGCGCGATCTCGGCACCACGCTCACGCTCGCCGTCGTCGAACGCTCCACCGCCGGCGGCATGCAGGCGTCGGTGGCAGCAATCGGCGACTCCCCTGCATTCCGGCTCGCCGGCAGCGCCTACGAGCTGCTCGTCGGAGAGCGAGAGCAGGACGATGACTTCTCGACCAGCGCGGTCCTAGCGCTGCCCTACCTTCCCGTGCCGGAAGCGCGCAGCGTCCGCCTGGAGCGCGACGAGGTGCTGCTGATCGGCACCGACGGCTTCTCCGGGCCGCTCGGCTCAGGCGGCGGTGACGTGGGACAGCTGTTCGCCCGCGAACTGGTCACGCCGCCGCCGCTGTCGTCATGGTCCTACCTGGTCGACTTCGCCAAGGCCACCTACGACGACGACCGAACGCTCGTCGCGGTCTGGCCACAGGAGCCACCGCAGGACGCGGCGGACAGCGCCTAGGGAAGTGCCTGGCTCGCTCGTGCAGCTGGTGTGGGGGTCGCTGAAGCTATTCGTCGACGCGGTGCTCGGGATCTTCCGTGTCGGGCATGCCGGCGTCCAGCAGTCCCAGCGCCGACACGCCGCGCGGATCGCGCGCGGCGGCCTGATCGGCCCCGACGACCCACCTCCACCACCCGAGCTGGCGGCCGGCGTGCTCGACTACCGCGGACTGGCGCGTCCGCAAGAGCTGAAGCTCGCGGCTTGGGCGTACCGCCTCGGGCATGTCCGCTATCCGGGCGGAGGCTGGCAGCTGATCCCCGGTGAGATCGGGCTCGCGCCACAGGACATCACCAGACACGCCGTCGTGATCGGTCCGCCGCAGTCAGGCAAGACGTCCTCGATCGTCGTGCCATGGATCTACCGGGCGCTAGCGATGGGCAACAGCGTAGTGGCCGTCGACGGTCACGGCCAGCTGTGGCAAGAACTGAAACAGTACGGTGCGAGTCAGGGCAAGCTCGAAGTGCGAGTCTTTCACTGGGACTACAAGAACCCGAGAGCATCCTCGTCCTGGCGATGGGTCGACGAGCTGGACGGCGAGGAAGCCGTCGAAGCAGCAGCCGCGGCGATCTTGGGAGCCGAGCGCCAAGACCACGAGCATCGCCGGGACATGCGCTACCTGATGGGGCTGCTAACGCTAGCGCGGGGGCTGCCCCAGCCGCTGGGAACGATGCTCGACGCGCTCGCCGACCAAAGGCGCCTCAAACAGCTCCTCGCGCAGCACTCCGGGCGCAGCGCCGCACGCGACCTGCGCGAGCTGCTCGTGCTTGCGCCCGACCAGTTTCCAGGGGCCGTCAGCCGAATCGTCGATGGGCTGCGGCCGCTCGCGACGAGCGAGGTGCTGCGCGTCACCGAGCAGCCGGGATTCAAGCTGCAGCTACTCATCGAATCGCCGACGTTGCTGATCGTTGGCTCTCCCGCCACCGCGACGCAGACCGCCCAAGCAACGCTGTCGCTGATCCTCGCCCTGGCCGGCGAGCGCTGCGGGCGAAGCCTGCTCGACCGAGGCGCCCCCACGGTGCTGATGCTCGACGACGCCCCCCGTGTGCAAGGCAGGGTGCGCTTGGCCGGACTGCTTGCCCAGGGCGCGAGATCGGGCCTCGCAATGACGCTCACCGCGAACAGCGTCAGCCAGTTCAGCGAAGAGCACCGAGATGCGATCCTCGCCAATTGCGCAACCATGATCATGCTCTCCGGGGCCGATCGCCGCTCGACCGACTACTTCGCCGAACGGCTCGGCCAGCGCGCCGCCGCAGAAGTGTCAACCAGCGCCCAGCGCGGAGCTCCTTGGGAACCAATGCAGCACGGGCAGAGCGTAAGCAGCCAACCGGTGGCGATGCTCGGCCACCGTGAGCTCAGCATGCTCCCATTCGACGGTCATCCCGCGATCGTGCACGCCCGCACGATCAGCCCCAAGCCGATCCTCGTCGATCTCACCCGTGAGGATCTGTGAGGCACTCGCTGCGCCGTGTCGGCGAAGGCAGTCAAGGCAACCGGCTCGCGCTTCGGCGGGTCAGGCCTGCGTCTCGGGCTAGCGCTAGGGCCTGTATGCTGACGACTCGGTGCCAGCGGTCATGCGGGGCGGGACGAGTGTCGAGGAGATGGGCATGACAGACGATCCCACGGCGATCGAGATTCAAGGCTCTTGGATTGGCGCGGAGGAGTTGCCCGTGCACTTCGCGAATGCATTTGTCGGCGTTGTCGGGCCTAATGCAGTATTCGTCAACGTCGGCTCGTTTGTGCCGCCGACGATCATGGGGGATACTGCGGCGGAGCGAGAGGCCCAGGCAGCCGCTCTAAACTACATCCCGATCAAGCCCATAGCGCGGTTCGCCCTGACCCCGGGCGGGCTGGACGAACTGATTACGGCGCTTGAACGCACGCGCACGAACTACCAAGATCTTAGGAAGGTCATCGAGGATCAGGAAGAATCATGACCAGCACGATCACCTTCAACCCCGCTGCATCGACCAGCATGCTCGAAGTGCAGGGGGTTGCGCCTGCCGCCAGCAACGCCTCCCCGGGTCTTCGCCGCGTCGTCCCGACATTCATCTCGGCCGACGAGCTAATTTTCTGGACCCGCAAGTGGCGAGAGGGCGAAGCGGAGTCGACTGCCGCTCGGGAGGCCGGCGACGTGCGCGAGTTCGAGACCGGACGCGAAGCCGTCAGGTGGCTCCTCAGCGAGGACGACTAAAGTTGGATGCCGAAAATCCAGCTTGACTCGACGTTCAAGAAGCGACTCCGAGACAAGGACCCCAAGGATCAGGCGGCGGTCCTTGAGTGCGTTGAGCGTCTAGGCGAAGATCCCCGCCATCCCGGTCTTAGGACGCACGGGATACAGAGCCATCCGGGAGTGTTCTCGGCTCGCGTGGATCGAGCGAATCGGGTCAGCTTCCATTGGGAGGACGGGACCGTCGTACTACGAAATCACTGCAACCACGACGCGGTATACAAGCGGCCATAGGCACAAGCACTGCTCAGTAGCGCTACGTGTGAGAGAGCCTCACGCCGCGCTCGAGGCGCTACATCCCCTCACGCCCCCGCTGGCGCAGGAAGCGCTGGAATTCGCTCGCGAGTATGTCGCCCGAAGGCAGATCCTCTGGCGCGCTCTGCTCCTCGCTGTCAGCCGCCTGCTCGAGCCGTTCGACGAACGCCTGGATATCTGGGTCACTGCGAACGGCCAGGCCGACCTGGCGTTCGTAGTCCGCCGCCGAGGACTCGAGCTCGGAGACGTCGACCGAGACCCCGATCAGCACTTCGACCCGGCGCAGCAGCGCGAGCGCCGCCTTCGGATTGGAGGCAGCGGCGACATAATGGGGCACCGACGCCCACAGGCTCGCCGACGGCAAGCCCGCCTGCGCGCATGCCGTGTGCAGCACGCCCACGATCCCCGTCGGGCCCTCATAGCTCGAGGCTTGGATGCCGACCCGATCGAGCAGCGCGACGTCAGAGGCGTGGCCGCTCATCGCGACGGGGCGCGTGTGGGGGACGTCGCCGAGCAGTGCACCGAGCGAGACCACGACCTGCACGCCCAATGCTTCCGCAAGGTCGACGATGTGCGCGCTGAACGCACGCCAGCGCATCGATGGCTCGACGCCCTGAACCAGCACCAGGTCGCGCGGGGCACGCGGCGCCGTCGCCTCGAAGATCTCCACCGTCGGCCACTCGATCTCGCGTGTCTCGCTCTCGTCGAAGCGGATGCGCGGGCGGTTGGCCTGGAAGTCGTAGAACTCCTCCGAGTCGATCCGCGCAAAGCGACGCGCGTCGAGCGCCGAAGCCAGGAACGAGACAGCACTCGAAGCCGCATCGCCCGCGTCGTTCCAGCCCTCAAACGCACACACCATCGCCGGGGCCCTCAGGCCGTCCGGACGGCGGTCCCAGATCAAGGGCTGCATCCGAACCACCGTACATCATGAGACGATGGCCTCCGCCATGCGTTCCTCACCCGAAACCCCCGCCGAGCAGCTCCAGAGCGTCGCCACACTGCGCAGCGACGACGAGGTCGACGCCGTGTTCGCGTGCACGCGCAAGGAGCGCCAGATCTCACGTGCCGGCACGCCCTATCTGACGCTCGAGCTGCGCGACAGCACCGGTGCGATCCTCGCCCGCGCCTTCCGCGACGCCGACGTGCTCGCCGGGCGCTTCGAGCGCGGCCAGCTCGTGCGCGTGCGCGGGCGCGTGCAGCGCTTCCGCGACGAGCTGCAGATCGAGCTGCGCACGATCGAGCGCGCCGAAGGCGACGACGCCGACCCCGCGCGCTTCCTGCCGACCGCCTACCGCGACCGCGACGAGCTCGAAGGCTTCCTCGAGCACCTCGCGCGGGAGGTGTACGACCCGGCGCTGAAGGCGCTGCTCGAGCGGCTGCTCGGCGACGCGACGCTGCGCGAGCAGATGCGGCTCGCGCCCTGTTCGCTGCCGGGTCAAAGCGGCGGCGGCCGCGCGCCGCTTGGCCACCACGCCTATCTCGGCGGTCTGCTCGAGCACACCGTCGCCGTCGCCACGATGGCGCTCGAGCTGTGCCCGCTGCACCCGCGCCTGGACCGCGACCTGCTGCTCAGTGCCGCGATCGTGCACGACCTCGGCAAGACGCGCGAGTTCACATACGGCGCCGAGATCGAGCGCAGCCGCGAAGGCGCGCTGCTCGGGCACGTCGAGCTCGGCCTGCGCGTGATCGTCGAGCACGCGCCGCGCGGCCTCGACGGCGAGCGCCGGCTCGCGCTCGAGCACTGCGTGATCCTCCATCATGGGCCCGACGCGTCATCCGGGCAGCGCTTCGCCTCGCCCGAGGCGCTCGCGCTGTATCGGCTGAACGCGCTCGACGCTCAAGTCAAGGGCGTGCTCGAGCACGGAACTGCCCCGATTTTGCGGGCCTGAACCACCGTCTCTCAGGTCAAGCGGGCCTCTGGCGATGCCGATAGAAGCCTGTGATGGGCGATTCCGCCACGCCAACCGTTGCCTCGACTCCAGGCCCCGCGCACAGGGCGCCTGAGGACGAGCGCCGGATCAACGGCCCCAGGCCGACCAATCAAGAGCAGAAAGGCCTGTATCCGCCGCGTGCCACTGGGCGCTCGACGCGGATGATCGGCGAGGTGGTCGTCGACCTCGGGCTTGCAGATCGCGGGACGGTCGAGGAGGGCGTCGCCGCCGCCCGCGCGCAAGGCCGGCCCACCGGCGTGGTGCTCGTCGAGCGCGGCATCCTGCGCCACGACCAGCTCGCCCGCGTCGTCGCCGAGCGCTTCGGACTGGACTTCGTCGACCTGACCGCCTACGACCTCGATATGGGCGCCGTCAACCTCGTCGGCATCCAAGCCGCCAAGCGCTACCAAGCGCTGCCGATCGGCTTCAGCGACGACGGCTCGCTGCTGCTGGCGATGGCCAACCCAACGAACGTGCTCACGATCGACGACATCGGGATGATGACCGGGCGGCGCGTCAGGCCAGCCGCCGCCTCCGTCGAGGACCTCAACCTGCTGCTCGCACGGCTCTCGCGTATGGACGAGTCGATCGAGGACATCGTCGACGATGACGCCGAGGAGGAGGGCGAGCAGCTGTCGGTCGACGAGGCCGACAGCGACGCGCCTGTGATCAAGCTCGTGCACTCGATCGTCGCCGAGGCGATCCAGCAGGGCGCCTCCGACATCCACGTCAACCCCGAGGAGGGCGACACGCGCGTGCTGTTCCGCGTCGACGGGGTGCTCTCGCCCGCAGCGACCGTCAAGCGCAGGATGGCAATGGGCGTGGTCTCGCGCATCAAGATCATGGCCGACCTCGACATCTCCGAGAAGCGGCTGCCGCAGGATGGTCGCTTCGCGCTGACCGTCGACGGGCGGCGCGTCGACATCCGCGTCGTGACGCTACCGCTCGTCAATGGCGAGGGCGTCGTGATGCGGATCCTCGACCAAGGCGGCGGGGTCGTGATCAAGGGCCTCGAGTCGCTCGACATGCACGGCCCCGAGCTCGAGCGCTTCTCCAGCGCGATCAAACGGCCCAACGGCGCCGTGCTCGTCACCGGTCCCACCGGCTCCGGCAAGTCGACCACGCTGTATGCCGCGCTGCACGAGCTCAACGACGGCGAGCGCAGCATCCTCACGATCGAGGACCCCGTCGAGAAGCGCATCCCCGGGATCAAGCAGATGCAGATCGCGCCCAAGGCCGGCGTCACGTTCGACGTCGGCCTGCGCTCGATGCTGCGCGCCGACCCCGACGTGATCATGGTCGGCGAGATCCGCGACGCCGAGACCGCGCACATCGCGATCGAGGCCGCGCTGACCGGGCACCTCGTGCTCTCCACGCTGCACACACGCGACGCGCCCAGCGCGCTCGGGCGCCTGATCGACATGGGCATCGAGCCGTTCCTCGTGTCCTCCGCCGTCGACTGCATCGTCGCCCAGCGCCTCGTGCGCATGCTCTGCAAGCATTGCAAGCGGCCGCAGAGCGTCTCCGAGAGCGTGCTTGCCGAGCACGGCCTCTCCGGCGCCGAGCCGTATGAGCCCGTCGGCTGCTCGCGCTGCGCCGCCTCCGGCTACCGTGGGCGCATCGCGCTGTACGAGGTGATGAGCGTCTCAGAGCCGATCCGCGCGCTGATCCTCGAGCGCTCCTCAGTCGACCAGATGGTCGAGGTCGCGCTCAGCGAAGGCATGCTGCGCCTGCGCGACGACGGGCTGCAGAAGGTGCGCGAAGGCACGACCTCGATCGCCGAGGTCGAACGCATGACCAACAGCCTGCTGTAGAGGCGGGCCGGGCAGGGCCGGGTCCCACATTCCACCGCCGCGTTTGGCAAGTAGAAAACGCCTCTTGTAAAGAGACAGCGCGTTGAACGAAAATCGTCGAACGATACGGTCCGCTCGGAGGCCGGGCACACAGAGGGAGAGCGATAGATGTCGAGGCGACTGCTGGGGCTTTGCGGTGTTCTAGGTGCTGCTGCCCTCGCGGGCGGCACAGTCGCGAGCTCAGCCTCGGCCGCTACCTGGTCGCTCCAGACTACTCCCAAAGTGGAAGGAGTCGGATGGAGCTACTTGGCAAACTTGTCATGCACCTCGCTCCTGGCCTGCACAGCTGTGGGCAGTGACGGCTGGCCGCGAGTACCCCTGGTGGAGCGCTGGAACGGCGCTGAATGGGCGCTCGAAACGCCCGCCAGCACAACGGACGCGTGGAGCGAACTGGACAGTGTGTCGTGCGTGTCGGCTACGGCGTGTATGGCTGTAGGCGGCGGCGGAAGTGAAGAAGCACCGGCGCCGCCCGGTCCGCCCGCGTCTCACGACGTCCCCCTGGCGGAGCAGTGGAACGGCACGGCATGGACGACGACAGCGGTTCCCAGCCCGACAGACGGCGGGCTGAACAGCGTTTCGTGCACGTCAGCCACAGCATGTATCGCGATAGGCGGGGGCGGGAGCACGATCGAAAGCGGGCCGGCGATGGTCGCCGAGCATTGGAACGGCACCGCATGGACGATGGAAACGATCCCCTCCCCGCCCGGTGAAGCGTCGGCGCTGTACAGCATCTCTTGCACGGCAGCGACCGCATGCACCGCCGTGGGGCTCGAGGCGAGCGAAGGACTGGTCGAGCGGTGGAACGGCATCGCATGGTCACGGCAGGCATTGCCCGCGCTGAAAGAAGGGGAAGAACGCAGGCTGGAATCGGTGTCCTGCGTGTCGGCTACGTCGTGCATGGCGGTAGGGGTCAAAGTGGAAACGCACAAACCTGGCGAAACCTTCCCTCCGCCACCGAACAGTGCGGTGGCAGAGTCCTGGAACGGCACTACGTGGACGCAAGAGGAACCCGCGATTCCCGTGGCCGTGCCATCCGAAATCGGGCATGAAAGCTACTTCTATGGGGTCTCGTGCACGTCGGCGACGGCCTGTACCGCCACGGGGCGCTTCGTACGACAACTTGAAGAAAGCCCTCCAGCCAAGCGCGCGGAAGACGTGAGCCTCGCAGAGGAATGGAACGGCACGACGTGGACTGCCGCGGAAACACCTAACCCCGCGGGCGGCGTAAACGAGTCGCTCATAGGGGTCTCTTGCGTAGCGGAAGCGGAATGCTTGAGCGTCGGTGAATTCGGCAACACGACCGAAAAAAGCCGCGAAGCCTTGGCGGAGGTCGATCCCCCTGAAGCCGAGCTCGCCGAAATTAAGCGAGCGCGAAAAAGTCGTCGCTGAAAGGCGGCTTCACGAAGCGGAAGCGAGCAAGAAGGCTGCTGGGGAAAGAGAAGCTGCCGCACGGAAGGCTCGCGAAGAAGCAGAAGCCGCGGTCAGGACGAAGCACGCCGAAGAACTAGCCTCTCTGGGAACCACAGAACAAAAAGCTGCCGCCGAAAGCAGATTCCACGAGGAAGAAGCGGCTACCAAGAAAGCCGGCGAAGAAAGCGAAGCTGCCGCACGGAAGGCTCGCGAAGAAGCAGAAGCCGCCACGATGCGCAGCCGGGAAGAAGGATTCATGACTGTGGGCTCGGGGTTCCCGGCCGCGACGAGCGCTATGGCGCCGTCCGGCGCTCCGGTTGTGAGCCTCGTTCAAGGAGGCTCACCATCCAAAGCGAAGGCGCTGACCGAGACACAGAAGGTCAAAGCTTGTAGAAGACTGGTGAAGAAGAAGCGGATAGCGTGCGAAGCGCGAGTCAGAAAGTCATACTCGGCCGGACGACACAAGTCCGGCAAGAAGTAAGCGAGCGCTGCTGGCTTGGGCGACTGAAGCGGGGATCAGCAGTGAGATCTTGCAAGGTCCCCAACTGGAACGCTTCCGCAGTGAACGTGTACGCCTCATAGCTGCGCGCCGCAGGTGACAGTACCGCGGTCGGGCACGCTCGCAGGGCCGGGGCTGAGCGTGCCCCATCACCTGGTGGGCGCCCTCGTGCATCAGCACCTGTGCGCCCGTGAACAGACGCGCGAACTTGAGGTAGCCCGCATCGCAAATGCCCGCAAAGAAGCGCTCGATCGCCGCGCGCGTCCCCGCACTCGCGACATGCCCGTCGCGCAGCACCTCGACGCGCACCCTATGGGCGACGGCTGCTCCGGTCTCTCACCCACGGAAGCGTAGAGACGTAGAGACGCACGGGCGGTGCCGCGCCAGTGCGCGACACCGCCCCCGTTAGCTCTGAAACGCGCCCGGCTCGGCTGAGAAGCCTGCCCGGCGTTGACGCCGAGACCCCCGCCAGGCCTCGGTGGCTAGCGCTTCGCCACCGCCTTCTTCGCCTTCTTCTTGCCCTTCGCGGACTTCTTCTTGTGTGTCGCTTCCGGCTTCGGGTTGAAGCGGTCATAGCCCGAGTACGCGTCCGCCGGGCAGCCCGACGGGCGGCCCAGGTCGAACGGACCGGAGATCGCCTGCGTGACGACGCCTTTTTCGAGATACGCGTAGGTAACCGTCAGCAGGGGATCGACGCGCGGCTCCTTGCAGAGCTTCGTGCCGACCGAGAACTGCCCCGTGATCGTCTCAAATCCAAGCTTCGCAAGGCCCACGCAATTGGCTGCAAAGCCCGGGAATTCCCCGGAGCACGAGAACGTTTCCGACAGCGACTTGCTGGTCGCGTTGGACGTCAACACCGGGTTGCCCGCAACGCCCGTCACCGGGATCTGCGACTGCAGCTGATAGCCGGTAATCGGGCCGTTGCAATAGAACGAGTACTGCACCTGCTGTTCTTCGTTACCAGCTTCAGGCTGGCCCGCGGCGGTCTTGCCGATGCAGTTGTAGTTGTTGGGGTTTGGTTCTTCGGCATGGCTGATAGCCGGGATCGCGAGCAGCAGGGCCACAAAGCCCACGATCGCGGTGAGCCACCATGTCGCTTTGCGGTGCGCTGGTTCGATGAGGTGCAACGGGGGTCTCCGTTCGTTGGTTGATGGGTCTGTCATCGCCGCAAGAGCTTTTCGAGGCTCTGCTTCGGTGAAGTCGGGTTGAACGTCGCCGTCGAGCGCGCGCCGACCGCAGCAAACGGCGAGATCAGCAGCACGCCGGCCGGAGGCTGGCTCGTCAGCGTCGCCGTCGCCGCGCCCGCCGGCAGGCCGGTCGCGGTGGCCTGGGCGATCGACGCGAACGTGACGACGATCAGGCCGCTTTCGCGGAACTCCGCGTTCGAAGTGATCGTCGGGATCGTCGCCTTCAGGAATTCATCGGCCGCCGTCAACTCGCCGGCTTCCGTCGCGCACGACGCGCCCGCCGCCCCTTCCACCTCCGGGGACGATGCCGGGCACGCCGGCTGGACGATCGTGTCGAGCAGCTGCGGCGGCGTACTCGCCACGAGCGCCGCAGCGTTCGCGAATGCGCCGCCGTCAAGCGCCGACCAGCCGCTCACCAGCGTCCCCGCTGGGACCGCCTGTGTATCTATGTAGGGCGCCGCGGCCGGCTGCGCGGCCGCGGACGCAAACGAGGTTCCCGCCAGCTCGATCAGCCATACGTGCGTGACAGGCGGCAGCGTGCTCGCTTTGGAGGTGCTCTTCGGCGTCGTCGAGGCCGGCGTGGTCGACGTTGGCGTCGTCGTTTCCGGATTGGCTTCCGAGCCCGTGCTCGCGGCGCTCGTCGCTTCTTCGGCAGCTGCGCCTTTGTGTTTGCGCCTGTGCCGTTTGCGCGTCGGCGTCGCTTCGGCCGTGATCGCCGGCGGCTGAACGCTCGCGGCCTTGGCCGCAGCGGCGCGCTCAGCCGCCCCCCGGGCCAGCGACTCGATCAGCAGCGGCAGGGTCGGCGCGGCCTGGGAGGGGGCCGGGGCCGGGCCGATCGCGGCGCCCACCGCCACGCCGATCGCCAGCGTCGCCGCGGCCAGCGCCGCGGTCACGCGCGCCGACGGCGCCCGAAAGGACTTTGGCTCGCGGGAGTGCGACTTTGGGTTCTCAGGCGTGTTGTTCATTTAGCGAAGCGGAATTATCGTAAAGCGACGGCAGACCCCAGGACGACGGAGCCCCCGGGTTCCCAAGTTTTCAGACCTAATCAACAAAATAGCTAATGTCGATCAGGTCTATGGGGATATGCTATGTTCCGCCCTCCGCGTTGTCAACTTCTTGTCAATCGATCTCGAAATGGAGCCTCTTTTCAATGCATCGAATCCGCCGTCTCTCCGTCGCCCTCACGGTGGCTGGCGTGGTCGGGGTTGCGGCGCCCGCAGCCGCCAGCGCCACTGCGCTCGTCACGATCAGCGGGGCCACGTCCTCCTACCCGCTCGTGTCGCTGCTCGCGGCCAAGTACGTCAAGCTGCACCCGCACAAGATCAGGTTCAAGATCACGCAGGGCGGCACCACCGTCGGCATCAACAACGTCAAAAACGGCAGCGACACGATCGCTGACGTCGCGCAGGAACCGAGCAGCGCCGACGCAGGCCTGACCTTCTACCCGATCGCTCGCTACGCGATCTGCGTGGTCACCAACAAGTCGAACCCGGTCACCAACCTGACCCAGGCTCAGGTCACGGCGATCTTCACGGGCAAGGACAAGACGTGGAGCGGCATCCCGGGCGCCACGCAGACCGGTCCGATCGAGGTCTTCACGCGCACGGCGGTCGCCGGCGTGCTGACCAGCTTCAAGTCGCTGCTGCTCGAAGGCAAAAGCGTCGAGTCCAGCGCCACCGAAGAGGCCACCGAGGGTCTGATGCGCCAAGAAGTCGAAAACGCTCCCGCGGGCATCGGGTTCCTGTCCAACTACCAGGCCAACAAAGGCGGGCTGAACTCGGTCGAGTTCAACGGCGTCGCCTGCAACCAGACGACAGCCGAGTCCGGGTCAGTACGGCGGCGTCGCCGTGTTCTACGAGGTCACCAAAGGCACGGCCACCGGTGCCGCGGCGGCCTTCATCAACTGGATCGACCACGTCAGGCGCGGCCAAGAAGATCATCGCCAGCCAGTGGATCCCGATCGCGTAGCAGTGATCAAGCGGCTCGCAAAGCCCGTGCCCAGATCGGGCTGGGAGAGCCGTGCTTGAGCGGCTCAAAAGCCCTTGGCCCGACCACCGCGCCGAGCGTCTGCTCGGCGCGGTGTCGTTGCTGATCGGCGTCGGCGTGGTGGCGATGGCCGTGTTCGTGTTCACGCGCGCCTGGCCGCTGTTCCAGCACAACGGGCTCAGCTGGGTGCTCGGCGGAGGCGACTTCGAAACCGAGATCAACAACATGACCGCCGCGACGAGCAACCCGCCGGCGGCGGTCTTCCACCTGCGCGCGTGGCCGTTGATCTACGGCACGTTGCTCACAACCGGGATCGCCGTGTGCTGGGCCTGACGATCGCGGTGCTCTCCTCGGTCTTCATCGTCGAGCTGGCGCCTGCTCGGGTCAGGCGGATCGCGATCCCGATGATCCGCCTGCTCGCGTCGGTGCCGTCGGTCATCTACGGGCTGATCGGGATCCTCGTGCTCGTGCCGTTCGTCGGCAACCACGTCATCACGACGCAGGAGAAGGTGTCCGTACAGAACGTCGTGCAGCTGACCGGCGCCGGGCTGGGCGTGACCGTCGTGATCCTCACGGTGATGATCACGCCGATCATGATCGCGCTGATCTGCGAGGCGCTCGTCACGGTGCCGCCGTCCTGGCGCGAGGGTGCCGTGGCGCTGGGCCTGAACCCGCTGCGCGCGGTGCGCGCGGTGACGCTGAAGGCGATTCGCCCCGCGATCGTGGCGGCCGCCGTGCTCGCGACCGCGCGCGCGCTCGGCGAGGCGGTGATGATCCAGATGGTCTCCGGTGGCAAGACCTTCAGCCCCAAGCCCGTCGACGGGCTTCCCTTCTTCTTCGAGCCGCTGCGCACGCTCGCCTCGGCGATCGTCGACTATCGCGACGGCGTCAGCTCACCGGCGCTGGGCGCCGCCGTCTACGGCTTCGCGCTGCTGCTGCTGTTCTCGGCGTTCGCGCTGTCGGTCACCGGCTATCTCGTCAAGCTACCGCTGCGCAAGTACCAGACACGCGGATGAGCACGTTCGCGTCACAGGCTCCGCCGACCGGCGGCGCGCCTCACAACAGCGGGCGCGGCCGGCGCTCCTCGCCGATGAGCTGGCGCTGGGGCGATCGGCTCGTGCTCGTCGCCGCGTGGACCGCCGGCATCTCGCTGTGCGTGATCGCCGCGGCGATCGTGCTGTACATGGGCTACCGCGGCATCTCATATCTGCGCCCGGGCCTGATCTTCAGCCGCCCGCAGATCAGCGCCGGTCAGAGCGGCTCAGGCGGTTTCCTCGACCCGCTGCTCGGGACGATGCTGCTGACTGTGATCGGGATCGTGCTCGCGCTGCCGCTGGCGCTCTCAGCCGCCGTCTGGATCGCCGAGTACGGCCAGGGTGGGCGGGCGCGTGAAACGCTCGCGCGCATCGTCGAGTCGAGCATCGAGGTCGTCGCCGGCACGCCCGACATCGTGATCGCGATCTTCGGCTTCGCTGTCTTCCAGCTTTCGCTGTTCGCGCCGTTCTCGTTCACCGCCGAAGGCGGCGGCGTCTACGGACGCTCGTTCATCGCGGCCGGCTCGATGATGTCGCTGCTCGCGCTGCCGCCCGTATACGCCGCGACGCGCGACGGGCTGCAGGCGGTGCCCGCCCACCAGCGCGAGGCGGCCTTCGCGCTCGGCAAGACGCGCATCACGACCATCCGCCGCGTGCTGCTCCCCAGCGTGCGCTCGAACATCGCCACCGGCGTGACGCTCGGCATCAGCCGCATCATCGGCTCGACCGCGATCGTGCTGCTGCTGCTCGGCAGCACGCTTCGGATCGAAGCGCAGGGCTCGATCCCGGGCATCGACGTGCTGCGCGGCACAGGCTCGTCGCTGACGACCTACATCTATGAAAACTCGCCCGCAGGCGAAGGCGGCGCCCCGCAGAAGGCGTATGCAGCCGCGTTCGTGCTGCTGATCTTCGTGCTGGCGCTCAACCTCGTGGTCGAGCGGATCGGCCGCGCGCAGGCGAGCGCGACCGGCCTCGCGCCGGTCGGGGCGGTCCTCTAGCGATGCGCGCGATATCGATAGCGTCGGCTACGCCGCAGAACTTTTCACAAACCTTTGAAAAAGTCGCTAATCTCAGTGTTCTGATGCTCAAAGTCCAGTCGATGGAGATTGTGGTCGATGAGTCCTGACGAGATGGTTCTAGACCCCTGGAGCTTTACGACGGATGAGCCGGAGCGGCAGCCTGCGATCGAGCCGCTGCCGCGCATCGCGCAGCCGAGCGATACCTCGCCGGCGCCGGCCGCGGTGCCACCCGTGCGCACGATCGTGCTCGACCGCGCGCCGATGCCCGTGCGGCCGGTGCGCGAGCGCGAGGCCGTCCGCCCGGCGTCCGCCACGTCAGGGCCCGAGCGCCTCAGCCTGCGCGATGTCAGCATCGCCTACGCGGGCAAGCCCGCCGTCAAGTCGGTGTCGCTGTCCGTCCATCAGGGCGAGGTGCTCGCCCTGATCGGACCCTCCGGCTGCGGCAAGACGACGCTGCTGCGCACGCTCAACCGCCTCACCGAGCTGACCGCAAGCGCGTCGCGCTCCGGGGAGATACTGCTCGACGGCGAGGACATCCACGAGCTCGTCGACACCCAGCTGCGCTCGCGCGTAGCGATGGTCTTCCAGCAGCCCAACCCGTTTCCGATGTCGATCTTCGACAACGTCGCGTTCGCGCTGCGCGAGCAGGGCCGCAAGCGTCCCGGGCGCCGCGAGCTCGAGCCGCTCGTGATCGACGCGCTGAGGAGGGCAGGGCTGTACGAGGAGGTCCGCGACGACCTCGACCGTCCCGCGCTGCGCCTCTCAGGCGGCCAGCAGCAGCGGCTGTGCATCGCGCGCGCGATCGCGCCGCGGCCCGAGGTGCTGCTGATGGACGAGCCATGCAGCGCGCTCGACCCGATCTCCACCGGCGTGATCGAGGAGCTGATCGGCGAACTGCGGCGCGACCTCGCGGTCGTGATCGTCACGCACAACCTCGCGCAGGCGCACAGGGTCGCCGACAAGGTCGCCTTCATGTACCTCGGCGATCTCGTCGAGTACGGCACCGCGCAGGACCTGTTCGAGGACCCGCGCGCAGAGCGCACCCGCGAATACGTCCGTGGAGCCTTTGGATGAGCGCGTGGCCGATCGCAGATCGGCCGACACCGCGACCTGGGCGTGGGGCGGTGCGGATGCGACGGGCGCTCGTGCTCGCCGGCTGCGGCATGCTCAGCGTCGGCTTGGCCGCATGCGAGAGCACCGAGCAGGAAAGCGCGAAGATCGGCCGCGAAAGCGAAGCTGCCGCGCGGGCGGCGGCGAAACCCGTCGTCAAGACGCACGCGAAGAGCCGCAAGGAGAGCTCGAGATGACGAGCCTCGCCCCGGTCCCGTCTGAGAGCTCCGTCTGCGCCAACTGCTCGGCGCCGCTCGTCGCCGACCAGCGCTACTGCCTCTCCTGCGGGCAGCCCTGCTCGCCCGTGCGGCTTGCATTCCTGGACGTGCTCGAGATCAGAGCGCCAGCCGCAGCTCGGCGCAGGCGCCGGCAACTCGCTGCCGGTCGCCTTCACGCCCTACATCGAACCAGCGGCCGGCCCCGCCTGGCTACGCCGCTACGCGCCGCTGTTCGGCGCGCTCTCGGTACTGCTGCTCGCGATGATCGTCGGGCTGCTCGTCGGTCACTGGGTCACGCAGAGCAAGGCGCCGACGACAGCGCAGGTAATCAAAGTCGAAGGCCTCGGCGGTCTCGCGGCCTCCGGCAGCTCGACGACGCCCACGACCGCCACCACGCCCGCGGCGACGGCGGGCAAATCCAGCTCGTCCGCCAAGAGCGAAGAAGAAAAGGAAGAAGCCGAAGCCAAGGCCGAAGAAAAGGCCGAAGAAAAGACGCCGGCGAAAGCGCCCGAAGCCAAGAAAGTCAGCACCTCGACGCTGAGCAAACTCAACAAAACCACGGGCAAGTCGCACGAGAAAGAACTCAGCAAACTCAGCACTGCGCCGATCGAAGTCAAATGAGCACGCACACCGGAAACGGAAGCGGGTCATCGGCGCAGCCACAGTCGGTGGCGGCGGCTGACGCTGACGGGGACTCGGGCGCCGCACGCGGGGTGGTGCTGCCCGCGGGCGGGCTGCCGGCGTCGAGCGGCTCGATGTCCGAGCTGCGCCGCCAGCGCCTCGAGCTCGCCGAGCGCGTCGCCGCGCTCACCTGGGACCTCGGCGGCCTCGCCTACGAGATGGCGATCCGCGACCACTACCGCCTCGACGTGCTCGCCCGCAAAGCCTCCGAGCTACAGGAGGCCGACGCGCAACTCGGCGAGGTGCAGCGGCTGCTCGCGACCGCCGAGGCCGGCGTGCACGGACAGTGCCGCTCCTGCGGAGCCGTGCACAGCCGCGGCGCCGCCTACTGCTGGCACTGCGGCGCGCCGCTGCTGGCGGAGGCGCGGCCTTCCGTGCTTCCCAGCGATCAGCCAGTCAGCTGAGCCGTACGCTTCCGTGCGTTTACGTGCGGTGCTGTTATCGTTGGCATATGGCGACGATCAAATCTGAGGAGGTCCGGATCCCTCGACGGGCGCGCGAAGCGGTGGCCCATCACGAGGAGGTGGTGGTCTTCAATCGTGAGCGGCCGGCCTACGTCATCGTTCACCCGGACGATCATGGCCGAGCGGTTGCCTCGCGTCGTGGTCGGCCCTTGAAGGAGGCTCTCGCCCTGCTCTCACAGTCTGTGCCGCCTGATCCTGCTTTCGTCGAGGACATGGAGGCCGTGCTAGACAGCATTGGGCCGACGCCAGAGGATCCTTGGGCACAGTCCTAGACACCACCGTCTTCATCGAGCTCGAGCGGGCGATGCGCGGTCTGCCCGCGGAGCGTGCCACGACAGGCCTCGCCCAGCGCTTGGAGTCGCAGCTCGGCGAGAACGAGGCCGTTGGCATCGCGGCGATCACCGCCTCCGAGCTGCTTCACGGAGTGCACAGGGCCACTGAAGAGCATCGCGGGCGGCGTGAAGCGTTCGTGGAGGCCGTGCTCGCCGCATTCCCGACGCTTTCCTTCGACCTGCTCGTTGCTCGTGTACATGCGCGACTCTGGGCCGGTCTCGCGTCGTCAGGGACGGACGTTGGAGCCCACGACAGGCTCGTGGCTGCCACGGCCATGGCCGCAGGCTGGCGAGTCGGGACCGCAAACATTCGTCACTTCAATCGCATCCCCGGGGTGGACGTCGTGTCCATCCAAATGATCATCCCCGGAAGACCGCTCGACAGACCGATCCGGCGGTATCCGCCTCCCGGCCAAATGACTGCGACCGAGGCTCTGGAGGGAGATCGAGCTGAGCGCTGAGCGGCGAGGGGAGCAGGGCTCGCGACTCGCGACCCCGACCAGATGTTTGCCAGATCTGCAGCCGTAGCCGCGAGCTTGACGCTGGGTGCAGCGCTTGCGAGCGCTCTCGCCAGCGCCTCGCACGCCGCGACAGCACCAGTCGGTCGGACGCGTGCCGTGCGCGAGTACGGCTGCCCGATCCTGCCGCCTTCAGATCCGCTCAACCAGGAAATCGCCGATGCGCCGGTCAACCCCAACTCGGCCAACTACATCGCGAGCATCGGGCTGAGCGCGCACCTGCACCCCGACTTCGGCACCAACCCCAGCTACGGCATCCCCTACACGATAGTTGGGCCGAGGCAGCGCAAGGTGCCAATCGAGTTCACCGAATACCCCTCCGAATCGAACCCCGGGCCCTACCCAATTCCCGCCAACGCGCCGATCGAGGGCGCCGGCAAGAACGGGCACGGAGATAAACATGTGCTCGTCCTGCAGCGGGGCAGCTGCAAGCTCTACGAGCTGTATGACGCGCAGCGCAAGGCAGCGGGCTGGAGCGCGTCCAACGGCGCGGTCTTCAACCTGCGCAGCGACGCGCTACGCCCCGAAGGCTGGACCTCCGCGGACGCCGCCGGCCTGCCAATCTTCCCGCTGCTGGCCCGCCACCCCGAGGTCGCGAGCGGGCAGATCGACCATGCGCTGCGCGTGACCGTGCCCGAGACGCAGGACGGCTACATCCACCCGGCGACCCACTTCGCCTCCACGAGCGCCAATCTCAACCTGCCACCAATGGGCTTGCGGCTCCGGCTGAAGGCGAGCTACAGCCTCGCTGGGTTCAGCGGAGAATCGCTGGTGATCCTCGAAGCGCTCAAGCGCTACGGCCTGATCGTCGCCGACAACGGCTCGCCGTGGTACATCACCGGTGCGCCCAACCCGCACTGGAACGACGAAAGCCTGGAACAGCTCAAGCAGGTTCCCGGCGCAGCGTTCGAAGCGCTCGAAACGGGCCCGATCCTGCACGGGTGAGTAGCCCGGACGGTCCGATCCCCGGGCCGCATGGGCCGGTCCCAACGGGCGCACAAGCGAGCGGCCCGGACAGGCGCCCGGACCGACCCTCAGCGCGCGTCTCCCGCTCAGGCCTGGGGCGCGGACTCGACCGGAGCCTGCGCGGGCAGCGCGGCGGCTGTCGGCGGCGCGGCGGCTGCGGGCGGGGCCGGCTGCGCAGCCGGTTGGCCGGCGGGCGTCTGGACGGGGACGGGCGCCGGCTGCGCCACCGGGGCCGCGGGCGCGACGGGCGCCGGCTGGGCAACGGTGGCCTGTGCGACGACAGGCTGCGGCTGCTGCGGCGTCTGGCTGAGCATCGGCGCGCTCTGGCCACTGATCGAGTCCTTGAACTCGCGCATGCCGGAGCCGACTGAGCGGCCGATTTCCGGCAGTCGCCGGGCGCCGAACACGAGCAACAGCACGATCAGCAAGAACGCTATGTGGAGTGGATTGTCGAATCCCATAACACTCCAGTCTACGCCTTTTTCGGCTGATCCCCGGCCGTGAGGGTCCTGTGGACGAGTTGCGCCGCGACGAGCATGATCAGCGCGGCGAACGCGTCGCGCAGGAACGCCCCCGAGAGCGCGTTCGCGAGCGCGACGCCGGCTGCCGCGCCCGCCAGCGACAGCATTCCCAACAGCAGCGCATCGGCGCGCTGGACGTTGCCGTAACGGTCCTGCCGGTAGGTGCCGAGCAGCGCGACCGGCACGATCGCAAGCAGCGACGTCGCCTCGGCTTGATGCTGATCGAGCCCCAGGAACAGCACGAGCCCCGGCACGAACAGCACGCCGCCTCCGACCCCAAGCAGGCCAGCGACGACCCCGGCCGCGAGGCCGATCACGACAGCGCCGATCATCTCACCACAGCGCCGATCGGCTCGCCACAGCGCCGATCATCTCCGGACAGCGCCGATCATCGGATCACCAGCTCCACGGCGCTTGCCACGAGCACCGCCGCGAACAGCAGCGCGATCGAGCGTGTCTGCAGGCGCTGCTGCAACCAGGTGCCGATCAAGACTCCCAGCAGCGCCGGCACCCCCACGAGCGCCGCGTCGAGCAAGCGCACGTTGCCGTAGAGCCCCTGCACTGCGGCGGCGAAGCCGGCGATGAACACGATCGCCGCGAGTGAGGTGGCGGTCGCGCGCCGCTCTTCATAGCCGAGCCAGAGCACCAGCAGCGGCACGATCACGCTGCCGCCGCCGACACCGAACAAGCCGCTGAAAAGCCCTGCAAGCGTGCCGATCGCCATCAGCCGCAGCGGGCGGCCGGGCGAGCGCTCAGCGACCACTTGCACGAGCGGACGAGCCAGCCAGCATTGACGCCATACTAGAGATCGTGTCCCCAGCCGCAACGCTAGTGGAGGCGCTCGAAGCCGATCCGCTCAGATCCCACCCGCTCAGCCGTGCTGCTCGATATCGACGGCACGCTCGCGCCGATCGTCCGCCATGCAGCCGATGCGCACGTGCCCGAGGCCACGCGCGGCCTCTTGATCGAGATCGCACGTCGCTACCGGGTGGTCGGCTGCGTCAGCGGCCGGCGCGCGAGCACCGCCCGCCAGATCGTCTCGATCGGGACGATCGCCTACGTCGGCAACCACGGCGGCGAGCTGCTGCGACCCGGCGCGACTAGCCCCGAGGTCGACCCTGAGCTCGCCGAGTGGACCGCGCGCGTGCGCGACTTCGCCGCGCGCGTCTTCACGCCCGAGCACCAGCGCCTGCGGGTGCGCAGCGAGGACAAGGACGCGATCGCCGCCTTCCACTGGCGCGGGGCGCCCGACGAGGAGAGCGCCGCGGCGGCGGTGAGGGAGATCGCGCAGCACGCCGAGGGCGAGGGCTTCGCGGTGCACTGGGGGCGCAAGGTGCTCGAGGTGCGCCCTCCGGTAGCGCTCGACAAGGGCCTCGGGATCGCCACGCTGCTGCGCGGCGGCGAGGTCGACGCGGCCGTATACGTCGGCGATGACACAACCGATCTCGACGCGTTTCGCGGCCTGCGCGCGCTCGTCGAGTCGGGGCGGCTGTCCTGCGCGCTGTGCGTGGCGGTCGCCTCCGACGAAGCGCCGCCGGGCCTTGCGCTCGAGGCCGACCTCACGGTCGACGGCACCGGTGGCGTGCGGGAACTGCTCGAGGCGCTGCTCTAGCGCTGTGCGGTTCGTCGACTTCCTCAGGACCACCGTGCTGCTCAGCGCCGGCGCCGCGACCGCACTGGCAGCCGTGACGGTGATCGCCGCCAGCTCGCGCTCGGACACGCAGCTCGCGGAGATCGCCGTCGGCTGGTGGTTGATCGCTGCTGCCACCGGCATCCGGATGGGCAGGCGCGCGCAGACGAATCCGCCGATCGCGCGCCTGCTGGCGAGCGCCAAGGCGAGCACAACGCTACCCGAGCATCGTCCCAGCGCGATCCTCGTCAATCGCCTATGGCCGCTCGTGCTGTTCACGCTGCTGTCCGGCGGGCTCGCGTTCCTCGCACCGCAGATCCCCGGCATCGCCGCCGGCTTCGCGATCATCTGGGCACTCTCCTGGCGCCGCCAGGATGCCGCCGTGGAGGCGATCGAGGAGCGCGACGGAGCGAGCTTCTACGTGCAGCGCACCTCGCCGGTGCGGCCGATGTCGCTGGTGCGCACGCCCGGCTTCAAGGCGGCGCGCCCGGAGCGCTTCGACGGCGCCGTCAGCTGAGATGCCTGCGGCTGACACGCGCTCGGCCGATGCAGCCGACCCACTCGACGTGCTGATCGTCTCGCTCGGCTCGACCGAGGGGCTGCGCACGGCCGATCGCGAGCTGCGCGACGCGCTGGCGAGAGCCGGTGCGCGCGTGGCGGTGGCGAGCGCGGTGGCGCCCGCGCCGAAACGCACGCTGATGCTGACCGACCTCGCGTGGGCGCGAGCGGCGCGCGCGGCGGCAAGCGGGGCGCTCGCGCGCCAGCCCTCGCCGCCGCGCGCGATCGTGTATTCGAGCACGACCGCGGCGCTGCTGTGGCCGCGCGCGGGGGCGATTCGCTTCGACGCGCCGTCCGCCGGCAACCGGCCGGGGCGCCACGGGCTGTGGCAACGCCCGCTCGAGCGCCGCAGGCTGGAGCGCGCGCCGCTGCTGTTGCCATGGAGCGAGGGCGGCTCGGACGAGGCGCGCGGCGCGGCGCGGCGTAGCGGGCGCGAGCTGGTGGTGCCGGTGCCGGTCGAGCCGTCGGGGCCGGTGGCGCCGTCACGGGACATAGCGGCGATCACGTATGCGGCCAACCCCATGAAGAAGGGGCTCGACCGGGTGCTCGCCGCGTGGCGCGGGGTGCGCGCGAAGCTGCCCGTGGACGGAAGCCAGGAGCTGGTGGTGGCGGGCGTGTCGGCGCGCGAGCTCGCGGACGCCGGCGTGGACGTCAGCGCCGAGGAGGGCGTGCGCGTCGTTGGCGCGCTGCCCGCTGCCGAGTATCGCGCGCTCGTGCGGCGCGCGCGTGTGTTCGTGTGCGCGCCGCGGCGCGAGGATCACGGCATCGCGCAGCTGGAGGCGCTCGCCGACGGGTGCCTGCTCGTCACGACCCCCACGCCAGGCCCGTATGCGGCCATGCCGATCGCGCGCGCGATCGATTCACGCTTGGTGAGCGAGGATCTGGAGGGCGCCCTGCGCGTGGCATTGAGCGATCCGCCGGATGACTACGCGACACGCGCGCGGGACGCCCTCGCTCCGTTCAGACGCGACGCCGTCGACCGTTTGGTGGCCGAGAAGCTGCTGCCACGCCTGCTTGCGCACACGCGTTAATTCGAGACAGAGACAGTTTTACCGGAATCACCAGGTTAAGTAGAATTCGCTGGCAGCGTGGGCTAGATTCGAGCGGTGTCGGCCTCCGATCACCTCGACGCGCCGGCCAGCCGTGGCTCTCGCGTGCGCACGAGAGCCAGTGGTGTTGCAGGCAGCGCGATCGAGGCCGGCAATCCAATCGCCGCAGTGTCGCGTGTCGGCGTCCCGCGCTGGAGCGCTTACGCGTGGGGGTCAATCGGTGCTGTAACGGCGTTCATCGCTCTCACCTGCTGGTGGCTGACACAGGACCGCAGCATTCCCATCTATGACGCCGGCGATCACCTGACGACGGTGTTCGAATATCACGCTATGTTGCAGGCGGGAAACCTGCTGGGACCGTTCACCCAGACATCCGTCTATCCCATCTTCACGCATCTCGTCGGCGCGCTCGCGACGTTCGTCGGCGGTGTGAACGTCGCCTCGCCGATCATCGGCGAGAACGTCGTGTTCGTGCCGATGCTCGCGCTCGGCTGCTACCACACCGGGCGACTGCTGTTCGGGCGCCTGGCGGGGATGCTCGCAGTCTTCCTCGTGCTGGGCTCGCCGCTGCTGACCTCGATGTTCCACGTATTCATGCTCGATGCGCCGCTCGCGGCCGCTGTTGCGCTCGCCATCTGGCTAGTGCTCGCGAGCGAGGACTTCAGCCGCATCGGCGCCTCGGGCATCGCGGGCCTCGCGTGCGGTCTTGGTCTCAACGTCAAGTCACAATTCCCTCTTTTCCTCGCCGGCCTGCTCGTTATCGTCCTGCTGCACGGCGGCTGGCGCAATTGGCGCGGCTTTCTGACATTCTGCCTGGTCGCGCTCGTGACCGGGGCGCCTTGGTATATAGATCACCTCTCACTACTGGGAGAGATGCTCGAAGTTGCCGGTTCGTCAGAGGGTGTGTCAGGTATCGCCCCCCCGACGTTCTCGACACAGAACCTCACCTGGTACTTCTGGGCAGTCCTCAACACCCAGCTGCTGGCGCCGCTCTTCATTCTCGCGGTCGGGGGTACGCTGTGGACGATCGCGGCGGTCGTCCGCGGCCGCGACCGGCGCGGTGTGCGGCTCGAGTTCCTCGCGGGCGGGCTCATCTCGTGGGTACTGATCACATTCGTCACCGCTCACCACGACGTCCGTTACGGCCTGCCGCTGCTCCCCTATGCGGCGGTCATTGGAGCCGGATGGATCGCTTGCCTGCCGCGCCCCGCCCGCCTTGCCGCGATCGCAGTGCTCGTGCTGGGCGTGTCCGCGAACACGCTCGGCAACACCTTCGGCGTCGGCGGGGAAGCGAGGCTCGCGCTGAGCAATCGGCTGTCGGGCGATCAGGAGCTCCCCGACCGCGTCATTCTGTACTCGACCACCGGCTTCCTGGCCTCCTCGCCGAACCGCGACGGGGACGTGCCGGGGCTGCTGGACGCGTTGGCGCGGGAAGGGGTGCGCACCGTCGCGGTGAGCTTCGCGCAGAGCGAGCTTCCCGACTTCTCCCTCGAAGGGCTGCTGCCACTTGCGCGGATTGCCAGGCTTTCGCCTGTAGTTACCGAAACTCCCGAGTTCGCGCGGTCGGCGGGCGCTGCCACGCTCCTCCACGAACCGCTCACGGCACGCACCGCTCCGCCGTGCACGCGCATAAGCAACGGCACGAGCACATGGGTCACGCACGTGCGCACCGGGACGGGCGTGTGGGTGGTGCGCTACGACCCGGCCGCCGGCAAGCTCGCCTTCTACTGTCCCACGCGGCGCCCGCAGTTCTACGACGCCGGCGCCGTCAGCTGACCCGGCGCTCTGTCGGGCGCGTCGTCGCGGCCCGCCGGGCCTCACTGCACTGTTAGCTCGCGCGCTTGCGCAGCCGCTCGAGCTCTTGCCGCGAGGAGGTGTTCGCGACATCGGCCCGGCTCAGCCACGCGCGCCGTGCCGTGGCCACGCCCCAGCGCATGTTCGCAAGCGTGCGCGTGCGATGCGCGTCCGAGTCGATCACGAGCGTCACCCCAGCGCGCGCGGCCGCGCGCGCGTGGACGTCGGAGAGGTCGCGCCGGTCAGGGTTGGCGTTGATCTCGAGCATCGTGCCCGCGCGTGCCGCAGCCGCGAACACGGCGTCGAGGTCGATCGCATACGGCTCACGTCGCTCGATGAGCCTGCCCGTTGGATGGCCGATTGCGTCCACGAGCGGATGCTCGATCGCGGCGATCATGCGCTCGGTCATCTTCTGCTCGCCGATGCCAAACGACGTGTGGACGCTCGCAACCACCCAATCAAGCTGGCCCAGCAGCTCGTCCTCGTAGTCGAGCGAGCCGTCGGGCAGGATGTTGACCTCGCTGCCCGCCAGCAGCTCGATGCCCTCGATGCGCGCGTTGGCCTCGCGCACCAGCTCGATCTGGCGGCGCAGCTGCTCGGGCGAGACGTCGTTACCAAAGCCGTGGCTGGCCGAATGGTCGGTGATCGCCAGGTACTCATAGCCGCGCTCGCGCGCCGCCAGCGCCATCTCCTCAATCGTGTTGTGACCGTCAGAGGCGATCGTGTGGCTGTGCAGATCGCCGCGGATGTCCGCTAGCTCGATCAGCTCGGGGAGCGTGCCCGTGCGGGCGGCCTCGAGCTCGCCGCGATGCTCGCGCAGCTCCGGCTCGATGTAGGCGAGACCAAGACGCGCGTAGACCTGCTGCTCGGTTGCACAGGTTTCGCTCGCCCCGCCGGCGTCGTCGAGGATGCCGTACTCCGACACGTGCAGGCCGCGCCGTACTGCTGCTTCCCGCAGGGCCGCGTTGTGTGCGCCCGAGCCGGTGAAGTGCTGCAGCAGATTACCCAACTGCCCCGGCGCAGCGATCCGCAGGTCGACGTCGACGCCCGCATGCGTGCGCGCCTTCGCACCTGCCTTGCCCGCCGAACTCACCCGCTCGATCTGCTCGAGCTTCGCGACGCTCTTGGCGAGCGTCGTCGGACGAGTGGTCGTGGCGATGATGTCGATGTCCTTTGTGGAATCCCGCTGGCGGCGAATCGAGCCGGCGAGCTCGATGTGCGCGCCTTCGCCGGCAAGCGCATGCAGACCGCTGAGGAGCGCCTCGCCAATCTCGATCGCGCGCGGCAGCAAGATTCGGGCCGAGCGTGCCGCGGTCGGGTTCGTATCCAGCTCCGCCAGCGCCGCCAGCACGCTCTGCTCGAGCTTCGGGCCCAGCCCGCGCACGGTACGCAGGCGCTGGGCGAGCGCGGCGTCACGCAGCGCCTGCAGCGAGTCGACCCCGAGCTCGGAGTGCAGTAGCCGCGCGCGCTTGGGGCCCAGGCCAGGCAAGCGGGTGATCGCGATCAAGCCCGGCGGGAACTTTGCCCGCAGCCGCTCCGCCGCCGGGATCGCGCCCGTCTGCACCAGTGCGAGGATCTTCTCCTGGAGGGTTTTGCCAATCCCCGGCAGCTCGCTCGCGCGGCCCTCGCGCGCGAGGGCCGCGACCGACACGGAAGCCTCGCGCACGGCCTTCGCGGCCGTCCGGTAGGCGAGCACCCGGTGCACGATCGCGCCGTCCAGCTCATACAGATCGCCCAGTTCCTCGAACGCGTCGGCGATCGCTGCGTTGGACAGCTGGGGCTCGGTCACGGCCATCAGCGTAGGGACCAGCGCGGTCGCGGGCGCGACGGGCAGTCGCGCGACGCTCTAGGGTACCCGGCCGATGTCCGGTGAGCCCTGGCTGATACTGCCCACCTACAACGAGGCCGAGAACGTGCAGGCGATCGTCGCGGCCGCCGCGGAGGTGCTCGCCGGCGCTTCATCGCAGGGCTTTCGCGTGCTCGTCGTCGACGACGGCTCGCCCGACGGCACCGGGCAGCTCGCGGATCAGATCGCCGCCGAGCACGGCTGGATGCAGGTGCTGCACCGCACCGAGAAGAACGGCATCGGCCCGGCGTACCTGGCGGGCTTTCGCCACGCGCTCGATCAGGGCGCTGGCTATGTGATGGAGATGGACTCCGACTTCTCGCACGACCCCGCCGACCTCCCGCGCCTGCTCGGCGCGGTCAAGGACGGCGCTGACCTCGCGCTCGGCTCGCGCTACGTGCCGGGCGGCGGCGTCAGCGAGTGGGGCCTGTTGCGACGGTTCATCAGCGAGGGCGGCTCGACATACGCGCGCCTGGTGCTGGGCCTGCACGTGCGCGACCTGACAGGCGGCTTCAAGTGCTTTCGCCGCGAGGTGCTCGAGGCGATCCACTTCGACGGCGTGCGCTCGCAGGGCTATGCGTTCCAGGTCGAGCTCACCTACCGCGCGGTGCAGGCCGGATTTCGCGTGGTCGAGGTGCCGATCGTGTTCCGCGACCGCCAGCAGGGCACGAGCAAGATGTCCTGGCGCATCGCCGCCGAGGCGATGTGGCTGGTGCCGCTCCTGCGCTTCAGGTAGCGCGCGGGCGCCGACGTCGCCCGCCCACCGAGGCGCGATGCGGCTGTGGGCACGCCCGCGCTACAGGTGGCGAGCGCCGGCGTCGATGGGTTGAGATGGACGCCTCGGCCTTTGCGTTCGCTCAGGGCATGGAGCAGACGCGCGCGACACTGCGCGCCTGGCAGCGCATGCCGCTCGTCGTCATCGGCCGTTGGCTTGCCGGCTCCGCACTGGCGGCGGCCGGCCTGCTGCTCGCCGTGCTGCTCGTCGCCTCGCTCGATCACGGCTATCAGCAGATCGTGTCGCTGCAGCCGCCATTCGCCGTCGGGGATCTCTCCGAAGTCCTGCACGTCATCGCCAGCAACCTATTGGTGCTTGCGCTGCACGCGATGGCCTGTGTGGCCGGCTTCATCGCGGGCAGCTCGCTGCCGTTGCAGGCCCAGCACCACCGTGGCCTGTCGCGCTGGGTGCACGAGCATGGCGGGCGGATCGCGATCGCGTTCGTGATCTGCGCCACCACCTTCTCGCTGAGCGCGCAGGCGTACGTCATCGGGCACACGCTCGCCGGCGTGTCCCACTTCCTGCGCGTCTCGCCCGCGCTGCTGCTGCTGGGGGTGCTGCCGCACGCGATCCCCGAGCTGATCGCGCTGTTCCTGCCGCTGGCCGCATGGATCCTCGCCAGCCGCAAAGGCGAGTGGGAGCAACTGCTCGCAGCGACCCTCGTGACGGTCACGCTGGCGATCCCTGTGCTCGTGCTCGCGGCGTTCGTCGAGGTCTACGTCTCGCCGCACCTGTTCACGGCGCTGACGCACATCCACCCACCCATCGTTCGTAATTCCGACGGCTGGATCGTCACGGTGCGCTGATCGTGGCTCGCGCCCCCGATCGTGTGCTGGCCGATCTTCGATCGGTCCGACGGCTGGATCGTCACGGTGCGCTGAGGCTATCGACGGCATCGGGGCGCGCTCACTCGCCGTGATCGCGCCGCTGCTCTTCGTCGTGCTCCGCTGCTTCCTCACGCGCGTTCGCACGCAGCAGCCACCACAGGAACAGCACCGCCGCGATCACCACAGCGCCGATATAGGCCGGGCCGCTGACCGCAAGCGGGAGCATCGGGCAACGATACCCCTCGCGCGCCGGCTCGCCGCGTCGCGTAGGCACGCGCTGCGTTGGCGTGAAAGTCGAGTCGGGCGGTGCCCTCGAGCCGGGTGGTGTCTCAGTCTGGGCTCGTTGTCTGCCAAGACACGAACCCAGGTTCGATCATGCTCCCGCCAAGGTTGGACGGACGTGTGTGAGGTCCGCCTCGCCGGGTAGTGTTTTGGTGCTTCGGTTCGTTTCGGAGGGGTCGTCCGTCTGCCAACCATCTTCGAGGGCGGCCCGTCCACCGCCTCTCTTGTTTCGTTGGTACGCTGGCTGTATGCCTGACCGGTCACGCAAGCGTCCGCGGGACCCGAACCAGCTCGCCAAGCTGGTCGTGGACATCGCCACCGGCGACGTCGAGGACGCGCCTGAAGACAGCGGGAAGGATCCCGCCGCAGTCGCGCTGGGGCGTCGAGGCGGCTTGAAGAGAGGGAAGGCCCGCGCCGCTAAGATGACTCCGGAAGAGCGATCTGCGGCCGCACGACGAGCGGCCCGCGCTAGGTGGTCAGTCGGTGAGGGAGAACAATGAGCTAGCACTGATCCGTTTCCTGTTCTTGCGGACGTCATCCCATATGACCTTGAGTGGATCGGCCGCCTGATAGAAGGTCCCGCGCCGAGCCCCGAATCGCTCAATAAGCCCTGCGTTGACCATCGCTCGGAGATCATCGGTAGCGCCCTGATTGGTGATTTCCTCCTCCCACATCTTGAGCGCAGCGCGGTAGGAGGAGTTGCGGACCCGCATACCGACCGTTGCGTCGAACAATGCGCTGAGCATCCGTGGCGGCAGTCGCTTTTCTTTGCAGATCGCTTCGAGTCGTATCCAGATCTCCTCCGACTCCTTGACTCGGCGCAGAACGCTGCTCGCCTGGACAAAGTGAGCTTCTAGGCAAAAGCGAACCCAAGGCCGAGCGTCGCGCGAGGGGTGCCAGCTTTCAGCTCCAACATCTTGGAGGACTTTGTAATACGCCTGTGTATTGCGCCCGAGATACTCCTCAATGCTTGAGAACTGGGGCGCAAGGATCTGGTCGCGGGCGAGGACGAGGGTTTGGAGGCAGCGCGACATCCTGCCGTTGCCGTCACGGAACGGGTGGATCATCACGAGATTCAAATGCGCCATGGCAGCCTTGACCATGACCGGGGCTTCTATGTCCGATGAGACATCGGCGGTCAGCTCCTGGACGAGCGCTGGCAGCTCGTCGGCGGGAGGCCCCTCGTAGACGATGTCGCCAGTTGCGTCGTTTCGAATCCAGATCGGCCCGGGACGCCATAGCCCGGGGCTGGCATCCAGCGTGTACTCCGTCATCATGAAGTGGAGGCTGCGGAGGATTTGTGGCGTGTATTCGAAGTGCTCGTCCTGAGCGAGCTGGAGCACGTAGGTCATCGCTCGCCGGTAGCCGGAAACGGCGTTCCAATCCTCCTCGCGGGCCTCTGTCGGCTCCTCTCCGCCGATAGCCGCGAGGGCATCCTCGACGGACACGTCGTAGCCCTCGATGCTGTTCGAGCCCTGGATAGCACGAGCGCCGAGAACGCGCCTTACAAGGCCGACCCACCTGCGTGGCTGAGCCACACGGAAGCGAAGCTGACGTCGCAGCTCGTCGATCTTTTTTAGAGCTGCGACCTCTTCGAAGCTCATTGGTGGTGTCTGGAAGATCATTGCTCCCCCAGGGACTGGCCTTGAAACATGGATGGCAACACGGACACCAATGATAGCATCATGGATCTACGTGAAGCAATCCTTGACAAAGCAGGACTGCTCAGGCATAACATTCAGTATGAACAGGCTGAGCACAGAGAAGCGAGCCGCGATCCTGGGGCGTGCGCGACCTATCAGGACAAGCACCTACGGGACCCCAGCTCCAAAAGGAGTACCGCGCGCCACGCGAGCGTTCGGCACGCTACAGCCCAGCAGTCGGCACGGGCACCAAGACGCGCGTCCTCAAGGGCAACCCGGACCCGGCGAAGATCAGCACCAGCTACGTCGAGCGCCAGAACCTCACGATGCGCATGGGCATGCGCCGCTTCACGCGACTGACCAACGGCTTCTCAAAGAAGCTCGACAACCACATGGCCGCGATCGCTCTGCACTTCATGCACTACAACTTTGCGCGGCCGCACAAGACTCTCGCCGATCTCTACCCCCGCACCCCCGCCATGGCAGCAGGGGTTGCCGATCACGTATGGAGTTTCACGGAGATCGCCGCACTGCTCGATTCAAACTGAGACACCACCCTCGAGCCGGCCTCCTTCATTTTGTATAGTGATGGGTAAGCGACCAAGGAGATCACGATGGCAGGCACCCTCACCCAGATCACAGACAACAACTTCGACGCCGAGGTGCTGGAGGCCGAGGGGCCGGTGCTCGTCGACTTCTGGGCGCCATGGTGCGGTCCTTGTCGCGTCGTTGCGCCGGTGCTCGAGGAGATCGCCTCCGAGCGCCCGGAGCTGAGGATCGTCAAGCTCGACATCGACGAGAACCCGCAGACCGCCGCTCGCTTCCAGGTGCTCTCGATCCCGACGATGATCCTCTTCAAGGCCGGCCAGCCCGTCAAGACGGTGATCGGCGCCTATCCGAAGAAGAAGCTCGAG
Source organism: uncultured Solirubrobacteraceae bacterium (assembly GCA_963714285.1). GTDB lineage: Bacteria > Actinomycetota > Thermoleophilia > Solirubrobacterales > Solirubrobacteraceae > Palsa-744. The sequence continues at coordinate 1,481,107 of CAVQNS010000007.1, forward strand.
GCCGAGCTGGAGCCGGCGCTGGCGTAGTGCTGGCTTGCTGGGCTGGCGTAGTGCCGTGAGCCCGCGAGCGCGAGGCTGCTACCGGGCGGTGGCCTCGAGCTCGAGGTTCGTGGAGAACAGCCGCAGGCCGGGCACACGGCTGAGGGCTCCGTTCACCGCCCAGATCGGGTCCGCGAGAGCCTGAGCCAGCGGATGCGTGATCGTCAGCGGCAGCAAGTTGGTCCGCCGCACGGCATCCACCTGGAACCCGTGGCCTAACAGGAGCTCCACAGCCGTGTGGGGGGTGTAGACGCGGTCGTAGGTCAGGGCGCCGTGGTAGTAGAGCCCCATCCAGCGGGCCAGCATCTCGAGGTAGGAGATGCGGTTGGGCAGCTTGTAGACCAGCAGCCGTCCGTTTGGCCGCAGAACCCTGTGCAGCTCCTCCAGCGACTCCTCGGGCTGCTGCACGTGCTCGAGCACACCGCACGAGAGCACACACTGAAAGCTGTTGTCCGGAAATGGAAGTCGAACCGGATCGCTGCTGCGGTGGGCCTCGATCCCCGGGTAGCGATCGAGCGACACCACTTCATCGTCCGGCGCCGCTTCCGGGCTCCACTCAAACGCCGTCACATCCACTTCGCCCTCGCGCAGCAGGCTCGTGACCTGGCCCTGCCCGCATCCCCAGTCGAGCACAGGCTCCAACGATTCACGCGCGATACGCGACGTGATCGCCACGTACTCGCGCATCTGGACGGCCGCGCGCAGGTGTACGTCTGCGCTACGCGGGCGTCTGACTGTCCCGGCGGGCAATAACATCTTTTGAGGCAGGTTGTAAGGAAACCATTGTGTGAAAAACGTATCAGCAGATGCGCCAGCGCATCGCCTGCTGAAAACCGGGCATTTGGTGAGAACTGCGGAAACGCGATCTCCGAGAGCGGGCAGCTCGCCGCACACGGCGCGCAAAGCCTGTGTTGATCACGGTTATGCGTGCTCGGGGAGGCTCAGCTCGTGGGCCGCGTATGTGAAAGCCGCATGGTGAAAACGACCACACCGTCCATCACCCTTTGTCTCCAACTGCGGCGTGCGTGGCTAAGGCTCGCGTCCAGCTTCATTTAGATGCTTCCTGCTACGGCTGTCAGCCGCCGGCCGGGTACAGCGCGATGACCAGCTGAAGCCCATCGATCGCGACCTGCTCGCGATGCGGCAGCGGTGAGCCAGCGGGTAGCGTCGATCGCGCCGCGCCCACTGCGCTGCCGTCAGTCAAGAGCTCTACCGCCAGCGTCTCGCGTGCAACGTACTGGTCGTGCACGCGCGCGGCATCGATCAGCTCGGGGCCGCCGTCGAGGGACAGCACGATGCGATCCTCGACCTGCAAGCCGGCGCTCTTGCGCGCATTCTGCACCGCGTGCACGATCTCGCGCGCGTGACCCTCGCCGCGCAGGTCGTCGTCGATCGCCAGATCAAGCGCCACCGCGTGCGCGCCCTCGCGCTCGACGCTGTAGCCATCCGGTGCGCGCATGCTCAGCAGCAGGTCATCGGCGGTAAGCGTGTGCTCGCGCCCGACGACCGCGATCCCGATCTCACCGCCATCGCGCAGCGCCGCCGCCACATGCGCCGGGTCCAGCGCCGCGATCGCCTTCGCCGCCAGCGGCATGTCCTTGCCGAACAGCGGCCCCAACGTGCGGTAATTGGCCTTGACCTCGTAGCTGCCCAACTCGTCCGCAGCCGCCACAAAGCGCACCGCACGCACGTTCAGCTCTTCGCGCACCACGTCCGCAAGACGTTCGATCGCCGCCCGCTCACGCCCGTCCGCGACGACCACCGCCTCGCCCAGCGGCTGGCGCACCTTGATCTTCGCCTGCCCGCGCGCGCCCAAACCCAGGCGCACCGTCTCGCGCGCGAGCGCCATCGCCTGCTCGAGGTCCTCGTCGCGCTCCGCGAGCTCAGTGCCCGCGGGAAAGTCGCACAGGTGCACGCTCGCCAGCTCGCCGTCGAGGTTGTCGTAGATCTCATCCGCCACAAACGGGCAGAACGGCGCCAGCAGCCTCGCCACCGTCAGCAGGCACGTGCGCAGCGTCTGGAACGCGGCGGGATCGCCGTCCCAGAAGCGCCTGCGCGAGCGGCGCACGTACCAGTTCGACAGCTCGTCCACGAGGCCGGCGATCGCCCTGCCCGCTGTCGTCGCGTCGTACGCGTCCAAGCGCTCGGCTACCAGCTCTGCGGTCGCTGCCGTGCGCGACAGCGCCCAGCGGTCGAGGTCCGCGTCGGCTCCGTTCGCGGCACCGGCGGCACCGGTGGCATCCGCGGCCTCGCTCAGCTCAGCTGCCGACGCGTGCGCGTAGAGCACATAGAAGTAGTACGTGGACCACAGCTGCTTGAGGAACAAGCGCACGCCCTCGCCGATGGTCTCCGCCGAGAAGCGGTAGCCGTCCCACGGCTGCTTGGACGTAAGGAAGTACCAGCGAAAGGCGTCCGCGCCGTAGGTGTCCAGCACCTGCCACGGCTCGACCGTGTTGCCTTTGGACTTAGACATCTTCTGGCCGTCCTCGTCCAGGATCAGCCCCAGGCACACCACGTTGCGATACGGCGCGTCACGGGGCGCCCCGCCGCCGACTGCGCTCAGCGTGGAAACTGCCAGCAGCGAGTAGAACCAGCCGCGCGTCTGGTCCTGCGCCTCGCAGATGAAGTCCGCCGGAAAGCCCGCCTCGAAGCGCGCAGCGTGCTCGAACGGGAAGTGGTGCTGGGCGAACGGCATCGCGCCCGAGTCGAACCACACGTCGATCACCTCCGGCACACGTGTCATCTGCTCGCCGCATCCGCCCGGGCACGGGAACGACAGCTCGTCCACGTACGGGCGGTGGTGATCCTCGAGCTCCGTGCCAGAGCGCTCCGCCAGCTCCGCGAACGAGCCCACCACATGCACATGTCCCTGCGGGCAGCGCCACACCGGCAGCGGCGTGCCCCAGTAGCGCTCGCGCGAGAGCGCCCAGTCGACGTTGTTCTTCAGCCAGTCGCCAAAGCGCCCGTGCTTGACATGCGGCGGATGCCAGCTGACCGTCTCGTTCGCCGCCAGCAGCTCGTTGCGCAGCCGCGAGGTGGCGATATACCACGACGGTTTCGCGTAGTACAACAGCGGCGTGCCGCAGCGCCAGCAGTGCGGGTAGGAGTGCTCGTAGTCCTGCACGCGAAGCAGCAGGCCGCGCGCGCGCAGGTCCTCGATCAGCTCGACCGTCAACGCCGGGTCCTTGACAAAGCGGCCCTCATACGAGCGGCTGTCGCGGTCGCGCGTACGGCCGTCGTAGGTCCCGTCCGGCTTCACCGGGTTGTACAGCGTGTCCGCGCGCGTGGGGTCGAACGGCACGCGCTCAGAGGCCACCGCCACGCGATAGTCGTCCTCCCCAAAAGCCGGCGCCAGATGCACGATGCCAGTGCCGTCCTCCGTCGTCACGAACTCGTCCGCCAGGATCGGCAGCGGAGCCGGCACGCGATCGGTCGCCGCGAAGATCGGTCCTTCATAGGAGCCGTAGCGCTCCACCAGCTCCAAACCAGAGAAGCGAGCTTCCACCTCTGCGCCCTCGCCGAGCACCGCCGCCAGGCGCGCCTCGGCAACGACGAGAATAATCATCGTCGACCCGCGCCTTCACATAGGTGGCCGTAGGCGAGACCGCCACCGCCACGTTTCCGGGCAGCGTCCACGGCGTCGTCGTCCACACCAGCAGCTGCTCCTCGCCGCCGCTCACCCGCAGCTTCAAGAACACGCTCGGGTCGACCACGTCCCTGTAGCCAAGCGCCACCTCATGCGAGGACAGCGTCGTCTCACAGCGCGGGCAGTACGGCACCACCTTGCGGCCCTCATACAGCAGGCCGCGCGCGTGGATCTGCGCGAGCGCCCACCATACCGACTCGATGTAGGACTCATCCAGCGTGCGGTACGCATCGTCCAGGTCGATCCAGAAGCCGATCCGCTCCGTCAGCCGGTTCCACTCCTCCAGGAACGTGAACACAGACTCGCGGCACTTCGCGTTGAACCGCGCGATCCCATACTCCTCGATCTCCGACTTGTGGCGGATGCCCAGCTGCTGTTCCACAGCGATCTCCACCGGCAGGCCGTGGCAGTCCCAGCCGCCCTTGCGCGGCACGCGGTAGCCGCGCATCGTTTGAAAGCGCGGGTAGATGTCCTTGAACACGCGCGAGAGCACATGGTGTGAGCCCGGCGGACCGTTCGCCGTGGGGGGCCCCTCGTAGAAGACCCACTGCTTGGCGCCCTCGCGCCGGCGCAGCGACTGCGCGAACACGTCACGCTCGCGCCAGCGCTCCAGCACTTCGAGCTCCAGCGACGGCAGCTCCTGTCGGGAGTCGACCTCGCGGGCGGGAATCAGCGGGTGTCTAGCGCGAGCTGTCACAGGGGCGGCCCATTCTAGGTGCGAGCAGCGCCCGGCACTCCGCGAGCGACCGGGGCAGCCTTCGGGGCGCCTGCGGGCAGTACGGTCCGCAGCCCGGACAAAGAGAGACATTCGCCCATGTCTGAATACGCCGCAGCCGACCGTTCCCGATCCTCGCCACCGCCCGCGCGGAGCGTTTCAATTGCGCCAATTTGCAGGCATTCAAGCCAGGGCGTCCGCGTCCATCTCAAAGCGAACGCATCCGCGAGCGCGTCCGTGATCGCCTCCGCTTCGCACAACGCATCCAAGCAGACCGCACTCGCTATCTTGGCCTGCGATGAGGAGTCACCGATGATCGAACACGCCTTCACGCGAGCCATGCGATCGCCGACTCGCGGCGCCAGCATCCGCTTACGCATCGGAGCCAGAGCGTGAGCTCGGCCGGGCGCACCATGCGCGCGGTCGGCGGGACCGTCGAGCTGCTCGAGGAGAGACATGGCTGGCTCGAGCGGGACCCCGGCCCTGTCAGCTCCGACGCAGGCTTAGCCAGGATACAGACCAGGCAACTGCTCAGCATCGTCATTCCCGCATACAACGAGCAGGAGAACGTCGGCCCGATGTACGCGCGCCTGAGCCAGGTCCTGGAGGGCATGGAGCAGGACTGCGAGGTGATCTTCAGCGTCGACCCGTGCACCGACAAGACCGAGGAGCTGATCCTGCAGCTGTGCGAGGAGGATCCGCGGGTGAAGATGCTGCGCTTCTCGCGCAGGTTCGGTCAGCCGATGGCATTGATCGCGGGGCTCGAGGCCTCCCGCGGAGACGCGGTGATCGTGATCGACTGCGACCTGCAGGATCCTCCAGAGCTGATCCCAGAGCTCGTGGAGCGGTGGCTCGACGGCTACGACGTCGTCTGTGCCCAGCGACGAAGCCGTACCGGCGACGCGCTCGCCAAACGTCTCATCGCCGCCGCCGGCTACCGAGTGATGAAGCGCATCGCAAACGTCGACATCCCAGTCGACACGGGCGACTTTCGCCTGATGAGCCGGCGCGTGGTCAACAACGTCATCTCCCTGAAGGAGGGCCACGGCTTCCTGCGGGGGCTCGTCGGCCTGGTCGGGTTCCGTCAGACGAGCATCGTCTTCGACCGCGCTCCACGTGCGGCGGGAACCACGAAATACAACCGCTTCATCGGATCTCTCGTCATCGGCCTGAACGGGATCGTCGGATTCTCCCGCTACCCCTTGCAGCTGATCTCCCTACTCGGACTGACGGTCTCCGGGCTGGCCTTTGCATTCGCGCTGCTCTACATGGGCTTGAAGCTCGGCGGCGTCTCGTTTCCGGTGGGCAACCCCACGATCGTGATCGTCGTGTCGCTCTTCAGCGGCATCCAGCTGCTGTCGCTGGGCGTGATCGGCGAGTACATCGGGCGGATCTATGACGAATCGCGAAATCGACCGAAGTACATCATCGAGTCTCGCCACGGGTGGGACACGAAAGCGTGAACGCCGTCACCACGAGCTCTCGACTGTCTCCCGCGCAGGCGTTCCTCCGCGACATTCGCTCACCGGAGTGGGGCCTCGCCGGTCAGGGCATCCGTTTCGCCCTCTCAGGGAGTCTCGTGGCGGTCGTATACCTAACTGTCACCACCGTGCTCCACGACGCCTTCGGCGTACATTTCCAGATCGCCCTGGCAGTCGGCTTCACCGCCGGCATCGCCCTCCACTTCACGCTTCAGCGGCTGTTCGTGTGGAGGCACCATCAGAGCTTCGCGCTGCCGATCGGACACCAGGCGCTGCGCTACCTGTGCCTCTGCTGCGGCCAGTATGCGCTCACCGCTCTCTCAACGGCCAAGCTGCCAGGTCTGCTTGGCCTGCCGGTGGAGGCTGTCTACCTTGTGACCGCGCTCGGACTCGCGGGCCTCAACTTCCTTGTCTTTCGCGGCCGTATCTTTCACCCCGAGTCGCGGGATGCGCCCGTAGCGATCGCGGAACGACAGTCGCATGAGCGAGGATAGCCACAGCATCAGCTACCTGGCGGCGATAGCCGATCTCGCCGGGGCGATCGATCCGGGTCGACTCGACGCGATGGTCAGCGGTCTGGCCGCGGTGAGACACCGAGGCGGACGGCTGTTCATCCTCGGCGTGGGGGGCGGCGCCGGTCACGCCTCACATGCGGTCAACGACTTCCGCAAGCTCTGCGCGCTCGAGAGCTACGCGCCGACCGACAACGTCTCCGAGCTCACCGCCCGCACGAACGACGACGGCTGGGAGACGTCATTCAGCGCCTGGCTCGCCACCTCACGGCTGTCGGAGCATGATGGGCTGCTCGTGTTCTCGGTCGGCGGCGGCTCGCGCGAGCACAACGTCTCGGTCAACCTCGTGCACGCAATGGAGCTCGCGCGCGAACAAGGCGCTTCGCTCTACGGGATCGTCGGCGCGCCAGGCGGCACGCTCGGCGAGCTCGCCGACGTCGCGATCCTCCTCGAGCCGCCGTCCGCACTGCGCACGCCGCTGGTCGAGTCCTTCCAGGCGGTCATCTGGCATGCGCTCGTCTCCCACCCCGACCTCGCCGTCAAGCAGGGCCATTGGGAGTCGCTCGCGATCGCTGGTAGGCAGTGAAAGCAGCTGCGTTCCTCGATCGAGACGGCGTCCTCAACGAGCTGGTCGCCGACCCCGACTCACGCGTGCCGGAGTCGCCGCTGGCGGTCGAGCAGGTGCGGCTCGTGCCCGGCGCGGCGTCAGCCGCCCTGCAGCTCGCGCGGGCGGGCTACGCGCTGGTGTGCGTGTCCAACCAGCCCGCCGCCGCAAAGGGCAGGACCTCCGTCGCGCAGCTGCTCGCCGTGCATGAAGAGCTGATCTCGCTGTTGGCGCGTGAGCGCGTGACGCTCGCAGCCTGGAGACTGTGCCTTCACCACCCGCTGGGTATCGCACCTGAGCTCTCCAAGCACTGTGAATGTCGCAAGCCCGCCCCCGGCATGCTGCTCGATGTCGCAGCCGCGCTCGGCATCGACCTGGCGCGCTCGTGGATGGTGGGAGACACCGACGCGGATGTCGCAGCAGGCAGGGCCGCGGGCTGCAGGACGTTGCTGATCAGCAATCCGGCCAGTGCCCACAAGCGTTTGCAGGGGCTCGAGGCCGACCTCACCGCCGACAGCCTCGCCGACGGAGTTCAAAAACTAGGCCTCTGCGGATCAGAGACACTCGCAGAAAACTGACCTCGTTATGGTGATTTCGGTAGGAGGGAATCGTCATGCTCGATCAGATCTCGACACGCATATTCGCGGACGGAGCCGACCTCGACGGGATCCTCGCCCTGGCGGCAGACCCGCGCATTGCCGGGTTCACCACCAACCCCACGCTGATGCGCAAGGTCGGTCTCAGCGACTACGCCAAGTTCGCCCAAAGCCTGCTCGAGCGCGTCAGGAAGCACCCCATCTCCTTCGAGGTATTCGCCGACGACGTTGCCGAGATGCGTCGCCAGGCACGTGTGATCGCCTCGTGGGCACAAAACGTATATGTGAAGATCCCGGTCACCTCGACCAAGGGCGAGTCGATGGCATCGCTCGTGCGGGAGCTGTCCGAGGAGGGGGTGAAGGTGAACGTCACAGCGCTGTTCACCACCGCCCAGGTCGAGCTGATCACCGCGGCCGTAGCCGACGGCGCGCCGTCGTACATCTCGGTGTTCGCAGGACGCATCGCCGACGCCGGAGTCGACCCGATGCCGATCATCGCGCGCTCGGCGCAGATCATGGCCCGGGCGCCGCGCTCGGAGCTGATCTGGGCCTCTCCGCGCGAGATCCTCAACCTCGTGCAGGCGAACGACGTGGGCTGCGACATCATCACAATCAGCCACGAGCTGCTCGGCAAGCTCGACGGGCTCGGCAAGAGCCTCGAGCAGTACTCGCTGGAGACCGTGCGCATGTTCCACGACGACGCGCTGGCAGCCGGCTTCACGCTGTGAGCGTCGTGTTCAGCCGGGCGCCGCTGCGGATCTCCCTCGGCGGAGGCGGCACCGACCTGCCCTCCTACTACCGCGAGCACGGCGGCTTCGTCGTCTCCGGGGCGATCGACAAGTACGCCTACATCCTCACCCACACATCGTTCCAGCGTCGCTACCGCATGAAGTACGCGGAGCTCGAGGAGGTCGACGAGGTCAGCCAGATCCGCCATCCGATCCTGCGCGAGACGCTGCTGCGCCACTGGTGCGGCAGCCCGTTGGAGATCGCCTCGGTGGCCGACGTGCCCGCCGGCACCGGCATGGGCTCCTCCGGGGCGTACACGGTCTGCCTGCTGAAGGGCCTGGCCCGCGCCCGGCGCACGTCGGTCACACCGGCTGAGCTGGCCGAGGCGGCATGCGAGATCGAGATCGACGTGCTCGGCGAGCCCTGCGGCAAGCAGGACCCGTATGTGGCCGCGCACGGCGGCATCTGCGCGTACACGTTCCATGCGGACGGGCGCGTCGACGTGGAATCGCTCGAGCTCGACGCTACCGCGCTCAGGCGGATGCGCGACCAGCTGCTGCTGTTCTACACCGGCGAGGCGCGCGCTGCGTCCCGCATGCTCTCCGATCAGGACAAGCGCTCGAAGGCCGGCGAGACGCAGATGCTCGAGAACCTGCACCACACCAAGGCGCTCGGACAGCGCAGTCGCGACCTGCTGCGAGCGGGAAGCCTCGACGAGTACGCGGAGCTGATGCACGAGCACTGGAACCACAAGCGCGCGCGCTCGCCGGGAATGAGCGACGCGCGCATCGACGGGCTCTACGCGCTCGCGCGCCGCAACGGCGCGATCGGCGGCAAGCTGGTCGGCGCCGGCGGCGGCGGCTTCCTGCTCCTGTACACGCGCCGCCCCGAGGACACCAGGCGCGCGATGGCGGCGATGAACGCGCCCGAGCTGGCGTTCGACTTCGAGTTCAGCGGCGCCTACGCCAGCGAGTACGCATGAACGAACATGACACGCCGGCGCCCGTGTGCATTCTCGCGGGAGGACTGGGAACGCGCCTCGGGGCGCGCACGCGGGGCATTCCCAAGCCGCTGCTACACGTCGCAGGCGAGCCGTTCTTGATCCGCCAGCTGCGCCTGCTGGCGGCCAACGAGATCGCCGAAGCCGTGATCTGCGCCGGCTACCGGGGGGAGATGATCGAGTCGCTTATCGGTGACACCTGCTTCGGGATGCGAATCGCCTACAGCCACGACGCTCCCGGGCTGGACGGCACGCTCGGCGCGATACGGCGTGCGCTGCCGCTGCTGCCCCAGCGCTTCCTCGTGCTCTACGGCGACACCTACCTGCGCATCGACTACCGCGCGGTCGACCGCGCCTGGCGCGAGAGCGGCCTGCCCGCGCTGATGGTCGTCCTGCGCAACGCCGGACGCTGGGACACCTCTAACGTCGTGTACGAGCATGGGCGCGTGCTCGCCTATGAGAAGGCCGCGCCGCGGCCCGAGATGGAATGGATCGACTACGGCCTCGGCGGCCTGGCCGTCGACGCGCTGAGCAGCGTCGGACGCAGCGCGAGCGACCTCGCCGAGCTCTACCGCGAGCTCGCGCGGCGCGGCGAGCTCTACGGACATCCCGCAAGCGAGCGGTTCTACGAGATCGGCACCCCCGCCGCCCTGGAGGAGGCCGAAGCGTTCTTCGCAGCCAATCCGCCGTGACACGCGCGCCCAACGCCGCAGCTGCTCTTGACGCGGCGCCCGCCCGCGACTCCACGCGAGCCTGCGACGCAGCGTCTGCCTGCGACGTAGCGTCTGCCTCCGACGTAGCGTCTGCCTCCGACGCGGCGTCTGCCTCCGGTACGTTCGATCTGCTCGACACGCCGGACGCGGGCGCGGCGGCGATTCGCGGCGGCGCGCTCCGGCTCGCGGGATATGTCCTCGGAGTGGCGCTGAGTGTCGCCTCCTCCGCGTTGCTCCTACGCCATCTCGGCGTCGCCGCCACCGGCGAGTACGTGACGGTGATGTCGCTGATCGCGCTGGTCGGCGGCGTGACGGAAACGGGGCTGGCCGCAATCGGGGTGCGCGAATTGAGCACGCTCCCGCCGGCGCTCGCGCACAGCTTCTTTCGCAGCCTGGCCGGTCTGCGCCTGGTGTGCATCTTCGCGGGAGTCCTGTGCGCGGCGGCCTTCGCGATCCTCAGCGGATACTCCTCGACGCTGGTGCTCGGCACGCTGCTCGCGGGTGGCGGGTTCGTGCTGGTGACCACACAGACGACCTACACGCTGCCGCTGCTGGCGCAGCTGCGGTTGCAGTGGGTGACGGCCGTGGAAGTCGTGCGACAGATCGGCACGACGATCGCGATCGTCGTGCTCGTGCTGACCGGCGCGCCGCTGCTGGCGTTCTGGGCCGCGACGATCCCCGCCGGCGCCGCCGCAACGGTGCTCGGCGCGCTTGCGGTCCGGCGCGCCATGCCTCTGCTGCCGGCGTTCGATCGCGAGGTGTGGCGTCCGATCCTGCGGCGCACGCTGCCGTACTCGATGGCCGCTGCCGTAGGAGCCGTGTACTTCAGGCTGGCGATCCTGATCATGTCGCACGTCGCCAGCGCTCAGCAGACCGGCTATTACGGAGCGTCGTTTCGCATCATCGAAGTGCTGTTCGTCGTTCCGCAGCTACTCGTCAGGATCGACGCTGCCGATCTTCGCACGCGCCGCACGCGACAACCACGGACGCTTGGACTACGCGCTCGGCCGGACGTTCGACGTGTGCCTGCTGATCGGCCTCGCGGTCGGGCTGACGCTGATCACCGGCGCGAGCTTCATCATCGGCGTGATCGCCGGCCCGCGGTTCGCGCCCGCGGCGGATGTGCTGCGGATCCAGGGCTTCGCGCTGATCGCAACGTTCGCCGGGGCGCTGCTCGGCTACGCGCTGCTCAGCCTCGGGCGCTATCGCGAGGTGCTGCTGATCAACCTGGCTGCGCTGCTGCTCAGCGGCGCGCTCACCAGCGTGCTCGCATCGAGCTTCGGCGCCGTCGGCGCGGCAAGCGCGACGACCGTCGTCGAGGTGCTCTACACCGGCATGCTCGCGCTTGCAGTGCTGCGCGGCGGCACCCGCCCGCAGGTCTCGTTCGCGCGAATGCCGCGCGCCGGGCTGGCCGCGCTGCTCGGGGCGCTCGCGCTGGTGCCAGCGGGTCTGCCGGACGTGATCAGGCCGGTGCTGGCCTTGAGCGTCTACTGCGGATGCCTGCTCGCGTTCGGAGCCGTCCCTCGCGAGCTGCTCGATCAGATCCCGCGCCTGCGCCGCAGCTGAGCTCGTGGGCTGAGGGCCCGCGTGCCGTGGCTGAGCTCGTGGGGGCCGCGGCCCGCGCACCGCGGCCTACCATGGCCCGGTGCCCTCCATGCGTGACCCTCGCCGATGAGACTGCGCCTCTACCACCATCCCGATGGCGCCCGGGTGGCCTATCGTGAGATCGGGGCGGGGCCGCCGCTGGCGCTGCTGCACTCGGGGCTGCTGTCGCACAAGGAGTGGGAGCCCGCCGTCGAGGGCCTCGCGGACCGCTTTCGCGTGGTGCTGGCGGACCTTCCGCTGCACGGCGACTCCGAGGACCGTCCACGTTATCCGTACACGCTCGACTGGTTCGCCGAGGTGCTCGGCGGCTTTGCCGCCGAGGTGCTCGGTCCGCGTCCGCTGCTCGCCGGTCATGACGCCGGCGCGGAGGTGCTCCTGCATGCCGTGCTGAACGACCGCATCCGGCCCGCGCGGCTGGTGTTGATGCCCAATCGCCTGCATGCGCCGCCAGTCCACGGGCGGGTACGAGCCGCCTGGCAGCTGACCGCGCAGGCGGCCGCGCTGCCCGGACTCGATCGTCTGCTGACCCTGGGCGCGTGCGCGGTGTTCACGCCCGAGCGCGGCCTGCGCCTATCCGCTCGTGGCAATCCGGCCGCCGCCGATCTCGTGCGCCACGCCTTCGCCGACGTGCCAGGCAACGCACAGCTCGCGCGCTCGTGGGCCAAATGCGCGCGCGGATGGCCACGCGGCGCGCAGACGCAGCTGCTCGACGGCTACCCGCGCCTGGACATGCCCGTGCTGTTGCTGTGGGCCGACCGTGACCGCCTGCACCCGCTGGCCACCGCCGAAGAAGCGCTCGCGCTGCTCCCGCACGGCCAGCTGCGCGTGCTCGAGAGCGTCGGCTTCCTGATGGCCTATGACGACCCCGTGGGCCTCGCGCGAGAGCTCGCTGCGTTCTGCGGATAGACCGTGCGATGCGATGATGTAAGCGCGCGCAGGAGCTAAGCGCGCTGTGCCAGCTACAAAAGGAGAGTCGATGCCGGATCAGCAGCTGTGGGGCGGGGAGACCGCCAAGGCCGTTGAGAACTTCCCGATCTCCGGCGAGACGGTGCCCACGTCGGTCGTCCACTGGTTGGCGCGCATCAAGGGCGCAGCCGCTGCTGTCAACGGCGAGCTCGGGCTGCTTCCCAAGCGCAGCGCCGCGCGCATCGAGAAGGCGGCCGCTGAAATCGCCGCCGGCAAGCACGACCAGCAGTTCCCGATCGACGTCTTCCAGACCGGCTCGGGCACCTCGACGAACATGAACGCCAACGAGGTGATCGCCGCCCTGGCAACAGCCAAGGATCCCGCCCACCCCGTGCACCCCAACGACCACGTCAACATGGGCCAGTCCTCCAACGACGTGTTCCCGTCCGCCGTGCACCTGGCCGCGCTCGACGTCGCGCAGAACGAGCTGCTGCCCGCGCTGGGGCAGCTCGAGCGCTCGTTTGCGAAGAAGGCAAAGAGCTTTCAGAACGTCGTCAAGGCCGGCCGTACCCACCTGATGGACGCCGTGCCCGTCACGCTCGGACAGGAGCTTGCGGGCTACGCCGCGCAGATGACGCTCGCGCAGGAGCGCGTGCAGTCGGCGCTCGTACACGTCGGGCAGATCCCGCTCGGCGGCACCGCGACCGGCACCGGCCTGAACACACACCCGCGCTTCGCTGAGAAGGTCCGCGCGCGCTTGAAGAAAGACTCCGGCCTGCGCCAGATCGCCGCGCCGCTCGACCCGTTCGAGGCGCAGGCCAACCGCGACGCGCTCGTCGAGCTCTCCGGGGCGCTGAAGGTGGTCGCGGTCTCCCTGACGAAGATCGCCAACGACCTCGCGCTGATGGGCTCTGGCCCCCGCACCGGGATCGGCGAGATCTTCCTGCCCGAGCTGCAAAAGGGCTCCTCGATCATGCCCGGCAAGGTCAACCCGGTGCTGCCCGAGGTCGTGCTGCAGGTGTGCGCGCAGGTGATCGGCAACGACACGGCCATCACCATCGGCGGCATGCAGGGGCAGTTCGAGCTCAACGTCCGCATCCCGCTGATCGCCCGCAACCTGCTGCAGTCGCTGCGCCTGCTGTCCACCTCCACACGTGCGCTCGCCGAGAAGTGCGTCGACGGCATCCAAGTCAACAAGGCCGGCGCCGCCGCCTCGGCCGGAGGCACGCTCGCGGTCGCCACCGCGCTAAACAGCGCGATCGGCTACGACAAGGGCGCCGCGATCGTCAGCAAAGCGACCAGCTCAGGCCGGCCGTTGCGCGAGGTCGCGCTCGAGGAGGGCGTCGACGCCAAGCTGTACGACCAAACGATCGACCTGCGCAAGATCGCGCGCGGAAATCGCGCGTAGGCCATCTCCGCTGCGCTCCCTCCGCCGCGGTCCCTTCGCCGCGCCCCTTCCGTCGCGGCCGCCGGACCGTCGCGGCGCGCCAGCGCGTGTTTCCGACTAATGGACTTGCGACAGGCGGTTGGCTACGCTCGGCGCCATGGGCTTTGGAGAGGACGGCGCCGCGGCGATTGAGGAGGAAGACCACCACTGGTGGTTCGCCGTGCGCCGGCGCATCGTCAGGGATGCGCTCGAGCATCTGTGCCTTGCGCCGAACAGCCACCTGCTCGACGCCGGCTGCGGCTCGGGGGGGATGCTCGAGACGCTGGGCAGCTTCGGCGCGGTATCCGGCCTAGAGCTGAAACCCGAGTCCGTAGCGCTTGCGCGCGGGCGAGGCTATGAGGACATACGCGAGGGAGTGGTCGAGAGCGTCCCGTGGCCCGACGCGACGTTCGACGCCGTCACGCTGCTCGACGTGCTCGAGCACACGGCCGACGATCGTGTGACGCTGCGGGAGCTGCGCCGTGTCGTGCGTCCCGGCGGGCATCTATTGGTGACTGTGCCCGCCCATCAGCTGCTGTGGTCGAACCACGATGTGCTCAACGAGCACTACCGTCGCTACAGCCGCCGCACGCTGCGAGCGGCGGCCACAGGGTCGGGGTGGTCGGTCGAGCGGATGACGCCCTTCTACGCCCTGCTGCTGGCGCCGGTGGCGGCAGTGCGCATCGCGCAGAGGCTGCGACGCGAGCCCGTCGAGCAGCACACGCCCGACGCCGAGATCGGTCCGACATGGCTCTATCCGGTGCTGGAGCTGCCGCTGCGCGCCGAGGCCTCCTGGCTGCGGCGCGAGCGCAACCTGCCCGTCGGGCTGTCGCTGCTGGCGCTGCTGCGTCGCTAGAGCGGGCATTCTGCCGGCAGCGCTCTGTACAGGTGCTGCTGCGTCGCTAGAGCGGTCATTCCGCCGGCAGCGCTTTGTATAGCCGCGTCACCGTGCTCACCACGCCCGGCTTCGGCTGGCCGGATAGGTGAACAGGCCCTTCTGGTTGAGACCTTCGATCAGCTTCAGGTTCGGCAGCACCTGTTTGATCGAGCCGCCCGAGAACGTGGGGGTCAGGGGGTAGTCGCGCAGCACCCAGATCATCATCGCGGTCAGGTGCGGGGTCGGCCTCATAGACCGCGATGTGCTCGGCCAGCAGCTTCGCCTGGTAGCCGTAGCTGCCGGGGCTGCCAGGCGGGTTCAGGCCGTTCGATTCGGCGCCGAACTCGCTGATCACGAGCACCTTGCCCGCGAACGTCTGTTCCATCGCCGCCAAGCGCTCTCGCATCTTCGAATTCAGCTCCGCAGGCGTGTCGTGCGGGTAGTCATACCAACCCGAGTAATCCGTCTCCGCGACCGCGTCGACTTCCGAGTACAGCGGCCCCGCGAGCTTCGGCGGGTGATCGCCCCACACGTCCACCGCGACCATCCGCGTCGGGTCGCGCGTGTGCAGCCAGCGCGTCAGCGAGCGCACATAGGCGACCTCCTGGCTGTCGCGCCCGTTCTCGCGACCTCATCCACCAGGTTCCACGCAAAGATCGACGGGTGCAGCTCCTCCGCGATCACCGCCGTCTTCGCCTGCTGCTCGGCGTCCGCCAGCAGGCGCGGCGTCGTCGAGTACCAGTTGGCCGCGCCTTCCACCGGGCCGATGCCCTGCCACACGAGGATGCCCGCTTCGTCCAAACGTTCCAGCAGCGCCGGGTCCAGCGGATGCTGCGAGCGCACGACGTTCGCGCCGATCTGCTTGAGCTCGGTCGACGATCCCGGCCATGTCCGAAGGCGGCAGCGCGTCGCCGTGCGCCGCGCGCGTCCTCCATGATCGACGCGCCGTGCAGCTCCAGCTGCGTGCCGTTCAAGTAGACATGGCCGCCATGCCAGGTCAGCTGGCGCAGGCCGACGTTCGCCGAGTAGCTCGTACTTCGGGCCCAGCGTCAACGACAGCTGGTACAGGTTCGGGCGTGCTCGGCGACCACAGCGCCGGGGTCGGCACCTGCACGGTCACCGTGTCGCTCGCCGCTTCGCCCGCCGCGAGCGTCAGCGCCGGGAAGCAAGCGGGATCGTCTGCGCGCCATGCACGAGCGAGCCTTCCGGTACAAGCGTGCGTTGCGGGCCATAGTTGTGCACCTCCACACTCACCTTGACGCTTGCGCTCGTTGCGTGCGTCGGGGCTCCGGCGTGAGCGTCGTTGCATCGTCGGTTCGGACAGCTCGCTTTCGCCGAGGAGGCGCACGCTCGACCTCGCCGTCGAGGCCGCCCCAGTTGAACCACGTGCGGTGAAAGCCTTCGCGCGACTGCTGCGCCGGGTTGCGCCAGTCGGTGCGCACCACGACCGTGTGCGTGCCCACCGCCAGGCGCGTGCGCAGTTCAAACGGCAGGTAGGAGCCCTTGTGCGAGCCGAGCGCACGTCCATCGACCCAGACGCTCGCGAGGTAGTTGGCCGACTGGAAGCCCAGCGCGTAGGTGCCCGCCTGCGCCACCTGGAAGCTCGTCCGATACCAAGCGATCGAGCCTTCGTAGTTGCGCGCGCCCGCATGCCCGGTGAACGGCGTCGGGCTGACGACGTTCGGCAGGCTGACCGTCGCGCCGCTGAAGTCGCCCCGCTTCCAGCCGAGCGAGAAGCCGCGGTTGGCCGGGTCCTTGCGCAGCGTCCACTGCGTTAGCGGGATGCGGCCGCCCGGGCCTTCGAACACGACCGACTCAAGCGGCGGCGCCAGCGACGGCGCCGCGTTTGCCGCAAGCGCCGCGCACAGCGCCGTGCAGGCGAGCAGGAACACGAGATCTGGGTCTTCGAGGCGCTGAGCATGGTCCTTGACGAGCCGGGCACGAGCCGGTCATTGTTGCGGTTTCGCCGGTCCTCTCGGGCCGGTCCCTCCTATCAACAAGCCGCAGCCGCGTTCAGAGCGGCGCTCGCCAGCATCCGCTCGAGCAGCGCCAGCGCCCCCGCCTTGTGCAGCGGCTCGTTGAGATTGCCGCACTTCGGCGACTGCACGCACGACGGGCAGCCGCTCGCGCACGGACAGCCCGCGATCAGTCGCCGCGCGTCCTCGCACAGCTCCTCGAAGCGAGCGAACGCCGTGCGCGTGATACCGATGCCGCCCGGATGCCCGTCGTAGATGAAGATCGTCGGCACGCCCGTCTGCGGGTGGAAGCTAGTCGACAGGCCGCCGATGTCCCAACGGTCGCACATCGCGATCAACGGCAGCACCGCGATCTGTGCGTGCTCGGTCGCGTGCAGCGACCCCAGCAGGATCTCCATCGGCACCGTCGCGGCCAGCCCGAACGCCGAGGAATCATTATTCGAAAGCTCGCTGCGCAGAGATGGGTGGGCAGCTCGAACCACAGCGCCTGGGTGGAAAAGCTCGTGGGGGGCAGGTCGAGCGCGACGATGTCCACCTGCGCGTGATCTGAAAGGCGCCTGCGCTGGTAGGCGAGCACGGTGTCGGTCACGCTGACCTCGCCAAAGGACAGCGTCACGCCCAGCGCCTCGCGGCGGTCGAGCAGGCGCACGATCTCCGTGTCCGTGTCGGACTTCGGCTGCGTGTACCAGTCGCCCGCAAACGGCGCCACCAGCGCGCGGCGACGCTCCAGATCCAGTTCACGCACCTCATACGAGCGACCCTGATGCATGTAGATCGCGCCCTCGTGTACCGTCGAGTGCGCGCGCGCGGCCTCCGTCGAGCCGAGCAGCTCACCCGAGGAGACATCGACGATGTCAAAGCTCTCAGGTGAGGCCGAGCGCAGCGACACCTGCGCCGCCGGGTAGGCGCCGGGGTTGCCTGGTACGTAAGCAGTGGCGATCGTGCCGCCGCGGCGGCGCAGCGCGCCGGCGCTCTGCAGCACCTCAGCATGCGCCTCCCAGCGGGGGCCCAAGAACTCTGCGTCGCCGCGCGACAGCGGACCCTCGTGGGCCGCGCACAGCAGGTGCGCGCGGTAGATCAGCTCGCTCTCATGGTCGAGGATCGCCGCCTCCACCGGGCGTTCGAGGAAGTCCTCCGGGTGGCGGCAGAAGAACTGGTCGAGCGCGTCCTCACCCGCCACATATACCGCGAGGCCCCGTCCCCGGCGCCCGGCGCGGCCCCACATCTGGCGCAGCGACGCCACCGTGCCGGGAAATGTGACGACGACCGCCGCGTCGAGCTCGCCGATGTCGATGCCCAGCTCGAGCGCATCCGTCGTGATCACCGTGCACAGCTCGCCGCGCACCAGCCGCTGCTCGAGCTCGCGGCGCTGCTGAGGGGTGTAGCCCGCGCGGTAGGGCTCCACCCGCTCAGCCAGCTGCGGGTCCGTGGTCTGGAGGTCGTCCTTGACAAGGCGACTCAGCACCTCAACGCCCTTGCGCGACTTCATGAAGCAGATCGTGCGCGCGCCATCGCGCGCCAAGCGCGCCAGCAGCTCCGCCGCCTCGCCGAGCGCCGAGCGGCGCGTGCCAAGCGCCTCGTCCGTCAACGGCGGGTTCCACACCGCGATCCGTCGTTTCGGTGTGGGGGAGCCGTCCGCGTCGATCAGCCGCACGTGCTCGAGGCCCGTCAAGCGCTCCGCCAGCTCGACCGGGTTCGCGATCGTCGCCGAGGTCATCAAGAAGATCGGCTCGGTGCCATAAGCGGACGCGATCCGCCGCAGCCGGCGCATCACGTTACCCATATGCGAGCCAAACACGCCGCGGTACACGTGCGCCTCGTCGATTACCACCACCGCCAGGTTCGCGAACAGCTCCGCCCAAGCCGCATGGTTGGGCAGGATGCCGACATGCAGCATGTCCGGGTTCGTCAACACCACGTTCGCCGTCTTGCGGATCTGGGCGCGCGCCTCGCGCGGCGTGTCGCCGTCATAGATCGCCGGGCGCACGCGCTTGGTCAAGCCGAAGCTCGCCAGCGCCCGCGCCTGGTCCTGAGCCAGCGCCTTCGTCGGATACAGGTACAGCGCCCGCGCCCGCGCCTGCTCGCAGAGGATGTGCAGCGTCGGCAGGTTGAAGCACATCGACTTGCCCGACGCCGTGCCCGTAGTCACGATCGTCGGGCCGCACGTGGCCGCATGCAGCGCTTGTGCCTGGTGCGAGTACAGGCGCTCGACGCCCGTGCGCGCGAGCGCCCCGAGCACGTCCGGATGCAGCTCCTGGGGCAGCTCCACGAGGCTCGGCTCAGCCGGTCCCTCGTTCGCCTCGCGCACGAGGCGGCCGTCCTCGCGTCCCGCGTCCAACAGCGCGCTCCACGGCTCGGTTCTGCGATCGATCGCCAAGGACTTGAGATAGTAGAGGCGATGCCAGCAACCGCCGCCGAGCGCTGGGCCGAAGCCCGCTCCTTCCACCATTCCTCGTATTCAGCTGGGCGGATCGCAGCCGAGCGCACGCACAGCGTGTCCGTGTGCCTGCCCGCGCGGGAGTGCGCCGAGACCGTCGGGCAGATCGTCGGCGAGCTCGTGAAGCTACGCTCGGCCGGCGCGATCGACGAGATCGTCGTCATCGACGCCGCTTCAGCTGACGGCACCGCCGCCGTCGCCGAGCGTGCCGGCGCAAGCGTCTGGCAGGAGGCCGAGCTGCTGCCCGAGCACGGGGCCGTGCTCGGCAAGGGCGATGCCATGTGGCGCGCGCTCTCAGCGCTCGACAGCGAGATCGTGTGCTTCCTCGACGCCGACACCCAAGCGTTCTCCGCGCACTTCGCCACCGGGCTGATCGGGGCGCTCGTGTGCGAGCCGGGGGTGTCGTTCGTGAAAGGGCTCTACCGGCGGCCGCTGCAAGAGCAGGGCGACGGCGGCGGGCGCGTCAACCACCTGACCGCGCGTCCCGCGCTGGCGCTGCTCTACCCCGAGCTCGCCGGCATGCGCCAGCCGCTCGCGGGCGAGGTGGCGGCACGGCGCAAGCTGCTCGAAGCGCTGCCGTTCGCGACCGGCTACGGCGTCGAGATCGCGATGCTGATCGACGCATGGCGCAAGCTCGGGCTCGACGGCATCGCGCAGGTCGACCTCGACGAGCACCGCAATCGCCACCAGCCGCTGTCCGCGCTCGCGCCGATGGCGCAAACAGTGCTTGCGACCGTGCTGCGGCGCGTGCGCGCCGAAGGGCGGCTGGTCGACGTCGAAGGTACGGCAGCCGGGGATGACAGCGCGCCGCTGGAGCGCCCGCCACTGGCCAGCCTGAGGGTCGCATGAGCGCGCGCTGCATATACCTCGACCTCGACAGCACACTGCTCGGGCGTGGCGCGTCGATGCTCCACGACGGCGAGGGCAACGTCACGATCGACGGCGTGCGCGCGATACAGGCGTGCCTGCGTGCAGACGTCGAGGTGGTGCTGATGTCCGGCAGGCGCCGCGCGCAAGTGATGGAGGACGCGCGCCTCTTGGGCCAGAGCTCATACATCTACGAGGCAGGCGCCTGCGTGGTGCTCGACGGCGAGGAGCACTGGCTCACCGGCGAGCTCGTTCCCGGCGAGCTGACGATCGCCGAGCAGATCGAGCGCTCCGGCGCGCCGGAGCTGCTGCTTGAGCGCTATCCGGGGTACCTGGAGTACCACGAGCCGTGGCATCTCCAGCGCGAGGTCTCGCACCTGTTCCGCGGGCTGGTCGATTCCGCAGAGGTCGACCAGCTGCTGATCGAGCAAGGCCACGCCAACCTGCGCCTCGTCGACAACGGGGTCGTCAGCCGGCGCTCTGAGGCGCTCGCCGCGCTGCCGCACGTGCGCGGCTATCACCTGGTGCCCGTCGGGGCCGCAAAGGTCGCGGCCGTAGCGCTGCATCGCCGCGCGCGCGGCTACGAGCGCGCGGAGACGTTCGCGGTGGGGGACTCGCGCGAGGACCTCGCCTGCGCCGCGGAGGTCGATGAGCTCTGGCTGGTCGCCAATGCGGTCGAGCGCGACCCCTCGATCCGCGACGCGCTCGCCGCACACACAAACGCGCGTGTGTGCGAAGCCGGCCACGGGTCCGGCGTCTACGAAGCGGTTGTCTCGACGCTCATGGAATGACAGCGCGGCGCCGGGATCTACCCGAAGCGCGCGGACGCGCTCTCCTCGCGGCGCCCTGCGTGCCCGTATTCGCGGCGTGGGCGATCACCGTGCCGCACGAGCCGCGAGTCCGCTCGCCTGGGCGGTGTCGCCTGCTCGATCCAGCCGTGCGCGACCAGGTGCGTCCGCGTCAACGCCCCGATCGCCAGCTCCTTGACCATGCGCTGGCGCGAACGCCAAGTGGTCGACGTCACGAGCTCCCCGGCCACCTTCACACGCGCTGGCAGCCCGATCGCCCGCGCCGCGGTGAAGCGCTTTGACGGATATGCGACCACTCGCTCGAAGCCGACGCTGCGCAGCATCCCAGAGACGGCAGCGCGGTTCGGCCCCCACCAGCTCGCCTCCTCGTGCGGCGCCTGCGCCGGATGGAACGCCACCGCGGGCGAGCGGTGCAGCGTGATGTCCACGAGCGTCTCCACCACAAGCAGCTCCCGCGTCACGCTCGCCAGCCG
The DNA here is from genome assembly GCA_963714285.1 of uncultured Solirubrobacteraceae bacterium. Taxonomy (GTDB): domain Bacteria; phylum Actinomycetota; class Thermoleophilia; order Solirubrobacterales; family Solirubrobacteraceae; genus Palsa-744. Next base: position 1,502,518 of record CAVQNS010000007.1, read on the forward strand.
TTCCAGCGCCAACAGCGGATGACGCGTGTGAGGCAGCATGCCCAGGAACAGCACCACGTCGAAGCTGCCGACCGTCTCCGGCGAGACGTCCAGCACATCCATTTCCAAATCCTCGACGCTCGAGCTGAGCGTGCGCCGCATATAGTCGAAGCGAGCCTTGCCTCCCGGCTCGCGCCACGTGTCCGCGCCAAGCGCCACCACCCGCGACGCGCCGAAACGCTCAGCCGCGAAAGAGAAGTAGCCGTCGACCGCGCCCACGTCCAAAACCGTCTTCCCCGTCAGCTCCGGCAGATGCAGCGACAGCAGCTGGTCATACTGATGCCACCAGCTCACATGTGCCGGCGGAGGTGAATCTAAGGAGTCCTCACCGCCCATGCGCTCATCGTAAGGTGAACCGTCGCCGCTGGCAAATAGTCGGAGACAGTCGAGCTACGCGATCGCTGAGCCCCCTGACAGCCGCCGCCACGCCCGCCGCCAGAATCCCGCCGTGGGACGCCTTCTCCACAGCGCCGGAGGAGGCACCGTGGCACGCACCAGCGCCACCCAGTCGTCCAGCGGCAGCTCGCCCGAGATCAGGCGACCGAGGGCGTTCGTCACAGGCGCGCCGACGCCCGCCGACTCCAGCGCGCGGGCCAGCAGCGGCACCGACTCCAAAGCCTCGACCGCCTGCCCGATCCGCGCCGGGATCTCCGCCGCCGCAACACCCGCCGCGAGCAGCTCGCCGGCGCGACGATTGCGGCTCTCCCGGGCCAGCGCCGTCGCGACGAGGTCGCCCGCCCCAGCCAGTCCGATCATCGACTCCGGCCGGCCGCCAAGCCCCTCGGCATAGCGCCATACCTCAGCAAAGATGTGCCCCGCCGCCGCCCCCGCCGCGTTCAAGCCCTGCGCCTCAGTAGCTCCCGCCGCAAGCGCCGCCGCGTTCTTCGCCGCCCCCGCCAACTCCACCCCGATCGGGTCGTTCGACTGCTCGCACACCACGCCCGCCCGCGTGAACACATGCGCGAGCGACCGCGCCAGCTCCTCCTCCCTGCACGCCGCCACCAGCGCCGCGCCCGCATGCACCATCTCCTGCGCATGCGCAGGACCGCCCACACAAGCGACGCGCTCGGGACCGAACCGCGCGCTCAGAACGCTCGTCGGCGGCAGCCCATCCGGAGGCACCAGCCCCTTGGCAACCGACACCACCGCCGTGCGTCTACCCAAGCCAGACGCCGACAGGCTCTCGATCACCTCCCCAAGCCCGTGCGACGGCACGGCCAGGAACACGTAGTCCGCACGCGCCACCCCCGCCGCCGCCGCCTCGATGCGCAGCTGCGACGGCAGCTCGACGCCCGGCAGGTAGCGCCGGTTCTCGCGCGCCTGCTCGATCAGCGTCGCCTGCTCCGGCGTGCGCGTCTGCAGCGTCGTGCGCAGCCCCCCGCGCGCGAGCAGCACCGCCAGCGCCGTCCCAAACGAGCCCGCTCCGATCACCGTTGCGCGCCTCGTCCCAGGCGGCGACAGCGCGCGCACACGCGGAGCGCGGCCGGCGGGGTGTGGCTCGGGATCGGTTGCCATGCGCTGGGCGAGACTAGCGCTCGGCGCATGGCAACGGCCGCCGCGAGCCAGCGCTCTGCGATCGTGAGCGCATGCCCGAGGGCGACACGATCCACCACGCCGCCTTGCGCATCCGCGCAGTGCTCGCCGGACGCGTCCCCGAGGAGATCCTCACGCCACACCCGCGACACCAGCTCGATCGCTGGCCCCAGCGCCTCGCCGGCAGCGCCGTGCGCTCCGTCGACGCGTACGGCAAGCACCTGTTCGTGCGCTTCGACTGCGGTCTCACGCTGCACTCGCACCTGCGCATGACCGGCTCCTGGCACATCCAACGCCAGGGTGAGCGCTGGCGGCGCGCGCGCCGGCGCGCGTGGCTCGTGCTGCGCTGCGGCGGGTGGGAGGTCATCGAGTTCGACGGCCCCGTGCTCGAGCTCGTGCGCGACGCGCGCACGCGCTCCGATCCCCGTCTGCGCGCGCTCGGCCCCGACGTGCTCGGCGCGGACTTCGACACGACCATCTTCCTCGCACGGCTGCGCGCCGAGGAGCCCCGGCGGCCGATCGGCGACGCGCTGCTCGACCAACGCACCGTCGCCGGCATCGGCAACGTGTGGAAGGCCGAGTGCTGCTTCGCCGCCCGCATCGACCCGTGGCGCGCGCTCGCCGACGTGTCCGACGAGGAGGCGCTCGCGCTCGTCGGATTCGCGCGGGAGCAGATGCCCGCATCCGCACGCGATGGCTTCAGCGCGCGGCCCCGCAACGTGTACAAGCGTGCCGGCCAGCCGTGCGTGCGCTGCGGCACGCTGATCCGCAGTCGCGGACAGGGCGATGACAACCGCGTCACCTACTGGTGCCCCAGCTGCCAGCGCTGAGCGCGCGTGCGCCGATCACACCAGGCCAGCGAGCCTGCGACCCGCCGCCACCAGCGCACCGCGGCTGCGGGCCTCCACGATCACCTGGAGGTCGAGAATCCGCGCGTCGAACGCATCGAACGCGTTCTCAGCCGTGACCGCATACGCCGGCACGCCGCCCTGGCGCGCACGCGTCGCGATCTCGAACGTCACGCTGCCCGCCAGCGTCCGCTCGTGCAGGCGCGGCGTCGCCACCACGACCGCCCGCGCGCGGCGCAAGCGCGCGTCGAAGTCGAGCTCGTCCAGCAGCCTGCGCACGTCCTCGCCACCGTGCCCGTCCAGCGCCCGCCGCACGTCATCGCCGTGCGCGCCGTCCACAGTCGCGGCAGCCAGCACGCACACATCCGGCGCGGGCAAGCCGCCGTCCCGCACGCCGCGCGCGAGCGCGCCCGCCACCGCGTTCGCCGCCAGTCGCGCGCCGAACGCGCCGCAAGCGAGCAGCAGCGTCTGCGAGATGCCCACGCCATGCGCGCGAAGCGCCGGCGGCGAAACGGGCGGGTGGTAGGTGCGGGACGCCACGATCCGGCATCCTTCCAGCAATGGCCGCCGAGAAAGCGCAGCCCGTCATCGTCGAGGCCAGCGGACGCGAGGTGCGCGTGAGCAACCCGCGCAAGCTGTTCTTCCCAGACGCCGGCATCACCAAGCTCGACCTCGTCAACTACTACGTCGAATGCGAGACCGTTGTCGTGCGCCACCTGCGCGAGCGTCCCACCGTGCTCAAGCGCTGGGTCGACGGCGTCGGCGGCGAGCCGTTCTTCCAAAAGCGCGTGCCCGACAGCGCACCCGAGTGGCTGCAGACCACCACCGTCACGTTCCCCAGCGGGCGCCACGCACGCGAGCTCGTCGCCAATGACGCCGCGCACCTCGTCTGGGGCGTCAACCTCGGCGTGATCGACTGGAACCCGTGGCCCGTGCGTCGCGACGACCTCGACCACCCCGACGAGCTGCGCGTCGACCTCGACCCCGGCCCCGACGTGCCCTTCTCCGAGGTGCGCGAGGTCGCGCTCGGCGTGCGCGAGGTGCTCGACGCGCACAACCTGCGCGGCTTTCCCAAGACCTCCGGCTCGCGCGGGATCCACATCTACGTGCGCATCGAGCCTCGCGAGAGCTTCGAAGAAGTCCGCCGCGCCGCGCTCGCGCTCGCGCGCGAGGTCGAGCGGCGCATGCCCGGGCGCGCGACCAGCCGCTGGTGGAAGGAGGAGCGCGAGGGCGTGTTCATCGACTACAACCAAAACGCCCGCGACCGCACCGTCGCCTCCGCCTACTCCGTGCGCGCCGTCCCAGACGCGCGCGTGTCCTGTCCGCTCGAATGGGACGAGGTCGCCGACGTCGAGCCCGCCGAGCTGACGCTGAGGAGCGTGCCCGCGCGCCTGCGCGAGCGCGGCGACCCCGCTGCGGAGATCGACGAGCACGCAGGCAGCCTCGACGGCCTGCTCGAGCTCGCTGCCCGCGACGAGCGCGACGGGCTCGGCGATGCGCCCTGGCCGCCGCACTTCCGCAAGCAGAAAGGCGAGCCCAAGCGCGTGCAGCCAAGCAAGGCGCGCTCCAGCCAGCCGGAGGCGACGTGAGCCTGCCGCTGCAGCCCACACTCAAGCCCCAACTGGCACTCTCGCGCAAGGAGCTGCCCACCGGCGATGACTACGTGTACGAGATCAAGCTCGACGGCTTCCGCTGCCTCGCGTTCGTCGACGGCGACGAGCTGTTCCTGCAGTCGCGGAGCGGCAAGCCGCTCGGGCGCTACTTCCCCGAGCTCGTCCTCCCAGCCGGGCGCTACGTGCTCGACGGCGAGATCGTCGTGCGCGACGCCGCCGGACGCGAGGACTTCGACGCGCTCGGGCAGCGCATTCACCCGGCCGTCTCGCGGATCGAGCGCCTGGCGGGCGAGACCCCAGCGGTGTACGTCGCCTTCGACCTGCTCGCCCACGAACACGACTCGCTGCTCGAGCTGCCCTTCGCCGAGCGCCGTGCCGCGCTCGAGCGCCTGCTCGCCAGCGAGGCGTTCGCGCGCGCGCCCGTCGAGCTGATGCCCACCGTCGCCAGCGCCGAGGAGGCGGGCGCGTGGCTCCAGCAGGCCGAGGGCGCGATCGCCAAGGAGCGCTCCGCGCCCTACCGCCCCGGAGAGCGCAAGGGCATGGCCAAGGTCAAGCGCGTGCGCACGATTGACGCCGTGCTCGTCGGCTGGCGCCCCGGCAAGGAGCCGGACACAGTCGGTGCGCTGATCCTCGGCCTCTACGACGGCTCCGAGCTGCGCGTCGTCGGCCACTGCTCCGGCCTCAATCTCGCCGAGAAGAAACGGCTCGTCGGCTTCCTCGCGCCGTACGAGTCCGGCGAGCGTGGCTCCGCCGATCCCAGCCGCTGGAGCGCCGGCAAGGAGCTCGAGTGGGTCGCCCTGCGCCCCGAGCTCGTGATCGAGATCGACTTCGATCACGTCGCCGCCGGGCGCATCCGCCACGGCGCCAAGTTGCGCCGCTGGCGCGAGGACAAGCCCCCGCATCAGTGCACATATGATCAGCTGCAGCAATGACCGCTGACACCGTCACCGTCGCCGAGGAGGAGTACCTGCAGAGCCTCTTCTGGCTGCAGGAGGCCGGCCTGCCGATGACCGGCGCCAACGTCGCGCGCGCGATGCAGCTCTCGCCGCCCACCGTCCACGAGATGATCGGCCGCCTCGAGCGCGACGGCTACATCACGCGCGCCAGCAACCGCGCGATCGCCTTCACCGACAGCGGCGCCGCGCACGCCGAGGGCATCGTGCGCCGCCACCGCCTGATCGAGCGCTTCCTCACCGACGTTCTCGGCGTCCCCTGGGACGAGGTCCACGAGGAGGCCGAGCGCCTCGAGCACGCCATGTCGCCAGTGCTCGAGGAGCGGATGCTCGCCGCCATCGGCGACGCCAAGACCTGTCCGCACGGGCATCCAATCGTCGCCGGCGCGCGCCTCGCCGGCGTGCCGCTCGCCGACGTCGAGGTCGGCGCCAAAGTGCGCGTGCTGCGCTTCGAGAACGAGGCCGAGGATCTCCTGCACTACCTCAAGGCCTCCGGCATCGAGCCCGGCCTCGACGCCGTGATGGTCGAGCGCGGCCCCGAGCACGTCGAGCTGCAGAGCGCCGACGGGCAGCGCCTCGGGCTCACAGCAAGCGTCGCCGAGACCGTCTCCGTGATCGCCGACCCCTCGCCGCCGCCACGCACCGCGCTGCCCGAGCAGCTCGTATTGGGTCAGCGCTACGGTCGCTAGAGCGACCGATATGCCTCAGCCAGCCGCGCTACGCCCGTGTCGATCTGCTCGGGCGTGACGCCCGAGTAGGCCAGGCGCAGCGTGTTCTCCCCGCCCTCCAGCAGGAAGTCGGTGCCCTTCACAAACGCCACGCCGCGCTCCGCCGCCGCCTGGTAGAGGGCGCCCACATCGGTGCCCTCCGGCAGCGTCACCCACATGAAGTAGCCGCCCTGCGGCTCGACGAACTGAGCGTCGGCCAGCTCGCTGCGCAGCGCGTTCGCCAGCGCCCGCGCGCGTTCGGCCAGTGCAGCCTTGACCGTCTCGATCGAGCGCTCGATCGCGCCCGACGCGCAGAACTCGTACACGATCGACTGCGAGACCATGCTCGGCGAGATGTACGTATTCGTCGCCAGCTGGCCGATCGCCGCGATCAGGTCCGGTGGCCCCACCAGGTAGCCGACGCGGATGCCCGGGCACACCGTCTTCGAGAACGACGACGCGTACACCACGCGCTCGGCGTCCATCGACAGCATCGTCGGCAGCCTCTCGCCGCTGAAGCGCAGCTCCACGTACGGGTCGTCCTCGAACACCATGAAGCCGTACTCCGCCGCCAGCGCCAGCAACCGCTCGCGCTTCTCATACGACAGCGTGTAGCCGGCCGGGTTCTGGAAGTTGGGGATGATGTGCGCGAGCGTCGGCTGTACACCCCGCAGGCCATGCCTCGTCAGGCTCTCTCGCGACACGCCAGTCGTCTCCGAGATCACACGGATGCCTCCAAGCATGTCAGCCAACTCATCGACGTTGATGCCGTCGGGCTGCAGCTCAACGGGGTGCACCTGCGCGCCGCGACCGCGCAGCGACAGCAGCGTACGGTCGTAAGTCGGCCGCTCGACGATCACATCGTCGCCCTCGCGCACCAGCTGCTCGAACAGGAACGCGTCCGCCTGCATCGAGCCGTTCGTCACCAGCACGCGCTCCGGCTCGACGCCATGGCGATCCGCGATCCAGCTGCGCAGCCGCGGGTAGCCGACCGACGTCCCGTATGCGGTCGTACCCGCCGGATCGCTGTCGAAAGCGCGCGCCGCCGCATCGCGCAGGCCCTGCACGTCGACGATGTCGAGTGACGGCGCGCCGCGCGCAAAGGAGATCGTAGGTCCGCCCGGAGTTGGCACAGCGGCGTAGGATAGGCGCCCGAGCAGTTCGTCGTAGTCATGGGTCAGCTCGCGTGCCGCGCGCTCCAGCCGATCGCGAAAGCGCAGCAGCTCCGCCGGGCTCGGCGGCTGCGGCGCGCCGGGCCGTGCTGGCACGCTGCGCGGGCGCGGCGCGCGCGGCACGGGTGGGGGCGCGCGGGGCACGGGTGGGGGCGCTGGCGTGGGCAGCCGCGTCGGCTCGACCGTCTCATCCACGATCCTGCTCCAGCCGGTGCGCTGCGAGGCGTCGGGTGGGTCCTTGGCAGCGCTTGCCTGGGAGACAGGCGGCTGGCGCAGGCCGGCGTCCGCGACCGGCTCGCGGTCGTGCTCAGCGGGCTGCTCGCCGGCGCTGATCGCCTGCAGCGTGCGCTCGAGCTCGAGCAGCTTGCGCTCCAGCTCACCCAGGGTCTGCGCCACCTCTTGGTCCATACGCCGCCTAGCGTACCGGCCCGCGCTGCGAGCGGCCGTCGCCCTGGCGCTGCGAGCGGCCGTCGCCCTGGCGCTGCGAGCGGCCGCCGGCCCGACGCTGCCAGCGGCCTGGCGCTGCGCGCGGGTCAGGACGCCGCGAGCGACGCGCCGCCGAGGACCTCGACGGCGATGCTGGCGGTCTCAGTGGGGGTGCGCCCGACGCGCACGCCCTTTGCTTCCAGTGCCTCGGCCTTGGCCGCCGCCGTCCCTGCGCTGCCGGAGACGATCGCGCCGGCGTGGCCCATCTGCTTGCCGGCCGGCGCGGTGAAGCCGGCGATGTAGGCGACCACCGGCTTGCTCATGTGCCCGGCGATGTACTCGGCGGCCTCCTCCTCGGCGGAGCCGCCGATCTCGCCCGAGAGCACGACCAGCTCGGTCTCCTCATCGGCCTCGAACAGCTCGAGCACGTCAACGAACGAGGAGCCCGGCACGGGATCGCCGCCGATGCCGACGATCGAGCTGCAGCCGACGCCGGCCTGGGCGATCTCGTTGCCGATCTGGTAGGTCAACGTGCCGGAGCGCGAGACCACCCCGACGCTGCCCGCCTTGAAGAACGAAGCCGGGATGATGCCCACGTTCGCCTTGCCCGGCGAGAGGATGCCGGGGCAGTTGGGGCCGATCAGGCGCGTGCCCGGATGGTCGCGCTTGAGCGTGTTGTACACGCGCAGCTCGTCGTGCGCGGGGATGCCCTCGGTGATCGCGATCACGAGCTCGACGCCGGCAGCGGCGGCTTCGAGGATCGAGTCGGCGGCGAAGCGCGGCGGCACGAAGATCATCGCGGTGTTCGGCTGCGCCTCGGTGACAGCCTGCTCCCACGTGTCGAACACGGGGATGCCCTCGACGTCCAGCCCGCCCTTGCCCGGTGTCACCCCGCCGACGACGTTGGTGCCGTAGCGGCGGTTGTTGAGCGTGTGGAACGTGCCCTCGCGCCCGGTTATGCCGGCGACCGCGAGCCGCGTGCGCCTGTCGATCAGGACCGACATCTAGTGGCTTGCCTTCATGCGGGCGCTCTCACGCTGTGTCATGCGGGCGCTTCCACGCTGTGGCCGGCTGCCAGCGCGACGACCTTCTCGGCCGCCTCGTTCATGGTCTTGGCGGGGTAAACGTTGGGGAGCGCAGCATCTTTGAGCAGCCTGCGCCCTTCGACGTCGTTGGTGCCGTCGAGGCGCACGACGAACGGGACGGACGGGCTGATCTCGACGAACGCCGAGATCAGCCCCTTGGCCACCTCGTCACAGCGAGTGATGCCGCCGAAGATGTTGAACAGCACGGCCTTGACCGCGTCGTTGGCAAGCAGCAGGTCGACCGCCTGCTTGATCTTCTCGGCGTCCGAGCCGCCGCCGGCATCGAGGAAGTTCGCTGGCGAGCCGCCCGCCTGGGCGACGACGTCGAGCGTCGACATGACCAGGCCGGCGCCGTTGCCGAGGATGCCGATGTCGCCGTCGAGCTTGACGTACTGAACGCCCTCCTGCTTGGCGCGGCGCTCGATCGGGTCTTCGTTCTCGCTGTCGGAGAGACCCTGGCTCTCGGGGTGACGGTACAGCGCGTTGTCGTCCAGCGAGACCTTCGAGTCGAGCGCCTTGACCTCGCGCTCCGGTGTGACGATCAGCGGGTTGATCTCCGCGAGCGTCGCGTCCTCCTCGAGCCACACCTCGTACAGCGCCGTGAGGGCATCTGCCACGCCCTCGACGACGTCCGCGTCGACGCCGCCATCCGTGGCGATCCGCACGGCCTCCTCGCGCGAAAGGCCGGCGAGCGCATCGACGTGATGGCGGATCAGCTTCTCGGGCGTCTTCTCAGCGACCTCTTCGATGTCGACGCCGCCCTCGACGCTGAACATCACCAGCGGCTGCTTGGCGGAGCGGTCGAGCAGCACCGAGGCGTAGTACTCAGAGGCGATGTCGGAGGCGTGCTCGATCCACAGCGTGCGCACGATGTGTCCCTTGATGTCCATACCGAGGATCTTGCCGGCGTGCTCGCGCGCCTCGCTCGCGTCGGCGGCCAGCTTCACGCCGCCGGCCTTGCCGCGCCCGCCGATCAGCACCTGCGCCTTGACAACGACCGGGTAGCCGATCTCCTCGGCCGCGCTGACGGCGCCCTCGACGCTGGTCACCGCCTGTCCCGAGGAAACCCTCAGTCCGTGGCGGGCGAACAGCTGCTTGCCTTGGTACTCCAGCAGGTCCATGCGGCGCGGGACTCTAACGCAAGCAGGGCGATCGCGTGCCCGCGTGTCTCGCCATCGGCTGCCGGCACGCCCGCCCGGGGGTGGCGCACCGCGTCGAGGGGGCCGGTCAAGGCATAATGCCGCCCCGTGCCCATCCCCAAGAACATCTCGTTTGTCACGTTCGACGTCTACGGCACGCTGATCGACTGGGAGACCGGGATCCACGACGCGTTCGCGAAGGAGGCCGCGCGCGACGGCGTCGAGATCGACCGGAGCGTGTTGATCCCGATGTTCCACGAGATCTCGCGCGAAATCGAGAGCGGCTCCTACGAGCTCTACGCGGAGGTCCTCAGGCGCACCGCGATCGAGATCGCCAAACGCCTGGAGTGGCAGCTGGAGCCCTCGCGCTCGGGCTTTCTGCCCGACTCCGTGCAGCGCTGGATGCCGTTCAAGGAGACCGGCGTGCAGCTCGGGAAGCTCGCGAAGAAGTACAAGCTGGGCCTGCTGTCGAACATCGACGACAAGCTGCTCGGGCAGACCCGTCGCCACATCCCGATCGACTTCGACCTGGTCGTCACCGCGCAGCAAGTGCGCTCCTACAAGCCGGAACCGCCGCACTTCACCGAGTGCGCGAGGCGCATGGGCGGCAAGCGCGGCTGGGTGCACGTGGCCGCCAGCCACTACCACGACGTGGCGCCGTGCGTCAAACAGCGCGTGCCCGTGATCTGGGTCAACCGCAGCAAGGAGACGCTCGACTCCTCGCAGAAGAAGCCCACCGCGGAGGTCACCAGCCTCAAAGAGGCCGCAAAACTCCTCGGCGTCGCCTAGGCGGCACGCGCATGCGCGCCGTCTCGCTCCACCGTGACGTAATCGTCGTCACCAGCGCGGTGCTGCAGGTCAATTGCGTGATCGTGCGGGGCGCGGGCCGCGAGCGGGACCAGGGCAGCGCCGGGGCTGAAGCGGGCGGCGAGACGTTCGTGATCGACTCGCCGGTGCTCCCCGACGAGCTCGACGCGCTGCCGGCGCTGCTCGGGCAGGCGCAGTTCCCCGCTCCCAGCGGGCTGCTCGCTACCCACGGCGACTGGGATCACCTGCTCGGGCGGCTTGCGTTTCCCGAGCTCGCGCTGGGCTGCGCCGAGTCCACAGCGCGGCGGCTGCAAGCCACGCCGGGCGAAGCCCAGCGGGCGCTGCGGGCGTTTGACGAAGATCTGATGATCGAGCGCTCGCGCCCGCTTGCGCTCGGCTCGGTCCAGGCGCTGCCCGTGCCGGGGCGCTGCGAGATCGGCGAGCTCGAGCTCGAGCTGCTTGCCGCCGATGGTCACACGACGGACGGCATGGCGATCACGGTCCCGTGGGCGCGCATCGTCGTTGCCGGCGACTATCTCTCGCAAGTGGAGCTGCCGACGCTGGGCGAGCAGGGAGACCTTGGTGCGTATCTCGCCACGCTCGAACGGCTGCAGCCACTGGTTGCGCGCGCAGAGCACATCGTGCCAGGTCACGGACCAGTGCTGGACAGCGCCCAGGCCGCTGTCGTCCTGGACGAGGATCTCGTCTATCTGCGAGCGCTAGGAGAGCAAGGCGCGCAGGCCGAGCTCCCACCGCGGCGCAGGACGCCGCTTGATCGTCGCGTGCACGCCCAGAACGCCGACTCGCTAATTGCCCGCTGATCGGGGCTCGCCGAGACAGAAACGCAGCAGCGCTCGCATGCGCCGGGGCCGCGGCGCCAGCTGCACGGCCGATGCGAGCCGGGACGCCCGTAAGTACCCTCCCCGCGTGCCGACTCGCTCGTTCATCGCCGGCGGCGCCGGCTTCATCGGCAGCCACCTCGTCCGTGAGCTGCTGCGCCGCGACGATCACGAGGTCGTGGTGTTCGACAACATGTCCTCGGGAAGCCTGACGCATCTCGAGGGCCTGGAGCACGATCCCAGGATGCGCGTCGTCGAGGCCGACCTGCAGGCATTCGACGCGGTGGTGAGGAGCATGGATGGCGCTGATCACGTTTACCTGTTTGCCGCCAACCCTGACATCGCAGCTGCCGTGAGCGACCCTGCGATTGACTTCTGGCAGGGCACCTATCTCACGCAGAACGTGCTCGAGGCGGCGCGAACAACCGGAGTTCCGCGAATCACCTACGCCTCGGGGTCGGGCGTGTACGGCGACCGCGGCGAGCAGGAGGTCGACGAGGATTTCGGACCGCTGATCCCCGTGTCGACCTATGGCGCGAGCAAGCTCGCATGTGAGGCGATGCTCGCGTCCTACACGCACATGTTCGGAATCGACGTAGTCGCCTTTCGCTTCGCAAACGTCGTTGGCGCAGGGCAAACCCATGGCGTGACATACGACTTCGTACGCAGGCTTATCGACGATCCGACAAAGCTGCGAATCCTCGGCGACGGAAACCAGAGCAAGTCCTACATACACGTCAGCGATGTGGTGTCAGCGATGCTCACGATCACCGATCACGGTTGGAGCGGCTTCGAGATCTTCAATGCCGGCACCGGCGAATACGTCACGGTCACAGAGATCGCGCGGCTGGTGAGCGAGCGGATGCAGCTGGCTGACGTTCACTACGAGTACGCGGGCGGATCGCGCGGCTGGAAGGGGGATGTGCCGGTTGTGCGTTTCCGCAGCGACAAGCTCGCCGCGCTGGGATGGCGCTGCCGTCTCGGCACGATCGAGGCGCTGCTCGACTCGATCGACGCCAATATCGTCGAGGCGACTCCGGGCGGCGTGCAGTGAGCGCGCTTTGGCGGCGCTGTGCGTGACGAAGCGTTCGGCCAGGACGGGGCGCTCACGTTCGTCGATCGCTTCGGCGTCTGGTTGAGCGCCCGTGCGGTCGAACGTCACGCTGCACTCGACGGCAAGCACGTCGCGGACTTCGGCTGCGGCTACCAGGCCAGCTTCGGACGACGGATCATAGGGCGCGTCCAGCGGCTGCTGCTCGTCGATCTGCGCCTGGCCGACGATCTCAAGCGCCATCCGAAGGTGGAAGCAAAGGAGGAGCCGATCGAGGCTGCCCTGCCTACGGTCGCGAGCCAGTCGCTGGATGTCGTCCTGTGCCTTTCCGTGCTCGAGCACCTGCACGAGCCTCAGCAGGTACTGGGCGACTTCCGGCGGATCCTGCGTCCGGGCGGCGTCCTGCTGATCAACGTCCCGTCATGGTTCGGCAAGCCGCTGCTCGAGATCTCAGCGTTTCGCCTCGGTCTCAGTCCGGCCGTCGAGATGGATGACCACAAGCGCTACTACGACCCGCGTGACCTCTGGCCGATGCTCGTGCGTGCCGGGTTTCGGCCCAGCCAAATCCTGTGCAGGCGGCACAAGCTCGGTGTCACCACGCTGGCGGTCTGCCGTGTACCCGCGCCCAGCGGAGTGGCGGCCGAGCCCAGCGGAGTGGCAGCCGCGCCCAGCGGCGTGGCGGCTCGCTGACGCGTTCAGTGCTGCTTGACCAGGATTGCGTGCCCATTCAGGTTGTGAAGGAACATGCGATCGGGCCCGCCTCGTTGCTCGTCAACGAGCCGCGTCACGCCCGGCGTTGCAGGGAAGCCATAGTCGTCGAACACAACGATGCCTCCCACCGAAAGGCGCGGCCAGGCCCACGCAAAGGTCTCTGCGGCGGACTGGTAGACATCGACGTCGACATGCACGAAGCGCAGTGGCTGATCGCCGACCTGCTCACCGGTCTCGCTCGGGAATATGCCTTTCAGCACGCGAACCTGGCCTCGCTCCGTGCACCGGTCGACCAACTCCCGCACCACCCCAACTGAGGTGTCAGAGTGCTCGCCGTTCTGGTAATAGGTGTCGATTGCGCCACTGTTGACGACGCCTTCCCATGTGTCGCACAGATACACGGGATCGTCAATCCCCAGCAGCTCAGCGCGGCGAGCCATCAACGCCCCCGTACCTCCACGCCAGACGCCCACCTCGAGGATGCCACCGGGAAAGCTCTTCACCTCGCCGAGCAGCTGCCACAGCTCATAGCAACGCCAAACGTCCACGAGCGTATGACTGCGCACGCGCTGGTACACAGGCTGAAACTCATCGTCGGTCAGCCACGGCGAGTAGGTGGAGATGGGGTAGCTCATCGCGTGCTGCCCAGAGGCAACTGCCTCCCGACGAACGAGCGGAAGCGCAACGCCCTTGGCAACCGAATAGCCAGCCTCGCGCGCCATGCGCCGGTAGTAGGTGACGAGGCTCATCGCGGCGAGTCTATAGCTGGCTCACAGCGGTCCCGGCAGGTTGGAGGTGAAGCCGCCGTATAGGTCAGCGCAGGCGAGCAAATGCGACGGGACCGTGTTTCTGACTAGGTGCCGTCGAAGAGGCACGGAGCTGGTACAGCCGGGCTTGGAGCGGCTGTCGTTGCTGGGTCAAGAATCGACCACATAGCCGTGGACGCCACGGACGACGGACCAGATCGTCACCATAAACGCTAGGTAGGCAATTGTAATGAGGGCCATGGTCTGAAAGCGCCGCAGACCCACACTCCCTCGGGCGACCGGCGTCGGCCAGCCAGGGGCCACGACGAGAACGTAGCTGAGGACATAGATCGGCAGCATGTAGCGCGTCTCGACCCGTGTGGCTACAGATGTCAGGCAACACAGCGACATAGCTACAGCGTAACGCCACTGGGCTGGGCCAAGTCGACGCCGAGCAGCAGGCCACAGCAGACGCACCAATGCGAGAAAGATGAGCGAGAAGCCAGTCACTCGCAGCCATATGTGTCCTCCAGATGCGAGGTTTTGGACGTACACGGTGTTATAGCGTGCATCTAGGCCATCGATGATGTGCCGCGCCAGAAGCGGCAGCATCACAAGTGGGTGACCGACGATCAATGCGAGATACTGACCTGTGCTCGTGATTGCCTTCCGTGGCTGTTCTTCCAGTAGGTGTCGGCCCGCTTCATCGGGGTACACGATTCCTGTCGGGCTGGGTGGCACTGGTCCAGCATATGTGTCATAACGCTGGTAGACCATGCCATCCGTGAGCTGTTCCTCCGCAAGATGGGCGGGGCCACCAGGAATGAAAGTCCAGGAGTTGTGGTACCTATCGGCCGAGAGAGACTGGGGCAGCGACACCGCCGCAAAGCCCGCGGCGAGCAGGCTGATGCAAAGCATTCGTCTCGTGTGCGAGCCGTGGGCACCATGCCGCGCCCCGAACCATGCGAACGCCACCATGACGAGGAGCACTGGCGCGAGCAGCAGGTAGGCGGGCCGCATGTCGATCGCCAGGCCGGCTGCAAGGCCAGCGATCAACATCCAGCCGGGCGTTTCAGGGTGGGCAATTGACACGAGTGCAAGCAGTGCCATCGTCAGCGCGGGAAAGTCGCTGAGCGGGTAATTGAGATACCCGCTCCAGAAGACGACCAGCAACGATGTCAGCACGAGGCGTCGCCGAAAGCCCCAGCGTTGCTCTGGCCAGATGTGTTCCGCAAGGTGCGGAGCCAGCACCGCTCCGATAAGCGTAAACAGCAGAACATTGAAGAGCTTGGCGACGGATGACTGAGTCCACTGCGCAGCTTCAGCAAATGCCTGGAGCACATAGTTGATCAATGGCAGCGCATAACCCCGCAGTGGACTTTCAAAGTTCAGCAGCGAGAAATGACCGTCGCGGATAAACGTACTCGCCAGCGACCAGTAGCTACCGGAATCCCCATAGAAGGCCTTTTCCCCCTGGAGAAACGCGACAGCCATTATTCCGGTGAAGGCGACGCCAAACGCCGCAGTCGCGGGCCGCGCCGACCAATTTGCCGATAAGCGCACTGGCAGATGCGGCCCTGATCCCGTCTGGGTTCTCTTGATCGGGCTGTAAGCTGGCACGCGCCCCGAGGGTACTGGGATCAAATTAGTGCGGACGGCCGCAGTGCCGGTTTCGAGGAGCTGTCAATGGGCGCGCACGCTGGCGTCCGCGACGATGAACGATCTGTCTCCCACTTGCCGCGGGCCGGCGTGGGCCACCCCGACCACATGGCCGCCTCTAGCTCGGGGCCGCCTCTAGCTCGGCGCGGGATCCCCGCTCTTGATCGTCGCGATCGGAGCCCCCGCCTGAATCGGCGCGCCCTCGACGATCGGCAGCTCGACGATCGTGCCGGACTTATGCGCGGTGATCTCGTTCTCCATCTTCATCGCCTCGATGATGCACAGCAGTTGCCCCTCCTCGACGGTGTCGCCCTGCTTGACGAGCACCTTCCACATGTTGCCCTGCAGCGGTGACGGCAGCACGTCCGGGCCGCCGCTGCTGGATGACTTGCCGGCCGATCTCCGATCGGCGCCGCGCTTGGGCGCCTTGCGTGCGGCGCCGGCGCCGTTGGCGGCTGCGTTGCCGAGCACGACGCCGCCGAACGGCGGCCCGACGACGCGCACGTCAAAGCGCTTGCCCGAGACCTCGACCTCGTAGGTCTGCTCGAGCTTCTCCGCCTCGTCCTCGTCACCTGCCGGCGGCGTCGGCGCGGGGAAGGCGAGCGTCTTCAGCCACTGCTTGTCCTCGAGCAGATCCCTGCAGGTCTCGCCTTTCGCCCACTGCTCGGTCGCGAGCAGCGCCTGGTGGAAGGGGATCAGCGTCTTCAGGCCGCCGATCTCGTATTCGGAGAGCGCGCGCAGCATGCGCTTGGTGGCCTGCTCGCGGTCGGCGTCCCAGACGATCAGCTTGGCGACCATCGGGTCATACATCGGCGAGACCTCGCCGCCTTCGCGCACGCCGGAGTCAACGCGCACGCCGGGGCCGGTGGGCTCGCGATAGACGCCGATCTTGCCGGGGGCGGGCGCGAAGTTCTTGGAGGCGTCCTCCGCGTTGATACGGCACTCGATCGCGTGCCCGCGCAGCTGGATGTCCTGCTGGGCGTAGGACAGGGGCTCGCCGGCTGCGGCGCGGATTCCCTCCTTGACGATGTCGATGCCGGTGGTCATCTCGGTGACGCAGTGCTCGACCTGCACGCGCGTGTTCATCTCGAGGAAGAAGTACTCAGGCTCGCCGCCGCCCTCGCTTACCGAAAACAGGCCCTCGATCGTGCCGGCGCCGACGTAGTCGACGGCCTTGGCGGCGTCGACGCCGATCTTGCCGATGCGCTCGCGGATCTCAGGCGTCACGACCCACTCGGGCGCGGGGGACTCCTCGATCACCTTCTGGTGGCGGCGCTGGATCGAGCAGTCGCGCTCGCCGAGGTGGATGACGTTGCCGTGGCGGTCGGCAAGCACCTGCACCTCGACGTGGCGCGGGTCGTGCAGGTAGCGCTCGAGGTAGACGGTCGGGTCGGAGAAGAACTTCTCGCCTTCGCGGCTGGAGCCCTCGAACGCGCCCTCGAGCTCGTCCTCTGTAAGCGCGACGCGAAAGCCCTTGCCGCCGCCGCCGCCGGCGGCCTTGACGGCGACGGGGAAGCCGACCTCGTCGTTGGCGATGCGCAGCGCGTCGGCGACGGTCTCGACCGGCTTGGTGGTGCCGGGCACGATCGGCACGCCGGCAGCCTGCATCAGCTCGCGCGCGCGCGTCTTCGAGCCCATCGCCTCGATCGCGCCGGCGGGTGGGCCGATGAAGACGATGCCGGCGTCCTCGCAAGCCTGCGCGAACGGCGCGTTCTCCGCGAGAAAGCCGTAGCCGGGGTGGATCGCCTCGGCGCCTGCGCGCTTGGCCGCGTCGAGGATCTTCTCGACGCTCAGGTAGTTCTCAGCGGCGGGTCCGTCGCCGAGGTTGTAGGACTCGCCGGCGCGCGTCACATGCGGCGCGTCGCGGTCGAGCTCGGAGTAGACGGCGACGCTCGCGACGCCGAGCTCGTCGAGCGCGCGGATGATGCGAACGGCGATCTCGCCGCGGTTGGCTATGAGGACCTTGGAGAACATCGGGTTGGACAGCTTCGATTAAGCGGCGGACGCAATGGTCGCCCCGCTAGCGCCTACTTGATCGTGAAGCCCTTGTCCACCGCCACGCCGTTGCCGGCGGCGTCGTGCGCCACCACCTGCAGCTTGTAGCTGCCGGGCGCGAGCTTCGTGCCCTTGATCCGGCCGCTGAAGCGCAGGCTGTTGACGCTGGCGAGATCGATGTGGGTGAAGCCGCCAACGGCGGTGAGGATCGTGCAGCGCTTGCCGTGCTTGTTGGCCTTGGAGGGCTTCTTGCACGACTTCCCCTGCTTGCGGCCGCTGGCTTCGCGCAGCACCGTGAACGTGCTCGTCGCCACCTGGCTGTCGCGGTAGCTGATCTTCGCGCCGTATTTCTTGGCGGCAGCGATCGCTGAGATCGTCGCTCCCGAGGGGGCAGCAAAGAACGTGCTCGGCGAGATCGTCAAGGCGCTGATCACGCCCGCCAGCGGTTTCGCCGCGGGTGGGGCCGGCGGCGCGGGCGGGGCCGGCGGCTTCGTGCAGGGCGTCCCGCGTCCTTGCAACTCCAGCGCGCCCTTGTCCTGCAGGGTGACGCAGGCGATGCCTTCCGAGCGCGGGTTGCCGGCCAGGTCGGTGCTCGAGGCAACGAATCCGAACGGCAGGTTGATCGCTGATGAAGGGACCGCGTCAACGGCGCTCGAGGACGGATTGAGCTGATAGGCGGTGATCGGCGCCGCGAATAGCGCGGCCGGTTCCGTTTCTGCGTTGCCGCTCGCGCCGGCCGCGCAGTTGATCGCGCCCGTCGTGGCCGTCGGCGCCTGCGACTGCGAGGGAATGTCCGAGTAGGAGCAGTTGGTCGTCGCGACCGACCCCGACGCGAGTTCCGTGAGTTGTGGCTCGAGTGCGATCGAGCCCACGATGTTCACGTTCGTGATCGCTCCGGCGCCGGTCGACTTCACGTCCACCGCAGCGGTGGGGGCGCCGTCGCGTTCTCCGAGTTTGCCGGCGTCGATCGTCGATGCCGCGACCGTCAAGGTCCGTTCCTTGGACGCGATCTGCTCCATCAGGATCCCGTCCTTGCCGCCGAGCACCTCAGAGGAGTCGAGCGTTGCGTTGCTGTTTACAGCGGCGAGCGCCGTTTCGGCGCCGGCGCCGGTCTCGACGGTGCTGCGCTGTACCAGCAGACCCTGTCCTTCGCCGGATTCCTCGCTCACGAGCGCCGGCTCCGTGCCCGGCTCGATCAGCTGGCTGTCGAGGATGCTGGCCGAGCCGCCGAGCTGCTCGAAGCCCGGAGCTCCGGCGGCGCTGCTCAGTTCGAGATGATCGAACGTCGAGGAGCCGAACTCCTGCTCCACGGCTGCCTCATGGCTGGTCGCGTCTTCAGTTGTCACGGTGATGCCGTTGCCGACGAACGGCTTTGGGAACTCGAGCTCGATCGCCGGCTGTTCAGCTGTGTTGCCAAGGTTGACCTTCGTGTTGAGGACTTCCACCGGGGCGAGGCCCACTGTCAGCCCGGCGCCTGTCGCACCGCTCGCCAAGGTAATCTGCACGCCGTTGATGACGGTCGGCACGGCATCGGCCGTGATCGCGGTGCCGCTGTTGCCGGTGCCCATCGTCACACTGCCGCCTTCAAACCGCAACGAGCCGATCTCCTCGGCGGAGATCCCATTGCGATCGCCGTTCGCGAGTACGTGGATGGCGACGTTCGCGAGCGTGACTTCGCCCTCGCTCTCGATCGCTTCCTTTTCTGAAGTGGCCGGGTCGAGGAGGCTGAGGTTGGAGAGCGTCGCTGTGTCGATCGCGGGGAAGGAGCCGATCTCCACGACCGGATGTTCCACTTTGGAGCCTTCGATCACGGTCCCGCCGACTCCGTCGCCAGCGCCGTTGATCACGATGCCGTTGTCCGCGGAGGTGGCCAGGTCGATGTTTTCGCCGTACGTGCCCGACGCGACTTCGATCGTCGCGTGCCCGAGGACCACTTCGGACTTTTCGATGGCTGCCTGGATCGTCTTGCAGGCGGCGCTCGCTT
Source organism: uncultured Solirubrobacteraceae bacterium (assembly GCA_963714285.1). Taxonomy (GTDB): domain Bacteria; phylum Actinomycetota; class Thermoleophilia; order Solirubrobacterales; family Solirubrobacteraceae; genus Palsa-744. The sequence continues at coordinate 1,521,825 of CAVQNS010000007.1, forward strand.
CCGTGCACGACTTGGTGTCAGCGCCTGTCGTCCCGTTGACGTAGAAGGTGCTGGCCGAGGCCGCTCCCGCTGTGCCTGCCGAGATCGAGGCCGTCAGCGCCAGCGCGCCGACGAGTTTTCCAAGCCGTGTCATTCAAACCCCCCTGATCGCACGCCGCTTGGCGTGATTTCGTTCAGTCTTTGTCGGGGCGAGCATACTCGTCGCGCCCGTCGTAGCGGACGCGACGCACGTGCCAACGCGCAGGTGCGGACGAGCGTCAGGCGCCGCGGTGGCTCACGCGCCGGCGGCGGACGCTGCGATCATCCCCGCGCCGACGGTGCCGTTGCTCGACTCGTCGATCAGGATGAAGCTGCCCGTGCGGCGGTTGCTGGTGTAAGGATCGAACACGAGCGGAGCGCTCGTGCGCAGGCGCACGCGGCCGATGTCGTTGAGGCCAAGCTCCGCGGGCGCGGCCATGCGCTCGAGCGTGTGCACGTCGAGCAGGTCCTCGATCGCGTCGATCACCGCCGTCGCGTTGCGCGAGGTCTGCTTGATCTGGTAGCGCGAGCCGGCTTGCAGCGGCGCGTCGGTCATCCAGCAGACGTCCGCTTCGAGCTCGCGTGCAACCACAGGCGCCTCGTCGGGGTGGCAGATCAGCTCGCCGCGCGAGACGTCGAGCTCGTCCTCCAGGCGCAGCGTCAGCGACATCGGCGCCATTGCCTCCTCGAGCTCGCCGTCGTAGGTGTCGATCGCGGCGATCCGCGTGCGCCCGCCTCCCGGGAGCACGGCGACCTCGTCGCCGCGGCGCAGCGCGCCGCTTGCGAGCTGGCCGGCGTAGCCACGGTAGTCGCTGACGACGGCCGCGCCCTCGGCTGCGATGCTGGCGCCCGGGCGCACGACCCACTGCACAGGGAAGCGCGCGGGCCGCTCGTTCGGGTGGTCGTAGGCGACCTCGACCTGCTCGAGCGCGTCCAGCAGCACGGCGCCGTCATACCACGGCATCAACGCCGAACGCTCGACCACGTTGTCGCCGTTCAGCGCTGACATCGGGATGTAGGAAGTCTCGGTGCGACGCGGGTTCTTGCCGCCCCGCAGCTTGCGCGCGAACTCCTCGAACTCGTCCACCAGCTCCTCGTAGCGCTCCTGCGAGTAGTCGACGAGATCCATCTTGTTGATCGCGACGATCATCTCCGGGATACCAAGCAGCGCGCTGATGAACGCATGGCGCTTTGACTGCTCGAGCACGCCGCGGCGGGCGTCGATCAGCACCACCGCCACATCCGCGGTGGAAGCGCCGGTGACCATGTTGCGCGTGTACTGGCGATGGCCGGGGCAGTCAGCGATGATGAAGCGGCGCTTGGCGGTCGCGAAGTAGCGGTAGGCAACGTCGATCGTGATGCCTTGCTCGCGCTCCGCGCGTAGCCCGTCGGTCAACAGCGCGAGGTCGAACGTGCCCTCGCCGCCGCGGCGCTCCGAGGCCTGCGCGACGTGCGCGAGCTGGTCCTCGAACACCTGCTTGGCGTCATACAGCAGACGCCCGATCAGCGTGCTCTTGCCATCGTCGACCGAGCCCGCGGTGGTGAAGCGCAGCAGGTCCAGCGTCACTAGAAATAGCCGGCCTTCTTGCGGTCCTCCATCGCGGCCTCCGACACGCGGTCATCGGCGCGGGTCTCGCCACGCTCCGTGATGCGCGTCGCGGCGATCTCCAGCACAACCTCCTCGAGCGTCGCCGCGATCGAGCGCACGCCGCCGGTGCAGCTCATGTCGCCGACGGTGCGGTAGCGCACGGTCTCGGTGAAGATCTCCTCGCCCTCGATCAGCTCGGTGCCCTCGCGCCATGCGTAGAGCATGTCGTCGCGCTCGAACACCTGGCGCTCGTGCGCGAAGTAGATCGAGGGAACCTCCAGGCGCTCCTGGTCGATGTACTCCCATACGTCGAGCTCAGTCCAGTTCGACAGCGGGAACACACGCACGTTCTCGCCCTTCTTGATGCGTCCGTTGTAAAGGTTCCACAGCTCCGGGCGCTGGTTCTTGGGATCCCACTGACCGAAGTCGTCGCGGAAGGAGAACACGCGCTCCTTGGCCCGCGCGCGCTCCTCGTCGCGGCGCGCGCCGCCAAACGCCGCATCAAAGCGATGCTCGGCAATCGCGTCGAGCAGCGTCACCGTCTGCAGCTTGTTGCGCGACGCGCGCGGCCCAGTCTCCTCGACGGCGCGGCCCTTGTCGATCGAATCCTGCACGCTGGCCACGATCAGGCGCTCGCCCAGTTCCGCCACGCGGCGGTCGCGGTACTCGATCACCTCAGGGAAGTTGTGGGCGGTGTCGACGTGCATCAGCGGGAACGGGAACGGCGCCGGGCGAAACGCCTTCTCCGCCAGGCGCAGCAGCACGATCGAGTCCTTGCCGCCGCTGAACAACAGCACCGGGCGCTCAAATTCAGCGGCGACCTCGCGCATCACATGGATCGCCTCGGACTCGAGCGCGCGCAGGTGGCTCAGCTGAGGGCGGGTCGCGACGCTCACGGCTCGATCGTCTCCACGTGCAGGCCGCACTCGGTCTTCGACGTTCCCGCCCAGCGGCCCTCGCGGCCGCTGCCCGGCTGCGTGCACGGCGCGCAGCCGATCGACTCGTAGCCCTGGTCGTGCAGCGGGTTGTAGGGAAGCTCGCGCTCGTTGATACGCCGCCACAGATCCTTGTCGGTCCAGTGCGCGAGCGGGTTGTACTTCCACAGGCCGCGCTTGTCGTCGCGTTCGATCAGCTCGGTGCTTGCGCGGGTGGGGCCCTGCTCGCGGCGGATGCCGGTGATCCAGCCCTCGGCGCCCGCGAGCGAGCTCTCCAGTGCAGCGACCTTGGCGACCGAGCAGCAGTGCTCCGGCCCGCTCCACGGAGCTCCGGCGCTGCTCGCGTCCTGTACCTCGATCTCGACGCCGAAGCGCTGCTCGAACGCGCGCCAGGTCTCGAGCGTCTCCGCAAACAGCACGCCGGTGTCGATCGTGACGATCCTGACAGCCTTGCCGGTGCCTTGGTCGAGGCGCAGCAGCTCGTCGATCAGCACCGACTCCTCCTTCTGGAAGGAGCACAGCAGCACGGCGCGCTCGCCGTGGCGGGCGGCCTCGCGCAGTGTGTGCGTGAGGCTCAAGCTGGGATCGATTTGGCTGCTCATCGGCTCGGTGTGCGTCTCTAGCGGTGGCATCTGATCTGATCGTCTCGTTTCATGGAGGTCTTGAAGTGTGTCGAGCGGCCTTGCTCTATACCGCGCACTCGCCCTCGCCGCGGATTACTTCAAATGGGACGCTGCGGTTCCAGTCGATGAACTGGCTCATCGTCTCCAACCCGAAGTCCACGGGCATCGAAAGGTCCTTGACGAGCGCCTCGAGCTCGCTCGTGCCGACGCGCTCGACGAAGTCCGTCCACTCCTCGCCGTCCTCGCGGCTGGCCTCATAGTGGCGGACCCAGCGATCGACCGCCTCGGGCACCCGCTTGGACGGCAGGCGCAGCTTCAGGCGCGTGCCGAACTTGACCTCGCCGCCTTCGAACACGCCGCCGACGTGGGGGATGTACGCGGGGATCGTGTGCTCACCGACTTTGATCGACGCGCCCGTGAAGCCGATGCCGCCGACGTGGTGTTGGCCACAGCCGTTGGGGCAGCCGCTGATCTTGATGTTGAGCTTGCGTGTGAGCTCGTCGGTGATGGCCATCGCTTCGATCCGCTCCTGGACCGCCTGGTTGACGCCCATCGAGCTGGTGATCCCGAGCTTGCACGAGTCGGTGCCTGGGCACGAGACGACGTCGCTGATCTCGCGCGAGCCGGCGTCGCCGAATCCCAGCTCCGAGAGCGCTCGCCACACGTCGTACACGCTCTCCTCGCGCACCCATCGCAGCACGAAGTTCTGCTGCACGGTCGTGCGCGCATAGCCGCCTGCGTATTCGCGCATGATCTTCGCAAGGCCCCGGAACTGCGCGGGCGTGAGGTCGCCGCGGGTGATCTTCGCCTCGACCGTCACAAAGCCGTCCTGCTTCTGCTCAGCCACGTTGGCCGCTCGGAAGCGCTCGAACTCGTGGAGATCGCCGTTGGGGCTGCCGTAGGTCTGGGGAGCGCTTGGCGCGGACTCGCGCTCGTCGTCAAGGAACAAGCGGTGCTCGATCGAGAAGTCGCGTTCGGAGACCCAGTCGCCCTTGAGCTCCTCCTCGACCTGCTTGCGCAGCTCGTCGATGCCGTACTTGTCGACGAACACCTTGAGGCGCGCGCGAGCGCGATTGGCGCGCAGCCACTCCTGGCGGTCGAAGATGCGCATGACCGCCTCTGTGACCTTCAGGTACTCGCCGTTGTCGAGCTCCAGGAACTCGTACAGAACCTGCGCGACCCGCGGCATGATCGAAGTGCCACCGCCAACAAGCATTTCCACGCCGCGCACCGCGCGGGCGGGGTTCGGGCGGGCGGGGTTCGGGCGGGCGGGGTTCTCATCCCCCGGAGCGCTCTCGCGCACGCGCGCTCTGAAGGCGACATCGTGGATGCCGCTGATCGCGCGGTCGCGCGGGCTGCCGTCAAACGACGTCTTGACCTTGCGCGGCATTCCCTGCGTGGTCGGGTGGCGCACGAAGTAGCGCACGTACGCGCCTGCGTACGGGGTCATGTCGAACAGCTCGTCCTTGGCCACGCCTGCCCACGGGTCGCCGGTGACGTTGCGCATCGTGTTGCCGCAGCCCTCGCGGCTCGAGAGCCCCGACTCGCCGAGCTCGCGGATCAGCTTCTCTGCATCCGGCAGCGGCACGTGGTGCAGCTGGATGTTCTGTCGCGTCGTGATGTGGCCCTTGTTGAGCGGCACGTACTTCTCGACCACCGTGGCGAATGCCTCCATCTGCTCCGGCGTGACCCCGCCGAACGGCAGCTTCACGCGGACCATCTGCACGTCCGGCTGGCGCTGTCCATAGACGCCCTGCTTGAGACGGAACTTGATGAACTCGTCTTCAGGCGTGTCGCCCGCGAGGTATCTGGTCGCCTCGGTCTTGAAGTCGTCGAACTCCCGCTCGAGGATCGGGATCACATGCCCGGGCACGTTCTGCAGTACCTCCGGGTCATCGAGCGTGCCGCGCTGGGCGGAGATGGAACCTGGCTCCATGCTTGCGAAACCTCCTGGCCCGGACGCGCGGCCCGGGGTGCGTTCGACTACAACGGTCGGTGGGACAGCTATTGGGCTAAAGCCTAGCGGGTTTTAGGGGTTTATCCAGGGGTCGGGAACATCGCCTCCTGGATCGCGCGTCATGCCTTCGAGCAGGGCCGTCCGGCGCCAGCCGGCGGGGGCGCCGCTTGCGGGCGGTCGCGCAGCGGGCGCGGTAGCGCGCATGAAGTACTCCAGCGCGGCCGCGATCGCCGCGGCTTCCTCCACGGAGGCAGGCGGGGTGGTCGTCTGGAGGTAGTCGGTTGGTTTGGTCATGCATACATCCTCACGATTTGCCGATGCAGAGCTACCGACGGAATTCGTAGCAGCTCGGTTAGCGCCCCACGCATGCAGCCCACGCGGGACAACATGCTGTGGCTAGCGTCGGCCGTGTGCGACCAGGCGATTCTGCACCAGCATGCTCCGGGCCACGTCCCTGATCGATCGCTGGCGTGACTGCGAGGATGCGGTGGACACGAGGCCTGCACCGAACCTCGCGCGGTTTGATAGGCCTCGTACCCTGCGCGCGCGCCTCACCGGGTGGGCGATGACGTGCTCGAATCCCACGCTGCGAAGCATGCCCAAGACAGCGGCTCGGTTGGGACCCCACCAGTTTGTCTCGTCTCCCTGCAGCTTCCACGGATAAAAAGCCACCGCGGGAGCTCGCAGGAAAGTCATATCGACGAGCGTCTCCACCACGAGCAGCTCCTTGGTTACGCTGGCCATCCGCTCGAGCGCCAAGAGCGGGTGACGCATGTGATACAGGACTCCAAGGAACAGAACCACATCGAACCGCCCAACTGTCTCCGGCGATACGTCCAGAACCTCGACTTCTAGGTCCTCGACGGCCGAGTTGAGTGCTTGTCTGGCATAGTCAAATCCGTCTTTGCCGCCGGGACGACGCCATGCATACGTATCCACCGCGACCACCCGCGAGGCGCCAAGACGCTCGGCGGCGAACGAGAAGTATCCATCCCAAGCGCCAACGTCAAGGACCGTCTTGCCTATGAGGTCAGGCAGGTGCATCGTCGCAAACTTCTCCGCGGTGCGGTCTGAGCCAGGGGTCACGAATCCTCCTGGCAGCTCGATCTGATGCCACCAGTCGATCGTGTCTTGCGGCGGTGAAGCGGAGGGCTTCAAGACCATTGGGGCAGCGTACCGAGGCAGCCTGCTCAAAGTCAAATAGTTGGAAACAATCAGCTAGACCGCCGTACAGTTTCAGTATGCTACAGCGGAATGTTCCCGTGCTTGCGCTTCGGGCCGGGCTCGCGCTTGCCCTGCAGTGTGCGCAGCGCGACGATCAGCCTTGGCCGCGTCTCGTGCGGGACGATCACGTCGTCGATGTAGCCGCGCTCGGCGGCGGTGTAGGGGTTTGCGAAGCGCGCCTTGTAGTCGTCCATCAGCTTCTTGCGGCGCTCGTCGGGGGTGGGGCTTGCGGCGATGTCGCGCCGGTAGATGATGTTGACCGCGCCCTCGGGGCCCATCACGGCGACCTCTGAAGTGGGCCAGGCGAAGTTGAAGTCCGCGCCGAGATGCTTGGAGGACATCACGTCGTAGGCGCCGCCGTAAGCCTTGCGCGTGATGATCGTGACCTTCGGCACGGTCGCCTCGGCGAACGCGTACAGCAGCTTGGCGCCGTGGCGGATGATGCCGCCCCACTCCTGCGCGGTGCCGGGCAGGAAGCCGGGCACGTCGCAGAAGGTCAAAAGCGGGATGTTGAAGGCGTCGCAGGTGCGCACGAAGCGCGCGGCCTTCGCGGAGGCCTCGATGTCGAGCACGCCGGCCAGCTGTGCGGGCTGGTTGCCGACGATGCCGACGGTGTAGCCGTCCAGGCGCGAGAAGCCGCAGATGATGTTCTTGGCGTGGTGCTCGTGCACCTCGAAGAACTCCGCGTCGTCGACGATCAGCTTGACGACATCGCGCATGTCATATGGCTTGTTGGGGTTGTCGGGGACGACGTGGTCGAGCTCGGGGTCCATGCGCTCGGGGTCGTCTGTGGGCTCCACGCGCGGCGTGCTCTGCAGGTTGTTCTGCGGCAGGAAGCTCAGCAGGTAGCGGCAGTCCTCGAGGCAGGCGTCCTCGTCATCGGAGGCGAACTGCGCAACGCCGGACTTGGTGTTGTGCGACATCGCGCCGCCGAGCTCCTCGAAGCCGACCTCCTCGCCGGTGACCGTCTTGATCACGTCGGGGCCGGTGATGAACATGTGCGAGGTCTCCTTGACCATGAAGATGAAATCGGTGATCGCCGGCGAGTACACGGCGCCGCCCGCGCATGGCCCCATGACCAGGCTGATCTGGGGGATGACGCCGGAGCTGCGCACGTTGCGCAGGAACACGTCGCCGTAAGCGCCGAGCGAGACGACGCCCTCCTGGATGCGCGCGCCGCCGGAGTCGTTGATGCCGATCACCGGGCAGCCGATCTTGGCGGCGAGATCCATGATCTTGCACATCTTCTCGCCCATCACCTCGCCCAGGGAGCCGCCGAACACGGTGAAGTCCTGGCTGAAGACGCACACGGTACGCCCGTCGATCATGCCGTGGCCGGTGACAACAGCGTCGCCCCAGGGCCGGTTCGTCTGCATGTCGAAGTCGTAGGTGCGGTGGCGCACGAACGTGTCGAGCTCCTGGAAAGAGCCGGGGTCGAGCAGTTTCTCCACGCGCTCACGCGCCGTGTACTTGCCGCGCGCGTGCTGCTTCTCCTCGGCCTCGGGCGCCGAGTGCAGCGCCGCCGCGCGCAGCTCCTGCAGCTGCGCGAGCTTCTCCGCGTAGGTCTCCGGCGCTTTCTGGCGCGGCGGCTTGCGGTGGCCGCTGGAGGCCGCGAGCAGCGCGGCGTCGGTCTGGCGGTCGTGGGAGCTGGCGGACATCGGGCGCGAGATGTTATCCGCGCCGGGACCTCGGCCCGCGCGCGGGCAGCTGTCGCGGGCCGGACGCTATGCGGCCTGCGGCGCTCCCTGGCGGCTGAGGAGGCCGCGCTCGTGCAGCAGCTCGGCGAGCTGCACAGCGTTGGTGGCGGCGCCCTTGCGCAGGTTATCGGCGACGATCCACATGTCCAGCGCGCGCTCATGGCCGGGGTCGCGGCGGATGCGCCCGACGAACACCTCGTCGTGGCCGCTGGCGTCGATCGCGAGCGGGTAGACGTCGGCGCTCGGATCGTCGAGCAGGACCACACCCGGAGCTGCGGCGAGCAGCTGGCGGGCACGCTTCGGGGAGAGCGGATCGCGGGTCTGCACGTTGACCGCCTCGGAGTGGCTGTTGACGACGGGCACGCGCACGCAGGTGGCGCTGATCCTGATCGCGGGGTCGCCGAGGATCTTGCGCGTCTCGTTGATCAGCTTGCGCTCCTCGTCGGTGTGATCCTCGCCGGCCGCAAACGAGCCGGCGTGGGGGAGGGCGTTGAACGCGATCTGGTGGGCGTAGGCGGCGGGCGGCTCGATCGCCTGCTGGTGCAGGAGCGCATGCGACTGGTCGAGCAGCTCCTCGACTGCGCGCTTGCCGGTGCCGGATACCGCCTGGTAGGTGCTGATCACGAGCCGCTCGATGCCAGCGGCGTCGTGCAGGGGCTTGAGCGCGACGACCATCTGCATGGTCGAGCAGTTGGGGTTGGCGATGATGCCTTTGGGGTGCTCGCCCCGCAGGGCATCGACGAGCGCGTCGGAATTGACCTCGCTGACGACGAGTGGCACGTCGTCCTGCATGCGCCAGCGCGAGGAGTTGTCGATCACGATCGCGCCCGCCTGCGCGAACTTCGGCGCCCACTCGCCGGAGGTAGAGCCGCCGGCGGAGAACAGCGCGACGTCGAAGCCCTGGATCGACTCGTCGTCCAAGCCGCGCACCACCAGGCCCGCCCCCGCGGCGCCGGGCAGGTCGGCCGTGCCCTCGAGGGTGCGACCGACCGAGCGTGTGGACGCGAACGGCACGATCTCGCTCGCTGGAAACGAGCGCTCGCGCAGCAGCTCCAGCATCAGCGTGCCAACCTGGCCGGTGGCGCCGACGACAGCGATTCGATAGCCGTTGTCCATAGTGTCAGGGTACAGGCCCCCGGGCCGCGTCGGTTCACCGCGCTCACGCGGCGCGACTGCTCTCAGGCGCCGACGTGCAACGCCATGAACACGATCGTGACGAGCACGATCAGGCTGAGCAGCGAGCCGACGCTCGACAGGCGGCGCGCGAGCGCGCGGTACTCGTCGCTGAGCTGCGCCGGTGGCTCGGCGACGCCGGTCCCGCCGGCGCCCGCGCCGCTGGCCCCGCCGGCGGCGATCGCTGCCAGGTCTCTAGCAGCGACGACCTCCGCGCGTTTGGCGGTGGGGATCATCACCGCGCCGATTAGCCCGCCGATCACGACCACCGCCGCGAGCCCCCACTGCACGAAGAAGTCGCTCCAGTAGTGGCCCTTGCTAGCGAGGTAGATGCCGGCGAGCAGCACCACCCCGAGTCCGGGATTGATCAGCATGCGCTCGACCGTGTACTCGATGCGGTGCACCAGCGGCAAGCTGCGCGGGTCGTGGCGCGCGGTCACAGCGAACATGATCGGGTAGGCGAAGGTCACGCCGAATGCGATCACGACGGCCATGATGTGGACAGCGAGGATGACTTCGTATAGGGACGCAGCGGGGTCGGTGGGCATGCGTTGCACCCTAATCGCTCACAGCCCAAACAGCTTTCGCGACGCAGGCTCGCTCAGAACGTCGGCGCGTACTTGCCGAACACGTCCTGCATCGCCGCGCAGACCTCGCCCATCGAGCAGCGGTCCTTGAGTGCCTGGCGGATCGTCGGCAGCAGGTTATCGCTGCCGCGCGCCACCTCGCGCAGCTCGCCGAGGCGCCGCTCGACCAGCGCACCGTCACGGTCTGACTTGAAAGCTTTCAGCCGATCGAGCTGTTCGCGCTCTGACTCAGGATCCACGCGCAGCAGGTCAGGGACCTCGATGCCCTCTTCCTGGTAGGCGTTGACGCCCACGACGATGTCCTGGCCGATGCGGTAGCGCTCCTGGTAGCCCCACGCGGACTCGTCGATCTCGCCGGTGATGAACTCGATCGCTTTGACCGAGCCGCCGAGCGCGTCGACCTTCGCGATCAGCTCGTTCGCGCGCGCTTCGATCTCGTCGGTCAGCGACTCGACGAAGTAGGAGCCCGCGAACGGGTCCACGGTGTCGGTCGCGCCCGACTCGTGCGCGAGGATCTGCTGGGTGCGCAGCGCGATTTTCGCGGCGCGCTCCGTCGGCAGCGCGAGCGCCTCGTCGAAGCCGTTGGTGTGCAGCGACTGCGTGCCGCCGCACACCGCCGCGAAGCCCTGCAACGCCACGCGCACGATGTTGTTCTCCGGCTGCTGCGCCGTCAGCGTGACGCCGCCCGTCTGCGTGTGGAAGCGCAGCATCGTCGCCTTCGGGTTCCTCGCGCCGAAGCGCTCTTTCATGATGTGCGCCCACATGCGCCTGGCCGCGCGGAACTTCGCGACCTCCTGGAAGACGTTGTTGTGGCCGTTGAAGAAGAACGCCAAGCGCGGCGCGAAGTCATCGACCGACAGGCCCTTGTCGATCGCCGCCTGCACATAGGCGATCCCCGAGCAGAGCGTGAACGCGACCTCCTGCACCGCCGAGCAGCCCTTCTCGCGGAAGTGATAGCCGGAGATCGAGATCGTGTTCCACTTCGGCACGCGCTCCTGGCAGTACTCGAACAAGTCGGTCGTCAGGCGCATCGTCGGCTCCGGCGGGTAGATGTAGTTACCGCGCGCGATGTACTCCTTGAGCACGTCGTTCTGCGTCGTGCCGCGCAGCTGCTCGGAAGGCACGCCCTGCTCCTCGCCGACCAGCTCGTACAGCAGCAGCAGGCACGCCGCCGGCGCGTTGATCGTCATCGAGGTCGACACCTCCTCGAGCGGGATGCCGTCGAACGCCGTGCGCATGTCGTCGATCGTGTCGATCGCCACGCCCGTGCGGCCCACCTCGCCCAAGCAGCGCGGGTTGTCGGAGTCAAGACCTAGCTGCGTGGGCAGGTCGAACGCCATCGACAGCCCCGTCGAGCCCTTCGACAGCAGGTAGCGGTAGCGCTCGTTCGACTCCTTCGCCGACGCATAGCCCGCGTACTGGCGCATCGTCCACGGCTGCTTGCGGTACATCTCGCGGTGCACGCCGCGCGTGTACGGGAACGCGCCCGGCTCGCCCAAGTCGAGGTCCGCCGGGAGGTCGGCCTCGGTGTAGAGCTCCGTGACCTCGATCCCCGAGTCGGTGAAGCGGCGCGGGTCGTCCGCGCCGACGATCGGCGCGACGGTCAGGTGCTCCTCGAGCTTGTTCTCGGTCGAAGCCATATCGCAGATGATAAGGACCGCGCGGTTGATGGAACGCGCGACGGCGGCGTGACGGACTCCTCGGGCGCTTGACAGCGCGCTCCTGCGGGCAGCGCCGCCGTATGGGTATCCTCCCACGCGATGTCCACCTGTCTGGTCACCGGCGGCGCAGGCTTCCTCGGGTCGCACCTGTGCGACGAGCTGCTCGCGCGCGGCAACCGCGTGATCTGCGTCGACAACCTCGAGACGGGCTCGCTCGCGAACATCGCCCACATCCGCGATCCCGAGCGCTTCACGTTCCTGCACGTCGACATCACCGCGCCGTACTTCGTCGAGGAGCCGGTCGACTTCGTCTACCACTTCGCCTCGCCGGCCTCGCCGATCGACTACCTGCGCCTGCCGCTGCACACGCTCAAGGTCGGCTCCCACGGCACCCACCACACGCTGGGGCTGGCCAAGGCCAAGCGCGCGCGCTTCCTGACAGCGTCGACCAGCGAGGTCTACGGCGACCCGCTCGAACACCCGCAGTCGGAGAGCTACTGGGGGCACGTCAACCCGATCGGCCCGCGCGGCGTCTACGACGAGGCCAAGCGCTACGCCGAGGCGCTGACGATGGCCTACCACCGCCAGCAGGGCGTCGACACCGCGATCGTGCGCATCTTCAACACCTACGGCGCGCGTATGCGCCCGCACGACGGGCGCGCGATCCCGACGTTCCTGCGCCAAGCGCTCGGCAACCGGCCGATCACGGTGTTCGGTGACGGCAGCCAGACGCGCTCCTTCTGCTACGTCTCAGACCTGATCCGCGGGATCATCGCGCTCGCGGAGTCCGGCCACCACTACCCCGTCAACATCGGCAACCCCGACGAGTTCACGCTGCTGGAGCTGGCGGAGATAATCAAAGAGCTGACCGGCTCGAGCGCTGAGATCATCTACGAGGCGCTGCCCGAGGACGACCCCAAGCAGCGCAAGCCCAACATCTCGCTGGCGCGCGAGCTGCTCGACTGGTCGCCGGAGGTGCAGCTGCGCGAGGGGCTGGAGCGCACGATCGAGCAGTCGGGCATCGAGCTGCTGACCGGGGGCGCGAGCTGACACTGCGCACGGAGCGCCCGGCGCAGCGGCGGCTGCGCAAGCGCGCCTGCAGCGGCGTCGCTGTCAGGCTGCGCAACCGCTCCATCTGCGAGGCTGCGGTGTTGTGAGCAGTGAGATGGGACCACGCGTGTCGGAATCATCCGCTCCGCCAGCCCCGCCAGCTTCTCGTGCGCGCACGCGCCGCCGGCAGCGCCTGATGGGAGGATCGCGCCCGGGAGGCCAGCCGCCGGGAGTCCAGCTGCGGGGAGTCCAGCCGCGCCAAGATCGACGCTGTCCGTGACGACGCAGCGCACGGAGCGCTCCGATCATGACATCCGCCGCAAGCGCCCGCCGGCGCTGTCGTTCCTGCTGCGCATGTCCACCGTCTCGCGCCTGACGCGGGTGGCGAGCGCTGCTCGCGCTCGACTTCGCGGGGGTGGCGCTCGCGATCTTCACCGCACTTGTGCTCAAGGAAGCCGTGCACGGCCGTGTGCAGGCGGTGCACGCGCGCGAAACCACCGAACACTTCCTGCCGTTCGCCTACCTGCTGACCGCGCTGCTGTTCGCGCGCTCGGGCCTGTACGCGCAGCGCGCGCTGCGCCCAGGGCTCTCGCGGATCGTCGGCTCGCTGTTCCAGGTCGCGTTCGTGGCGTTGATCTTCGCCGTCGTCAGCGGCGAACACTTCTCCAGCTACTACCTGTTCTGGAGCACGCTTGCGTTTGCGATCTTCTACATCGCCTCGACGCGCGCCGCCTTCGAGCGGGTGACCGCGGTGCTGCTGCGCGCCGCCGGCTACCAGCGACGCGCGGTGCTGGTCGGCAGCGGCACCCACATCGTCGACGTCGCCCACGCGCTCGCGGACGTCCCGCACGTGCCGATCGAGGTCGTCGGCTTCCTCTCCTCGAAGGCGCTTGCCCGCCAACGGCCTGCGCTCGCTCGGCTCGCTCGCGAACCTCGAGGCGGTGCTCAGCGGCGAGCGCATCGACGAGGTGATCATCGCCGACCCGGAGTTCCCCCAGGACGATGCCGTCGAGCTCGTCGACCAGTGCCACCGGCGCGGCGTGCGCGTGCGCCTCGCGCCCTCGACGATGGAGATCCTGATCCACCGCGCCGAGTTCGTGCCCGGGCAGTCGGTGCCGCTGTTCGAACTCGGGCCGCCCGTGTTCGAGGGCATCGACTTCGCGCTGAAGCGCACCTTCGACGTGATCGGCGCGACGCTGCTGCTGGTGCTGCTCAGCCCGCTGCTGCTGGCGATCACGCTCGCCGTGCGCCTCACCTCGCGCGGACCGGTGCTGTTTCACTCGATGCGCCGCGGCATCGGCCAGCGTCCGTTCGCATGCCTGAAGTTCCGCACGATGCACATCGACGCCGAGGAGTCCCAAGCCGAGCTGGAAGAGCTCAACGAGGCCTCCGGCGCGCTGTTCAAGATCCGCCGCGATCCACGCCTGACGCCGATCGGGCAGATGCTGCGGCGCTTCTCCCTGGATGAGCTGCCGCAGCTGGTCAACGTGCTGCGCGGCGAGATGTCGCTCGTCGGTCCGCGCCCGCTGCCCGAACGCGACTACGAGATGCTCGAGGACTGGCACCGCAAGCGCTACCTCGTGCTTCCCGGCCTCACCGGCCTGTGGCAGGTCTCAGGGCGCTCCGAGCTCGACTTCGACGACCTCGTGCACCTCGACTTCATCTACCTCGAGAACTGGTCGCTCGCGCTCGACCTGACGATCCTGCTGAAGACGATCCCCGCCGTGTTCACGCGGCGGGGCGCCTACTGCCGCGCGGCACGCGCCGCTTGCGGCGGGGCGCCTACTGAGGCTCGAGCCCGTCGATCCCCGCGGCTCCCGCGGGGCGCCTGCGCAGCGGCCGCGCCGCCGGGCGCCGCTGCTCGGAGGGCGCAGTCGCGCTCGCATACACGCCCCAGGTCGCGCGCGCCGCGTCCTGCCAGCTCCACGCCGGCGGCGCCGGCGCTGGACGCCGCGCAGCCTGCGCGGCCGCGATCAGGGCCTGCATGTCCCCCGGCGCGACGAAGCTCGCGCGCTCGCCCAGCACCTCGCGCAGCGCCGGTGCGTCGCAGGCCGCGACCGGCGTGCCGCACGCGAGCGCCTCGACCGCCGGCAGGCCGAAGCCCTCCTCGGCAGAGGACAGCACGAGCGCGTGCGCGGCGCTGTAGATCGCCGCCAGCTGCTCGTCTGAGACCTGGCCGGTGAGGATCACGTCGGGCAGCTCCTGCGCCCACGGACGCGTCGCGCCGACGAGCACCAGCGGCAGCTCGCGCGGGGTGGTGGCGAGCTTGACGATGTGCTTGCCGGGGTCCGGGTGGCGCAGGCCGCCGACCCACAGGAGGAAGCGCTCAGGAAGCGCAGAAGCGCGCGCGCACGTCGGCGATCGCCTCCGGCGTGCGCGGGTACATCGAGGCGTCGGCCGCCTCGGGGATCACGACGACGCGCTCGCGCTCGAGGCGCAGGTGCGCGACCGCGTCGCGCGCGACCGCCTCGCTCGGCACGATCACGCGCGCCGCACGCTGCACCGCGAGGTGGCGCAGGCGCAGGCGCAGGCCGCCGCGCAGGTGCTCGCTGCGGCGCTTGAGCGCCGCGAGATCATGGATCGTGACGACCATCGGACACGGGCTGTGCAGCATCGCGCCGTCCATCCACGGCGAATGGAACACGTCCGCGCCGCGCGAGCGCGCGAGCGCCGAAGGGCGATGCGTCTCGAGCGAGCTCATCGCTCCGCGGCGCCGGTCTCGCGCAGCGCCGCCAGCAGGCAGCGCGAGTAACGCCCGACGCCGTCCGGATCGGCTGACAGGGCGGCTGTCGAACGCGACCCTCACCGCCGCCGGCTCCGCGTCATTCGATCCCCCCGAGGTGCATGCGCCAACAGTATTCGCTTCGCCCACGGTTGCGTAGAGATGACAGCCAAGCTGCATCTACCCCGATGTCGCGCTCCGTGGTCAGAGGGCCGCGTGCATCGCGGCGCCCGGCACCTCTAGCCTTGCGCGGGCGATGTCCCGCACCGAGTACCACGAACAGCTCTGGCAGGCGCCGTCCAGCAGGACTCGAGCCGTCGGGCTTCGTGCTGCGCAGGCGCTTCCTGCTCGAGCGCGTGCGCCCCGGCGAGCGCGTGCTCGACGTCGGCTGCGGCGAAGGGCGCTTCGCGCTCGAGCTGGCGCGCGCCGGTGCGCGAGGCGATCGGCATCGACGTCGCCGAGGAGCCGCTGCGCCGCGCGCGCGCGCGCCACCCTGAGCTCGAGCTGCGACTGCGTCGACGGCGGAGGCGCCATGGCAGCTCGCGGACGCCAGCTTCGACGTCGTCTGGGCCGGCGAGGTGATCGAGCACGTCGCCGACACCGCCGCCTGGCTCTCGGAGGTCCGCCGCGTGCTGCGCTCGGGTGGCAGCCTGCTGCGAGCACGCCCGCGCACGGACGCCTCGAGCTGCTGCGCCTCGCGCTCTCCCGGCGCGCGTTCGCCGCGCACTTCGACCCGCTCGGCGATCACTTGCGCTTCTACAGCCGCGACACGCTCACCCGGCTGATCGGGGAGTTCGGCTTCGAGCAGATCCAAGTGCGGAGCGCCGCTGGGCCGCCCGGCGCGCGCGCGCTGCTGCTCGCGCACGCGCTTCGTGCGCGCTTTTGAGCGCCGCGCGCGCTGCCGCGCGCGCGGCTTCCCTTTGCGCCGCGGCTGCCCGCAGCGCCTGGATGTAGTCGTTCTGTGTTTCGATCGCTGCGCGGCGCCCGTCGGCGATCGCTTCCGGGGAGATCGACTCGGGGTCGAGGTAGATCGCCGCCTGCAGCGCTCCCGAGCGGCCGAGGCCGGGTCGCCGACCCGCAGCTCATAGCGTCCCAGCGCCAGCCACGGCTGGGGATTTGACGGCTGGATGCGCACCGCGTGTTCGAGCGTCGCCCGAGCCAGGTGCGGCTGGCCGCGACTTCTGCTGGACATTGGCGAGCGTGAACAGCGCCTCGATCGACAGCGGGTCGCGCGAGACGGCGCTGGCGGCGGCCGCGGCCGCGGCCGGCTGGTGGTGGGCTTCGAGCTGTGCGTCGGCCTGCTGCGCAGCTTCTTCTGAGCGCTGTGGCTGCCACTGCGACCAGATCGCCAGCAGCGCGGCCACGATCACCGAGCCGGCGACTGCCATCCGCGCATAGCTCGGCGGCGATGCGCTCGACCAGCGCCGCGCGCCGGCATCGGCGGGCTCTCGCTGTGCTCCTGTTGCGCGGAGCGGGCTCGGCGCGTGGCCAGCGATCGCGGCCGGCGCCAGCGGCCGCGACCCGCCAGCCAGCCCGCGCACAGCAGCGCCACACACGCGTCGCCGGGGACGTACCAGGTCCAGTCGATCAGCGAGTGCGCTCCGAACACGACCACCAGGCAGAGCATGCTGAGCATGCCGATCCGCTCGGCGCTGTAGACGGGCCACGCGGTTAGCGGCTGGGTCGGGCGTCTTGCCGCGAGCGCCCATGCGAGCAGCAGCGCCAGTGCGAGGATCAAGCCGACGAGGCCGAGGTCGGCGAGCGTCTGCACGATGAAGCCGTGGGCATGGCGCACTTCCAGCGTTCGCGTTTCGTAGCGCAGGTGCGCCGTCGCATATCCGCCTGCGCCGGCGCCGAGCAGCGGATGCGCGTCGAAGACCTGGAACGCCTCCTTCCAGTAGCGAGCGCGCACGCTCGCGACCGCCGTCAGGCGGCTCGGTGTGTTCAGCGGCTGTTTCGCGTTGGGGTTCGTGAGCGTGTCGAACGTGTGCGAGATGCTGCCCGTGAAGCCACGCCGGCTGTGTGCGAGCGCGCCCGCGAAGGCGATCACCGCGAGCGCGATCGCTGCCAGCAGGATCGCGCCAGCACGTCGGCGGCTCACCAGCGACGGTGCCCGGCGCGCGGTCAGGAAGCCGATCGCGACGCCAACGAGCGTCAGCACCACGAGCATCGCCACCACCAGCGCCCCGAGCCGGTGCCCGGCGCTGGTGCGTTCGGCCAACGCCACGCCTTCGGAGCTCAGCGCGTGCTTCGAGAAGTCCCATACGGCCACCGCCATCGCCGCGAGCGCTCCCACGATCAGCAGCGCAGCACCGCGCAGGCGTAGCGGCACTACCCAGAACCACACGAGCAGGCCCAGCGCCAAGCGCGGCAAGCGCGCCGCGCGAGTATGCCAGCACGAGCGTCAGCAGCATCAGCCCCATCGCCGGATATGCGAGCGCGCGCAGCAGTGCATGGCCGCCGCGGCGCGCGCCCAGCCACATGCAGCAGATGACGCCCATCGCCGCGGTCAAGCCGACCGCGTTCCAGTAGCCGTACGGTTCATCCAGGCGCGCGAAGAAATTCAACGGCGCGAGGCTCGGGAAGATCTTGGTGAGCAGCGCGTAGGCGCAGACCACCACCGCCGCGAGCGTCAGGCCGCCAAGGATCGCCGGCCAGCGCTCGGGCACCACGCGCACGAGCGCGACGCCCACACCGAACACGCCGCTGTAGGCGAGCATTCGCCCAGATTCGAGCCAGCTGGCGTCGGGCTGCACCGACCACACGATCGACACCGCCGTCAGGGCCGTGAACGCAAGCAGCAGCCCCACCGGCCCACACGCCATAACCGCGTCTGCCCGGCGGGGCCAGCAGCACGCTCGCGGCGATCACGACGGCGGCACCAGCGTCAGCGACATCTCGGTCGAGATCATCGCTTCGGCGTTCAAGCCGCCCTTGGCGTGGAAAGTGATGAAGCAGAAGATCGCGGCGACCAGGAGCGTCGGCCACCACAGGCCGCGACCGCGAGCCGATCCCCACCATCCCGGCGCACCGCGCGGCCGCCCGCGCGGCGACACGCGCTCGGATCGACTGCCTGCGTCCGCCGCGGGCGTGGGCGCGCCCGCCGGCGGCGCCAGCTCAGTCGGAGCCGCGGGCGCGGACACGCTTGTGCAGTGCGCCGCCGAAGACCAGCAGCAGGCACGCGAGTAGGAAGGCCAGGGTCGCAAGCAGAGGCGTCGGCAGGGATCTGAGCGCGGAGGCGACATCGACGTGGACGACACCCGGGTGGATGACCGCGCCGTCTAATCTGACCGGTTCGAAGTCGTCGTGCTCGGCACGAGCGATCGACCGCTGCTCCGCGGGCGTAGCCGCGACCGCGACGGGAGCCGCAGCGCTCGCTCCGCCGCCGCTGCCCAAGCCACCGCCATGCGAGCCGGCCGCGGCCAGCTCCGCTTCATGGATTTCCGAAGAGCAGCTTGTGTACTCTTCGCTGTCAGCGCCCAGATCGCTCAGAGCCTGGCGATACGCGCTCTGGCTGAAGCCGCTCAGCGATTCGCCGTGCGTACAGCGCAGGATGATCTTTTCGCCCACGTTCGCGCTCGCCGGTTGAGCGCAGGCGAGCAGCACCGTCGCCAGGAGCGCGGTCAGGGTCGCCGAGCGAACTGCGACCGGTCGGCTTTCGAGACGGACGATTCTCATTGGCTGACGATCGAACGCTACCAATGCCCGCGGGCGACTCCGAGGTCGGCGAGCGCGCGCGCGAACCCCTCAGCCCAGGCGTCGTGGTCGTAAGCGAGCACGTCGCTCGAGCCGCCGTCGCCCATAAGGACGCGCAACGGCTGCTCGCGGGCGAGCTTCGCGATCGCAGCGGCGAGCGCGCGCTGATCGCCCGCCGCCACGACCACGCCGTTGACGCCGTCGCGCACCAGCCCGCCGGCGGCGGCGCCGACGGCGTCTGTCGCGATTACCGCAAGTCCCTGGTTCATGGCCTCGTTGACAACCAACCCCCACGGCTCGAGAAAGGTGCGGGTCGCCACAGAGGGCACAACCAGCACGTCGCAAGCCGCATACACGTCGCGCAGCTGCTCAGGCGCCAGCGGGTCGAGGCAAACAACCGCCGGCGCCGCGCCGAAGTCGGCGCCCACACCGGCCAGGACCAGGGCGGCCTCAGGCGCGGTCAGCCCGGCCGTGCGCCACGCCGCGGCGAGCACAGGCAGGCCCTTGCCGGCGACCGGCCGCCCCACGAACAGGAACTTGGTCTTGGCCTCGGCTGGCCAGCGGGGATCGCTGGGCGGCTTGCCGGCGGGAACGCGCCAGAAGTCGTTGTCGACAGACTGCGCCGCCACATGGACGTTGCGCGCGCCGCGCGCGCTGACGTAGGCGCTGACATGCGGGCCATAGGTGACGACTGCGTCGGCCGAGCGATACAGGCGACGCAGCGGCAGGTAGCTGATGGCATGGGCGGGGCTGCGCGGGTGCGCCCACAGCGACGCCCACAGGATCAGCGGCACACGGCCGCGACGTGCGCCCGCCCATGTTGCCAGCGGCGCGAGGCGTCCGCCGGTGGGGCACACGACCGCACGGTAGCGCCCGCTGGCGGCAAGCGAGGCGAGCTCGTGCGGGGCCACATAGCGGTGGGGAAACGGCAGCTCCCCACCGAACTGCGCGCCGCCGTGCTGCAGGCGCCCGCCGAACAACGCGAGCTCGATCTGCTCACGCTCGTGCAAGCGCGCGAGCGCGCCCACCCGATAGGCGGGCGCGTGCCCGGTGACGAACAGGACGGGCTTCACCCGAGGACCAGAACCGGATTCGCGGGAGCGGGGCCCGAGATCATCCGAGCAGGTGCTCGTAGGCGGCGAGCGTCTGCTCGCCGCAGCGCTCCCAGGTGAAGTTCGCGGCCACCGTCGCACGCGCGCGCTGCCCGGCCTCGCGCAGGCGGTGGGGATCGGACAGCAGCTCGTCGATGCGCTGCGTGAGCCGCTCGATGTCGCCGGGCGGCACGAGCAGGAAGCCATCGCCCGCCGCCGCGATCTCCTCAGGACCGGGCTCCCCCCGGCAGCCGATCGCGGGGACGCCGGCTGCCATCGCCTCGACATAGGCGACGCCGAAGGCCTCCTCGGTCGAGGGCATCACGAACAGCGTGCAGCGGCGCGCCTGTTCGACGGCCTGATCGGGCGAGAGCTGGCCGTGGAAGTCGACGCGCTCGGCGACACCGAGGCGGATCGCGAGCCCTTCGAGCGCGATTCGCTCCGGGCCGTCGCCGATCACCGAGTAGCGCAGCGTCGGGTGGCGCTGGGAGAGCACCGCCAGCGCGCGCAGGACGTCGGCATGGCGCTTGCGCGCGACGAGGTGCGCCACTGTCACCAGCGACTGAATCCCCGCCCGTCCCCCCGCTGGCCCGCGTGCAGGCACGCCTCCTTCGCGGCGCTCGCGCTCGGCGGGTCGCTGCGCCGAGGGCAGATCGGTGCCGAGGTGCACCACGCGCGTCTCGCCGGCGCCGTGGGCGCGTGCGAGCTCGGCGATGCCATGGCTGTTGGCGAGCACCAGCGCGGCCGCTCTCAGGCCGTGCGCGACCGCATCCGCACCCGACCGGCCGCGCTCGGCGGTGTACAGCACGTCGCCGCCATGCACCGATACGACCAGCGGCATAGGCAGACGCGCGTGGCGCACCGCGTCAGCAGCCGGCACCGCATTGTGGGCGTGGATCAGCTCGAACGGGAACGAGCGGGCGAGCCGGCGCAGCGCGAGCGCCAGCGCGGGCGCCGCCCACGCACCCCACGCGGGGTAGTAGCGCTCGCGCGGAGGCGACACGTAGGGGACGTAGGTGATGCTCAGCCCGTCCCGCGTTTGCCGGCGCGGCTCGCGCACGAGCGCCGCGAGCGCGCTGCGAGCGCCGGCCGGGCCGGCTGTAAGCGACGCACGGGGGGGGACGAGGCGGTGCAGCACCAGCACGCGCAGCTCGCGCACCGGCTTCGCGCGCGGCGAGCGTCTGGCGATGCGCCCACACGCCCAGCACAGGGTCGCGCAAACTCGGGTAGAACTCGGCCACGACCGCCACGCGCGGTCCGCTGCGGGCGGCGGCCCTGCCTGCGGCGGCGCTGTGGGCGGCGGCGCTGTGGGCGGCGTTGCTGTGGGCGGCGTTGCTGCGGGCGATGGCGCTCACCAGCCGCGGTGGGTCGTGAGCGTGCGGTCGGCCTCGCGCGCGCTGAGATATGGGCGCTCGGCCAGGAACGAGCGCGCCTCGGCGACCGCGTCGACGCGCGCGTAGCCGGCGGCAGCGGGCGCTACACGATGGCCGATCGCGACCGCGTCGACGACGCCACAGCGCCATCCGTGCTCGCGCGCGAGCGCCGCCCAGTGGACATCCAAGCCCCAGCCCATCCGCAGCTCGGGAAACGGAAGCAGGACCGGAAACGCCGAACGCGCGAACGCCGTGACCGGGCCGATCTCCACAAAGGGCGTCTCGCGCACCGCGCTGGCCGCCCGGCGTCGCGTCACCGGCCACGCCGCGTGTGAGCTAAGTCGATGGGCGGGCTGCGCGAGCGTCAGCGAGAAGCGCTCGCAAAGGAACAGGAAGCGGTCGAGGAAATCGCGCGGCAGCTCCACGTCGTCGTCGATCAACAGCAGCCAGTCGTGACCGTCGGCCGGATGCGCCGCGAGCAGCAGGTTCAGGTTCTCGAACTTGCCGCGGGCGCCCACCGCGCAGGTGTGAAGCTCGACGTCGTGGCGCGAGCGCAGCAGCTCGGCGCGCATCGCTGCTGCCAGCTCCTTTCGCTGCGGGCGCTCGACGCCGAGTACGAGCACCCGTCGCAATGGCGGCGCGTGGCGCGCGGCGAGCCCAAGTCGCAGGCGCCTGCCGCTGAGCAGCTGCCATGCGTCGACTGTCGTGTCGAGCGCCTCGCGGCGCACCGCGTCGAGCCCCCCGACCGTGCCGCTCGTGCCGGTGAGGAAGTCGTCCTCGGAGGCGTGTGGGCGGTCGAAGTTCGGACCGCCGCGCGCGCGCTCGGGATTCGCACCGCGTTCGCGCGCTCCCTCGAGCAAGCGCCCGCAGCTGTGAGCGACCATCGTCAGCCCCGCGGCGCAGCGCCGACGCACGACGTGCCCGAGGCAGCCGGCCAGCGTCCACAGCTCGGCGATCAGCGAGGGGGGGTGACCGCGGCGGGCATCGAAGCGCCTGGCGGCGCGTCCGCGCGCGTAGGCGGCGCGCGAGAGCGAGCGCAGGCGCGCGTCGTCGCCGACGCGGCGATGCTCGACGGACGCGCCTGCCACATACAGGACCCGTGTGTCGGGCGTGCTTGTGCGCAGGCGTTCCTGCCACTCCTGCTCGTCGCCACCGTGCTCGAGCGAGACGTCGAACGACCCCACGCGCTCGAGCGCGTCGCGACGGATCGCCATGTTGGCGCCCCACGCATAGAGGGTGTCCGTGTCGCAGTCACCGAGCTCGAGCGTCGTGATCGGCGGGCGCTCGCGCCCGCATGTGTGTGGCACGGGGCCTTCCAGGCGTGCACGGATCGGCCCCGTGAAGACCTCTACGCACGGGTGCGCGCGGGCGGCGTCGAGCAGCGCCGCCAGCCAGCCAGAGCTGACGCGAACATCGTCGTCGACGAACACCACGAGCTCTCCGTGCGAGCGCTCGACGCCGGTGTTGCGAGCGACGTTCAGGCCGAGCGGACCGGGATGCGGCTCGTAGCGCGCGCCGAAGCGCGCTGCCAGCTCGCGTGCCGGCGGCGAGGCTCCGGCGTCATCGATCACGAGCAGCTCGGCGCCGAGCTGCGCGGCCTGCGGCGCGATCGAGGACAGCGCGACCTCGAGGTAGGAGAGGCGGGCGCGCGTGGGGATCACGATCGAGGCTGGCGGGGTCATGGCTGCAGAGAGTCTAGGTTTGACGCCCTGATGGTCCTCTTCCTGCACAACCGCTACCGCACCGCCGGCGGCGAGGAGCGCGCGGTCGAGAACCTGCGCTGGCTCGTGCGCGAGTACCTGGACGAGCCTGCTGAGCTGCTGACGCGCGACTCCGCGGGCCTCGGGCGCACGCAGGCTGCGCTCGGCCTGCTGCGCGGCGGACTGGATCCCGGCGAGGTGGCGCAGGCGGTGCGGCTGAGCGGCGCGCGCGTGGTGCACGCGCACAACGTGCACCCAGCGCTGGGCTGGCGCGCGCTTGCCGCGGCGCGCGCGGCCGGCGCGCGGGTCGTGCTGCACCTGCACCAGTACCGGCTGGTGTGCGCGATCGGGGTGTGCTTCACGCGCGGCGCGGAGTGCACGCGCTGTCACGGGCGCGACACGCTGCCAGGGGTGCGCCTGAACTGCCGCGGCAGCCTGCCCGAGGCCGCCGCATACGGCGCTGCGCTAGCGCTATGGCAGCGGCGCCTAGTGGAGCAGGCGGATGCGGTGATCGTCCCCAGCGAGTTCGCCCGCGAGCGGCTGCGCGAGCTCGACGCGCCGCTGCGCTGGGATCGAGTGCACGTGCTGGCACCGCCGCTGCGTGGGGCGGGCGCGGCGGCGGGAGCGGACGCCGCGGCGGGAGCGGGCGCGGCGGCGGCGGGCGCGCCGGCGGCGGGCGCGGCAGGGGGGGCGAGCGCGGCGGCGGACGGCTCGGCCCTTGCTCATGTGGCGCAGGCGTCTACGCGAGCCGGTGTGGCGGGCGCCAACCCGTATGCGCTGGTCGTCTCACGCCTTGCGCCCGAGAAGGGTGTGGACGTCGCGATCGATGCCTGCCGGATTGCGGGGATCGGGTTGGTGATCGCCGGCGACGGGCCCGAGCGCGCCGCGTTGAGCGCGCGCGCTGGCGACGGCGAGGTGCGCTTCGCTGGGCATGTCGATGCGCAAGAGCTGGCTGAGCTGCGCGCGGGCGCGGCGATCGCGCTTGCGCCGTCGCGCTCGGCTGAGACGTTTGGGCTGGCGGTCGCCGAGGCGATGGCATGCGGACTGCCGGTGGCGGCCAGCCGCGTCGGCGCGCTTCCTGGGCTGGTCGCCGCGGACGCGCTGGTGGAGCCGGGTGACGCAGCTGCGCTGGCGGCGGCGATCGCCCGCTTGGCCGGGGATCGCCAAGCGGGCGAACTTGGCCGCGACCGCGTGCGCGCCGTATGTGCTCCGGAGGTGGTAGCGCGAGCGCTGGCGGACATATATGACCGGGTGGCGCCGTGCGCGAGCGCATAAGCTGCGCCCGTGTCCACCGCTCCCAGCGCCCTGATCACAGGCATCACTGGCCAGGACGGCTCATTCATGGCGGAGCTGCTGCTCGGGAAGGGCTATCGAGTCACGGGCCTGGTTCGCGGCGCCGCGGAGGCGCCACTGGGCTGCCGCGAGCACCTGCGCGAGCGCTTGCAGCTGGTGCGCGGCGATCTGCTCGAGCCGGAGAGCTTGCGCGCGGCGATCGCGCAGGCGCGCCCGCGCGAGATCTACCACTTGGCGGCGCCGTCGTTCGTGCCTGACTCGTGGCTGCGGCCTGGTGAGACGATCGCTGCGATCACGGGCTCGTGCGCGGCGCTGCTCGATGCCGTGCGAGAGATCGACCGCAACACACGAGTGTTCGTGTCCGCGTCGGGCGCGATCTTCGGCGAGGCGCAGGAGAGCCCGCAGCGCGAGGACACCTCTTGCCGGCCGACGAACCCGTACGCGATCGCGAAGCTCGCCGCCCACGAGCTGGTGGGCGTGCTGCGAGCCAACGACGGGCTGCATGCGAGCTCTGGGATCCTCTACAACCACGAGTCCGAGCGCCGGCCCCAGCAGTTCGTCACACGCAAGATCACACGCGCCGCCGCGGCGATCGGCCTGGGCTTGGAGCAGGAGCTGAAGCTGGGCTCGCTCGATGCGACGCGCGACTGGTCGTTTGCGGGCGACATCATGCGCGGCGCGTGGTTGATGCTCCAGCAGGAGCGCGCCGATGACTACGTGCTGGCGAGCGGCGTCGCGCACACGGTGGCGGAGTTCGCGGCGGCGGCGTTCACGTGCGTGGGCTTGGACGCCGAGCGCTATGTGCGCGTCGACTCCGAGCTCGTGCGCGCGCCGGAGCGGACGCTGAGCGTCGGCGATTCGAGCAAGGCGCGCGAGCGTTTGGGGTGGCGCGCTGAGGTGAGCTTCGAGGAGCTGGTCGCAGCGGATGGTGCAGGCGGACCTGCGCTCGCTGAGAACGTGAGCCGCTGCCGCCGTGTCCTGGTAACGCCCTAGACTGGCGCCCGAGATGACGACCGTCGGTGTGATCGGTTTGGGCTATGTCGGCTTGCCGCTTGCGGTGGCGTTCGCGCAGGAGGGCTGCGACGTGATCGCTGTGGACGTGGACTCGCGCAAGATCGAGCTGCTGGCGGCGGGCGAGTCCTACATCGAGGATGTTCCCTCGGAGGTCCTTGCGGAGATCGGCGACCGCGTTCATGCGACCACGCGCTATGCGGACCTGGCGATGGCGAACGCGGTGCTGATCTGCGTACCGACGCCATTGACGCGCAACCGTGAGCCCGACCTCGGGCCGTTGGTGGATGCGACGCGTGCGCTGGCGGGCGTGCTGCAGGCAGATCAGCTGGTGGTGCTCGAGTCGACGACATACCCAGGTACGACGCGCGAGCGGGTGGCTCCGCTGCTGGAGGAGTCGGGCCTCGCCGCGGGGCGCGACTTCCATCTGGCGTTCTCCCCGGAGCGCGTCGATCCGGGCCGTACGGACTTCACGCTGCGCAACACGCCGAAGGTGCTGGGCGGTTTGACGGATGCGTGCGCGCAGAGCGGCAGAGGAGCTCTACAGCCTGATCTGCGACGAGCTCGTGCGGGTCTCGAGCCCAGAGGCGGCGGAGCTGACAAAGCTGCTGGAGAACATCTTCCGCTCGGTGAACATCGCGCTGGTGAACGAGCTTGCGATGTTGACCGACCGCATGGGGATCGACATCTGGGAGGTGGTCGACGCGGCGGCGAGCAAGCCTTACGGCTTCATGCGCTTCGAGCCGGGGCCGGGCATGGGTGGTCATTGCCTGCCCGTCGATCCTTTCTATTTGAGCTGGCGTGCGCGTGAGTTCGACATGGCGACCGAGTTCATCGAGCTCGCTGGCAAGGTCAACCAGCAGATGCCCTACCACTGCGTGGCGAAGGCGCAGCGCGCGCTGAACGACAGGGGCATGTCCGTCAAAGGCGCGCGAATCGCGGTCGTGGGCGTCAGCTACAAGCCCGGTGTGGGGGACGTGCGCGAGTCGCCTGCGCTGAAGATCATCTCGCTGCTCAAAGACCTCGGCGCGGAGGTGCTCTACCACGACCCGCACGTGCCGAGCCTGCCGGAGTTCGCTCTCGCCAGCGCGCCGTTCGAGGCGATCTTCGCGGATACCGACCTCGCGCTGATCGTGACCGCGCATCCGAGCGTCGACCACGAGCTGATCGCCCGGCGCGCACGCCTGGTGCTCGACCTGCGCGGCGTCACGCGCGCGTCGAGCGCCGCCAGCGTCGTGCGGCTGTGAGCGCGGAGCGGACGGGAGCCGGGCCGCTGCTGGGCGAGGGCGTGGTCGTGGGTGACGGCGTGTCGTTCGGCGCGTACGTGGTCGTGCACGCGGGCACGGTGATCGGCGAGGACTGTGCGATCGAGGACCACGTGGTTCTGGGCAAGCGCCCGCGGCTGGCGCGTCACTCGGCTGCGCGCGGCGAGGTGCGGGCGCTGGAGCTGGGCGCGCGCGTGAGCGTGGGCGCTGGCGCGGTGGTGTTCGCGGGGGCGAGCATCGGGGCGGAGGCGATCCTCGGCGACCAGAGCTTCGTGCGCGAGCGCTCGCAGATCGGCGAGCGCTCGGTGATCGGGCGCGGCAGCGTCGTCGACAACGACGTCGTCATCGGCGCGCGCGTGCGGGTGCAGACGAACGTCTACCTGACGGCGTTCACGGTCGTCGAGGACGACGTGTTCGTGGGGCCGGGTGCGCTCACGACGAACGACGACACGATGGCGCGGCACGGGGATGAGACGCCGATCCGCGGCGCGACGCTGCGCCGGGCATGCCGGGTGGGCGGCGGCGCGGTGCTGACGCCGGGCGTGGAGATCTGCGAGGAGGCGTTTGTGGCCGCGGGCGCGGTGGTCACGCGCGACGTGCCGGCGCGGGCGGTGGTGATGGGGGTGCCTGCGCGCGTGGTGCGCGAGGTGGGCGCGGAGGATCTGCTCGAGCGCTGGCGCTAGGCACTCGCGACGTCGTCAGGCGAGGAGGTCTCGCGCTGCCGCAACCACCTCGTCGGCTGTCGTCAGGCGAGGAGGTCTCGCACTGCCGCGACGACCTCGTCGGCCTGCTCGCGCGTGAGCACCGGGCTCATCGGGATCGCGAGGTGCGTGCGGGCGGCGTGCTCGGTGCCGGGCAGCTCGAGGCCGCTGCCCCACTCGCGCATCGAGGCCTGGCGGTGGACGGGGGTGCGGTAGTAGGGCTTGTGGCCGATGCCCGCTGCTGTGAGCGCGGCTTCCAGGCGCTCGACGTTCGAGTGGCTGACGACGTACAGGTGCCAGGCAGGGGCGGCTTCGGCGGTTGGCTTTGGCAGCGCGAGCAGCTCGCCGAGCCCGGCCTCCTCGTAGTGGCGCCCGGCGCGCCGGCGCCCGTCGGCCCACGCGTCGAGGTGCGGCAGCTGCACGCGCAGGATCGCCGCCTGCAGCTCGTCGAGGCGCGAGTTGTAGCCGATCTGCTCGTAGGTGACCTTGTCGTGGGAGCCGTGGAAGCGCAGCGTGCGTGCGCGCTCGGCGACCTGCTCGTCGGCGGTCGTGATCATGCCGCCGTCGCCGAAGCAGCCGAGGTTCTTGGACGGGAAGAACGAGAACGTCGCCGCCGTGCCGAGCGCGCCCGGGCGCCGTTCGCCGACCGTCGAGCCGGCGGCCTGCGCCGCGTCCTCGAGCACGGGCACGCCGAGCGCCTCGATCTCCGCGATCGGCGCGACGTTGCCGAACAGGTGCACCGCGATCACGGCCTTCGTGCGCGGGGTCAGCGCCGCGCGGACCGTCTCGGCCGTGACGCAGTAGGTCTCCGGGTCGATGTCGCAGAACACCGGTGTCGCGCCCGTCGGCGGGATCGCCTCCGCGGAGGCGTAGAACGTGAACGACGGCACGACCACCTCATCGCCCGGGCCGACGCCCATCGCGCGCAGCGCGATCGTGATCGCGTCGGTGCCGTTGGCCACCCCGACCGCGTGCGCGGCGCCGCAGTAGGCGGCGAACTCGTCGCTCGAACGCGCTCACCTCGGGGCCGAGGATGTAGCGCTCGGAGTCGAGCACCCGCTCGACCGCCGCGCGCAGCTCCTCGCGCAGGCCGGCAACCGGCGTCGAGGTGTCGAACAGCGGCACCGCCATCGCGCTCAGCGCGGCTTCAGCGGCTCGAGGTCGGCGCGCGTCATCAGGCGGATCAGCTCCTCGAAGCTCGTCTGCGGCTTCCAGCCGAGGTCGCGCTCGGCCTTGCTTGGGTCGCCGATCAGGTGGTCGACCTCCGCCGGGCGCACGAACGCCGGGTCGATCGTCACGTACTGCTCGAAGTCGCCGAGTCCCGCCTCGTCGAAGGCCACCTCGCAGCACTCGCGCACCGAGTTCGCCTTCCCCGTCGCGATCACGTAGTCCTCGGGGACGTCGCGCTGGAGCATCAGCCACATCGCTTCGACGTAGTCCTTCGCGTAGCCCCAGTCGCGTTCAGCGTCGAGGTTGCCCAGGCGCAGCTCCTTCAGTCGGCCGTGCTTGATCGCGGCGGCGTGCCAGGTGATCTTGCGGGTGACGAACTCCAGGCCGCGGCGGGGGGAGTTGGAGATGACGAGCCGCCCCACGCCCGCGCAGAACCGGCCCGCTCTCGGTCTCGACGTCGAAGGTCCACTCGTCGTCGGGGACGCAGCGCTGGCAGGATGCGCCGGACCTCGGCGGGGTTCTGGCGCAGATGCTGGCCCTTCGCGCCTACTCTCACCGCCGAGGCAAGGTTCAGCTGGTAGTAGGTCTTCTCGCCCCGCTGCTCGACATACACCGACGCGGGCTGGCCGGCGAGGTGATACATCCAGCAGAGGCCCTGAGCGAGAACCGGGCTGTTCGTCTTGATCGATGCGCCATTGCCGCGCTTGAGGCCGTCGCCCTTGTAATAGCCGTCGAGGAATGCTTCCTGGACCTCGAGGTTTGCGTTGAGGACGACGGGAGGAACCTGCTTGAAGTTGGTCGCGGTGTACAGCTGCTCGCGAAGCCATGGCATGACGGACCGGCGTTCCCGTGAATTCAACCCGCTCGACCGAGGCGTTCTCGTTCCATCCTGAGGTAACCGCACGTTCCTTCGAGGTGCCGAGGAATAGCTGTGACCAGAGTGAGCTCACATGCGCGCGTAGCAATGGGTCGTTGTTTATGAAGCACGAGCTGCATCCGTGAGGATCTACATAGCCGTCGGCTGCCATGAGGCCGAGGAACTCGGCCATCTCGTTCGTTACTGCGCTCCAGCTCGCCGGGTCCGGCATGTCCGCCGCGAGCGCGAGCGCGTCGCCGGTTTCCACGTCACACGCGGCGATCTTTTCGAAGTCGTAATTGAGCATGTTGTGGTGAGCGGTCACCTCGACCACCCCAGCCCGGGATTGGATCGAAAGCAGCTCGTGGTCGGCGTCTGTCTCTCTCCGTCGCGTCGCGGTTATCGCTGTGATCGGCGTCCAGCTTTCGCCGTCCCAGACGTCGAGGAAGTGCTTGGGCAGGAAGTTCTGGACCGAGCCTCCGTTTCTCAAGAGTGGTATGAGATCAACGGGTGTCTTGACCGCGATGATGCCGTCCTCACGTATGAGCAATGGCGTGTTGGCGCAGACGCTCTCATGATTGAACAAGATCCCCGAGGTCGCGTGCAGGTCGTAGGACTCGCGGTAGTTGACCGTGATGAAGTGGCCGTAGGCCTTCGCCACGCCGTAGGGGGAGCGCGGGTAGAAAGGCGTCGTCTCGGTCTGCGGGACCTCGAGCACCTTGCCGAACATCTCGCTCGAGGAGGCCTGGTAGAAGCGCGCCTCCGGGCAGACTTCGCGCATCGCCTCGAGCATCCGCGTGACGCCCGTGCCGGTGAACTCCGCCGTCAGCGTCGGCTGGATCCAGGAGACCGCGACGAACGACATCGCCGCGAGGTTGTAGATCTCCGCGGGTTTGGACGCGCGCAGAGCATCGACGAGCGAGCGCTGGTCGAGCAGGTCGCCCTGGTGCAGGGTGATGCGGTCGCGGATGTGCTCGATCCGGTCGAACTTCTCGGTCGAGGCGCGGCGCACCATGCCGTGGACGTCGTAGCCCTTCTCGAGCAGCAGCTCGGCGAGATAGGAGCCGTCCTGGCCGGTGACGCCGGTGATGAGCGCTGAGGGTCTGTCTGCCATTGCGCGGGAGCCTATCGGCCGACGGCGATGGGCCCGGGGACGCCCATGGCGCGGCAGGCGAGGCTGGCTCCGGGGGCGCTCACGGCGCGGCAGGCGAGGCTGGCTCCGGGGGCGCTCACGGCGCGGCAGGCGAGGCTGGCTCCGTGGCAGCCTCCTCGCCGGCGTCCTGCAGGCCGCGCAGCCAGTCGCACGGTCGCGGCGATCCCGTCCTCGAGCTCGATCCGCGCCTGCCAGCCGAGCAGCTGCTGCGCCTTCTCGACCGAGGGCCAGCGCCGCTGCACGTCGACGGCGAACGTCGGCAGGTGCTCGAGCTCGAACGCGTCGGGGTCCTCGCCGCAGGCCTCCCAGATGATGCGCGCGATCTCGGCGACCGTCAGCTCGCGCGACGCGGAGATGTTGAAGTCCTCGTTCAGGCCGGCCGGCGAGCTCATCGCGGTGACGACGCCGTCGGCGATGTCGTCGACATGCGTCAGCGTCCGCGTCTGCTCGCCCGAGCCGAAGATCTGCAGCGGTCGCTGTCCGGAGAGCACCTTCTTGATCAGGTCCGGCACCGCGTGCGCGATCCCCGGCTCGTCGTCGGGCATCTCGCCCGGGCCGTAGGCGTTGAACGGACGGCAGATCGTGAACGGCAGGCCGTGCTCGTCGTGCGCCGCGCGGCAGTAGACCTCGCCGGTGAGCTTCGAGAAGCCGTAGGCGGAGATCGGCGTGGGGCAGCGCGGCAGGTAGTCCTCCGGCGTCGGGAACAGCTCGGCCTGCTCGAACACCATCGAGGAGGACACGTAGATGAAGCGCTCCACTTCGAGCTCGAGCGCCGCGCGGATGACGGCGTTGTAGAGCGCGTTGTTGACCTCGGTGAGCGTGTGCGGCAGGCGGTGGAAGTTGGCGATGCCGCCGACGATCGCCGCGAGGTGGATCACGTGCGTCGCAGCCGCGCGTCGCTTCGCGCGCCTGCTCCGGCAGCGCGCAGGTCGCCGGTGTGCACCTCGCAGCCCTCGCGCATCCACTGCGGCGCCGTGCGCTGGTCGGAGACGCGCACCTCATAGGCGGGGTCGGCCAGCAGCCGCCTGACGACCGCCGCGCCGATCGTGCCGGCGCCGCCGGTGACGAGCACGCGGCTCATCACGCGGTGGGCGGGTGCCAGCACGTCGCTGATCATGCTTGCGGACGAGTCGGCGCTGAACGAGCAGCTCGGAGGCGTAGGCGAACACCTGCGCCGCGCCCCAGCAGTTCCACGGGTCGACGACCAGGCAGTCCTCGGCGGCGCGCTCGGCGATCGCGGCGAGCGCCCGCGGGTCGCGGAACTCCGCGTGGTTGGCCGCGACCACGACCACCTCGGCGTCCGTCGAGCGCCTCCTCGAAGCGACACCGTCGGCGTCGCCACGTGCGGATCGTGCACCGCCACGTCGGCCAGCTCGCGCTCGAGCAGCCGGATCAGCTTGTGCGCGAGCGAGTCGCGCTCGTCGTCGGTGTCGGCCTTGAAGGCCAGCCCGAGCACCGCGACCTTGCGGTTGGCGAGCGAGCCCAGGCGGCGCTTTGCGCCTTCGAGCAGGAACAGCGGCACCGACTCGTTCACGCGCGAGACCGCCAGCAGCATGCCCGGCGCGGCCGAGCGCTCCTCGGAGAACGTGAAGTCCTTGCGCAGGCACGTTCCCGCCGTGAAGCCCGGCTGGGCGATGCCGCCGCGCGGGTAGTCGCGGTTGATCAGGTCGATCACCTCGAACACGTTCGCCGCGTAGCGCTCGCAGTCCATCATCAGCAGGTTGGGCAGCGCGAAGTTCGCGTAGCGCAGGATGTTCGTCCAGATCTTCGCCAGCTCCGCCTGCACCGGCGTCGTCTGCACGATCGGCGCCTCGAACACCCCGAACAGCTCGCGCCACCACCTCGCCGGAGCGCGCGCCGACGCCGCCGATGATGCACGGCAGCGTGTCGATCTCCTCCAGGAAGCGCCCCGCGGCGATGCGCTCCGGGGCATGCGCCACGAACACGTCCTCGCCGATCTCAAAGCCGCGGTGCTTGGCCAGGTAGCCGGCGACGAACTCGGTCGTTCCCGGCGCGACCGTCGAGCGCAGGATCAGCGAGTGGCCCGGTGCGAGCACGCCCAGCAGGTCGTCGAGCGCCGAGCGGATGTCGCGCATGTCGATCTCGATGTGCGAGAACGACGGGGTCCCGAGCGTGATCACGATCTGGCGCGCGCGCGCGGCGTCGGCGACGCGCTCGGACAGCGCCAGCCGGCCGCTCGCGTGGACGCGCTCGAGCAGCGCCTGCGCGCCGGTCTCCTCGAACGGCATCGTGCCCTCGCGCACGGCGCCCAGGCGCGCGGCGTCGTTGTCGATCCCGACACGCTCAGGCCGCGGTCGGCGAACGACAGCGCCAGCGGCAGCCCGACGCGGCCGAGGCCGACGACGGCGACGTCGGCGGTGCTCTGCGAAGCGGTCATCGAGCGCAGAGGTTAGCGACGCCATGCTGAACGGCGCCACGAAGCCGAACGGAGCTGTCTTTGCTGATCAGGCTCAGCGGCGCTCGCGCAGATGGCGCGCGTACTGGCGCGCGAAGCCGGCCACGAACAGCGGGTTGTAGCGGGCGTAGCGCCGCCACAGGCGCCGCGGCTCGCGCGAGAGGCGGTAGGTCCACTCGAGCCCGTTGCGCTGCATCCAGCGCGGCGCCTGCGATACGAGGCCGGCGTGGAAGTCGAAGGCGGCGCCAACACCGACGAGCAGCGGCGCGCTCAGGCGGGGGCGCATCGCGCAGCATCCACTTCTCCTGCTTGGGCTGGCCCGTGCCCACCCACACGACCTGCGCGCCGGACGCGTCGATCGCCGCCGACCGCGTCACGCTCCTCCTCGGCGCGTGAGCTCGCGAAACGGCGGCGAGAAGCCGCCGGCGATGCGCAGACCGGGGAAGCGCTCGCGCAGGCGCGCTTCCAGCAGCTCGAGCGCCTCGGCAGTGCGCCCGCCGTACAGGTACATGGGCGATGCCGCGTGCGCGCGGCGCGCGCGCAGAAGTGGGCCATCAGGTCGGGCCCGTAGACGCGCGTCGCACGCGCGTGCCCGAGCGCGCGCAGCGCCCACACCAGCGGCTGGCCGTCCGGCACGGCGAGCGTCGCGCCGAGCACAGCCGCGCGCGTCTGCGGGTCCTCGTGCGCCGACATCACCAGGTTGACCGCCGCCGCCGTCACGTAGCCGCGGCGCGCCGGCCGCGATCATCGCCTCCATCCAGTCGATCACGTCGCTCGTAGTCGGAGATCGCCAGCGGGATGCTCGAGGATCTCCGCGCGCGCCGGCGGGGTCGGAGCGGTCGAGTCCGATGGGGTGCGGGCGGGCGGCGTGGCGATTGCGTGAAGATACCCGCCCTCGTGGCGATCGACCCCGACTTCTGGATGCGGCCGGCGTGTGCTCGTGACCGGCCACACCGGCTTCAAGGGCGCGTGGCTGTCGCTGTGGCTGCAGTCGCTCGGCGCCGAAGTGACGCGGCATCGCCCGCGGCGTGCCGACGCAGCCCTCGCTGTACGAGCTGGCCGGCGTCGGCGCGCACATGCGCGAGCACGACGCTCGACGTACGCGACGCGGGCGGCGTGCGCGATGCGCTGCGCCAGGCGCGGCCCGAGGTCGTGCTGCACCTCGCCGCGCAGCCGATGGTCAGGCGCTCGCTGCGCGATCCCGCGATGACCTACGAGGTCAACGTGATGGGCACCGTCAACGTGCTCGAGGCGGTCCGCCAGCAGGGCGAGGGCGTGCGCGCGGTCGTGATCGTCACATCCGACAAGTGCTATGAGAACCCCGGAGGCACGCGGCGCTTCGTCGAGGGCGACCCGCTCGGCGGCTCAGATCCCTACTCGAGCTCCAAGGCGTGCGCCGAGCTCGTCGCGCGCGCCTACCGGCGCTCGTTCTTCTCAGCTGCAGGGGGCTCCGCGGCTGGCGACAGCGCGCGCCGGCAACGTCATCGGCGGCGGCGACTGGGGCGAGGACAGGCTCGTGCCCGACACGGTCCGCGCCGTCGAGAGCGGCGAGCCGCTTGAAGGTGCGCAACCCCGGTGCGGTGCGCCCGTGGCAGCACGTGCTCAGCCCGCTAGGCGGCTATCTGCGCCTCGCCGAAGCGCTCGCGCGGGGCGAACGAGCGCAGGCGCCGGGCGTGGAACTTCGGCCCGCCGGCAGAGGACGTGCGACCGGTGAGCTGGATCGTCGAGCGGCTCGCCGAGCTGTGGGGTGGCGAGCTGAGCTGGCGTCTCGACGAGGCCGAGAACCCGCCGGAGGCCGGGCATCTGGCGCTCGACTCCAGCGCCGCTGAACGGTTGCTGGGATGGCGGCCGCGGTGGCGCTTGCGAGACGCGCTCGAGCTGATCGTCGAGTGGCATCGCGCGCACCGGCACGGGCAGGACATGCGGCGTGTGAGCCTCGCGCAGATCGCAAAGACCCAGGTGTAGCTCCAAGAGCAGGATTCGGAATGCAACGGGCCGGCGGGATTTGCATTGGCCGCCGCGATTTACATAATCTTGCCGCGATGAGCCCGCTCAGCCTCCGCCGCTATCGCGCCGAGCGCCTGCTGCGCGACGAGTTCGAGGGACTGCGCGGGAGGGTGCTCGCGACGTCAAGGGGCGTCTGCGGGCGAGCGGCGCGAGCCTCGACCAAGGCGATCTGGAGGCGTGCTACGCGCAGGCGTGGCAGGGCTGTATGCGGCGGTGCTCGACGGGCAGGAGATCGCGAACCCCAGCGGCTGGCTCGTGCTGGTGACGTTACCGCCGCGCGATCGAGGAGCACCGTGATCGCACCCGCGCTCGCTGCGCCGGCGAGCTGTGGTCGGACGGCACGAGCAGCGCGCCAAGCCTCGCCGCGTCCGAGACGGAGACGGCGCTCGCCGCCGAGCCCGACTTTGCCGCCGAGCCCGATTTCGCCGCCGAGCTCGACGACCGCATGCGGCTGCGCCAGCTGTTCGAGGCGCTGCGCGGGCGGCTGGACGGGCGCGAGCGCGAGGCCGCCACGCTCTGCTACCTGCAGGGTCTCTCGCGCGCCGAAGCCGCCGCACGGATGGGCGTCAGCGAGGCGCGGATGCGCAAGCTGATGGAGGGTCGCGGCCCCGGGCGCCCCGGTGTCGCAGGCAAGGTCGGCATGCTCGTGCAGAGGATCCGCGACGGCGACTGGTGCGACGAGCAGGGCTCGCTGATGCGAGCGCTCGCCTACGGCGTCCTCGACCCCGGCGGCGAGCGCTACCGGCTCGCGCTGATGCACCACAGGCAGTGTCCTGCCTGTCGCGCCTACGTCACCTCGCTGCGTGGCCTCGCCGCGGCGCTGCCGCCGGTGCTGGCTCCGTGGGCAATCGCCGCGGCAGCGCTCGCGCGCGCGGCCGAGGGCGTGAGCACGAGCGGGGCGACAGTCGCGGGGAGCGGTGTGGGCGGCGTGGGCGGTGGTGGGGCTGTCGGAGGTGGCGCTGTCGGAGGTGGCGCTGTCGGAGGTGGCGCTGTCGGAGGTGGCTCGGTGGCAGTGTCCGGTGCCGCGGGAGCAGCCGGCGCGGGAGGTGCGGCGGGCGGCGGATGGTTGATCGGCGCTGGCCCGCTCAGCGCAAAGCTCGCCGTTGGGTGCCTGCTCGCGCTCGGCGTCGGAGCGGGCTGCGCGGCGCTCGAGGCAGGCCATCCCGCGCCCGCGTACCGCCGCGGACGTGGCCGCGTGGTCCACTCCAGCGCTCACGCGAGCGTACGCGCGGGGACCGCCGCTCAGCTGGGCGATCTGACGAGCGGCGTTGCTCGTCAGATCGCTGCTGGCGGCTCCACGGGCGCGGGCGCTTCCGCGCCGCTCACCTCCTCCGCGAAGGCCAGCCGTGAGTTCGGGCCGGAGCAGGCTCTTGCCGAACGAGCCGGCACTCCGGCTTCGGTTGGAGAACAGCACTCCGCTATCGCGCGCTCAGCGATCTCCGGCTCGGGCTCGGCTGCCGGCGCCCGCCGATCTACATCGTCTAGCGGCACTGAATCGACGGCGCCCGTCAGGTCGGTTGCGCAGCCCTCGACCGGCGACTCGACTGCGGCTCAACGCGAGTTCTCGCCTGGATAGCGAGCGCAGGGGTATTGCGTACTAGCCTTTCGGAAAGACCCGCGTCATGAGTCGCAGCGACAGCGGGTTGCCGCGTGGGCGCAGCTTGCCGGTGGCGATCGCGCGCAGCGGGTCCAGGCGCTCGCCGACCAGGTCCGCCCAGTCCTGATAGGAGACCCGCAGGCGCAGGTCCGGCGAGGGCGCCTCGCCCGGCGCGACCGTGCTCGAGCCGTTGTTGACGATCAGGTGCCATGCGGGAACGTCGGCGTCGGTGAACTCCCATTGCAGCGTCGTCGGGCGCTTGAATCCATGGTGCGGGTTCACCTGACGGCGGACCGTGTCGAACAGCAGCGCCACCGTCTCGGGGTCGCGCTGCGTAGGGCCCTCGCGCACGCCGAGCACGCCCGCTTTGGCGAGCGCTCGCCCGCGCTGTGAAAGCTCCAGTGGCGAAAGTCCCGGCGGCAGCAGCGCCGGCCCCGGCAGCGTCTCGACCGCGAGGCCCGCAGAGCGCAGCTTCGTGGTCATCGACGTCAGGCCTTCGACGCCGACCTCGTCGTAGGTCGATCCGAAGACCGTTATGTAGCGTTCATCCCAGCCCGGCGGCATCAGCACCTGCGCCGTATAGCGGGTGACGTCGCGCAGGATGCGCCCGACAGCCTTGGGCACGCCGACCGGGTCTTCGCGGTTCAGGTCGGCGAGGAGCTTGACGCCGAAGCCGATGTGGCGCTGCTCGTCGGCAGCGATGTTGGCCATGCCCGCGCGGAACGCCGGCAGCTGGTCGCGCTGCTCGAGGTAGCCGCAGATGAAGTGCTGGCCGGGCTGCGCCAGCGATGCCTCGATCACGATGTGGTACAGCGTCACCGCCGCCGCGAGGTTGGCGGGCGAGCGATCGGCACGCAGCTCGTCCGCCATCACGTCGAGGCGATCGAAGATCTTGCGAAAGCCGGACGTCAGCTGAGGCTTGATCGCCTGCAGTCCGCTGCTCATCGTGCCGTCGCCAATGCCGCACACCTCCTGCATGAAGCGCTTGAAGAAGACCGCATGGCGCGCCTCGTCGACCTGCTGCGTGGTCAGGAAGTACTTCTGCTCCTCGCGCGGAGCAGCGTCGATGTAGGGCGACAGGTTGTCCGCAACCGCGTCCTCGCCCCAGAAGAACAGGCAGTAGTTCCAGATTGCCGCGGTGCGCTCGAAATCGGTGAAGTCCTCGCGCCACTGGCGTGCGTCCTCGGTGAAGTCGAGCTCAGTGGCCGACCAGTTGCCGCGCTCCCAGCGCGCGTAGAGGTCGTCGTAGGAGATCGCGTCAGTCGGCAGGCTGGCCAGATTGGTGGTGTCGGCATGGGTCGAGCTCGTCGCGGTCGCCATCAGGTCGCTCCTCGTGCTCTCGGCGGTTTGAATCGGATAACGAACATTATCGGAATAATGTTCGCTCTGTCAAGTAGGATCAGGTGGATGGAGGCTCGCATGACGCGTGAGCAAAGCCGCGCCCTGACCCGCGACCGCCTGCTCGCAGCCGCGCGCAGCGTGTTCGCCCGCTGCGGCTTTCACGGGGCCAGCGTCGATGAGATCGCATCGGAGGCGGGGTTCTCGACCGGCGCGCTGTACTCGAACTTCGATGGCAAGGAGGATCTGTTCCTGGTCCTGATGGAGCGCGAGATCGACGAGCACGCGCGCGAGATCGCCGAGGCTGTCGGCACGCGAGCGTCGATCGCCGAGCGCGCGACCGGCGGCGCGCGCCAGTGGATGACGATGATCGATCGCGAGCCCGAACTGCTGCTGCTGTTCATGGAGTTCTGGGCCTACGGCGTGCGCGACCCCGACGTGCGCTCGAAGGTCGCCGAGCGCTTCGCGCAGATGCGCCAAGCGCTGACGCAGCTGATCGCTGACGGCGTGCGCGAGTTCGACCTCGAGCTCGCGATCCCCGCCGAGCAGCTGGCGGTGGCGATCGACGCCCTGGCCGATGGCATCGCCCGCCAGAAGCTCGCCGACCCCGACGCGGTGCCCGACGAGCTGATGGGCAAGGTCCTGGCGCTGCTGTTCTCCGCCGCTACGCGCCCGGCGGCAGGCACAGACACGCGTAGTGCACAGTGAACAGCCGCCGCGCCAGTGGCGGCGCGAGGCGATGGAGGCTGGCGCGCGCTGCCCACTTCGCGCTCGCCGCTGCTCGCTGACGCTGCGTCACGGCGAAGAAGCGGTGCGCGCGCAGCGGCAGCGGATCCTCGAGCTCGGCGTCGATCGACAGGCCCGCACGCGCGACGATCCGCCGCATCGCAGCGCGGTCGAGGCGCTGCAGGTGACCGACCTCGGCCGCATGAACGCGCTTGCTCGCACGTCGCGCGGACCAGTTGGCCTCGAGCGGCACCTCCACCAGCACCGCTTTGCAGACACGCGCCACCTCGCGCAGCAGCAACGCCGGATCGGGCACGTGCTCGAGCACATGCGAGAGCACGCCCAGCTCATACGCGCCGTCCGCCGCCGGCAGGCGCAGGCCGTCATATAGCTCGACCGAGCTCGATCTGCGGTCGCGAGCGCGGCGATCGCGACTGCCGCCTCGGTGATCTCGACGCCCGACAGCGCGCCGCCGAAGCCGCGGCGATGCAGCTCGCACAGCAGCGCGCCGTCGCCGCAGCCGACCTCGAGCGTGCGCGCCGGCGCGACGCCAGCGCGTGCACACAGGCCGATCACGTGATCGGCCTTGCCGAGCGCGCCAAGCGCCCGCCAGCGCGCGTAGCGCGCCGCCGCTGCCGGGTCCTGCGAATAGGCGGCGTCGTAGAAGCGAACGAGAGCGGCGGAGTCCTCCACGCGGGTGATTATTGTGGGGATCACATGACAGCGAAGCTCACGGCGTCGCTGCGCGAGGCTCCGACGACGGTGCCGGCGCTGGCCGCGATCGCGCTGTTCGTCGTGTGGGCGGCCAGCCAGGCGGGCTATCCGGTGACCCACTGGGCGCCGGGGGCACTGGTCGTGCTGGTGCTGCTCTGCATCGCACTGGGCGTGGTGGGCCTTCGCGCAAGCGCCGTGCCTGTGCCGGTGCGGGTCGCGCTCGGCGCGCTGGCGGCCTTCACGGCGCTCAGCTACCTGTCGATCCTGTGGGCCAGCGACACCGGCGACGCCTGGGAAGGGGCGAACCGCACGCTGCTGTACCTGCTGGTGTTCGCGCTGTTCGCCTGCTGGCGCCAGCGCGGCGCGAGCGCGGCGCTGGCGCTCAGCGTGTGGACGCTCGCGCTCGTCGTGCTCGCGGCGGTCACGGCGTTGCATCTCGACGCCGCCAGCAGCGCCGGCTTGCAGAGCCTGATCCCGGGCGGCCGGCTGGACTATCCCAGCGGCTATCCCAACGCAAACGCCGCGCAATGGCTGATGGCCTTCTGGCCCGCGCTGCTGCTGGCGCGCAGCGAGCGCCTGCCGTGGGGCCTCCGCGGCCTGCTCGCCGGCGGCGCCGTGCTGCTGGCGGAGGTGGCGCTGCTCAGCCAGAGCCGCGGCTCGCTGTACGCGACGCCGGTGATGCTCGTGCTCGTGTTCGCGCTGCTGCCGGGGCGCACGCGCACGTTCGCCGTGCTCGTGCCGGTTGCCGCCGGGATTGCTGGCGGCCGCGCCGGCGGTGCTTCGGGTAGGAGATCACCTTCACAACGGAGCTGTGACGCACGCCACCGTGCACAGCGCGACCGCCGCGATGCTCGCGGCAGCGCTCGTGGTCGGCCTCGTCGTCGCGCTCGCGGCGGCTGCGGAGAGCCGGTTGCGTCTCACAGATACCTCCGCGAGGCGGATGCGTCTCGGTGTGCGCATGGTCGCGCTCGTCACTGTGGCGGCGATCGTCGTCGGTGGCCTCGCGGCATTCGGCAGCCCTGTAAAGCGAATCGAACGAGGCTGGGACACCTTCAAGGGAGGCTACGCGGCGGATAGCACGACCGGCAGCCGGCTGATCAGCGGCCTGGGCAGCAATCGCTACGACTTCTATCGGGTGGCACTCGACGAGAGCCTGCACCATCCGTTCGCCGGAATCGGCGCGGACAACTTCCAGCAGGAGTACCTCGCCCACGGCCGCAGCGAAGAGACGCCCCACTATCCGCACAGCGTCGAGCTGCGCACGCTGGCCGACACGGGGCTGCTCGGCGCGCTGCTGGCGCTTATCGGCCTGGGTGCGGCGTTGCTGGCGGCCGCGCAAGCCCTGCGCCGCGGCGATCCATTGGCCCGCTATGTCGCCGCCGCCGCGCTCGCCGGGTTCTTCTATTGGGTCGTCCATGGCTCCTTCGACTGGTTCTGGGAGTTCGCGGGCCTGGGTGCGCCGGCGTTCGCGTTGCTCGGCCTCGCGTGCGCGCTCGCCCCCGCGCGCACAGCGACGGTGCCCGCGCCGGCCGAGGCTGGTTCGAGTCCCGTCCGCCAGCGGCTGGCGCTCGCGCTGGGCGCGCTCGCGGCGCTTGCAGCCGCTGCCTCGCTTGCCGCTCCTTGGTTCAGCCAGCTCGAGCTCCAGAGTGCCGCGCGCATCTGGACGCGCGCTCCGGGGACGGCCTATGCGCGCCTGCGCGATGCAGCCGATCTGAATCCCCTCAGCGACGAGGCGTATCTGCTTGCGGGCAGCATCGCGTTGCGCTACGGCGAACTGGCTCGCGCCGATCGCCAGTTCTCACTTGCGCTCGGGCGCAATCCCAGCGACGCATACGCGACGCTCGAGCTGGGCGCGATCGCCTCCGCGAGGGGACGGCGCGCGACGGCGCTCGAGCTGCTCGAGCGCGCCGAGCGGCTGGAGCCGCGCGAACCGCTTGTCAAGGAGGCTCTGGGCGCGGTGCGGGCGGGGCGCCGCGTGAGCATCGAAGAACTCAATCGCTCGATCCTGATCAAAGCTCAGCAATTTGGGTGACGATCTTAGTTTATTATTACCAACGGAGGAAAAATCGCTCGACATGGCTGTCCGCCTTCGGTACCGTGTGCTCGAATGCTCGTCGATTCGTCGAGGTAGGGCGCTGGCGCCTCGAACGAGGTGTGAGCCCCGTCGGGAGTGCAGGCAATTGACGGTCGAGACGATGGCGAATGTTGGCACGGATAGGAGCACAGCTTGCTCGGGCCCGAGCGGACTCGTAGGCACGGAAGCATGAGAAGCCGGCGCTTGACGATCGCTTCGACAGTTCTGCTGGTCCTCGCGCTTGCGGCCGTGCCGTCGAGCGCGAACGCGGGCTCCCTGCTGAGCGGCTACGGAGGCCCAGGCGATGGTAGCCAGGCGATCCTCGGCTCCGCGCTGCTGGGCGGACCGTCGGGCGGCGGTGGCTCGGGCGGGCGCGGCACGACAACGGGCGCAGGCGGGGAACGGCTCACTGTCGGCTCCGCGGGCGCAGGGAGCGGCGGCGGCGCTCCCGCCGCGACGGGCACTAGCCACGAGTCCTCCTCAGCCGGCGAGGGGGGGAAGCAGCTCCCGCGCTCGCCCGCTGCCGCCGCGACCGGATTCCGAGGATCAGGGCTGGCACAGCGCGCGAGCGTGTCTGCGAGCAGGGGCGGCTCCCAGACGCTGGGCCTCTCGGACGCCGATGCCCTCTACATACTGCTGGCCCTGGGGGCGCTCGTCCTGACGGGCGCGCTCACCCGGATTCTGGCGCGCCAGTCCGGTCAGGCTCAGGGTTTGCGCTAAAGCGATGTGGCGTAGCGCCCGAGTAGTCAAGTAAGGGCAGAAAGCCAGCCTTCGTCATGGACAACGCCAGAGTCACCCAACAGACCTCGACCACGCTTCCGCTCCGGGGAGAGCTGCGACACGACGCGCCTGAGCCGATGGCGCTGTCGCGTCGAAGCTTCAGCGGCTCCCTGCAATGGGCGCTGGAGGGGCCCGGCTGGGGAGTGGTGCGCCCCGCGGTGGACTTCCTGCTGCTGTGGGCCGCGGTCGTGATCGCCCTGGGCGGAGTTCACGCGACTCTGTACGTCGCTCCAGCCCGTGCGCCGCTGTTGGCGCTGCCGCCGCTGATCATGGCGCTCTTCTATCTACGCGGCCTGTATCGAACGCGCCTGCGGGCGCTGGTTCTCGACGGGATCCTCCCGGTGCTGAGCGGCGTGTCCGTGGCAGCGATGGCGGTGGCGACGCTCGGGATGCTGTTCAACGGCGAGCTGCCCAGCCAAACCGACTGGCTGCGCGCATGGCTGCTCTCGCTGCTAGCCGTCGGGCTGGGGCGCATCGCCCTCTCGTGCGCGCAGCGCTGGGCGCGTAAGCGGCATCTCGTGGGCAAGGCTGTCCTGATCATGGGCGCCGGGGTGGTAGGCGCGCAAGTGGCGCGGCGCCTGGACTCCCATCCCGAGTACGGCCTTGTCCCAGTCGGCTTCCTCGACGAGGATCCCCGCTCGATTGCAGAGGTCGGGGGTCGCGACGTGCCCGTGTTGGGCACGATCGACGATCTCGAGCAGACCATCGAGCAGACGGGCGTGAGGCGCCTGATCGTCGCGTTCTCGTCGGTCGCCGACGCGCGGGTCAGCCGCCTGATCCAGCACTGCCAGGAACTGGGCGTCGAGGTCTCGGTGATCCCGCGGATGTTCGACACGATCAACGACCGCGTTCGCTACGACACTGTCGGCGGGCTGCCGCTGATGTCGTTCACGACCGTCGACCCCAACGGCCTGCAGTTCGCGATGAAGCATGCCGTGGACCGCGTGCTGGCGCTGGTGCTGCTGATCGTCTTCTCGCCCGTGCTCCTGCTCGCGGCGGGCGCTGTGCGCCTCAGCTCT
The DNA here is from genome assembly GCA_963714285.1 of uncultured Solirubrobacteraceae bacterium. Lineage (GTDB taxonomy): Bacteria > Actinomycetota > Thermoleophilia > Solirubrobacterales > Solirubrobacteraceae > Palsa-744. The sequence continues at coordinate 1,565,040 of CAVQNS010000007.1, forward strand.
CCCGGGCCCACGTTCTTCCGCCAGCGCCGGGTCGGGCGCGACGGCAAGGTGTTCGACTTCTACAAGTTCCGCTCGATGCGCGTCGCGACACGCCAAGCGGACGAGGGCGAGCCCGAAACCAGCGCGCTGGATTTCCTGCTGGCCGGGGACATCGCGCCGGGCGGGGTCGAGGGCAAGGATCGCCGCACTGCTGTCGGGCGCTTTCTGCGCGGTACCTCGCTGGACGAGCTGCCCCAGCTGTTCAATGTGCTGCGCGGCGACATGAGCCTCGTCGGGCCTCGGCCGGAGCGCCCCGAGTTCGTCGAGCTGTTCAGGCAGGACATCATCCGCTACGGCGATCGCCACCGCGTCAAGTCCGGGATCACCGGCTGGGCGCAGGTGCACGGGCTGCGAGGGCAGACCTCGCTGGCCGAGCGGGTCGAGTGGGACAACTACTACATCGCCCATTGGTCGCTCGGCCTCGACCTGAAGATCCTGGCGCTGACGTTTGCGGCGCTGTTTCGCAACGCCGAATGAGCGGACCTCAGCCGCGTCCTCAGATGCTCCGCTGAGCTGCTCCCGCGCTATCCAGCCCGTACTGGAACACGCGCACCCTCAGCCCCGATGTCCCGAGCACGTGGGGCAGCGCAACCGAGTAGTCGTTGAAGCGGTTCAGCACGAACACTGCGCGATAGCGCAGAACAGTGCCCTGGAAGGCTTCCAGCTGCATGTAGTCGCCGGGCGGCGCCGAGCCGCTGGCGAGCACCTGGCCGCCGCTGGCGCGGAGCTTCAGGGTGACAGGGCTCGGCTTGCCGAAGGGGGAGGCCAGCACGTGCGACAGCGCGGCAAACGACGGCTTGGGCGAGCCCATCGCCGTGAAGACGCCAAAGTCTTCGCTCGCTGAGTCCTGGAGCTTGTAGACGACCATCCCGGCGACATATGGCAGGCGTGCGACCTGATCGAACAGCTCAGCGAGATCGACCGCCTGCAGCTGCGCTGTCACGCAGCCCTGTTCCTGTTGGACCTTCTCCTTTGGCCAGCAGCTGCTGAAGCCGAACTCGTCGAGCCACAACGGCTTGGTGTCGCCGTTGGCCAGCTGGACTTCGTGGATGTAGCGCAGCGCGGCCACGGTCAGGGTGTAGAAGTGCACTGACAGGCCGTTGTAGTAGCCCTTGATGCCGTCCACGTACAACAAGCGCAGGAACTTGCCGTTGGCGCCAACGATCGAGCCGCCGAGCACGAGCACGTTGGGGTCCGCCTGCTTGATCGCGGGATATGCGGCTCGCAGGATCGCGGCGTAGCGAGCGGCTTTGTTCGGGCCGGCGAAGTACTCTTCGTTTATCTGGTCTGGCTCGTTCCAGACTTCGATCGCCTCCAGCTGAGCGCCGTAGCGCCGCGCCAGCCATGCGACGAACGCCGCGTAGGTGCTCGGCTTTCGCGGGGGCCAGGAGTTGGCGGCGCTGCCGCGTCCCGGCACGCATCCGGCGAGGATCGAGGCCGGGGCCGCGGATGCCCAGCAGGGGGTGCTCTCCACCATCATGATCACGCGGATGCCGTCCGCGGCGGCATCCGCGGTCAGGCGGTCGACGAACGCCACGGCGCTCGGTTCGAGCTGGCCCGCCCCCTGTGGCTCCATCGCCGACCATGGCAGTTCCAGTCGTACGAGCTTCGCGCCCAGCTGCGTGGCCATGGCGATCTCTCGATCCGCTTGCGCCGGCGGCGAGCCGTCGCCGAATCCTCCAATAGTCACGCCTCCCCGCAGCGCTGAGCTCACCGCGCGAGCATCAGCGCTTCGCGCCGGCGCGAGCGCCGAGCACAGCAGCGCGAGCATGCACACGAGCGGAAGCCCCGCAGCGGCGAGCCTCCTGAGGCCAAGTTGCATCGCTAAACCATAGAGACAGCGGGAACGCGGCTCGACGGTTGCAAGCCATCGGCGGCGGCTAGGCTATCGCCCATGTCCCCCGTGTGGATCTGGGCGCAGGCGGCGATCGTCGTGTTCGTCGTCATCGGGATGGTCGTGGCGATCGTCAAGCTCGCCTAACGCTGGCTTCGCCGAGAGCGATGGCGCCAGCGCGATCGCGGGGCGGCGGGGATGTCGGAGAGATCGACCGCCGGTCGCGGTGGAATCGACGCTCGCCCTGCCACGAGCGCGGCCGGCACGGCGCGGGTCAGCCAGTCAGTCAGCGCGCCGAGTCCCGCCTGCTCGATCTTGCCCGCTATCGCCGGTCCTCGGTTGATCTCATCGTGTGCATCCGAGGCGACGTTGTGCGCCATCCCCCGCGCCAGCAGGGCGACTCCGAAACGGCGCGGCTCCTCGCCGAACTGGCCCGCAAGCGAGCCCGCGGTGATCGAAGTCAGGATGCCGCCCTCCACGAGCGCCTCGAGCATCTTTGGATCTCGATGGAAAGCCGGACAGCGCTCGGGATGGGCGAGGAGGATGCGATGCCCCTGTCGCTGCAGCTCGAGCAGGATCGTGTCCAAGCCGCTGGCCACCGGCGTGAAGGGTGGCTCCACGAGCAGCCATGTCCCGCCCGCGAGCGCGAGCTTGGCCAGCTCCTCAGAGGGGATCTCGCCGATCCGCGTCATCGCTATCTCAGCTCCCGCAAGCACGTCGAGGGCGAGTCCCTCGGCGAGAAGCCTGGCGCTCAGCTCGGTCACAGCGGCCGCGATCACCGCGGCGGTGTTGGGAAAGCGCCAGTTGACATGTGGCGTCGCCACGATCGTGCGCGTGCCCGCCAGCACCGCCGCGCGCGCAATCGCCAGTGACTCCTCGATTGTCTCGGGCCCGTCGTCGATGCCCGGGAGCAGATGACAGTGCAGGTCGATCATCGGCGCCGCGAGCCGATGGGGAGTGGGCTGTGCGCGCCGACCGGCAGGCGGGCCACGGTGTGCGCGTATCGGGATATGATCGGCGCCGCCGGAGCTTGCGGCTCAAACCTGGCCAGAATCCAAGGGAGAAACATGTTCAAGGCGATCGTAGTGGGGACCGACGGCTCCGACACCGCCACCCAGGCGGTACGACAGGCGGTGGACCTTGCGCGTGCGGTCGGGGCGAAGGTCGAGCTGGTCAGCGCATACGAGCCGGTGCCCGCACAGCGCTTGCAGGGGGAACGCCGAGATGCGCCCGAGGATCTGCAATGGGCGATCAATCCCCGCGAGGACGTCGAGGCCACCCTCGAGACAGCCGCGAAGGTTGCCCGCGCCGCCGGTGTGGCCGTCGACATATATGCGCGTCAGGGCGATCCGGCCGACGCGATCCTCGACGTCGCCGAGGAGCAGGAGGCCGACCTGATCGTCGTGGGAAACAAGGGCATGACGGGCGCCAAGCGCTTCCTGCTCGGCTCGGTCCCGAACAAGGTCTCGCACCACGCACCCTGCTCGGTGCTGATCATCCGCACGACCTGAGGCGCGCGCTCAACCCTCAAGCTCCGGCGTGGCTCGGCCATGCCCCAGCCGTTGCGCTATCGGCACGAGCCGCCACGCTCTGTCGATCGCGCCAGCCATCTCTTGCGCGAAAGCGCTCGCGGCCGAACCGCGCCGCGTTGGCGCGCAACTGCCCCTGATCGAGCTCGAGCAGCTCGAAGCGCTCGATTGCGTCCGCGAGGCTGCTGGCGTCCTGCGCTGCGAACAGCACGCCCGTGCTGCCATCGAGCACCGACTCGGTTGCACCGCCGACGCCGTAGGCGATCACGGGCACGCCCGCGGCCTGCGCCTCGACCGGCACGATCCCGAAATCCTCCTCGCCGGGAAACAGCAGCGCACGCGCGTGGGTGAGCAGCTCGTCGCGCTCGCCGTCGCTCACGCGCCCAACGAACTCGATCTGCGGCGATCCCTGTGCCTCGGCGCGGACGCCCGCCAGTCCCCGCCCGTCGCCCGCGACCTTGAGCGGGCGCTCGAGACGCGCACACGCGGCGACCGCCAGGTCGACGCGCTTGTACGGAACCACCCTCCCGAACACGAGATAGAAGTCCCCGGAGTCGTGCTCGAGCGCGAGAAAGCGCTCGACGTCCACCGGCGGGTGCACGACCTCCGCCGAGCGCCCGTAGTAACGCGCGATGCGCTCGGCGACGTGGCCCGAGTTGGCGACGAACAGGTCCGGGGAGGCGGCGCCCGCAAGATCCTGCCGGCGCAGCCGTCGCAGCATCCGCGGCAGCGCCAGGCGCGTCAGCCTGCCGACGTCCTCGCCGTCCAGGAACCCCTCCTCCCACGCATAGCGCATCGGCGTGTGGCAATAGCAGACATGGAGCGCAGTCGCGGGCGTTCGCACGTTCTTGGCGCATGCATGGTTGCTGGACAGGACCAGGTCAAAGCGCGACAGGTCGAAGGAGCGAAACGCCCTGTCCATCAGTGGCAGCAGCTTCGGGTAGTGGCGGCTGGCGCCCGGCAGGCGATTGAGCGCAGAGACGTGAACCGGTCGCTCGGTGATCGCGGCAGGCCATGGCGCCGGATCGTAGATCGAGGTGAACAGCTCGGCCGAAGGGAACATCTCGAGCAGCTCGAGCACGACCTGCTCCGAGCCGCCGGGAATCGTCAGCCACTCGTGGACGATCGCGACGCGGGGCATCCGTGCCCGCAGACTGCTCGAGCAGCTCGCTCACGCGCGCTCGTTGCTCGCGCCGGTCCGAGCACGCCTGGCAAGCGCTGCGAGCAGGCCGATCTGAGCGCCAAGCACGAGCGTAAAGCGTGGTTCGACGCCGGTGAAGCTCGCGGTCGTGTCCATCACCGCCAGGCCTGCGATCCCGCATGCCGTCGCCAGCGCAAACGCGCGCAGCCATGGCTCACGCACGATTCGCCGCGTGCGCCACGCGAGCAGGAAGCTGCCGACGATCATCCCCACGTACGCGCAGATGCCGAGCACGCCCAGCTTCAACCAGAACCAGAGCGCCGCGAAATGGACATACTCGCGGCCTTCTTCGTGTTCGACGGACAGCGGTGCGGCGGTCGCCTGCCAGGGAACGCCAACCCCGAGCCCGGTTATCGGATGCGCGCGGATCTCGCTCAGGACGTTCGCGCGCTCGTCCAGCCGGTAGCGATCCTCCCTGTTGGCTTCGAGGTTGCTGAAGGAGGACAGCGAGTCGGCCCTTTTGACGACCGGCAGGTTGGATTGGAAGTGGAGCGATCCAAGCAGCCAGACGGCGGCGGCCACCATCAGCGCGCTGGGTATCAGCAGCCGCCGGCCGGCCGGTGAGGTGCCCAGCAGCAGGATCAGGATCACGCCGAGCACGGCGGCGATCCAGAACGATCGCCGATAGGACAGGAGCAGGCAGGCGATTAGCAGCGGGCTCCCGAGTACGATCGGGAGCGGCGGCTTGACCCTGAACATGAGCGCGGCCAGGATCGTGAGCAGCGCGATCATCACGACCCAGTTCGCCGTCGGTTCGTAGTAGGTCAGCTTCGCAGAGCCTTCGATCGGCTGTCCTAGATGCAGGAAGATCTCCACTAGGCCGAGCACCGCCTTGACCACCGCGAGCGCCATCGCGCCAGTGAGCAGTCTCTTGACCCGCCGCTCGTCGAGCTCGAGGTTGGCGACGGCGACGGGGACGAGCAGCAGGTAGAAGAGGACGTGCTCGGAGAAGATCGAGAAGCGCAGGCTGGTCCCCGACTCGTGCCCCACGAACGCTCCGGCGATCATCGCCAGCGCCAGCGTCACGAGGGCAAGCACGAGCACCCGCGGTATCCACAGCGGTCGGCCATTGCGCAGGACGTCGAGGAACGCCGAGACCACGACCAGCGCCACGAGCACGTCGAGCAGCGAGAGGCCTTTGTATATCTCCAGGTAGAGATTCGAGGTGAAGCTGAAGAGCCCGAAGCCTGAGCCCTCGCAGAAGATCGTCAGGCCGACCACGAGCGCGAGCGTCAGCACCGGCCTGGTGATCAGGATCGCAACTACGATCAGGCCGAGCGGTAGGAACAGGGCGCCGTCGCCGAGCTTGCGCTGGCCGGCGAGGACCAGCAACGCGAGCGCCGCCGCTGCTCCCCAGGCGAGCACGGCCTCCCGCCGAGGCATGGCACGCAGTCTCAGCGATCGCTGCACCGGCGTCGCTGCTCAGTCAGAGGCTTTGTGGGACGTTGAGCCGCGCGTCGGCCCGGCGAACGCCTCGACGTCGGCGTCGTCCTCACTGCGCGCCGACGCACGGGCTCGCGCGCCGCTTGCGCGCCGCGCCTGGCGATTTGGCCTCGTGGCCGCGCTATCGGGCGTCGAGGTGTCGGCCGACGATGGCGCTGCCACCTTGGGCTCGCCTGGCGCGGCGGCCGCCTGGTAGGAGCCGTATTCGTAGCCGTAGCGGCTCGGATCGCGTACGCCCGTCACCACGATCCCAACCGGCTCCACCTTGTGGTGATCGAGGATCGAGCGCGCGTGGCGCATCTCCTCGCGCGTGGTGCGCTCGATACGCGCCACGAGGATCGCGGCGTCGACCGCAGGGTTGTCGAGCAGTACCTGCGCGTCGGCGACCGGGTTCAGCGGCGGCGTGTCGATGATCACCATCGTGCCGTCCTCGGCGAGCTCTGCGAGCAGCTCGGTCACGCGCTCGACGCTCAACAGCTCCGAGGGGTTGTGGGGGAGTGCGCCGGATGGCAGCACGAACAGGTTCGGCAGGTCTGGCAGCGGCCGGACGAGCACCGAGTTGAGCTTCGCCGTGCCGGTGATCACAGTCGTGGCTCCCCGCTCGGCCCCGAGGTTGACCGGCCCGAACGTGGCCGGCCGGCGCAGATCGAGCTCCACCAGTACCGTGCGGCGTCCGCTCAAGGCGATCACGTGCGCGAGGTTGACCGCCACCGTCGTCTTCCCCTCACCGGCCACAGCGCTGGTCACCAGCAGCGTGTTGAGCTGGCGCGTGGCGGCGGTGAAGCCGAGCGCGCTGCGCAGGATTCGGTAGGGCTCAAGCAGCGCCGAGCTCTCCGCGTTGATCGTCCGTGAGCTCGTGTGGGGGATCCCCACGAGCGCCGGCAGTCGATAGCCGCGCTCGAAGTCCGTGACCGTCTTGACTCGCCTGTCGAGGGACTCGATCAGGAACACAAGCGAGAACGCGATCGCCGCGCCGACCAGGAAGCCGATCACGAGCGACTCCGAGATGCCGCCGCCGCTCGGACCCGTGGGCGGGGTAGCTCGGCCGATGATGCTGGTCCCGCTCGCCGCGACCGCCTGCAGCGAACCGAGTCGCAAAAGCGATTGTTCCAGCGTCGCTCGTTCCGCTGAGGTGGCTGGCAGCGCCGCGATCTGCGCGCGGACTTTGGTCTCGTCGGTGGAGATGCCGGCGAGCTGCGACTTCGCGCGAAACGCTATGTACCGGGATGCGAACGCGTTGGCGAGGGTCGCCGACGCCGTTGGATCGTGAGTGGTGGCGAGGATGTTCAGCACGTCTGCGGTCGGAGCCGCTTCCACCTTGACCTGTTCGAGCAGCGCGCTCGCGCTGCTCGCAAGCTTCAGCTGTTCACGGACAGCTTCCGCGACTTCTGCCGAGTGCGCGATCAGCACCTCAGTATCGGCTTCGCGCTGAGGTTCGCTGCTGGTGAACGTCGAGATGTTGAGCGCCGAATCCAGCAGCGTGTTGTTTTGAAACGTGACGCTCGCCGTCGCGGTGTAGGACTTGGATTGGCGCTCGTGCAGGATCGCGAACACGGCGACCGAGGCGAACACCACCATCACGATCAGGTGCCAGTGACGTCGAAGCACCTCGAGGTCGGCAAGAAGGCCTTCCGGGCGAGCACCCTCGGACATGCGCTGCGAGCTCGAGTCAGTCGTGCTCATCGAGGTGTGCGAGTGGGTGCAGGGGGGCGAGCTTGCAAGCCGGTCGTCTCATCCTACGGCTCCTATCGTCGGCTTGGCGCAAGGACTTAAAGGCCACGCCGCACCGCCAAGGTCCCGTCGATGGACCCAGCGGACTCAGCCGAACCGATGATATCGACCCCGTCGGGACGGCCCCTCACTATTGGGCGTGAACATGCGTCCATGTTCGGGCGCTACCCGCCGCCGTTGACGCGCAAGCGTCGATAGCGGTCCTGACGGCGTCTGGTTCGGAGTTCCTCGGACCGAGACGTCCGCGTCGACCACATCCACAACAAAGGCACACCCGTCGCGAGGCGGGGCCGCAAAGCCAGGGGTCTCCCGGAGACCGCCCAGCTACTGAAGGAGCCATGATCGATGACGAACCTCGCTGGTTTTCGCCTAGCCCCAGCCTCCCTGAAACGGCTGGCGCTCGCCGCCTTTCTGACCGTCGCATCGATGAGCGGGCTCACCGCTGTCGCCAGTGCGCGCAGCCACTCCCGCCGCACCGCCCACGCGAGCCGGGCACCACTTCATCTCTCCCTGGTCGGCCACGAGCTCGTCTGGACCCAGGCCAGCGGCGTCGGCGCTTACGTCTTCGCCCACCAACAGCTCGGGCGTCATAGCATACGCCGCGTGCTCGCAACCACCTCGGTGAGCCCGGTGCCCGTTCCCGACGCCACCATCACCTACAGCGTCAGGGCCGACGCCTGGCGCAGCGCCTGGGCGCCTTCGATCACGATTGTCTACAACAGCCTCGGGGGGATATTCAAGGTCTCCGAAGAAGGCTCGAGCGGCTCGGGGTCCGGTTCTGGCTCCGTGGGCGAAACGGGTCCGGGTATTCACGGCTCCGGCTCCGGTAGCAGCGGCAAATCGGGATCGGGGGGGCACGGCTCGGACGGCACCGGCAAATCGGGTTCGGGTTCGGGTGGCGGTTCGGGTTCGGGGGGCGGCTCAGGCTCGGGTGGCGGTTCGGGTGGCGGTTCGGGTTCGGGTGGCGGGTCGGGTTCGGGTGGCGGGTCGGGTTCGGGTGGCGGGTCGGGTTCGGGCGGCGGTTCGGGTTCGGGCGGCGGTTCGGGTTCGGGCGGCGGGTCGGGTTCGGGCGGCGGCTCAGGCTCGGGCGGCGGTTCGGGTTCGGGCAGCGGCTCAGGCTCGGGCAGCGGCTCAACCAATCCCACATCTGGACTGAAAGTGGGCCTGATCGGCGGGATCTTCGGCTGGGGCGCCGGTCCCGGTGAAACGATCCGCAAGGCCACCGGCGTGAGATACACCCGGGGGGCTGTGGGGTCGGAAGGCTGGGGCGGCGTAGAAGAAGAGCTCAGCGATGGCGTCACCCCCCTGATCCTCTACGACGCGACGATGGCCGGGATGTCCTCGGCGGCCGTTGCCGAAGCGATAAAGAGCTATGTGCCGCACATGCAGGCGCTGGGCTTGACCGAAATCGAGCTCGGCAACGAGGTCTACTTCCACGGCTCCTCGCCGGAGGAATACGCCGCGCAGTACCGCGCCGCCCATGAAGCGCTGGCGGGCAGCGGGATCACGCTGATCGCCGATGCATGGACCGACACACCGAAGCCCGACGGCGAATGGTCGCAGTGGGAATCAAGCGGTGGCTGGTGCGTGCTGTTCGTGCAGAGCCTCGGCTACGTGCCGGATGCATGGAGCTTCCATCCGTACGGCCCGATGAGCGCCGACGGCTTCGGCTCCGGCGCCTACCGGGAGGGTTGGGCGACGGTCCCGCGGATGATCAACTACATGAAGGCGGATCACATCTATGCGCCGCTGAACATCACCGAGGTCGGTCAGCCGACCTACCAAGGCGACGACGGCAACGCCGCTGTCAGCGAAGCCGAACAGGCCCAGGACGTCCGGCAGTACATCCACCAGGCCGCCGAATGGGGCATCGCGTCGATCTACCTCTACGAGGGCATCGACACCGGTGAAGGCGGCTACGGCCTGTACAAGTGGCCGCTGCAGGCGAAGTCCTCCGCGGCCGCATTCGCGGAAGCTCGCGCGGAAGTGGAAGCGAACTCAGCGGGCGGCGCAAGCGACGCCCAGCTCGCGCCGCTCGCCTCGAAGGGCAAGAGCTCGCTGATCGACTGACGGGCCGCGGCGCCGGGGAGCGAGGAGCTTTCCCGGCGCCGGGCTTGGCGAGTTCCCGGTCGTCGGGCTTGGTGAGCGGCTATCCGTGAGCCGCGCGTCCCCGCACGGGCGCAGGCCGTTTTGGCCGGGGGACGGCTGGTAGAGTCTCGCCGATGACGCTGGCGGGCTCTGTGACGCTGCAGGTCAACGTCGCGCCGGTGGATCTGCCCTACGCCACTCACACCCTGCCGCACCAGCTGCGCCAGTGGGGCGGTCAGGTGCAGGAGATTCTCTTTACCTTCGACCTTCATCGCACGGAGCGTGGCGGGCATTTCGGCGAGGGCTGGGAGGAGCGCCGCGGACCGATGCGCGAGCTGCTCGAGGAGCTCTGCCGAGACCATCCTGGAGCACGCGTTGCCGAGGTCGACTACGCACCGGAGAAGATGTCCGAGATCGCGGTCGCCTACACGGCAGGCGCGCCGCTTCCCGCAAAGGACACCAAGGGCGCGCCCTTCTACCCGTATTTCTACGGGCTGCACGAGGCGCGCCATGACCTTGTCTTTCACCTCGATTCCGATCTGATGTTCGGTGGATCGAGTCAAACGTGGGTCGACGAGGCTCGCGCGCTGCTCGCAGCGCATGCCGATCTGCTCGCCTGCAATCCGCTTCCGGGGCCGCCTGCCGGCGACGGCGGGCTGCGCAGGGAGAACGCGCCGCGCTTCGACTACAGCTCGCCGGCTTACCTGTTCAAGACGCTGAGCACGCGCCTGTACCTGATCGATCGCCGGCGCATGCGCGAGCGGCTGCTGCCCCTGCGCCTGCTTGGGCCCGCGCGCGCGATCAGCAGCGCAAAGGCGCGTCTGCACGGCAACCCCCCATATCGAGCGGCGGAGCTGGTGATCAGCGAGGCGATGGCCGACGCGGGCCTGCACAGGCTGGACTTCCTCGGCGCCTCGCCGGGCATGTGGTCGCTGCATCCGCCCTACCGGTCGGCGGAGTTCTACAGCGAGCTGCCGCGCTTGATCGAGCGGATCGAGAGCGGCGACGTGCCCGATGCGCAACGAGGAGACTACGAACTCAACGACAGCATGTTCGACTGGTCACGGACGCGGCGGCGCGCGATGATGCGGCGGCTGTGGACGTGAGCGTGGGGGCGCGCACGGTCCGCAAGGCGGCCGTCGGCCTGTGGCTCTCACGGCATGCCACGCAGTCCGCCTGGCGGCTGCCGATCGTCGGAAATCTCCGCTCTCGCATCGTTCGCGGTCCCGGCGCCTCGGTCGCTGTGGGCGGCCGGCTGTACCTCGGCGACAACCCTACGTACGTCGGCTTTGTCGCTCGCGGGATGGCGCCTGTCATCGAGTTGCAGCGGGACGCCATGCTCCTGATCGAGGGACGCGCGCGCATGGGCGATGGCACGAAGATATTGGTAGGCCCCGGCGCGAAGGTGAGCGTCGGCAAGGACACCTACTTCGACGGGGACTCCCGCGTGATCGCCGCAGAGGGCGTGTCGATCGGCAGCGGTTGCGCAATCGCCTGGGAGGTGCTGATCATGGACACCGATTTCCACCGACTCGATGGGCGTGCCAGCGCCAACGCGTCTGTGGTGATCGGCAGCGGGGTGTGGGTTGGGGCGGGCGCGAAGATCTTGAAAGGCGTCACGGTTGGCGACGGAGCGGTGATCGCCGCCGGCGCCGTGGTCACGCGGGACGTGCCAGCGGCTGCGCTCGTGGCGGGTAGCCCGGCACGAGTCATGCGCGAAGGCGTCAGCTGGGACTGAGCGAAGCCGCGCGGACTCAGACCGAGCTGGCGACGCCGCGCAGCGCAGCGAGCGCGTCCAGCACGAAGCGCTCCTGAGCCTCCAGATAAGGCTCCAACCGGAACGCCTGCGCCTGCTCATACGCGCGCTGCACGCGCGCGGCGGTCTGCTGATGGTCTGTGAGAACCCGGGCGAGCGCATCAGCAGCGCCTCTGGCGTCCCCGCGCGCGAACAGCAGAGCATGCTCCTCGTTCGCCATTCCCTCACTGACGCCGCCGACATCGGAGGCCACGAGCGGGACGCGCGCGAGGGCGCCCTCGATTATGACCAGCGGAAACGGCTCGTCCCAAGTCGATGGCACGATCATCGCGCTCGCCTGTGCGAGCAGCGACGCGATCGCCTCGGGTTGCAGTGGGCCGCGCCAGCGCAGCGCGTCGGCGACGCCCAGCTGCGTGGCCCGGACGCGCAGCTCTGCTGCCGTGGTCGGGGTCCTCGTGTCCAGCCAGGGCAAGTGTGGCCTCGATCCCGTGCTCGGATCGCAGGAGCGCGAGCGCCTCGATCGCGACGGCGACGCCCTTGAATGGCGTGATGCGACCTACGAACACGATCTCTAGCGCTTGTGCAGGCTCACGCGCGACGGCTGCGTAGAGGTCGCCATAGCGGGGGACGGAGTGGGTTACGCGCTCCAGCGGTGCTTCGAGGAACGGCGGCAACCCCGCCATTCGCTTGATCGCTTGTGAGTTCCACGAGATCGCCGCCCGCAGGGGCGCGGTCGCATCGAGGCGCAATGCCGGTGACATGTTCAGCAGCCGGCAGCCGGCAGCCCAGCCGCTGCGGGCGATGCCGCGCGGCGCCGGCAGCAGCTCGCGCAGGAACTGATCGCGGCGGAACAGCCCATTGATCCAATGCTCGCAAACGCGAAACGCGAGCGGGATCCCGCTATTGGCCAGCACGCGCAAAGCCGCCTGCGGTATCGATGCGCCATTCCACACATATATGAGATCGGGGTTCCATGCGAGCGCGCCTCGCGCCGATCCAACCGCCCGCAGCGACGCCCACGGTGCGCGCAGAGCACCCTTCTCATCCGCGGTGAGCAGTGTCAGCTCGCGGCGTATCTCCACACCGTTCGTCACCTCGCGCGCGGGCGCGCTTGTGCCCTTCGGCCACGCCGTGCTCAACACCAGCAACTCGTGCTGCCCGGACAGGCGCTCGACCACCGAGGAGCACTCGACCTCATAGCCGCCGACAGCGACGGGCGGGTAGGGCGCCGAGACGACGAGGATCCTCATCGGCGACGGACGATAGCGTCCAGGGGGTGGCGGCAGGCGGGGTGCCGGTTGCTCAAGCGCCGCGTGGAGGGTGGAACGTCGCCGGTACGCCGCGTGCGCAGGCGAGCGCGATTCTCATGACCGTCTCACCAAAGCTCGCAGATCGCTCACGTTCAGCGCGCGCAAGCTGACCAGCAGCGCCGGATAGAAGGCGCAGGATGCGAGCACGAGCACCGCCAGCGATCCGTTCACGAGGCGCACCAGCAGCAACGCGCCGGTGAGGAGCGCCGCCGCGAGCAGTGAGCGTCCGACGCGCTCCGGCTTCGGGATCGGGAGCTCAAGCGCTTTCAAGATCAGGCGGGCGCTCGCGCCGAGCACCACGGCCTCGGTCACGAATGTCATCCACGCTGCGCCCATGAAACCCACGAGCGGGACCAGCAGCAGGTTCCCAGCGACGTTGACCGCGAGCGCGATCACGCCGATCAACAACCGCCGCCGCTGCAGGCCGAGTATCAGCAGCAGGTTGTCGTTGACGTAGCTGAAGCAGATGCACACGAACGCCCCGCCGAGCACCGGCAGCGCAGGCGCCGCCGCAACGAACGCGTGCCCGAACAGCAGACGCACCACCGGCGTAGCGGCGACGGACGCGAACGCAAGCGCCCCAAAGGACGCGGTCGCCATCAGATCCGACGCGCGCCGCACCGTGCGCAGCAGCCGCTCACGGTCTTTCGGCCAAGACGCGGCGAGGATCGGCGCAAGCGTGGTGAGGATCGATATCGGGATGAACTGGGCCTGTTCAAGCAGGTTGTAGACGCTGCCGTAGAGACCGGCCGGCGTGCTGCCGACCAGCTCAAAGACGATCAGCTGATCAACGCGCGCGTAGGCGACGATCAACAGGCCGGAGACGCCGATCGGAAGCGATTCGCGGATCAGCGGAGCGAGCAGCGCGCGTGAGGCCCGCGGACGGCGCTCGGCCAGTTTTATCGCTGCGACGCTCTGTACGATCGACCCGATCGCGGTGGTCGCCGAGAGCGCGATCGCCAGCGCGATCATCCCTCCGCCGCGCCAGTAGATCACTCCTACCGCGATCGTCCACAGAATGCTCCTGAGCGTGATCACCAGCATCGGAATGAGGTTGTTCACGCGAAGCTGAAAGACGAGTCGCAGCGCGCCGACGCCGCTGAACGGCATGGTGATCACGAGGATCAGGCCGGCGATCAGCATCTCGGTGGCTCTCGTGCAGCGCGAAGATCGCGACGATCGAGACGGCGATCGCGGGCACCATCACGATCATCCGCAGCAGGATCACTGCTCCGATCCATTCGTGCTCACGCGCGGGATCGCGTGCAGCCTCGCGCACCGCAACCGTCTCCAGCCCGAAGTTGGCTATGTAGCCAACAAGCATCAGCACTACGAAGATCGTCGACCACTGACCGTAGCCCGCGCTGCCCAGGATCCGCGCCACCAGCGCTGTGACGACCACGCCCAGCGCGAGGTTGCCGATGCGGATCGCGACCTGCATGGCTATGTCGCGGGCAGCTCGCTGGCCGCTGGCGTGGGCTGCGCTCGACATCGGCTCGAATCTAGCGTCGGCGCCTGACAGGCATGAGTTGAGCGCCGCTCGACGCGCCAGCTCGATCTGGCAGCTCGCGCGCACATGGGCAAGCGGCGGCGAGACGCCTTCAGGCATCATGGCAGCTAGTGGCGCACGCTCCTGCCGAGAAGTCAACGCCGGTGACGCTGTCGGCGTGTGTCATCACGCGCAACGAGGAGCGGAGCCTCCCGGACTGTCTGGCCAGCGTGGCGTTCTGCAAGGAGATCGTGCTCGTGGACTCTGGCTCGAGCGACGCGACGATCGAGATCGCCCGTGCCGCGGGCGCGCGAGTCGTCGAACAGCCGTGGCTGGGCTTCTCGGCCCAGCGCAACATCGCACTGGATCACGCGATCGGTCACTGGGTTCTCGAGATCGACGCCGACGAGCGCGTGAGCCCAGAGCTGCGCCGGGAGATCGAGCGCCTGCTCGCGGACCCGCCGGACGGTGTGGACCTGGTGGCCCTGCCCCTGCGCGAGATCTTCCTCGGCCGTGCGCTCGGACCCTCGGCCAAGTACCCCAAGTACCGCCACCGGCTGCTGCGCCGCGGCGCTTATCGCCACGACGAGGCGCGCACGGTCCATGAGGGGTTCATCCCAGAAGGCGCGGTGGCGCCGCTCGAGGGAGACCTCGCCCACCTGCTCGCCACCAGCTGGAGCGAGGCAGTCGGCGATGCGTGGCGCTACGCGCGTCTGGAGGCAGGGCAGCTGCAGGGCAGCCGCTCGCCGGCGGCCTGGTTCCGCGGGGCGCTCGTGCGCCCCGCGGTCAAGCTGCTCTACAGGCTCGCGATCGACGGCGGCTGGCGCGACGGATGGCCGGGGCTCGCCAGGATCTCGCTCGACTGTGCAACCGACACCGCCGTCTGGACACGCCATCTGTTGGGGCGGCGCGGCAGCCAGCGCGGCAGCTCGGGCGTCGCGGGGAGCGCACATTACGGTTCGCGCCGGCTCCGCCGCGGGTCGCTCAGGGTGGTTGGCATCGCCACGGATCCGGGCACGGCGCAGATCGCCCAGCGGTGGCTCGCCGGCGCGGCGGCAGCCGGGGGCGACGTCGCGCTGATCAGCGCCCGATCCGCCCCTGGGCGAGGGACAGTTCGGGTGCGCCTGCTGCGCCGTCTCGGGCCGCTGGCGTTGATTCGGGCATTGGACGCGGAGGACCAGCTGCGCCCGATCGATGCTGTCGTGGCCTTCGGCGCGCGGGCGCGGCTGCTGCTGCGATGCATCCCTTCGGGGCTTCGCGGGCAGCTGTCCGATATCACGCAGGAAACGGACCCTGGCACGGTGAACTGGACAGTCCGCGAGCATGCCGGCGCCGCTCCCCGATGAGCAATCTCAGAGATCTGTACATAACCACCAGCGCTCCCTCGCTCAGCACCGGTCGAGACATGCGCACCTACACGTGCATACGCGCGCTGGCGATGCTCGGACCTGTCGATCTGGTCTATGTGCCGCATGACACCGATGAGCCAAGCGCGCCGTACCTGGCGATCGAGAACCTCGAGCTTCACAAGATCGAGCCCTCGCGTGGCCCGCGACGCGCCGCTCTGTACGTGAGTAAGCGGTTGCAGGGAATCCCGGCCCGCTGCTGCAGAGGCACCAGCCCCGAGCTGATCGCGGTCAGCGAGGCGCTCGCGCAACGTCCCGGCCGCGGGCGCGTGGTAGTGGCCGACGCCAATTCGGCAACCGCGATGATGCCTTTGGCCCGACGACGACCGATCATCTACAATGCGCAAAACTTTGAGCCGGACTATGTGCTCGGCTCGGTTGGGAGTCATACCGTGGCTCGTGCGATGCGACGTCGCTATGAGCGTAAGTTGATCGGCTCGGCCGCGGAGACTTGGATGGTCAGTCGCGTCGACGTCGAGTCGGCGCGCCGGCTCGTGCCCGGCGCGCGCGTGCGTTATGTGCCGAACGTGGTCGACGTCGGCGCGATCGCCGCCAAGCAGATCACCCGGCCGGCCGCCGGCGCCGCCGGCACGCAGGTACTGATGGTCGGCGATTTCACCTATCCACCCAACCGCAACGGACGCGAACTGCTCGTTCGCTCGGTCTTTCCGCTCGTGTGGCAGTCGCTGCCGGAGGCTCGACTGACGATCGCCGGGCGCGGGATGGGCGATTGGCGGGCGCCCGACGCGCGCGTCGAGGTCGCCGGCTTCGTGGACAGCCTCACGGGCCTGTATGCGCAGGCGGACTGCGTCGTCGTTCCGATCACCGAAGGCGCGGGCAGTCCAGTGAAGTTCGTCGAAGCGCTTGCCTACGGCGTGCCCGTGATCGCCACGTCGAAAGCAGCCCGGGGCCTCGACGTCGTCGCCGGGATCCATTACAGAGAGGGCGATGACGCCGCGACGCTCGCCCAAGCGATCGTCGACGTGCTGCGCGACGGGGGCGCGGAGATGGCCGCTGAGGGGCGGCGACTGGCCGAGCGCGAGCACTCGATCGAGTCGCTGGCTGAGCGTATCGCCGCATGAGCTCAACGCAGCGATGGCTGGCCCGTGCGGCTGGCACCCTGGCGGGCAGGCGCTATCCGTTCGTGCTCTGCTACCACGGCGTCGGGCCGATATCCGCCGGCGGCGACCCACTGCGCCTGTTCGTCAGCCGCGATGTCTTCAGCCGGCATCTCGACGTGATCCAGCGGCGCGGCTACGAGCTGCTGGCCATGAGCGACCTTTGGAAGCTCGTGCGCAGTGGCGACGGCGCGACGCGCAGGGCATCGATCACGTTCGACGACGGCCTCGTGAGGACCGCGCACGAAGGGGTCTCGGTGATGCTCGAGCGCGGGATCCCGTGCTCGATGTTCGTCAGCACGGGCTTGCTGGGCAAGCCCCATCCCGATCTCAACGGCGCGATGATCATGACCGCAGCGGAAGTCGTGGAGCTCGCGGAGGCGGGCGTGGAGATCGGAGCGCACTCGGTCGACCACGTGCGCTTGGACGAGCTCGAGTACGCCGACGCGCTCGATCAGCTGCGTCGCAGTCGCGCTGTGCTCGAGGATCTGCTGGGCAAGCCGGTGACGTCGATGGCCTACCCCTACGGGCGTGCAAGCGAGCGAACCATCCGCGCAGCCAGCGAGGCTGGTTATGAGATGGCCTGCGTGTGCTCCGGCCCAGGCGTGTGGCAGCCTTTCCGCATCCCGCGCGAGCCGATCTACTCGTCGGTCACGTCGCTGCGTCTGCGACTGAAGATGGCTGGGCTATATGGTCCCGTGCATGCGCTCAAAGGCGTGCCGAGGCCCGCGTCGTCGCAGCGGATCTGAGCGCATGGGGGCGCTCGTGCTTGGCATGCGGTCGCTGCGGCCTTCGAGGCCACGCGGATGACGCTGCACGGCCGCGACATCGTGTGTATCGGCTTCTCCGATTGGCACACCGACCTCCTCACCAACCAGCAGCACCTGCTCGTGCGCGCAGCCAAAGACAACAGGATCCTGTTCGTCGAGTCGCTCGGTCTGCGTCGGCCCCAGCTCGCGGCGCGCGACCTGCGACGCATCGGCAGGCGCCTCGCCAGTGCGCGCCAGCCGCTGCGCGAGGTCGACGGCCTGCACGTGCTCTCGCCGCTGGTGCTGCCGCTCCACTCCAACGAGCTGCTGCGCAGGACGAACGCGGCGCTGCTGCGCCGGTACGTGGCTCGTGCGGTCACCAAGCTGGAGCTGCGCGACCCGCTGCTGTGGTCGTTCGTGCCGCAGGCTGAGGCGCTGATCGACCTGCTCGCGCCCTCACAGATCCTCTACTACATCGACGACGATCACGCCGCCAAGGCGGGCATCGACGCCGCTAGCTTCCTTGCCGCCGAGTCGCGCTTTGCCAGATGCTCCGACGCGGTGCTCGCAAGCGCGCCGGAGCTCGTCACGCGGATGCGCGAGCTGAACGGCAACGTCCACTACGCGCCCAACGTGGCCGACACACGGCTGTTCGCCACGGCGCTCGAGCCGGGCGCGGTCGATCCGGGTGTCGCGGCGCTTCCCGGTCCGCGGATCGTCTTCATCGGCGCGATCCTGGCCGCCAAGATCGACATCGCGCTGGTGGTCGAGCTGGCGCGATCTAGGCCGCAATGGAGCTTCGCCTTCGTTGGTCCGGTCGGTCCCGGCGATCCTCGCACCGACGTGCACGCCCTCACGCAGCTGCCCAACGTGCAGATGCTGGGGTATCGGCCCTATGAGCAGCTGCCGAGCGTGCTGCGAGGAGCGGATGCAGCGATCGTTCCCTACCTGCTCGACGGCGAGATGCGCAGCGTCTTCCCGATGAAGATCTATGAGTACCTGGCGGCCGGCCGGCCGGTCGTGGCGACCCCGCTGGACACGCTCGCGGAGGTGCCCGACGTGCTCCAGGCCCCCACCGCCCAGGAGTTCGCTGCGCGTATTCAGGAGGCGATCGACGCGGACACGCCCGGCGCTCGCAGCGAGCGCTCGCAGCGAGCGCAAGCGCATTCGTGGGAGTCGCGGCTGGATCAGATCGCCGAGGCGCTCGCGTAGCTATCGCGTCGACGAGCGCGTGCGCTCGTGCAAGCGTCACTGCTTGCGAGCTCGCGCCTGCTCCTGGTCACGACGAATCGACACCGTGCTGCGGAATGGAGCGCTCGCCGCCCCGCGGCCGTAGCGCTGCGGTTGGCGGGTAGCGGCGCGATAGCCGCGATCGAGCAGCACGCAGATCGCGATCACGCACCGCGCAAGCTCCGCATAGCAACGGGAATGGTGCTTGCGGTAGTACCAGTAGAGACTGTGAGTAAAGAAGGGCGCCATCGCCGCTGCGCCGAAGCCTGCACTCGACCCCCGCTGCTCGTGCGCGACGGTGGCAGCCGGCACCAGCAGCGTCTGCCATCCGCGCTCGCCGAGTCGGCGGGAGAGATCCTCCTCCTCGAAGTACAAGAAGAAGCGCTCGTCGAAGCCCTCGACGGAGCGCAGCGCGGCGACGCGGCAAAGCAGGAACGCTCCCTCGACGTAGCCGACGGGGAAAGCCTCCTCCTCGACGCGGTCGACGACTACGCGAGCATCGCCGCGCGCCGCGGGCGTCCCCAGCTTCAAGCGCCGTGCTCGAGCTACCAGCGAATCTGGAAGGAAGCCCGCCACGTTCTTCGAGATCCGCGAGAAGTCGCGCGGTTGCACCTCCTCCCCCAGCACAGCACCGGCGATCGCCGCGGTCGGGGTGCTCGAGAGCGCCGCCGCGAGCCGCTCGAGCGCGCTGGCGGACGGGCGCACATCGGGGTTGCAGAACAGCACGAACTCGGTGCCGGCCGCGCGTAGGCCAGCGTTGCAGCCGGCGCCGAAGCCGTCGTTGGCGCCCGTCTCGAGCAGCTCGAAGCTCGCCGCCCGGGCTTGCTCGGCAGTGTCGTCGCTCGACAGGTTGTCCACGACGAGCATCTTCCTCGGAAGCAAAGAGCCTGACGACAGCGCCTGTCCCAGCGCGGCCAGGTGGCGCGCGCTGTTGTGGGTTACGACAACGGCTGTTACGCCGGGTTCATGGATCGTTTGGGTCATGCTCGGCGGTTGACCAGATCCCGCAGGCGCTCGGCGATGCTCGTCCACATCGTCTCGGCGTTGAATACGCTCAACACGTCGCGGCGGCCGCCCTCGGCCAGCTTCGAGGCGAGCGCATCGTCGCCGAGAACGCGCTCGATGCCGTCGCGCAGAGCGCTCGGATCTTCGCCGGGCACAGCCCACGTGTTCTCGCCGTGTCGTGTGTAGTCGGCCATCGCAGCCGATGCTGTAACCACCGTTGGCCGCTGGCACGACATCGCGTTGAGCATCACCGTCTGGCCAGTCGGGTAGGCGGTTTCAGGCTTGGTGGGAATGACGACGAGCGCGGCCCCATACAGCAGCTCGCGATAGCGCAGATGATCCACCTGACCAAGCACCTCCAGATTGTGGGGAATCTCGATCCCCAATAGCCGCTCCTGCCGGCAGGCCAGCTTCACGGGGGCGTCGATCTCGGCGATAGCGGTGACGAAGGTCCGGAAGTCGCGCCCGGGGTCGTTGCCGACCGCGAGGACGTAGTCGCCGGCGCCGCCGGATCGAGGGAGGTAGAAGTCCGTCTCGATGCCGAACGGGACGAAGAACAGCCGCTCCTCCGGAACGTCGAGCATCTCCTGGAAGATCTGGCGTTGGTTGCTCGACCAGAAGATCAACAGGTCTGAGCCGCGAGCGATGATGCGCAGGAACTCGAGCTTCGCCTTGCTCGCGGTGCGCGCCGAGTCGGCCAGCCAGCAGCTGAGCAGCGCGAGCGGAGTGCTCGACCACGGCGCTATCCGCCGGTGTTTGAGCAGTGCGTGCGCATAACCCTCCTGCTCGAGGATCGCGAGCGCTACATCCGCCCGACGAACCGAGCGGCCTGAGAAGGCGCTGCGCGCGAGTGGGAGGCGCACGAGACGCTCGATCCTTCGATACTCGCGTATGCCGGGCGCGCGCGTCCAGGATGGCTCGTTCCAGCGAGTGAGCGTGAACCCATGGCGCGTCAGATGCTCGACTCCGTAGGGACCGAGCCCGGGCCGCTCACCTCGCCGTCCGGCCCGCTCCCACGACGATAGATCCTGGCTGACATAGAGGTTGACGATCATCGTGACAGGACCTACAAGCTGAGCTGCTAAGGCGTTGCGCTCTTTGGCAGCCTTCCCAGCTCGCTCTCCAGAGCGTGGTCGACGAGCTCGTGAACCTGGCGCTGGAGCCACACCGGCGTAAGGGTGTGCGTATCAGCGGAGGTTCCACGGATCGCGATCTCGAAGATTTGGCCAGCCGGCGGCGCGCTCGAGCAGCCCGCGCGCGGCCAGTTCCCGGCGAAGCGGCTCAGAGCCCGTGAACAGCAGCAGCGCGAGTTGGCTGCGATCTCTCAGCCTGTCGAAGACGCCCGCCAGCTCTGTGGTGCGATCGACGGGCTCCTCCGTCGCGGCGCCGCTGTGCCCACGCGCCCGTCGTTGCGGGCGCGTCACACGGCCAGCGAGCGCACGAGCCGTTTCGAGGTGGCGTGCGAGGTTGAGTTCTCCGCGAACGGCCTTGCGCCAGGTAGCCGCCACCAGCAGCCTTTCCCGGAGCTCGCGGGCACGTCGCATGCCATAGATACTTTCATCCCAGATCAGCGAGCGTGGGTTGAGCATCACCACCGTCCCGACACGCTCGTCTGCCAAGGCGGTGTGCAGCGACCAGTAGCCGCCGGCGCAAAGACCGAGCACGATAAAGCGCCGCGGGAGTCCGCGCTCGTCGAGCGCGTCGAGTGCCGCGCGCGCCTGGCGGCCATATGTCTGCGCGTAGATCGTCGCGACCTGCACCAAAGCCGCGGCGTCCCCGTCAGAGTCGCCGATGCCGGCCAGGTCGAAGCGCAGCGTCGGTACCCCGCGCGCGGCCCAGCGGCGGGCGATCTCGACCCACATGCGGTTGGGTCCCGTGCGGCGTTGGGCGCCGGCGTTCATCAGCACCGCGCACAGCTCCCTGCGCTCGCCGAGCGGCTCGGTGAGGACGCCGAACAGCGGGCCGTCCGGTGCCTCGATCGTCACCGGCAGCTCGCGCAGATCGACTCCGGCGCAGTTCAGTCGCAACTCCTCGTGTGCCGCGACGGTGGCGCTCGGCGGTGCGTCCGGGGGCGTTCGCGCAAGGCCGTCGTCGTGGCGCTCCTCGCCGGCGTGCAGCCACGAGTCGACGAGCTCGAAGACCCGGAGCGGTGGGCGCGCTTCCTGTGGCTCCACGGTCATCGCCCCGTAGCCCGGTCCATCCGCGACCGTGACCGCGCTCCCGCTGCGCTCGAGTGCCGCGTGCAGACGCTCGTCGACCTTCAGGCCGTCGCGCCCGAGCAGCAGCGCGCGCCGTGGCCCCGTCGACGACCGCGAGAGCTGCTCGAGGTCGACCCGCGCGAGCGCGGCGACCGTCTCTGCGCTCATCATGTAGCCATTGGCCACGAGCGCTCCCGCTTCCACAGGCTCGGGCCGCTCGTCTGCGTCGCTGCTGTCCGCGTCCGGGATGTAGGCCACCTCGAGCGCGGAGAACGCACGCAACTCCCGCACGAGTGCTCGCCCTCGTGCCGGCGCGTGCCAGAGCACGAGCTCCTCGATCGGCGCTCCCTCCAGCGCCGCCTGGCAGGCGACCATGCCGCCGAGGCCAATCCCGATCGCGACGATGCTCGTGGCGCCGCTCGTATCCGCCAGCCACCGTGCCGCGCCAGCGACAGCGCGCGTCCAGGTCTCGAGCTGCCCCGGATCGCCCGGTCTGCCCGCGCTGTCGCTGCTGCCGGGAAGATCCAGCCGCAGCGTGGGGAAGCCCGCCGCCGAGAGGTGCTCGGCCCAATCGCGCCGGCTGCGATATGAGCACATGTCCTCCCACCCGAACGGCGGGCACAGCAGCACGGCACGTTGCCGGCGCGGGCCCGCGCCTGGGTGGAAGGCCGCGAACACAGGCGGGAAGTCAGCCTCGAGATAGAGAAACCTGGCTGGCGGGGAGCTCATTCAAGAGCGATCTTGACAGGAGCGCTCGAATTCACCGCACCAATTCTCGCGTGCTGCAGCGAGGCATCCGTTCCGTGCGCCAGCAGCGTCACCGCGCGTTCGCCGCCTGGCTCGATCGAGAAGCCGTCGTCGCTGGCAGTGAAGCCAGGCGCGCGGATCTCGACCCCGTATGCCACCCGCCCGCTCGACACGGTCAGCTCCACGCTCCCGTCGGGCCGCGTGCGCGCACGCGCCGCGAGGCCCAGGCGCTCAGGTGCCTCGCGATCGAGCGGCCGCCCCGCGGGAAAGCGCATCGTCTGCGAGAGGATCCGGGCGTCCCCGCCGTCGCTCGCATCCGACTCGAGCGTCACGACGATCGTGTCATGGGCACACGGCCCGAAGCGGTACGTCCACGCTGCATCGACGAAGTGACCGATCACGCGCTCGAGGTTCCACTCGCCCTGGCTGTGCGGCTCGAGCACGACGGCGGCCCGGGCCTGCTCGATGAGCTGCTCGCGCTCGCGATACAGCGCCACGCGCAGGAACGCGCTGAGCGGCGCGGGACGGTCGTTGGCCACATGGGCGACGATGCCCCCCAGCTGCTCGTCGATGGTCCACACGGCGACCGGCGCGAGCACTTGCTTGAGGTGGTGGTACGCGAGCTTCGGGATGCCACGATGGTCGATCACGCCCCATCCCGCCCCCGGCAGGAGGTCGCGCAGCCACAGCACCAGTCCGCCGCCGCTGGGCGAGGCGGCGCGGCGCCACTCGCCGAACACCTCGGCGAGGATCTCGCCGGTGAGCACGCGCGAGAGCTGCAGATAGCGCGCGTGGTCGACCCAGCGCAGCTCGGCTGCGTCGATGCCGAACAGCGAGGCTCAGATAGTGGTCGCGGATGTCCTCGAAGTCCCAGTCCGCGCCGTTCTCGCGCGGGATGCCCGCCTTCCATGCCGGGTGATGGCCGAGCAGACGCTCGGGCGCTCGCGGCGAGATCTGCTCGATGCTCGCCTCCGCGGGCACGTGGGAGAACGCCAGGCACTCCGCCGCGAAGCGGACGCCCGCGCGGCGGGCATCCTCGAGCGGCAGTCGGTAGCAGCCCACGCCGTAGTAGGTGCCGACGCCTTCGTCGGTGCGGAAGGGCACATCGCCTCCGAACGGCGCGCTGGGGATGTAGAGGGCGTCGACGCCGCTCTCGCGGACGACGCGCCGGGAGCAGCTCGCCGAACAGCTCGCCGCGCGCGAGCGCGCGTCCGCGCCCATCATCGACGCCTGCTGCTCGACCTCGCTGTTGCCGCACAAACCGCGAGGCTGGGGCGTCCGCCGAGCGACGCGAGCACGCTCGCGGCCTCGCGCTCGACGCTGCGCGAAAGCTGCTCATCGGCGATCGGATAGTCGAGGTTGGCGAACATGAAGTCCTGCCACACGAGGATGCCGAGCTCGTCGCACAGGTCGTAGAACGCGGGCGGTCTCGTACGCGCCGGTGCCGGGCAGGCGCAGCATGTTCATGCCGGCGTCGCGCACGCGCACCAGTTCCGCCGCGCAGCTCCGCCTGCGAGGGCGCCATCGCGACCGGGTCGATCGGCGTCCACACGGCGCCGCGCGCGAACACGCGGACGCCGTTGACGTGCAGGTCGAGCCCGTCCCGTTCGACGTCGTGGCCGGCCGCGCGCCGGAGGCGAGCTCGCGAAAGCCGACGCGCCCGGCATCGACGACGGTCTCGTGCTCGGCGCTGGAGACACGCAGGCGGATGTCGTGCAAGGCCGGCTCGCCGTGGGTGTGCGGCCACCACCGTGCCACGTCCGCGAACCTGGAGCTCGCCGCGCGCAATGCAGGCGTCGCGTCGCAGTCGCCCGCTCGGCAACCAGCGTCGAGCTGCGCAGCGGTGGCTTCCCGAGAGCCGCTCAGCTCCACCTCGCACCGACGTCGACGTGCGTGCCGTGCAGCGCCCGTAGCCGCGCGAGCACCGAGAGCATCCCGTCCTCGCCGTCAGGCGCGGACGGAGCCGCAGCCGCTCGACCTCGATGTAGCCGCCGGCGCTCGAGGTGCGCACCGAGCGCCACGGGCCGACCACGGCCGGTCCTGGCGCGATGCCGGGGCAGCGGCCGAGCAGCATCGTGCGGAAGAAGCGCAGGTTGCCCTCGTTCACCAACCGCGTGCGCCAGCGCGCGCGCGGGCGACGGCGCACGCGCAGCAGCGGCGCGAGCGCGCGGCAGCGGATCGTAAGCTCGTTGCTCTCGCGCAGCCGCCTGGTGACATCGAGCGCGTGTGCGGCGAACATCGAGTCGCTCTCGAGCACGCAGCTCGCCGTTGAGGTAGACCTCGGCGACGGTCGCGATCCCGTCGAGGCAGAGGTGCGCCTGCTCTCCGGGTGAGGCGGCGGCGTCGAAGCTCGTGCGAAACCACCAGTCCTCGGCGTCGAAGTCGTAAGGGTCGCCGCCTGCCAAGGCCGGCGTCCCGGAGCGCCGCCGCCGCCGTGCCGGGGACGCGTGGCGGGGATCCAGCTGAGCTCGTCGATGGCGCTCTGCTCGCCGTGCGCGTCCGGGCGCCGAGCGGGCGGCCTGCCAGTCGCCGGACAGTCGTGCGGCTCGTGGCCTCGACGCGGGCGCGCGCGCCGGCGCCGGCCCGCGCTCGGCTCAGGCGCTGGCGTCATCGAGGTGCGCCATCGCTTCGTCCCATGCCGCTCGCCAGCGAGGCGAGCAGCTCTGCTCGGGCTCGAACGCGCGGCGCCGGGCGAGCCTGAAGGAGAGGACCTTGCAGCCCTCGACGATGCGCTGCAGTGCGTCGCAGGCGGGGGCTGCGCGCATCGTCGAGCAGCCATTCGGCGTGCGATGCCGCGAGCTCGAAGGCCGAGCCGGCCATCCTCACGGTCGCGAACGCGTAGGCGTGATAGTCGCTCGCGTCGCCCTCGAGCAGCCGCGGCAGATCGCGCTCGAGCTGCGCGCGGCGAAGCGCAGGAAAGGGTTGGTCGCCGGGCGGCGTGCGAGGTGGCCGCGCAGCAGCTCGTGGGCGGCCGCGCGCAGCTCCTCGCTCGCACAGGCGTCGAGCCCGCGTCGAAGCGCACGAGCTCGGTGTAGGGGGGGAGCACGTCCTCGGAGTAGGGGCGCGCCGATGCGAAAGACGCCGCGGTAGTCCTCGCCGGAGAGCTCGTAAAGCCCTGTGGCGTGGAAGTAGCGCAGGCGCTCGCCCGCGCGGTCGATCGCCTCGATCGCGACGGAGGTCTTGACGTGCTCGGTGCGGTAGCTCGTCGCCGCCGTGTCGGGCAGGTGCCAGGAGTCCAGCTCGACGATCAAGGTGCGGCCCTCGGCGATCTGCTCGGCGGCCTGCTCGGGCAGCGCGCGATAGGGCTGCATCTCGTGCACGTCGATGCCGAACAGCAGCTCGAGATCCTCGGGGAACGGCTTGAAGAACGTCCACTGGTCGCCCTCGAAGTCCATCCTCACGGTGGAGCCCAGCGCGGCCAGCGGCTCGTCGCCGCGCGCGTGCAGCAGCTCGATCAGGACGTCGGTGTAGCAGTTGGTTTCCACGTACGTGCGCTCGGGCGCGTGCAGCGAGTGCGAGCGGTAGCTCGCCGGGTCGAGGCCGAGCAAGGCTCACGAATGCCTGTCGCGGCGCCGTGCTGCATCGGCTCCCACAGCTCGCTCGCGAACCTCGCCGGCCACGAGCGCAGCGTCGAGCCCATGCGTGCGGAAGAGCGCGATCGTGATCCGCTCCAGACCGAACCCGAGGCAGGCGGTGTGCGCCTCGGTGCCGTCCGCGAGGCGTGATCCCGTAGGCCGAGGCGAAGTGCTCCTGGTGGTAGTTGAACGACGCCAGCGCGGTCGGCTCCGGCCCCGCGATCTGGCTGAGCACCTCGAACTTCAGCTGCTGCTCGCGCTGGCTCGCGGCGAGCATGCGGCCGCTGCGTCCGAAGAACGGATCGGTCGCGACGTCGAGCTCGACCTGCAGGCCGATGCCGCCGAGCAGCTCGAGCGCCCGCTCGCGCCAGCGGTCGCGCCACGCACTGGACCGCCTCGGGCTCGCCGATGCGGACGATCTCGCGCTGGTGGAACATCTGCATGCGCGCCGGGTCTCTCGAGGGCTCGTGGCGAAACACGTAGGAGCCGCCGGCATCGATCGTGACGCCGCCTGCCGGCAGGCGCCCGCGGGCGGCGATCGCGGGGTACACCGGATAGCAGGCCGCCGGCGTGAGCACGAGGTCGGTCATGCTCCTGGAACTCGCTCCAGTCCTCGTGGCGGCTGGCGCGCTCGTACTGCTCGGCGGCCTGCGCTCTCGGAGCCGGCGAACGCGAAGATGCTCCCGGCGAGATGGGGGAACGATTTCAGGTAGCCGACCGTCTCCAGGTCGCGGCGCGGCATCACCGGTGGGAAGCGCAGCTGCTCGGGCGCTTCCGGCGCGCCGGCGCGCGTGACGAGCGCGGCGACCGCCTCGCGAACTTCCTCGAAGGCGCCGCCGCGGCCATAGACGCCCGGGACGCCGGTCTCGATCAGCAGGCCGCGCTCGACGAGCGCGGCGAGCAGTGCCGCCTGGTCGGGGCTGGCCGGCCGTAGGCCCGGCATTAGACGTCCTTGGCGATCAGCAGCAGGCTGGCGTTTGTCTGATGAATGCGCTCGTTGGCGACCATCAGGCAGGCGGACATCGTGTCGCGCAGGTGGCGTCCGACGCTGAACGGCGTGTCGTTCTTGAAGCCCATGATGCCGCAAACTCCCAGCGCGCCCTGGCAAACACGGGGGGCCTGCTCGGAGGCGGCGATCTTGAGGTTGTTGAAGCGCAGCGCGCGGGCCATCGTGGACAGGCGTTCGCGCCCCGGCTCATCGGAGGCCTCGATGAATTCGGCCAGCCCCGAGGACACCTCGGCGCGCAGCAGCGACAGGTCGCTCATCAGGTGGGAGAGCCTCAGCGCGACCGGTGGCGGCTCGCCCGGCTTCTGCTTGGCCGCGGCGCGCACGAACGCACGCGCCCGGTCGAACGCGTCGGTCGCGATGCCCAGCCACAGGTGCGACCAGAGGATGTGCGAGACCGGCACCATCGACTCGGCCGAGACGCGCGGGAACGGGCGTGCGCGAGGATTTGCTCGGGCGGATGCGTCGCGCGCACCAGATAGCCCGGCGAGCACGTTCCGCGCATCCCCAGCGGGATCCCATGTGCCGCTTGCTCGAGCGCGAGCTGCTCGCCGCGGGCGAGGACGACGACCTGGTCGCTCGGCTCTGCGTCAGGGGCGCGGCGCAGCGTGACGAACAGGTCGTCGGCGTAGGCGCCGTAGCTGACCGTCGGCGCCTGCTTCTCGAACGCGTGCAGCCGTCCTCGTCGGTGGCGTCACGGCGGCCACCGAGCGACCCATGTCGCCGCCGGTGCCGACCTCCGAGGTCACCGAAGCGATCAGGCGCTGCTCGCGGCGACAGGCGCTGCAGGTATTCCTCGAACCAGGGGGCGTCGTCGAGGTGGCGGGCGATCGAGATGACCTGAATCTGATGCATCGCGAAGACCATCGCGCTCGCGCCGCAGCGACGGCCGAGCTCGAAGCAGGCGGCGGCGATCGTCTCGAACGCGACGCCGCCGCCCCCGAGCCGGCTCGGGATGAAGGCCGAGAGCGCCGCCTCGGCGCGCAGCGCCTCGATCGCCTCGATCGGGAAGCGCGCGTCGCGGTCGACGGCGTCGGCGTTCGGCGCAGCGAACTCGTCGGCGACGCGACGCACGGCGCTCAGGAAGGCCTGGTCGCGGTCGACGGATACGCTCATGAAACCGGCGACTCGGCGTCGCAGCTCGTTCAGCGCCGCCTCGATCGCCGCGATGCTCTCGAACACGCTGCGCTTGAGCATCCGGTCGGGGAACTCGACGTCGAAGTGATCCTCGAGCGCCAGCATCACGTTGACGCTCGCGTGCGAGGTCATTCCCGCGTGGTAGAGGTCGGCGTCCGGCGCGAGCACGGCCGTATCGACGGAAAGGCGTCCGTGGTCGGCGAGGATCTGTCGGATCTCCTCTGTCATGCACGTATCATCGGATCGCTTGGCGCGATTGCTCAAGCCCACCTCCGCACCTCTGCGATCACGATAGCCGTCGCGTAGTCGTCCTCGTGGCTGATGCTCAGCTCGAAGTTCTTCAGCCCGGCCTCCGCCGCGAGCGCCGCGGCACGGCCGCTGAGCTCCACGGTCACCCATCCCGGGGCCGTGGCGGACGACTCCGATCGTGCGCCACGGGATCGCCTCGTCACCCGGCCGCAGCACCTTCAGCGTCGCCTCCTTTGCGGCGAAGCGCGCGGCCAGGCGCTCGGCGACGATGCCCTGACCGGTGTCGCAGTCGCCCAGCTCGCCTTCGGTGTAGAAGCGCTTGAGGTAGCGGTCACCGTGCTCGTCGATCGACTCGCTCACCGCCTTCACGGATACCAGGTCGATCCCGATACGCGGTCATGTGCCGATGTCGCATCTGATCGTCCCCGCGCGTGATCAGCCGATCGGTGCGGCGGCGCCTCGGCTTGGACCGTGCGACACGCTTGAAGCCATGATCGGCTATTCGGCTAGGTTAGGTATGATCGAGCCGCGCACAGTAGGACCGTGCGCGCAGACATTTGCGAGGAGGACGGCGCTCGATGAGCGGACGTGCAGAGCAGGACAGGCGGCGCCACGAACGAGCGGCGGATGAGCTTTCGGGCCGGGTGCAGCTCACCGCCAGGGCGTTCGCGCGCAGCGCTGCGGTGCGAGCGGAGGAGCCGGCGATATCACCTGCGCGGTCTCGGGAGGTCTCGTGACCGGCAACCCCACCAGCCCGTGACGCGGGACGAGGTGATCGCCGCGGCGGTCGACGCCGCAAAGGCCGGCGCGAGCATCGTGCACATTCACGCGCGCAGCCCGCGGCGAGATGAGCACGGCGGCCGAGGACTATCTTGCGATCAAGCAGGCGATCCGCGAGCAGGCGGAGGACGTCGCTGCTCAACTTCACCACCGGCGGCCAGCTCGGCGAGCCAGCCGAGGCGTCTCGCAGCTCGCTGCAGCGCGGCCGGAGCTTGCGACGGTCGACGTGCGGGAGCATGAACTTCGGCCCCGGTGGCGATCTGCTGGTGAGCCCACCGTCACTGATGCGCGAGCTGGTCGAGGAGATGGCGGGCAGCGCGATCGTGCCCGAGTACGAGTGCTTCGACGTCGGTATGGCGCTGACCGCATCGGCGCTCGCGAGCGGCGCTCCGGGAGTGATGCACATGCTGCTGGGTGTCATCGGTGGCGCCCCGGCGAGCGCTGAGATGATCTCGCTCTTCTCCGGGCTCGTCCCAGACGGCGTGCCGTGGATGGTGACCGCGATCACGCGGCACTTCCCGATGATGGCGCTGACGCTCGCGCTGGGGGGCCACATCCGCACGGGCCTCGAGGATGTGGTGTACGTTGCGCCCGGTGAGCACGCGGAGTCCAACGCGCAGCTCGTGACGCGGGCACGAGCCCTGTGCGACGCGATCGGCCGCCCCGTCGCGACGCCCGCGCAGGCCCGTGAGATCCTGGGCATCCGCGCCGTGCAGTCGAGCGACGCTCGCGCGCTCGGAGGACTCAGCGCTGGAGGATGATGTCAGGTGTGCCGATGCCGCTCAGGCGGGCAAGTTGGCTGGCTGTCGGCGCCGTCGGGCTTGCCGTGGCGAATCGTGAGATCGCGAACGTTTCCGTCCTGCTGACTCCCGCGAGTCGAAAGCCTGCCGGTGGGCTGACCGGCACAACCGCGGCCTGCGGCGGGCCGACCGTGCGCAGATGGCGCAGCGCGACGAAGTCCACTTCGCGCGCTGCGGCGGACACGGCCGGTGACGCTGCTCAGCGCGTCGGTGTAGATCGACAGCGGCAGCTCAGCGTGGGCTTCAGCGACAACCAGCCGATGCGCTTGCCGGCTTCGCCAGCGCGTGCGCGACACCGCGCCAGTTGTCACGCTGGTAGTCGGGGATCGCGTTGGCCGCCACGACCATCGCCACGTAGATCGCGCACAGAGCACCGCCCAGCAGCGCGCCGCTGCGTCGCGCACCGGCTGTCCCCAGGCCGATCGCGACGAGCACGGCGAATGGAACCCAGAAGGCGAGCATGTTGCGTCCGTCGTAGACGTCAACCAGATGGGTCGACAGCGAGCAACAGGGGCAGCATGATCGCCCCGGTCGCAGCCAGCGCCGCGTCGCGTGCCCCTCCGCGCTCGCGCTCGTCCCCGGCTCGCAGCACGAGCAGGAACGAACCGGCGATGATCAGCACGGCGAGCGTCGATGCGACGAGCACCAGCGGGCCGTACACTCCGACGGTGAACATCTTCACGCTTTCGCCGATGCGTCCGGAGAGGGACAGCCCTTCTATCCAGTTGGTCTTGCCGTCCGCGCGCTGACTGATCGCCAGCGGCGAGAGTGCGAGGCCGACGAGCACAACCGCGCCGTCGGCGCCCAGCACTCGTCGCCAGCCGATGCGCCCAAGCAGGACCAGCGCCTCAGAGATGAACAGGAACGCCGCGAAGTAATGCGCGAGCACAGCGAGGCTCGACATGGCCGCCCATAGGGCAAGGTGGCGGGCCCTCGGCTCGCGCAGCGCGCGCTGCCAAGCGACGAACGCGGCGGCGCTGAAGAGGATCAGCAGACCGTAGGTGCGCGCCTCTTGGGAGAAGAAGTACATCGCCGGACTGACAGTCGTCAGGACCGCTGCCCAGACCCCCGCACGTTGCGATATCTCTCGTCCGGCGAGATACATCACCGGAATCGTGATCATCCCGATCAACGCGGACATCGAGCGAAAGCCGACAGGTCCGGAGCCGAACACCTTGGTCCACGCCCAAACGAGGATGTAGTACAGCGGCGGCGTCGACTCGCTTCGTGCCAGGTGCGAGAGCATCCCGCCGAAGCCACGGTGAACGAGGATCAAAGTCGCCGACTCGTCGAGCTCGATACTCGACACGTTCAAAGTCGCGAATCGCGCCGCGCCGCCCAGCAAGGTGAGCGCCACCACAAGCTCGACCGGGCTCGGTCGCCGGAGTCCCAATCGGCCGTTCGCGCGGTCCGCCGAGCCCCGCCGTCCAGCGAGCGCGGGCGACCGGCGGGAGGCTGTAGAGCTCGACATCGAGCAATTGTGTCAGTTAGCATTCAAGATAACGTCGAGGTATCGAGCTACTGGCTCGATGAGGCAGGCGTGCTGTTCGACCCGCTGGTGTCTTGTGTACGAGTGGCTTCGAGCGGTTCGCCGAGCGCCCTGCGTCGCCGAGCACGATCCTGCTTTCCAACTGTCACCACCATCGCGAATCCGGACGCTTCGTTGAGCGCTTCGGCGTTTGAGATGTAGATGCGCGCACTCGTCACCGGCGCCAGCGGCTTCATCGGCGGGATCCTCTGTCGGCAGCTGCTCGAGCACGACCACGAGGTGGTGGCGCTCGTGCGACGGGCAGGCTCTGAGCCGGCAGGCACCGTCGGCTTGCTATGTGAGCTGAGCGACGGACCGGGCCTGGCCAAGGCGCTCGCGAGCTCGCGCCCGGACTGCGTGTTCCATCTCGCCGCCGAGATCGCCTCCCAGCGCAGCGAGCGCAAGGTTTGCGAGGTCAACGTCGCGGGCACGCAACGACTCGTGGACGCCTGCCTGGTGCTCGCCGGCGAGCCGGCCGCGGGGCCGAGGCTGGTGTTCGCCTCGACTGTCGTCACCGGCGATGCGCACGGTGCGCTGCTGAGCGAGGAGCGGCCGCTGCCCGTGGAGACTCCATACGGGCGCTCCAAGCAGGAGGGCGAGCGCCTGGCGCTCGACTCGGGTCTGCCCGCGGTCGTGATCCGGCCCTCGCACGTGTACGGCCCCGGAGGCTGGTACGTAAACGAGCTCGTCGCGCACCTGCGCCAGCCTGGGCGCTTCGCGGTGATCGGCAGCGGCAAGAACCTGTGGGACGTCGTGCACGTCGAGGACGTCGCCTCCGCGCTGGTGCTAGCCGGCGAGAGCGCAGCCGCTGGATCGACCTACCACGTCGTCGACGATCAGCCGCTCACGTTCTACGAGTTCATGGCACTCACCGCCGACGCGCTCGGCCTCGGTGCCCCGAGGCGGATCCCGGCGGCGCTTGCGCAGCTGTTCGCGGGCGAGAACGCGGTCGCGGCCGCGGTGCGCTCGGCCCGCTCGTCGAATGCAAAGATCAAGCGCGAGCTGGGATGGCAGCCGCGGTTCGCGAACGCCGGTGAAGGCGTGCCGGACGCTGTCTCGGGGCTACTTCGCAGCGGCTAGCTTCGGAGCTCGAAGGCGCGCTCAGCCTCGTCGCTCACATGGCGGGCGATCGCGAGCGACGAGGTGGCGGCCGGAGAAGGCGCATTGCGCACGTGCAGGGCGCGCGCGGTGCGGGAGAAGACGAAGTCGTCCACGAGCTTGCCGTCACGTCCGAGCGCCTGCGCGCGGACGCCGGCGAAGGCCGGCTGCACATCGTCGAGACGGAGATCTGGTACATAGCGGCTGGCGGCGCGGACGAGCGCTGAGCGGAGCGCGGCGTGACGAAGCTCGGTCACGCCGGTCCTCCAAGAGCTCGCGAGCATCCGCCAGGTGCCGGGCCATGCGAGCGTGTCGAGCAGATCGCGGCCGTTGATCCTCGCGAGGCTGTAGGCGTCGCGTGCGCCGCACAGCAGCGCTGTTGGCCCGATCAGCACGTCGCCGTCGACGTGCTTGGTCAGGTGCACGCCGAGGAACGGCAGCGAGGGGTCCGGAACGGGGTAGATCAGCGAGCGGACCAGATCGCGGCGCGCGGGGGCGAGGCGCAGATAGGCGCCGCGGAAGGGCACGATCCGCGGGTCGGGGCTCGCGCCCGCGGCGACGGCCAGGCGGTCGGCCCAGGCGCCGGCGCAGAAGACCGCGTTGCCGGCCTCGGTGGCGCCGTGCGGGTGCGCGAGCCGCAGGGCGCGTCCGACGACGGTAACCGCCTCGACACCGGAGCCGGTGGACACCGTCGCGCCCGCGTCGCTCACGTCCTGTGCGTATGCGCGCGCGACCGCCCTGAAGTCGACGATGCCGGTGTTGGGAGAATGCAGGGCGGCGATCCCGCGCGCGTGAGGCTCGAGCTGCTCGATGCCAGCGGCACCGAGGCGCCGTAGTCCGGGCACGCCGTTGGCCTTGCCGCGCCGTTCGAGCTCATCCAAGCGCTGTAGCTCGGAGGCGTCGGTGGCGACGATCAACTTGCCGCAGCGCTCGTGCGCGATGCCCTGCTGCTCGCAGTACTCATACAGCTCGCGCGCGCCCGCGACGCATAGGCGTGCCTTCAGCGATCCAGGCGTGTAGTACACGCCGGCGTGGATCACGCCCGAGTTGTGGCCCGTCTGATGCGTGCCGATCTCAGCTTCGCGCTCGAGCACGCAAACCGATGCCTGCGGGTTGCGCCGGATCAACTCGCGCGCCACGGCGAGCCCGACGATCCCGCCCCCGACGATCGCTACGTCGCAGCGCTCGAGCGGCGTCCGGCGCTGCTGGCCGGTGCTCGACATCGGCGCCGGCTAGCGTGCGACTGCGCCGGGGCCGCCCGGCGCAGTCGCCGCCGCCGCGTCCACCAAGCCGGCCCCATACAGGCGTTCATCGCCGCCGCCACCGAGTTTGCGGGCGGTCGCCTTCAAGCGTGCGGTGATCTGCGCCGGCGTCGGGTGGCGGCCGAGCACGCCGCTGGCGATGATCAGCGCGGCGGTCGCCGCCACGTGGGGGGTGGCCATCGAGGTGCCTTCATAGCCGGAGGGCATGCCGAACTTCGTGAAGGAGCTGCCGTTGAACGTCACCTGGTAGACGTCGCGGCCGGGGGGCGCTTCCGGGTGGCAGTTGGGGTCGCCGGGAAGGTTCGCATCGGCGCCGCCGCCAGGCGCGACGAGCGTCAGGCCGGCGCCGTCATTGGAGTAGTCGGCGAGGCAGCCGTGTTCGGTGGTCGCGCCGACGGAAACCACGTACGGCGCCTTGGCCGGGTAGGCGATCGCGGCGTGGCCCTCGTTGCCAGCCGCGGCGACCACCAGCACCTCGTGGCGGTGAGCGTAGTTGAGCGCCTGGATCAGCTCAGGTATGTCGGAGGCGGTCACGCCGGGCGAGAACTCGAGGCTGAGGTTGATCACCTGGGCGTGATGTTTGACCGCGAACAGCACGCCTTCGGCGATCGTCGAGGCTTCGCCTTCGCCTTGGGTGTCGAGCACCCGTACAGGCATGATGCGCGCGGCGAAAGCGAGACCAGTGAGGCCGTAGTGGTTGTTGGTGGCCTCGGCGATCGTCGCGGCGACGAACGTGCCGTGGCCGTTGCGGTCGTTGGGATAAGGGTCTTTGGCGACGAAGTCATAGCCTTTGACGAACGTGTAGCGGCCGAAGTCGGGTGAGCGGCGGAACGGGCCGCGGTTGGCGTACGCGACGCCCGTGTCGAGCACCGCGACGATCACGCCCTCACCGCCAGGTGCGCCGTCAGCGGCCACGTTGGCCCAGGCTTCGGGGGCATCGACCCCGAACGGCCCGACGAAGTTCCACTGCAGTTCCTGCCAGTCCCCAGGCTGATGGCCCATGCCTTCGTCGTTGGGGATCAGCCCGCCGGCGAGATGCGCACGGTAGTCGGGCACCGCCCAAGCCACGCCTCGCCGCGCGCGCAGGCGCCGCAGCGCGCTGGCGACGCTCACGCCCGGCGCGAGATGCAGCAGTCGGGTGCGTACGCTTGGCGAGGCTTGTTCGCCCGTGCTGATGAAGCCGGCGCGGGCGGTGGTGGCGGCGTCCGCGGGGCCGTAGCCGACGATCACCTCATTCGGCGCATACGGCGCGGGAGAGGCTTCCGCACCGCGGCGAGAGCCGCCTGTGCGCGCTGCGCCGAACAACGCCAGCGCAGCGCACAGCGCCAGCAGGATCGAGATGCGGCGCAAGGTGCGGCGTAGCGTTCGGTGGGCAGTTCGCAGGGGACATGGTTTGAGTAATGATGATGCGCAGGCGGTTACCGTTGGCGGAGGCACTGTCGCAGACGCCGCGGGTGAGATCGATGAGCGGGCGCTTCTTTCCACGTGACGACTACTTCATGCGCATTGCCGTGCACGAGGCAGAGCGTGCATTGGAACACGACGACGTCCCGATCGGCGCGGCGCTGGTACGCGACGGCGAGCTCGTCGCGGCGGCGCACAACGAGCGCGAGCTGCGACAGGACCCGACCGCGCACGCCGAGGTACTCGCGTTGCGTGAGGCGGCGCGCCTCGCCGGCAGCTGGCGGCTGCTCGACACGGTCCTCTACATAACGCTCGAGCCATGCGCGATGTGCGCCGGGGCGATCGTGCTCGCGCGGCTGGCGCGCGTCGTCTACGGCGCTCGCGACCCCAAGGCGGGAGCATGCGGGAGCGTGCTCGACGTGCTTGGCGAGGCGCGGCTCAATCACCGTCCCGAGGTAGCCGGCGGGCTGCGCGAGGAGGAATGCGGCGGGCTGCTCAGCGAGTTCTTCGCGTCGCGGCGCTGAGGATGACCGGGCGCACGCAAGACGAGCGCCGGTAGCTGCCTACGGTGGCTGGCGCCGGGGAGGGAGCATGCGACACGATGCGACCGACGCAGGCGCTCGCCGATCATCTAGCCTTATAGGCGTTGCCCTGGAGGGGTGGCAGAGCGGTTGAATGCGGCGGTCTCGAAAACCGTTGTGCGTCTTATTGGCGTACCGGGAGTTCGAATCTCCCCCCCTCCGTTGATGGGCTGGAGTCCGCGTTTGCAGCGGGTTTTGGCCGTGCCGCGGGTTTAGCGGGCCGTGTCCATAGCCGCCGAAGGCTGGCCGAAATCGCCCGAGCGGCATGAGGACTGGCGCGCAACTGGCGCGCATACGCCGAAGTTGGTTGAGGCTTGAGGCGAGCCGATTGGGGCGAGCCGACGATCCCGGAGGCCGTATGATCGACGGCGGGCTCGCTGGCAGCAGGACTGGTTGGGACGCTCGGCTGGTTCGGTTGGCTCTTTGGATGATCGCCAGGCGTCCACCACCGTTAGGAACTTCCCTGGGCCAGGCATCTGCACCTCGGATAGGTGCCACGGCCCGTACCCTCCACACGACGCGCGACTGATAGCTTCCTGTTTCCTCATGGCCAAGATGACAAGACAGCAGCGCGACGACCAGCGTGCTGCGTGGCTGCAAGAAATTGGAGCGAGCCTGCAGGCGATGTCGGCCGACGAGCGACAGGCAAGGATTGAGGAACTCATCACTGACTTCTTCGTGGACGCCAGGGCGACCCTCGTCAAGTGGTCGAAGGTGACTGGCCAATCGGCTCAGATCGACACTGGCTACATCGCTCAACATCTCGCTTCGTTGGTTCTCCAGATCCCCGGCCAGGGATTCAGGGGCAAGGGCGTCGACCTCGGAGACGGTAGCGAGGTGAAGAGCGCGTCGATCGTTTCAGGTATCGACCGCCCTCGTTGGAACCACAATATGGGCACGGCCGCCAACGATCTCACGCGTAAAGCTAAGGGCACGAAGACGAAGGGCGAGATCTACCTGGACGAGACGCCGTTCGTCTTCTACGTGCTCTTTGACCGTGTCCACAACGAGACAGGGGTCCCAACCTCTCAGCTCCGTGTCCGCGGGTGGTGCATAAACGCGCGCACGGACGAAGCTTGGCGGTCGTTGTTCTCGAGATACCTTGACGCGCGGGAAGGGAACACGTACAACCTGCAACTCCACCCACCGGTTGGTTACGACGACTCTGTCGTCGTCAACGAAATGGGCAATCTGGACATGGCGAGGGCCCTCGTGCTCGACGTGCGATTCGAACTCCCTGAGCCGGGCGACGCCATCAACGCCGATTGGCAGATCGTGGAGTTCGACATCCCGCGCGACTTCAAGTCAGACAGTGTGGCGCTGGAGTTCGTGTCAAGCGGGGCCCGCCCGAGCCGGCTCGAGGACGGGCTCGAGGGACTGACGAACCTCGAGAACCTCCAGCTCGGATTTCAGGACGAGGACGCGCCGACGGCCGCGAGCGAATCCGGAGTGTCCGTCGCAGTTGCTGACGCCTCTTCGCTCGACGAGCTGCCCGACGCCTCCGAAGAGTCGTAGCTGTCGGCGAGCTGCAGCGTCGCGACCCGAATGATGTCCAGCGCGACACGCACCGCGGAAGCCCGGTCTCGCAGCTCCTCCGGATCTACGCGCGGGGCGTAGACGTCCAGGAGGTCCTGTTGCTCGATCCTGCGGCGTGAGCTTGACGTCCCTCGACCGAGTGGAGCGAGCTGCAGCCTCACTCGCTCATCGTGCAGAAGCAGGAGCGCCTCCCACGGATCCGCATCGGCCGAAAAGAGCCCGAACTCGCTAGAGCAGAGAACCTCGTCGTAAGCGTCCGGGACTACACAAGCTCGTAGCTTGCTCGGGTTGAGCAGCGACACGAGGATCTCCCCCGCGCGGGCCAGCTGGCCAGGGGTCGTCGGCCGGTAGATAGCGGCCTCGTGCCAGCGAACGGCGCCGAGATCATCGACGTGTAGCACGGACACGAATGGCGTATCCGGCAAAGTCCGTGCAGTTCGCCGTCGCAGGGGCCGCAGAATCTCGGAGAAGCGAGGACCACCGGAGCCGCGCAGCGCTGCGCCTGCTGCGAGCGCGGCAGGGTCAATGCGTCCGGGATCCACGCTCGCTAGCTCATCCCGAGCCACGAAGGCTGCGACGGGCTGTTCACTGACGAAGAACACGCCGGCACGCTCTGCCTCAACGATCGCGTCTCGATCCGACCACCTCGCGATCCCGCCAGCGACGATGGTGGGAAGATCGTCGCCGTCTGGGTCGTCAGTAGCAGTCCCCGCTTGCTTGACGTAGCCAACGTGATCTGCACGGGCAATGAACACGGTGGAGCGCGACGCGGCCTCCTTGCGAATTACGACGGCGCTCGTCCGCGCCACTGTGCCGGAGAGGGCGAACGTGACCGTCGGCAAGCTGATGTTCGCCTCGATGCTCACCTCGCGGGCTGCGGTTCCGTCGTTCTTGATGAGTGCGCGCCTCAGTATGGGTCCGTCGATGAGCCCGTCCGGAAGGATAATCCCGAGCCGGCCTCCAGGCGCTAGGAGGTCTAGGCAGCGAACTACGAACGCCAAGGCCGGATCAATACGAGCCCGTCCCGCACAGCGGGGTAGCAGACGTCCCGTCCGCCTGATCCCCTCTGGGTCGTCGTACTTGCCCTCCCCGAAGGGAGGAT
Organism: uncultured Solirubrobacteraceae bacterium; assembly: GCA_963714285.1. Classification (GTDB taxonomy): domain Bacteria; phylum Actinomycetota; class Thermoleophilia; order Solirubrobacterales; family Solirubrobacteraceae; genus Palsa-744. The sequence continues at coordinate 1,603,971 of CAVQNS010000007.1, forward strand.
TGGTGAGTATCAACTGGAGTTTGCCGGCGAGTAGATCCAGCGCCGGCGACGTGATCGAGTCGTCGACGGTGAACACGAACGGGTGGGCGATCCCATGGAGTAGGAGGTTGACCCGCGCCTTCGCCACCGAGGATGCCGACTGGTCTGCGCCTAGCAGGCCCTCTCGACGCAGTGCTTGAAGCGAGCGCTCCCCAGCCAAGCGGGCCGGATCGCCCGGGTCGAGTTCATCCAGCTTGGTGCGCAGCTCGCGAAGGGCGCCCAAGAGGAACCGACCCGTCCCGCAGCATGGATCGCCTATCAGGGGACCGGCCTGCGCTGCGCCGAGCACGTCGAGCTCGTGCAGGCACAGGCGTGCAAGATGGGTGACGACGGTGTGGGGCGTGAGGTGCGTCGCCAAGCCGCCCGCATGATCGTAGCGACCTCGCAGGAAGACGTCGAAGGCGGTCCCAAGAGGGTCGTAGCCCGTGTCGTGGGCTGTTGCCGAGTGGACAGCATCACCCAGGATGGCGAGTGCCTCGGCGAGCACGTCTGCACGTGTGATGCGCAGAGGCTCGTCCAACGGCCACAGCGGCTGGGTCCCGCCGCCGGGCACGCGCGCTGTGACATCTGGATGGCCGATAACTGCCGTGAAGGCAGCCTTGGCCTCCTCCAGACCGTCTCGGGCGAGGATCCGCGCGGGATCGACCGCCTGCTCGAGTGTTAGGCCTTCGGTCACAGCCAAGTCTGGATCGCGCTGGCAGATGACCTGGAGAAGGAGGAGCTTCGTCAGCTCCTCGATTGCGGCGTTGACCGGGCGCACCCCGCCGCGTCGATAGAGCATCTCGTGGAGCTCGTCTAGTCGCTCCTCGAAGGATGCGACCAGCTCGAGTCTGCTCGATGTCGACGGGTGCGATAGCGGACACGCTGCAACGGTACCTCTCCGTGGTGACGGCCCGCTCGGGCAGTCGCCACGCGCGCGCATTGCCAGGCTAGGACGACGCGCCGACTGGGGGACAGCAGCGCTAGCCACGGAGCGGAATGCAAGTCGTCGGTGTCGGCCGGGTTGCACAGGCGATGGGCTGAGCTCGGGCTTCCACGAGGACTCCGCTCCATCTCTTGCGATGTCCGGCGCTCATCGGCGCCCCCATACAACTTATTCCCGGACGACGGATCGTTAGAGTCGCGCTCTCGACATGCAGTGTCGGCTTGAACCGAGTTCTTTCGTAGCGGATCAGCACAGAAACCGCACCGTCGAATCCGCAAACCCTCAAGTATTGTTTTCGCCGGACTGGCGCGCATACGGGCGCGCACCAGCAATTTTTGGCTTGCTAGAGCCAAATCTTAGCGGTCTCGAAACCGTTGTGCGTCTTATTGGCGTACCGGGAGTTCGAATCTCCCCCTCCGTTTTTGGCCGGTATGAGGTCGTTGCTCGAACTTCTGTTCAGCTATCGCTGGGCAGGATCATGAAGGTTCCACCTTGAAGGGGCATGACGGCTCGGAAATGCCGCTCGTCGAAGCTCAGGATGCGATTGGTCTTGTAGCGGTTTGCAATCACGACCAGCGCGCAGTCGGCGAGCCCAAGCTCAAGATCCGCATAGCGCGCGTCGAGCTCTCCGATCGTGGCATAGTCCTCTCGCTCTAGACAGGCAACGGTAAATCGCCCGGCGGCGAGGTCGGCGATGAAGTTTCGCCGTGGCCCACGTCCAACTCGCTGTCCCAGTAGGTAGTCCACCTCGGCGGTGACGGGCGCTGGAATGATCAGCGGTCCATCGACAGTCCGAAGCAGTTCATCGATCCGCGTGAAGTGCGGGTCGATGGCATCGCCAAACGCAACGAGGGGTGCGGCGTCGATGACGAGGGTCACTCGCCGAAGCCCTTGAGCAGGTCCTCCTCTGGGACATCCGCGACCGACGAGCCATCGCCGCGCCCTGATCCGGCGAGTGCGAAGTTCCGGTCTTGGGATGGCTTTGGCTGGTAGGTGGCAACAGCCTCACGCAATACCTCTGCCTGTGACCGGCCCTCCTCATGGGCCAGGCGGGCAAGGCGCTGAGCCTGATCCTCATCGAGATAGACGCTCGTCTTGCGCATGGTCGAGAATCATAGGGCATGAGGTAGGGCATCTGTTCCTCAGCGACCAAATCGCTGCTCGTGGAGCTTCGGGATCAGTGGCCACGGAGCCGCCACATGGTCATCGCTAACCGGCGCGGTAGCCTGGAGCGGCGTCAGCCGGATGTACGCAGGCTCGTCATTGGCCAGAGCGACGCCAACCGAGTCCTGACGCTCGTGATCGAGGAGACGATGGAGCCGACTACAGGATGGGATTCCACGCCTGATGAGCCACCCGATGTCTAGTGGTGCTGCACCGGGTGCTCCACTGCGTGGATGCCCACTGGCCATCCGCGTCATTCGATCACCGAGACCCCGCCTGTGCGGGAGGCCCTCGATTCCCTTCGTCGTCGGGGGGAGCATGTGAAGCTTGATGATCTGGTGATCCGTGGTGCTCGCGATCGGTTGCGAGAGATCGAAGTGGGGCGCGGAGAAGATGCAGAGAAGGCCCAGCTTCGTCGTGAGTTGATCTACCAGCTGCGTACCGGAGACGGCCTCGATGCAGCCGCGGCTTACGAGGCTCGCGAGGACGGTTGGACGCATTGACCGGCTACCAGAGGCCGTTGATCTTTGACAGCTCGGTATGGGCACGTCTGCTCGATGGTCGCCTTAGCGGTCCTGCACGTGAGACCTTCGAGGAGGCGCTCGTCGCGAATGAGCTGTGGACGTGTCCGCCGACTCTGCTGGAGATGCGCTACAGCGCCCTTGACAGTGACGGGTTCGCCATCACCGCCAAGCGGCTGGACGCGCTGCCTCACGCGCCCCTGACGGCAGATGCCGACGCAGCGGCTCTCATGGCACAGGCCGAGCTTGCCGCCACGCCTGGGATCTCGCACCGCGTCAAGTCCGTCGACCTGCTGATCGCCTCGATAGCCACCATTGAAGATCTTGGCGTGTTGCACTACGACCACGACTACGACACCATCGTCGAGCACACATCGTTGTCGTTTCCCAGCGTGTGGGTTGCGCCACGCGGCGACATTGCCTGACGCCCCTCGGGCGCATCGCTTGCTGTTGGAAGCCACCGGTGCGGATAGGTCGAGTCAGCGTGGGCGGTAGGCATCCGCGCGATGCGCGACGGCAAGGATCTTGATCGAGCGAGCGCCGTCATCGATGCGGTAGATGATGCGGTAAGGCCCGCGGCGAGCAGACAGACATCCCTCGAGCTCGAAGCGCAGAGGCTTACCGAGACGTCGAGGATTGGATGCGATCGCGTCGAGTGTCTCGATGACTGCTGCGGCGACAGAGATGGGCAGTCGGTCGATCTGGCGACGCGCGGGTGGCATCACCAGAACCTCCCATGGTGCCTCGCTCACGCTGCTGCGTTGCGGCGGTTCTCGAGCTTGGTGCGCAGCTCGGTAAGTGGGGTGGCTTGCGCTCCATCCGCGAGTGCTTGCTCGCTCTCGTGGATCTGTTCCATGAGAGCGGGGTCGGACAGGATCGAGAGGGTTTCCTCGAGGCTCTCCAGGTCATCGGTGCTGATCAGGACTGCGGCGGGCTTGCCGTTCCGGGTAAGGACCACACGATCGTGCTGGTCCTCTACGCGATCCACTAGCTCAGAGAGGTGGGCCTTTACGGAGGACAGCGGCAAAGTCTCGGACATGACCATTATTGTAGTCACCAGCGTCGTCGGCGTCAAGCTTCTTGGCCCAAATCGGTCGTGGTGGAGCTTCCGGATAAGGGCCACGGAGATTTCGAGACTTTCCCGCCATCCCCGTCCCGCCATATGCAGCTGGTCGGGCGGCAACACCAAATGCTCCGACCCGCGTAGGCGAGTCGGAGCATTTGGCTTCAAGTTGGTCGAAATCGTTCTGCTCGGACCCGGCGGGCGCAAAGCGCCATTACTTGCCGGGTCGCCGACGGACAACTAGAGCCGAATCGCGACAGGCGACGACAGACGTCGGCGTCATGGTGGCACCGTTCCCTGAGCAGAGCGACCGTGGATGCGTTGATGCCGAGGTGCCCCTTGTGGGAGCTACGCGGCCAGCGAGAGCGCGCTTGTTGCGCGCTTGGAGGAATGCCGGGCGAGCATTTCTGTGGCTTCTGGGACGAAATGAGACGTCACGCGAACCCGCGTACCGTTGAAAGTACGTGGCGTGAGGAATGTCGTGAGCCCAAAGCACAAATAACTACGGCGGCCACAATTGGAGTCGAAGAAGGATGCCTTCTTCGAGCCCCGTGCAGTATGGGTCATCGGAATAATCTCAATGACGAAAAGACCGTCGCACAAGGCCGGATATCCGACCATTGCGTAACGGCGCTTGTGTTGAAGCTCCTTGTGCAGCAACGAGACGTCATTGACGTGGACGATTAGTCCTGGCTGCAAGCGAAGCGGAAGAGACCGAACATGGGTGAGGGTTTCCAAGTGCCAACCTTTCCTTAGGTTTAGCGCCTGTCCACCTCCCTTGAGGGTTGGTGCGAGGCCAATAAGCCTCGACGATTCAGCTCAGTTGTAAAGGAACGTGCCTAAATAGACATATTGAACTGTAGCAGATGACACAAGCCGCTGCCACCGCGGGGCGGCGGGGAACGGCTCAGCGTGCAGAGTCGAACATCCTTGGCTCAAGCCCGCAGGCTGTAGAAGTGACGGTGGGGCTCGCCGGCATCGCCTTCCTTACGGGCGCAGGCGCGGCTAAGCACGGCTACACGCTAAGCGCGGCTAAGGTCGCGCGCCCTGTTGGTCGAAATACTCGAGATGGCCTCCGCGCCCGCTTCAAGCACGACGGTCTCCGGCGTCGATGACCTAAAGACGCTGGTCCTTTCCTACCATCCTTTGATCGTCATCGACACGGTCGAGGAGGAACGTGTCGAGCTGCTCCTCGAGGGTCTCGCTGCCCGCATGAGCGTGACGATGATGGAATGGTCGGTGATCTCCGGCCTGAGGCTGCGCGGTGCGCAGCAGTCGGTCTACGGCACGAGCGACCCGCGTCAGCTGCTTTCCTACATCGCCGAATCGAGCGGCGATGCGATCTACTGGCTCAAGGACTTCGCGAGCAGCCTGAGCACCCCGCAGATCGTACGGCTGCTCAAGGAGGTGACCCAGCGCATCGGCGAGGCGAAAGCGATCACGACGCTCGTAGTCACGGGCGCGGACGTTCAGCTGCCCGATGACGTGAGGCCCGACGCTGCCTACTACGAGCTGCCAGCTGCCCAGCGAAACGGAATACCGCGGGGTGATCGACGGCGTGATCTCCTCAGTCGCGTGGCGTGACGGAGCGAAGATCGACACGAGCGGGCTCGATCGCGAGCAGCTGTGCCGCACGCTGAGCGGCCTGACGCTCAACCAGGCGCGCCAAGCGGTCGCCTCCGCGGCGCTCGACGACGGCCGGCTGACCGACGGCGACCTGCCGGGGATCGTGGAGACGAAGGCAAAGACGATCAGCGAGGGCGGCCTGCTCGAATACTTCCCCGCGGAGGACGACAAGCACGAGCTCGGCGGCTTCGACGGCCTGAAGGCCTGGTTGGAGGACGCGCGGATGGGGTTCTCCAAGGAGGCGGAAGCAATGAACCTTGCCCCGCCGAAGGGGATCTTGATCGTCGGCGTACAGGGCTGTGGCAAGTCGCTGGCGGCGCGCGTAATCGCACGGCAGTGGGGCCTGCCCCTGCTGAAGCTCGACGCCGGGCGCATCTACGACAGCCTGGTCGGCCAATCGGAGAAGAACTTCCGCAAGGCGACCTCGCTGGCCGAGGCGATGTCGCCGGACGTGCTGTGGATCGACGAGATCGAGAAGGGCTTCGCGCAGACGCACGGCGACGCCGACGCCGGGCTCTCCCAGCGCATCTTCGGCGCATTCCTGACGTGGCTTCAGGAGAAGAAGCGCGAGGTGTTCGTGGTGGCCACGGCGAACGACCTGACGAAGCTGCCGCCTGAGCTGCAGCGCAAGGGCCGCTTCGACGAGGTGTTCTTCGTCGACCTGCCGACGGCGGGCGAACGCGAGGCGATCTGGAAGATTCACCTGCACATCCGCAGCCAGGACCCCGCCAAGTTCGACGTCGCGGCGCTGGTGGAAGCCAGCGACGGGTTCACCGGGTCGGAGATCGAGCAGTGCGTGATCTCGGCGATGTACGGTGCGCTGCACAGGAGCACGCCGCTGAGCAGCGAGCTGCTGCTGGAAGGCCTGAAGGCCACTGTGCCGCTGTCCGTCAGCCGCCGCGCGGACATCGAAGCGCTGCGCGCGCAGGCGCGAGACTTCGTCAACGTCGCCTGAGGCTCGATCTCACTCCGCAGCGCGACCGTAGCGGGCACCGAAGCGGCGCGCAAGTCCGCAGACGTTGATCTGAGACAGAAACATCTCCTTCAAAATCTGCGGACATGGTGGAATCATGCGCAGCGGGCGAATGGTGGGATTCGGGAGCCGGCGAGCGCATCAACCGATCGAGGCTCGTAGGGCCGAGCGTGAGCTGTTCTTCTGGACTGCGCGCCAGACGCTCAAGCTCGTGATCTTCGCTGCGCTGACTGCCTACCTCGTGGTGGCGCTCGCCGAGGGTCGCCTGCCGGGAGCTCAGATGCTGCTGCGCTATCTGTGAAGCCCCAATGTGGCCGGCTCGAGCGCGTTCAACGCGAGCGGGTGGGACATCGCTCGCGGTCGCCGCGGCGGCGCGAGCGGCGTGCGTATTCTGGCCAGGTGCCTGCACGAGTTGCGCACCCGCGGCGCGCGCTTGCGGCTGGGGAGGACCTACACCGGTGGCGGCCGGGGCCGCGACGGCATCTTCGAGCGCGTCGTCGCATCGCTGCTGCTCCTCAGGCCGCCGCGCCGACGCTGACGCCGCACGAGCGCTGTGCGCGCCTGGCGCTGTGCTCGGGGCAGTAGACGCCGCGCACGCGCCCGTCGCGCAGGCCATATCCGAGCCATTCGCCGCCGCGCCAGACGAAGCGGAAGAACTGGTCTTCGCGCGCCGGCGTGTGCTGCAGCTCGTGCGCCCATGCGGCGCCGGCGATGCTGGAGGGGACGGTCGCTTGGCAGGAGCGGCCGTCTGCGAGGTAGCCGGAGGACACGCAGCGCAGCGGCTCGTCCAAGCCGGCCTCGGGGGTGATGGTTGTCGATCTCGGTTGCATTGGATGTCGTCCCGTTCGAGTGGTGCCGTTAGGACGACCCCGGCTGCCCTTTTCGGGCAATTTGTGTCGTCCCTTTCGGGCTATTCGCCTGTTTGTCGGCGAATCTGGGCGGATTTGCGCGCATGTGGACGGGTGTACTACGAGGCGCGTCGAGGGCTTTTAGCCGCCGCGGCGGGAGGTGCCGCGGCGCATGCGATGCATTCGGCGCAGTTCGTGCACGGCCTCGTCGAAACCCCCGAGCGTCGCTCGCGGACCGTCGCCGAGCAGTTCGACGTCGAGATGCTTGCGCATTAGCTCGCCTTCGATTGCGTCGACGCGCTGCGCGCCCGCGCCGGGGCGCGAGCTGACGGTGCGCTCGAGGCGCTCGCCTCCGAACAGCAGCCCGACGCCGTCGTCGAGCGCCCAGCCGCCGGGGAGCGTGCCGTCGCGCACGTTCGACAGCCACACTGGCAGGCGCTCCGGCTCGCCGTCGGCGTGGACGGTCAGCGACCCGTCGAGGATGCTGAGGCCGGCGATCGGTTCGGGCGCCCCGCTCGAGCGCGTGACCCCTGCTTGGAACCAGCACATCGCGCCTGCGCTGAGGCCGGCGAGCACGGTGCCGCGCTCCCAGGCCTGCACGAGCAGCCGATCGAGGCCGTGCGCGCGCCACAGCGCGAGCAGGTTGCGCATCGAGCCGCCGCCGACGTAGACGATGTCCTGGCTCAGGACGGTGTCGGCGAGCGTGCGCGTCTGCTCGCGCAGGTGAAACAGCGATAGGTGCTCGGCCACGCATGCACGCTCTGCGAAGCGTGCTCTGAAGGCGTTGATCTGGGTGGTGGTGTCGCCGGAGGCGGTCGGCAGGAACAGGATGCGGGGCTCGCTGATGTCGGCGAGCGACAGCACGAAGTCGTCGAGTAGCGGGTTGTTGGGCTCCATCGTGAAGCCGCCTCCGCCCATCGCGAAGATCTGGCGCTCGTGCAGGTCGATCATCGGGCGGCTGCTCATCGAGCAGCCTCTCGCTGCTTGACATTCATGCGGCTACGGGCTGCGGCTGCGCGTGTGCGAGCAGGTCGTGCGCGGCGGGGGCGATCGTGGCAGTGGTCGCCGGGTCAGCTTCGGAGCTGGCTGTCGTATTTGAGTCGCCTAGATCTGTCGCCGGCAGGCGCGTCTCGCGCACGTGCTCGCCGGAGGGCTCGACGAGGTAGGCGCTGCCGTTCGCCCGCGAGCTGACGACACGCTCGAGGCTCGTGCCGCGGAAGTGCAGCGCGACGCCGTCCTCGGCGGCGAACCCGGGACGCATGCCGTCGGCGACGAAGCGGTGGTACTCGGCCCGTCGGGCTGGCTCGGCGTCGTAGTGAACGCAATTGGAGTAGGGCAGCAGGCCGAGGCCGCGGACCATGCGGGGCGCGCCGTGGAATGCGCTGAGCGCCTGCTCGAACCAGCACAGCGAGCCGGCGGAGGGGCCGCACAGGACGATGCCGCGGCGCCAGGCGCGGCGCAGGATCGCGTCGAGCCCGTGCGCGCGCCAGGCGCCGAGCATGCTGACGACGTTGCCGCCGCCGACATAGATCAGATCCTGGCTGAGCAGATGGCTGGCGAGATCGTCCTCGACGCCGCCGGTGCCCTGGTCGCGGCGAAACAGCGACACGTGGCTGGCGTCGCAGTCCGGCGAGAAGCGCCGGTAGAAGCGTACGACGTAGTGATCCGCGTCGCCGGAGGCGGTCGGCAGGAAGCACACGCGTGGCCTGGCGCTGCCGGCCGAACCGGGAGACGCTCGCGTCCCCGAACCGGCCAGCGACAGCACATAGTCATCGAGCAGTGAGCCCTCTTTCTCCATCGAGAAGCCGCCGCCTCCGAGCGCAACTATCTGTGGAGCTTTGTTTGACATGACCCTTTTCCCTCGCCTGGGATGCATTGCGAACAGCGTGCAGGCAGCGTGGCGTAGATCATGTTGCGCGGGTATGGACCGGCGTCCACATCGGCCGGTCCACGAATCGACAACCGCACATGCAGCCCTAGAGTGTCGGTCGTGACCGATGGAGCTCGAGCGGACTGCGCCCGACCCGCTTGGCGCTGTGAGCGACGCGACCGGCTTGTCGGGTGGGCATGAGAGCTTCACGCCGGCGATCTCATTGCGGGGCGTGTTCAAGCGCTTTGGCGAGATCAAAGCCGTCGACGGCCTCGACCTGGAGGTGCAGACGGGCGTGTGCTTCGGCCTGCTCGGACCGAACGGAGCGGGCAAGTCGACGACGATGCGGATGCTGACCGCGCAGACGCTTGCGGATGAGGGCCGGATCGCGGTGCTGGGCTTCGAGCTGCCGCGCGAATCGAAGCAGTCGCGCTTGGAGATGGGGGTGGTGCCGCAGCTGGACAACCTGGACGTGGAGCTGAACTGCAGGCAGGTGCTGACGGTGTTCGCGCGTCTGTATCGGATCCCGAGGGCCGAGCGCGCGGCGGCGGTCGCGCGCGCCCTGGAGATCGCGAACTTGGAGGAGCGCGCGGAGACGATCGTGCGCGAGCTCTCGGGGGGGATGCGCCGGCGGCTGCTGGTGGCGCGTGGGCTGATCCACAGCCCGCGGCTGGTGCTGCTGGACGAGCCGACGGTTGGCTTGGATCCGCAGGTGCGCCAGGAGCTGTGGTCGCTGATCGACGGTCTGCGCGCGGACGGCGTGACGGTGCTGATGAGCACCCATTACATCGAGGAGGCGGAGCGCTTGGCGGACACGGTGGCGGTGATGTCGGGCGGTCGCATCATCGCCCAGGGCACGCCGGCGGAGCTGGTGCGTGCGCACGCAGGTGAGCAGGTGCTGGAGGTCTATGGACCGCCGGCGCACCTGGCGCAGGTGACGCAGCTGGCGAGCGAGCAGGGCTGGTCGAGCCGGCGCAGCGGCCCGGCGGTGGCGATCATGCGCGCCGAGTCCCTGGACGGCCGGGCGCCGGAGGGCGTGCGCCGCCCGGCGAGCTTGGAGGACGCGTTCGTGGCGCTGACCGGCGAGGAGATCGACTGATGAGCTCGCGTTCGCAGCCCGAGACCGCGGTGGTGGCCCGGCCGCCTCGCCCTTACGGGCGCAGCCGGGCGGCCGGCGCATCGGGCGCCTCGAACCGGCGGCGCTGGCAGGCGTGATGAGCCGCGATGTGGCGATCTTCGGTCGCTATTGGAAGGCGACGACGTTCTCCTCGATCGTCCAGCCGACGATCTACCTGCTGGCGTTCGGCCTCGGCTTCGAGAGGTTCGCGCCGAATCTGCTGCACGTGAAATATGTCCCGTATGTGGCCACGGGAGTGGTGGCTACGGCGGTGCTGTTCTCCTCGGCCTTTCCGGGGATGTTCAACACGTTCATCCGTTGGCAGTTCCAGCGCACATACGACGCGGTGCTGGCGGCGCCGGTGGACGTGGAGGAGCTGATCACGGCGGAGATGCTGTGGGTGTCGCTGCGCGCGGGCGTGTATGGCGTGGCGCCGCTGGTGGTGGGCTTCGCGTTCGGGCTGGTGCCGGAAGCGGGGATGCTGCTGGTGCCGTTGATCGGCTTCGTGACCGGCTTCGGCTTCGTGGGCTTCGGCGTGACGGTCGCGGCGGTCGCGAAGACGATCGACAACTTCAACTACATAACGAGCGCGGTGCTGACGCCGATGTTCCTCGTTGCGGGCACGTTCTTCCCGGTCTCCTCGCTGCCTGAGGGGGTGCGTCAGGTGGCGCAGGTGAACCCGCTGTACCACTGCGTGCAGCTCGTGCGCGACGCGTCGCTGGGCAACCTCGGCACGGCCGACCTCGGCCATGCGGCGGTGCTGGTCGCATTCGCGCTGCTGATGTGGCGCCTGGCGATCTCGCAGCTCGGCCGCCGCCTGATCGACTAGAGCGGTCTGCGAGCACCCTGTACGACTGCCAGGGTCGTGCGCAGGCGCTCGTGCGCGCGGGCGCGTAACAATCAGGCTCATGAGGATCCTGGTTGTCGACGATGACCGTGCTGTGCGCGAAGCGCTGCGCCGCGCGTTGACGCTGGCGAGCTACGAGGTGCACCTGGCCGAGGACGGCGAGTCGGCGCTCGAGCAGATCGTGCAAGCGGTGCCAGATGCGGTGGTGCTCGACGTCGGCCTGCCGGGGATCGACGGCCTCGAGCTGTGCCGGCGGGTGCGCCGCATGGGCAGCCGCGTTCCAATCCTGATCCTGACCGCGCGCGACGCTGTCGCTGACCGCATCGACGGCTTGGACGTGGGCGCGGATGACTACATGGTCAAGCCGTTCGACGTCGGCGAGTTGCAAGCGCGGCTGCGAGCGTTGCTGCGTCGTGCCAACCCACAGGACGATCCGGATGCGCTGTCGTTCGCGGAGGTACGCCTCGATCCCGACCGTCACGGGGCGCAGGTGGGGGCGAGCTTCGTCGAGCTGACGCGCACGGAGTACCAGTTGCTGGAGCTGCTGATGCTGAACCCGCGGCGGGTGCTCTCGCACAGCCTGATCTACGACCGCGTATGGGGCTATGACTTCGGGCCGACCTCGAACGCTTTGCGCGTGTACATCGGCTACCTGCGTCGCAAGCTCGAGGACGCGGGCGCGCGCGAGCTGATCCACACGGTTCGCGGCGTCGGCTACTCGCTGCGCGAGCCGTGAGCGACGGCGAGCGAGGATCGGCCAGCCGGCGATGACCTTGCGCACCCGCATCGCGGCGGTGGCGAGCGTGTCGGTGGCGCTCGCCGTGCTCGCGGCGGCGGTCGGGCTGTATGTGGCGGTGCGCTCGGATCTGCGCGGCGAAATCGACAGCACGCTGCGAGCACGCGCGCACGCGCTCGCGATGCCGCCGGGGCTCGCCGGCGAGGACGGGGACGCCGGCGTGGCTGGCGGACCTGGAGGATCTGGCGAATCGGGAGCGATGGACGAGCCGGCCGGATCTGGCTCTCGCGGTGGCTTTCCGGGCCGCGTCGAACCAGCGCCGTTCGGAGCCCCGTCGGGCTACGTCGAGTTCATCTCGCCGCAAGGCCGGGCATATGTGCCTGGCGGCCAGGGCTCCGCGTCGAGGGCGATCGCGCTCGACGCGGGCGACCGGGCGATCGCGGCGCGGGGCAGCGGCAGCAGCCTGACCGAGCGCACGGTCGCCGGGACGAAGCTGCGCGTGCTGACGATCGGCACCGGCTCGAGCGGCGCGGTGCTGGTTGCAGAGCCGCTGATGGAGGTCGAACACGAGCTCGGCCGGCTGCTCTTGATCCTGGCGCTGATCGGAGCGGGGGGCGTGGTGCTGGCGGCGCTGCTCGGCGCGCTGGTGGCACGCACGGCGCTCGCGCCGATCGGCCGCTTCACCCAGCGCACAGAGTCGCTCACCGGCAACCTCGATCTGTCACGGAGGCTGGAGGTCAAGGGCCGCGACGAGCTGGCGCGGCTGGCGGAGAGCTTCAACGGCACGCTCGACGCGCTCGAGCGCTCGGTGCAGGCGCAGCGCCACCTGATCGCGGATGCGAGCCACGAGCTACGCACGCCGATCTCCTCGCTGCGCGCGAACATCCAGGTCCTGGGGGAGGCCGAGCGGCTGGCGCCCGCGGAGCAGGCGAGCCTGCGCGCAGACATCGTCGCGGAGCTGGACGAGCTGACGGCGCTGGTCGGCGACGTGGTGGAGCTGGCCCGTGGCGCGGCGCCTGACGGCGCGCAGGACGATGTGCGCTTGGACGAGGTGGTGCGGGGCACGGTCGCAAGCGCGCTGCGACGCGGTGAGCTGAGCTTCGAGCTGAGCCTCGAGCCCACGGTCGTGCGCGGGCAGGCCGACAGGATCGGCCGCGCGGTCTCGAACCTGGTTGACAACGCGCGCAAGTGGAGCCCGACCGGAGCGTCGGTGGAGGTCAGCCTCGAGGGTGGCGTGCTGAGCGTGCGCGACCACGGCCCCGGCTTCCAGGAGGCCGACCTGCCGTTCGTGTTCGATCGCTTCTATCGTGCTCGCGACGCGCGCGGGCTCCCCGGCTCGGGTCTCGGCCTCGCGATCGTCCGCCAGGCGGCGGAGGCGTGCGGCGGCTTCGCCGAAGCCCAGAACGCCGCCGGCGGCGGCGCGCTGTTGCGGGTGAGCTTCGGTGCGCCCGTCGCGCTCACACCAGGCTGGGCAGAGGACTCGACAGCCTGCGCTTGCTGGCCGCCCCAGGGGGTCGGCTTGGAGGACTTGATGAAGATTCGTCTAATAGTTCCTTTGGTCAACCACAACTTTTTTGTCTGCTCGGAGTCCGAGCGGGTAGAGGGCATCTAGATCTAGCCGAGTTTCGATCGGGGAGGTAGTCGTGAGGGTCCAGTTCCGTGTTTCGCTTGTCGCGCTCGTCATCAGCGCGCTGGTAGTCCTATCGCCCTCGGCCGCGCAGGCCGCTGAAGCGCCGGCGATCGAAAAGCTTGTGGCTGTCAACTGCAAGGTCGAAGACTGTGCCCAGACGGAAACAAAAGTCAACCTGGGTGCTCCGTTTGGGGAACAGGACTACGTAGAACCGAAGACGCCAAACGCGACGGAAGCCGAAGAAGAAGGCTTCCTGCAGGCCGGGGGACGGGTCCCGTACGGTGTCACGGACTTCAAGGTGGCGACAGGCGAAGGCGAAAGCCTCCCGACTGAGAAGCCGACTTCGGTCGTGACGCACCTGAGGACAGACGTCGCCCCCGGACTGGCGACCGACCCCTACGCGGTGCCCGATTGCTCCGCGGCTGACTACGGCGCCGCTGAAGTGTTCCCCGGCACCGGGTTCTACAGCGAACCCAAATGTGCAAAGAAGGGCGAACCAGACTCCACCCAGGTCGGTGTGCAGCACGCAACCGTGTTCGTCGAATTGGAAAAGACGGCAAAAACGGGCATCGACCTCGCGCTTGAAGGAACCGTCTACAACCTTGATCCCGCAAATGGCCTCGCGTCGGAGTACGGAGTCGCCCTCAAGCTCCCGATCGCGGTCACCGCCGGCGCATTCGCGGAATACTTCGCTTATCTTGAAAGCATTGGTGCTGCACCGCCGCCGTCGACAGCAGAACAGGCAGTCGCCGAGTCGCAGCAGTACTACGCCCACACCCTGATCGAAGGGAACGTCGAATGGGGCATACAGGCGGCAGGCACGGGTCAGGGCGACTACCACGACTACTTCGAAATCAACGTCTCGCCTGCGCTGCCGCTGATCAGCTCACGCCTGGACTTCGAAGGGACCAGCGGCGAAGGCGACTTCGTCACGAACGCGACGAGCTGTCCGGGTCACAACACGACGACGCTGAAACTGACCGATGTCGAAAAGACGACGGTCAAAACCGAATACACGACGCCGCTCGGCTTGATGGGCTGCAACGGCGAAACGGACAAATTCGGGACGAAGTTCGAACCGCTTGTCTTCGAACCCACCTTCAAAGTGACCTCCGGCTCAACGCTCAGCGACGCGCCCAACCAGATCACGACGGAAGCCACGGACACGAACGAACCAAAGCGGGCACGAACAATCCGACAGCAAACGCTCCGTCACAGGTCAAGACGGCGTCGATCACACTGCCGGAAGGCATGACGCTCAATCCGTCGGCTGCCGCTGGGCTCGAAGCTTGCACGCCGGCCCAGGCGAGGATCCACAGCGAAGAATTCGGCGTGGCATGCCCGATCGGCTCGGAAATTGGGACGGTCAGTCTCGAAGTCCCGACGCTGCCCGCAGGCTCGCTGACTGGCAAGGTGTATCTCGGTGGACCGGAATCAGGGCCGATCACAGGTCCTCCGTACACCATCTACGTCGTTGCCAACTCCGCGCGCTATGGCGTCTCTGTCCGCCTCAAAGCCGAAGTCGTCCCGAACGAAGTCACCGGCCAGCTGACGACGGTGTTCCCAGAACACGAAGTACCCGAACAGCCGTTCACCAGCCTCGCGATCAACTTCAACAGGGGCACCCTCACGTCGGTTGCCAACCCGCTGATCTGCGGGACTCCGGAAGGCTCAGCGAACATCGTTCCGGTCACCGGTGCACCGGCCTTGCAAGCAGGTTCCGTTCGGCGTGTCGGTCACCGGTTGCGCCGCGTCGATCCCGTTCTCGCTGAGCCAGAGCACGGAATACGACAACACGACCGCGGGTGCGCACAACTCCTACACATTCAGCCTCGGTCCGTCCCGAAGGCCAGCAATACCTGCAGAAGATCAAGACGACGTTGCCCTCGGGGCTCGTCGGCGAGATCCCTGACGTCACGCTCTGCGCTGAACCACAGGCGGCTGCGGGCACATGCGGGGCGGCCAGCAGGATCGGTACCGCCACGGTCACGGCCGGGTCGGGCAGCTCGCCATACTCGTTCTCCGGGCCGGTCTACATGACCGGGCCTTACAACGGCGCGCCGTTCGGCTTGTCGATCAACGTGCCGGCCGTCGCTGGTCCGTTCAACCTCGGGCCGGTTGTGACCCGCTCGACGATCAACGTCAACCCGGCGACTGCCCGCGTGACGGCTGAAACGACGCTGCCGACGATCGTCAAGGGCGTGCCGCTTCGCCTGCGCTCGCTCAGCGTGAACGTCAACAGGCAGGGCTTTTTGCTGAACCCGACCAACTGCTCGACGGAGTACACGGAAACGAGCTTGACGTCGACGTTCGGCGGCGACGCAGACAGGGCTCAACTCGCCGCTCCAGGCGGAAGGCTGCAGCTCGCTTGCCTTCAAGCCCGGGTTCACGGCGTCCACGGGCGCCAAGCACTCGAAAGAAAACGGGGCGAGCCTTGTAACGACGCTCACGGTGGGGGCCGGCCAGTCGAACATCAAATCGGTGTTCGTGACGCTGCCTAAACTGCTGCCCTCGCGCCTGACGACGCTGCAGAAAGCGTGCCTGGCGAAGACGTTCGAAGAAAACCCGCTGAGCTGCGCGAAAGTGTCGCCCGGCTCTGAAGTGGGCACCGCTACCGGCGCTCACGCCGGTGCTCCGGGGGGTCATGAAAGGCCCCGCGTTCCTCGTCTCGCACTCCGGCGAAGAATTCCCGAGCCTCGAGCTCGTGCTCGAAGGCGACGGTGTCCGCACGATCGTCGAAGGCAAGACCAACATCAAACACGGGATCACGACGACGAACTTCGAGGCCACACCTGACGTGCCGGTCTCGAGCATCACCGTCAACCTGCCCCTCGGCCCGCACTCGGCGCTGACGACAGAACAGCTCAACACGAACCTGTGCACCGCGAAGCTCGTGATGCCGACGATCATCACCGGCCAGAACGGCAAGCAGAGCAAATACAACACGATCATCAGCCCCGACCGGCTGCGGTGTGCAGATAGTCGGACACAAGGTGGTCGGCAACACGCTCTACCTGACGGTCGTACCTACGCCGCCGGTCGTATCAGCGGTAGTGGCAAGGGCCTGTCCACGAGATACCGCACGCTCGGTGCCGCGAGCAAAGCCACGACGCTCAAGGTCCCGCTCTCGAGCCGCGGGCGCGCAGGCGGCGCCCGTTCAAGGTGAAGGTCCGCGTCGGCTTCGTGCCCAAGAAGAAGGGCGCGCACTCTTCGGCGACCGTCACGGTGTCGTTCCGCTAGCAGTCTCAAAGTCGTGATGTGACACGGGGCGGCCAACTGGCCGCCCCGTGTGTTCGCGGCGACGCCAGGCCGCTGCGACGCCAGGCTGCGGCGTCTAACGGGCTTCGGCGTCTAACGGGCTTCGGCGTCGAACGGGCTGCGGCGTCTAACGGGCTGCGGCGCCGAAGCGGGGCCGGATGCGCACGAAGCGGGTGCGCGGATGCCGTACATTGTCGGCATGGATGTCGTTACGGGTACGGATACCTCGTCGTCGTCCGCGGGTCTCGATCGCCTGCTGGCGGGCATCCGCCATCTGACCGCGCTGGCCGACGGCGCCGGCAACGCGGACGCCATGTTCCGCGTGCTCGCGCGGGAGCTGCTGTCGGTGCCTGGAGCCGACGAGGTGCACATCCACCATCTCGCCGTCGAAGCCGACAGCGACGAGGAGCTGGTTGCCGTGTATCTGTTCGGCGGCATCGGCCGGCTTAGCTATCTGCTGCCGCGGGCGCGAGCGCCCGCCCGGCGTGAGCTGGGTCGCGAGCACGCGCAACAGCTTGCTGGCAGCCGACGCCGAGGGGCTCACGCGCCAGCATCCCGCGGCTTGCGGAGACGGGCTCGGTCAGCTGCGCGCTGCTGCTGGCGCTCGCAGAGCGGGGGGAGGTGGAGGCGGTCGTCGTGCTGGTGCGACGCGCCGCGGAGGTGCTTCAGCGCGCCCGAGGTCGACCTCGCTGCCGCGCTCGTCGAGCAGGCCGCCACAGCGCTCGCGCTGTCTCGCGCCCGCGCCGAGGCGGGGACCGATGCCGTGACCGGCTGCATGAACCACCGGGCGATGCGCCGCCGTCTCGACGAGGAGATCGGCCGCGCTACGCGCACGGGCGGCCCGCTGTCATGCCTGCTGATCGATCTCGACGACTTCAAGGCGGTCAACGACCGCCACGGCCATCAGGCCGGCGACTCGATGCTGCGCGGGGTCGTGCAGGCGCTCGTCGGGGAGTTCCGCGCGTTCGACCGTGTCGCCCGCTACGGCGGCGACGAGTTCGTCGTGATCCTGCCCAACGCCGAGCTCGACAGCGCCGCCGCCGCGGCCAGCCGTGCGCTCGAGCGGCTGCGCGCGATCCCTGCGCACGACGGCGCCGCCGCCGGCGGTGTGTCGGCGTCGATCGGAGCTGCCCAGTGGCAGGCGCCGATGTCCACAAACGAGCTGCTCGAAGCCTGCGACGCCGCGCTGCTGCGCTCCAAGCGCGAAGGCAAGGGGCGCGTGACACGCGCTTCCGGGCACGCGCGCTGACGCAGACGGCCCAGTTTGAATTGGGCTCGCCGGCTCGCGCTCGCCGGCTCACGACGGCGACTCTGCGAGACTGCTGAGGTCCCACCGAAGCCCCTTTAGAGACGCTGATCGCAGGGAGATGCCCATGTCGGAGAACAGCTTTGGCGCCAAGCACACGCTCGATGTCGGCGGCCGCACCTTTGAGATATTCCGTCTGGACGCGCTCCAGCAGCGCTTCGACGTGACGCGCTTGCCGTTCTCGCTGAAGGTGCTGCTCGAGAACCTGCTGCGCACTGAGGGCGGCGGCTCGGTTATCGGCGGCTGACGTCGAAGCGCTGGCGAGCTGGGACGCGAACGCGCAGCCGAGCAAGGAGATCGCCTTCACGCCCGCGCGCGTGCTGATGCAGGACTTCACCGGCGTGCCGGCCGTCGTCGACCTCGCGGCGATGCGCGACGCGATGGCGGAGATGGGCGGCGATCCCGCCAAGATCAACCCGCTGGCCCCGGCCGAGCTCGTGATCGATCACTCCGTTCAGGTCGACGCTTTCGGCACGCGCGACTCCTTCCGCTTCAACGCCGAGCGCGAGTTCGAGCGAAACCAGGAGCGCTACGCCTTCCTGCGCTGGGGCCAGGGGGCGTTCGACGACTTCGCAGTGGTGCCGCCCGACACCGGGATCGTGCACCAGGTCAACCTCGAGTACCTCTCGCGCGTGATCTTCTCCGACGACAAGACCGGCCAGGCCTACCCCGACACGCTCGTCGGCACCGACTCGCACACGACGATGGTCAACGGCCTCGGCGTGCTCGGCTGGGGCGTCGGGGGGATCGAGGCCGAGGCCGCGATGCTCGGCCAGCCGATGTCGATGCTGATCCCGCAGGTGCTCGGCTTCCGCCTGCACGGCGAGCTGCCCGAGGGAGCCACCGCAACCGACCTCGTGCTGACGGTCACGCAGATGCTGCGCGAGCGCGGCGTTGTCGGCAAGTTCGTCGAGTTCTACGGCGCCGGCCTGCTCGGCCTGCCGATCGCCGACAGGGCCACGATCGGCAACATGTCGCCCGAGTTCGGCTCGACCTGCGCGATCTTCCCGATCGACGCCGAGACGCTCAAGTACCTGGAGCTCTCCGGGCGCCCGCGCGAGCAGATCGCGCTCGTCGAGGCATACGCCAAGGAGCAGGGTCTGTGGCACGACGAGCACTCCGAAGAGCCGACGTTCTCGGACACGATCGAGCTCGACCTCGGCACCGTCGAACCGAGCCTCGCCGGCCCCAAGCGCCCCCAGGACCGAGTCTCGCTGAGCGACGCCAAGGGCGCGTTCAGGCGCGCGCTGGAGGACTACGCCCCCAGCGACGGCGCGCAGGTCGGACGCGGTGGACGAGGCGCGTGGCGGAGTCCTACCCGGCCTCCGACCCGCCCGCCAACGGCGCGCCCGGGCACGAGCCGCTGACGGTGGCCGCGCCGCAGCTGCCGCCGTCGCACGCCGGCGGCGCCGCCACGCTCGAGCGCTGTCACGCAGCGACATCGGTGACGCTCGACGGCGAGAGCTTCGAGCTCGACCACGGCCACGTCGTGATCGCCGCGATCACGAGCTGCACCAACACCTCCAACCCGTCGGTGATGATCGGCGCCGGCATCCTCGCGCGCAACGCGCTCGCGCGCGGGCTGAGCTCAAAGCCGTGGGTCAAGACCTCGCTCGCGCCCGGCTCGAAGGTCGTCACCGAATACCTCGACCGCGCCGGCCTGACCGAGCCGCTCGAGCAGCTCGGCTTCAACCTCGTCGGCTACGGCTGCACCACCTGCATCGGCAACTCGGGTCCGCTGCCGGATGAGATCTCCGCGGCCGTCAGCGAGGCGAACCTCGCGGTCGTCTCGGTGCTGTCCGGCAATCGCAACTTCGAGGGCCGCATCAACCCCGACGTGAAGATGAACTACCTCGCCTCGCCGCCGCTGTGCGTCGCCTACGCGCTCGCGGGCACGATGGACATCGACATCGTCGGCGACCCGCTCGGCCAGGACGAGCACGGCGAGGACGTCTACCTGAGGGACATCTGGCCCTCCGAGCACGAGGTCGCAGAGACGATCGGCGAGGCCGTGCGGGCGGACATGTTCCGCAAGAGCTACGGCGAGGTGTTCGCCGGCGACGAGCGCTGGAACAGCCTGCCGGTCCCCGAGGGCGAGCGCTTCGCCTGGGATCCGGACTCGACCTACGTGCGCCTTCCGCCCTACTTCCAGGGTATGCCCGCCGAGCCCGAGGCGGTGCGCGACATCGACGGCGCGCGCGTGCTCGCGCTGCTGGGCGACAGCGTCACTACCGACCACATCTCGCCCGCCGGGTCGATCAAGCGCGACGGACCCGCCGGCGCCTATCTGCAGGAGCAGGGCGTCGAGCCGCGGGACTTCAACTCCTACGGCTCGCGCCGCGGCAACCACGAGGTGATGATGCGCGGCACGTTCGCCAACATCCGCCTGCGCAACATGATCGGCGGCTGGCGATCGCGCTGCCCGAAGGCGGCTTCACGCGCTACCTCGCCGACGGCTCGAATGAGCAGATGTCGATCTACGACGCCGCGATGCGCTACATGCAGGCAGGGCATCGACCTGGTCGTGCTTGCCGGCAAGGAGTACGGCTCGGGCTCGTCGCGCGACTGGGCTGCCAAGGGCACCAAGCTGCTCGGCGTGCGCGCCGTGCTCGCGCAGAGCTTCGAGCGCATCCACCGCTCCAACCTCGTCGGCATGGGCGTGCTGCCGCTGCAGTTCCCGGACGGGCAGAGCGCGCAGTCGCTCGGCCTCACCGGCGAGGAGAGCTTCTCGATCAGCGGTCTCGCCGATGCGATGGCCGCTGGCGGAGGCCCGCCGCGCGAGGTGCACGTACGCGCGCAGTCAGGTGGCGGTGCGCCGGTCGAGTTCGATGCGCGCGTGCGCATCGACACGCCGCGCGAGGCCGAGTACTTCCGCCACGGCGGCATTCTTCAGTACGTCCTGCGAAACCTGCTCGCCGCATGAGCCCTGCCGCACGCAAAGCCTCCAAACCCGCCACAAAACGAGCGCGTGCCGCGCGCGTGCCAGCCGCGGCACGAGCGCGCGCCACGGCGTGCCGCAGCTGCTGCGCGACCTGCTGAGCGCGCGCGGGCCGTCGGGCTATGAGACCGCCCCGGCCGGCGTGTGGCGCGAGGCGGCAAGCGAGTTCGCCACGGTGAGCACCGACGTCGTCGGCACGCCGCTGGCGCTCGTGGCGCCCAAGCACGGCTATGAGAAGGCGCCGCGGCGACTGCTCGTGATGGGTCACATCGACGAGATCGGGCTGATCGTCACGCACATCGACGACGACGGCTTCCTGTGGTTCCGCGAGGTCGGCGGCTGGGACGCGCAGATCCTCGTCGGCCAGCGCGTCGTGCTCGACACGCGCGAGGGTCCAGTCGCCGGCGTCGTCGGCAAGAAGCCGATCCACCTGCTGCGCGACGAGGAGCGCAAGAAGGTCGCGGACATCCGCGACATGCACATCGACATCGGCGCGCGCGACGGCAAACAGGCGCGCGGGCTGGTGCGGATCGGCGACGTCGCCGTGATCGACGCGCAGCCGGTCGAGCTTCCCAACGGGCGGCTGAGCTCGCGCGCGCTCGACAATCGCCTCGGCTCGTTCGTCGCGCTCGAGGCCGCGCGCCTGGTCGCGCAGGCCGGCGGCGCGCAGTGGGAGATCGCGGCGGTCGCCGCCGCGCAGGAGGAGACCACGTTCGGCGGCTCGCGCACGAGCGCCTTCTCGCTGAAGCCCGATGCGGCGATCGTCGTCGACGTCACCCACGCGACCGACGCGCCGGGTATCGACGTCAAGGAGGCCGGCAAGCACGAGCTCGGCTCCGGGCCCGTGATCACCCGCGGCTCGACGCTCAACAACGCGGTGTTCGAGCTGCTGTTCGCGGCCGGCGAGGCGGAGAAGATCCCCTTCACCGTCGAGGCCTCAGGGCGCGCCACCGGCACCGACGCCGACGCCGTGCACATCAGCCGCGGCGGCGTGCCCACCGGGCTCGTGTCGATCCCGATCCGCTACATGCACTCGCCCGTCGAGCTCGTCCAGCTCGATGACGTGCACGCGAGCGCACGCCTGATCGCTGCGGCCGCGTTGCGCCTGCAACGCGACAGCTCGTTCGCGCGCTGACCCCTCCGATTAGAGGCTGCGCAGCCGGCGCTCTGAGCGACGTCGGCCGCGACGTCGCTCAGAGCGCCGTCGCCGCGGCCGTGCGCGAGCCTTACGCCGTCGTCAGCTCGGTCGTCGCAGGCGCCTTGTAGGGCTCGCCGGGGCAGCCGCCGATGACCAGCATGCGTAGTCCTTCGGGGCCCGAATGGACCTTGCGCCTCGGCTCCGGCGCGACCCGCACGAACGTCTCGTTGTCGAGCTCGACGCGCTCGCCTTCGATGTCCATCCAGCCGGAGCCGCCGATCGCCAGGAAGACCTCCTCCTGGCCGCTCTCCGCGTGGTCGTGCTCGGGGTAGTCGGCGTAGTCCGGCGGCAGCTGGATCACCTGGAAGCCGAACGCCGTCACACCCAGCTCGGCTCGTGCCTTGACGAAGCCACCGCCGTAGGCGGCCTCCATCTCGCTGATCTTCTTTGCGGTGTAGTCAGCCATGATCGGATTGCAGTCCTAACTGTTGAGAAGCGAAGGCCTGATGGTGCTCGCGGGGGGAGCCTAGCGCGTGGAGAAGGGAATCACGATCGCGAGCTGGCGCGAGTGCGCCAGCAGCGTTCCATCGGCGGCCCAGATCAGCCCGTCCTCGACGAAGAAGCCATCGTGGATCAGCTCGGTCGTCGTCTGCGCCAGGCACAGCTCGAGCGGGTCGGCGTCCCGCTCAGGACGCATGTGCTCGCGGAAGTGGACGGTCAGGTCGATCGTCGGCACAGCGGCGGGCTCGCCGAGGCGCATGTACGGCGCCGGTATCAACGCATCGCTGAAGAACGCCAGCGACAGCGCGTCGATCGGGCGCGGCTCGGCGAGCCCGAGCCATGCGCGGATCGTCATCGGCTGCTCGCCGCCCGCGAACAGGTTGCCGTCCATGCGCGGCTGCAGGACCAGATGGCGGGCGAACTCAGGGCCGCCGTGATCGATCAGCTTGACGCCCTCGCGCGATGGGTCCGCCGGCTCGACGTCGGGCATCCGCACATCGGAGATCTCAGGGCCACCCCATGGCAGCGAGAACGCCGCCAGCACGAGCGCGATTGTCTCTCCGTCCTGGTGCATACGCGCTGAAAGCGTGCTCAGCGAGCGTCCCTCGCGCTCGAGCGTAGTCGTGATCTGCGCCGGCCCGGCCTTGGGCGCACGGGCGTAGTGGATCGTCAGCGAGCGCGGGGCACGCTCCTCGTCAGCCACCGAGTCGATCAGCGCGCGCAGCAGCAGCGCCGCCAGATAGCCGCCGTGCGGCCCGCGACCGGCACGCCAGTCACGAGCGATCTCAGCGCCGAAGACGACCTGTCCGGCGACGTCCGATTCGCCGCCGCCTTCGCGCCAGACGGATGTGTCCCGGTCGAACTTCGTGGTTGAGCCTGGCTGCTCGGCGATGGATGTGCCGGACTGCTCGGCGCAGGCGCCAGGGGACGGCTCAGCCACGTACGAGCCGCTTGTAGGTGATGCGATGCGGGCGGTCGGCGGCGGCGCCGAGCGTGGCGTGACGATGCTCCTCATATGCCTCGAAGTTGCCCTCGAACCACGTGACCTGCGAGTCGCCCTCGAAGGCCAGCACGTGCGTGGCGACGCGATCCAGAAACCAGCGATCGTGGGAGATCACGATCGCGCAGCCCGGGAACGCCAGCAGCGCGTTCTCGAGCGCGCGCAGCGTGTCCACATCAAGATCGTTGGTGGGCTCGTCCAGCAGCAGCAGGTTGCCACCGCTGCGCAGCAGCTTGGCGAGGTGCACGCGGTTGCGCTCGCCGCCTGAGAGCTTGCCGATGCGCGCCTGCTGGGCGCTGCCCTTGAAGTTGAAGCCGGCGGTGTACTGGCGCGAGTTGACCTCGCGCTCGCCGACTTTGATGTGCTCGTAGCCTTCTGAGATCTCCTCCCAAACGGTCTTCTCGGGATTCAGCGAGTCGCGCGACTGGTCGACGTAGGCGAGCTCGACGGTGTCGCCCGAACTCGAGCTTGCCGCTGTCGGGGGACTCCGTGCCGGTGATCATCCTGAACAGGGTCGTCTTGCCCGCGCCGTTGGCGCCGATCACGCCGACGATGCCCGCGCGGGGCAGCTCGAACGACAGCGACTCGATCAGCAGGCGATCGCCGAACCCCTTCGACACGTCGGTCGCCGTCAGCACCTTTGCGCCCAGGCGCGGACCCGGCGGGATGTGGATCTGGACCTCGTCGAGCTTGATGTTGCGGTCCTCGGCGATCAGCTCCTCGTAGCGGGCAAGGCGCGCCTTGGACTTCGTGCGTTTGCCCTTGGGGTTGGTCCGCACCCATTCGAGCTCCGCTGCGATCGTGCGCTCACGACCCTTTTCCGAGCGCTCTTCCTGGGCCATGCGCGCCTGCTTCTGCTCCAGCCAGCTCGAGTAGTTGCCCTGGTAGGGGATGCCCTTGCCGCGGTCTAGCTCGAGGATCCAGCCGGCGACGTTGTCGAGGAAGTAGCGGTCGTGTGTGACCGCCACGATCGCGCCCTTGTACTCGGACAGGTGCTGCTCGAGCCACGCGACCGACTCCGCGTCGAGGTGGTTGGTGGGCTCGTCCAGCAGCAGCAGGTCCGGCGCGCGCAGCAGCAGGCGGCAGAGCGCCACGCGACGGCGCTCACCTCCCGAGAGCGTGCTCACGTCGGCATCAGGCGGTGGCAGGCGCAGCGCGTCCATCGCATATTCGAGCTGCGTGTCGAGGTTCCACGCGTCAGCCGCTTCGATCTTGGCCTGGAGCTTGCCGAACTCGTCAGCGGTCTCATCGGAGTAGTTGGCGGCGAGCTCGTTGAAGCGGTCGAGCAGCGCCTTGGTCTCGGCGACGCCGTCCTCGACGTTGCCCTTGACGTCCTTGGACGCATCCAGGTGCGGCTCCTGCTCGAGCATCCCGACGGTCGCACCAGGCGCGAGCGCCGCCTCGCCGCGGTACTCCTCCTCGACCCCGGCCATGATCCGCAGCAGCGTCGACTTGCCGGCGCCGTTGTAGCCGAGGACGCCGATCTTCGCGCCTGGGTAGAACGCCAGCGTGACGTTGTCCAGCACCGTTTTGTCCGGGGGATGGACCTTGGACAGGCGGTGCATCGTGAAGACGTACTGGGAGGACATCCGCACGCAGGATAGAGGGAAGAGAAAGCTGTCCGCCCTCGCTAACGTTGTCGGGTCATGCCCACCACCGTCCTCGACGTCGAGCAGCATCTGCTCCTGCTGGAGCTGGAGGCGCCGTTCACAAAGCGCGACGTGCAGCTTGCGCGTCGGCGCATGGCCAAGCGCTGGCACCCGGACGTGGCCCCGCAGGGACGCCAGTTCGAGCACGAGCGCCACCTCAAGGCGATCAACGAGGCCGCCGACCAGCTCGAGCGCCTGGCAGAGGGCTCGCGCGGCGGCAAAGTCACGGCGAACGCCGTCAAAGTCAGCGCCGCCGCCGCGCGCCGTGAGCGCGAGGAGGCGGGCCGGCGCGCCTACGAGGCCGAACAGCGGGCGCGAGCGATGGCCAAAGACCGCGCCGAAAACGACCCGTTCGGCAGCCGCGTGCCCGACCACTCGGTCGTCCACCGCTACGCCCGCTGCCTCTCCTACCCCGAGTGGGGCGTCGGCACCGTCGCCGGCATCTACTTCTCCTCCGATCCCGTTGCAGCCGGGGAGGAGGTGCAGCAGTGGGCGCGCGTCAAGTTCAGCCATGGCATCCGCACGGTCCCCGCCGGCAGCATGAAATTCGTCGACTTCTCGAAGCCCGATCCCGCCGAGGAGCGCGTCGAGCGCTTCCTGATCGCCGCCCAGCGCGCGATGGCCGAAGGCGAGTACGACGCTCGCCGCGCAGCGGCTGATCTACGCGCGCGACGCCGAGCCGCGCAACGTCGCCGTGCTGCGCCTGATGACGCTCGCGTTCTGGAACGCCGGCAAGCTCGACGAGGCCGGCCGCGCGGTCCGCGACTGGGCGCGCGTCGACGGCTCGCGTCCCGCCGCGCACCGCTTCGCGGCGAGGATCTACGAAGACATGGGCGCGACCGACCTCGCCGAGGAGGCCGCCGAGCGAGCCGCCCTGCGCGGCCCCGCCGACGCGAGCGCCTGGGAGCGCCTCGGGCGGCTGCGCCTTACGCTGATGGACCGCGAGGGCGCGCTCGATGCGCTCCGGCGCGCGCTCGCGCTTGGCGCCGGCAAGGACGTGCGCGACCTGGTCGCGCAGGCGCTCGCGATCGAGCCGAGCATGGCCAGCTGAGGTCGCTGGCCCCGGATTCGCGGTGGGGCCGGTGCTCAGAGGATGTTCACAGCGCGCGAGATGACCAGCCCGAGTCGTGACCAGCGAGACGATCGACTGGACTCCCATCACGCCCTTGGCCATCGGCGTCAGCGGCATCGTGTCGGTCGGCGAGAACGCCGTCGCGTTCGTCAGCGACACATACAGGTAGTCGAAGAACTGCGGCCGCCAGAAGCGCGGCTCGATGCGATCGTCGGACATCTGCGGGAACAGGAAGTCGGGGGGGCCGTCGTGCCCAGCGGCGCGACGGCCGGGGCCGCCGCGGTCGATCTCCCAGTACCACAGCGCGAAGATCAGGAAGTTCGTCAGCCAGATCAGCATCCCCGAGACGATCAGCTCGTGGCCCTTGGAGACGTTGTGGTGCAGCAGCCGGCTGCAGAGCTCGACGAGCGAGAAGATGTTGGCGGCGCTCACAAATGCGGTCAGCGCGATCGCGGTGCGCCGGCGTGCCGTGTGCTCGTGCTCGAGCTGGCGCGGCGTGGCCATCGACAGGCCGATCAGCAGCACGCCCTCGAGCGCAGGCACCAGCCATGCCGGGCCGACCGTCAGGCGCTTGGAGAGGCCGATCTGCAGGCCGATCGCGACCAGCACCGTCACCTGGACCGGCCAGAACGCCTCTGCGCCTGGCGGTGGTGGATAGGGACGAGCCTGCGGGCTTGCTGCTGCGTCTGCCACGAGCGAGAGCGTAGGGAGCGCCTCGGAGGTGATCGCTGCGTCCAACGCCGCTGCGTGCGGATTCGCGTGAAGCCAATGTCCAAAGCCGCTGCATGCGGATTCGCGTGAAGCCAATGCCCAACGCCGCTGCGTGCGGATTCGCGTGAAGCCAAGGTCCGCCGCGCGCGATAGGTTCGCGCGATGCGCCTGATCGTCGCCCGCTGCGAGGTCTCCTACGCCGGTCGGCTGAGCACCGTGCTGCCCGAGGCGGTGCGGCTGCTGATGATCAAGGCCGACGGTACGTTCATGGTCTGGGCGGATGGCGGCGGCTCGAACGTCAAGCCGCTGAACTGGATGGTCGCACCGACGGTAATCGAGGAGCAGGTCGGCGAGGATGGCAGCCTGCAACGGCTGTTGGTGCGCAAGCGCGGCCAAGATGAGCTGTTGGACATCGCGATCACGGAGGTTCTCTCCGAGGTCGAGCACGAGCTCGACACGCTCGCAGCACTCGAGAAGGAGGGGCTAGAGCGCGAACTGCAGGAGCTGCTCGCCGACGCGCCGCAGTGGTGCGGCGAGGGGCTGCGGCTCGTTCGGCGCGAGTGGCCCACCGACATCGGACCTGTGGATCTGATGTGCAAGGACAGCGAGGACGAGTGGATCGCAGTTGAGATCAAGCGCATCGCGACGATCGACGCGGTCGAGCAGCTCACGCGCTATCTGCAGCGCATCCGCCTGGACCCGGCGCTCGGCTCTTGCCGCGGCGTGCTCGCGGCTCAGACGATCAAGCCGCAGGCGCGCGTGCTCGCAGAATCGCGCGGGATCGACTGCGTGGAGGTGGATCCTGCGGTGCTGCGCGGTGAGCGCGAGCCCGAGCTGAAGCTGTTTGCGGCATAGTGCCGGTGATGAGCGATCAAGACACCAAAGAGGTACTCACCGAGCGGCGCGGCAACGTGCTACTGATCACGCTCAACCGGCCGCAGGTACGAAACGCGGTCAACGCCGCACTTGCAGCGGGTGTCGCGGGCGCGCTGGAGGAGCTCGACGCCGACGAGAGCCTGTCGGTCGGCGTGCTCACCGGCGCCGGCGGCTTCTTCTGCGCGGGCATGGACCTCGGCGCGTTCGTCAAGGGCGAGTCGCCGTGGTTCGGCGACCGCGGCTTTGCCGGCATCGCCCAGCGCTCCGCGCGCAAGCCGCTGATCGCCGCGATCGAGGGCTTCGCGGTTGCCGGAGGGCTCGAGATAGCGCTCGCCTGCGATCTGATCGTCGCGGCCAAGGGCGCCAAAATGGGAATCCCCGAGGCCAAGCGCTCGATCGTAGCCGCCGGCGGCGCGCTGCTGCGCCTGCCGCGGCGCATGCCCTACCACCTCGTCATGGAGCTTGCGCTCACCGGCGAGCCGTTCCCGTCGGACCGCTTCCACGAGCTGGGCGTCGTCAACCGGCTCGCCGAGCCGGGCTCCGCTGTAGACGTCGCGCTCGAGCTTGCCGCGCAGCTCAGCAAGAACGGCCCGCTTGCGCTCGCCGCCTCCAAGCAGATCCTGCAGGAGCAGTTCGACTGGTCGAGCGAGGAGATGTGGGCGAAGCAGGGCGCCATCACCGGCCCGGTGATGGTCTCCGAGGACGCCAAAGAGGGCGCCAGCGCCTTCAAGGAGAAGCGCGAGCCGGCCTGGAAGGGGCGCTAGGTCGGGGGGGCAACCGCCCCGCGGCGCGAGCCGCGCTAGCTGGAGGAGGCCGGTGCGGCATGGCCCGCGCCCGGTGCGGGGACCGCGTCCGCGGCCGGCACGAGCGGCTGTGCCGGCAGCAGCCACAGCGCCATCAGCACGCCGGCTCCAGCCACGCCAGCCGCGAGCAGGTTGCCGGCGCTGAAGCCGTGGAAGAACGCCGTGCTGGCGGCCTTGTGCAGAGCGCCCGCAAGCCCGATCTGGCCGGCGTGGCGCAGCTGCTCGGCGAGGACCAGCGCAGCTCCCGCCGAGCTGTGCGCCGTGGCGGCCAGTCGCGCCGGGAGCGTGTGCGGCAGCAGCGTGCTCAGCCGGCTCCCGTACAGCGACGCGTACACGCTGCCGATCAACGCCACGCCCAGCGTTCCGCCGAGCAGGCGCGTCGTGTCGTTGACCGCAGAGCCCACGCCGGCCTTCTCCGCCGGCACAACGCCCATGATCGCCTCGGTAGCCGGCGCGCTCGTGAAGCCCATGCCGGTGCCGAACAGCACCATCTGCACGGCGATCGTCGAGTAGGCGAGGCTTGCGTTGCCCGTCGATACCCACGCGTAGAACGCGGCCATCATCAACAGCCCCGCGGCGACAACCAGCTTCGTGCCAAAGCGCACCGCCAGCTTCGTGCCGAGCACCGAGGAGACGCCCACCGCGCTCGCAACCGGCAGCAAGTGCACGCCCGCAGACAGCGGGCTGTAGCCCTTGAAGAACTGAAAGAACTGCGTGATCAGGAAGATGAACCCGAACAGCGCGAAGAACGCGATCGTCACCGACGCGCTCGCCGCCGCGAAGCGCAGGTTGCGGAACAGGCCGACGTCGAGCATCGGCTCCTCCATGCGGCGCTCCCAGGCGATGAAAGCAGCCAGCAGCGCTGCGCCCACGACGAAGCCGGCGACGCTGCGCACGCTGCCCCAGCCGTATTCGGGCGCCTCGATGATCGTGAAGATCAGCAGCGCGATCGCCGCCGTCGACAGCGCGAAGCCGCCAAGGTCGGCCCGCGGCGCATGCGGGTCGCGGGACGTCGGCACGCTGTAAGCCACCAGCGCCGCCCCCAGCGCTGCTACCGGCGCCATCACGAAGAAGATGCTCGTCCACGAGAAGCCTTCCAGCAGCCAGCCGCCGACGATCGGCCCCAAAGCGATCGCCACGCCTGTGCTCGCCCCCCACAGCCCGATCGCCCGCGCCCGCTCCGAGCGCTCGGTGAAGATGTTCGAGATCAGCGACAACGTCGCCGGGAACACCATCGCTGCGCCGAGGCCCATGAAGCAGCGCGCGACGATCAACTCTCCCGCCGTCGCCGTCAGGGCGCCCGCCACGCTCGCCAAGCCGAACACCGCCAAGCCCGCGATCAGCACTCCCTTGCGCCCCACGCGATCGCTCAGGCTGCCAGACACGAGCAGCAGCGCCGCGAACACCAAGTTGTACGCGTCCACAATCCACTGCAGCTGGCTGTTGGACGCATGCAGCTCCCGCACCAGCGTTGGCAGCGCCACGTTGACGATCGTCGTGTCCAAGTTGATCACGAACGCCGCCACCAGCAGCGCCGCGAGGGCGAAGGGCTTACCACGCATACGACATATAAATAAAACATCACAACAAGAAAATCAAGTACTTGCACAAGATATTCAAGCGACCGCTAGAATGGGGGGATGCGAAGCTACGGTCAATATTGCTCGGTGGCGAAGGCGCTCGACGTGATCGGCGACCGCTGGACGCTTCTAATCGTGCGCGAGCTGCTCGCACAAGGACCCAGCCGCTACACCGACCTGCGCCGCGGCCTGCCCAGCATCGCCACCAACCTCCTCGCCGAGCGCCTGCGCGAGCTCGAGCACGCAGGCATCGTCGCGCGCGAGCAGGCGCCGCCGCCCGTCGCCACCGCGCTCTTCAGGCTCACCCCGCGCGGCGAGCAGCTGAAGCCCGTGATCTACGAGCTCGGACGCTGGGGCATCCCGCTGATGAGCGACACCACTCCCGAGGAGGAATACCGCAGCTACTGGCTGCAGCTGCCAGTCGAGCTATTCCTCGCCGACACCTCACCCGAGCACGTTCCCACCACGATCGAAGTTCGCGTCGGCGAGCAGCCGATGCTGATCGAAGCGCGCGACGGCGCGATCAGCACGCGCGCAGGCACAAGCGAGAGCGCCGACGCGGTGCTGAGCGGTCCGCCGCAGCTCGTCCTCGGCGTGCTCACCGGCGCGCTTGACCCCGACGAGGCCACCACGCGAGGGCTTCGCTTCGACGGGGCGCGCGAAGCGCTACGGCGACTGCAGCCAGCCGCTCGATAGCCGTGCCGCCCCGCAGGGGCGTCCTCGGCACTCCCTTGATTAGCGTGCCGCCCCGCAGGGGCGTCCTCGGCGGTCCTTCAATAACCGCGGCGCTTGCGCTTGCGCTGGCGGCGGATCGCCATAAAGCGCCGCCACAGGGCGAGCATCTCAGCGCTCGCCGGGCGTCTTGCGCGGGTATTGCGAGATCGGCTGGCGTAGATCGATCGCGGTCGTGACGATGCGGTTCTGTTCGTCGATGTGCGCGGCCGGGTAGCCCTCGCCTGGGCTCGCGCGCTCGGGGCGCCCGACGTAGCCGAAGTGCATCTCCTCGGGCATGATCTGCATCAGGCGCGGGAACATGTGGGCGCGCGCGCCCATGTTGCGTGGCTCCTCCTGTACCCACAGCACCTCGCTCAGGCTCGGGTAACGGCCCATCAGCTCGAGGATCTGGCGTTCGGGGAAGGGGTACAGAAGCTCCACGCGCGCGACCGCAAGGCCGGCGTGCTCCGTGCGGCTCGGGTGCCCGACGAGGTCGTAGTAGATCTTGCCGGTGCACAGCACCAAGCGCGTGACCTGCTCATCCGCCACCCCCGGCTCGGCCAGTACCGGATGGAAGCTCGTGCCCTCGGCCATGTCCGCGACCGCGCTCGCCGCCTGCGGCAGGCGCAGCAGCGACTTCGGCGTCATAACGACGAGCGGACGCTGCTTGGCGATGCGCGCCTGACGGCGCAGCAGGTGGAAGTACTGGGCCGGGGTGGTCGGGCTCGCCACGCGGATGTTGCCCTCCGCGGCCGAGCGCAGGAAGCGCTCCAGACGCGCCGAGGAGTGCTCCGGTCCAGAGCCCTCGTAGCCGTGCGGAAGCAGCAGCGTCAGGCGGGAGGTCTGGCCCCACTTGGCCAAGCCCGAGACGATGAACTGGTCGATGATCACCTGCGCCGAGTTGACGAAGTCGCCGAACTGCGCCTCCCACAGCACCAGCGTCTCCGGCGCCTCCTGGCTGTAGCCGTACTCGAAGCCCATGCACGCGAGCTCCGACAGCGGGCTGTTGTGCAGCTCCAGCGGCGCCAGCGCGTCCGGCAGGTTCTGGATCGGGCACACGGTCTGGCCGGTCTTGGCGTCGTGCAGCACCATGTGGCGCTGGCTGAACGTGCCGCGCTCGGTGTCCTGCCCGGTCAGGCGCAACGGCGTGCCCTCGGTCAAAAGCGAAGCGAACGCCAGCGCCTCCGCGTGCGCCCAGTCGACTTTCGCCTCCGCGGATGCGCTCTCCGCGAGCGCGTCGTGGCGGCGCTCGAGCTGTTTGACGAGCTTCGGGTGAACGGTGAAGCCGTCGGGCACGCGCAGCAGCTGCTCGCCCAGCGCGCGCAACTCGAACGCCGGCACCGCGGTGTCCACCTCGGGGCTCGGCGAGCGGTCGAGCTGGTACTCGCCGGTGACATGCTCGCCCTCTTGCTCGGCCGCGGCCGCGATCTTCGCCTTCAGGCGCTGGTGCAGCAGCGTCAGGTTGTCCCACACCTCCTGCGCCTGGCGGTCGACCTCCTCCTTGGAGACGACGCCCTCGGCCACCAGCCCGTCGGCCCACAGTTCGTACACGCGCTTCTTCGTCTTGATCTTCGTGTACATCTCAGGCTGGGTGTAGGCAGGCTCGTCGGACTCGTTGTGGCCGAAGCGGCGGTAGCCGATCAGGTCGATCAGCACGTCGTGGCCGAACTCCTGGCGAAACGCGAACGCGAGCCGCACCGCGCTGATGCACGCGGCCACATCGTCGGCGTTGACGTGGATGATCGGCACGTCGAAGCCCTTCGCTAGATCGGACGCCCAGCGCGTCGAGCGCGCGTCGTCGGGGTCGGTCGTGAAGCCAACCTGGTTATTGGTGATTATGTGCACCGTGCCGCCGACCTTGTAGCCGTCCAGTCCCTGCAGGTTGAACGTCTCCGAGACGACACCCTGGGCCGGGAACGAGGCATCGCCGTGGATCACGATCGGCACCGCCGCGTTCGTGTCCTGGTGGGCGTGCGGCCCCTTGCGGGAAGTCTGCGCCGCGCGCGTCGCGCCCTCGACCACCGGCGAGACGTACTCGAGGTGGCTCGGGTTGGACTCCAGGTTGACGCGAATCGTGCCGCCGCCCGGCAGCTGGTAGGTGCCCTGCGTGCCATGGTGGTACTTGACGTCGCCGGTGCCGCCCTGCGGGATCGTCGTCACCGCCTCGAGCGTCGAAGCGCCCTCGAACTCGGCGAAGATCGTGTCGTAGGAGCGCCCGAGGTTGTGCGCGAGCACGTTCAGCCGCCCGCGGTGGGCCATTCCCACGACGACCTCTTGGCCGCCGTGCGCGGCTGACAGCTGGATCAGCTCGTCGAGCATCGGAACCGTCATGTCCAGGCCCTCGATCGAGAACTGGTGCTGGCCGAGATATGCCTTGTGCATGAAGCGCTCGAGCGCGTCGACCTCGACGAGCCGCTTCAGCAGCGTCCTGCGCTCGTCGTTGGTGAGCTCGTGGCGGAAGGCCCCCGACTCGATGTGCTCACGCAGCCAAACGCGCTGGCGGTGCGAAGCGATGTGCTCGATCTCATACGCGATCGTGCCGCAGTAAGTCTCGCGCAGGTGCGGCAGCGCGTCCGCGAGCGTTGCGCCCGAGACGTACATCTGGAAGATCTTCGCCGGCAGCCGCGCCTGCATCTCGGGCGTCAAACCCAGCGCCTCCGGGTCCAGCCCCGGGTCGCCCTCTGGCTCGGTGCCGAGCGGATCCAGGCGTGCCGCCAGATGCCCGTGGCTGCGCACGCGGCTGACAAACGTGCTCGCCGCCTGCACCGCCTGCAGCAGCTCGTCGCTGCCCGTGTACGGCGCCGGCGCGCTCGCGCTCGCAGCGCTCGGCGAGGACGCGAGCACCGTCGGCGCCACGTGAATCGTCAGCGGCGCAGCCTGCAGGCCCAAGGTCCCAAACAGCTCCTCGTAGAAACCGCTACCTCCCTGCAGGTAGCCCTCGACGGCTGCCAGGAAGCGCCCGGACTCCGCGCCCTGGATCACACGGTGGTCGTATGTTGAGGTCATCGTCATGACCTTCTCAGCGCCGATATTCGCGCCAACTTCGCCGAGGCCCACCGGGTAGGCGATCGAGCCCGTAGCCACGATCGTTCCCTGACCGCTCATCAAGCGCGGGACCGACGCCACCGTGCCGATTCCGCCCGGGTTCGTGAGCGTGATGTTGGCGCCCACGAGGTCATCCGCGGTCAGCGTGTTCGTGCGCGCCTTCTCCACGAGCGCGTCGTAAGCAGCCAGGAAGCGGTCGAACGGCAGGCGCCCCGCGTCGCTGATCACGGGCACCATCAGCGTGCGCGAGCCGTCCTTCTTCTCGACGTCGACCGCCAAGCCGAGGTTCACCTGGCCGTCGACCATGCGGTGCGGCTTGCCGTCGATCTCCGCGAAATGGTTGGCCATCACCGGCATGTCCTCGCCGGCGCGCGCGATCGCATATGCGATCAAATGCGTGAACGAAACCTTCTTGCCGGCGGCCTTCAGCTCGCGCCGCCGCGCGTCGAGCACGCTCACCGTCAGCGTGCGGAAGCTCGTTGCAGTCGGTATCGAGCGCGACTCCTCCATGTAGCGTACGAGCGCCGCGGCGCCGCCGCGGAGTGGCAGCGCGTCCGCCTTGCTCGTTACGGCTCCGTTGGCGACGGCACCGGTGGCGACGCCCGCGCCGTTGGTGGCCGGTGCAAGGGACTCGCGCGAAGCAGCGCTCAAGACGTCGGACTTCGTTATCCGTCCCGCCGGTCCGCTCCCCGAAACCGCGGCAAGGTCCACGCCCTCGGCCGCCGCCGCACGTGCCGCCACAGGGGAGACGCGGGTGCCCTCGGGTGCGCCCGCCGGCGCGCCGTTGCCGCCACTCGCCTGCTCAGGCCGCTGGGGCTCCGCCGGCTGGCGGGACTCGGCCAGCTGTTTGGGCTGGGCGGCCGGCTGCGGCTCGGTCGGCTGCTGCGGCTGGGCGGGCTGCGAGGCCGCGCTCGCGGGTGCCGCTCCGTTGACCGAGATGCGCGCGATCAGCTGGCCGACAGTGACAGTGTCTCCCTCCTGTACAAGAATCTCGCTGACCGTTCCGCTCGCCGGCGCCGGCAGCTCCAAGTCGACCTTGTCCGTTGAGATCTCGACGATCGTGTCGTCGACCTTGATGAAGTCGCCGAGCTTGACGCGCCATTCGAGGATCGTTCCCTCGGTGACCGACTCTCCCGCCGCGGGGGTGAGAACGTCGACCGTCCTCGCCTCAGCCGTGTCCGCAGCAGACTCGGCGATGGCTGCTTCGGGCGCTGGCTCAGACGTCGCCGGTGCCGGTGCGCCGCCGTTCAGGGAGATGCGCGCGATCACCTGTCCGACGGTGACAGTGTCTCCCTCCTCGACGAGGATCTCGCTGACCGTTCCGCTCGCCGGCGCCGGCAGCTCGACGTCGACCTTGTCGGTTGAGATCTCGACGATCGTGTCGTCGACCTTGATCGAGTCGCCGAGCTTGACGCGCCATTCGAGGATCGTCCCCTCGGT
Source organism: uncultured Solirubrobacteraceae bacterium (assembly GCA_963714285.1). Lineage (GTDB taxonomy): Bacteria > Actinomycetota > Thermoleophilia > Solirubrobacterales > Solirubrobacteraceae > Palsa-744. Next base: position 1,639,361 of record CAVQNS010000007.1, read on the forward strand.
AACCGACTCTCCCGCAGGCTGGGGTTACGACGTCTATCGTCTGCACTGCGGTGGTGCTGGTTGCCATCGACGTCTCACTTTAGCGCGGGCTGTACCAGCGCACGCTGACGCTGCTCGCGGATGAACTCGTAGCTGCCGAAGAACGGTCCGATTCCCCCGAGCACCGCCACTGCGACCGCGAGCCGCAACGAGACGACGCGCAGACGCGCGGCCGTTATGCACGCCAAAGACATGACGATCCACAGCAAACCGTGGGTCATGCCGAGCACGAACGTCAGCGGTTCCGGCTTGCCTACAGCGAACGCGCTCACAAGCAGCGCGGTGTAGACACACGAATGGGTGAACGAGGTCCACTTCAGTCGCGTGAACGTCAGCGGCCCGGCTGCCGGGCGCAGGCGCTTGCTCACTCCGACAGCCACTGGGCCATTCGCGGCAGCACGTCTCCGGCCTCGGGTGGCCAAGCGGCGATCTCGCGCGGCCACCACGCGAACTCGTCGTGCTCGTGATCGGGGGTGACGGCCTCCTCGACGCCCTCAGCGAGCCACGCCTGCCCGACGAACATGACCATCCGGTGGGGCAGGCGCAGCAGCGCCTCGCCGCGCACCCGCTCAGGGGTTACCGACCACTCCTCGTGCAGCTCGCGCACGAGCGTCTCCGCCGGGCTCTCACCGAGGTCGACGGCGCCGCCCGCACCCAGCGCCCAGCGCCCGGCCCACGAGGAGACCCACGGCGCCCGTCTTCCCGCCAGCCAGCGCCCGTCAGCCGAGCGGGTCACGCACAGCGCGGCGATGCTCTGGGAGGCGTCGCCCTCGACCAGCCGCAACGCCCAACGCAGCGGCTGCAGCTCGATCGCGATGCCCTGCTCGTCCTGGCGATAATCGACCAGCCGCGCAGCCACTCCGTCGTGGCTCGGCGAGCCACGCTCCTGCAGCTCGCGAATTGCCGCGTCGGCGGCCTGCGCATGCTCTCGAGAGGGCTCGAATGTCTGCTCCTGCCAGTGGGCTGTGATCTGCTCCAGCGACCACGGCCCGCGCGCGAGGACCTCCGGCGCATTCGTGCTGGGCTGCGCCGGTGCATCAGTGCTGGGCGGCGGTCGGTCGGACACTCACGCCAAGGCTATTGAATCTCCCGAGCGGCTGGTGAAGCTATGGATATCACAGCTGCGGCATACACTCGCGATCGTGAGCGGGCGGCGGCGCAAGCACTGGGGGTGGGGGTATGAGGACCAGCAGCTCTCACCCGCGCAGCTGCGCGTCTCGGCGGCGACGCTCGCGGCGCACCTGGGGATTGCCGTCGCGGAGGTCGAGCAGCCGGTGGCGCTCGAGTC